>NZ_CP104172.1:6500000-9614050 GCF_025200885.1 Bradyrhizobium huanghuaihaiense | reverse complement strand
CGTCAAAACTTCTCTTGAGAGCTCAGATTGAATTTGTGAGCGCCATGCAGGGTTCCTGCCGGAATCCCCGGATGACGCGACCTCGAGCGAGTCCATCGTCAGGCATGGCTCGACCGTTCGGCGCGAAGCGCCGCGGGTCAGATCAGCGATGTCTTTGATGGAGGGGTCGCGAGGTCAGCGCGTACTCGACGCGCCCGTGCATGTAGGAGGCTGAACGCAGGACGGATCGGAAACGGCATCGTCGAACGATGGAACTTGAGTCAATACCGCGTTGAATCCGTAGGACATGATACCCTCCCCGTCCTGCCGTGATCGCTCACGGCAAGGTCCTGCGTAAAAGACAACCGCGCCGTATACCTGTCGCGGATGCCTGCCCGTCTGCACTAGTCGTCCGTTCGGCTTCGCCATCACAAATATCGGGGTAGCTGCAAGATGTCTCTCATTTGCGCTTGGCGCGAGCGGGGTGCTTGAGATCCCGCTTGGAGACATTCAGACAAAGAGCTACCGTTCCCACATCGCTATGGGTTTTGTACCGACAATCGCTTGTTGAAGCGTCGCCAACGTGCACACCGCCGCCGATTTGCACGCTCGCCCCGTTTCCGATACCGCGCTGGTCTCAAGATCGTGGGCGCCGCGAACGACTTAAGGAATACACTAAGCGGAAAGACTCGCAACGGAATTGATTCACACTTGAGGCATCAAAAAACTTGACCTCGGTTAACGCCGCGCGGGACTTGTGCACAGGCTCTGAAGCAAGTTTTTGGATTCGTGCACAGATTCGAAAATGCGGCGCCTCATGTGACAAATCCCCGCCAACGCCAAAAAATTTTTACAAAAGCGTCACGCACCCGACGCGCGAGCGAATTTTCCAAATGCTTGTCGCAGCTATGTCGATAAGTGATTAGCGAGACATCGTTTTTTGAGTCTCGTTTCACAGGGTAACTCCACCTGTGGCAGCAACCCGGTGAATCTACGGTGTGCAGAACTTTTCCGCGCGAGAATTCATCTTAGCCCCGCGCCGCAGGGGTTTTTCGCAACGCGGTGAAAGTTTCCGCTGTTGCAAAATCACCCGCAGGTAGAACCGCGGAAGGCATCATAGTGCGCACGATGCAAATCTTCCACGTGGAGATTGCGAGGTGCGTGACCGCTTGCGTGAATATGACAGGCAACAAAAAAGCCCGGCGCGATGCCGGGCTCTTTGTCGTGCTGATCGGATCAACCGATCAGATGATGTCGCAAGCTCACTTGCGAGCTCACTTGCAAGTTTAGTTGCAAGCTTACTTGGCGAGCTTGGCGATCTGCGCGGTGAGGCGCGAGACTTTGCGGCTGGCGTTGTTCTTGTGAATGATGTTGCGCTGCGCGGCGCGCATCAGGGCGGGCTCGGCATTCGCCAGCGCCTTGACGGCGGCGGCGCGGTCGCCGGTCGCGATGGCTTCTTCGACAGTGCGCACGGCGCCGCGCATCTGGGTGCGGCGCGACTTGTTGACGGCGGTGCGGCGGGCGATCTTGCGCGTCGCTTTCTTGGCGGAAGTGGTATTGGCCATGGTCTCAATATCCTTTGCGGGTACCGGTCGCGTCTTGGTCGGGTAGCGCCGGCTTGCTTGACCGCGGAATCGACGCTCGGATTTAGGGTGTTCGGTTGCTGGGCCGTTCCCGGAACATGAGGCTCAAAAAGCCTGCAACCGCTCAAAGAACAGCGGCGGCAGGATTGCGCCCACCGCCAGTTGGCGCCCTTATAGAGAGGGTCTGTGGCACCGTCAACGCTTTCCGGGCTGGAAAACAGGCCTCAGGCGGGCCGAACGGGGGTCGTAACGCCCTGAACAGGTTGAATTTCTGCCGTCCCCCGGCTATTGGCTGGCGGCATTTCATCGGCATTTCCAGGGCTCGTCCGATCGGACGACCGTATAGGGTGAGGCATGATCCGCGGCTTTTTCCGACTGATTGGGCTGTTGCTGCTCGCCGGCGGGTTCATCTTCATGGTCTATGACGGCGCCCGTTGGGTCGCCGACCAGACCCTCAAGTTCACCCGGTTCGGCCAATTCTGGAACGACATCAACCAGGCCAGCCAGACCGCCTTCCGGACCTGGGTCGAGGCCAAGGCGCCCTGGCTCTGGACCTCGGTGATCCGCCTCGTGCTGGACCAGCCGGTCTTTGCGGTCCTCGGCATTCTGGGCATCCTGCTGATGGTCCTGTTCCGGCCGCGCAAGCCGCTGATCGGCTATTCCAGGGATTGATCTTCAATTCCCGCCGGGATTGAGGCAGAGAGCGCGGCGTAACAACGCTGCCCCTTCCTGCGTAAACACCTATATTCCCACCTGATCGCGAGCACGCCGCCTGAGCATCTGGCTCACGCGACGGCCAGCTCGTTTCGGAGACCCATCATGCTGTTCATGCGCAAGACCACCGCATTGCCGAGCGCAGCTGAAGCGCTGCCGGGCCGTGCGCAGGCCATTCCGACCGCGACCATCCATTTCGTCAACGGCAGCAAGTTGAAGCCGCCTTATCCTGCCGGCCTCGAGCAGGCGGTGTTCGGCCTCGGCTGCTTCTGGGGCGCCGAGCGCAAATTCTGGGAACTCGGCGATGGCATCCATACGACCGCTGTCGGCTATGCCGGCGCCCGACCTATGAAGAGACTTGTTCGGGACGCACCGGCCACACCGAAGTGGTGCTGGTCGTGTTCGATCCGAAGAAGATCTCTTACGAGAAGCTGCTGAAGACGTTCTGGGAGAGCCACAACCCGACGCAGGGCATGCGTCAGGGCAACGACGTCGGCACGCAGTACCGAAGCGCGATCTACACCTACTCGGATGCGCAGAAGAAAGCGGCCGACGAGTCGAAGTCGCTCTACCAGAAGGCGCTCGCCGCAAAAGGTCTCGGCGCCATCACCACCGAGGTCGCGCCGGCCGGCGAGTTCTATTTCGCGGAGGACTATCATCAGCAATATCTGGCGAAGAATCCCGCCGGCTATTGCGGCCTGGGTGGCACCGGCGTGTCCTGCCCGATCGGCGTCGGCGTGAGCGCGTAAGTCAGCCGCGATCGAGGTGTCGCTTACCCTCCCCTGGAGGGGGAGGGTCGGCTCACATTGAGCGCAGCGAAAATGTGAGACGGGGTGGGGTGACAGTCTCTCCACGTCCACACCGCCCGTGCGGAGAGATCACCCCACCCCGCTCGCGCTTCGCGCGATCGACCCTCCCCCTCCAGGGGAGGGTGCGACCGTCACTGATGCCCCCCGCTCAACGCTTTATTAACCATAACCGGTGCATCACTGGAGCCATCTCGTTTCGAGGGACAGGTCCGGTGCCGGTTGCACGCGCGTTTCGATCGTCGATCTCGGCAGTTGCATTGGCAGCGTCCGCCGCGCTGACCCTTGGCGGCTGCATGCAGACTGCCGGCCCCGTCGCTATGGTACAGCCGCGCCCCGATCTCGACGCGATGGCCTATGGCCAGCCCTACAGCACGCCGCAGCCTGTCGTCGTCGCCGACGGCGGCGGCGCCATCGGCGCGCTGCGCAATTCCTTTGCCTCCGCGCCGATGCCGGTCGGTTACGCCGCGCCGATGGCGGGGCCGGTGCGCTACGACGCCTCCTATCATCTCGACGCCGGCGACAAGCTCCGCGTCGTGGTCTACGGCCAGGAAGGTCTCACCAACAGCTACGCCATCGATGCCGGCGGCTCCATCACCATGCCGCTGATCGGCGCGGTGCCCGCGCGCGGCCGCACCACCGCAGGGCTCGCCGGCGAGATCGGCGCGCGCCTGCGCAACGGCTACATCCGCGAACCCTCGGTCGCGGTCGAGATCGACACCTATCGTCCGTTCTTCATTCTCGGTGAAGTCTCCGCGCCCGGCCAATATCCTTATGTGCCGAACATGACGGTCGAAAGCGCGGTTGCGATTGCCGGCGGCTTCTCGCCGCGCGCCAAGCGCGACGTGGTCACCGTGACGCACAGCGAGAACGGCGGCGCCATGCGCGCCGTGGTGCCGCTCGGCACACCCTTGGCGCCGGGCGACACCGTGTTCGTCGGCGAGCGCTGGTTCTGAAATTCGCCGTCATTCCGGGATGGTGCGTTAGCACCAGACCCGGAATCTCGAGTTCTCAGGTGCGCAATTGCGCACCAGAGTTCGCGCTTCGCGCGCCCCGGAATGACGGCGGGATAGAAGAGCGCGCTACGTCCGCGCTCATCTCCGAAAATCGAGCCGTCCGTTCGGGAAGCATCCGTCGATCCGCGTAGCATCGACCACGCGCCCAACCCATGGCCGCATGATCGCCGGCGTGGTCAGGTTGATGTACTTCCCGACCAGGCGCGCGCCGTCGCGCGCAGCGTCGATCAGGCCGTGTCGGCGGCCGTTGTCCCAGTCGAAGCGCAGATAGATCCGGCTTCCGGCGATGCGGATTTCCGCTCGCCCCTGTTTCCATTTGTCAGGCATATCGCCGGCAATGGTCGGATCGGCGCCGCCGTTCCAGCGGCTCGCCCAGACGCCTTCGAGGGGATCGGGCGCGGCAATGGTTGCCCAATGAGCCGCGTTATCGTCTTCCGCATCGCCTGCCAGCGCGGCCGTCGCGGCATAGTCCATGACCTCTGGATCGTCGGGCTCCGGCACGTCCATGGTTCCGAACGGATTACGGATGATGAGGTGCGTGATGGCTTGCTGCATGGCGGTCTCCCGGCGTGAGTTGGCTTGATCGGCAAGCTCTATCGCCGGGCGTCAGGCTGCAGCCACCCGATTCCTGCTCTCTCCTCTCGTCATTCCGGGGCGCGCGCAGCGCGAGCTATGGTGCGCAATTGCGCACCTGAAAATCCATTCCGCCACCAACTCAGCCGTTTGATGGATTCCGGGCCTGCACCGCTTCGCGGCGCATCCCGGAATGACAGCGGTGGCTACTTCAAATGCTTCGCGAAAAATTCCATGCCGCGCGGCCAGGCGAGGTCGGAGCTCGCCTTGTCGTAGCTCGGCCGCTCGTCGCAATGGAAGCCGTGCTGCGCGCCGGGATAGATGAAGACTTCGACGTCCGGCCGCTTGGTCTTGATGGTCTCGACATCGGTCAGCGGAATGCCGGCATCCTTCTCGCCGAAATGCAGCTGCGTCGGAACCTTCGGCGTCTCGTCGGCGAAGCGCACGACAGCGCCGCCGTAATAGCCGATTGCGGCCTTCAGTCCCGAGAGCCGCGTCGCCGCGACGAAGGCGATGCTGCCGCCGAGACAGAAACCGATGATGCCGACGGGGCCGACAGTCTTCACCGCATCGATCGCAGCTTGCGTGTCGCGCAGCATCGCGGCCCAGTCCGGATTGGCGACGAACTTGCGCGCCTCGGCGATCTCATCGGGCGTATAGCCCGACTGGAAGTTCGGCGTGGTCCGGTCGAAGATCGACGGCGCGATCGCGACGTAGCCTTCCTTGGCGAGGCGATCGCAGACCGAGCGGATGTGATGGTTGACGCCAAAAATCTCCTGGATCACCACGATAGCGCCTTTCGGCGTGCCGGCGGGATCGGCGCGATAGGCGCCCAGCTGGAAATTGTCGGAAGCCGTCAGCTTGATGTCCTGTCCCACGCGGGTTGTCCTTCTTGGTTGTCGATCCGAAATTTCTGCGCCCGCTCCTCATCCTGAGGAGCGCGTTCTTCGCGCGCGTCTCGAAGGATGAAAGGCCAAGAAGCAATAGCGGGGCCTTCATCCTTCGAGACCTTGCTGCGCAAGCTCCTCAGGATGAGGGGAGGCAGTTGTGCTCCGCCCTCACTCCCACATCCAGTTCTCGCCGTAGTCCTCCTTCCAGCCCGCCAGCCGCCCGTGGCGGAATTGCAGGAACAGGCGATGGCGATAGGGGATCAATCCGCTGCCGCCGAGATTGCGCAGCGCGAGGTAGATCTCGTTGCCGGGGCGCCCGCGCACATATTGCAGGGGCTGCCCGAGAGCGCGCGCGGTCTGCTCGGCATCCATGCCGAAGGCGAGCGGCGTGTTGTTCGACAATGTGGTGACGAAAGGCTGGCGCGGCGGCACGGTGCCGAACGGCTCGGCCTGCGCAGACATCGACAGCAATACGGCGCCCGCAACCACCATCGCCCGCTTCATGCCCAAAGATCCTTCTGGCCTATCCCGGCAAGTTCTTCAGGAAAGGCGCGACCGCGTCAACAAAAGCCTGGGGCTGATCGATGTTGACGGCGTGCCCAGCGGCGGAGATCACGACCTTTTGTGCGCCTGGGATCTTGGCGGCCATGTAGTCGGACGCGGCGAGGAACGGCGTGTCATCGGCGCCAACCACGATCAACGACGGCACCTTGATATCAGGGAGCAGTTCGATCACGCGCGCATCGCGCTGGGTCAGCATGCCGCGTGCAGCAAGCGCCAAACCCTTGGCGTTGCGATGACTGGCCGTGGCGCGTTCGCGCGTCGCCTGCTTCAGCACGTCGAGGCCTTCGCGGTCGAGCCTGTCGGCGGTGGCGAGCGCCCGTGCGTTCCAGGCCTCGCGCGCATCATCCTTCTTGAAGCCGGGGCCGGTGTCGATGATCAGCAGCGCGCGAGCGCGTTGCGGATAGGCGCGATAGAAGGCGAGCGACATGTAGCCGCCGAGCGAAAGGCCGCCGATGATGGCGCGTGGCGCGCCGACGGCATCGAGGATCGCTGCCATGTCGCCGACCGTGAGCGCTTCGCTATAGGCCGCGGGATCATCGGGATAATCGGACTGGCCGTGGCCGCGCATGTCCCACAGGATCAGCTTGTGATCCCTCGCGAGCGCATCGACCTGGCCGTGCCACATCGCCGAGGTCGAGGAGTAGCCGTGGGTGAGCAGAAGCGGCGGTCCCTCGCCGTGGACTTCGTAGTAGATGCCGACGCCGTCCCGATTGATCCCAGGCATTGTTTCCCATCCTTCTTGTTTCGCATTCATTCTAGCCGGGATGATTTCGGTCGCGCGACACGCCCATGCGCATGAACCCGATGTGTCTCGATAGCCCTCACGCCGGCGTTCGAAAAAGCCCAGCATTTACAATGGCCGTCCTACTGTGCATGGGGTTGTTTTTATCGCTTTTGAGTTCCGGTCCCGGAACCCGGATTCCCTAAAATTGCTCCCAATATTGAAGGGTTCCGTTGAGCACGCCTCTTAAGGGCCAGAGAACCTGATCCGGCTTAGGCTGACGCCAAATCCCGACCCGTGCCTTTGGGGAAGCCATGAACGCGCCAGCCAAAACCGCCGCCAAACGCCGGCTTCTGCTCGCCTCCGACCGGAGCGACGAGAGCACCGAGCTCGCCAGCATTTTGAAGGCGGTCGGTGAGGTCTCGACGGTGACCACCCAGGACATCCCCGAGCAGCCGGCGCGCGATCTCTCCGGCCTCGTCGTCGACATCAACTTGCGTTCGCCCGAGAGCGTGCAGCGGGTCCGCAACAAGCTGCGCGGCGATGCCTATCGCTCCATGCCGCGGCTGTTCGTGCTTGCGGACGCCCTGCACCACGGCACCATGCAGGCGTGGGCGCTTGGCGCCACCGACACGATCTCACGGCCGCTGCAGCCCGACGCCATCCTGCAGCGCATCCGCGCCGCGTTTCCCGACACCGCCACCTATGACGCGACCGATCGCGGCAAGACCCTCAACCGCGGCGTCGAGGCGGCGCATGCGGTGCTGAAGAAGATGTTCGAGAAGCTGCCGCTCGGCGTGCCCCTGACTTTCGACGACGTCATCGCCGCCGAGAGCAAGATCCTGAAGGCGATCAAGCACTCCTCGCTGCGGGAATGGCTCACCACGGTCGGCTGCCACCATGTCGGCAGCTACCGGCACTGCCTGTTCGTCACCGGCTTTGCAGTTTCCTTCGCCCAGCATCTCGGCATGCGCGAGGACGACCAGCGCCGCCTGACCCGTGCCGCGCTGCTGCACGACGTCGGCAAGGCCTTCGTTCCCTCCGTGCTGCTCGACAAGCCCGGCAAGCTCACCGACGAGGAGATGGCCGAGGTCCGCCAGCATCCGCGCCGCGGCTATGACGCGCTCGCCGCCCAAGGCGGCTTCCCGCCGGAGATGCTCGACGTCGTGCTGCATCACCACGAATTCCTCGACGGCTCGGGCTATCCCAACGGCCTGTCGTCGAACCAGATCAGCGACATCGTGCGGCTGACGACCATCGTCGACATCTACGCGGCCCTGGTGGAGAAGCGCGCCTACCGCATGCCCTTCACGCACTCCCGCGCCTTCACCATGATGGAAGGCATGGGCGGCAAGCTCGACCAGCAGCTGCTGCAGGCGTTCCGCCCGGTGGCGCTGGGGTCGTTCTAGCTCGGCATTCTCCGCTGCCGTAGGGTGGGCAAAGCGAAGCGTGCCCACCACTTCCAAGAACGTGGGCACGGCGCTGACGCGCCTTTGCCCACCCTACGGCAGCTTGCCGTTTGGCGACGTCGCTACCCCACCATCTTCCGCAACTCCGCCTTCGCCACCTTCTCCAGCGTCGAGCGCGGCATGTCGTCGACGAGCCTGATCTCGCGCGGCAGCTTGAAGTCGGCGAGGCCGGCGCGGCAGGCGGCCATCACGCGGTCATGGAAATCGAGCGGCGCAGCCGCGACGCCGCCGTGCGGGATGATGAAGACGACGGGCACCTCGTCCAGCATCGGGTGCTTCTTCGCCACCACCGCCGCCTCGCGCACGCCCGGCACCACCGCGATCACCTGCTCGATCTCGGAGGCCGCGACGTTCTCGCCGCCGACCTTCAGCATGTCCTTGGCGCGGTCGCCGAACTTGATGAAGCCGTTTTCCAGTCGCTCGACGCGGTCGCCGGTGAGGAAGAAGCCGTGCTCGTCAAAGCTCTCGCGCGTTGCCCTTTCGTTGTGGAGATATTCGGCGAACAGCGACAGGCCGGGGATGCCCCTTATTGCAAGGTTGCCGGTGTCGCCGACCTCGGTCGGCCGTCCGTCATCGTCGGTGATGCGGATCTGATATTCTGGCGCGGCGCGGCCGATCGACATCGGTATGTTGGGCTGGTCGACCTCGCCGACGATGCCGTGGGTGATGGTCTCGGTCATGCCCCACCAGCCGATCATCTTGACGCCGAAGGCGGCAAAGGCCGGCGGCTCGTTGATCGCGGTGCCCCACAGGCGGAATTTATGGTCCGTCGGGATCTCCTGCTCGAGCAGCGCCTTCATGCAGAACGGGATGGTCGAGGTCCAGGTCGCGCCGTGCTCCCGCGCGACGCCCCAGAACCGGCTCGCGGAGAAGCGCGGCTGGATCACGCAGGTGGCGCCGACCCACAGCGTCGCCAGCATGGAGTAGGCCAGCGCATTGGTGTGGAACAGCGGCAAGTATGCCTGGTGCACGTCGCTCGCATGCAGGTCCTCGTGCGCAGCGTTGATCTTGGCGCCCCACAGCGCGTTGGCATGGGTCCACAGCACCGCTTTGGGCCGCGACGTCGTGCCGGAGGTATACTGCACGCTGCACGGCGCCAGCGGATCGGTCGCGCGCCTGGGATGGTCGGCGCTGTCGGCGAACAGCGATTCGAAGCTGTCGCAGCGCGAGACCGCTTGCGCAGCCGCCGCGCCGGCATCATGCGAGGTCACCGCCAGCCAGCGGATATTGCGGCAGTTCTGCGCAACGACCTCCGCATAGGCCGGCTGCGTGATCGCAGCGACCGCGCCGCAATGATCGGCGAAATATGCGATCTCCGCCGGCGCCGAGCGCGTGTTGGTCGTGACGGCGATGGCGCCCAGCTCGACGCAGGCGAACCAGGCCAGCAGCGCCTCGATGCAATTGTCGAGATGAATGAGAACATATTCGCCCGGCCTGACGCCGCGCCTTCCGAGCCCCGCCGCGAGCGCGCCGACCCGCTCGTGAAACTCGCCATAGCTCCAGCGCCGCGCCGGCGCGTCGAACGGCGCCCAGATCAGGAACGGATGATCACGCCGGACCTCGGCGCGCATTCTCAAGAGCCAGGGTACGTCGAGCCCGTCGAATGGACCCACGAATCCGGCTGCGGTGTGTTGAACAGGCATGGCGACCTCCCGTGCAGCCTGCATCTTGCTGCCGGCTGCTTTTCGATTATTGCGTCTTCCTGCCATCGGATGACGCGGGGCGCAAATCGGGGGGCGAGCTCTCTCCGCCGTCATTGCGAGGAGCTCTTGCGACGAAGCAATCCAGACGGCTACCGCGGAGGCGGTCTGGATTGCTTCGCTTTGCTCGCAATGACGATGGGGCTGGCTGCGCAGCGCTCCCAGCCTCAATCCTCGTACGACGAAATCTCGATCAAACTGCCATCGGGATCCCGGCAATAGACCGAGCGCAGCGTGCCGCGGGCGCCCTGCCTGGGGCCCGGGCCTTCCTCGATGGCGACGCCATGTGCCATCAAATGCGCCACCACCTCGTCCGGAGCGGAGGAGGTGAGGAAACAGAGATCCTCGCTGCCGGCGGTCTGGTGTTCCGCGGTGAACCACTCGACTTTGTCGGCATCGCGCGGACGGACGTTGATCTTTTGGTTACCGAAATGAAGGGAAGTCCGCGGCGCTTTGCCGCCGCCGGGGTCGAACACCTTGACTTCCATGCCGAGAATCTTGCGGTACCACTCCGCTGTCACCGCGACATCGGCGACGTTGATCACGAGATGATCGAGGGCTTCGACCTTGACCGGCATGCCTTATCCTTTCGTCGCGATGCGCCCCGCGCACTTTCCGCCCGCAGCAAGCTTTGTTACAACCGCGCGGACGCCGCTTTCAAGACATCCGGCTTTCAAGAACAACGGCCCTTCAAGAACAACACTGGGAGAACCCTTGAGATGATCACTCGCCGTACCGCGCTGGGCCTGCTCGCCGCCAGTCCGCTTGCAGCCACCCCGCTGTCGAAGGCCCTTGCCGCCGATTATCCGGCCCGTCCGGTGAAATGGGTGGTCGGCTATCCGCCGGGCGGCGCCACCGACATCCTGGCACGGCTGATCGGCCAGCGCCTGTCGGAAAAGCTCGGCCAGCAATTCGTGATCGAGAACAAGCCGGGCGCCGGCAACAACATCGGCACCGAATCGGTCGTCAATGCCGAGCCCGACGGCTACACGCTGCAGCTGGTCAATCCGGCCAACTACATCAACGCCTCGCTGTACAGCAATCTCAAGTTCAACTTCGTGCGCGATATTGCGCCGGTGGCCTCGTTCCAGCGCGTGCCGAACGTGATGACTGTCAACAAGGACGTGCCGGCCAAGAACGTCGCCGAGTTCATCGAATATGTGAAGGCCAATCCCGGCAAGGTCAACATGGCCTCGTCCGGCAACGGCACCTCGGTGCATCTGTCCGGCGAGATGTTCATGGCGATGACCGGCTGCAAGATGCAGCACGTGCCCTATCGTGGCGCCGCGCCTGCGATCACCGACATGCTCGGCGGCCAGGTGCAGGTGATCTTCGACAACATGCCATCGATCATCCAGCACATCCGCTCCGGCTCGCTGCGCGCGATCGGCGTCACCACCGCGGAGCGCTCGCCGCAGCTGCCCGACGTGCAGCCGATCGCCGACACCGTGAAGGGCTACGAGGCCAGCGCGCTGTTCGGCATGGGCGCGCCGAAGAACACGCCGAAGGAGATCATCGCCAAGCTCAACAGCGAAATCAACACGCTGATGAAGGAGCCCGACATGACCAAGCGTCTCGTCGAGCTCGGTGGCGAGCCGCGGGTGCAGACTCCGGAGGCATTCGGCGAGGAGATCAAGGCCGAGACCGAGAAGTGGAAGAAGGTGGTCGAGTTCGCCGGCCTGAAGGTCGAGTAGCGATCTTGTGATGATCGAAAATGGGAGCCCTGCCATCCGGCAGGGCTTTTTTTCTTGCGTGCGTTGTTTCGTTGACCTGGAATAAAATGCCGCGGCGAAACCTGATGATAGGTGGCGCGTATCTCGCGCCGTGAGCAAAGGAGTTGGGATCATGCGCAAGACGCAATTGGCACTCCTGACGTTGGGTGCGACGATCCTTGCCGGCGTTGTCACCGTCACGCCCGCCGCTGCCCGCGACTATCCCTGGTGTGCCCAGGGCGGGGAATATGACTATCCCGGCGAATGCGCCTACAGCACCTATGAGCAGTGCCTGGCCAGCGTCTCCGGCCGCTTGCTGTATTGCGGCCGCAATCCTCTCTTTGCCTACGGCCAGCAGCAGGTGCCGCCGCCGCGCCCGACGCGGCGCACGCGGCCCGTCGCCCCGTACTAGCCTCCCGAAGCGGTGCGTTTTCGCCGGACCGCTCTGGAATAAACTGGCTCCGCCAGCCTTTCTCTCTGTGAGGTCGCATGTCGCGCGGCGAACATGGAGGTCGGTCATGCGCAAGGCGCAATTTGTGCTGGGCACAATAGTCGTCGTTTGGCTCGCTGGCGGGAGCACGGCGCGCGCGGACTACGCGTGGTGCATTCAGGATTCGGAATACGGCTATCCCGGCGACTGCTCCTATCAAACCCGCGAGCAATGTCTGCTGAGCGCCTCCGGCCGCAAGGGCTTTTGCGGCCAGAATCCTGCCTTTATCACGCGGGCGCCACCTCAGCCGGCCCTGCGAGCCCGGCGCACTCTGCCATACTAGCGGCGCCTCTCACCGACGTCTGCCTGATCACCTGATCGTACAGATCCGAGCCCGCGGGTTCCTGCTTGACACCCTCTCGTTCACACCTATACTAAACCATATGGTTAAGTATCAGGACGAGGCGCTGAACCAGACCTTTGCGGCACTATCCGATCCGACGCGGCGCGCATTGCTCGCACGCCTCGGCGAAGCGGACGGCCTGTCGGTGAGCGAGCTGGCTGCACCGTTTCCGGTCTCGCTGCCGGCGATCATGAAACATCTCGACGTGCTCACGGATGCGGGTCTGATCGTGCGCGAGAAGACCGGGCGCACGGTCTCCTGCCGGCTCACCGCGCAGCCGATGGAGCAGGCGATGAACTGGCTCAATCGTTACGCCCAGTTCTGGTCCGACAAATTCGATCGTCTTGCCGCCTTTGTGGAGGAAGAGACATGGCCAATGCAGCCGTCAACGCCGCCGAACGACCAGCGGAGCGGCCAAGCCTCACGCTCACGCGCCGGCTCCGCGCGCGGCCGGAAAAAGTCTTCACCGCCTGGACGCAAGCCGAGCAGCTAGTGCAGTGGTTCGGGCCGCCGAATATGAAGCCGGCGACGATGGAAGCCGAGCTTGACGTCCGCACCGGCGGCAGCTTTCGCATCAGCTTCGTCCGCGACGACGGCGAGTATTTCGAGGCCGGTGGCACCTATCGCGAGGTGGTGCCGAACGAGCGCCTGGTCTTCACCTGGGCCTGGCACTCGACGCCGGAGCGTGAATCGCTGGTCACGATCTCGTTCAAGCCGGACATTTCCGGCACCCTGATGGTGTTCCACCACGCCCAGTTCGCCGACGAGACGGCGCGCGACAATCACCTGCGCGGATGGAGCTCGTTCTTCGACAAGCTCGATGCCTTCGTCGCCTGAATTCCAAAGGAGAACGCCATGCAGCAACATCAGGTCGTTTCGCGCGAGCAGTGGATTGCGGCGCGCAAGGCTCATCTCGCTCGTGAGAAGGAGTTGACGCAGGCTCGCGAACGGCTTGCCGACGAGCGCCGCCAGCTTCCCTGGGTGAAGGTCGACAAGTCCTATGTCTTCACCGGGCCGAGCGGCAAGGTCACGCTCTCCGATCTCTTCAAGGGACGTCCGCAGCTCGTCGTCCAGCACGTGATGTTCGCGCCCGACTGGGACGCGGCCTGCAAGAGCTGCTCGTTCTGGGCCGACGGTTTCGAGCGCATGGTGCCGCATCTGGCCGCGCGCGACACGTCGATGGCGGCGGTGTCGCTGGCGTCAAGCGCAAAGCTCGAGGCCTTCAAGAAGCGGATGGGCTGGACCTTCGACTGGGTCTCCTCAGGCGACAGCGATTTCAACCGCGATTACGGCGTAACCTTCTCGCCGGACGAGATCGCGACCGGCAAGCCGATGTACAATTTCGGCACCACGCCGATCTACGGCCCCGAGCTGCCCGGCATCAGCGTGTTCTACCGCAACGAGGCCGGCGAGATCTTCCACACCTATTCCTGCTTCGCCCGCGGCCTCGACATGATGAACGCCGCCTATCAGTATCTCGATCTCACCCCGCTCGGCCGTCACGAGGACGGTCTGCCCTATCCGATGGATTGGGTGCGCCTGCGCGATCAGTACGAGCCGCAGGCGGCGAAGGCGGCGTGCTGCCACGGGTGAGGGGGGTCGTTCCTCGATGTCGTCCTGGCGAAAGCCAGGACGACATCAGAGGTAAGGGGCGGACAGCGCCCGCCTCACCGCTTCGCGTCGGCCTGCTCCGTGCCGTTGCACGAGATCAGCATCGTATACGGCCGGGCGTTGCCGGCGATGTCGGTGGTCTTGAGTTCGCTCTTCGGCTCGGCGGTCTGGTAGGGCACCACGGAGTTGTCGAGGAAGTCGCGCAGTGCGCCGGTCTTGATGGCGAAGTTGATGTTCTCAGGGATGTTGCCGGTTGCGACCGCGATCCGCAAATTGTCGAGCTTTCCCGTGACCACGCCGACGACCTGCCCGGTGGTGTCGAACAGCGGGCCGCCGCTGTTGCCGGGCTGTACGGGTGCGCTGATCTGCAGAAAGCGCGAATCGTTGCGCATGCCGCTGAGCGAGCTGACGATGCCGGTAGTCACCGTGAAGTCCGAGCTCAGCAGCCCGTGGTAGGGAAAGCCGATCGCGACGACGGAATCGCCGGAGCGGATCGAGCGGTCGCGGATCCGCGCAAAGTCCTTGAACGTCGCCGTCGATGGCGCCTGCAAGAGGGCGAGATCGTTGTTCGCATCGCTCGAGACGAGGCGCAACGCCATTGCGGCCTCGCCTGTGAGATTGCCCTTGAGGTCGCTGCAGCCGTCGATCACATGGTTGTTCGTGACAATGTGCCCATTGGCGCTGACCACGAAGCCGGTACCGCTCTTTGACTTGGCGGGCTTGCTGGCCGGCGGCGACGCCTGCTTGTCCGCCGTGGCCGCCGGCTTCGCGGTACCCTTGGTGAAATCCCCGGCCTTGCTGAGCCCGTCTGCCTTCACCCGCGTGACGCAGTTCGCCAGCGCCGCGATCATGGGCGCCGTCGACGTCAACACGAATTGGAGTGGTTTGCTGCCGTTGGTCGTCACCACCATCAGGCTTGCCTTCTGGAAGGTGCGAGCGACGTTGAGTGGCAGGATGGTCGTCACCATGTTGGGGGCGCCGGCGGTCGCAAACAACCTGGCCTGCTCCTGGCCGTCGAAGATGAAGTCGACGGGCGCGGTATCGCCCTTGTTGAAGCGAAAGCTGGGGCTGGCAAAGCTCAGCAGCCAGGAGCCGGCCGCATTCTGCGCAAGGACGAGACTCACCCCGTTGGCGTAAGGCGCGGTAGCTGCACAATGCGAAAATACGCCCGTCTCGTCATTGCTGAAGGCACCGCCGATCCAGTTGCCGACATTGACGGAGCCGTACGGCCCTGCCGCCTGCGCCGCGATGATACCCACCTGCAACGCGGACGCAACGATCAACGACTTAAGCCACATGCCAGCCCCCGGAACGCTTTTGCGTGCATCTTATCTGCGGGGACGGGCGCCGCGCAACCGACAGTTGTCTGAACGGATCGAATTCGCCGGCCGCGACTTTTCGCGCTTGCCATTACTTTGCAATCCTATATACTTTGCAGTACAAAGTAAGAGAGCGTTTGCCCTTGGAAATCTGGGGCGGAGCGAGGTTTTGGCGTTGCCGATGCGCGATCTCGACAAGGCACTGGCCGACATCGTGGCGATCCGCAGCCAGATCGCGGCGGGCACGGCATTCCGCGGCTATGGCCCGGCGACGATGGCGGCAACGGGCGCCGTCGCGCTGATCACCGCGATCCTGCAATTCTGGCTGCTTGGCGATCCGACCAGCGAGCCGGTCGGCTTCTTCTTCGGCTGGCTCATCGCCGCCGTGCTGTCCGGCCTGATCATCGGGATCGAGATGCGGGCGCGCTCGCGCCGTCATCATTCGGGCCTGGCCGATGCCATGATCCACCAGGCGGTCGAGCAGTTTCTGCCTGCCGGCGTCGCCGGCGTGCTGCTCGCGGTGGTGATGTGGAAGTTCGCGAGCGAGACGCTGTGGCTGCTGCCGGGCCTGTGGCAGATCCTGGTGTCGCTCGGCATCTTCGCCTCGGTCCGCTCGCTGCCGCGCACCGTCGCGCTCGCCGGCGCCTGGTATTTCGTGTCCGGCTTCGCGGTCGTGCTGCTCGCAAGCCGAACCCATACGCTGTCGCCATGGACCATGGGGCTGCCTTTCGTGATCGGGCAGTCGGTGATGGCGGGCATTCTGTATTTCGCGTCCGGAGACAACGATGTCGAAGACTGACAGCGCGCCCTTTTCCTATGAAGGGCTCGACCGCGTGATCCACGAGAAGGCGAGGCTCGGGCTGCTGACCTCGCTGATGGCGCATCCCAAGGGTCTGGCGTTCGCCGACCTCAAGCAGCTCTGCGGCCTGACCGACGGCAATCTCAGCCGGCATCTTGCCGTGCTTCAGGAGGCCGGCCTCGTCGAGGTGACCAAGGGCTATGAGGGTAATCGCCCGCATACCACCTGCCGCCTGACCAAGGCCGGCCGCCGTCGCTTCCTCGATTATCTCGCCGTGCTCGAACGCCTGGTGCGCGACGCGGCGAAGGCCGCCGGCCGCGAGGCGCCGCCGCTCGGCCGCCTCGGCATCATCTCGACCTGATCCTCCCCTTTTTTGACCGGAGACTTTGCAATGCAAAGTGAAACCACGTCCCGCAACGAGAAGCTTCATGTCGGCATCATCATGGACGGCAACGGCAGATGGGCCACCCGGCGCGGCCTGTCACGCGTGCGCGGTCACGAGGCCGGCGTCGAGGCCATCCGCCGCATCGTCGAGGCCGCGCCCAAGCAGGGCATCGGCACGCTGACGCTCTATGCGTTCTCCACCGACAATTGGCGGCGACCGAAGGCCGAGGTCGCCGCGCTGATGACCTTGCTGCGCTTCTATCTCGCCAACGAGGTGCAGAGCCTCGTCAGGAACGGCGTGCGTCTCACCGTGATCGGCCGCCGCGACCGGCTGCCTGACGGCATCGCCGCGGCGATCACGCGCGCCGAGGAGGCGACCGCTCAAGGCGCCACGCTGCATCTGCGTATCGCCGTCGACTACTCCGCGCGCGATGCCATCCTCAACGCGGCGGCCAAGGCGGCGGCGCTGACCAGCCTGACCCGAGAGGCGTTCTCGCAGCTCGTCACCGGCGAGGCCGGCCTTCGCGACGTCGACCTCATCATCCGCACCTCGGGCGAGAAGCGGCTGTCGGACTTCCTGCTCTGGGAAGGCGCCTATGCCGAGCTGCACTTCACCGAGCGGATGTGGCCCGAATTCGAGGCGAGCGATCTCGCTGACGCGCTCGCCGCCTTCCACAACCGCGAGCGCCGCTTTGGCGGCCTGCAGGCCATCCTGCCCGAAGAGGTGCCCTCGCTCTCGCGTGTGTGACGTGCGGCACGGGAAAACGAGCACCCACGTTGATTTGCCGCGTGGCACGGATCGTGCTCTAGTATCGGTCGGGGTATCCCCAGCGATGGGAGCTTTCGCAAGATGCGCGCAGTCCTGAATTATTGCACCGGCGGAACGGAACGACAGGTTGCAGCCGGCACGCACCTTGTCACCGAAGGCGGCGCCTCCGGCCATCTCTATGTGCTGATGCAGGGCAAGCTCGAGGTGCTGAAGGGCGAGATGGTGGTTGCCACCGTCACAGAGCCCGGCGCGATTCTCGGCGAGATGTCCGTGCTGCTGGGCCAGCCCCATACGGCGACGGTGCGCGCCTGTTCCGATGCCGTCATCTATGAGTTCGAGGACGCCGCCTCGTTCCTCAAGCAGGAGCCGGGCATCGCGCTGCTGATCGCAAAGATGCTGGCGCAGCGGCTCAACGTCGCCAACACCTATCTTGCCGATCTCAAGCGGCAATATGCCGGCCACGGCACGCATCTGGCCATGGTCGGCGAGGTGCTCCAGAGCATGATCAACCTGCCGCCGCTTGAGGTCTCGCCAGGCTCGGATCGGCAATCTGATCCAAGAATGTGAGCCAGTCGGGCGGCGACTCGATCGGAGCGGCGGGCCGCTTCAGCGAAGTGGCAAGGTCGATCCACTGCGCTTCGCCGGCCGCCAGCCAGAATGCCTTGTCCTCATCGAAATCCAGCACGATGTAGGTCGGGGGACGCCCGGGCTGCAGGCCGGTGTTGAAGACCCAGGTCAGGCCCAGCCGGTCGAACCACGATCCATTGCTGATGAAGGGCGATTGATGCACATGGCCCGAGATCACCATCGACGGCTGGTACTGCATGATCCACTGCACCAGCTCGACATCGCCGAAGAAGCGCTTGCCGCCCCAGCTCGTCGGTGAGTCCGCCGGCGGCGCATGATGCGCCCAGATCCAGCGCTGCGGCCGGCTGGCGGCGGCTTCGCGCAACTGCTCGACGAGGCGTTGCTTGACCTGGGGCCCGTCCCACCACGGGCACACCGTGAAGAGAGTGTCGCCGATGCTGAGGCTGTCGCCGTCGCAGGCAATGCCGAGCTCGCGCACCTCCGAGATCCAGCGCGAGATCTTTTCGCCCTCCGCGTTGCGCTCGTCGAGGTCGTGATTGCCGGAGCAGAGGATCACGCGGGTCTTTGCGGCGAGCAGCGAGAGGTATTTCTTCACCACCACGATCTGCGCGCGAAAATCCACCATCGAGCCGATGTCGAGCGCATCGCCGGCGAAGATCACGAGGTCGAATTGCGGCGCCGCGCTGACCAGCCAGTCGAGCTGCGGCAGCGAGTAATGCAGGTCGGCCACGACCAGGCAACGCATCGAAAATCCGTCAGGTCAGCGCAATCCAAATCTTGCGAATAGGAGAATATTGCCAAGACTAACGTCCGAAGCAAGAAACAAACCAACCCTGCCGCACCGGCGCCGCGACAAATTGGCCACGCGGTTTGCTGCTCGGGCCGAAGCCGTCGGTTAGTCGTCTGTGGCGCTTCCAAGGACGCCGCGATCGGCCAGAGCCTTGGCAAGCTCCTCGGTGTAGATGATCCGGCTCCATCGATGGAGATGTGCTGGGTAATGGGCATACATAATGTCCAGCATCATATCCGGGGTGTTCAGAAATTGGGATCTGTCGATACCGAGCAGGGCGGCAATCCTTTCACCTGCCTCTGTATGAAAGCTTTGTGGACCACCCTGGGCATAGAGGGAATTGACCGGCGTGATGACGAGATAGACCTTCGAGCGGTCGAACTTCGAGAGCGACTTCGACAAGGCGCCGAGCGCCATCTCGAACTCCGCATTCATCACGTACGGTTTTATCTTGGGGTCGGGCTTGAAGAAGACGTGCCCGGGCAGCGTGGCCTTGTAGGCCTGCAGCGATGGAATATCGAGCATCCGATTGGGATCGATCGCGCTGCCGTGCTCGCGCCAGATCGTTGAAATGAACTGGTCCTTGCCGCCGTAGTAGACCGCGTAACCGCCGGGCAGCGGATTGTACACCGCTCGCTCCATCAGCAGTCGGATGTACTCGAGGCCTCCGGCAGGAAACGACAGGCTGGAAGGAGCTTCGAAGTGGTCGGTCCGGATGAAATTCGCCCATTCATTCCATCTTGGATCGCGCTCGTATTGAATCGGATTGAACACCAGAACCAGCTTCCTGGGCTGATGTCCGCGGGCGATCATCTTGTCGAGCATCGCGCCGTAGCCGTCCGGACCGACGAATCCGATGGTGCAAAACGACTCGACATCGGATCCCGGGAACGCCTGCAACAGCGTCGGAATGTGGATCCCCATCAGGCACGAGCTGTCGCCGAGAAACGCGAGATCCGCTGCAGGCAGCCGCTCCGCACGTCTGATCTGTTCCAGGACGATGTAGGTCTCGACGCCGCGAGACCATTGATGCTTGCCCTGCTGGTAGATGTAATGCGCGACGCCGAGAACGAGTGCAGCCAATGCGGCAACCGGAACGAATTTGCGGGCGACGATTCGAATGGCATCGATGAGCGGCCAGCTTGCAATCGCCTGGATCGTGCGCTTCAGGGGCATGGGCTAGAACTGGAAATAGATGAATGTTGCGTTGACGTGCCCGGATGCCGCGGCCGTCACGGCCACGAGTACCGCAAACAGCGGATACTTCATCCAAGCAGGCCAGCGCAGCAGGAAATAGTCTCCACGTGACTGGAGTTGCCACTCGAGCAGCATCAACGGGCAGGTCAACGACAGAATGGCAAGTACGACGGCGCCGTGCACCGGTGCCCATTCCCATCTCTTGAGTGCGCTGAGCATGCCTATCAGCAAATTCCAGTCTGCCGCACGAAAGAGGAACCAGCCGACGAATACGACCAGCATGGTGAGAGCCCAGCCGGCCGCGCGATCAGCTTTCGAGCCGGGCTCGTCGCCGCCGGAGAACTTGCGCCGCATCGCAAGCGCTGCGCCGTGGAGCAGTCCCCAAAGAACGAATGTCCACGACGCTCCGTGCCAAAGGCCTCCCAGGGCCATGGTCAGCAGCAAGTTCCGGTTCGTGATCAACTCGCCGCCGCGGTTGCCGCCAAGGGGGATGTACAAATAATCCCGTAGCCAGGTGCTGAGGCTGATGTGCCAGCGGCGCCAGAACTCGCTGATCGAGACCGACCAGTAGGGATAGCGGAAATTCCAGATCAACTCGAAGCCGAAGAGCAGTGCGATGCCTTTGGCGATGAGGCTGTATCCATTGAAGTCGGCATAGATCTGGATGCCGAATGCGAGCGTGGCGAGCACGACCGACCAGCCGAAGGGCTGCTCTGGAATGAAGAGCGTGTCGACGATGGGCGCGAGATTATCCGCCACCACGACCTTCATGGCGTAACCGTAGATCAATAGCCAGAGCGCGCGGTCGGCGTGATCGGAGGTGAAGCGTCGCGGCGCCGAGAACTGATCGAGAAGATTGCTGGCTCTTTCGATCGGCCCCGCCACGAGTTGCGGGAAGAACGCCTTGAAGGCGAGGAACTTGACAAGGCTTTTCTCGGCGGCATGCTTGCCGCGATAAACGTCGACCACATAGGCGATGCCCTGGAACGTGATGAAGGAAATGCCCAGCGGCAGGACGATGCGCAATGTCGGGAGGTTCGGATTCAGTCCCGCGCGGTGGACGATCGCCCCGAACGAATCGACGAAGAAGTTGAAGTATTTGAATATCGCGAGAACGACCATTGCCGCCGCAACGGCGACGAACACCAGAAGCGTTCGGACCGGTTGCCGAGCAGTCGCGATCAGGATCGCGGCGACATAGTTGACGATGGAAATTCCGACAAGCAGAGGCAGAAAGCGCCAGTCCCACCAGCCGTAAAATACGTAGCTCGCGGCCAGGATGATCAGATTCTGAACCGCCAGCCTCGAAGTGGCATGATAGAGCAGGAACGAGGCGGGGACCAGGCAAAGGAACGCCACGGAAACGAAGGACATCGCAGGAGAGGCTCTCGGGTCTGAGCGGTGGGGCGGGGCCGCTTACAATTCAGTTGGTCTGGACAATGAAACAATCGAAGCGTGTGGCGGGGCTCGTGCACGGAGGCCGAGAGCGATATAAAATAACAACGTTGAAGTGGAATCAACAGAATGTCGCCGGCGGTCTCGTCGGCAAGCCCGCAATATGCTCCTGGCGCGCCGGTGCCGCCCGACCTCCCGGGGCTGGACCGGATCGCCGAATTCTGGTGTCGTGGCCTGCCCTCAACACCCCGTGTCCACATGACCTCCTTCAAGACCATTCGTGCCCGCGCCGAGAAGCGCAAAGGCGGGCCCAAGGCGCTCGACAAGCTGATGCCAGACAAGCCCGACCTGAAGCGTCTGGCGAGGCTCGGCGACGACCGCATCCTCGCCGAGATGACCAAGCGGGTGTTTTGCGCGGGCTTTGCCTGGAGCGTGATCGATTCGAAATGGGACGGCTTCGAAGCTGCCTTCCTGCATTTCCAGCCGGCCAAGCTCAGCTTTCAGCCCGAGGACTATTGGGAAGGCCT
The DNA here is from genome assembly GCF_025200885.1 of Bradyrhizobium huanghuaihaiense. Lineage (NCBI taxonomy): Bacteria > Pseudomonadati > Pseudomonadota > Alphaproteobacteria > Hyphomicrobiales > Nitrobacteraceae > Bradyrhizobium > Bradyrhizobium huanghuaihaiense. The sequence goes on along the minus strand of NZ_CP104172.1, from coordinate 9,592,111 downwards.
GCTGCGCGATGCGCGCATCGTGCGCAACGGCGCCAAGATCATGTCGGTGCGCGACAACGCCGCCTTCGTGCAGGAGATCGCGAAGGAGCACGGCAGCTTCGGCAAGTTTCTGGCGAAGTGGCCGCCGTCGAACGAGGTCGGCCTGCTCGACCTGCTCACCAGGCGCGGCAGCCGGCTGGGCGGCAATACCGGCCAGATGCTGCTGCGCTTCGTCGGCTGGGACGGTTTCGTCACCTCCAAGGACGTCGTCGCATGCCTGCGCGATGCCGGTCTCGACATCGCCGAGGAGGTGAAATCGAAGGGCGATCTCGCCAAGGTGCAGGCGCAGTTCAACGCCTGGGCCGAGGAGACCGGACTGCCCTACACATATCTGTCACGCATCTGCGCGCTGTCGGTCGGCGAGAACCGCAGCGAGCACTAGGTCACGAACTCGGAGAAATACCAAATGGCCAAAGCCTATTGGGTTGCCACCTACCGCGCGATCAAGAATCCCGACTCCATGGCGGCCTACGCCAAGCTGTCGCGGCCGGCGATCGAGGCAGCGGGAGGCCGGGTGCTCGCGCGCGGCGTGCCGGCTGTGGCCTTCGAGCTCGGCCAGATGGAACGGGTCGTTCTCATCGAGTTCGACAGTGTCGAGCAGGCCAAGGCGGCCTATGCAAGCCCCGCCTACCAGGCCGCGCACGACCTGCTCGGCGACGGCGCCGATCGCGACATCCGGATCGTCGAAGCCGCCGATTAGCGCGGTCCGCCGCCGGATCGTGTGCATCGTGTGGCGATCTCGTGCCGCCACCGCGGCAGATGCAACGCGCGATCACGAAATGCATTTCACAGGAACATTTGTGCGCAGCACCCGTTCGGAAGTCTGAGCCAGGCGGCACAGGCGCAGGGAACGCCCGCTCTGGCCCAAGCCGATGAAACCGGACAGGACAGCAACGGAGCAGCGCATGAAGCTAACATCCGAACAGGTGAAGCAGACCGTTCATCAACTCGGCGCCCAGGTGCTGCCCGACGAGCATCCCGCCATGCCTCAGCTCAACAGCATGTTCGGCGAGCACACCTTCTTCGTCGACGAGATGGGTCTCAAGGTGCTCGAACCCACCCCGTCACTCGGAGCAGATCGTCAGAGCGGCGAGGTCGTCAGTCTCGCCGACTGGAGCGATTCGGACCTGACGCGCCTGATGGCGCACGAGCCCGAGCCGACCGGCGTGATCGTGGTGTTCGAGCAGATGAGGCATTGAACGGTCCGCCGAGGCCGGCGCTTTCGTCGGTGACGGGCTCGTACATCCCGTCACCGTCATGCCTCGACCGGGATCTCGATGGCGATCTGGGTTCCCGGACCAGTCTTGCTCTCGAGCCGCAGGCGCCCGTTGAGCGATGACGCCACCAGGTTGAACGCGATGTGCAGGCCGAGGCCCGCATTGCCCCGCTCGCGCCCCGTCGTGACGAACGGATCGAAGATGTGCGCCTGCAATTCGTCGGGGATGCCGACGCCGTCATCGGTGCAGACGAGGCGGACCGATTTCGGCTCGGGCTGGCTGACCGTGATCGCAAACCTGCCGCCCCTCTTGTCGGGATAGGCGTGCCCGGCCGTATTGAGCGCGAGGTTGCTGATCACCTGCGCCAGTGCACCAGGGTAGCTGTTGAGCCTGATTCCCGCCGGACACCGGACATCGACCGCCAGAGCATGGTGCGACAGCAGCGGCCCGAGCCTGGACATCAACTCCGACAGCCAATCCCTGAGCTCGAATGTGCGCCGGTCCTCGTCGGCCTGGTTGACGGCGACCTGCCTGAAGCTGTGCACCATTTCCGATGCGCGGTGCAGATTATCGAAGGTCAGGTTGAGCCCCTGCCTGAGCCGGTCGATTCCCTTCGTGAGATCGGATCGCCGCACCGACGTTCCACCCAACGCATCCGCCATGGCCTGCAGATCGGTCTGCATGGTGGTCGAGGTCGTCAGCGCCAGGCCGAGCGGGGTGCTGACCTCGTGGGCGACGCCTGCCACCAATTGACCGAGCGAGGCGAGCTTTTCGGCCTGCACGAGGTGCTCCTGGGTCGAGCGCAGATCGCGCAGCGATTTCTCCGAGCGTTCTTTCTCCCGCTGCAGCGCCTCGGACGTCCGGAACTGCTTTCGCGCCCGGTACTCGCGCGCAGCCACGGCGTAGAGCGATAGCGCATAGGCGTTTCCGACCAGGGAGTGATTGATGAAGCGCAGGCCCATCGGCAGCGTCGGCGCGAACGTCTCGGCGACGATCAGCGCCACCCAGGACAGCAGGCAGAAGATCGCCAGCGAGCCGATCCGCAACGGCAGCATGGTCGAGACGAACAGGATGATCATCATCATGCCGGGTGCGGCAAAGGTGAAGCCCGACGGCAGGACGAGGTAGATGCTGGGCAGGATGCAGCCGGGAATGACGCAATAGACGAGGAAGATCGTCTCCGCCCAAGGCTTCATCCACCGCCGCGACAGCAGCGCGGTCAGCGGCAGCAGGATGAACACGGCCGTGCCGCCGCGGATGGCCAGCGTGGTCGGGACCACCTCGGGGTAGAGCACCCAATCCCACAGCGTGTAGCCGGCATAGGTGGCGGCGCCGAGCAGCATCGCGATCTGCGTCCACCCGAGGCTGCCCCGGACGTATTGGTCGACAAACCGCCGCTCCTCGATCCGGTCTTCGAAGCGCAGTCCCAGGCGTATCAATAAGGCAAGCATTCCGGCATCAATGGCAAAAAGGCATATCCGGTGTCTCTACGACAGGTCGGCCGCCGCGTCGCGGATAAAGATGTCGCGTTTGCCGAGCGCCGGCCGAGCCCGGTTCAGATGCCCAGAGTCAGCTGCGGCTCCGCATCGTTCCCGTCCTGGAGGGAGGATAGCGACACGCCCAGCAGCCTGACGCGCTTGGGCAGGGGCATTTCGATTTCGAGCAGGCCGCAGGCCAGCCGCTCCAGCTCGTCCCGGCCAGCAACCGCCGCGGCGACGGACCTGCTCCGCGTGATGATCTCGAAGTCGGCGAACTTGATCTTGAGGGTGACGGTGCGGCCGCGGTTGCCGGTCGCCTCGCAATGGCGCCAGACCTTGTCGACGAGCGGCTTGAGCTCGGCCGCCAGCGCATCGAATGCGTCGAGGTCGATCGAGAACGTGGTCTCCGCACCGATCGACTTGCGGATCCGGTTGGCCCGGACCGGCCGCTCGTCGACGCCGCGCGAGATCCAGTAGTAATACGCACCCGACTTGCCGAAATTCGCGTTCATGAACTCCAGCGTCTGGTTGCGGATGTCGAGGCCGGTGAACAGGCCGAGCGCGTTCATCTTCGCAGCCGTCGCCGGACCGATGCCGTGGAACTTGCCGACGGGCAGCGTCTCGACGAAGGCCGGGCCCATCTCCGGCGAGATCACGAACTGGCCGTTGGGCTTGCGATGATCGGAGGCGAGTTTTGCCAGAAACTTGTTGTAGGAGATGCCGGCTGAGGCATTGAGGCCCGTCTCGGATTTGATCTTCCCGCGGATCAGCAAGGCGATGTCCCGCGCCAGCGGGATGCCTTGCAGGTTGTCGGTCACGTCGAGATAGGCCTCGTCGAGCGACAACGGCTCGATGACAGGCGTGTGCTCGGCAAAGATCTCGCGGATCTGCCTGGAGATCGCCTTGTAGACCTCGAAGCGCGGCTTGACGAAGATCAGGTCGGGGCATTGCCGCTTCGCGGTGACCGACGGCATCGCCGAGCGCACGCCGAACTTGCGCGCCTCATAGCTCGCGGCCGCAACGACGCCGCGTTCGGCGGAGCCTCCAACCGCGACCGGCTTGCCGCGCAGCTCCGGATTGTCACGTTGTTCCACGGACGCATAGAAAGCATCCATGTCGATATGGATGATCTTGCGCACGGGCGAGGCGTCGCCCGTCACCGTGTCGGAATCGCTCATGCCATGATGATACAATCGCGCAAGGACAAGCGCGAGGTGATGGATGCTTCAGTTGCCCATGTTCGTCGTCGTCGTGGTCGCGTTAGGCGTTCGGTCTCGACGGGTTCAAGGAGCAATCTCGGCCTTGTGAGTGGCAAGCCAATCGGTCCTCCGCCCGCCTGCTCCAGCGTGCGGCGCGCCTCGGATGCTCGGCCGCCCGCGCCTTGCTCGCCTCAAAGCCTCCGCGGCCGATTTCATATCCCTACAGATTTTCCGCGAATTCTAACCGATCGGGTTCCCGCGCGGTCGCTCCTCGCAAAGCCCTTCGCCCGGTTGCCGCAAAGGGATATGCTAAACTCCGAGTTGACGGTCCGGTCTCTGGAATCGACGCAGACGAAGCAGGGCCGGTCCACCGATATTTCCTCGGTCTCGTGCGGGTCGCTGGCTTCCCTTCGTCCAGGTGCGCCTCGCTATCCGGGGAGGGTAGGTCAGCATGCTCGAAGCATTGCAGTTGATCGCCGATATGAACTGGATTCAGCTCGCGCTCGCGGTCATCATCTTCGATATTCCCCGCTATACGTTCTCACTGCTGTCGCTCTCTCTGCTCGGCCTGACCGGCGCGCTGTCCCAACGGGAAATGCCGATCCGCGCATCGGTCAGCGTGATCGTGCCCGCTTTCAACGGTGGTCCCGGCCTGCTTCGTTCGATCGAAGCGCTGCGCCGGCAGACCCTGGCGCCGCTCGAGATCATCGTCGTCGATGACGGCTCCACCGACGACACGCGCGCCATTGCCGAGGAGGCACGCGCGGCGGGGCTGGTGGATATGGTCATCTGCCACGGCACGCGCTGCGGCCGGAGCGCTGCGATCAACGCCGCCGCCCGGTTCGCCAGCGGCGAGCTGCTGCTGACGGTGGATGCCGACACGCTGTTCGAACCGGCGGCCGTCGCCGGGCTCGCATCCGCATTCACGGATCCGCGCGTCGCGGGCGCGAGCTGCAACATCGCGATCAGCAACGAAACCGCTTCGATCTGGACGCGGCTTCAAAGCATCGAATATTTGATGTCGATCAGCGCTGGCAGGACCATCCTTGACACCGTCGATGCGATCGCCTGCCTGTCCGGCGCCTGCTCCATGTACCGCCGCGATGTCTTCATGCGGCATGGCGGGCTCGACGTTGGTCCGGGCGAGGATCTGGAGTTCAGCCTGCGGCTGCGCCGGCTGGGTTATCTCGTTCGCTTCGTGCCCGAAGCCTGGGTCGCAACGGCAGGGCCCGCCAGTGGCCTTGGCCTGCTGCGCCAGCGCGCGCGGTGGGATCGCGACGCCTTGCGAATCCGCCTCATCATGTACGGCGAATTGCGGTTCTTCCATCGCTTCGAGCGGTTGCCCGATACGCTGCAGAGGCTGGATTTCATCCTGTTCGACCTGATCCCCACGCTCAGTTTTCCATTCTACCTCGTCTATCTCCTGGCCTTGCTCGGCTCCGACGCCTTCTGGCTTCTCGCCGCGATCTATGTCCTGCTGACGTGGATTTCGTTCTTCAATCTCGGCCTCGCCTTCGCCCTGTTCAAGCGCGCGCCGCGTATCCTCGATCTCGGGGCCGCGCTGGTCTTCCCGGTCTATCAGAGCGTCTATCTGAAATGCGCCCGGCTGGTCTCCTACTCCTCCGAGATCATCTTCGCCGCGTCCAGGGACGATGACTTCGTGCCGCCGCGCGTACGTCGCGCACTGTTTTCCGGTCCTGAAGGAGCACGCCGATGAATGTCGCGATCAACAGGCTGGACCCGAATGTCCCCGATCCCGTGGGAAGCCGTCGGAGCGCCGCGGGACGGCTCGTGCGCCTTACCTATGCGACGGCCGTTTTCGGCGTGCTCGCCTTTCTGGTCGTCTATTTTGGCGCGCCACTGGTCTATCTGAGCGGACCGGGGACGGTCTCGTCCCCGCCGCATGTCGTTTCACTTCCCTATCTGGTGCAGGTCGCAGAGGTCATGGTTACGCCTGGCACCACGGTCAAGGCCGGGGACCGGATCGCACAGATCCGCTCGCCCGAGCGCGACAACATCGTGGCGACCTACATGCGCGCATTGGCCGACATTGCGAGCCGACGATCGGAGTTGCGCATCAGGGCCCACGTCGCGCAGGAAACGCTGGAAGCGGCGAAGGCGTACAGGACGTTGACGGAAGAGGCTGTCGACCAGATCGAAGCGTCGAGCGCGGCGAGCCTGGCGTTTCGCCTCGAATTGCTGCGTGAACGCGGCCTCGCGCGCAAGTCCGTCATTTCGCAGGAGGCGGAGATCGCGGAGTCCATCACCCAACTGGCGGACCTGAACGATTTCGGCCAGCAGCTGCGCGACCATCTCGACGACGTGGAGCGGAACTTCGCCGGCGGCCAGGTGCTGGCGCCCGTCGCCGGTATCGTTTCGACCAATCTCGCCAATGTCGGGCAATCGCTCGTGGCGGGCACGGCGATCGCCGAAATCCTCGATCCCACCGACATCTTCGTCGATTGGTACATTCCGAATGCGCGCCTGGTCGAGCCCAGGATCGGCAATCAGGTGCTCGTGGTGTTCGGCAACCGCCGCATCGCCGGAACGATCGCGGAGATCCTGCCGGTCTCGGTCGTGTACGCCGCAGGCCGGCAAACGCTGACGCGCGACCGCACGGCTGCCCAGATCGCGCGCATCCGCTTCGTCGCGGATGCCGCTCCGCCGCCGCTGAATTCAACGGTCAACGTTCACATGTACTACACGAGCCTGACGTCCCGATTTGCCGCAGCCTTGGTCCGCCTGCTGGGCCTGCAATAGGGCGAGGATGTGCTATCGAAAGGAAACGACGGTGCAGATCAGCGCGGATGAAACGATGTGCCCGGTCTGCCGAAATCGTCTCGCATTCGATCGGATCCTGCATCACATGATCTGCGCCTATGTCGGGCCGTCCAGCGATTTCATCGAGACAGCCGACGGCTATGTCTGTCCGAAATGCCGGCGCAGCATCGCCTCAGGCGACCCGGCTTGCGAAGTCGTCGGCACGAGCGCGCGGTGCAGCGCCTGCGGCAAGGAGATGGTCGTGTCACCGGTTGCGAGCGCGATCTGAAATGTTTCAGGTGTCGCCGGTCGTCGTCGCCACGGTCGCGTTTGCCGGCATGCTCAATGCGGCCATCTGACGTTTGAATTGAGGCGTTCAGCCTCGACGGGTTCAAAGAGCAATCTCAGGCTTGTGAGTGGCAAGCCCCGGGCTGTGGTCCCATATGAGCCTGCGGAGGACAGCCCATGCAATACAGCTCCGAGCTCATTCAGACGATGCGCCAGGCACTCGAGACCGTGATGGCGAGCGTGCCGGCCCATCAGTCGGTCTTCGGCCTGAAAGCGGCCGTCGCCGAATGCATCCTGAAGACCGCTGCGCATGGTCAGACGTCCTATGACGGGCTGGTGGCGTCCGCCTCCGACCAGATCCAGGCGATCGTTTCGATGCTGACGTAGATGTCGGTAGGAATACGACGGCAAGACTGGCGCACCCGACACGATTCGAACGTGTGACCTTTGCCTTCGGAGGGCAACGCTCTATCCAGCTGAGCTACGGGTGCTAGTCGAGGTTCATTTAGCCGATTGGCGAGGGGTGGGCAACCGCTAGCTTTGCCCGGGCTCGGACGCCCGGTATCGCCCCAATTCCCGGTCTTTCGCTCTTCAATCCTGGAGGGCGGCCGGTCCCGAGATCTCGCCGGAATCGTTCACAAACATCAACGGGCCCGCCTCCGAGGTGGCGAACACGGCCGCCGTAAGCGGGCCCCCGAAGCAGGCGCCGGTATCCAGATTCAACCGGTTCGCGCGCAGATCAGGTGTCCGGGACCGGATCGGCGTATGGCCATGGACAATGAACAGCCCGTGGTCGAGATCGGACGACAAGAAGGGTTCCCGGATCCAGAGCAAGTCTCGCTCGGATTGCGCCGCGAGCGGCACGGCCGGCCGTATTCCTGCGTGGACGAAAAGTCGTCCAAGCTCGATCTTCATGAGCGGAAGTGCGCGGATCCAGTCGAGATGCTCGCTGGGAAAATCGACGGGATCGTCGATCCCGTAGCTGTCGAGCGTCTGCTCGCCGCCGTTTCCCCACCAATTCATGAGGTCCTGGTCGGTGCGCTCCATGTCGGCCGCGCGAAGCAACATCTCCTCATGGTTGCCCCGGAGACAGACGAAGGGGCGGTTCTGCTCCCCTTCGCTGCCGACGAGAAAATCCATCACCTCGCGGCTCTGGGGGCCCCTGTCGATGTAGTCTCCGACAAAGACAAACTGGGCGCTCCGGTGACCGCGAATCTCGTCGCAAACGGCGAGCAGCGACGACAGCTTGTCAAAACAGCCATGGATGTCGCCGATCGCGAAGGTGAGCAATTCGTGCTCGGGAAGGGGCAAAATAAGATTCCTCCCTCTTGCCAGCTCAGATGGTGAGACCCTTTGGCGTGCCTTTGAACTTGATCCGCTCCGGGCCTACGCCCACCTCCGCAAGCGACTCAGTCACTCTTTCTTTTAGCGTCTTGCCGCTCTTGTCTTTGCGATCGCTTTGATCCGCAGTGTAATCATAAACGAGCAGCCCGACATTGGCGCTGTTCACGTTGAGTTTGGCCCCGCCCTTAACGGCGCGGATTGCCGCAGCCACACTGCGACGGTCGTTGCTCCATCTCGCCATGTCGGCCAAATTCTCCGCAACACATCGATAGCTCTTATCGATCTCCGTCTGGTGAAGGTCGATCACCGTCCGATAGTCCTTGATCTGATCGACAATCTTGCCGTTCTCCAGTTCGCGGTTGCTGAACGTCTTGGCCTCCCAGAATACCAGATCCACGCCGTTCGCCGTCATTTCGAAGTTCGCCAGGTCCATGCGGGGGAGGTTCCGCTTGATGTCGGGGATGCTGGAGGCGTTGATCGCAATCTCCACGTCCACGACGGAGTTATTGGATGTCGCGATCTCGTGGACGCCTTCCTTCTCCTGGCCGGAATAGAGCGATGCGGCTCTTTTGAGCTTCGCCAGGGTCGCTGCGCCCTCGTAGTCGCGCGTCAGCATTCTTGGCTCGGCCTCGCCGAAGGCGAATTTCCCCTCGACGAGCGAGATCTGATCCTTCAAGTCCGGGTTCAGTAGATATTTCTCGTGCGTCGAGGCAGCCACTTTCCCGCCCTTGAACGACACTTTGAAGATGGATTGCCCCTGCCAATAGATGTTCAAGTAGTCATCCCGAACACCGATGATGAGCGACGGATCGGCGAGAACGTCTTTCCACCAGCCATCCTGCTGCGCGAGTGCTTCGAGTGCCCTCAGAAAGTCGCCGTTCCAGATTCCACGTTTGAAGCTCATCTCATACCTCCCACCATTCGCCATCGCGGCGTCGCGTGACGTTGTCAAAATATTTGCCGAAGCTGTCGCCTTCGAACGTGTGAATGGGCACCAGTCTGTCCGGTTGTATTGCGTTCGAGAGCCGCTTGAGATCCGGGATGCTGGCGTGACCCGAGGTATGGATGATTTCCATGGGAACGCCGCGTGTCGCGAGATCCGCCTTCAGCTCGGCGCCAGGACCATCCTTCAGGTATCCGTCCCATTGCGACCAGATCGCCCTGGTGCCGGTCCAGAGATTTGCGGTCTCCACATCGCGGGCCATTGCCGGGCGAAATAACATCACCGTGCGATCGGCGATCTCGGTGATATGCTCGCGGTAAATGCGCGCAGATCTGTACGGCTCCAGAAGATCGAAGCGCTTGTTGCGTGCGATCTGTCGACGCTGATATTCCGGCACATAGACCGACAGATTGGGCCAGCCGACGTTCGGCAGGCGCTCGTTGCCGGTGGCCCGCAATATCTCCATCGCGTAGAGGTCCAGCAGCAGCGTCCGGTTGCTGCGCTTGCAGGCGCGATAGACGCTGACGATGCGATCGATGTTCTGCGCGGACGCCGAGAGGATGACGAAGCCCGGTGGCCTGAGGCTCTCGGTCAGCCTCGCCTCGATGTCGTCTTCCGTCGGAAATTGCGTGTCTTCGTCAAGGCGGCCGAGGCTCGACCCCTCCATCAGCATCGTATCGACGCCGCGGGGCGGATTGCTCACCAATCGCTCGAACAGGCCGCCCTTGCGGCCATGCGCACGGATGTCGCCGCTATAGAACAGTCGCCGGCCGGCGGCGTGGATCAGCAGCGCATAGGCATCATAGGCCGAATGATCGACGAGATAGGACGTGATGCCGAACGGGCCGATCTGGAAGGTCTTGCGATCGACCAGCTCGAACGAAACGTCAGGCACGAAGGCATTGGGCACGAAAGGAGCCGCCGCACGCATGATGCGCGCCGTCGCGGCGCCCATGGCGAGAGGGACGTTGGGTCTGCACAGGGGCAGCAAGCCCCAATGATCGCCGTGCCCGTGCGACAGGACGATTCCACGCAAGGCTGGATCCTCGGCGCGAAGCCCGGCCACGGGCGGGAGCAGATCATCGGACGGGCCGTCGGCATCGAGCGGAAGTCCGAGGTCGAGCAGGATTCGCTCGCCCGCGGCCTCGAGCTCAATGCAGGTGCCACCAATTTGCTGCGTTCCGCGGTGGACACGCCCGCGAAACGAACCGGCTTCCTCGGACATCAGCGGTTGGTCTTGACGGCAGAGCCGGGTTCGGCGGGGTGGAGGAGGGCACTTGGGAATCGGCAGGGACACATCAAAGCGAATACGGCTCCAGGCAACGGCTTATCTATATTCAAACGAGCGCCCGAGAAATTGCGGCTGTTCGAGAAGAAAATGTGCGTGTTGTACTGGTGCAACATCACCCGTTGGCGCGCCCGAACGCAATACAACCTTCGGTGGGATGAATGTCAGCCTCGGCTGGAGCGGCGATTGGCGACGACTGGAAGCCGGTACGAGCCGCGATCGGTCCGCACGAACTCGGCCAGCACCCTGTCGGCGCAGATGACGCGGTTGCGCCCGAGCCGCTTGGCGACATAGAGCGCTTCGTCGGCCTCGCCCAGCAACCGGTCGGGGCCGCCGTCGGCGGCGCCGGGCATGCGGCTGGCGACACCGACGCTGAGGGTGACGTGCTCGCCGGCACCGCTGGCGCCATGGACGATCCTTAAGGTCATGACGGCGATGCGGATCTCCTCGGCGATGACGCAGGCGGCATCACAATCCATGTCGGGCAGGATCAGCGCGAATTCCTCGCCGCCATAACGGCTGGCGAGGTCGAGCGGGCGCACGGCATGCCGGCTCACCACGGCCGCGATCGCGCGCAGGCATTCGTCCCCGGTCTGGTGGCCGTGGTGGTCGTTGAACAGCTTGAAATGATCGACGTCGACGAACAGCAGCGCCATCGGCTTCTGCGTGCGCTCCGCGCGGGCCCATTCGCTCATCAGCATCTGGTCGAACGAGCGGCGGTTCGACAGGCCGGTGAGCCCGTCCTTGGTGGCGAGCTCCTTCAGCGCCATCTCGGCGCGCTTCTGGTCGGTGAGGTCGCGCAACGTCTCCACCACGGCGATCAGCTGGCCGGCCTCGTCGTGGATCGGGCCGGCGTCGATGGCGAGATAGAGCTGGTTGCCGAGCTTCGGCATCACGCACCAGTTCTCGGCGGAAAAGCCGAGCCCGTTATGGCCGCGCGCGGCATATTCCGAATAGAACTCCGGCAGCTGCTCGGGACGGTCGAGCGCGACAAGGTCGGCAAGGCAGGGGCGCCTGGTCTCATAGAACGCCTGCCAGTGCTTGCTGGTGCCGATCACCTCGGAGGCGGCGACGCCGGTCAGCCGCTCGCAGGCCCTGTTCCAGATCACGACGCGGCGCTTCGGGTCGATCACGAAGGTCGGCACCACCAGGTGCTGCATCAGCCGCGCGGCATAGGATTCCGCAACGTCGACGCTCCCGGTCTGCGTCTTGCCTGGCTTCGCCATCTCAGGCCACCGCCGCCACCGGCGCGGCATCGCCCTTGCCGAACGATTTTCGCACCTCGGCGGCCGGCTTCGGCGCGCTGAACAGGTAGCCCTGCATCTCGGTGCAGCCGAGGTTACGCAGCATCTCGCGCTGGGCCTCGGTCTCGACGCCCTCGGCGACCGTGGTCATGCTGCTGGCGGCGGCGATGTTCACCACCGCCTGCACGATGACGGGCGCGCCGCTGGTCTCCGCGATGTCGGCGACGAAGCAGCGGTCGATCTTGATCTTGTCGAACGGGAAGCGCTTGAGGTAGCTGAGCGAGGAGTAGCCGGTGCCGAAATCGTCGAGCGCGATGCGTACGCCGATCGAGCGGAGCTGGTGCAGGATCGACAGCGCCGCCTCGTCGTCGCGGATCAGCACGGCCTCGGTGATCTCGAGCTCGAGCCGGCGCGGATCGAGTCCGGAGGCGGCGAGCGCGCTGGCGATCCTGAGCGCCAGCGTGTCGCATTTGAGCTGCACCGGCGAGACGTTGACTGCAACGCGTATATGCGCCGGCCAGGTCGCGGCTTCGTTGCAGGCGGTGCGCAGCACCCAGTCGCCGAGCTCGTTGATCAGTCCGGTATCCTCGGCGATCGGAATGAACTCCGCCGGCGACACCATGCCGCGCTCGGGGTGGCGCCAGCGCAGCAGCGCCTCGCAGCCGGAGACCTCGCCCGAGCGCAGATCGACCAGCGGCTGATAGTGGATCTCGAAGCCACCATTCACCAGGGCCTGGCGCAGATCCTGCTCCATGGTCAGGCGCGCCTTGGCGCTCGCATCCATCTCCGGCTCGAAGAAGCGGTGGGTGCGGCGCCCCTCGGCCTTGGCGCCGTACATCGCGAGATCGGCATTCTTGATGAGCTGGTCGAGATCAGCTCCGTCCTGCGGCGCCAGCGCGATGCCGATGCTGGCGTCGGTGGAGAGCTGGTGGCCGAGGCAGTTATAGGGCTGGCGGATCGCCTCGTAGATTCGTGTCACGAAGGACAGCACGTCGGCGGAGGACCGGATTCCGGTCTGGATCACCGCGAATTCGTCGCCGCCGAGCCGCGCGATAAGGTCGCCCTTCTTGAGGCAGCCGCGCAGGCGGGTCGCGATCGCCTTCAGCAGCTCGTCGCCGACGTGATGGCCGAGCGAATCGTTGATGCCCTTGAATTCGTCGACGTCGATATAGAGCAGCGCAAACTGCGCGCCGCTCGCGACCTTCTCCAGCTCGCGCTCGATCTGCTCGCGGAACAGCGTGCGGTTCGGCAAATCGGTCAGCGCATCGTAGTGCGCCATATGCGCGATCTTCTCGTGGGCGCGCCGCCGCTCAGTGACGTCCTCGACGACACTGATGAGGTAGCGCGGCTCGCCGGACTTGTCGCGAATGCCGATCCGGGTCGAGATGATGTAGCGCGCTCCCTTGGTCTGGCTTCGCCAGGCATGCTCGTCCTTGAACAATCCCTCGGCGGCCTGCAGCGCCTTGCTGTCGTCCTCGGTGACGAGCCTGGCCTCCTCGTCCGGGTAGAGGTCGAAGGGGGTCTTGCCGACGATCTCGTCACTGGACTGGCCGAACTGCTCCTCGGCGGTCCGGTTCACCAGCAGATATTGCCGCGTGCCGGCGTCCTTCACCGTGATCTGGGATGGGATGTGGTCGATGATCTCGCGCAGGAACATGTAGTTGCGGTCGCGCTCCTGCTCCAGATTGCGCCGCTCGGTGATCTCCTCGATCGTGGCGACCCAGCCGCCCTGCGCGAGCGGAGTGTTGATGACCTGGAAGGCGCGGCCGTTGGGCAACTCGTGGATCCTGGTGGAAACCGTACCTTCGGCGACCACCCGCATCACATCGGCGCAAAACGCCTCGACATCGCCTCCGAACGCGCCACGCTCCTTGCGATGAGACATCGCCTCGCGGATGTGACAGCCGGGCTTGATGACGTCGTGAGAGAGGCCGAACATGTCGGCGTAACGGCGGTTGCAGGTGACGATGTAGCCGTTCGCGTCGTACAGGATCAGCCCTTGCGACATGTTGTTGAGGGCGGTGTCGAGCCGCAGCCGCTCCGCCTCGATCCGTTCCTGGGCCTCGCGGTTCTGCCGGTTGATCTGGCGAATGATCAGATAAAGGATCAGCGCGATCGCGGTGGCCGAAAGCGCGGCCGTGGTGACCATGAAGCCGGTCTGCTGCCGCCAGTCCGCGAGCGCTGCAGCCGTGGTGTTGGTGGCGACGATGACCAGCGGGAAATGCTTCAGCGACGCCGCCGAGCCGAGCCGCTCCTCGTGGTCGACCGGGCTCTTGACGCGAAGCGTGTGCTGGCCGCCCTTGGTCAGCACCTTCCGCATCAGCGGTGCATCCTTGAAGCTCCTGCCGATCAGCTCCTCGACATGAGGGTAGCGGGCCAGCATCTTGCCTTCGCGGTCGAACAGCGAGATCGCCGTTCCTTCCGCAAGTGCCACGGATGCGAAATAGTTCTGGTAGCTGTCCGGATCGATCCGTCGGACCATCGCGCCGAAGAAGGTGCCGTCGGTGCCGTTGAGCCGGCGCGCGACGACCGTGGTCCATTTGCCGATGATGAAGCTGCGGACGGATTCCAGCAGCACCGGCTCGGACATCGGGTCTGATTTGAGCGTCTGGAAATAGGCGCGCGAGGAAATATTGATCTTGGGGAGCGGCTGGCTCCGCGACCAGTTGATCAGCTCGCCATCGGCGTCGTAAATCGCGATGTCGCCGAGATAGGAGATCGAACTGATCTTGCTGCGCAGCATCTGGTTCGTGGCGGGACTGGACATGCGCTCGCGGAACATCGCCGGCGAGTTGATCTCCGGCAGGTTCATCTGCCCGATCAGATCGGCGGCGACGACGTCCGAATCCACGAATTGCTGATCGAAGTGGCGCGCGATCAGCTGTACCGTGTTTTCCAGCTCGCGCTCGCGGTTGACCAGGGTCCGCTCGCGGAATTCGCCGACGGCCATGGCGGTCACGGCGAAGATGCCCGCGACCAGCAGCGCGCCGCACAGGGTCAGCCACAGCACCGGACCACGCCGCGTCGCTGCCTCCCAGCCGCCTCTGGCGGCCCGGAACATTCCGGTTGCGACCCTAGCAATGACCTTGCGCATTCCCCCTCCCTGGAGGAACACGAATACACCGCACAAATGGCCCAAACCTTAGGAAAACCAGTTACCTAAGGATTAAATCCGGTTGCGCTGCCCTACCCGTGCGCCGCAAGGCGCGAAGCACGCTGCAGTTGCGTTGCGCCCGCGGCAATCGCTGCGCTGCATCATTAATCAATGCTTAATGCGAGGCGCCTGCGGCCTTCTTGCCGCCGCCATGGCGCAGCCGTCCGACCACGCCGGTCGGAAAGAAATAGACGCTGGCGATGAAGAGCAGCCCGAGCCACAGCAGCCAGCGGTCGGGATGCAAAAGTCCCGGCAGCAGCGGCAGGCCGGCTTCCGACGCCGCCTTGGAGGCGACGCCCATCAGCGACTGCAGATAGTTCTGCGCGAGAATGAAGATGGTGGCGCCGATGATCGCGCCGTAGATCGTGCCCATGCCGCCGATCACCACCATCAGCAGGATGTCCAGCATGATGGAGAAGCTCAGGGAGGTGTCGGGACCTGCATAGCGCAACCACAGTGCATTCAGGATGCCGGCGCTGGCGGCGACGAGGGCGGCGAGGCAGTTGGCGTAAGTCAAATGGAAGACGGTACGGAAGCCGAGCGCCTCGGCGCGAAACCGGTTCTCGCGGATCGCCTGCAGCACGCGCCCGAACGGCGAGTTCACCACCCGCAGCAAGGCGAGGATCATCAGCGCCGAGATCGCGAACACCAGATAGAAGGTCAGGATGCGGCCGTTGACCTCGAAGCCGAACAGGTTCTTGGAGATCAACACCGTGCCGGGACGCAGCAGCTCGGGGAGCTGGAAGCTGCGCCCGTCCTCGCCGCCCGTGAGCCATGAGAGCTGCGAGGCCAGCACCTGGAAGGCGGAGGCGACCGCGAGCGTGATCATGGCAAAGAAGATCGCGGCCACCCGCAGCGAGAACAGGCCGATGGCAAGCGCAAGCAGCGCGGCGAGCGGCAGGCCGGTGACGATGCCGGTGGCGACCGCCGCCCAGTTCGGTCCCATGCCGTACAGTGCGATCGCGATGGCGTAGCTGCCGATGCCGTAGAACATGGTGTGGGCGAACGACACCGAGCCGGTATAGCCGAGCAGCAAATCGTAGGAGGCGACCAGCGCGGCGAAGACGCAGATCTTGGCCGCGACGTTCAGCGCCTTGGCCCCCGGAAACAGGAACGGCGTTGCCGCCAGCGCCAGGATGATGACGACGAGGAGGAGCGTGAGAACGCGGCTGCGCGGCGGATCGCCGGAAAGGATCATCATCGGCTGGTCACCGCATAGAGGCCGCGCGGCCGCCACATCAGAATGGCGACCATCAGCAGGATGTTGGAGACGAGGGCGAGTTTCGGCACCAGGAAGCCGCCGTAATTGGCGACCATGGCCACCAGGATCGCGCCGATGAAGCAGCCGCCGATCGACCCGAGGCCGCCGATGATGACGACGATGAAGATCAGGACGGTGAGGTCGTCGCTCATGGAGGCATGCACCTGCTCGCGATAGAGCGCCCACATCACGCCGCCGAGGCCGGCCAAGGCCGATCCGGTCATGAACACGCCGAGGAACAGGCGGCGGATGCGATAGCCGAGCGCCTCGACCATCTCGCGGTTCTCGACGCCGGCGCGGATCAGGAGGCCGAGCTTGGTGCGGTTGAGCACGAGCTGGATCGCGATGAAGACGGCAAGCCCGATCAGCATCGCCAGCACGCGGTACTTGGCGATGGCGACGTCGCCGAGAATGAAGGAGCCGCGCAGCGAGGCCGGCAGCGGCATCGGGATGATCTGCGGTCCCCACAGCGCATAGAGCGTCTGCTCGGCGACGATCAGGCCGCCGGTCGTCATCAGGATCTGCTTCAGATGCTGGCCGTAGACCGGCAGGATCAGCACGCGCTCGACGACCAGGCCGAGCGCGCCGGATACGGCCATCGACAGCAGCGCGGCCGGGGCCAGCACCGCGAGGTTGATCCAGAGCGAATCCGCCTGGATCGACGCCGCGAACGGCGCCAGCACCAGGGTCGCGACATAGGCGCCGACGGCAATGAAGGCGCCGTGGCCGAAATTCAGCACGTCCATCAGGCCGAACACCAGCGTGAGGCCCGAGGCCATGATGAAGATCATCATGCCCATGGCAAGGCTCGCGGCGGTCAGCGTCAGCCAGGAAGAAGTCGATCCGATCAGCGGGATCATCAGCAGCGCGAGCGCGATCGGCAGCAGCACCGGCGCGATGTCGCGCTTCGGCTTCGGCAGGGGATCGTTTGCGGCAAGGTCAGTCACTGATGTGCCTCCAGGCTCAGGCCGAGCAGCCGCTCCTGCAGCGGTACGTCGGCGGCGAGCGCCGCCATCTCGCCGCGATGGACGATGGTGCCGTTGTCCATCACCAGCACGTTGTCGCCGAGTTCGCGAGCGGCAAAGAAATTCTGTTCGACCAGCAGAATCGTAGCGCCCTTGCGCTTGATCTCCTTCAAGCACTCGATCAGCGCCATCACGATGGCCGGGGCCAGCCCCTTGGTCGGCTCGTCGATCAGGAGCAGCTTGCGCGGCTCGATGATGGCGCGTGCGATCGACAACATTTGTTTCTGTCCGCCCGAGAGGCTCCCCGCCCGCGACAGCCAGAACCGGCGCAGCGCCGGGAAGAAGCCAAAGATCCAGTCGAGCTGGGTGTCGTCGAGTGGCCCGTCGCGCGCTGCCAGCACCAGATTCTCCTTCACCGTCAGGTCGGAGAACACGGCCATGCTCTCCGGCACATAGCCGACGCCGAGCCGAGCGATGTCGGGCGTGGCGCGGCTCTCGATGCGCATCCCGGCGAGGCTGATCTCGCCGCTGGAGGCCTGCCACAGGCCCATGATGGTGCGCAGCGTCGTGGTCTTGCCGGCGCCGTTGCGCCCCAGCAGCATCGTGACCTGGCCTTGCGGGACGGCGAGGTCGATGCCCTGGAGGATGTGGTAGCGGCCGATATGCGTGTGCACGCTGGAGAGTTTGAGGAGATCGGTCATGCTGCGCTCTTCGGTGCAACGCCGAGATATGCCTCCTGCACGATCGGCGAGGCGATCACTTCGGCCGGCGGACCATCGGCAACGAGTTGCCCGTTATGCAGCACGATGATGCGGTCGGCGAGGGAGCGCACCACGTCCATCTTGTGCTCGACCAGCAGGATGATCTTGCTCGTGTCCTGCTTGAGCTGCGCGATCAGGTTGAGGACAACAGGCACCTCGTCGATGCTCATGCCGGCGGTCGGCTCGTCGAACATGAACACCTTCGGCTCCAGCGCGATCATCAGCGCCACCTCGAGCTTGCGCTGGTCGCCATGCGACAGCGCTGTCGCAGCGACGCCGCGGCGATTGCCGAGTGCGACCTGGTCGAGGATGGCGTCGGCGCGCGCGATCAGGTCGCCGCGCACCGTCCAGGGCCGCAGCATGTCGTAATGGGTGCCGTTCGCCGCCTGCACCGCGAGGCGGACGTTCTCCTCCACGGTGAGGTTCGGAAACAGATTTGTCAGTTGGAACGCGCGCCCGAGACCCGCACGGGTCCGTAGCGGCGCGGAGTGCTGGGTGATGTCGGTGCCGTCGAACAGGATGCTGCCGCTGGAGGCGCGGAGCTGGCCCGAGATCAAATTGAAATAGGTGGTCTTGCCGGCGCCGTTCGGCCCGACGATGGCGGTGAGCTCGCCCGGGCGAAAGCTGCAGGTGACGTTGTTGACCGCGACATGTCCGCCGAAGCGGATGGTGAGGTCGCGAGTTTCGAGGGTGAGCGTCATTGAGAGTCTGGCAATTGATGAACTGGATTTATCCGCGGTCGCGGTGCGCCTCCTCCCCCGCTTGCGGGGGAGGCATAGGCGACCTTCGGTCGCCGTTCTCAATAAGCGCCGATGCGAAGCATCGGCTTGGGAGAGGGTGTTTCTGCAAACGAGGACCCCCAAGGGGATGGAGCCCTCTCCCGGCCTCTCCCGCATCCGCCTTCGCCAAGGCTTCGGCGGAAAAGAGCGGGGGAGGTGAAGTAAGAAACGTCAGCGCTTGTTCTTGACCGGAACGTCCATGTCCTCGATCTTCAGCTCGCGCACCGGCTCGAGCACGGCCCAGGCGACGTTCGGATCGACCTTGACCTTGAAGTGATACATGCTCTGCAGCGCCTGATGGTCTTCTTTCCGGAATACCATCTTGCCCTTCGGCGTGTCGAACTCTAGGCCTTCCATCGCGCTGATCAGCTTCTCGGTGTCGGTCGACTTCGCCTTGGTGACGGCAGCGACGACGGACATGGCGGCGGCGAAGCCGCCCGCGGTGAAGAAGTCCGGCGGGGCGTTGAAACGCTTCTGATGCTCGGCGACCAGCCAGTCGTTCACCGGGTTCTTCGGGATGTCGTAGAAGTAATAGGTCGCGCCTTCCATGCCGGGCAGACCCTTATAGGCGGCGAGCGCCGGCAGGATGTTGCCTCCGGTGGAGAGCTCGATGCCGTAGCGCTTCGGGTCCATGTCCTGGAGCTTTGCCAGCGGATTGCCGGCGCCGGCCCAGATCACCCAGATCACCTTGCGGCCCGGCTTGTCCTTCAGCGCATCGAACAGGCGCTGGCCGACCGCGGTGAAGTCGGTGGTCGAGGTCGGGGCATATTCTTCCGCAGCGAGCGTCGCGCCGGTCTTGGCCAGCGCCTCCTTGAAGGCGGCGACGCCGTCGCGGCCGAAGGCGTAGTCCTGTGCCAGCGTCGCGACGGTGACGCCCTGCTTGCCGATCGCGACCGCGTTGGAGATCGCGTCCTGCGAGGAATTGCGCGCGGTGCGGAAGATGTAGCGATTCCACTTCTCGCCGGTAATCTGGTCCGCGACGGCGGGCTCGACGATCAGGATCTTCTTGTTCTCTTCGGCCACCGGGAGAATCGCCAGCGCCGCAGCCGACGAGGTCGTGCCGATCGCGATGTCGGCCTTGTCGTCCTGATAGGCTTCCGCGAGCGCAGCCTTGGACAGGTCCGGCTTGCCCTGGTCGTCCTTGGTGATGACAACGATCTTGCGACCGTCGAGCGTCATGGTGCCCTTGGTGGCGTATTCAAAACCCATCCGCAGGCCGGTCTCGGTCTGCTTGGCATAGGCTTCCAGCGGACCGGTCTTGCCGTAGATCAGCGCGACCTTGAGATCGTCGGCCCGTGCGGAGGTACTCGCGGCGAGGGCGAGGATGGTTGTTGTTATGATGAATGATCGACGCACGATGGTCCCTCCTGATTCAAAGTTTCTCGGCAACAGCGATTTGCACAACACTACGAACATTGCAATTGAACCTCCGGCCGAGCGTGTCGGCCTTTCGAGCCTGCATCATTTTTGGGCTTGCCGCATGGTGCCCGATACGTCGGCGCCCTCGGCTTGACGTCGATCCGACTGCGCTTCCTCCGCGCTCTCGAAAATATGCGGCGCGACGCCGCGCTTCTCCAGGGCTTCGCCGAGCTTGATGCGCAGGAAGCCCGAGGTGGTGTAGCGCGACACGCCGGAATAGAAGCGGTCGACCAGGCTGCGCACCATGGCAGAATAATCGTCCATCAGTTCCGGCAGGATGGAAAAGTTGTCATAATTGACGATGGCGTAGACCCGGCGGCCGAGCGGTGCGAGCTTCGCCTCGACGATATCAGCGATGGTGTCGATCTCCGCCTTGCTGCGCAGCGGATAGCGCTCCAGATTGACGAAGAACAGGTTCTGCTGCTCATCCAGGGTGAAGCGCTGGTCGAGCGGAATGGTGAGCAGGCGCTCGCGCAGCTCCATGGGGCCGTCGCGGAAGATGCGAGCGTCCATCAGGGCTGGGTCGCGCGGGATCAGCGGCTTGAAGTCCATCAGGCGCAGGATGTCGCGCTCGATGTCGATGCCGGGCGCGACTTCCGTGAGCTCGAGCCCGTCGGGCCTGAGCTCGAGCACGCAGCGTTCGGTGACATAGAGCGTGCGTTGCTTGCGCGCGGCGGCGAACGGGCCGCTGAAGGTGACGTGCTCGACCTTGTCGACGAACTTGCGCGACTTCGCCTCGTCGAGGATGACGAGCTTGCCGTCATTCACCGCGATGCGCTGCTTGCCCGCGCCGAACGTGCCGACGAACACGACCTCCTTGGCGTTCTGGCTGATGTTGATGAAGCCGCCGGCGCCGGCAAGCTTCGGCCCGAACTTGCTGACATTGAGATTGCCGGCACGGTCGACCTGGGCGAGGCCGAGGAACGCGGCATCCAGGCCGCCGCCGTCGTAGAAGTCGAACTGATTGGGCTGGTCGATCACCGCCTGGGTGTTGATCGCCGCGCCGAAATCGATGCCGCTCGCGGGGATGCCGCCGATCACGCCCGGCTCCGCCGTCAGCGTGATGAGGTCGATGATCCGCTCTTCATTGGCGACCGAAGCGATGCCCTCGGGCATGCCGATGCCGAGATTGACGACGCTGTTGGCCTTGAGCTCGAGGGCGGCGCGCCGGGCGATGATCTTGCGCTCGCTGACCGGCATCACCGGCAGGGAAGCGGCGCGGACCCGGATCTCACTGCTGAAGGCGGGATTGTATTGCGTGCCGAAGGTCTGCCAGTGGTTCTCAGGTCTCGCCACCACGACGCAGTCGACGAGAATGCCGGGGATCTTGACCTGGCGCGGATTGAGGCTGCCGCTCTCGGCGACGCGCTCGACCTGGGCGATGACGATGCCGCCGGAATTATGCGCCGCCATGGCGATGGCGAGCGCCTCCAGCGTCAGCGCCTCTTTCTCCATGGTGAGGTTGCCGTCGGGATCCCCTGTGGTGGCGCGGATGATCCCGACATTGATCGGGAACGTCTTGTAGAGCAGGCACTCCTCGCCGCGCAGCGTGATCAGCTCCACCATGTCCTCGGTGGTGCGCGCGTTCAGCTTGCCGCCGCCATGCCGGGGATCGACGAACGTGCCCATGCCGACGCGGGTGATGTGGCCGGGCCGGCGCGCCGCGATGTCGCGGAACAGGTGCGTGATCACGCCCTGCGGCAGATTATAGGCCTCGATCTGGTTGGCGATCGCGAGCTGCTGCAGCTTGGGAGCAAGGCCCCAGTGCCCGCCGATCACGCGCCGGACCAGGCCTTCATGCGCGAGATGATTGAGGCCGCGGTGCTTCCCGTCGCCCTGGCCGGCCGCATAGACCAGCGTCAGGTTGCGCGGCTTGCCCTGCGTATAGGGCGCATCGCCCTCGTTGGACAGATAGAGCTCCTCCAGTGCGATCGCGATCTCCTCGGCAAAGCCGATACCGACGAAGCCGCCGGTGGCCACCGTGTCGCCGTCACGGATCAGCATGACGGCTTCCGCCGCGGTGACGACTTTGCCCTTCTCGGCGTTGCGCAAATAGGGCAAGGCAGGATGCTGGCTCATGGCATTCCCTCCCATGTCTGTTGCGGACCGCATGCCGGTTCTTCTCGTTTGCCTCTATTCGTATCGCGTGGAGCGGCTGGCGACCAGCCGCTCCGGCGTCGCGGGGGGGCGCGGTCAGCCCGTTCAGGGCTGGGCGACCTTGCGTGTTTCTGTGGCGAAATAGACCGAGACGACCGTGATGACCGCCAAGGCGATCATGTAGAGCGAGATCGGCCAGGTCGCCGGCGCATAGGCCGTCATCAATCCCGTCGCGATCAGCGGCGACAGCGCGCCGGCGAAGATCGAGGCGAGGTTGTAGCCGAGCGAGACGCCGCTATAGCGCACCTTGGTGCCGAACAGCTCCGACAGGAAGCTCGCCTGCGGGCCGTACATCGCGGCATGGCCGATGGCGAGGCCGAGCACGATCGCGATCCAGGCGTATTGCGGGTTCTTGGTCCCAAGCAGCATGAACAGCGGGAACGACATCAGCGCCGAGAACACCGCGCCGAAGATGTAGATCGGCCGCCGCCCGAGCCGGTCGGAGAGCGCGCCGAAGGCGGGGATGGTGAAGGTCTCGATCGCGGCGCCGATCAGCACGCCGTTGAGCATGTCCTGCTTGTTCATGCCGAGCGTTTGCGTGGCATAGGCGAGCACGAAGGTCGCGTAGATGTAGAAGAAGCCGTTCTCGGCGAAGCGCGCGCCCATCGCGAGCAGGATGTTCTTGGGATACATCCTGATCGCCTCGAGGATCGGCATCTTCACCTCCTGCTTGGTGTCCTTGACCTTCTGGAACTCCGGCGATTCCGCGATGGTGAAGCGGATCCACAGGCCGACCAGCACCAGCGCGATCGAGAACAGGAACGGAATGCGCCAGCCCCAGGCATAAAGCTGCGCGTCGGTCAGCAGCGCCGATACCACCGAGAACACCAGCGTGCCGAGCACGAGGCCGAGCGGCGCGCCGAGCTGCGGCCAGCTTCCGTAGAAACCCTTCTTGTCCGCGGGCGCATGCTCGACCGCCATCAGCACCGCGCCGCCCCATTCGCCGCCAAGGCCAAAGCCCTGGATCAGCCGGCAGGTGACGAGCAGGATCGCGGCCCAGATGCCGGCGGTCTCGTAGGTCGGCAGGAAGCCGATCGCCGCCGTCGCCGCGCCCATGATCAGCAGCGTCAGATAGAGCATGGTCTTGCGGCCGATCTTGGCGCCGTAGTGCCCGAACACGACGCCGCCGAGCGGGCGCGCGATGAACCCGAGCGCGTAGGTCGCGAACGCCAGCAGCGTTCCCATCATCGGGTCGAAGGTCGGAAAGAACAGCTTGTTGAAGATCAGCGCCGCGGCCGTGCCGTAGAGGAAGAAGTCGTACCACTCGATCGCCGTGCCGATCAGGCTCGCGGTGGCGACCGTTACGTGCGAGGGCTGTCTCGTCTGAAGCTGATGGACCGAGATCGCTTCACTCATCTTGCGTCCTCCCTGGTTGCGAATGCGCATGTGCAGCATGCGTCATTGTGCAAAAGCGAAGAGCAAGGTCCGCGCCAGATGCCGCAGGTTTGCGCAAATTGGCCGAAAACCCAGCAGATTCAGCGAATGCTTCGGGACGAAGCGGCCAGATCGCGTGTCAGGAATCCGAGACTCTGGACACCCAGAGTCTCGAAACTCAGACGGAGGCTGGTCCCGCGGCGAGGCCGAACTTGGCGAGCTTCTTGTAGAAGGTCGCACGCGAGATCCGCAGCATCTTGGCGGCCTCCGAGATCTGGCCGTTGCTGGCGGCGAGCGCCTGCTCGAGCGTGTGCTTCTCGAACTCGGCCTCGGCCTCGGCATAGGGCACCACCGTTCCGGCCGGGCGCTCGGCCGGTGCAAGCCTGACCTCGGCGCCGACGGGGAGGATACGGAGGAAGTCGTCGCCGGTCAGCCGCCCGGAATCGCTGAGGATCAGCGCGCGCTCGAGGATG
Source organism: Bradyrhizobium huanghuaihaiense (assembly GCF_025200885.1). Taxonomy (NCBI): domain Bacteria; kingdom Pseudomonadati; phylum Pseudomonadota; class Alphaproteobacteria; order Hyphomicrobiales; family Nitrobacteraceae; genus Bradyrhizobium; species Bradyrhizobium huanghuaihaiense. The sequence continues at coordinate 9,567,968 of NZ_CP104172.1, read as the reverse complement.
TTGCGGAGCTCGCGGACATTGCCCGGCCAGTCGTAGCGGGCGAGCGCGGCCAGCGCGCTCGGCGTGATCTTGGCCTTGACGTAGTCGCCGGACGCGCTGATGTCGTCGAGCAGCCGGGCGCAGATGTCGGGGAGATCGTCCAGGCACTGACGCAGCGGCGGCAGGTCCACGGAGAGCACGTTGAGGCGATAATAGAGATCGGGCCGGAATGCGCCGTCGCTGACGCGCTTGCGCAGATCGACATTGGTTGCGGCGATGACGCGGACGTCGACCTTGCTGATCTTGTCCGAGCCGAGCGGCTCGATCTCGCGCTCCTGCAGCACGCGCAGGAGTTTTGCCTGGAGCTGCAGCGGCATCTCGCCGATCTCGTCGAGGAACAGCGTGCCGCCATCGGCGACCCGGAATTTGCCCTCGCGCCCCTTGCGGTCGGCGCCGGTATAGGCGCCGGGAACGGTGCCGAAGAATTCGGACTCGATCAGCGTTTCCGGGATCGCCGCGACATTGACGCTGACGAACGGCTTGTCTGCGCGGGAGGAGGCGTTGTGGATCGCCTGCGCCAGCATTTCCTTGCCCGTTCCGGTCTCGCCGGTGAGCAGCACCGTGACGCTCTGCCGTGCGGCGCGGCCCGCGAGCTCCTTGGCCTGCGCGATTCCCGGCGTCGTGCCGACGAAATCGGCGAAGGTGAAGCGCGCGGCGCGGGCATTGGACAATTGCCGGCGCGCCAGCCGCAAATCGCTCTCGAGCTGGGCGACGCGGGCGAGCAGGGGTTTCAGACTCTCCAGATGGTCATAGAGCACGAAGCCGATCGCGCCGATGACCTTGCGGTTCTCGTCCTCGATCGGCATGCGCGTCACCACGAGCTGCTCGCCGCCGAGCTCCATGATGTCGAGCAGGATCGGCTCGCCGGTCTCGGCCACCTTCCGCATCAGGCTGTTCGGAATGACCTCCTCGATCGGGCGGCCGATCGCTTCCGCCGTGTGCCTGAGGCCGAGCGAGGCCAGATATTTCTCGTTGACGTAGACGACGCGCCCGCCGCGATCGATCGCAATCGCGCCTTCGCAGAGGTTCTCCAGCCGCTCGAACAGCGTCACCATTGCGCGCGCACGGAGATAGGCGGGATCGCTGACGGCAGAAGTAGGGACGGACATGGCGTGCCTCGCGGGAAGCCCGCCTGTGTATTAGCAAAAGTGTAGCGATTTCAAAGGGAGAATTGAGGGCTGGGCCGTTCGCAATCTATCCACCGTCACCCTGAGGTGGCCGCTTCTTCAGCGGCCCTCGAAGGGCGACGGCCCGGCTGCATCTCGGCCGTTCATCCTTCGAGGCTCACCCCACGATGCGTTCGCATCGCGGATCTCGCACCTCAGGATGACGGAACGCAGGTCCTGGAGCGGCCCCCTACCGTCGATACCCGCTCGCCCGCGAATAGCCCTGACGGTTCTGCTGCATCGGGCGGCTGGCGACGCTGCCGCGGGCTTCGCTGGAGACCGGCGTTGCGAGCTTCAGCTCCTCCAGGAAGATCGGGCGGGAGAAGTAATAGCCCTGCGCGTAGCGGATCTTGGTCGCGGCCTGGAGATAGGCGAGCTCCTCGTAGGATTCGAGGCCCTCGGCGATCACGGTGATGCCGAGCGCCTCGCTCAGGGATTCGATCGCGCGCAAGATGCCCTGGCTGCGCGGGCGCTTGTGGATATCAGTGATGAAGGAGCGGTCGATCTTGATCTCGTCCGCGGTGATGTCGGCGAGCGCCGAGAGTGAGGAATAGCCGGTGCCGAAATCGTCGATCGAGATGCCGACGCCGAGCTTGCGGAACATCGGCAGGATCTCGGCCTGGAAATGATTCTTGGCGACGAAGGCGTCTTCCGTCACCTCGATCATGAAGCGCTGCGGAAAGCCGGTCTCCTCCAGCGCCCGCGCGAAGCTGCGCATGAACTCGGGATTGCCGGCCTGCTTGGCGGCGACGTTGATGCTGATGGTCGCTTCCGCGCCGAAGGTGTCGTTGATCAGGTCGATCGACTTGACGATCTCGGCGAGCACGAGATGGGTCAGCTCGTCGATCAGGCCGAGCTCGCCGGCGAGATTGATGAACGAGCCCGGCGCCTGGATCACGCCTTCGTCGTCGCGCAGGCGCACCAGGGCCTCGATGCCCTTCACGGCCTGCGTGCGGATGTCGACCTTGGACTGGAAGGCGCAGCAGAAGCGCTTCTCCAGGATGGCGAGCCGCAGCGACTGCTCGATCTTGCTCCGCGCCAGCGCCTCGCGCTCCATGCTGGCGTCGAAGAACGCGGCCAGTCCCTTGCCGTTGTTCTTGATGCGGTACATCGCGATGTCGGCGTTCTGCCGCAGCGTCTCGAAGCTGCGCCCGTGGTCGGGATAGAGGCTGATGCCGACCGAGGTCGAGGCGAAGACTTCCGAATGGTCGATGAAGAACGGCGCGGTCAGCCGCTCCAGCGTCGATTGCATGAACTCGGCGACTTCCTCCTGGCTCTGGATCGGAGAGAGCAGCAGCAGGAATTCGTCGCCGGAGATGCGCGACAGCATGTCGGAATCGCGCAGGTCGCGCCCGAGCCGCTTCGACAGCTCGACCAGCAGCGCATCGCCGACGGCGTGGCCATAATAGTCGTTGATGTGCTTGAAATTGTCGACGTCGAGAAAGGCCAGCGCGAAGCGCTCACTGCTGCCATCGTGTGCGAGCAGGCTGTTGGCGCGATGCTCGATCACGCGGCGCGAGGGCAGGCCGGTCAGCTCGTCGAAATAGGCCGAGCGGAACAGCTGGTCCTCGAAATTCTTCTGCTCGGTGATGTCGGAGGAGGCCGAGATCAAGAGCTCGCGTCCGGCGAGGCGAACGGGACGATGGGTCGTGAGCAGCACCTGGCGCGCGGCGCCGTCGTGAAGCGCTTCCTCGGTGACGATGGGCTGGCCGGCGCTCAGCGCCTTGCGGCACGCTTCGCGGCGCGGCGCCAGATCCGGCGAGGGACGGCTGCCGTCCATGCCGAGCTGGGCGGCTGCAGCATCGTTAACCAGCAGAAGCTCGCCATGGGCGTCCTGCACGGTCAGGCCCGCCGGCAGCATTCTAACGATTTCCTTGAGAAATCCGAGTTCGGCTTCATTCGCGCCGGAATATTTGTTGTCGTTCATAGAAGTCATGAATCTTGTTGTTCAGCGCGCCTTTGCAATGCACGCAATCATGCGCAGTTCCCTCTTAAGTTTGGTTAAGGGGTGCGGAGAAATACGGGGGTGTCGTTGACGAAACTTGCGGCGATGCGACGCGCGCAGAAAATCGTCATTAACAGAGCGTCAACGGCACGCGCGAAAGCGCGCGTGACCTGCGCGCTCCTCTTTCGTTTGTTTCGAGTCTAGCCGCCCTTGGGGATCCGGCATTGCATGATGCAATGCAGGCCGGACTTGAGATAGGAGATCTCGGTCCTGCCATCGAAAGCCGAAAGGGCCGATTTCAGCAGCTTGGTGCCGAAGCCGGGCTCGGACACCTTGTCCACGCTCGGCCCTTCGGTTTCGTCCCAGGTGACGGTCAGGCGGTCCTCGCTGACGGTCCATGACACCTGCAACAGACCGCGGGGCGCGGAGAATGCGCCATACTTTCCTGCATTGGTGGCGAGCTCGTGAAACATCAATGACAGCGTGACCGCGAGCTTCGGCGGCAGGAACAGCCGGTCGCCGTTGAGGGTGAAGCGGACATGGCCGTAAGGCCCGAGCTCGGCGATCAAGAGGTCGCGGATATCGCAGCCCCCCTTGTCGATCCTGGAAATCAGATCGTCGGTCGTGGCCAGCGAACGCAGCCGCGGATCGATCCGGGCCCAGACCTGTGGCTGGTCGTGCAGCACCTGATGAATCACGGCGTGCACGGTCGAGAGCTTGTTCTTCAGCCGGTGCTGGAGCTCGTCGACCAGCAGCTTGCGATACTCTTCCTCCTCGATCAGGCGCTTCGAGATCCGGCGCTGCTCGATCAGGAGCGTACGATAATGTTCGACGCCCCAGATGGTGAGTGCGCAGACCACCCAGTACAGCGCCAGCAGGGCAAAGCGGGCGTTGTCGGCAATGGCATCGCTGAAATTCAGGACCACGCCGAGCACGCCGCCGATGATCGCGGTCACGATGCCGATGCGGAAGCCTCCGAAGGCGGCGGCGAAGAACACGGCCGGAAAATAGGGGGTGAAATAGACGTCGGGCCGGACATGCGCGAGGCCCCAGCGCGCCAGCGTCGCAACCAGCAGGCAGGTGATCGCAAAGCCGATGCTCAGGCCGAGCGACGGCGGCGCCACGCCCTGCCAGCCCTTGCGGAACTCCTCGATCAGCTTCTCCATGCGCAGCCCGGTTGCGACGTGCGGCCGCCTTGAATGTTACGCATGTCGGGCGCGCAAGCAAAGCTTGCCTTGTCGGAAGCCGGCAGGAATAGTGACCGTCGCGGCGCCGACTGTCGCGGTGCCGTCGTCGATCGGTGTTCGCCGTTTGGCGTCAAGGGGTTCGAAAGCAGGGACATTCCATGGGCAGGCTAGACGGCAAGGTGGCGGTGATCACGGGCGCAACCAGCGGGATCGGACTGCGGACTGCTGAAGTCTTCGTTGCCGAAGGTGCCAAAATTGTGATCGCCGGGCGGCGCATACCGGAAGGCGAGGCGCTGGCGAGGCAGCTCGGGGAAAACTGCGTCTTCCGCCAGACCGACGTGACGGTCGAAGCGCAGATGCAGGCGCTGATCGCGCTCGCGGTGGAGAGGTTCGGCCGGATCGATTGCCTGTTCAACAATGCCGGCGGCCCGGCGCAGACCGGCGGCATCGAGGGTCTCGAGGTCGACCGCTTCGACGCGGCGATGGCGACGCTGGTGCGCAGTGTCATGCTCGGCATGAAGCACGCCGCGCCTTATATGAAGAACCAGGGTTTTGGCAGCATCATCAACAATGGCAGCATTGCTGGCCGCCTCGCCGGGTTTTCCTCGTCCATCGTCTATGGCGCGGCCAAGGCTGCGGTGATCCATCTCACCAAATGCGTGGCGATGGAGCTCGGCGAATCCAACGTGCGCGTCAACTCGATCTCGCCCGGCGCGATCGCGACCGGCATTTTCGGCAAGGCGCTGGGGCTCTCGACCGACGCCGCGGAGAAGACGCCGGCCGTGATGCGCGAGGTCTACAAGACCGCGCAGCCGATCCCGCGCGCAGGTCTTCCTGATGACATCGCCCATGCCGCGGTGTTCCTGGCGAGCGACGAATCCAGCTTCATCAACGGCCACGACCTCGTCATCGACGGCGCCATGACCGGCGGCCGCAACTGGAGCCAGCAGCAGCAGGGCTTGAGCGCCTTGCGCAAGGCGTTCGATCAGGGGGCGTAGAGCTACGACGATGGTGCCGTAGGGTGGGCAAAGGCGCGCCCTTCGCGCGCCGTGCCCACCATCGTGTTCAAATAGAGAGAGAGGGTGGGCACGCTTCGCTTTGCCCACCCTACGAGACTCTCGTGTCCCGGACGCGGTGCGGCGCGAAGTGCCGCACCGCAGAGCCGGGGCCCATCCAGCCGCAGCTTACCTCTGGCTTTCTGGGTCCCGGCTCGCGCTCCGCGCGTCCGGGACACGAGAAATCTCACACCGCCTTCACCGTCACCCGCAGCCCGTCTCGCGGCTTCGGGATCGGCCACATCTGCCAGTCCGGCTTGTAGCCCGGTTGCAGCGACACCTCGATGTTCTGCAAAAAGTGCCGCGCGAAGCACTTCGCCTGCATGTAGGCGAAGTGGAGGCCGAGGCACATATGGGCACCGCCGCCGAACGGGACCCAGGCGAAGCGGTGGCGGCCACGCTGGGCTTCCTCGGTGAAACGCAGGGGATCGAAGCGGTCCGGCTCGGGCCAGATGTCCTTCATGTGGTGCGTAAACAGCGGATTGACGCCGACCGCGGTGCCGGCGGGAATCGTGTAGCCCTTGAAGGTGAAATCGCGCATCGCCCGGCGCGGCATCGAGGGCACCGGCGGCTTGATCCGCAGCGCTTCCTTGAAGGCCATCTCCGACAGCGGCATCTTTTCGAGATCGTCGAAGCTGCTGGGGGCATCAGGAGCAAGCCCGAGCGCCAGAACCTCCGCGCGCAGCCTGTCCTGCCAGTCCGGATTGGCGGCGAGCTCGCCGATGAAGGAGGTGAGCGACGAGGTCAGCGTGTCGTGCGCGGCCATCATCAGGAAGCTCATATGGTCGATGATGTCCTGCTCGGACAGCAGCGCGCCGTCTTCATGGGTGGCGCGGCAGAGCTGCGAGAACAGGTCGTCGCCGCCGTGATTGCCGCGGCGGAGCGGGATCTGCTGGCGGAAATAGGCGACGATGCGCTTGCGCCCCGCAACGCCGCGCGCCATCTGCGTGCCCGGCAGCGGCCTGCGGACCGGGGCGACGGCGGCCGCCACCATGTCGACGAAGGCGCGGTTGATCTCGTCGACCTCCGGCCCGATATCGGCGCCGAGGAAGGACGCGGCGGCGAGATCGAGCGTGAGCTGCTTCATCGCCGGATAGAGCTGCATCTCGCCGGGCTTCGCCTTCCACTGCGCGACGCGCGCGGCAATGCCGCGGTCGAGATCGCTGAGATAGGACTTCATCGGTCCGGACTTGAACGCGACCGACAGCGTCTTGCGATGCAGACGGTGCTCGTCGAAATCGAGCAGCATCAGCCCGCGCGGAAACAACAGGCCCAGCACCTTGTTCCAGCCATGGGTCGAGGAGAACAGTTTCTGCTGGTCGAACATCACGAGCTCGTTGGCCTCGGGGCCGAGCAGCACGACGTTGGTCTCGCCGAACACATGGGTGCGGTAGACCGGGCCGTACTTGGCGCCGTTTGCCTCGATATGCCCCTTGGGGTCGGCGAGCACCTGAAAGGTCTTGCCGATGATCGGCCAGCCCTCGTCGCCGGGAATGTGCGTCAGCTCGTTACGCCTCGGTGCGGTGAACGGAAGCGCAGGGGCGGCCACATTCTGCATCGACATGAGGATTGCTCCGTTGGCAGACCCGACCAGCATAGCACATCCGGGCGCGATCACGCTGCGGTCGTCTTGCGCACAAAATCGTCACGGCTGTCGTCCCGGCGAACGCCGGGACCCATAACCCCGGGAAGCAGTTTGTTACGAGTTGGTAGTCGCGAGTCTTCGCCAAACACAATTCGGTGGTTATGGGTCCCGGCTTTCGCCGGGACGACAAGCGCGCCCTACCGCTTCGCTGCTTCCTTCTGCAGATCCGGCGCGTTGACCGCGGGAATGGCGACGCGGCCGGGGCCGGTGACTTTCAGCGCCTCGGCGGCCTTCTCGTTCGCCATGATCTTGGCCATCACGGCCTGCCCCGCACGCTCGAAGATCGCGCGGTTCTCGATCACGAATTTTTGCGACCGGCGCAGACCGTCGATGTAGCCGTTGATCTCCGGCACGACATAGCGCGCCACCATGTCCCAGCTCCGGCGCGTGTTTTCCGGATTGGCCCAGTCGTGCACGAAGCCGATGATGGCACCGACGCCGCCGGACACCTCCATCACGTTCTTGATGGTTTTGACGAGATCATCGGGCGTGCCGATGGTGGACGCCGCGCCTTCGACGAAAGCGGTCTTGTCGACGGCCTCGTCCGGCGAGGAGAACGCGGTGAGGCCCGGCCGTTGCAGCGTGCCGACATTATATTCGTTGTGCCAGCGCATCAGCCCGGCGCCGGCCTCCTTGCGGGCCTGCTCGCGGGTCTCGGCGATATGGAAGGTCAGCAGCACGCGCCAGTCGGCGCGGTTGACCTTCGTGCCGTGCTTCTTGGCGGCGTCCTCGGCGAACTGCCATTGCTGCTGCAGCGACATCAGGCCCTGCGTCGTCATCGAGCCCAGCGAGATGATGCCGATGCCGTATTTGCCGGCGAGCGTCATGCCCGACGGCGAGATCTGCGAGGCCACCACGAACGGCATCTCCTCCTGCAAGGGCAGGATCTGCAGCGCGGCGTCGTTCATGGTGAACCAGTCGCTCTTCGCCGTGACCCGCTCGCCGTTGAACAGGCGGCGGATCACGCCGATCGCCTCGTCCTGGCGGTCGCGCTGCGTCATCGGGTCGATGCCGAGCGTGTGCGCGTCCGAGGCGAGCGCGCCGGGACCTGAGCCGAAGATGGCACGGCCGCCGGTCATGTGGTCGAGCTGGACCATGCGCTGGGCGACGTTGAAGGGATGGTGATAGGGCAGCGAGATGACGCCGGTGCCGAGCTTGATCCGCTTGGTGCGCTCGCCGGCGGCCGCCAGGAACATCTCGGGCGAAGCGATCATCTCCCATCCGGAGGAATGATGCTCGCCGCACCAGAACTCGTCATAGCCGAGCGCGTCCAGCTGCTCGACGAGGTCGAGATCGCGCCGGAACTGCAGCATCGGATGCTCCCCGATCGGGTGATGCGGGGCAAGGAAGGCTCCGAACTTCAGGCGCGCCATGGCGTTCTCTCCGGCTGAATTTTCTGTTTGTTGAGACGGTGAAGCTACGTGCTGGGACCAGCGAACGCAATCACGCGATGTCCCGCGCAGCGGAATGCAGCTATGTGCTGACGTTGCCGCTTCTCCCTCTCCCCGTTCTTACGGGGGGAGGGTTGGGGTGAGGGGAGTCTCCGCGGGGACGGAGGTAGTTCGGTTTCGAGACAGCCCCAACACCGTCATTGCGAGCGCAGCGAAGCAATCCAGAGTCTTTCCGCGGAGGGATTCTGGATTGCTTCGCTGCGCTCGCAATGACGTGCTGAGGGGGGCGACGTTCCAATGGACAGCGCGACTCGCGGAGAGTCCCCCTCACCCGGAATTCAAACTGCGTTTGAATTCGGGCCTTTCCCCGCGCGCGGGGAGAGGCGAAAACCCGAAGCTACCGCGTCATCCTGTTCCATGCATCGAGGCCGGCGATCTTGTAGGCCTCGGCCAGCGTCGGATAGTTGAACGTGTTCTGGATGAAATAGTCGATCGTACCCTTGAGGTTCAGGACGGCCTGACCGATATGGATCAGCTCGGTGGCGCCTTCGCCCAGAATATGCACGCCGAGCAGGCGGCGCGTCTTGGTCGAGAAGATCATCTTCATCATGCCGCTGTTCAGCCCCATGATGTGGCCGCGCGAGGTCTCGCGGAAGCGGGCGATGCCGACCTCGTAGGGAATGCCGCGCGTGCGCACCTCTTCCTCGGTGAGGCCGGCGGTCGAGATCTCCGGCACCGAATAGATGCCATAGGGAAAGAATTCCGGCGGCGCCAACGGCTCCATGCCGAGCGCATGGCAGGCCGCGACGCGGCCCTGCTCCATCGACGTCGAGGCAAGGCTCGGAAAGCCGATCACGTCGCCGGCGGCATAGATGTGCGGCACGCTGGTCTGCAAGGTCACGGGATCGACCGTGATGCGGCCGCGATGGTCGACCGCGATGCCGGCGGCCTCGAGGTTGAGCCGGTCGGTGGCGCCGACGCGGCCCGCCGCGAACAGCAGCATCTCCGTGGTGACGTGCCGTCCGTCCGACAGATGCGTGACGATATGGCCCTGCGCATTCTTCTCGATCGACGTCACCTTGGAGCCGAGCCGCAGCGCGACATTGCGGTCGCGCAGCTCGTGCATGAACTCGTCGATCAATTCCTTGTCGATGAAATCGAGGAAGGTCGGCCGCGGCTCGATCAGGGTCACGGGCACGTCGAGTGCGCTGAAGATGGTGGCATATTCGACGCCGATCACGCCGGCGCCGATCACGGCGAGGCTGCGCGGCAGTTTCGGCAGCTCGATGATCTCATCGCTGTCGAGCACAGTGGTGCCGTCGAAGGGCACGTAGTCGGGACGGAACGGGCGTGTGCCGCAGGCGATCAGGATGAAGGCGGCGGACACCACCTTGGTCTCGCCGATTGAGCTCGTGATCTCGACCTCATGCGGCGAGACCAGGCGCGCCTCGCCATTGGCGGTGCGGACGAGGTTGCGGCTGAACTGATGCTCGAGCACCTCGACCTCGTGATCGAGCGTCTTCTGCAGCCGGGTCATCAGGTCGCTGGCCGCGATGTCCTGCTTCACCCGATAGGAGCGGCCGTAAAAGCCGCGCTCGCGCCAGCCGGACAGGTTCAGCACGGTTTCGCGCAGCGTCTTCGAGGGGATGGTGCCGGTGTGGACGGAGACGCCGCCGACCCGCCGGCCTTTCTCCACCACCAGCACGGACTTGCCGAGCTTGGCACATTGCACCGCGGCCCGGCGCCCCGACGGGCCCGAGCCGATCACCACCATGTCGTAGTCGTACATCGGAAGACTTCCGAACCCCTGCAATCCAGCGGGAACCGACATGCAGCAATCGGGCCAAAGCGACAAGTCCTACCTCCGAGGTAATCGCGCGGATGACCGCGATTTGCGAGGCTTGCGCGCAAATAAATCGCCGAAGGTTCGCGCGAAAATGCATCAAACCGTCACAAAGCCAATCGATTCGACCCGGCGCTGGTGGGTGCTGGCCATCGTCGTCGCCGCCCAGTTCATGTTCGGCGTCGATGCCTTCATCGTGAATGTCGCGATCCCCACCATCGCGGTGGATCTGAAGGCGTCGCCGGCGCAGATCGAATCCGTCATCGCGATCTATCTGATCGCCTATGCCACGTTGGTCATCACCGGCGGCCGGCTCGGCGACATCCACGGCACCAAGACTGTCTTCCTGGTCGGCGTACTCGGCTTCACGGCGACCTCGCTGTGGTGCGGGCTCGCACAATCCGGCGTCGAGCTCATCGTCGCGCGGCTGGCGCAGGGCGCGACCGCAGCGCTGATGGTGCCGCAGGTGCTGGCGACGTTGCATCTTTTGTTCACCGACGAGACGCGCAGCCGCGCCTTCGCCGTCTACGGTATCGTGCTCGGGCTTGCGGGCGCCGCGGGCTTCCTGCTCGGCGGCGTTCTCGTGTCGCTCGATCTCGCCGGCACCGGCTGGCGGTCGGTGTTCTTCGTCAACGTTCCCTTTGGCCTCGTCATCGCCGCGGCCGCCTGGCGCATCATGCCGTCGGTGCCGCGACGGGCCGGGACCAGGCTCGACGTCAAGGGCAGCGTGGTGTTGTTCGCGGGATTGCTGTGCCTGATCGGGCCGCTGCTGTTCGGCCATGATGTCGGTTGGGCGCCGTGGCTGTGGGTCATAATGGTGATCGGCGGGACGATTCTCGTGGCATTCCTCAAGCTCGAACATGCGGTCGCGCGAGCCGGCGGCATGCCATTGATCGATCTGACGCTGCTGACGGACGCCGCCTTCCTGCGCGGCCTTGGCGCGGCGTTCTTTTTCTTTCTCGCCAATCTCTCGTTCTATCTTGTCATGACGCTGTTCATGCAGCGCGGCCTGAAGATTCCGCCGCTTGCGGCCGGTATGGTTTGCATCCCACTTGCCATCGCCTTCGTCGTGGCCTCGCGTCACAGCGGCGCGAGGGCGCGGCATCGCGGCACCAAGGTGCTGATCGAAGGCTGCGCGTTGCAGATCGCAGGCCTCGGCGCGCTCGCGCTTCTTGTGCTCTATGTTGACACGCCGTCGCTGCTCGCACTGGCGCTCACCATGAGCATCTTCGGTTACGGGCAGGGGCTGGTGATGGCGCCGTTATCAGGCGCGGTGCTCTCGACTGTCAAACCTGTCGCCGCAGGCTCGGCCTCCGGCATGTACGGCACGACCGCACAGATCGGAAATGCGGCCGGAGTGGCCGCAATCGGCGCGGTATTCTTCGCGATCGAATCATTGCAATCAGCGCGCGCAGGATTTCTCGTCTCGCTCGCGCTGTTTGTGACGTTAATCATGATCTGCACCGTATTTCTGACGTGGATGCGCCGCGCATCTGCATCAAGTTGAAGCATTGCGGTTAATGCGTGCGGATTTCTGCTGAATTTCCAGTGATTTTCGCGAGATCGACAGCACACGGCCTTTTTATTTCGCGATGCAGCAACTATCTGGTTGGGCTGTACGTTGAACGTCGCCCACCAGGAAATTGCCGTGTCGTTAGCAAGAAATGTCGATTTGTTGAGACGTCTGCCGAAGCTGGACGGTCTGCGCCTTGCCGAGTTCGGCCGGAGCCCTGATTCATCCAGCCCGCTGGAAGAGGTCACGGGCTTCGGCGACAATCCCGGAGCCTTGCGCATGTTCGCGTTCGTGCCGGCGCAGCTGCAGAAGCCGCGCGCGCTGGTCGTCGTGCTGCACGGCTGCGGACAGACGGCGGCGGGTTACGATCTCGGTGCCGGCTGGTCGACGCTCGCGCGGCATTACGGCTTCGCGCTGCTGATGCCCGAGCAGCAGCGCGTCAACAACGGCAACACCTGCTTCAACTGGTTCAATCCGGAAGACACCGCGCGGGACAGCGGCGAAGCGCGCTCGATCCGCGAGATGATCGCGCATATGGCCGATGCACATCGCATCGATCCCAGGCGCATCTTCATCACCGGCCTCTCCGCTGGTGGCGGCATGACGTCGGTGATGCTCGCGACCTATCCGGAAGTCTTTGCGGCTGGCGCGATCATCGCCGGATTGCCTTACGGCATCGCGTCGAATCTGCGCGAGGCGCTGGACGGCATGTTTTATTCGCCGCAGAGGCCCGATCGCGAGCTCGGCGATTTCGTGCGGCGCGCCTCGAACCATCGCGGTCCCTGGCCGAGGATCTCGGTGTGGCACGGCAGCGCTGACCGCACGGTCAACCCCGGCAATGCCAACGAGATCGTCAAGCAATGGCTCGACCTGCACGATCTGCCCGCCGTGCCGATGGCCGAGACCAATGTCGATGGCTATCCGCGCCAGGCCTGGTGGAACAAGGACGGCGAGACGCTGGTCGAGTCCTACGCCATCACCGACATGGCCCACGGCACGCCGCTTGGGCTGGCCGACAACGACCAGCGCTACGGCATGGAGGGCGCGTTCCTGATCGAGGCCGGCATCTCCTCGTCCTATCACATCGCAAAGTTCTTCGGCCTGACCGGCTGGATCGCGGAGGCGAAGAAGGCGGCGAAGCCTGCTACTCCGGCAAAAGCCGCTCCGGCGCGCTCACCCGCACCGCATCTCGCCCGCTCGATCCGCGCGAAGGTCGCCGAAGAAGCGGCCGAGCCGAAGCAGGAGGCATCCCGCGGCTTCGATCTCGGCCAGATCATCACGCGCGCCCTGACGGCGGCGGGATTGATGAAGTAGCTTCTCTGTCGTCCCGGCGAAGGCCGGGACCCATACTCCGCAGAAGAAGTTTGGCGAAGACTCGTTGTTTCGGGACTTCGATCGATCGCAACGATAGATTCCGCGGTATGGATCCCGGCCTTCGCCGGGACGACAGTTGAATTTGTGGCGACCCCGTCGCTTCAGCTCAGCGAAGCTGCCGTCTGATCGATCACCTCGATCGGCGTCACCGTCACCTCGCCGCCGGCGACTTTCCGCGTCGTCTCCTGATAGGCCCTGAAGAAGTCGCGCGATTGCAAAGCCTTCTGCGCTGCATCGTCGCTGACGCTGGCGAGGTGGAAATAGCTGCCGTCGTCGCGGGCCTTCAGGACGCGATAGCCGATCCGCCCCTTCAACTCCGGATCGCCGTCGATCGCCTTGATGAAGCGGCCGATCTCCCGGTGCCATTCCTCCGTCGTACCGTTCTTGAACTGGTATCTGATCATGAAGTGCTTCATGTGACGCTCCCTGTTCGTCATGTGCGTCATCATCTGCGCCTTGCGCGCGTTCTCGCAAGTATGGACAAAATTGATAGTATGGACTTTTTCGCGATCGATCCTATCCTCGCATCTGGCTTGGCTGGCGCATGGAGGAGACGACATGGCGAAGGCAAGAGCGATCCCGTCGCGCGCCTGTCCGGTCGCGGCGTTTCAGAAGATGATCAGCGGCAAGTACAAGCTGCGCATCGTCTGGGATCTCAAGGACGGCCCGCGCCGCTACGGCGAGATCAGGAGCGGCCTGCTGCGCGGCGCTGAAGGCAGTGCCGAGATCACCCCGCGCGTGCTCAGCCGCGAATTGAAGGCGCTGACGATGAGCGGCCTGATCGACCGCAAGGATTTTGGCGAGGTGCCGCCGAAGGTGGAGTATCGCCTGACGCGGAAGGGTAGGAGCTTCGTCCCCGTGGTCGCAGCGATCCGCGAATGGGGTGAACGAAACCTCGGCGAGACAGCGGCGCTCGCAGACGCCGCTGAGTAAAAAGCTACATCTCGCCGGTGATGAACGGATTGGTCATCCGCTCCTGGCCGATGCTCGAGCCGGCTCCGTGGCCGCAGATGAAGCCGACGTCGTCGCCGAGCGGCAGCAATTTTGTCAGTATCGAGTTGATCAGCGTCGCGTGACTGCCGCCGGGCAGGTCCGTGCGTCCCACCGAGCCCGCGAACAAGACGTCGCCGACATGGGCGAAACGCAGATCCTTGTTGAAGAACACCACGCTGCCCGGCGAGTGGCCGGGGCAGTGCAGGATGTCGAACGACAGGCCGCCGATCGACACGCTCTCGCCTTCCTCGAGCCAGCGGTCCGGCGCGAAATTGCGCACGCCCGTCATGCCGAAGCGCGCGCCGCTCTCGACCACGTTGTCGAGCAGGAACTTGTCGGCCTGATGCGGCCCCTCGATCGGCACCTTCAGCGCGTCGCGCAGGTCCGCCGCGCCGCCGACATGGTCGATATGGCCGTGGGTCAGCCAGATCTTCTCCACGGTGACGCCGGTCTGCTTGATCGCATCCAGGATCTTCGGCACGTCGCCGCCGGGATCGATCACCACGGCCTTCTTGCTAGGCTCGTCCCAGATGATGGTGCAGTTCTGCTCGAACAGCGTCACGGGAACGATGATCGCGCCCGCCTTGGCCTGCGAGGAGTCCTGCGAGGAATCTTGGGTGTCATTTTGCTCGGTCATGGCGCCACAATGCCGATTTTTGCTGCGGCGCCAAGCAAAATAGTCGTGCGCGCCCGCCGGGGAACGGCAGACCGTCCCCGAGGGAACGGCAGACCGCCCCGAGGGAACGGCAGGCCGTCCCCGGAGCGCCGCTGTTACCGCTTGATCTGCGCCTTCAACGTCTCCTGCACGACCCCGTCGAAGGACGACGTCTTCGGTGACTTCACCGCCTGATCGCCGATGTACTTGTCACGCTTGGCGACCAGCGCAGCGAGCTTCTCGTTCAGCGCCCTTCGCTGCTCGATCTGCTTGGATACCTCGGCCTCGCGCTGCTCCGGTTTCATCGCGCGCAGATTCTCGGGCAGGTCGGCTTCTGCGACCGCGGTAACGCTTGTCCTGCCCTTGGCGGCGTCGGCGACGAGATCGCCGCCGCCGGTCACGGCTTCCGCGGTCGATGCGGATCGCTTGCCGATATAGCTCGCCATGTCGGCGGCCGTTGACGGTGCAGAGGCCGCCACGCTGGCCGACTGCCGCATCTTCAGCTCGGTATGCTTCTGCCGCTCGCGCGGGCCATAGGGGATCACCGTGCCGTTGAGCTGCTGCTGCAGGATGATGATGTCCTGGTCGTACGGGGTCTCGATGATGACGATCTGCCCGCCGTCCTGCGGAATCGGGATGAAGCGGCCGTTGCCGATCTGCGCGATGTCACGCCACACCCGCTCGGTGTCGCGGGCATCGCCGGCGAGCACGGCATTGACGATGATGTCCTTCTGCTTGGCGACCGCGAGCGTCGTCGGATATTTGGTGTCCTGCGCATAGTCCATGTGCGGCGGCGCATCGCCGACCAGAAACACGATGTGCCTGACGTCGCTGCCCGTCGTCCATTGCAGCTTGTTGACGGCAACATCGAGCGCCTCGTTGACGCTTTCCGGCCAGTCGCCGCCGCCGCGCGCCTTCAACTCCAGGAGATTGGCGTAGAGATCCTGAATGTCGCGGGTCAGCTCGATCTTCGACGTCACGTAATCGTCACCGATGTCGCGATAGGCGACGAGGCCCATGCGGATATCGGCGTCCGGATTGGAATCGACGATCGTCGTGGCGATCGACCAGATTTTTCGCTTGGCGCCCTCGATGAGGCGCGCCATCGAGCCCGTGGTGTCGAGCACGAAGGCGACCTCGACGGTCGGCTTGGCTAAGGCAGGAGAGGTCGAGAGCGGCAGGGTGGCGAGAGCGAAGGCGAGCGAGCACAGTGTGATGCGTGACCTCATGGGTCCCTCCAGTGGTTTCGTCCCTCGGAACCAAGGTTCCACTGGCATCGCGGTGGGTTGTGGCCGGAACGTAGGCGCAACTGGCGCGAAATTGCGGCGTTTCCCGGGGAACCCCGGGGCTGCGGCGTCAGACGACGCCTGCCGCGCTGCACGCGTCACATCGCCGTCCCAAAGCCCTGTTCGTTTGTCCCCTTCTCGTGAACCGTTGGCGCGATCCGGCGTTGCTGTCCGCGCGAAGGACATTCGGGGGGACGATCTTGGCTCAGAGCGATGACAATTGGTGGCGCGACGGCATCTTCTATCAGATCTATCCGCGTTCCTTTCAGGACTCAGATGGTGACGGCGTCGGCGACCTCGCCGGCATCCTGAAGCGGCTGGCTTATGTGAAATCGCTTGGCGTCGACGCGATCTGGCTGTCGCCGATCTTCCCCTCGCCGATGGCCGATTTCGGCTACGACATCTCCGACTATACCGGCATCGAGCCGCTGTTCGGCACGATGGCGGATTTCGACGCGCTGCTCGCAGCCGCCCATGACAACGGCCTGAAGCTGATCCTCGACCTCGTGCCGAACCACACATCAAGCCAGCATCCCTGGTTCGTCGAGAGCCGCGCCTCGCGCGACAATCCCAAGCGCGACTGGTACATCTGGCGCGACCCGAAGCCGGACGGCAGCGCGCCGAACAACTGGCTCTCCGAGTTCGGCGGCAGCGCGTGGGCTTTCGACGAGACCACGGGCCAGTATTACTACCACGCCTTCCTCGCCCAGCAGCCCGACCTCAACTGGCGCAATCCCGATGTCCGCGCCGCGATCTACGACGTGATGCGGTTCTGGCTGGAGAAGGGCGTCGACGGCTTTCGCGTCGACGTGATCTGGCACCTGATCAAGGACGCCGAATTCCGCGACAATCCGCCGAACCCGCATTATGTCGAGGGCCGGCCGCCGAACGAGAAGATCCTCACGCAATATTCCACCGACCAGGACGAGGTGCATGACGTCATCGCCGAGATGCGGCGCGTCACCGATGCATATCGCGCGCGCGTCTTGATCGGCGAGATCTATCTGCCGCTGCACCGCCTGATGGCCTATTACGGCAACGACCTCACCGGTGCGCAGATGCCGTTCAATTTCGCGCTGCTCGCGACTTTCTGGAGCGCGCGCTCGATCGAGACGATCATCGAGGATTACGAGAAGGCGCTGCCGAAGAGGGCCTGGCCGAACTGGGTGCTCGGCAATCACGATCGCCCGCGCGTGGCGAGCCGGGTCGGTTCCGAGCAGGCCCGCGTCGCCGCCATGCTGCTGCTGACCTTGCGCGGCACGCCGACGCTTTACTATGGCGACGAGATCGGCATGCATCAGCTCGCGATCGCGCCGGAGGACGTGCGCGATCCCTTCGAGAAGAACGTGCCCGGCATCGGTGTTGGCCGCGACGGCTGCCGCACGCCGATGCAGTGGGACTCGTCCAACTTCGCCGGCTTCTCGGAGGTGAGGCCGTGGCTGCCGCTGCCCGAGGATCATATCCGCGAGAACGTCGCCAATCTCGAATCCGATCCGCGCTCGATTCTGTGCCTCTACAAGCGCCTGATCGCGTTGCGGAGGGATTGCCCGCCGCTGGTCGCCGGCGACTATCATCCGATCGCGGCGCAAGGCGATCTCCTGATCTATCGCCGCGTAGCCGGAGACAGGGCGGTGATCGTGGCGCTCAATCTGGGGCCGGAGCCGATCGCGGTGACGACGAGTGCGATAAGGTTCGGCAGCGAGATTTTGATTTCGACGTTTCTGGATCGCGAGGGCGAGCGGCTGGAGGGTGTGCTGGATCTGCGCGGGAATGAGGGGGTGGTGGTGCGGTCGCCATAGCCGTCGTCCCGGGGCGCGACGCAGTCGCGAGCCCGGGACCCATAACCACAGGGAGTAGTTTGGCGAAGACTCGGAGTGACCGCTTGTGCCTCAAACAACTCCCTGTGGTTATGGGTCCCCGCCTTCGCGGGGACGACAGTGGAGGATGTGACTACAGCGATGCACGCAGCGTCATCACCCCGGATGTTTCTTCCCCCGCACCGTCGCTTCGTCGATATCGCTTCGCTTCAGCAGATAATCCAGCCCGCCGACGCGGTACCAGCGATAGCCATAGGGCTCCAGCACGACGCGGTGCTGGCCGCGCTTGTCGGCGT
Source organism: Bradyrhizobium huanghuaihaiense (assembly GCF_025200885.1). Lineage (NCBI taxonomy): Bacteria > Pseudomonadati > Pseudomonadota > Alphaproteobacteria > Hyphomicrobiales > Nitrobacteraceae > Bradyrhizobium > Bradyrhizobium huanghuaihaiense. The sequence continues at coordinate 9,549,763 of NZ_CP104172.1, read as the reverse complement.
GGCTGTGGTCTTCCGCGAGCAGATTGATGAGGTGCGCGCCGGTCTCGCCTGATAGTCCCGCCGAGAACGCGATCTCGCGCGGCTTCTCGTCGAGATTGTGCACGAACAGCACGGAATTGTTGCGCCAGTCGTAGCGCATGATGAAGACCGCGGGATCGCGAACGGGAATCACCGTGAAATCGCCCCAGCCGACCTCCGGCACTTCCTTCCGCATGCGGACGATGCGCTCGGTCCAGTTCAGCATGGAGTTGGGATCGCGCCGCTGCTTGGCGACGTTGACGTGTGGAAAGCCGTAAGGTCCCCCGTCGATGACAGGGCAGGCCGGCTTGTCGCTCTTGGTGAAGCCGCCATGCGGCTCGGTCGACCATTGCATCGGCGTGCGCGCGCAATTGCGCTCGGGCTGCGAGAGATCGTCGCCCATCGCGATCTCGTCGCCGTAACGGATCACGGGCGTTCCCGGCAGCGTGCACATCAGGCTGTAGGCGAGCTCGAGCCGCCGCCGGTCGCCGCCCAGCATCGGCGCGAGGCGGCGGCGGATGCCGCGGTCGTAGAGCTGCATGTCCTTGTCGGGACCGAAGCATTTGAACACCGTGTCGCGCTGCGCCTTGGTCAGCCTGCCGAGATCGAGCTCGTCGTGATTGCGCAGGAACAGGCCCCATTGCGCCGAGGCGGGCCGCGGTTTCGTTGCTTTCAGCGCCTTGGCCAGCGGACGGGAATCCGCGGACGCGAGCGCATAGAACAGGTGCTGGTTGACGTGGAAGTTGAACATCATGTGCATGCGGTCGGCATCGCGGCCGAAATATTCCATGTCGGTTTTCGGCAGCACATTGGCTTCAGCGAGGATGATCGCGTCGCCCTGCCGCCATTGCAGGAATTCGCGGAAGGCGCGCAGCATCTCGTATTGCTCGACCGGCTTCTTCACCTTCGCGCCCTTGGTTGCGATGATGAAGGGCACGGCGTCCATGCGGAAGCCGGAGACGCCGAGCTGGATCCAGAAGCCCATGATCTTGAGGATCTCGGCCTGCACGTGCGGATTCGACGTGTTGAGATCGGGCTGGAAATCGTAGAAGCGATGGAAGTAATACGCGCCCGCTTCCTTGTCGCGCGTCCAGGTCGATTTCTGCACGCCGGGAAACACCATGCCCTTGTTGGCGCCGGCCGGCTTCTTGTCGGACCAGACATACCAGTCGCGATAGGGCGAGCTCTTGTCGCGCCGAGCCTCCTTGAACCAGTGATGCTGGTCGGAGGTGTGGTTGACGACGAGGTCGATGATGATTCGGATGCCGCGCTGCTTGCAGCCGTGGGCGAACTCGACGAAATCGCCGAGCGTGCCATAGCGGGAATCGACGCTGTAATAATCGGCGATGTCGTAGCCATCGTCGCGGCCGGGCGAGGTCTGGAACGGCATCAGCCAGATCGTGGTGATGCCGAGGCCGTGCAGATAATCGAGCCGGCGCAAGAGGCCCTTGAAGTCGCCGACGCCGTCGCCGTTGGAGTCCATATAGGAGCCGACGGAGAGGCAATAGATCACGCCGTTCTTGTACCAGAGATCGTCGATCATGCGCGCGCAGCCGGTGGTTCCGCCGAGGTACGGCGGCTGCGTGATAAGTGCGTGGGGAAGGGGAGGTTCCCGCGCCCTACACCACTGTCGTCCCGGGGCGCGACGTAGTCGCGAGCCCGGGACCCATAGCCAAAGGGAGTAGTTTTGCGATGACTCGGAGTTGCCGGCTCGTGCCGCAACCGCTCCCTGTGGTTATGGATTCCGGGCTCGCGCCAAGTGGCGCGCCCCGGAATGACGGGCGGAGAGAGTGTCCGCCCCTTACGGAATCGGCTATCCTTCCCCCATGGACAACACCGCCCGCATCGCCCTCGTGCCGCCGCCGGATCGCCGCCAGTCGGAAACGGCGCTCGCGATCGCGCGCGGCACGGCGCGGCTGTTACGTTCGCTCGGCTTCACCTGCATCAGCGAATTGCCGCTGCCCTCGGGCCGGCGCGCGGATCTCGTGGCGCTGAACGAGCGCGGCGAGATCTGGATCGTCGAGATCAAATCCTCGGTCGAGGATTTGCGCGCCGACCAGAAATGGCACGAATACCGTGCCCATTGCGACCGGCTGTTCTTCGCCTTCACGCAGGATCTGCCCTGCGAGATTTTTCCTGAAGACACCGGCCTGATCATCGCCGACGCCTACGGCGCGCACATGCATTGCGAGGCGCCCGAGCACAAGCTCGCCGCCGCCACGCGCAAGCAGATGACGGTGCGCTTCGCGATGGCGGCGGCGCTTAGGATCAACCGCCTGGTCGATCCGCAGGGACACGCGGATTTCTGGGAATGAATCCGTAGGATGGGTAGAGCGAAGCGAAACCCATCACTTCCGGTAAAAGCTGCGAAGGAGAAGGTGGGTTTCGCTACGCTCTACCCACCCTACGGCACCTTTACCTTGGCGCGCGCTTGGCCAAAATACGTTGCAGCGTGCGCCGGTGCATGTTGAGCCGGCGCGCCGTTTCCGAGACGTTGCGGTTGCACATCTCGTAGATGCGCTGGATGTGCTCCCAGCGCACGCGGTCGGCGGACATCGGGTTGGTCGGCAGCTCGGACTTCTCCGCGCTGGTCGAGAGCAGTGCCGCGACGACGTCGTCGGCATCCGCAGGCTTCGAGAGATAATCGATCGCGCCCATCTTCACCGCGGTCACGGCGGTGGCGATGTTGCCATAGCCGGTCAGCACGATCGCGCGTGCGTCGGGGCGCTTCTTCTTCAGCGCCGAGACCACGTCGAGACCATTGCCGTCACCGAGCCGCAAGTCGACAACCGCGAATGCGGGTGCTGCCTTGCCGATCTGCGCGAGACCGTCCGAGACGGTGTCGCACGACGTCACCGAAAAGCCGCGGGTCTCCATCGCGCGCGACAAGCGCTCCAGAAACGGCTTGTCGTCCTCCACGATGAGAAGCGAGCGGTCGGCCTGTTCATTCAGTTCGGCGATGGCGTTCAAGGTGTTGTCCTCTCTCCAGCGCGTTTACATATGGCCTCGCAATCGGGCGGTGCCAAGGCCGCCAATGGTCGATCGGCCCTTTTGTGCGACGCAAGGTCGCGGTCTATCCTATTGTTTCTTCGAGCGTCTCGATAGCCTCAAAACGCGGCCTGGGCCACGTGATGTGCACCACCGCGCCGTGTTCCGGGAAGATCCGGTTGGTAAACGAGACCTTGGCGCCGGTGCGCTCGAGCAGGGTGCGTGCGATGAACACGCCGAGGCCGAGGCCGCGCCGCTCGCCGCCGCCGTCATCCTGGGTGCGTCGCCGCGACAGATACGGCTCGCCGATCCGGTTGAGGATGTCCGGCGGAATACCCGGGCCGTCGTCGGAGATCAGGAGCTCGATCGTGTCCTTGTTCCACCAGGCGTTCACCTCGACGGTGGTGTGGGCGAAATCGACGGCATTCTCGACGATGTTGCCGAATCCGTAGAGGATCGCCGGGTTGCGAGAGCCGACCGGCTCGGCGGCCGCGGCCACTGCGATCCGCACCTTGATGTCGACGCCGAAATCGCGGTGCGGAGCCACCACCTCCTCGATCAGCTCCGAGAGCTTCATGCGGTCGAACGGTGCGCCGGTGGAGGAGAGCTGGGTGATCTTGCTGAGGATGTCGCGGCAGCGCTGGGTCTGCTCGCGCAGCGTCTTCAGGTCTGCGGCAAAGATCGGATCCTTCACCGTCTTTTCCAGCTCGCGCGAGATCAGGAAGATGGTCGCGAGCGGCGTGCCGAGCTCGTGCGCGGCCGCGGCGGCGAGGCCGTCGAGCTGGGTCAGATGCTGCTCGCGCGTCAGCACCAGCTCGGTCGCGGCCAGCGCGTCCGCGAGCTTGCGCGCCTCCTCGGTCACCTGGAACGAGTAGAGGCTGGTGACGCCGATCGCGAGCACGATCGAGAGCCAGACGCCGACGAGATAGATCGGCGGCAGCACCAGCGGATCGTCGGAATCCCAGGGCAGCGGCAGGTGGAAGAAGAACAGCACCGAGGCGCAGGCGACGGCGAGCAGGCCGAGGCCGAAGGTGAAGCGGGCCGGCAGCGCCGTCGCCGAGATCAGCACGGGCGCGAGAAACAGGAACGAGAACGGGTTCTGCAGTCCGCCTGTGAAGAACAACAGCCCCGCCAGCTCCACGATGTTCAGCGCCAGCAGGCCGGCCGCCTGCATCGGCTCCAGCCGCTGCATCGGATTTGCAGCGGTCTGGAGGCCCAGATTGAGCGCGGCCGACAGCGCGATGATGCTGACGCAGGGGACGATCTCGACGTTGAACTCCAGCCCCTGCGCCACGATGAAGATCGCAGCGAGCTGGCCCAGCACCGCGAGCCAGCGCAGCCGCAGAATGGTGTCGAGGCGGATGTGCCGCTGCGCGTGGCGGAAGTCGGATGCGGCAATTTCGGTCATATCGGCCAATGTGGCGGTGCCTTCTCGATCACAAACGCTGGGCTCACGGAACCACCCCGATTACAAGCCTTGCGCTATCAGCTGCAATAGCAGAAGAACGGCCCAGCATGACCGAGAATGACAAGGCTTCAAGTCGGCCGACTGTCGCGGAGCACGTTTCCTCCGCGGCGATTGCGGTCGATCACCTCGTCAAGGTCTACAAGCAGACCCGCGCCGTCGACGACATCTCCTTTTCGCTGCCGCGCGGCAGCATCACCGGGCTCCTGGGCGGCAACGGCGCCGGCAAGACCACGACCATCGCGATGATCATGGGCCTGGTGCTGCCGACCGCCGGCCGCGTGCAGGTGCTCGGGCATCGCATGCCCGAGGAGAGCGCTGCCGTGCTGGGGCGGATGAATTTCGAGAGCCCCTATGTCGACATGCCGATGCGGCTTACGGTGCGGCAGAACCTCACCATCTTCGGCAAGCTCTATGCGGTCAAGAATCTGTCCGACCGCATTGCGGAGCTCGCCGACGATCTCGACCTCACCGATTTCATCGACCGCGCCAACGGCAAGCTCTCGGCCGGCCAGAAGACCCGCGTTGCTCTCGCGAAAGCGCTGATCAACCAGCCCGAGCTGCTCCTGCTGGACGAGCCGACGGCCTCGCTCGATCCTGACACGGCCGACTGGGTCCGGGCGCATATGGAGCGCTATCGCAAGCAGAACAACGCCACCATCCTGCTGGCCTCGCACAACATGCTCGAGGTCGAGCGGCTCTGCGACCGCGTCATCATCATGAAGCGCGGCCGCATCGAGGACGACGACACGCCTGCGGCCATCATGACGCGCTACAACCGCACCACCCTGGAGGAGGTGTTTCTCGACGTCGCACGCGGCCGGGTGAACGGTGCGAAGGAGGCGGCAAGATGAGGCTTAGCTGTAATCGTAGCTGCCGTAGCCCGGGTGGAGCCCCGTCATTCCGGGGCGCGCGGAGCGCGAGCCCGGAATCCATAACCACAGGCTGCGGTTGTGACGCGAGACGGTCAACTCCGAGCCTTCGCCAAATTCAATCCTGTGGTTATGGATCCCGGGCTCGCGACTATGTCGCGCCCCGGGATGACAGCGGGAGGGCGCCATGACCGAGCTCTCCCTCCACCGCGGCATCTCGCCCCACCGCATCGGCGCGATGATCCTGCGCTACTGGTACCTGCTGCTGTCGTCCTGGCCGCGGCTGCTCGAGCTCCTGTATTGGCCGGCGCTGCAGGTCATCACCTGGGGCTTCATCCAGTATTACATCGCGGAAAACGCCAGCTTCTTCGCGCGGGCCGGCGGCACGCTGATCGGCGCCGTCATCCTCTGGGACATCCTGTTCCGCGGCCAGCTCGGCTTCTCCATCTCGTTCCTGGAGGAGATGTGGGCGCGCAACCTCGGCAATCTCATGATGAGCCCCTTGAAGCCCATCGAGTTTCTGCTGTCGCTGACGGTCATGAGCCTGATCCGGCTCGCCATCGGCATCGTCCCGATGACGCTGCTCGCGCTGTTCCTGTTTCACTTCAACGTTTATGCGCTCGGCCTGCCGCTGATCGCCTTCTTCTGCAATCTGATCTTCACCAGCTGGTCGGTCGGCATCTTCGTCTCGGGGCTGGTGCTGCGGCACGGCCTGGGTGCCGAGAGCATCGTCTGGACCTTGATGTTCGCGATCATGCCGCTCGCCTGCATCTACTATCCCGTCAGCGTGCTGCCGGCCTGGCTGCAGTATGTCGCCTGGGCGCTGCCGCCGACCTATGTGTTCGAGGGGATGCGCGCGCTGCTGATCGAGAACACCTTCAGGATCGATCTGATGCTGGAGGCGTTGGTCATCAATGCTGTACTTCTGGTTGCTTCTTTTGGGGCATTCCTTGCCCTTTTGCGCAGCGCCAAAAAGCACGGCTCGCTGCTCTCGGGCGGTGAATAACGTCACTTTCTCGTGGATTCAGGCTGATTTAGCCGTCTGCGCTCCGTAGATGTACGGAACCATGCATTGACGCAATATTACGCATTCGGCAGTATGCTGCGATGCGAAGAGGATAATAGCGATGCCTATTGGTGAGTTTGGCGGCGCCCCGCCCCTGGCTGCAGAAGGCAGTCCGGTCCTGACGACGCCGATGTACTGGATGTACGAGATGGCCCACGCCTCTCTCAATCCGGCCCGTGCAGTCACCGACGCGACCAAGCTGCTGTTTCAGAATCCCCTCAATCCCTGGGCCCGTACCGAGGTCGGCAAGTCGGTCGCCGCGGCCTGCGAATTGTTCGAGCGCACCACGCGCCGCTACGGCAAGCCGGAATGGGGCCTCGACGACACCGAGGTCAACGGCATCCGCGTCCCCGTCGAGATCCGTTCGGTCTGGGAAAAGCCGTTCTGCCGACTGCTCTACTTCGATCGCAAGTTCACCCGCCCGCTGCGCAGCCCGCAGCCGCGCGTGCTGATCGTGGCGCCGATGTCCGGCCATTATGCGACGTTGCTGCGCGGCACGGTCGAGGCCTTCCTGCCGGCGCATGAGGTCTACATCACCGACTGGGCTGATGCCCGCATGGTGCCGCTCAGCGAAGGGCGCTTCGATCTCGACGACTACATCGACTACATCATCGAGATGCTGCACGTCCTCGGCGGCAACACCCATGTCATGGCGGTGTGCCAGCCTTCCGTTCCCGTCGTCGCGGCCGTCTCGATCATGGAAGCGCGGCGCGATCCGTTCGCGCCGACCTCGATGACGCTGATGGGCGGCCCGATCGATACGCGCCGTAATCCGACCGGGGTGAACGACCTCGCCCAGCAGCGCGGCATCGACTGGTTCCGCAACCACGTCATCACCAAGGTGCCGTTCCCGCATCCGGGCATGATGCGCGACGTCTATCCGGGATTCCTGCAGCTCAACGGCTTCATCAGCATGAATCTCGACCGGCACATGGATGCTCACAAGCAGCTGTTCGCCAATCTGGTGAAGGGCGACGGCGACCTCGTCGACAAGCATCGCGACTTCTACGACGAATATCTCGCGGTGATGGACCTCTCGGCCGAATATTACCTGCAGACGGTCGACACCGTGTTCGTGAAGCACTCGCTGCCGAAGGGCGAGATGACCCATCGCGGAACTCTTGTCGATCCCTCCAAGGTCACGCGCGTGGCGTTGATGACGGTCGAAGGCGAGAACGACGACATCTCAGGTCTCGGTCAGACCGAAGCGACGCACGGTCTGTGCAGCTCGATCCCCGATCATCGCCGCGTTCATTACGTCCAGAAGGGCGTCGGACATTACGGCGTGTTCAACGGATCGCGTTTCAAGTCCGAGATCGTGCCGCGGATTCACGACTTCATGGTCTCCGCTGCGAATCCGAGCTCGTTGCAGGCTCTCGCGGCTGAATAATCCTGAATTTCGGCTTTCCCGTCGAAAATTCCGCCCCTGCCGGAGCCTCCGGCGGGGGCAAGTTCCCTCCAGATTCGCGGTATTTAGGTAGCGTCATAGGAGTGAGTCACCCCTCACCCCTTGGGGGTGTCGCATGCGTCCAGCGGGGGCGAAAAAAGCCGGTTCCAACCCCAGTCTGTAGGGTCTCCCGGACTGAAGAACCCCTGTATATTGGGCAAATGATTTGTTTTTGCGCCGAGCGCTTTCCCTGGCGGTGGTTATGGCAGAATCCGGGCGAACTCCTGCCCCCCGGACTCACAGACATGGCCACTCGCGCACTCCTCTATCGGCGGCCCCACGAACCGAAGACCCTCGTCATCACCCATGGATCGCAGTTTTTTGCGATCCGGCTGCGCCGGCACAGACGCGCGCGCCGCTACACGCTCAGAATTCATCCGAGTGATCGCGAAGCCATCCTCACCATGCCGCCGCGCGGCACGCTGGCCGAAGCAAAAGACTTCGCGACGCGTCACGGCGCGTGGATCGCGGCACGTCTCGGCCGTCTGCCGAAGGCTGCACCGTTCCAGCCTGGCACAGTGATACCGCTTCGCGGCACGCCCCATCGCATCGTTCATCGCGCAGGCACCCGTGGCACGGTGTGGACCGAGACGCGCGACAGCGGTGAAAAGATTCTCTGCGTGGCCGGCGGTCTCGAACATGCCGACCGTCGTGTGCATGACTTCCTCAAGCGCGAGGCGCGCCGCGACCTGCAGCGCTCGGCGGAGGCCTATGCCGCCGAGCTCGGTGTCAGGGTCAAACGCCTGTCGATCCGCGACCAATCCAGCCGCTGGGGCTCCTGCACCTCGGCGGGCTCGCTGTCATTCTCCTGGCGCCTGATCCTCGCGCCACCCTTCGTGCTCGACTATCTCGCCGCCCACGAGGTCGCCCATCTCGTCGAGATGAACCACTCGGCGCGGTTCTGGCGCGTGTGCGGAAAAGTCTGCCCGTCGATGGAGCGCGCCAAGAAGTGGCTCGATACGCACGGCAATGACCTGCACCGGTACGGAGTCGAGGATTAGATTCTCCTGTCGTCCCGGCGAAGGCCGGGACCCATAACCACAGGGAGAAGTTTGGCGAAGGCCAGTTGTTCGGTACGCCTACTTTCCGCGATCGATAGATCACGCGGTATGGGTCCCGGCCTTCGCCGGGACGACACCGTAGGTGGAGCAAGAGATCGTCTCTTCACTCACGCACTGAGATCCGCACTCATCCCCGCCTGCGCGCGTGACGCCAGATAGCGCGCTTGCTGCTGCGCGGTCGCCCTTTGCCCCTCCGCCAGCATCGCCTGGAACGCCGCGTCGAGTTGCTCGCGGCTATAGGTCGTGGACCTGCCCTCACGCGGTGTCCATTGCGATTGGGTGATCGCGGTCGGTGCCTTCTCGACGGTGCCGCCAAGCCGCTCGGCGTATTGGTCGGCCCGCCACTGCGCCAGATCCGGTCCGCTCAGGCCGGGAGGATCCTCGAGCTTGCCGATCTCTGAGGCCGCTGCGTTGGTGATGGTCGAGGACCCGCCATTGTACAGCGTCGCCACCACCTTGCCGTCAACTTTCACCTGGGCGTAAATGTTCTCGGGTGCGTCGTCCGAAACGCCGGGTTGAGCTGCACCCGTGTCGTGGGCCATCAGCCAGTGCATCGCCATCAAGTCGTGAAGGAAGGGATCATCCGCAGCCGATATCAGCTTGGCGCCTGTCAGCGGCTTGACCTGGGAGCCGTCAATCCGGAAGCCGCCGGTCGCAGCTTGGGTCGTATCCTCAACTACCGGCTGGAGACCCGATGTCGCATTTGAAGTGGACGTTGATGCGGGCCGCAGATGAGGCAACACCGCGCTGGATACACCTGAAATCATGGAGCGCTCTCCGGTTACTCACTCAACCTATGAGAGCAAATCCCGGGCCGCTGACGGAAGCCTGAAGAGATTGATGTTTTTACGCTCAGCGAGCCGCCGGCCCCGGTCGATCTTGCCGCGCTAGGCAGGACTTGCCGAAGCGGTGGCACTCTCCCGTCGTCCCGGCCTAGCGCGCAATTGCGCGGCTAGGCCGGGACGACATCGATGGCGAGGGGCAACATCCAGCGCATTTCGCGCGATTCTTGTCCTGCGCCGCGACGATTGCGCCGATCGCCTGATTAACCCCGCCGCATCAAACGCTTCAAACAATCCACCCAGCGTCACGCCGGATGTCACGTTCTACTGTGCATGGGGTTGTTTTCGCAGTTTTTGTTTTGAGGCCATTGCGGCCTCAGCCGGCAGCTAGCGATTCCCGCCGAACAGCCGGTCCATCAGCCAGCCATCGAGCCCGGCCGCGGCTTCCGGCCGCACATTGGCGCGCGTGGGCGGCGGCGGGCGATAGCCGCCAGCGCTCGCCGGTGCCGGTCCCGGCGCGGCCGCCGTCGGCGGCGACACTTGCGAGGCCGCCTGCGCGAGGTTCGACAGGCCCCAGCCGCCTGGTGAGCTCGGCAAGTTCGCGACGGGCACGCCCTCGTGCGCCGTCTTCATGAAGCGCGACCAGACCTCGACGGGCAGGCCGCCGCCGGTGGCCTTCTTGGTCGGCGAGTTGTCGTCATTGCCGAGCCAGACGCCGGTGACGAGGTTGGCGGTGTAGCCGATGAACCAGGCGTCGCGATAATCCTGGCTGGTGCCGGTCTTGCCGGCCGCGGGCCAGCCGGGGATCTCCGCCTTCTTGGCAGTGCCTGATATCAGCGTCTCCCGCATCATCGCATTCATCATGCCGACATTGCGGGGATCGATCACCTGGCTCCGCTCGTCGGGCTGGCGCATGTAGAGGAGCTTGCCGCTGAGCGTCCTGATCCTCGTAACGACATGCGGCGCCACCGCGAAGCCGCCATTGGCGAAGGGCGCGTAGGCGCCGACCAGCTCGACCACCGAAACCTCGGAGGTGCCGAGCGCGATCGAGGCATTGGGCTCGAGTTTTGACGAGATGCCGAGCCGGTGCGCGGTGCGCACCACGTTCTTCGGCCCGACCTCGAGGCCGAGGCGGATCGCGACCGTGTTGAGCGACATCGCCAGCGCCTGCGTCAGCGTCACCGCGCCGAAATATTCGTGGGTGTAGTTCTCGGGCTTCCAGCCCTTGACCTCGATCGGCGCGTCCTGGCGCATCGTGTCGGGCGTCAGCCCCTGCTCGAGCGCCGTCAGGTACACGAAAGGCTTGAACGAGGAGCCCGGCTGGCGCCTGGCGGTGACCGCGCGGTTGTACTGGCTCTCGGAATAGTTCCGCCCGCCGACCATGGCGCGTACGGCGCCATCAGGCGTCATCGCCACCAGCGCGCCCTGGCTGACATTGAACTTCACGCTCTTGGCCGCGAGCTCGTCGATGATGGCGGCTTCCGCCACGCTCTGCAGCTTCGGGTCGATCGTGGTCTCGACCTTGATGCTCTCATCGATCTGCCCGACCAGATCGTCCAGCACTTCGCCGATCCAGTCGGCGACGTAGTTGACCGTGCCGGCGCCGGCCGGCTTCACATTGTAGGAGGGATGGCCGATCGAGGCCTGCGCCTGTGCCTCGGTGATGAATTTCGCATCCGCCATCGCCGTGAGCACGATCTGCGCGCGCGCTTCGGCGCCTTCGGGGTTGCGGTTCGGCGCAAGGCGCGACGGCGATTTGACCAGGCCGGCCAGCATCGCGGCTTCGGCGACGGTGACGTTCCGCGCCGACTTGCCGAAATATTTCTGCGCGGCGGCCTCGACGCCGTAGGCGCCGGAGCCGAAATAGACGCGGTTGAGATAGAGCTCCAGAATCTCGTCCTTGGAGTGCTTGCGCTCGAGCCAGATCGCCAGCTCCGCCTCCTGCAGCTTGCGCTGCATGGTGCGCTCCTGGGTCAGGAACAGGTTTTTGGCAAGCTGCTGCGTCAAGGTCGAGCCGCCCTGCGACACGCCGCGATGGAGCACGTTGGTGACGAGGGCGCGCAGGATGCCGATGGGGTCGATGCCGAAATGCGAATAGAAGCGGCGGTCCTCGATGGCGATGAACGCCTTCGGCAAGTAAGGGGGCAGGTCCTTCAGCGCGACATTGGCACCAGCCATCTCGCCACGCTGCGCCAGCATGCTGCCGTCGATGCCGACGATCTGGATCGTCGGCGGCCGCTTGGGGATTTCCAGCGACTGGATCGGCGGCAGGTGGGCGCCGACATAGATCACGACGCCGATCACGGCGATGACGCCCCACAGGCTCAGCACCGCGCCCCAATAGACCAGGCGGCCGAGGCCGGCACCGAACCGCGACTTCGATCGCCGCTTGGCACCGCTGCGGCTGGCCGGTGCCTTGCGCTCGCGCGGCGGCTCGTCGCCGGCATCCTCGCTCTTGCGCTTGGCGGATGATTTCGCTGATTTCTTCGGTTTGTCCTCGCCGCCGGGAATGCGGTCCGCAGCCGTCAGGCGCAGATCGGCGAGCGCCGCGGGCAAGCCGAACAGCGGCTCCTTCCGCCCACCCTTTTTCTTTCCCCACGCCATACGCAAATACGCCCGGTCAGCCCGCCCCGCCGCACGCTAGCGGTCGCTGTTTAAGGCCGGGTTACCCCGGCGTTAACGCGCGATTAGGAGGTGCGGCATTCGCCCGCCGCAGTTCCGCTTCCAGGGCGGCAAGGCTAGGATTGCCGGCATAAAACAAACGAAGGGAGCACGCATGGGCCACATCGATCCGACCAAGGAGATCTTCGCGCAATTCCGGGAGAACGATCGCCCGGGCCCGATCCACATGCTCAACCTGGTGCGCCTGCGCAAAGAAGCGGCCTACCCCGACGGCCGCAAGGCCAGCGGCGCGGAAGCCTACGCCGCCTATGGCCGCGAGAGCGGCCCGGTGTTCGAACGCCTCGGCGGCCGCATCGTCTGGCAAGGCAGGTTCGAGCTGATGCTGATCGGCCCGCAAGAGGAACGCTGGGACCATTGCTTCATCGCCGAATACCCGAGCGTTGCCGCCTTCGTCGAGATGATCCGCGATCCCGTCTATCGCGAGGCAGTGAAGCATCGCCAGGCGGCGGTGGAGGATTCGCGGTTGATCCGGCACGCCGTGCTGCCGGTAGGGAAGAACTTTGGGGAGATACCAGCGTAGGCGCAATCGGCGATCTCTCCCCGTCATCCTGAGGTGCGAGTGGCGCGATGCAAAGCATCGCGCCGGGAGCCTCGAAGGATGCACGGCCCGATGCTTCCGCGCCGCCACCAGTCGGGCCGTCGCCCTTCGAGGGCCGCCGAAGAGGCGGCCACCTCAGCGTGACGGTGGTAGATCGGGCGAAGCCCACAAAAAATCGGCGGCCCGCAGGCCGCCGATTTGCATTGCAGAGCTCAGCGCCTAACCCGCCGGGCCCGCATCCTCCTGGATCGGGCCGAACAGCTCCCAGCGCTCGCCGTTGAACTTCATCATCTGAAGCTGCTTGTTGACGCGGTAGTCGGTCGCCGAGGTGTTGGCCTTGATGCCGGGCAGGGCGATGTCGTTGGTGACGTCCTTCAGCGATGCCGCCTGCTTCATGACGTTCTCGCGCGTCAGATCGTCACCGCACTGCTTCAGCACGTGGACCAGCAGCTGGGCGGTGCCGTAGCCATAGGTGTTGAAGTTCGAGTCCTTGTCGCCGTCCGGATAGTACTTCGCCATGAAGTCGAAATACTTCTTCAGGCCGGCGTCGTCCTTCCAGGTCGGATCGAGCGGTTCCTTGCCGTAGTTGACGCTGATCAGGCCCTTGGCAGCCTCAAGGCCTGCCGGCTTCAACACCGCGCCGACCGAGGGGGCGTTGATGTCGACGATCTGGACCGGATGCCAGCCCATTTCGGCGATCTTCTTGATCGCCTGCGCGGCCTGCTTCGGGGTTGTCGCGCTGAAGAACAGATCGGTGCCGGCGTCCTTGATCTTGAGGATCTGCGAGTCGACCGTGGGATCGGAGACTTCGTAGGACGCTTCGGTCACGACCATCTTGGCGGCCTTGTCGCCGAGGCCGGCCTTGAGGCCGTTCAGATAGTCCTTGCCGAGGTCGTCGTTCTGATAGAGCACGCCGATCTTGGCGTCCGGATGCGCCTTCAGAATGTATTGGCCGTAGATTCGGCCTTCGACGAAGTAGTTGGGATTGTAGCCCATGGTCCACGGAAAGTTCTTCGGATCGGTGAACCTCGAGGCGCCGGTCGCTGCGAACAGCTGCGGCACCTTCTTGGAATTGAGATATTTCTGCACGGCCGCGTTCACGGGCGTGCCGATGATCTGGAAGGTCAGCAGCACCTCGTCGCTCTCGACCAGCTTGCGGATCTGCTCCACGGCCTTCGGCGGCGAATAGGCGTCGTCATACTGGATCAGATTGATCTTGCGGCCGTTGATGCCGCCCTGGTCGTTGATCATCTTGAAATAGGCGGCCTGGGTCTTGCCGATCGACGAATAAGCCGACGCGGGTCCCGAAAACGGCATGGTCTGTCCGACCTTGATCTCGGTGTCGCTGGCGCCCGGATCATATTTTTTCTGGGCATTGGCCGCAGAGATCGACAGCGCCAGGGTCAGCGCCGTTGCCGTGGCCAGATGCAGCATTCCATTCCTCATTCGCAATTCCCTCAGTTTGTTATGGCCGATGATCTGACCGCGCGCGCTTGCGCGTCGGACGTCACCGCTGAGGGCGAGTGTGGAGGAGGCGTTGCTGCGACGCAAGGTGGGCGTTCGTAGGGTGGGTTAGACGGCGTCTGCGCGTAGCGCGGGCGCCGGCGTAACCCACCACTTCTGTCACCGCGGAGATTAGAGAGGTGGGTTACGCTCAGCGGTTTGCGCTTCGCGCAATCCGCTGCGCTAACCCACCCTACGATCCGTTCCCGAAACTAACCCGACGGGCCCGTGTCCTCGATGATCGGGCCGAACAGCTCCCAGCGTTCGCCGTTGAACTTCATCATCTGCATCTGCTTGTTGACGCGGAAGTCGTTCGGCCCGGTGTTGATCTTGATGCCGGGCAGCGCGAGGCTCGGCGTATAGCCCTTGATGTTGGCGACCTGCTTCATGACGTTCTCGCGCGTGAGGTCGTCGCCGCATTGCTTCAGCACCTGCGTCAGCAATTCGGCCACCGAATAGGCATAGGTGTTGACGGTGTTGAGCTTGTCGCCCTCAGGGAAATACTTGTCCATGAAGGCGAAGAAGGCCTTCACGCCCGGATCGTCCTTCCACTGCGGATCGCCCGGCTCCTTGCCGTACTGGGTCGAGATGATGCCCTTGGAGATGTCGAGGCCGGCCGGCTTCAGCGTCGCCGAGATCGGGCTCGCATTGATGTCGAGGATGTGCACCGGCGTCCAGCCGAGGTCGGCGAGCTTCTTGATCGCCTGCGCCGCGAACTTCGGCGTCGAGGCATCGTAGAACACGTCGACGCCCATCGACTTCAGCTTGACCACCTGCGAGTCGACGGTGGGATCGGTGACCTCGTAGGAGACCTCGCCGACGATCATGCTGGCGGCCTTGTCGCCGAGACCGCTCTTGAGGCCCGCGAGATAGTCGCGGCCCATGTCGTCATTCTGGTAGAGCACGCCGATTTTGGCGTTCGGATGCTCCTTGAGAATGTATTTGGCGTAGATGCGCCCCTCGGACACGTAGTTGGGATTATAGGCGATGGTCCAGGGATAGTTCTGCGGATCGTTGAACCGTGCGGCGCCGGTGGAGGCCAGAAGCTGCGGCACCTTCTTGCCGTTGAGATATTTCTGCACGGCGGCGTTGGCCGCGGTGCCGATCAGCTGGAACGTGAACAGCACCTCGTCGCCTTCGACCAGCTTGCGCACCTGCTCCACCGTCTTCGGCGGCGAATAGGCGTCGTCATACTGGATCAAATTGATCTTGCGGCCGTTGATGCCGCCCTGATCGTTGATCATCTTGAAGTAGGCGGCCTGCGTCTTGCCGATATTGGCGTAGACGGAATAGGGCCCCGAGAACGGAACGGTCTGGCCGATCTTGATCTCGGTGTCGCTCGCGCCGGTGTCGTATTTCTTCTGGGCGAGGGCTTGGCTGGCGGAGAATGCGAAGGCGAGCGCTGTCGTGGCAGCTAGGAAAGCTCTGCGATTGGTCATGTTGGGTTGTTCCTCCTGACGGAATTTTCGACCGATGGTCTTTTCCGTTGTTGCAACGGTCGCCATCGCTGCCGGAGATTGTGGAGGAAGGGCAGCCGCCGCGCAAGGATCGCGGCGCTGCGCCGAAGCGTCTCAGGCGAGAAACAATGCAACCAGCGCGACCGCCGCCGGCACCGCCTGCACGATCAGGATCCGCGTGCTGACGGTCGCCGCGCCATAGGCGCCGGCCACGATCACGCAGAGCAGGAAGAACACCTTGATCTGGAACGCGAAGGCCGGATTGCCGTGGACGAGGCCCCAGATCAGGCCGGCGACCAGGAAGCCGTTATAGAGCCCCTGATTGGCGGCCAGCACCTTTGTGATCGCGGCCTTCTCTTGCGTGTTGCGGAAAACCTTCAGGCCCTGTGGCTTGTCCCAGAGGAACATTTCCAGGATCAGGAAGTAGGCGTGCAGTGCGGCGACCAGCGCCACCAGGACATTGGCGATCAAGTTCAAGTTGAGCTCCCCCAAAAGCGTCAGCTTTCGGGTGGACGTTAGCACGGCTGCCATGGCAAGTGCGATGGGTGTGTTTCGATTGCCTGGTGCCGCAATGCCCGTTCGATCAACCAAGACGCCTGGACGCTTCGGCCTCGACCGCATGGCGACGCCGATCGGGATCGCGCTGCTGGTCACCGATGCCGAGGGCAGTCTTCGTGCGCTCGACTGGGAAGACTATGAGCACCGCATGCGCGAGCTGTTGCGCCTGCATTACGGCGCGGTGGATCTGAGTGATCGGCCTGCGCCGACGGCGATGCGCATTGCGCTGTCGGGTTATTTCGACGGCGATCTCGATCAGCTCTCAGGGATTGCATGGCGTATCGCAGGGACGCCGTTCCAGCAAAAGGTCTGGACCGCGCTTGCCAAAATCCCTGCCGGCACCACGCTGAGCTACGGCGCGCTCGCGGCAAGGATCGATACGCCAAAAGCCATTCGCGCCGTCGGCCATGCCAACGGCTCCAACCCGATCAGCGTCGTGCTGCCGTGCCATCGCTTGATCGGCGCGGATGGCTCGCTGGTGAAATACGGCGGCGGGCTGGAGCGCAAGCGCTGGCTGCTGCGGCACGAGGGGGTGGAGGTTTGAAGGCTCCGTCGTTCCGGGGCGATGCGAAGCATCGAACCCGGAACCTCGAGATTCTCAGGTGCGCAATTGCGCACCATAGCTCGCCGCTTGCGCGGCGCCCCGAAATGACAAGAGAGGATCACGCCGCCGGCTGAACCGCCTTGTCGCCGGCCATCACATGGGTCAGCGCGCTCTTGATCGCGGATTGCCGCGTCGGCGCGTTGATCTGCGCGCCCAGCAGGTCGGTGACGTAGAACACGTCGCGGGCACGCTCGCCGAAGGTCGCGACATGGGCTGAGGCGATGTTGAGGTTGAGCTTCGAGATCGCGGTGGTCAGCTCGTAGAGCAGGCCGGGGCGGTCGAGGCCGGAGACCTCGATCACGGTGTAACGGTCGGACCATTGGTTGTTGATGGTCACTTCCGGCTCGATCACGAAGGGCTTTGCCTTGCTGCGCACGGTGCGCCGCGCCACCACTTCGGGCAGGCGCAGCTTGCCTTCGAGCACGTCCTCGATCATCTCGCCGATGCGCGTGGCGCGGCGGCCCTCGTCCTCGTCGCGGTCGTATTCCCTGGAGATCGAGATGGTGTCGAGCGCACGGCCGTCGG
The DNA here is from genome assembly GCF_025200885.1 of Bradyrhizobium huanghuaihaiense. Lineage (NCBI taxonomy): Bacteria > Pseudomonadati > Pseudomonadota > Alphaproteobacteria > Hyphomicrobiales > Nitrobacteraceae > Bradyrhizobium > Bradyrhizobium huanghuaihaiense. The sequence continues at coordinate 9,532,197 of NZ_CP104172.1, read as the reverse complement.
TCGTGGTGTAGATCTGCGCGTCGACGATGTTGGCGCCGGCCGAGGCGCAGGCGCCGGCGATGATCGAGAGCAGCCAGGGATGGTCGGCGGCGAAGATCGTGAGCTCGGTCACCCCGCGCACCTCGTCGAAGCCGACATTGATCGCGAGCTTGTGGCCGGCCTGCTCGCTTGAACGCACGAAGCGGGCGTGGCGGATCTTGCGCGGCAGTTCGACCTTGAGCCAGTAGGCCGGATAGTGCCGGCCGATATAGGCATCGAGCTCGTCCTTCGGCCATTCGGCGAAGGCCATGCGGAACTCGGCATGCGCGGCCGCGAGGCGCTTGCCGCGGTCGACTTCCGAGAAACCGCCGGTGAGCACCGGCTCGGTCTCGTAGTACAGCGAGCGCAGCAGCTGCGCCTTCCAGCCGTTCCACACGCCGGGACCGACGCCGCGGATGTCGGCGGTGGTGAGGATCGTCAGCAGCTTCATCTGCTCGACCGACTGCACCACGGCGGCAAAGTTCTCGATGGTCTTGCGATCGGAGAGGTCGCGCGACTGCGCGACCGTGGACATCGTCAGATGTTCCTCGATCAGCCAGGCCACGAGTTCGGTATCAGCCGGGCTGAAGCCGAGCCGCGGGCAGAGCCGCCGTGCCACCTTGGCGCCGGCGATGGAGTGGTCTTCCGGCCGGCCCTTGGCGACGTCGTGCAGCAGCGTTGCGATGTAGATCACCGCGCGGTGCTCGGGTCTCGTTTTGCGCATCAGGTCGCTGGCGAGAGCGAACTCCTCTATGCCGCCGCGCTCGATGTCCTGCAGGAAGCCGATGCAGCGGATCAGATGCTCGTCGACGGTGTAGTGATGATACATGTTGAACTGCATCATCGAGACGATCTTGCCGAAGGCGCGGATGAAGTGGCCGAGCACGCCGGTCTCGTTCATCCGCCGCAGCACGATCTCGGCGTTATCGGAGGTCAGGATCTCCATGAACAGCCGGTTCGCTTCCGGATTCTCGCGCAGCTGCGCGTTGATCAGGCCGAGCGAGCGCGTCACGTCGCGCATCGCATCCGGATGGAAGGCGAGGTTGTTCTTTTGCGCCAGGCGGAAGATGCGGATCAGATTGACCGGATCGTGCTTGAACACGTCGGGCGCGGCGACGTTGATGCGGTTGTTGTCGACGATGAAGTCGTCGCTGTCAGGGACCCGCCGCTTCACCGCCGTCGGGCGCAGCCGCGCCATCATCCGGCTCAGGACCGGCGCGGGCTTGGCCTGCTGGTCCTCGAGCTTGGCGCAGAGGATGGCGGTGAGGTTGCCGACCTCCTTGGCGACCAGGAAGTAGTGCTTCATGAAGCGCTCGACGTCCTGCATGCCGGGATGCGAGGTGTAGCCGAGCCGCACGGCGATCTCGCGCTGCAGGTCGAAGGACAGGCGCTCCTCGGCGCGGCCAGAGTAGAAATGCAGATTGCAGCGCACCGACCAGAGGAAGTCGGCGCAGCGGCGGAAGCTGCGGTATTCCTGCGCGTCGAATACGCCGCGCTCGACCAGCTCGTCGGTGTCGCGGACGCGGTAGACGTACTTTGCGATCCAGAACAGCGTGTGCAGGTCGCGCAGCGCCCCCTTGCCGTCCTTGACGTTGGGCTCGACCAGATAGCGCGACTGGCCGCCGCGGCGGTGCCGCTCCTCGCGCTCGGCGAGTTTGGCCGTGACGAATTCGGACGCGGTGCCTTGCACCACTTCCTTGTCGAAGCGCTCGACCAGCTCGTCATAGAGCGGCTGGTCGCCGGTGAGGAAGCGCGTCTCCAGGATCGCGGTGCGGATGGTCATGTCGCCGCGCGCCTGCCGGATCGATTCGTCGACCGAGCGCGTGGCGTGACCGACCTTCAGGCCCATGTCCCAGAGGCAATAGAGGATGGCTTCGGCGACCTGCTCGCCCCAGGCGGTCTGCTTGTAGGGCAGGATGAAGAGGAGATCGATGTCGGACTCGGGGGCCATCAGGCCGCGGCCATAGCCGCCGGTCGCGACCACCGCCATGCGCTCGGCGCCGCTCGGGATCGGCGAGCGATAGAGATGGCGGGTCGCGGCCGAATAGAGGATGCGGATGATCTCGTCCTGCACGTGGCAGAGCCGCTCGGCGCAGCGGCGGCCGTGACGGTCCTTCAGCAGGATCGCCTGCGCCGCGGCGCGCGCCGCGATCAGCTCGGCCTTGAGCAATTGCGCCATGGCGGTGCGGAACGCGTCCTCGCGTCCCTCGTGCTTCTCGGCAAGCGCGTCGACCGCGGCGGTGATCCGCGCGGTGTCGAAGCGATCGTCCACCTCAGGCTTCTGCTCAGTTGCGACGCTGTCCATGTCTCACCGGATATAAGAGGTGACAGGCGCTGTCACCCGTCATTCGCGGGCAATAGTCGTTCCGTGCTGGAAAAGGCCGGCTTCGGGCAAATCTGTTCTCGGCCGGCGCCCTTTCAAGGGTCGGATTTTCTCGTTGACCTCTAGATATAACTCATTGAAAAACAATGAAGTTTTGGAGGGAGCCGGGCATGACTGGGATTACACGACGCATTCTGCTGGCCGGCGCGATGACGCTTGCTTTGATCCCTGCGGCGCAGGCCGCCGATCCACTCAAGGAAATCCGCATCGACTGGGCGACCTACAACCCGGTGTCGATGGTGCTGAAGCAGAAGGGGCTGCTGGAGAAGGAGTTCGCCAAGGACGGCATCACCATCACCTGGGTGCAGTCGGCCGGCTCGAACAAGGCGCTGGAATTCCTCAACGCCGGCTCGATCGATTTCGGCTCGACCGCGGGCTCGGCGGCGCTGGTGGCGAAGATCAACGGCAACCCGATCAAGTCGATCTATGTCTATTCGCGTCCCGAATGGACCGCGCTGGTGACGGGCAAGGACTCCAAGATCGCTGATGTCGCCGACCTCAAGGGCAAGCGCGTCGCGGTGACGCGCGGCACCGATCCGCACATCTTCCTGGTGCGCGCGCTGCTGGGCGCGGGCCTGACTGAAAAGGACATCACGCCGGTGCTGCTCCAGCACGCCGACGGCAAGACCGCTTTGATCCGCGGTGACGTCGATGCCTGGGCCGGTCTCGATCCCATGATGGCGCAGGCCGAGGTCGAGGAGGGCGCAAAGCTGTTCTATCGCAAGGCCGATGCCAACACCTGGGGCATCCTCAATGTACGCGAGCAGTTCCTGAAGGATTATCCGGATGCCGCCCGCCGCGTGCTCGCGGTGTACGAGGAGGCGCGCAAGTATTCGCTGGCGAATTACGACGAGCTGAAGAAGACCTTCATCGCGGTGACGAAGCTCCCCGAGGCGGTCGTCGACAAGCAGCTCAAGGAGCGCACCGAGCTCACCCACAGCCGCATCGGCGCAGCCCAGCGCGAGTCGATCCTCGCCGCCGGCCTCGCGCTGCAACAGGCCGGTGTCGTCGATGCCAAGGTCGACGTGAAGGCGACGCTCGATGCCCTGATCGACGACCAGGTCCCGCTGCCGACGAATTAGTCGGCAGGGAAGAGGCAAGCGCGCGCACCACACTCCGCCGTCGTCCCGGGGCGCGAAGCGAACCCGGGACGACGGCTGAGGACGCGGCAAGAGGAGTGTTGCATTCCCTCGTCAGACGCGCTTCCTACCGGCCATGATCTCCGACGCGCCAGTGCTGCAACAATCATCGGAACCAGCCGAGAGCGCCGCCGCGCCTTCGCGGCTGTCGCGCTATGCGCGGCCGGTGCTGGGGCTGCTGCTGCCGGTGACGCTCGCACTCGGGTGGGAGCTCGTGGTCTGGTCCGGCTGGTCCAACGGACGCCTGGTGCCGCCGCCCTCTCGCATCTTCACCACCATCACCGAGCTCGCCCGTTCCGGCGAACTGGTGCGTCACATCACTGCGACGCTGTGGCGTGTCGGCCTCGGCTTCGCCTTCGGCGTGGTTGCGGGGACGCTGCTTGGTGCGATCTCCGGCTACTGGTCGCTGGCGCGCCGGCTGCTCGATCCGACCGTGCAGGCGCTGCGCGCGATCCCGTCGCTTGCCTGGGTGCCGCTGTTCATCCTGTGGCTCGGCATTTTCGAGACCTCGAAGATCGCGCTGATCGCGGTCGGCGTGTTCTTCCCGGTCTATCTCGGCGTGATGGGCGCGATCCTCTCGGTCGATCGCAAGATCGTCGAGGTCGGCCGCACCTTCCGCCTCTCCGGCTTCGCGATGATCCGCCGCATCCTGCTGCCCGCTGTGCTGCCGGCTTACGTGGTTTCCTTGCGCGTCGGTCTTGGCCTCGGCTGGATGTTCGTTGTCGCGGCCGAGCTGATCGGCGCCTCCGAAGGCCTCGGCTATCTCCTGCTCGACGGCCAGCAACTCGGCAAACCCGCGCAGATCCTTGCCGCCATCGTGATCTTCGCCATCCTCGGCAAGCTCACCGACTGGCTGATCGAAGTTGCGGCCGCGCCGTTCCTGCGCTGGCAGGACGCCTTTGGTCGCGCGAAGGGAGCTTGAGGCAATGCTGGCGCTCGACCGGGTCAGCAAGACCTATCCCAACGGCGTCGAGGCGCTGGCGCGCTTCTCCGCCGAGGTCAAACAGGGCGAGATCATCGCCATCATCGGCGGCTCCGGCTGCGGCAAGTCGACATTGCTCCGTGCCATCGCCGGCCTCGATCGCGCCAGCTCCGGCACGGTGACGCTCGATGACGAGGCGATCGCTTCGCCGCATGCCAAGATCGGCATCATCTTCCAGGAGCCGCGGCTGCTGCCCTGGCTCAGCGTCGCCGACAATATCGGCTTCGGCCTCGCCGATCTGCCCGCGGCCGAGCGGCGCGCGAAGGTGGCTCGCGCGCTAGAGCGCGTCGGGCTTGGCGACAAGGCACAGGCCTGGCCGCGCGAGCTTTCGGGCGGGCAGGCGCAGCGCGTCGCGATTGCGCGGGCGCTGGTGCCACAGCCCGAGGTGCTGCTGCTCGACGAGCCGTTCTCCGCGCTCGACGCGTTCACGCGCAGGGATCTGCAGGATCATCTGCTCGACCTCTGGGCCGACACCCGCCCGACCTTGATCCTCGTCACACATGACGTCGACGAGGCCGTGGTGCTGGCTGATCGCGTACTGGTGATGCGGCCGCGGCCGGGCCGGCTGTTCGACCAGATCGAGATCAATCTCGGCCGGCCGCGCGACCGCAATTCGCCGCTGTTCGAGAATTTCAAGCGAAGTGTGCTGACGTCACTCGATCGTTCGCTCGACCGCAGCGTGCCCGACCGGGACGCAACCCAGGGTCCCGGCCAGGCCATGTGGTGGTGACAATGTCTCGCTGAGCCGGTACATCGAGGAGCGATTTTTCCGGGAGAGAACAATGGACGCCGCTGAACTGCGCCAGATGCAGGCCCCGATCAAGGAGCGCTACAAGACCGATCCCAAGGCCGCGCTGATCACGTTGAAGGCCAAGGGTTCCACCGACAGCGAAGGTATTGCGTGCAAGGTCGAGACCGGCCGCGCCATCGCGATGGCCGGCCTGCATCCCGCCACCGGCGGCTCAGGCCTCGAGCTCTGCTCCGGCGACATGCTGCTGGAAGCGCTGGTGGCCTGCGCCGGCGTCACGCTGAAATCGGTCGCGACCGCGATCGAGGTGCCGCTCAAGGCCGGCAACGTCTATGCCGAGGGCGATCTCGATTTCCGCGGCACGCTCGGCGTCGACAAGGAGACCCCGGTCGGCTTCGCCGAGATCCGCCTCCGCTTCGAGGTCGATACGCCGGCGCCGCAGGACAAGCTCGATCTGCTGCTCAAGCTCACCGAGCGCTATTGCGTGGTCTACCAGACCATCAAGAACGGCCCGAAGGTCTCGGTGTCGATGCAAAGGATGTGAGATGAGGACCGCAGCCTGACAATCGGTGTCGTCCCGGGGCGCGCCGCTTGGCGCGAGCCCGGGACCCATAACCCCAGGCCGTCGTGATTTCGGGCGGTCGTTGCTCCAGCCTCCTTAAAGCAATCGCGGCCTGTGGTTATGGATTCCGGGCTCGCGCTTCGCGCGCCCCGGAATGACGGACTGAATAACTTCGCCTTCTATCCGGACCAGTGCGTCGCTTGCCCGGCACAAAAACAAAAAATGCCCCTCGACCTCCACTTCATCCTTTTCCTGCTCCTGCGCATGGCGATCGCGGCGGCGTTCGTGGTGACGGCGTCTGTTATCACCGAACGCTCGGGGCCGGTGATCGGCGCGCTGATCGCGACCCTGCCGGTGTCGGCAGGTCCGTCCTACGTCTTTCTTGCGATCGATCATGACGCCGCCTTCATCGCGCAGGGCGCGCTGGCGAGCCTGCCGGTGAACGCGGCGACGATCTTCATGTGCCTCACCTATGTCGTGCTGTCGCAGCGGCACAATCTCGTGGTGAGTTGCGGAAGCGCCATCTCGGTGTGGATCGTGCTTGCATCGATCATCCGCCAGTTCGAGTGGTCGCTCACCGCGGGCCTTGCCGCCAATCTGATCGCATTCGGTATCTGCATTCCGCTGCTCGCAGGCTATCGCCACGCGAAAATGCCGCTGGTGACGCGCCGCTGGTATGACGTCCCGATGCGGGCTGCGCTGGTCGCGACCCTCGTCGCCATCGTGGTCTCGACCTCCGGCTGGGTCGGTCCCCGCATCAGCGGCATCATCGCGCTGTATCCGGTGGTGTTCTCCAGCATCATGCTGATCCTGCATCCGCGCATCGGCGGTCCGCCGACGGCCGCCGTCCTCGCCAACTCCGCGTGGGGCCTGCTCGGATTCGGTATGGCGATTGCCGTCATGCACGTCGCGGTGGTGCAATTCGGCTCGGCTGTCGGTTTGACTCTCGCACTCGGCACCTGCGTCACCTGGAATCTGACGCTGTGGGGGATCGGCCGGCGCGCGATGCGCAAGGCGCGACAGCAGCCGTGAGACTACGGACAAGCACGACATGGCGTCGCGCGAATACGTTATGCCAAGCTCAATTCGCGCCGATGAGATGATGCGGGCATCTCCTCAAGCCGTTGAATGAGAAACCTCATTTCAAGTTCTGCCGTTTTTTCCCGGCCTGAACGCCTCTGTCCATCGCGCGGACATGCCGATCCATCGGCCGCCGAATTCCGACATTTCTATTAGAACTTTGTTCGAGCTTTTCCCGTACGAATCGGATCGCACACCAGCTTCCGATCCCGTCCGCGCAAATTGGCGCGGCTCTCTTTTTCAAGCGAACGGCCCACGGGAGCCGCAGACTGAGATACGGCGACGCTGCCGCGCGGTCACATCCCTGGTTCCGACGGGCGCGTCCCCATCGGTGGTTTTTCGAGATGGAGATTGTTTGATGTTTGGTCGCAAGTCCCGCAGTGATTCGGACGCACAACTCGCCGCCATCGGCCGCTCGCAGGCGATGATCGAATTCAACCTTGATGGGACGATCATCACGGCCAATAAGAATTTTCTCGATGCCCTCGGCTATCGGCTCGACGAAATCCAGGGCAAGCATCACTCCATGTTCGTGCCGGCCGACCAGCGCGACAACGCCGAGTACAAGGCGTTCTGGGCCGCACTGAACCGTGGCGAGTATCAGGCGCGCGAGTTCAAGCGGATCGCGAAGGGCGGCCGCGAGGTCTGGATCGAAGCATCCTACAATCCCGTGCTCGACGGCAACGGCAAGGCGGTGATGGTCGCCAAGATTGCGACCGACATCACCCAGAAGAAGATCCGGAGCATGACGGACGCCTCGAAGATCGCCGCCAGCAGCCGTGCCCAGGCCGTGATCGAGTTCAAGCTCGACGGCACCATCGTCACCGCCAACGAGAATTTCTGCAAGGCGCTCGGCTACTCGCTGGCCGAGATCGAGGGCAAGCATCACAGCATGTTCGTCGAGGTCGCCGAGCGTGACGGCGCCGCCTATCGTCAGTTCTGGGCCGCGCTCAACCGCGGCGAATATCAGGCCGGCGAGTTCAAGCGCATCGGCAAGGGGGGCCGCGAGGTCTGGATCCTCGCCTCCTACAATCCGCTGCTCGACGAGAAAGGCAAGCCGTTCGGCGTCGCCAAGTTCGCAACCGAAATCACCGCGGAGAAACTGAAGAACGCCGATCTCGCCGGTCAGATCGCGGCGATCGACAAGGCCCAGGCCGTGATCGAGTTCAACATGGACGGCACGATCATCACCGCCAATACCAACTTCCTCGCCACGCTCGGCTATTCGCTGGCCGAGATCAAGGGCAGGCATCACAGCATGTTCGTCGAACCCAGCGAGCGCGACGGCGCGGCCTATCGCGAGTTCTGGGCCGCGCTCAACCGCGGCCAGTACCAGGCGGCCGAGTACAAGCGCATCGGCAAGGGCGGCAAGGAGGTCTACATCCAGGCCTCCTACAATCCGATCCTCGATCTCAACGGCAAGCCGTTCAAGGTCGTGAAATATGCCACCGACACCACGCGGCAGGTGCTGGTCCGCATGGGCAACGAGCGCGTCCGCGGCATGATGGAATCGGTCGCCGCCGGCTCCGAGGAGTTGAATGCCTCGGTGCGGGAGATTTCCGAGGCGATGACCAAGTCGCGCGAGACCGCGATGAGCGCGGTGGATCAGGTTGCCGCCGCCGACGCCCAGGCGCAGCGCCTCACCGAGGCCGCGCAGGCGATGAGCGGCATCGTCGAGATGATCAACAACATCACCGGTCAGATCAACCTGCTCGCGCTCAACGCCACGATCGAATCCGCGCGCGCCGGCGAAGCCGGCCGCGGCTTCGCGGTGGTCGCCTCCGAAGTGAAGAGCCTCGCCAACCAGGCCAAGCAGGCGACCGACAAGATCGGCCAGGAGATCGGCAGCCTCAACGGCATCTCCGGCGACGTCGTCAGCGCGCTCGGCTCGATCAAGCAGGCGATCAACAATGTCAGCGAATACGTGACCTCGACCGCCGCCGCCGTCGAGGAGCAGAGCACGGTCACGAACGAGATGTCGACCAGCATGCAGCGCGCCGCCGCGGAAGCCGCGGCGATCGCGGCGCGGGCGTAAGGCTGGAATCGTAGGGTGGGTAAGGGCGCGCGCACTTCGCGCGCCGTGCCCACCATCTTTCTGCGAATTCGTCGTTGCTTGGTGGGCACGCTTCGCTTTGCCCACCCTACGGCACTTCCCCTCGGCGCAGAAAGTATCGTAACCCGCATGAGCGAAGCGACATGCGGGAACAGTCGTCCCGGATGTCGCTGCGCTCATCCGGGCTACGGCAGCGCTACTGCTTCGGCAGCTTGGCCTTCAATGCATAGAGCGCATCGAGCGCTTCGCGCGGCGATATCTCGTCGGGGTGCAGCGCTTTCACCGCTTCCATCAACAGCTCGGCCTCGCTCGGCGGCGCGGCCTCGGCGGCGGCGCGGGAGGGGACGGCGAACAGCGGCAGATCGTCCACCAGCGCCCGCGCGGTCTGGCCGCGGTCCTGCGCCTCCAGCTTGGAGAGCACGGATTTTGCGCGCGTGATCACGGCGGGAGGCAGGCCGGCGAGCTTTGCGACCTGGATGCCGTAGGAGCGATCGGCCGAGCCCGGCAGCACCTCGTGCAGGAACACGACGTTGCCCTGCCATTCCTTCACGCGCACGGTGGCGTTGAACATGCGCGGCAGTTTTGCCGAGAGCGCGGTCAGCTCGTGATAATGCGTCGCGAACAGGGTGCGGCAGCGGTTGCTCTCGTGCAGATGCTCGATCGCAGCCCAGGCGATCGAGAGGCCGTCGAAGGTCGCGGTGCCGCGGCCGATCTCATCCAGGATCACGAGCGAGCGCTCGCCGGCCTGGTTCAGGATCGCCGCGGTCTCGACCATCTCCACCATGAAGGTGGAGCGGCCGCGGGCGAGATCGTCGGCGGCGCCGACGCGCGAGAACAGGCGGTCGATGATGCCGATCCGCGCGCGTGTCGCCGGCACGAAGCTGCCGATCTGCGCCAGTAGTGCAATCAGCGCGTTCTGGCGCAGGAAGGTCGATTTACCGGCCATGTTGGGACCGGTCAGCAGCCAGAGCTGGCCGGATTTTTGCGCTGGGCTTGGCGAGAGATCACAGGCATTGGCGATGAACGGCTCGCCGTTGCGCTTGAGGGCCTGCTCGACGACGGGATGGCGGCCGGCCTCGATCGCGAAGGCGAGGGAGCCGTCGACCTCAGGCCGCACATAGTTCTCGTCGATCGCGAGCTTGGCGAGCGACGTCGCGACGTCGAGCAGCGCAAAGCCTTGCGCCGCCGCGCGCAGATCGTCGCTGATCTCGAGCGCCTTGGCGCAGAGCTTCTCGAAGATTTCGAGCTCGAGGCCGAGCGCGCGGTCGCCGGCATTGGCGATCTTGGCTTCGATCTCGCCGAGCTCGGCAGTGGTGAACCGCACCTGGCCCGCCAGAGTCTGGCGGTGGATGAAGGTCGCATTCAGCGGCGCCGACATCAGCTTGTCGCCGTGCTGCGCGGTCACTTCGACGAAATAACCGAGCACGTTGTTGTGGCGGATCTTGAGGCCCTTGACGGAGGTCGCGTCGGCGTAACGCGCCTGCATCGAGGCGACCACGAGGCGCGAGGCGTCGCGCAGGTTTCGCGCTTCGTCCAGCGCGGGCTCGTAGCCCTGGCGCACGAAGCCGCCGTCGCGTTTGATCAACGGCAATTGCTCGTCGAGCGCGCTGGCGAACTCGGCTGCAAGCTCGCGCGACGGACGCTGCAGCGCCGCCATCACTGCCGCGATCTCCTGCGCCGGCTGGTCGAGCTCGGAAAGCCGCGCCAGCACCTGATCGGCGGCGATGATGCCGTCGCGCAGGCCCGCGAGGTCGCGCGGTCCGCCGCGGCCGACCGAGAGACGGGCCAGCGCGCGCGACATGTCGGGGGCGCCACGCAGGATGCTGCGGACGTCTTCGCGCGTCGCGGACTCCGCAACGAAGGTGCTGACCGCGTCGAGCCGCCGCGCGATCGCTGGCGCATCGGTCAGCGGTGCGGCGAGGCGCTGCGCGAGCAGGCGCGAGCCTGCCGAGGTCACGGTGCAGTCGATGGCGTCGAGCAGCGAGCCGCGGCGCTCGCCGGCGAGCGTTCGCGTCAGTTCGAGATTGGCGCGCGTCGCCGGGTCGATCGCCATCGTCGCGCCGGAAGCTTCGCGCGCGGGCGGCGACAGCGGCGGATGCTTGCCGACCTGGGTACGGTCGACGTAAGTGACGGCGGCGGCCGCGGCGGTGGCCTCCAGCCGCGTCAGCTGCGCCAGGCCGTCCATGGTCGCGACGGCGAAATAATCGCAGAGGCGCTTCTCGGCGGTGGCGCCGTCGAACACGTCGCGGGTCAGCGGCGTCACCGCCGGCAGCTCGCGCAGGGTCTGGCCGAGCTCGCTGTCGTTGTAGAGCGCGTCGGTGACGATGGCCTCGTTCGGGTTGATGCGCGCCAGCGTCGCGGCGAGCTCGCCGCCCGAAACCTCGGTCACCATGAATTCGGCGGTCGAGATGTCGATCCAGGCGAGGCCGAAGCGGTCGCCGCCGGCGGACGAACGCGCGCGCGCGATCGCCAGCAGATAATTGTTGGCACGCGCATCGAGCAGGGTGTCCTCGGTCAGGGTGCCAGGCGTGACGAGCCGCACCACGCCGCGGCGCACGACGCTCTTGTTGCCGCGCGCTTTCGCTGCCGCAGGATCCTCGGTCTGCTCGCATACCGCGACCCGGTGGCCGGCCGAGATCAGGCGGTGCAGATAATCCTCGGAGCGCTCGACCGGAACGCCGCACATCGGGATGTCGGCGCCCTGATGCTTGCCGCGCTTGGTCAGGACGATGCCGAGCGTCCTGGAGGCGATCTCGGCGTCCTCGAAGAACAGCTCGTAAAAGTCGCCCATCCGGTAGAACAGCAAGAGGCCCTGATGCGCTGCCTTGATCTCCAGGTACTGTTCCATCATCGGCGTCACGCGAGCAGCGGCTTCCGCCTGCGGCGCGGGCGCTTCGTCGGGCGGCGGGACGGGTATCGGCTGTTGCATGGTCATGGGCGGCGCAACCTACAAAATTTCGGCACCTGCTCCTATCGGTTTGGCCGGGAAGGAGAGGTTTTCCACGTTGTCCGCACGATGGGATAATGAGCGCAACATATTCCGTCGTCATTCCGGGATGCGCCGGAACGGCGCAGGCCCGGAATCCATAACCCCGGCTCGTGGTTATGGATTCTCAGGTGCGCAATTGCGCACCATAGCTCGCCCTCCGGGCGCCCCGGAATGACGGCTGAGTTTCACGGCATCCACTCGAATACGCCGCACGCGAAACCGTCAATTGACCTGCCGCGGGCGCCCTCCTAAAACTCCGCCGACATTGAAGAATTTGGCCGGATCGCGGCATTCAGGGAGAACAACGATGCGTGACGTCTTTATCTGCGATGCCGTGCGGACCCCGATCGGCCGTTTCGGCGGCTCACTCGCCAAGGTGCGTGCCGACGATCTCGCCGCAGCCCCGATCAAGGCGCTGATGGCCAAGCATCCCAAGCTCGACTGGGCGCAGGTCGACGAGGTCTTCTTCGGCTGCGCCAACCAGGCCGGCGAGGACAACCGCAACGTCGCGCGCATGGCGCTGCTGCTGGCAGGCCTGCCGGATTCGGTTCCCGGCCAGACCCTGAACCGGCTCTGCGCCTCTGGCCTCGACGCGGTCGGCGCCGCGGGCCGTGCCATCCGCTCCGGTGAGATCGAGCTTGCGATTGCCGGCGGCGTCGAATCCATGACCCGCGCACCCTTCGTGATGGGCAAGGCGCAGGAAGCGTTCTCGCGCTCGGCCGAGATCTTCGACACCACCATCGGCTGGCGCTTCATCAATCCGCTGCTCAAGGCGCAGTATGGCGTCGATGCGATGCCGGAGACCGGCGAGAACGTTGCCGAGGAATTCCAGGTCTCGCGCGCCGACCAGGACGCCTTCGCGATCCGCTCGCAGCAGCGTGCGGGCGCTGCGATCGCGGCGGGTTATTTCGCGGAAGAAATCACGCCGATCACCATTCCCGGCGGCAAGGCCGGCCCCATCACGGTCGACAAGGACGAACATCCGCGCCCTGAGACCACGCTGGAAGGCTTGGCAAAACTGAAGCCGATCGTGCGCAATCCCGGCACGGTCACCGCCGGCAACGCCTCCGGCGTCAATGACGGCGCCGCCGCGATGATCCTCGCGTCCGAAGCGGCCGTGAAGAAGCACGGCCTGACGCCCCGCGCGCGCATCCTCGGCCTCGCCTCGGCCGGCGTGCCGCCGCGCATCATGGGCATTGGACCTGTGCCCGCGACCCGCAAGCTGATGGCGCGCCTGGGCAAGAAGATCAGCGATTTCGACCTGATCGAGCTCAACGAGGCCTTCGCCTCGCAGGGCATCGCCTGCATGCGCCAGCTCGGCGTCGCCGACGATGCCGATTTCGTCAATCCGCATGGCGGCGCCATCGCGCTCGGCCATCCCCTCGGCATGAGCGGCGCGCGCCTCGTGCTCACCGCCGTGCACGGCATGGAGAAGCGCAGCGGCAAGCTGGCGCTGGCCACCATGTGCGTCGGCGTCGGCCAGGGCGTCGCCGTTGCGATCGAGAAGCTGAACTGACGGTCCACGCAGTGGACCGTCATCCCGGGGCAGCCCGACAGGGCTGAACCCGGGATCTCGAGATTCCGGGTTCGATGCTTCGCATCGCCCCGGAATGACGGCGTTTGTTGTCGCTTCAGGGACCATCCCATGATCATAGAGCGCGAGCAGGACGTCACGGCCGCGGCACTGGCGGTGATGGAGCGGACGTCCGATCCGCGGCTGCGCCAGATCATGGTCTCCCTGGTCAAGCACCTGCACGCCTTCGTGCGCGACGTTCGGCTGACCGAGAAGGAATTCCGCGATGCCACTGCGATCGTGGCCGAGCTCGGCAAGCTGACCACCGACACGCACAACGAAGTCGTGCTGATGGCGGGCTCGCTCGGCGTCTCGCCGCTGGTGTGCCTGCTCAACAATGGCGATCAGGGCAACACTGAAACCGACCAGTCGCTGCTCGGGCCGTTCTGGCGGCTGAACTCGCCGCGGGTCGAGAATGGCGGATCGATCGTGCGCTCGGAGACGCCGGGTGCGCCGCTGTTCGTCAGCGGCCGCGTCGTCGACAGGGACGGCCGTCCCGTCGCCGGTGCCGAGGTTGATGTCTGGCACGCCTCTCCGGTTGGTCTTTACGAGAACCAGGATCCTGAGCAGGCCGACATGAACCTGCGCGGCAAGTTCACGACCGACCAGGATGGACGCTTCGCCTTCCGCTCGGTGATGATGGTCGGCTATCCCATTCCGACGGATGGCGTGGTCGGCCGGCTGCTCGAGGCGCAGAGCCGGCATCCCTACCGACCCGCGCATCTGCACGCCCTGATCTTCAAGCCCGGATTCAAGACGCTGATCTCGCAGGTCTATGATCCCGCTGATCCGCATATCGACAGCGACGTGCAGTTTGGGGTGACGCAGGCGCTGATCGGCAAGTTCCAGCGCCACGAGACGCTGCATCCGGTCGCGCCCGACGTCGCGACGCCCTGGTACTCGCTCGACCACACCTACCGGCTCGAGGCTGGGGAAGCCGTGCTGCCGCGTCCGCCGATCAAATAGCATTGGAGCAGGAGGCTTAAACCCGCTTCCCCAAATTAGTTATATCCTATAATGATTGGCGGAAGCGTTGACCGGCTGGACCTAAAATGGCCGGGGAGGAGTTCGCCAATGACATTCATCTATCCCGTGGACACCAACAAGGCGCATCCGCTGCCGCTGTCGCCCGAGTACAAAAGCTCGATCAAGCGCGCGCCGAACAAGCCCTTGATCCCGATGCGCCACACGCTGTCGGAATTGACCGGCCCAGTCTACGGCCACGAGACCGTGCGCGAGGGCGACAACGATCTCACCACCCAGCACACCGGCGAGCCGATCGGCGAGCGCATCATCGTGCACGGCCATGTGCGCGATGAGGACGGCCGCGGCGTGCCGAACTCGCTGGTGGAGATCTGGCAGGCCAATTCCTGCGGCCGCTATGTCCATGTCCGCGACCAGCATCCGGCGCCGCTCGATCCGAACTTCACCGGCGCGGGCCGCACCGTGAGCGATGCCGCCGGCTACTACCGCTTCGTCACCATCAAGCCCGGCGCCTATCCCTGGGGCAATCACCACAATGCCTGGCGCCCCGCGCATATCCATCTCTCGGTGTTCGGCCATTCCTTCGTCACGCGGCTGGTGACGCAGATGTATTTCCCGGCCGACCCGCTGTTTCCGTTCGACCCGATCTTCAACTCGGTGCCGGACGAGAAGGCGCGGGCGCGGATGGTGTCGTCGTTCGACCTCGAGAACACCCAGCCCGAATGGGCGCTGTGCTACCGCTTTGACATCGTGCTGCGCGGCAAGAACGCCACGCCCATGGAGAACCACTAACGTGCAAGATTCTGTGAAGCCTGACGGGATCACCCCATCGCAGACCGTCGGTCCGTTCTTCAAATACGGACTGACGCCAACCGGCGACTACGCCTGGAACGACGCGTTCACCAATTCGACGCTGACGCCTGATGTCACCGGCGATCGTGTCCGCATCGAGGGGCGCGTCTTTGACGGCGACGGCATTGCCGTGCCGGATTGCATGCTGGAGATCTGGCAGGCGGATGCGCAAGGACGCTTCGCCGACCCGCAGGACAAGCGCGCGCTGCCCAATGCCAGCTTCCGCGGCTTCGCCCGCTGCGGCACCGACAAGGACGGCAATTATTCCTTCGACACCATCAAGCCTGGCGTGGTGCCCGATCCCGACGGCAAGCCGCAGGCGCCGCACATCCTGCTCGCCGTCTTTGGCCGCGGCATGCTCAGGCATCTCTACACCCGCATCTATTTCAGCGACGAGGCCGGCAACGCCGCCGACCCCGTGCTGGCGCTGGTGCCCGCTGAGCGCCGCGCCACGCTGACCGCGGTGCGCGAGGCCGGCAAGCCGGTCTATCGCCTCGACCTGCACCTCCAGGGCGACGCCGAGACGGTGTTCTTCGACGTCTGAGGCAATGCGTCGCGGCGACTCCGGGACGCCGCGACGCGCTTCTCATTCAGCGCAATTGCAGCCGGTGCTGCACGTTTGAGCGTCAGTCTCACTGACCCAAAACCGATTAATCGATCCCAATCCCGTAGTTCTGCGGAGCTTTTCCGTCTGCAACCTGTCCGCGAAGAAAGTCCGTATTTACCGTAACGATCTAGGCTCAGTGCGGATTTGATTCGCGCCTGGATTGCCATATGAAAATTCGTCTGTCGTTGTCTTCCGCGATCATTGCGTTCGGTATCGTGCTTGCCATCGGCTTCACCGCGGTCGTCTCCACCAGTCTCTATGCGCTACGCGAGCTCAAGGTCGGCGGTCCCCTCTATTCCGACATCAAGCTCGGCAATGACCTGATCGCCGACATCCTGCCGCCGCCGGAATACGTCATCGAGGCCTATCTCGAAGCCACCCTCGCCATGCGCGAGCCGGACCAGCTGGCGGCCCATGGCGAGCGCCTGGTCCAGCTTCGCAAGGACTACGACGAGCGCAAGGCTTACTGGGTCGCCTCCAGCCTCTCGGCCGACCTGAAGACCGCCCTGGTGTCGAAATCCGACGCCGAGGTACAGAAATTCTGGAAGGCGTCCGACCAGCTCCTGCCAGCCCTGAAGGCCAAGGACATGGCTGCCGCCGAGCGCACCTATGCGCAGCTCAAGGAAGCCTACACCGCGCATCGCGCCGTCATCGACAACATCGTCGAGAACGCCAACAAGCAGAATGCCGACATGGAGAAGCTGGCGGCGGACCGCGACAGCTCGATCCTCTATATCCTGCTCGGCGTCTCCGCCGCGGTTCTGGCTTTCATTGCCGCCGGCCTGCTCGGCGTTGCCCTTGGCGTGGTCCGTCCGATCGTGCGCATGACCGGCACGATGCAGAAGCTCGCGACCGGCGATCTCGCCGCCGACATCCCCTTCGCGCATCGGCAGGACGAGATCGGCTCGATGGCGGGCGCCCTCGAGGTGTTCAAGCAGGGCGCGATCGAGAATTCCCGCTTGCGCGAGGAGCAATTGCAGAGCGAGCAGGAGGCCACACGCGCCAAGCGTTCCGCCCTGCATCAGATGGCCGAGACGGTGGAGCGCGAAACCGGTCGTTCGGTCGATACCGCGAGCGCCGCGAGCCAGGGCGTGGAACGGGTCGCCTCCAGCCTGTCCGAGATCGCCCGCTCGCTGTCCACGGAATCACAGGCCGTGGCTGCAGCCTCGACGCAGGCGCTGGGCAGCTCGCAGACGGTTTCGGCCGCAGCCGAGGAGCTGAGTGCCTCGATCCGGGAGATCGCGACCCAGGTTGCACGCACCTCGACCGTCACGAAGTCGGCGGTCGCGGGCCGCGAGCAGGCGCGTTCGACCATCCAGGCGCTGGCCGGATCGGTGAAGAAGATTGCCGAAGTCTCCGACCTCATCGGCGGCATCGCCGGTCAGACCAATCTTCTGGCGCTCAACGCCACCATCGAGGCGGCGCGCGCCGGCGAGGCCGGCCGCGGCTTCGCGGTGGTCGCAGCCGAGGTCAAATCCCTGTCCGACCAGACCGCCAAATCCACCGAGGAGATCGGGCGCCTGATCGCCGAGATCCAGGCCTCGACGCAGGCGGCCGTGGACGCCGTCGAGACCATGGGCGGCCACATCGTCGAGATCGACGGTGTTGCGACCTCGGTTGCCGCGGCGATGGAAGAGCAGGACGCGGCGACACGGGAGATCGCGCGATCGATCTCCGAATCGGCGTCCGCCGCAAAGGACGTCTCGGCCAAGATCGGCAATGTCAGCCGCGACGCGGCTTCCGTGAACGAGCGCGCCGCGGAGGTCAGGCAGGCGATCGCGGGAATGGCGGCCAATCTCGAGCAGCTGCGGTCGGTCGTGGTCCGGACCGTGCGGGACTCCACCGCCGCGGCATAAGCTGGTCGGTCGCTGGTGCCCGGGATCGTGATCGTGCAGTATGGCGCGGGACAGGGGCATCGTGGTCATGACACCTCCACAATTGCCGGCGGTCGTTGAGCCCGCCCGATTGACGGCTGCGCTGCGCCGGGGCGGCGTGCTTGATGCTGGCGCGGTGCGCGAAGTGAAGGTGCTGCATCAGCGTGACACCGTCGTGTCACATATCGTCAGGCTCGGGCTGCGCTATGTCGGCGAATCCACCGGCGCCCCGCAGTCGCTGATCCTCAAGACTCCCAATCCCGCTTTCGCCGAGAGCCTCGCCAATGGCGGCCGGCGCGAGGTGGACTACTACACGCAGCTTGTGCCGAAGATGCCGCGGGGACTCGTGCCGCGCTGTTTTGACGGGCATTTCGACGAGGGCGGCCCCAGCTGGCATCTGTTGCTCGAGGACCTCACCGACAGCCACGACATCGCGATGGCCTGGCCGGTGCCGCCGTCGCGCGAGCAGACGTTCGCCATCGTCACCACGCTCGCACGCTGGCATGCAGCCTGGTGGGACCATCCGAGCCTCGGCGACACAGTCGGCACCTTCGCCAGCATGGAGGACAGCGCGCAACGCATGGAGACGTTTGCCGGCCATTATGACCGCTTCGCCGACCTGCTGGGCAATCGCCTGAGCGAGGAGCGGCGCATCCTCTACCGTCGCCTCATTGACCAGTCGGAACGGCTGTCCCAGCGCTACCATTCACGCCGTGATCTCAGCATCACGCATGGCGACGCCCATACCTGGAATTTCATGCTGCCGCGCGCGGGCGTCGCCGACACCGTGCGCATCTTCGATTTCGATCTCTGGAGCATCAACGTTCCGACCCACGACCTCGCCTACATGATGGCCATGCATTGGTATCCGGAACGCCGCCAAGCGCTCGAACGCCCGCTGCTCAATCTCTACCACGACACGCTGATGGAGAGCGGCATCACCGGCTACACGCGCGGCGCGCTCGATCGCGACTACCGCTGGGCGGTGCTCTGGCAGATCACGCGGCCGGTCTGGCAGTGGAGCATCAACATCCCGCCGCTGATCTGGTGGAACAATCTGGAGCGCGTGATGATCGCGGTCGAGGATTTGGGGTGCGAGGAGTTGTTGGGGTAGGGGGTGGGAATGAGGCGCGGTGGTGCTTCAACTCATCAGGTGTCGTCCCGGCGAAGGCCGGGACCCATAACCACAGGGCGAGGTTGTCGCACGAGCTGCCAACTCCGAGTCGTCGCCAAACTCAATTTTGTGGCTATGGGTCCCGGCCTTCGCCGGGACGACGCGGAGAGGGCGAGCGTACCTACTCCATCACCGCATGTTCCGGCCCTGCCGCCTGCTTGCGCAGGGTGGCCTTGGTCGAGCCGATCATCAGCGCGAGCGGGATGGTGCAGAGGATGAAGACCATCACCAGCATGTAGTCGTGGGCGAAGGCGATGATCTGCGCCTGCACGCCGACCATCCGGTCGGCCATGGCGCGGCCGGCGTCGGTGGAGAGGTTGATGATGCCGCGTACGTCCGGCATTTGCAGGGCGTGGTTGAATGGGTTGATGTGCTCGGAGAGGATCGCATAGGTCCGCCGCGTACCCTGCGTCAGCTCGGCGATGACGACCGAAATGCCGACCGAGCTCGCGACATTGCGCATCAGGGTCAGCATCGCGGTGCCATCGGTGCGCAGATGGTTCGGCAGGGTCAGGAACGCCACCGTCGAGAGCGGCACGAAGACGAGACCGAAGCCAAAGCCCTGGATGATGCTGACGGTCACGATCTCCGGCACCTGGGTGAGATCGGTCCAGCCGGTCATCTGGAACAGCGAGCCCGCGGTCAGAGTGAGGCCGGCAATGATCAACGTGCGGGCCTCGAAATAGCGCATCATGCGGCCGACCAGCATCATGGCGAAGAAGGTGCCGAAACCGCGGCTCGCCAGCAGCAGGCCGGCCGTGATGATGGGATATCCGATCACGTTCTGCATGTAGGGTGAGGCCAGCGCCATGGTGGAGAACAGCACGAGGCCCATCACGACCATGAACACGCAGCCGGTGACGAAGTTGCGGTCCCGGAATAGCGCAAAGCGGATGAACGGCGTCGAGGTCGTGAAGGAGTGCGCGAGGAAGAAGTAGAATGCGACCGCCGAGACGATGAACTCCGCGATGATCTCGTTGGATTCCAGCCAGCCGAGCTGCTCGCCGCGGTCGAGCGCGAGCTGCAGCGAGCCGATCGCGATCGCCAGCGCAGCGAAACCGAGCCAGTCGAATTTGAGGCTGAGATCCTTCTTGGTCTCGTCCATGAAGACGATCAGCCCGAGCACGGTGATCGCGCCGAACGGCAAATTGACGAAGAACACCCAGTGCCAGGAATACGTCTCGGTCAGCCAGGCGCCCAGCGATGGGCCCATGATCGGGCCCATCATCACGCCCATGCCCCAGATCGACATCGCCTTGGCGCGCTCCTGGAGCGTGTAATAGTCGAGCATGACCGACTGCGACAGCGGCACCAGCGCCGCGCCGAATACCCCTTGCAGCAGGCGGAACAGCACCATCTGGTTGATGTCCTGCGCGAGGCCGCACAGCACCGAGGCGAACGTGAAGCCGGCCGAGCAGATGATGAAGATGCGCTTGCGGCCGAAGCGGTTGGCGATCCAGCCCACCGGCGCGGTCATGATCGCCGCGGCAACGATATAGGAGGTCAGCACCCAGTTGATCTGGTCCTGCGAGGCCGACAGCGTGCCCTGCATGTAGGGCAGCGCGACGTTGGCGATCGTGGTGTCCAGCGCCTGCATGATGGTCGCGGTCATGGCGCAGATCGTCACCATGTTCCGGCGCAGGCCGGGGACCATCAGGCTGGCATTGGGGCCGGACATCGCGTCAGTCCTTGTCTTGGTCGTTGTCTTAGTCTTTGTCCTGGCCCGCGGTCGCCGACAGGCCGAGCAGGCCGGCGAGCGAACGCTTGTGGCCGGTGTCGATGGTGGCATAGACGCTCATGCCGGCCTTCAGCTTCCGGACGTATTTGTCGGTCTCGTCGAAATAGATCCGGACAGGCACGCGCTGCACCACCTTGACGAAATTGCCGGTGGCGTTCTGCGGTGGCAGGATCGCGAACTGCGCACCGGTGCCGGGCGAGAGCGATCCGATCTTGCCCTTGAAGACGTGGTTGGGAAACGCGTCGACCTCGAGCGTGACCGGCTGACCTTCGGTGACATAGGTGAGGTCGCTCTCCTTCGGATTGGCGTCGACCCAGGGATGGGCGATGTCGACGATGGAGAACACCGCCGTGCCGGCGGCAACGAAGCGCCCGAGCTGGATCTGCTCGACCTGCGTGGCGACGCCGTCCATCGGCGCGCGCAGCACGGTGTGGTCGAGATTGCGCTGGGCGTCGTCGAGCTTTGCCTTGGCCTGCGCATAGGGCGGGAACTGCTCGAGCGGCAGGTTGGAATCGCCGAGCAATTGCGTTTTTGCGTTGGACAGCTGCTGCTTGACGAATTGCGTCTGTGCGCCGGCGGTCACCAGCGCGTTGGCTGCGTTGTCGAGATCGAGCTGGGAGCCGTAATTGTTCTTCACCAGCGCCTGCTTGCGCTCGACGTCGCGCTGCTTCAGATCGACGCCCTGCTGGGCGAGGTTGAGCATGTCGCCGTAGATCTTGATGTTGGCGACGAGATTGTCGTAGGTCGTGCGGGTCTGGGCGAGCTGTGCCTTGGCTTCGTCCACCGCATGGCGGAACGGAACGGGGTCGATCTCGAACAGCTCGTCGCCTTGCTTGACGGACTGCCCTTCTTTCACGAGGACCTTCTGGATCTTGCCGGAGATGTCGGGCGTCACCAGCACCTTCTGCGCGCCGACATAGGCATCGTCGGTGCCGACATAGCGTCCGCCGTTGAGATAGAAGGTGACGCCGCCGATGGCGGCGATCACGGGCAGCACGACCATCAGCAGGAAGCGCCGATAGCGGCGCAGGCCGGCCAGCAGGCGGCGGCGCGGATCGGTGCCGGCCTTCTTGGTGGGCTTGCCGCTGTCGTTCTTCTGCTCGGGCTGGAACTTGAGAACCTGATCAGCCATAGCGCTGCTCCTTACGCACTTGTTCCGCGCCGGATGTCTGGGCCGCGTTACGCACGTTTTCCTTGATAGTTTCGAGTTGGGTGAGGAGACGGTGGGCGTCCGCCGGGCTGATGCCGTCGAGCGCGTTCGCCGTGAGCTCCGACTTCAGGCCGCTCATCCGTCCCAGCAATTGCCGTCCGGCCTTCTTGAGATAGAGGCGCTTGACGCGGCGGTCCGAAGGATCGCTGCGGCGCTCGATCCAGTCATTGTCGCAGAGCTTGTCGATCAGGCGCGTCAGCGTGATCGGCTGCACCTCGAGCAGCTCGGCGAGTTCGGACTGCTTCATGCCCTCGCTGCGCTCGACCTTGGCCAGCACCGCCCATTGCGCGCGGGTGATGCCGAAGCGCGAAGCCTCCTTGTCGGCATAGACGCGCAGCAGGCGGTAAAGCTCGCCGAGCGTAAACAGGAAGTTCTGGTCCACGGACCCGCGGCTCATAAGCTTGGTCTCCAATAAGCTTGGAATAATATAAGCAAGCTTATGATTATTGTGTGGCGGATTATCGGGACGCAGTCCCGCGGGATGAGCATGGCTGGCAGCCGCCGGGCCGGTGATGCTTTGGGTTCCATCGCCGAAATGCTAGAAGGCTGGCCGCATGACCCTCGCAAAGCCGGCCTTTCCCGCGCCTGACCATGATCACGGCCGCTGCACCGCGGACGCGCTGGCGCATGCCGAGGAGGTTTGCGAGCAGCGCGCGCAGAAATTCACGCCGATCCGCCGCCAGGTGCTGGGGGCGCTGCTCTCCAGCCATCGCCCGCTCGGCGCCTATGAGGTCATCGACGAACTGGCAAAATCGATGGCGCGGCCGGCGCCGATCACGGTCTATCGTGCTCTCGATTTCCTGATGGCCAACGGCCTCGTGCACCGCATCGAGAGCCGCAACGCCTATCTGGCCTGTGCCGCCCATGACCATGACGCGACCTCGGCGGTGGCGTTCCTGATCTGCGAGCGCTGTGGCCTCGTCGGTGAGATCCAGTCGGGGTCCTTTGCCGGGGATCTCAACGCCGCCGCACGCAGCTCGGGCTTCGCACCAAAGCTGTCTGTGGTGGAGATCACGGGCGTCTGCGCCCATTGTCAGAAAATGTCTTGAAGCAACAACGGCGCAAAGCCGGATCTCAGGAAGAAATGTCCGTAACCCAAGCCAACCCGTCTGCCGGCCGTCCTCTCAGCGCCGGTGCCATCGCCCTGATGCTCATGCTGTGCCTGACCTGGGGATTCAACCAGATCGCGGTGAAGCTGGTGCTGCCGGACATCCCGCCGATGCTCCAGGCGATGATCCGTTCGATGGGCGCGCTGCCGGTGCTGTTCATCATCGGCACCCTGCGCGGCGTGAAATTCTTCGAGCGTGACGGGACGTGGAAGGCCGGCCTGATCGCAGGGCTGATGTTCGGCATCGAGTTCGTGCTGATTTTCCAGGGCCTGCGCCTCACCTCCGCCTCTCGCGCTGTGGTGTTCCTCTACACCGCCCCGTTCTTCGTCGCGCTCGGCTCCTACCAAGTGCTCGGCGAGCGGCTTGGCGCTTCGCAATGGCTGGGTCTTGCCATCAGCTTTGCCGGCGTCGCGCTTGCGATCGGCGTGCCGCAGCCCAATGTCGATTCGCATGTCCTGCTCGGCGACCTCCTGATCGTCGGCGGCGCCGGGCTCTGGGCGGCAACCACGCTGGTCGCCAAGGGCACACGGCTGCGCTTCGCCGCGCCCGAGAAGGCGCTGGGCTATCAGGTCGCGACCTCGATCCCGATCCTCGGGCTGGCGGCCTGGCTGTTTGGCGAATCCATCACCCACACGCCGGCGCCGCTGTCCCTCGGCCTGATGGCCTTCCAGGCGATCTGGGTCGTGGGAACCACGTTCACGCTTTGGTTCGCGCTGGTGAAGGCCTATTCAGCCAGCAAATTGTCCGCTTTTACCTTCATCACCCCTTTGTTTGGCGTGGTGGGTAGCTATTTCATCATGCACGACACCCTGAGCCTGACATTCGGGGCCGCTGCGGTCCTTGTAATTGCTGGGCTTTTTCTGGTTAACCGTCCCAGCCAAACGGCTGCGGCGCCGCGCGATGCATTGCTGAACGTCACCAAAACCTGATATTTGGACGCCATGAACAAGCTCGAAAACACCATCGATTCCGACATCGCGGGCCCCGCGCCCCGGCATCGCACCACCCAGGTCAAGGTCGGCGACGTCACTGTGGGCGGCGGCGCGCCGATCGTCGTGCAGTCGATGACCAACACCGACACCGCCGATATCGACGGCACCATTGCCCAGGTCGCAGCGCTCGCGCGCGCCGGCTCCGAAATGGTCCGCATCACCGTGGACCGCGAGGAGGCTGCTGCCGCCGTTCCGCACATCCGCGATGGCCTCGCCAAGCGCGGCATCACCACGCCGTTGATCGGCGACTTCCACTATATCGGCCACAAGCTGCTTGCGGCCTATCCGGCCTGCGCCGAGGCGCTCGCCAAGTACCGCATCAATCCCGGCAATGTCGGCTTCAAGGACAAGCGCGACACCCAGTTCGCCGACATCATCGAGATCGCGAACAAGAACAGCAAGCCGGTGCGCATCGGCGCCAATTGGGGCTCGCTCGACCAGGAACTGCTGACCAAGCTGATGGACGAGAACGCCGCCTCGCCGAACCCGCGTGACGTGCGCGCGGTGACGCGCGAGGCCATGGTGCAGTCCGCGCTGCTCTCGGCCGCGCGCGCCGAAGAGCTCGGCATGCCCAAGGACCGCATCATCCTCTCCGCCAAGGTCTCGGCGGTACAGGACCTCATCGCGGTCTATCAGGATCTCGCCTCTCGTTCCGACTACGCCATCCATCTCGGGCTCACCGAAGCCGGCATGGGTTCGAAGGGCATCGTGGCGTCCTCGGCCGCGCTCGGCATTCTCCTGCAGCAGGGCATCGGCGACACCATCCGCATCTCGCTGACGCCGGAGCCCGGTGGCGACCGCACCCGCGAGGTGCAGGTCGGCCAGGAGCTCTTGCAGACCATGGGCTTCCGCACCTTCGTGCCGCTGGTTGCGGCCTGCCCCGGCTGCGGCCGCACCACCTCGACCACGTTCCAGGAGCTGGCGCGCTCGATCCAGGATTTCATCCGCGACGAGATGCCGACCTGGAAGACGAAATATCCGGGCGTCGAGGAGCTCAACGTTGCGGTGATGGGCTGCATCGTCAACGGCCCCGGCGAATCCAAGCACGCCAATATCGGCATCTCGCTGCCCGGCACCGGCGAAGCGCCGGCCGCGCCCGTGTTCGTCGACGGCAAGAAGTTCCGCACGCTGCGCGGCCCGACCATCTCCGCCGACTTCAAGGCGCTGGTGATCGACTACATCGACCAGCGCTACGGCCAGGGCGCCAAGGTGCCGGCGCCTGCGGCGGAGTGATTTCGCTCCGCTAGCGCCTCATACTCCGCCGTCGTCCCCGCGAAGGCGGGGACCCATAACCACAGGCCGTGGTTATGGTGCGGGTCGTAGTTACCAACTTTCGCAAAACTAAATCCTGTGGTTATGGGTCCCGGGCTCGCGCTACGCGCGCCCCGGGACGACGGCTGTGTTTGCGTTGCAGATTGCGTATCTGTCACCGCGCGTTACGATGACTCCCAACCAAGAACGATCGGGAGACACGCCATGAGCTCACTCGCCGGCAAGCAAGGCCCGCGCTATCGCCACACCGCCGAAGACGGTGCGGCTTACGAGACCATCGCGGTCGAAAAGCTCACCCCCATCATCGGCGCGGAAATCTCCGGCGCCGACATCGGCAAGCTCGTCTCCGATGACTCTCGCTCCAACCAACAGATGGACGAGATCCACCGTGCGCTCGCCGAAAACCTCGTCATCTTCTTCCGCGACCAGCACATCACGCCGCAGCAGCATCTCGCCTTCGGCCGCAAGTTCGGCGAGCTGCATTTTCATCCGGCCGCGCCGCACCAGGATGAAGACCCGGCCTTGATGAAGATCTACGCCGACAAGAACTCGCCGCGCGCCAATGGCGAGGGCTGGCATTCCGACGTGTCCTGCGATCTCGAGCCGCCGATGGGCTCGATCCTCTACATCAAGCAATGTCCGCCGCGCGGCGGCGACACGTTGTTCGCCAACATGTATGCGGCCTACGAGGCGCTGTCGGACCGCATGAAGGCCTATCTCGACGGGCTCATCGCGCTGCATGACGGCGAACCGATCTATCGCGGTCTCTATGCGAACTATGGCGTCGCCGACAGGCCGAGCTATCCGCACGCGGAGCATCCCGTCGTGCGCACGCATCCGGTCACGGGCAGAAAGGCGCTCTACGTCAACCGCGGCTTCACCCGCCACATCAACGGCATCCCGCGCGACGAGAGCGACGCGATGCTCGCCTATCTCTACCAGCACGCCGAAAACCCGCTGTTCCAGTGCCGCTTCCGCTGGACCGAGAACGCCATCGCCTTCTGGGACAACCGCTGCACCCAGCACCGCGCGATGTGGGATTACTGGCCGCATACGCGCTCGGGCACGCGCGTGACAGTGAAGGGAGAGAGGCCGGTTTGATCCCTCTCGTGCCCCGGACGCAGCGTAGCGCGCACTTACGCGGTGCGCTGCAGAGCCGGGGCCCATTCTGGCGGCAAACTGGGTCCCGGCTCTGCGTCGCGTCATTTCAGGCCGCGCCGCGTCCGGGACACGAGATCATCCTTGCGTTGACGTCTTCCCGCTCCCGCGCCAATCTTCCCAAAAAACAAATCGGGAGGGTCTGCCATGCTCCGCGCAGAGGACAATAAATTCCTGACCGAGTCCGGCCCCGGCACGGGCATGGGCGAATTGCTGCGCCGCTTCTGGATTCCCGTCCTCCTCTCCGAAGAGCTCCCTGAACCCGACGGCGAGCCGAAGAAGATCGTCGTGCTCGGCGAGGAGCTGCTCGCCTTCCGCGACACGCGCGGCGTGGTCGGTGTCATCGACCAGTACTGCCCGCATCGCGGCGCCAATCTCTGGCTTGGTCGAAACGAGGAGTGCGGCATCCGCTGCGTCTATCACGGCTGGAAGTTCGACACCGACGGCCGCTGCGTGGACATGCCGACCTCCTATCCCGATCTCAACGCCAAGGATCTCATCCGCATCAAATCCTATCCGGTGCGCGAATGGGGTGAGATGATCTGGGCCTATATGGGCCCGGCGGACGCGATGCCCGAGCTGCCCGATCTCGAGATGGCGCTGCTGCCGGCCTCGCACCGCTACGTCAGCAAGAAATGGCAGGACTGCAACTGGGTGCAGGCGCTGGAAGGCTCGATCGACACCGCGCATTTCACCTTCGCCCATCTCTCCTTCGACAAGGAGGAGAACGAGATCCTGGACATCAAGAAGCATTTTGTGAATCCGCTTCAGCGGATGTCGAGTGACCACATGCGCTGGATTGCCGAGGACCCGCGTCCGGTGATCAAGGTCACTCCGCACGAAGCGGGGCTGACGATTGCCGGCGGCCGGCTTACCGGCAGCGACAACATCTACTGGCGCATCGCGCAGTTCCTGATGCCGTTCCATGCCTATGCACCGAGTGCGATGCCAGGCGAGAACATTTTTGGCCAGACCTTCGTGCCCGTCACCGACACCAATTGCTGGATCTATACTTATGCCTGGAATCCGGAGCGGCCGCTGACGCAGGCCGAGCGCGACGCCTACGATCGCGGCAATGGCGTGATCGCAGAGGTCGACGACAATTACGTACCGCTGCGCCACAAGGGCAACGACTACCTGATCGATCGCAGGCTTCAGAAGACCCGGAGCTATACCGGCATCAAGGGCGTCTCCGAGCAGGACGCTGCCGTGCAGGACAGCCAGGGCCCGATCGCCGATCGCACCCGCGAGCATCTCGGCCCGACCGATCTCGGCATCATGCGTTTCCGCAAAGTCGTCATGGAGCTGGCGCGCGCGCTCCAGCAGGGCGAGCCGCCGCCGCAGGCCGCGCATCAGGACCGCTACGCGGTGCGCTCCGGTGCCTGCGTCACCAGCAAGGCCAAGGACCTGCCCGCGGTGATGCTGGAACGTTTTGGCGACGTCGCCGGCTTCGTCGGCCGTCCCAGGATTGCGGCAGCGGAGTAGCGCTTGAGGCAATCGCGCAGCATCATCGCAGCTCTTCTTGCGCCGCTGGTCGCGTCGATCCTGCTGACGTCGTTCGCTGCTGGTCCCGCCGCTGCCGCGCGGAAAACTGCGAAATCCAGGCCGCCGCCATCACCGGTCAAATGCGAGATGCCGAAATTCCGGATCGTCGTGGATGTCGGTCACACCCCGGACTCCTACGGCGCCTTGAGCGCGCGCAACGATCCGGAGTTCGGCTTCAACTTCCGGCTCGCAAGTCTCATCACGACGAAGCTCAAGTCCGAGGGCTTTGCCGCAACCCGCCTGCTCGTCACGGACGGCAAGGCGCGGCCGAGCCTGTTCAAGCGCGTCGGTGCCGCCAATGACGGCCGCGCCGATCTCTTCCTGTCGGTTCATCACGATTCGGTGCCGGACAAGCTGCTCGACACCTGGGAATTCGACGGCGCGAAGAGCTATTTCAGCGATCGATTTTCGGGCCACTCGCTGTTCGTCTCCGAGCGCAATCCGCAATTCACCACCAGCCTGAAATTGGCGCGGATGATCGGCAGGCAGTTGAAGGAGCAGGGCCTGCACTATGCGAGCCAATACACCTTGCCGGTGATGGGCCGCTACCGGCGCCAGCTGCTCGACAAGGATGTCGGCGTCTACCGCTATGACGGGCTCATCGTGCTGTCGCGAACGAGAAGCGCCGCCGTGCTGCTCGAAGCCGGCTCCATCATCAACCGCGACGAGGAGATGGAGATGAACTCGGCCGAGCGGCAGGAGCTGATTGCAGGGGCGGTGGCGGCGGCGGTAGGGGAATTTTGCGAGAGGCGGTAGATCGCCTCGGTGTTTCAGCCCGTCATTGCGAGCGCAGCGAAGCAATCCAGAGTCTTTCCGCGGCAGCAGTCTGGATTGCTTCGCTGCGCTCGCAATGACGAGAGGGCTATAGCGGCCCGCCCCGGTACTCCCGGTTCGCCAGGCTCGCCTCCTCCAGATCGAGGTCCCGCTCGATCCGGCGCCTTGTCTCGTCGGTGATCTGGCCGTCGCGCAACAGGTCGTGGATGAATTTGCGCTCGGCGTCGATCAGGTTGCGGGTCAGTGCGGTGCCAGCGGCGGAGACGTCGTGATGGGCGGGATCGAGTGAATCGGGCAGCTGGTTGACGCGGATCTCGTGGCGGGCGCGCAGGAGCCGCATCACCTCGTCGGAGATTTCCTTTTCCGCGGTCAACGCATCGAGCGACTTCAGCGCGGCGTCGAGCGCCTGGCGTCGCGCCGCGATCTCGGCCTCGTGCTCGCTGACATGCTCATGGCGGCCCGCTTCGGCGACGCCGAGCCAGCGCACTACGGGCGGCAGCGTCAGGCCGACGCCGATCAGCGTCACGAAGATGACGCCGAAGGCGACGAACAGGATCAGGTCGCGATAAGGAAAGGCCTCGCCGCCGGGCAGCGTGAACGGCAGCGCCAGCGCGGCCGCCAGCGACACCGCGCCGCGCACGCCGGTGAAGGCGAGCACGAACGGCCATTGCCATGGCGGCGACGGATCGCGCTCGCGCAGCGATTTGGAGAGGATCCGCGGCAGATAGGTCGCGGGATAGAGCCAGGCGAAGCGCGCGGTCACGATGATCGTCAGAACGACGGCGGTCGCGATCAGGATGTCGTCGAGCGGGAACGCCTTCGACTTCTCGTAGAGCGCGCGCATCTGGAAGCCGGTGAGCAGGAACAGCAGGCCCTCGATCAGGTAGATGATGAGGTCCCAGAAGAAGATGCCCTGCAGGCGCGTCGCCGAGGAGATCAGCAGCGGGCCGTTCCAGCTGACATAGAGGCCGCAGGCGACGGTCGCGATCACGCCGGAGCCGCCGACATGCTCGGGCAGCCAGTAGGAGACGTAAGGCGTGATCAGCGACAGCGTCAGCTCGACCTGGGGATCCCTCGACCATTTGCGGAAGCGCAGCGAGAGCCAGCCGACGCCGATGCCGAAGGCGATCTCGCTGGCCACGATCAGCAGGAACTCGCCGGCCGCGAGCGGCAGCGAGAAATGTCCGACCATGATGGCGGCGAGCGCGAAGCGATAGAGGATCAGCGCGGTGGCGTCGTTGGCGAGCCCTTCGCCCTCGAGGATGACCAGGAGCCGGCGCGGCATATTGAGGCGGCGCGCGATCGCGAGCGGGGCCACCACGTCGGGCGGCGCGACGATCGCCCCGAGCAGGAAGCCCACGGTCAAGGGCAGGCCGATCAGATAATGCGTGGCGGCCGCCACCAGCGCCGCAGTGAAGATCACCGCGCCGACCGCGAGCAGCACGATCGGCCGCAGATTGTTCCTGAACTCGCGCCAGCTCATGGCGACGCTCGCCGAATAGATCAGCGGCGGCAGCACCATCAGCAGCACCAGTTCCGGCGGCAGCTCGACCGGCGGCATGCCCGGCACGAAGGCGAGGCCGACGCCGGAGAGCATCAGCAGGATCGCAGGCGCGATGTTGAAGCGGCGGGCGACCAGCGCGGTGCCCGCCAGCACCGCGAGCAGGATCAGGAAGGTCTGGAATTTCGCTGCGATCATGGCCTGTCTTGGCCCGGAAGCGGCCAAGAGGTCAATGCGGCGGTCTTACGCCAGCCGCTCCGCCACCATGCGTCCGATGCGGGCGAACACGGCCGCGATCTGCGCAGCATTCGGCGTGCCGCCCTGGGTGTAGGCCGCGATCAGGATCGGCGCATCCGGCTTGTTGTCGAGCTTGGGCCAGACCACCGCGATGTCGCCCGACGCATCCTTGCCGTTGTTGCCGGTCTTGTCGCCGATGGTCCAGTCCGCCGGCAGGCCGCCGCGCAGCCGGTTCGCGCCGGTCTTGCAGTTCACCATCCAGTCGGTGAGCTGGGCACGTGATGCCGCTGACAGCGCTTCGCCCGTCACCAGCCGGCGCAAATTGCCCGCCATTGCGGCCGGCGTCGTGGTGTCCTGGGGATTGCCGGGCGGCGAGCGGTTGAGCTCGGGCTCATTGTGGTCGAGCCGCGAGGTGGTGTCGCCGAGCGATCGCCAGAATGCGGTGAGCGTGGCCGGCCCGCCGATGCGCGCCAGCAGCAGATTGGCACAGGTGTTGTCGCTGAGCTCGACGATCGCCTTGCACATCTCGGCGACCGACATCTTGCCGGCCGCGAGATTGTGCTTGGCAACCGGCGCGTAGTCGAGCAGGTCGGCCTGGCCGTAAGCGATCATGGCCGCAAGCTGCTCCTCGCCGCGGTCGACCCGCGCCAGCACGCAGGCCGCAAGCGAAGCCTTGAAGGTCGAGCACATGACGAAGCGCTCGTCAGCCCGCCAGGCGAGCTTCTTGCCGGTTGCGAGATTCTCCGCATAGAGCCCGATCCGCCCGCCGCTGTCGCGCTCATAGGTTTCGAGCTCTGGCGGCGCCTCTGCCGCAAGCGCGGGAGAAGCGGCCATCCAGGCGAGCGAGGCGAGCAGGGAACGGCGGTCGAAAAGCATGGGGGACTTTCAGGTGAGTGGAGGCGGGAAATTTGGCGGATGATGCATCCGCCGCGTCATTGCGAGCGCAGCGAAGCACTCCAGTCTGTCTCCGCGGAGGGATTCTGGATTGCTTCGCTACGTTCGCAATGACGGAGACTGGGGAGCGAGTGCGCCCGATTTCGGGCAGCGGAGGGCTTTGCCCTTCACTCCCTCAGGTCATACCTGTACGATTTCGACACGATCTGCCAGCCATCTGCGAGCTTCATCGCCACCAGGTAGTCGGTGAAATAGCGCGGCGGCAGCTGGCAGCGGACCTTGATGAAGGCGGTCTTCTCGTCCGAGCGGTCGATGGTGACGATGAAATCCTCGCGCGGCTTGCCTTCGGCCTTGGCGGAGGCGCGCTTGCGCACGCGGTCGAGCCAGTCCGGCACGGTCAGGACCTGAAGCTCGCCCTTCTCGACCCAGCGCAGATCGGCGGAGGGATGGAAGATGGCGCCGAGCTTTTCGGCGTCGCCCTCATAGAGCCCGTCAAAGTAGGATTGCACGACGGCTTCGACGCTCGAACGGTTCTGGCTCATGGGTCATCCCTTTGCATGATGGCTTGGGCGGAACTTAGTCGTACGCATCATAATGCGCTATGGGTGTGTCAGCCATTTGCGCGAAGGCCTCGCCATGACCGGATCAGAAAATTCGAACGCTCGTATCCTGACCGGCGAATGCTATTGCCGCACGGTGCGCTTTGAAGTGGCGGACGCGTTCTCCTATGCGATGAACTGCCATTGTTCGAACTGCCGCCGCACCACCGGTTCGGCCTTCAAGCCGTTCGCCGGCATCGCGCAGGAGAAGCTCCGCATCGTCCAGGGCGGCGACCAGCGGCTCATTTTCGGGGACGACACCACCCATGACGCCCACTGCGCCCGCTGCGGCTCGCTACTCTATTCTCGGGTGCGGGAGGGAAAATGGGTCCATGTCGCTATGGGAACCCTGGTCGATGCCCCCTCGATCCGGCCGAGCGCCCATATTTTCGTAGGCTCGAAGGCGCCCTGGCACGAGATTACGGACGATCTGCCGCAGTATCGGGGACATATCGGTTCCTAGGGGAACCGGCCCGCGCCGCGCGTGTCGCCGAACCCCGATCGCGCTGGCGCGACAAACATAGAGGGTCTTTCGGCCTGTCGTCGATGCCGCCTTCGTGACCTCCATCACAAGCGCCGGCGATGGGTCCTGCTAGAGCGATCCCAAAGGGGGCCCGGATGGCCCTGAACTTCGGAAGCCGTGTCATGCGCAACCTGCTCAGACTTTGCCCGCTTCTCCTCGTTGCCACGCTGCTGCTTGGCGCCGAGCCCGCCTTTGCCGGAAAGCGCGTGGCGCTGGTGCTCGCCAACTCGGCCTACCAGCACGCCCCCTCGCTGGCCAATCCCGTCAATGACGGCGCGGTAATGGCGAAGACGCTGAAGGAGGCCGGTTTCGACGTCGTCGAGTCCCGGCACGATCTGTCCGCCCAGGATACGCGGCGCGTGCTGCGCGACTTTGCCGACGCGACCCGCACTGCCGATATTGCCGTGGTCTACTATGCCGGTCACGGCATCGAGGTCGAAGGCTCCAACTATCTGATCCCCGTCGATGCCAGGCTCGAGCGTGACACCGACGTCTACGACGAAGCGCTGTCGCTCGACCGCGTCCTGGTCGCGGTCGAGCCCGCCAAGCAGCTCCGCCTGGTGATCCTGGATGCCTGCCGCGACAATCCGTTCGGCAAGACCATGAAGCGCACGATCGCCTCGCGCGGCATCGGCCGCGGTCTCGCCCAGGTCGAGCCGACCAGCCCCAACACGCTGATCGCCTATTCGGCCAAGGCCGGCTTCACGGCGCAGGACGGTGACGGCGCCAACAGCCCGTTTACGGTCGCGCTGTCGAAGCATCTGACGACGCCGGGCCTCGACGTCCGCCGCGCCTTCGGCTTCGTGCGCGACGACGTGCTGAAGTCGACCGGCAACAAGCAGGAGCCGTTCGTCTATGGCTCGCTCGGCGGCGACGATGTCCCGCTGGTGCCGGTCAAGGCGGTGGCTGCAGCACCTGCGGCGAATCCGCAGGCCGACATGCGCCGCGACTACGAGCTCGTGCTCCAGGTCGGCAACAAGCCGGCGTGGGAAGCCTTCCTGGCCCAGCACCCTGACGGCTTCTATGCGAACCTCGCCAAGCTGCAGATCGACAAGATCCAGGCCGAGCAGGCCCATGCGGCGGCGATCGAGAAGGCGAAGCAGGCCGAGGCCGAGCGCGATCGTCTTGCCGCTCTCGGCGCGCAGAAGGATGCGCAGGCCAAAGCTGCGGCCGATGCAAAGGCCGCCGAGCAGGCCCAGCTCGCCGCGCAGAAGGCGAAGGAGCAGGCGCAGCAGCAGGCGGCCGCCGCCGAGCAGCAGCGCGTCAATCTCGCCGCCTCGGCGCCGAGCACTGCGCCGGCCAGCACCGCGGGCCCGGCCGGCACCAACGTTGCCTCGCTGACGCCGGCGGCGACGCCAGCCGATCTCAGCCGCTCGGTGCAGACCGAGCTCGGCCGGGTCGGCTGCTTCTCCGGTCAGGCCGACGGCAACTGGACCACGTCCTCGCAGCGCTCACTGTCGCAGTTCAACCGCTATGCCGGCACCAAGCTCGACGTGAAGGTCGCGAGCACCGACGCGCTCGATACGGTCAAGTCGAAGCCGTCGCGGGTCTGTCCGCTGGTTTGCGAGCATGGCTTCAAGGCCGACGGCGACAAGTGCACGAAGATCGTCTGCCGTGAGGGCTATGCGGTCAACGACGACAATGAGTGCGAGAAGCAGCGCGCCGCCAAGCCGGCCAAGCCTGCAACCGCCAAGCGCGACGACGGCGACGAGCGTCCGGCACGGCAGCGCCGTCAGGCCGGCGGTGCGGCGGCCGAAGCGGCAGGCGGCTACGGTGCAGCTGCCGGCATCGCTGCCGCCGGCCGTCGTTCGGGTGGCGGCCAGGTCTTCTGCAACAGCAGCGGTTGCCGTCCGGTCAGCCGCGGCTGCCATCTTGAATATCGCGGCGGCGGCGGCCCCGGCAACGATGCCAATGCCGAGGTGTGCAACTGAGCTAATCGGGTCGTCCCGGTCTAGTGCGCAATTGCGCACGGGGGCCGGGACGACACCTACGTCGAAATCGCGCTCGCCGCGATGTTCACCGTCAGCGCCAGCAAGGCCGTATTGTAGATGAAGGACACGATGCCGTGGGCGGTGGCGGTGCGGCGGATGGTCTTGTCGGTGATGCCGACGTCGGAGACCTGCGCGGTCATGCCGATCACGAACGAGAAGTAGATGAAGTCCCAATAGTCGGCGTGGTCTTCCTTGTCGCCGCTCGGAAACTGCAGGCCGCCCGGCTTGGCGTTGCGATAGTAATCATGGGCGTAGTGCAGCGCGAAGGTGGTGTGCACGGCGGCCCATGACAGCGCGATCGTGGTGATCGCGATGGTCAGCTCCAGCGCCCCCCGATGTGGCGTGCCGAGCTCGGAAACGATCGCCGCGATACTGGCGAAGGCGCCGATTGCCGTCACCAGCAGGATCACGAAGCGGCCGTCATCCTGCATCGCGGCAGCGCGGCGGATGTGCTGGTGGTCGTTGCACAGCATCATCGCATAGACCAGCACGAGATAGACGGCGATCAGCGCGTCCCAGCCGAACAGGAGCCGCGTCACCAGCCGGTGCGAGCCCGGCAGCAGCAGGCTGACCAGGATGCCGGCCGCGAGCGCGATGAAGGTCCGCGGCCGTGCATAGATCAGCCGCACCGGCCGCGACATCTTGCGGAAGCGGACGAGGACGGGGTCTTCCTTGTCGGTGGCCATAACGGTGACGGCTCCCTCGCTCAACTCTCGTTGTCGCCGCATCGCAGGTGCGCTCCCTCCCCCGCTTGCGGGGGAGGGGTGGGGAGAGGGTGTCTCCACATTCGAGAACCCCCAAGAGGAGGGAACCCTCACCCGGCGCTTCGCCTCGGCGTTCTTAAGAACGGCCGCCCGGAGTTGCTAGCTCTTCCGCTCGGCGACGAAGCGCGCGGCGGCTTGCAGCACGGCGGCGCGGTCGCCGAAGATCGAGACGGCGCTGTCGGCGCGCGCCAGCAGGTCGCGCACGCGCTGCTTGGCGCCTTCGATGCCGAGCTGGGTCACGAAGGTGGTCTTGCCGAGCGCGGCATCGGCGCCGGCCGGCTTGCCGAGCGCGGCGGCATCGCCTTCGACGTCGAGCAGATCGTCGGCGATCTGGAAGGCTTCGCCGAGCGCGCGGCCGTAATCGTCGAGCGCCTGATATTCCTTCTGCGAGGCCTGGCCGAGGATCGCGCCGGCGATGCAGCCGTAGCGCAAGAGCGCACCGGTCTTCATCTGCTGAATGCGGGCGACATCGATCGGTTCGTTGCCGCCGAATCGGCCTTCGCCGGCGAGGTCGAGGATCTGGCCGCCAACCATGCCGCCGATGCCGGCGCAGCGCGCCAGCGCGCGCGTCAGCAAGAGCCGCACATTGGCGTCGCGATGGATCTCGTCGCGGGTGACGATGTCGAAAGCGAGCGTCAGCAGGCCGTCGCCGGCGAGGATCGCGGTGGCGTCGTCGGTCTGCTTGTGCAGGGTGGGGCGACCGCGGCGCAGGTCGGAATTGTCCATCGCCGGCAGATCGTCATGGATCAGCGAGTAGCAGTGGATGGATTCGAGCGCGGCGCCGACGAGCAGGGCCGCATCGCGCGGCACGCCGAACACCGCGGCGCTCTCGACCACCAGGAACGGCCGCAGGCGCTTGCCGCCATTCAGGCTCGAATAGCGCATTGCGTCCATCAGTCGCTTGGGCCGGGCGATCTCATCGTGCAGGATGTCGTCCGACAGCAGGCGCCCGAGCAGGGCTTCGGTGTCATCAGCGGTCTTGTCCAGACGGTTGGCGAAATCGGACGGGGACGTGCCGGTCATCAAGAAAGGCTCCAGAACTAAAATTCGGCGGGACAATCCTTTATGCGCCCGCCCCAGTCAATCGTTTGGAAGGCCTAAAAAGTGCTGGAAAAGGCCCGAATTATCACAGACTTAATGGTCCAGCCCGTGGCCGCGGTTCAGTTTGCGCCGGAAAGGTCGATTTGCGCATCGTCAAGATCCTGCTGGTGGTGCTCGCGGTCGTGGTCCTCGCGCCCTATGTGA
This sequence comes from Bradyrhizobium huanghuaihaiense, assembly GCF_025200885.1. Classification (NCBI taxonomy): domain Bacteria; kingdom Pseudomonadati; phylum Pseudomonadota; class Alphaproteobacteria; order Hyphomicrobiales; family Nitrobacteraceae; genus Bradyrhizobium; species Bradyrhizobium huanghuaihaiense. The sequence continues at coordinate 9,495,627 of NZ_CP104172.1, read as the reverse complement.
TCGCGCCGTTCTACCGCGCCGGCCACCCTGTTTCGACGCTGATGGCCTGGCGCAGCTTGCGCGGCGCGCCGATGCAGCGGGAGTGGATCGATCTGGCTGATATGTCGCCCTATCTGCCGCGCGCGGTGGTGGCAGCCGAGGATGCTCATTTCTGCAAGCATCATGGCATCGACTGGGGCGCGCTGCGCGAGGCGATCGACGACGCGCGGGAGGACGGCACCGCGTTCCGGGGCGCCTCCACCATCACCCAGCAGGTCGCAAAAAACCTGTTTCTCTGGCAGGGGCGCGATTTCATCCGCAAGGCGCTCGAATTCCCGCTGGCGTTGTGGATCGACCTGGTGCTGCCCAAGGCCCGGATCCTGGAAATTTACCTCAACATCGCCGAGCTTGGCCCCCAGGGCCAGTTTGGGGCGGAGGCGGCCAGTGCCTATGCCTTCGGCAAATCGGCCGAAAACCTCTCGCCCCGGGAGGCCGCGCTTCTGACCTCGATCCTGCCAAATCCGGTCAAACGCAGCGCCCGGACCCCGGGACCGGGCGTCCGGCGGCTGGCGGCCACCTATATGGCGCGGGCCCAGGCGAGCTCGCTTGTGACCTGCTGGCGGGAAAATCGCTGATTCCGGGCCCTCTTCGGACGTATTTTCCGGTCCAAAAGCCTAGCTTTACGGCCAGCCTTCCTCTATAAGCCCGGCCTTGATCGGCATTCAGCTCGCCTCGTATTGCGGGTGCTGAGCCGTCCCCTCCCGGACGATGCCCCGATAACACCAATCCCTAGAGGATATTGAAATGGCCGTTCCGAGAAGAAAAACCTCGCCGTCGCGCCGTGGCATGCGCCGCTCGGCAGACGCCATCAAGAAGCCGACCTATGTGGAAGACAAGGACTCCGGCGAGCTCCGTCGTCCGCACCATCTCGACCTCAAGACCGGCATGTACAAGGGCCGTCAGGTCCTGAAGAAGAAAGAGTCCTGAGTTCAGGACCTTATCTTTGGGCAGGATGATTAAGCCTGCCTGATTGCGGCCAACCCATGAGATATGGCAGTGACGGCGGCGGAGCCAATGCTTCGCCGCCGCATTGTCCTGTCTGGATATCTTGATCGAGAAGGCATCTCGCCGATGGTCGGTTTCCCGCTGCTTCTGATTCCGCTCGCGGTCTACAACATCATCGCCTTCCTGATGCCCAGCGTGTCCTTTTCGGACGTGCTGTTCAAGGTGCCGATGATCACGGGCGAGACTTGGCCGGTCACGCTCGCCGATCTCCTGCTCGCGCTCGGCGTCGTGCTGCTGCTGCTCGAGGTGGTCAAGGGCGCGCGGCCCGGCTCGAAATTCCTGATGGATCATCTGCTGTCGCTGATCATATTCGGCGCGGCTGCTGCCGAATTCGTGATGTGGCCCAAATTCGGCAACTCCACCTTTTTCCTGCTGGTGCTGCTCGCGATGGCCGATTTCCTCGGCGGCATCGCCCAGCGCACGCGCCGCCGCGTCACCTATGTCGCCGAGACGACAGTGCCAGCGCCGCGTAAGGCGAAGCGTCGGGCCGAACCGCCGGCCGATGAAGCCGCCGCCGAGCCCAAGTTCGAGCCGGTGCCGGCGCAGCCAGCGCCGGTGGTCCCACCCGCGCCCTCCGCGCAATCGGTCGCCGAATCCGTGCTGATGGATCATCCCGCGCCGAAGCCGGTGATCCCGCCCTCGCCGGAAATCCCCTCGCCGCATCTGCAGCCGGGCAACGGCACGCCGTCCTCGCCCGATGCGCCGCGCTGATCGGTCTCAAGCCACCTGTCGCGTGCGCGCGGTGACGCTTCCAAGCGGGCGCTTGGTGCCATAGGCCATCAGCGCATCCTCGGACGAGGCGCGGCGGAGCCGGCTGGTCTGGGGCAGATGCTCGGCATTGGCGATCAGCTGGGTGACGAAGCTTGAATCGGGGCGGGGCAGCGGCACCTTGTGGAGCCATTGCACAGTCGGGATCAGCGGCACCAGGGCCGTGCCCATGCTGCCTGCCGCCTCATCCGATCGATCAGTACTCAACATCGCGATCACCGTTGACCCGGCGGACATTGTCGCGTTTCGGGACGCGCGCGCCGGTGCGTGTCAGTACTCGCAAGGCCTATGCCGGGCGGACCGGTTTGGTTCCCCCCTCGCTTCACAACGTGGTTTCCAAATTGTTTATCAACTTTGCCTAGGGTCGAAGCCGAATCTGGCTTTATCCTGTGCCGGCTCAGGACTCCCCGCTGTCCCGAAATGAGGCGATTTTGACCCCCGCATTGCCGCAAGCCTCCGACATCCTGGCCGCCCTCGGCCAGGCCGTGTTCGCCTGGGACATCGCCAGCGACGCCATCGTGTGGGGCGAGCAGGTCGGCGCCGTCTTCCCCGGCATCCCCGCCGAGCGGCTCGCGACCGGCGCCGAATTCGCCAAGCTGATCGAGCCGGCGCAGTCGCTGCGGACCGCCGCGCTGGCGCAGACCTCCCCCGTGCACGGTGCCGACGGCACGCCCTACCGCGTCGAGTATGGCGTGCGCATGAGCGCCTCCGATCCCGTGGTCTGGATCGAGGAGACCGGCCGCTGGTTCGCCGGCCCCGATGGCCGGCCCACGCGCGCGATCGGCTCCGTCCGCATCAACAATGAGCGCCACGCCCGCGACGAGGAATTGTCCAAGCTGGCCCGGCTCGATCCACTGACCGGCGAACTCAACCGCGCCCATCTGATCGCGGCGCTGGCCGAGGCAATCGAGGAGACGACCCGCTTCCGCTCGACCGCTGCCTTCATGCTGGTCGGCATCGATCACCTCGCCCGCGTCAACGATGCGTTCGGCTTCGACGTCGCCGATGCCGTGATTCTCGACATCGCCAAGCGCATCCGCGCGCGCCTGCGCGGCGGCGACGTGCTCGGGCGCTTCTCCGGCAACAAGTTCGGCCTGATCCTGAAGAACTGCACCATCGACGATATGAACGTCGCCGCCGAGCGTTTCCTCGCCGGCATCCGCGACGAGGTGGTGCCGACGAAATCCGGTCCGGTCTCGGTCACCGCCTCGATCGGCGCGGTCAGCCTGCCGCGCTATGCCCGCAACACCGACGAGGCTGTGAACCGCGCCCATGAGACGCTCGACGCCGCCAAGCGCCGGCGGGTCGGCTCGTTTGCGGCGTGGCGTCCGGATGCCACGCGCGATGCGCAGCGCCGCGTCAACATCCGGGTCACCGACGAGATCGTCACGGCGCTGAACGAGCGCCGCATCAAGCTCGCCTATGAGCCCGTCGTGTCGGCTGGCTCGCGCCAGCGCGCATTCCACGAATGCCTGGTGCGGATGGACCAGGGCGACGGCCAGGTCCTGCTCGCGCCCGACATCGTGCCGGTCGCCGAGCGGCTCGGCCTCATCCGCCTGGTCGATCACCGCGTGCTCGAGCTCGTGGTCGCCGAGCTCGCGGCTGCGCCCGATGTCAGTCTCAGCCTCAATATCTCGCCCGACACCACCATGGATCCGGACTGGTGGGCGGGAATCGAGTCGCTGATGCTGGCCCATCCCGGCGTCGCCGAGCGGTTGATCGTCGAGATCACCGAGACGGTCGCGATCCAGGACATCGACGACGTGCGCGGCTTCGTCACGCGGCTGAAGAATTTCGGCAGCCGCATCGCCATCGACGATTTCGGCGCCGGGTACACCTCGTTCCGAAACCTGCGCAAGCTCGGCGTCGACATCGTCAAGATCGACGGCGCCTTCGTGCAGAACATCACGCACTCCGCCGACGACCGCGCCTTCGTGCAGACTCTGATCGACCTCGCCCGCCGCCTCGACATCAAGACTGTCGCCGAATGGGTTCAGGACGAGGAAGCAGCCAACATGCTGCGTGACTGGGGCTGCGACTACATCCAGGGCCGCCTGATCGGCCTCGCCTCGGCCGAGCGCCCATGGCGTGTGGCGGCGGAGAATGCGCTGCCGGCGGCAAGCTGAGATGCCGTAGGGTAGGCAAAGCGAAGCGTGCCCACCATTCGCGCCGCATAGTTGGAGAGACGTGGGCACGGCGCAAGCGCGCCTTTGCCCACCCTACGATTGCTCTCGTGGGCTCGACTCTTTCCGCCGTCATTGCGAGCGCAGCGAAGCAATCCAGAATCTTTCCGCGGCGGCAGCCTGGATTGCTTCGCTGCGCTCGCAATGACGATGCGCAGCTACGCCACACAAATCCCCGCGACTGCGACCTTCTGAAACAGATGCGGACTTGCGACGGCCGATGCCGGGTAGTCCGCGATCTTCGCGCGGAACTCCGGATGGGTGAATGCCGCGCGGAAATGCGCATTGGACTCCCAGACCGCGTAGTTGAGATAGGTCGGATTGTCGCCGAGCGCGCGGTGGAGCTGGGTCGAGATGAAACCCGGCTGCCGCTTCATGAAAGCGGCATCGTCCTGCCAGCTCGCCAGGAAGGTCGGTTCATCCGCGGCATCGAGCGTGAACAGGTTGACCAGCACCACGGGGCCGGCCTCGAGCGCGATCTGGCGGTCGATCGGGAAAGTCGGGTCGAGCGGACGCATATGGGGCATGGCATCACTCCGGTTAAGTTGGTATCATCATGTCAATTCGACAGTATGTGACATAGATATTTGACATGATGATGTCAAGATAGGATGATCATTACAAATGACCAGGACCAAGCGGACCGCGGTGGGCGAGGCCCTGACCGGCTTCATTCTCGAGCTGTTCCGGGCCAACGGCCTGCTTCTGACCGCCGGTGATCGGCTGGTCGCCTCGCTCGGCCTCACCAGCGCGCGCTGGCAGATTTTGGGGGCGATCGTCGATGCCGAGCGTCCGGAGCCCGTGGCCTGGCTGGCGCGCAATCTCGGCGCCAACCGCCAGAACGTGCAGCGGATCGTCAACGATCTCGAGCGGGATGGCCTCGTTGCCTTCGAGGCCAATCCGCATCACCGCCGGGCCCAGCTCGTGGTGCTCACCGACAAGGGCAGGAAGGTCTTTGACGCCGCCGGCCGCTTGCAGGCCCCTTGGGTCAACGGCCTGGCGGAAGGTCTGTCAGTGAAGGAGATCGAGGCAGCCCACCGTGTGATCGGAGCGCTACGCGACCGGCTTGAAGAGACCGGCGAGGGCTGACTGCATCTTGCCTTTTGCGTAGATGCCGTAGGGTGGGCAAAGCGAAGCGTGCCCACCACCTCTCTCCAACTCTGGCAGATCGTGGGTACGGCGCATGCGCGCCTTTGCCCACCCTACGAAGTTTGAGCGGAGCGGCGAGGGGCGCCGCGCCTCACGCACCCTCATCCAGCGCCACCAGCTCGCGCTTCTTGCGCAGCGCGGGCAGCAGCGGCGCGATCAGCAGCACCAGCGCCAGCGTCAGGCACGCCGCCGAGATCGGCCGCTGCACAAAGGTCCAGAGATCGCCCTGCGACAGGATCAGCGACTTGCGCAGATTGTTCTCCAGCATCGGTCCGAGCACGAAGGCGAGCACCAGCGGTGCCGGCTCATAGCCGAGCTTGCGCATGAAATAGCCAATGATTCCGAACGCGATCATCACATAGACGTCGAACACGTTGTTGCTCGAGCAATAGACGCCGAGGATCGTGAACAGGATGATCAGGGGGAACAGGATGTTGTAGGGCAGCTTGAGGAGCTGCACCCACATGCCGATCATCGGCAGATTGAGGATCAGCAGCATGACGTTGCCGATATACATGCTGGCGACGATGCCCCAGAACAGGCCGGGGTTTTGCGTGATCAGCAGCGGGCCCGGTTGCAGGCCGTGGATGACGAAGGCCCCGAGCAGCAGCGCCATCACCACGTTCGGCGGGGTCATCAGCGGAATGAACGCACCGCCGGCAGCCGCGTTGTTGGCGGATTCGGGGCCCGCGACGCCTTCGATCGCGCCATGGCCGAACCGCTCCGGTGATTTCGACAGCCGCTTCTCCAGCGCATAGGACGCAAACGAGGCCACCACCGCGCCGCCGCCCGGCAGGATGCCGAGCAGGAAGCCGAGCAGCGTGCCGCGTGCCACGGGGCCGGCGCTCGCCTGCCAGTCATCCTTGTTGGGCAGGAGCTGGGTGATCTTGGCGTTGATGATGTCGCGCTTGATCGCCTGCTCGGTGTTGAGCAGCACCTCGGCGACGCCGAACAGGCCCATGACCACGGGCACGAGGCCGATGCCGTCGATCAACTCCATCCGGCCGAAGGTGAGGCGCGGCTGCGCGGTGATGCTGTCGAGCCCGATCAGGCCGAGCACGACGCCGATGCAGGCCATCAGCAGCGCCTTCGGCATCGAGCCCTGGGTCAGGAAGGTGAGCACGATGAGGCCGAGCACCATCAGGCTGAAATACTCGGCCGGGCCGAATGCGATCGCGATGCTGGCAAGCTTTGGGGCCACCAGCATCAGGGCGACCAGCGCAAACGTGCCGGCGATGAAGGAGCCGAAGGCGGAGATGCCGAGCGCGGGACCGGCGCGGCCCTGCTTCGCCATCTGGTGGCCGTCGATGCAGGTGACGACCGAGGCCGCCTCGCCGGGGATGTTGACCAGGATCGAGGTGGTCGAGCCGCCATACATCGAGCCGTAATACATGCCGGCCATCATGATGATGCCGGATTCCGGCGTGCCGGACAGCGTCACGGGCAACAGCAGCGACATCGCCGAGATCGGCCCGATCCCCGGCAGCACCCCGACCAGCGTGCCGATGAAGACACCGATGAAGCAATAGAGCAGGTTGATCCCGGTCAGCGCGACACCGAACCCATGCGCGACATTGGCGAGCGTGTCCATGCGGTCAACCGATCCCGAACAGGCCAGAGGGCAGCTGGATCAACAGCAGGCGCTTGAGCACCCACCACATCCCTGATGGCACCAGCACGGCGATCGGGATCGCCAGCGTCCAGCGCACCGGGTCGATCAGCCGCAGCAACAGCAGCATCAGCGGGATCGACGACAGCAAAAATCCCAGCGGCTCGAGCGCGAAGGAGAATGCGGTGAGGCAGGCGATGACGAGCAGCGGCTTGCTCCAGCGCACGTTCTCCCAGCGCGAGGCCAGCGTCGGCCCGCCCTCCGTGATCGCCGAGACGATGATGGAGCCCGCGAACACGCACATCAGGATGCCCGTGTAGAACAGCACATAGCCGGAGCCGGGGTCGTTGATGGTGCCGAGCTTGAGCTTCAGCCCCGACCAGATCACGAAGCCGCCGAGCGCGAGCCCGATCAGCCCGCCCCAGAGCTCGGAGTTGGAGAGGCGGAGTTTGACGTTGGTTTGGTCGTTCATATGAAGAACCTTTAGATCACCGTCACCCTGAGGTGGCGGAGCGCAGCGAAGCCCTCGAAGGGCGACGGTGCCCCGATCCATCCTTCGAGGCGAGCCGCAAGTGCGGCTCGCACCTCAGGATGACGCCAGCGTGCGTGACAGCGCGATTTTACTTCTTCGCCAGTCCAAGCGTGTCGATCACCTTGCGCTCGGACTCCGTGACCTCGACGACGAACTTCTTGTAGTCCTCGGTGTTCCTGTAGTTCGGCACCATGTCGTATTTGGCGAGCGTGGCGATCACCGCGGGATCCTCGACCGCCTTCTTGAAGGCGTCGTGCAGCTTGGCGACGATCTTTGGATCCATGCCCTTCGGCCCCGCGATGCCGAACGGGGAGTCATAGACCATGGGATAGCCGAGCTCCTTCAGCGTCGGCACATCAGGATAGTTCGGCGACCGCGCGCCGGTCCACACCATCAGCAGCTTCACCTTGCCGGCGTCGACCAGCGGCCGCCAGCCCGTCGAATCCGCCTGGAGCATCGTGTGCTGTCCCAGCACGGCTGCGTTGGTCTCGGCGCCGCCCTTGAACGGCACCTGCGTGAGCTTGATGCCGGACATCGCCGCGATCTGCTCCATGCCGATATGCAGCGAGGTTCCGGTGCCCGGCGTCGCATAAGTCACCTTGCCCGGGTTGGCCTTGGCGAAGTCGACCACGTCCTTCCAGGACTTGAATTGCGATTCCGCGCTGGTGGTCACGCCGAACGTGTAGCCGGTGAGGTGGATGATATAGGTAAAGTCTTTCGCCGGATCCCATGACACCTCCTGCATCAGGGGCAGGCGGAACACGGTGATCGGAATCTGCGAGATGGTATAGCCGTCCGGCTTCGCGGCCGCGGCCATGGTCGCCGGTCCCACCGTGCCGCCGCCGCCGGCCTTGTTGTCGATCACGATCGGCTGCCCCAGCACCTTCGAGGCGCTGTCGGCGATGGCGCGCATCGAGATGTCGGTCGAGCCGCCGGCCGGCCACGGCACGATCAGCGTGACCGGCTTGGTGGGATAGTCCTGCGCACTGGCAGCGGTCGCGAGCAATGCGCCCACAACATGCATGGCGGCAAAGGCAATCGGCTTCAGCCCGTATCGCGACATCGAAACACCTCCCTCGCAGCGGTCTCCTTGGACCGCCGTTTCTCGTTGTTATGAGCGGATTGTCCCCGAAATCATGGGAGAAGAAAAGCGCATTGAGCGGATCGCCCGCATGGGCGTGGCAGTGCCCCCGCGCAAAACGAGACGTGCGACAATTGGTCGTTTGGAAGTGTGCCGAGACGCGGAATTTGAGGGGGCCTGAAGCCCTTACGCCACGCGCCGGACCGCGTTCAGCGTCTCGATGGTGCGTCCGACCTCGGCCGCCGGGCACGGCTTGCCGAAATAATAGCCCTGCACCGCGGTGCAGCCGCATTCGCGCACGAAGTCGAGTTGCTCCGCGGTCTCCACGCCTTCTGCCGTGGTCTCGACCCCGAGCACGGAGCCGAGGCTGGCGATGGTGCGGACGATGGCAACGCTCTCCGGGCTTTCACCGAGCGTCCCGACGAAGGAGCGGTCGATCTTGATGCGATCGAACGGAAACTTGCGCAAATAGCTCAGCGAGGAATAGCCGACGCCGAAATCGTCGAGGCTGACGCGCACGCCGAGTGCGCGGAGCTGATGCAGGATCTCGATCGTTGCTTCGCTGTCGTCAAGCAGCGCCGTCTCGGTGACCTCGAGCTCGAGGCGTTGCGGCGGCAGCCCGGCTTCCGCGAGCGCACTCGTGACCATCGTCGCCAGTCCGCGCGAGCGGAATTGCACCGGTGACAGGTTCACCGCGACGGTGACGTCGGGCCAGGACGCTGCAGTGGCACAGGCCGTGCGCAGCACCCATTCGCCGATCGGAACGATCAGCCCGTTCTCCTCAGCGATCGGGATGAACTCGGCGGGCGAGACCAGGCCGCGCGAGGGATGTTTCCAGCGCAGCAGCGCCTCGAAGCCGGTGAGCTCGGTCGAATCCAGCCGCATCTGCGGCTGGAACACCAGATGGAACTGGTTGGACTCCAGCGCGCCGCGCAGATCGTGCTCCAGCGCGTGCCGGCGGCGCGCCTCTTCCTCCATCTCGGGCTCGAACAGCTGGTAGGCGCCGCGCCCCTTGGCCTTGGCCTGGTACAGCGCGAGGTCGGCGCATTTCATCAGCTCGTCGGCGTCCAGGCCGTGATCGGGCGCGATCGCGATGCCGACGGAGACGCCGACATGGATCGCCTGGCTTTCTAGCTGCGGCGGGTGGCCGATGATCTCGACCAGGCGGCGGGCGAGCTGTTCGGCCGATTGTGGCTGCGGGCCGCGCTGGAGCACGGCGAACTCGTCGCCGCCGAGCCGCGCGACGGTATCGTGCTCGCCGACATTCTCCTTCAGGCGGGCCGCGACCCAGCGCAACAACCGGTCGCCGGCGGCATGGCCGAGACGGTCGTTGACGGTCTTGAAATTGTCGAGGTCGAAGCACAGCACCGCCATTGCACCGCCGGCATCGCGACGTGGTTCAAGCCCTCGCCCATCTTCTCGCGGAACAGGGTGCGGTTTGGCAAGTCAGTCAGGGAGTCGTGTCGCGCCATATGCGCCACGCGGGCCTGCGCCTTGTGTCGCTCGGTGACGTCCTCATAGGTGACGACCCAACCGCCATGCTCCATCCGCTTGTGATTGAGCTTGATGATGCGGCCGTCGCTCAAATGGCGGTGCAGCGTGTGCTCGCCCTCGCGCAGCCGCTCGACATAATCGGCATAGAGCTTGGCGCCGGACATGTTGGGATGAATGCCGAGCGCGCAACTGTGCTCCATGATCTCGCGCATCGAGACGCCCGGCTTCACCATGTCAGGCGAGAGACCGTACATCTCGATATAGCGGCGGTTGCAGACGATCACGCGCAGGCTCGAATCGAGCATGCATAGGCCCTGGCTCATGTTGTTCAGGGCCGCATCGAAACGCCGATACTGCTCGCTCAGCTCCTCGACCGCGTGCTCGCGCTCGGTGATGTCTTCATAGGTGGCGACGAAGCCACCTTCGGCCAGCGCGCAATAGCGGACCGAGATCACGGTATCGTTCGACATGCGCCGGCGCGTCGGCGAGGAATCGCGGTTCGCGATCCGCGCGCGGGCGGCTTCCAGGATCTGTTGGGGGGTGTATTCCGAGGCGAACGCGCCGTTCGCCATCGATCGCTCGATCAGCTCGCCGAGATGCGTGCCGGGTCTCGTCTCCTCCGGCGAGAGCAGGTAGATCTTGCGGTAGGTGGTGTTGCAGACGCGCAGGCGCATGTCGCTGTCGTAGAAGGCGAGCCCGTGCGCCATGTTCTCCAGCGCCGCGTCGAGAATGAAGTTCTGCCGCCGCAGTGTCTCCTCGTATTGCAGCCGTTCGGTGACGTCTTCGTGCACCGTCACCCAGCCGCCGTCGGGAAGGAAGCGGGAGACCGCCTGCACCATCCGCCCGTCGTAGCGCATCACCAGCAGGGTCTTCGCTTTCCTGGCGCGCACGTCCTCGAGCCTGGTGTCGTGGAATTCCTCCGCCGGCATGCCCGCCACGTTACCGCGCGCGAGCCAGTGCTCGATGGCCGTGCTGTGTGCGACGCCGGGTTTTACGATGTCGGGGTCGAGATTGTAGAGCTTCAGGAAGCGCTCGTTGCACAGGACGACGCGGCTGTCTGCGCCATACATGATGAGGCCGTGCGACATGTTGGCGAGCGCATGCTGGCTGCGTTCGGTCTGCACGTGCAATTCCGCCTCGAGCCGGGAAAGGCGGCTGACGTCGTCGCAGATCGTCATCCAGCCGCCGCCCGGAAGTGGCTTCAGCTCGAGGGACATGACGAGGCCGCTTGCCAGCCGCTGCTCGGTCCGGAACGGCTTGCCGCCTGCGATCTCTGCGATCCGCGCCGAATACAGCGCGTCGAGCTCAATCTCCGGGAAGTTGCCGCGGCTCGCACTGTGCGCGAGCACCTCGCGGTAGCTCGTACCGATGCGCACGATTTCGGCGGACAGGTCGAACAGCGAGAGGTAGCGCTGGTTGACCAGCACGATCCTGTTGTCGGCATCGTAAACGCAGACGCCTTGCTCCATGCGATCGAGCGCAAGCTGGCTCAGCGCGACCAGGGCCTCCGGGCCCTGCTCGCGGCGTGCACCAAGCTCGTTGTCGCGGGTCGACGTCATGGGGTCGGCATGATCTCGGCGGGCAATAGACTTAACGCAACGTAATTCCGCTGCCGAGGGTAGCGAAGAGGCGGGAAAATTCCCTTAAGCGCAGTAGTTTACGGAGGGTGACCGGCGATGGTGAGAACTTGTTTGGTCCGCGAGCATGCTGAGGCGCTTGCAAGCCAGAGTTGGCCGCAATTTCCGCCGTCGTCCCGGCGAAGGCCGGGACCCATAACCACAGGGAGAGGTTTGGCGAAGACTGGTAGTGAACAGGCTGTCCCGCGGTACTAGCACTGTGTGTTTACAGACAGATCACGCGGTATGGGTCCCGGCCTTCGCCGGGACGACAGTGCCTACGGCCCGTACAGCACGAGCTCCGTATCCGTGAGGTCGGCGAGCTGCGGTCGGTGCGGGCCTTTGAAATATTTGCGGCCGCGCCGTTCGGTGTAGATGCCGGCGAGGCCGGGAATCGGGCCGTTGGCATCGACCGCTACCGAGATCTTGCCGAGCCGCAGCAGCAGCCGGCCGATGCGGCCGGCGCATTCGGCGTACTCGGCGGCGCTGCGGCAGTAGATCAGCTTCATCGCGGGCGGCGCGATGAAGCCGCGGCGGATGCGCACCGGTTGCAGGATGAAGGGGAACGTTCCCTTCGGCGTGCGGCAGACGATGCTGAGGCAATTGTAACGCGCATGCCGCGTCAGGAGCTCGGTCTCGTCCTGGGAAAGCCCGTCGATCGCCTTGGCGTGCTGGGAGATCACCTCGATCTTGCTCCAGCGCGGGGCGCGCGCCAGCGCCGGCACCGAAAAGAAGATGCCGCGGCAGTAATTGCGAAATCCCAGGGCCTCGATGATCGGCCAGGTCCACGGCGCCGGGCTGATGTTGAGATAGGTGACGTCCTTGTGCCGCTGCGCGACCTTGGTCAGGAACGGAGCGTAGTTGCGGTAGGCCGGATCGACATACCAGCTCGACAAATTGCACTGGATGGCGGTCTCTTCGCCGTGCTTTCGCGTCGTGTAGATCAGCAGCAGCACGCCGACGGGATCGCCGTCATTGTCGAGCATGTAGCCGAAGCGCGGATAGCCTTCCGGCACGGGCCGGAAGGCCTGCCGGCGCAGGCCCTGCATCCAGTATTCGCGTGAGCGGCCGACGAAGCCGCGCGTCAGCAAGTCCGCGATCTTCTCGACGTCGGACTCGGTGATCTCGCGGCAACGGACCTTGGTATGGATCACGCTCGTCTTGCCCGTGGAAATGGTCGGCCTCGTTTGGTCTATCGTTTCAGCATGATCTCTTCGGGATCATGCTCTAGCGCCAGCCTTCGCCATGGGCTTCTGCCGCGGCTTGCGGCTGCAGGCCCAGCATGTCCCGCACCTTGGCGGGCCAAGCGGACAGATCAGTGCCGTGGGTGTGGAACATGGCGACGGCCAGGCGGTCCATGCCGAAGGCGACGCAGCCGGTGTGCGCCGGCTCGCCATTGGCGTCCTGGATGCCCCAGGTCGTGCCGAAATGCTCGCGGTGATAGTTGAAGCTCATGCAGGCGGTCGGCTGCTCCTCCGAGCGCAGCGGGATCAGAAGCTCGAACTTGAGCTGCTGCTGCTTCTGGCTCACCGCCTTCATCTGGCCGACGCGGCCGAAGAAGGGATCGCTGGCATAGTCGACGCGGAAGGTCAGGCCGAGATCGGTCGCGATTTTCTGCGCGCGCACCATCCAGCGCTCGCGGAAATCGGCGACGTCGTCGGGCGTGCCGATGCAGACATATTCGCGCATCCGGAACGATTGCAGCCGGTCGAGATGCTTCGACGGCTCGCGGCGGAAGCAGTCGGCGGCAACGTCGAAGCGCAGGCCGCCCTTCGGCAACTGGCCGCGGCTCGCCGCGATCGGATAGACGGGATAGCAGGCCGCCGGCGACAGCACGAGGTCGGCGGGCGACAGTGACGTGGTCCAGTCGCCGCCGGCATCGAACCGGCTCACCGCCGCGTTGATCTCGCGCTCGGTGCCATGTAGGCCGCAGACGCAGCCGAGCAGGTTCGGGAAGCTCTTGAGATAGCCGGACTTCTCCAGCTGCGCGCGGCTCATCACCGGCGGGAAGCGCAAGGCTTCGGTGCCGGCCTCGCGATGGCCAGTGATCAGCGCGGCGAGCTTCTCGACAATGCCCTCATAGAGCGCGGTGCGGGCGTAGACGCCGTCCGAGCCCATGCGGTGGAACAGCTTGTCGGCGAGATGATCGAGCGGATCGACGATTTGCGGCGCGGTTTCAGGCGAATTGGGGAGGACGGCAATATTCATGGGTCGATGTCCTGCTATCTCGAAATTGTTCTTGTTGATCTGGTCGGGAAGGCACGTCAGTCATGAAGGCTCGATGGCACGCCGCTCATCAGCGTCGAGGTCGCGGCGTTGGCCAGAATACGGTCGTTGTTGATCATGATCGGCGACGACAGCACGTCGCGAAGGTGACGGCCCATGGTGAACTCGCCGTCGTTGCGGTAGCCGGAAAGGCCCGCGGTGCGCATCGCATGCATCACGGTCTCGACCGCGAGCTCGGAGGCCTGCACCTTCAACAGCGTGATCGAGGACTGGAAGTCGAGCGAGCCGAGCGCGCGTTCGTCATGCTCGGCGCGGGAAAAGGCGTCGATGTTGGCCGAAATCAGCGCGCGCAGTTTTGCTAGCGACATCTTTGCGGCGGTGAAATGCGCGGCCGCCGGCGGCATCTGGCCGCCGGACGCGCGGGCCGCCTTGCGGATGAAGGCCTGCGCGCGCGTCACCGCGGCTGCCGCAATGCCGGCCCAGGCCGACGACCAGCACAGATGCGCAAAGGGCGTCATGGTCTGGGCGTGGATCTTGTCATAGGCTTCAGGGAAGACACGGTCGGCGGGACAATCGACCTTCAGCTCGAAACCGGTCGAGCAGGTGCCGCGCATGCCGAGTGTTTCCCACCCTTGCGTCTGCTTCAGCGAATAATCGTCCTTGGCGAGCGCCAGCAGGACCTGGTCGGAGGCGGCGGCCTCGGTGGCGCGGCGGGCGATGGTGACGAGACCGTCGGCCTCGGCCCCGTAGGAGATCACGGTGGCGTCGCGCACCAGCGAGACGGTGTCGCCGGCGTGGTCGACGGCGGCGGCGCTGGCGCGGATGTTGCCGCCGTTCTGGCCTTCGGTAGTGGAGGAGGCGAGCAGCCACTGGTCACGCGCGACCCGGCGCATCATGGTTTCCATCCAGGGAATGCCGTGGCCGTGCCTGACGACGCAGGCGACCTTGGTCTGGTGCATCGCGTAGATCATCGCCGTGGAAGCGCAGGCGCGTCCGAGCGTGTAACAGATGTCGGTGACGTCGTGGATGGAGGCGCCGAAGCCGCCGAACTCGACGGGGATCATCACGCCGAGCAGCTTTTGCTCGCGCGCGACGTCGAAAGCTTTATGCGGGAAGCGGGCGTCGCGATCGACCCCGTCTGCGTCAGCCGCGGCCGCTGCGGCGGTCCGGGCCGCGCGCTCGATCAGGGACGGACCCTGCTCGAGAAAACTCGTCTCTGTTTCGTCGACAGTGAGGACCGCTTCACGCACGTTCATACTCGTCCGCCTCCGGTTTGCCGTTCAGGATCGCCGGCATCATTCGCGATGCGTGTAAACGATCCTCCGGCCATCTTTGCTTGTGAGACGAGGCTACGGATTTAATTCAAATTCGTCGATGAAATAGAGGGTAAACGAAGCCCAATTCCGAATGGACAGTTAAAGCCCGGTTTTTTGCATCCTCCGGATTTCCGCGATCGCGTTAGTGAACTGGAAGAGGCATCGATTTCAGACAATCTGAGTCATCGTTTACTAAGAAACGCGAAGTAAAGGTGACGCCCATTGCGGGATCGGCCGTCCCTGCCCATCGTACCCGGCAGTCCGGCCCGACCTTCCATAGACAGATGGGAATTTACCGATGCAGGCCTTCGAACCCGAATTGCGCAATCGCATCATCAAGCTGGTGAAGGGCATCCTCGCGCAGAACTCGCTGTCCGCCGACGTCACCCCGTCGGCCAAGCTCGTCGACGTCGGCCTGACCTCGATGGACATGGTCAATCTCATGCTCGGCGTCGAAGCCGAGTTCGACTTCACCATCCCGCAGTCCGAGATCACGCCGGAGAACTTCCAGTCGGTCGAGACGCTGGAGCGGATGGTCGCGACGCAGCTGCGGCTGGCGACTGCGGCTTAGTCAAAGTTATCGGTGTCGTCCCGGCGAAGGCCGGGACCCATACCGCGCGATCTATCAATCGTTCAAGGTCGTAGTACCGAACTACGAGTCTTCGCCAAACCACCGCCGGTGGCTATGGGTCCCGGCCTTCGCCGGGACGACACCGAGGTTCGCGGCTGCGCACCTCACAGTCCCGCCATCTCCCCACCACCCCCGTTCCAAAACCGCCGCAAAACTGGCATAGCTTTAACCATGTCGCACGTGGCGAACAGGGTGGAGCGGGTATGACGCAGGCGGTATTGGGCATCATCGGTGGCTCCGGCATTTACGACCTGCCGGGTCTCGAGGGCGCGCGCGAAGAGGTGATCGAGAGCCCCTGGGGCGAGCCGTCGGCGCCTTTAAGGCGCGGCTCCATCGCCGGGCTGCCGATCGTGTTCCTGCCGCGGCACGACAAGGGCCACCGGCTGTCGCCATCGGAC
The DNA here is from genome assembly GCF_025200885.1 of Bradyrhizobium huanghuaihaiense. Taxonomy (NCBI): domain Bacteria; kingdom Pseudomonadati; phylum Pseudomonadota; class Alphaproteobacteria; order Hyphomicrobiales; family Nitrobacteraceae; genus Bradyrhizobium; species Bradyrhizobium huanghuaihaiense. The sequence continues at coordinate 9,479,580 of NZ_CP104172.1, read as the reverse complement.
ATCAATTATCGCGCCAATATCGACGTGCTCAAACGGGCCGGAGTCACCGACCTGATCTCGCTGTCAGCCTGCGGCTCTTTCAAGGAGGAACTGCCGCCCGGCACCTTCGTCCTCATCGACCAGTTCGTCGATCGCACCCACAAGCGCGAGAGCTCGTTCTTCGGCCGCGGCTGTGTCGCGCATGTGTCGATGGCGCACCCGGTCTCGCCGCGGCTGCGCATCCATCTTGCCGCGGCCGCTGAAGCGGAAGGTCTCGCGATCGCGCGCGGCGGCACCTATGTCTGCATGGAAGGGCCGCAATTCTCCACCTATGCGGAGAGCATGACCTACAAGACGCTGGGCTATTCGGTGATCGGCATGACCAACATGCCCGAAGCAAAACTCGCGCGCGAGGCCGAGATTTGCTACGCTACCGTCGCGATGGTGACGGATTTCGACTGCTGGCATCCCGACCACGATGCCGTCACCGTTCAGGACATCATTCGCGTCTTGACCTCGAACGCCGACAAGGCCAAGGCGCTGGTGGCGCGGCTGGCGAAGGATTTCCCGCGCGAGCACGAACCGTGCCCGATCGGTTCGGACCGCGCGCTCGACACCGCGCTGATCACGGCGCCCGAGGCGCGCGATCCCGAGCTCCTGAAGAAGCTCGATGCGGTGGCCGGGCGCATCCTGCGGGCGTGATACGAAAGGCAGAATGCCATGAAGGTCGACGGCAAGCATTTCCGCAGCATCTGGCGCGAGCGCGACGGCTGGTCGGTCGGCGCGATCGACCAGCGCCGGCTGCCGCATGAATTCGTCATCGCGCGCCTGACGTCGTGCGAGGACGCGGCCGTCGCGATCCGCGACATGCTGGTGCGCGGCGCGCCGCTGATCGGTGCGACCGCCGCCTACGGCATGGCGCTCGCGATGCGCGAGGATGCCTCCGATGCCGGCCTGAAGCGGGCCTACGACACGCTCGTCGTGGCGCGGCCGACCGCGATCAATTTGAAATGGGCGCTGGACGAGATGCGCACGGCGCTCGCGCCGATCGATCCGCTGGAACGGGCGGAGGCCGCCTATGCGCGCGCCGACGAGATCGTCGAGCAGGACGTCGAGATCAACCGCGGCATTGCCGGCAACGGCCTTGCGCTGATCGAGGCGCTTGCGGCGAAGAAGCCGGGCGAAGTGGTCAACGTGCTGACCCATTGCAACGCCGGCTGGCTCGCCACCGTCGACTGGGGCACCGCGACGGCACCGATCTATCTCGCGCATGAGCGCGGCATCAAGGTCCATGTCTGGGTCGACGAGACGCGGCCGCGCAACCAGGGCGCCTCGCTCACCGCCTGGGAGCTCGGCCATCACGGCGTGCCGCACACCGTGATCCCCGACAATACCGGCGGGCATCTGATGCAGCACGGCATGGTCGATCTCGCCATCGTCGGCACCGACCGCGTCGCCGCCAACGGCGATGTCTGCAACAAGATCGGCACGTATCTCAAGGCGCTCGCCGCGCATGACAACGGCGTGCCGTTCTACGTCGCGCTGCCGTCGCCGACGATCGATTTTGCCGTGAGTGACGGTATCAGGGACATTCCGATCGAGCAGCGCAGTGGAGCCGAGGTCACCGATATGACGGGCCGCACCGCCGATGGCCGATTGGAAACGGTACGCATCGTGCCTGAGGGCTCACCGGTCGCGAACTATGCCTTCGACGTGACCCCGGCGCGGCTCGTCACCGGTCTCATCACCGAGCGCGGTGTGCTTAAGCCCGATCGTGCCGCGCTGGCCGCGGCGTTTCCGGAGCGGATCGCGGCTGCGGCGGAGTAGGCAGTTCACCAGGCGAGATGCTGCCGCGCCGTCATTGCGAGCGCAGCGAAGCAATCCAGAGTCTTTCCGCGGAGGCAGTCTGGATTGCTTCGCTGCGCTCGCAATGACGGAGTATGACGCGCTACCCCAACTTCAACCCCGTCGCCTTCTCGAGCTCGGCAATCGCCTGCGCGCCACTCGTCACCTTGATCGTGGTCATGCCCATCTCGCGCGCCGGCTTCAGGTTCACGCCGAGATCATCGAGATAGACGCAATTCCTCGGATCGACCTTCAGCGTCTCGACCATCAGTTGATAGATGCGCGGGTCGGGCTTGCGCAGGCCGATCTTGGCGGATTCGATGACGTGATCGAACAGCACCATCACCTCGGCGATGTAGAGCGAGCGTCCCGTCATGCTGCCGATGGCGTTGGCCGGCAGATTGTTGGTGATGCAGCCCGTCTTGAACTGCGCCTTGATGCGCTTCAAGGCCTCGACCATCTCCGGCCGCAGATCGCCCTGGAGCAGCGGCAGCACGTCGCGGCCGCGGACCTCGGCGCCGAGCGCGAGCGATTCCTCGGCGAACAAACGATCGAAGGTCTCGATATCGACCTCGGCCCGCTCGAATTTGGCCCAGGCATTTTCCAGATGGTTGGCCGCGTTGGTGCGCCGGATGATGTCGGCGGGCAGGCCGCGCGCGGTCTCGAATCGCGTGAACGCCTCGAACGGCGAGCTCGTCAGCACGCCGCCAAAATCAAAGATCACCGCCTCGATCGCCACGATCCGACCCTCGTCAATTCCTTTCCAAGAGGGCTAGCATGCGCTATCGGCAAGAGCCAGTCCGAAGCAATCGTCCGCCTTCACCAATGCCGATGCGTGTTCCCATGAAGAAGCTTGCCACGTTCGTCGCAGCCTCGCTGCTGCTCGCAACACCCGCTCACGCCATCGTCGGCGGCGGCACGCCGCAGGCCGATGGCGTCGCGCGCGCGGTCGTCACCATCGTCGGCTCGCGCGGCAATTTCTGCACCGGCACCCTGATCGCGCTAAAACTCGTGTTGACGGTCGCTCACTGCGTGCAGCCCGGTGCCGACTACAAGATCGTCGATCGCGGTGCCGACGGCGCGCCGCAATTGCTGAACGTCCGTACCGTCGCGATCCATCCGAACTTCAACATGCAGGCGATGCAGGCACATCGCGCCACCGCCGACGTTGCGCTGCTGCAACTGGAAATTCCACTGAAGGGAAAATCGACGGTGCCGGTCGGCATGCCGACTATTCCGATTCAGGTCGGCAGTCGCTTCGTCATCGCCGGTATCGGCGTCACTGTGCGTGGTGACGGCAAGAGCGGCGGCGCGACGCGCGTTGCCGGTCTCGTCGCCACGGGGCAGCCGGGCACGCTGCAGATCCGGCTGGTCGATCCCGTAACCAACGGAGTTCGCGATGGAATTGGCGCCTGCACCGGCGATTCCGGCGGTCCGGTGTTCGAGGACAAGCCGAGTGGCACGATGCTCGTCGGGCTCATCAGCTGGTCGACGGGACCGAACGGCGCCGCCGGCTGCGGCGGCCTGACCGGTGTCACGCCGCTCACGCTCTATCGCGACTGGATTCTGCAGACCGCGCGGAGCTGGGGTGCGGCGTTGTAGTTTGACCGCGACTTGATCTATGTCATTTTGAAGCGGAAGCGCGATGGGCGACCATGCCCGTCGCGGAGGAAACGCGTCGTCCGGTCAAGGACGGCCACAAAAACAAGCAAGGCATAGAAGCAACAATGAATGTCGCTGTTCGCAGTCACGCCACCACCAAGCAGGCCTCAGAGCATTTCGACGTGCTGATTGTCGGTGCCGGCATCTCCGGCATCGGCAGCGCCTACCATATTGAAAAGCAGCTGCCGGGTACGAGCTACGTCATCCTCGAAACGCAGGCGACGTTTGGCGGCACCTGGAGCACGCATCGCTATCCCGGCATCCGCTCGGACAGCGATCTCCACACCTTCGGCTACAGCTTCAAGCCCTGGGTCGGCCCGCCCATCGCGACCGCCGAGGAGATTCTCGCCTATATGAGCGAGGTGATCGACGACAACGATATTGCCCGGCACATCCGCTACAAGCACCAGATCAATTCCGCGAGCTGGTCGAGCGAGCAGAATCTCTGGACCATCGAGGCGACGACCACCGATACGGGCGAGGCTAAGACCTTTACCGCAAACTTCCTTTGGATGTGCCAGGGCTATTACCGCCATTCGGAAGGCTACACGCCGGAATGGAAGGGCATGGACCGCTTCAAGGGCCGCATCGTCCATCCGCAGACCTGGCCGGATGATATCGATCTCGCAGGCAAGAAAGTCGTCGTGATCGGCTCCGGTGCGACCGCGGCGACGCTGGTGCCGAACATCGCGGACAGTTGCGCGCATGTCACCATGCTGCAGCGTTCGCCGACCTATTTCCGTCTCGGCCGCAACGCCATCGAGATCGCCGAGGAGCTGCGCCGGCTCCAGGTCGAGGAGGCCTGGATTCACGAGATCGTCCGCCGCAAGATCCTGTTCGAGCAGGACGCGTTCACAAAACTCTGTCTGGCCAAGCCCGAGCAGGTGAAGAAGGAGCTGATCGGCCAGATCAGTGCGGTGCTCGGTCCCGACTACGACGTCGAGACGCATTTCACGCCATCCTATCGGCCGTGGCGGCAGCGCATCGCCTTCGTGCCGGATGCCGACCTGTTCAAGGGCATCGCCAGCGGCAAGGCCTCCGTCGTCACCGACGAGATCGAATGCTTCGTCGAGAACGGCATCCAGCTCAAATCGGGCAAGCTGCTGGAAGCGGACGTCATCGTCACCGCGACCGGCTTCAATCTCTCGGCACTCGGCGACATCGCCTTCGAGATCGACGGCAAGCCGCTCGCCTTCGGCGACACCGTCACCTATCGCGGCATGATGTTCACGGGCGTGCCGAACCTGGTCTGGGTGTTCGGCTATTTCCGCGCCAGCTGGACGCTGCGCGTCGATCTCGTCGCCGATTTCGTCTGTCGCCTGCTCGGCCACATGAAGGCCAAGGGCAAGAAGAAGGTCGAGGTGAGCTTGCGCCCCGAAGACCACAACATGCCGATCCTGCCCTGGATTGATCCGGAGAACTTCAATCCGGGCTACATCATGCGCAACATGAATCTGTTGCCCAAGCGCGGCGACAAGCCGGAATGGCAGCACAGCCAGGACTACTGGACCGAGAAGGACGAGATCCCGAAGACGGATCTGGATGACAAGGCATTTGTTTATGGGTGAGGGGTGGTAAGCGTCACCACATACTCAGTGTCGTCCCGGCGCAGGCCGGGACCCATAACCACAGGGAGAAGTTGGGGCGGGACTGGTAACTCCAAGTCTTCGTCAAATCACGTTCGGTGGTTATGGGTCCCGGATCTGTGCTTCGCTTCGCTGCGCTTGTCCGGGACGACACCATTGGCTGGGCTAGCGGCGTTTCAACTCAGTCGCAGCACCGCTACGAATTCCTTCGCGTCGCATTCGCGGCAATCGCCGCGGCCGCCGTGCGGTTCTCCACGCCGAGCTTGGAATAGATCTGCTCCAGATGCTTGTCGACCGTGCGCGGGCTGAGGCCCAAAATCTGCGCGATGTCGCGGTTGGTCTTGCCTTTGCTGAGCCAGGCCAGCACCTCGCCTTCGCGGGTGGTGAGGCCGAGCTCGCTGGTGAATTCGGGCGGCAGCGCCGTGCCGGCTTCCTTGGACAGCCGCAGCAGAAATTCGTTCGGCGCGGTCTCGCCCATGTAGTAGAAGCGGAGCTGCGGATTGTCGGGCAGGGACGCCGCTTGCGATTTCGCGCTGCCCTTGCCCTTGGCTTGCTCCAGCCATTGCAGCAGTGACGGCGGCAGGACGAAGTCGTCGGCCTGCGCGCCGTGATGATCGGCCAGCAGCTTCTGGGCCTGCGGGGTTGCCCAGAGCAAATTGCCCTGCCGGTTGACCGCGAACAGGAAGCGGCCGGAGACGTCGAGCGCGGCTCGCGCGCTCTGGGTCAGCCGCGCATTGCCGAGATGAACGCGGATGCGCGCCAGCATCTCCTCGATCACGATCGGCTTGGTCACGTAGTCGACGCCGCCGGCGTCCAGTCCGCGCACGATGTGCTCGGTTTCGGCAAGGCCGGTCATGAAGATCACGGGGACGTTGGCAAGGCCCGCATCGCGCTTGAGGCGGCGGCAAGTTTCGAACCCGTCGATGCCAGGCATCACGGCATCGAGCAGGACAATGTCGGGCGTGATCTGGTCGACGATCCGCATCGCGGCCGCGCCGTCGAGCGCCACCATGACCGTCATGCCGGCGCCGTCGAGCGCATCGGTGAGCAGCCGCAGCGTCTCGGGAGAATCGTCCACAACGAGCGCGACGTCGCGCTTCTTTGGTTCAATGCTCATAAGCATGCAACGTCTTCAATGTGGCCATGTACTGGTCGAGATCGAAGCGATCGACCAGCGACCGCATCTGCGCGACGAAGTCGGCATGCTCCGGGTGCTCGCTGCCGATCTCGTCCAGCTTGAGCTGGATGCCCTTGACGTAGCCGATCTGGCCGAGCCCGATCAACGCCTCGATGTGTCGCGCCGGCGGCCGTGAGCCGCTCTCGGGCCGCCAGAACGGCACCGCGATCTCGTCCGAGCCGTACTGCCATTCGATCTTGAGGAGCTGGCGGATCGTCTCCAACAGCCGCGGGATGTCGATCGGCTTCATCAGATAGCCGTCGTGGAAGGGCTGCGCCAGCGGCGTGCCGTGGGCCTCCAGCGCACTCGCCGAGACCATCAGGATGCGCGCCTGGTGATGACCGCTGGCGCGCAAGGCTTCTGCCACGGCCCAGCCGTCCATGGCCGGCATGGAGATGTCGAGCAGGAACAGATCGGGCCGGCAATGTTGCGCCAGCGCCAGGCATCCCGCGCCATCGGGCGCGCTGAGCAGGATGAAGCCGAGCGGTGTCAGCACCTCGCGCAAGAGATCGCGATGCACGGGGTCGTCGTCGGTGATCAGGATGGTCTTGCGCGCGCCGTGATAGCCGGAAACCGGCGCCTCCACCGGCGCGATGCGCTGGGGATTGGTGACCTCCGACAGCAGGATCTTGACCTTGAACGTTGAGCCGGTGCCGACCGTGCTGGAGACCTTGATGTCGCCGCCCATGACGCCGGCCAGCAGCCGACTGATCGTCAGCCCGAGGCCGGTTCCGGTCTGCGGCTGCGCGACACCGAGCGCGCCGCGTTCGAACGGCGCGAAGATGCGCTCGAGATCGTCGCCCTGGATGCCCGGGCCGGTGTCGATCACCTCGAACTCGGCAACGGGGCTGCGATAGTGCACGACGAACTGCACGCTGCCGGTCTGGGTGAATTTGATCGCGTTGGAGAGCAAATTGATCAGCACCTGGCGCAGCCGCTTCTCGTCGGCATAGACCACGACCGGCAGATGCGCGGGACGTCTGAACACGAAGTCGATGCCCTTGGCGGCGGCCTGGAGACGGAACATGCCGACGAGTTGGTCGAGGAATTCGCTCAGGCGCACCTCGTCGCGCGACAGATACAGCCGCCCCGCCTCGATCTTGGAGATGTCCAGGATGCCGTCGATCAGCCCGGAGAGGTGATCGGCGCTGCGGCGGACGACGCGGACCTGGTCGCGCGGCTTGGTGTTGAGCGTTGCATCCTGCTCGAGCAGCTGCGCATAGCCGCTGATCGCATTCAGCGGCGAACGCAGCTCGTGGCTGAGGCCGACGACATAGCGGCTCTTGGCGAGGTTGGCGGATTCGGCGACCTCCTTGGCGCGCTGCAGTTCGGCGTCGGTGCGCTTGTGCGCGTCGATCTCCTGGATCAGCAGCGTGGTCTGCCGCCGCGTCTCCGCTTCCGCCGCGCGGCGGCTCTGCTGTGCCAGCACGAACAGCCAGGCCACAACACCGATGATGATGCTGAGCGAGAAGAAAACCTTCCACAGCACGTTCGAGACCAGCAGGTTCTCGCCGTGCACGCTCGCCGAGGTCTGCAGATAGATCAGCCCCAGCACCAGCGCGACGAGACCGGCGGAGACCACGAACACGCCGACGTAATGGCCGAACTGCGAGTTGATCCGCTGATAGATCGGCTGCGGCAGGATCTTGCCGAGCGCCTCGGAGAACTGCACCTGCGCACGTCCATGCGGTTTGCAGAGGTCGTGGCAGCGGGCGTCGAGCGAGCAGCACAGCGAGCAGATCGGACCGGCATAGGCGGGGCAGGAGGTGGTGTCCTCCGGCTCAAAACTGTGCTCGCAGATGCAGCACTGGATCGCCTCGATATTGGCCCAGCTCCGCTTCGGCTTGCGCGCGATGTAGAATTTTCCGTCCGTCAGCCAGGCGATCACAGGCGCGGTGACGAAGGCGACCGTCAGTGCGACGAAGGCGGCCAGCGCCTTCATCGTCGGGCCAAACAGGCCGTAGAACGCCGCGATCGAGACGATGATCGCGAGCGTCATGGCGCCGACGCCGACCGGGTTGATGTCGTAGAGATGCGCGCGCTTGAACTCCATCTGCGGCGGACGCAGGCCGAGCGGCTTGTTGACGACGAGGTCGGACACCAGCGCGCCGACCCATGCGATGGCGACGTTGGAGTAGAGCGCCAGCGTCTGCTCCAGCGCCTTGTAGACGCCGATCTCCATCAGCAGCAGCGCCACCATCACGTTGAACACCAGCCAGACCACGCGGCCGGGATGGCTATGGGTCAGGCGCGAGAAGAAATTCGACCACGCGATCGAGCCGGCATAGGCGTTGGTGACGTTGATCTTGATCTGCGACAGCACCACGAAGATGCCGGTCAGGGCCAACGCGAGGTCCGGCTCGGACAGCACGTACCGAAACGCCACGAGATACATATGCGCGGGCTCGGCGGCCTCTTCGGGCGGCACGCCGTGGCTCAGCGCAAAGAACGCCAGGAACGAGCCGGCCAGCAGCTTCAGCGCGCCGAGCACGATCCAGCCCGGCCCCGCGCTCATCAGCGCGATCCACCACGATGCCCTGGAGGCGCGGCGATCGCGCGGCAGGAACCTGAGGAAGTCGACCTGCTCGCCGATCTGAGCCACCAGCGAGAACACCACGGACGACGCCACGCCGAACAGCAGCAGATCGAATTGCCCGTTGAGGTCGCCGTGCTCACCGGAGAATTTGCGCCACTCCGTGAAGGAGTGGGGATTGGCCCAGGCGATCGCGACAAAGGGCAGGATGTGCAGGACGACCCAGACCGGCTGCGTCCAGAGCTGGAAGCGGCTGATCAGCGTGATGCCGTAGGTCACGAGCGGGATGATCGCGACCGCGCTGATGAGATAGCCGACCGGGCGCGGGATCCCCAAGCACATCTCCAGCGCAGTCGCCAGGATGACCGCCTCGACCGCGAAGAAGATGAAGGTGAAGGAGGCGTAGATCAGCGACGTCACGGTCGAGCCGATATAGCCGAAGCCGGCACCGCGGGTCAGGAGGTCGATGTCGATGCCGCATTTGGCGGCATGATAGGCAATCGGCACGCCGCAGCAGAAGATGATGGCGGAGACGACGAGGATCGCGGCCGCGGCGTTGGTGACGCCGTAATTGAGGGTGATGGTGCCGCCGATCGCCTCGAGCACCAGGAAGGAGATCGCGCCGATCGCGGTGTTGGCGACACGGGCGGCGGACCATCGCCGCGCGCTCTTGGCGGTGAAGCGCAGCGCGTAGTCTTCCAGCGTCTGGTTGGCAACCCATTGGTTGTACTGGCGCCTGACGCGGTCTATTCGCTGCCGCCCTGCCACTCTTTACCCCACTCCCGATACGGACCCGGAGCCCTCGCAAATCCCGTACCAAAAGCCTACGTCGGTATTTTGCGGTGCAGTATACGCGATCTTGCGTATGCTTGCGCTGCACAAATTCGAGCCATCCTCACGGCACCAATCGCGTGTCCTCGAACAAAAAGTGGGGTGCTCATGTCAGACGAAGCAAACAAGGGCCTGTTGTCGCCGCTCCGGCGTAAACTATTGATGGGAATGGCGGCCGTGCCGGCCATCACGATGCTGCCGCGGGCGTCTTTCGCGCAGGCCCCGGCGACCTCGGCGGTCAACACCACGGGTCTCGCCGTCACCGACACCGAGGTCACGGTCGGCATCCTGCATTCGGCCACCGGCACCATGGCCATCTCCGAGACCGGCTCGATCGAGGCCGAGAAGCTCGCCATTGAGCAGATCAACGCCATGGGCGGCGTGCTCGGCCGCAAGATCAAGTTCATCCAGGAAGACGGCGCCTCCGATTGGCCGACCTTCGCCGAAAAGGCCAAGAAGCTGCTGGTCAACGACAAGGTCGCGGCGATCATGGGCTGCTGGACCTCGGCCTCGCGCAAGGCCGTGCTGCCGGTCATGGAGCAGTACAACGGCATGCTCTACTACCCGACCTTCTATGAAGGCCTCGAGCAGTCCAAGAACGTGATCTACACCGGCCAGGAGGCGACCCAGCAGATCCTCGCCGGCCTGAACTGGATCGCCAAGGAAAAGGGCGCCAAGACCTTCTTCTTCATCGGCTCCGACTACATCTGGCCGCGCACCTCGAACAAGATCGCGCGCAAGCACGTCGAGAACGTGCTGAAGGGCAAGGTCGTCGGCGAGGAGTACTACGCGCTCGGGTCGACCCAGTTCAACTCGGTCATCAACAAGATCAAGCTGACCAAGCCCGACGTGATCTTCACCGACGTCGTCGGCGGCTCCAACGTCGCCTTCTACAAGCAGCTCAAGGCCGCCGGCATCGACCTCGCCAAGCAGCCGCTGCTGACGATCTCGGTCACCGAGGACGAGATCGACGGCATCGGCGGCGAGAACATCGCAGGCGCCTATGCCTGCATGAAGTACTTCCAGTCGCTCGACAATCCCAACAACAAGGCGTTCGTGCCGGCGTTCAAGAAGGCTTGGGGCGAGAAGACCGTGATCGGAGACGTCACCCAGGCTGCCTATCTCGGCCCGTGGCTGTGGAAGCTGACGGTCGAGAAGGCCGGCTCCTTCGACGTCGACAAGATCGCGGCGGCTTCGCCGGGCGTCGAGTTCAAGGGCGCGCCGGAAGGCTATGTGCGCATCCACGAGAACCATCACCTCTGGTCGAAGACCCGGGTGGGACGCGCCAAGCTCGATGGCCAGTTCGAGCTGATCTACGAGACCGCCGATCTCGTCGAGCCGGATCCGTTCCCGAAGGGTTACCAGTAAGCAGCGACATCACTCGCGCTTTCCCCAAAGGCAAAACCGCTCCCTGGCGTGGATTGCAAGTCCATGCCCACGACCCCCGCGTCGCGACTCTGCATCGCGACGCGGGACCCTTTCCCCGACGGAGGACATCGATGTTCGGCGACTACTCGCTTGGTGACCTTGGCTCCATCTTCGTCATGCAGGGCTTTGCAGGACTGATCCTGTTCTCGGTCTACGTCCTGATGGCGCTCGGTCTTGCGATCATCTTCGGCCAGATGGGCGTCATCAACATGGCCCATGGCGAGTTCATGATCCTCGGGGCCTACGTCACCTGGATGACCTCCAATCTGTTTCAGGCCTACATGCCGAGCCTGTTCGGCGGCTACTTCTTCCTTGCGATGATCCTGGCCTTCCTCGCATCCGGTGCGCTGGGCATGCTGGTGGAATGGGTGCTGATACGGCACCTCTACAAGCGTCCGCTCGATACGCTGCTGGCGACCTGGGGCCTCAGCCTGATGCTGCAGCAGGCCTATCGCTCCGTGTTCGGCGCGCGCGAGGTCGGCGTCGAGTTGCCGCAATGGATGCTCGGATCGCTGCACGTCACCGACAGCATCGAAGTGCCGATCAACGGCGTCTTCGTGATGTGCCTCACCGTCCTGATCACCGTGGGCGTCGCCTATGTGATGTACAAGTCGCGCTGGGGTCGCCAGGTGCGCGCCGTCGTGCAGAACCGCATCATGGCCGGCGCCGTCGGCATCAACACCGAAAAGGTCGATCGCTATACCTACGGCCTCGGCTGCGGCATCGCCGGCATTGCCGGCAGCGCCTTCACCATGATCGGCTCGACCGGACCGACCTCCGGACAGCTCTACATCGTCGACACGTTCCTGGTGGTCGTGTTCGGCGGCGCCGCCAGCCTGCTCGGCACCATCGCCTCGGCCTTCTCGATCTCGCAGACGCAATCGACCCTCGAGTTCTTCATGTCGGGCTCGATGGCCAAGGTGCTGACGCTGCTCGCCGTTGTCGGAATCCTGATGTTGCGGCCGCAGGGGCTGTTCGCCCTCAAGGTCCGCAAGTGAGAAAATGGGGCTGATGTTATGACCGACAATCGGTTCTTCAATCGATCGGAGCTGATCGGAATTCTGGTGCTCGCGGTCTTCCTCGTGGTGGTGCTGCCGCTCACGCTGGATGTCTTCAGGCTCAACCTCGTCGCAAAATATCTGACTTACGCCTTCGTCGCGCTGGGCCTCGTGATCTGCTGGGGCTATGGCGGCATCCTGAGCCTCGGCCAGGGCGTGTTCTTCGGGCTCGGTGGCTACTGCATGGCCATGTTCCTCAAGCTCGAGGCGTCGAGCGTGGAGAACACCAAGATCCAGTCCACCCCCGGCATCCCCGACTTCATGGACTGGAATCAGATCACGGCGCTGCCGTTCTTCTGGAAGCCCTTCAACAGCCTTACCTTCACCATCGCCGCCATCATCCTCGTGCCCGGCATCTTCGCGCTGATCATCGGCACAGCGATGTTCAAGCGCCGTGTCGGCGGCACCTATTTCGCCATCATCACCCAGGCGGTCGCCGCCATCCTGACCATCCTGATCGTGGGCCAGCAGGGCTACACCGGCGGCATCAACGGCATGACCGATCTGCGCACGCTGAAGGGATGGGACATCCGGCCCGACCACGCCAAGATCGTGCTGTACTTCTTCGAGGTCGGCTGCCTGTTCGTCTGCATCATGATCGCGCAGTTCGTCCGCCACTCCAAGCTCGGGCGCATCCTGGTCGCGATGCGGGAGAAGGAGGACCGCGTCCGCTTCTCCGGCTACAGCGTCGCGAACTTCAAGATATTCGCCTTCTGCATCGCCGCCGTCTTCGCCGCGATCGGCGGCGCCATGTTCGCGCTCAATGTCGGCTTCATGTCGCCGTCCTTCGTCGGCATCGTGCCGTCGATCGAGATGGTGATCTACACCGCGGTCGGCGGCCGGCTGTCGATCCTGGGCGCGATCTACGGCACGCTGCTGGTCAACTTCGCCAAGACCAGCCTGTCGGAAACCTTCCCTGAATTGTGGCTGTTCGGCCTCGGCGGCCTGTTCATCGCCGTGGTGCTGGCCTTCCCGAACGGTCTTGCCGGGATCTGGGGCGACTATGTGCAGCCGCGCATCGATCGCCTGATCGCCTCGCGCAAATCGAAACCCGACGGCTGGACCGACAGCTCGGTCGCCGACGGCGCCCCGGCGGAGTGAGGAGATCGTCATGCTCGTAGGTCATCACGATGCCGATGCCACGCTGGCAGTGAGGAGATAGGTCATGCTCGTCGGTCATCAGCCCAAGGAATTCCTGCTCGCCGTCGAAGCGCTCACCGTCTCGTTCGACGGGTTCAAGGCGGTCAACGATCTCTCCTTCTACGTCGACGAGAACGAGATCCGCGTCATCATCGGCCCCAACGGCGCCGGCAAGACCACCGTGCTCGACCTGATCTGCGGCAAGACCAAAGCCACGTCTGGCTCGATCCAGTTCCGCGGCAAGGAGCTGACGCGGATGAGGGAGAACGAGATCGTCAAGACAGGGGTCGGTCGCAAGTTCCAGAACCCGTCGATCTACGACGATCTCACCGTGTTCGAGAATCTCGAGATCTCCTATCCGCGCGGACGCTCGGTGTTCGGCGCGCTGACCTTCACACGCGATGCCGCCGTGCGCGACCGGGTGCACGAGGTCGCCGAGATGATCTTCCTGAAGGACCGGCTGCACATGAATGCCGACCTGCTCAGCCACGGCCAGAAGCAATGGCTCGAGATCGGCATGCTGCTGATCCAGGACCCGGACCTCCTGATGCTGGACGAGCCTGTCGCCGGCATGAGCGTGTCCGAACGCGCCAAGACCGCCGAGCTGCTCAACCGCATCATCAAGAACCGCTCGGTGCTGGTGATCGAGCACGACATGAAGTTCGTCGAGGACATCGCGCACAAGGTCACCGTGCTCCACCAGGGCCAGATCCTCTCGGAAGGCACCATGGAGAAAGTCAAGAACGACCCCAAGGTCGTTGAAGTCTACCTCGGCCACTAAGGAGCGTGCTGATGCTGGCAATTTCCGATCTTCACGTCGCCTACGGCCAGAGCGAGGTGCTGCACGGGCTCAACGTCAAGGTCGCGCCGAACGAGATCGTCGCGATCATGGGCCGCAACGGCATGGGCAAGACCACGCTGATGAAATCGCTGATGGGCATCCTGCCGACCAAGAGCGGCTCGGTGACCATGGACGGTGCCGAGCTGGGTAGCCTGCCGAGCTACGAGCGCGTCGCCAAAGGCCTCGCTTATGTGCCGCAGGGCCGCATGATCTTCTCCACCATGACGGTGAAGGAGAACATCGAGACCGGTCTCGTGGTCTCCGGCGGATCCGAGGTGCCTGAAGACATCTACGAATTGTTTCCGGTGCTGCTGGAGATGAAGGGCCGCCGCGGCGGCAATCTCTCCGGCGGCCAGCAGCAGCAGCTCGCGATTGCGCGGGCGCTCGCGACCAAGCCCAAGGTGCTGCTGTTGGACGAGCCGACTGAAGGCATCCAGCCCTCGATCATCAAGGAGATGGCGCGCACGCTGAAGCGCATCCGCGACGAGAGGGGGCTCTCGATCGTCGTGTCCGAGCAGGTCCTGAGCTTCGCGCTCGACATCGCCGACCGTGTGCTGGTGATCGAGAACGGCGAGATCGTGCGCGACGATCCGCGCGACGCCGTCGATGCCGCGCAGGTCTCGAAATATCTGTCCGTCTAACCAACCGTAGTAAAAGGGGAGCATCTCGATGCCAGAGACACTGATCAAGGTCGATCTCACCAAGTCGGCTTACGAAAATGACATGGTGCACAACCGCTGGCACCCCGATATCCCGATCGTAGCCTGGGTCAATCCCGGCGACGATTTCATCATCGAGACGTATGACTGGACCGGCGGCTTCATCAAGAACAACGATTCCGCCGACGACGTGCGCGACATCGACCTGTCGATCGTGCACTTCCTCTCCGGTCCGATCGGCGTCAAGGGCGCCGAGCCCGGCGATCTTCTCGTCGTGGACCTGCTCGACGTCGGCCCGCTCAAGGAGAGCCTGTGGGGCTTTAACGGCTTCTTCTCCAAGCAGAATGGCGGCGGCTTCCTCACCGACCATTTCCCGCTGGCGCAGAAGTCGATCTGGGACATCAAAGGCCTCTACACCTCGTCGCGCCACGTGCCCGGCGTCAATTTCGCCGGCCTGATCCATCCCGGCCTGATCGGATGTCTGCCCGATCCGAAGATGCTGGAGACGTGGAACAAGCGCGAGGCCGAGCTGATCTCGACCAACCCGACCCGCGTGCCCGGCCTTGCCAATCCGCCGTTCGCGCCGACCGCCCATGGCGGTCGCGCCAAGGGCGATGCCAAGGCCAAGATCGGCGCGGAGGGCGCGCGCACCGTGCCGCCGCGCGAGCACGGCGGCAATTGCGACATCAAGGATCTCTCGCGCGGCTCGAAGATCTACTTCCCGGTCTACGTGCCCGGCGCGGGTCTCTCGATGGGCGATCTGCATTTCAGCCAGGGCGACGGCGAGATCACCTTCTGCGGCGCGATCGAAATGGCCGGCTGGCTGCACCTCAAGGTCGAGGTGATCAAGGACGGCATGTCGAAATACGGCATCAAGAACCCGATCTTCAAGCCGTCGCCGATCACGCCGAACTACAAGGACTATCTGATCTTCGAAGGCATCTCGGTCGATGAGGCCGGCAAGCAGCATTATCTCGACGTCCACATCGCCTATCGCCAGGCCTGTCTCAATGCCATCGAGTATCTGAAGAAGTTCGGCTACTCCGGCGCCCAGGCCTATTCGATCCTCGGCACGGCGCCGTGCCAGGGCCACATCTCCGGTGTCGTGGACGTACCCAATGCCTGCGCCACGCTGTGGCTGCCAACGGAGATATTCGACTTCGACGTGATGCCGTCGGCGGCCGGACCCATCAAGCACATCACCGGCGATATCCAGATGCCGATCTCGCCGGACAAGTGACGCTGCGCTCCCTCTCCCCGTGCTCACGGGGAGAGGGGCGGGTGAGGGGCTGTCGCCGCATGGGCGGTAGCAGGGAGCTGTGTTGAACACGCGTTGGGGATGATGCGATGCCGGTCTACGAATATCTCTGTGACGACTGTGGTCCCTTCAAAGACCTCCGCCCGATGGCGGAATGCGACGATCCGCAGAGCTGCCCGCACTGCGAGACCATGGCGCCGCGGGTGATCCTGACCGCGCCGAATTTCTTCTGCATGCCTGCGGAGAAGCGCAAGGCGCACGCCGTCAACGAGCGCAGCTCGCACGCGCCGCAGACGCTGGCGCAATACAAGGCCTCGCACGGCCCGGGCTGCGGCTGCTGTTCCTCGGGCAAGACCGTGAAGGACAAGAACGGGTCCGACAAGAAAAAGCCCGCGCGGCTCATGACCAAGACCAAAAGCGGCGCCAAGGGCTTTCCGACGGCGCGGCCCTGGATGATCAGCCACTAACGCACGCCAACATCAAACAAATAAAGTACAGGAGCGCTCAACATGCTTCACGGTGACATCTCCAGCAGCAACGACACGGTCGGCGTCGCAGTGGTGAACTACAAGATGCCCCGCCTGCACACCAAGGCCGAGGTGCTCGACAACGCCCGCAAGATCGCCGAGATGATCGTCGGCATGAAGGTCGGCCTGCCCGGCATGGACCTCGTGATCTTCCCGGAATACTCCACGCAAGGGATCATGTACGACTCCAAGGAGATGTACGAGACGGCGTCCGTGGTGCCGGGCGAGGAAACCGCGATCTTCTCCGAGGCCTGCCGCAAAGCGAAAGTGTGGGGCGTGTTCTCGCTCACCGGCGAGCGCCATGAGGAGCATCCGCACAAGGCGCCCTACAACACCCTGATCCTGATGAACGACAAGGGCGAGATCGTGCAGAAGTATCGCAAGATCATGCCGTGGGTGCCGATCGAGGGCTGGTATCCCGGCAATTGCACCTATGTCTCCGAAGGCCCGAAAGGGCTCAAGGTCAGCCTGATCATTTGCGACGACGGCAATTATCCGGAGATCTGGCGCGACTGCGCCATGAAGGGCGCCGAGCTGATCGTGCGTTGCCAGGGCTACATGTATCCGGCCAAGGAGCAGCAGGTCATGATCTCAAAGGCCATGGCCTGGGCCAACAACGTCTATGTCGCCGTCGCCAACGCCGCCGGCTTCGATGGCGTCTATTCCTATTTCGGCCACTCCGCGATCATCGGCTTCGATGGTCGCACCCTCGGCGAGTGCGGCGAAGAGGATTACGGCATCCAGTACGCGCAGCTGTCGAAACATCTGATCCGCGACGCGCGCCGCAACGGCCAGTCGCAGAACCATCTCTACAAGCTGGTTCACCGCGGCTACACCGGCATGATCAATTCCGGCGACAGCCCGCGTGGCGTCGCGGCCTGCCCGTATGACTTCTACAAGAACTGGATCAAGGATCCCGAAGGCACGCGCGACATGGTCGAGGCCATGACCCGCTCGACGCCGGGCACCGACGAGTGCCCGATCGACGGCATCCCCAATGAGGCGGCGGCCAGCAATTACTGAGCCGTCGCGGATGCGCGCCCAGTCATGCGCAGAATGAGACGATTGGCCCCGCAAAACCGTGGCGCGGTTGCAACATGACGCTCAGATTCTGCTTCGGTTGTGTGCCAAACGGACGCATTCCGGCGTCGCCGTAGTTCTACGGAGCCTCGCTATGGCCTAAGTTCCCGGCGGAATTGCTGGGAATGGGGGTGTGGCGTGCAAGGCGAGGGGCCAGGGAGGCGGCAGGATCGACTGCGCCGATCCGTCACTGCGTCGCTCATAGGCGTATCGGCGGTCTTCGTCGGCCTCAGCCTTTGCGCGACGCCCGCTAACGCGCTCTGCGCGCCCGATCCCGCCACCAGCGGCCAGACTGTCACTTGCAGCGGCACGGATACGGACGGTTTTCAGGCCGGAGCCGGCGTCGACAGCCTCAATGTCAACGTGCTCTCCGGCGCGACCGTAAACGACAACGGCACGCTCTCGATCGGCGTCAACAATTCGAGCACTGTCACCAATAACGGGACGCTGTCGGCAGGCTCGGGTCTGACCGGTATCGCTGCCGGAAACACCAACACCGTGACCAACAACGGCACCATCACGGTGCTCGACAACGGCCTCGGCATCCAGGTGATCGACCACAACATCGTCGCCAATGCCGGAACGATCACGACAGGTGATAACGGCGCAGCGATCTCGGTCGGCGACAGCAACACCGTCACCAACACCGGGGCGCTGTCGATCGGTGCGTCGGGCGTAGGTGTCTTCGCCGGCCAGATCAACAGCACTAACACCATTACGAACACCGCGACGGGCACGATCACCGGCGTCGACGATTCGATCGGGATCTTTGCGTTCGGCAGCGTGACCGTGACCAATGCCGGTGCGATCACGGTCGGCGATTCCAGCGGCTTCTCCGGCGGCATTCTGGCGATCAGCAACAACAACACGATCACGAACACGGCCACCGGCAGGATCGCGGTCGGGCAGAACGCCGCCGGCATCTTCATGCAAGGCGATTTCCAGACCGCCAGCAATTTCGGCTCGATCACGGCCGGCGATTTGGGCGTCGGTATTGCCGTGTTGGGCGATGACTCGAAGATCATCAATGGCGGCACGATCACGGTGGGGGACAACGGAACGGCCGGCATTTCGATCCAGGGGGACAGGGCCACGATCAGCCAAAGCGGCACGATCACTGTCGGCCAGGTCGGCTGGGGCATCCTCTATAACGGCTCGTCCTCTACGATCACAAACAGCGGGCGGATCACAGGCGGCGATTCGACCGAAGGCATCTTCGCGGTCGGTGACTCCAACACCATCACCAATAGCGGCACGATTACTGTCGGCACGTTCGGCATCGGCATCGACGTCAGCTCTTTCAGCACGACCAACCAGATCGTGAATACCGGTACCATCACCGTCGGGGCCAGCGGTGTCGGCATCAGCGTCGGTGGCGCCGGAAGCGTCTTCAACTCGGGCACCATCAATGCCGCGACCGGCTTGGCCGCGATCGAGTTCTGCAGCTGCGGCCCGAACACGCTGACGCTCGGCCCCGGGAGCGCCATCAACGGCCAAGTGATTGCATCCGGCACCGACACTTTCCAACTCGGCGGCACCGGCAAGGATACATTCAATCTCGACCTGATCGGCACCGGCCTGCAATACAGCGGCTTTTCGACCTTCAACAAGGTCGACAGCTCGACCTGGACCGTGACCGGCACCGGCAATCAGGACTGGAATGTGCTCGGCGGCACGCTTTTGCTTGCCGGCACCATCAACGGCACCGTGACCGTTGCGAGCGGCGGCACGCTCAGTGGGGTCGGTACGGTCGGCACGACCACCGTCAATGGCGGCACGCTGGCGCCGGGCAATCCGACCGGCACGCTCACCGTGTCCGGCGACCTCTCGTTCACATCGGCGTCGAGCTACATGGTGCAGGTCTCGGGCGCCAGCAACGGCCTTGCGGTCGTGACGGGAACGGCGACGCTCGGCGGCGCCACCGTCGTCGTCGTCCCGACCGGCTCGATCGCGAAGCACTACACGATCCTGAATGCGACAACGCTCCCCGATGCGTTCAACCCGGTCGTTGCGGGGCTCTCGTCGAATCTGCATGCGACGCTCAGCTACGATCTTCACAACGTCTACCTCGACCTCGCGCTGGGCTATGGCGGCGGCCTCAACATCAATCAGCAGAACGTCGCCAACGTGCTGACGAATTATTTCAACAGCACCGGTAGCCTTCCGGTCGCGCTCGCCAACCTCTCGCCGGCCGGCCTCACACAGGCCTCCGGTGAATCGGGCACGGGATCGCAGCAGACGACTTTCAATGCGATGAACCTGTTCATCAATCTGCTGACCGACGTGTTCGGCTCGGGGCGCAGCGGTGCGCCTGATGCGACGCCGTTTGCCGACGAAGCGAGCGCTTATGCGGCGGCCGGCAAAGGCACGCGTGAGAAGAACGCGCGCGACGCCTTCGCCTCGATCTACCGCAAGGCGCCGGCTGCGACGTTCGCGCAGCGCTGGGACGTGTGGGCAGCCGGTTATGGTGGGTCGCAGACCACCGACGGCAACACCGCCCTCGGCTCCAACACCACCGGCAGCAGCGTCTATGGCACGGCAGTCGGTCTCGACTACCGCTTCTCGCCGTCGACGATCGCCGGTTTCGCGCTGGCCGGCGGCGGCACCGGCTTCAACGTCAACGGGCTCGGCTGGGGCCGCTCCGACCTGTTCCAGGCCGGCGCCTTCGTGCGGCACACGGTGGGACCGGCCTATATCACCGCTGCGCTCGCCTATGGCTGGCAGGACGTCACGACGAACCGCATCGTAACCGCCGCAGGCGTCGATCAATTGCGGGCGCAGTTCAATGCCAACGCCTTCTCGGGCCGGATCGAGGGTGGTTACCGCTATGCCACGCAGTGGATCGGCCTCACGCCTTATGCCGCGGCCCAGGCCACCCTGTTCAGCCTGCCGAACTATTCGGAATTCGCGGTGGTCGGCAACAACACCTTTGCGCTCAATTACGCCGCCAAGGACGTCACCAGCACCCGCACCGAGCTCGGCCTGCGTGCGGACAAGTCGTTTGCGGCGGCCGGCGGCCTGATGACTCTGCGCGGCCGGCTCGCCTGGGCGCATGACTACAATCCGGACCGCACCATCGGTGCGGTGTTCCAGACGCTGCCGGGCGCGGCCTTCGTCGTGAACGGCGCTCCTCAGGCGCGCGATTCCGCACTGACCACGGCGTCGGTGCAGATGAACTGGATGAACGGCTGGTCCGCGTCGGCAACGTTCGAAGGCGAGTTCTCGAACGTCACCCGTTCCTACGCCGGCAAGGGCGTCGTCCGCTACGCGTGGTGAGATGCGGCCTATAGGCCACAGCGGGACTGCCATCCTCCCCTGGAGGGGGAGGATCGGTTCGCATGGAGCGTAGCGCAATGCGAACCGAGGTGGGGTGACAGTCTATCCGCGTTTCGCACTGTTCGAGTGGAGAGATCACCCCACCCCGCTCGCGCTACGCGCGATCGACCCTCCCCCTCCAGGGGAGGGTAAGAAGGTGCGCTACTGCTTCTTCTGCGGAGGCTTGCGTGGCGGGCGCGGGACGGCAGCGGGCACAGGCGTGCCGGCCATCTTGTTGGCGGTCTCACTGACGTCGAGCAGCGAGCGGCGGATGTCCTCGATATAGCTCGCCGACTTTTTCCTCATCATGTCGGCGAGCTCGCGCAGCCCCTGCACCTTCTCGAACAGCTCGTCGGCCTTGCCGTCGACGAAGCCGGGCACCACGCCCTCGATCTTGGTGACGGCCTTGTCGAATCCCGCAAAGGCGCTGTCGACCTTGGCCATCACGGCATCGATCTCGCCGCCCTTGCTCCTGAGATCGGCGGTATAGGTCTCGAATGTGCGCAGGCCCTCCTTGATCGCGGGGGCGTTGCTCACGATGGTGCGGTCGACACTGTGCAGGGTGTCGACGATGGATTCGACATCGCTGAGATCGGCGGTGAGCACGGGAATGCCGTCCGAATCCAGCGGTACCGGCGGCGCGGAGGGCGCTCCGCCGATCAAGGAGACCGCGGCGACGCCGGTGAGACCCTGGAACTCGATACCGGCCACGGTGTCCTTGCGGATCGGCGCGGAGTTGTCGAGCATCACCAGCGCCACGACCTTGCGGGGATTGTCCAGCTTGATCGACAGGATCTGGCCCGCGAGCACGCCGTCGAAATTGACCGGGCCGCCGCGGCGCAGGCCGCTGGCGGAGCCGCCCTCGAACACCACGCGCAACTGGCTGCGGCTCTGGATGGTCCGCCATTTCTGCACGCCGAGCAGGCCGCCGAACGCCACGGCGATCACCGCCAGCGTCACTGTTCCGATCACAAGATTGCTCGCGCGTGCCATGAGGCTGAGTCTACGGCCAAAGCGGGGAAGTTGGAAGAAGGCCGCGATGGTACATCGGGCGGGTTAACGACTTGTCCGCCGAAGCTCGCAGAGCGAAGGCGGAAGCGTAACCCACCGTTTCTGTTCGCCCGCCACGTGAGTTGGTGGATTACGCGGAGCCTGTCATCGGGCCGCGCATAGCGCGGACCCGGTGGCTAATCCACCCTATGGTACTACGCGACATCAATGTCCGGCCGCACGCTTTGCCGCAGCGTTGTTCAGAACGATCAGGGCGTCGACGGCCACACCTGCCCTGGCATTGATCAGGAACGGGTTGATGTCGATCGATGCGATCCGGTCGCTGGCATCCGCGATCAGATTGGAGAGGCCGACCAGCGCCTTCACCGCGGAGGCCTCGTGCAGGGCGGGTTTGCCGCGATAGCCGCGCATCTTGATGCCGGCCTTGGTGCGGCCGATCAGTAGCCGCGCCTCGGCCTCGTCCAGCGGCGCGCCGGCGAGCGCGACGTCCTTCATCAGCTCGATGTCGATGCCGCCGGTGCCGAACAACACGACCGGACCCATCTCGGCGTCGAGCGAGGCGCCGACCACGAGCTCGAGATCGGCCTTGACCTGCTGCGCGATCAAAATGCCGTCGAGCTTCGGCTTGCCCTTGAGCTTCGCCACGCGCGCGGTGATGTCGGTGAACGCCTTCTTCACCTCGCCCGCGCTGTTGAGGTTCAATACCACGCCGCCGATGTCGGACTTGTGCAGGATCTCGGCGCTGACGACCTTTGCGACGACGGGGAAACCGATCTGCCTGGCGATCTTCACTGCCTCCGCCGCCGTCTGCGCGATCGCTTCCTTCGAGATCGGGATGCCATAGGCCTTCAGCAGCTTCTTCGAGGCGACCTCGTCGAGCGCGGCGCCGTTCGCCGAGTTCAGCACCTTCTCCAGCACGGTGCGTGCGGCGGGCTTCGAGCTCGAGACGATATCGGGCACCGCCTTGCGCAGCTTCGCATAGGCGAGCAGCGATTTGATCGCGGTCACGGCGCGGTCCATGCCCTGCATCACGGCGAGATGGGGTAGCGATTTGCGCAAGCCCTTGGTGAAGTCGGTGAAGCCGATCGACATCGCGCTGATATAGATCACGGGCTTGCCGGCCCCGCTCGCCATGTCGTTGACGATACGCAAGTTCCGCTCGCGCGCCTCGTGCGGCGCCTTCGGCAGCTCGGCGTCGATGATGACGATGTCGATGTCGGGATCGTCGATCATCAGCTTGATCGACTTCATGTAGACGGAGGGATCGACCACCGCGGCAAAGCCGGCGTCGAGCGGATTGCCGACGATCGAGCCCGGCCCGAGCATCTTCGCCAGTTCGGACCCGACGTGCGGGCTCAGCGGCGCGAAGTTGAGGCCTTCTGCATAGAAGGCGTCAAGCAGCATGCCGCGCTTGCCGCCGGACAGCGTCACGGCGGCGAGCCGGTCGCCTCTGGGCACGGCAGAATGAACGAAGCATTCGGTGGTCTCGATCAGCTCGTCGAGGCCGCCGACGCGAATGACGCCTTCGCGCGTGGCGATGGCGTCGAAGGTCTCGATCGATCCTGCCAGCGCCCCGGTATGCGCCATCGCCGCGGCGCGGCCGCCCTCGGATGCGCCGAGTTTGAGCGCGATCACCGGCTTGCTGGCGGCGCGCGCCGCCTTGCAGGCATCGCGAAACGCCTTGGTGTTGCGCACGCCTTCGAGATAGACGACGATCACTTTGATGCTCGGATCTTCGGCGAAATAGCGCATCAGGTCCGGCGTCTCGAGCCCGGCCTCATTGCCTGTCGTCACCATGTAGCCGACACCGACGCCGCGATCGTCCAGCGCCTGGCGGATCGCCATGACGATGGCGCCGGATTGGCCGGCGATCGCCACCGCGCCCTGTTCCATGGTGACGATGCGGTCGTCGATATTGGTGAAGAGTTTTTCGCCCGCGCTTAGGTTGCCGAGGCAATTCGGGCCGGTGACGGCGAGACCCGTCTCGCGCACCGCCGCCTGCAATTCGGCGGCGAGCCTCTGGCTCTCGTCATCCTGCAGCTCGCTGAAGCCCGACGTGACGATGGTGGCCGAGCGCGCGCCGGCCGCAGCGGCATCGCGGATCACTTGCACGGCGAAGCGCGCCGGCACCAGCACCAGCACGTGATCCGGCTTTTCCGGAAGGCTGGCGAAATCCTTGTAGCAGGTGACGCCCCAGATGCTCTCGCGCTTGGCGTTGACCGGATAGAGCCCGCCCTCGAAACCGTATTTGACCAGATTGTTCCAGATGCGCTCGGCATAATTGCCGGGCTTGTCGGTCGCGCCCACCAGCACGATGTTGTGCGGGTGCAGCATGGCGTGGATTCCCTTGACGATGTCGCTGGCATCGGGTGGCGGAGACCATGGACGGGACGCGGACGCTGCAGACACACGGGCTTCCATGGCGTGACCTCACCTGTTGTTCTTATTTGGTGGCGCGTCACTCTCTTCTATGGGGAGTCCTTCGGAGTGGCAACCGTGTGGCTGGTATGCCGTGTGGTGGAATGAAGTGCGCGTCGGCGCGTGTCGCCATCCCGTTGGGCGATCTATCTGCCCGTTTCAATCAATGTTGCATGCAGGATATAGCGCTCAGGGCCGGAGGTGACGGCGTCGAATGGCCAACAGGTCGCGAGGACAAGCTCGAATCCCCCTTCCGTGGCGTCGATACCTGATTCATCGAAGCGAACCACGGCCGAGGAATCCGCGCGATAGCGAAAATGTTGGCCGTCGCTGCGTGTGACATCGATGATGTCACCCATGACAACATTGCGCAGGAAGCGGAAATGAGTATCGCGATGCGCGGCATAGACGGCAATCCCGCGTTCGCCCGCATCGGCCGTGTGCTGGATATGGCCGGGTCCGAAAGCGAGCGCCTGTCCGCTCGCGCCTTCCAGCACGATGGCGCTGGCGCCGATCCGCTTCACCTCGATCCGCGCGACCGGCCAGGTGTCGGCCCACGACCACGGCTTGGCTGGCTGGCCCGTCGCAATGCTTCGGTCGAACGCCCGTTCCAGCAGCACCTGCGCCAGCCACGCCTTGGCGTGGATGTAGGCGCCATCGCCGAACAGGATGAGGCCGATCAGCGCCAAGGCCAGGGGAGAGATGAGGCGGGGCATTGTGCTTCGTCTCCCGTCATTGCGAGCGAAGCGAAGCAATCCAGACTGTCTCCGCGGCGGCAGTCTGGATTGTTTCGTCGCTTCGCTCCTCGCAATGACGATCAAAAAAAGGCGCGCGCGGCCGTTGTACGGGACGGGCAGCCGCGCGCGCTAACAGAGGAGTTCGGGGATGCTCCTCTCTCAAGCGGCGTCAGTGAGCAAGGGCTGACGCCGGTTGAACACGAACAGGACCAGGGCGAGCACGATCAGGATGAAGCCTGCGATCATCTTCAGCTCGGCCGAGGTTGCAGTCTTGGGCAAACGGATCGCATCGGGTGCGGCAGGCGCCGGCCGTCGCGTCGCCGACTGATTGCGCGCATCGGCATGACGTTCGCGCAGCTGTGTCGGCGTCAGATGTGGTCGTTCGCCGAACACTTTCTCGAAATCCCAGCCGGCCGGCAGATTGATCGGCAGCTCGCTGAGCTTGAGCGGTTCGCCCTCGGGCCGGCTCGGCGTCTTGTCGACCGCGACGAGGCTGGTGAGCCGCGTGACGATCTGATGGTCGAGCGCCAGCGCCAGGATCGCCTTGTCGGACTCTTCAGGCGTCATTTCGCGCAGGGTGCGTGCCACCTCGGCGTCGCCGATCTTGCGCCTCGCCCACAGTTTTGACAGGCCCTTGCCTTCGGCGGCATTTTGCAGCGGCAGCGTCACCGACCACGGACGGTCGCCGACGCGTCCCTTGATCTCGAGCGAGCCTGCGAGCTTGTCGAGCCTGGCCGCCAGCACCAGCGGCTCGTTGCGATAGACATCCGGAATGATCGCCGGGGTGACGTCGGCCCTGGCCTCGGAGAACTTCGCGGTGAGGCCGGTCACCGCCGGGTTCTCCAGCTTGGCGAACAGGCCGCGCATGCGCTCCTCGACCTGCTCGACTGAGCCGATATGAGTGAAGGCGCCGCGGCCGAGCTCGGCGGCGCGCGTCATCAGATAGGTGTTGGGCGCAGACCCGATGCCGACCATGAACACGCGCGAGCGGCCGCGCATCGCCGTGATGGTCTCGAACAATTGCTGCTCGTTGCCGATCGCGCCGTCGGTCAGGAACACGACCTGGCGAACCATGTTCGTGTCGCTGATCTTGTCCGTCAGCGCGGCGCGCATCGCCGGCACCATCTCGGTGCCGCCGCGCGCCTGCAATCCATTCACGAAACCGAGTGCTTCGCCGAGATGTGCGGGGTCGGCCGGCACGGAGGTGGAGAAGAGCACGTCCATGGTGTCGTCGAAACGGATCACGTTGAACCGGTCATTGGGCTGGAGGCGGCCGAGGGCATAGAGCAGGCTCGCCTTGGCCTGAACGATGGAGGTGCCGCCCATCGAACCGGAATTGTCAATCACGAACACGACCTCGCGCGGCAGCGGCTTCTGCGTTGCCTGTTCGGCGCTCGGCGGGGTGACGAAGGCGAGCAGGTAATCGGCATCGCCGACACGCTCGCGGAACAGCCCGACCGACGGCGCCTTCTCGGCATCCGGCTTCCAGGTCAGCTCGAAATCGCGGTCGGCGGGAACGACACCGTCGGCGAGCGTGACGACACGCGTCGTGTTATCAGGGCTTTCGATCTTGACGTTGTGGTGGTGGCTCTTGACCTCACCGAGCGCAAAGCCGGCCTTCAGGCGGACCGTGATGCTGGTCGGATTGACCGGCGCATTCTTCGCGGGATCCAGCACTGGCGGCGAGATGCGATCGCGATCCGGCACGGGATTCGACGTCGTCGCGCCCCAGCCGGAGCTATCCTGGCGGAAGTCGACGCTCTGCACGATCGGCGCTGGATTGTAGCGCGGGGCGACCACCAGCGGCAGGCGCAGCGAATATTCATTACCGGATTGGTGCACCGGCTCCTGGTATTCGATCTGCACCAGCACGGTTTCGCCGGGGCCGATATTGGCGACCGAATTGGTGAAGATGTTGGGCCGCTCCTGCTCGGTGAGCGCGGCCTTCTGGCCGGCGCTGCGCGCCTGCTCGTAGATCACGCGGGCCTGCTGCCGCTCCTTGACGTCGCCGACGATGACGCGGTCGCCGACCACCAGCTTCAGCGTGTCGACGGCACCATTGGTCGCGAGCGGATAGACATAGGTGGCTTCGACCCAGTCTTTGGTCGGATTGCGGAACACCTGCGTGACGCGGGCGCGCAGCGTCGGGCCCGATACCGTGATGTCGATGTCGGTGCCGAGGCGGATCGCCTCGGTATAGGCGCCATCCTCCTTCAGCAGCAGGCTGCCTGCTCGCGCCTCGCCGGGCTGGAGCAGGCCGGCCTGCTCGGTCGTTGCCGACCAGCCCGTCCCGAAGCTCACCAGCAGGGCCACGAAGGCGACCAGCATCACCGCGATGCTCTGCGCCAGAAGGAATAATCCGATCTTGATCAGCCGGCCCAGCAGGGGGTGTTCGTCGCTGTCGGCTGTGTCGTAGGTCGCCATTTGGCCTGCTCCCGAAGCATGTTTGCTGGCCTTCAGCATCCGCCGGGAGGGCCTGATTTCGCGAGCAGAATGATCGGCAATGTTCCGCCGCCGCCAGCCGGACGGGCCCGCCGCCGGGGCGGCGATGTGCGGTTTTGTGCTGGTTTGTCCGCCCTGCTAGGATGGCACTCCCAGGGCAGGGTTGACGATGCAGACGCAGGCCGACAAGCAGCTTTCAGACGAGCAGAGCCGCGAGATCGCGGAGACCATTCGCGAGGAGCTGGCCAGACGCCGGATCTCCCGGCAGGCGCTGGCCGAGCAGGCCAAGCTTAGTCTGTCGACGCTGGAGAAGGTTTTAGGCGGCCGCCGGCCGTTCACCTTGGCGACGACGGTCCGGCTCGAGCAGGCGCTGGGTGTGTCCTTGCGCAAGAGCGCCGCCGTGGTGACGCCTCCCGCCGCAAACGACGTCGCGCCCGACAGCCTCGGCTCCTATGCGCATCGCGCGGTGACCTGGCTCGAGGACGTCTACATCACGCTGCGCCCGTCCTTCGGCGACAAGGATGCGATCTTCGCCTACCGCACCGAGATCGTCTGGGAGCCGAAAGTCCCCTCGTTGGTGTTCCGCGAGGGCGAGCGTACCGATACCGCCTATGAGCACACCGGCGAGGTCGCCGTTCCCCATCAGTCCGGCTTCATCTATCTCGTCATCATCAAGCATGGTCAGCACCGTGTGATCACGGTGTCGCGGCCGACGGTCGCCGGCGAGATGTACGGCATCATCTCGACGCTCCGCGCCGGCCCCGGCTCGCAGCTGACGCCGATCGCCGCGCCCATCGCCTATGTGCCGATCAGGAACATTCCAAAACCGTCTTTGGGACGCGTCGCGCCCGGCGATGCCAACTATGAGCTGTACCGAAAGCACCTGCGTCGCACGGTGGAAGAGCCGTTCGCGCTGTTCCTGCCGGCCTAGGTTCACCCGCGGATAAAGAGATGGCGGCCTCGCGGCCGCCATCTTTCGTGCGCGGACCATGCGTCGCGAGCTAGCCGCTCGGGTCGGCGCTGATGATGTCGCCGAACAGCTCCCACTGGCCCTTCTTGAACCGCCACATCTTGAGCTGCTCGATCGGCGCGAAGTCCGTGGACGAGGTGTTGATCTTGATGCCGGGGATCAGCGTGTCGGGGACGAAGTCCTTCAGGCTGGCAGCCTGCTTCATCACGTTCTCACGGGTCAGATTGTCGCCGGACTGCTTCAGCACCTGCACCATTGTCTGGGCCGCAGCATAGGCGTAAACCAGATTTGCGTCGGAGATGTTTGCGCCGGGCATGTACTTGTCGATGAAGGTCATGAATTTCTTCATGCCCTCGTCGTCCTTCCACTGCGGATCCGAGGCATCCTTCAGATAGCCGGCCGACAGCACGCCTTCGGATGCCTCGAGGCCGGCCGGCTTCATCACCGCGCCGATCGACACCGAAACGTCGGTCATCAGGTGCATCGGCTTCCACTCGAGCTCCGCGATCTTCTTGATGGCTTGAGCTGCGAATTTAGGAGTCGCGATGTTGACGAAGACATCGGCGCCGGTGCCCTTGAGCTTGACGATATGGGCGTCGATCGAGGGCTCCGAGGTCTCGTAGCTCTCTTCGGCCACGATCATCTTCGACGCCTTGTCACCGAACACGTCCTTGATGCCGGCGAGGTAGTCCTTGCCGAAATCGTCGTTGGCATAAAAGATCGCGACCTTCGCGTCCGGCTTCTCCTTCAGAATGTATTTTGCGAAGATCTGGGCCTCGACCCGGTAGCTGGGCTGGAAGCCCATGGTCCATGGAAAATTCTTCGGGTCGTTCCACTTGCTGGCGCCGGTGGCGAGGAACAGCTGCGGTACCTTCTTGGTGTTGTGATATTTCTGCACGGCGGTCTGGGTCGGCGTGCCCAGCGCGTTGAACACCAGGAACACCTCGTCGCTCTCGATCAGCTTGCGGACCTGCTCCACGGTCTTCGGCGGTGAATAGCCGTCGTCATAGGAAATCCAGTTGATCTTGCGACCGTTGATGCCGCCCTGGTCGTTGATCATCTTGAAATAGGCTTCCTCGGTCTTGCCGATGATGCCGTAGGCGGACGCAGGCCCCGAATAGGCCTCGACATTTCCGATCTTGATCTCGGTGTCGGTGACGCCGGTATCGTATTTCTTCTGCGCCTGGGCGCCCTGGACCGAGAGCAATGTCAGGGCGGCAGCCGCGGCGAGCAGGGAGAGTTTCTTGTTCTTCATGGAAATTCCTTGGGGTTTCTTGTTGGCTGGGGCAGGCACTTCAAAAAGGAAAAAGCGCCCGCAAGGGGCGCTTCGATCAGGCGATGGCGACTTTCCTGTCGACCTCCGAGGCGACGGAGAATTCCTTGCGCAAGGTCGGCTTGTGGATCTTGCCGGTGGCGTTGCGCGGTAGCGCATCGACGAAGCGGATCTGGCGCGGACATTTGAAGCGGGCCAGATTGGCCGCGCAATGCGCGAACACATCCGCCTCGGTCAGCCGCTGGCCCTGTTTGACGGCGACGATGGCAAGGCCGACCTCGCCCCATTGCGGATCGGGAATGCCGATCACGGCGGCTTCCGCGATCGCGGTGAGCTGGTGCAGGACGTTCTCGACCTCGGCCGGATAGACGTTCTCGCCGCCGGAAATGTACATGTCCTTCCAGCGGTCGACGATGTAGTAGAAGCCTTCCTCATCGACGCGGGTCGCATCGCCGGTATGCAGCCAGCCGTCGGTGAAGGAGGTCTTGTTCGCCTCCGGCCTGTTCCAGTAGCCCGGCGTGATGTTCGGCCCGCGAACCCAGAGTTCGCCGAGCTCGCCGACATCGGCATCGCTGCCGTCGGGCCGCACGATGCGTACCTCCGTGTGCAGCACGGGCTTGCCGGCGGAGCCTGCCTTGCGTGCCGCATCCTCGCGATCGAGCACCAGCACGGCCGGCGAGGTCTCGGTCATCCCGTAGCCCTGCTGCAGGGCGACGCCGCGCGCCTCCCACACCTTCAGGAGCGGCACCGGCATCGGCGCGCCGCCGACACCGCCGACGATCAGCCGGGACAGATCGGTGGTCGCGAACGCCGGATGCTGTGCCATGAACTGGTAGATCGCGGGCACGCCGAAGAACACGTTGATGCCCTGCGCGGGATCGTTGATCAGGCCGAGCGCCGTGCCGGGATCGAAGGCGCGCATGATCATGACCGTGCCGCCGGCATGCAGCACCGGATTGGTGTAGCAATTCAGCCCGCCGGTGTGGAACAGCGGCAGCACGGTGAGCAGCACCGAGGCCGGCCCGATGCAGGCGGGGCCGCCGAGATTGACGCAATTCCAGAAGGTCATGCCATGGGTGATGGTCGCGCCCTTCGGATGCCCCGTCGTGCCCGACGTGTACATGATGGTCGAGATATCATCGAGCGTGACCTCCTCGATCTGGTCGAGCGGCTTTGCGGCGGCGATGCCGGCCTCATAGCTGTCGCCCGGGCCAAGCAGCAGGCTGGTCGCGACGTTGCAGAGCTTTGCGACGCTGAGCGCGGTCTCGGCCAGATCGGTATCGTGGATCATCACCTTCGGTGCGCAGTCGGCGGTGATGAACTGGAGTTCGGGGACGGTGAGGCGGGTGTTCAGCGGCACGAAGATGGCGCCTAACCGGCCGCAGGCGAACTGCACCTCCAGCGTATCGGTCGTGTTCAGTGCCAGCACGGCGACGCGGTCGCCGCGCGAGACCTTCAACCCGTGACGCAGGAACGAGGCGAGGCGCGAGACGCGGGCGTCGAGCTGCGAATAGCTGAAGCGGCGTTCGCTCGCGAGATCGATGAGCGCGACCTTGCCGGGCGTGCGGCGGCCATGGTGGGCGATCCAGTCGTAGTAGCGAACGGCCAAAAATCCCTCCCTCGGCGGTCTTGTGCCGCCTGTATCCTCTTGCCGGGCACCATGCCCGGCGTGGCCGCGAGGGCCAGCCGGAGTTTGTGCACCACGTCTTTTTTTTGATTTGGAGTTGGCCTGCGAGGGACGAAAATCGTCTTGCGTTGAGTTGCTAGGTCGCAGGCTGCGGTGAAGCGGTTCCCCAGTCAGCCACTCTGCGCAAGTGAACGGCAAATGTTCCAGCCATGGTGGACGCGACGAATCCGCCAACAGGGCGAGACCACGATGAAGAGCCTGTTCTATACCGCCGAGCACGACGCCTTCCGCGACGTCATGCGCCGCTTCGTCGAGAAGGAGATCGGCCCGTTCGCCCATGAATGGGACGAAGCCGGCGAATTTCCGCGCGAGCTCTATCGCAAGGCCGCCGAAATCGGCCTTCTGGGACTTGGATTCCCCGAGGAATATGGCGGCATCGCCGCTGACCAGTTCATGAAGATCGTCGCCAGCCAGGAACTGGCGCGGGCCGGCGCCGGCGGCGTCAGCGCCAGCCTGATGAGCCACACCATCGGCTCGCCGCCGATCGCGCGCGCGGCGCGGACCGAGGTGAAGGCACGCGTGCTGCCGCAGGTGCTGTCGGGCGAGAAGATCTCCGCGCTCGCGATCACCGAGCCGGGCGGCGGCTCGGACGTTGCAAACCTCCGCACAAGGGCGCGGCGCGATGGCGATCACTACGTCGTGACCGGCGAAAAGACGTTCATCACCTCGGGCGTGCGCGCCGATTACCTGACCGTTGCGGTACGCACCGGCGGCGAGGGCGCCGGCGGTGTCAGCCTGCTCCTGATCGAGGGTGATACGCCCGGCCTGTCGCGAACGAAGCTGAAGAAGATGGGCTGGTGGGCCTCCGATACCGCGACGCTGCATTTCGACGACTGCCGCGTGCCGGCCGAGAATTTGATCGGCGAGCAGGGCCAGGGCTTCAAGATCATCATGCGGAACTTCAACAGCGAGCGGATGGGCATGGCGGCGAGCTGCACGGCCTTCGCCCGCGTCTGCCTCGACGAAGCGATCGCCTACGCGAAGGAACGCAAGACCTTCGGCAAGCCGCTCGCCCAGCACCAGGTCATCCGCCACAAGATCGTCGACATGGCGCAGAAGGTCGCCGCAAGCCAGGCGATGCTGGAGATGCTGGCCTGGCGGCTGGAGCAGGGCGAAAGCCCGGTCGCCGAGATCTGCATGATGAAGAACCAGGCCACGCAGACCATGGCGTTCTGCGCCTCGGAAGCCGTGCAGATCTTTGGCGGTGCCGGCTTCATGCGCGGCATCAAGGCCGAGCGCATCTACCGCGAGGTCAAGGTCAACGCCATCGGCGGTGGCACCGAGGAGATCATGAAGGATCTGGCATCGCGGCAGATGGGGTTGTGACAACCGTCGTCCCGGGGCGCGCGAAGCGCGAACCCGGGACCTCGAGATGAGTCCAACAATATCGAGATTCCGGGTTCACCCGCGTTGCGGGTGCCCCGGAATGACGAAGGGGATAAAATGCTATTCACCGCCGACCACGACGACATCCGCCGCTCCCTGCAGAAATTCATCGCGAACGAGATCAATCCTCACGTCGATGAATGGGAGAAGGCCGACATCTTCCCGGCGCATGAGCTGTTCAAGAAGATGGGCAGTCTCGGCTTCCTCGGCCTGAACAAGCCGGTCGAGTTCGGCGGCTCGGGCCTCGACTACTCCTACGCGCTGATGATGGCTGAGGAGCTCGGCGCCATCACCTGCGGCGGCGTGCCGATGGCGATCGGGGTGCAGACCGACATGGCGACGCCGGCATTGGCGCGATTCGGCTCGGACGAGGTGCGGCGCGAGTTCCTGGCGCCGTCGATCTCCGGTGACTACGTCGCCTGCATCGGCGTCTCCGAGCCCGGCGCGGGCTCGGACGTCGCCTCGATCAAGACCGCTGCGCGCGCCGACGGCGACGATTACGTCATCAATGGCGGCAAGATGTGGATCACCAACGGCACCCAGGCCGACTGGATCTGCCTGCTCGCCAACACCGGCGAGGGGCCGGTTCACCGCAACAAGTCGCTGATCTGCGTGCCCATGAAGAGCAAGGGCGTCACCGTCGCACGCAAGCTCGACAAGTTGGGCATGCGCTCGTCCGACACCGCGCAGATTTTCTTCGACAATGTCCGCGTGCCCAAGCGCAACCGGATCGGCGAGGAGGGCAAGGGTTTTACCTACCAGATGATCCAATTCCAGGAGGAGCGGCTCTGGGGCGCGGCGGCCTGTTTGAAGGCGCACGAATACATCATCGACCAGACCATCGAGTACACCCGCAACCGCAAGGCCTTCGGCCACAGCATCCTCGACAACCAGGTCGTGCACTTCAAGCTCGCGGAGATGCAGACCGAGGTCGAGCTGTTGCGCGCGCTGATCTATCGCGCCGGCGAGCAGCTGGTCGCCGGCGAGGACGTGACGCGGCTTGCGACCATGGCCAAGCTCAAGGCCGGCCGGCTCGGCCGCGAGCTCACCGACGCCTGCTTGCAATATTGGGGCGGAATGGGCTTTACCAACGAGACGCCGGTCAGCCGTGCCTATCGCGACAGCCGCCTGACCTCGATCGGAGGTGGCGCCGACGAGGTCATGCTGATGGTCCTGTGCAAGATGATGGGTACGCTGCCCGGCAGCCATAAAGTTTGAGCATGATCTTGTCGGAAAACCGCTTCACACTTTTCCGGATCATGCTCTAGGGGAAATGCATCATGATCACGCTCTATCATTGCGACGCCGCGCGCTCGTTCCGTCCGCTCTGGATGCTGGAGGAGATGGGGCTGCCGTACGAGTTGAAGATGCTGCCGTTCCCGCCGCGCGTCTTCGCCAAGGATTATCTTGCGCTCAATCCGCTCGGCACCATTCCCTTCATGATCGACGGCGAGACCAGGATGACCGAGTCGTCCGGCATCTGCCACTATCTCGGCATCAAATATGGCCCGACGCCTCTGATGGTCGGGCCTGAGGATCCCGCCTATGGCGCGTTCCTGAACTGGATGTATTTTTCCGATGCCACGTTAACCTTCCCGCAGACGCTGGTGCTCAGATACACCCAGCTCGAGCCGGAGGAGCGCCGCAATCCGCAGGTCGCCACCGATTACGCAAAGTGGTTCCTGGGACGGCTGCGCGCCGTTGAGGCAGCGACCGCGAATGCCGAAACCTTGTGCGCCGGCCGCTTCACCGCCGCTGATATTGTCATCGGTTATGCGCTGCGCCTCGCCGATAGTATCGGCCTCGCCAAGGACTTCGGGCCAAATGTCGCAGCCTATTGGGCCCGCCTGCAGCAGCGCGACGGCTTCAAGCGCGCCGTTGCTGCGGAGCAAAAGGCCGGCAAGGAACAGAATATTGCGCCGCGCGTGAGGGCGTAGTGGTCGTCCCGGCGAAGGCCGGGACCCATACTCCCAGGGAGATGTTTTGCGAAGACTGGTCATTCAGGACAGGGTTCACCCGCATCGATAGACCGCGCGGTATGGGTCCCGGCCTTCGCCGGGACGACGAAAGTGATGGTTCCGGGCGCGGCTCCTTGCTCCCGGAATGGTAATTTTTTGCGCGTCCATGACAGCGCTATCCCGTCGTGACAGCGCCCAAATTTCCGCTAAGGTGACCTCCGTCCGCAGCGGCCAGAGAGCCGCGCGAGGAGGAGCCCAATGGAATATAACGGTCGCGAATCCGACCATCTGATGCTGATCACGCCGGAGCGGGTGTTTTATGCGGGCCTGCTCGGTCGCCCCCGCAAGCGGACGCCCGGCTGTTGCCATGTCTACGTGGCGGTGAAGGGCAATCTGCACCTGACCATCGACGACGCCCTCGCCACCTGCGAGCTGTTCGTCACCTTGCCGAACCAGCGGCATTCCATCGCCAGCGACTACCGCACTGCGATCAGCGTGACGCTCGAGCCCGAGAGCATGCCGGATGGCGTCATCGAGGCCCTGGCCGAGCGGCTGACCGGACCCGATCGCGCGGTCTACGCCCGCAAGATTCTCGCCGCCTACGCGCTGCTGCGCCAGCGCCGCTATGGCGACATCACCACCGCCGAGTTCGACGAGATGTGCTTTGGCGAGGCGCTGCCGCGCCGCGTGCTCGACCCGCGCGTGATGCGCGCGGTGGCCCGCATCGAGCGCTTCTCCGGCGAGCCTGTCACGGCGGACACCTGCGCCACCGAGGCGGGCCTCTCCGCCTCGCGTTTCCTTCACCTGTTCAAGGAAGAGACCGGCATCTCGTTCCGCTCCTTCCGGGCCTGGAAGCGCGCGCGGCATCTGCTGCACTTCGCCAACCAGGACCTCAACCTCGCCCATCTCGCGCAGGACATCGGCTATCCCGATTCCACGCATTTCAGCCACTCGATCCGCCGCTTCTACGGCCTGAAGCCGCGCGCGATCTTCGTCGGCTCGCGCGATCTTGCGATCTATCGCAGCACCGAGACGGTGCGGCTGGCTGAGGCGAGCTAGCTCCGCTCTCGTAGGGTGGGTTAGCCGAAGGCGTAACCCACCACTTATGCCTCTGCGGAAACCAAAGAGGTGGGTTACGCCAGCGGACTGCACTTCGTGCAGCCGCGGGCTAACCCACCCTACGATTCCTCATTTTCTTCAGCTTCTCCGCGCAAGAAGCCGCATGTCGCGCGTCACATGATCGCAAGCGTTGAATTCTCAACGTGCGAGACATTTTTGGCATGAGCGACAAGGCCGTCATCACCTGCGCGCTGAACGGCGTGCTCACCGACCCGAAGCAGCACAACGTGCCGGTGACGCCCGAGCAGATGGCGCGCGAGGCCAGGGCTGCGTTCGATGCCGGCGCGTCCATCATGCATATCCACCTGCGCCAGCAGGCGCCGGGCAAGGGGCACCTGCCGTCCTGGGAGGTCGCGGTCAGCAAGGAGATCCAGCAGGCGATCCGCGAAGCCTGTCCCGGCGTCATCATCAATCACACCTCGGGCGTGTCGGGGCCGAATTACAGCGGCGCGCTCGACTGCATCCGCGAGACCAGGCCGGAGATCGCCGCCTGCAACGCCGGCTCGCTGAATTACCTGAAGGTGAAGGCCGACAACAATTGGGCGTGGCCGCCGATGATGTTCGACAACGCGGTCGAGAAGGTGAAGGACTATCTCGACGTCATGAACGCCGTGGGCACCATCCCCGAATTCGAATGCTTCGACGTCGGCATCGTCCGCTGCGTCGGCATGTACCACCAGGTCGGCATGTACAAGGGCCCGCTCGAATATAATTTCGTGATGGGCGTCGCCTCCGGCATGCCTGCCGATCCCGAGCTGCTGCCGATCCTGATCAAGCTGAAGCGCCCCGAGGCGCACTTCCAGGTCACCGCCATCGGCCGCGAAGAAATCTGGCCGCTGCATCAGCGCTGTGCCGAGCTCGGCGGTCATTTGCGCACCGGTCTC
This sequence comes from Bradyrhizobium huanghuaihaiense, assembly GCF_025200885.1. Lineage (NCBI taxonomy): Bacteria > Pseudomonadati > Pseudomonadota > Alphaproteobacteria > Hyphomicrobiales > Nitrobacteraceae > Bradyrhizobium > Bradyrhizobium huanghuaihaiense. The sequence goes on along the minus strand of NZ_CP104172.1, from coordinate 9,442,776 downwards.
GAGGACACCTTCTATCTCGCCGACGGCAAGAAGGTGACCTCGAACGGCCAGCTCATCGAAGCCGTCGCCGCCTGCGCAAGGCGCGCCGGCCGCGAGATCGCGAGTCCCGCTGAGGCGCGGAAGATCTTTGGGACGAATCGCTGAATGTAGCCCCAGCCGTCATTGCGAGCGAAGCGTAGCAATCCAGAGTGCATCCGCGGAAACAGACTGGATTGCTTCGTCGCTTCGCTCCTCGCAATGACGGGTAGGATAGAGTCATGTCCATTCTCGAAAACACCATTTCCCCCGGCAGCGCCGGCTACCACGCCAACCGCGACGGCATGCTCGCGCTGATCGACCGCATGCGCGCGCTGGAAGAGCGCACGCGTACGGCATCCGCCGCGGCGAAGGACCGCTTCCACAAGCGCGGGCAGCTACTGCCGCGCGAGCGCGTCGCGCTGGTGCTCGATCCCGGTGCGTCCTTCATCGAGCTGTCGACGCTCGCCGGCTACATGTTCGACGTGCCCGATCCCAACAAGAGCGTGCCGGGTGGCGGCGTCATCGCCGGCATCGGCTTCGTCTCCGGCATCCGCTGCATGGTCAGCGCCAGTGATTCCGGCATCGACGCCGGCGCGCTGCAACCTTATGGCCTGGATAAGACGCTGCGGGTGCAGGAGCTCGCGCTGGAGAACAAGCTACCTTATGTCCAGCTCGTCGAAAGCGCCGGTGCCAACCTCCTGCGCTACCGCGTCGAGGATTTTGTCCGTGGCGGCAACATCTTCCGCAATCTCGCGCGGCTCTCGGCGGCGGGGCTGCCGGTCGTCACCGTCACGCACGGCTCCTCGACCGCGGGCGGCGCCTACCAGACTGGTCTCTCCGACTACATCGTCATGGTCCGCGGCCGGACCCGCGCCTTTCTTGCCGGGCCGCCGCTGCTGAAGGCCGCGACCGGCGAGATCGCGACCGAGGAAGAGCTCGGCGGCGCCGAGATGCACACGCAGATCTCGGGCCTCGGCGATTATCTCGCCGAGGACGATCGCGACGCATTGCGCATCGCGCGCGAGATCATGGCGGCGATGGAATGGGAGCGGCCGGGCCGGGCGGCTCCAGAGTTCAAGCCGCCGCGCTACGACCAGGACGAGCTGCTCGGCATCATGCCGATGGACCACAAGCGCCCCGTCGACATGAAGCAGGTGATCGCCCGCATCGTCGACGATTCCGACTTCACCGAGATGGCGCCGAATTACGGTTCGGCCACGGTATGCGGCCATGCCCGCATCGAGGGCCAGGCGATCGGCATCATCACCAACAACGGCCCGCTCGATCCCGCCGGTGCCAACAAGGCGACGCATTTCATCCAGGCCTGCTGCCAGACCCGCACGCCGATCCTCTATCTCAACAACACCACCGGCTACATGGTCGGCAAGGCCTATGAGGAAGCCGGCATGATCAAGCACGGCTCGAAGATGATCCAGGCGGTGACCTCGGCGACGGTGCCGCAAATCACCATCTATTGCGGCGCCTCGTTCGGCGCCGGCAATTACGGCATGTGCGGCCGCGGTTTCCATCCGCGCTTCTGCTTCTCCTGGCCCAACGCCAAGACCGCCGTGATGGGCGGCGAGCAGGCCGCCGAGACCATGGCGATCGTGACCGAGGCCGCCGCGGCCCGCCGCGGCAAGCCGATCGAGAAGAACAGGCTGGACGCCATGAAGGCTGAGATCATCGGCGTGTTCGACGGCCAGATGGATGTGTTCTCGACCAGCGCGCGCGTGCTCGACGACGGCGTGATCGATCCGCGCGATACCCGCGCGGTTCTCTCCGAGGTGCTCGCGATCTGCCGTGAGGGCGATGCACGGGCGCCTCAGCGCATGCAGTTCTCGGTGGCCCGCCCATGAGGAACGGATCAGTGCATCATCGGCCGTTCTTCAAGGTTTTGGTCGCCAATCGCGGCGAGATCGCATTGCGCGTGATGCGCAGCGCGCGGCGGCTCGGCTTGGGCGTCGTTGCGGTCTATTCCGATGCGGATCGCGATGCGCTTCACGTGAAGCAAGCCAATCAGGCCGTACGCATCGGCGAAGCTTTGCCGGCCCAATCCTATCTCAACATCCCCGCGATCATCGCCGCGGCCAAGGCGAGCGGCGCCGATGCGGTGCATCCCGGCTATGGCTTCCTCGCGGAGAACGAAGACTTCGCGCAAGCCTGCAAGGATGCCGGCCTCGTCTTCATCGGCCCGTCGCCACAGGCGATCGAGGCGATGGGCAACAAGGCCGGCGCCAAGGAGATCATGAAGAAGGCCGGCGTGCCCTGCGTGCCCGGCTATCAAGGCGCCGATCAGGGCGACGTGGTCATGCTCGCGGAAGCCAAAACAATCGGCTTTCCCGTGATGATCAAGGCGGTCGCCGGTGGCGGCGGACGTGGCATGCGGCTCGTCGCCGATGCGGCGTCGTTCCCCGACGCGCTGCGCAGCGCGCGGTCGGAAGCGAAGGCAGCGTTCGGCGATCCCACGGTCATCCTCGAACGCGCCATCCAGAATCCCCGGCACATCGAGATCCAGGTGTTCGGCGACAGCCACGGCAATGCCATCCATCTCGGCGAGCGCGACTGCTCGGTGCAGCGGCGCCACCAGAAGCTGATCGAGGAGGCGCCGTCCCCCGCGGTCACGCCCGAGCTGCGTGCAAAGATGGGCGAGGTCGCGGTATCAGCAGTGAAGGCGCTGCGCTATGAGGGCGCTGGTACGCTGGAGTTCCTGCTCGACGAAAGCGGCGAGTTCTACTTCATGGAGATGAACACCCGTCTCCAGGTCGAGCATCCCGTGACCGAGGCGATCACCGGGCTCGATCTCGTCGAGCTGCAGCTGCGTATTGCGCGCGGCGAGCCGTTGCCGGTGAAGCAGCAGGACATCCGCTTCACTGGCCATGCCATCGAGGTGCGGCTCTGCTCGGAAGACGCCGCGCAGGATTTCATGCCGCAGTCCGGCCGCATGGCGCGCTGGCAGGTGCCTGACAGCATTCGCGTCGAGCACGCGCTGCAATCGGGCTCGGAGATCCCGCCGTTCTACGATTCCATGATCGCCAAGGTGATCAGCCATGGCGCGAATCGCGAGGAGGCGAGGGGCCGGCTGATCGTCGGCCTCGAGCAACTCACCGCGTTCGGTGTCACCACCAACCAGGCGTTCCTGATGTCCTGCCTGCGCCATCCCGGCTTCGCCAGGGGCGAGGCGACGACGGCCTTCATCGGCGCGCACCGCGACGAGCTGCTGGCACCGCGCGCGAACGCCGCATTCGACATGGCGCTGGCGGGCCTGCTGCTCTACGTCACCAACCCCCGCGCCCCGTCATGGCAAAGCGGGCGGAGCCTCGCCGCCGCCTTTCCGCTTCCGGCGAAGATCGAAATCGCCGGCCACGCGCACGAGCTCGACGTCACGCGCGAGCGTGATGGCAGCTACACCGTCGCCACCGACGGCCGGCAAGACAAGTTCGAGATTGACCAGCTCGATCCCGACGCGATCCGCTTCCGCCACGACGGTGTCATGGACAGCGCCAAATTCCTGCGCGACGGCGACCGGCTCCACCTCCAGCACCGCGGCATTCCGCTCGCCGTCACCGATCTCACCCTCGCCGCGCCGAAAGCGGCGGCAGCGAATGGCGGCGACGGCAAGGTCCGCGCCGCCATGAACGGCCGCGTCGTCGCTGTCCTCGTCAAGCCGGGCGACCGCGTCACCGCCGGCCAGCCGGTGCTGACGCTGGAAGCGATGAAGATGGAGCACGTCCACAAGGCCGGTATCGATGGCGTGATCGCCGCGATCGACGTTGCCGAGGGCGAGCAGGTCACGACGGGCCGGATCGTCGCGGAGATCGGGGCCGGGTAAGCGCGGCGCAAATGCGGTATCGTAGGGTGGGCAAAGGCGCAAAGCGCCGTGCCCACGAAAGGCCAGCGATCCTATGCGCGGGATCGTGGGCACGCTCCGCTTTGCTCACCCTACGGCACCTCCCTCGGTCGCGAGATCCGGAACTCAAATGATTTCAATGAGGTACATCTCGGGAAGTGTCAGTCGCGGCCTCTATTGAACAATGTTCATTTACATGATAGTAATGAACTATGTTCAATTTAGCTGGAGCCGAGCATGTTGCGTGCAAATGATCCCGCCCAAGCGAGCGATGCCATACTCCGCCCGGTGTCCCGCCATTTCTCGCTGGGCGCCCCGCAGCTCCGCGAAAGATATCTGGCAGCGGCACTCTTCGTCCTCACCCTGGCAGCGCTGTTCGGGCCGGCATTACCCGCCGCCGCGTGGCACATCCCGCACTTCGTCGACAGCCGCCCCTGGCTGGGTGTCCCCAACGCCGGCGACGTGCTGAGCAATCTTGCCTTCCTCGCGATGGGCGTCTGGGGCTCGGAGCGGCTGCGCGGCCGCAATGATGCACCTGTAGGCGCAAGTTGGTTCTTCGTGGGACTGATCCTCACCTGCCTCGGCTCCGGCTTCTATCATCTGGACCCCGACATGCCGCAGCGGCTCGTGGCCGACCGTCTCGGCATGGCGGTGGCGTTCGCGGGCTTCCTCGGCATCGCGGCCAGCGAGCGCATCAGCACGCGTGCAGGCGAGGCGGTGCTGGTGCTGATGATGGTCGCGGGCCTGCTCGCGGCCTGGGTGGCGCGCGTGAATCTCACGCCATGGGTGGTCGTGCAGTTCGGCGGTATGGCACTCGCCATGGGACTGGCGTTGACGCGCCCCCGGCCCGGTGCGCTTGGCGTGCCGCTCGGTGGCGTGATTGTCTTCTACGTGCTGGCCAAGCTTTTCGAGCTCGGCGACGCGACCATCTTCGAAGCGACCGGACATATCGTCTCGGGCCACACGCTCAAGCACCTCGCCGCCGCGCTGGCGGCCTGGCCGGTGATCCGGGCGTTGCGCGATCGTAGGGTGGGTTAGCGCAGCGTAACCCACCACTTCTGTCACCGCGGAGACCAAAGAGGTGGGGTACGCCCCGCGAACTGCGCGATGCGCAGTTCGCAGAGCTAACCCACCCTACGCAGTCGCGTTGCTTCGCCCCGTCCCCTCATTGAGCAAGCACGCCACCTGATGCCCGTCGCCTGCATCCAGCAACGCCGGCCGCTCCGTCTTGCACCGCTCCATCGCGAACCGGCAGCGCGTGTGGAATGCGCAGCCTGACGGCGGATTGACCGGGCTCGGCACATCGCCATCGACCAGCGGTGCGAGCTTCTTCGCGAGCGGGTTGGCGATCGGCACCGAAGCGAGCAGGGCCTGCGTGTAGGGATGCCTGGGATTGCGGAACAGCTCGTCCTTGTCGGCGATCTCGACGATGCGGCCGAGATACATCACGGCGACGCGGTGGCTGATATGCGCGACCACGGCAAGGTCGTGCGCGATGAAGAGATAGGAGAAGCCATGCTGGCGCTGCAGGTCGATCAGGAGGTTGATGACCTGCGCCTGGATCGAGACGTCGAGCGCGGACACCGGCTCGTCGCAGACGATCAAGCGCGGCTCGAGCGCGAGCGCGCGTGCGATGCAGATACGCTGGCGCTGGCCGCCCGAAAACTGATGCGGGAAATTTTGCATCTGGTCGGGCCGCAGGCCCACTTGCTCGAACAGCCTCGCGACGCGCGTCTCCAGCTCCTTGCCGCTTGCAAGCCCGTGCACGACCAGCGGCTCGCCGACGATGTCGCCCGCGGTCATGCGCGGGTTGAGCGAGGCAAAGGGATCCTGGAACACGATCTGCATCGAGCGGCGGTGCGGGCGCAGCGCCGTCTTCGAGAGGTGTGTGATGTTCTCGCCGTCGAGACGAATTTCTCCGGAGGTCGGCTCGACCAGCCGCAGCACGCTGCGCGCCACCGTCGACTTGCCGCAGCCGGACTCGCCGACGAGGCCCAGCGTCTCGCCGGCGCCAAGCGAGAACGAGACACCGTCAACCGCATGCACGGTGCCGACCTGCCGGCGCAGCACGCCGGCCCGCACCGGGTAGTGCTTTTTGAGGTCGGTGACTTCGAGCAGCGCCTCGCTCATGCCACCTCCGCCACTTCTTCCGCCCGCCAGCACGCCGCGAGATGGCCGCCGCCCCAATCGGCGAGCGGTGGATATTCGGCCTCACAGCGCTTGATCGCGAGCTTGCAGCGCGGCGCGAAGGCGCAGCCCTTCGGCAGCCGCACCAGCGAGGGAACGGTGCCCGGAATTTCGTTGAGCCGCGCTTGCACGGGAACGCCGGAGGCCGGCACGGCGGGGATCGAGGCCATCAGGCCGCGCGTATAGGGATGCTTTGGTGCTGCGAACAACGCTTCGACGCTGGCTTCCTCGACTTTACGCCCCGCATACATCACGATCACGCGCTGCGCAGTCTGCGCGACCACGCCGAGATCGTGCGTGATGAGGACGAGGCCGGTGCCGAGCTCCTTCTGGAGGTCGAGGATCAGCGCCAGAATCTGCGCCTGGATGGTGACGTCGAGCGCAGTTGTCGGCTCGTCCGCGATCAGCAGCGCCGGCCGGCACGCCAGCGCCATCGCGATCATCGCGCGCTGGCGCATGCCGCCGGACAGCTGATGCGGATATTCGCGCGCACGCCGCGCCGGCTCGGGGATGCGCACCAGCCGCAGCATCTCCACGGCGATGCCCTGCGCTTCCTGCGACGAGATGTTCCGGTGCAGCCGCACGGCCTCGACGATCTGGTCGCCGATCCGCATCACCGGATTGAGCGAGGTCATCGGTTCCTGGAAGATCATGGAGATGCGATTGCCCCTGACGGCCCGCATCTGCGCTTCATCCAGCGCCAGCAGGTCGGTGCCTTCGAGCGTCACGGAGCCGCCGACGATGCGGCCGGGCGGATCGGGCACGAGCCGCATCAGGGACAGCGCAGTGACGCTCTTGCCGCAGCCGGATTCGCCGACGATTGCCAGCGTCTCGCCGCGCTTCACGGTGAAGGAGACGTCGTCCACCGCTTTGAACAGGCCGGAGTTGGTGAAGAACACGGTCTTCAGGTTCTTCACCTCGAGCACGATGTCGGATTTCTGTGCCATCAGCCGCGCTGCCGGGGATCGAGGATGTCGCGCAGGGCGTCACCGAACAAATTGGCGCCGAATACGGCGAGGCTGATCGCGATGCCGGGGAAGATCACCAGCCACGGCGCGGTGCGGACGTATTCGGCGGCGGATTCGGACAGCATGCGGCCCCATGACGGATAAGGCTCGGGAATGCCGAGGCCGAGGAAGGAGAGCGAGGCTTCGGTCAGGATGGTCGAGCCGAGCTGGGCGGTGGCGAGCACGATCAGCGGTGCCAGCGTGTTCGGCAGCACGTGGCGGAGCGCGATGCGCATCTCGCTCATGCCGATCGACTTGGCGGCTTCGACGAACGGCTGCTCGCGCAGCGCCAGCGTGTTGGCCCGGATGACGCGCGACACCGTCGGAATCAGCGGAATAGCGATGGCGATGATGACATTCGGCAGTGTCGGGCCGAGGGCCGCCGTCATGATCAGGGCAAGCACCAGCAACGGCAGCGCCTGGAGCACGTCGGAGACGCGCTGGAACACCAGATCGACCCAGCCGGAGAGATAACCGGAGGTGAGCCCGACGATGACGCCGATCGTGCCGCCAAGCGCGGTCGAGCCGATGCCGACGGCCAACGAAATGCGCGCGCCGTGGATGATGCGGCTGAACACGTCGCGGCCGAAGGAATCCGTCCCCATCCAGTGCGCCAGACTCGGGCGCGCCAGCGCGCGGGCCGAATCGACCGTGAGGGGATCATAGCGCGCGATGAAATCGGCGAAGATGGCCGTGAGCACGAACACCGTCATGATCACGAGCCCGGCCGCGCCCAGCACATGCCGCTGCGCCATGAACAGCACGCGCCGCCACCCGCCGGTCGCATGCGCCCCGGCCCGCCTCAGTTCAACCTCGAAGTCGATCGCGGCCAAGCTGGTCTCCTAATCCGTGTACCTGATGCGCGGATCGAACACCGCGTAGAGCATGTCGACGGTGAAATTCGCGAACACCACCACGACCGCGATGAACATCACGAGGTTCTGCACGATCGGATAGTCGCGCCAGCGGATCGCCTCGACCAGGAAGCGCGCGACGCCGGGGATGTTGAACACGGTCTCGGTGACGATCAGGCCGCCGATCAGGAACGCCGCCTCGATGCCGATCACGGTGATGACGGGCAGGATCGCGTTCTTCAGCGCGTGATGATAGTTCACCGCTGCATCCGATGCGCCCTTCGCGCGCGCGGTGCGGATATAGTCCTGCCGCAGCACCTCCAGCATCGAGGAGCGCGTGATGCGCATGGTCAGCGCCGCGCTGCGGAAGCCGACGGCGGCGGCCGGCACCGCGTAGGTCGCGAACGCCTCGAGCCAGGTCTTGGGATTGGGATTGAAGATCGGGATCTGGCCGAACATCGCCACCGCAGCGGTGAGGATGAGCAGGCCGAGCCAGAACGAGGGCAGCGACAATCCGCTGAGGCTGACGACGCGCAGCGCGTAGTCCAGCCGCGTGCCCTGCTTCACGGCACTGATGACGCCTAGGGGAATGCCGATCGATGCCGAGAACAACAGCGCCAGCCCCGCGAGCCGCGCCGTGATCGGAATCCGCGGCAAAATCTCCTGCAGCGCGGGCTTCTCCGACACATAGGAGTAGCCGAAATCACCGCGCAGAAAACCGCTGATCCAGTGCCAATATTGCACGATCAGCGGTCGGTCGATGCCGAGCTCTTTCTCCAGGTTGGCCTTGTCGGCGGGATCGACATAGCCGGCCGCGGCGAACAGGATGTCGACGATGTTGCCGGGCACGATGCGCAGCAGGAAGAAGATGACGACCGAGATCCCGAACAGGGTCACGAGCATCAGGAACAGGCGCCGCACCAGATAGGCAAACATCCTTTCGCCTCCTGCCGAACCCGTCAGCCGCCCGCGCTACTTGTCCATCCAGACATCCTCGTAGCGGTAGCCATTATACGAGCTGTTCGACATCACGGTCACGCCCTTGACGTAGGGCTGCCAGCAGGTGCCGGTGCGGGCGTGGAAGATGATCGGGCGCGCCACGTCCTCCTGCAGCTTCTTGTCGATGTCCCACACCAGTTTCTTGCGTTTGGCGATATCGGTCTCCTGCGACTGCACGTCGAACAGCTTCTCGATCTCCTTGTTGCAGTAGTTGGTGTAGTTGCGCTCGGAGCCGCAGGAATAGTTCTCGTAGAAGGACTGGTCGGGATCGTCGACGGCGTTGCCGGTCAGGTTGAGCCCGAGCATGTAGTCCTTGCGCGCGATCTTCGGGAACCAGTTCGCGGTCTCGACCACGTCGAGCTCACCGTCGATGTAGATGCTCTTGAGCTGGTCGATCAGGATCACCGCGGGATCGCGATAGACCGGGATGTTGCGGGTCGAGATCTTGACGGCGAGGTGCTTGTCCGGCCCGTAACCGGCCTTCTGCATCAGCTTTTTCGCCTCCTCGCGGTTGGCCTTCACGTCGGGGCCGTAGCCGGGAATGGTTTCGAGCATCTCCTTCGGCATGCCCCACAGCCCGTTCGGCGGCGGCAGCAGCGTGCCGCCGACATCGCCCTGGCCCTCGAACATGATCGAGATGAACGCCTTGCGATCGAGCGCCAGCGCCATGGCGCGGCGGATGTCGATATTGTCGAACGGCGGCGCGCTCGAATTGACGATGATGTTGGTGGCGACATTGTTGGGCTCGACCACGCAGACCGCGTTCGGCGCCTGCGACTTCACGTCCTTCAAAAGCGGAATGCTCACCTCGGTCGGGAACGTCATATCGAACTTGCCGGCGACGAAGGCGAGGATCGCGGTCGAGCGGTTCGGGATGATGGTGAACTCGATGCCGTCGAGATAGGGCCGGCCCTCGCGCCAGTAATCCGTGTTGCGCGTCAGCTTGATCGATTCATTTGCCCTGAACTCGACGAATTTGAACGGGCCGGTGCCGATCGGATGCGTGCGCATGTCGCCCGGCGAGACGTGGCAGGGATAAACCGGCGTGTAGCCGGAGGCGAGCAGCGCCAGCAGCGAGGGCTGCGGCCGCTTCAGGTTGAACGAGACCTCGAAATCGCCGTTGGTCGAGATGTCGTTGACCTGCTCGTACCAGGTCTTGCGCGGGTTCTGCCGGAACTTCTGCTGCGCCTTGCCCATCAGCATGTCGAAGGTGCATTTGACGTCGGCCGAGGTGAACGGCTTGCCGTCGTGCCATTTGACGCCCTGGCGCAGCTTGAAGGTCAGGGTCTTGTTGTCGCCCGCCCAGGCCCAGCTCTCGGCGAGTTCCGGAATGATGTTGTCCATCCTGTTCTGCGCCTCGTCCTGCTTGTAGATGACGAGGTTGTTGAACACGGGCATGAAGGGAACATTGAGCGAGTAGGTCGCGCCTTCATGGATCGAGGCATTGCCGGGGCTGTCGCGATGATACATCCGCAGGATACCGCCCTGCTTAGGCTGGCCGGCGAATGCAATGGTCGAAAACGCTAGCAAAGATAGCGCCGCCGTCGCGGCGAGCGCCCGCACGCTCCGCATCCTCGTCCTCCCTGGACATTAGTCTCTTGGGCCTTTTCCGGCCTGTTTGTCAGGACGATAGCGAGGCAGGTGCAGCGAGGCAACGGGCAAGGGCAGCCGCGCTCTCGGCAATTCGGATGACGTAAGGCCGCAGGTTTCACTCTCTCACAATGTGAGAGTGCAGGTGCGAAGGGGATGGTTCCTGGGTGGACGCTGCCAAGCTGTGTCGACAAACACAGCTGTCGGGATTGGCAGCGCCCACGCCCGATAGTTCACGCGGTATGGGTCCCGGCCTGCGCCGGGACGACACTGAGTGTTGTCGCGCCAGCCTGCGTCACCTCACACAATCCGCGACGTCTTGTTCCCCCAATACCGATCCCGCAGCAGCCGCTTGTACAGCTTGCCGGTCGGCAGCCGCGGCAGTTCCTTTTCGAAGTCCACCGAGCGCGGCACCTTCTGCCGCGACAGCGACTGGCCGCAGAACGCGATCAGCTCTTCTGCGAGCGCCTCGTTCGGCATCACGCCCGGCAGCGGCTGCACCACCGCCTTCACCTCTTCGCCGAGATCGGGATTGGGCACGCCGAACACCGCGGCATCGGCGACCTTCGGGTGGGTGATCAGCAAATTCTCGCATTCCTGCGGATAGATGTTCACCCCGCCGGAGATGATCATGAAGGTGGCGCGGTCGGTCAGATACAGGAAGCGGTCGGCGTCGACATAGCCGACGTCGCCGACCGTGCTCATGCTGCCATCGGCCGAGCGCGCCTCCTTGGTCTTCTCCGGATCGTTGAAATATTCGAACGGCGATCCCGTCTTGAACCACACTTGCCCGGGCGTCCCGGTCGGGCACGGATTCATGTTCTCATCGAGGATATGGAGGTCGCCGAGCAGCACCTTGCCGACGGTGCCGCGATGCGCCAGCCATTCCTCGCTGTTGCAGGCGGTGAAGCCGAGACCTTCGGTGGCGCCGTAATATTCGTGGATGATCGGCCCCCACCATTTGATGATGTCGTCCTTGACCAGGGCCGGGCAGGGCGCCGCGGCATGGATCGCGATCTCCAGCGAGGACAAATCGTAGCGGTTACGCACCTCCTCCGGCAGCTTCAGCATCCGCGAGAACATCGTCGGCACCAGCTGGGTGTGGGTGATGCCCCATTGCTCGACGAGCTGCAGATATCGCTCGGGATCGAAGCTCTCCATGATGATCACGGTGCCGCCCATGCGGATCGTGAGATTGACGGCAGCCTGCGGCGCCGAGTGGTAGAGCGGCGCCGGCGAGAGGTAGACCATGCCCTCGCGGTAGTGCCACAGCTTGGTCAGGAAATCGAACAGCGGCAGATTGTGCTTTGGCGGCTCCTCCGGCAGCGGCCGCAAGATGCCCTTCGGCCGTCCCGTCGTGCCCGACGAATAGAGCATCGCCGTGCCGAGCCATTCGTCCGCAATCGGCGTCTTCGGCATATCGGCAGTGACATCCGCGAGACCGACGATGCGCTCGCTCTCTCCTGGACCATCGGCGACGATGCAGAGCTTGACCTCGGGGCAAGCCTTGATCGCCTCGCGCGCGATGTCGAGCTTCGCTGCCGACGTGATCAGGATCTTCGACTGGCTGTTGACGAGGAGATAGGCGAGCTCGCCCGGCGTCAGGAAGGAGTTGATGCAGGTGTAGTACAGCCCGGACCGCTCGCCCGCGCCGCAGGCCTCGAGATAGCGGGCATTGTTCTCCATGAAGATCGAGTAGTGGTCGAGCCGCTTCAGGCCGTGATTGCGGAACAGATGCGCGAGGCGATTGCTGCGTGCTTCCAGCTCGCGATAGGTGACGGCCTCGCCGGTCGCCGCCATGATGAAGGCGGGCTGCAGCGGACGCAGGCGGGCATGGTGACCAGTGTACATCTATCCTCCGGCTTGGATCATGCGGCGAGAAACAGGATTTCCTTGATGTCGGCGGGGCCGTCGATCTTGCGCGGGTTGCGCGGAATCCAGTTCGTGCGCATGGCCTGCTCGGCGATTCCGTCGAAATGCTCCGGCAAGACGCGCACGTCCGCGAGGCTGCGCGGCATGCCGAGGGAGCGGATAAAGGCATCGAGCACGTCGGCGGCATCGTGGCCGGGAAAGCCCATCGCGGCGGCGACGATCATCTGCCGCTCGGCATTGTCGCGCCCATTCCAGCGCATCACCGCCGGCAGCATGACGCAGGAGGTGTGGCCGTGCGGCACGCCGAAGGCCGCGCCCAGCACGTAGCCGATGCCGTGGCTCGCGCCCATCGGCACGCCGGCGGCGAGCGCGCCCATCGACAGCCAGGTTCCGATCTGCGCATCCATGCGTGCGTCGAGATCGGATGGATCGGCCTTCACCCGCGGCAACGCATCGGCAAGCATGGCAAGTCCCTTGACCGATTGCGCATCGGCGTAAGGATGCGTCTCGCGCGAGCAGATCGCCTCGACGCAATGGTCGACGGCGCGGATGCCGGTGGAGAGAAACAGCCATTCCGGCGTGTGCACGGTGATCGCGGGGTCGAGGATGGTCGCGCGCGGAACGGTGAGCGGATGCCGCAGCATCTGCTTCACGTTGGTGCTGCGGTCGGTGACGCCGGCGATCGATGAGAACTCGCCGCCGGCAATCGTGGTCGGCACGCTGACCTGGCGTACTGTCGGCGCATTCATCTCGGGCGCGACACCCTTGTGGACGCGGATGCGCTCGATCCCGTCGATCGTGTCGATGCCGTTGGCAAGGCAAAGCTGCACCGCCTTGGCCCCATCAGTGATCGACCCGCCGCCGACGGTGACGATCAGATCGGCGCCCACCTCGCGCGCCGCGCGAGTGGCTGCGATCACCGCCTCGCGCGGCGTGTGCGCCGGCATGGCGTCGAACAGGCCGGCGCAGCGGGAACCCAAAGCTCGCTTGATCTTCTCGATTTCGTCGGTCTGCCGGTTCAGCGTCCCTGAGACCATCAGGAAGGCGCGGCGCGCACCCAACCGGTCCATCTGCGCCACGATCGCGCCGGCCGCCGGATGGCCGAACACGACCTCCTCGATCGCGCCGTAAACGACACGTCCCTGGTACACGCCTGTCCTCCCCGGACAATTCGTCTTGTTTTGTAAGGAGAAGTCTAGCCGAGCGCCCGCTGCCCGTCATGCGCGAAGACGCTGGCCCGTTTCCCTACCCTCCCCTGGAGGGGGAGGGTCGATCGCGCGAAGCGCGAGCGGGGTGGGGTGATCTCTCCACACGAACAGTGCCCGAGTGGAGAGATCACCCCACCCCGCATCGCATTCCGCGCGCTCCATGCGTTGCGACCCTCCCCCTCCAGGGGAGGGTGGCAGCGCAGCGCGAGAATCATGCGCGCCATTCATGAGCCCCGCGCATAAGTCCAATCGAGTCTTGCCCACTAATCGGTGCGCGCGCGGCCGGCTAACTCCCCTGTCAACCCGCCATCCGGCCAGGGCGCTCGTGCGGGCATTGCGCGCGCATTGGTCTTGAAGTGTTCATCATTGCCGCCCATCCTGTGGGGCCCGCGCGAAGGCGAACACCCTGCTTTTTCCGCGGTTTTTTGAGTGAGGACCTGGGATGACTGGACCGGACGGAAGCGAGCGATTTGTCAAAAAGCACGATTTCGTTCAGATGCGGCATTACGCAATAGCGGGCGTCCTCGCGGCTTCATTCGCCCTCGCCGGTTGCGGACAGCCGACCTCGCAGGCCGCCGCGCCGCCGCCCGCGCCGGTGACGGTCGCCCAGCCGGTCAAGCGCACCGTCACCGATTGGGATGAGTTCACCGGCCGCTTCGAGGCGGTCGAGGAGGTCCAGGTGCGCCCGCGCGTCGGCGGCTTCGTCAATTCCGTCGAATTCCAGGACGGCGCCATCGTGCGTCAGGGCGATCTGCTCTACGTGATCGACCCGCGCCCGTTCGAGGCGGTGGCCGAACAGGCCGACGGCCAGCTCTCCGACGCCCGCGCCAAGGTCGAGCTTGCCAAGCGCGAGCTCGACCGCGGGCTCAACCTGGTCCAGACCAGTGCGGTCTCCGAGCAGGCCGTCGACCAGCGCCGCCAAGCCTTGCAGGCCGCGCACGCTGCGGAGACGCAGGCCGCGGGTGCGCTGAAGGCCGCGCGGCTCAATATCGAGTTCACGCATGTAACCGCGCCGCTCACCGGCCGCGTCAGCCGCCATCTCGTCAGCCCCGGCAATCTCGTGCAGGGCAGCGATACCGGCACCTCGACGCTGCTCACCTCGATCGTCGCGCTCGACCCGATCTACGTCTATTTCGACATGGATGAGGCGACCTTCATCAAATACAGCAAATTGTGGTTCGCAGGTAAGCGCCCGAGCTCGCGCGATACGGCAAACCCGGTGCAGGTGACTCTCGCCGGCGAGACCAAGCCTTCGCATGAAGGCACCATCAACTTCCTCGACAACCGCCTCGACGTCTCCACCGGGACGCTGCGCAGCCGCGCTGTCATCAAGAACACCGATCTGTCGATCCTGCCCGGCCAGTTCGGTCGCGTCCGCCTGATCGGCAGCGCGCCCTACGAGGCGCTGCTGATCCCCGACGTCGCCGTTGCGACGGACCAGTCCCGCAAGATCGTGTTCGTGGTCAAGCCGGATGACACGGTCGAAGCGCGCCCCGTCGTGCTCGGGCCGCTCGACGAAGGCCTGCGCGTGATCCGCGAAGGCCTGAAGGCGGACGATCGCGTCATCGTCAACGGCATCCAGCGCGCCCGCGTCGGCGCCAAGGTCGCTCCGCAGACCGCGCAAGCCCCGGCTGGTGGCAAGTCATGAATCTCGGCCGTCTCTCCATCAATCAGCCCATCCTGGCGATGGTGCTGTCGATCGTGCTCTTGATCGTCGGCGCGCTCGCCTACACCACCTTGCCGGTCTCCGAATATCCGCAGGTGGTGCCGCCCACCGTCGTCGTCACCACGCAATATCCCGGCGCCTCCGCGCAGACCGTGTCCGACACGGTCGCCGCTCCCATCGAGCAGGAGATCAACGGCGTCGAGGACATGCTGTATCTCTACAGCCAGGCGACCTCGAACGGCCAGCTCACCATCACCGTCACCTTCAAGCTCGGCACCGATCTCGACAAGGCCCAGGTGCTGGTGCAGAACCGCGTCGCGATCGCGCAGCCGCGCCTGCCGGAAGAAGTCCAGCGCAACGGCGTCACCACGCGCAAGAACTCGCCCGACATCCTGATGGTCGTGTTCATGCTGTCGCCCGACGACACGTTCGACCAGCTCTACATCTCCAACTATGCGTTGCTCCAGGTCCGCGACCAGCTCTTGCGCATCGACGGCGTCGGCGACATCCAGATCTTCGGCGCCCGTGACTATTCGATGCGGCTGTGGCTCGATCCCGACCGCATCGCCAATCTCGGCCTGACCTCCACCGAGGTGCTGGCGGCGATCCGTGCCCAGAACGTGCAGATCGCGGGCGGACAGATCGCCGAGCCGCCGATCGCCGACCGCGCCTTCCAGCCGAACCTGACGTTCACCGGGCGGCTCAAGGACCAGAGGCAGTTCGAGGACATCCTGATCAAGGCCGGCTCCGACGGCCGCACGGTGCGGCTGCGCGACGTCGCCCGTATCGAGCTCGGTGCGCTCGCTTACTCCACCAACAGCTTCCTGCTGCGCAAATCGGCGGTGGCCATGCTGGTGACGCAGCGGCCCGGCTCGAACGCGCTCGCGACCGCGAAGCACATCTCCGACACCATGACGAAGTTGAAGGAGAGCTTTCCGAAGGGCCTCGACTACAATATCGGCTACAACCCGACCGAGTTCATCGCGCAGTCGGTCCACGAGCTGATCAAGACCATCTACGAGGCGATGCTGCTCGTGGTCATCGTCGTGCTGGTATTCCTGCAGGGCTGGCGGCCGGCGATCATTCCGATCATCGCGATCCCGGTCTCGCTGGTCGGCACTTTCGCGGTGATGGCGGCACTCGGCTTCTCCATCAACAATCTCACGCTGTTCGGCCTCGTGCTTGCGGTCGGTATCGTGGTCGACGACGCCATCGTCGTGGTCGAGAACGTCGAGCGTCATCTCGAGCACGGCCTGAGCCGGCGCGATGCCGCGCTCAAGACCATGGAGGAGGTCGGCGGCGCGCTGGTCTCGATTGCGCTGGTGCTATGCGCGGTGTTCGTGCCGACCGCGTTCATCGGCGGCATTTCCGGGCAGTTTTTCCAGCAATTTGCCGTCACCATTGCGGTCGCGACCGCGATCTCCTGCTTCTGCTCGCTGACGCTGTCGCCGGCGCTGGCCTCGCAGATCCTCACCCCGCATGAGGAGAAGCGGCCGCCGGCGAGCTGGAATGTCATCGCGCGGGCGTGGGGTGCCTTCACCGGCGTGTTCAACCGCGTGTTCGACCGGCTCTCGCACGGCTATGCCGGCCTTGCCAATTTCGTGATCCGGCATTCGGTGGTGATGCTCCTTATCTACGTCGTGCTGATCGGCAGCGCCGGTTGGCTGATCGTGACCACGCCGCAAGGCTTCATCCCGGCGCAGGATCGCGGCTACGTCATCATCTCCGTGCAATTGCCGGGCGCGGCTTCGCTGGCGCGCACCACGGAAGTCGTGCGCGAGATCGAGCGGATCTCGCTGGATACGCCCGGCATCGTCCGCGTCGCCGCCTTCGCCGGCTTCTCCGGTGCGACGCGCACGCAGGCCGGCAACGCGGCGGCGCTGTTCCCGGTGTTCGACGAGCCCGAGGTGCGGATCAAGAAGGGATTGACTGCGAACGCCATCACGGTCGAGCTGCGCAAGCGCCTGTCCGCGATCCAGGGCGCCTTCATTATCGTGATTCCGCCGCCGGCCGTGCCTGGCATCGGCACCGGCGGCGGCTTCACCATCCGCATCCAGGACCGTCAGGGCCGAGGGCCTGAGCTGCTCGCCGCGGCCACCGACGAGCTTGTCGCCGCGGCGCGCAAATCGCCGTCGCTGCTCGGCCCCACGGTGTTCTCGCCATTCTCGGCCAACACGCCGCAACTCTTCGTCGACATCGACCGCACCAAGGCGCAGAAGCTCGGTGTGCCCATCGCCAACATCAACGACACGATCCAGACCTATTTCGGATCGACCTATGTCAACGACTTCAACCTGTTCGGCCGCACCTACCACGTCACCGCGCAGGCTGATTTCCCGTTCCGGAAAGAGCCAAGCGACCTCTCGCGCCTGCGCACGCGCAACGCCTCCGGCGACATGGTGATGCTCGGCAGCGTGGTCGAGTTCAAGGACGTCTCGGGCCCGGACCGCGTTGCGCGCTACAATCTCTATGCGGCGTCCGAGCTGCAGGGCGAGCCGGCGCCGGGCACCAGCTCGACCACCGCGCTCAACACCATCAAGAAGCTCGCCGACGACACTCTGCCGAGCGGCTTCACCTTCGAATGGACGGATCTGTCCTATCAGCAGATCACCGGCGGCAATGCCGGCCTGCTCGTGTTCCCGATCTGCGTGCTGTTCGTCTATCTCGTGCTCGCCGCACAATATGGCAGCTGGACCCTGCCGTTCGCGGTGATCCTGATCGTGCCGATGTGCCTGCTGGCGGCCACCATCGGCGTCCGCATCATGGGACAGGACGTCAACATCCTGACCCAGATCGGCTTCGTCGTGCTGGTGGGACTGGCGGCGAAGAACGCGATCCTGATCGTCGAGTTCGCGCGCGACATCGAGAACGAAGGCAAGCCGCGGCTGGAGGCCGTGATCGAAGCCTGCCGCTTGCGCCTGCGGCCGATCCTGATGACCTCCTTCGCCTTCATCCTCGGCGTGTTGCCGCTGGTGATCTCGACCGGCTCCGGCTCCGAGATGCGCCAGGCCGTCGGCGTCGCCGTGTTCTTCGGTATGATCGGCGTCACCCTGTTCGGGCTTCTGTTCACCCCGATCTTCTATGTGGTGGTGCGGAACCTCGCCGAGGGGCGGCGGGACAAGAAACCGGAGGTGGTGGCTCCTTAAGTGCAAGTGGTGGCCACCGGCATATCCTCACTCGGCGCTGTCGTCCCCGCGCAGGCGGGGACCCATAACCACAGGGCGGAGTTTGGGGCGAAGCTGGTAACTCCTAGTCTTCGTCAAACCTCTCCCTGTGGTTATGGGTCCCGGGCTCGCGCTGCGCGCGCCCCGGGACGACAGCCGTTGTTTGGCCGGTCGCCCTTCATACTAACGACCAACATGCAATGGGTGGGCACGCGCGGGGTTCTTCCCTAATATCCGCGCGATTTCAAAACAGAACACTGCTGGGAGCTAACAGAATGAAATCACCCCTTTTGGCCGCCGTCGCAACCTCGGCCCTGCTGCTGGCAGCGCCGGCCTCTGCGCAAGGCGTCAAGATCGGCATCCTCAACGACCAGTCCGGCGTCTATGCCGATTACGGCGGCAAATGGTCGGTCGAAGCGGCCAAGATGGCGATCGAGGATTTTGGCGGCGAGGTGCTCGGCCACAAGATCGAGCTCGTCACCGCGGACCACCAGAACAAGCCTGACCTCGCAAGCTCGATCGCGCGGCGCTGGTACGACGTCGAGAACGTCGACATGATCACGGAGCTGACGACCTCATCGGTCGCGCTCGCGATCCACGAGCTCTCCAAGGAAAAGAAGAAGGTCGACATCGTCGTCGGCGCGGCAACCTCGCGCCTCACCGGTGACGCGTGCCAGCCCTACGGCTTCCACTGGGCCTACGACACCCGCGCGCTCGGCGTCGGCACCGGCGGCGCGCTGACCAAGGCCGGCGGCGACACCTGGTTCTTCCTCACCGCCGACTACGCCTTCGGCTACGCGCTGGAGAAGGACACCAGCGAGATCGTCGCCGCCAATGGCGGCAAGGTGGTCGGCTCGGTGCGCGTGCCGCTCAACTCGTCGGACTTCTCCTCCTTCCTGCTGCAGGCGCAGAGCTCGAAGGCGAAGATCGTCGGCCTCGCCAATGCGGGCCTCGACACCACCAATTCGATCAAGCAGGCGTCCGAATTCGGCATCGTCGCCAGCGGCCAGAAACTCGCCGGCCTCTTGATGACGCTCGCCGAGGTGAACGGCCTCGGCCTGCAGGCCGCGCAAGGCCTGGTGCTGACCGAGGGCTATTACTGGGATCTCAACGACAAGACCCGCAATCTCGGCGAACGCTTCCTCAAGCGCACCGGCCGGATGCCGAGCATGATCCACGCCGGCACCTATTCGGCGACGCTGAGCTACCTGAAGGCGGTCAAGGCCGCCGGCACCAAGGATCCGGAGGCCGTCGCCAAGAAGCTGAAGGAACTCCCGGTCAACGATGACTTCGCGCAGGGCGGCAAGGTGCTCGAGAACGGCCGCATGGTCCACGACATGTATCTGTTCGAAGTCAAGAAGCCCTCGGAGTCGAAGAAGCCCTGGGACTATTACAAGCTGCTCGCCACCGTCCCCGGCGACAAGGCCTTCTTCACCGCCAAGGAAAGCGGCTGCCCGCTGACGAAGTAGGTCGGTGGGCCAAAGCTAGCGCCACAAACTCCAATGTCGTCCCGGCCTAGCGCGCAATTGCGCGCGGGGGCCGGGACCCATAACCCCAGGGAGAAGTTGTGGCGCGAGCTGGCAACTCAGAGCCTTCGCCAAATTAAATCCTGTGGCTATGGGTCCCGGCCTTCGCCGGGACGACGGCGGAATGTGTGGTGACATCGTTGCCTCACACCAACCGCAACACCACCGCGCCCAGCGCCCCCGCCCACAGCGCAATCGCGGCCAGCGCCTGGATCGCAAAGCCCGGGCCGCGTTTTGCGGCGGCCTGCGAATACCCGATGAAATAGACCATGCGGCCGATGATCCACACCGCGCCGATCGCCGCTGCAATGACATCGCTGATATAGATCGCGAACAGCCAGAGCGCCGGCAGGACAATCGGCATCCATTCCAGCGTATTCGCCTGGATGCGGAAGGCGCGCTCGAAATCCGGATGCCCCGATGTCGCCGGCACCTTGATCCCCGTCCTCGACCGCGCGCGCGAGACGTTGATGGTGACGAAGAAATAAAACGCGATCGCCAGCAGCGTGACGAGGGCGGTGAGGTGATACATCGCGAATTTCCCCAGAGCGTTTTCGAGCGAAGTGGATACCGGTTCGCGTAAAGAAAACGCGTCAAAACTGGAATCCAGACCGCGCCTCAATACCCGGTCAGCTCGAGATAGCCAACGCCGTCATGCGTGCCGGCAAAGCTGATCGGCCCTTCCCAATAGGAGAAGCCAGTCCCCATCCAGGCGTTCGGATTGAGCGGCTTGCACAGGATCGAGAACGAGCGCGAGGGGATCGCGATCTGCCACTCCACCGGCAGCTTGCGCCCCGCAACCTCCGCTGTTGCCTTAGGCATCATCTGGATATCGCCACCCGCAATCATCTGCGTCTCACCCGTGGCGCTGATCCAGTTGCCGAACGGATAATCTTTGCCATCCTTCTGCCGCAGCCGGTACAGCATCAGCTTGTCGCCGGATGCAAGATGCAGCGACAGCCAGTCCCAGCCGGTCTGGTCGGCGTCGAGCGGTTGGCTGCTCCATTCGCGGTCCATCCAGGCCTGGCCTGTGACATCGACCGGCTTGTCATCGATGCTGAGCGTGCCGCGCGCGCGGTAGAACGGCTGGCTGTAATAGTACGACGCTTGTCCGCGCTCCGACTTGCGGCTGTAGCCGCGATCGCCCTGGAGCACCACCGGACGATCGGCCTCCAGCGTCAGCGCGTAGCTGAAGTCGGTGCCGGAAGCTTTCAGCGTCAGCGGTGCCAGCGTGCGATCGTCAGTCCGCTCAGATCCCTTCATCTCCCAATCGTCGATCCAGGCCGCAAACGGCTTTGCCGTGACGCCGGCCTGCCCAATGCCGCCGCGCGAAAACACTTCGCTGAAGCGATGCGTGCCGGCGCGCGTCACCGCCGCATGCGCCATCCAGATCTGCTGATTGGCCCAGCCCTCGCCCTGCGGCCCCGGCTGGGCCGCCTGGCGAAACAGCGTCCATTGCAGGCCGCAGGCCGCGCCGCTGCTGTCGACGAGGTTCGCCGTGAGATACCACCACTCAATGCGAAACTCCGGATGCGGGCCGTGATCCCCAGGGAAGTCGAACGTCTTTCCCGGCGTAACCTTCGCGAATCCATCGGCGGTCACGCCGAGCCCGGCATATCCTTGCGCCCTCGCACGGTGTGCAACAGCGAGTGCGGCGATGCCACCGGCAAAGGCGCGCCGCGAGATTTTGTCAGCGCTCATTGGCAAACACCTTGACGAGGTTCGCCGGCTGCATCCGCGCCAACCGTAGCATCGGCAGCAGCGCGGCAAGCAGGGAGGCCAGCAGCGCGACCGCGACCAGCTCCACCAGCTGCAGCGGAAACACGTGGAACGGCAGCCGCCAGCCGAACGCTTTCACGTTCACGATCGCAATCAGGCACCACGCCACCAACAGTCCGAGCGGCACGGCCAGCAGCGCCGTGAACAGCGCGACCGACAGCGTCTTGGTCAATTCGATCGCGGCGAGGCGCGGCCGCGTCAAGCCGATCGCCCACAGCGGGGCAAGCTGCGGCAGCCGGGAATTCGCCAGCGTCAGCAGGCTGGTCAGCAGCGCGATGCCGGCGACGCCGAGCGTGAACGCATTGAGGGCCGAGGTCACCGCAAAGGTGCGGTTGAAGATGCGGATCGATTCCGCCTTCACCGTCGCCTGGTCGGCGACGCTGCGGTCGTCGAGCGCAAACTGCTTCTGCAACGCCGCGATCAGGCCGGGGATCTTGTCGTGCGCGACGATCAGGCCGATCCGTGTCTGCGGCGTCTGCGGAAAATGCCGAATCAGCGCCGCGACATTGACGGCGAGCTGGCCCTTTGGATTGCCGTAATCGGCATAGATGCCGACGATGTCGAGCTCCCAGGTCCCGCCCGGTGCCGGCACCTCGATCACGTCGCCGACGCGGACGTTGAGGCGGCGGCTCAGCTGCTCGCTGATGAAGGCGGCATTGCCCGGTACGAGTTGCGTCCATGCGCGCGGCGCGGTCTCCAGCAGAGGCCAGCGCTCGCGATAGAGCGCGTGATCGGGCAGGCCGAGCAGCTCCACCGGCTGGCCCTGAACTTGAGTCTCGGCGCGCCCGCCCGACAGGATCGCCTGCACGTCGCTGCGCTCCTTCAGCCAGTTTCGGATCGCGACGCCTTGCGCGTTATCGGAGGCGCTGATGTAGACGTCGGCCGCGAGCCGCCCGTTGAGCCAGCCGATGAAGGTGCGGCTGAAGGTTTCCACCATGGTGGACACCCCGACATTGACGGCGAGCGCCAGTAGCAGTGCCATCAGCGCAAGCGACAGCCCCGAGAGCTGCTGCCGGCTGTCCGCCCAGAACCACAGCGCGATCGGCCCGCGCGCGCTGCGCTGGCCCAGGAGCAGGATGATGTCGAGGAACGCCGGCAGGATCAGCGCAGCGCCAAGCATCAGCGCTGCCAGCACGCCAAAGCCCGCAATCAGCGACACGCCGTAATGAAGCAGCAGCAGCGCGACCGCGAACACGGCGCAGGCGGCACCGCTTTGCAGGATCAGCCAGCGGCGCTGCCGCTGCTGCCAGGCACGCGGTTGCGCCGTCGCCAGCACTGGCATCCTGATCGCCTTGATCAGGCTGGTCGCCGCCGCAACCAGCGCGCCGGCAACGCTGATGCCGATGCCGGCGAGCCACCATTCGCCGTGCAAGCTGAGCTGTCCCGGGATCTGCGCGCCATAGAGCCCGCGCAGCGAGGCCGCGACATCGGGCAACAATGCGGCCGCGATGAAATAGCCGCAGACGAGCCCGATCAGGCCTGCGACCAGCGCCAGCGCCACCAGCTCGATCACCAGCACGGTGTTGACCAGCCTTGCCGAGGCGCCGCAGGCCCGCAATGTGCGCAGCATCGGCAGCCGCTGCTCGAAGGCAAGGCCCACGGCCGAATTGACGATGAAGAGGCCGACGAAGAACGAGAGCAGGCCGAAAGCGGTGAGGTTGAGATGGAAACTGTCGGTGAGACGCTCCAGCTCCGTCTCTGCATTCGGCTCGACCCGCTGCAATTGCTCGCCGACGACGCTCGCGAGCGGCAACGGCCTGCCCTTCGGCTTGCCGATCAAGAGCCGCGAGACCTGATCCGGCTTGTTCAGCAGTCGCTGTGCCACGCCGATATCGACCACCAGCACGTCGGGCACCAGCTGCGGCAGCACGCGCAGCGGCGGCAGTTTTGCGCCGCTGCTGATTGGAGGTGTCGCGCCTTCCGTTTCCTGCAAATCGCTCAGCGTCTCCTTCGCCACCAATGTCTGGCCGGGAGGCGCAACAAAGCTGCGCAAATCCGAGGCACCAAGGCGCGGCGCATTGCCGACATCGACCGGCAGCGTCACGGGCTCGATGCCGAGCAGCCGCACCGAACGTCCGCCCACCTGGACGCGTCCCTCCAGTACCGGTGACACCGGCCAGCCGGCGCGGCGGAGTTTTACGAACAGCTCCTGCGGGAACGTCGCTGCGTTGGGCGCCACCAGCATCGCCGTGCGCACGCCGCCGAAGGTCGCCGCGGCGCGGTCATAGGCGTTGCGGGCCTGCTGGTTGATGGCCTGCACGCCGCTCCACAGCGCGGTCGCCGCGATCAGCCCGATCAGCAGCGTCGCGAACTGCATCCCGTGGCGCCGCCAATGGCTCAGGAGCACCGCGAGCACCCAGAGCGCGCGCCTCATGCGATTCGTCCCGCGTGCAAGGTGAGGTGCCGGTCGAGCGTTGCGGCCAGATGCAGGCTGTGCGTCACCATCAGGAAGCCGCAGCCGGTGCGCGTGACGAGGTCGCGCGTCAGCGCCAGCACGTCCTCGGCGGTGTCCTCATCGAGATTGCCGGTCGGCTCGTCCGCGAGCAGCAGCGACGGCTTCGTCGCCAGCGCCCGGCCGATCGCGACGCGCTGCTGCTGGCCGCCTGACAATTGCTCGGGATAACGCTTGAGCAGGCCGCCGAGCCCGAGCCGCTCGGCCAGCTCCTTGCTCCAGGCCGCGTCGTGCCGGCCGGCGATCCGCGCCTGGAAGGCCAGATTGTCGGCGACCGACAGGCTCGGGATCAGGTTGAACTGCTGGAAAACCAGGCCGATCCGGTCGCGCCGGAGCTCTGCGCGCCCCGCGTCCGACAGCTTGGTGACCTCGACGTCCTCCAGCCGGATCGAGCCGCCATCGGCGGCGTCCAGCCCCGCAATCAGGTGCAGCAGCGTGCTCTTGCCGCTGCCGGATTCCCCGGTCAGCGCGACGCGTTCGCCGGCCCTGAGGTCGAGGTCGACGCCGCGCAGCACGTGGACCGGCTCGCCGGCCGAGGAGAAGGTCTTTGAGAGGTTTCGGATGCTCAGCAAGATCAATGCGCCGTACGGAATTTAACTCAATGCTGCGTAGCACACCTGTCGTGGAATTGCCGGGGTTGCGTTGGCTTTCAAGCCGTTGTTAGCTCCCAAGACGGCCAAATCAAAAAGTGCCGACAATAAAGACATACGGGGAGAATGATGAGCGCTCAGGGAACGCCCGAAATGGGCAGGACGGCAGGGGACTCCAAGGGTTTGGCAAAGCCAACGCCAAAGGGCGCCTGGACCGTTACATTTCTCCTCTTTCTCTTCATGGTGGTGAACTTCGCGGACAAGATCGTCGTCGGTCTCGCCGGCGTGCCGATCATGACCGACATGAAGCTCAGCGCCGAGCAATTCGGCCTGCTCGGGTCGTCGTTCTTCTTCCTGTTCTCGATCTCGGCCATCGTGGTCGGCTTCATCGTCAACAAGGTGCCGACGCGCTGGGTGCTGTTGACGCTGGCGGTGATCTGGGCGCTGGCGCAGTTCCCGATGGTCGGCACCGTCTCCTTCACCACGCTCCTGATCTGCCGCATCGTGCTGGGCGCCGGCGAAGGTCCGGCCTTCTCGGTTGCCGCGCATGCGATCTACAAATGGTTCCCCGACGAGAAGCGCACGCTGCCGACCGCGATCCTGTCGCAAGGCTCGGCCTTCGGCGTCATCCTGGCGGTGCCGGCGCTGAACTGGGTCATCGTCAACCACTCCTGGCACTACGCCTTCGGCGCGCTCGGCGTCGTCGGCCTGATCTGGGTCGCGGCATGGCTCGCGCTCGGCAAGGAAGGCCCGCTGGAGGACACGCAGGTTCTCGCCGTCACCGAGCCGAAGATTCCCTATGTGCAGCTCCTGACCTCGCGCACCTTCCTCGGCTGCGTGATCGCGACGTTCGGCGCCTATTGGGCGCTGTCGCTCGGCCTCACCTGGTTCACGCCCTTCATCGTCAAGGGGCTCGGCTTCTCGCAGAGCCAGGCCGGCTTCATCTCGATCCTGCCCTGGGTGTTCGGTGCCACCATCGTCATCCTCACCGGATGGATCTCGCAGGTGATGATGGCGCGCGGCTACACCACGCGTATCTCGCGCGGCGTGCTCGGCTCCGTGCCGCTGATCATCGGCGGCCTGATCCTCGCCACGATGGGGCATGTCGAGGGCGCCGGCCTGCAGATCGCATCGCTCGTCGTCGGCTCCGGCCTGTGCGGCGCGATCTATGTCGTCTGCCCGCCGATGCTCGGCGAGTTCACCCCGGCCTCGCAGCGCGGCGCGGTGATCGCCATCTACGGCGCGCTCTACACGCTCTCGGGCATCATCGCGCCCAGTGTGATGGGCACCGTGATCCAGCGCTCCGGCAGCATGCTCGACGGCTACCTGACCGGCTTCACCATCAACGCGGTGGTGATGGTCGGCTCCGGCGTCATCGGCCTGCTGCTGCTCTGGCCGAACACGGAAAAGGCGAGGTTGACCCGTGGTGCGGCAGCGCAAGGAGCGCCGTTGAAAGGCGCGGTGTCGCCGACGTAAGGGGCGCTTAAGAAGCCTGCCACAAACACAATCGTCGTCCCGGCGAAGGCCGGGACCCATACGCCGCAGCAATCGTTTTGCGAAGACTCGGAGTTACGAGCTTCGCCCCAAACCACTCCCTGTGGTTATGGGTCCCGGCCTTCGCCGGGACGACACTGAAAGTGAGGCGCGGCTTTCGCGCCTCACATGTATCCCACAGCCCTAGCTCGCCACCCCCTGCGCCCCCCGAATCAACTTCCCCGGCCGCCGCCCCGTCGCCTCGCCATGCCGCCGCGTCACGACGCCCGACACGATCGTCGCCTCATAGCCGTCGACATCCTGCAACAGCCTGCGACCGCCGACCGGCAGGTCGTAATGCACCTTCGGCGGATGCAGGTGCAGCCGATCGTAGTCGATCAAGTTGACGTCGGCCTTGTAGCCCGGCGCGATCAGCCCGCGATCGGTGAGGCCGACCGACAAGGCCGTCTTGCGCGACTGCGCGGCGACTACGAACGGGATCGACAGCTTCTCGCCGCGCGTGCGGTCGCGCGTCCAGTGCGTCAGCAGATAGGTCGGGAAGCTCGCATCGCAGATGATGCCGCAATGCGCGCCGCCGTCGGACAGGCCCGGTAC
This sequence comes from Bradyrhizobium huanghuaihaiense, assembly GCF_025200885.1. Lineage (NCBI taxonomy): Bacteria > Pseudomonadati > Pseudomonadota > Alphaproteobacteria > Hyphomicrobiales > Nitrobacteraceae > Bradyrhizobium > Bradyrhizobium huanghuaihaiense. The sequence goes on along the minus strand of NZ_CP104172.1, from coordinate 9,415,929 downwards.
CGATTGCGGATCGATCAGCATTTCGCGCGTCGCATCGAGATTGCCGTCGGAATAGTTGAGGAAGGGCACGTAGAGCATGCCGCGGCCCTCGTCCGAGAGCATCGCGTCGTAAGCGAGCTCTTCCGGCTGCCTTCCCTGCTTGCGCGCCTGCGGTCCCAGCGCGTTCTCCGGCGGCTGCTCGTAATCGGGGGGATCGCCGAGCAAAAACATCTTGTCGTAGTTGGGCCGGAAGAACAGCGGATCGTCGGTCGCGGTCGCCGTCTCACTGAGGATCGCCTTGCGCACCTCACTCTGATGCAGCCGCGCCAGCCTCTCCCCAAGCGGCAGATGCGCGATCGCCTTGTAGCTCGGATGGGTCTGGAACGGATTGCGCGACAGTTCGAGCCCGAGCAGCAGGCCCACAGGGCGCGCCGCAATCTGCGCAGTAATGGAGAGGCCGCGCTTGGCCGCCGCATTGATCTCGTCCAGCGTCTGGCGCCAGCGATTTGGCGATTTGTCGTTCTGCGTGATCGAGAACGAGATTGGACACTTCGTTGAGTCCGCAACCCGCAGCATCATCGGCAAATCTTCGTGAATGGTGGAGAGGTCGAGCACGAATTGCAGCACGCTGCGGCCCTGCCGGTGCATGGCGCCGGCAATCGCGGTGAGCTCGTCCTCGCCGGCCTTCAGGGTCGGCGTGAAATCGCCGGTCGAGGTGCGGTGGTTGAGTGTGCGCGAGGTCGAGAAGCCGAGCGCGCCGGAGCGCACCGCCTCGCCCGCGAGCCTGGCCATCGCCGCGTTGTCTTCCGCCGTCGAGGGATCGCGGCGCGCGCCGCGCTCGCCCATGACATAGACCCGCAGCGCCGCATGCGGCAGCTGCGCGCCGACATCGATGTCGAAATCGCGCCTGGAGAGCCAGTCCATGTAATCGGGAAAGCTCTCCCAGGCCCAGGGAATGCCGGCGCTCAAGACCGGCTCGGGAATGTCCTCGACGCCTTCCATGAGCTGGATCAGCCGGGTGTGGTCGGCCGGCTTGCACGGCGCGAAGCCGACGCCGCAATTGCCCATGATCGCGGTGGTGACGCCGTTCTGCGAGGACGGCGTGATGTCCTGACTCCAGGTGACCTGCCCGTCGTAATGGGTGTGCACGTCCACGAAGCCCGGCGTCACCAGTTTTCCGCGCGCGTCGATCTCTTCTTGTCCCTTCGCAGAGACCTTGCCGACCTCGCTGATCCTGCCGCCGGTGATGGCGACATCAGCCTCGAACAGCTCGCCGCCGCCGCCGTCCGCAACAGTGCCGCCGCGGATCACGAGATCAGGGGTGCTCATGGTGTTTCTTCCCGTTTTGTTGTTTGTTTTGTCGTCCCGGCGAAGGCCGGGACCCATAGCCACAGGATTGAGTTTGGCGAAGACTGGCAATGACCAGCTCGCGCACAACTGCCTTGGTGAGTATGGGTCCCGGCCTTCGCCGGGACGACACCTGAATTTCTAACTACGCCTTGGCTTGCGCCCGCCGCTCCGTGAACGGAGAAAGCACCACCGTCGCCAGCATGAAGATCACCGACGCGCCGAACACCCAATGCGGCGCGCTCTGGTCCATGATCCAGCCGAACAGCAGCGGTGAGACGATGCCGCCGAGATTGAAGCCGGTGGAGACGATGCCGAAGGCGCGGCCCGCAGCGCCGGCAGGCGCGGCATTGCGCACCAGCATGTCCCGCGACGGCGCGATCACGCCGGAGAGGAAGCCTGCCGTCGCCATCGCGGCGGTCAGGGCCCAGCCGGGCAGCGCGACCAGCGCGATCAGCAGCACGAGTGCTGCGTTCACGGCAAAACAGGCGGCGGCGACATAGCCGTGGCGCTCGGTGTGGTCGGCGAGGAAGCCGCCGGCGAGCACGCCCGCGGCGCTGCAGCCGAGGAACGCGGTCAGCATGACGTTGGCCGAGGAGTAGGAGGCGCCATAACCGCTCATCAGCGCGACCACGCCGAAATTGTTGATGCCGGCGACCGACAGGCTGAGCAGCATGAACAGCACGGTCAGCATCATCAGCGCCGGCGTGACGACGGCCTGCTTCGGCGCGTTGTCCGCGCCGGGCTTCTTCTTGTGCGCGCCGGCATCGGGAATGTTCATGGCGATCAGCAGCAACGCCACCAGCACGGCGATCGCCCCCGACGCGATCAAAGCACCGGTGCCGCCTGATATCGTGACGAGCGCTGCGACGATCGCCGGTGCCACCGCGCCGCCGAGAAAACCCGCAAAGGTGTGAACCGAGAAGGCGCGGCCCATCCGCGCCTCGTCCATGTGCTCGGCCAGGATGGCGTAATCGGCGGGGTGATAGACGCTGTTGGCGAGCCCGAGCAGCACGGCGCAGGCGATCAGCGAGGCGTAACTCAGATGCAGGCCGAGCAGGATCAGCGCAAAGCCGCCGAGCGTCAGCCCGGCCAGCAGGATCTTGCGCGCGCCAAAATGGTCGACGAGATAGCCGGTCGGCGCCTGCGTCAGGCCGGACACCACCGCGAACACGGTCAGCGACAAGCCGAGCTCGATATAGCCGACGCCGAGCTTCTCCTTCAGGAACGGGAACAGCATCGGCAGGACCAGCAGATGGAAATGGCTGACCCAATGCGCGATCGAGATCCCCGTCAGCGTGCGCAGCGCATTGTCCGCCTTGCCTTGTTGCGGTGCGGCGAGAACGTCGACCATTGCAGTTCCGTTTCACTCCCGATGGACGGGCAAACTATCGGGGAGGGCGGTTATTTGTCCATGAACGCAGGCGCATGGCAGGTAGCGCGGGCGGGGCTCCCGTCGTCCTGGTGAAAGCCAGGACCCATTACCCCAGGGAGCCGTTTGGCGGAGGAACGTCGTCCGGTACTGCGACCGATCAAGATCGAGAGATCACGCGGTATGGGTCCTGGCTTTCGCCAGGACGACGGTTGAGAGCGTGCCAGAGCCGAGCCCCTCACAACGGCTCGTCATCCGCCCCATATCGATCACGCTTCGGCGTTGCGATGTCGCCGTCCTCGTAATCGTCGTCGTCGATGGCGCGCGGCGGCGGTGGCTTCTTCGCCTTGTCGTCCGCTGATTTGGGCGGCTCGCCCGGCTTGGCGGTCTTGTTGGCAGTCTTGGCCATGGCTGGTCCCGGATGGTGATGCTGCATCCGAATCTACCTGCACAATATGTGCGGTTCCTGACTTATCTCAAGGGACGCGACGAGACCGTCAGTGCACGATCGGCCCGCCCGCCTTCTTCCAGGCATCGATGCCGCCGGCGATATGGGCGGTGTTGAGCAGGCCAGCGTCCTTGGCAGCCGCGACCGCCATCGCCGAGCGTTCGCCGAAGGCGCAGAAGAACACCACGCGGCGCCCCGTGGCGGCCGCGACCTCGCGCAGCATGCCGCCGGGCTTGAGGCTCTCCTCGACCGAGGGATAGGGCGTGTGCAGCGCGCCTTCGAGCATGCCGTGCTTCATCCGCTCATTGGTCTCGCGCAGATCCACCAGCAGGATGTCGGGCCGGTGGAGCGAGCGGATCGCCTCGACCGCGCTGAGCGCGCGGCCCTCCTTCTCCAGTTCCTCCTGATGCAGGCCGACCCGCATGTTGGCGGGCACGGCCACGTCCATCATCTTCGGGTTGGGCAGCTTCAGGTTCGCCATCAGCTCGATATATTCGTCGACCGAGCGCACCTGGAGCCGCGGGTTGTAGCGCTTCTCCTCGCCGATGGTGGAGACGGTGTCGCCCTTGTAGTCATGCGCCGGAAACACCATCGTCTCGTCGGGTAGCTTGAGCAGGCGATTGAAGATCGACTCGTACTGCGCGCGCGACGAGCCGTTCTGGAAATCGGTGCGGCCGGTGCCGCGGATCAGTAGCGTGTCGCCAGTGAAGACGCGGTCGCCCATCAAATAGGAATAGGAATCGTCGGTGTGGCCCGGCGTGTACATCACGTCGAGCGACAGGCCCTCGATCGTCACCTTGTCGCCGTCCGCGACCCGCATCGCCACTACGTCGGCCTTGGTCTGGTCGCCCATCACGGTCATGCAATGAGTGCGGTCGCGCAACTCGCCGAGTCCGGTGACGTGGTCGGCATGCAGATGCGTGTCGACTGCCTTGACCAGCTTGAGGTCGAGCTCGCGCAGCAGCTGGCAATAGCGATCGACCTTCTCCAGCACGGGATCAAGGATCAGCGCCTCGCCGCCGGGGCGGCTGGCGAGGACGTAGCTGTAGGTGCCCGAAACGCTGTCGAAGAGCTGGCGGAAGATCATGGCAGGACCCGGCTTGGAACTGATGTCCAAGATTCTACTACGGCATGGGTCGGAAAGAGAAGCAATTCACTGTGTGAATGGTAATATTTGGAAGATTTTTATTCCCCGCGAAGCGAGGACAGGCGCCACACACTCAGTGTCGTCCCGGCGCAGGCCGGGACCCATACCGCGTTATCCTTCGGGAGGGGCGGTGAGAGTACCGAACGACGGATCTTCGCCAAACTCCTGCCTGGGAGTATGGGTCCCGGCCTTCGCCGGGACGACAGCGGAGGGTGTAGCCAAGACTACGGCCGCACCACCGTGTACCCGTTCTCCGCCAGGAACAGGATCTGCCCGACCCCCACCTGCACCGGCGTCGCGCCCGGGATGAACTCCGGCCGCTTGCCGGTCTCGCGCTCGAGCGTGTCCACCGTGTTGAGGCAGATGTCGAAGCGCACGCCCTGGGCGATCAGGCTTTCGACCTGCTTGCGGCGCTCGCTGCCAGCGAGCAGCAAATCGATGCCGGGGCCGAACGCCACCACCTCGATCGCGACCTTGTCGGGATCGTAGGCCTTCAGCAGATTGTTGGCGACGCTCAGCACCAGCGCCTGCTTTTTCGCATCGCCGTCGGAGAGCTGGAGCACGATCTTGTGCTCGGCGAACGGCTTGTCCTGGGGCGGCACCTGCTGCGCCGACGCCGGCAGCATCGCGGCCCAGCCCAGCAGCGCCAGCAGCATCGCGCGAAGCGCCTGCAACCGCATCATTCTATCCCGCAATGCCCGGGTTGCCGTCGACACCTTTCAGCGCGATGCCGGTGCCGAGCCGCTCCTGAAGCATCCGGCCCGAGCGCAGATATTTGCCGACGACGTCCCACACCGGTGCGCCCTGCCGGCCGTTGACCGAGGCCCAGCCTGCCACCTTGTAGCGGTGGCTGGCGCTGATCGCCTTGCCGCCATCGAGCCTCAGCTCCGAGATGCGGCTGCCGATCGCATCCGTCGGCGTGCAGGTGTAGCTGAGCCCGCCGGCGCGCACCATGTCGCCGCCCTGCTGGTAATAGGGATCGGCGTTGAAGAGATTGTCGCAGACATCTTCCAGCACGGTCTTGATCTCTGCGCCGGTCATCTCCTGCACGTAGGTCTCGGGATAGGTGATCGCGGTTTCCGCGAGCAGATCCTCCATGGTCAGCGCCTGGCCCGACAGCGCGGTGACGCCCCAGCGGAAGCCCGGCGACAGCGCGATCTCGGCATCGAGCTCGGTGCGCAGCGCGGTGCAGATCACCTCGTCCATGGGGCCGGTGAAATTGCCGCGGCGATAGAGCAGGCGGTCGGGCGTCGCGATCTTCTCCGACCAGTCGGAGACATGCGGCGCGCGAACCCGTCCGATCAGCTCGGCCATCGCTGGATCGGGCTTCAGGAGCTCCGAATAGACCGGCAACAGGCGATACCTGACGTCGCTGACCTTGCCCTTGTCGAGCGCGAGATCGAGCACGCCCAAAAATTTTCCGTTGGAGCCGGCATTGGTGACCAGCGTGGTGCCGCCCGCGTTCTTCACGGCGATCGGCTGCGGCACGGCATCATGGGTGTGTCCGCCGAGGATGACGTCGATGCCGCTGACGCGGCTGGCGAGCTTGAGGTCGACGTCCATGCCGTTGTGCGACAGCAGGATGACGGCATCGACCTTGTCGGTGCCGCGCAAGGCATCGACATGCTTCTGCAGCTCCTCCTCGCGGATGCCGAAGGTCCAGTCCGGCGTGAAGCGCTTGGGATGCGCGATCGGGACGTAAGGGAAGGCCTGGCCGACGATCGCGACGCGATGACCGCCGAGCTCCTTGATGAAAGAGGGCTTGAACACGCGCCCGGTCGCGGGGTCGAAGGCGCGGGCGTCGTTGAACGCGGCTTCCTCGGTCAGGAACACGTTCTGCGCCAGAAATTCGCCCTTGAAGCGCTCGAGATTGTCGCGCAGCACCTGCTCGCCATAGGTGAATTCCCAATGCCCGGTCATCGCCTCGATGCCGAGCAGATTGGCGACCTCCACCATGTCGCGGCCCTGCATGACGTTGGCGAGCCCGGTGCCCTGCCAGAGGTCGCCGCCGTCGACGAGCAGCGAATCCTTCTCGCCGACATCGCCGCGCAGGCGGTCGACCAGGGTCTTCAGATGGGCAAAGCCGCCGAGCTTGCCGAAGCGGCCCGCGGACTTCTCGAACTCGAAGCAGGTGAAGGCATAGGCATCGGCGCTGTCGGGCCTGATGCCGAACCGTTCCAGGAAGGCGCGTCCGACCAGATGCGGCGGCCGTCCCGCCATCTCACCGATGCCGATATTGACGCTGGGTTCGCGGAAATAGACCGGGTTGAGCTGCGCATGCGCGTCGGTGATGTGCAGGATCCGCGCATTGCCGAACCGTTCGAGCTCGTAAATGCTTGCGGTCTCAGTGCCGCGCGCAAGCCGGGGCAGGCTGAGCGATGCGGCGGCAAGACCTGCCCCCTTCAGGAAATCGCGGCGGCGGATGGCCATCTCGAATCTCGAATTCTCCGCGCCCCTTCAACGACGGTCCGACAGTTCCAATAGGCCCAGTCTAGCGGATTTCCATCGCCTTCCAGGCTTCTTTTTCGGACGTCGCCTGGAAGATCGACGCCTTCGCCAGCGCTTCGGCTTCCTTGGCTGCGGCCAGCGCGCGGTCGAAATCGCCGCCGTCGGCCGCCTTCTTGGCGGCTGCCAGCGCAGATACGGTCACGGTCCACTGGTTGCGCATGCCGGCTGCCTCCTTGGAGGCGGCCTCGGCGGCGGCATAGGCCGCCTTGTAGTCCGCCTCGTTTGCCGCGCGCGCGGATGGCGCAAGGCTCAGGGCGACCAGCATGGCGAGAGGAAGTGACAGCTTCATGGCCGCGCTCCCGGTCCCGAAATCGGCAGGCCGTTGGCGACGTAGGACAGGAAATATTCGACGTCGCGATATTCATCCGCCTGCGGCTCCAGCGGAACCGCGCGGGTCTGGCTGTTGCAGGTGACGAAGCGGCGGCTGGTCGTGCCCATGCCGCTCCATTCGGAGCGGTAGATCGGCATCGCGTTCAAGATGCCGAGCGCCGGCGCCAGGATCTCGGCGCGGATGCGCTCGCCCGGGCTCTGCACATGGCAGCTCGCGCAGGAGAAATTCATCTGGCCGCGGCGTGTGTAGAAATAGCGCTTGCCGTTCTCGAACGCCGCGAGCGCACGGGGATCATCGGGGATCTTGATGTCCATCAGCTTGCCGCGCGAGGTGTAGGCCATGTAGGCGGTCAGTGAGGCCATCTCGTCCTTGACGTAGGAGTAGGGTGCTTCGCCATTGGCCTCGCGGCAGCGGTTGAGCGCGAGCTCCAGCGTGACGACCTTGCCTTCCTTCTCGTCAAAATAGGGATAGTTCTGGCGGATGCCGATGCCGCCGTTCGGGAAACAGTCGGCATAGGACTTGCCGTTCTTGAACGGGGTCGAGAACATCTCCTTGCCGGCATCGAGCGCGAACTCGTAAGGTGGGAATTCCTCCTTCTCCTGCCACTGCCGCTTCATGTCCTCGTTCATGGAATAAGGACCGTTGACGAAATCCTCGTGCTTCACGTTCGGAAACTTCTGGAAGAAGAAATTCTGAAACGCTTTTGCGTCGGCGACAGGGTCGACCTTGTCGGCCGCAACCACGCCTGCAGAAGTCAGCACGAACGCGACCAGCGCGGCGCTGAGCGGGCCAAGCAGGAGGGGGATGCGGGGCTTCATCACGCGATCTTCGCGGAGATCGTGTCCGAGCCGCCCTTGTTGTCGGTCCAGGAGATCTTGAGCTCGTCGCCCTTCTTCGCGCCCTTGAAGCTGAACTTGACATAGGGGTCCTTGGAGACCGCGGTGCCCCAATCGGCGACGAACACGTCCTTGCCGTTACATTCGAACTTCAGCTGCTGGATGAAATGCGCAGGGATCACCTCGCCCTTGGAATCCTTGACGAGGCCGGTGTCCATGGGGTGCTGGATCAGCGCCTGCACCTCGGTGATGTCGCCGTTGGATGTTGCGCGCACGCGAATGCTGGATGCCATGTCGAACTGCCTCGCTTAACCGCCGCACCCGCCGACGGTGACCTTCACTTCCTTGGTCGCACTGTAGAGCTTGCCGTCGGCTTCCACGATCGCGGTCACGTTGGTGGTCTTGGCCATCTTCAGCCGGTTGGCAACACCAGGCAGCGTGCCATCAGGAATTTTGTAGGAAGCGGCCAGCGCGAACGGGTTCTCGGCGACGAAGAACGAGATCGAGGTCACCTTGTCGAGCGTCGTCGTCACCGAGATCGGCACCACGCCGCCATTCTCGGCAATCTCGGGAGCGTCGAGCTTGACCTTGTCCGAGGGCTCGGCGGTCTTGCCGTAGAGCGCCTTGATCGCGTCCGCCTCGTTCTTCAGCTTGAACGCCTCGTCCGGATATTTGTCGTTGGCTGCGGCGTGCGCGGGTGCGGCTGTGAACGGCAGATTGCCGAGGCCGAGCAGCGCGACGGAGGCCGCGCCCTGAAGGATCAGGCGCCGCGTCGGATGAGGGCCGGTGGTCGTGGTCATCTCGGGTCTCCTGGGCCGCCGGCCGTTACAGGGTCTGCAGGAAATCAACGATCGCGCTGATCTCCTGTTCGGTCAAAATCCGGTTCCGGCCGAACGGCGGCATCATGGTCTGGGGATTGCGCTTGGTCTCGTCGAAGATGATCGCCACCAGCTCGTTGCGATCAGGGTATTTTGATTTGATGTCCTTCAGCTCGGGGCCGATCGTTCCCGGCAGGTCGCCGCCCTTGATGACGTGGCAGGTCAGGCAATTGCCCTTGCCGCGGTCGAAGGCGAGCTTTTGGCCCTCAGTCACGGCGGATTGCGCCCGCGCCGGGCTGGCGAGGCCGGCGGCGATGGCCAGCAGGATGAACAGGACGGGCGTCCGGACAAGAGCGGTCAAGGCGTCATTCCGAGGCGTTATGGCGATGATCTCGATCGCGGAAATAGGAGCGTTCCAAAGCACAAAGGGCCGCCCCTGACAATCAGGACTATGCACGCGGCTAAATGGAGTTAATATCTTCCGCATTGCAACTGAAGAGATTATTTGTTCGGTCGATTTGGCCCCAGGAGTCCCCAGGCGTTAAGATCGTGGGTGCGGGCCGGCTGTTTCGAGGCGTTTGGGCGCTCATCCTGTTTTCATCGCGTTCTCGTTTTTTCAAGGGGACCTCACTTGGCTGAATATGTCGTCGAATTTGGCAGGGACGGCGGACGGGTCGAGCCCGACGGCCGGCTCGATGCGCCGGCCTTTCATCGCAATCACGAGCCGATCTGGGCGGCGCTGGAGAAGCATCTGGCTGGGCTGACCGGCAATGTGGTCGAGGTCGGCAGCGGAACCGGCCAGCACGTGGTCCATTTTGCCCGGCATACGCCCGGCCTGATCTGGTGGCCCAGCGATCTCAACCAGCGGCATGTGAAGAGCATCGAGGCCTGGCGCGTCCATTCGGGCCTGCAGAACATCCGCTCGCCGTTGCGGATCGACCTTACCGATCCCGACTGGTGCCCGGAGATGAAGAGCGGACAGGGGCCGAGCAGCCTTGCCGCCGTGTTCTGCGCCAATGTCATCCACATCGCGCCGTGGACCGTGGCCGAAGGCCTGTTCGCCGGCGCCGGACGATACCTGCGCGCCGACGGCAAGCTGTTCCTCTATGGCCCGTTCAAGCGCGACGGCAAGCACACCGCGCTCAGCAACGCCGTGTTCGACACCTCGTTGCGCGAAGGCAATCCCGACTGGGGCGTGCGCGACATCGGCGACGTCGAGAAGCTGGCGAAGGCGGCAGGCCTTCGCCTCGTCGACACGATCGAGATGCCCGCGAACAATCTGACGCTGGTGTTTGCGCGAAGCTGAGGAGGCGGCGCGCTCCCTCCCCCGCTTGCGGGGGGGGGTTGGGGAGAGGGTGCTTCCGCAAGCGAGAACCCCCAAGAGGAGAAAGCCCTCACCCGCCGCGCGGGACGATGCTGCGCATCGCCCGGGCGCGTCGACCTCTCCCGCAAGCGGGAGAGGTAACTCATCCCGCATGCCGTGCGACGAATTCGGAAATGAGAGCTGTCGTCTCTGCCGGGCGCTCCAGGCTCGGCAGATGCGCTACGCCGGGCATTTCACGCCCTTCCGCGCCCGGCACGACCGCGGCGACAGCGGTCCTGAACGTAGGGGAAGTCGAGGTCGCCCCACGTTACGAGTGTCGGCACGGCGACATCGCCGAGCCGGTCGAAGAAGGGCCGAATGTCGACATCCGTTCCGAACGGCGGCGAGCGAAGCGCGATGCCGTTCATGTCGAGGAACAGATCGCGCGCGGGACCTGTGACGCGGCCTTCGTTCGCCAGCGCTCCATCCAGCAGGAGGCGCGCCTTCAACGCGTTCAACCGATCGAGATCGCCGGATGCCTCCGCCTCTTTCGATTGCGCCATCAGACTTGCGATGTCGGGCGTGTAGGTCGGATCCGGCGCGCCGGCGACATTGGGGGCGATCAGGACGAGCGCACGAACGCGCGACTTGTGACGGATGGCGGCATCGAGTGCGATGCGGCCGCCGAGGGAGCAGCCGACGAGAATTGCGGGCTTGCCGTCTGCGGTCGCCTCCAGCACCGCCATCAGGTCCGACAGGGCGGAAAAGTTTTCCGGCTCGGCACACGTTTCGCCGAACCCGCGCCGGTCATAGGCGATCGCCTTGTGGGTGGCGCCGATCGCATCCAGTTGGGCGCGCCACATGCGCCGGTCGCACACATTGGCATGAAGAAAGACAATTGCGGTGCCGTCGCCCACGATTTCGGTCGCGAGCCTGGCGCGACCAGACGCAATGAATGGCATGTTCGTCCCCTCAGCCTTCGCCGTCCTTCCAGCCGATCTTCTCTTTCAAGAACCGGAAGCCGAGCACCTCGAAACCGGCGCGCTCCCTGTTGTCCTTGCCGTAGCCATGGCCGCCTGCGGCCGGCTCGTAGAACCAGGCCTCATGGCCCATCGCCTGGAGCTTGGCCGCCATCTTGCGCGCATGGCCGGGGTGGACGCGGTCGTCGCGCCGCGTCGTCGCGATCAGGATCGGCGGATAGGCCTGGCCGGCGTTGACGTTGTGATAGGCGGAGTAGGTCTTCAGCCACTCCCACTCCTCCGGCTTGTCGGGATCGCCATATTCCGCGATCCAGCTCGCGCCGGCGAGCAGCTTTGTGTAGCGGCGCATGTCGATCAGCGGGATGGTGCAGAACAATGCGCCGAAGCGCTCGGGGTAGCGCACCAGCATGTTGGTGATGAGAATGCCGCCGTTCGATCCGCCTTGCGCGGCGATGCGCTTCGCGCTCGTCACGCCGCGGCGGACGAGGTCGGCGGCGACGGCCGCGAAATCGTCATGCGACAGCTTCTTGCCGGCGAGGCGCCCGGCATCGTGCCAGCGCGTGCCGAACTCGCCGCCGCCGCGCAGATTCGCCTGCACCGTGGTGCCGCCGCGCTCCAGCCACAGCTTGCCGAGCGAGGCGTTGTAGTACGGCTTCACGGCGACGGCGAAGCCGCCATAGGCGCTCATGAAGACCGGCGCATCGCCGGTCTCTTTTGCGGGGCCGGTCAGCACATAGGGAATGCGCTCGCCGTCAACAGAGATCGCCTCGTGCTGCGTCACGACGAGGCCGTCGGCGGTGAACGTCTTCGGCGCCTGCTTCAGCACGGTCGGGCTTGCGACGCCGCGCGCGATCAGCAGCAGCGACGGCGGCGTCAGCGGGTCCTGCACATTGGCGAGCAGATCGCCGTTGCTTTCGGACGGATGCCGATCGAGCGCCCAGACGTCGACGACGCCGATCTGCGGCAGGCCGGGAAGCGTCTCGCGGCTCCAGCCCGTAGCGGATGGCGTCCAGATCTCGAATTGCGGTTTGAGTTCGTCGAGAATCGACAGCACCAGCTTTCCTGCGGCCCAGAACAGGCCTTGCAAGGCGCGCCGCGGCGCAGGCTCGAACAGGACGACAAAATCGCGGCTGCCGGCGAGGAACGCGGAGAGCGAGATGCCGAGCACGGTGTCGGTGGCATAGGCGCGGCCTCCGGCCGTCCAGTCCTTGCGCAGCTTGATCGCGAACCAGTCGCCATGCGCCTGCATCCAGACGCCGGTCGGCAGGTCGAGCTTCGTCATCGTGCCGGCGGCATCGCGCAGCCAGATGGCGTGATTGAAGAAGTCGATCTGGTCGATGATCCAGGTGCGCGGCGCAGGTCCCGTGTCATCGACGCCGCCGTAGATCACCATGTGATCGTCCGTGGTCTCCGCGATCACCTCGGCCTGTTCGACCTTCTGGCCGCGCCGCCACAGGCGAACCGTTCGCGCATATCCCGAGCTCGTCGCCATGTCATTGCCATGGGCGCTCGACAGCAGCAGCGTGTCGGCATCGAGCCAGTCGACGCCGCCCTTGGCCTCCGGCAGCCTAAAGCCGTCCGCAACGAAGCTCCTGGTGGCGAGGTCGAACTCCCGCAGGGTGACGGCGTCGCTGCCGCCACGCGACAGGCTCAGGATGGCGCGCGAGCTGCCGGGCATCGTGGCGATCCCGCTCAGCAGCCAGTCCTCGCCTTCCTTTGCCGCGAGCTGGTCGATATCCAGCATGGTCTCCCACACTGGTGCGGCTTTGCGAAATTCCGCCAGCGTCGTTCGCCGCCACAGGCCGCGCGGATTGCCGGCGTCCTTCCAGAGATTGTGCAGGTCGGTGCCGCGGCGGCTGACATAGGGAATGTTGTCGGGACGATCATAGATCGCCGCGAGGGTATCGCGATCGCGCGCGAAGGCCGCGCCGCCGAACGCTTGAAGCGTCAGCTCGTTCTGCCGCTCGACGAAATCGAGCGCCTGCCTGCCTTCGATCTCCTCCAGCCACAGCCAGGGATCGTCGTCGGGAGCGCTGAGCGTGGGCCTGTCGTCGACGGACATGAACGAAACTCCGTAAAATTCGCGGCGGATAGGATTTGATCGAGCGCAAGCCGTCAAGGGCGCGCGTCGCTATCATCCAACTGATTGCGTCAGAGGCATGGCCCGCGCCCGTTTGCGTCGGTTGCCCGTCCTTCCGCGCCCCTCCATAGTGCCGGGAATCAACAAGGCCCTCGAAAGCCTCAAATGCCCTTGGGGCGGAAGTGCCGATGCTGGACGTAACTGCAGCCAATGAGATCGCCGCCGATGCCCGCGTGCGTGCCAATGTGGTGCGCCTTGCCGCCGCGCAGGCGCTGACCGGCGCCAACTCGGCGGTCATTTTCGCCACCGGCGCGATCGTCGGCGCCACGCTTGCGCCCGACATGTCGTTCGCCACCGTGCCGATCTCGATGTATGTGGTGGGGCTTGCCGCCGGCACGCTGCCGACCGGCGCGATCTCGCGCCGCTTCGGCCGCCGCGCCGCCTTCATCACCGGCACGGGTCTCGGTACGTTCACCGGCTTGCTCGGCTCGTTCGCGATCCTGCGCGGCTCGTTCGCGCTGTTTTGTCTGGCGACCTTCCTCGGCGGCCTCTACGGCGCCGTTGCACAGTCCTATCGCTTCGCGGCCGCCGATGGCGCCAGCGCGGCGTATCGCCCCAAGGCGGTGTCCTGGGTCATGGCCGGCGGCGTGTTCGCCGGCGTGCTCGGTCCGCAGCTCGTGCAATGGACCATGGACGTCTGGCAGCCTTATCTGTTCGCCTTCAGCTTCCTGGTGCAGGCCGCCGTAGCCTTGGTCGCGATGGGCATCGTCGCCGGCGTCGATATGCCGAGGCCCGCTCCCGCCGATCTGCATGGCGGCCGGCCGCTGCTCACCATCGTCAGCCAGCCGCGCTTCATCGCGGCGGCGCTGTGCGGCGTGATCGCCTATCCCATGATGAATCTGGTGATGACCTCGGCGCCGCTCGCCATGAAGATGTGCGGCCTCAGCCTTTCCGATTCCAATTTCGGCATTCAGTGGCACATCGTCGCGATGTACGGTCCGAGCTTCTTCACCGGCGCGTTGATCGCCCGCTTCGGCGCGCCGAAGATCGTCGCCGCCGGCCTCCTGCTGGAAGCGGGCGCCGCCACCATCGGCCTCTCCGGCATCACGGCGATGCATTTCTGGGCCACGCTGATTGTGCTCGGTGTCGGCTGGAATTTCTCCTTCATCGGCGCCTCCGCGCTGGTACTGGAGACGCACCGCCCGCAGGAGCGCAACAAGGTCCAGGCCTTCAACGATTTCCTGGTGTTCGGCATGATGGCCATCGGCTCGTTCTCCTCCGGGCAATTGCTCGCCAATTACGGCTGGTCCGCGGTGAACATGGTGGTGTTCCCGCCTGTTATGCTCGGCCTTGCCGTGCTCTCGCTGGTCTCCTGGGCGAAGCGCCGCAAGGCGCGGCTCGAGGCGGCGATGGGTGAGTTCCCCGACGCGGTCTAGATTGGCGGGAGGCTGTCAGCAGTGTCGATGCTTCGATCGCCGTCGAAGTGATTTTCGGAAGTCGCGTTGTTACATGATGCTCGTCATCGACAGGCGAGCGTGAAACCAGGCGCTTGCGGGGGAACCTCAAGGAGAAGCGCAAATGCTCGACAACCCCCGCCATACGGTTCCCGTCGACGAATCCTCGCTCCGCTACGAAGGCTGGCGCATCGTCGCGGTCTGCTTCCTGCTCGCCACCTTCGGCTGGGGGCTCGGCTTCTACGGCCAGAGCGTCTATGTCGCCGAGCTGCAGCGCGCGCGGGGCTGGCCGGCCTCGCTGATCTCCTCCGGCACGACGTTCTTCTATCTGTTCGGCGCGCTGCTGGTCGTCTTCGTCGGCGAAGCCGTGCGAAAATACGGTCCGCGGCTCAGCCTGATCGCCGGCACGCTGGCGATGGCGGCCGCCGCGGTCGCGATCGGCGCAGTGCGCGAGCCCTGGCAGCTCTATCTCGCCGACGCCGTGCTCGCCTTCGGCTGGGCCGGTACCAGCCTTGCCATGATCACCAACACGATCAGCCTGTGGTTCGACCAAAAGCGCGGCATGGCGATCAGCCTCGCGCTCAACGGCGCCAGCTTCGGCGGCATCGTCGGTGTGCCGCTGCTGGTGACGCTGATCGGTCATGTCGGCTTCGCCAGCGCGATGTACGCTGCCGCCGGCGCCATGCTGGTGCTGCTCGTGCCGGTGATCCTGCTTCTCGTCGGCCGCCCGCCCGATCTTCACGGCTGGCAGGCGGCGGCGAAGGAGAAGCCGCAATCGTCGACGCAGATCCGCGCCTGGGCGCTGCGCGACGTCGGCTTCCTCACGGTGACCATTGCCTTCGCCCTGGTGCTGTTCGCGCAGGTCGGCTTCATCGTGCACCTGATCTCGTTCCTCGATCCCGTGATCGGTCGCGAGCGCGCCGCGGTTGCCGTCGCAGTGCTGACCGCGATGGCGGTGGTCGGCCGCGTGCTGTTCTCGCTGGTGATCGACCGCCTCAACCAGCGCCTCGCATCGGCGCTCTCGTTCCTCAGCCAGGCCGCAGCGCTCCTCGTCGTCATCAACCTGCACAACGACTATGTGCTGATCGCGGCCTGCGCGGTGTTCGGCTTCTCGGTCGGCAATCTCATCACGCTGCCGTCGCTGATCGTCCAGCAGGAGTTCGACAGTGCTTCGTTCGGCGTGCTGATCAGCCTCAACACCGCGATCAACCAGGTGACCTATGCGTTCGGCCCGGGCGTTGTCGGGGCCTTGCGCGATTGGTCCGGTGGCTACGTGCTGCCATTCTATCTCTGCATCGCGCTGGAGGTGGTGGCGGCCGCGCTGATCATGGTGCGGGGGAAGCCCAAAGCGAAGCTCTCGTAGGGTGGGCAAAGGCGCAAAGCGCCGTGCCCACGCATCTGTCTCTATATCGCGAGATTTGGTGGGCACGCTCCGCTTTGCCCACCCTACGGCATCGCGCCTGGCGCCGTCGCGACACCGCCTCAACACACTCCGTCATTGCGAGCGCAGCGAAGCAATCCAGACTGCCTCCGCGGCAAGATTCTGGATTGCTTCGCTGCGCTCGCAATGACGAGGAGAGAGCGGAGTTTAACCCTCCCGCTGCCGCAACAACGCCTCCACATCCAGCCGCTTGGTGAACATCGCGAGCTTGCCATCCGGCCCGAACGGCCATTGTTCGCGCGGCTTGTCCCAATACAGCTCCACGCCGTTCTGGTCCGGATCGCGCAAGTACAGCGCCTCGCTGACGCCGTGGTCGCTCGCGCCGTCCAGCGCAATCCCTGCCGTGAGCACCCGGTGCAGCGCATCCGCCAGCGCGGGGCGCGTCGGATAGAGGATCGCAGTGTGGAACAGGCCCGTCGTGCCCGGCGGCGGCGGCGAGCCGCCCTTGCTCTCCCAGGTGTTGAGCCCGATGTGGTGATGATAGCCGCCGGCCGAGATGAAGGCCGCGCCCGAGCCCATCCGCTGCATCAGCTCGAAGCCGAGCACGCCGCAATAGAAGCCGAGCGCACGATCGAGATCGGCGACCTTGAGATGGACGTGGCCGATCCTTGTGCCGGCGGCGACGGCCTGGGTTTGCGACATGGGAATGCTCCGTTGAAACCATCCACATAAGGCCGGCTCCGGGGCCGCGCTACGGGCTGATCCCGAAACCCATCGTTTCCGAACGGGAGACTAAGCGAGCTCCGACACCTCGCCCTCGGGCAGGCCGAATTCAAACGTGTTCAGCGTCATCGACACCAGCGTGTAATAGCCGCACAGCCCGATCACCTCGACGACGCCGCGTTCGCCGAGCAGCTTCACCGCCTCATCATACAAACCCTTCTCGACGCCGTGTCCTTCATGCAGCGACTTCGCGACGTCGTAGATCATCTTCCCCTTGGCATCGTCGAAGTCGGGCGTGCGGCGATCGCGGATGGCGTCGATGATCTCAGGGTCCATGCCGCCGGCGAGGGCCAGGCGCTTATGCGCATACCATTCGTAATGCGCGGTCCAGTGCCGCGCCGTCACCAGGATCGCGATCTCCGAGAGCTTTGCCGGGAAGATCGTGTCGAAGCGCAGCACCTCGCCGAGCCGCGTCGCGTGGCGCGCCATCTCCGGGCTGCCGAGCCAGGCCATCATCGGAGCCGGCGGCTTGCCGCGCTTGCCGGCAATCGACTCGTCATAGGTCTGCCGCTGGCTCTCGTTCATTTCGCCAGGCGAAAGAAGTTTCAGGCGCATTCTGGTTTCCTCTTTGTTTTCAAGCACCGCCATGGCGGCGACTATAGCCGAATGCGGCTCGCGGAAGTGGTTGAATTCCGCAGGAGCTTGGCCCAGAGTCGCACCCAACAAGTCGATTTTGAGTGATGGAAACGACCAATGACTGACTCTCAAACCAGCGATTCTGAAACCGCCGATCTCGAAACATTCCGCGTTGAGACGCGCGCCTGGCTGGAAGCCAATTGCCCGCCGGAGATGCGCAAGCCCGCAACGTCGGACGCCGACGTGTTCTGGGGTGGGCGCAACGCAAAGTTCTCGTCCGAGCCGCAGCGCATCTGGTTCGAGCGCATGCGCGACAAGGGCTGGACCGTGCCGGACTGGCCGAAGGAGTATGGCGGCGGTGGCCTCAGCGCTGCCGAGCACAAGGTGCTGCGCGCCGAGATGGCCAGGATGGGCGCGCGGCCGCCGCTGTCGAGCTTCGGCATCTGGATGCTCGGGCCGGCTTTGCTCAAGTATGGCAATGAGGCGCAGAAAAAGGAGCATCTACCAAAAATCGCCGCGGGCGAAATTCGGTGGTGCCAGGGCTATTCCGAGCCGAACGCCGGCTCCGATCTCGCCTCGCTCCAGACCCGCGCCGAGAGCGACGGCGATGATTTCCTCATCACGGGCTCGAAGATCTGGACGTCCTACGCCAATTACGCCGACTGGATCTTCTGTCTCGTCCGCACCGATCCCGCGGCGAAGAAGCACGACGGCATCAGCTTCATCCTGTTCGACATGACCTCGAAGGGCGTCTCGACCAAGCCGATCCTGCTGATCTCCGGCTACTCGCCGTTCTGCGAGACCTTCTTCGACGGCGTCCGCGTGCCGAAGTCGCATGTGGTCGGCACCGTCAACCGCGGCTGGGACGTCGCAAAATATCTGCTCCAGCACGAGCGCGCGATGATCTCAGGGATGGGCGAGCGCGGCGTCGGCCGTCCGCTCGGCCAGATCGCGGCGGATTCCGTCGGCTCGGATGCGCTGGGGCGGCTCGATGATGCCATGCTACGCGGCCAGATCGCGAGCTTCGACGTCGACGAGGCCGCGCTCGCGGCCTGCGCCGAGCGCGCGGTCGATCTCGCCAAGGCGGGGCAGGCGCATCCGGCGTTCTCCTCGGCGATGAAATATTACGGCACCGAGCTCAACAAGCGCCGCTACGAGATCCTGATGTCGGCCGGCGGCGTCGATGCGCTGGAATGGGAGAGCGAGCGCTCGAAGCAGGGCGCCCGCCCGCGCGCCTGGCTGCGCACCAAGGCCAACTCGATCGAGGGCGGCACCACGGAGGTGATGCTCGGCATCGTCGCCAAGCGCATCCTGGATCTGCCGGGGGCGTGAGGCACGCTCTCACAACCCGTCATTCCGGGGCGCCGCGATAGCGGCGAGCCCGGAATCCATAACCACCAGTCGGGAGTATGGATTCCGGGCCTGCGCCTGCGGCGCATCCCTGAATGACGAAGAAGATAGATTTCGAATCGGAAGCAAAGCACATGGCCCTCGTCCTCACCGAAGAACAATCGATGCTCCGCGACTCCGCGCGCGGGCTGATCAGCGACAAGGCGCCGGTGTCGCACCTGCGCCATCTGCGCGACTCCAAGGATCCCACCGGCTTCTCGAAAGAGCTGTGGCAATCCTTCGCCGAGATGGGCTTCGCCGGCCTGCTCGTGCCGGAAGAATTCGGCGGCAGCGGCCTCGGCTTCATGGAAGCCGGTGTGCTCATGGAGGAGATCGGCCGCACCTTGATGCCGTCGCCCTTCCTCGCCACCAGCGTGGTGGCGGCCTCCGCGCTGAACCGCGGCGGCAGCGCCGCGCAGAAGTCGGAATACCTGCCGAAGATTGCAAACGGCTCGCTGCTCTCGACGCTGGCCATCGACGAGGGTGCCAAGCATCGGCCGCTGCAGACCAGCCTGCAGGCCGTGCGCGCCGGCAACGGCTTTAAACTGTCCGGCGCCAAGGCACTGGTCGTCGACGGCCATGTCGCTGACTTGCTCATCGTCGCCGCACGCACCGCAGGCGCGGCCGGCGAGCGCGACGGCCTGACGCTGTTCCTGGTCAACCCCAAGGCCAAGGGCGTTGCGATCGAGCGCACCATCATGGTCGACGCCCACAACGCGGCGCGGATCGAGCTTGCCAATGTCGAGGTTACCGCCGACAGCGTGCTCGGCGAGGTCGATCAGGCAGCCAGCCTGCTCGACGGCGTGCTCGACATCGGCCGCGGCGCGGTCGCCGCCGAGATGGTCGGCCTCAGCGACGAGGTCTTTGGCCGCACCGTCGAGTACCTCAAGAGCAGAAAACAGTTCGGCAAGCTGATCGGCGAATTCCAGGCGCTGCAGCACCGCGCCGCCGAGCTCTATGTCGACATCGAGATCACCCGCGCCGCCACCATGAAGGCGCTTCAGGCGCTGGATGCGGATGTGGTCAGGGCCGCCTCAGCCGTCGCCGTGGCTAAGGCGCGCGCCGGCACCACCGCCACCCGCGCGGTGCAGGAAGGCGTGCAGATGCATGGCGGCATGGGCATGACCGACCAGTTCGACATCGGCTTCTTCATGAAGCGCGCAAGGGTGTGCGAGGAGCTGTTCGGCGATGCGAACTACCACACCGAGCAACTGGCGCGCGCGCGGGGGTATTGAGGTCGGGGCGGGGAGAGCGCGTAGCCCGGATGAGCGCAGCGACATCCGGGAATGCCGCGGGCGGTGGTCCCGCATATCGCTTCGCTCATGCGGGCTACGGCGGTAACGCGAGCAGCGCGCCTCATCCTCGGTGTCGTCCCTTCGCCGGGACGACACCGGAGAAAACCCCTACCGCATCGGCGGCGCGTACTGCACACCGCCCGCGTTCCACAGCTGGTTCATGCCGCGCGGGATCTTCAGCTTGGACTTCTCGCCGATGTTGCGCTCGTACATCTCGCCGTAATTGCCGACGGTGCGGATGATGCGGACGACCCAGTCCTTGGTGAGGCCGAGCTGCTCGCCGTAATTGCCCTCGGTGCCGACGAGGCGCATCACTTCCGGCTTTTTCGACTTCAGGGCCTCGTCGATGTTCTCCGAGGAAACACCGAGCTCCTCGGCGTTGATCATGGCGTAGAGCGTCCACTTCACGATCATCATCCAGTCGTCGTCGCGCTGGCGCACGACCGGGGCGAGCGGCTCCTTGGAGATCATGTCCGGCAGGATCATGTGCTCGCCGGGCTTCGACAGGTTCAGCCGCAGCGCGTAGAGCTGGGAGACGTCGGCTGAGAGCGTATCGCACTTGCCGGTGTCGTAAGCCTTCACCACGTCGTCGAGCTTGTCGAACTTCACCTCTTCATACTTCATGTTGTTGGCACGGAAGTAATCCGCGACGTTGAGCGCCGTCGTGGTCCCGGTCTGCACGCAGACCTTGCTGCCGGTCAGGTCCAGCGAGGTTTCCTTGTTGCGCGAACGCGGCAGCATGAAGCCCGCGCCGTCGTAATAGGCGACCGCCGGGAAATAGAGGTCGTAGTCGAGCTCGCGCGCCATGCTCCAGGTCGAGTTGCGCGAGAGGATGTCCACCTTCCGGCTCTGCAGCTCCTTGAAGCGCTCGCTGGCGTCGAGCGCGACGAACTTCGCCTTGTTCGGATCGTTGAAGATCGCCGCCGCCACCGCGCGGCAGAAATCGACGTCGAAGCCGGTCCAATTGCCCTTGTCGTCGGGGATCGAGAAGCCCGGCAGGCCCTTGTTGACGCCGCACAGCACCTCGCCGCGGCGAACCGTGCGCTTCAGGGTGCGGGTGTCGTAGAACTCGTAGATGATGGCGAGGACGCCGACCAGTACGGCGACCGCGAGCCCGATCAGCAGGCCGCCTCGAAAAGTGCGCATGATGTCTCTCTCTCTCGAAATAATCGGGAAAAGGAAATGGGAGGGGGCAGAGCATGATCGGTGCGATCATGCTCGAATCATAGCCCTTAGAGTTCGGGCTTCTGCCGGATCACGACCTTGGTGCCGACAGGGACGCGATCGTAGAGATCGGCGACGTCGTTGTTGACGAGACGGAAGCAGCCCGAGGACACCTTGGTGCCGATCGTGTCGGGCCGGTTGGTGCCGTGGATGCGGTAGACCGTGGTGCCGAGATACATCGCGCGGGCGCCCAGCGGATTGCCGGGGCCGCCGGCCATGAAGCGCGGCAGATAGGGCTGGCGCTGGATCATCTCCGCCGGCGGCGTCCAGTCCGGCCATTCCTTCTTGTTGGTGATGGTCACCAGCCCCTGCCACTGGAAACCGTCACGGCCGACGCCGATGCCGTAGCGGATCGCGCGGCCGCCGGGCTGCACCAGGTAGAGATGCCGTTCGGCGGTCGAGACGATGATCGTGCCCGGCGCTTCAGTGGTGCGGAAGTAGACGACCTGCTTCTGCCATTCCGGCTCGAGTTGATAGGCGTCGTCGGCGATCAGGCCCGGCTCGTCGCCGCGGTCCGGCTGCTGGGCGGAGGCGTATGAGGTGGTCAGAACCAGGCTCAGGGCCGTGATGAACGCCCCGGTCAGGCGACGATAATCCGTCATTTCAAGCTCTCCCCGCTGCCACAGCGCAAATCATTCGGAACCATCAAATCTCAGGGGCATGTTCATGGCAAGTTAATGGCGCGCGCGGCTGATATGTCACGAGAATGCTTTGGTTTTTTGACGGGCCGGGGCAATGCCACAAACAGGGGATGGCGCGAAAAGCTTAGACCGGTACCGCCGTGGTGGTGGGCTCCCTCTCCCGCTTGCGGGAGAGGGTTGGGGAGAGGGTGCTTCCGCAATGGGACACTCCCCAAGAAGAAAGAGCCCTCACCCGGCGCTACGCGCCGACCTCTCCCGCAAGCGGGAGAGGCTCAGACCGAACTCGCGGTGAGATCAACTTCGACAATTGGCGCTAGATGCCAGCTAGATCTTGTTGCTCTCCGGCGCGATCCCGAGCCGCCGCACGATTTCGGTCCCGACGGCGCGGGCCTCGAGCCGCGAGCCGATCCGGGGGCTGCGAAAGCGTCGCCCCGAGCGCAGGCGGATCGTGACGATGCAGTGCTCGTCCTCAGAACGACCGCGGCGGTCGACGGTGATCGTCTTCACCTCGTGTCCCCTGATGTGATCCGTGCGCGGCGTGCCGTCGCCCCACAGGCGCTCGACGCGGATATCGCCCTGCCGGATCACCCAGAATGCGCCGGTTGCGAGGTTGGCGTATCTGTAGACCGCGAACGCCGCGAGCGCGCCGAGCGGCAGCAGCAGGATATCGACATGGCTGGGCGGCCATCCGCGCCAGAGCTTGTAGGCGTAGGGCACGGCGGACAACGCGATGGCGATCAACGCGACGATGCGGATGTCCCGCGCGGAAAACGCCTCGAGCGGCTCGCCCAGATGCATCTCGGGATTGCTGGCATCGAGCGGATTGCTGGGGGCCTCGACATTGGGGACGTCGAACTGCGCGGCGATGCGTGCCACGGTGTCATGAACATGCGTGACGTCGGAGATCGGTGGCGACGTCAGGCGTTCTCCCGAGACAAGCGTGAACACGAGTTGGAAGCGGGCCTTCACCCGCTTGCTGCCGGGAACCTGCAGTCCGCTGATCTCGTCCTTGGTGACGATCCGCGTCTGCAGTTTCCCGAAGGGACGCTGATGCCCGATCAGGATCTCGTGAGCCGTGATGATCCACACCACCGCCGGCGCCATCATGATGCCGACGACGAACCCGGCTCCCACCAGCAGTGCCACCACCGAGATGACGATCTCCAGGGTGTCGCGCGTGAACAGGCCCGGCGTGAAGCACAGCGCGACGGCCGCCGCAAAGGCGGACATGACCAGCCGCTGCGCGATCGAGGAGCCTTCACGAAGGCGAATGTCGGTGCTGGTGTGCGCGTCGGCCATTGCGGGCGGCTGATTCCGATGGCGCGAAACTCCACGGACGGGTCCGTGGAGTCAAGCAACAAGGTGTTAGGCGAAACCAGCCGCGCGATGCCGACGGCACTAGCTGCTGGCGTTCAGCAGCCTTGCCACGGTGCGGTCGATCTCGTCGTAGCGGCCTTCGCCGGCGTGCTGGAACACGATCTTGCCGCTCTGGTCGATGATGTATTGCGCCGGCCAATACTGGTTCTGGTAAGCGTTCCAGGTCCTGGAATCGTTGTCCTGCGCCACCGGATAGGTGATGCCGTGGCGCTTCAGCGCGGCCTGCACGTTGGAGGCCGAGCGCTCGAACGGGAATTCCGGCGTGTGCACGCCGACCACGACGAGACCCCGGTCCTTGTACTTGGCGTAGAGGTCGGTGACGTGCGGCAGCGTGTTGACGCAGTTGACGCAGCCATAGGTCCAGAAGTCGACCAGCACGACCTTGCCGCGCAGGTCGGAAAGGCTCAGCGGCTTCGAGTTGAACCAGTTGGTGATGCCGGTGAAGTCGGGCGCGGTCTGCTGGCTCGCGGCGGCGGTGACGATGGGCGTCGCGCGCGCGGCCTCGTCGCAGATGCCGGGGATGACGGCGCCGGTGACGGTGATGCCGATCAGTGCAGCAGACATTGCGAGCAGTTTGAGAGTCATGGAAGCGTCCTCCGGTGAAGTTCTGGTGGATGATCACAGGCCGATCTGGCCGGTGGGATAGAAGCCGGTGAGCCACGCCACGATCAGCGTGTCGTACTGGAAATAGGCGGCGACCGCGAAGGCGATCACGACGACGCCAAAGCCCTGCTGCAGGCGCGGCGAGATGCGCGCGAGGCTGCGCACGCGCGTGGTCGCGGCCTGTCCGCCATAGGCTATTCCCAGCATCGGGATCGCGGCACCGATGGCGTAGGCGACCAGCAGCGTGCCGGCCCAGGCAAGGTTCTTCGAGGTCGCCACCAGCGTCAGGATCGAGCCGAGCACGGGGCCTGCACAGGGCGTCCAGACCAGGCCGAGCGTGGTGCCCAGCACAAGCCCGCCGAGCGCGCCCTCGCGCTGCACGCCGCTCGAGCTGCCGAGATCGAGCCAGCCATTGAGCCGGATCGACAGCCACTCGAACGGCGCCGGCCACAGCATCAGCAGGCCGAAGCCGAGCAGCAGGATCGACGCCGCCTCGCGCAGCACGTTCGGATCGAAATCGAACAGGCGCGTCAGCGCACCGAGCAGCAGCGCGACCGCGGAGAACGAGACGACGAAGCCGAGCGCGATCATCGCGGGCCGCAAGTGCCCCGCGCGCCCGATCGAGGCGCCGAGCAAGATCGGCAGCATCGGCAGCGTGCAGGGCGCGGCGATGGTGAGGATGCCGGCAAGGACGGCGAAGAGAAGCTCGAGCATGGCGCACTCGTGATGGAGGTCACGAGGCAGTTCGGAACGGATGCGTCAGGCGTTACGTGGCGTCACGGCTTCGTGACGAAGTGGGGACGTCGTCGAGACGGCAGTGCGCTCCCTCCCCCGCCCGCGGGGGAGGGCTGGGGAGAGGGTGTATCCACAACGGGGCAATCCCCCAGAGGAAAGAACCCTCACCCGCCGCACTCTGCGAGTGCGTCGGCCTCTCCCGCAAGCGGGAGAGGCGGGAGCCCGCGGTCAGAGCCTGAGCCCCAAACACAAAACGACCCGGACGGGGGCATCGTCCGGGTCGCTGGAGGTCTTGGGAGGTTTAACGAAACCGTATGTGAGCTTTATAGGGGGGAAGTTTTTCC
Source organism: Bradyrhizobium huanghuaihaiense (assembly GCF_025200885.1). Lineage (NCBI taxonomy): Bacteria > Pseudomonadati > Pseudomonadota > Alphaproteobacteria > Hyphomicrobiales > Nitrobacteraceae > Bradyrhizobium > Bradyrhizobium huanghuaihaiense. The sequence continues at coordinate 9,390,978 of NZ_CP104172.1, read as the reverse complement.
GCCTGATGTTGTCGTTTGTTTCAATTGTTTCATCGGCGGTAACGCTTCCGTGTCCAGGGATAGGGCCGAAATTGAGGTTCTATCCCTTTGAAATCATTGTCCTTACGCGGCGAAACGGTCGACGCCGGCGCCCTTAAGCAAATCGGCGAGTTGCTTGCGGGCGTAGAACATCCGGGTCTTCACCGTGCTCTGGGGGATGCCGATGATCTGCCCGACCTCCTCCACCGACTTCTCGTGGTAGTAGACGAGGTTGATGATCTCGCGATGCGCGGGCGACAGCTTGGCGACGCAGGCGCGCAGGATGGCGCTGGTGTCGCTGCGGTCGAGCGAGGTCTCCGGCGTATCGCAATCATCGGGGATCTGGCGCACGTCCTCCTGGTCGATGTCCTCGAAGCGGCGCTGGCGCATCGCGGTCAGCGCCTTGAAGCGGGCGATCGAGAGCAGCCAGGTCGAGACCTGCGAGCGGCCCTGGAATTGGCCGGCGGTGCGCCACACGTCGAGGAACACCTGGCTGACCAGATCTTCCGCCGTGGTGGCGTCGCGCACGATGCGCAGGATGAAACGGTAGACCCGCACATTGTGCCGGCAATACAGGATGTGCATCGCGGTCCGGTTGCCGTCGGCAATGCTTTCGAGAAGCATGTCGTCCGAAGTCGCCTGAGCGGCAATGATGCTCTGGCTGGCCTGGGCGTTGATGGCGATGACGTTCGGCATGGACTTGGCTCCCCGTAGCGCCGCAACCGAGCGGCGTTTCCTTGGACCAAAGTGTTAATCAGCCACCGTTTCGGGACGTCTGCGCGAAAAGCGGAAAATGGTTTCGTGCGCCGCCAAATTGTTTCGTCGGACAGGGCGCGACGAAACATTCGGGGCAAAAAGTCGTGGAATTTCAATATACGGGAAATACGGGGTGGGGGATTTTGACGCGGACGGAGCCGAGGGGAACGTATTTCGGGGGATTGCGTTCGGTCGGGCCGCGCCCACCACTGTCGTCCCGGGGCGCGCGCAGCGCGAGCCCGGGACCCATAGCCACAGGATGCAGTTTGACGAAGACTCGGAGTTGCCGGCTCGGCGTCATAACCACTCCCTGTGGTTATGGGTCCCGGGCTCGCTTCGCGCCCCGGGACGACGGCGGTGGGTGCGGCCCGCGCCCCTACGCCTTCTCGCCCCCCGGCGAGAACAGATAGCCGCCGCCGCGGATGGTGCGGATCACGGCGGGCTTGGCCGGATCGGGCTCGATCTTGCGGCGGATGCGCATGATGCGCAGATCGACCGCGCGGTCGAAGGCTTCGGCGTCGCGCGCATTGGCGAGCTCCAGCAGGCGCTCGCGCGACAGCACGCGCTTGGGATTGGCCGCGAACACCTTGAGCAGCCCGAATTCGGATGCGGTCAGCGGATGCTCGTTGCCCTCGTCGTCGCGCAGTGCCTGCGCTTCGAGGTCGAGCCATTTGGTGCCGAAGCGCACCAGCTGGTCCTTGTCGGATTTCGCCGCGGCCTCTGCCGCGGCGGCCTTCACCGGCGTGCTCCGCCGCAGCACCGAGCGGATGCGCGCCATCAATTCGCGCAGCTCGCAGGGCTTTGCCACGTAGTCGTCGGCGCCGAGCTCGAGGCCGACGACGCGGTCGATCGGGCTCGCGGTCGCCGTCAGCATGATCACGGGCACGTTGATGCGGCTCTTGAGGTCGCGGATGATCGAGAGCCCGTCTTCCTCGGGCATGTTGAGATCGAGCACGACGAGATCGGGCATGCCGCCCTGGATCGCGGCGCGGAGCGACTTGCCGCCGTCGCACAGCGTCACGGTGAAGCCGTGCATCTTGAGGTAATCGCCGACCATCTCCCGGGCCGGGGCCTCGTCGTCGACAATCATGATGTGCTGGCTTTGGGTCATGGTCTCTAGATCACGGCATCTCGGTCGCAGGGAGGGTGATGGTGAAGGTCGAGCCCTTGCCGGGGCCGTCGCTGTCGGCGGTCACCTCGCCGCCGTGCATGTCGATGATACGCTTGACGATGGATAACCCAAGCCCCGTCGAGCTCTCGCCGGCGGTCGGCTTGGCGGACAGTCGCTGGAACCGGCCGAACAGGCGGCCGAGATCCTCCGGCGACAGGCCGGCGCCCTCGTCGCTGACGCGGACGATGGTGTCGCTGCCCTCATGGAGGACCGCAACGCCGATCTTGCCGCCGATTGGCGAGTATTTGATGGCGTTGCTGATGAGATTGTCGATCGCCTCGCGGATGCGGTCGGTGTCGCACATGGTGACGATGTTGGGCGGCGCGGTGACGCTGATCGCCTGCTGCTTGTTGACGGCGAGCGGCTGGTTGGCCTCGGCGACCTCCTTCACCAGCGCCGCGACGTCGACCGGCTCGCGGCGGATGGTGATGTCGAAGGCATCCGCCATCGCATCCGAGATCAGATGGTCGACCATCGTGGTCAGGCGCTTGGTGGCGTCGCGGATGTGGTCGACCTGGGCGACCACGCCGCTTGCCGACGCGCCGGTCGAGATCAGCTCCTTCAGCATCTCGGTGCGGCCGAGAATGACGCCGAGCGGGTTCTTCAGGTCGTGCGCGACGGTGCCCAGGATCTCATTCTTGAAGCCGTTGGCGCGCTGCAGCCGCAGCCATTGCGCCGACAGGCGGCGGTTGGCCTGCATCAGGGCGCGGGTGCGCTGGGCGACGCGGTCTTCCAGCTGGGTGTTGGCGTCCTGGAGCTGCTGATAGAGGATGACGTTGTCGAAGGCGATCGAGAGCCTTGAGGAGAAGATCTCGACCAGCGAGCGGTCGGTCTCCGACAGCTCGCGCTCGGCCTGCAGCAGCACCACCACCTCGCGGCCGGAGCCGGTGCGCAAATAGATCACGCTGCGATGGTCGGCGAATTCGTTCTTGCGGCGCTGGAACGCGGCCTCCACCATCTCGCGCAGCTCGGGGTCGAGCGCCTTCGACGACGTGGTGCCGATGAAGCGGCTGTAGCAGCCGCTGCCGGCGAGCACCGACAGCTCGGGGTCGATGCCGCCATTGTCGCGCAGGACCAGTATACCGGCGCAGTCGACATTGAGCAGCGAGGCGAGCTGGGTCAGCACGCCCTCGGCGAGCCGCTGCATCGACTTGAAGTCGTACAGCGTGGACGCCGCGTCGATGATGATCTCGAGCCCGCGCCGCGTCTGCACCATGCGCTCGAGCTGCTGATAGGAGCGCAGCGCCGCGGTCAGCGAGGTGAACAGCTTGTCGGCGGTCAGCTCGGTCTTGGCCTTGTAGTCGTTGATGTCGTACTGCACGATCACGCGCCGCTCGGGCGCCTGGCCGGGCTGGCCGGTGCGCAGGATGATGCGCACGGTCTCGTTCCTGATCTCGTTGCGGATGAACTCGACCAGCTCGAGCCCGGCCACATCCGTCTCCATGATGACGTCGAGCAGCACCGCGGCGATGTCGCTGTGCGCGGCCATCAGCTTGCGGCCTTCGGCGGCGGAATAGGCGGAGAGGATCTCCAGGCTCTGGCCGTTGAGGCTGTAGTCGGACAGCGCGAAACGGGTGCCGTCATGCACGGCCGGATCGTCGTCGATGACGGCGATCTTCCATTTCCGTGCGTTCTGGTCCTCCGACGCGGTACCGGTGTCGTCGATCAGGTGGAGGACATCGTCCTGTTCGGCCATTGAGAAGTCCCGTCAATCTCTGTGCTTTGCGCGCCGCCCTTGGCGACCCGGGGCATGATAATGCGAAAAGTGGTGCCTTGTCCCAGCTTGGATTCCAGCATCATGCGACCGCCGAGCTGCTGGGTGACGAGGTTATAGACGATATGAAGCCCGAGTCCCGTGCCACCTTCATTGCGCCGGGTGGTAAAGAATGGGTCAAAGGCCTGGCGCTGCACGTCCGGGGTCATGCCGGCCCCGTCGTCGGTGAAGATGATCTCGATGTCGTCGGCCCCGCGCGGCCGCGCCGAGATCGTTATGGTGCCGGCGCGCCCGTCGGCGAAGGCATGGTTGGCGGCGTTGAGGAAGAGGTTGGTCAGGATCTGGCCGTAGGAGCCGGGATAGCCGTCCAGCAGCAGCCCCTCGGGCACGTCGACCTCGAGCGTGATCGGCGAGCGCTTCAGCACCGGCCTTAAGCTCGCGATGATCTGGTCGGTGGCTTCGCTCAATGAGAACTGCCGCCGCTCGGCATGGGAGCGGTCGACCGCGACCTGCTTGAACGACTGGATCAGCTCGCCGGCGCGGGTGAGGTTGGCGACGAGCTGCTGCGAGGCGTCGCGCGAGGACTGCACGAACTCCTCCAGCTGCGAGCGGCGCAGGCCGCCGTCGCCCCTGAGCTGGGCCTCGAAGATCTCGGTCCGCCGGGCAAAGCTGGAGGCGACCGTCAGGCTGATGCCGATGGGGTTGTTGACCTCGTGGGCGACGCCGGCGACGAGACCGCCGAGCGCAGCGAGCCGCTCGGCATCGATCAGGTTCTGCTGTGCGGTATTGAGCTCGAGCAGCGCGCTCTCGGCCTTCTCCTTGGAGGCGCGCAGCTCGTCCTCGGTCTCGCGCTTGGCGATGGCGTTCTCGCGGAACACCTCCACCGCGCGTGCCATGGCGCCGACCTCGTCACGTGCCTTGGTGCCCTGCACCTCGCGGTCGAGGTTGCCGAGCGTGATCGCGCGCATCGCCGCCATGATCTGCTGCAGCGGCAGCCGGATCGACAGCGCGATCAGCACGCCGGCGGTGAGAATGATGCCGAGGAAGATCACCGCGATCGACAGCACCCGCCGCGAGATATCGGCCAGCGTGCGGTCGAAGGTCTCCTGCGCCTTCTGCTCGCGCTGGCGCATCTTGGTGGAGAGATCGTCGATGGCGCCGATCGCCTCGGCCTGGCTGGCGTCGATGGAGTTGCGCAAGAGCTCGGTGCGGCTCGTCAGCTGCTCGGAGAGTTTTGCGAAGCCCTCGCGTAAGGACGCGGTGCGGGCGCCGAGCCGTTGCAGCGCCATGCGCTGGAGATCGTTGTCGGCGAGATCGATCATGACGGGAATGGTCTTCTCGATCGTCTCGGTATGGCGGCGCGCATCGTCGGCGGCGCCCGCCGACTGCGACAGATAGTAGGAATTGGCCGCGACCAGCATCGCCGTGAAGGCCTCGCGCGACTTGCCGAGCGAGGGCCAGATCAGCGCGTCGCGATGTCCGGTGGCGCCCTCGATGATGGAATAGAGCCCGGCCATGTCCCTGGCCGGGCCCTGCACCTGGTCCTCATAGGTCTTCGCGATCGTGGCCTGCACGCTGCGCAGCTCGCCGAAGCCGTTGAGGAAGCGCTCGGTGGTGCGCTCCAGCTCCTCGACCGAGCCCGACAGCATCGGGTCCTTGGCGGCGCGGTTGCTCAGCGTGCCCAGCACCGCCTCGCGCAGCAACAGGATCTCGGCGAACAGGTCCGGGCTCGGCTGGTTGATGTAGCGGTGGATCAGATTGTGCAGCCGTCCGGTCTCGCTCTCGAGCAGCGCCAGGATGCGGTCGGATTCGCGCACCTGGCGCACGTCGTCCCAGGCCGAGCCCAGCACCAGCGAGCCGTTCCAGATCAGCGCCACCAGCACCACCACGACGGCGGAGTTCAGCGCCGCGATCGACAGGATGCGCCAGCGGATCGGGACGGCCCGGAGCGCGCCGACGAGCCGCGCGCGCAGCCGCCCGATCGGGCCGGGCGGCCTGTCTGCGTTCTCGCTGTGTCCAAGCGCGGGCAACGGGCCTCACTCCACCTTGCGAATGCGTTCGATCAGTATGGCCGCGGCGGGATCCTGGGCGGCCCTGGTGTAGATCGCGGCCATGGCGTCCTCGAACGGCTTGCGGTCGATATCCCTGACGATGCTGACGCCGGCCGCTTGCGCCTTGCGCTGCGATTGCCCCTCGAGGTCGCGCCACTTCTCGCGCATGAACCGGCTGGAGCGCCGCGCAGCCTCCCGGAAGATGGTCTGGTCCTCCGCCGAGAGGCTGCGCCAGGCCTTGAGCGAGATCACCAGCACCTCCGGGCTCATCGTGTGCTCGGTCAGCGTGTAGTGCCCGGCGTGCTTGTAATGGTCGGTCGTCACGAAGGATGGCCAGTTGTTTTCGGCGCCGTCGATCAGGTGATTGGCAAGCCCGGTGAGCACCTGCCCATAGGGCATCTCGACCGGTTCGGCGCCGAGCGAGCGGATCATCTGGCTCATCAACTCCGACTGCTGCACCCGGATCCGCAGGCCCCGGAGGTCTTCGATGTTCCGGATAGGGCGGACACCGTTGTAGATCGACCGTGCCCCGGAATCGTAGAAGCAGAGCCCGACGAAGCCGTAGGGCTCGAAACTGTTCAGGATCTCGCCGCCGATCGGCCCGTCCAGCACGTTCTGCATGTGCTCGATGGACCGGAACAGGAACGGCATGGCGAGCACGTTCATGGCCGGAACGAAATTGCCGATCAGAGCGACATTGGTCCGGTTGAGGTCGATCGCGCCGGCCCGGGTCTGCTCGATGGTCTCCTTCTCCTCGCCGAGCTGGCGGGAGTGGAACACCTTGACCTCGTGCCGGCCGCCGGTGCGCTCGGCGATCAGGGCGCCCATGTAGCGCAGCGCCTGCACGGTCGGGTAATCCTCGGTCTGGGTGTCGGCGGCGCGGAATTCGCGCGCAATGGCGTCCGTCGCGCAGAGCGCGAGCAAAAGCGCGACGAAAACCACCCCGGTCCGCGAGAGTTCGGCACGGCTCAACACTGGCACACTCAGCCCCTTAGTGGTGGAGTCTATGGCGGGAGCAAAAGGTTCAACGCAATCTAGCAGATGGTTAAGGGAAGGCCATCCCGCGCCGGGCCCGCGGGCTGATTGTGCGGCGCGGCCGCCTCTCATTCCCGGTTGAAACCGTAAATGCCGCGCCTTAAGCAGGAGCAGCCGCCTTTCGTCGTGCGACACGGGAAGAGCCATCGTGACGTCAGCATCGCGCCTTTTGCAGATCCTCGCCGTCTTCGCTTTGGTCGCGCTGGCCGCGCCCGCGCGCGCCGCCACCGACATTGCGCTGTGGCACGCGATGTCCGGCGAGCTCGGCCGGCAGCTGGACAAGCTCGCCGCCGACTTCAACGCCTCGCAGCCGGATTACCGCATCGTGCCGGCTTACAAGGGCAGCTACACCGAGACGGTGACCGCCGCGATCTTCGCCTTCCGCTCGCGCAGCCAGCCCGCCATCGTCCAGGTCAACGAGGTCGCCACCGCCACCATGACCGCGGCCAAGGGCGCGATCTATCCGGTGTTCAGCCTGATGCGGGACCAGGGCGAGCCGTTCTCGCTCAACGACTACCTTCCCGCGGTCTCCGGCTACTACACCGACGCGGCCGGCAATCTCTTGTCGTTCCCGTTCAATTCCTCGACGCCGATCCTGTACTACAACAAGACCATGTTCCGCGACGCCGGCCTCGATCCGGAGGCGCCGCCGAAGACCTGGCCCGAGCTCGGGCTAGCTGCCAAACGCCTGCGCGACCGCGGTGCGCCGTGCGGCTTCACCACGTCCTGGCCGTCCTGGATCCACGTCGAGAATTTTTCCGCCTTCCACAACCTGCCGCTCGCAACCCGCACCAACGGCTTTGCCGGCCTCGATGCCGAGCTGACCATCAACAATCCCGTCATCGTCAAGCACGTCGCCCAGCTCGCCGAGTGGCAGAAGAGCAAGCTGTTCGACTATGGCGGCCGCGGCCAGTCCGCCGAGCCGCGCTTCCAGAACGGCGAATGCGGCATGTTCATCGGCTCCTCGGCGACGCGTGCCGACATCAAGGCGAATTCGAAATTCGAGATCGGCTACGGCATGATGCCGTACTGGCCCGACGTGAAGGACGCGCCGCAGAACTCGATCATCGGCGGCGCCACGCTGTGGGTGCTGCGCGACCGGCCGCGCGAGGAATACAAGGGCGTGGCGCGGTTCTTCGCCTATCTGTCGCAGCCCGGCGTGCAGGCGGCCTGGCACCAGAACACCGGCTATTTGCCTGTTACCCGCGCCGCCTTCGAGCTGACGCGAGCGCAGGGCTTCTACCAGCGCAATCCGGGCTCGGCGATCTCGTTCGAGGAGATCACGCTGCATCCGCCGACGGAGAACTCGAAGGGCATCCGGCTCGGCTCCTTCGTCCTGATCCGCGGCGTGATCGAGGACGAGCTGGAGCAGGCCTTTACCGGCCAGAAGAGCGCGCAAGGAGCGCTCGATTCCGCGGTCGAGCGCGGCAACAAGCTGCTGCGCCAGTTCGAGCGCGCCAGCCCGGAGCGGTAAAGGCGTGTTGCGATCAGAAATCGCTGTAACCGCGAGCGCAGTGCGCTCCCTCCCCCGCCTGCGGGGGAGGGTAGGGGAGAGGGTGTCTCCGCAATGGGGCACTCCCCAAGAGGAGAGAACCCTCACCCGCGCCTTCGGCGCGACCTCTCCCGCAAGCGGGAGAGGCGCACCGCCTGCTTCGCGCGAATGACTATCGTTCCATCGCAAAAGTTGCCGGCTTTCGCCGACGTAGAGAGCTTTCGCGCCTTCCGCGCCGATCCCCCGCAATGGCTTCCGATCGCGCTCGGCATCGCGCGTAGCCATGGTCTCGACGTTGGCGCGCCGCACGTCTTTGCGACCGGCACCAATCTCGTGGTCGGCCTCGGTGAGCGGCTGATCCTGAAGATTTTTCCGCCGCTGCTCCGCTCGCAATTCCTCTCCGAGCGCAGTTCGCTGACGCAACTCGCCGGCCGGCTGTCCTTGCCGATCCCCGAGATCGTCGCGGAAGGGGTGCGTGACGGCTGGCCCTATCTCGTCATCACCCGCCTTGCCGGCACGCTCGGCTCGGAGGTGTGGCCGTCCCTGGCGGAAGACCAGAAGGAGCGCGTGCTGCGCCAGATCGGCGAGACCATCGCATCGGTGCAGCGCGCCCCGCTCGGACCGCTCGCACATATCGAGCCGCGCTGGGCCGATTTTATGCGCGCCCAGATGCAGGGCTGTCGCGCGCGACATGAACGCCTGGGTCTCGCGCCGAAGTTTCTCGAAGGCCTCGACGATCTCCTGCGCGATGCGGTCGCGCTGATTCCGATGGACGCGCCGCCGGTGATCCTGACCGGCGAATACATCCCCGAGAATTTCCTGCTCGCCTGCGATGACGGCACATGGTCGCTCAAAGGCCTGTTCGACTTCGGCGACGTGCGCGCCGGCTGGCGCGACTACGACCTGCTCGGCCCCGGCGCCTTCATGGCGGCGGGCCGGCCGGGGAGGGTGAAGAGCCTGCTCGAAGGCTTTGGCTATACGAAGCCGGACTATGCGCTCAAGCGCCGCCTGATGGCCCTGATGCTGCTGCACCAGGCGAGCGATCTCAACAGCCACATCTGCATCGAGGGCTGGCAGGAGAGGACGGATGATCTGGTTGAGCTGCAGGACTTGATCTGGGCGGAGTGACGACCCCAGCCGTCATTGCGAGCGCAGCGAAGCAATCCAGACTATCTCGGCGGAAAGATTCTGGATTGCTTCGCTGCGCTCGCAATGACGAGGTTGAGGCAGAGAGCCTGGATCTTCTCGCGCGCCTCGCAAATTGGTGACAAATCAGGCTGCTGAATAAAGCGGCCTATTATATAATCAAAATCGGAGCTTTGTATGCAAACCTCGAGGCTACTCGAAAAGATCCCCGCGGCTAAATCTCAATTATATGATTACAAATCAACTGCTTAGGCGTGGTGTAAGCTTCCCTTAAGCCTTGGCACGAACCTTGCGAATCCAGTTCCAACCAGAAACTTTTGTGTTGGAGCGATTTCATGAAGCGCCGCGATTTCCTCAAGTCCGTTTCCGGATTGGCCGCAGGCGCGGCGCTTCCGGCCATGCCGTCCGTGATCTCCTCCGCCAGGGCCGATGCGCGCTCGGAGACGCTGCTGATCGTCTCGGAAGGCGGCCCCAACAATCTCGACATCCACGGCGTCGGCACCAACGTGCCCGGCTATGAGGTGTCCTGGAATTGCTACGACCGGCTGATCAGCCACGAGATGAAGAGCGGCCCCGGTGGCGTGCCCTATTACGACCGCGACAAATTCAAGGGCGAGCTCGCCGAGGACTTCAAGATCGACGACATGTCGGTCACCTTCAAGCTGAAGAAGAACGCCAAATTCCACGACGGCGCGCCGGTCACCGCGAAAGACGTGAAATGGTCGCTCGACCGCGCCGTCAGCGTCGGCGGCTTCCCGACCTTCCAGATGAGCGCGGGCTCGCTCACGAAGCCCGAGCAGTTCGTCGTGGTCGACGATGCCACCGTGCGCGTCGATTTCGCCAAGAAGGACCGTCTGACGATTCCCGATCTCGCGGTCATCGTCCCCTGCATCGTCAATTCCGAGCTGGTGAAGAAGAATGCCAGCGAGAAGGATCCCTGGGGTCTGGAGTTCACTAAACAGCAGACCGCGGGCTCCGGCGCCTACAAGGTGACCAAGTGGACTGCCGGCACCGAAGTGATCATGGAGCGCAACGAGGATTGGGTCGGCGGTCCGCTGCCCAAGATCAAGCGCGTGATCTGGCGCATGGTGCCGCAGGCCGGCAACCGCCGCGCGCTCTTGGAGCGCGGCGATGCCGACATCTCCTATGAGCTGCCGTTCAAGGACTTCCAGGAGATGAAGGCGAACGGCAAGCTCAACGTGGTGTCGCTGCCGTTCTCCAACGGCATCCAGTATATCGGCATGAACGTCACCAAGCCGCCGTTCGACAATGTCAAGGTGCGGCAGGCGATCGCCTATGCGCTGCCGTACCAAAAGATCATGGACGCCGTGCTGTTCGGCCTCGGCAATCCCATGTTCGGCGCGGCCAAGGACAAGGCGACCGAGGTCGCCTGGCCGCAGCCGCACAAATACAACACCGACATGGAGAAGGCGAAGGCGCTGCTCACGGAAGCCGGCTACGCCAACGGCTTCGAGACCACGATCTCGTTCGATCTCAACTTCGCAGGGGTCAACGAGCCGCTCTGCGTGCTGGTGCAGGAGAGCCTCGCCCAGCTCGGCATCAAGACCACCATCAACAAGGTGCCCGGCGCCAACTGGCGCACCGAACTCAACAAGAAGGAGATGCCGCTCTTCACCAACGTGTTCTCGGGCTGGCTCGATTACCCCGAGTACTTCTTCTACTGGTGCTATCACGGCAACAATTCCGTCTTCAACACCATGAGCTACAAGTCGGCGGAGATGGACAAGCTGATCGACGGCGCGCGCACCGCCGCCGCGACCGGCGACACCGCGACCTACGACACCGACGTGAAGGGCTTCGTCGACCTCGCCTACGCCGACGTCCCGCGCATCCCGCTCTACCAGCCCTTCGTCAACGTCGCGATGCAGAAGAACATCAGCGGCTACCAATACTGGTTCCACCGGAGGCTCGACTATCGCGCGATGGCGAAGGGGTGAGACATGATTGGCGCGAGCGATATGTCCGCGTCTTTCTGGGCATCGTGGTCGAGTGAGGTGAGCACGCTCTGCAGGCTCCCTCCCCCCTTGCGGGGGAGGGTTGGGGAGAGGGGTAGCCACGAACTCAGACCTCTCCCGGGGCCACCCCTCTCCCTAGCCCTCCCCCGCAAGGGGGGAGGGAACGCAGCAACGCTCGCGGCTAGCAGCGTGCCCAACACGCGCACGAGGAACTCATCATGCTGACCATGATCGGCAAGCGCCTGATGTTTGCGATTCCCTCGCTGATCGGCGTCGTCATCGTCACCTTCCTGCTGACGCGTGCGCTGCCCGGTGATCCCGCCGCGTACTTCGCCGGCCCCGCGGCGACGAAGGAAGCCGTCGAGCAGATCCGGAAAAAACTCGGCCTCGACAGGCCGCTGATCGAGCAGTTCTTCCGCTACACCAACGACCTCGCCCATGGCGATTTCGGCAATTCGCTGACGACGGGCCAGCCGGTCGCCGCCGAGATCCGCAACCGCCTGCCGGCTTCCGCCGAACTGACACTGCTCGGCCTCATCGTCTCGATCGTCATCGCCATTCCGCTTGGTGTGCTGGCGGCGACACGACCGGGGTCATGGGTCGACCATCTCTGTCGTGTCACGACGACGGCCGGCGTGTCGCTGCCGGTGTTTTTCACCGGCCTCGTGCTGGTCTATGTCTTCTATTTCCGCCTCGGCTGGTCGCCCGCGCCGCTCGGCCGCCTCGACGTGTTCTACAGTGCGCCGCCGACAATCACCGGCTTCTATCTGATCGACACCCTGATCGCGCGTGACCTCGAGGCGTTCCGCTCGGCGCTGAGCCAGCTCATCCTGCCCGCAACGACGCTCGCGATCTTCTCGCTGGCGCCGATCGCGCGCATGACGCGCGCGTCCATGCTGGCGGTGCTCGCCTCCGAATTCGTTCGCACCGCGCGCGCCAGCGGCCTGTCGCCGGCGACCGTCATCGTCACCTATGCCTTCCGCAACGCGATGCTGCCGGTCATCACCACGCTCAGCATGGTGTTCTCGTTCCTCCTGGGCGCCAACGTGCTGGTCGAGAAAGTGTTCGCCTGGCCCGGCATCGGCTCCTACGCAGTGGAAGCGCTGATCTCGTCGGACTTCGCACCGGTGCAGGGCTTCGTGTTGACCATGGCGGTGATGTACGTGCTGCTCAATCTCGTGATCGACATTCTCTATGGCGTGATCGACCCGCGCGTGCGGCTGGAGGGCTAGCGCATGATGATCGCGTCTGGTTTCAGCCGTGCGGATGGTGCGCTCCCTCCCCCGCTCGCGGGGGAGGGCTGGGGAGAGGGTGTCTCCGCAATCGATAGCCCCCAAGAGGAGAGAGCCCTCACCCGCGCCTTCGGCGCGACCTCTCCCGCAAGCGGGAGAGGTGAAGCAAGCTCCCGGCTCGTCGATTCGTCCCAACTTCATGAAGCTCCAGGAGTGAAACCATGAGCTCCGTTGCGCCTGCTGTTGAACCCGTCGGTCCCGCACGCACTTCGGGACTGGTCGCGATCCTCGAACAGACCCGCTACGTTCTCAGCGAGAACAAGGTCACCGGCTTCGCCTTCGCGCTGCTGATCGTGATCCTGATCGCCGCGATCTTCGGCCCCTATGTGGTGCCGTATGATCCGCTCGCCTCCGACACGGCGGCGGCACTGAAGCCACCCTCGGCCGCGCACTGGTTCGGCACCGACCAGTTGGGCCGCGACATCTTCAGCCGTGTCGTGGTCGCGACGCGGCTCGATACGTTCATCGCCATCGCCTCGGTCGTGCTGGTGTTCCTGATGGGCGGCCTTGCCGGCATCGCCGCAGGCTATTTCGGCGGCTGGACCGATCGCATCGTCGGCCGCATCGCCGACACCATCATGGCGTTCCCGCTGTTCGTGCTGGCCATGGGCATCGTCGCCGCGCTCGGCAACACCGTGCAGAACATCATCCTCGCCACCGCGATCGTGAACTTCCCGCTCTATGCCCGCGTCGCGCGCGCCGAGGCCAATGTCCGCCGCAATGCCGGCTTCGTGCAGGCCGCGCGGCTCTCGGGCAACGGCGAATTCCGCATCCTGCTGGTGCACATCCTGCCGAACATCATGCCGATCATGATCGTGCAGATGTCGCTGACCATGGGCTACGCCATCCTCAATGCCGCGGGCCTGTCCTTCATCGGCCTCGGCGTCCGTCCGCCGACGGCGGAATGGGGCATCATGGTCGCCGAAGGCGCCGGCTTCATGGTCTCGGGCGAATGGTGGATCGCGCTGTTCCCGGGCCTTGCCCTGATGATCGCCGTGTTCTGCTTCAACCTCCTCGGCGACGGCCTGCGCGACATCGTCGACCCCCAACGGAGGACGTGATGGCTGTTCCCGGGTCGAAATTCATCAGTGAAATCAATCCCTTTCTACTGTGTATGGGGTTGTTTTCGACCTTTTTGATTGGCAGGCACCGATGACCGCCCAGCCGCTCCTCGACGTCCAGGACCTCACGGTTGAATTCACCACCCGCCGCGGCATCGTCAAGGCGGTGCAGCACGTCAACATCTCAGTCGCCAAGGGCGAGACGCTGGCGATCGTCGGCGAGTCCGGCTCCGGCAAGTCGGTGACCTCCTACGCCGTGATGCGCATCCTCGACCGCGCCGGCAAGATCGCCGAGGGTTCGGTGATGTTCTCCGGCATCGACGTGAAGGCTGCGACCGAAGACCAGATGCGCGACCTGCGTGGCCGCGAAGTCTCGATGATCTTCCAGAACCCGCGTGCGGCACTGAATCCGATCCGCAAAGTCGGCGACCAGATCGAGGACGTCTTGCGCACCCATGTGCAGCAGGCCCAGGTCGCCGACCACGGCGAGAAAGCGATCGAAGCGCTGGAGCAGGTCAAGATCGCCCGCCCGCGCGAGCGCTACCACGCCTATCCGTTCGAGCTCTCCGGCGGCATGTGCCAGCGCGTCGTCATCGCGCTCGCGCTCGCCTGCAATCCGCAGCTGCTGATCGCGGATGAACCGACGACGGGTCTCGACGTCACTACGCAGAAGGCGGTGATGGACCTGATCGTCGAACTGACAAAACGCCGTGCGATGTCCACCATCCTGATCACGCACGATCTCGGCCTTGCCGCCGCCTATTGCGACCGCGTCGTGGTGATGGAGAAGGGCCGGGTGGTCGAGACCGCCAAGGCCGCCGACATCTTTGCGAGCCCGCAGCACCCCTACACCAAGAAGCTGATGCGCGCGACGCCGCGGCTTGGTGTGAGCCTGCGCGATCTGTTGCCGGAAGAGGAGATCGCGTCTCCGTCCGCATCCGTCATGGCCGGGCCTGAGCCGGCCATCCATCACGCCTCGCAAGATGGCGCGAAGAGCGAGACGCCCCTCCTCCTCATCGACAAGCTCGTCAAGGAATATCCCCGCCAGGGCGCCACCGCTGTGCTCGGCAAGCTGTTCAGCCGCAAGCCGCCGGTCGAGCCGGACGTGTTCCGCGCCGTCGACGGCATCAGCTTCACGATCGGCCATGGCGAGAGCGTCGGCTTGGTCGGCGAATCCGGCTGCGGCAAATCGACCACGTCGATGATGGTGATGCGGCTGCTCGACCAGACCTCCGGCCTGATCCAGTTCGACGGCGAGGACATCGGCGGCATCCAGCCGGCCGCGTTTGCCCGCCTGCCGCAGCGCAGCCGCATCCAGATGGTGTTCCAGGATCCGACTGACAGCCTCAACCCGCGCTTCACCGCCGCGCGCGCCATCGCCGACCCGATCATGCAGCTCGGCGACATCAAGGGGCGCGACGCGCTCCGCGCCCGCTGCGAGGAACTGGCGACCATGGTCGGTCTGCCGCACAATCTGCTCGACCGCTTCCCGCACCAGCTATCCGGCGGCCAGAAGGCCCGCGTCGGCATTGCCAGAGCGATCGCGCTGCATCCCAAGCTGGTCATCCTGGACGAGCCGACCGCGGCGCTCGACGTCTCGGTGCAGGCCGTCGTGCTGAACCTGCTGCAGGATCTCAAGGCGCGGCTAGGTATGAGCTACCTGTTTGTCTCTCATGATTTGAATGTGGTGCGCTTGTTGTGCGATCGTGTCATTGTGATGCGGACGGGGCGGATCGTCGAGGAAGGCTCTTCCGAGCAGGTCCTCAGCGATCCCCAGGACGACTACACCAAGGAGCTGCTGACGGCGATTCCGCATCCGCCGTTGCCGGTGCACTGAGAGACTGTTTGGGAGCGTGATGGCCGAGCCGCTGGACGATTATATCGACGCCGTATCGAAAGCGCTGGCGCTGCCGGTCGAGGAGGCCTTCAGGCCAGCGGTCCGCGCCAATCTCGAAGTGTCGCTGCGGCTCGCCCGCCTCGTCGATGAATTCGCGCTGCCGGACGAGACCGAGCCGGCGCCGATCTTCACCGCCTGACGCTGCCATGACCGCCAAGCCAGAGATGAAGGCTGCCGACATCGCGAAAGCGGTGGCCGGCGGCCAATTGTCCGCGCTCGCCGCCACTGAAGCCGCGCTCGCGCGGATCAAGCAGCACGACACGGTCCTCAACGCCTTCACCGACGTCACCGCCGAGCGCGCCCGTGCCAAAGCGCGCGCGATCGATGCCGACATCGCCGCGGGCAAGAAAGTCGGCCCGCTCGCCGGCGTGCCCTTCGCGGTGAAGAACCTCTTTGACGTCGCTGGCCTCTCGACGCGCGCAGGCTCGAAGATCAACCGTGACCTCGCGCCGGCCAAGCGCGATGCGACCCTGATTGAACGCATGGAAGCCGCCGGCGCCGTCCTCGTCGGCGCGCTCAACATGGGCGAATACGCCTACGACTTCACCGGTGAGAACATCCATGACGGCCCCTCGCGCAATCCGCATGACACGACGCGGATGAGCGGCGGCTCCTCCGGCGGCTCGGGCAGCGCCGTCGGCGGCGCGCTGGTGCCGATTGCGCTCGGCTCCGACACCAACGGCTCGATCCGCGTGCCGGCCTCGTTCTGCGGCATCTTTGGCCTGAAGCCGACCTACGGCCGGCTGTCGCGGGCGCGCTCATTCCCGTTCGTGGCGAGCCTCGATCATCTCGGCCCGTTCGCGCGCTCGGTCACCGATCTCGCGCTGGCCTATGACGCGATGCAGGGAGCGGATGCAGACGACGGCGCCTGCACCACGCGCGGGTTGGAGCCGACGCTGCCGCTGCTCGCCAACCCGATCTCAGCCCTGCGCGTCGCGATCGCCGGCGGTCACTTCCAGAAGAATGTGTTTCCGGAAGCCGTCGAAGCCGTCAGCCGTGTTGCCAAGGCGCTGGGTGCAACGCAAGTGGTCGATGTCCCCGAAGCATCGCGCGCCCGCGCGGCGGCTTATGTGATCACCACCACCGAAGGCGCCTCGCTGCATCTCGACCGCCTGCGCAAGCGCCCGAACGATTTCGATCCGGCCGTGCGCGACCGGTTGATCGCGGGGGCGATGGTGCCTGCGCCGATGGTCGATCGCGCGCAAAAATTCCGCCGCTGGTATCGCGCGCAACTCGCCGAGATCTTCAGATCGGTCGACGTTCTGATCGCGCCGGCGACGCCGTGCACCGCGCCAAAACTCGGCCAGGTCAATTTCAATCTCGACGGCGTTGAATTGCCGGTGCGTGCCAATATCGGCATCCACACCCAGCCGATCTCCTTCATCGGCCTGCCGGTCGTTGCCGTGCCGGTGCCGCTCGAGCCAATGCCGATCGGCGTGCAGATCATTGCCGCGCCCTGGCGCGAGGATATTGCGCTGCGTGTCGCATATGCCCTGGAACAGATGGGCGTCGTATCCGCGCCCGCGCCGAGAGGATTCTGAAATGGAGATCGATCTCCCCGAGGTGATCGCGGAAGTCAAAGCCGCGTTCGAGCGCTATGAGCAGGCCCTCGTCAGCAACGACGTCGCCGTGCTGGGCGAACTGTTCCGCAACGACCCCCGCACCCTGCGCTACGGCATCGGCGAGAACCTCTACGGCTACGAGGCGATCTCCGGATTCCGTGCCGGCCGCTCGCCGGTCGGCCTGAATCGCCGCACCGCGAAAACCGTCATCACCAGCTATGGCCGCGACGCGGCCGTGGCCTCCACCTTGTTCTATCGCGACACGGCGCCCGGCAAGGTCGGCCGGCAGATGCAGACGTGGATTCGTTTCCCGGAGGGCTGGCGTGTCGTCGCTGCCCATGTCAGCATCATCGACGAGCCGAAAGAGACCTGACCGAATGACGCTTGACGATCTTCCGCCCGGGACACTGCCGGCCGAGCCGGTGGTGCCCCGCGTCGACCGGGCACTGCCGTCGGTGCAGAAGGTCACGCGCGCCGAGGAGCTGCGTCTTCAGCTTGCCGACGAGATCGTGCGTGGAACCCTGGCGCCAGGCTCGCCGCTGGACGAGACCGACATCGCGCGGCGCTTCAGCGTGTCGCGAACCCCGGTGCGTGAGGCGCTGCGGCAACTGGTGGCGAGCGGCCTGGTCGAGGCGCGGCCCCATCGCGGCGCGGTGGTCGCGCAGCCCTCGATCGACCGTTTGAAAAGCATGTTCGAGGCGATGGCCGAGCTCGAGGCGCTGTGCGCCGGCCTTGCCGCCGAGCGCATGTCCCCCGCCGAGCGCCATGCGCTCGAGGCCGTCCACGAAGAGCTGCGGCTCTTGAGCTACGCCGGCAATCCCGAGCGCTTCCACGAGGTCAACGAGCGCTTCCACAACACGATCTATGCGGGCTCGCAGAACGGCTACATCGCCGAGATCACGCTGGCGACGCGCGTGCGCGTACAGCCGTTCCGCCGCGCCCAGTTCCGCAACCTCGGCCGCCTCGCCAAGTCGCAGGCCGAGCACGACCGCGTCGTCGTCGCCATCATGCGCGGCGACAAGCAGGGCGCCGCCGCCGCGATGCGCGCGCATATCGAATTGGTGCGCGGGGAGTATGAGATCTACGCGGTGTCGGTGTAGGGCCGCACGCGCGGTGCCGTAGGGTGGGCAAAGGCGCAAAGCGCCGTGCCCACCATCCCTTAATTGATGGTGATGGTGGGCACGCTTCGCTTTGCCCACCCTACGAGACCTAGGCCGTGGCCGCTTCCGCCATGAACTTCCGCCAGCCGCCGTACGCGGTGATATCTCGCGCCTCGCCCAGCACCTCCGGCTCGACGAGAAATCCCTTCACGCTGCGGCCGTCGGCGAGTCTGATCGTGCCGATCGCCATCGGCGCGGGAATCGCGTTGACGAACTTGCCGAAGGCGGACGACGACAGCGACCAGATCTCCAGCTCGATCGACGCGCCCTTGCCGGCTTCCACGCGCAGCAGGCCCGGCTTCGGCGGCGTGGTCTGAAGCGCGTAGAGCTTGTAGTCCGGCGCCGTCTTTGTCGCCTCGATCAGCTTTCCGCTCAACGCCTTCAACTCGCCGTTCAGCGCCATCCCGGACAGATGCGCGCCGACCACTGCGATTGGAATCTCGTCGACGCTGCCTGCAGGGAGCGGGGCGAGCGCAGACTGCGCGACGCCGTTTGCACCAACTGTCAGCTTCGTATCCGCATGGAACACTCGGCCGATGCTCGCAAGCAGCGCATCGCGTCCGGCCGGCGCGAGCAGCGTGATGCCGAACGGTACGCCGTCGCTGCGCATTGATGCCGGCACCGCGAGGCCGCAGAGGTCGAGCAGATTCACAAAGTTGGTGTAGGTGCCGAGCCGGCTGTTGAGCTCGATCGGATTGGCGAGCACCTGCGCGGTCGTATAGGCCGTCGGGGCAGTCGGCAGCACCAGCGCGTCGATGTTCGCAAACGTGCGCTCGGCGATCTTGCGCAGGCCCTGC
Organism: Bradyrhizobium huanghuaihaiense; assembly: GCF_025200885.1. Lineage (NCBI taxonomy): Bacteria > Pseudomonadati > Pseudomonadota > Alphaproteobacteria > Hyphomicrobiales > Nitrobacteraceae > Bradyrhizobium > Bradyrhizobium huanghuaihaiense. The sequence continues at coordinate 9,371,850 of NZ_CP104172.1, read as the reverse complement.
AGGCGATAGAGCGCGGAGAAGGTCTCCGCCGCGGTCAGCCGCGCGCCGGCCGCAGTGATCTCGCGTGTGACTGAATGGATTGCGTCAGGCGCGGACGCCAGCAGATTCTTGATCACGAGATAGCGCTCGGCGACCCAGGGACCTTCATACAGCAGCCGCGCCGTCTCGTAGAACGGCTCGAGGTCGAACTCGACCAGATCAGCGCCAAGCGCGGTCCAGCGCTTCAGCGCATCGCCGTAAGCAGCTTCCGCCTTCTTGTCGCCGAAGAAGATCAGCTGTCCGTTGCGCGGTACGCCGAGGCGCAAATTCGCAGGGAACGGCGTAAGCGCGCCAAGCGGCCGGTCGCGCGAAAAGGGATCGGCCTGGTCGGGGCCGGCCATCACCGACAGCGCGAGCGCAGAGTCGTCCACCGTCAAGGCGAACACCGAGATGCAGTCGAGCGTGCGACAGGCCGGCACGAGGCCCGCGGTCGAGATCATGCCGAGGCTCGGCTTCAGCCCGACAATGTTGTTGAGCATCGCCGGCACGCGACCCGAGCCGGCAGTGTCCGTGCCGAGCGACAGTGGGACCAGCCCGGCGCCGACGGCGCTCGCCGATCCCGAGCTCGATCCGCCGGGAATGAGGTCTTCGCGAATTGAATTCCTGGGGATGCCATAAGGCGAGCGCACGCCGACGAGGCCGGTTGCGAACTGGTCGAGATTGGTCTTGCCGATGATGATGGCGCCCGCCGCGCGCAGGCGCTCCACGGCGGTGGAGTCATGCGTCGGGGTGTAGGAGAAGGCGGGACAAGCGGCGGTGGTCGGAAAGCCCAGCGCGTCGATATTGTCCTTCACCGCGACCGGCACGCCATAGAGCGGCAGGCTGGCCGCATCCGCGCGGGCGGCGAGCTTCTCGGCTTCGGCGATCGCATCCTTCTCGTCGCGCAGGCTGATGAACACGGCCGGATCGTTGTGGTCGCGGATGCGCTGGTAGGTCCGTGCGATCGTCTCTGCCGGCGTCATCGTCCCCGCGCGATGCGCGGCCACAATCGCGGCGATCGTTTCAGGCTGCTCAGCCCCCATGGCGTCCAAACTCCGGCAACATGCTTCACCCGGATTGAAGCAAGCGATGTGCCATTGTGTACAGAATCCGGGCAGAGCGCGTGCGCCGGATATTATCGTGGGATCAGTGAGTTGGGGGATATTTCGGCGGCACGGCAGGTGGCCGTGCCAGCGCCCTGTTACGGGCATCTGCATAAATATTGGGCGGGTTGGATCAGGTGAAGCCCGCGAGGATCCGAAGCAGCTGCTCCCGGTTCTCCTTGCCGATCTTGGCCTCGACATTTCGCTCGTGCTCGGCCGCCAGCCGCTTGAACTTCGCCAGCGCGGTGGCGCCCTGCGCGGTGAGGTGCAGCGCATGGGAGCGCCGGTCCGCCTTCGACTTGACCCGCTTCACGAGCTTGCGCTGTTCGAGGCTGTCGAGCAGGTGCACCAGCCGCGCGCGCTCGATGCCGAGGCGCTTTGCCACCGCCATCTGCGAGAGGCCGGGATTGGCGCCGATCACCGTCAGCACCGAATATTGCGTCGGTCGGATGTCGACATCGCCGAGCGTTCTGATGAAGTCCTGGAAGATCCAGATCTGGAAACGCCGCACCGCATAGCCCGCGTGGCCGACCAATGCGTCGAGGCCGATCTCCTCGGCGTCATTGCGCCGCACTGCGCCGTTGGTGGATCGTTTGCGCGGGGACGTCTGGGCTGCACTGGCTGTCACGTGGTGTCTCCTGCCGCGCAACCCTAGCGCCCGCCGGCGTCGAAGGAAAGATTGTTGTTGACGACAACAATTGTCATGCCCGACATTATGGCCAAAGCGGTCCGGAACGAGGCTGCGGCCGACCCGGCCTTCCGGGCGAGGAGGAAACCATGACAACCGCACCACGCGGTGACGCGTCAGATCTGTTCGCTGCGCCGAAAACCGTCGCCGACCATCGCGCCGACGGCAGCATCGTGTTGCGCTCGCCGGAACCCTTGCGCGAGAGCGCCCGCTGCATCGGGGACTGGCTGGAGCATTTTGCGCGGCAGACGCCCGGCAAGATCTTCCTCGCCGAGCGCGGCAATATTGAAGCGCCATGGACCACCGTCACCTACGCGCAGGCGCTGCGGCAGGTGCGCGGGGCGGCGTCATGGATCCTCGCGCAAGGCCTCAGCGCGGACCGCCCGCTCGCGATCCTCTCCGACAACAGCATCGACCACGCGCTGCTCGCGCTGGCCGCCCAGCATGTCGGCGTGCCATCGGCGGCGATCTCGCCAGCCTATTCGCTGATGTCGAAAGATTTCGACAAGCTCAAGAGCATGATCGCGCTGCTGGAGCCGGGCGCGATCTATGTCTCCGCGACCAAGCCGTTTGCGGCCGCGCTGGCTGCGATCAAGCCGCTGCACAAGGCGCAGGTCATCAGCGGCAATGCCGATGACGCCGATGTGCTCGCGTTCCGCAGCATCGCGGCAACGCCCGAGACCCCCGACGTCGCAAGGGCCTTCGCCGCAGTGACGCCGGATACGATCGCAAAATTCCTGTTCACCTCGGGCTCGACCGGTACGCCGAAAGCCGTCATCAACACCCAGCGCATGCTGACCTCGAGCCAGCAGGCCAAGGCGCAGACCTGGACCTTCCTCGATCAGGCGCGCGGCGATCTCGTCATTCTCGACTGGCTACCCTGGAGCCATACGTTCGGCGCCAATCACAATTTCAACCTCGTGCTGCGCAATGGCGGCTCGCTCTATATCGACGGCGGCAAGCCCGCGCCCGGCCTGTTTGCGACGTCGCTTGCCAATCTGAAAAGCGTGATGCCGACGGTCTATTTCAACGTGCCGCGCGGTTTCGACATGTTGATCGCGGCGCTGCGCGGTGAAGAAGATCTGCGCCGCCGCTTCTTCAGCGAGGTGAAGTTCGCCTTCTATGCCGGCGCGGCGCTGCCGCAGAATCTCTGGGACGCTCTCGAAGAGCTCTCCGTCGAGACCGTCGGCCGTGCGCTGCCGATGGTCTCGGCCTGGGGCTCGACCGAAACCTCGCCGCTCGCCACCGATTGTCATTTCCTCGCCGAGCGCTCCGGCAATATCGGGGTGCCCATTCCCGGCACCGAGCTGAAGCTCGTCCCGTCAGGCGACAAGCTGGAGGTGCGCGTGCGCGGCCCCAACGTCACGCCGGGCTACTGGAAGGCGCCCGAGCTCACCAAGCAGGCGTTCGACGAGGAGGGGTTTTATCTCATCGGCGATGCGGTGAAGCTTGCCGATAGCGCGCGGCCGGAGCGCGGCCTGTTCTTCGACGGCCGCGTCGCGGAGGACTTCAAGCTCAATTCCGGCACCTGGGTCAGTGTCGGCACGCTGCGCGTTGCCGGCATCGCCGCGCTGGCGCCGCTCGCGCAGGACATCGTCGTGTCGGGTCACGGCGGCGACGAGGTGCGCTTCCTGGTGTTTCCGAACATCGCGGCCTGCCGCGCCCATGCCGACCTGCCCGAGACGGCAGCGGTGAGCGATGTGCTGGGGCATGCCAAGGTCCGCAGCGCGATCGCGCAGGGTCTCGCAAAGCTGAAGCAGCAGAGCGCAAACTCCTCCGGCCATGCCGCACGCGCGCTTCTGCTCGCCGAGCCGCCATCGGTCGACGGCGGCGAGATCACCGACAAGGGCTACATCAACCAGCGCGCGGTGTTGACGCGGCGGGCGGATGCGGTGACGCGGCTGAATGATGATGCGTCGGCGGAGTGGATCGAGCTGTAAAGGGTAGAGGCTCTCTCCGTTCAAAGGCCCTCGTGCCCCGGACGCAGCGCAGCACGAAGTGATGCGCTGCAGAGCCGGGGCCCATTTGTCCTCGTGGGCGCTCCAGCCGGGACACGAGAGCTTCCAACCAACTAAGCCAGCCACCCTGTCGCATTATCGTGCCGATTCTTTTGTTGCCTAAGCAACTAATTTGTGCGAACCGTTCCAGACGAGGACGACGGCGGAGGAACTGTCGCGTCCGATCTCGGAGGAAACAATGCTCGGCAGGAATGGTGCCGCGGGCAAACGCGGGCGCATGCCTGAAGACGTCAGCACGACGCGCCCGCGGCGCGGCGCGTCAGCTGTAGCTGCTGTCGGTCACGGCGCCGAGATTCTCGTGCAGCCGGCGAAGCAGGTCGATCAGCACCTCGCGCTCGTCCTTGCTCAGGCAGGACAACAGGCGCCGCTCGCGCTCGAACGCCGCCACGATCACCTTGTCATGCGTGGCGCGGCCCCTTGCCGTCAGCGCGATCGAATGGGTGCGGCCGTCGTTGGGATCGGTGCGGATCGAGATCAGCCCGCGCTTCTCGAGACCCGCGAGCGTCCGGCTCACCGGGCCCTTGTCGAAGCCGATGACGTGGCAGATGCGCGAGGCGGGAATGCCGGGCTCGATCGCCAGCAGCGACATGATCCGCCATTCCGTGACGTTGACGCCGAACTGCTTCTGGTAGAACGCGGTCGCGCTGTTCGAAAGCTTGTTGGCAATGAAGGTGATGAACGCCGGTACGTAACGCTCGAGGTCGAGCGTCGGCCCCGCATCCGTGGGCGCGGGCTTCTGGCGGGCTCTGGTCGAGGACGGCGGCATATCGGGTTTCTGACTCGCGGCGTGCCGAAAGACCTAAGGGCAAGCGCCGCCCTTTCACAAGATCAAAATGAGGGAGGACTTCAATGAGCGCACCCGGCTCCGCCGTATCGGGCGTCCCGCATCTCGACGTCGATCCCTTCGACATGAAGTTTTTTGCCGACCCCTATCCCACGCATCAGCTGCTGCGGGAGGCGGGGCCGGTGGTCTATCTCGACAAGTGGAAGGTCTACGGCGTGGCGCGCTATGCCGAGGTCCATGCCGTGCTGAACGATCCCGCCACCTTCTGCTCCAGCCGCGGCGTCGGCCTGTCCGACTTCAAGAAGGAGACGCCGTGGCGGCCGCCGAGCCTGATCCTGGAGGCCGATCCGCCTGCGCACACCCGCACCCGCGCCGTGCTGTCAAAAGTGCTGTCGCCGACGGTGATGAAGCAGGTGCGCGACCGTTTTGCCGCCGCGGCGGAGGAACGGGTAGACGCGCTGATCGACAAGCGCAGCTTCGATGCAATCACAGACCTCGCCGAGGCCTATCCGCTGTCGATCTTTCCCGATGCGCTCGGGCTGAAGGCGGAAGGCCGCGAGCATCTCATTCCCTATGCCAGCGTCGTATTCAACGCCTTCGGCCCGCCCAACCAGCTGCGCCAGGAGGCGATCGAACGTTCGATGCCGCACCAGGCTTATGTCGCCGAGCAATGCCAGCGCGAGAACCTTGCGCCCGGCGGCTTTGGCGCCTGCATTCATGCACAGGCCGACGAGGGCGCCATCACGGCCACGGAGGCCCCGCTATTGGTGCGCTCGCTGCTGTCGGCGGGCCTCGATACCACCGTCAACGGCATCGGCGCGGCGGTCTATTGTCTCGCGCGCTTCTCCGATCAGTGGCAGCGCCTGCGCAATGATCTCTCGCTGGCGCGCGGTGCCTTCGAGGAGGCGGTGCGGTTCGAGAGTCCGGTGCAGACCTTCTTCCGCACCACCACGCGCGAGGTCGAGCTGTCAGGCGCGCGGATCGGCGAGGGCGAGAAGGTGCTGATGTTCCTCGCCGCCGCCAATCGCGATCCCAGGCGCTGGGACAGTCCTGACAATTACGACATCACCCGCCGCACCTCCGGCCATGTCGGCTTCGGCTCCGGCATCCACATGTGCGTCGGCCAGCTCGTCGCCCGCCTCGAAGGCGAGGTGATGCTGACGGCGCTGGCGCGGCGCATCGCGAAGATCGAGATCACGGGCGAGCCGAAGCGCCGCTTCAACAACACGCTGCGCGGGCTCGACAGCCTGCCTGTCACCATCACCCCGGCCTGACGAGGAGTCTTGATGCCCGCCATCACCTTCATTCATTCCGACGGCAAGTCCGACCGCATCGAGACCTCGCGCGGCGAGAGCGCCATGCAGGCCGCGACCCGCCACGGCCTCGACGGCATTTTGGCCGAATGCGGCGGCAATGCCATGTGCGCGACCTGCCACGTCTATGTCGACGAGATCTGGCTCGCGCGCCTGCCTGCGGTCACCGATGACGAGGACGCGCTGCTCGACGGCACCGCCGCCGAGCGGCGTCCGAACAGCCGGCTGTCCTGCCAGATCCACATCACGCCCGAACTCGACGGGCTGGTGCTGAAATTGCCGGAGCGGCAGGTCTGAATTTCGATGTGCCGGCAACGACCGGCAGCCAACAAACAGGGGAGGGAATGATGAAGCATCTGAAGTGGACGCTCGCGCTGGCCGCGAGCCTGGTGACCGGTGCGGCGAATGCCGAGATCTCGGATAACGTCGTGCGCATCGGCGTGCTCAACGATATCTCGGGCATCTTCCAGGACACCAATGGCATGGGTTCGGTCGAGGCCGCGCGCATGGCGGCGGAGGATTTCAACGGCGGGGCTAAGGGCATCAAGGTCGAGATCGTCTATGCCGATCACCAGAACAAGGCCGACGTCGGCAATGCCATCGCGCGCAAATGGCTCGACGTCGAGGGCGTCGATGCCATCGTCGATGTGCCGAATTCGGCCGTCGGCCTCTCCATCAACACGCTGCTGCGCGACAGCCGCATGACCTTCCTGGCCTCGTCCACGGCAAGCTCGGATCTCACCGGCAAGGCCTGCTCGCCCAACACCATCCAGTGGGTCAACGACACCTGGGCGACCGGCAACACCACGGCAGCCGCCATGGTCTCGCGCGGCGGCAAGGACTGGTACTTCCTCACGGTCGACTTCGCGCTCGGCAAGGGCATCGAGTCGGAAGCGCAGAAATACATCGAGACGCATGGCGGCAAGGTGATCGGCTCGTCAAAACATCCGCTCGGCACTTCCGATTTCGCGTCCTTCCTGTTGCAGGCGCAGAGCTCGAAGGCGCAAGTGATCGGGCTGGCCAACGCCGGAGGCGACACCATCAATGCGGTGAAGCAGGCCGCCGAGTTCGGCATCCAGCAGAGCGGGCAGAAGCTCGTCGCCTTCCTGCTCTTCATCAACGATGTCCACGGCATGGGCATCAAGGTCGCGCAGGGCCTCCAGCTCATGGAAGCCTTTTACTGGGACATGAACGACGATACCCGCGCGTTCGCCAAGCGTTTTGCCGCACGGCCCGGCATGAACGGCAAGATGCCGAGCGGCAATCAGGCCGGCGTTTATGCTTCCACGCTCGCCTATCTCAATGCGGTTGCGGCCACTGGCAGCGACAATGCCAAGGACGCCGTGCCCGAGATGAAGAAGTTCAAAGGCAAGGACAAGCTGTTCGGCGACACCACGATCCGCCGGGACGGCCGCGTCGTGCATCCGATGTACCTGTTCGAGGTGAAGAAGCCGGAGGAGTCGAAATATCCGTATGACTATTACAAGCTGGTCTCGACGATCCCGGCGGACCAGGCGTTCCGTCCGCTGGCGGAGGGCGGGTGCGAGCTGGTGAAGTAGGGGCTCTTCGCCTCTCCCCGCGTGCGGGGAGAGGCCGACGCGCTCCGAGCGATGCGGAGCATCGTCCGGTGCGTGGCGGGTGAGGGGGAGCTTCCGCGAGTCAGATGTTTGCGGGAACGTCGATCTTTCGACACGTCATTGCGAGCGCAGCGAAGCAATCCAGAATCCCTCCGCGGAAAGACTCTGGATTGCTTCGCTGCGCTCGCAATGGCGATGCGGAAATATCGATGAACTCCACTCTCACTGTCTCCGCGGAGAGATGCCCCTCACCCCAACCCTCTCCCCGTAAGAACGGGGAGAGGGGGAAGAGGCGGCCTACACCACTTTGCTCGACCCCTGCGTGATCAACCGCGCCGCTCGCTGGTCTCGCGAGTAGATCCAGAGCCAGCTCAGGGCGACGCTGAGACGGTGGCGGAGGCCGATCAGGAAGTAGATGTGGGCGATGCCCCAGATCCACCATGCGATGGTGCCGCGCAGCTTGACCTTGCCGAAATCGATGATCGCGAGCCGCTTGCCGATCTGCGCGAGGTTGCCGGAATGCTTGTAGCGGAACGGACCCGTCGCAGCGCCGCGCAGGCGCGCCTTGATGGTTTCGGCGACATGTCGGCCCTGCTGCTTGGCGGCCGGTGCGATGCCGGGCACCGGCTTGCCGTCCCAGGCGTTGATGCTGACGGTGTCGCCGATCGCGAAGATCTCGGGATGGCCTGGGATCGTCAGGTCGGCCTCGACCTGCACACGCCCGGCGCGATCGGCCGGCGCGCCCAGCCATTCGGCCGCGGGCGAGGCGCGTACGCCGGCGGCCCAGATCCTGGTCTTTGCCTCGAGCAGCTTGCCGCCGAACACGACGCCCTCGCGGTTGATCTCGGTGACGGCCTGTCCCAGCACGACCTCGACGCCGATCTTTTCCAGCGAGGCCTGCGCGTAAGCCGACAGCTCGTCGGGAAAGCCGGCGAGCACGCGCGGGCCGGCCTCGATCAGCACCACGCGCGCCTTGTGGGTGTCGATGTTGCGGAAGTCGGCGGGCAGGGTGTGATGCGCCATCTCGGCGATGGTGCCGGCGAGCTCGACGCCGGTCGGGCCGGCGCCGACGATGACGAAGGTCAATCGCGCGGCGCGCCGCTTCGGATCGGTCTCGCGCTCAGCGCGCTCGAACGCCACCAGGATGTGCCGGCGCAAGGTGGTCGCATCCTCCAGCGTCTTCAGCCCCGGCGCCCATGCCTCCCATTCGTCATGGCCGAAATAGGCGTGCCGCGCGCCGGTCGCGAGCACCAGCGTGTCGTAGGGCACCTCGCTGCCGTCGTCGATCAGCACGCAGCGCCGCTCGGCATCGACGCCGCTCACGGTGGCAAACAGCGTCGTCACCTCGCGCCGGTCACGCATCAAATGCCGGATCGGCCAGGCGATCTCGCTGGTCGCGAGCGAGGCAGTCGCGACCTGGTAGAGCAGCGGCTGAAACAGGTGGTGGTTGCGGCGGTCGATCAGCGTGATCTCGACCGGCGCACCCGCAAGTCGGTAGGTCGCCTCCAGCCCGCCGAAGCCGGCTCCGACGATGACGACGCGATGGGGATTTGTGGCCATGATGCACCCTCGAATCTCGCTGCTGCTCACCTTCATTTAAGTGCGGATCGGACGCCGCGGTCCAATAGCCGTCATCAATCGCCGCATAGGCCGGATGTATCGATCTGGCGCGAAAAAGCGCCGCAGGCTTGACCCGGCCTTGGCCGAAGTAAGTAGCATTATATTTCTTGCCATCCTCGATTGGGGCGAAATATGGTGCAGGGGCAGGCGCTGAGCCATTGGCGGCTCGACAGATTTTGCGTTCAATAGAGACAGACCCGGGGCGGCGATCACCCCGTTTCCGGGATCAATAATAAGGAGGGGAGTGGTTATGAGGACGGCATTCTGGCTGGCGGGCGCAGCGGCGCTGGTGCTGGCGAGCCCGGCATTCGCCGGCGACACCATCAAGATCGGTTTCGTCTCGACCTTCAGCGGCCCGACCGCCGTGATCGGCAACGACATGCGCAATTCCTTCGAGCTCGCGCTAGATCATCTCGGCCGCAAGATGGACGGCAAGCCGGTCGAGGTGATCTACGAGGATGACGGCCAGAAGCCCGATGTCGGCAAGCAGAAGACCGAGAAGCTGGTGCAGTCCGACAAGGTCGACTTCATCGTCGGCTACATCTGGTCGAACGTGCTCTTGGCCTCGCTCAAGACCGCCGTGGATTCGAAGACCTTCCTGATCTCGGCCAATGCCGGGCCGTCGCAGCTCGCCGGCGAGCTCTGCTCGCCTTACGTGTTCTCGACCTCGTGGCAAAACGACCAGACCCCGCAGGCCATGGGCCTCTACATGAACCAGAAGGGCGTCAAGAGCGTCTTCCTGATCGGGCCGAACTACGCGGCCGGCAAGGATATGCTCGCGGGCCTCAAGAACACCTTCAAGGGTGAGATCAAGGGCGAGGAATACACGGTCTGGCCGAGCCAGCTCGACTTCTCGGCCGAGCTCTCCAAGGCCCGCGCTTCCGGCGCCGAGTCGATCTTCGTGTTCTATCCCGGTGCCGCCGGCGTGCAGTTCCTCAATCAATATGCGCAAGCCGGGCTGAAGAGCACGATGCCGCTCTACACCGCCTTCACCGTCGACGAGCTGTCGCTGCCGCTGCAGAAGGAGAACGCGTTAGGGGTGCCCGGCGCGCAGGAATGGGTGAATGACCTGCCCAACGAGCAGAACAAGCGCTTCGTCGCCGACTACCGCAAGAAGTACACCGGCCTGCGTCCGACCTATTACGGTGCCCAGACCTATGACGCCGCCCAGCTCATCAACAGCGCTGTGGTTGCGGTGAAGGGCGACACCAGCAAGAAGGACGCGATGAAGGCCGAGATGGAGAAGGCCAACTTCAAGTCGCTGCGCGGCGCGTTCAAATACGGCAACAATCACATCCCGGTGCAGAGCTTCTATCTCCAGGACGTGGTCAAGGATGCCGATGGCCAGCTCGCGCTGAAGACGGTCGCGACGATCGTCGAGAACGACCAGGATCGCTTCCACGACAAGTGCGCGATGAAGTGAGCTGATGCTTCTTCCTCTCCCCGCATCCGCCTACGCTAAAGCTTCGGCGGACAAGCGCGGGGAGAGGCGAAGGCCTAGACCCTTGGCATGCTGACGGGGCGCACCTCGCGGGCCTGCGCTGCCAGCCTGATGCCGGCATTAGCGGCGCCAAAGCCCTGATAATTCCTGCGCTCGACGATCTCGAAGAAGAAGCGCTCGTCGAAGATGTGGGTGTAGACCTGGAAGAACTCGCTGTCGCCGTCGCGGTCGTAGAGGATGTGGTTGGCGCGCAGCTGCGCCATCAGCTCCGGAGCGAGGTCGTATTTGGCTTCGATGTCGTCGTAGTAGTTGTCGGGGATATCCAGGAAATCGGCGCCGCGCTTGCGCATCGCGGCGACGGTGGCAAAGATGTCCCGGCACGAGAACGCAACGTGCTGCACGCCTGAGCCAAAAAACTCCGAGATGAAGCGCGCCGGCAGGGTGCGGTTGGCGGAGGAGCCGTTGAGCACGAAGCGCAGGCTCTGGTCGGCGTTGATGATGGCCTGGCTCTGCACGAGGCCTCTGGGGTCGGCGATCTCCATCTGCGGCAGGCGCTTCAGGTCGAGGATGCCGGTGTAGAACAAGAGCCAGGACAGCATCTCGTCGTAAGGCATCGACTGCGCGATGTGGTCGACGGCGAGCAGGGCATCGGCGCTTGCGTCGCTCGGCACAGGTTCGAAATCGGTATCCCAGTTCTTGCCGGCCTGATCGAGGAAATAAAGCAGGCTGCCGCCGACGCCGTGGATCGCGGGGATCTCGAGCTCGCCCGGCCCGACCGGCTGGTAGAAGGTGCGCGCTTTCAGCGTCTCGGCCCGCTGCATGGCGAGGCCGGCATTGTCGACGTCGAGCGCGATCGCGCAGACGCCGGGGCCATGCGTCACGTAATGCGAATGTGCAAAGCCGTCGGTCTCGCAATTGATGACGAGCTCGATCTGGCCCTGCGACCAGCGCTCCACCGCCTTGCTGCGGTGCTTGCCGCTCCTGCGGAAGCCGAGCTGTGAAAACAGCCGGGCAAGCTCGCCCGCCTTGCTCTCGTTGACGGCAAACTCGATGAACCCCGTGCCGCGGCTCTTCGCCTTCGGCGCCAGCGGCTCGCCGGCAAATTTGGGCCAGTCCGGCACCAGCTGGTCTTCCAGCAGGATCAGCGAACGCAGGCCGTCGACCGCGGTCTGCGCGGCCGAGCCCGCGCGGAACTGGTCGTTGAAGATCTCCAGCGACAGCGGCCCGGCATAGCCGGTCGCCGCAATCGCTTGCATGAACTCGCCGACCGGCAGGTCGCCCTGGCCGGGGAAGGAGCGGAAGTGCCGGCTCCATGAGAGAATGTCGAGCTCGAGCTTCGGCGCGTCGGCGAGCTGGACCAGGAAGATCTTGTCGCCGGGAATCGAGGCCATGGCGCGGGTCGGAAAGCCCGGCGCCAGCGCATGAAAGCTGTCGAGGATGACGCCGATCGCGGGATGATCGGCGCGGCGCACGATCTCCCAGGCATCGCGGTAGTCGTTGACGTGGCGGCCCCAGGCCAGCGCCTCGTAGCCGACGCGCAGGCCACGTTTCGCAGCGCGCTCGCCGAGCTCGCGAAAATCGTCCGCGGCGCGGTCGATGCCGCCGAGCGAGGCGGGCGACACGTTGGAGCAGATCAGCAAGAGATCGGTGCCGAGCTCCTGCATCAGATCGAACTTGCGCTCCGCGCGGGCGAAATTGCGCGTGCGCTGCGGCTCCGGCATGCCCTCGAAATCGCGGAACGGCTGGAACGCGCAGATCTCGAGATTGAGGTCCTTGCACAGCTTTGCGATGTCGCGTGGACCTGCGCCGAACGACAGCAGATCGTTCTCGAAGATCTCGACGGCGTTGAAGCCGGCGGCGGCGATGGCGCGGAGCTTTTCGTCCAGCGCCCCCGAGAGAGAGACGGTCGCGATCGAGCGCTTGTTCATGCTGCCTGCTCCATGATCCGCCCCGGTGAAATTGTCTGGCCCGTGCGCGCAGCCTCGCTGACGGCTTCGACGACGGCGAGCGTTCCCATCGCGTCCTCGGCCGTGATCAACGGCTGCTCCTCGCCCCTGATCACCGCGCAGAAATGCCGGAGCTGCTCCACCAGTGGATCGAACGCCGGCGGCGCAATGGTCTCGCGCGACAGCGGCGCGTACCAGCCGGGCTGTTGCGCATAGGACCACAGTTCCATATTCGGCACGGAGAGCGATCCTCCTGTGCCGGAGAAGATGTAGCAGGGCTGATCCTGCCTGGGATAAGCGGGATTCTCTCCCGAGGAGAGCTCCCAGCTCCACGGCGCCGGCGTCGCATCCGACACGGTCACCGTCCCCAGCGCGCCACTCGCAAAGCGCAGCAGCAGCGCGGCGGTGTCCTCGACGGCGAAGCCCCGAACCTTGTTCGAGGTCAGCGCCTGCACCTCGGTGATCTCGCCGCAGATGAAGCGGAGGTTGTCGATGTCGTGGATGAGGTTGATGAGCAGCGGTCCGCCGCCTTGCTCGCGCCGCCACGCCACCTCGAAATAGTCGTCGGGCTTTTTGAGCAGCCACAGACCGACCACGGCGGTGAGCTGGCCGAGCTTGCCGGTCGTCACGGCCTCGCGCGCGGACTTGATGATCGGATTGTGCCGGCGGTGATGGCCGACCAGCATCGGCACACCGGTGCGCTTGACCGCGGCGCAGAGGCGCTGTGCGGTGGCAACCGTCTCCGTCACCGGCTTTTCGATCAGTGCCGGCACCCCCGCCGCCGCGCAATCGAGCGCCATCGGCAGGTGCAGCGTGTTGGGTGAGGCGATGACGAGGCCGTCGGGCTTCTCCTGCTCCAGCAGCGCGTGGTGGTCTGCATAACAGGCCACCTTGCGGGCTTGCGCATACTCCCTCGCAGCAGCCGAGGGGTCGGCAATGCCTGCGAGCTCGCAGTCCTGTGAGGCCTCGATCAGCTCGATATGGCGGCGACCGATCAGGCCGGCGCCGGCGACCGCAATGCGCATTGGCGCGCTCATGCCGCACTCTCCTCCATGGTGCCCCCCAGGAACAGTTGCCCGATGCGGGGATCATTCAGGATGCGCTCCGCCTTGTCGACCATGCGGGTCTGGCCGAGCTCGAGCACGATGCCGATGTCGGAGATCTCCAGCGCCGAGCGCGCATTCTGCTCGATCATCAGGATGGTGACGCCGCGGTCGCGCAAGCTCCTGAGGATGTCGAACGTCTGCTGCACCATCAGGGGCGACAGGCCGATCGAGGGCTCGTCGATCAGCACGAGCTTCGGTTCGAGCAGCAGCGATCGGGCGATCTCGAGCTGCTTCTGCTCGCCGCCGGAGAGCGTCGATGCCTGCTGTGCCGACTTGCGGCGCAGCGCCGGAAACAGATCGAGGGCTGCCTCGATCCGTTTGGGCAGGTCGATACCTTTCCCGGCCGAGACCCCGCCAAGCTCGATGTTGCTGCGGACAGAGAGCTCCGGGAAAATATTGCGGCCCTGCGGCACGTAGCAGATGCCGGCATTGAGCAGCGCGCGCTGGCTCAAGTTGGTGACATCGCGATTCGCGAAAGTGATCTTGCCTTCGCGCAGCTTGAGCAGGCCGAAGATCGCCTTGAACACGGTGGATTTGCCGGCGCCGTTGGGGCCGATGATGGTGGTGATGGTCGCCGGCGGCACCGAGAATGCGGTGCCGTTCAAGATCGTCATCTTGCCGTAGCCACCGACGAGATTGTGAACCGAGAGGATCGGATCGCTCATGGTCGGTCCCTCAATGCCCTAGGTAAGCTTCGATCACGGCGGGGTTCTTGCGGACCTCGTCGGGGCGTCCCATCGCCAGCACCTTGCCTTCCGCCATCACCATCACGCGCGAGCACAGCGACATCACGAACTCCATGTTGTGCTCGATCACGACGAAGGTGGCGTTCTTCTCGCGGTTGATCGCGACCAGGCGTTCCTTCAGGTCCGTCAGCATCGACGGGTTGACGCCGCCGGCGGGCTCGTCGAGCAGCACCAGGCGCGGTCCGCCCATGAACGCCATGGCGGCATCGAGCAGTTTTTGCTGGCCATAGGAGAGGCCGCCGGCGGGCTCGTCGGCGAGATGGTCAAGCTTGAAGAAGCCGATCATCTGGTTGGCTGCGCCCGTCAGCCCTGCATCGGAGCGGCCGACCAGGCGCGAGGCCATGTTGCCCTGGTGCTCCTGCCCGGCGAGAATCAGGTTCTCGCGCACCGAGAGTTTGGGGAAGACCTGCAGGAGCTGGAAGGTGCGGCTGACCCCGAGCTTGTTGAGCTCGGACGGGCGCAGGCCGGTGACGACCTGTCCGTCGAGCTTCACCTCGCCGCCCGATGGCGTCAGCTGGCCGAGGATGCAGTTGAACAGCGTGGACTTGCCGCAGCCGTTTGGGCCGATCAGGCCGAGGATCTCGCCCTCGCGCACATCGAAGCTGACGCCGTTGACTGCGTGAATGCCGCCAAAGCTCTTCTTGATGTCGGTGACTTCGAGGACCGCGCTCATTGCACCGTCTCCAGGCGCGACTTGGCGACGGCGCGCAGCGCAGAGGCCGCCTTCGTGCGCCGCGCCGCCATGTAGCGATCGAGGATTCCCAGAATGCCGGTCGGCGACCAGATCAGCAGCAGCATCACGGCCACCGCGTAGAGCATCAGGTAATAGCCTTCAGTGAAGCGCAGCCATTCCGGCAGCAGCACCGCGATCATCGCGCCGAGAAAGGGGCCGAAATAGAAGCCGGCGCCGCCGACGATCACCATCATCAGCAGATCGAGCGAGAGCGACAGGTTGAAGGGAACAGGGTCGATATATTGCGTCAGCGGCGCATAGAGCGCGCCGGCGACGCCGCCGAGCGCCGAGCCGATCGCGAACGCCATCAGCGTGTAACGCCGCGTGTCGATGCCGAGCGACTGGGCGCGCAAGGGATTCTCGCGCAGCGCCATGAAGGCGCGGCCCCAGGGCGAGCGGATCAGCCACCACACCGCCAGCGACACGAGTCCGAGCGAGCCGAGGCAGACATAGTAGAACGGCAGCGGCCTGTTGGTGGCGAAGCCGAAGATGTGAGGACGTGGAATGTTGGAGATGCCGTAGATGCCGCCGGTGAGCCAGCTCTCGTTGCGGAACACCAGGAAGGCGAGGGTGGAGAAGGCGAGCGTGACGAAGGCGAGGTAGTGGTGCTGCACGCGCAGCGCGGGGTAGCCGAGCACCCAGCCGACCGCGAAGCTCAACGCGATCGCGACCAGGATCGCGGCCGGCAGCGGCCAGCCATGGGTGGTCATGATCGCGGCGGCATAGGCACCGATGCCGACGAAGGCGCCCTGCGCCAGCGAGACCTGGCCGGCATAGCCGAGCGTGAGGTTCAGCCCCATCGCAGCGATGCTCATCACCGCCCATTGGCTCAGGATGAACAGGCCGTAGCGGTTGAAGTTCATGGGGACGACGATCAGCGCGGCGATGACGGCAAGGCCGAGCGCGATCTTCAACGGTCTGGCGAAGCCGCTCATACGGTGCGCTCCTCGGCGCGGCCGAGCAAGCCCTGCGGCCGGAACAGGATGACGGCGATCAGGAAGATCATCGGCACGGCGGCGCGGTACTGCGTCGAGACATAGGCGGCCGCGAGATTGTCGAGCACGCCGATCAGGAGGCCGCCGGCAATCGCACCGCGCACCTGGTTGAAGCCGCCGACGATCGCCGCGATGAAGGCGGCCTGGCCCAGCACCTCGCCAGAGGAGAATTTTGCGAGGTAGATCGGCGTGATCAGCAGCGAGGCCAGCGCGACCAGGAAGGCGTTGATCAGGAAGGTCAGGAGGATCATGCGTTCGACGGGGACGCCGATGATGCGCGCCACCGTCGGGTTCTGCGCCGCCGCCTGCATCTGGTGGCCGAGCGAGGTGCGGTTCAAGAGCGTGGTCAGGCCGAAGACCGCAAGGATGGCGACGACGAGGACGCCGATGCTTTGCAGCGAGACGGCATGGCCGAGGATGGAGATATCGCCGGTCGGCACGATCGACGGGAAGGGCGAGGCCTCCGCGCTGAAGAACTGCTTGACGGCTTCCTTGATGCCGATGGCGAGCGCCATGGTCGCGATCGCCAGCGGCAGCACGCCATGACGCATCATCGGGTCGACCAGCAGCATCTTGAAGGCAAGGCCGAGCAGGATCATCGACATGAGGATGCCGAGGATGATCGCGAGCCAGAACGGCGCGCCCGCATGCATCGCCGCCAGCATCAGGAACGCCGGCAGCATCACGAACTCGCCTTGCGCGAAATTGATGGTCTGCGAGGTCTGCCACAGCAACGTGAAGCCGACCGCGACCAGCGCATAGATCGCGCCGGTGGCAAGTCCCGCGACCAGAAGATCGAACAGATTGGACATTTTCCCCTCTCGTGTCCCTCGTTCCGTTCTGTCGTCTCCCTCTCCCCGTTCTCCTTCTTCTCCCTCTCCCCGTTCTTACGGGGAGAGGGTTGGGGTGAGGGGCTGTCTCCGCGAACTCGATTGTCACCGTGATCGCGGAAGCGGCCCCTCACCCCGCCCTCTCCCCGCGAAGGGCGGGGAGAGGGAGACGAAAGATCTCTCCCCGCGAAGAGCGGGACGAGGGAGAAGGGCGGCGCCTCACTTCACCTTAGGCAGAACCTGCTTCACGACCTGCTTGCCTTCGACCACCTCGACCAGAAAGCTCTGGCGGTCGATGTCGCCGGTGTCGCTGAAGGTGACGTCCATCAAAATGCCCGGCTCGTCCGCGGCCTTGATGGTGAGACCGTGAAGCGTGTCGGCGAACTTCTTCGGATCGACCTTGCCCATCTTCTCGGTGGTGGCCTTCACCATGTAGACGGCAAGGTAACCCTTCAGGCCGTTATGGTCAGGGACGTAATTGTACTTCTTGGAAAACTTTTCGCGGAACGCCTTGATCAGATCGACCGGCGCGTCGGTGGTGAGGCCGACATGGCCGCGCGCGCCGTTGGCGGCATCGCCGGCGAGCTCGATCACCTTCTGGCCGATCAGCGTGGTCTCGCCCATCAGCGGCGCGGTGACGCCCTGGCGCTTCAGCTCTTTCAGGATGCGCGCGCTCTCTTCCTCGTTGAGATAGACGAACACGGCGTCGGGATTGGCGGCTTTGATCTTGCCGACGTCGGCGGCGAAATCGGCCTGGCCCGCTTCGGTCGACAGATCGGCAACCACCTTGGAGCCGAGCCGGTCGAGCTCCTTCACGACGACGTCGCGGCCGCCGCGGCCAAAGTCATTGTTGACCCAGACCACCGCGACGGTCTTCGCCTTCATCTCGTCGTGAATGTATTTTGCGACCTTCGGCATCGACGATTGCTGGCCGAACGAGGTGCGGAACAGGAACTTGTTGCCGGCCTGAGTCAGCTCGGCGGCTTCGCCGCCCATGATCTGCGCGATGCCGGCTTCGGCCGCGAGCGGCGCGGTCACCTTCACCGAGCCGGAATAGCCCGGCCCGAGCAGCACATAGGGCTCGGCGTCGAGCGCTTTCTGCACCTGGGCGCGTGCCACGCCGGGGTTGGATTGCGAGTCGGCGTGAGTGACCTCGAGCTTGCGGCCGAGCACGCCGCCCTTGGCGTTGATCTCCTCGATCGCGAGATCGATGCCGTTCTTCCAGTTGGTGCCGACGGTGGCGCCGCCACCCGAGAGCTCGGCGACGTCGGCAAGCTTGATGGCCTGGGCGTGGACGCCGGTTGCAGTCGCGAAGGCAAGCAGGGCGCCCGCCAGAATGGTCGATTTCATGGTCTCTCCTCCCATTGTCGTTGATGTTGTCCGCGGCCTTGTGTCCGGCCGCTTCCGTTACGCTGCGTGATAGGCCGAGCTTCGTGCCGCCATCACCTCGTCGAATGCCTCTCCCATGACTTCGGTCGATGGGGCAAGGCCGGTGAACAGTTCGAACGCGTCGGCGGCCTGGTAGATCGCAAGTTCACGCCCGGTCATGATCCGCGCGCCCTTGGCCCGCGCCGCGGCCAGCAGCGGCGTGATCAGCGGCGAGTACACGGCGTCGGCGACCCACAGGTTTTCGCGCAGCAGCGAGGCTGGGACCGGGGTGTCCCGGTTCGGCAGCATGCCGACCGGCGTGCCGTTGACGAGGCCGGTTGCGCCGGCAAGCGCGTCTTCCACGCTCGTAGCCACCCGCGCGCCGCCATGCCGGGCCAGCAGCGCGGCGAGTTTTTCGGCGCGCGCCGGCTCGCTGTCGAAGATCCGGAGGTCGGTCACTTTCAGGCTCGCCAGCGCAAAGGCGATCGCCTTGCCGACGCCGCCGGTGCCGATCACGGCCACTGCATTTCCGGAAGACGCCAGCAGCGGTGCGACGGCGCGGGCAAAGCCGGTCGTGTCGGTGTTGTGGCCGATCAGCCGGCCGTCTCTCACGACGACGGTGTTGACCGCCGCCATGGTCGCAGCAGTCGGCGCCAGCTCGTCGAGCAGCGGCACCACGGCCTCCTTGTAGGGAAAGGTGACGTTGACGCCGGCAAAGCCGAGCCGCCGCACGCCCTCAAGCATCATGGCGAGACCGGCCGCATCGGCGCCGGCCACCTCGATCAGCTGGTAATGGCCGCGCAGGCCGAGCGCTTCGGCGGCGCGCTCATGCATGGCAGGGGAGGCGGAATGCGCGATCGGCGCGCCGATCAGGCCGGTGAGGAGCTTCTTGCTGGCGGCATATCCGCGCTTCGACATGGTTCGCTATCGTCTCGTTGGGAGCGTTCGGTCCCGGCCATTAGCGGGGAAATCCGCACAATTCCAAGGGGCCTCCGAGGGGGACGATAGACTTTCCCCCGCCTAACACAATTACGCTTTTGTCCTGCAAACCTAACATCATGTTATTTCTTCCGCGCGCGCCCGGCGGCCGCCTTGCCGTTGCCGCGGGACGGCTCGACCGCGCGCATCTCGGCGCGGAGGGATTCGATGAAGTACTCGACGTGAAGCGACAGCGGCGCGCCGCGCTTCACCGCGATATAGGTGTCGAACCGCGTCGGCTCGGTGATCTTCAACAGCTCGATGCCGGGATAGCCGCCATGGGCCACGGTGAACTGGTCGATGATGGCGATGCCGAGGCCCGCCTTCACCAGCGCGCAGACCGTGGTGCCGAAGCGGGCGCGGATGGTGATGTTGTAGTCGAGCCGGTTGCGCGCAAAGATCCCGGCCATGATCCGGCCGTAGGGATCGTTTGGATCGATACCGATCAGCGGATAGCGGGTGATCTCGGCGGCTGAGACCTGCTTGCGGCCGGCGAGCTCGTGGCCCGGCGGCACGATGCAATAGAGTTCGCCTGAGGCGAGCGGCAGGAAGTCGAGCCCGGAATGCTCCAGCCGGTAGCTCATCGCCACGCACTCGCCGCGGCCGAGCAGGAGATAGTCGATGGCCTCCTCGAGCTTGAGGATGTTGATGTCGATGCCGAGATCGGGATAGCGGCGCCGGACGCGCTCGATCGCGCGCGGCACCATCACCTGCGAGATGCTCGGCACCGAGCCGATGCGCAATTCCGAGAGGCCGCCGCGGCCGATCTTGGAGATGATCTCGGAGAGATCGTCGACCTTCTTGTAGACGCCGTTGATCTGCTCGAAAATGTTCTCGGCTTCCGGCGTCGGGAAGTAGCGGCCGTTCTGGCGCTGGAAGAAGCGGATGCCGAGCGAGCGCTCGGTGTATTTGACGAGGCGGCTGATCCCCGGCGCCGAGACGTTGAGCAGCTTCGCCGCGCCGCCAATGGTGCCCGTCACCATCACGGCACGGATCACTTCAACCTGGCGCAGCGTCATCATGGTCTTGAAATGTCCTTGGCATCCGAAAAACGATCGTGGCGGCGATCATCTCATGAGAGCCGTGCTGTCATCCAGCGGCAAGTGTGTCGATGTAGGGAGGAGGCTAAGTCTCTCTCGTGTCCCGGACGCGCTGCAACGCGTTTAGCGTTGCGGCGCAGAGCCGGGACCCAGAAGGCCAGAGAGGAAGTTGCGGATGGATGGGCCCCGGCTCTGCAGCGCATCGTCGAAGAGACGCTGCGCTGCGTCCGGGGCACGCAAGCGCGGCCGGTTTATCACCCTCTCCGCAAGGGGTGAAGGAAGCCCAACTTCTCTTTCAGAGTGTTTCGACTAAAATCTGCGCGTTCAGATGGAAGGGCGTCCTCGCGCGATCTGTTGCGTCGGCTTCGCTTGCTGCAACTGCGTTTTAGCTCGCAGGGCCCTCGGGCAAAATGTTGCCCGCCAACTTCGCGCGCTCGCTCTGCAGCACCTCGCGCGCGAACTCGATGATCTTCTGCTTGTTTGCCGTTTCGCGCACGGCGAAAAACACGCGGTTCAATTCCAGGCCGAGCACGCTGTTGAGGGCGATGTTCTCGTCGTCCATCGTGATTTTCCCGCTTTATACGCCTTTAGGTGTAACTTGACGTCACTTCTTCCACAAGTAGATTAAAGCCTTGGAGCAGGTCGCTACCGGTAAACTACGGGACCAGCGAATTGAGGCAGCCCTCGAATACGTGCTATACCTGCCGGTGTGGGTCAGGGAATGCACCGATGTCCGCCGTAGACTATGGCCGGGAGGCGCTCGACTTCATTGAAGGTCTTGGGGCTTATCGCAAGGTCCCAGACGCCATGAATGCGCTTGAAGTCGCCTTCGGTCGCTTCGGCTTCGAAACCATCATCGTGACGGGGCTGCCGAATCCCGATCAGCGCTTTGCGCAGATGGTGCTCGCCAAGCGCTGGCCCGCGGGCTGGTTCAGCCTGTACACCCAGAAAAATTACGATCGCGTCGACCCGGTGGTGCGGCTGTGCCGGCAATCGGTCAACCCGTTCGAGTGGTCGGAAGCCCCCTATGATGCCGAACTCGAGCCTGACGCGGCCGAGGTGATGAACCGCGCCGGCGATTTTCGCATGTCGCGCGGCTTCATCGTGCCGATCCACGGGCTCACCGGCTATGAAGCCGCGGTGTCGCTCGGCGGCGTTCATCTCGACCTCAATCCCCGCAGCAAGCCGGCGCTGCACCTGATGGCGATGTATGGCTTCGACCACATCCGCCGTCTGCTCGAGCCGGCGCCATATCCCTCGACGCGGCTCACCCCGCGCGAGCGCGAGGTGATCTCGTGGGCCTCGCAGGGCAAGTCGGCCTGGGAGATCGGCGAGATCCTGCACATCACGCAGCGCACGGCCGAGGAGCATCTTGCAACCGCCGCGCGCAAGCTCGGCGCGGTCAACCGCACGCATGCAGTGGCGCTGGCGATTCGCGGCAAAATCATCAATCCGTAAGCGACGTACTGGGAAATTTCCCAATATCGAACCTGCGTCTTTTGGCAGATTCTTTCCCCCATTGAGGCTGAATGGGGGTTTTCATGATTCACGCAATTTCCGCAGTCAATCGCCACCTTTACGAGGACGTGCTCGAACAACATTTCAGGCTGCGCCACGATATCTTCGTCGAGGAGCGGCGGTGGGAGACACTGCGCCGGCCCGATGGCCGCGAGATCGATTCCTATGACGACGAGGATACCGTCTATCTGCTTGCGCTGGAGGGCCGGCGTGTCGTCGGCGGCCATCGGCTCTACCCGACGACCAAGCCTTCGATGATGAGCGAGGTCTTCCCGCATTTGGCCGCGGTGCGCGGTTGTCCCGCAGATCCCTTGATCTGGGAGTGGTCACGCTACTTCGTCGTCCGCGACCGCCGCGACGGCGCGCTCAACCTGCAACTGATGGCGGCGGTGCAGGAGTTCTGCCTCAATCAGGGAATCGCGCAGGTCAGCGCGATCATGGAAACCTGGTGGTTGCCGCGCTTCCACGAAGCCGGCTTCGTCGTGACGCCGCTCGGCCTGCCGGCCCTGGTGGAGAACGCGTGGACCATGGCGGCCACCATCGACATTCGTCGGCAGACGCTCGATGCCCTGCATGATCGCATCGGCATGGCTTCGGTCGTGCAGCAGGACGGCCCGCTTCTGGACGCCGTCGCCCGTGCCAACCTCTGCGGTCTTGCTGCCGCGCAACGAAAGAGCGCCTGAGATGTCGAACATGATGCGGGACAGCCAGATCATGGCGCAAACCCAGGACGAGAACCTCGGCTACATGTCCGACATGGCGCTCGAGCTGGCGCAGATGGCGGAAGACTCCGGACTGACGACGCTCGCCTATCTGTTCCGGATGGCGGCGCTGGAGGCTTCGACCGTCAACAGCGTGCTCGCCGAGCCGGAGGATTTTCCTCAGCAGATGACGTCGCACTAGACGCATCCTTGCTTCATTCAACGACGTTCGCACCCTCTCCCCGGTCGGGGGGAGGGTGATGTCATTTGGGTGCGGCAGCTTGCCCCATCCTGCGCGGCAGCCTTTTTGCATTGCGAGGCGCGCCTCGGTCTCATGTGCCGGGATGCAACAAAGTGCATGTTTGGTGTCGAATCGCTCTTGCCTCGGAACGATACTGCCATTACCCATTTTTCCGCCTTGATGAGGCAGGGGGAGCTCTTTCACTGATGGCGACTGTGTTCGAACATCGGCGCGCGTCCGTATGCGCCTGAAAGAGTTTTGATGCTGCTCGTCGTCGAACAGTTTTTGAACGGATTGCAGTTCGGCCTGCTGCTGTTCCTGCTCGCCGCCGGCCTGACGCTGGTGTTCGGGATCATGGATCTCGTCAACCTCGCGCACGGCTCGCTCTACATGATGGGCGCCTATTTCGCCGCGACCTTCGCGGCCTGGACCGGCAGCTTCCTGCTGGGTGCGCTGATGGCGTTAGGGGCCACGCTGGTGCTCGGCATCGTGCTCGAGGTGACGGCGCTGCGGCATCTCTACGGGCGAGACCATCTCGACCACGTGCTGGCGACGTTCGGCCTGATCCTGTTCTTCAATGAAGCCGTGCGGCTGATCTGGGGCCCGGCCGGCCTCGCGCTGCCGCTGCCGGCCTGGCTCACCGTGCCGGTGCCGATCCTGCCCGGCATTCACTATCCCGCCTATCGGCTTGCCATCATCGCCGTGGCGCTGCTGGTCGCGCTCTTGCTCTATCTCGGCGTGATGCGCACCCGCATCGGCATGCTGATCCGCGCCGGCGCCTCCAACCGCGAGATGATCGGCGCGCTCGGCATCAACATCAAGCTGCTCTACACGCTGGTGTTCGGCTTGGGGGCCGCACTCGCCGGGCTGGCTGGCCTTATGCAGGCGCCGATTCTCACCGTGCAGATCGGCATGGGCGAGAACATTTTGATTCTCGCCTTCGTCATCATCGTGATCGGCGGCATCGGCTCGATCCGCGGCGCGTTCCTGGCCGCGATCTTCGTCGGCATGATCGACACGCTCGGCCGCGCCTTCCTGCCCAATCTGCTGCGGCAGGTGTTGAGCGGCGCCGCGGCCTCCACCGCCGCGCCCGCGCTGTCCTCCATGCTGATCTATCTCCTGATGGCGATCGTGCTGGTGGTGCGGCCGGAGGGGCTGTTTCCGGCCAACCGTCGATGAAGAGTTTGAGCGTGAGCAAGGCCGTCACGGCCCTGATGCTGGCGGGCCTCGTGCTGCTGCCGCTCTATTCGTCGTTGTCCGGCAACATCTTCATCATGACACTGTTCACCCGCATCGTCATCCTGGCGCTGGCGGCGGCGAGCCTCAACCTCATCATGGGTTTTGGCGGCATGATGAGCTTTGGTCACGCTGCCTATCTCGGCATCGGCGGCTACGCCGTCGGCATGCTGGCGCAGGAAGGGGTTGGTTCCGGCTTCATCCAGTTCCCGGTCGCGCTCGCGGCGTCCGCGATCTATGCGCTCGTGATCGGCGCGCTCTCCTTGCGCACCCGCGGCGTCTATTTCATCATGATCACCCTGGCCTTCGCGCAGATGGCCTACTACGTCGCCTCGGGTCTGGCGCGCTATGGCGGCGATGACGGCCTCACCGTCTACAAGCGCAGCGATTTCTCCGGGCTGATCAACCTGTCGGACCGCACGCAGTTCTATTATCTCTGCCTCGCCTGCCTCTTTGGCGTGATCTTCCTGATCTGGCGCATCGTCAATTCGCGCTTCGGCCTCGTCGTGCAGGGGCTGCGCTCCAACGAGCAGCGCATGCAGGCGATCGGCTTTCCCGCAAAACGCTACCAGCTGGTCTGCTTCGTCATATCCGGCACGATGTGCGGCCTCGCCGGCGCGCTGCTCGCCAACAACACCGACTTCGTCAGCCCGGCCGTGATGTACTGGACGCGTTCCGGCGATCTCATGGTGATGGTGATCCTCGGCGGCATGGGCACGCTGTTCGGCCCGATCATGGGCGCGGTGGTGTTCCTGCTGCTGGAAGAGTTCCTGTCGCAGATCACCGAATATTGGGCGCTGATCATGGGGCCGCTGCTGCTGCTGATCGTGCTGTTCGGCCGTGGCGGCATCATGGGCATGCTTGGGAGGGCTGGCCGTGGCTGAACCCTTGCTCCGCGTCGAAAAGCTGGTGCGCCGTTTCGGCGGCATCGTTGCGACCGACAACGTCTCGCTCGACGTCGCGGCCGGCGAGCTGCATGCCATCATCGGCCCGAACGGCGCCGGCAAGACCACGCTGATCAGCCAGCTCACCGGGCACCTCGAGCCGCATTCCGGCAGCGTCTCGCTGGCGGGGCGCGACATCACCTATTTGCCGGCCTATCGGCGCTGCGCGCTGGGACTTGCGCGCTCGTTCCAGATCACCTCGCTGCTGCTTGACTTCACCGCCGCGGACAATGTCGCGCTCGCCGCGCAGGCGCATGCCGGGACCTCGTTCCGCTTCTTCGCCAATGCGCGCAAGGAGAAGGGTCTGCGCGATGCCGCGCACGCCGCGCTCGACCGTGTCGGTCTCGGCCATCGCGCCGATGTCGTGGTGAACAGGCTCAGCCATGGCGAGCGGCGCGAGCTCGAGCTTGCGGTCGCGCTCGCGAGCAAACCGAAGCTGTTGCTGCTCGACGAGCCCATGGCCGGGCTTGGTGTGACCGAATCGCAGCGCATGGTGAAACTGCTTCAGGAGCTGCGCAAAGAGGTCTCGATCGTGCTGGTCGAACACGACATGCCTGCGGTGTTCGCGCTGGCCGACCGCATCTCGGTGCTGGTCTATGGCCGCGTCATCGCCTCCGGCGATCCGGCCGCGATCCGCGCCAATGACGAGGTCAAGCGCGCCTATCTCGGCGATCAGCATGTGGTGACGCATCATGGCTGACACGCTGCTCGAGGTCGACGGCATCGAGACCTGCTACGGCCTGTCCCAGGTGCTGTTCGGCCTGTCGCTGTCGATCAGCTCGGGCGAGATGGTGTCGCTGATGGGGCGCAACGGCATGGGCAAGACCACGACCATCCGCTCCATCATGGGCCTGACCCCGGCGCGATCAGGCGCGATCCGTTTCGCCGGCGCCGAGGTGCGGCAGCTTCCGTCCTACCGAATTGCAAAACTCGGCGTCGGCCTGGTTCCGGAGGGGCGGCAGATCTTCCCGAACCTCACCGTCCGCGAAAATCTTGTCGCCGCCGCCGCTGACCGTTTCGGCAGCCCTAATCCATGGACGCTGGCCGCGATCTACTCCTTGTTCCCGCGGCTCGCCGAGCGCGCCGCCAACATGGGCAACCAACTCTCCGGCGGCGAGCAGCAGATGCTTGCGATCGGCCGCGCGCTGATGACCAATCCGAAGCTGCTGATCCTGGATGAAGCGACCGAAGGCCTCGCGCCGCTGATCCGCGAAGAAATCTGGAACTGCCTGTCTCTGCTGAAGAGCCGCGGACAGTCGATCCTCGTCGTCGACAAGAACGTCGACCATCTCGCCCGCATCTGCGACCGCCACTACATCATCGAGCGCGGCAAGACGGTGTGGAGCGGCACGTCCAGCGAGCTGATGGCCGAGCCGGATCTGCAGCACAAATATTTGGGTATTTGAGCCCCACTCCAGCAGCGTCGTCATTGCGAGCGCAGCGAAGCAATCCAGAGTCTTTCCGCAGAGGGATTCTGGATTGCTTCGCTGCGCTCGCAATGACGGAAGAGATAGACGAGATCTCTCACCAATAAATCCCATGCCGATGCAGCTCGCGGATCACGCGGGCCTCGGTGGAGGGCTGGCGGCGCTTGGCTTTGGCCGTTTCAGTCGCGCTCCTCGTCACCGGTGCGGTCGTTGGCGAAGCTGGCGCTGCGGTGGTCGGGGTTGCCGCTGTTGTGGGAGCGGGAGCCGCCACCGGGGCTGTCGACGCCGGCGCGGTCGTTGCCGTCTGGACATTCGGAGCCTGCGCTGCCCGGGGGCCTGGGTCGCCTGCGGCGGGACAGGTGCCGTCGTGGCCGGCTGCTCCGCCTGCTGGTTCGCACTGCTGGCTGCCAGGCTCAGGCTGCGCGAACCGCCGGCATAGGCCTCTGTTGCGAGCAGCGAGATCGCTGCGATCAGGATCAGCTTGCGCATGGCAAACTCCGTCATCTGGTCAATCCGTCTTACCCAATTCGCGAGCTACCTGTGGCTAGCGCGCGAGGCGGTGCAGGCCGATCTCGATCAGGGTGGCCCGGCAGGACAGGCGATAGATCAGGCTCACCAATTGACCCCACATGACCGAACTCCGTTGTTGATCACGAAGGGACTCTAGCCCCGTCGTCTTTCCAGCGGTTTTCGCCGGGCGACGTAAATGGCTTCGTCGGACGGCGGCGGCATGTCGTCGGAACGGGCGGGACGAAGTCGTCTCACAGGGCTGTGAGGGGCGGGGGCTGCGGAGCGATAGCCGTGTTGAGCGAACCAGACGATGTCCGTTGCGATCACCCCATATCAGAGGTAGTAAGGGCCGGGGGTCTTCGCGGAAGATCATTTGGGAAAATGTCACCGCGCGAGCATGACATCGCAACCTGACGGGAATTCTCATCGTCTGCGCTGGAGAGCCGGCCTGTTGCTGCTCGTCGTCCTGCCTTTCCTCCCGGAATTGGTGATATTGCTCACCTCTCTCTTCGCCGGTCTGTCGGGATGCCGGCCCGCCAGCGATGCTGGCTGTCCGATCGGCAATTCTGCGGCGGAGATCATCCGTCATGCGCTGGATGCCGGTTTTGTGGTGGGCTCCCGCTTTGGCGACGGCCTCGCCGTGTTGTGGCTCGCGGCCTGCTGCTGGCTGATCACGCTGGGGTGGGCCCGGTTATGGTCCCGATTGCTGCTGGCGTTTGCGGTCAGTCTCGTCTGCGCATTCGTCCCCTATTTCGGCCCGATGCTTTCGATCAGCCATCTCGTCAATCCCAAATGCTCACCCAACGAGGGAGGCGTGGGTGACTGCATCGTCTATGGCGGCGATGTCGGCGGCGTGGCGCACCAAGTGGTCGGCCTGGGCTGGAGGATTCTCGAGGGCGCTCCGATCGCGATCGGGATATTCGTTGTCTATGCCGTCGTCGCGGTGGTCACCGATCTGCGTGCGAGGAGGCAGGCTCTCCGGTCCCCAGCTGATTCTCTTGACCGGCCTCCCGCTTAGCCGGTCTTCACGCGATATTGCCAAAAAAGGGCGGCTATGGTCTCATGCAGCCATAGATTGTCGTTATATATTTGGAGACGTTGCCATGCGGTTTCGTTTCGCAGCATTTCGGGTCATTTTTGCCAGCGCGGGTGCCGCCATCTGGCTTTCGTCGGTTCAGACCGCCGCGGCTCAGTCCAACGATCCCGACATTCTGGCAGCCTATGCCTACAGATATGCGGACTATTACCTGCCTTATGCCATCCAGTCGTCCACGGCCTACAAGCCGGTCGGCATACTGAACACGATGCGTGATGCCGGCCTCGGCGAGGAAGTCGATTACGCGGTCCAGAATGCGATTCCGGCCACGCAGGAAGATCTCAGGGGATACGCGCGGAAGATATTCAAGCCGTGGCGCTATCAGTTCGGCAGCGAATCTTACCTCACTTGCCTCGATCCGGCGGACGAAGCCTGCAAGGCAGCTTACGCTAGGCGCGGCTGGGATTTTGGCAGCGGCCCGACATACCAGGTATGGGCTCGGACGCGTGCGGCTGCGCGCAGCTCCTGCAGCGAAGTTAGCATTGCGTTCCGCGGCACCGTCGGGCTTTCCGGAGGCGACTGGTACTCCAATCTCAGCCGGTTCGGTTCGCCCTACGACGACTATTATAAGCAGCTCCAGCGCAACGTGGACACGATCATGAAGCAGATCCAGAATCTGGACTGCTACAAGCGGGCTGCCAGGAAGCCGCAGATCGTTTCGACGGGGCACTCGCTTGGTGCAGGCCTCGCGCAGTTCGTCGCGCTTGCGACCAGGTCCGGCGGTCCTCGGATCGCCAAGGTGCTCGCGTTCGATCCATCCCCTGTGACCGGCGCGCACCTCGTCAACAAGCTGCTTCTGACCGAAAACGTCCAGGGCCTCGTCATCGACCGCGTCTATGAGACCGGAGAAGTCCTGTCATATGCCCGCGCCGCCGTTCAGGAATATCCGCAGGCAAGGTCACGCTGCAATCCGCAGGTGCGAACGGTCGAGGTCAAGGCTGCACGTGGTTCGTCCATCGGACTGCATGGAATCGAGCTGCTCGCGACCAACCTTGCGGACCTCACCTACAACGAAGGCAATTCGTTGGGGTACCGCGCGCCGGTCACGCTGGTTGGTGGCTGCGACGTCATCTATCGTCCCGATACGGACGAGCAGTTGATCGTGCGCGGCGGCAACCAGCGAGAAGTCGGGTTGCGACGCGTTTACGCGCGAGGTGCCGGCCGGCTCGTCGCTACGAATCAGGCCAATCCAGCGCTGCGCGCAGGCGTGACACGGGCCGGCTTCCGCCAGCCGAATGGTGAGCCGGGGACCCGCATGGGGTCCGGCCCGACCGCCACTGCGTTCGCCCTTGCGGCCGGAGGCGTACCCAGCTTCACGCCGCTGCCTCGTGCAGAATGACGGGAGCTGATTGCTGACTCAGAACATCTCGAAATATTCGCGATGCTCCCAGTCGGTGACCTCGGCCAGGAAGCGGTCGATCTCGGCGTTCTTGATGTGGGTGTAGTAGTCGACGAACTCAGCACCGAACTTTTCGCGGAAGAACGGGTCGTCCTTCAGTGCGGCGACCGCATCGCGCAAGCTCTTCGGCAGCAACGGCGCCTTGGTCTCGTAGGGCGTGTCGGCCGAGGGGCCGGGATCGAGCTTGCGGTCGACGCCGTCGAGGCCAGAGAGAATCTGCGAGGCCATGTAGAGGTAGGGATTGGCGGCGGGCTCGCCGATCCGATTCTCCACGCGCGTGGCGGCATCGTTGGCGCCGCCGAGCACGCGGATCATCACGCCGCGATTGTCGCGGCCCCAGATCGCGCGGTCCGGCGCCAGCGAATATGAGCGGTAGCGCTTGTAGCCGTTGATGGTCGGCGTGGTGAACACGGTGGACGCGCGGGCGTGGTCGAGCAGGCCCGCGAGGTAGGACTTGCCGAAGGCGCTGAGGGGCTCGCTGCCGTCTTTCGCCATGAACTGGTTCTCAGCCGTCGCACGCGAGACGATCGACTGGTGCAGATGCCAGCCGCTTGCGAACACGTTCGGCAGTTTCGGCCGGCACATGAAGGTGGCGTGATAGCCGTGGCGGCGGGCGATCTGCTTCACGGCGCTGCGGAACAGCACCATGTTGTCGGCGGGCTCCAGGCCTTTTCTCGGCGCGAAGGTGAATTCGCACTGGCTCGGCCCGAACTCGACTTCGACCGAGCGTAGCGGCAACCCCAGCGCAACGACATCGCGTCGAAGAATCTCCAGCACCGGCTCCATCTGATCGAAGCGCTGTTCGGTGAGATATTGATAGCCTTGGCTGAGCAGGCTCACCGACGGCGGCGTGCCCGGCTGTCCCGCGTCCTCCGCGCGCATATGCGGGTCGTCGAGCCTGAAGATGTGGAATTCGACCTCGAGCCCCGCGACGAAATCGTAGCCGCGCGCGCCGAGCCCATCGAGCACGCGCTTGTAGAGCCCGCGCGTCGCGAAAGGCACGGGACGGCCGTCGTTGAAATAAAGGTCGCAGAGCACCCAGCCCGTGGTTGGCGCCCAGGGCAGCACGCGAAACGTGGTGGGATCGGCAACCATCAGCACATCAGCCGCGCCCTCCATCTCCTTCATGCCGAACCCGCCGCCCGATGTGAACACCGGAAACACCGTGCGGTGCGAGGTGTCTTTCGCCAGCATGGTCGTGGTGATGGAGCAGCCGCTCTCCAGCGAGGCGATCGCTTCCGACGCGATGATGGTCTTGCCGCGCAAAATGCCGTGCTGATCGGGGAAGGCGAGGCGGATGACCTCGAGGTTCCTGTCTTCGACGATGCGACGCATGCGCACCGCGGCGTCCTTCTGCTCATCCGACCACAGCGCATGGCGCGCGACGAAAGTCACTTTGCTACTCCTTCAGTCGTGAGGCGCGAAGCATGCGCCACATTCTCCGTCATTGCGAGGAGCTCTTGCGACGAAGCAATCCAGAGTCCCTCCGGAGAGGCAGTCTGGATTGCTTCGCTGCGCTCGCAATGACAAGGATAGGCCGTCACCCTTACTCCGCCGCCGTCAGCCGGTGCACGTTGTCCGCGATCTCCTTCGGCACCGGCGCGGTCCACGGTGCGCCGCGGCGGCGCTTGACGTCGACCTCCATCCAGTAGGTCTCCCAGCCCCGCGTCGGCCCGATGCCGTCCATGGTCGCCGGCCCCTGGATGCTGCGCGCATTGGCCTCGTCCAGGAACAGCATCGGCTTCTCGCCGCCGGAAACCTTCTCGATCTCCTGCCGCAGCAGGCGGCGATATTGCACGATCGCCTTGTCGCTCGAACCGAGATGCTCCTTGGTGCGGTCCTGGATCGCGCCCATCGATTCCACCGCCCACTGGTCGTGGACGTTGATGTCGGTGCCCATGCCGGTATAGGTCGCGGTCTGCTGCTCGTGCGGATCGAAACCGTAATCGTTGCTGCGGTTCTTGCGCGAGACGTAGTCGGGCAGCTCATAGAGCTCGAGCCGCTGGTCGCGCATCTTCTGCTTGTCGACCGGGTTGGTGTAGCTGGTGAAGATCGCGTACCAGTAGCAGTTCTCGTCGTCGACAGGGACGTGCCACTGCGTGATCGTCATCTCCGTGCTCATGGGAATGACGAAGCCGTGCGGAAACAGCTGGTTGGTGACGCGCACATGGGTGCGCTCCTCGTCGATCTCGCGCAGCGCGATCAGCCGCAGGCCATATTCGGTGTGCTCGACATTGATGATCGGCCGGTCGTATTCGCGCAGGATCTTCGTCATCGGCAGGTCGGAGCCGGCGGAGGCGCCGCGGAACTGCTTGCCATAGGCGGTCGAGGTGTCCTCGTCCTCAAAGAAGCGATGCAGATAGGAGGCGTGGGCGGGATCGATGCCGACTTCGAGCGCCTGCAGCCAGTTGCAAGCCATGTGGCCCTTGAACGCGAAAGTGTGCGTGCCGGGCGCGACGAAGCAGTCGATCTCCGGGAATGCGGGCGGCTCACCCTCGCCGAGATAGGCCCAGAGGATGCCGCTCTTCTCCACCACGGGATAGGAGCGCTGGCGGATGTTCCGGCAGAGCTTTGAATCCTTCGGCTCGGCGGGCGTCTCGATGCACTGGCCGGTGGCGTCGAACAGCCAGCCATGGAAGGCGCAGCGCAGGCCGCCATGCTCGAGCCGTCCGAAGGCGAGGTCGGCGCCGCGATGTGCGCAGTGGCGGTCGATCAGCCCGTAGCGTCCGGTCTCGTCGCGGAACAGCACCAGATTCTCGCCGAGAAGCCTGACGGGACGGATCGGCCGCGCGCCCTCCAGCTCGTCGACCAACGCCGCCGGCTGCCAGTAGCTCCGCATCAGCTTTCCGCAGGGGTCCTTCGGCCCGGTGCGGGTGATCAGGTCGTTCTGCTCCTGGCTCATCATGGCGAGTGCATCCTTTGTGGAGTGGCGTTTGTTCGCCTATTGAACGAATGGGCGAATTATGACATGCCTTGGAAAGGCAGCAAGCACTATTTTGCAGGATTGTCCCTGAGACCATGCCCAAGCTGAAGCGGAGTGAGACTGACGAGCGGGCGACGGATTTCGTCGAGGCCCTCGACCGCGGCCTGCGCCTGCTTCAATGCTTCGGCACGACCGCAGGCCCGATGACGCTGAGCGATCTTGCCCGCGCTGCCGATCTTCCGCGCGCGACGGCGCGGCGCATGCTGTTCACGCTCCAGCGTGGTGGTTTCGTCAGTGGCGACGGAAAACTGTTCTCGCTGACGCCGCATGTGCTGACGCTGGCGGCGTCGTACCTGCGCTCCAGCCAGCTCGTCACGGTGCTGCAACCGGTGCTCGATCGCGTCGCGACTGCGGCGAACGAAATCTCCTCGCTCGCGCTGCTCGACGGCGACGACGTCGTGTTCGTTGCGCGCAGCAGCCCGGCGCGCATGTTTTCGGGTGGGCTGGAAATCGGCTACCGCCTGCCGGCCTTCTGCACCTCGGTCGGCCGCGCCATGCTCGGCCGGCTCGACGATGCCGATCTCACCGCGCGCCTGACGGCGATGAAGCGGGAGGCGCTGACGCCGCAGACGGTGACAGACCCGAAGGCGCTGCTCGCGCGCATCACCGCCGACCGTGCGCTGGGCTATGCGCTGGTCGACCGCGAGGCTGAGCCGCATTTCCGCTCGATCTCGGTCCCCGTCCGCCGCTACGATGGCGTGATCGTCGCCGCCATCAACATGGGCGCCCATGTCGACCGCGTGCCGGCGCAGGAACTGATCGACCGCTTCCTGCCGCTGCTGCGTGAGGGGGCGGAAGCGGTGCGATCGCAGCTGCTGTAGCCCCCGTAGCCCGGGTGGGCCAACGGGTCGGCGCGAAGCGCCGCCCGATGACAGGCTCCGTGATACCCGGGAAGCGGTCGCGAGACCCGGATGTCGCTTCGCTCATCCGGGCTACGGGACTATAATGCGCTCCACACAAGACTAGGGAGCACGCCATGCAACACACCATGGTTCCCAGTGATCGCGTGCAGCACGTCACCGTCTATGGTTGTGACGGGACGAAGCTCGGCACGATCGAGCGGTTGATGCTCGACAAGGTGAGCGGAACGGTCGCCTACGCCGTGATCAAGACCGGCGGCCTGCTCGGCACTCATCACCATTATCCGGTGCAGTGGAGCGCGCTGAAATATGATCCGGCCCGCCAGGCCTTCCAGGTCGAGCTGACGTCGGAGCAATTGAGCAGCGGCCCCTGCGAGTTCGATGGCGAGGAGTTCGATTGGGGCGACCGCTCGCGGCCCTACCAGCATCCGAATTACTGGTCGATCTAGCGGTGCGGCAGTTTGTAGCCCGGATGGAGCGCAGCGAAATCCGGGATCTCACGGCAGGCGAGACCTTCCCGGATTGCGCTTCGCTCCATCCGGGCTACGGGCCATCACCGGTTGCGCATCCAGTCGGCGAGGCCTGATATCGCGCTATCGAGATCCTTCCGCGCGGCGCTGTCTGTCACCGTCTCCTCCATCGCGCCACGCATGCAGAGCATCCACGCATCGCGCTCGGCGTCCCCGATGGCAAAGCCGATATGGCGCTGTCGCAGCCGCGGGTGTCCCTTCTCGGGGGTAAAGAGCCGCGGGCCGCCGGTCCATTCGGTGAGATAGCGCTTCAGCACGTCCCGGATCAGGCCGAGGTCGGCCGCATGCATGGCGCGGATGATTTTCGCTTCCGGCAGCGTGTCCATGCGGTCGTAGAAGCGGTCGACGAGACGATCGATCGTGGCGCTGCCACCGATCCGCTCGAACATGGAGATTGCGACGTCGCTATCGGTCATCATGGATCCCAGGGCTTGCTATTGGGCGTTGATATAGTGGCATCGCGACGCGCCTACAAACTCTACTGTCGTCCCGGCGAAGGCCGGGACCCATAACCACAGGGAGAAGTTTTGCGAAGGCTAGTCGTTCGGGATTGGCAGCGCGCGCAATCGATGGATCACGCGGTATGGGTCCCGGCGTTCGCCGGGACGACGGCGGAGTGTGCCGCGAGAGATTGCCCTACAGCGCCACACTGCGCAGCCCGAAGCTACGGGCTTCGTTCTGCAGCACCGGCCGCACCGCATCGATCAGGCGCGCCGCCGCGGCATCGACCGACAGTCCTGCCGTATCCACCACTGCGGTTGCGCGCGAATACAGCGGCTCGCGGCTGAGCAGGATGTTGCGCAGCTCCGTCATCGCCGAGCGATCATCCGCCATCGGGCGCAGGTCGCCCTGGCGGCGCACGCGGGCCATGTGCTCCTCGGGCTCGGCCTTCAGCCAGATCGTGTAGAAAGACGACAGGATCTGGTCGAAGGTCAAGGGCTCGGAGACGATGCCGCCGCCGGTCGCCAGCACCATCAGCTCGTTGCGCGCGAGCAGTTGCTGCAGCGCCGCCTGCTCCATACGGCGAAAGCCTTCCTGGCCGTAGAGCGCAATGATCTCGGCGACCGAGAGCCCGTTCTGCTGCTCGACCTCCTTGTTGAGCTCGACAAAGCTCCAGCCGATCTTCTTCGCCAACATCCGCCCAAGCGTCGACTTGCCGGCGCCGCGCAGGCCGATCAGCGCGATGCCGCAGAACGGCGCGCGTCGCGGCGCGGACGCGCTGCCGCCAGTGAGCAGATCCTTTGCCTGCGCGATCTGCGCCGGCGTCGCCTTGCGCAAGAGGTCGCGAAACATCTGCCAGTCCGGCGTCGGGTCGGTTGAGGGAAGCAGGTCTTCGAGATGCGCGCCCATCGCGCCGGAGACGCGGCGCAGCAGCACGATGGAGACGTTGCCCTTGCCGCTCTCGAGCTGCGCGATATAGCGCTCCGAAATCCCCGATACCTTGGCGAGCACTTTTCGCGACATGCCGCGCAGCGCGCGCATGGTGCGCACACGCTGGCCGAGCTGTTCAAGGAAGCGGGATTCGGCGTCGGGACTGTCGGTCATGAGCCTTCTTTGCAGGTGTCCTGCGGCGCGTTTTAATGAAACATAGTGCCTGCTGGCATTGACAGCAAGCCGCCGGAGTGTCTTTCTATGAATTATAATTCTAAATTCGGGAGAGATGTCCGTGAGCGAGGGATCCTATAACGCGGTGACCTGGCTGCTCGACCGTAACGTCGAGGAGGGGCGTGGCAACAAGCTCGTCTTCGACGACACCGTTTCGCGGCTCAGCTATGGCGAGCTCCAGCAACAGACCCGGCGCGCCGCCAACATGCTGCGCCGGCTCGGCGTCCGCCGCGAGGAGCGCGTGGCGATGATCATGCTGGATACGGTCGACTTCCCGATCGTGTTCCTGGGTGCGATCCGCGCCGGCATCGTGCCGGTGCCGCTCAACACGCTGCTGACGGCGGATCAGTACGCCTACATCCTCGCCGACTGCCGCGCGCGGGTGCTGTTCGTGTCGGAGGCGCTGTATCCGGTCATCAAGGACGTCGTCGGCCGCATGCCGGATCTCGAGCATGTCGTGGTGTCCGGCGCCAAGCAGAACGGTCACAAGCAACTAGCTGAAGAGATCGCAGGCGAGAGCGACCAGTTCACCACCGCCGCGACGCACCCCGATGAGCCCGCGTTCTGGCTCTACTCGTCGGGCTCGACCGGCATGCCCAAGGGCGTGCGCCATCTGCATTCGAATCTTCAGGCCACCGCGGACACCTACGCCAAACAGGTGCTCGGCATCCGCGAGAGCGACGTGTGCCTGTCCGCCGCAAAACTGTTCTTCGCCTATGGCCTCGGCAACGCGCTGACCTTTCCGATGTCGGTCGGCGCCAGCGTGATCCTCAACAGCGAGCGGCCGACGCCGGCGCGCATGTTCGACCTGATGAACCGCTACAACCCCTCGATCTTCTACGGCGTGCCGACGCTGTTCGCGGCCATGCTCAACGACGAGACCATGAAGAGCGAGCGCGGCGGCGGCGTCTTGCGCATCTGCACCTCCGCCGGCGAGGCACTGCCGGAATCCGTCGGCAACAACTGGAAGGCGCGGTTCGGCGTCGACATCCTCGATGGCGTCGGCTCGACCGAGCTGCTGCACATCTTCCTGTCGAACGCGCCCGGCGACATCAAATACGGCTCGTCCGGCAAGCCGGTGCCGGGCTACGCGGTGCGGCTCGTCAACGAGGCCGGCCAGGACGTGGCGGATGGTGAGGTCGGTGAGCTCCTGGTCGATGCGCCCTCGGCCGGCGAGGGCTACTGGAACCAGCGACACAAGAGCCGCCGCACCTTCGAGGGACCGTGGACCCGCACCGGTGACAAATACATCCGCGACGCGGATGGGCGCTACACCTTCTGCGGCCGCGCCGACGACATGTTCAAGGTCTCCGGCATCTGGGTCTCGCCCTTCGAGGTCGAGAGCGCGCTGATCACGCATCCGGCAGTGCTGGAAGCCGCCGTCGTGCCCGAGGCCGATCCGGAAGGACTCTTGAAGCCGAAGGCCTTCGTCGTGCTGCGCCCCGGTGCGAAGACGACGGAGCTGCAGGAGACGCTGAAGGAGCACGTCAAGCAGAAGATCGGCCCGTGGAAATATCCGCGCTGGATCGACGTGGTGGAGTCCCTGCCGAAAACGGCAACGGGGAAGATCCAGCGGTTCAAGCTGCGGGAAGGGACGAATTGAGTGTGCGAACTGCACTTGCTTACCCTCCCCTGGAGGGGGAGGGTCGGCACGCGATCGAGCGCAGCGAGATGCGTGACGGGGTGGGGTGATCTCTCCACGCGGGCACTGCATCTGCGGAGAGACTGTCACCCCACCCCGCTTCACATCTTGCTACGCTCGCTGTGAATCGACCCTCCCCCTCCAGGGGAGGGTGGGCATCTCGGCCTTGGCTAGGAATGGGACTTCGACCATGACCAACCTCACCCCCACCGGCTTCCTCAGCATCGGCAGTGCCAGCCTCGAATACAAATGGCTCGCGCCGCTGGCCGCCGACGCACCCATCGTCGTGATGCTGCATGAAGGCCTCGGCTCGGTCGGCCTCTGGGGCGACTTCCCGGAAAAACTCCAGCAGGCGACCGGCGCCGGCATCTTCGTCTATTCGCGTGCGGGCTACGGCCAGTCGAGCCCGGTCACGCTGCCGCGGCCGCTCGATTACATGCAGCGCGAGGCGCTGGACGTGCTGCCGAAGCTGCTCGACGCGATTCAGTTCAAGCGCGGCCTGTTGCTCGGCCATTCCGACGGCGCCTCGATCGCGACGATCTATGCCGGCGCGCATCAGGATCATCGCCTGAGCGGCCTTGTGCTGATCGCACCGCATTTCATCGTCGAGGACATCTCGGTGAAGTCCATCGCCGCGATCAAGACGGCTTACGAGACGACCGACCTGAAGCCAAAGCTCGCGCGCTGGCACAAGGACGTCGACAACGCCTTCCATGGCTGGAACGGGGCCTGGCTCGATCCAAAATTCCGCGACTGGGACATCTCGGAATATCTCGCCTACATCCGCGTTCCCGTCATGGTCCTGCAAGGTGCAGGCGACCAATATGGGACATTGCGCCAGGTCGAAATTGCGCAGGAAGAGTGCTATTGTCCGGTCGATTTTAAAGTCATTTCAGACGCGGGCCATTCCCCGCATCGTGAAGCGCCGGGGGCGACGCTTGACGCGATTGAGCAATTTGCAAGAGCGGCCCTGCGCGACGACCAGGGACTTCAGGGACACGCCGCATGACTATGCGGAGGCACATCTGTGAATGTGCCTTCACATGCAAGCGGTCCGCTGCCGTGGCCGCGATGGGCCTACGTGCCGGGCGAGACCGGCGGCGTTGACGCCGATTACGAGACGCTTCGTCTGGCAAAGGCGCTGGTACCCTCGGCCTTCCGCGGCTACGTGCCGGCGCGGCATCCGGCGCTGCGCTACGGGCTCGCGCTCAACGACCGCGGCTATTTCTGGGAATCGCAGGAGGTGCTGGAGGCCGTGTGGGCCGCAGCGCCGCAAGGCGGCCGCGAGCGCATTCTGCTGCGCGCCTGCATCCACATCGCCAACGCGAATCTGCGGCTGCGGATGCAGAGGCTGCACTCGGCCGCGCGGCTGTTCGGTGATGCGCAGGCCGAGCTGCGGGCGCTGAGCACGCGCAAGGCGGCCGCCGGCGGCGACGGCTTTGTCGAGAGCTTTCCGATTCCGGCGCTGACCGCGCTGCTGCAGGCCAAGCTCGGCCGTCCCCAGCTCTCCAAGGCCGACTGGATTGCGCTTGGCGCTATCGTGCGGTCCTAGCAATCCGCATGAAACAAAGTGCATGCATGAGCGGTTAAGGGCTAGACGCCTTCCAAAAGATGCACTATTGTGCATCTAAAGGTAAACGCCAGAACGCATAATCAAGCTCAAGGGTGGCCCATGGCCGGGGAAGATCGGCGCCTCGCAGGCGGCGCGACATTCATCGATTTCCAGACCGAACCGTCCCGCTACAAGCACTGGAAGCTCGCGGTCGACGGCGATGTCGCGACGCTGACCATGGACGTCGACGAGAATGGCGGCCTGTTCGAGGGCTATCAGCTCAAGCTGAATTCCTATGACCTCGGCGTCGACATCGAGCTCGCCGACGTGGTCCAGCGGCTGCGCTTCGAGCACCCGGAAGTGAAGGTCGTGGTGATGCGCTCCGCCAAGAACCGCGTGTTCTGCGCCGGCGCCAACATCCGCATGCTCGCGGGCTCCACCCATGCCCACAAGGTCAACTTCTGCAAGTTCACCAACGAGACTCGCAACGGCATGGAGGATTCGTCCGAGAATTCCGGCCAGCGCTTCATCACGGTCGTGAACGGCTCGGCCGCCGGCGGCGGCTATGAGCTGGCGCTCGCGACCGACCACATCATCCTCGCCGATGACGGCTCGTCTGCTGTCGCGCTGCCCGAAGTGCCGCTGCTCGCGGTGCTGCCGGGCACAGGCGGCCTCACCCGCGTCGTTGACAAGCGCAAGGTGCGCCGCGACCACGCCGACTTCTTCTGCACCATCGAGGAAGGCGTGAAGGGCAAGCGCGCCGTGCAGTGGCGTCTCGTCGACGAGATCGCGCCGAACTCGAAGCTGGAAGGCAAGATCGCCGAGCGTGCCAAGGAGTTCGCGGCGGCCTCGAAGCGCAAGGGCACCGGCAAGGGCATTGCGCTTTCCCCGCTCAAGCGCATCATAGGCGAGAGCGGTATCCAATACGGCTTCGTCAGCGTCGACATCGACCGCGCCGCTCGCATCGCCACCATCTCGATCAAGGCCCCCGAGGCCGCGCCGCCCGCCGACATCGACGGCATGATGGCGCAGGGCGCTTCGTTCTGGCCGCTCCAGGTCGCGCGCGAGATCGACGACGCCATCCTGCATCTGCGCATCAACGAGCTCGAGATCGCGATGCTGGTGTTCAAGAGCCATGGCGACCGCGCCCATGTGCTCGCGCACGACGCCTTCCTCGAAGCCAACAAGGCGCACTGGCTGGTCAACGAAATCAGGCATTACTGGAAGCGTGTGCTGAAGCGCATCGACGTCACCTCGCGCACGCTGGTGACGCTGGTCGAGCCCGGCTCCTGCTTTGCCGGCACGCTGGCCGAGCTCGTCTTCGCCGCCGACCGCTCCTACATGCTGATCGGCACGCGCCAGGGCGACAACCGTCCGCCGCCGTCGATCGAGCTCTCCGCGATGAATTTCGGTCCGTACCCGATGAGCCACGGGCTGACCCGGCTGGAATCGCGCTTCCAGGCCGATCCCTCCGACGTCGAGCGCGCCGAAGCAACGCTCGGCACCGCCCTCGATGCCGAGCAGGCGGAAGAGCTCGGCCTCGTCACCTTCGCGCTCGACGACATCGACTGGGACGACGAGGTCCGCGTGTTCCTCGAGGAGCGCGCCAGCTTCTCGCCCGACAGCCTCACCGGCATGGAAGCGAGCCTGCGCTTCGTTGGTCCCGAGACGATGGAATCAAAGATCTTCGCCCGCCTCACCGCCTGGCAGAACTGGATCTTCCAGCGCCCCAACGCGGTCGGCGAGGAAGGCGCGCTGCGCCGCTACGGCAGCGGCCAGAAGCCGAAATTCGATATGACGCGGGTTTAACGATCTTCGTGTCCCGGGCGCGGCGCAGCGCGAAGCGGTGCGACGCAGAACCGGGACCCACACAGACCGAGCAATAGGTCCCGGCTCAGCAGTGCAGCACTTCGCGCCGCACTGCGTCCGGGACAAGAGAGCGCAAGGAGCACGGCCATGAACATGAACATCATGAACGTCGACTACTCGACCAAGATTCCCAACAACGTGAATCTCGCCGAAGATCGCCAGGTGCTCAAGGCCCTCGAAGGCTGGCATCCCGGCTACATGGACTGGTGGAGCGACATGGGGCCGGAAGGTTTCCAGGAATCGCTGGTCTATCTGCGCACCGCTTACTCCGTCGATCCGCGCGGCTGGGCCAAGTTCGACTATGTTCGCATGCCCGACTATCGCTGGGGCATTCTCCTTGCTCCCCAGGAAGAAAATCGCGTCGTTCCCTTCGGCGAGCATTATGGCGAGCCGGCCTGGCAGGAAGTCCCCGGCGAGCACCGCGCCATGCTGCGCCGCCTGATCGTGATCCAGGGCGACACCGAGCCGGCCTCGGTCGAGCAGCAGCGCCATCTCGGCAAGACCGCGCCCTCGCTCTACGACATGCGCAATTTGTTCCAGGTCAATGTCGAGGAAGGCCGCCATCTCTGGGCGATGGTCTATTTGCTGCAGAAGTATTTTGGCCGCGACGGACGTGAAGAAGCGGATGATTTGCTGCGCCGCCGCTCCGGCGATGCCGACGCGCCGCGCATGCTGGGCGCCTTCAACGAGGCGACGCCGGACTGGCTGTCCTTCTTCATGTTCACCTATTTCACCGACCGCGACGGCAAGATGCAGTTGCACTCGCTGGCGCAGTCGGGCTTCGATCCGCTCTCGCGCACCTGCCGCTTCATGCTGACGGAAGAAGCGCACCACATGTTCGTCGGCGAGACCGGGATCACCCGCGTCGTGCAGCGCACCTGCGACGCCATGCGCGAAGCCGGCATCACCGATCCCACCGACATCGCCAAGGTCCGCGCGCTCGGCGTGATCGATCTGCCGACCATCCAGAAGAAGCTGAACCTGCACTATACGTTGTCGCTCGACCTGTTCGGCTCGGAGGTCTCGACCAACGCGGCCAACGCCTTCAACGCCGGCATCAAGGGGCGCTATCACGAGACCCAGATCGAGGACGATCACCAACTCAAGAACTCCACCTATCCGGTGCTCAAGCTGATCAACGGCGAGGTCAAGCTGGTCGACGAGCCGGCACTGACCGCGCTCAACATGCGCCTGCGCGACGATTACAGCCAGGACTGCGTCAAGGGCATGCTGCGCTGGAACAAGGTGATCTCAACCGCGGGCTACGATTTCAAGCTGACCCTGCCCAACGTCGCCTTCCACCGCCACATCGGCGAGTTCAAGGACGTGCATGCCACGCCCGACGGCATCCTGATCGACGATGCGACCTGGGCGAAGCGCAAGGACGAATGGCTGCCCTCGACTGCCGACGGCGACTTCATCACCTCGCTGATGCAGCCCGTCACCGAAACCGGCAAGTTCGCGTCCTGGATCTCGCCGCCGAAGGTGGGCATCGACAACAAGCCGGGTGACTTCGAGTACGTGAAGATCGAGTCGTAGGCGGTCCTTCACCTCTCCCCGCTTGCGGGGAGAGGTCGGATCACATCGTAGATGTGATCCGGGTGAGGGGGTACAGGTGCGGCGACAATCTCCCGTGGGGAGAGAAGCCCCTCACCCCAACCCTCTCCCCGCAAGAGCGGGGCGAGGGAGCGCACCGTCCGCGCCGCAAACAGCGCGCCGCCTACCCCGCGATCTCCAGCCCGGCATTCGCATACACCACGCCGCCGTCGACGGCGATGGTGTTGCCGACCACGTAATCGCCCGCGCGCGAGGCGAGATAGATTGCGACGCCCGCCATATCCTCGTCGGTGCCGATCCGCCGTGCCGGAATGCGCTTGGCGACCTCGTCCGCATGATCGCGTGCGGCGCGGTTCATGTCGGATTTGAATGCGCCCGGCGCGATCGCGGTGACGTTGATGTTGTCCTTGATCAGCTTCGTCGCCATGCGCCGCGTCAGGTGGATCACGGCGGCCTTGCTGGCGGCGTAGGAGTAGGTCTCGCTCGGATTGACGAAGATGCCGTCGACGGAAGCGATATTGATCACCTTTGCCGGACGTTCTGCGCTGGCGGCCGCGCGCAGCGGCTTGGCCAGCGCCTTGGTCAGGAAGAACAGCGACTTGACGTTGAGGTCCATCACCTTGTCCCAGCCGCTCTCGGGGAATTCGTCGAACTCCGCGCCCCAGGCAGCGCCGGCATTGTTCACGAGGATGTCGAGCTTCGGCTCCAGCTTGGCGATCTCGGAGGCCAACTTGTTGCAGCCTTCGACGGTGGAGATGTCGATCGGCAACGCGATGCATTCGCCGTCATATTGCGCGGTGAGCTCTTGCGCGGTTGCCTCGCACGGTCCCGCCTTGCGCGCAGTGATGTAGACCTTCGAAGCCCCGGCGCTGAGGTATCCCGCCGCGATCATCTTGCCGATGCCGCGCGAGCCTCCGGTCACGAGCGCGACGCGGCCTTTGAGCGAGAACAGATCGTTGAACATGGTTCCTCCCTTGGTTGCCGTCCGTTGTGGGCGGGGCGGGGAGGGAGTCAATCCATCGTCGTCCTGGCCTTCGCCAGGACGACGGCTGAGGGTGTGGCGATAGCGGAGGCGATTAAGCCGCCGCGATCCGGCGAAAGCCGTTCCACATCGCCGTTGCTGCGCCCGAGGTCAGCACCGGCAAAATCCGCGTGTCCTGGTAGTTGCCGTTGAGCGAGACGCGCGGCAGCGCAGTCATGTGGCCGGCGTTCTCGGCGAACAGCATGCCGGGCCGCGTCGTCACCGCGGTCTTGAATCCGGCGGAAGCGGCAAGCGCAAATTCACGCTCGCCCGCGGCGTCGCGGTCACCATAGGGATAGGCGAAATGCAGCACGGGACGCTCCAGCGCCCGCTCGATCCGCATGCGGCTCACGGCCATCTCCTGCGCGGCGATCTCTTCCGCCTGCTTGGCGAGATTGCAATGGCTGATGGTGTGCGCGCCGATCGTGACCAGCGGATCGGCGGCGAACCTCTTCATCTCGTCCCAGGACAGGCAGAGGCTGCGGCACAGCGCTTCCATGTCGACACCGTGCCTGGTGCAGAGCGCCGCGATCTCGCGGGCCAGATCATGCTCGCCGGGCAGCGCGCGCAGCCAGTCGTGCAGGCGGTCGAACGTCGCCTGCTTCGCCGCCGGCGTCGTCGCATC
Source organism: Bradyrhizobium huanghuaihaiense (assembly GCF_025200885.1). Classification (NCBI taxonomy): domain Bacteria; kingdom Pseudomonadati; phylum Pseudomonadota; class Alphaproteobacteria; order Hyphomicrobiales; family Nitrobacteraceae; genus Bradyrhizobium; species Bradyrhizobium huanghuaihaiense. Next base: position 9,328,230 of record NZ_CP104172.1, on the reverse strand, counting down.
GAGCCGTAGCGCGGAATGGCCGATCTCGACCTCGATCTGCTCGGCCCTGGCGATCACGGCCTCCAGCGCGGTCCACCACAGCCGTCCGGTGCCTTCTGCGAAATCGCTGGCGACATAGACCGCCAGAGGCGCGTCAAATTCGCGCAGCACCGGCAGTGCATAGTCCAGATTGTCGCGATAGCCATCGTCGAGCGTGAAGGCGGCGAAGCGGCGGTCGAACCGGCCCTGCACCAGCCGCTCATGCAGCTCGTCCATGCTGACGATGTCGATGTCGCGCGTGCGCAGATGGCTCAGCGTGGCGCGCAGGAACTCAGGGGTGACTTCGAGATGCCGGTTCGGCTGGAACGCGTCCTCGCGGGCGGGCCTCACGTGATGCAGCATGAAAATGGCGCCGACGCCCGAGAGCAGTGGACGCAGCAGATGGTGCGCACCACTGAAGTAGAGCGCCCCCAGCCCGGCGCGGATCACGTTGTTGCGGAGTTGTTTCATTGCAGGCTGGCCGACCCCCGGGCATTCCGCCCTCAACTCTAAGGAAGGACCCTTGAAGAAAAAGTTATTCCAATTGTCCACGCGGGGCCCTCGGAAGGGCACGATTTCCGGTTTGACAGCCCGCCAAGGGTTTGTTTTGTCTCCGGTTCCAGAGTTCGGGTCGTCGAATGCAGAAGCTTTTCAGGTGGGCCAGCAAATGGTGGCCGGGGTTGATTCCCCTGGTCGTCATGTGGGGATTTGCGGCCTGGAATAATACCTTGCCGGTCGAGGCGGATTTGTCCGCCCGCAGCTCGGCGGCGCTAAAGGATACCGTTCTGGACAAGACCCGGATCGCGGTGGACGGCCGCGACGTCAGTCTGGCCGCGGACGCCTTTTCCGAGGAGGGGCGTCGCGATGCGGTGATGGCGGTCGAGCTCGTCCCGGGCGTGCGCCTGGTCGACGACCGGACCCGCCTCGTTCCCGAGGCCAAACCCTTCGTCTGGAATGCCGAGCGCGACGTGGTGCGGGTGACGCTGTCGGGTTCCGCCCCCCTGCCGTCGATGAAGGCCCGCCTGACCGAGGCGGCGCGCAAGGAGGTCGGCGGCGTCGAGGTGGCCGATCAGATGGGTCTTGCACGCGGCGCGCCGCCGCGTTTCGAGGCGGCCGCGATGCTGCTGCTCGACCAGATCGGCAAGCTCAAGGACGGCAAGATCACGATATCAGATACCAAGGTCAATCTGTCGGGCATGGCGCGCGAGCTCGGCGGTCGCGAGGCGATCGCGGCCGCGCTGAAGAATCTTCCCGAGGGGTTCTCGATCGCCGCGAACGAGATCAAGGCGCCGCCCTACATCTTCCAGGCCTACAAGGATCCGGTTGCCGCAACCGTGACGCTGACCGGCTACGTCCCCGACAACAATGTCCACGGGGCGATCGCCACCAGCGCGTCGCGAAAGTTCTTCGGCGAGAAGGTCGTCGACAATCTCAAGGCCAGCATCGGCGCGCCCGCCTCGTTCAACCCCGCCGTGGTCGCGGCGCTCGGGGCGCTGTCGCGGCTGTCGACCGGCACGCTCGTCGTCTCCGACCGCGAGGTGAAGCTGTCGGGCGATGCGCTCTATGAAGGCGCCGCCAACGACATCCGCGCCGGCCTCGGCAAGGATTTTCCCAAGACCTGGCAGTACAAGCCGGAGATCACAGTGAAGCCGGCGCCGGGCCCGGTCGACGGCACGGTCTGCCAGCAATTGTTCTCCGAGCTTCTTGGCAAGGGCAAGATCCGCTTCGCGGCCAAGCGCGCCGACATCGATCCGGACTCCGCCGGCATCCTCGATCATCTGATCGAGACGGCACTGCGCTGCCCTAACGCCAATATCGAGGTTGCAGGTCACACCGATGCCGACGGCGAGGATTCCTTCAACCAGGCGCTCTCCGAGAAGCGGGCGCAGGCGGTGATCGACTACCTGGTCAAGGCTGGCCTGCCCGCCAGCCGTTTCAGCGCGGTCGGCTATGGCGCGACGCAGCCCGTCGCCGGCAACGACACCGATGACGGCAAGGCCCAGAACCGCCGCATCGAATTTCTGGTGAGGTGACGATGCCCTATCTCGTCTCGTTCCATATGGGCTGGCTGATCGGTTCGGTGCTGCTGGGCTTCTGCATGGGCTGGATTTCGGTGGTCCAGCGCGGCAACGGCACCTCGAAGGTCACCGCGCGCTGGCTCGCCTTGCTCGCCGCGGGCCTGGTCGCGGCCTCGTTTGCCCATGTCGTTCCCGGCCGCTTCGGCTACTGGCTCGACCTCGGCCTGATCATGTTCGCCTGCTACCTCGTCGGCTGCACCATCGGCGCCTGGCTGCGCGACCGGGTGGTCGCGCGGACCGCGCCGCCGGCCTGAGACGTCGGTTCGCCCGGACAGCCCCTCGACATCGCGTAAATCGCCCGGCTGGCACGACAATCGTCGAAGCGCGATGTCACGCTTGACAATAATACGTACTCATGCCCAAGCCCTCGCTCAAAGACGCCATCCTCCACGCCGGCCTGAAGGTCATGTTCCGCACCGGCTATCACGGCACCAGCGTGCGCGACGTCACCGCTGCTGCGGGCGCGCCGCAGGGGTCCTTCACCAACCATTTCCGCTCCAAGGAGGCGTTCGCCTCGGAGGTGCTCGACCGCTATTTCGACGTCACAAGAGGGCTGGTCGCCGAAGCGCTAGAGGACGCCTCGCTGACGCCGCGCGCGCGGCTGCGGCGCTACCTCGACATCATCACCGGCCGTCTGGAGGCCGATGGCTATGGCCGCGGCTGCCTGATCGGCGATCTCAGCCTGGAGGCATCAGGCAGCAGCGAACTGCTGCGTGTGCGTCTCACAGAAATCTTTGCGGAGTGGCGTGCGCCCTTCGCCGCCTGCATCGCCGATGCACAGACACGCGGGGAGATCGCATCCGATTTCGAGCCCGAGGAGCTCGCCGACTTCCTGCTCGCGTCCTGGCAGGGCGCGATCCTGCGCATGAAGGTCGACCGCAATCCCAACGCGCTCGAACGCTTCAAGACCATCGCCTTCAAAACCGTGTTCAAGGAGATGACATGAGCAAGCCAGCCGAGATCGAAATCCGAAACGCATCAATCCTGGGAAGCAGCATGGCCTATCGCGAGACGGGCGCGAAGGATGCGCCGATCGCGCTATTCCTGCACGGCAATCCGACGTCCTCGCACATCTGGCGCAACATCCTGCCGCTGGTGGCGCCGGTCGCGCATTGTGTCGCGCCCGACCTGATCGGCTTCGGTCAATCCGGCAAGCCCGACATCGCCTATCGCTTCTTCGATCACGTCCGCTATCTCGATGCGCTGATCGACGGGCTCGGCGTCTCCTCGGCCTATCTCGTCGCGCAGGACTGGGGCACAGCGCTCGCCTTTCATCTCGCCGCGCGCCGGCCGGACTTCGTGCGCGGCCTTGCCTTCATGGAGTTCATCCGGCCGATGCCGACCTGGCAGGACTTTCACCACACCGAGGTCGCGGAGGAGCAGGACCACGCCGAGGCGGCGAGGGCTGCGTTCCGCAAATTCAGGACGCCGGGCGAGGGCGAGGCCATGATCCTCGAGGCCAACGCATTCGTTGAACGCGTGCTGCCCGGTGGCATCGTGCGCAAGCTCAGCGACGATGAGATGGGGCCCTATCGCGCGCCATTCACGACGCCGGAGAGCCGCCGTCCCGTTCTCGCCTTTCCCCGCGAGCTGCCGATCGCAGGCGAGCCTGCCGACGTCTACGCGACGCTGCAATCCGCGCATGCCGCGCTCGCTGCCTCGTCCTATCCAAAACTGCTGTTCTCGGGCACGCCCGGTGCACTCGTCGCTCCGGAATTCGCCGAGCGGTTCGCTCGCTCGCTGAAGCATTGCGCGCATGTACATCTCGGAGCCGGGCTGCACTTCCTCCAGGAGGATCATCCCGAGGCGATCGGCCGCTCCGTCGCCGGCTGGATTGCCGGGATCGAGGCAGTGCGTCCGCAGCTTGCGGCGTGACGGAGACGACCTTCTGAACCTCTCCCGCTTGCCGGAGAGGTCGGCATTCGGCGGCCAGTTGGCCGCCGTTCTGGAACAAGCCGAGGTCTCTCCTCTTGGGGATTCTCGATTTCGGAGACACCCCAACCCTCTCCCGCAAGCGGGAGAGGGAGTGCACCTCCGCCGTGGCGTGGGCTAATTTCCGGAATCGGAATGCTGCGCTGCAGTGCACCAGCAAGCCCCGTGCACAACGCGGCCCTTCGCCCCTCTTTCAACAGGCCGGCGCGGCCCATAGATTGATTTCGGCTTAAGGCGTGAAGGAACATTGTGCGGCCGAAATCATCAAAACTTCATGGCGACTGCGCAGGATTGCCACGGAGATTCGCGTCAAGCCTTGCCGCCGAAAGCGCCAAACCGTGCACCGGGAGCTCGCAACCTGCCTAAAACATTGAATGCACGTGTTTTTGTTCGAATTGCCGAATTCCACTCCGCGCCGAAACGCGCTAGTGGAGAGGCGGGGGGCATGCGCGATGCCGGAGCCGGCGGTGAGGGGCCGTCGAGCGCCTGTGCGTCGTTCGCCCATTCGCCGGCCGTCCTGGCCGCTGAAGTGTTGTTCGAGGTCTAGATGCTGGAAGCCATACGCAGGGCGATGACGTTTCTGCGCCAGAAGCAAATCCTGCATAAGCTTGGCGTTGTGATCAGCGTCGCGGTCATCGGCATCGCTTGCTATGTGCTCTACCACATGCTGCGCGGCATCGATGTCAACGAGGTCCTCGAAGCGATCAAGAGCACCGAGCCGAGCCAGATTGCGATGGCCGCGCTGTTCGTCGCTGCCGGCTATTTCACCCTGACCTTCTACGACCTGTTCGCCACGCGCGCGATCGGTCACGCCCACGTGCCCTACCGCATCAACGCGCTTGCCGCCTTCACCAGCTATTCGATCGGCCACAATGTCGGCGCCAGCGTCTTCACCGGCGGCGCGGTGCGGTATCGCATCTATTCGGCCTACGGGCTGAACGCGATCGATGTCGCCAAGATCTGCTTCCTCGCCGGCCTGACCTTCTGGCTCGGCAATGCCGCCGTGCTCGGCCTCGGCATCTCCTACCATCCGGAGGCGGCCGCCTCGATCGACCAGCTTCCGCCCTGGCTGAACCGGACGCTGGCGCTGATGATCATCATGGCGCTTGTCGCCTATGTGGTCTGGGTCTGGACCCAGCCGCGCGTGGTCGGCCGCGGGCCCTGGACCGTGGTGCTGCCGGGCGGACCGCTGACGCTGCTCCAGATCGCGATCGGCATCATCGACCTCGGCTTCTGCGCGCTGGCGATGTACGTGCTGGTGCCGGACGAGCCCAATCTCGGCTTCGTCGTGGTCGCGGTGATCTTCGTCTCGGCCACCCTGCTCGGCTTTGCCAGCCACTCGCCCGGGGGCCTCGGCGTGTTCGACGCCGCCATGCTGGTCGGCCTCTGGCAGATGGACCGGGAAGAGCTCCTCGGCGGCATGCTCCTGTTCCGCGTGCTCTATTATCTGTCCCCCTTCGTCATATCTGTAATCTTGCTGACGTTTCGCGAAGTTATAATCGGTGCCCGATCGAAGCGCTTGCAACAGGCGGCGCTCAAGCTCGACCCCGGCCCGGCGCCTGAAGCCGCCTATGTGAGAGAGCGCAGCGACGGCGGCGTCTGACCGGCGCCAAGCCTTTAAGATAAGGCCCCTAAGACAAGGCCGTTAGGACACGTCCTCCAGGAGAAGCCCGCCCGATGGCGATTGACGCCCCTTCTTCTCCCGCTGCCCAGCCCTGGTCCGACCGGCTGCGGCACTCGACCATCATCCTGATCGCCGCGGCGCTGGCGCTGTCGGTGGTGGTCTCGCTCGGGGAATTGTCGGCGCTGCACGCCATTGCCGTGTTCCTCTGCATCGCCGCCGCGGCGCTGATCCCTTGGCGACTGCACGATCCCGCCGCCTCGCGCGACGATGTCAGGCGCATCAACCCGGTCGAGAGCGCCGCGGTGGCCGCGGTCGTCGCCGGCATGCCGGATCCGGCCGTGCTGCTCGACCGCGCCGGCCGCGTCATCCATCTCAATGCCGCAGCCGCCCAGCTCGCGCCGGCGCTGCGGCGGAATGAGCTTGCCCAGTTCGCGCTGCGCTCGCCGGAGATCATCACGGCGCTGCGCGAGTCGATCGCAACCACGGAGCCGCGGCGCGCGACCTATCTCGACCACGTCCCGGTCGATCGCTGGATGGAGCTGATCATCACGCCGGTGCCGGTGCCGACCTCGTTCGGCGGCGCCGACAAATGCATGCTGATGACGTTCCACGACCAGACGCCGCTGCGCCGGGTCGAGGAGATGCGCGCCGACTTCGTCGCCAATGCCAGCCACGAGCTGCGTACGCCGCTCGCCGCGCTGTCGGGCTTCATCGACACGCTGCAGGGCCAGGCCAAGGACGATCCCAAGGCGCGGGAACGCTTCCTCGGCATCATGCACAACCAGGCCACCCGCATGGCGCGCCTGATCGACGATCTGCTCTCGCTGTCGCGGGTCGAGCTGTCGGCCCATGTCCGGCCCGACACCCTGGTCGACCTCTTGCCGATCATCCGCCAGGTCGCCGACGGGCTGGAGCCGCTGGCGCGCGAACGTCAGGTCGAGGTCGAGATCCATCTGCCGGAGCCGCCGGTGATGATCGCGGGCGACCGCGAGGAGCTGCTCCGCCTGTTCGAGAACCTGATCGAAAATGCGCTCAAATACGGCGCCTCGGGCGGACGCGTCATCGTGTCGCTGACATCAAGCGCCGCCGCTGATGGAACTCAGGAAATCCGGGTCATGGTCCGCGATTTCGGCCCCGGCATCGCGCCCGAGCACCTGCCGCGGCTGACCGAGCGGTTCTACCGGGTCGACGTCGGCGACAGCCGTTCGCAGGGCGGCACCGGGCTCGGATTATCGCTGGTGAAACATATTCTTAACCGTCATCGCGGCCGGCTTTTGATCGAAAGCGTGCCCCGGCAGGGGGCTACCTTTACCGCCTGTTTTCCCCAGGCGAAGCCCCCGGTTCAGATCTGAAACTCAAGCGATTTCAATCGCTTGGTGGTGTCATCCGACTGTCACGAAACCTTCGTAAAAGCACAGCCGACCGCTCCTAAAGGGGCGGGCGCGGGGAGCGCGATCGGGCGCGGATGGCGCTTCGCTCCCCTGTATGGAGACCAGCATGAATTTCATCAAAACGATCGTCGCTGCCGGCTTGGTCGCCGCAACGACGACGGCGGCCTTTGCTGCCGATATCACGGGTGCCGGTGCGACCTTCCCGTTCCCGATCTATTCCAAGTGGGCTGACGCCTACAAGAAGGAGACCGGCAACGGTCTGAACTACCAGTCGATCGGCTCGGGCGGCGGCATCAAGCAGATCCAGGCCAAGACCGTGACCTTCGGCGCCAGCGATGCGCCCCTCAAGGCCGAGCAGCTCGAGAAGGACGGTCTCGTCCAGTGGCCGATGGTGATGGGCGCCATCGTTCCCGTCGTCAACATCGAAGGCGTGAAGCCCGGCGAGATGGTGTTCGACGGCGAGACGCTGGCCAGCATCTATCTCGGCAAGATCACCAAGTGGGACGACGCCGCGATCAAGAAGCTCAATCCGAATGTGAAGCTGCCGTCGGAAGCCATCACCGTGGTTCGCCGCTCGGACGGTTCGGGCACCACTTTCAACTTCACCAACTACCTGGCCAAGGCCAGCGCGGACTGGAAGAGCAAGGTCGGCGAGGGCACCGCGGTCGAGTGGCCGGTCGGCGTCGGTGCCAAGGGCAACGAAGGCGTGTCGGGCAACATCAGCCAGACCAAGAACTCGATCGGCTACGTCGAGTACGCCTATGCCAAGCAGAACAAGCTGACCTACACCGGTCTCGTCAACAAGGCCGGCAAGCCGGTGCAGCCGACCGTCGAGGCCTTCCAGGCGGCCGCCTCCAACGCCGACTGGGCCAAGGCGCCCGGCTACTACGTCATCCTGACCGACCAGCCCGGCGACAAGTCCTGGCCGATCACCGCGGCGACCTTCATCCTCATGCACAAGGAAGCCACCGATAAGGCGGCCTCGCAGGAAGCCATCAAGTTCTTCCGCTGGGCCTTCAAGAACGGCGGCAAGGCGGCTGAAGAGCTCGACTACATCCCGATGCCCGAAGGCGTCGTGACCCTGATCGAGAAGACCTGGGCTGCCGAGATCAAGAGCTAAGTAGAGCTCTCGTGTCCCGGACGCGGTGCGGCATGAAATGCCGCTCCGCCGAGCCGGGACCCACAAGCACTAGGCCCCGGATCAGCGGCGCATCGCTTCGCGCTGCACCGCATCCGGGGCACGGGACCGCCACCAACAACAAGCGTATAGAAATAACGGGTACAGGGGATCGGCGTGGCTGAGATGGCTGTCGAGAGCAACGTAATTGATGCCGCCGGACCGTATGATCGCGCCAAGGCCTTGAGCGCGTTCAAGCTCGGCGATCTCACTTTCTACTGGATCACGCGGCTGTCCGCGATTTCGGTGCTGCTGATCCTCGGCGGCATCATCATCTCGCTGATCGTCGGCGCCTTCCCGGCGATGAAGGAGTACGGCATCTCCTTCCTGTGGACGCAACGCTGGGCGCCGTCGGCCGATCCGCCCGTGCTCGGTGCCCTCGGGCCGATGTACGGCACGCTCGTCACCTCCTTCATCGCGATGCTGATCGCCATCCCGGTTGGTCTGGGCATTGCGATCTTCCTCACCGAGCTGTGCCCGCAATGGCTGCGCCGCCCGATCGGCATGGCGGTCGAGCTGCTCGCCGGCATCCCCTCGATCATCTACGGCATGTGGGGCTTCTTCGTGCTGGGCCCGTTCCTGGCCAACACGTTCCAGCCCTTCATGATCAAGATCTTTGACGGCGTTCCTGTGCTCGGAGCGATCTTCGCTGGTCCCCCGTCCTATCTCAGCCTGTTCAATGCGGCGCTGATCCTCGCCATCATGGTGCTGCCCTTCATCACCTCGATCTCGGTCGACGTGTTCAAGACCGTGCCGCCGGTGCTGAAGGAAGCCGCCTACGGCGTCGGCTGCACCACTTGGGAAGTCGTCCGCAGTGTGGTGATCCCCTACACCCGCGTCGGCATCATCGGCGGCGTCATGCTGGCGCTGGGCCGCGCGCTCGGCGAGACCATGGCGGTGACCTTCATCATAGGCAACTCGTTCCGGATATCGTCCTCGATCTTCGCGCCCGGCACGACGATCTCGGCGGCGATCGCATCCGAGTTCGCCGAGAGCGACGGCCTGCACCAGTCCGGCCTGATCCTGCTCGGCCTCTTGCTGTTCGTGCTGACGTTCTTCGTGCTCGCGGCCGCGCGGCTGATGCTGCTGCGTCTGGAAAAGAAGGCGGGGAAGTGACATGAACCCGATCTACGTACGTCGCCGCCGCAAGGACATCATCGTCCGCGGGCTCTGCATCGGTGCCGCCGCTTTCGGCGTCACCTGGCTCGCGCTGATCCTGATGACCCTGCTCTACAACGGGCTGGCAGGCCTGAACCTCGAGATATTCGTCGCGGACACGCCGCCTCCGGGCTCGACCGAAGGCGGTCTGCGCAATGCGATCGTCGGTTCGATCATCATGACCGTGATCGGCGTCGGCATCGGCGCGCCGCTCGGCCTGTTCGCCGGCACCTATCTCGCCGAATACGGCCGCAACGACCGCCTGACCTCGGTGATCCGCTTCATCAACGACATCCTGCTCTCGGCGCCCTCGATCATCATCGGCCTGTTCATCTACGGTGCGGTGGTGGTGCCGATGCGCGGATTCTCGGCGATTGCGGGCGCGCTCGCGCTCGCCGTCATCGTCATCCCGGTGGTGTTGCGCACGACCGAGGACATGCTGCTGCTGGTGCCGAACGCGCTGCGCGAGGCGGCCTCCGCGCTTGGCCTGCCGCGCTCGCTGGTGATCAAGCGTATCGCTTATCGTGCGGCCCGCTCGGGTCTCATCACCGGCGTGCTGCTTGCCACCGCCCGCGTCGCCGGCGAGACCGCGCCGCTGCTCTTCACCGCGCTGTCGAACCAGTTCTTCAGCCTCGGCCTGAACAAGACGATGGCGAACCTGCCGGTCACCATCAACAACTTCGTGCAGAGCCCCTACGCCTATTGGAAGCAGCTCGCCTGGAGCGGCGCGCTGCTGATCACGATCACCGTGCTTGCCCTGAACATTGGCGCGCGCATCCTCGGCGCCGAGAGGACTGCAAAATGACCGATCTTTCCGTATCCGTGAGTTCCAACGCCCATCTGGCCTCACAGCAGCCGCTGCCGGAAGCGCCCGCAAAGGTGACGGTGCGCAACCTCAACTTCTATTACGGCGAGCACCACGCGCTGAAGAACATCAACCTGACGCTCGGCGCCAACCGCGTCACGGCGTTCATCGGCCCGTCGGGCTGCGGCAAGTCGACCCTGCTGCGCATCTTCAACCGGATGTACGACCTCTATCCGGGCCAGCGCGTCACCGGTCAGCTGATGCTCGACCAGACCAACATCCTCGACCCCAAGCTGGACCTGAACCTGCTGCGCGCCCGCGTCGGCATGGTGTTCCAGAAGCCGACGCCGTTCCCGATGACGATCTACGAGAACATCGCCTTCGGCATCCGCCTCTACGAGAAGATCTCGAAGTCCGAGATGGACGACCGCGTCGAGAAGGCGCTGCGCGGGGGCGCGCTGTGGAACGAGGTCAAGGACAAGCTCAACGCCTCGGGCCTGTCGCTCTCCGGCGGCCAGCAGCAGCGCCTCTGCATCGCCCGCACCGTCGCGGTGCGGCCTGAGGTGATCTTGTTCGACGAGCCCTGCTCGGCGCTCGATCCGATCTCGACCGCCAAGGTCGAGGAGCTGATCCAGGAACTGTCCGAGAACTACACGATCGCGATCGTCACCCACAACATGCAGCAGGCGGCGCGCGTCTCCGACAAGACCGCCTTCATGTATCTCGGCGAGCTGATCGAGTTCGACGACACCAGCAAGATCTTCACGTCGCCGAGCGACCGGCGCACGCAGGACTACATCACCGGCCGGTTCGGCTGAGGAGACGCGACATGGCTTCTGAACATACCGCAAAGGCCTTCGACACCGACCTCCAGGAGCTCACCCGCCTGGTCGCCGAGATGGGCGGCATCGCCGAGCGCATGATCGTCGATTCCGTCGACGCGCTGATCCGCCGCGACGTCGCGCTCGGCCAGCGCGTCGTCACCATCGACGCCGAGCTCGATGCGCTGCAAAAGAAGATCGAGGAGCGCGCTGTGCTCACCATCGCCCGCCGCCAGCCGATGGCGGTGGATCTGCGCGAGATCGTCGGCGCCATGCGCGTTGCGACCGATCTCGAGCGCATCGGCGACCTCGCCAAGAACATGGGCAAGCGCGTCGCCGCGCTCGATGCCGACTTCCATCCGCTGAAACTGTTCCGCGGCCTGGAGCACATGACCGACCTCGTGCAGCAGCAGGTCAAGTCGGTGCTTGACGCCTATGCCGCGCACGATCTGCCGGCGGCGATGGCGGTGTGGAAGGGCGACGAGGAAGTCGACGCCATCTGCACCTCGCTGTTCCGCGAGCTCCTCACCTACATGATGGAGGATCCGCGCAACATCTCGTTCTGCATCCATCTGATGTTCTGCGCCAAGAACATCGAGCGGATCGGCGACCACGCCACCAACATCGCCGAGACCGTGTTCTACATGATCGAGGGCCAGGCCATCACCGACAAGCGGCCGAAGGGCGACATGACGACCTTCGCCACGACGGTCCCGAATACCTGAAGACTTAAGGAGCGACGACAACCATGGGCGCACGCATTATGGTGGTTGAGGACGAGGAAGCTCTCACCGAGCTTCTCCGCTACAACCTCGAAGGCGACGGCTATGACGTCGAGACGGTGATGCGCGGCGACGATGCCGACACCCGCCTCAAGGAGCACATCCCCGACCTGATCGTGCTCGACTGGATGCTGCCGGGCCTCTCGGGCATCGAGCTGTGTCGGCGGCTGCGCACCCGTCCCGAGACCAAGCAGCTTCCCATCATCATGCTCACCGCGCGCGGCGAGGAGAGCGAGCGGGTGCGCGGGCTTGCGACCGGCGCCGACGACTACATCGTCAAGCCGTTCTCGGTGCCGGAGCTGCTGGCGCGCGTGAAGGGCCTCCTGCGGCGCGCGAGCCCTGAGCGGCTCGCCACCGTGCTCGCCTACGGCGACATCGAGCTCGATCGCGACAAGCGCCGCGTCGCGCGCTCGGGCCGGCCGATCGATCTCGGCCCGACCGAATATCGCCTGTTGGAGTTCTTCCTGGAGCATCCCGGCCGCGTGTTCTCGCGCGAGCAGCTGCTCGACAGCGTCTGGGGCCGCGACATCTACATCGATGAGCGCACCGTCGATGTCCATATCGGCCGCCTGCGCAAGCTGCTCAATCTCGGCCGCGAGCAGGACCCGATCCGCACCGTCCGCGGCGCCGGCTATGCGCTCGACGATCGCTTTGCGAAGGCGGAGCAGACGTAAGCTGGTTTAGAGAGCTGCCGCCACAACATCGGTGTCGTCCCGGACAAGCGTGAGCGCAGATACGGGACCCATAACCACAGAGCGTAGTTGTTGCGCGAAAGGGTAACTCCGAGTCCCCGTAACCACATCTTGCGGTGGCTATGGGTCCCGGATCTGCGCGCGCTTGGGGCGCGCTTGTCCGGGACGACATCGGGTATTGAGCCGTCATCGTGTGACGGCTGCTTCTTGATCTCAGAACAAACTCAGCGCGTGCCAGGCTTCGCCGGTGCGCGACGGCGGTCCGCCGCGGGCTGATACGCCACGCGCGAGTGCTGGGCGCAGTAGGGCAGGCCCGATAGCGCCTTGCCGCCGCAGAAGAAGAAATCCGGGCTCGAGGGATCGCCGACCGGCCAGTGGCAGGTCGCCTCGTTCAGCTCGAGCAGCGACAGCCGCTGGCTCATCGGCACCACGTTGTCGTAGGTCACGGGTTCAGCCTCGACCTCGACCTCGAAGGCCTGCGCCAGCGCGGTGTTGCCGCGTGCGATGGGGCGGCTGACCCGCATCATGTGCTGAGCCGGACGCGCCTTGCGCGGCCGGGGAGCTGCCGATGAGGGGCTCTTGGCGCGGCCGGACAGGCCGAGCCTGTGCACCTTGCCGATCACGGCATTACGGGTCACGTTGCCGAGCTCGGCTGCGATCTGGCTGGCCGACAATCCGGCCTCCCAGAGCTTTTTCAGCTGCTCGACGCGATCGTCGGACCAGGTCAAAACCGTCATTGCACCCTTTCCCTCGCCGTGCGGCTGCCGTCCTGGCGCCTTGCGGCGAATGCCTAAGCCTCGAAAAACCCGTGCCGCCAGAATCCCTTAAGGCTCGCCGGGCGTAACCAGAACGCCCGAACGTTTACGCCGGTACATGAGGACTTAGAGGATCAGAACTGCTGCACGAGATGTCGTATCTGACAAGCCAAACGCTACAATATGGCGTGACTCACGCGCAAGAGTCAGCCGACTCGCTTCCACATGTTCCGTGGCAAAAACCCCGCAAATCCGGCACCGCAAGACTACGGATTCAGCGTTTCGCGGGGCTTTCGGGCGGCATTGACACCCGTTCTACCCGGCATAAGATAGTGTCACGTGCCGCCCTTAAAAGGCGGCACGTTTCGTTTTCCGGGCCGGTCAATGGTGCGCTGCGTGAGCGCGTTCAGGCCGTCCGCAACATCAAGTGATCGTCATGACTAACAGCGCCGCGCCGCATTTGCTCCCCGTTTTCGCCAGGGCCGACCTCGGTTTCGAGCGCGGCGAAGGCTGCTGGCTGATCGCGACCAATGGCGAGCGCTATCTCGATTTCACCTCGGGCGTCGCGGTGAACGCGCTCGGCCACGCCCATCCCGCGCTGGTCAAGGCGCTGCAGGAGCAGGCGACCAAGCTCTGGCACATGTCGAACCTGTTCCAGAGCCCGGACGGCGAGAAACTCGCCGCGCGTCTGTGCCAGGAAAGCTTTGCGGACTTCGTGTTCTTCTGCAATTCCGGCGCCGAAGCGCTGGAAGGCGTGATCAAGCTGGTCCGCCATCATCACTTCTCCAAGGGCCAACCGGAGCGCTACCGCATCATCACCTTCGAGGGCGCCTTCCATGGTCGTACGCTGGCGACGCTGGCCGCGACGGGATCTGCAAAATATCTCGAAGGGTTCGGTCCGCCGATGGACGGGTTCGACCAGGTCCCGCACGGTGACATCGAAGCCGTGAAGAAGGCGATCGGTCCGCAGACTGCCGGCATCCTGGTCGAGCCGATCCAGGGTGAGGGCGGCGTGCGCTCGTCGACGCCCGCCTTCCTCAAGGCGCTGCGCCAACTTTGCGACGAGAAGGGCCTGCTGCTCGCCTTCGACGAGGTGCAGACCGGCATGGGCCGCACCGGCGATCTCTTCGCCCATCGGCGCACGGGCGTTACACCCGATGTGATGTCGCTCGCCAAGGCGCTCGGCGGTGGCTTCCCGATCGGCGCGGTGCTGGCGACCGCGGAGGCGGCGGCCGGCATGGGCCCCGGCTCGCACGGCTCGACCTTCGGCGGCAATCCGCTGGCGATCTCGGCTGCCAATGCCGTGCTCGACGTCATGCTCAAGCCTGGCTTCTTCGACCACGTGCAGAAGATGTCGCTGCTGCTCAAGCAGAAGCTCGCCTCCGTGATCGATCGTCACCCTGACGTCGTCAGCGAGGTGCGTGGCGAGGGCCTCTTGATCGGCATCAAGGCCGTGGTGCCCTCGGGCGATCTCGTTGCGGCCCTGCGCAATGAAAAACTTCTGACGGTCGGCGCCGGCGACAATGTCGTGCGCTTCCTGCCGCCCTTGATCGTCACCGAAGCCGAGATCGAGGACAGCGTCGTGCGGCTGGAGCGCGCCTGCGCTGCGATCTCGTCCAGCCAGACCAAGCGGGCGGCAAGCTGATGAGCAAGTCGCCGAAGCACTTCCTGGATATCAACGAGCTGCCGTTGTCGGAGCTCAAGAGCATGCTCGACGCCTCCTCCGCCATGAAGGCGAAGCAGAAGGCGCATCAGCCGGTTAAGCCGCTCGAAGGCAAGACGCTGGCGATGATCTTCGAGCGTCCCTCGACGCGCACCCGCGTCTCGTTCGACGTCGCCATGCGCCAGCTCGGCGGCGAGCCCATCATGCTCACCGGCGCCGAGATGCAGCTCGGCCGCGGCGAGACCATCGCCGACACCGCACGCGTGCTGTCGCGCTATGTCGATGCCATCATGATCCGCATCCTCAACCATGATGCGCTGCTGGAGCTTGCGGCGAATGCGACCGTGCCGGTCATCAACGGCCTGACGCGGCGCTCGCATCCCTGCCAGGTGATGGCGGACCTCCTCACCTATCAGGAGCATCGCGGCCCGATCGAGGGCCGGACGGTGGCCTGGACCGGCGACGACAACAACGTGCTGGCGTCCTGGGCACATGCCGCCGAGCGCTTCAAATTCCAGCTCAATGTCGCAACGCCCCCGGAGCTCGCGCCGAAGAAGGCGATGCGCGACTTCATCAAGGCCACCGGTGCGCCGATTGTGCTCGGCACCGATCCCGAGGCCGCCGTGAAGGGCGCCGATTGCGTCGTTACCGACACCTGGGTGTCGATGGGCGACAAGGAAGGCGAGCACCGCCACAACGTGCTCAAGCCCTACCAGGTCAATTCGAAGCTGATGTCGCTGGCCAAGCCCGACGCGCTGTTCATGCACTGCCTGCCCGCCCATCGCGGCGAGGAGGTCACAGACGAGGTGATCGACGGCCCGCAATCGGTCGTGTTCGACGAGGCCGAAAACCGCCTGCACGCGCAGAAGGGCATTTTGGCCTGGTGCTTCGACGCGGTGAAGTGATTCAGTTGTCGTCCCGGCCTAGTGCGCAATTGCGCACGGGGGCCGGGACCCATAACCACGAATATCGGTTTGGCGAAGACCGCGGGCCTCCGCTTGCCCGCCACAAGAGAGATCACGCGGTATGGGTCCCGGCCTTCGCCGGGACGACACCTAATTTGCGGTATCGTTGTGCAATCATAGCGACCTCCGGAACACTCCCCCCTTCCATTCCCCGCTCTCCGACCCCAGATAAAGCGCCATGGTTTTCCAATCCCCTGACATGAAAACCGGGCCTGAAGGCCCGGTTCGCGCGCCATCCGCCGTTCCGGTCGACGACGCCGTGCTGCCCTACGAGGTCGACGCGCTCGACGTGCGCGGCCGCCTGGTGCGGCTTGGCCCTGCGCTCGACGACATCCTGACCAAGCACGATTATCCCGCGCCCGTCGGCAAGCTGCTCGGCGAGGCCATCGTGCTGGCGACGCTGCTCGGCTCGGCGCTGAAATTCGAGGGCCGCTTCATCCTCCAAGCCCAGACCGACGGTCCGGTGTCGTTCCTGGTCGTCGACTACAAGGCACCGGATCATCTGCGCGCCTATGCCCGCTACGACGCCTCGCGCCTCGGCACGGCGAACGATTCCGGCACGCTGCTCGGCCGCGGCCATCTCGCCATGACCATCGACCAGGGTCCCGACATGAGCCGCTACCAGGGCCTGGTCGCGCTCGATGGCGGCAGCCTGGAAGACGCCGCCCACGAATATTTCCTGCGCTCCGAGCAGATCCCGACCAAGGTGCGTCTTGCGGTCGGCGAGGAGTGGCGCAGTAGCGACGGCGGCAAGCATCGCTGGCGTGCCGGCGGCATGCTGATGCAGTTTTTGCCGAAGGCGCCGGAGCGCGCGCGGCAGGCGGATCTGCATCCCGGCGATGCACCCGACGGCGCCGAGGTGCACAGCGTTGCCGAGGACGACGCCTGGGTCGAGGCGCGCTCGCTGATCGAGACCGTCGAGGACGTCGAGCTGATCGATCCCGAGCTCTCCGGCGAGCGGCTGCTCTATCGCCTCTTTCACGAGCGCGGCGTGCGCGTGTTCAATCCGCTGTCCCTGAAGGCGCAATGCTCCTGCTCGCGCGACGCAGTCGCGTCCATGCTGAAGAGCTTCTCGCCCGACGACCGCGCTGCGATGGTCAAAGACGACAAGGTCGTCGTTACCTGCGAGTTCTGCTCGTCAGTCTACCAGTTCACGCCGCACGAGGCGGGCGTGGAGAACGCGTAGCAGGGCGGTGCCGTAGCCCGGGTGAGCGAAGCGATACCCGGGAATCCGCTCGCAAAGATCCCGGATGTCGCTTCGCTCATCCGGGCTACGAACTATCACCGTCACCCTGAGGTGCTCGCCTCTTCGGCGAGCCTCGAAGGGCGACGGCCCGGCTGCATCGGGGCCGTTCATCCTTCGAGGTCTCCAAGCGGCGCGGTGCGCCGCATGGCTCGCACGTCAGGATGACGGGTTTAGCAGAGCGCATTGCACGCAATTGGGCAGGTTGAGCCGTGGAGTAACGGCACCGCCAGCGTGCCCCTAGTTCAACACCCGCTTATTGTCCGGGCTGTCCAGCGAGAACGTCGGCACGTCGATCTCGAAGCGCTCGCCGGTTTCGCTGACCATCTGGTAGCGGCCGGTCATGAAGCCGGAGGCGGTCGTGAGCGGCACGCCGGAGGTGTATTCGAACCGCTCGCCGGGGGCGAGCGTCGGCTGCTCGCCGACCACGCCCTCGCCCTTGACCTCCTGCTGGCGGCCGGTGGCGTCGGTGATGATCCAGTGCCGCGTCTTGAGCTGTACGGTCTCATCGCCGGAATTGGTGATGACGATGGTGTACGACCAGAAATAGCGGGAGCGGTCGGCCGACGACTGCTCCGGGACAAAGTTCGGCTCGACGGTCACTTCGATCTGGCGGGTCACGGCGCGGTACATGGCTGCCATCATACCGAAATCCGGCGCCGGAACCAAACCCCGGCGGCAGTTTTGGCGACATCGTGCCGCCAGAATTGGCGAGGAAGTACTCCCCCAAGGGAAGACTCCCTAAGGGAAGACACCCCCATGTGATCCGGCCGCTTTGCGAGATGACGGCTGGACCGGTACACTCCTTCAACGTCGCGATTTGGGTGAGGGTTTTTAGGCCCCGATGACCATTGCCGACCAAGTGACGGGATCGACCATCGCGGGAACCGCCAAACCTGCGGAGCCGCGTGCGGCCGCCATCACGCTGCCCGCCATCGGCGAGCGCGAGCTCCGCCTTGACCTGTTCCGCGGGCTGGCGCTGTGGCTGATCTTCATCGACCATCTGCCGACGAGCCTGCTGACCTGGTTCACGATCCGCAATTACGGCTTCAGCGACGCCACCGAGATCTTCATCTTCATCTCCGGCTACACCGCCGCCTTCGTCTATGGCCGCGCGATGCTGGAGGGCGGCGTCGTCATCGCCACCGCGCGCATCCTGCGGCGGGTCTGGCAGATCTATGTCGCGCACGTCTTCCTGTTCACGATCTTCCTCGCCGAAATCTCCTATGTGGCGACCAGATTCGAGAACCCGCTCTACACCGAAGAGATGGGGATCATGGACTTCCTCAAGCAGCCCGACGTCACCATCGTGCAGGCGCTGCTGCTGCGTTTCCGTCCCGTCAACATGGACGTGCTGCCGCTGTATATCGTCCTGATGCTGGCGCTGCCCGTGATCCTGTGGTCGATGCGGTGGAAGCCCGACGTCACGCTCGGCCTTTCCGTCGTGCTCTACGCGGTGACCTGGGAATACGATCTCTACTTCTCCGCCTATCCGAACGGCTTCTGGGCCTTCAATCCGCTGGCCTGGCAGTTGCTCTTCGTCTTCGGTGCATGGTGTGCGCTCGGAGGTGCGCGGCGCATGTCGCGTATTTTAGCGTCGCCGGTAACGATGTGGATCTCGATCGCCTATATCGTGGCGGCGTTCTACGTGACGCTGACCTGGTATCTGCCGCAGCTGTCCCATCTGATGCCGAAGCGGCTCGAGCAGTGGATGTATCCGATCGACAAGACCGATCTCGACGTTCTGCGTTTCACGCATTTCCTGGCGCTGGCCGCGCTCACCGTGCGCTTCCTGCCGCGCGACTGGCCGGGTCTGAAATCGCAGTGGCTGCGGCCGCTGATCCTGTGCGGCCAGCATTCGCTCGAGATCTTCTGCCTCGGCGTCTTCCTCGCCTTCGCCGGTCATTTCATCCTGGCCGAGGTCTCCGGCGGCGCAGCCATGCATGCGCTGATTAGTCTCTCCGGAATCCTGATCATGTGGGGCGTTGCATGGGTGATTTCGTGGTACAAACGCGTGGCTGACAAGAGCGGTGCGAAAACCAAAAACGCCGTCGGCAACGCCGATCTGGCGGGAGGGGGCTGATGAAGGCGAAGGTTCTCCTGAGCCTGATCCTGCTATGCGGTGGCCTCGCCGCGCCCCAGGCGCGCGCGGGCGATGCTGCGCCTGCCGCGCCGGCCGTGCCCGCAGCCTGCGAATTGCCGTCCTATCTGCTCACCAGCGAAAGCCAGCTTCCCAAGGTCGCCGAGGCCGTCAAATCAGGCAAACCGCTGGAAATCCTGGTCATCGGCAGCCGCTCGACCACGATTCCGGCCTCGGAGGATGCGTCCTATCCGGCGCGCATGCAGGCCATCCTGAAGGACAAGCTGCCGCCGTCGGAGGCCGTGCACGTCTCCGTAGAAATACAGAGCAAGAAAACGGCAGAGGAGGCCGCCACCACCTTCGTTAAGCTGATGGAAGCAAAAAGGCCTACTTTGGTCATCTGGCAGACCGGGACCGTGGATGCTATCCGAGCCATCGATCCCGACGATTTTCGCGGTGCTGTGACCGAAGGGGTTGCCGCGCTGCAAAATGCAGGGGCTGATGTCGTGTTGATGAACTTGCAGTACAGCCCGCGGACCGAGACCATGATCTCGGTGCCACCCTATCTCGACAATATGCGGGTGGTGGCGCAGGAGCATGACATTCCGCTGTTCGACCGTTTCGCGATCATGCGGCAGTGGAATGACCAGGGTCAGTTCGACCTGTTCAGCCCGTCCCGCGGGCCGGAGCTGGCGAAACAGGTCCATGATTGCCTTGGCCGGGCGTTGGCACAATTTGTGTTTGACGCAGCCCATCTGGGGCCGGCCCAGCAGCAAAATTGAGGTCTAGCGTTAATGAGTTCTCTCCGCCCTTTTTTCCCGACGGCATCGCTGGCTGCGACCGCAGCGGCAGCGCTGCTGTTGCTGACGCCGGCGTCGCAGTCGCGCGCGCAGGCACAGGCCGCGCAGGCGACGCAAGCACCGGCGCAAACCGCTAATCCCGCTCCCGCTCCCGCTTCGCGTTCCCAGACCACGGTCGCCGTGACGTCCCCCGAGCAGCGCGGCATCACCTCGCGCGCCATCGACAAGGTGAAGCAGGTCGCGAAATCCGCCGGTGACATCTTCAGCCGCGTGCCTTGCCTGCCGCCGAAGGGCGGCTCGAAGGCGATGGGCTCGCTGCCGCATGTCGCTGCCAAGCTCGTCGCCGGCAAGCCCGTCGTGATCGTCGCATTCGGCTCGTCGTCGACCGCCGGCTATGGCGCAAGCTCGCCCGATTTCAACTATCCGAACCGTCTCGCCACGCAGCTGCGCCGGCACTATCCGACCGCCGACATTACTGTCGTCAATGCCGGCGTCGGCGGCGAGGACGCGCCCGAGATGATGAAGCGCCTTCAGACGCAGGTGATCGACGTGCATCCAGACATGGTGATCTGGCAGGTCGGCACCAACGCCGTGCTGCGCAATCTCGATCCAGGTGATACCGCCAAGCTCGTCGAGGACGGTATCTCCCGCATCCAGGCCGCCGGCGGCGCCGACATCGTGCTGGTCGATCCGCAATATTCGCCGGCCGTCAATCAGCGCGCCGAGAGCGCCGGCAAGATGATCAAGCTGCTCGGCAAGGTCGCTGAGCTCCGTAAGGTCGGCATCTTCCCGCGCTTCGAGGTGATGCGCGACTGGCACGAGAACCAGTCGATCCCGGTCGAGAGCTTCGTGATCGCCGACGGCCTGCACATGAACGATTGGGGCTACGCCTGCTTCGCCCAGCTGCTCGGCGACGACATCATCCGCTCCGTCGGCCAGATCAAGTTAGGGGTGAACGTGCCGGCGGATGTGCGGACGTATCGGCCGATGTAGCAAGGTGCCGTAGGGTGGGCAAAGGCGCAAAGCGCCGTGCCCACCATCGCTCAGTGATACGAAGGAAGAAGACGTGGGCACGCTTTCGCTTTGCCCACCCTACGAGACCGCCGTCGCCTCACGCCTTCTCCAGCGCCGCCGTCAGATCCTCGATCAGATCATCCGCGTGCTCCAGCCCCGCCGAGAAGCGGATGAAGCCCTCGCTGATGCCGAGCGCGGCACGGTCTTCCGGCTTGAGGCGCTGATGCGTCGTGGTCGCCGGATGCGTGACGAGACTCTTGGCGTCGCCGAGATTGTTCGAGATCTTCGCAAGCTTGAGCTCGTTCAGCACGCGGAACGCGGCCGCCTTGCCGCCCTTCACCTCGAAGCCGACCAGCGTCGAGCCGCCGCGCATCTGCTTCTTCACCAGCGCCGCCTGCGGATGATCGGCGCGGCCAGGATAGACCAATCGCGAAATCTTCGGATGACTCGCCAGCACTTCGGCGACGCGGCCCGCGGTGTCGGTCTGCGCGCGCACGCGCACGCCCAGCGTCTCCAGGCCCTTGAGCAGGACCCAGGCGTTGAACGGCGAGATCGACGGGCCGGTCTGGCGCATGAAATTATGCAGGTGCTCGGCGATGAAGGCTTCCGATGACAGGATGATGCCGCCCAGACACCGGCCCTGGCCGTCGATGTGCTTGGTCGCGGAATAGACGACGACGTCGGCGCCCAGCGCGAGCGGGCTCTGCCAGATCGGGGTTGCGAACACGTTGTCGACGACGAGCCGCGCGCCGCCGCCGTGCGCGATCTCGGCGATGCCGGGAATGTCGAGCACATCCAACGTCGGGTTGGTTGGGCTCTCCAGGAAGAACGTCTTGGTATTGGGCCTCAAGGCCCGCTGCCACTGGTCGAGATCGGCCCCGTCGACCAGCGTGGTCTCGATGCCGTAGCGCGGGAGCAGGTCCTGAATCACGTAGAGGCACGAGCCGAACAGCGCGCGCGAGGCGACCACGTGATCGCCGGCTTTCAGCGGCGCCAGGATCGCGGTCGTCACCGCGGCCATGCCGGTTGCCGCCGAGCGGGCCGCTTCGGCGCCCTCGAGCTCGATCATGCGGCGCTCGAACATCGCAATGGTCGGGTTGGAGTAGCGCGAATAGATGAAGCCGGGGTCCTCGCCCTTGAACCGCGCCTCGCACTCCTCGGCGCTGTTGTAGACATAGCCTTGCGTCAAAAACAGCGCCTCCGACGTCTCGCCATATTGCGAGCGCAGGGTGCCGGAATGGACGAGGCGGGTTTCGGGGCGGTAAGTGGCAGGCGACTTCGACATAGGACCCTCCGACATGACCGTTTCGTCGAAAACGGTCACAAAAAAACCGGCCTGGACAAATCCACGGGCCGGGATCACAGAGGTCCCCGGCCTGTTTAGCGACTTATTTAACGTGGCTGCAAGCCGGCCGGCTCAAATCACCACGGGATAAGTGATGCTCATATTCCGCAATGGCCTTTCCGTCAAGGCGTCCATCGGATAGCCGTAAAAGGCTAGTATTTCCCGCATGTCCGGATGCGTTTGACCCCTGACGAGGACCCCCGGTTGAGCTTCACGATCGCCGCCGACGCCAATGGTATCCTGCCCGACCGCATGATCGCGGCGATGGCGAAGGCAGGTCTCATCCTGCCCGCATACGATTTCGTCGAAAGCCAGATCCAGCCGGCCAGCCTCGATCTGCGTCTCGGCGACATCGCCTATCGCGTCCGTGCCAGCTTCCTGCCGGGGCCGGGCGCCACGGTGGCCGAGCGCATCGACGAATTGAAGCTGCACGAGTTCAGCCTTGCCGACGGCGCGGTGCTGGAGACCAACTGCGTCTACATCGTGCCGCTGCTCGAGAGCCTGGCGCTGCCGCCCGAAATCGTCGCAGCGGCAAATCCGAAAAGTTCGACCGGCCGGCTCGACGTCTTCACCCGCGTCATCGCCGACGGCACCCGCCGCTTCGACATGATCGGCGCCGGCTATCACGGCCCGCTCTATGCCGAGATCAGCCCGAAGACGTTTCCGGTGCTGGTGCGCGAGGGCTCGCGCCTCAGCCAAGTGCGCTTCCGCACCGGCGACGCGATCCTCAACGCCGACGAGCTCGATGCGCTGCACGCCACCGAGCGCCTCGTCGACATCGACGATGCCGATCTCTCCGGCGGCGTCGCCGTCTCGGTCGATCTCTCCGGCGAGAAAGCCAACGGCTTCGTCGGCTACCGCGCCAAGCGCCACACTGGCGTCGTCGACGTCGATCGCCGCGCCGGCTACGCGGTGGAGGATTTCTGGGAGCCCATCTCGGCCCGTCCCGATGGCAGCCTGATCCTGGATCCCGGCGAGTTCTACATCCTCGCCTCGAAAGAAGCGGTGCAGGTGCCGCCCGATTACGCCGCGGAGATGGTGCCGTTCGATCCCTTGGTCGGCGAATTCCGCGTGCACTATGCCGGCTTCTTCGATCCCGGCTTCGGCTATGCCGGTGCGGGCGGGCTAGGATCGCGCGCGGTGCTCGAAGTGCGCTCGCGCGAGGTGCCGTTCATCCTCGAGCACGGCCAGATCGTCGGCCGCCTCGTCTACGAGAAGATGCTCGCCCGGCCTGACGCGATGTACGGCCAGCGCATCGGGTCCAACTACCAGGCGCAGGGCCTCAAACTATCGAAGCATTTTCGGGTGTAGCCGCCCATCACCGGGAATCTGCGTGAAGGCTGACGCAGCGCAGGTTGGACGGGAGGTGGATCGTCGAACGGCCCGCCTGAAGTCTCGCCTGGCGCCTTATCGTCCCAGCGCCAGCAACGTACGCGCCGCGACATCGGCGCTCAATCCCCAGACGATTGCGCTCAGATAGTCCGTCACTGGATTGGCGCCGAATGTTTGCGAGCCGTTGAGATAGATCGCCTCGAAGCCGATGAACGCGACGAGCAAGATGGCGGCGAACTTCAGGAACACCTGAAGCTTTGGCGCAACCTTCGCGCGGAATGCCACTAGCTGTTGCTGAAGCCGGGATCCCGGCGACAGTTGCTGCGCCTGAGCCTTCGGGCGCGGGCCTGCGACGTCGTCGGCGGCCTGGTCCTGGTCGTTCGCCGGTAATGTCTCAGCGGCGAGCAAGGCTGTCTCGATGGACGCCACCGTCGGACGTATGTCCTCGACGTCGCTCAACCCCAAGATGCTTCCCCTCAGCGCAGAGATGCGGGCCAGGATTCCATTATTTCGGAGGGTTTCGGCGCGGTCGCTGAGCCGGACCAGTCGCTCTGTCAATGCGATGCGCGCGTCGGCGGCGGTCGCGAGCGTAAGAATTGCGTCGAACTGGCCGCTCAGAAATTTCGTTCTCAAGTCGTCGAGGGTCGGTCCAAGCCATTCCCTGAAGTCCGCCCGGACTGTTTGCGCGCGTGCTTCGATCTCGAAGATCCTGTTCTGAGCCGAGACGATCTTGCTGCCGCGTTCATTGGACCACTTGGCAAGATGGCCGAGCAGAACGCCGATCAAGACCAGGAACAGAACAGTCCAGGGATTGCTGCGGACCGAAATATCCACCGGGAGCAGCAGCCGGCGCTGCCCCCCGTTCAGGACGATCTCGCCTGTGCCGGTATATTTGCCCGGTGCGGAAGCTGAAGTATCGACCGAAAGCACCGCACCTTGCTTGGTGGGTCGAAGCTCGGCCGTCCCGATCAGCGGTCCCTGGCCTCCTTCCGCCATCAACTGCACGCTGCCACTCGTCCCCGTCACCTCCACGCCTTCGGGCAGTCCCGGGATGGTTATCGGAAAGCTCCCCTCCGCCGGACGTTGGGCAAGCAATGCAGACCAGGGGAGGACCGCCGACGCGGAAGTCATCGGCTTGCTCAACGTGGCTGGCTGCATCGCGATCGGCTGCGCCGCGGGAAATTGGACGGTAAGTTTCAGTTTGATCGTTTCAGTCGGCTGGCCATTGACGCGGACCGCGATCTCTCCGGAAAAGATGCCGTATCGGGACGGGAGCGAGTTGATCGCGATTTCAAAGGCTGAGATGCCCGTCACTTCGGTCTTCGGCGGAGCCAGCGGAGTGATGCGGACTTGCCCGCCATCGATCAAAGCCGCTGGAAGGCCTGCCGGGGCCGAGCGTGCCAGATCCGTGGTGACAAACTGGATGGTCGGCGTGCCTGTCGTTTGAAACCGGATGGTCCGCGTTTCGCTCTGCTTGCCGGACTCGCCGACGATCTCGATCGGTGATGCTCCCAGAAATTGGGCAGTGCCATCCGAAGCCGCCGCGACATATTGTGCATCGCCCCAAGCGCACGACAGAGCAACCAATGCTGTTCGGTAGAACCCGCCCATGAGGCCCCTCATCAATGGCGACACCACGGCATAGTATGTAGTAGAATGAGCCGTGGCGCACAACCAAAGAGAGCGCCATGTTAGAATCCATCATTTCCTTCAAACGAGGTAATATTGCGATGGCGCCTCCATTCAAGCAGCTGCAACCGACCGAATTCGTGCACGTTGTCCAGCAGTTCGGCTGGCAGCCTGCGAAAACTCTTATTCACATGCATCATACTTGGCGGCCGAACCATAGCCAGTATCACGGGGTCGGCTCGATTCAGGCGATGTACGACTATCACGTCAACACCAACCACTGGTCCGACATTGCCCAGCACGTGTCGCTTGCGCCAGACGGGACAATCTGGACGGGCCGCCCCTGGAACATGTCACCCGCCAGTGCAGTTGGCTACAACAGCTCGCGCGTTTTCATGTTCGAGACGATCGGCGATTTCGACCAAGGCAAGGATCCGTTGACGGGTGCCCAACTCGACACAGTCGTCCTCGTTATCGCGACGCTGATGAAGAAGTTCGATCTGAGTGCATCGGCGTTGAAATTCCACAACGAGATGTCCACCAAGAGCTGTCCGGGAAGCGCGGTATCCAAGCAGGACATTCTCGACAAGGTCGGCGAATTCATAAATGCTGGCGGAAGCAATGACGTGGCGTCGGTGCTGTCGGAAACGCGCCGGGCGGAAATCTTCGAGGCGATCGGGGCCGGTGCCGCGCAGGCGGATGCGATGCCGGAGGATGCCGGAGAATTGCCTGAGCACGATCCGGCCTACGAGGCGGCGATCTTGAACTCGCTGCCGCGGTAGAACGATCTGTTGCGACATCGGGACGCATCGTCGCGCGCGATGCGCTCCCCTGGAGCATTGATGTACCGTGGAAATCACCGGGACCCTGCGCGTGACTGATCGTGGCGAAGTCGGCGCTTTGCGCGGCATCGTCCGGCTTGAAGATGTGACGCTTGCTGATGCGCGTTCCCGGGTGATCGCGACGGGACCGATCGTGTTGCAACAGGGAGAGGACGAAGGTCGTTTCAGCATATCGATCCCCGACGACATCGAGCGGCGGGCGCAGTACATCTTGAGCGCGCGCTTGGAAGGAGAGCACCTGCAAACCGGACGGGCATGCGTGTTCGGAACCGTCGTTGCTTATCCGTGGCAGCCGCATGATCCGCCGCAAGACCATCTGATTGTTGCACGGCGCTGGACGCGTCAATCTAATTGAGAAGAAGTGGCGGGCTGCATGCCCAGGTTGCGCGTCATCCGAAATCGGTCTAGTGTCGGGGGCGCTGAAATTTGAAGGGCGCAGAGCATAATTTGAAAAAAGAGGTTGTCCCGTGGCTGATAATGCGGAGTTTGTTTCGGGCACTCAGGTGAAGACCGCCTTCGTGAAGATTCACGGTGCTGGTGTCCGTCCAGTGCTCTATGTCGAGATCGACGGGCGGGCGCGCGCCGAGGGCTGCATCGATCTGGGTCCGACACAGGAGGTCGAGGCCACCTCCAGCCAAATTCGCGAGAACGCCGCCGCGACTGCGGCCGGCTTCCAGACGTTCGGTGTCGGCATCAAGGAGCTGCGCTTTCGTTGGCCGGACAAGACCGTGCCCTACACGATCGCCCCCAACTTGCCGAACCAGGATCGGGTGACGGATGCCATTGCTCATTGGCACGAAAAGACCAAGATCAAGTTCGTCAAGCGAACCAACGAGACGGATTTCGTGACATTTCGGCCGGGCAGCGGGTGCTCATCCTCGGTCGGCAGGCAGGAAGGGCAGCAGTTTGTCACGCTCGGGCCGGACTGCACGACGGGCAATTGCATCCATGAGATTGGCCACACCGTCGGATTGTGGCACGAGCAGAGCCGGCGGGACCGCGATCTGTTCGTCCAGGTTCATCTGGAGAACGTGATGCCCGGCATGGAGCACAATTTCACCCAGCATCTGAACGACGGCATCGACCTCGGGGGGTACGACTACGCCTCGATCATGCACTACCCGAAGAACGCATTTTCCAAGGATGGAAGCGCGACCATCGAGCCCGTCTTTGGTCAACCCGAGATCGGTCAGAGGCTCGGCTTGAGTGTCGGAGATATCGAGGCGGTCGAGAAATTGTATCCCTAGCGCGAGGCGGCCGCGACAATGTCGCGGCCGCCGACGCGGTCAGCAGCTAAAGCATGATCCGGAAAAGTGCGAAGCGGTTTTCCGGAAAGATCATGCGCAAACAACAACCTAAAGCGCGATGATGATTCATCCAAATCTCATCGCGCTTTAGTTCTGCTCGGACGGAAGGCGGAGCAGCGTGAACACCTGATTGGCGTCGACCTTCAATGCGACGTTCGTCACCGACTCGTACATCTGGCGTGCCTCGGCATCCTTTTCGCTGAAGGAGTAGAGGCCTTGCTGCAGGTGCTGCACGCCGGCGATAAAGAACGGAATTCCCTTTCCGTAGGCCTTCTTCAGGCTGGTGAGCGCCTCATCGAGTTCTGACTTCGATCGGGCCGTTTTCAGCAGGTACGCGGCCTGAATGACGTTTCCATCCGGCAGCCAGGCAAATTGCGACAACAGCCCAAGCCACTGCGTCCACTGCTCGCGATTGCTATCGGCCAAGCCGGCGATGGCAACGTAGCCTGCTGCGCAAGCCGCGAGCGGATTTCGCTTGTCTGCGAGCAGGGAATTGATCAAGCCGGTTTGACTGGCCTCGGCCAGTACGGTGGACGCGCTGCCGATCTTGTTGCTGTTGAGATACATCAGCAGGCCGCCGAGGCTCGGATCCTGGACCACGACGGTCGTCCGGCCGGCTGCTGACGCGCCTGCCTCGCGCAGGACTTCGATTGTCACGGGGGTCTTGTCCGGGTCCGGCTCGAACGCCCATGGAATCGGAAGCAGGATGACGTCGACGCCATCGCCGCGCCGCATCGCAGCCAGGCAACGAAGCGGCAGCGCCCCGCGGGGTGTCCCGACGATGCTCTTTTGATAATCAGACTGAGTAACCTGCCAGAGGCTCAGCGCGCGATCATCCTTGCGCACGAACGAGCAACCCGGATAGGGCGATGCAGATTTCCGCCATTCGGTCCATGCCGCATGGGAGCGTAGCGTGCTCCACAGCGCGGTCCCATCGGACGGGTTCGCCTGCAGGAGCTCGAAATCCGCGGTCGTGGGCTCTGCTGTGGCATTAGCTTCGGCCGGGTCGTCTCCGGCCGCCGGCGCTGCGGACGCTCCTTCAAGCAGCGCCTTGACCCGCACGTGGAGTTGCCGGAGATGGCCGGCGGCCCATCCGATGACCGTTGGACTGATGTCGATCCTGACATCCTTGGACTTGGCCGCCTTGGAAATTTTCCCCGCAATATCCTTCAGGAATTCTTCGTATTCCTTTTCAGACGGTACGTTCCCCGCGAGCCGCTGCCAACTCAACCACTCGTGGGGCGAAGCCGCGGGCTCGAACACGACGGGGACTTCCGCCGCGTTGTCTGAGACCTCCTGGGTCTTCGACATCACCTCGCCGGAGGGAAGTCGCGCCTCGATCCGGTAAGTCCCGGGCGGAACGTCCACCCGCCGAAAGCCCGTTGCGCCAGCCGGTATGACCACTTCCTGCTCGAACGGTGCCTCCGGAAACTTCCCTTGAAAATCCTTTATCTGCAGCACGTCGGCGACGACGCCCAGTTCGAGGTCCGTGCCAAGGTTCTTCTTGTCGAGCCTGATGTCTAAGCGTCCCATGTCGAGACCTTCAGTAGCACGTTGGAGAACGTGGGCCAGACGACCTCGGTGACTTCGGCGAGCTTGTTACCCGCGATCTGACTTGCGCGGAACACGTATTCGCCGGGTGACAACATCGTGAGGCGATCGCTGATCGTCCGTGGCGGCGGCGCACCGCGAAGCGCGGAAATCACGGCGTTGGCGCGATGTGCCTCGTCGTCCAGCCCGACATAGACCGGTATTTCAGGGTCATTCGCCAGTTTGCGAAGGCGGATCCTGGCGGTTCTGTTGGCGTCGGCGTTCTGCTGGAGACTTCCTGCTCCGACGAGTGCCTGGTTCTGGAGATCGGTCAGCGCTTCAACCATTCGATGAGTCGTAACGTACCAGTCCTGTCCTTCCTTTTTCGCGCTTGCGCCTCTCAGGGCAAGGATGAAGGCGCTGGCGCACAGGCTCGGCTCGTCGGGCCGGCCGAGCGCCTTGCGGTCGATTTCGGTGGAGAACACCGGACATTGCTGCATCGGCTCGTTGATGCCAAGTCGGATATCCCGATCGACGGCGAAGATGCGTTGACCGCCCTGTTGATTCCACTCGGCGATCTCGGGGGTTGAACGGCACGCGTCGAACAGCAGGAACTGGGTGCTTGGTATGCGGCATTCGAGCCCCAGCACGAAATTCGTATAGTTCAATGCGCCGCTCATGGGGTCGTTCTTGTCCTGCCCATAATCTCGCATCAAATAGAGATTCTGCGTTCCACCACTGAGCCCGTGACCGCAGAAATAAAGGATGACGCGGCTTTTCGGATCAACGTCGGCCCGCTCGATCCATGCCGCGATCGCATCGCTGACGTCCTTGATTGTCCCGTTCGGTACAATCCGCAGTCCGAGGTTGCCCTTATCGAAGGAGGCCGGTTGAGGCTCCGAGAGGACGAGGGAAACGCTTGCCAGCGGCAGTTCGCTGCAGTCGAAATGTTGGATAAACCAGGTGGCAATTGCCCTGGCCGAAACAGGCGGCGAACTGAGCTGTTCCAGGTCGAGGTGGTGCTTGGTGAGCGGACCGCTGCCGCCCTTCAAATAATCATAAGTGCCGATGCCGATTGCGATGACGTGGGTCCCCGGTCGTCCGCCCAAGTCAACCTGATGCACCAGCGCCGTATCAGCGGGCATGCGCGATCATCTCTAATTTCAAAGGTCATGGCCGGTCGGCGGACCGCCGCCAAGATAATAGTGAGCTTAAAGTACCCGCGCCAGTTGAGTTCTTATGCCTGCGAATGTCAATCCTACGATGCGGTCAGACGCCCCATCCATCGAGATCGGGCCATCGTCGCCCCAGGGTGGCAGGCCCGACACCGGCTCGCCACCCCTCGTTTCGGTCACGTAACGGCACTCAGGTAGACATTCCATCCGAGTTGAGCGTCAAGGGCGGGCGTGTAGATCCCGTCACTGCGATTGCCCAGTGATCGCTGCTTCGCGTGCAGGGCTTCGGCCGTCGCTGGACCCAAATCGCCGTCGTTGGATTGCCCAAGCTGCGCCTGCAGCGCAGCCACTCGCGGGCTCGTCGATCCGAATCGAAGCCTGCGCATTGCGCGGACCTCGGGATCGGCGAGAGAAAGATTGCGCCGGCGCGCGTCGGACGCTTGCAGGGCTTCCTGTCCGGTCAGCAGCACATAAATAAAGGGCTTTCCGGGATCGCCGTCGCCATCGGTCAACCCCGCCGAGCGGCGGAATCTCGCCCAAGGTCCGGAATGGGCCCCGGATGAGGTCGCGCTGCCAACGACCACCTGACACCCGAACGATGAAAACCAGCTCGTCTCGCTGGAGAACGACGGATGGATGTTGTCGCCTGGAGCCGTCTTGTGCACCTTATCGGTGCTCTCGTAGATCAGGTCATCTTCGGACCGGCGAACGATCACGATGCGCTTTTCGGATATGGATTTGCGCAGCAGGAAGCAGCCAGGTCGGCCGTTATGCTCCCCGCAAATGTACCGATAAAAGCCGGTGGCAAGCAGGTTGCCTGACTCCTGCGTCTGGAACCAGGATACAACCGCCTCTGCATTCGGAACAGTGGACGCCGGATACACTGCAATCTTGCCAAGTTGCCGATCCCAAACGCCCATCACGCATCGGATTTCGTGATGGTTGGGCCTGAGGTTCTTCAGAATGACCTCATCGCGCCAGCTGCCATCGCTGCTCGATCCGCCTTGCACGATCCCCGCACCGCGCAAGCCGAACAGAACGGGCGTGCCGCCGGAATCCTGCACAGGAAAATCGTTGAGGGTGCAAAGCAATTCCAGATCCGCGGCCGTGAACGAGAACTGCATGCCGACCGGCAGGCCCGCGCCGAGATGCGCGTAGTCGCATGAGCTGGCATCCGAAGCCCAGGAGACGCCGGATTCGCGATCGACTCTGCGCGCCGCGGCGTCTGCGGTTTCTCCATTCCGTCGAAGGGCAATCGCGTCCTCCGTGCGATCGACCCAAAAATCCTCATCGCTTGGCTCGGCCGCGACCACGTAAGTCGCGTCGGCCATCGTGTCGAAGACGTTGCGATATTCCTCGAACAGGTCGAGGACCTTCGCCACATAGTTTGGATTTGCGGACGGGGGCGCCCAGATCGGCCCGATGAAATTGATGAAAGCTTCGGGAGTGGCGGCGTGCTGCCGCCACCCATGATAGCTCGGATGACGATCCAATCGAAGCCAGTAGCCGGCGACAAAGTTCTGAAGCGATGCGAATGCGCAATAAAACTCGCCGCCATCATGCGCATTGTACCATACTTTACTGGCGACGTCGCTCATGAACGGGCGCCACTTCATTCCCGCGAAATTGAGATGATTCTTCGCGAGTAGAGAGGCGCCATGACCCGACTCGAGGGCCCATTGGGCGAAGGTGATCGCTTTCAGATGCGGATGCTCGATGCTCATTGCGGCATAGGCCGCGCGCAGCGAGTCCCAAAGGCCGGTGTCCGCGGGCGCGTCCGCCGTAACGGCGTCGGCCGACGGCACGGGCAGGCCGACGAAGGTTGCAAAAGCGTTCACGACCGCCTCGGCGAGACCGTCCTTGCGGGCAATCCCCAGGGAGGCATCTTCCATATTCGAGCCGAAGAACGGCTCGATCAGGGCCGACGGTTGCACTTCATTGGTCAGGCTGAGCACGCCGCGCCCTTCGACGTTGGCGTCTTTCAGTCCGCGATCGAGCGTGCCGGTACGGCCATAAAGGGCGACCATTCGGTCCTGTAGCGCTCGCGCCCACGGACGCGAACCTTGCCGTCCGAACAGCGTTTCGCTTCCGCGCGCGGTGGGCCCCGCGGAGTTGAAATGAAGCTCGATCGAGGCCTGTGGTTTCCACTCCGCGGCAAGACGATACGCCTCGCGAATACCGACGCCGCCATTCTCCCGGCGACGAAATGTCTTGACGCGAATCTGGCGCGTGTTCGCAATGGCCTCAATTCGTGCGGCAAGATCCTCGTTCCAGAAGTATTCGGCGCGCCCCTGCTCAGCCGTGCTCGGAAAAGGAGGCGACAGCCCGATTGCGCCCTTGTCCGTACCTTCCGAGCTGTGGCCGATGATGATCGCAAGTCCCTGCGGCGCGGCGTCCGCCGCCGGCGCATCGTCATCTGACGGCGCCGGCGCATCGGGGGCGCTCGACAGGCCTTGCAGATCCGACATGAGCTCGTCCAGATACCGCCTGCGTTGCGATATCTCGACAGCGAGCATCTCTGCATCTGGTGCGACGTCGCTCGCCGCTGTTTCCTTCGCAATCAGTTCCTGCCGTAGCCGGGCGATCAAATCTCGCAGTTCATAAATATCGGCTTCGCGTGACATGGCTAATGCTCCAAATTAAAACCGCCCCCCGCAACCTCGTAGACGGCAATGCTATCACAAATTGTGTGACAGGAAATAGATGCATTCGCGGCTGCGTCGAAAGGCGCGCCTGATCTGACGGCAGTTCGGGAATGTGACGCTGTCGCCGTCGAGGACGTCGTCGGCCGGACAGGGCATGCGGCTGAGGCGGTCTTTCCTCTCTCAATTGCGTTCTATTCCCTGCAATGACACACTCGATCGCAACAACGATCGGGAGTGAACATGACCACCGCGCTGGACACCGCGCACGAAGCCCAATGGAAGCGCTGGCGCGCGGTCGCCGATCTCTATCACGCTTACTTCACGGGACTCATCCTCACCGTCGTCACGCGCCGCGGCACGGCGGATGCGGCGGAGTTCGTTTTCCGCGTCTTCCGCCGTCAGCAGCAGGAGCGCTTCCTGCCGGGCTTGCAAAAGCTCGGGCTCAGCCACCTGCCGCCGGCGGTGGCTGCTGCGCAATATCACTATCTCTCCAACTGGATCGGCGGCGTCCACGTCGAATACATGTATGAGAGCGACCGCAAAGCCTGGATCCGCTATCCGCCGCCGCGCTGGATCTGGAAGGGCACCGCGATCTGCGGCGTGCCGGGCGAGGTCTCACGCGCGATGCTGCGCGGCTGGCACGCCAACAACGGTGTCGCGCTCGGCGATCTCCGCCTTGGCTTCGTCTGCACCAAGCAGAGCGTCGACGGCCAGGACGGGCTCGAAGGTTACTACCACCAGTACGACCATCCCCTCGAGCTGGACCAGCGCCTGGTGTTCGCGCGGCATCTGGAGGCGCCGCTGTTCGACGCCAAGACCGCACCGGCATTGCCGGTTGAGAGCTGGCCGAAACCGCGGCTTGAAAAGGCCTATCGCAACTACGCGATGGAATATGTCCGCACCGCCGCGCCCGTGATGGTGCAGCTGTTCGGTCCCGAGGACGCAGGCTACCTCCTGCACCTCACCGGCAAGCTGATCGGCATGCAATATTTCGACGAGGTCGCCGCGGCGCTGTCGATGACCCGCGGCGGCGCGGGCGAGTTCGCATCGTTCCTGAACGCGCTGTTTGCTGCGCAGGATGATGCGGCCGAGATGGCGCGGTCCGAAGGCACATTCGTAATCCGCCAGCAGAGCTGGAAGCTGATGGACGACGTCGCCGACTATCACCGCGCCTGCGCAAAGGTGCTGGAGGGATTGTTCGAAGGCCTTGCCGCCGGATGCGGCCGGCACATCGGCGTGCATCTGCGTCCGACCCCGGGTGGTCGCCCGCCGCTGGTATGGGCGATCGAATAAACGCCAGCGGCGCGGCGGGTTTCGCCTCTCCCCGCAAGCGGGGAGAGGGAGAAATTGAATTCCACCTCTTGAAATGCGCTGCCGCAGGGCACGCCTGCACCTAGCGCAGGAGGAATCGGCAATCGCCGTGCTAACAAGCCCCTGCCGCGCCCCGCGCGCGAAGGAATTGATTGGCACACCAAGTGATTGCCGCGCCGCAAATGGCGCCTGCGTCCGGGGGAGGACATGTCCGACATCGCCGAGATCCCGGTCGATGAGCAAGAGCGTCCGCTGCCGCCGCCCCCGCGTCCCGTGAGGAGCGCGCTGGTGGACGGGCCGATCCTGCGCACGCTGCTCTCCCTTGCCTGGCCGAACGTGATCGCGCTGTCGGCCGGCACCTGTACGGTGATCGCGGAGACCTCCTATATCGGCCGGCTCGGCGTCGAGGCGCTGGCCGCCATGGCGCTGGTGTTTCCGACAGTGATCCTGACCATGACCATGTCCGGCGGTGCCATGGGCGGCGCGGTGGCATCCGCCATCGCACGCGCGCTCGGCGCCGGTGACCGCGACCGGGCCGGCACGCTCGCGGTGCATGCGATGCTGATCGGCATCAGCTTCGGCCTCGTCTTCATGCTGGGCATGCAGATCTTCGGGCCCAGGGTGCTCGAAATGCTCGGCGGCCGCGGCGATGTGCTGACGCATGCGATCGCCTACACGCAGGTGTTTTTCGGGGGCGCCGTGCTGCCCTGGCTGCTCAACACCATGGCGGGCATCTTGCGCGGCACCGGCAACATGAAGCTGCCGTCGTTCCTCATCCTCAACTCCGCGGCCTGGCAGATCGTGCTCGGCGGCACGCTCGGCCTCGGGCTCGGCCCGGTGCCGCAGCTCGGCATGCGCGGCGTCGCGGCCGGCGCGCTGATCGCCTACACCATGAACATCGGCATCATGGGCTGGTACCTGTTCTCCGGCCGCGCGCGGATCGCATTGAGGCTGCGCGGCCTGCGCATCCAATGGGCGATGTTCTTCGACATCCTCAAGGTCGGTGCCATCGCCTGCTTCTCCCCGCTGCAATCGGTGCTGACGATCTCGATCTTCACCCACATGCTGGCGAAGTTCGGCACCGCGATCCTCGCCGGCTACGGCGTCGGCGCGCGGCTGGAATTTTTGCTGACCTCGATCGCGTTCTCGTTCGGCATTGCCTGCGTGCCGATGGTCGGGATGGCGATCGGCGCGGGCCGCATCGCGCGGGCCCGGCGCATCGCCTGGATCGCCAGTGCCGCGGCTTTCGTGGCCGTCGGTGCGCCGGCATGCCTCGTTGCGATCTTCCCCGATCTCTGGGTCAACATCTTCACCGACAGCGCGGCCGTGCGCGCGGCGAGCCACCAATATCTCTCGACGGTCGGGCCGTTCTACGCGTTCTTCGGCCTCGCAACGACGATGTATTTCTCCTCGCAAGGCGCGGCGAAGGTGATCGGCCCGGTGCTGGCGCAGACCGCGCGGCTGATCTACATCTCGGCGGTCGGCTGGTGGCTGCGGACGCACGAGGCCACCGCGCAGAGCTTCTTCTGGCTGGCCGCGAGCTCGATGGTCGTGCTCGGCCTGCTGTCCTGCTCGAGCGTCGTGCTGACGCGCTGGGGCCCACGCGAGGGCAAGCCCGCGATCACGCCGGCTCTGTCGGGCGCGGCCGATTAGGACACGTTCGCCGGATTTTTGTTTCTAGATGTTTCCGTCGGCTGCCTGGCAATGAAGGGTAACCGAAGCGGTGCCATGCCGAAGGCTCCGCGCCAGCTCCTGGCGACAATTTCGCCGCGAGTTCATCAGCACGGAAAGCCACCATGACCTCGATTTCGGCGCTCTCCTCCCACCATCGCCACTCATCGCCGTTGCAGCGATTGCAGGACGAACTGCAGGGGGAAGTCAGTTCCGGCGCGGTCAGCTCCTCCGATCAGACGGCGCTGTCGTCCGCGCTCAGCGACATCGATTCCGCCCTGCAATCGAGCAGCGCGAGCGATCAATCCAGCGGCAGCAGATTATCTCCTGACGCGTTCACGTCGAAGATCGACGATCTCATCCAGCAGGAAGTCTCGAACGGCAAGCTGACCGACGAGCAGGCGACCGAGCTGCAAGGCGTGTTCAAGGCGGCGTTCTCTCACGGTCCGGGTGGACCTGGCGGAGCAGGTGGACCGCCGCCCGGGCCGCCGCCGGATGGCGGCGCTTCGGCCAGCAGTACCGACAGTTCGTCGAGCCGCAATCCGCTGGTGGATTTGCTTCAGCAATTCCTGCAGTCGCTGACGAGCTCGCTGACGGATTCGACCTCGTCCAGCACGACGGGATCGAGCGACACGACGACCGCGGGCAGCGCGGATGGTTCGCCAAGCAGCGCGTCGGCGACGGAGCTGCTGCAGCAATTCCTTCAATCACTGAAAGACTCGCTCGCGGATTCGACCTACAGCGCGAAGGGATCAGGCG
Organism: Bradyrhizobium huanghuaihaiense; assembly: GCF_025200885.1. NCBI lineage: Bacteria > Pseudomonadati > Pseudomonadota > Alphaproteobacteria > Hyphomicrobiales > Nitrobacteraceae > Bradyrhizobium > Bradyrhizobium huanghuaihaiense. The sequence continues at coordinate 9,291,686 of NZ_CP104172.1, read as the reverse complement.
ATACGACGAACGCGGGTGACCCTTCGCTGTCCGGCGTCCTGCTCAACGACCGCATCTGAAACCGGCGGCGCCCCATCCGCCGGCTAGGTGCAACCATCCTTCGTCCCCCGCGAAGGGTGGTTGCCTCGTTGCCAGAGCTGCCGACCCGCGTCAGCGATGCCTGTGACGGCGATGGCTGCCGCCGCCGACATTGGCGAGCCGCATCAGTTGCGGGATCATCGCCATCATGTCGCCGCCGCCCATGCCGCCGAGCCCGGTCGGCATATAGCCGCCTCCGCCTATCGACGCGTAGCCGCCGTAGTTCGGAGCGCCAAAGCCGCCGCCGAGATTGCCGCCGCCCATCATGCCGCCGAGCCCGCCGCCGCCGTTCTCCATCATGCGGCTCATCATCGGGCCCATGGTCTGCATCAGCATGGCGAAGCGGCGCTTGCCCATCTTCGCCTTCATCATCTCCAGCATCGGCGCCATCTGGGTCATCATGTCCTCGCCGCCGGCACCTCCGCCGCCGAGGAACTGCGCCTTTGCCGGCACGCTCGACATCGAAAACAGCAGCAGCACGGCGGCTGCCTGACAGATCACCTTGTCCGCACCTCTCATGGCATGCTCCTCGCGTGCGTGGCGCCGCCGGGAGAGCGGGGCCAACCGGACGCACGCGGGCATGGTTACGGATGGCGAGGGCGCGGCTCTGTGAAAAACATCACGCAAGCGAGCATGATCCGGACCCGCAGGGCCGCGTTAGCGCAAAGTGTGCAGCGGTTTTCCGAAAAGATCATGCTCAAATAGAGAGCTACGCAGGCGGGAATGCCCTGTGGATCGCGGCGACGGCCTCCTTCGTCTGGCCCTGGACGTAGGCCGAAAGCTCGTTCGGCAGCATGTCGATGATCCAGACCAGCCGGCACCGTGCATCGCCCTCGGCGATCACCTGCACAGAGGCGCTGTAATGCTTCAGCCGCTCATTGTTGATCGCATAGACGAGACGCTGCCGCGCATCGTCGCAATCGACCAGCACCTCGCGCGCGACGGAGCCGTTGGCGAAGGTGACGATGCGCGCATCGCCGTCGAGCGTGCACGCCGTGACGAAACCCGGCGCCAGCCGCTGCGGCAGCGCGCCGAAATCGCGCACGGCGTCCCAGACGTCGCGCGCGGGGACGGGGAGGGGGATGTCGTTGTGGATGGAGGCCATGGGAGTTTCCTTGATTTCGATAGGTCGTCGCCACAAACACCGTCATTGCGAGCGCAGCGAAGCAATCCAGTGATGTTTCCGCGGAAGCAGTCTGGATTGCTTCGTCGCAAGAGCTCCTCGCAATGACGGAGCGAGTGGCTAGAGCTCACACACAAACCGCCTCGACATTGTTGCCATCAGGATCGATCAAAAACGCCGCGTAATAAGTCGGGCTGTAATCCTTACGCGGCCCGGCGCCGCCATTGTCGCGGCCGCCGCTCTTCAGCCCTTCGCTGTGGAACGCCTTGACCGCGTCATGATCCCCGGCGCGAAACGCGATATGCGCGCCATCGGCTTTCCGGCCCTTGTTCAGATGCAGCCACAGCCCCGGCTCACCCTTCGGCCCGAACCCGGCATAGCCGTCGCCGCTGGAGCACAGGACGTAGCCGAGCGGCGCCAGCACCGCGGTGTAGAAGCGCGTGGCGGCGTCGAGGTCGGCAACGCGCAATCCGATGTGGTCGTACATGATCGTCTCCATTGCAAAGCGCGCCGCAACTGGCGCGCGCCGGAGACGACCCTAGTCAGTTGAGGGCAACCCGCTCTTGGAGAATCTTGCGCATCCCCTTCGAGGCCTGCCGGAACTTGGTCGGCGACACGCCGGCGGCGCGATGAAAAGTGCGGACGAAATTGGAGAGGTCGCCGAAGCCGACGTCATAGGCGATGTCGGTGACGGCGATGTCGTCCTCAGTGAGCTTGCGCGCGGCATGGCGCAGCCGCGAGCGCACCAGGTATTGATGCGGGGTGACGCCAAGCACGGCCGAGAACAGCCGCAGGAAATGGAACGGGCTGAGGCCGGCCTGCTTTGCTGCCTGTTCGAGGTCGAGCTCGGCATGCGAATTGTCGTCGATCCACAGCGCGGCTTCGACGGCACGGCGGCGGTCTCGCGCGGTCGGCGTGGCCGGCTTGCGCGCCTTGCCCGAAACCGCGTCGATGAAACGGCCCGCAAGAATTTGCCCGATCTCGTCGAGACCCAGGTCGCTGTTGCCATCTGCTGCCGTCTGGGCGAGCTCCCCCAGCACCATCAGCTCGGGCAGCGGCGGTGTCGCGCCGACCCGCCAGATCTCGCGCCGCCCGCCGAGGGCATCGACCAGGTCCTCGCTGAAGAAGAAGCCGAGGCAGACGTCGCCGCTGACATGCTCGTGCGTGCAGGTGTATTCCTCGCCGGGGGCGCCGATCAGCATCGAGCCCGCCACCAGCTCGAAGAAGCCGGCGCGGCAATGGCAGCCAAAACTGCCCGAGCGGACATAGGCGATGGAATGCCCGGTGCGGCACTCGGCAAATGGCGTATCGTCCGGTCCCGCATCGCAGCGAAACTCGGAGACGGTGATCGATCGGGTCGTCAGCAGCGTGGTGGCATCCATGCCACCTATCTAGGTAGACGGCCTCGTCGGAGCAACGGGCAGCAGCACCTCGAACAGCGTCTTGCTGGCGACCGGCTGGGCGCCCTCCAGCGACAGCAGCCGCCGCTTGGAGATCACCCCGCCGTAAGGCGAGATCCGGCCGGTGTAATTGCCGGCCTCCAGTACGCGGTGGCAGGGCACGATCAGCATGTAGGGATTTTTCGCAATCGCCTGCGCCACCGAATGCGCGGCGCCTGAGGCGCCAAGTGCCTTGGCGATCTCGTGATAGGTGCGCGTCTCCCCGCGCGGGATCGTGCAGGTGTATTCATAGACCCGCCGGTTGAAGCCGGGCACGCCGCCGGCATCCAGGCTAACGTCGGAAAAATCGGGATCGTTGCCCTGCAGCAGGCCCACGATGCCCTCGATTGCAAGCTCGGTATTGAGCGGAGGCTGCTGCTCGCGCGCCTCGGGATGAGCCTGGAAAATCCGGCGGCGGGTGTCGATCTCCCGCGCCTCCGGCAATTGCACGGCGACCACGCCGGTGCTGCTCCAGATGATGCCGCAACGGCCTATCGCTGTGTCGAATATCGTGTAGCCACGCCCCACCATGCACACGCCCCACTCAGTGCACGCTTTTCCCCGACGGGTCGATCATAACACCGCCACAATCCGGCGCACCCAAAATCTTATCAGGACGTTAACAACTGTCCGGGCAGACGCGCCAAATCGCTTGGCGGGAGGCGCCGTCTCGGCTAATCAGGATGGGCGCGAGCAGCGCACAAGCGGGCGTAGTTCAATGGTAGAACGGCAGCTTCCCAAGCTGCATACGAGGGTTCGATTCCCTTCGCCCGCTCCATCCCAAAAATCCGCATTGATACAAGACGTTATGTGGCTTTCGAGGGACCTAAATTATTTCACGTAGCCTAACGCTGTACAACACGCGTACAAATTTAGTGCGGATTCTGCGGTGGAACGTTGTCTCAGCTCCGAAGACTTCGAGCATTTGCTTATCAGGCCGAGCGCGTCGAACGCTGGCTGGAAGCGCAACGAACCACAAGTTCGGGCCGAAACGTCGAAAGGCTTCACCATCCTCGGGCCGTACGGCATCAATGTTCGAACTTCGCTCGCACTGAGCGACATGACGGCATCATGGATACGGAACGACCGCCGCGCAGCGGTTAGACCGGCAATCGGGTTGGAAAGAAGTAAAGTCAGTCCATCATCATCGAAGGTTGGTAACTCTTATTGCCGCGCCGATCGAAATCGTACTCGTAGACGACGCAAGGCGCGATCGCCTGGTGCTGCTGGCCGAGATAGAAGAGCAACGCGTTCGGCGCAGCCGCGAAGATGTGCGCGACAATATCGATGTCGTTGCCCTTGAGCGCGCGTAGATGGTTTGCGATCGACTCGGCAAGCGCCGCCGCGTGGCCGCCACCGAGCACGCTGCGCTGGCTCGGACCCAACGCAAATTCGATGAGTCGGCCGACCCTCGGCAGCGACGCGAGGCAAAAAGCGCGTGCGGCTGCCTCCGCGGACCGCGCGACGCTGATCACTATCGCAATCTCCGGTCCGTCGCCGAACACGTGCTCATCGATCTGAAACTCTGGCGCCCCGTTCTCAGACTCGTCATCGGCACGCCACAGGGCGGATCCTCCGCGGAAACCTTTCTGAACGAGTTCGACCGACACGCCCGACTTCAAATTCAGTACCGAACCGGCGATGAAGGCGACCGATGCATGGGCGTCGAGAATAAGTCGCAGCTTCGGGCGCTGGACGACCTTCGCGCGCAGGAAGCGATCGACCTGTGGACGGATGTCGCGCTGCCAGTCGAGATCGTCGCGGAGATAGCGCTGTTGGAACGAGTCGGTCAGCACCAGCGTGTTGTCCGGCGAGGCACCGACGATGTCCGCCGCGGGTCCGAGGAACGACCGCACGGCGACCGGCAGATGCGGATCTCCTGCGGCCACCACTTCGGCCAGCATGGATTCGTCCTTGCAAAGCTGCCGGAAGGTCTCACGAGTAAACGAATTGAGGCCGCGCTTCTTGAGCGCACGGGCGAGTTCGTCGAGCCGGAAGTCGGAGTTGGTGGGCATCGTTGTGATGACCCCGACCGTCCTAGCGCGCAGGACGATCTGCTCCTTCAGTTCCTCGAGCGAACGATACCCTTCGAAGATGCGGAAGCCAGTCAGGACCTCGCGGAGCGCATCGTTGTCGGCGAGGCCGAGGTGCTCGCGCCACAGTTTGCGGACCTTACCCATCCTGCTGCCGTCGGTCTTCGTCCCGTCGAACAGCTTCTCGACGATTAGTGACCGGTCGATGCCCGATACGAGATAGCCAAGCGGATCATCGTCCCTGATGCGGTAAGTGGTGAGGAAGGAGAAGCAGGCGCCGCGACCAGCCTTCTTCCGCGCTTCAGCGAGGCGCTGGAGGATGGAGAACGTCTTCGCGCCTATGAAGTCGGGATCGACGAGGTCCTCGTAGCCGAAGCGGCCGCCGGTCTCGACGTGCCACTTCACCTGGTGGTAGTCGGCGGTGATGCGTTCGGGTCCCGATCGCACCACCGCCGGATCGTAGCGGACGACGACGTCGTCGAAAGCCTTGGGGCCATCGGCCTCAAAGGCCACTTCGACGATGCACGAGGTGTCGTCCAGCAAATTGAGCGCGTTCTCCCAGAAGACGCGCGCCTGATAATTATCGCCGTGCCATCTCGGCAACACCGCGTCAGCCATGTCTTGCTCCCGGATGGTGCTTCATGATGGGCTCACGAGACCGGAAACTTGGGGCCGAACAGCGCGCGCCAGGCCTTGAGCGAGTCGCCCTGGCGGCCCTTGCGGGCGAGATCGATGGCGAAGGCGGCTTCGCCCTCGGCCGCGCGCAGCAGGTCGCGCGCACGCTGCTTGCGCGCCTGATTCATGCCGTCGCTGATCGGCGGCCCCAGCCCCGCCGGGTCCGGCCAGTTGTCGAAGACCCGGTCGGCCAGCGTGGCGAAGAAGGCTTGGATCTCCCGGTCGAAGCTGCCGCCGAAGCCGCCGTGCAGCACCTCCAGCGCCATGACCTCGATCAGGAAGGACGGCTTGACCGGCTTCTCGCCGTGCTTCGGATTGTTGTTCCAGTATTTGACCATGCGGACGAGACCCTTCCATTCGCTGGAGTAGGCCTGATGGGCCGCCGTCGCCTTCTCGGCATGCGTCTTCGGGTTCGTCCTGATCCATTTGCCGAGGTCCTTGTCGGGGATCTCGTAGTCGTCGCCGGCGACGAAGGCCGGCACCGCGTCCACGCTCATGATCCGGTAGTCGGTGTTGTCGTCGGCGTCGACATGCACGCCGAAGTCGATGTTGATCGACCGGCCCTGCTTCTTGACCGCCTTCGCGCCGTACTTGTCGACCAGCGCGTCGTTGAAGTCGCCGAGAACCACCGACGGTTCCTTGTCGCGGTAGTCGTGCTTGTTCGGGTTCAGCACGAAGAAGATGTCGACGTCCTTGAGCGGCTTCGTCTTGGTCCACCGCGCGTAGGAGCCGGTGAGGAAGTCGTTGCTGATCGAGAACTTGGTGTCGAGGTACTCGCGCACTTCCTTCTCGCGCGACGAGGCGTTGTCCTGCTCGCGCTGGTTCAGCTCGAGCTTGCTCTTGAATTTGCGGAAAGCTTCGTTGGTCGTCAGCATCAAGGCCTCCTCAGGTACGACGTGCTGCCGCTGAGGCTGCCGTGGCCGATGGTGGTGCCGAGGCTGTGCCGCACCATGCCCTCCGTGGAGCGCGCCGCGGCCTTGCTCCAGCCGGCGATATCCTGGCGCCCCGGCTTCGTGTTCAGACGCAGTTCGTATTTCGCTTCGCTCGGCGCCAGGCCGGCCTTGCGGATCGCGTATTTCAACTGTTCGGTGTCGGTCCAGAAGCTGCCGTCGCCGCCGTTCCAAGCGTAGGAGATCTCGATGCTCCATTGGAAAAGGAGCACGCCCGTGCGCGGATGGTAGATGTCGAGCATGACCCGCTCGAGGTCGCCGGAGCGGAGCCAGCCATCGACCCCGCGCATGTGCAGATCCCAGTCGTTCACGAACTCGGAGGGGTCCAAGCCGCTGAGGCGGATGATGTCCTTCAAGCTCTTGAGGATATTCTCGGCCACGTAGGTGACCGAGTGAGTGTGCGAGTAGACGTTTACGGCGACGGCGGTCATGATTCGCGCAATCCCTTCAGGTCGGGGACGAGCGAAAGCCGGGCCGTGGCCGTGGCCGGTTCGTCCTGGTCGGCGGCAACCGGCGCGTCGAGTTCGCGCACCGTGACTCTGGTTCCGTGCTTCTTCAGCGCCCGCTGCACCCAGTCGAGCTCGTCGGCATGGCAGGGGAGGGAGACGGCCCAGTCGCCCTTCAAGGCGTCGTAACCGAGCGCGGCTTCGTTGGCGTCCGAACCGTCGACCGCATCGTCGTCGAAGAGGCAATAGACGCGGGTGCGCGGGCCGTCGCAGGTGGCCACGATGGCATGATCCTTCGGCGAGCGGTCCGAGATGATGCTGGCTGCGATGCCGGCGACTGCCGTCAGCTCCTTGCGGGCGGAATGCGTGGCGCCGGGTGCGAGCACGTCCACGATCGCGCTCCAGGTCGAGAGGGCGTCGCGGGCGGGGGTGGCGGCGAAGGTGCGGCGGGAGACGGTGCTCATGGTCAACGCTCCGCCGCCGAACGCGCGGCGTTCGCGGCCTTGGCCGCCGCGAGGATCTGCGCGAGGGTGACATTCTCCGGATGCAGCGCCGTCTCCGGATCGGTCGCGAGCGCGCTGGCGACCATCTTGCGGATGGCGCGGCCGTCGAGCCCGACGCAGGCGGCGGCGCACTCCGCGAAGCCGGGCGCACTGGCGAGTCTGGCGACCGCGGGATAGGTCGCACTGAGCCCGGTCAGGCAGTCCTTGAGGATCTGCGCGCAGGCCTCCTTCGAGGGGAGCGGAATCTCGACGATCAGGTCGCAGCGTGACGTAAACGCGCCGTCCACCGCACGCGGGAAGTTGCTGGTCGCGACGAACAGCAGGTTCGGATAACGCTCCGCGAGCGCGTCGAGTTGGACCAGGACCGCGTCGGTGGCGCGGTGCACGTCCACCGGATTGGCGTCCATGCTCAGCTTCGCGCGGTCCACGGCGAGCGTCTCGACTTCGTCGAGCAGGACCACGACCGGTCCCTCGGCCGCGGCTTCGGCGATGGCCTGGCCGAACAGTTCAGTGACCGCGCGCTGGCTCTTGCCGAGGGAGGAGCTTGCGAGCTGATGCGGCTCGACCTCCATCAGGCGGAACTTGCCGCCGGGAAACGCCTTGGCAACGCGGTGGGCGAGGCCGCGGGCCAGCGAAGTCTTTCCGGTGCCGGGCGGCCCCACCAGCAGGATGACGCCATGCAGAGGCAGCACGGTCCGCGAGACCTTTTCACGGACGGTGAAATTCAGGATCGCCTGGGCCGTGAGTTTGTCCTTGATCCTGGCGTCGAGGACAATCGAGCTCCAGAGGACGCCGAGCTGGTCGTTCGGGAGGGGAAGGATCCGCTGAACGCCCTTAGGCAGTTCGATTTCAGCGGGAGGAACCTTGAACTGGGCCGTCACGTGAACCTCCGCTGTTATTTCTTGTTCGGACGCTGGGTCAGCGCCGAGCCCGCCGCGGCCTTCGCGACTTTGCTGCTCTTGGGGTCCCGGAGGACCTTGGAAGCGGCGCTAGCCGCCTTTTTGCTGGTGACTTCCTGATTCGATCTGCGCTTCGCCATTGTGTTTCCTCATGTTTTGCGCCCGTCTCTATTGACGGGAGGTTCGTCAATGGGGATACTAACTACACGAGAATAGTTTTGATGTCCATATAGTTTCGATATGTATCGACATCAGGAGGTCGAGTTCGATGACAGAAGGCGCTGCGGTATTAAGGTGGGGGGTCGAACGGCGGCTCGAATTCATAGAGTTTCGGTTGTTCTGGGAGGGGGGGGTCAATCGCGCGGACATTATCGAGATGTTTGATGTCTCCGTCCCGCAGGCGTCGAAAGATCTGACGCTCTACCAGGAGCGCGCGCCGCAGAATGCGATCTACGACAAGAGAGCCAAGCGCTACGTCGCAAGCCCGCAATTCGCGCCGGTTTTCCTTAAGCCGGATCCGGACAACTATCTGTCACGCCTGCGCGCAATCGCTGAGGGCCTTACCGAACCTGGCCAGTCGTGGATTGCCAATCCGCCGCACATGGATATCGCACTGACTCCACGACGCGAGGTCGATCCAATGGTGCTGCGAGCAGTCATCGATGCGGTCCGCGAGAACCGCTCTATTGAAATCTACTACCAGTCAATGAACCCCGAGCGTGACAATGCGATATGGCGCCGAATGACGCCCCATGCTTTCGGCTATGACGGGCTTCGTTGGCACGCGCGGGCATTTTGTCACCTCGCCAACAAGTACAAGGATTTTCTGCTGCCGCGGATACTCGAAACCAGGGATGCTGGCGAACCGGGGGGCGGCGACGTCGGCGACGATCTGTGGCGAGACATCTTCGACGTGGAGATTGGACCGCATCCGGCGTTAACCGCGAACCAACAAGCTGTTGTCGCCAAGGACTACGGCATGACGGGTGGATGCGCGATATTGAAGGTGCGCTATGCAATGCTGTTTTATGTGTTGAAGCGGCTTGGGTTGTTGGGGGATGCCACCAAAGCAAGTCCGAAGACGCAGCATATCGTTGTGCTCAACCGTGAAGCGACGGAAGCTGCACTGGAGCGGGCTGAACTTCAGCTTTGATGCTGGGAGTTTCTGCAGGATATTGCAGGAGATAGCGACGAAATTCTCATGCCGAGCAGCTTCCGCTCAAGGTGAGCCAGGCTGCCTTGGGAGGGAGCGTCGCAGCAAAACTACGGATTGATTAGGCCCCTATCAAGCCGATGGTATTAGTTGGATGCTCGTCTCTAAGTTGCTAGAGATCGGGATGGGCATTGGGGGCCAGCCAAATGAATAATGACCAAAGCGTCTACGACGTATTGCAACCCACCATTCAAGTTCCGCTTCTAGCAACTCCAAGCTGGGTGGCGACCAATATCGGAAACATCCAGCCTTCCGACATTCGCCACATCTCGGAAAAGTGCCGCAACCTTATTGCCGACTGGCCCGAAGGAAAGCTCGACCACACCAGATTCGTTGAGCAGGCTCACCGCGCGTTGGGCATTCCGGGAGGGATTCGCCTACTCAACACGGCTCAAAAAAAGAGAAAGCTGTTTGAGCCAATTTTTGATAGAGCCATCGAAGTCCTGCGTCAGGCCAGTCGGCTCAAAGAGTTCAAAGCGCGGGCCTCGCGGCCAGGCGCAAAGGATGAAGACGTTACAATCTTCATCGCCGAGATCCTGATCGCAAAGGAAGAGGCGGAGCTGCTCAAGGATTTTACCTTGGCCGCAGTGTTGCGTGGCCGATTGAGCGCCGAGGCTATAACTTGGAACGACGATACCGAGGTCTGGCACGATATACTGAGGTATGCACGTGACTATCAAACGCAACGATCGGCAAAGTCCGTTTCCGAGGCAAGTGAGGGCGGTAACGCTATCGATTCCGTTGTCGATGTCGCGCAGGAAGATGAAGCAGCCGAGATTTGCACAATCGAGGACGTCGAGTTCTCTTGGTTTCAAGAGCTGGCCTGGTTCGCAGACCTAACGGGCGCCGAGAAGCCCGATATTGCATTCGCGACGAACCTTCTCGAGCGAGCAAACGCGCTCCTTGCTCGTGCGAAGCAACACAGCGAGCTGAAGGTTAGCGCTGATCTTAAGGTTCAGCTTGCATTCAAGGCCCTCCTCGCTGTCGTTCCAGATCCGGACGCAGCGGAAGGTGCGTTCGACAAGCCATTGCTCAACTCATGGCTGAAGCTGTCGAGCGAGCGCAGATTTTCCGATGAACAGGCGTCGGAAATTGCCTTGATCGTGGCCAAGATTGGCGCGTTGGCAGACGAATGGAAGCAGCAGCGAGCAGCCTATGAGGCCGCTGTGCGAGAGTATCTGGCTGCCGCCGTGACTCGCCGTGCCGAACTAGATGGTCCGATGCGCGATGGCCAAAGTCGCTTGGTGGAAATTGCGAATGGCAGTGCGGCGCTTACCGAGCAGCTCGGTGCGATTGTTGTTCCCCAAGGCGAGCCGGTTTCGCCTTTTTCGACCGAAGCAGAGACGGCTCCTGTCGAGGCTTCAGAAGATGAACCGTCGGAAGCTCAGCCGCTCAAGTCGATGAAAGACGTCGAAGATCAGCCAGGTGTGGCGGCCCTGGTGGGCCCGATAGAGCCCCCGCCGTCTGATGCGACCCCTGAACTGGTCCTGCAGGGCTGGAGCGCCCTCAACGAGCTCAGTGCGCGAGGACGCCACGCGCTGGCAAGCCAGCTAGCCGAAGCGCTAAAGGAACTGTATCCGAGCTCCGTCGAGGATGTTGATCTGGATGTCTACAAACTTCTCGCGCTCACGACTGCGGCGCAAGAAGTCGTCGACGTGCCACCAGAGCCAGTAATGAGCTGCTGCCTCGCCCTTGCGGCTCATACGCTGGACATCCATTGGCACGCTGGCTCAAGGGAGCGGGCCACGCTCCTGTATCTGCTGTCGGGCTTGCTTTTTCCGGCGTTGTTTATGCCAGCATCAACGGCACGAAATGCCGTCAAGCGCCATATTCGAGGAAAGTTTGGGTCCGCCGCACCGCTGCACAGGCTCGTAGAGCACTTGTCGGAAGCAGATCGATACAGCACGATGTTGGTCCCCGAGAGCCTGTCCAAGGCTGATCAGCAAGAGTTCTGGAGAAAGCGCCTGGCGACGCTGCAAGCAACAGCCGCCGACTGGAAGAATAACGAAGAGATCTATCACGGCTTCGGCAATTTCAGGCCGGCTGAAATTGCGTGGAACGCTATAATGGACACGAACCGAGGCTTCATCGGGAAGGTTATGCGGGCCTTCGCGGGGACGGGCGAGCGAGCCGCTGAACAGCTCAGGCTCACAATCGGAATTCTTCGCCAGAACAACATTGATGATCTTATCGAACAGAGCGGAGCGCCTAAGCTTGCTCACCGGCTTGAGGGGCGCGCCCGAAGCAACCTTCTACACAATCTATCGGCATCTACTGCTTTTCTCGAAAGGTGCCTGCGACATCTGCAAAGAGCGCCGGCCAAATCGAGTGGAAGTGTTAGCTCCGGGGTGGATGGTTTCACCGGGATGCTTCGGGAGCACCTGCTTCAGGCTCAGGGCTTTCTGAAGCTACACAATGCCGAGACGAATGTCGAGCGAGCCGCCTTGCGTGTTGCTCGGAGTGCGATTGATCGACTCGTGCGGATGTTCGATGAGTACAATCCGCCGACTTTGGACGTGCCGCTGGACAGGTGGCTTGGACGGGAACTACTCCTGATTCCAACCCTTCGTTTCTCAGGCGGCTGGGATCCCGATCCGAATGACAAGCAGGCGCTGATAGAGGGCGCCATTAAATTAGCGGAGCGCGGGCCGGAGCCGTTGCTCGAGCAGTTCGATCGAGCCTTTCAGGAACATATGGTTGCCGGGTCCCATATTCCGACAGGACGAATCATCAACGAGCTCGAGACGCTCGGTATGTCCAAAGCCGAACTGTCCCTCAAGCATACGCGACGCGACGAGGATGTACGTGATCTGCGTGGAGAGTTAGGCGGGCTGCAAGCAACGGCTCGGGACCACATCAATATGGCCATCGCGCTCAATGTCATCAATGACGTGGAAAAAAGAGCGCTTGAAACCCGAGTTCGCGGAATTCGAGTGGATCGATTGCCAATTATGGACATGAAATCCGACGACATCCTTGAGCAACAAAAGGGGCGCGGCAGCATCGCGGCGGACTTTCCCGCCGCCAGGGACACGCTTGTGGGGGTGGAACAGCAATTAGACGAAAAGTTCGAAACCGTACGCGCCCAGCTCAAAGAGAGTGTCGAGAAGTTGGCATCCGATGGGCTTGCAAAGCCGGTTGCGGTCGACAGGATCAACAAGCTTCTCGAAGCCAAGGACATCATTACCGCAAACGAATATCTGCGGCTGCTGCGCGACGGAGAGGATCTTCCCAGAGACTCGCGCGCGAATGCCACTCTATTCGACTACATGAATGGCTTCTTGCCAAACCTAGAACGCGAGTTTAGCTCAAACCGACAGAAAATCATCGATACCGCCTTGGCGGTTTTGAAGCGGGAGGCCGATCCAATTCCAGGCCTATTCGAGCTCGGCTCTATGACGGCTGCCCAGCGTGAAGACGCGACTCGAATGCTCGAAGCTTGGTGCGACATTCGCACGTCAAACGATATTGCATCTGCAATCGAGCGATTGTTCGTGGGCGGCTTGAGCTTCGATGTCAAACAAGTAGACGACCTGAAGGGGACAGGTAGATCATTCCGCTACTACCTTTCCTCCTCTCGCCTTTTGGTGCCAGATGGGTTCCTCGTTCCCCTGTTTGGATCCGAAGCTAACGGCAACTATCTCGTCGAAGTGCTCAGGGGGCAGCTCAAGACGATCGAGCTGTTCCAGCATATGCAGGGCGACGCCGCTAAACAGCGCGCCACATTCCATCTATATACGAGCATTCTTGGTTATGCCGATCGAGTGGAGCTCGCACATCGAGCGCATAATCATGGCTACCAGAGCATCGCTGTCGACGACGCATTGATTGCCTATCTTGCCTTCATTCAAGGAGACAGGCTGGCGGCATTTTTCAATATTTCCAGCGCGTTCATTCGCTACAATCCGTACAACGAAATCACGCCACTGCCTCCCGAGATGTTCTACGGCCGTGCGGAACAAAGACGTGAGATACTTGCTCGCCGAGGAGGAAGTCTGGTGTTCGGCGGCCGGCGTTTGGGTAAGTCGTCATTATTGCGCGACGTTGAACGGAAAGAGCACAAGCCACACGAAGATGTCTATGTGAAGTGCATCGATATCAATGATATCGGACAGACGAATGAATATGCGTCGCGATTTTGGCAAAGGCTGGCTTCCGAGCTTCGCGATGCCGGGGTCAGCGTTCAGCCCGGCAGTATTTCGGATGATGACGTTGTCGACGATATTCGGAAGTTCTTGTCGGGAAAGAGCTCGCGACAAATCATTCTGATGCTCGATGAGACCGATGTTTTTCTTCTGGCGGAAGAAGAAAATAAATACCGCAATGTTGTGCGGCTAAGACAGCTTCTCGAAGGGACGGAAGGTCGCTTCAAAGTAGTCATGGCCGGTCTTCATAATGTCCAACGGACCGCGACTACCCCCAATCAAAGCCTCGGTCATTTGGGAACGCCGATTTGTATCGGACCGTTCGTGGACAAGGACAGAAACGAAGGTCTTAGGCTCGTAACCGAGCCGTTGGCGGCATTAGGTTTCGAATTTCAATCCTCTACTCTGCCGCTTCGAATTCTTTCGCAGACGAATTACTATCCGGCATTGGTCCAACTCTATTGTCGCGAATTGCTGAATCACCTGTTGAAGACCAACAAGCAAGATCGCGGAGGTCCCCCTTTCGTGATCGTTAGCGAGGATTTGGAAGCGGCCTACAAGAATCAGACGCTTAGCGAAGAGATAAACAAGCGCTTCCGGCTGAGCCTGGATCTCGACGATAGGTACAAGCTGATTACGCTCGTAATAACGAATGCTGCGATAGAGCAGACCGGATTCGGTGCCGTCGCTCCTCCCATGAAGCCGGATGAGGTTGGACGGCTTTGCCTAGGATGGGCTCCAAAGCTTTTTGAGAATCGGACGCCCGGAGCGTTTCTCGCGCTTCTTGAGGAGCTCGTCGGTCTCGGCGTGCTGTCACAGCAGGGTAGAGAAGGTTTTGTGCTGAGATCTCCCAACTTGGTCACAATGCTTGGTTCCAAGGATTCGATCAGCGAAGAATTGTTGCAGTTTGAGAGTCGCGAGCCGCTCAATCGCGATCGGAGTACGCAGCGCCGCATGCTCGATGTTACTCGTGGAGTGCCGTCGCCTCTGACGCCGGCCCAAGAGTACCGCCTCATGGAGGCAGACTCGTCTCGTATTTCGATTGTTATTGCGAGTCCGGCAACCGGACTAGACAACGTGGAGCGAGCACTCCAGTCGATCCGGCCCGATAGTTCAGTCGAGGTCATGCGTGTGCGAAACGTCGACGAGTTGCTGCGAAAGGCCGCAGGCCGGGGACGTTCTTCACTCGCCGAAACTCGTGTCGCTCTCGTTCCGAACACAATTTCTTGGGACATGTCGTGGGTTCGGCGCGCAAACGCTTCTGCTGACGAACTTCGCGAACGAAACGTGCGAATTGTCTTCGTGGGTGCCGCGGCTCAGGCGCGGATTCTGGCCGAGCAACCCAACCTGAGCGACGAAGTCGGACTCGAATCGGTAGAGCTTTGGTCCGAAAGCACGTTCCGTTCATATCTTTTGGAACGAGAGCGGCGGGATTGCGATATCCCGGGGCTTCGCACTCAGCTGCTTGAGGCGGCCGGTTATTCCGGCGAGGGAGTGTACCGCTTAGTGAATTCGCTGCAAGAGCGAGGCGAAAATGTCGATATCGCGGCAGATGAGGTAAAGAAGTATCTCGCTCGCCGTCCGGGACTGTTGAGCAACTTTGGCGTCTTGCCAGATCTAGAGCCGATATTTGTTTCAATTGCTGGTTGGTCGCCGATCAGCGAAGGCGATCTAAAGGTGATTGTTGACGAGGAGTTCGCTGGAAAAGCGCCGATGTCCCTCGATGGCTTGGTCCGATATGGCAACTGGATGGGCGCGCTTTTCCAAATAGGATCCAGAATCTCCGTCAATCCGCTCGTTAAGGATCAGCTGAGCCGCCATGCAGACTGAGCTGGGGCGAATATGGTGGGCCCTCCCGGGCCCACATAGCTTTATTTCAGACGTCGTGGATGCTCTTGAAGAGGGCCGCTCCATTATCTTGGCGTTGCCCTCTACGGCTCCAACGGGCTTGCACGGGCATTTAATTGCAAATGTCGATCTGCGCGGGACCTTGGAGTGGAAGACGGTAGATCTCTCTGGTGCGGGCAGAGTAGCGCAGATATTGGCGAACGAACTCATTCCATTGGCGCGACGGCCACCCAGAGCATTCGCCAATGACATTGTCCTTGATCCCGGACTCCAAGCTACGGTCGTCCAACTCACCGGTATTGAACAAGGGGGGAGGTTCAAGGAGTTTGTAGCTTTCCTTGCCGAGTTCCTCAGTTGTGTTCGCAAGTCAGCTCGGTCGAAGCGCGCGACGCCGCGTTTGCTGTTCGATTTGCCCAAGGCGCTCTTGCGAAATCCCCAGATCGGATCGGACATTGACACGATCCGGCTCTTCGAATGGGCTGGGCGAGTGCGACCGTCCGATATGCAGCTCTACGTCTCTACTCGAATGCAAGGAAGGAGTGGACTCGGGCCAACTAACCTACTCGAACGAATCGTCGTCGAGTTTGCCGGCTGGGATTCTAATTTGGCTGACGAACTGTCGAAATGGTCCTCCACCGATCTATTGCACCCTCTCGTCGGATTACAAAAGCTCGCCAGAAATAGGGATATGCGAGGGCTTTCCTGGCAGGCAGGTACCCAGGACATGTTTGGGGCACGCAGTCTTTCTCACATTCTCTATCATGTCGCGACTGAAGATCATGAAGAGATCACAAAGCGGCTTTGGCGCGCCCACGTCTCGGAAGTGTTCCCTTGGCTTGAGGAAATGAGGGCGCATCTCATCGATCGTTTTCGTAGCGCCATCAGGCTGCCCCATGTGCTTCAGAACGACGAAATCATACACGACGCAGATCTTCTCGAAATCGGACAACTCCATTGGAATCTACGGCACTTGGCGCGGCTTCCTGATGAGCGGCTAACGCTGGTAAACTTATGTAAACTTGCTCGCAATGATTTGGCTCACAGACGTCCTGTCGAGACCAACAGACTACAGTTGCTCGACCACGAGTGGAAACAAGCTCTAGGTAGATAAAACGACGCACTGCGCGGAGTGCTATCACCCGCTTGACCAGGCCTTGCCAGGTCCTGCAATCTGCGGTTTTAACGGGAGTGGGACTCCATTGACATCAGTAAGGCAGAGGCTTCTCGCGGATCGGAAGGCGTTGCTCGACCTGGGCACGCGCAATCGGCTGATCAACATCCCGCTGAGAACGAAGAATATTCGCGCCATCGAGATCGTTGACGAGAAGACGTCCGAGGTGTTTCGCCTCTTGGCGGAGGGCAAACGCTTCACCTTCCTGCCAACCGATCAGGCCTCCGCGGACAACTCGGTTTCGAACGCACTGCCGCAGCCGGCTGAAACAGGACTTCAAGCACGCCACACCGACAAGCGCCTCCAAACGAAGCTGTCGCCCGAGGCGCTACAAAAGCGTCTCTTGGATATTTGGTATGACGCACGGACCCTCGAGGAGGAGCAGGGCGTCAACATCCTCTACCTCGCTCTCGGGCTCCTGAGGTGGTTCGAAGACGATAAGTCCGAGGTTGAGCGCCTCGCGCCCATTGTCCTGTTACCAGTACGTCTAGAGCGCAGCAGCGCTGCCGACCGCTTTCATCTGGTATCGAGATCGGAGCCGCCTTCGCCGAATTTGTCGTTACAGGCAAAGATGGACGGCGAGTTCGGTCTCAAGATCGACGACTTCGGTGACGAGGACGAAGTGGATATCGCTGGCTACCTGGCCGGCATCGCTGAGACCGTTTCCGGCAAATCGAGATGGGAAGTTCGTCCCGATGCCATGGTTCTTGGCTTCTTCTCGTTCTCCAAATTCCTCATGTACCGGGACTTGGATCCAGAGAATTGGCCAGCCGACGGATCGTTGGATCTGCATCCTTCGATAGAAGGGCTCTTGCAGGACGGATTTGAAGCTCCCGAGCCAATCGTTGCGGACGATGGCAAGATCGACCCGATCATTCTTCCCGTCGCAATGAATCATGTGATCGACGCCGACTCATCCCAAACCGTTGCGATCGAGGAAGTAGCGCGCGGTCGCCACTTGGTCATCAAAGGACCGCCTGGCACGGGTAAGTCCCAAACGATCACGAACATCATTGCCGCTGCGGCCGCGCAGGGACGCACCGTATTGTTCGTGGCGGAGAAAATGGCCGCACTCGACGTCGTGCACCGCCGCCTAAGAGACTCGGGCCTGTCGTCGCTCGCATTGGAGCTTCACTCAAGCAAGGCGAACAAGCGCGTACTGCTCGAGGAGTTAAAGCGTGCTCGAGCCGGATCCGCTCCGGCTCCGCGAGGGGAAGCCACGCTGATCCAGCGGCTGACGGACAGCCGTGACAAGCTGAATGCGCATGCCGATATGATGCATCGAGCTCACGAACCGAGTGGGCTGACCCCGTTCCGTTTGTTGGGGCATCTGCTCGGCATCCGGGACTCTTCTGGGAAGCCCAACTTTGCTTTGGATACTCCTGAAGCATGGACGCCGCTGGACTATGAAACGCGGCGAGAGCTAGTTTGTGAGCTTGCCGAAAGGATTGCCTCAGATGGTCCTTCGCCTCAGCACCCTTGGCGGGGAGTGGGGCGAGATGCCCTTGATCCGAGCGAGATGCAGAACTTGCGCGACGCGATCGATGGGCTCGCAACGAGTCTCATGAGCCTCGTTGTCTGCGCGGAACGTGCGAGCAGTTTGTTCGGGGTGTCAGTCCCGGGAACCTTCGGTGAGATGGCAAGGTTGCTTAAGATTGCGCAGGCAACCGCAGCCATGCCGGAATGCGATCGCGGAGCGTTCGGCGGCGCGGCCTGGGCGCGCGCCGAGGATGTCGCTGAAATCGTGGAAAAAGGCGAACGCTTCTCCAGACTTCGCAGTACCTTCGATGCGGCATTCGTTGAGTCTGCCTGGGCAGCATCACTCGATCAATGTCGGGCGACTGTCGCGGCGAAAGGCCGGTCGTGGTTTCGGATACTTAGCTCTCGCTATCGCGAGCAGATTTCGCTGTTGAAGTCGTATCTCAAGGTCCCGCTGCCGAAGAACGTGGAGCAGCGTCTTCTGCTGATCGATGGCCTCATTTCGGCGCAACTCGCGAGGCGATCTTTCGAGGAGCTCCAAGAGGCAGGCCAAGCGGCCTTTGGTACATATTGGCGTAAGGATAAGTCCGACTGGGCGAAACTTGGTGCCCTCACCTCTTGGTGGTGCGCTTTCCCAAAGGAAGGGCTTCCGGAGGATGGGCGCGAGCGGATAACTGGCCTGACGCTGACGACTGAAGATAGGAGCTCTTTCGCTTCGTTCCAGGAAAGCTTCGAGGCTGCTAGGTCTAGCCTCGCTTATTTGACTAGCTCGCTTCAACTGGACTTGCATCGCATTCCGCTCGAAGCGGGCGACGGCATGTCTGTCGGGGCTCTCGTCGAAACTGTGACGGGATGGCGGAAATCTCCTGAACGGATCACGCGATGGATTGCGTTCATGGACCGAGTCCGACATGCGCGGGAAAGTGGTCTGGGCTCGCTGGCCGAGGGCATTCTCGATGGTTCACTTTCAGAAGCCACGCTGCTCGCGACCTTCGAAAGATCGTATTTTGAGGCCATGCGGAGCGTGAGTTTCGCAAATAATCCCGACCTCAGACGTTTCGATGGCGAAGTTCATGGGCGCCTTGTCGAGAGCTTTCGCAAGCTCGATATGGAACGTATGCGGCTCGCGCGCGATCAGATTGCACATGAACATGCGTCGGGCCTGCCGCGAAACGGAGGCGGTATTGGTGCATTAGGCGTTTTGAACGGTGAAATCGCGAAGAAGCGGAATCATCTTCCAATCAGGCAGCTGCTCGAACGCGCCGCTCCCGTTATCCAGCAGATCAAGCCGATCTTTCTGATGAGCCCGCTCTCGGTAGCTCAATTCCTGAAGCCTGGCTCAATCTCGTTCGATCTCCTTGTTGTAGACGAGGCATCGCAGATTGAGCCCGTAGATGCCCTCGGTGCTGTCGCACGATGCCGACAGATGGTCGTCGTCGGTGATGAACGACAGTTACCTCCGACGCGGTTCTTCGCGAAACTAACGGGCAACGACGAGGAGAGGGACGAGGACGAAGACGTCACCTTCCAAGCGAAGGATGCCGAGAGCATCCTGGACCTGTGTCTTGCAAAGGGGCTACCGCATCGGATGCTTAATTGGCATTACCGCAGCAAGCATCAGTCCCTTATCGCGGTGTCGAATAAACAGTTCTATGAAAGCCGCCTCTTCATCGTGCCGAGTCCGTATGATGCGGTCGCCGGGATGGGGCTGAAGTTCAACTACAATCCTGATGCCCACTACGATCGCGGGAACACTCGAGCGAACCCGAGAGAGGCCCGAATCGTCGCCGAAGCCGTAGTTAGCCATGCTCGCGAGACCCCCAACAGAAGCTTGGGCGTTGCAACGTTCTCCGTAGCACAGCGTCAAGCAATCCAGAATGAACTCGAACTCTTAAGGCGCGAAGACCCGGACACCGAGGATTTCTTCGGGCGAAGCACGAGCGAACCGTTTTTTGTAAAGAACTTAGAGAACATTCAGGGCGATGAACGCGATGTGATCTTCATCTCCCTTGGGTACGGTAGGACAAAGGAAGGCTTCATTTCCATGAGCTTCGGTCCTTTGAACTCGGATGGGGGCGAACGTCGTCTGAACGTCTTGATCTCGCGTGCCAAGCTGCGCTGCGAAGTCTTCTCGTCGATTACCGGCGACGACATTGACCTCTCGCGTGCGAAGGGGCGCGGCGTAGCGGCCCTCAAGATGTTTCTTTCATTTGCGCAAACGGGAAGGCTCGGTCTCGCGGAGGAGACCGGTCGAGATGCTGACTCGATCTTCGAAGAGCAAGTGGCAGCTGCCATTGCTAATTTGGGTTACGACGTGAAGAATCAAATCGGGACAGCCGGTTTCTTTGTGGATTTGGCCGTGGCCGATCCGGAGAAGCCCGGGCGCTTTGTGCTCGGAATCGAATGTGATGGTGCGCAATACCATTCATCTCGCTCTGCGAGGGACAGGGATCGCCTGAGGCAGAACGTTCTTGAGGCGCATGGGTGGGTCCTGCATAGGATTTGGTCTACCGACTGGTTCCTTCGGCCGGAAGAGGAGACCGCAAAGGTCGTGCGCGCCATTGAAGCCGCGAAAGTCCATTGGCGCGAGGCCGATGAACGGGCCGCCGATTCCGTTTCTGCAGTCCCCATTCGCTTTACGGCGCATGAGGAGGATGATGTCGATGTGGTCGTGGCGGAGGTCGCGACCGAAAAGGCGGATATTCCTTCTTACGAAGAGGCGAAGTTTTCGGTCAACCGCCAACGAGAGCCACACGAAACCCCGCTTCTCGAAATGACGAAGTACGTTGTCCGCGTCGTTTCCGTTGAAGGACCCATCCACGAGGCGGAGATCGTAGTGCGCATCCGATCGTTGTGGGGACTGGCACGAGCCGGAAGCCGTATCCGCGACGCCGTATTGGCTGCACTGAAGGCCGCGAAGCGCAAGGGCGAGCTGGTCGGTGGTCCATTCTATTCCTTGCCTGACCAACAAATCGTCGTCCGGGACCGAGGCGAAACCGGCTCTAACACCCTGCGGAAGCCCGAATACCTCCCGCCTGCGGAGGTGAAGCTCGCAATCACTCAGGTGGTGGCCGAAAACTTCGGTGCCGCGCAAGACGAGCTCGTTCAGGCAGTCGCTCGGTTATTTGGCTTTGGCTCCACAAGTGCTCAACTACGCGAAGTCGTCGAGGGCGCGGTCGCTGAACTCCTCGACTCTGGCCAGCTGCGGCTAGACGGCCGCATGATTTCGCGTGTCCCCGTCGAATCGATCTCGCCGTGAGTTCAGGTAAGCTAACCAGACTTAACATGGGCACGCCGCTCATCCGTATTCCCGGCGACGTGGGAGGACATCATGATCTGGGGCAAAAAGTCGGGCGCGCCGCCGGCGGTTCCACCGCCGCCCGCTATTCCTGAGAAGCCCGAACGATCGCCAGACCAAATTATCTCGGAAATGCTCAGGGCCTATCAGGAGCATTTTTATGAGACGGCGAAAGGCGCACCGAATGAGAACGCTGCGCAAGCGAAGAGGACTGTCGAGCGCGCTCGTCGCGTCATTTCCGATAGCCGCATAGGGTATTCGATTTGCTGTCTCATTGGAGAGGTGAAGCATGGCCGGCGTGGATTAAAAACGGCAACCTCCCTACGCCGCCTTCCTTCCCTGCGACGAATATCTTCGGCGACATTGAAGCGGTCGACGGATACCCGCCTCATAGGAAGGTCATCGTTCACTTCACTTATTCGGGCATTCCATTCACTCTTATTTTCGTCGATGAGGGTACCTCGCCGTATTCCAGCGACGGCACACGCTACGGCAAGGCAGAATTTCTCGTTGCCAGCGATCGAGTACTCGGCATCGATATTTCGGCGAAGTACGACCCAAATTGGGATTCGTGGACATTCTCAGATGTGTTTGCGTTTTCGCCTGGCGATTGGATGAAGTACCTCGTTGAAATCGCGGCGCTCATTGACGCGCACCAGACGCGCAGGCATGACGGCTTCTTTGATGACGACGCCATTCGGCGCGCTTCTCAGATCAAACTTTAGATGGCCTACAGTAACATTCGCACGGTTGCTCGTTCGCTACGGCGGTCTGCCGCCTCAGCGCGCTCTGCCAAGCAAGGTTTCGGCAGTTCGACTAGCGCAAGCTGGCACCACGATGGAGGTAGCCGCCACCGGCCTGGTCACCGGGCCGGGCCCGATGGATCCTCCATCTCCCGTGCCTCGAGTTCGGGGCAAACCTATGTCTATCGATGCACGGTTTGTAGAAAACTGTTTGAGCGCAAGAGCCAGGATTCCACTCTGAGGCCACACAAGAACCCGACAGGATTCCAGTGCTACGGCACTTATGGGACGTATGTCCGGACGAAATACTAATTCGGTGTTACGGGGCCTTGTTTGGACCTTCGCCGGGGCCACAAGCCCGTCGAAGTATCAACGAACTACCTGGACGCCCAATCGACGCGACCGGACGTCATGTAGACAATCGCGCCACGACGGGAGCCGATTGCCTCGAGGTAGCGCTCGAGTTGCTGTCTGTAGGTTGCCCGATCGGCTTCCTTCGGAGCGACGTCACTTTTCCAATCGAAGACGACGACACGGCCATCTTCGTCCTGTGCGACGGCGTCCGCGCGCCCGGACACCAGATGATCGAGATCTCCTAAAGCGGCGGCGTGGATCGGGACTTCCGCGACGAGGCTGCTCCGAAATGGCTTGATCTCCGGTAGCTGCAAGGTCCTCAGAGCGGTGGTGGCAAGCTCGGCTAGATCGAGAGAGGCGCCCGATTGCGACATCGACGAAAGCTGGTCTCGCAATAGCGCCGCGCGCGCAGCCGCGGCATCTTGGCTCTCCTCCAGCTCGCCGGTGATCAGTTCTTCCATCAATTTGTGCAGAAGAATGCCGCGGACCCGCCCGCCCTCCAAAACGAGCGCGGGACTGAGTGGTCCCTCTTCGGCTGTTTCCGCAGGGAGGCGTTCGGTTACCACGTCCGGATCCCCGTCGCTCGGCGTGATCCATCGGATGCGCGGTGAAGCTTCGAGCCGCGACTGCTCCTCGGCGAATATTTCCGAGCTTTGGTGGTTTGCGATGGCGAGTGGTGCGACGATCGGGGTCCGAGGAAGGCGAGCGACGTCCAACTCGGGGACCGAGTCCAACTTAAAATCCAACAGCTTCGCCCAGGAAGCATCGTTGCTCCAGGTGAAATCCGGGATGATCAACGACTCCATCGCCCTCGTGCACGCCACGTAGAGAAGGCGCAGGTTCTCGTTTCGCTTTTCGGTCTCCTCGGCCAGCAAGGCGTCTCCGAGGCTCGGGGGCACGACCTGGCCCAACGCCCAATGCAGGCTTTCGTCCCGGCGCCGATAGACGAAAGTCTCGGCTCTGCGGGGCATCGACGCCCGGTTGATCGGGATGACGACCGGCCACTCGAGCCCCTTGCTGCTGTGAACGGTGACGATCTCGATGGACTGGCCGTCGGCTTCAACCATTCCCTCAGGCGAGCCGGATCCGCTCGACCAGTCGTCGTCGATGTCTCTGGCAAACTGTAGGAAGCCGCGCACGCGATAGCTCCGCGCACGCTCGACCAGCCCGTCGATGTTGGCGAGCGACCTCGCTGCCTGATCGGCACTGCGTGCCGCAACGATGGCGCGCACGCGCAGCCGTTCGATCGCCTCGGCGAGGATCAGCGCGGGCGTGGTGCCACCGATCCGAACTCGGAGATCGCGCAGCACGCTCAGCACCTCGCGCGCGACGGGGTGATGGACGGCGCCCGGGTCGGTCCCCAAAGAGAGTCCGACGATCTCCTCCCGATCGTCAGTCGGCGGGAGACTAGCGGTTATGTCCAAGAGCTCCTGCTCGGTCAGTCCAACCAGCGGCCCTCGCAGCAATGCCCCGAGCGCTAGAGTATCGCGCGCGTCGGCCAAGGCGCGGACCAGCGCCACCAGATCCTGCGCCTCCTGCCTCCTGAAGAGGTTTTTGCCCGCTTGCGAGGCGAAGGGCAGGCCGGCTTCCTCCAGCGCTCTCTCGTATCTCCACAGGTCGGTCGAAACGGGCGTGAGCAGCGCGATGTCGCCCGGGCCGAGCCGCCTGGTCTCGCCATCGTTAAGTCTCAATTCGACATTGCCGATCAGGCGCGCGCAGACTTCGGCGACGGCACGGGCCTCCTCGTCCCGCGAACCGTCGACTCGCGTCTCCGGCGGCAGATGCACAGACACCTTGGCTACGCAAGGCAAGCCATGCGCAGCTTCCGTCCGCGTGCTCCGAAGGGGAACGTAACCGGCTTCCTGAGAGGATAGCCGCTCCTCGAAGCAGCGGTTGATGTGGTCGAGAATCTGGCCGCGCGATCGAAAGTTTGCCGTCACCCGCAGAATGTTGTCGGGAAGCTGAACCTCGATGGCTTGTCGCACCGTCAGATAGGTCGCAAGATCCGCGCCCCTGAAGCGATAGATCGCCTGCTTCGGATCCCCGACGATGAAAAGATGCCCGGGTCGCAACGATCTCAGGTGCCACGCGGTGGACTCCTCGCCCGAGCCGCACAGCAGGAACATGATTTGCGCTTGAACTGGGTCGGTATCTTGAAATTCGTCGACAAGGATACGGCTGAACCGCTCGCTGGCGGTGTTGCGCACGACTTGATAGTCGCACAGCACGTCACGGCACGTGAACAGTAGGTCGTCGAAATCCAGAACGGCCGCACGCCTCTTGAAGGCCGCGTATTCGGCGAGCACCTCGTCGAGCTCCGCGGAGAATGTTCCGATGATCGCGGTAGCGATCCGGCCCATCAGGGCGCCGTACGCGCTACGGCAGTGTGCGTAGTACTCCTCTGCCTGGTGGGCCAGGCGATCGCCGGCCTCGCGTCCGGCAGCTTTCCGCCATATGGCGCGTCGCTTGTAGTCGCGAAGGTCGAAGGAGCCCTTGCGCATGATCGGCAGCCACGCCGGGTGAGCCAACGCCCAGAGCCGTTCGAAGTCGGGCAGAGGATCAAAGCCTCCTCGAAAGTGCGTGACGAGTGTCTCGAGAGAGACGATGTCCGGATCCGCCTCGGGTGGCACGTCGACGTGATCGCACCAGCGGCGGAACTCGCGTACGCTTTCGGCGAAATCGACGTCGGCAGTCGGGTCCAGATCCGGGAGCAGTGGCCGCGCAGCGCGATAGCGTCGCCGGAAGCGCGCGAAGCTCCGCAAGAGTTCTTCGGCGCCAATGGGGTCTCTTCGCGCGATCGATGCGATGGGATCATCGCTCGCAGAAACCGTTGTGTCGAGTCGGGCGCGAAACCATCCGTCGAAGATTGCATCAAATGCGAAATCGGCCTGATCGGCATCCAGAACCTCAGCGCCCGGGTCGATCGCTGCCTCGACGGAATAGGTGCGGAGCAGATCGTGGCAGAAGCCGTGGATTGTCCCGCACGTCAGCTCGTCGAGCCGCTCGGATGCGGCGCGCAGCACCGCCTTCTGATCCGCGGTCGGTCCATCCGGAAGGCCCAGTCGGAGTTCGTGTGGGACGTTACCGGCGAGGATGCAGTCTAGATACCAGGCGATGCGCTGACGTAGTTCGCCTGCCGCAAGCTCGGTAAACGTGATCGCGGCGATCGAGCGCGGATCTGCGCCGGCGGCGAGGAGCATCACAACGCGACCAGCCAAGAGCGAGGTCTTGCCGGTCCCCGCGGCGGCTTCGACCAGTAAGCAGGAATCCAGCTCGACGAGAGCCCTCTGCCGGGCGACGTCGTCGACCTGACCCGTCATGGCTTGCTCCAGAAACGGGCCAGGCTCTCACCGGCCTTGTTGTAGGCAATGAGCTTGCGCCTTTCGTAGCCGGGAGACGCCGGTAGAGCCAGTCGCAGATCGTTCGATCGGTCGAAAGCGAGCCGGCCCGGTACGGTCGCACCGCGCAGGAGCATGGCGACGGCGACATTGATGAATTCTGCGATTTGCTCGATGGCGGCGTCCAGATCCTGGAGCCTGAGAACCAACGTCTCGCCACCGAGATAGAGCAGCCTGGCGACGATCTGCGGATCTTCCTTCAGCAACTGGCGGCACGCGAGACCGTACAGCGCGCGTTGTAGCTCGGAGCCGCCTCCGATCACGATGCGGCCGGCGTTCCTCGGAGGTGCGCTCGTCTTGTAGTCAGTGACGCGGACGGCGGAATGGTCGCTCCGCAGGTCCAGACGATCGATGGTGCCACGTAAGGTGATCGGCGTTCCCGGCACCGCGACCGGGATTCTCGGATCCCAAGGCAGCTCACGCTCGACGGCGAAATCCTCGGGCTGACCGAAGGGGACTTCGGTCCAGCTGCGGGTCCCGGTATCCGAGATATCCTTGCGCAGCAGGCCGACCGACGCCAAGGAGGCGCCGAAGTCGACGGTGTTACTCCACAAGAGAAGCGGAGGCACGTGGCCTTCGAGAGGCCAGCTTTCGCGCACCGTGCGCGCGGCCTCGCGGAGGGCGAATTCGATCTCCTCGTCCGACGCCCGAGCGTAGCCAGGTTGGGGTTCTAGCGCGTCGACCGCGCGCCGAAGCAGTTCATGCACCAGCTTGCCGAATTCGTCGGGCGCTATCGTGAGTGGCTGCTCGCGATCGCGCGGGGTCCTCCACCCGAGACCATAGCGCCAGATGAAGCCCAGCGGATCGCGCAACAATCTCTGCAACGACGTCGGAGATTGCACGCGCCCTATCGCCTTCACGACGATCGGATGGTCGGCGCCGAACTGACCATCGTTTGGCGTGAGCTGCCCAAGATGCCAATTGCGCCAGCACCTATCGGCCGATGCGATCCTGTCGACCTTCGCAGCTTCGTCCGGGCGGGCCATCAGCCGGTCTGACTCGCTCCAGGCGTGCTCCGGCACGCTCGCCCTCGAGAGCGGCGTCTCGCGAGCGTTCTGCAGCAGCGGACTTCGGCCGAGGCGGGCACCCAGCGCACTCCGGCGGCTGCGCGACAAGACGATGCCCTTCGAAGTACCTTCGAGGATCACGCGAAAATGCCTGCGATCGGCCTTCGCGACCGGGTCGGCGTCGAATTCGTCCGTCGACAGAACATGATCGGGCACGATTGAATCGTTCCCCGAGTGTCGGGGCCAACTCCTGTTCGTCAGTCCCGGCAGACGGACGTGCGCGCGCGGCGCGGCCGAGAGATCGCGCGCGGTGCACCAGACGATCGAGTCGGCGGCGTCGTTTTCGGACGCGAACCGCGCATTCTCCAAAGAAAGCTCGATCGCTTCGGGCGGTGCGCTCCGCAGGGCCGCTTCCCAAAGCTGCAGAGCGCGCGAGCGCAGGAAATGGTCTGCAGCGCTCTTCGCCGCCGAGATTCCCTTCGCCAGCACTTCGAGGAGAGGCAGGACTGTCTGCGCGCCGGCCAGGGAGGGGTCCTTCAGCGCGGCCGCGGAAATAGCTCGCCGCCAATCTTCCGGGCGCGCCAACGTCGCTCCATGGGGAAGAGACGCGAGCCATCGCTGCGGAAGCGCGTCGAGAGACGTGCCTTGGCCGCGGCACAGGGAAATAAGCCGTCGCATCCGCTGCTGGTTCAGGCCGTGCAACAGGACGTCGGCGAGCGCCGCGCACCGCTGGCCGTCCCGCGTCGATAGCGCGGGAATCCCGTGCGGGAAATGCAGGTTCAGTCCTGCGTCGGCGGCCAAGGCGCAGAAATGGTCGTCCCAGGATACTGTGCCGGCCGAAGCGATCGCGATCTCGTGCGGCCTTGCCGCACCTGACACAATCAGACAACGCGCCCAGCGCAGCGCTTCGACGACCTCATGGTGCGGATCGGCGCAGGAGATGGCGGTTATCGTGGGCTCCCGATCGGATGTCGCCGGTCGGATGATGGTCCCCGCGAACCACTGCGTCTCGGCATGTCTGGGCGCATGCCATTCGACCGGAACCTCCTTCGCGAGCGCGTCGATCAAGGGACGCCAGACCGGTGCCACAAAGGAAAGACCTTCGATGGTCACCGGACCGACCGTGCGTGCGGCGTAATGGATCCGCCCGAGCGCTGCATTCCGCAGATCGTGCGGCGCCAGCATCGCTACCGGCAGATGTCGTCGGATACGTTCTTCGATCAGAGCTAACTCGCCGAGCCGGATATTCTCCGCGTAAGCTTCCGCGCGGAGATCTATGTCGGCATCCCACAGCTTGCGGAGGCTCCTCGATAGGGCCCGGGTCATGCCCGGAAGGTGCCGGACGCTCTCCAGTTCGCCGAAGCCGCCCTCCGCGAGCGCATCCTGGACCGCGAGATCGAGATGTTCCGGCGTGATCGGCGTCGTGAAGCCGCCGGCCAGCCTCGCAGCGAGCAGCGGTAGCGTCCAGATTTGAAGGCCGCAATCGCTTTCGCGCGCTGCAGCCGCGCGGCGCATCTGAAACGCGAGCGCTCCCCCAACGACGACAGTTCGCACCCGAAACGTGACGTCCACCATGGCATCTCCTTGCCTTGTCACCTTCCGCCAAAATGCAGTGAATTTGCAACCGCCCTCCAACTTGCGATGCTGATTTGGATCCGATCCACGCCCCGGACCATGATGCAGGATTCGGGATCATCGCGCCGAACGACATTCAACTCGTACGCAGCGGCGAGGGAGCTAGCGCACGTAGCCTCAACCGGACGATCGGGCCAGATCAATGTCTGTCGATGACCGTGCCCTGGTCGACATGGACGACCAGATCGGATGGATGGACCATCCGCGACGTATGGTCGATAGGCGGTTCAGGACGCGCCTGTCCCGGGCAAGCTGACGAGCGTCCTTATTGCGCAAAGTCTGGATTGGCTCAAAGGGGATCGGATGTCTGACGAGGGGCTCATCGCTTGGCGCGAGCGGTTCGGCGGAGCGTCCGCCTTCGCGATGCCTCATTGCACGGCGGCTTAGATCGCTTCTGCTCTTTGTCGACGTGGTACTTGCGGAACGCGCGAACGGCGGCGACATGTTGGCCGGCTGAAAAGCCCGTCGAGATGACGCGTCGCCCGTCCATGATGTGCCAGGACTCTCCGCCGTTTTCGTCGCTGCGCACGGACATCACCAGAAATTTGGGTTTCTGACGTCTCGTCATGATCCATTCCTCTCACCAGATCCACTGGCCCGTTGGTTACGTTATCGCTTTCTAGACCGACTAGCCGGGGGCATTGAGTCAAGGCGATGCCATTAGGGGAGCGGGGAAAACTCCGGACGGCCCCGGTTGCAGGCGGCGAGTGCCGCGAAAAGTCGTCCGCCAAGAGGAGGCGCACGGACTCAGGAAAGGTGGGTTGGCGAAATAGGTGCACAGAATACGTCATAGCGTATTTCATACGTTATAGCGTGTTTTGCTGGCCCGTACGAAATGCATCATCCTGCCGGATGAAGCGGCGAAATCCGGCCCACACAAAGCGGCTGCTTGCACGCAATTTGCGACAGCATCGCCTGCAAAAGTCCTGGTCGCAATATGACCTTGCCGACGCTTCGCGCCTGCGCCAGGCGCTGATCAGCGGGCTCGAAGCCGGAACGGCAAATCCGACATTGCAGTCGCTGGACAGGATCGCGATCGCACTCGGTCTCGAGCTCGCAGAATTGATGACGCCGCCCGGGAAGGTCCTGGTGGACATGCCAAAGAGGGAGCCCGAAGTGCCGGCCCAGGAACGCCTGGGCAAGAAGAAAAGGCGCGGGCTTGCTAGCTCCGACCGCCAATGAGTGACCGTCTTCGGTGAGACTGGCAATCGCGCCCCGGCACTTTTCAGGAGCCTTATCCCGAGCCGGCCTTGATCGCTTCAGCGGCGCCGGCAGGAAGGCGTCGATCTCGGCATCGGATCAGGCTGATGGTGCCGGGCCTCGACTTCAGGAAGTCGGATGGATTTGCTATCATCTGGACGGCTGCAATACGCGGAGAAGTCGCCATGACCACCGGGCCGGAACTCTTCCGGGAATAATGCTGTCGCCTGAGACGGGCGAGATTCTGACCCATGGCGTGCGGCCATTTACGGTCACCTATAAGGGGCGAAGCTTCACCGTGGATCTGCCGGGCTACTATCCGCGTGGGGATGGCGACGGCGTGCATGTCGGTGACGACATGGCTGTAGTCGACCGTGCTCCAGACGCTCGCTGTCTCGACCAATGGTCATGCCCGCAATGATTAGAGCGAAGACGAAAGCGCAAGGTAGTGGCGCAGGGCGTCGCGGACGACGAAGAGGACGCCCCGGCAAAAGCAGTCGCATCGGCCCGGGAATGCCTCACCACGGCGCTGGGGAAGCTGCTGCCCTAGGACGGCTGGATCGGTGCGCCCGAGCGTGCCTTAGGCCGCGTCCAGCCGTTGGTCGGGCGGCGCCTGCGCCATGCCGTTGGTCGGGCAGCGCCTGCGCCATCTTGACTACTGCTTGATCGGTTCAGCGCGACGTAACCCTGCCAATCTTCTTTCCGAGCATTTTCAACCGAGAATTTTCGGGAACTACAATCTGGCCTGCTTGGGGCTTGATCAGATCAAAATGTCCGTACCTATCAACCAACACGAAGATTTCTCCCGCCACGGCCGTTCGGGCGGACGTGTCGACGATAATACGGTCGGCACGGTTCAAACCTTCCACCTCCAACCCGGGCGCCACGATGATGGTTGCCGGCAAAGACCCGCCGAGGACCTCTGCGACATACCGGTGGGGAAACGACCACATGTGTTCTTGAGGTGCATCTGCCAGACTGCCAGACGCGAGGCCCCGGAACAGATGCCGTCCCGCAATCTCCGGAACCATATCTGCCTTGGGCGTCTTCTGGGCGGCGGACCGGACCGGCGGAACGACCTTCCGGACCTCAGCAGTCGCGCCGATCGCGGGCAGCAGGTGGCTCAGGTTCGCCAGGGCGACTTTGTCGGACTCGCCGTATGTATCGATGATCGATGGCAATTGCCGCTCGATCTCCGGCGGGTAGCCCGACGGTAGGGCACCTGTTGTCAACCATTCCGGGCTCACGCGAAACGCTTCGGCGTACAGTCGCGCCATTTTGTCGGAAATAGAATTCTGGCCGGTCTCGTGCGCGCTGAGGGTGGTGCGCATCAACCCCGTTGCCTTAGCCGCGTCGGTAGTTGAGCGGAACCCCGCCAAGCGCCGCGCGAGCCGAAGCCGGCGGCAGGATGAAGCAGCGGGATCGTTCTTGGCCCGCTCCGCCTTGCGCTCCATCTTGTTTCGGAACAGGGCTTCTCGGACCGGGTCCACGGTCGGCCCGTCGCCGATTGCCCGGAGCAGCCATTGAGCGTTAACCTTGAAAGCAGAAGCATAGATTTTGGCAGTCTCATCGTGCAGATAGCGGGTAGCAGTCTCGTGGGCGCAGTAGGTCGCGGCCGACCACCCGAAGTGGAGCGCGGCCGCGCGGCCCGACTTAAAGCCGGCCTGCTTCCGGGCGGCCTGCAACCGGTTCGCCATTGATGGGTCGCCGAGATAGGCCCCGCTCATTCGTCGCTTTCTCCTGGCGCGACGTTTAGCAGATTGGCCATCGGCAGTGAGCGGATTGAAGGGTCTTCCAACGGGAAGATGCGAGTTCGTTTGCTGCGGTCCGATCACGATCGATCTCCCGCCAAAAACCAACCAAATAGCTCATAAATCATTGATTTTCCTAACCTCACGTGTATTCACCGGTGAATCCGT
The DNA here is from genome assembly GCF_025200885.1 of Bradyrhizobium huanghuaihaiense. Taxonomy (NCBI): domain Bacteria; kingdom Pseudomonadati; phylum Pseudomonadota; class Alphaproteobacteria; order Hyphomicrobiales; family Nitrobacteraceae; genus Bradyrhizobium; species Bradyrhizobium huanghuaihaiense. The sequence goes on along the minus strand of NZ_CP104172.1, from coordinate 9,260,130 downwards.
GAGGTTAGGAAATGATCGATTTTGCTGGGTTTTTGGCCCGTGGGGCTTGCTCCAAAACGGTCTGAACGGGCCTGATATGAGATGATCTCGGCACCAATTGGCTACCAAGATTTCGACTGTCACAAAACTGTCATAAATTGATTTAGTGCCTGCACTGCAGGGGTTTCTTGAGTGCAGGCGCGCCTGCGGACCTTGATCTCAGCCGTCTTTATGATGGTCGCCCGAGCGCTGACGCGCGGAACTGGCTCGAACGCCATCTGGGACGAGCCGGCCGCCAGGTTGTCCGACCGGACCACCGACCGTCGAACCCTTGGCCGTCAATGTGCGAGATCACGAGGAAGGCCCGGCACCTCGGGGATGCCACCGGGCAAGGACGAGCCACCATCACCCGTGAAGCGGATGACACGGATCCTCGATCGGATGGGTAGGAGGTGCGGGCCTCTCGACTCGTAGTTTTACCGCTGCCAGTGTCGCTATCCAGCTTTCGGGATCATCGCCAACTCGCCTCGGTCGACTTCGACGGCAATGGATGCCGATTTAGGACGGCCGCTGCGGCCGTCCTAGAGAGGCTCGATAAAGGATGGTCAATGGCCGGGCCCGCCGACACCGTAGGACGCCGGCCTGAGAACGCCGAGCGGCTATTGCTTCCTTCGACGCGGGCGGAACGACGGTCTACGAATGCCAGCCTGCTTCATCGCTCGCAGTAGTTCGTCCGTGTTGGCCAACACCCCGCGCTCATCGCGCAACCAGACGACTATCTCCTTGTACGTGGCAGCTGGCCGGACCTTGAAGAACTCTCCGAGAGCATATTCATGGCCAACAAGTAAATGCTGCTGTGGCTTAATCAGATCGAGTTTGCGCAGAAACTTTTGGATCGCAGTGTCGGACACCGCGACACCGTGTTCGCTACGGAGCAACGTGGCGAGCGCGAAGGCATCGTGATCCGGATTTTGTGAGAGCTTTTCGCGCAACAGGGGCTCATATTTGGCGAGGTTGGGGCCTCGGGGCGCTGTCGGCAGCTTGATGTCTTCCTTCGTTGCGAACTTCCGGATTGACGAGCGCGTGAGGGCCACCCCGTGCTCTTTGAGCATCCAGGCCTGCAAATCACCTCCGTCCGAATCTGGAGCTGCGCGCATGCGCGCAGCAAGAATCTTCTGGACCGATACCGTTCGCAAGGTGAGGAGGGTCGATGCAGCGGAGGAGTTTCCGTCCCGAACGTCGTAGATGTATTTAGTGTTGATGCCGTAGTGTGCGGCGATTTCCTTCGGCTTCTTTCCTGACGACAATGCCGTTTGCACCGCCTGCCGCAGTTCGAGCGGATAGGACGTCCCGGGGACCTTCAGTGCGGCATCGAGATCGTTCCTTGCCTCACGCGACAAACGCGGAAAGTGTGGATCGGCATGCAGGCGCGCGGCGGGGCCCGGCCACTTGAGCATACCGCGATCGAACTTCCCTACGGGATGGGTCTCCTCAAGGAAGCAGAGCTTGGCGCGCAAATCGGTCGGAGGGTCCGGCTCCATCCAAAACCGTTGGAGGCGGCCAGTCAGGGCACGAGCCATGATATCCTCGCCCGAACGGGCCCATCCTTCGAACGCCTGATGGAGGGCCATTCCAAGGCTCTTGCACGGAAAACCGTGATTCTTCGTCATCCACGCGAATTGTCCCAGTATCCCGTTCACGATTATCGGATTGCCGTTGCGATCCACGAAGAGATGGTCGACGCCAGCGCGGCGCTTTGCTGCCTTTCGATAGCGTTCGATGACGACCTTGGCGATCGCCAGGACGGGCATCGTTCTCGGTGCGCGGTGATGACCACCGGACAATTCGACCTCGTCTTGATGGCCATTCAGCCATTGCGAGCATTCGATGCGAGTGATTTCAGCCATAGTGGCTCCGCAGCACACAATCATCGCGCAAAGCGCGGGGCCGCGAAGCCCGATGGCTTCCTCGGTGCCGGGTTGTCGCCAAATCACCGGATCGAAGAGGTCGAGCAGGTCCTCCTTTGCGAAGATGCCCGTCCGGATGAAATGCGGGGCGATCAGTCCCGTCAGCGGATACATTGAGGTGATGCCGATCGTTGGGAATAGCCCGCGCGATAGCGGATGGGGAGAAAATTTCGCCGCATCCGGAGGGATGCGGCCATTGAGTGCGCGCCGAAGCCGATGCCGCTGGCGAAAGTTCTCGCTACTTCTGCCGCGCACGACCCTTGAAGGGGCGGTCGTACGGCCGAACCCGGTCGTCGGGAGCCGGATCATGATGGTGGATGTTGCGCAACTTCCGGCGCGAGACGCGGTCGTTGAATTCGCTCATCGCGCTAACACGGCTGTCCCGACCCCAGTGCACATAATGGCTCAGCAGCGTTTCGGCCGTCGTGCCGAGCATCTGCTCCGCGGCTGCCAACGAGATACCGCGCTGATACGCCCAGCTGACGGCGGTGTGCTTCAGCGAATGGACCGTCACGTCGCGCGAGACGCCCGCGTCGTTGCAGAGCTTGCGGAACTGGATGTTCAGGTAGCTCTCATAGTTGCCGCCGACCGAGGGCCGGATCAGATACTTGTGCACGGGCTCCTTGCTGATAGTGCCGTCCGGCAGGATATAGCCGTCCTCGCGCCCCCATGCGCGGATGAGGTACTTCAAATCCTCCACGATTTCGGTGGAGGGGCGGGCTTTCAACGTGTCGATCTCGGCGAGTCCGCGGCGGTGGATCCAGCCGTCTCCTTCGGCATCCGCGACGACGCAGGGGAGCTTCATCCGGCTGCCCCACGCCAGCGACAGCATCACGTCGTGCCGGGTCCCGGTGCGGATGATGAAGCGGATTAGTCGCGCAAGGTGCTTACGCTTGGCCACGTTTTCGGGGGCGACCCTGCGGGTCGTCACGACCGTTCCATCGGGACGGACGATGTCCTTCGTCATCCACTCGCCGCGCTCGTAGTCCCACTTGTAGCCCTTGCATGCGAGGAGCAGACGAGCGACCTCCTGCCGGCGCAGCCAACGTGCCGGGTTCTTCGGACCTGGCTTCGGCACGTGGATGTTGAGCACCCAGAAACAACCGTGGCGTTCGGGATACGATCGCACGGCGTACCTCAGCAGCCGCAGCAGCTGGGTAGCGGTGGTCTCGGGATTCTTCCGGAGGATGTGCGGGTTGGCATCGTAGAACGCGTTGCGTTCGTCGATGTACTGGTTCTTAAAATCAATCGACATCTGCATTCGGTATTCGGAAAGCGTTTTGTCTCCGAAGAAGCGGTTCAAGATGACCGACTGATATTCGACCGCGGCGGCGCGGCGGCGCTGGCCGCGGGTCTTGGCCGACTTGTGGACGTTGTCGACGTGGTCCGCGATGATGGTCGCGAACTTGAGCGAACCGGGCAGAACACGGCCGAGCAGTTCGTTGAGCTTACGCGCCTTGTGGCCCTCGAGATACCGCTGCGCACGGGCCGGCTGGTCCTCGCGGATGCCCGTGCTTATGGCGCCGTCGCGATCGACCACGTAGTAAATGCCGAGCTTCTTGCGGCGCTTGCTCTTCTGCGAACGGCGAGGCGCCCGCAATTCGAGGCGGGCCTCGAGCGCCGCGGTACCACCTTCTGCGCCGCGGTTAAGCGCCGAAGCAAAATCAAGCAGCGGGTTCTCGCTACCACGTAGTTCCGTGGTCTTGCGAGCGGGACGGATTTTCATAAGTTCTCTCCTATTGTTGCAATGTGACTGTAAATCGCTCGTGTCGATTGCCATCCAAAGACCTTTCTGACAATGACGGCTGAGCTAGCGGCACTGTGGATTGCGGGGACAGCAGGAGCCTCTCAGGCTCCGAACCGAAGGGCGCGGGCGTCCGGATTCTGCACTTTCGATCGGTTTTCCAAGTACTTGGAGGCCCGTCGTCGGAGGGGGCGGTCCTCTGGCGCTCTCCGACTAGCCGCGATTGATGCGTGCGGAGGAGGCGAAGAGAGGCGGTGATGCCGAAGACCCCGCCTCCGTCGCGTCGGCGGACGCCCGCGATTCGACGGATCTTGGCGTACAGACGTGAAGCGCACTCAGTGCCCGCTTTGTGGTGAAAAGCTTTCGCGCGATCTCGGAAACCGGCAAGCGGCCGTCGCGGACTGCTGTTCTCAGCGTGTCCTCGCTCAAGGGCCCGTCCGGCCAGAACAGCGCCGCCGCCTCGCTAAGCGTCATCAGTTCGTCTTCGTTCCAGGTGGCCGGATCCGGACGGGCGCAAACGCGCGCCGGTGGCGTACCCTTATGCTGCGTCATCTGAATCTCCCGAATGATCGTAAACTGGTTGGATTTCGCCTTCGCGAATACTGTGGACCCTCGCAGGATCATGGCTGGCCCGAGGCTTGCGGCGGCCGCCGCTGGCGATGCCAGTCTTTCCGCGAGACCTTGCCAGCTGGTGGTGATGCGCAAGCCAGGATTCGGCCAGTCCTGTCCGCTTGATGCGCGCAAGGTGCATGCGTCGGAGCGCATGCGACAGCACCAGCGCGGCGCTCGCGTTCTCGAATGCGCAGTTGAGAAGTAGACTCATTGCCAGATCGACGCGCCCCGAGATTCGAAACGGTGGCCTGAGGCGCAGCACGATGCCGACCACGGCGCCAGCATCGCCCGCGATGGCCGCCTGCCATTCAGGGAAGATCGACCCAATCTTCGAGATACCGTTTGCAAGATTCGCGCGCCGCCGCCGATCAAAGGCGTTCGGCGGCAGTTGGCGCCAATAGCTGAAAGCGTCTTCTGCGCCCGGTCGCCGATCACGGCGACCTTGCCCTCGCGCGTGTTGCTTGTGTTTTTGTTGCATCAGATAAGCTCCTTGTCGGTGACGCCGTAATCGAAAACTCGAGCCACGCCGGGCCTCGCCATGCCACGCCGGGTCACGCCCCGCCACGCGAGGTGGAAGACTAGTTCGCGTCAATCTCCTCGACGCGGAAGCGGCCGAACTCGGGACGGTTGTCACCAAGTCCGTGCGGTCCCGCCAGGCGGAAGAACTCGATCAACTCGGCGCGGTTGACCATCGAGGGCAGGTAGGTGGCGCTGACGCGCGCGCTCCAGTCCGGAAAGCACGGACGCGTTCGCACCGTGAGCGCGTCACGCACGCGCACCATCTGGCGATGGCGAAAGCGCTGGTCCGTCCACAGGTCTGACAGCGCGGTCGGCCCGTCGTAGTCGAGCAGAGCCGGCCCGTCCGCCAGGAACGAGGCCTTGGCGACATTGCCCTTCTTTCGGCGCTTGGCGCCGTCCACCAGCACGGCCTTGAGGCAATGCGGTGGCAGGCATGGCCGACCATCGGCGAGCCACAATCCGCCACGCCACTCCAATTCTGCGATGCGCTCGTAGTCCGCATCCGTCTTCACGCGTTTGGAGGTGATAGCGGCAATCGACTTCGTCAGCGCATCAAGCGGATCAGCAAGCCTTGCGGAGTGCATCAGCATGGGACCGACCCCTACGAGTTTCAATGCGATACGTTCGACGCTCATGTGATGTCTCCTTCATCGAACAGAGGTTGTGCGAAATGCACCCAGGCGTCCTTTGCCTCCGGAAGGGCGGCGCTCGCGTAGCGGCGCGCCCGCAGCATCGACGTCACGCCGAGATGGCATTCGCTGCAGAGCGCGATGAGATCACCGTCGATTTCATGGCCCAGACGCTCATAGGTCCGATGATGGACCTCGATCCTTGCGCCGGTCACCGCCGCGTTGGGACACAGTCTGCAGGCAAAGTTTGCGGCCACGAGTTCACGCAAGCGCGCCGGATTGTTGCGCCAGGCCGCGCTCGTCATGTAGGCGATGTAATCCATCAGGCCCTAGGGCAGCCCGGTGCCAACGTCTGCGCGCACCGACGCTCACTTGCACATCGGATGCTTCGTCAGGAGCTCCCTGATCGCCGCGCGGCCGAGATATCCCGTTACTTCCAGTCGGCCCGCAACGGCTTCGACGGTATCCCGATTGTCCGTGATCAGGCGTCGCGCACGCTCCATGCAGCGATCGAGACGCTGCCTGATCAGACGGGTCACCGCGATGTCAGAGGGAAGAAACTCGGTTGCGTGCTTTGGAAAATGCACCACGCCAAACGCGCCAAAACCGAACCGCAGCTCGATATCAATCGCGGCCTGTGTTGCCCGTGAGAAGTCGCAATCCTCACCGATGCCGCTGCCGGCTGTCGCGCCGGGCCGCCCAAGGATTATCTCCTCGGCGGCGCGGCCGCCCAACAGCGCGGTGATGTAGTTTTCAATGCCGCTCTCGGTTTGCGAATTGGCGCGTGAGATATCGAGGACAGTGGCGCCGCCGCGATCCAGGATCGCCAATGTCTTGGCCTCGAAGACGTCCAGGGCGTGACCAACCACCAGATGTCCGGCCTCGTGGACGGCGCAGGCCCGTCGGGTAACGTCGGGCATGACGTCGCGCCCCGACCTGATCTCGGTCAGAAGATCATCGATGATGAGATCGCGGCGCTGGCGCCGCGCGCGTGATTTCGCGCGTCGCACCCAGGCTTCGACATCAGCCCCGGTCTTGCCAGCCGCGACCAGAGCTGCCGGCATCAGGTCAACGTCAGAAAGTGCCTCTGGTCCGAGATGGAAGCGAAAGATTAGGGCGAGCGTCTCGATATCGGGCAGCTCGATCTCGATCGTACGATCCAGCCGGCCGGCGCGTTTGACGGCGGGGTCGACGTGGTGCGGATGGTTGGTGGCCGCGATCACCACCACGCCGGGTCTGTCCTCGATGCCGGACAGCATCTCGAGCAGTAGATTGACGATCTGCGTCCAATATTCACGATAGTCCGAGCCAAGGGTTTCCCGGTTCGAGATACCGTCGATCTCATCAATAAACAGGATGCAGGGCGCAAGCCGTCGTGCGTGCTCGAACGATTTCTTGATCGCGGCCAGCGTGCCCGAAAGGTAAGCGGACGCATTCCAATCGGCGACCGAGGTGGCGACCAGCGCGACTTGAGCGGATTTTGCCAGCGCGCGGGCAAATTGCGTCTTGCCGACGCCTGGGGGGCCGGCGAGCAACAATCCTTTCTCGACGCAGTCCCAGGGAAGCCTGCCGGCCCTATATTCGCGCAGGTCGTTGACCAGATCGAGCCCCCATTCTCGCGCGCTGCCATAACCCGGAAGGTCCTCCAAACCCGGGCCTCGATGATCAAAATAGGATTTGGTCGCGACGGTCCTCTCGAGGCGCTCGACGCAGTCATCCGGATCACGGTCGGTTCGGATGGCCAGTGTGAGATCCGCGAACTCGATCGCGCGCACCAGTTGCTCGTCGATAGGCGCGATGGGGGGCGACCGGTCACGGCTTCGATCACCAACGCGATGGCCGAGGTGTCGAGCGCGGCGAGCGCAAGATGATGGTCGGATGCGCGGAGCAGGTCGCGCGGTAGGTGGCGGCGCGGATCGGGCGCGACCCCGAACACGGGGGCGCCCGCGTGCAGGGCTTCCGCCACGACGTCGTTGCCGCGCTCGGCCTTGTGCTCGGTTGCCGTGCCATCCCTGGCGATGAGCAGGACCGGACGGGCGTGACGATCCTCGAAGGTCCGCTCGTCACACACTTTTGCCCCGCTCCCGAACGCACATGTCTTTAAGACCTGCCCGACCAGTGAAACGGCCTCGGAGCCCAAAACCGCGAGCGATACGACCGGCGAGCCGCGCCGCAGTTCTCGCGTCAGCCCCTCGATCGGCTCGATGGTGCGCGCGACGAGAATTGCTGCCGCTGCAAGATCAGCCCGGATCGAGGACCGCGGGTCGGTTGCCGGCTTGCTCGATAGTTCGTCGATCAGCCGCTCGATCGGATCGGTAGGGTCACCGCTGCGCAGCAGTGGCTTCGAGGCGGTGCACGCCTCCACAGCCAGCATGTCCAGATATGCGCGGCCGAGCAGGTCGCGTGGGCGCTGCAGATGCAGGTTCATATGTCGCTCCCGGTCCTAATGTGGACAAGTGTTTGGCCGGCCAACATCGGCTGGCGCTTCACAAACGAAGCCTTGCGGCGGACCGGCGTACCGGCCCGCGATGTTGGGGCCTCCACGGTTGAGCCTAGATGGAGCGCACCATCGTCTGCGGCCCGAGGGGGCCTTCGCGAACGTCGAGTTCGAGGAGGCCTTCGCAACTCAAGGCGCAGACGGCCGCAACGAGATTGCAGCTCACCGGTGCACGCTGGCGGAGTTCGTGGATCTGCTGCGGGCCGTCGTCGCATAGTGCCGCCCCGATCCTCAATCGGTCGTGGATCGGGACCTGGAAGTGCTCGTAGGACCAGACTTCATGCACGTTGGAGTAGATTGGTTCGCGCCGGACGTCGGCCGCGTCACGCTCCAGAAGCCGTAAGCCGCTCGCCGCGAGCTGTTCGGCGAGGACTGCGGATGAGGCTTGCGATCTCTGGGGCCGGACCTGGCACACGTTGAGCAGGAATTCGCCGTCGATTTTGTGTAGCACCACGCCGGTCAGCGCGGGCGGCTTACCATAAGGGTTCGGGGCCGCCCGATAGTGGATCGCGCGAACCGTCGGATCAAGGCTCGCCTCCCTGAGCGCGTCACGCTGCAGGAGACTTTCGAGGGGAACGGCGACGGTGCACTTCGGGCCGAAAAAAAGCGGCTGGGTTGCCTTGCGAAGGACTTGCTTGCGGACGACTTGACGTTGCGGGAAAGGATGACCGTGTTCGGGACGGCGATGATCGATGAACATGGGACGCTCCTGCTTTTTGGTTGACCAATCGAAGCAACGCGTGCGGCGCGGATCGAAAGGCGCACAAAGCTTGTCGCGATCGCTCGTGAGCGTCGCGGCGGCAGCGAACGTAAGGAACAAGCGCGTGATTGCGAAGGTAACAAGAAGGCTTCACACTGCCGGTGAAGAGCGGTCCGCAGGCCGCTGTTGCGGTGGCCAATAGTTCGGGGACGGCGGTTGGCCCGATGGCTGAAGTAATGTGATACGTTATATAGTATCCTAAAAAATTACGCCGAAGATATGGCGGCGGACTCTATCGCGACAAAAAATGCGGCCTACGACGCCGCGGGCTAGGAACGACGCGGAAGCCGGACGAAGCCGCCCCGGTTGCAGCCGAGTAACTCGCAGCGGGCTCGATAGTGGGCTTCAGCCTCGTTCCGGTCGCGCTGCAGGCGGTAGAGGTCGTCGTCCTCGATCTCAACCGACGGCTTCGAATGCACCGCCCGGACGATCCGGCTTTCGGAGGGAACAACACGCAGGCGTCACGCAAAAGCGAAGTTTTCCAACCTCCTCGACGCACTTTTGAAGGCGCGGGCGCTGGCGAGATGGCCTGCGGCGTGGGCAACCCGTGTCCAGAGATCGTCGGAAGGTCTAACGCCGCGCACGATCCCGCGTTGCATGGCGACGACATCACCCCTGTTCGACACTACGATGTCCGCATCAAATCGGAGTTGGTCGATCACACGGCCGTTTTCACTGACGACAACCTCGATCACGGAGTCCTCTGGGTCAAAGGGGTGGAGTGGGTGCATAGGCGCGCCGCATCCGCCTTTCCTCTCTGGCGTGTCATTAGACATGTGGATACGTTATAAAGTGTCAATACCACAAAAATGGCGGATCTGGTCATGGTAATGGACGGACGGCCTTGGCCTCTGGGGCGAACAGGGCGTCCAGATCGACCTGAAGGGCGATCGCGATCTTCAGTAGCGAGTCCAGGGTCACGTTCGCTTCGCCGAGCTCGATCTGGCTGACTAAGGCCTGTCGGACACCGGCGCGATCGGCCAGATCACGCTGACTCATCCGCGAGCTACGACGCAGCTGTCTGATCCGGCGGGCCAGACGGTCCCGGAGCACGGACTGAGTCTTGAGGAAGGATTCGGATATGGCCACGTCCGCTCCGGACTTCTATCCAATGGGCGCAGGCGACGCTATACCTAGTGTGCCATCCGGGGCGTCGCGATTCCAGCCCTCCGGGTAGCCAAGGATTCGAGGTCTGCCCGCAAAATACGGGAAAACAGAAATCGTATTGATGGTTGCCGACTGTGCGTCAGGCGTCGCACCGCCTCGCTCGAGGAGCGATTCAGCGGGGCGGCAAATGAACTTCAGAGGAAACACATGGACGAAACGGACCTACGCCGATGCTCTGGCCGCGATCGATACCGCAACCAATAAGGTGATCGCCAACGTGCCGATCGGCCAGGCGCCGCAGGCGATCGCCTATGTGCCGAATGCCGTGCCCGATCCCGATGACCGCCAGAACCTGCAGACCCTCGGCGTTGCCAGGCAGGTCGTGCACCTTACGTTGGCGCCGAAGGAAGGAGCGAAGGGCGGCAAGGCGCCGACGAGCGTGTCGCTGTTCGATCAAGGCCTGATCCAGATCCTGCAGGCCTCGGCCACGGGACTTGAGCCGAAGCAGAAGTATGTGCTGGCTCTCGCTGAGCATGAAGATGGCTGCGGCTCGTTGCAGCCGTTGGCAGCCTTCATGACCAATCCGGCTGGATCTGCTATCGTCAATGCCGCAGGCCCAATCCGCAGATCGTCGACCAGACGTCCAGGACGGACAAGCGATACCTGGTCATTGTGTCAGGCGAAGTGGCGAAGCCGGGCGAGCCTGTCCAGGTGGAGGCGCGCTGAGCGCGGCGGAGCAACGGGCAGCGCTCGTCCTGATCACCATCTTGCGTGTGGAGGGCACCATAACGCTGTCCTCCAGAGACGGATTGAACACAGAACGCGCAAACGAAATGGCTTCGTGCGCGTTGCCGGCCATCGACGTCAGGGAGCGCAAATGAAGGCCACTGGACGAGGTCCCGTGCCTGCAAACTGAAGACGTTTTAGACGAAGTGGGATACTATACTGTCCAAGGGTTGGCAGTAATGGCCGCGCAGGCCAGAAGTCTGGGTTTTTCGCTCGTGTTTGCGACCCAAGATATCCCGGCGATGCTTCGCAATGACGACAAGGAAGCGAAGTCGATGATCGCCAATACGACCACCAAAATCTTCATGCGGGTCGAGGAAACGGAGATGACGGCAAAGCTCGCCGTAGACTCCGCCGGCAAGGGAAGCTTCGCCCGGGTGGGGGGCTTTGCCGCCAAGTCGGGAGAGTTCGCGACCCCCTACCTGGACAACATGGAAGCGCGCTTCGAGGAGCAGGAGCGCATCACGGTGCGCAATCTGCGCGCGCTCGGCGTCGGCGAGGCCTACGTCACCTGGCGCGACAGCGTGTTCAAGGTGAAGACCTTCCACGCTCACCCCGAGGGTGAATACGGCATCGACCTGAAACAGCTGCAGCTCCGCGCCAACCACTTCCTCGCCTTCACTAAGCCGACCAAGGAAGAGGTCAAGAAGATCGGCGTTCTGGTCGACGTCGCTGAGCGTCTCGACGATCCACGGTTCGCCCAGATCATCGAGAAGCGGGCCAAGGATGAGCGTGCCGCGATCGTCAAATTGGCTAACGAGAGGCGGGATCCCACGAGCTTGCGCAACGAGATTTCGGCCGGCTCGGTGGCCTTTCTGCGCGCAGCGTATGGCAACGGAAGGAGGGCAAGCTCGACCGATCTGGTCACCGCCGGTGCCGTCTCGATTGCAACCATCTGTCAGGCGATGCAAAAGCAAGGCGACAAGTTCGCTCACGAAGTCCGGGCTGTACAGGGCTTGTCGACGGCCGGCCCGGCTCGGTCCGGACGAGCCCGAGCTCCATCCTTGGCTCCGGGGTTGGTTAATCCGGCCTCCCGGCCAACTCCGCGTTCGCCCGACCTGCCGCCCGTGTTCGAGGCGCTGCGGATCAAGGTCCCGACCGCACCACCGCCACCGGACGCATTCGACGACGATCGGGATGATGAGCCACCGGGGCCGGATGACGACTGCGAGGAGAACCAGACGGTGTCCCTAGCCTCCGCCCTGGAGTCCTTCGGTTCGCCCGAAGCCCGGCGCGAAGCGGTCAACTCGGGAGCGCCGTCCCGGATGAAGGAGGTCGAGCACGGTATCTCGGTCGACAACGTCGCTACGACATGGCCAAAAAAATGCAGAGCAACGAGACGACGCTGCATTTCCTGGCCGCGCTCGACTTCGAGGGAGAGCCCGGGGCGGACGCCGTAGACGCTGCACTCGACGAGGCCGCAACCGGAGCTGATGAAACCCTGTCGCCGCTAGCGAGTCCGCCGACCGAGGTCACGGCCGCCGATCTCGAGCGCGCGGACATCGCGTCGGCGCGGGCGGCGCAATGGATCGATCGCGCGGAATGTCCTAGGCCTTCCGCCGCGTCGGCGGCACCGGAGGAGTTCGAGAAGCATCTTGAGGCCGGCAACGTCGATGCGATGACCGGGGCCTTCCTGGCGGACCTGCTCGAAGACTAATAGTTGGTCGTGTCATCGACTAAAGATCAAAAGGCAAGACTCTGACCGACATGAGGGCGCTTGTTCGAAAAGGCGGAGGAAATGGTCTGTCACGCAAGCGAGCTTGCGGCTGACGTAGTAGCTCACTGTGCGTCTGAAGGCCCGATCGTCGGCCCGAGGCCAAGGAGCTTCCCAACGGCGCCATCGTCGCCACGCTCGACAAGGTCCAAACCGATCTCCTCCAGAAGATCGCAGCCGCTGGTAAAAGTATCGAGACCGCCGTGAAGGACGCAGTTAAAACGATTGAGACGATAAAGACGGAATGGACGCCGAAGCATACGGCCACCAACGAACTCTATCAAAAGACGCTGAGAGAATTGAAAGCCGCGGGGCACGACGCCGGCAAGTTCGTGCAATACAAGGATCAACTTGAGCGGTTACACGCCTGCGGCACCGGGCATAGTTCGTCCCCTATGGCGCCGCTAAACTCCTGAAATCATTTGATCCAAAATGGATATGGGCGAGGTCCGAAGGGGGGTTACCAGGTAGAGTATGCTCCCCTAAAGCCGCATGCGCCAACGACCGCAAAAATGCAGTCAAAATGGGCCTTTCCAGGATCCTTTGGCAATCGAACAGGCTGGCGATGCTGGCGGCGAGTACCATCCCTGAGCTCGACAATGCGCGCTTGATCAATTGCGACATGTGACACATGCTAGGCGATACATGACGCGAGGACTACTATGACTGCAGCGGCCGAGAAATCGGCTTCAAAGGGGCCAAGCACTGATCTGCAGAAAGTGGCCGATTTGCTCGGCGGGCCGCGTATTCTGTCGCGTCGCATCACAAGCAACCTCGACGCCCACGAACTGCTGCTGAACGGCCTGCCAGGCTCCGCGCTGATCCACTTCGTCCGTCACCTTCTCTTCATTCAAACGGACTCGCTGGAAAACGCCTTCGGAATGAGCCTTCGCACCTTTCAGCGACGTAAGGACGCTCCGAACAAGCCGCTCAGCCGGGCGCAAAGTGGGCGGACTTGGAAGTTTGCTGAAATCCTGACCAAGGCCACGGACGTGTTCGGTTCGCAGGAAGAGGCAGAGCAGTGGCTCGAGCGTCCGGCCATCGGTCTTGACCAGCGCCGCCCGATCGACCTGCTTGCCACTCCAGCAGGCATCGAGCTCGTTGAACAATACCTCACACGCCTCGCACACGGCGTCTATGCATGACTGCGGCGCCAGTCGAAGTGCGTCCCCTAATCCCCCTGCAAGTCGTTGGAATCGCATGCGCTGACTTTCTCGCGTCGATGCGAATGTTGACGGCTGCCGAGCAAAGTACGCCCCCTATCGAAAGTCATGCTCCCGATTGACCTAAGCCGCAACACTTCCACTCGCGGAAATCAGCAAATCCGCCGGAATATGGAAACGTTCGCGCAGACGCTTCACCATCGTCATGCTCAATTCGCGCTTGCCGGACATGACCTCACTGACGCGACTCGCAGTGCCCAGAAGCGGCACAAGATCAGCGCGCGTCAAACCATGTTGCTCCACCAGATAGGTCAGCAAATCGGGCAACGGCGGCGCTTTGCGCGGCCAGCGCGCGCGTTCATACGCCTCGATAAGGCGAGCCTGCGCCACCATGCGCGCTCGATCGGCAGCCTCGTTAGATTGCATCAGCTTGCCGACAAGCGCCTTGGCCGCCTCATGATCGGCCTGGTTCTGGATAATTATCAATGTTGCCTTCATCACACCGTCTCCGCGTCCACCTTGTCATAGTCTTCATGACTGCCGAAAAAGCGGATCATCAACACACCATCACGATATTGAACCATGGCGATCAGGCGGTAGTCATTGGCCTTGATGTTGAACACCACACGTCCGCCTTTCAGGATGCTCGCCTTGGGATGCGATCGCTTCACCTGTTGCGGCGTCCGCCAGTCCGAAGCCTCGGCAATCGCCAGCCATGCCCTGTATTGAGCGCGCGCCGCATCGATGCCCCGATGACCAGAGCGCTCGGCAAAATAGCGCTCAACAATGTTCGTGCCGATCACCAGCATGAAAGGATACTACCGTCGATTTCCCAAAAATGGAAGAGGGTATTTCCATTTTTGGGAAAATCATGTCGCCCGCCGATAGCAAGATCGTCTTGCACTCGGGCTAATTCACGATTCGTTCGGTTCTCACTATTCGATCACCGTTTTCCCGCGCGAAGTTCGCAGGTAGCGAAGACTCTCGCGCGTACGCGAATCTCACGACACCGTCCCGTTCAATTGAGGACGCCCGGCGTCACATTCGCGCCATGGCGGTTCGTCAGGAATCATTCGTCAGGAATCAAATGTCTATAACCCGCGGTGAAAAAAGCCGTTCGGACTGAGACATTAAGCGCTGCCTCCACTGTCTTCCTTCTCACCGGTCGCCACGATTTTGAGGGCACCGTCTGGCATCGGACGCTGCAACGCCTTCGCGTCGTCCCAGGAGGCGCGCATCCAAACGTCGTACTCTTCGGCCGTGGTGAGGATCACTGGCATCGCTTTTGGATGCACGCGTTCCACTTCGATGTTCGGCTTACAGGTCAGGAAGCCGAATATATCGGCTGTGACCTCGCCTTCCTTCGCCTTGCGCACCGAAGTCCAGTTCGTCCAGATGCCTCCGAACGCGAGCAGCGGACGGCTCTCATCCGTAGCAAACCACACCGGCACCTTCTTGCCGTCGATGGTGTCGTATTCGCTGAAGCTGGTGAACGGCACCAGACAGCGATTGTCTGGGCCGAGCCACCGCTTCCAATGCTTGCTGCTGGTGTTGCGGATGTTGGTCGTGCCGCTGTCCGGCTCCATCCGCAGCAGCTCTTTGAAGTCCACCGTCTTGCCCGTGGCTTCTAGTTTCTCTGCGCGTTTCCTCGTCGCATCCATGAGCGCCTGCGCCGACGAAGGCATGCCCCAACGTGCCATCACGAGCTCGCGTCCCTCGGCCCCGTTGCGAACGATCGGCGCTCGGTAGTCCGGGAAGATGCCCGGCATCGACGGCAGGTTTCCGACGCGGCTGTTCAGCGCCCCGAACAAGCGGCGGATCGCATCTACATTTTTGGTCATCGAATAGAGATTGCACACAGTCAGGTCTCCGGAACGGCTAGGCGGGAGCGCGATGCGAGTTGCAGAAGGGTAGCTGAAGGCCGGCGACCTGCTTTGCTACATTTGCTGCAGCGGAGGCGGCTCGCCAAGTCATGGACGAATGTGGTCGGTGGATGGCGCAGCGCCGCTAGGTCGACGTCTCGCCGGGTTTTGCACCGCGAGCACTCGATCTCAAGCCAGGCGTAACCGCCGTTGATGGCCTGATCGACGGTCGGCGATGGGTCGATCGGTCCTCCGTCGGCCCACATCTTCTCATTCCACGATTCGCAAAGCAGCTTGTCGGCCTGTCGGATGAGGGTCTCGCCCTTGGCGCGGGCTTCGGCAGACTGGCCAGCGAGAATCGTCGTCATCGTGCGCGCTCTGCCCAATTCCTTGGTGAGCGCCTTGCGGTCGCCGCCGCTGAGCGGCGTCGGGTGATGCTTCGGTGCCATGGCAGCATCCAGTTCCGGCCGCGCCGGCGACTACTCGAACGTAGGCCAGCAGCCGTCTTCCTCGTGGCGCCCGGTCCGCTGCGTGCAGGTGTGGTCCAAGAGTCGCCGCCCGACATCCTTCCAGAGCGCCTCCCGACCATAGAGGCGGACGGCATCGACCTTCTGAATCTCGACGATCCTGGCGCAGCGCCGGCATCCCACCCTCAGAATATGTTGAGGAATTTGGCTCAGCCGCAGGGCCCCTCCGGAGGGTCCCGACCTGCTCTCTGCGCGAGGGTCGTCCAGAAGCGCCTGCCAGTATTCCGGCGGCAGATCAGCTTCCGGAGCCAATCCGGGCTCCCGAGGCACGTTTCTGCCGACGAAAGCGGCCATCTTATCCATCTCCTTCGGGTTCGGCATGCGCCAGCTCACGGGTCGGTCCGTCATGCCTTAATAGAACATAACAGGAACAAAAGAGTCGATAGCCGGCGTGAAAAATATCCTCTTGGGGGCCCGTCCATGCTGTCGGAACCATGCCCTGTCGTTCGTCTTGAATCCGAGCCGTCCCGAACTGGAGTTCTGCGTAACATGGCCCCGAGAGCCAACTGGAAAGGCTTCTTGCGTCTGTCGCTCGTCACCTGCCCGGTGGCTCTCTACCCGGCGACATCGGAATCCGAAAAGATCTCGTTCAATCAGCTCAATCGAGCGACCGGTCACCGGATCAAGTACGTGAAGGTCGACGCCGATACCGGTGACGAGGTCGCGAACGAGGACATCGTCAAAGGCTACGAACTCGACAAAGGACAGTACATCGAGGTCACCAAGGAGGAGCTCGAGGAGCTGGCGCTGGAGTCGACGCGGACCATCGAGATCGACGAGTTCGTCGACAAGGCAGACATCGACCCGCGCTATCTGATCCGTCCGTACTACCTGCGACCCGACGGCAAGGTCGGTCACGACGCCTTCGCGGTGATCAGGGAGACCATCCGGGAGATGGACAAGGTGGCGATCGGCCGCGTGGTTCTCACCAACCGCGAGCACATTATTGCGCTCGAGCCAATGGACAAAGGCCTGGTCGGCACGCTGCTGCGCTATCCGTATGAAGTTCGCAGCGAGCAGGAGTATTTCGACGAGATCCAGGACGTCAAAGTCACCAAGGACATGCTCGACCTCGCAAGGCACATCGTCAACCAGAAGACGGGCACGTTCGACCCCGACAAATTCGAGGATCACTACGAGACCGCGCTGGTCGACCTGATCAACCAGAAGCGCGCAGGCAAGACCATCCGCCCGAAGGAGCGGCCCAAAGGCGAAAACGTGGTCGATCTGATGGAGGCGCTACGTCAGAGCGTCGGTCGGGAGGGAGCACCGGCGAAGGCGGCAAAGCCCGCTAAGAAGCGGCGCAACGCGACGGTGGCCCAGAAGGAGATGTTGATGTCGATCCAAGGCAAGAAGCCGGCGAAAGAAGCGGCGGCGAAAAGGCCCGCGGCGGGCCAGCGCCGGAAGTCGGCTTAGACCTTGATGTCCGGGGCTCCGGCGGTGCATCAGGAAGCCGCGCCCAACGCGCGATGGGGTGCTTCGACCGGACGCATCGATGACCTTCACGATCGGCATCATCTCGGATACGCACGGCCTGCTTAGGCCGGAGGCTGTTCGCTTGCTGGCTCAAGTCGACCACATTATTCACGGCGGCGACATCGGCGATCCCGACATCATCACAGCGCTGCGGAGACTTGCCCCCGTAACGGCGATCAGGGGGAACATAGATACTGGCGAGTGGGCCACCGAATTTGCCGAAACCGAGTTCGTACGGCTTGCCGGACGGCCGTTCTACGTTCTGCACGACCTCAACGCGATGCGGATCGATCCCGTAGCTGAAGGCATCGATGTCATCGTTTCTGGCCACTCTCACATTGCGAAAATCAACACCGTAGACGCTGTGCTCTACGTGAATCCCGGCAGTGCCGGACGTCGCCGCTTCAAGCTGCCAATCACGCTTGCGCGCCTCGAAATCACGCCCGCCGGTCTGAAACCGATCATCCACGATCTTGAAGTTGGATAAAGCCACGCCGCTCGCACGTTCAGACAGGCGAAACTTTCGGTGCCGTTCCGGCGACCTGGGCGTCGAGCCAACCGTGGACCGATAGACGCGGTTCGGGCTTCATGCGCCTCGCATGCAACCAAATTTCCGTGTCGACTTCGCTCTCGTGGAACCGAGCCTCAATGTGACAGGATGCCCTCATTGTTTTGACATATTGTCACATTACTGATGACGAAGTGGCAAATTGGATTTCCTGTGATGACACACATTCAGCTAGCTGAAATCCTGACCTTCCTTGGTCTCGATCTGGCCGAGGCGGCGCAACTGATGGGGGTTTCGACGCGAACGCTTCGGCGATGGTTGGAGGGTGAGGAAATCCCTGGTCCCGCCCAAGCCGCCCTTCGTGCATGGCACCAACTCCACTCGCGGCATTTAGCCTGGAAGCCGGACGCGATTTCCATCTTCGAGAACGATCAAGCCCAACTTGAGCGGGCGCGACTGCATGCGCGGGAGGTGAGCGGGCTTATCAAAGCAGTCGAGGCTCGTGGTGGGCCAAAAAATCCTTGGTCAGTCAATATCGCGAAGGGCGCCGCAACGTTCGGGCCCTTTGAGATCGGCTTTTATCATCTGCAAAACGGAGGCTTCTCACTCAGCGGCTACCGCCGCAAAGACAGCTCGCCGGATCTCGTACGCGACAAGCCTTATCTGGAAGACGCCGCTTACAGCATCGGCATGGCTTTCTCAAAGGCCGCTGAAAGCCAGGCCGCTTTGCGGAACGTTGCGGAGTACGTCCGAAAGCATTCGACCGCGTTTGTCGTCGATGGTCCGCAGCGTCTTTCGGCCACGGAGTCCAAGCGCCGCCAGCGGGATATCGAACTAGTCGCCAGCAAAATCGACGATCTGGCAGATCTGTCTGGCAAGGGCAATGCGAACCATCTCCAGTTCGAGGAACTCCTGAACCAACTTCACGACCTCGGGTTCTTTCCAACGATCGAGCTGGTATCGGCCGTTGCGAAGTCCATGGTCTAACCAATTGCGGGGAATCGAGTGATGGTTAGAGATCTCGGCACTAGGGGAGAAAACGCATTCCTCAGTTGGTGTGAGCCCGAAGGCTTTCACGCGCAGAAATCACAAGTCGACCGCCTCGGGTGGGATTTCTTGCTTGAGAAAGAGCCTGTGCGGGGGAAAGACCGACCTCCCGACTCGCAAAACGACCTCCCGAAATTTCTGATCCAAATTAAAGCGACCGAGAAGAGTTCTGAGCCTCCCAGGATCAAGCTTTCTGCGCTCAAACTGTGCATCAGCGTGGGGTCCCGACGCCGATCGGCATGATAAGCCACTGACATCATTGATCCGGGCGGGGTCATTTCAGCGCGCCGATTCACATCCCAGGGGCATGCAGCCAGACGTCGTACTCTTCGGTCGTCGTCAGGGTCACCTTCATTGCCTTCGGATGGATGCAGCCTACCAGGCATTCGATACCGGCCGTTGTGATCGCCGCGGCGCTTCTTCGCTGCTTGACCTATTTAGTTCGGATCCAAACGGACGTGCCCGGCTCAAGGCCTGCCGGCTCTGTCTCCGGGTCGAGGCGCAGGCGAAGCGTGTTGCGGTCATGATCGCCAATGACCCGCTCGGCCTGCCAGGTGGCAAAGACTCCGAGCGGCCGCAGTTCGTTAACGACGGATCTCATCACGCCGTCGGCACCGTTCCGCATCACACTCACCGTTTCTCCTATCGTGAGGCGCTTGAGATGATCTTCGCGCACATTGAAGGAGAGCCACTGCTTGCCCGCCGCCTCGACCATCAGGATCGGCTGGCCGGCGCGAACGTTCTCGCCCACCTCGGCGGCGATGACGCTGACCGTGCCGTCTGCGGGAGAGCGCAGCACCATCTTGTTGAGCCGGCGCTCGAGCACGGTGACGGCGGCGGCCGCGGCCTGCACCTGCGCATCGGCAATGGCGCGCTCCTCCCGGGTCGGACCCGCCACCGCCGCATCGTAATTGGCCTGGGCCTCCGCGACGTCGGCACGTGCTGTCGCTACGTCGTTTTCGGCCTGGTCGAGCGACTGCTGCGATTCGAAGCTTTGCCGTGCGAGCGTGCTGGTCCGCGTGAGCTGCGCCTGCACATAGTCGAGGCGGGCGCCTGCCTTGGCGATGGCGGCCTTCAGGGAATCGACCTGTTCGCGGCGGATGCCGGCATAGACGTTGTTACGGCTTGCGACGGCGGACGCGAACGCGGCACGCGCCTGGTCCGCCTGCGCCGTCAACTCAACTGCCGAGAGCCGCGCAACGACGTCGCCTCCCTTCACATGGGCGCCTTTCTCGACCGCGATCGAGGCGAGCTGGCCGTTGACCTCCGGCTCCACCCTGACCTCGGTCGCCCGCACGACGCCGACGATGGCCGCGGGCAGTTCGGAGTGACGCGTGGCATAGATCAGTGCGGCCGCGACGAGCGCGAGCGGAATTGCGAGGAAGGCGGCAGCTCTAACGTTGGGCATGTCCCTGTCCTCTCTTGACGGCAAATGCCGAGATCACCGCGAGCGCGAAATAGCCGAGCGCCAGGCACCACAATGCGAGCCAGTCATGCGCAACCTCCCAGATGCCAGCCCCTAGCTGGTTGATGCGCACGAGGCCGTCGATCGCGGAGTCGGCCGGGAACAACCGGCCAAACGCAAGGGCGACGTCCGGGATCGCTTCGCGTGGCCACGCAAAGCCGGCCATGAAGAACTGCGGCAGGCTGGTCGCCAGCAGCAGAATGGTTGCGTTCTCCGGCCGCGTGAACCAGGCTCCGACGGCCTGACCCATGAAACTCGTCGCCAGTAGGAAGACGCTCGCGAACGCGAGGATTTGCGGAAGGTGGCCGAGCGTCGAAAAACCGTAGATGCGGGGCAGCACGATGACGTAGAGCGCGAGCGCAGGAAGATAGACGGTCAGATGCGCGATGCCGCGGCCGAGCACGCCGGCAAAGGCTGAGCCTCCCGCCGCCAGCGCAGTGCCAGTCAACATCGCCGCGCCGATCAGCAAGGTCTGCTGCAGGATCAGGATGAACGCCGCCGGAACGACGTAGCTCGCATAGCCGCCTACAGGGTTGAAGATCGGCTGCAGCAGCACATCGGCCGGGCTCGAGCTCGCGAGCTTCGCCTTGACGAGGCTTCCATCGGAGCGCGCGCCGCGCGAAACGAGCTCGGACGCCAAGGTTCCGATGGCGGTGGCGACGCCGCTGGCGCTCGATCTGAAGATGAACAGATAGGTTGCATCGGCGTAGACTGGGACGTGGGCGGTGATGCCCTTGAGCACATCGCGCTCGGTGTTGGGCGGAATCTCGACGGCGGCAAAAGCCTGCCCGCGATCGATTGCGTTGCGCGCTTCGGCAAGCGTTCGGGCGCGAACCGTCACGCTCAAGGCGCCGCTCGCATCCAGTGTCTCGACGATTTGCCGGCTGAGATCACTGAGATCGTTGTCGACGACCGCGATGGGAAGCTTACGAAGGATCTGGTTCAGATAGGGTTGTGGATAGTAGATGCCGTAGACCAGGGGAGCGAGAAACAGCAGGCTGAAGGCGCTCCGCGTTCGCAGCACGCGGCGCCACTCTGCCTTGAAGGCACCGCCGATGCCCGCTGGCGCTTCTTCTGTTTCGGTCGGCTCGGTAGTTCGCGCCGTTGCAAACCAGCCCTTACGGGTGACGTTGGCCATGCGCAGCCATGCGAGGCCGGCAAAGAGCAGAGCGAGACCGGCAAGTGCGGCGAAGGGAATGGCGGAATCGGCGATCGGCAATCCCCGTGCGGCCTGTCCGAGCAGGACAGCCATGTACCAGCGCAGCGGCAGGATCGAACTCCAGGTCTGCGCAAAGGCATTCATGCCGATGGTGGGAAAGCCGACGCCTGCGTAACCGAATGCAGGAGAGGCGATCAGACCTGCAAGTCCCAATCCGGTCGCGAGATCACCGACCAGAAGCTGGAGCAGGGCGCCAAGCGACAGATAGGCAATGATCAGCAGCGAGGCCGCGGCGCTCATCAACGGCAGGTCGCCCTTGAAGGGGATTTCAAGCACACCCTCGAGGAATAGCGGCTCGGCCAGCACGATCAGAAAGAAGATGCAGAACAGCGGTGCGAGCTTACCGGCGAGCGCGACGAGCGGATCTCCGCCGGCGCTCTCGAGCCAGGCTCGCACGTCGCGGCGGCGGAATTCGGAGCCGACCGAATACCCGGCGGCAAGCGTGATCACGACATGAATGATGGTCGGCAGCAGGGCGCGCAGCAGAAACTGCGCATAGTTCTTTTGCGGATTGACCAGCGCCATGGTCTCCGCCTTGAGCGTTCCCAAGGACGCCGGTGCAGGCGCAGCGCGGCTGGCGGGAGCGGCCACTGCCGCCGCGGCGGAGAGCGAATCGCTCAGGCCCGAAGACGCGATGCCGGACGGGGTCAGGAACTGCTGGTTGTAGAAACCGAAGACCTGCGGGCGGCGCGCGGCCTGCAGGTCGCGCTCGAAATTCGGTGGGATATAGACGGCCGAAATCGATCTGCCGGAGCGTATGTCCTGCACGGCCGTGGAGAGTGTGCCGGAGCGGTCGACGATCTTCAGGCTCGGAGACGCCGCGACATATTCCGCGAGGGCACGCGAGGCGTCCGACTTGTCCTCGTCGACGACTGTCACCCCGAGCCCGCGAATGACTGGGTGACTGAAGACGGTCGTGAGAACCACGAACGCAAAGAGAGGCACGCCGAAGATCAGGAGCAGCGCGACGCGATCGTGAAACAGCCAGCGGCACTCGCGGCGCGCGACCAGCAGGAATCCGGGCTTTGGCGCCGATGTCATTGCCGCGACCGCCAGTCAAGATAGGCGCTCATTCCAGGCCTGAGCTCGGGTACCGGCTGGACCGGGTAGGCGCGGATCGAAAACGTCCGCAAATCGAAATCGCCGGACGCACGCGTGGCGCGCCAGCTTGCATATTCGCCCTTGGTTGCGATGAGCTTGACCTCGACCGTGACGCGTCGATCGTTGAGGGCAGGTACCCGGACGTCGAAGTGGTCACCGACCTTGAGGCCTTTGACGAGATCCTCGCGAAGGTCGAAATGAATCCAGACGTCGGCGAGATCGATTAATGTCACGAGCGGCACGCCCGGGGATACATACTCACCAGGCTCGATATTGCGCTGGTAGACCTGGGAAGCGACCGGAGCGTAGACAACAAGTTGATCGATGACGGACTGGACGCTTTGGATATCGGCGTTGGCCTTCTCGACATTGGCCTTCGCGATCGCCCGTTCTTCTTTCGTGTAGCCGTTGACCGCCTGCTCGTAGGCCGACTTCGCTTGGTCGACTGCGCGCTCGCTTTCATGCAGCGCATCGGTCACTTGGTCGAGGCGGGCTTGCGGCGCATTGCCTTGCTCGGTCAGGGTATGCGTGCGGTCGAAGGTCTTCTGAGCCAGCACCAGCGCTGCCTGCGCGCGCTCCATTTCCGCCTTACGCGCGATGATGGTCTCGACGCGCGTTCCGACCAGGACGTTGGCGAGTTGGGCATCCGCAACAGCCTTTGCCGCTCGCATCTGCTCGTGTTTGGCCACTGTCTCGGGATTGTCGATCCGCACCAGGACCGCGCTCGCAGGAACGTTCTGGCCGCGTTGGACGGGTATCTCCTTGACCCTGCCATCGACACGGGCCGCGATGTCCAGTCGCGTTGCATCGGCTTCGCCCTGCACCAGCAGCGGTTCCGGTCGCAAGAGATAGAAGGCCGAAAGCGCCACGACGCCGATTGCGACGAGGCCGACGATGATCGACGGCACCCCTGTCGGACTGCGCACGGCCTCCGCCTTTGCCTCGCTTGGCGTGCTCTGCTCTTTGTCATCTACGGACGGCATGTCCATGCCAAACGTCCTTCCGCTACAGCAGTGGCTGTTTCTCTGTCGTTGCCGTCAGGCCGCAAGCCTCGGGATCTTGCCGGCTTGCAAGGCGCGATGAATCGTCACCGCACCTGTTCGTGTCCGACTTCCGGCATGACGGCGCCATTCTCCATCGCCTGGCTCGGTGCAACCTTCCTGGAGACCGAGAGATTGATGTCGGAGATTCCGGTGTTGTCCTGGAGCATCTTCCAAGGGGCCTGGACGAGCCTGGTCTTCAGCTCAGGCGCGCGGCCGGTGCGGATGGTCCCGATGATCGAGGCGATCGGCGAAGGGTTTTCCGCGACGTAGGCGTGACCTCGCGGATAGGTCAAAAAGATCGAGTGGACCAAATTCGCCGGAACCTGATTGGTGGTCGTATGGATGCGAACCAGCTCGGCAGCTATGAACTCCCGCTGCTCGGCGGACAGCAAGCCATCCGGTGTCGTAACCGTGTAGAGCGGCATGCGCTATTTCCTCGTGGTCCCGGCACGCATCGATCGCGCGACGGGAGAACCCTCATCTCTCGGGGATCAAACACCAGGGAGATTCCCTCAGCTTGGACGTCCTTGTCGCGGCTAGGCTAATATTGCGATCGAGTCTTAGGCGATTAGCTTCGCCTGGCCGTCCAGTACCCCGAGCAGCGCGCAGATCCGGAATAGCCGCTCCAGAGCCCCTGACCGGCTTCGCCGGAAAGCCGACCGATGCCGGAGGCGTATTTGTCATGAACGGTGACCGATGCGCGGACCGCACCAGATCGCGCGACATTGCCCCTGAACTTGACGAGGTTCGGATGCGTCACGATCCCATCGGAAATGTTGACCGAGAAGCTGCAGCTCTGATCGCAGGTACCGTTCTGTGTCACGAAGACGAGATCTCAGGCGCCGTCGAAGTTCGAGCGAGCCTGGGCACCGGAATTCATGACCACGAGACAACCAACAACTGCCATCCAGCGCACGAGCTTCATCATAAGGCCTCCAAATTGATGGCGCTTGGTCCAATTCGCCAATCGGCCCGCAGACTATTGGAAGCGTGCGACGGCGGGATTGTCGAAGTCTGCTGCAATGATGGGGGATTCCGCTCGGCTTCATCGAGAGCCGAGGATCAACTCAGTGACATCTGCGCCGCGCTGGAATGGAGCGTCGGGCCCCGCGGCGATCGCGAGATAGCCCGACGACTGGCGAACGTCGCTGCCATTCTTGGTCAGTCGCCTGAGCGAGCTGCCACGGCGTCAGATCCAGGTACTGAGGAAATACTCGACTGGCCCAGAGCCGGCGAGCGGCTCGTGTCGCCGCAATTGGCTACAAATCCGCGCAAACCTCTCCAAGCCTGATCTCCTGGCGACGTGCATGCTCGGGCCGAAAATGGTCGTGGAAGGTGACGCCATGAGCGGCGATCGGGATGGTGCTTACACGACCCGTGCCGCCCTGCACGGCCGCGGTGGCGAGGTGTGGAGATGGTGAGGGAGAACTTGCTCTGATCAGCGCATTCTCGCCCGACAGGCGACCGGTCACAGGGCATTGCGCCGGCCGCATTCGAAGTGTCAATTTCGTCAAACAGGTGCTTCCCGACATGAACGACCGATTCAAACGAGGCCAGCGTTGGCTGGCGTCCCTCAGGCGAGGACGCCTGCGTCTGGCCTTGTTGAGCGTTGTGGCCGCTCCTCTTCCCTCCCTTGCGCAGGGGACGCCGGAGGAGCGACGGGCGTGTACACCCGATGTGTTCCGTCTTTGCAGTGCCTTCATCCCTGACGCCGATGACATAACGTTATGTCTCAGGCAGAGACAGCGGGAGCTCAGCGACGCATGTCGCCAGGTAATCGGGGCAGGGATGAGCTCATCCGACGGCGGAACGGTCGAAGGGCGGCGGCGCAGTCCAAGATAGGACGGGCGGCGCGTGCCGGACCGTGTCGAAGGATCGCTATTCGGCGCTCGTGACGCGGCAAGAACGTCCTCTGCACCGCAATACGGTTCAAGATGCGACCGGACAGCCGCGATATCGGGGGCCGGCCGGGAGCGCTTGGGTCCGAAGCGAACGCAGTGCTTGCGGTCATAGCTGACGACTTAGCGCGTAGGCTACATTGAAGGGCGAGAGCCGCCGCGCCTCGGCCAAAGCTTCGCCCACCCGCAACCGCCCTTCATTGATGCGACCTGTGCAGACGAGTGCTCGGTAGTAGTACAGTCGAACGGAGACGTACGGGTCTTCTGGCGAAGGTACGAAGGCGCGAAGCGCCGGATCCCACAAGGAAATGGCGTCTTCGCAATGGGTGCATGCGTCAGCGAATCTACCGGAAGCGGAACAAAAGACCCCGCTCGCATGGAAACCGCAATGCTTCCATTTTCGGATCATTGCGGAGCTGGCCCTGATGGCGCAGCCCTTCGGCGAGCGATTCCGCTTGGTCGAGTTCGGCTCGCACGTAACGGTAGACAAATTGGCCCCAGAGGACCGGTCCAAGTTGTGCTGGTCGGTTTAATTCCTCACAAAGTTGGCGGGCGCGGGCATAGGCCTCGCCAGGCTCGTCTGCGGAATATCCCTTGATCGTTGCGAGCGCGTGCCCGAGCTCGATCCGCAGGTCAAGCTCGCGCTCCTGGCGCGCCGGGCCGTCGGGCAGGCCTGGCAACAGGTCGAGGCCCTTGCGGAGCTGCGCCACCGCCTCGGTCATCGCCCATCGGGCGATGGCTTGCCTTCCAGCCTTCAGCCAATAGTCGACGGCCCTCTCGATGAACTCGGAACTCCGCTTCGGCATA
Organism: Bradyrhizobium huanghuaihaiense; assembly: GCF_025200885.1. Taxonomy (NCBI): domain Bacteria; kingdom Pseudomonadati; phylum Pseudomonadota; class Alphaproteobacteria; order Hyphomicrobiales; family Nitrobacteraceae; genus Bradyrhizobium; species Bradyrhizobium huanghuaihaiense. The sequence goes on along the minus strand of NZ_CP104172.1, from coordinate 9,233,700 downwards.
ATGGCGCGCCAGGACCTCAGGCTGTGCCTCCCCGATCTCCGGGAATTGCCTTTCCATGGTCGCAGCGATGCGGCCGTGGAGCTGCTGGCGGCGGCTTCTCAGCAGAGTGTCGTACGCAGCATCCTGAACGAGCGCATGCTTGAAGGTGTACTCCACATCTAGTGTCGTGCCTCGAGGAAAGATCAGCTCCGCGGCGACCAGTTTGGCGAGTGCATCGTCGAGCTGCCGCGGCGGCATTTCCGCAACAGCGCAGCCGCACGACGGCCATGCCCCTAGGGTCGTGGAACATGAGGTCGCCGATGCCGGCACGGTCCGACAGCGGGCCCTACGACCATCTGCTCCGATTGCGACGACATCAGGCGCGCGTTCTTCGACCACGATCGCTTGGAGAGCTTTAGTTGCGTTGAGCGGTCCAGTACCCTGAACAGCGCGAACTTCCCGAATAGCCGCTCCATGTCCCGCGGCCGGTATGGCTCGAAAGCCGACCTGAGCCGGATGCATGCTTTTCGTGGACCGTCACCGAAGCGCGAGCGGCGCCCGACCGTGCCACGTAGCCTCTGAACTTCACCAGATTTGGATGGGTGATGATTCCGTCGGTGATGTTGACGGAGAAGTCATAGGTTGGGTCGCACGAACCTCTCTGCGTCACGAAGAGGAGGTCCCAGGAGCCGTCGTAGGCAGAAACAGCCTGCGCCGCGGAGGTCAGGGCAACAAGGGAGAATGCGGCGGTCATGCAGAGCAAGGAATGTTTCATCGTCATATCTCCGAAGTCTGGTCGGCTTTGTCGGGGATATATGGGATTGAAACGCTGGAGGCTTGTTCAAAACTGCTTCAATCGTTGGCGATCGATCATACCTCGATCTGATCGCGACCACATCTTGGGACGATAGCTTCGCGACACCCCTCACCTCATCCTGAAACCGGACTGGTGGCTCGGGCCCAACAAAGAGAGGGACAAGCATGGCACTATCATTCAGATCGATCGTCGTATCCACTCTGGTACGCGCAGTTGCTTACGCCACGATCGCAACGCCGGCTTCGGCGCACACCTACAAATACTTCCGTAGGGACGTTACGTCATTCATGGAGCCCTGCAGCTTTGACACTCTGGCCCAGAGTCACGCTATGTCCTCGCGGTGGCGATTGCTATCGTGATCCGCTCTTGAGCGATGCGATCGGCTCCTGTGTTCACACGCCGAATCGCGCCCTTACGCGGCTGTGCCGAGCAAGAGTAACCGAGCCTCCGCTGCCACCAGGATAGCGTATTGCCGCACCCGCGACCCTTGCCCGGTGGCGGGCGCTGTGTTTTCTGATTCGAGCGCGCAGCGCGTATGTCAAAGGCGCCCTAGAACTCGTTGCAGGCAGTTCGCCAACGTCTCCGCCTCAAGCGGTTTGCGAAGAAAGCAACACGCTCCGCTGGACATCGCTTTTTCCTCGATGCCAGGTTCGGCGCGGGCGGTGATCATGATCACCGGCAGCGAGCCGTGGAGCGCGCTGAGCTCGCGCTTCAGTTCAAAGCCGTTCATTCCGGGCATCTGAATATCGGTAATGGCGCAGGCATATGCTTCGAGATTGCTCGATGCGAGAAAATCCTCGGCCGACGCAAAGTCGCGCACGTCGTAGCCCAGCGAGCGAACGAGGCCAACCAATGCCTCGCGCATGGAGGCGTCGTCGTCGATGATCGAAATCAGCTGATCGGCCATTCGCTGGTCTCCTTGCGAGGTGGCCGCCGGGCGTAGCACATATACATAGGTGAGCGTTCTCAACGTGTCCTGTTCTTCAACGTATCCGCCATGCGGACCAGATCCGCCAGCGAGCGGGCTCCCATCTTGCGCATCGCCGCGCCGCGATGGATTTTGACCGTCACTTCGCTCAAACCAAGTTCGCCAGCGATCTGCTTGTTCATCCTGCCCGCTGTCACAAGGGCCATCACTTCGCGCTCCCGCGGAGATAGCGTTGTATAGCGATCGGCAATGGCGATCGTCTGGCCCACGGCGGCCCGCCGGGTCAGGTCCCGATTGATCGCTGCCGTCACCGCGTCGATCATGTCCTGATCGCGAAACGGTTTAGGCAAGAAATCGACCGCGCCTGCTTTCATGGCTCGAACCGACATCGGAATGTCGCCGTGTCCGGTCATGAGGATCACGGGCAAGTTTATGCCAAGTCCGGCCAGCCCTTCCTGGAAGTCCAGCCCGTTGGTTCCGGGCAGCCGGATGTCCAGAACGATGCACCCCGGAGAGTCCAGGCCGTCCGACTTCAGGAAATCCTGGGTTGAACCGTAGGTTCGCGCCTCCAGTCCCACAGAGCGGAGCAGGCTTTCGAGCCCGCTGCGCATCTCCGCATCGTCATCGACGATGTGCACGACGGGAAGCTCCTCTGGCGCGTTGGGCATACGTGGATCCGGGCAAGTGAGAGTACGTTTCCTTAGCACGGCCAGGCCATCAAGATCATCACACCAAGGTATGATCGAGTGGAGGCCTGCTGTCCTCCGGCCACCCGCGGCGCGGGCTCAGACCTTGGTGTGATGCGCTCAGACGCATGCACGATTGGCGTTGTTTGGGACTGCAGCCATCCTTGACATCGACCAAGGCGACGGACTTCGCATCGGTAAGTCAGCGCCAGGTAAGCGGCACAAGATACAGGAGCGGCTGATGTTGAGAGCGATGGACGACCTGGACAGCGAAGGTTTCGGGCATTCTATTCTGCCGGTCATCCTCCAGGCGGAATCTGAATTGTCGGTGCCGCAACTGCTGCCGTCCGGCACGATGGTGTCGACGGGATTTGCTCGTGGCGGACTGCCTCCCAGGGTGCTGCGGCGGATTCGCGAGCATATCGAGGGCCACATCGACCAGCGGATTACCGTGGAGTTTCTGGCCGGACTGGCAAAACTGTCGGTCTGTTACTTCGTGCGGGCCTTCAAGCAGTCCATGGGCATCACGCCTCACGACTACCTGATCCGCCAGCGCGTGGAGAGGACCAAGCGGCTGCTCGCCGGCACCGACATGCCGCTGTCCCAAGTCGCACTTGCCGCGGGCTTTGCGGACCAGAGCCACTTTGCCCGGCGCTTTCGTCAGCACGTCGGAATGTCGCCGCGCGATTATCGGTGGTCGAGTCCCTAGCCGGCAGCCGCCGACGCATCGTCCTGCTGCAGGACAGGGAGACGGATCTCGAACAGGGCTCCCGATTGCTTGCCGGATGTCGCGGAGATAGATCCTCCGTGGCTCTCCACGATCGACCGGCTGATCGAGAGTCCCATCCCCATCCCGTCGGCTTTCGTCGTATGGAAGGCGCTAAAGAGATGGTCGGCCATCTTTGGATCGATTCCGGTTCCGGTGTCCTCGATCTCCAGGACGGCCATTCGGGAATTCGACTGCCCATATGACGTCCTGGACGTGATGGACAGACGCCTTGTCCTGCCTTCGATCTGCGACATCGCGTGTATGGCGTTGACGACGACATTGATGACGACTTGCGCAAGCTGCACACGATCGCCAAGCACGAACGGGGCGGGCGCCTGAAGATCAAGCCTGAGCGCCACATCATTGTTATGCATCTCGCGCTCTACGAGCGGGATAACGTCGGTAACGATGTCGTTCAAGGTGAGGGCCGTATGGGACGGATTGCTCTTGCTCGCCAGGGCGCGAAGGCGGGCAATGACCTCACTCGCACGTCGCCCGTTGCCGATCATCCGCTCGACCGCTCGGCGAACTTCTTCAAGATTTGGTTCGTCGCGCAAGAGCCACCGCAAGCCGGCTTCGCCGTTGGTTACGATGGCCGCGAGCGGCTGGTTGACCTCGTGCGCAATCGACGCGGTCAATTCGCCGAGTGTGCTGACACGGGTGACGTGCTCCAATTGACTACGTGCATTATACAGCGCGTCTTCCGCGCGCTTCTGCTCCGTGATGTCGCTGTTGGTCTCCATGGTGGCGACCGGGCGTCCCAGTTCGTCCCGTTGTACTGCCCAACGGCTGGCAACCCATATTTCACTGCCATCGCGTCGGGTGTGAATGAGTTCACCTTGCCAGCGGCCGGGATCATTTGGCTGCTCGAGTTGACCGGTCGACGGTGGATGCTTTGTCTTCAGCAAAGTGTCGACGTTCTGCCCGAGCGCCTCTTTTGAGGGCCAGCCGTAGAGCTCCTCGGCGCCGGCGTTCCAATAGGTAATGATATCGTTTCGATCCCGCACGAAGATGGCATCATGGGTCAAATCGAGAAGGGCTGCCTGGGCGATCAGGTTTTCCGCGGCTTCCCGGTTTCTCAGCGCGGCTACTGTTGATACGCCGATCGCGCAGAGGCCGATCAACGCGCGCAGCGCTGGTCCGCTTCCCAAGGACTCCCCGTGAACGATCGCATAGCTCAGAACAGTCAGCAGGATGCAGACGGCGGAGACAAGCATGATGCCGCGCCGACCGAGGAAATCCGCTGAAGCAATGACTACGACGGCGTACAGCACCGCGATCGCGATCTCGAGCGGCGCGAAGGTGTCGAATGCGAAAACGACCGCCACGCCAAAAAGCATGAGGGCGACTGGGAGGCCGGTTGGCCTGTTTATGATTCGAGATAGTCGGTCCGGCATCGGTCGATCGGTAGCGTTCTGAGAGTCTGCCTACGGGCGGAGCATCCAGTGTACTGGGGGACGGCCGGCGGCCGTTTGTCCTTGCACGCTTCTAATTGCACGTTCGTGCTGCAACTCGTCGCGTTTGGGCGAGCCACGACATCAAACAGCAAGAATCTTCAAATTATCGCATGGCTTTTCAAGTTATGGAACTCCTCTGCCCAAGCATTCGGCGCAATAGCTCCGGCGTTGCGAGCTTGGAATCGGCCAGCGTGACCGCCGCAGGGGAAGGCCGCCGACCCGAAAATTCACGAACACTCTTCTCCTAACCGCAAGAACAGACAAGCCGACGCAAGGCGAAGAAATCAATTGCGGTGCGCTTCGATCAAGTTGCCGAAGCGACCACCGCCGTTGCGTCGGAGCGTGCGGTCCCCCTCGCTCCGTTGAGAGGCCTCCTTGGGTCCCCCTCCCAAGGAGGCCCTCTGTCGGGACGCGAAGGAGGAGCGATGCGTTCCGAATAATCGTGCGGCGCTTCGTTTAGGAAAGATCGCAGATGGTGATACCGCTTCACATATGGGGACATGCGCTGCGCATCTTGCTAGCGGCGGTAACCGCGCTCTATGTAGCGTTCTGGCTGCAACTCGGCGGCGCATCGTCGGCCGCGGTCACCGTCGCCATCCTGGCGCAGCCCACGCGCGGTGCGGCATTGTCAAAAGCCGTCAACCGGATTGCCGCGACATTCATCGGCGCCGCGATGTCAATCGTGATTGCCGGCCTCTTCCCGGGCGAGCGCGTCGGCCTGCTTGCCGCTTTCATCCTCTGGATATGCATTTGCGTTTTCGTCGGAAGCTACTTCCGCGGCTTTCGCGCCTATGCCGCCGTGTTGTCCGGCTACACCGTTGCGATCATTACGGTCGTCAATATCGACACCCCGCAAAGGGTGTTTACCACCATGACCGATCGTGTGGCCGCGATCACGATCGGCATCCTTTGCGTGACGCTCATCAACGATCTCTTCGGTTCGCCGCCCGTGTGGCACGGGCTGGATCGCCGGATAACCCAGGCCTGGCAGGATGCGCGTGGCTGGGCGCGCGACGTGTTGGCCGGAGCCGAGGACAATCCGGAAAGGGCGGCGCTGTTGCTGGCGCAGATTACCGGCTTGAGGGATGAGGTGGATATCGTCGCTCACGATATGGCGGATGGAAGACACCGGGCTGCTGGTGCGCGCAGCGCGTTGCTGGCACTGGTCGAGATTGTGCAGCAGGTTCGATTGCTGAGCTTGCACGGGCGCGGCGATCTCTTGGCCATAACCATACGGAACCAGTGCCTGGCCGCGCTCGATACCGGTCGATCGCAGGCACTGACGTTTCTTGCCATGCTGCGCGATTCCGAACTGTCGCGCCCCGACGTCAGCATCGCCGCGGTCGGGCAGATACAGCAGGCCGTTCGCTGCGTGGAGGCAATGGATCAGCTCGATGACGGACGGTCGTCCCTGCGTGAAGGCCGCGTGCCGGCTCGCGACGTGCGGTTGCCCCATCGCAAGGAATTCTTCTTTGCCCTGCGAAACGCGATGCGTATCGGAGCGGCAGTGTCGGTCGGAGCGCTGTTGCTCGTACTTGCCGGCTGGCCGGATACGATTGTGGTTTTGACGATCACTGCAATCCTGTGTGCCTTGAGCACGACGATGCCAGATCCATCGAAATTCACGGTGGCTACGATGGTCGCCTTCGTGCTCGCGGCCGTCAGCGCCGATATCGTCCGTTTCTATGCGCTTACGGGGTCACAGGACTTCATCAGGCTTGCGATTTCGATCGCACCGGTGATGATTTTTGGCTGCCTTCTGAGCGTCAATCCGAAGATCGCCGGCATCGGGGCGATCATGAACATCATTTTTCTGGTCCTGTTGGCACCGTCCAACCCGCAATCGTTCAACCCGCTCAGCTTCTTCTCCCAATGCATGTTCGTGGCGCTTGCCCTCGCCATCGTGTTTCTGGCCTCCCGCCTTGTGTGGCCGGTATCGGAGCTCGACAGGCAATGGGCCGTCGTCAAGGCGACGAAGCGAACGCTGGCGGCGTCTTCGGCGGGCAGCGGAGCGTACAGCCTGCCGGCGCTGAGCATCGCGCAATCCACGCGAATTTCCGAATACGTCGCTGCAACGACCGGCAAACGCGGGTCGCATCGGGAACTGCTGAGAGCGCTTCTCTCGACCAACGACCTGGCACTCGCGTCGGTTGCGGCCCGCGTTCATCTGGAGCAGTCGGACGATCCGGCGATCCGCGCCAAGCTTGCTCCGCTGCAACGCGCTCTCCGGTCCGGGAATAGCCGGAGAGTCTACGCTGGCGCGCGATCGATTCTTCGACGTGTGCGGGAAGGTGGGGCCGAACTGCAGGAGGCGCTGCTGTCCGCGACAACCGACTTATGGTCTGCCGGCCTGGTACTGGAGCGGGAGGGGCGCAGGATCCGGCATTTCTCCAGCCGCGGCTTCATGGGCAAAGGAGAGGGGCAATGAGCTTGGCGTCAGCGGGAAGAAAGCGCGTCGTGATCAGCGTTTTCCGATATCTCACGACCGGGGTGCTCGTCGTGGCGGCGCTCGTCGCCGCGCGCTATGGCTGGCACCTCTACGTGACCTCGCCATGGACGCGCGACGGCATGGTCCGCGTGCAGGTCGCGAACGTGGCGCCGCAGATTTCCGGCCAGATCGTCGAGGTGCTGACGCATGACAACCAGCATGTCCACAGGGGAGACATCCTCTACGTCATCGAGAAGTTCGATTTCGAAGTTGCGCTGGAAAACGCGAAAGCAACCATTCTGACCCGCGAGGCCGACCTCGAGGTCAAGCGAGGGCAGAACGCCCGACGGGCGGCCCTCAGCACATTGTCGACCTCGATCGAGACCAAGCAAATCTTCGACGGCAACGAAAAGATGGCGGAGGCCGCCCTTGCCAGCGCCAAGGCCGCGCTCTCCCAGGCTGAGATCAATCTTCAGAGGACGGAGGTTCGCTCGCCCGTCGACGGCTATGTCACGAACCTCCTGATGCGGGTCGGCGACTATGCGCGGGCCGGCACGCCCAACGTTTCAGTGATCGATGAAAATTCCTACTGGATTGACGCCTATTTCGAGGAGACCAAGCTTGTCAATGTCCACGTCGGGGACGAGGTCGAGGCGGGTCTGCTCGGATATGACGCGTCGGTCGCGGGCACGATCGAAAGCATCACGGGCGGCATCAGTGCGGCGAACGCAGCAAACAGCACGCAGGGATTGCCGAACGTCGATCCAATATTCACCTGGGTTCGTCTGGCAAAGCGTATACCGGTACGGATCAGGATAAGCCACGTTCCCCAGGGTATGCCACTCATCGCGGGAATGACCTGCAACGTTTCCGTTGTCGGAGCCAAACCGGCAGCGGCACCGAAACCCGATCAGGGAATCTTCGATCGACTCATTAGCCGACTTGGGTGAAGCCGATGCATGCGCCAAGGGACATTGATCTTGGAGGTGTTTTGGTTGATCCCTTCGTGAGATACCTGTTCTTCGCCCTGGTCATCCTGATCGTCGTCCGGTTTGTCATCGGGCGCCTCGGATTGCGCTCGATGTTCGCCAATCCGCCCCTTGCGGAGGCGGGTCTCTACGTGTGCATCCTCGTGAGCCTGATGGCATATTGGCTGTGAACGCCAGTCGCGGCGTGCCCGGATCATCCATTTGATATTGTTGAGGTTATCTCTTGTTGCGCCGCAATTAATGATTCAGAACGCTACTTAACAAGCTAAACCGGATGGTTTGCACCATGCTTCTCTCGGGCTGGGACGCACGTCGAGGGATTGACCATGGAAGAGTCTCAAAGCACCGCGCAGCAATTTTGGCCGACTGGTCCCGAGTTCAGCTACCTGGCCGGAAGCCTCGCCGAGCTCCTCGACGTGGCCAGGCGGGAATTTGAGCACGATCGCGAGGTTGCGAAGGCGTCGCTGGCCGCCGCTTCGACCATTTTGCAGTCTGAGATCGAGCGTCACTCGGGTGCAAAACGGTCCAGGGCCGCCGGACTGGTCGGCTGGCAGATCACGCGGGTACGAATCTTCATCGATAAAAATCTGCATCGGACCATTCATACGCGAGACCTCAGTGCTGTCGCGAGGCGAAGCCCCGCACACTTCTCGCGGTCTTTTAAGCTGACCTTTGGGGAACCGCCACATGCCTATGTGGTCAAGAGACGATTGGAGAAGGCCTGCCATCTGATGATGACCAGCCCGGATTCGCTGAGTGAAATCGCGCTGCGCGTTGGATTTTCGGATCAGGCGCATCTATGCAGACTGTTCAGGCAGGCCTTTGGGCAAAGTCCAGCCAGTTGGCGACGCGAATTTGAGGTGCAGTAGAGAGGTCGACATCGGTCCGCCTCCATGGGTGTGCGCGTGGCCGATCCCGAGCGGGATTATCTTCGCGATGACGGTGGGCTTGATCTTACCGCGACTGCTGTTCGAGCACTCTTTGCCGGCGCCTGAATGAAGCGACAAGAATGTTCTAAGGAACGCAGCACCGTTCAATAGCCGTTGTGAACGATCCGATAAGAACGAATGGCTGGGACAACGATCGGGTGCATCATTGAGCACAGTTCTGACCAAATCCTTCCCGCCGGAAAAACCGGCAGAAGCCAAGGCCGCTCTCCGCAAGAGGCGTGTCGTCATCGCCGGCGGGGGATTTGCCGGCATCGCGGCAGCGCGCGCGCTGAAGCATTCCGACATCGAGATCCTGCTGGTCGACCGGCGCAATCACCATATCTTCCAGCCGCTGCTGTACCAGGTCGCAACCGCGGTGCTGGCGCCTGCCGAGATTGCCGCGCCGTTCCGCCAGCTCGAGGCGAAGCAAAAAAATCTCAGCGTGTTGTTGGCCGAGGTCACTGGCATCAATGCGGCGGCTCGCACGATCGAGGCGACAATTCCAGGCGCCGGCAGCCGCAAGATCGAGTACGACTTTCTCGTTGTGGCCGCCGGCATGCGCCCGAGCTATTTCGGACATGATGAGTTTGCCCGGTTCGCACCGGGGCTGAAGAACCTCAACGATGCCGAGACCATCCGAACCAAGATCCTGGGCGCCTTCGAACTGGCCGAATCGACCAGCGACGAGGAGGAACGCGCACGCCAGATGACGTTCGTGCTCGTGGGTGCCGGCCCGACCGGCGTCGAGCTGGCCGCCTCGATCGCCCAGCTGGTTTCGGTGACGCTGCGCAGGAATTTTCGCAACATCGATCCCGCCAAGAGCCGGATCCTGTTGCTGGATGGTGGGACGCGGGTCCTTCCGACCTTTGCCGAATCGCTTTCCAGAAAGGTCGCCAAGCGGCTGAAGAAGCTCGGCGTCGAAGTCATGAACGGGGTGAAGGTCGAGAAAGTCGACGAACAGGGCGTGATTGCTGCCGGCGAACGGATTGCGAGCGCTACGGTGCTCTGGACCGCCGGCGTTGCCGCTTCACCGGTTGTGAAGATGCTCGGCACCACCATGGACAGGGCTGGACGCGCCCTGGTCGGTCCCTTCCTGGAGCTCCCTGAGTCACCTGACGTCTTTGTGGTGGGCGATGCCGCCGCGATGACCCAGGACGGTCATCCCGTGCCCGGCGTGGCGCAAGCTGCGATCCAGCAGGGACGCTTTGTAGGGCGGTTGATTGCCCGCCGGGTCAGGGGACGCAAGGAAGGCCGTCCCTTCCGCTATCGGAGCAAGGGCAACATGGCGGTGGTCGGCAAGAACTTCGCCATCCTTGAGGCCGGCTGGCTTCGCACCGGCGGCTTCCTGACCTGGCTGGTCTGGGCCGCGTTGCACGTGCTGTCGCTGCCGCAGCTGCAGAACCGGTTCCGGGTTCAGACGCAATGGTTTTGGTCGTATGTCACCGGACAGCGCAGCTCGCGCCTGATCTCGGAGGCGCCTCGGCCGCCGGCGTCCCGCTAGCTATCGGCGAGGGGGGCCGTGGAAGCTTCGATCACCTCCGCCTTGGCCGCGCTGGCTGGCACCACGATCGGCGGCTTGACGAGCGTGATCGCCAACTGGCTGAACCAGAAGAATCAGGTTCGCGCCCAGTGGCTGCACTACGAGAGGAACCGGCGGCAGGTCCTTTACCGGGATTTCATCGAGGAAGCCTCGAAATGCTACATCGACGCCCTCCAGCACGATGAAGCCGACATTTCCGGTCTTGTCGGCCTCTATGCGAAGCTGAGCCGGATGCGCGTCTCGTCCTCGCAGCCGGTCGTGCATTGTGCAGAGGGGATCGCTCGAAAGATTCTCAACACCTATCTGGAGCCGGACAAGAGCTTCGTTGAGCTGCGCGACATGGCGATCAACGGTTCGATCGACCTACTGCGCGAATTCAGCAATGCCTGTCGCAAGGAATTCGACGAGTTGCGCGCCAGAGAGTTTTGAATCCCGGCCATTCCAGACCAAACAAAATGCGGGCCCGCCGGGGGAGGCGATCCCGCAATCAAACCAGCACTTGCATGGTCAAGCGATGATGACAGATTTGGTCTTCGTGAAGTCCGGCGCACGCTTCTCCATGAACGCCGTCAGCGCTTCCTTGGCGTCGGCCGAGCGGACCTGCGCGCTGAACTCCTCGTTCTCGGCCTTCATTGCCGCCAGGATCTGCTGACGGAACGGCTGCCTGATCTGGCGCTTGCTGGCTTGCAGGGCGCCGGCGGGCTTGGCGGCCAGCTTATGTGCCGTCGCCGTCGCCACGGACAGGAGATCCTGATCCGGGACGACCTGGGTGGCGAGACCCAACTCCAGGGCACGCCTGGCATCGTAGCGCGCCCCCAGCATCACCAGCTCGGCGGCGCGCAGATGTCCGACCCTGGCCGGAACGATCGAGCTCGAGCCGAACTCCGGCACTAGGGCGAGATTGATGAAAGGCATCTGGAATTTCGTGCTTTCGCCGGCATAGATGAAGTCACAATGGAGCAGCATGGTGGTGCCGCCGCCGATGGCGGCGCCGTGGACCGCCGCGACGATCGGTTTGTCAAAGTCGATCAGCGCGTGCATGAGCTGCGATTGCGGAGACTCTCCCGGGCCTGGCGGCTTCTTCAGGAAGTCCTCGATGTCGTTGCCCGCGCAGAAGGCGTCTCCGGCGCCATGCCAGAGCACGACCCGGGTGACCTCGTCCCTGGCTGCCTCCTTCAGAATGTCAGCGAGGGCCACGTACATGCCCGAGGTCATCGCGTTCAGCTTTTTCGGACGGTTCAATTGGATGCGTAGGACGCTTGCGTCGCGCTCATGGAGGATGTCACTTATGTGGCCTCCTGTTCAGAGCTGATAGTTGGCGGATGACGATGCGAACTCAGGGGCGGGTGCGCTCGACCCAGCTTGCAAATGCTTCCATGAACTGCCCCAGGAATTTCCGGGTGCCGTCATTGACGAACTCGCCGCGTTCGTCGAACAGCTTGTCCGCATGGCCGATATAGGCTTCGGGCTGTTGCAGGATCGGCACGTTCAGGAACACGAGCGACTGCCTCAGATGGTGATTGGCGCCGAAGGCCCCGATCGCGCTCGGAGAACAACTGACAATCGCGCCGGGCTTGCGGTCCCATACGCTGCTGCCATACGGCCTGGAACCAACATCCAGGGCATTCTTGAGCGCGGCCGGCACCGAGCGGTTATACTCGGGGGTGACGAACAGAACCGCGTCCGCCGACTTGATGCGCTGGCGAAACGAGGTCCATTGCGCAGGCGGATTTGGGTCGAGATCCTGATTGTAGAGCGGCAGTTGCCCGATCTCGACAATGTCGAGTTTCATCGAAGGCGGTGAAAGCGACATCAGCACCTTCGCCATCATTCCGTTGATCGAATTGCCCCGCAGGCTTCCGACCAACACGGATACGCTCGCCGATCTTGCCATAGTCGTTCTCCAGGATAGCGTGATGAAGCTGTGGCTACGCCACCTGTTGCTTAGGCTTCGGGATGGCGCCGCCCGCACGCAGGGCGTCGATTTCCGCCGCGGCAAATCCAAGCTGGCGCAACACCTGCTCGTTGTGCTCTCCGATGTCGGGAGCGCGCTTCGCCGGCACCTTGGTGACACCATGGACCTGGATCGGGCTGCTGATCGTCGACGTCAGCTTGCCGCCGGCGCCTTCGAGCGGGACGATGATGTCATTGGCACGAAGCTGTGGGTCGTTCACGACCTCCTGCGGACCGCGCACCGCGCCGAATGTGACGTGCACGCCGTTGAAGACCTCGTACCAGTGCGCCATCGGCTTCGAGCAGAAGATTTCGTCCAGAATGGCCGTGAGTTCCGGCATATTCGCCATCAGCTTCTTGGGATCGGCGAACCGCGGGTCGGTCAGCAGATCTGTGCGACCGAGGGCCTTCATGACGGCGGCCAGCTTGTCGGGCGTGACGATCAGCACGAACCAGGTACCATCCTGGGCGCGGTACACGTTCATCGCGGCATTGGCCGGATGAGTGCGGTCGTGCAGCCCGAAGAATTTGGCATCGCACAGTGCGGCCTGGATCGACACGCTCGCGGACCATACGCCTTCAGCGAGCAGCGAAGTCGTGACGTGGGCTCCCTCGCCGGTACGCTCGCGACGATAGAGTGCGGTGACGATCGCGGAATAGAGCCCGACGGCGGTGGCGTTGTCGCCGCTGCCCGCCACCGGCCAGGTCGGCGGCGCGCCGGCGTCGCGCGTGAGCGACAGAAGGCCGCTGCGCGCCCAGTAGGACGTGATGTCGAAGCCGGGAAGATCGGCATCCGGCCCCTTGTCGCCGAACCCTGAGATATCGGCATAGATGAGGCGAGGATTCCACTGCACCACATCCTGATATTCGAGCTTCAGTCGCGCACGCGCCGGATGAGGCGTGTTCACGACGAGCACGTCGGCCCATTTGACCAGCTTTTCCAGCACCTGATGCGCCGCTGGGGATTTCAGGTCGAGCGCGATGCCGCGCTTGTTGCGATTGGCCAGATGCCAGGGATAGGCGTCCTCCGCGACCGGCTGCGGCGGAAGATGATTGGCATGCCGCCAGAGCTCGCCGCTCGGCGGCTCCACCTTGATGACGTCGGCGCCGAAGTCGGACAGGATCACGGCGGCGCTCGGACCTGCAATGAAGCTTGCGAGATCCACCACCTTTAGTCCGGAAAAGATGTTGTCGGTCGGCATTGTTGTCTCCTCAGTATTGAAGTTCGGGTACGAGTGAAACGCGACGATGATCGTCGTTGAGCTTTTCCAGCGTCTTGGATATCCAGCCGAGCAGGCGTTTGTGGACCTCGTACCGGTTGATCTCGTTCAGCATCTCGTGTCGACCGCCTGGATAGGCGTCGATAGCGATGTCGCGCAGCCCGGCATCGGCATAGCGGCTTATCAACGTGTGGATTCCGCGCAGGTGCTGTCCAATGGGGTCTTCGTCGCCGCAGATCAGATAAATCGGCAAATCGCGGCGCACTCTGCGGAGCGCGGCCGGATCGTGCAATTGCGGTGCAGCGCCGAGCAAGGATGCAAGAGAGGCGGCGCTGAGGTCTGCAAAGCAGAGGGGATCCGCCAGGAACGCATCGACGGTTGCCCGGTCGCGGCTCAGCCAGTCAAAGGGCGTGCGCGCTGGTTCGAATGCCGCGTTGAGCAGGTTGTTGCCTGCGGGCGGCAGCAGCGCGCTGCGTGCCAGCCGGTCGAGCGCCCCCGATCCCGAGAGGATCAGGCCGTCAATCTCGTCGCTGTGATCGATGACGTATCTCTGCGCCGCGAACGATCCCATGTTGTGCCCCAGAAGCAGCAGCGGGAGGTCGGGATTTTCTTCTCGGGCGAGCTCGGCCAGGCGGGCCATGTCCTGCACGAGCAGCTCGAAGCCGCCTGTGCCAAACTCTCCTAATCGCGCGTCGGCCGAGCGGCCGTGGCCGCGATGATCGTTGGCGTAGACAATGAGACCAGATGCAACAAGGATATCGATGGTGTCGGCATAGCGCCCAATATGCTCGCCCATTCCGTGGGCGATCTGTACCACGGCGCGGGCCTGGACACGGCTCTCCCAGCGCGTGCAGGCGATGCACAGTCCGTCCGAGCTGGTCAGCCGGAATCGCTCCATTGGAGTCGGGTTAGGAAGAGACGTTGCCATGTTAATGCTCGATCTCGCCTGCGGTTGAGAGTTCAGCGACCGTGAAACTGCGGCGCACGTTTCTCGAGGAAGGCGGAGGTGCCTTCCTTCTTGTCTTCCGTTGCCGCGCAGATACCGAAATAAGACGCTTCGAGCGCAAAGCCTTCGGCCTGGCTGGTCTCCATTCCCTTGTTGGCCGCCTCCAGCGAGAACTTCACGGCGATCGGCGCGTTGGCAGATATCTGCTTCAGGATCGCCTCGGCGCGCGCGATCAGATTGGCCGCCGGCACAACTTCGTTGACGAGGCCGATGCGATGGGCTTCCTGGGCCGAGATGGTCTCGCCGGTGAGGATCAACTGCAGCGCGCGGCCCTTGCCGACCAGGCGCGGCAGGCGCTGCGTGCCGCCGCCGCCGGGCAACAGGCCGAGCTTCACCTCGGGCTGCCCGAACTTGGCGTGATCCGCGGCAATCCGGATAGTGCATGCCATCGCCGTCTCACAGCCGCCGCCGAGCGCAAAGCCGTTGATCGCCGCGATCACCGGCTTGCCCAGCGTTTCGATCAGATCGAGCACGCCTTGGCCGAAGCGACTTGATTCCTCAGCGTCAAAGGCGTCGACATGCGCAAGCTCGCTGATGTCAGCGCCGGCAATGAAGGCTTTGTCGCCGGCGCCGGTGAGGATGACTCCATGCACGGAGGCATCGGCCTTGGCATCCTCGAAGACGGTCTTCAGATCCGTCCAGGTCGGCGTATTCAACGCGTTGAGCACCTTCGGACGGTTGAGGGTGACATAGGCGATGCCGTTCTTCCTCTCGTAGAGCACGTTTGCAAGCGCCGAGACGTCGGCCATTGTTCTCTCCTGTATTGCGATGAGTAGGAGGCGGGCGGAGGTCCGCCCGCCTGGCGTTGCGATCAGACAAACGCGCTGATGCCAGTGATCGCCTTGCCGACGATCAGGTTCTGCATCTGATAGGTGCCCTCGTAGGAATAGAGCGCCTCGGCGTCAGCAAAGAAGCGGCCGATGTTGTAGTCGGCGATGATGCCGTTGCCGCCGAACACCTCGCGGCCCCAGGCGACGGTCTCGCGCGATTTTGCCGTGCAGAACGCCTTTGCCAGCGCAGCCTGGTGATCGCCAAGCTTGCCTTCGTCATCGAGCTGCGCCAGGCGCAGCATCAGGCATTGGCACGCCGTGACATTGCCGAGCATCTTGGCGAGCAGGTCCTGGATCAGCTGGAACGAGGCGATTGGCTTGCCGAACTGCAGGCGCTCCTGCGCGTATTTCAGCGTCGTCTCGAACGCGCCCATCTGGATGCCGGTCGAAGCCCAGCCCACCATGTATCGCGTCATGCGCAGAACGCGGGCAGTATCGCGGAACGAGTTGCCGCCCTGCAGCCGATTGGCTTCGGGAACGTGAACGTCCTTCAGCGTGATCTGTCCGTTCTGCACCACCTTCAGCGCGATCTTGTGCTCCATCTTCTCGACGCTGAAGCCGGGGGTCGATTTGTTTTCGACGATGAACCCTTTCACCTGGTTGTCGGCGACGTCGCGCGCCCAGATGATCGAGACGTCGCACCAGGGCGAGTTGCCGATCCAGCGCTTCTGGCCGTTGAGAACCCAGGTGTCGCCCTCGCGCTTCGCGGTCGTGGTGAGGCCGCCACCCGTGCCGGAGCCGACCAGCGGCTCGGTCAGGCCGAAGCATCCGATCTTCTCCCAGCGCGCCATCGCCGGAAGCCACTTCTGCTTCTGCTCCTCCGAGCCGTCGAGATAGATCGAGCCCATGGCAAGGCCGCTATGCACGCCGAAGAAGGTGCCGATGGACGCGTCGACGCGCGCCAGCTCCATCGCGACATAGCCGAACAGCTTCTGGCTGCCCCCGGCGCAGCCATAGCCCTCGAAGCCGAGCCCGCCGATTCCGAGTTCCTTGAACGAAGGCAGCAACTCGAACGGAAACGCATCGTCGGACCAGTACTTGTTGACGATGGGCTTGACCTTCGATTCCATGAAGGCACGCACCTTCTTCACCAGCGCCAGCTCCTCGGCGGTCAGGAGCTCGACGAGCTGATAGAAGTCACCGTTCGGTACCGGAAGCGCCTTCGGCGCGTCCGTCTTTCGGGCTGCAGTCGCTGTGGTCATGTCGGTTCTCCCTGAATGAAGCGGATGATGATCTCCGCGAACAATCTGCTGCGGAAGCGGTCGGCATTCTTGAAGCAGCTTGCGGTCCCGGGGACATTCTTGCGCAGTTGTCTGCTCACGCTTCCGCGTTTTGCCGGCGCGCAAAAAAGCCCCGAAGGGCGCTGGCCGTTCGGGGCTCTGATCTGCAACGGTCGGGTCTTAGAGAGCGCGCTCTTTCAGTCGCGGGGCGCTCGCCTGCTCGACTCTTTTGCGGAGCTCGATAAGGCCCAGCAGAACCTCGTCCCGCTCCGCTTCCAGCTCGCTGATCGAGCGCGAGCCGACCTCGGCGTGGACGCCGTCGATCAGCTTTTTCTGCACCTCCGGCCTCAGTTGCGGCGAGCCCAGCACTTTCCACCATGCCGTCATGGGGCCGGTGAACTGCTGGAAGAAATGCTCGATGCCACCCTGGCCGCCGCCGAGATGATTGAGCATCAATTGGCCCATGATGCCCCAGCGCAGGCCCGGTCCCCAGCTCAACGCGGTGTCGACATCGGCGGCGCTGACCACGCCGTCGGCGACGAGATGGTAGACCTCGCGGGCGAGCGCGGCCTGCAAGCGGTTCGCGACATGCCCGGGGACCTCCTTGTTGAGACGCACGGTCTTCTTGCCGAGGTCCGTGTAGAAGGCGGCGGCGCGCTGGATCGTGCTTTCCGACGTCTTCGCGCCGCCGACGATCTCGACCAGCGGAACCAGATGCGGCGGATTGAAGGGATGGCCGATCACGCAGCGTTCGGGGTGTTTCTCGCAAGCCGCCTGGATTTCGCTCATGGTCAGGCCCGAGGAGCTCGAGGCAATGATGACGTCGGCGGGCAGCAGATCGTCGAGCTGCCGATAGAGCGTCCGCTTGAAGTCGATCTTCTCCGGCCCGTTCTCCTGGACCAGGTCGGCGTCCTTCACGGCGGACGCAAGCGCGGCAGTGAAGGTCAGCTTGTTCTGGGACGCGCCGGACGCGAGGCCTAACCGTTGCAGCGCCGGCCAGGCCGCTGCAACAAAGCGCTTCAAAGCCGCTTCCGCGTCCGGCGCAACGTCGGTTGCCACAACCTCAAGTCCGTTCGCGAGGAAAAGCGCGGTCCAGCTTGCGCCGATAACTCCGGTGCCGATGATGGCGACGCGGCGGATGGGTTTGGTCTTCGACATATCACTTCTCCTTTGGGATTTCGGCATAGGCGATGCCGGTGAGGTTGCCCTGGGCGTACAGGAAGTTGCGCTCGCCGGATCCGTCGAGGCGCGCGGAGTAGACCGAGCCGGCGAAGTCGGTGACAAACATGCGGTCGCCGGGCACGTCGAGGGCGATACCGATGCCTTCCATCAGATGCGTCACGACGATCTCGGGCTCAGCCGGCTTGTCGTCGATGGACGCGCGGTTCACGGTGTTTCCGCGCGGCGGATCGCCACGGTCGGTCCAGTACATGACGCGGTTCTCGTGATCGAGCTCGAGGTCGATCGGCTCCGGAAGCCGGTCGAAGAAAACCTCGATGTCGGAGCGGTTGGCCGGCGTCTGCCCGGCGGGGATTTCGAGATTGGCGCGGAAGATGACGCCACGGCCCGCATTGTCGGGGCCCTTTTGCGACCAATAGATCTTCCGGTGCTTGGGATCGATCGAGAGCCCGACGCACCATTTGGTCGGATCGCGCGCGTCGGCATCGCCGCGCCCCGCTTCGATCAGCGTCTCGAGCTGCGATCCATCGAGGTTGCTACGCATGACGCGCATGCCCTCGCGGTCGCACCAATAGAGCTTGCCGGACTGCTTTTCGAGGATGATCTGCTTTGGGGTGTGGGTCTCGCCGACCGGGACGATGACCTTGCGGTTCTTGCCATCGAGATCGGCGCGCTCAACTGACCCGTCGTTGAGGTTGGGAATCCCCATATTGGTCCAATAGATGTGACCATGCTCGACGTCGACGACGATGCCGTCGGGCAGATGACATCCCGTCACGATCGTCTTGCGGTCGGAACCGTCGGTGTTCATCGCGTGAATGTTCCCGGCGTTCAGCTCGAGAACGAAGAGGCGAGGGGTCGTTGCTTGCGCGTTGGCGCTTTTGACGACGCTCAAGGCCGTTTTTGGCATGGTTCACCTTTGTGCTTTCCTCATCCGAAGCGAGGTCGATCTCGCTCCGGTCTTGACTGTGACGCAGCGGCTGGTCGCCTTATTGAATGGGATTGCCGTCGCCGGGATGGTCTTGCTTTGCTTTTCGCCGCGCACCGGAAATGAACGCGGGTTTTCGCTGCGAAAGGTGTGCGGAAGTGAAGACCTGCAGCTAGATCCAGGACGACAGAAGCGGAAAGAGAATCGTTGGCCCAACCTTTCGAAAATGAATGCCCACGGCGGCTGCCTAGCCGCCGCACTTTGTTGCCAGCAGGTCGTTGAAGGTGTCGATCTCCAGGTCGAGTGCGCTGACGCTCGCACCGCCCGGGCATCCAGCAGCCGCCTGACGGGTCGTTACCGACTCATAGAAGGAAGCTGCGTAGGCGCGGCATGCGGTTTCACGATCGGTGGCATTGCTGAATTGACTGCGGACGGCCGACCAGTGCGTCCGCATGGTGGCAATTGTGGACGGCGCCGCGCATTGCGAAGCGGCGGCAGGGAGGGGGGAGGCATTGAGTGCTGCTGAAGCTAGTACAATGGCAAGCCGGATCATCATGGGGCAGCTCCATCATTGAGGGATGCTGCGATGCTATGGCCTCGACGAATTTGTCGCGTGAACGTCTTTGCTGGTATTGGAACAGGTTTGTTGGAATGAGAGATCCGGGACGACGTCCGTGCGCTTCAGGCGTCGTCCCGACATAGCTCGCAATGGCGTCTCAGCGCTGCATATGAAGATCCATGATCTCCGGCGCCATCATCATGTTGTCGTTCAGGTCCGCCATGATCAGAAGCGATCCGACAACGACGAGCAGAACGATGAGCACGCCAAAGGCGAGCGCCATCACGTTGTTGGTGTTGTCGGGGCCGGTGGTGACGTGAAGGAAAAATACCAGATGAATCCCCATCTGCGCGATCGCCAGCACGATCAGGCCGAGCGCGACGCCGGGCGGCCAGAGCAGCGAGGTATTGGCAACCCAGAACGACATGGCCGTGAGGATTGCCGCCAGCGCCAATCCAATGTTGTAGACGAGTGCGCCGGAGGACGTGCCGCGTTCCACATCCGGTAGTGCCGACGCATCACCAGGTGCGCGATCATACTGCGTGTCGGTCATGAAACGACTCCCATCAGATAGACGACCGTGAACAGCCAGACCCAGACGATATCGAGGGCGTGCCAGAACAGCGAGAAGCAGAGCAGGCGACGTTCGACGTTCGGACGAAAGCCCTTGATAGCAACCTGGGCCATCATCACCGCCAGCCAGACCAGGCCGGCGGTAACATGCAGTCCGTGACAGCCGACCACGGCGAAGAAGGCGGAGAGGAAGGCGCTGCGTTGCGGGCCGGCGCCGATCGCAATCATGCCGGCGAACTCCCGTAATTCCAATGCCAGGAACGCGGCCCCGAGGGCGAAGGTGACGAGGGCCGCCAGATAGGTGAGGCCAAAGCGCTGCGATTCGATGGCGAGCGACATCCGTCCGCAGGTGTAGCTCGAGGCTAAAAGACAGGCGGTTTCAATCGCGACGGCACGCTGATTGAACAGCTGCGCGCCGGTCGGACCGCCTGCGGTCGCCTGTACGAGCACCGCGTATCCGGCAAACAGCGCCGCAAACATCACGATGTCGCTCAGCAGGAAGATCCAGAAGCCGTAGCCGACCACGATCCGCTTGGTGGCCGGACCAGCTTCGCTTGCGCTCAGCCGTGCCTCGTGCCGAACGTCTCCATCAACTGCAACAGCGATGTTCATGCCGCAATCTCCGTCGAATTCGCCTGTTCGAAATGCGCGATCTGATCGGGTGGGACTTCCGTCTCGTCTTCATCGCGGAACGCGAAGGCGAGCATGGTCAGGAAGATTCCGATCGCTCCAACCCCGGCCATCCACCAGATATGCCAGATCAGGGCAAAGCCGCTGATGACGGCGAAGAATGCGATGACGAAGCCGGCCGGGCTGCTCTTTGGCATCTCGATCGGCTCGAACCCGCCCTGCTTCGCCGGCTGGGGCTCATGCGAGCGTTCGCGCTGCTTCATGTTCCAGAACGCGTCGAGGCTCGTGACCTTTGGCAGCACCGCGAAATTCCAGGCCGGCGGCGGCGAGGCCGTCGCCCATTCCAGGGTGCGGCCGTCCCACGGGTCCGCGCTCGCCTGCAGCTGTTCGCGATTGCGGATCGAGACCACGAGCTGCACCACTTGGCAAACGATGCCCGCTAGAATGACGGCCGCGCCCACTGCCGCAGCGATCAGCCACGGCTGCCAGCTGACGACGTCGTAATGCTGCATGCGACGGGTCATGCCCAACAGGCCCAGCCAGTAGAGCGGCATGAACGCGAGATAGAAGCCGATCAGCCAGCACCAGAACGAAGCCGCGCCCCATCGCTCGTCGAGCTTGAAGCCGAATGCCTTGGGGAACCAGTAATTATAGCCCGCCATCAGGCCGAACACGACGCCGCCGATGATGACGTTGTGGAAGTGGGCGATCAGGAACAGGCTGTTATGCAGCTGGAAGTCGGCGGGAGGCACGGCCATCAGGACGCCAGTCATGCCGCCGATCACGAACGTCACCATGAAGCCGATCGACCACAGGATCGGAACGGTGAAGCGGACGCGGCCGCCATACATCGTGAACAGCCAGTTGAAGACCTTCACGCCGGTCGGCACCGCGATGATCATCGTCATCACGCCGAAGAAGCCGTTGACGTTGGCGCCGGCGCCCATGGTGAAGAAGTGGTGCAGCCAGACGAAGAATGACAGCACACAGATAGCCATCGTCGCGGCGACCATGGAGCGGTAGCCGAACAAGGGTTTCCCGGAGAAGGTCGACACCACCTCGGAAAAGATGCCGAACGCCGGCAAGACCAGGATGTAGACCTCCGGATGGCCCCAGACCCAGAACAGGTTGACGTACATCATCGCATTGCCGCCGGCATCGGTCGTGAAGAAATGGAATCCGAGGTAGCGATCGAGCAGCAGCATCGCGAACGTTGCCGTCAGGACCGGGAACGCCGCGACGATGAGCAGATTCGAAGCGAGCGCCGTCCAGCAGAACACGGGCATGCGCATCAGGCTCATCCCGGGCGCCCGCGTCTTCAGGATCGTGGCAACGAAGTTTATTCCCGTCATCAACGTGCCCACACCCGAGATCTGCAGCGCCCAGAGATAGTAGTCGACGCCGACGCCGGGCGAGAATTGCAGCTCACTGAGCGGCGGATAGGCGACCCAACCGGTTTTCGCGAACTCGCCGACCGCGAGCGAGATGTTGGTCAGCAGGATGCCCGACGCGGTCAGCCCGAGGGCGACCGAGTTCAGGGTGGGAAAGGCCATGTCGCGGACGCCGAGCTGAAGCGGCACCGCGAAATTCATCATGCCGATCACGAATGGCATCGCCATGAAGAAGATCATGATCGTGCCATGCGCCGAGAAGATCTGGTCGAAATGCTCCGGCGGCAAATATCCTTGCGCGCCGCCTGCGGCAAGAGCCTGCTGCGCCCGCATCATGAGGGCGTCGGCAAATCCGCGCAACAGCATGATCAGCGCCAGAATAATGTACATGACGCCGATGCGCTTGTGGTCGACCGAAGTGATCCACTCCCGCCAGAGATAGGGCACATAGCCCTTGAGGGTGACCCACGACAGGATGGATACGATGACCAGGACCATGCCGCCCGAAGCGCCCATGATGATGGGCTGGTCCAGGGGAATCGCGCTCCAGTCGAGCTTGCCAAGTAGACTCATTTTTCTGCCCTCATTGAGGTGGGATAGCTGCGGCACAACGCATCGTCAGACTGTTGCGTTTGGGAAACCTGGATCGTGTCGAACAGGCCGGGAACGACCGTGCGATAGGTGAACGGCGTCGTCGCAGCACTTGGCTTGACCAGCTCCGCATATGTCGCGGCATTCAATTCGGGCCCGACGCTGCGCGTTGCGTCCACCCATTCCGAGAACTTTTCGGCTGCCACGGCGTCGACGTTGAAGTACATGTCCGAAAAGCCGTCGCCGCTGAATTGCGCGGACATTCCGCGGTAGCTGCCCGGCTGGTCGGCCTGCAGGTGAAGGCGCGTCACCATTCCGGCCATGGTGTAGATCTGGCTGCCAAGCTGCGGCACGAAGAAGCTGTTCATCACGCCGGAAGACGTCAGTTCGAAACTGACCGGCGTGCCCACGGGGATCGCCAGATAGTTGACACTGGCGATGCCCTGGTCGGGATAGATGAACAGCCACTTCCAGTCGAGCGAAGCGACCTGGACTCGCAATGGCTTCACTGTGGACACGATGGGCTTGCGCGGGCTGACATCGTGCGAGCCGACCCAGGCGACACCGCCGACCAGAAACACCGTCATCGCCGGAATCGACCAGACCAGCATCTCGAGACGGCCGGAGTAGGTGAAATCCGGCCGATAGCGCGCACGCGTGTTCGATGCGCGAAACCAGTAGGCAACGCCTAGCGTAGCGACGATCGTCGGGATCACGATCGCCAGCATGATGCCGAGCGAGTTGAACAGGATTTGCCGCTCGGCGATGGCAATAGGCCCTTTGGGATCGAGCACGCCGTCGCAGCCGCCCAGTGTCGCGGCACCCAATAGGACCGCGGCCAGTAAACCGTATCGCATATCAGACCTCGCCTGCGCTGATGTTGAGAAAAGGGGATGCGCTGCGAACCGAGCCCTGCAGGTGCTCGGCATGCACCCATCCGACGATGCGGCCGCCGTGCCTGGACGAGAAGGAACTGCCGCCCTGGTCGATCAGGAGCGCCGCAAACAGCACGAACAGATAAGAGATGGAAAATACGAACAGCCTGTGAGCGGCGCGGCGATCCGGCCCGGTGCTGCTGTTCAGTCTGACTGCGAGCAGGAGGAAGATCGCCCCACAGATTGCGGCAATCGCGCCATACGCGATGCCAGCAAATTCCAGCACAAAGGGGAGCTCCGAGGCGACGGCTAGCAAGCCGCTGTAGATCAGGATCTGTCGCGTCGTGGCCTGCCATCCCGCGACAACCGGCAGCATCGGCACGCCGGCGCGCTCATAATCCTCGTTCCGGTTGAGCGCCAGCGCCCAGAAGTGGGCCGGCGTCCACAGGAAGATGATGAGAAACAGCGTAAGGGATTCGAGCCCGATCTCCCCTGTCGCCGCGGCCCAGCCGATGACGGGTGGCAGCGCGCCGGCGGCGCCGCCGATGACGATGTTCTGTGGTGTGGACCGCTTCAGCCACGCCGTGTACACGACGGCGTAAAAGAGAATGGTCCCGGCCAGCAGCGCAGCGGCCACGAGGTTCGTGGCGAGCGCGAGGGCTGCGACCGCGACGACGGCAAGGGCGGCACCAAAGACAAGCGCTTCGATCTTCGAGACCCTGCCGCAGGGGATTGGCCGCATCGCGGTCCGCGCCATTACAGCATCGATATCGGCGTCGTACCACATATTGAGCGCACCGGAGGCGCCGGCGCCGGCAGCGATGGCGAGAACCGCAGCAAGGGCTTCGAGGGGATCGAGATCGCCGTGCGCACAGGTCAATCCGACGACTGCGGTGAAGACGGCGAGCAGCATCACCCTTGGTTTGCCGAGCTCGAGGAAGTCAGACAAACGCCAGCGCTCGGTGAAACGATCCGCGCAATAAGGTGCGGAAACAGCCGGCCTGTGGCGAAGCGGACCAGCGATGATCTTGACGTTCATGGCGCTTGCTCCGGGTTCATCGGAAACGGGATGCGTTCGCGAACGGCAGACAACCGTCGCTTTCAAGAAGATTTTTCGAAGAGTTCATCGTTTCGCACCTGCCGACACGCTCTCGCTCAGAGCTCGGCGGCAATGTGATGCGAATGCTGGCTCCGATCTTGGATGAGATTGCCGCGGCTGGAACGGCTTTGCGTTCCGGAAGGACTCGCAAGTCACTTGACCAGAGGGCGATCCTCTTGCGTGGCGGTGCGCGGAAGATCTGGGTTCCGATGCATCCTTCGTCGTCCCAAGCGGACTTGCCGGGCATGGACCTCCGTTTGGTCCAAGGCGATCACTGGCCGTGCGTCTTTCTCGCCATTCCTAGTGCAGGCGGAGGATACGTACTGAGGATGACGCAACCGTAGAACGGTGTTTTATTTCCGAGGCTTAGCCGGTAAGATTGAGGGAAGCACACCTGTCCGCAGCGGACCGGGCCTGGCCTTCACTCTCTTGTCCTTTCATAACTAAGAAGTATTCGCCTTGCAGTCCGCAATTCCAACGAACGGCCCCCGCACTCAGGAGGTCGTTTCCTTCGGGCCATTTCGCTTGTTTCCCTCGGAGCGAGTTCTCAAGAGGGCCGACGAGACGGTCAAGCTTGGCAGCCGTGCGTTCGATATCCTGCTCGCTCTGGTTCAGAATGCGGGTGAAGTGGTCGGCCAAAGAGAGCTGATCGCCAAGGTTTGGCCCGGGATTTTTGTGGAAGAGGTCACCCTACGGGTCCACCTCACGGCGTTGCGAAAGGCCCTCGATATCGGCGAGGGCGGCGAGCGGTACCTCACGAATGTGCCGGGCCGCGGTTATTGCTTCGTTGCGCCGACGTCGCGGGAAATGGTTGGTTTGCCGACCGCCGATGAATTTCCTGAAGGCCACTACCCTCTGCCACCGGCGCTCGGGCAGATAGTAGGGCGCGACGAGATCGTCAGCGAAATCTGTCACAAGCTGACGAGCGAGCGGTTCGTGACCGTGGTCGGACCAGGCGGGCTGGGCAAGACGACGGTGGCGCTATCCGTCGCGCGCACATTGCTGCCCGAATTTTTTGGCGCCGTCTGCTTCGTGGAACTGAGCCCGGTCGCCGATCCGCGGCTGTTGGCGCCAGCCGTCGTGTCGGCCTTCGGCCTGCCGGTGCAGTCCGGCGATCCGATACCGGGATTGGTTGGCCATTTGCATGGCAAGCCCATCCTGCTGATTCTTGACGGCTCCGAACATCTTGTTTCGGAGGCGGCGGCCCTGTCGGAGAGGCTTTTTGCGGCGCTGCCGCAGCTTCATCTTCTGGTGACCAGCCGGGAAGTCCTGCGCGTCGGCGACGAAAATGTCTACCGCCTTTCCCCCCTCGAAACTCCGCCCGATAGCGCCAGCCTGACGGCCGCGGAGTTGCTCGGCTTCCCCGCGGTGAAACTGTTCGTGCAGCGCGCGACGACGAGCGGCGGGCAGATCAATCTGGCAGAGCACGACGTGAGGATCGCCGGCAATATTTGTCGCAAGCTGGGCGGCAACGCACTTGCCATCGAACTGGCGGCGGGGCGCGTCGGCGCCTACGGCCTGCAGGAGATTGCAAGGTTGCTCGACAGCGAATTTGCGTTGCGCTGGCCGGGACGCCGGACCGCTCCGCCGCGTCATCAGACACTGGGCGCGACCCTCGACTGGAGTTACAATTTGTTGTCGGAGGTGGAGCGCACGGTTCTGCGGCGCCTGTCCGTATTCGTCACGGGCTTCACGCACGAAGCCGCGCAGCAGGTCGCAGGAGGCCCAGGGATCGGGGCGGAAGAGGTGTTCGACGCCGTTGGCGGGCTACTGATGAAATCGCTGGCCTCAGCCGACACCACGGGATCGGTCGCGCGTTATCGGCTGCTGGATACGACGCGTACCTATGCCGCGCTGAAATTAGCCGATGCCGGAGAGCTTGACCAATTCCGTCGCGCGCATGCGCAATACTATTGTGCATTGTTGAAGAGAGCGAATGAGGCGGATTTGCCGACGGACGAGCGGCGCGCCCTCGTCACGCATCTCGACGACATCCGCGCCGCGTTGCATTGGGCGTTTGGAAATTGCGGCGATCCGAGCATTGGCGTCGATCTGACGAGCCATGCAAGCTCAATCTGGCTGAGCAAAGCCTTGTTTGCCGAATGCCGAGACTGGACAATCCGGGCCGCCGCGGTTGCGCCCAACCGAGAGGACGGCAAGGCGACGGATCAGCAGATCGTGATTCATCTGGCGCTTGCGAGCTCCCAGTTGTTCACGACGAGCTTCTCGGTGGAGGCGATGGTCGCCTGGACCAGGACGCTGGAAAACACCGTTCGCGAAACGCAGGGCAAATTGATACTGCGTTACCTGGCATCTTGGGGAGGGAGTATCCGTACCCGCTACGATGAGGCGCTCGAACTTGCGCAACGTTGTGCCGAAGATGCGAAGAAGCTGTCTGATCCAGGTCCGACCGCTCTGGCGGAGTGGATGCTGGGGCATTCTCTGCATCATCTCGGCAGGCTGGCAGAGTCGCGAGCGCATCTTGAGCGCTCGCTTGCTGTCGACACGGAGAAGGCGCGACTCGCGCAGGTCAATGCGATCGGCTACGACCGTCGCGTTGATACGCTCGGCAATCTCGCAAGCACGCTGTGGCTGCAGGGATTTCCCGAGCAAGCCGAGTCGACGGGGGCATGCATGCTCGAGGCGGCAAGGCCGCTTCAATTCGCAATGCCGCTCAGCGTGGCGATGACATGGGCCAGCTTCCACGGGTACCTGTCGGGTACCGACATCGACGCCGTCGAGCACGACATTGTCGAACTGATCGAGCACGCCAGAACCCACTTGATAAAACCGCAGGTGGGAATTGGGAATTGCCTTCTGGCACTGTGCCAGACGAAGCGGAATCAGTTCGACGCGGCGATGCCGCTGGCGAGCGAAGGGCTGCGGCAGCTGGCCGAAATGCAATATGAAGTGTTCGTTCCTCTCATCCTGGCTCATCTCAGTGAGTCCGCAATCGCAGCGGGTCGCCGTGCTGACGCTGTATCGCTGATGGCCCAGCTCGCAGGCAGGGATCTCAACAGGGAGCATTGGTGTACGGCCGAGGTCCTGCGGGTGAAAGCACTGCTCGCGCTATTGGACAACCGCGCCGATGCGGCAGCCGCTCTCTTCCTGCAATCGGCGACACTGGCCCGCAAGCAAGGAGCGCTCGCCTGGGAACTGCGGACCACGATGAGTCTCGCCCGACTGAAGGCCAATCAGGGCAACCCAGGCGAGGGCAAAAAGCTGCTGGAAGAGGTGTATAATAGGTTCACAGAAGGTTTTGAAACTGTTGATCTTCTTGCGGCACGGCGCTTGCTCGGCGAGTTGGCTCGATGAAAATTCATAGCCATCTGCGCCCTAGGTGACCCGCTCGGTCGCTCCCATCGCTGCTCCCGGCGCCGGCGCTTTCGCGGCAAACCAGTCGACAATCTTCGCTGAGTCGGTCGTAAGTGACCCATCTGCGACATCCCGCTAGGTCCCCTTTGCGCCGCCGTCTGAGGGCATGGTCCGCTCGAGCCGATTAATCCGTTTCCTGAGAGAGTTGCTCGGCGACCAGAGTGACCGCCTCGATCGCCTGCTCACCGTTATCGAGAACGATAAGAAGCTTTAAATTAACTGCAAATCTCAAGGATGTCGCGATGGCTTCCGCAAAATGACGCGGATCGGTCAAGCTTCCCAAGTCCGCCAAGGGGACTTGTCCACGGCCAGCGAAGGGGACGAGGGTGCCGACGAACGAGTAGCCCCGTCCCTTGATGTTTGCAATGTACTGGTTGCCAAATTGGCCGTCACCAAGTGCCTTGCGGATCGCGGCTACGTGGACTCGCAGGGTCCCCTCCGCTACGGTCACGTCTGACCAGACGTGATCGATGAGCTCTCGCTTCGCTATGACCTTCCCCGCGCGGTCGGCAAGATAGATCAAGATATCCAGTGCTCGAGCGCCGAGGGGAAGTGCGCGACCGTCGCGTCGAAGCACCCTCTCGCCAACCGAAAGTTCGAAAGGGCCGAACCTCAGCTTCCTGTGAATTATGGCACCATGCATGTGTCAGCCAAACGATGGATCTTCTCGGTCCCGTATGGGTATCGTCGGTCCACAAACGCCGCAATCGTGCGCGCGTAAAGTTGGCCCCAACGAAGCTCGTAGTCTTTCTCCACCTTTGGAAAGCACGAGCTAAACCTTGGTATAGCTCAATCACCCTCAACGCGGAGTTGAGACGAACCGCTGCCCGCTGCGACCATGACGGACAGGAGCAGCGTGCGCCGGCGCGACCGTCCTGCGATGCACGTCTAGTCGCTGAAGCGTGTTGCGCCAACACCAGTCAGTTGATAACGGGTAGGTCTTATAGTTCGCGCCTCTGCGATGCCGGCCTGAATTGAGTTGCATCGCCAACGGCCAGCGGAGGCGACCTGTCGCGTACCCAGCGGCCAACCGATGCAACGCAGGCAAACTAAGGCGCGCCTCTATTTCTCTTTGCGCGATCTAGCGCGGTCTCAATACAGTTCAGGAGGTCGCTCTCATCGAACGGCTTGGGCAAATAGCAGATGACGCCGGCTTGAAGTGCGCGGGCACGAATATCATCGCTCGGATATGCAGTTATCAGTATGGTGGGGATTTTTTTACCCGACAAAGATAAAGTGTTGTGCAGATCAAGGCCACTCATCTTGGGCATGTCGAAGTCGACAACCAAGCAGCCGGTGCGGCTCAGTTCGGGTGAGCGCAAGAACTCCTCTCCGGACGAAAATGCCTGGGCGACCAATCCTATCGAACGCATCAAAACTTCGATTGCGTTGCCAACCGCCTCGTCGTCGTCGACTATAGCAACAATTGGTC
The DNA here is from genome assembly GCF_025200885.1 of Bradyrhizobium huanghuaihaiense. Classification (NCBI taxonomy): domain Bacteria; kingdom Pseudomonadati; phylum Pseudomonadota; class Alphaproteobacteria; order Hyphomicrobiales; family Nitrobacteraceae; genus Bradyrhizobium; species Bradyrhizobium huanghuaihaiense. The sequence goes on along the minus strand of NZ_CP104172.1, from coordinate 9,204,317 downwards.
CGCTATTTGGCACTTGGTAAGACCATTAAGCCGCGAGACTCTCTCCTATCCAGCCTAGTCGCAACCGCTGCGTGCTTCGATTATACAAATGTATAGGAACTCGACGATTGGCTTCGGCGGATCGGAAATTTGCGGTCCATGTAGCACGCTGCGTCACAGGCACCCCCTAGCCCCTGTTAGCTCACAAGCGCCCCTCCAGCTTGGACTGCGCTGGAGGGGCAAGGAGGCCCCCAGGGAGTGATTGGCGTCGAGGGAGGAGACTTCACCGTAACGGCACGCATTGGGGCTCACTATTGATCTAGCGTAAGGATCGAGTCCCAAATAGGAATGTGAGCACTACACGAAGGTTGTGCGGGGCGTAGTCGGTTCGTCGTGGTGGGCAGCGGCACCTGCGCAAAACACTGATCGACTTCACCGGCCGGTCTGCCGATGGCTGCGATCCGTCGGAACCAAATTGGGCTGGTCGTCCCCCTATCGCGCGCGCGATAATCTGGCTATGCTCCATGGCGGACTGGCAAGCTTATGCGCATGTCAACGAGGAACATGTGGTAGAGCAACCGCCAACAGTAATGGTCATCGACGATGATCCGGGAGTGCGGGACTCATTAGGCAAGCTGCTTCGATCGGCGGGCTTTCGGGTCAGCCTACTCGGTTCGGTGAGCGAATTTCTAGACGCGGATCCGCCAGAAGGCCCCACTTGCCTGGTGCTTGACGTGCGGCTTCCCGGCCAGAGCGGACTCGAACTGCAGCGCGAACTAGCAGGTGCCAAAAGGCAGCTGCCAATCATCTTCATTACCGGACATGGTGACATTCCAATGTCGGTGCAGGCGATGAAGGGGGGCGCAATCGAATTCCTAACAAAGCCGTTCCGAGAGCAGGATTTGCTTGAAGCGATTCAGCTCGGTCATGCTCGCGATCGAGCGCGGCTTGCGCAGGAACGAGCTATGGCAGAGCTGAAAGTTCGTTTCGAAACGTTGACGCCGCGGGAGCGCGAGGTCATGGCGTTCGTGGTGAGCGGGCGGTTAAACAAGCAGATCGCAGACGACCTCGGCGTAAGCGAAATCACGGTAAAGGTTCATCGTGGCCAAGTCATGCGTAAGATGCGGGCATCGTCCTTGCCTGACCTGACGCGCATGGCCGACCAATTGCAACTGACGCCGACAAAACCGCGTAGCCCGGGTCGCGTTGCCTAGCGCGGACGCTCAGCCTGCATCTTCCGTAATGGTCCCATTGCGTCTCACCACCGATGATCAGGGTGCCTGCTAAGACTCGGCGGCTGCCACGTCTTGGATCCGAAGCGGCATTTACTCACGATGCGGCGGCCGGATGAGCAGGCACAACGAAGCGAAAAACAGCGCCACGTGGCACGTTAGGGCTCGCCCACAATCGTCCGCCGTGAGCTTCCATAATCGACCGGCAGATCGACAGCCCAAGCCCCAGACCGCCCGATTTCGTGGTATAGAAGGCCTCGAAAACGTGCTCGAGAGTCTTCGGTGCGAAGCCTGGACCTGAATCTCGGACCTCGACTGACACGCCATCCGGTTCGTTACCGGTGCTGATGAGCAATTCCCGTTCCTCTTCGCCGATGTCGCGCATCGCTTCCATGGCATTGATGATCAAGTTAAGCAGCACCTGTTGCAGCTGGACCCGATCTCCCTGGACACGCGGCAAGCCCTCCGCTAACTGCGTCCGCACCGAGACGCTATTGTTTGCGGCCTCCGCGCGGGTGAGAGCAATAACCTCGAGGATGGCATCGTTGATCGCTACGGCGTCCTTTCGTGCGGGCACCTTCTTAATCAGCGCGCGGATTCGCGCGACGACCTCGCCTGCGCGATTCCCCTCCTTGACAATAAGAGAGAGCGCGTCATCCACCTCGCGAAAATTCGGTGGCTCCGCGCTTAGGAAACGCCGAGCGGCTAACGCGTATGTGACTGCCGCTGTGATCGGCTGGTTCACTTCATGGGTGATCGAGGCCGAGAGCTGACCCGTGGTGGCGACACGGTTGGCGTGCGCCAGCTGCATCTGGACGTCGCGATAGCGGCGCTCGCTGTCGCGTGCTTCGGCTTCCGCCCGCCTGCGCTCGGTGATGTCGTTGAAAAGGATTCCGACGAGTCTGCGCTTGGGGTCTTCGACCCGGAAGGCGTAAACGTCGTACCAGCGTCCGAGTTGTTTGGCTTCATTTTCAAAGCGCATCGGCTCGCCCGTGAGGGCAATTCTGCCGTAAATCTCGAACCAATGTTCTTCGTGCTGTGGCGCGATTTCGCGCATCCGTCTGCCGGCAGCATTCTTGATTCCCGTTTGTCGCTCAAACGACGGGTTGGTTTGCAAAAAACGATAATCGACCGGCCTTTCGTTCTGGTCAAACAAAACGTCAATCGTGCAAAAACCCTCGTCAATCGATTCGAACAACATGCGGTAATTCTGTTCCGACTCGCGCAATTCCACCTCGGCGCGCTTGGGCCCGGTCTGATCCAGCACGAAGCCGATTCCTTGGTCCCGTGTCTCGTCGAACGCGGTGACGCCGATCAGGACGGGGATGCGGCTGCCGTCCTTACGGAAGTACTCCTTTTCGAATGGCTGCGCGGTTCCGCTCGCCTTCAGCTCTGCCATCGTCCGTGCGTCGCGCTCGCGCCATTCCGGCGGAGTCAGATCTGTCCGATTGACACGCCCTGCGGCGAGGTCCCAACGGTCATATCCCACCATGCGCAGGAACGCGTCATTGGCTTCGATAATCTGACCGTCGATGTTCCAGATGATGATCCCGATAATGTTAGCGTCAACCAGGTGCCGGATCTTCGCTTCGCGTTCTGTCAGCTCGCGGTTGGCATGCGCAAGCGCCAATCTGCGTTGCTTCTCGGATTCGAAGAGGCGCGCGTTTTCGATGGCGATCACCGCCTGGTCGGCGAAGGTCTCGAGAAGCGCGATCTGTTGGTCGGAGAACGGTCGGACCTCCATTCGCCGTACTAGAATTATTCCAACGGGGGTACCTTCGCGCAACAACGGCGTCCCAAGCGTGGTGCGGTGGCCCTCGCGTTTTGCGTTACTGCTGCCCACCGGGTACTCGCCCTCCTCTGCGGCGAGATCATGGACATGAATGGTCCGACGATCGCATGCGGCCCGTCCGGTCACCGTGTCTCGGTTTACGGGAACGCCCTGATAGGCATGGATAACCACTGGAATTTCCCCGTATGAAGCTACCAACCGAAGAAGGTTGTCCTCCAGGCGGAAGATCTCCACATTGTTCGCGTCGCACAGGCGCGCGGCATTTTCGGCCACTGCGTCCAGCACCGACTGAATCGGCGAGTTCGAGATGAGGCGCAGCATCTCAGAGGTGGCAGCTTGTTGCTTCTCGCGCTCCGCGACGTCGCGATACAAGTGCGCATTCTCCAATGCGATCGCGGCCTGCGACGCGAGTAGCTTTAGGACCGATATCCGGGTGGGCGCGAAGACGCGAGGGGTCAGGTTATTTTCGAGGTAGAGCGCGCCGATGAATTTAGCTTGATTCAGCAACGGCAGGCAAAGAATGGACCGGGCCTGGCGCTGACGGATATAGGAATCCGCGCTAAACGGAGACTCGGCCGCGGCATCATCTAGAATAACACTCTCGCGTGCGCGCATGACGTAGTGCAGCACAGACTCGGGCAGCACGCGCTCGGTCACAGCCTCGTCGACCAGACGTACGGTCACCGTATCGCCGCTGGTCGTGGCTTCCGCCTCAATTCGAGGCGCTTGCCCGCACGGCAAAATCAACAGCGCTCGCTCGGCACCTGCCTGCACCACTGCAGTACGCATGACCGTGTCGATCAGATTTTCTAGCACAATCTCACTTGAGACGGCTTGCGACACCTTAATCACCGTCGCGAGGTCAAGATGTTCGACGGGCGTCCCGATGGTGCTCATCGGACCAGGGACTACCTCATTCTCCCGCAGGTGCGGATACGTTTCGTCGAGTTTCCGTACCTTCCCATTAGCACCCCAACTTAGGTAGCAGCGCCGGGCGTTTCGCTGATATGCTTCAGCAATTGTCTGAAAGCCGCGCGCCGCGCAAAACCGGGCGGCGTGTTCGTGGACCAAGCCCTCATTCTGGATGAAACCGTGTTCGCGCGACAGTCTAATGGCCTCTTCATAGAGGCGCATCGCGTCCAGCTCCCGCCCTTCAAGGCGCGCAATCTCGGCACCTACCAATGCGGCGCGATTTGCGAAAGTTGTAGGGCAGTTCTCTGCCCACACCGCGAGTTGCCTGTGATGAGCGGCCAGCGCTTCCAAATGCTGACACCGCTCCTCGGGCGAGGTCGAATCGCAATGCGCCGCCCGAGCGAGCGCTCCATAAAAGTGGTACTCGGCCAACTCAAATTGGGTTGGAATCGTCCAGAGCAGCAATGCTACTTTCGATACAGCCGTGATGGCAGATGCCGCGTCGTTGGCGTAGACGCTCGCTTGCAGCCTGCGAATCCAATAATAGCTCGCGCCAATGGCCAGCTCTGGATTGTTCTCCAGGCGTCGCTCGAAATGGCTCTCTTCGAATTCCGCGTCATTGAAGGAGTTGAAGTCCAGCGTCAGTCCGCGGAGCATCCGGATCAGCCCGAGCTGCCCGGTGATGCAATCGCTGGCGAGACCGAACCGTAGTTTCCGCGCGAAGTCGAGACCGTGGTCGGCCTCTCGCTCGACTTCACTGAGCAAGTCTCCGGCAGCAATACGGTTTGTAATCACGTCGATACGGCTATAGGCCGCATAAGAAAGATCACCAGCAACCAGCGCCGCATCAAAGGCCCGCCCCAGGAAGGCGTGAGATATCTGCAAGGGCTCAGTCCAGTGAGCGACATGGACGGCAAACACCAGGTAGACGCGAGCCCTATAGCGGACGAGTCCATGCTTCTCGACCAAGTCCAGGCCAAGCCTGCCAAAGCGGGCCCCTCCTTGGTATTCTCCGAAATGGGTGCCCAGGACGCCCCCCAGCCACACATAGGCGAGGCATGATCCGTCGCTGTTGCCGTACTCCAGGCTGAAGGTCGCCATCCGACTGACGATCAGCCGGAACAAATTCAAATCAGTGAACAAGGCTGGCGACGTGAGCACGGTTAGCACGTCCATGGTGGCGCACCGATCCGGATCCCTCATCGGCGGTAAGTCAACCAGTGCTTCAATCGAGCCAGCGCCCAGCCGCGGCCATAATCGATCATAGTCCAGGCGAACGTCCTCCGTCGTTGGATGGGCCGACCACTTGCCGTCGACGCGGCACAGATACTCCAAGCCGACCCGGACGGCGTCGTCGCTCTGGTCCAAGGTCGTGTAAAGATTGATGCGCACGCAGGTAACGGCAGCAGAATCAATTGTGTTCTGTGCGCGAATTGACAGCATGGCGAGCCGTTCTTCCGCTGACGCCAACTCCCCGGTCAGGTATTCGCACTCGGCCCAATTGATCTCGAGGTCGAAGGTGAGCTGGTAGCACTGCTCCCAACCATTCTCCCCCAGCAGCACCCGCCCGCCGGCAAAATACCGCAGGCCTGCGGCGTAGGCGGTGGCCGCCTTGGCACGCTTACCTGCCATGAGATTGAACGTGGCGACCTGCTCACACTCCGGCTCTGTGCTGATCAGCGCCGCGCCACGGTTGAACTGGTTCACAATGTCGAAGATGTTCTCTTCGAGGTGCTCCGGTGGGGTGCGCGCGGCAAGTAATCGGCCAATGCGAAGATGTGCCATGGCCCTCTTGTCCTCGACGATGAGCGCATAGGCAGCCTCCTGGACGCGATCGTGGAGGAATGCGTACGTGCTGCCCGAACGAAGGACGAGGCCGGCTCGAACAGCTTCCCACAACGCTGCGTTTGTCGCTTCTTCGCTCGCGTCGTGAACCAGCGCAAGCGTCTCCGACTCGGCAGCATTCCCCAGGCAAGCCAACTGGCCGAGAACCTTCTGAGTCGTTTGCGGCAGACGGCTCAGCTTCGCCACCATGAAATCTGCGACGTTGTCGGTATAAGCCTTGGCGCGAATGCTGTTCAGGTCCCAGGACCATCGCCCATCACCATAATCGAATGTGAGCAAACCCTCCTCGACAAGTACAGAAATCAACTGATTGGCGAAGAATGGATTGCCCTCCGTCTTCTCATGGATCAGTTCTGCCAGCGCGGTGACGCGCTCGGGTTCGCAGTGAAGAGCATCCCCAATCAACCGTCCCAGGTCTTCACGGGCGAGAGGCGCAAGGATAATTTCGTGCACGACCGCGCCCGCCTTGCGGATCGCTTCGAGCTTGCTGATCAGAGGATGGGCGGAATTGACCTCGTTGTCCCGGTAGGCCCCGATCAACATTAGATGTTGCACGTCCGGCTGGGTCAACAAATCCTCCAGCAGGTCCAGCGTTGCCGAGTCGAGCCATTGCAGATCGTCGAGGAACAGCGGCAGCGGGTGCTCCGGCCGAGCGAACACGGCGAGAAAGCGCCGGAAAGCCAGCTGAAAGCGGCGTTGCGCGTCATGGGGCGGCAGCTCAGGGACCGGTGGCTGGTCGCCGACGATGAGCTTCAGCTCCGGAACCAGGTCTACGATAAGCCGCCCGTTCGGGCCTAATGCTTCGCGAAAAGCCTCGCGCCATACAGCCAACTCTAAATCGCTCTTGCTAAGCAGTGGTCGGATCAAGCTCTGAAAGGCTTGCGCCAGGGTCGAATAGGGGATGTCGCGCTTGTACTGGTCGAACTTGCCTGATGCGAAGATTCCGTGCCGTTGAACAAGCACTCTATGCAGTTCATTGACGACCGAGGATTTTCCGATGCCGGAATATCCCGAGACGAGCACCAGCTCCGCCGCGCCGTTGTTGACTATGCGATCGAAGCAGGCGAGCAAGGTTTCTATCTCGCGCGCCCTTCCGTACAGCTTCTCGGGAAGCAGCAGCCGATCGGGCGCGTCGTGTTCGCCAAGCGCAAAGGGATCGATGCGCCCTTTACGCTCCTGTTCAGCAAGACAGTGCCGAAGATCACTCTCGACGCCAGCTGCCGTCTGGTAGCGCTCCTCGGCGGTCTTCGCGAGCAGCTTCATGATGATCTCGGAGACCGGAGCGGGGATCTTCTCAGACCGTTCACTGGGCGGCAGCGGCTTTCTGGCGATATGGCAGTGCACCCACTCCATGGGATTGGCGGCCATGAACGGCAGGGAGCCCGTGAGCATCTGGTAGAACGTGACGCCGAGCGCGTAGAGGTCGCTGCGGGAATCGATCGAGCGATTCATCCGTCCGGTTTGTTCGGGCGCCATGTAAGCGAGTGTACCGGCGATAGTCTCCGGTGGGTCAGGCGCCTGTCGCTCACGCGGCACGCGTGATGCGATCCCGAATCCAGTAAGGCGCACCTGCCTGTCCGCGCAGTTCACCATGATATTGGCGGGCTTTATGTCCTTATGCAGCAGGCCTCGCCGATGAAGTTTGCCGAGAGCCACAGTGATGTGGATCGCCAGGCGCAGGAAGTGGTCCGTCTCCAAAGGCGCGCCGAGCAATCGCTCGAGCGGCTCGCCGCCGGGATCCTCGAGCACCAACATGATCCGGCCGCCCTCACGAATCAACTCGAGTGGACGCACCGCCCACGCCCCGTCCAGCTCCTCCTTCAATCCATATTCGTGAGCGAGGCGATCGAGGGTGGCAGGGGAGGGAAGTTCCGCTGCAGGCAACACGACCAGCACGGGGCGATCAGCGTCGGCGCGGCCAATGCTTCCGTAGAACACACGTTCGCCGTCCTCCCACAAGATTTGGAGGTCACCATTCCCCCTTGTGCCGAACAGAGTGGACGGATTCAACTGCCGGACTCCACTATCACGCGGGTCGCAAGTCGTCATCCCGCGCGCTGGCACGCTCTATCGGCGACCGTGCAGCCGGATAGGCGAGCACTGCCGCCTGCCCCGAAAATTTGGCGCCTTACCAAATCAACTGTCAACCGAAACCTTTACCAGTGGATCGGGACGCCGACCGGATTAGATGCCTTTTTTCGCGAAACCCGCAGTGCTCCCGGTATCGCGCCAAAAAAGCTGACCGAGGAGCAGATCAATGAGATTGCGGGAAAGTATGCGACGCAGTTCAAATAGTTCGTCTTCATGCAAGTCTACCGCGACTTGATCAACCGGTGATCGAGTGACACGGGCACTTGGTGTGCGGCGCGTGGGGCCCCTTGTGGCCCTTCGCGTCATTTCGCGGCGATGCAGCGCTTCGGTCGCTTTCGGAGCGGAGCAGACATCAGCCGGCGGCAGCACCGGTTGGCTCAGTCGAGAATGGCCCGTTGCGGAAGTCGTCGGCCTTAACGGCGAGCCCCATAAACCTTCGTATCGTTCCGTTACCCCTTTAGATGCCGGACGATTACCTACGTTCAATTGAGCCGCTGATCGCGATCGTCTTAGGCTGCACGTGCTGGAAAAGCGCACCAGGCTCATGAAGTGCGACGGTGAAAAAAGGATGATCGACGAACAGCGAGGATAGTACCAAGAGGAGACTCCAATGCCCGACTGCTCCGAAAGTCTTAGATCTGGCGGTGCCGCGCGATGCGCAGTTTGTGATGGCAAGTTTGGTCTCGTCCGGCACTACTCGTGGCGAACCCCGCTTTGTTCCAAGAAGTGCGTCGATCGCTTCAGAATTCGCAGGGAAAGTGACCGCAATTGGGTGGGTTGGCTCCAAATCGCCTTTGATCATCTGCCCGAGAACCGCGCGAGGGCTTTATGACGATCCAGATCTCACAACGAGGCAAGGAATATATAGAGACAGCACAGACTTTGCTCCGCGCTGCCAAAACCATGACCGACGCAGCGATTGCGGGTCAGCTTAAGGCCTTTGCCGACGACTACCAGCGGCGAGCTGAAAGAGCTTCGCATGTTGATGCGGAAGGATGAATTTCCTGACTGCACAGAGAGATGCCGGGACTGAGTGTGAGATGAACAATCACTTTTGGCATGCAACGCTCGTTGTATTCACTGTCATGTCGTCGATTTCTACAATCGGTCACGCTCGCGCCCACGATTATCGGCACCCTGAGTTGAACAGTTGGTATGAGAGCTTGCACAGCGGCAAAGGGCCCTGCTGCGATGGCAGCGATGCGAAGCGCGTTGATGACGCCGATTGGGAAACTAAGGATGGTCACTATCGCGTACGCATGGATGGCGAGTGGGTTGATGTTCCGAACGACGCTGTCGTGGATGGGCCGAACCGCACTGGCCGTACCATGGTCTGGCCTTACTACCTAAATGGTCACCCGAAGGCGCGCTGCTTCATGCCTGGGAGCATGGGCTGATCGCGAGCGCACGGCGATCAGCAGCTCCTGCCCACTAGCTCCAACTCGTCCGATGCCGTGTATTGCTTCGCATAAGGAGGCGCCAAAATGACAAGTGGAAGGTGGAACAGCCGCAACAGGATCACCAAGGAAATTCGCGAGCAAATCCTGTATGCTTATTTAGGCGATCCCATCAAAGGAACCGAACTTGCGATGAGCAACGGACTAACGGCCGCATACGCCTACAAGCTGGCTTATGAGCGCGGGTTATTGCCGACTCGCGATGAGAAGCTGCTTGGGCGAAGCCATTCAGCGCGATTGGCATCAACATGATTGTCCTCACGCTAAGAACAAAGGCAATGCCTTGAGGCCACCAGAGCCTAGTGTGGCAGCCGGGCGGCCAAGAGTTGGCGGACGTCCATCACCGCACAGGGACTAGTTAGCGCTGGCGACGACTGGTCGGTTGGCAACGTCTAGGTAGGTGGGAAGGCTGAACTCAAAAATCGCGCCACGTGGCACGTTTGGGCTCGCCCACAATCGTCCGTTATGCGCTTCGATAATCGACCGGCAGATCGAGAGCCCAAGCCCCAAACCGCTCGGTTTCGTGGTGTAGAAAGCCTCGAACACGCGCTCAAGAGCCGCCGGCGCGAAGCCTGGACCTGAATCTCGCACCTCGACTGACACCCCGTCCGGTTCGTTACGGGTGCTGATGAGCAATTCTCGTTCTTCTTCGCCCACATCGCGCATTGCTTCCATGGCATTGATGATCAAGTTAAGCAGCACCTGTTGCAGCTGGACCCGATCTCCCTGGACACGCGGCAAGCCCTCCGCCAACTGCGTCCGCACCGAGACGCTATTGTTTGCGGCCTCCGCACGGGTGAGAGCAATAACCTCGAGGATGGCATCGTTGATCGCTACGGCGTCCTTTCGTATGGGTGCCTTCTTAATGAGCGCGCGGATTCGCCCGACGACCTCGCCGGCGCGATTGCCCTCCTTGACAATCAGAGAGAGCGCGTCATCCGCTTCATGAAAATTTGGCGGCTCCGCGCTTAGGAAACGCCGAGCGGCCAACGCGTACGTTACTGCTGCGGTGATCGGCTGGTTCACTTCATGCGCGATTGATGATGTCAGCTGTCCCATCGTTGCCACGCGATTGGCGTGCACGAGTTCCAACTGTGCCTCTCGGTATCGCTGCTCATTTTCGCGAGCTTGCGCCTCTACTGTCCGCAATGCTTCTTCAGCGCGTTTGCGCTCCGTCACATCGATCTGAGTAGTGACAATCTCGACAAGTTCTCCGCTTGCGGCGAAGGCAGGCCGGCCGAATACTTCGAGGTATTTGATCGTTCCATCGGGAAGCACGATTCTGTACGTGATCGAGTAGTCTCTTTTCTCGCTCACCGCGCGTTGAACTTCTGCGAGTAGTCGGCCCCGGTCGTCGGGGTGGATTCGTTGGAACACGGCTTCGCGGCTCGGAACACCTTCCGCCGGGTCAAACCCCCAGATGCGGTACGTCTCCTCCGAACCATAGAGAATCGCCGTCTCGTTGAACGCCGATACACCGCTGTGACTCAGCCTCTGTGCCTCCGCCAGATAGGCTTCGCTGCGGCGTAGCCGGTCTTCGGCCTTCTTGCCTTCATCGATGTCAACAGACAGGCCATACCACTGGATGATGCGTCCCTGCCGATCGCGCAGAGGCTCTCCGCGAGAATCGTGCCAACGAAACTCCCCGTCCGCCCGACGGAGACGGGTCACGCGTTGGTACGAAGTGCCGGTCTGAATTGCGTGCGAGAAAGCCCTCGCACTTTCCGGAAGGTCGTCAGGGTGCAGAAATGCGTGCCAGCCACCTTGCTTGAGATCCTCAACTCGCAGGCCGCTATAGTCCAACGTGCGCTGATTGATATGGGTCGGTTCGCCGTTGGGGTCCAGTGACCAGAGCAAGCCTGGCACTGTTTCGATGATTTCACGGAGCTTGTATTCGCTCTCCCGCAATGCTTCCTCGGCCCGTCTGCGCTCCGTCACGTCGATGCCCGTGACGACAATCTCCAGAAGCTCTCCGCTTGCCGAAAACACAGGATTGTTAGTTGCTTCGAGGTGTTTGATCGTTCCATTGGGCAATATGATTCTGAACTCGTTCACAAAGCTTATCTTTTCGCGCACGCCGTGCTCGATGTTTTCGTTCACCCTGTCTCGGTCGTCTGGGTGAATCCGTTGCCACACCGCTTCGCGGCTCGGAATGCCTTGCGGCGGATCAAACCCCCAGATGCGGGAAGCCTCCTCGGACCAATAAAGAATTTCCGTGTCGTTATAGGCCGCGGAACCGGTGTGGCTCAGCCTCTGTGCTTCCGCCAAATATCCCTCGCTCCGCTGTAAATCGGCGGTCCGTTCCACCACTTTGGCCTCGAGCTCTTCGCGGGCCTGACGAAGCTCTTGCTCTGCCCGTCGTCGCACGGCGCTGACCCAACCGACAGCCAAGGCGCAAGATGTGCAAACGGCTAGATAAACGAGATCAGCATAGCTAATTGGGCTCAAGGAAAACGAGGGACGTAGGAAGAAGTAATTAAGGCTGAGGACTGAAAGGACAATTGCGAGCGCACCTGGCCCGGCTCCCGCGTACCAAACGGTCGCGGCGACTGCGAACAAGAACGGCGTCAACTTGACCTCGAAACGTCGCAACAGGAAGAAATCCAACCCGATCGCGATTGTTACGGACAGAACTGCAATGCCGTACCGGAAAGTCGTCGGCATGGGTGTTGGCGCTGAAGGGTCCCGATGTACCATGGCTTGCCTCATTCGTGAGCCAGCCGACCAACGAGGAGTTAAACGCGAAATGGGATAAAACGGCGTATCGTGGGGTGGTCGGAAGCTTCCACTTCTCCACTGAAGGAGTGATACGCCCTGACGAACACTAACGTTTTCCAGCTCTCCCAAAAAGGAACTTTTTGAAGGCCCGCTGACCGAGGTCTTGCGCAGCGGCGCGCGAGCGCTTCTTGAGCAGGGCGTCGAGGCTGAAGTGCAGGGAAGAATGCACCGGCGCGAGAAACGAACTGACTTCCGGTGATGGCCGATCGCTAACCCGGCGCCGTCGTGATTTACAGCGTGCCGGGTCTGCGCCACTACAATCCGATCGGCTGGGTGCATGGCGGCTATGCCGCGATCCTCCTGGATTCCGCGATGGGGCTCGCAGTGCAGAGCACGCTGCCCGCGGGCACCACGCTGGAATTCAAGATCTCATTCGTGCGCGGCATGAGCGAGACGCGCGGCGTGATCCGCACCGAGGGCCGCGTGCTCAACGCCGGTCGCCGCGTCGCCACCGCCGAGGCGCGCATCACCGATGCAAGGGATCGGCTGCTTGCGCATGCGACGACGACGTGCCTTGTGTTCGAAGTTCCGAAGGGGAGCGCGAAAGGTTGACGTTGAATTGGAGGGTAGGCAGGGCAACTCTTAGGCCGCCGGCGCCAGGAACGTCAGAGCTTGCGTAGCCGAGCTGCGGCCGATTACGTTCGCCACAAAGCCCAGCGTCTACGACCAGGCTGTCCTTACCTTCATGAAAAAGCATTAGCGCGGTCGTTTGCTAAGGCTGACACGTCAGGGCTTACCAGACGTTCACCTGTTCGGCGGAAGTAGCCGAGCGGGCCAAAGCCTTGGCCGCGTCGGCATGTGACGCTTTCTCGGCACGCCGCTCATAGTCCTCGGCCAGGGCCCTGAGCTGAGCCGCAATCGCGCAGTCGGTCATGGTCCGGGCGCTGCGGAGCAAGGTCTGTGCTGTTTCCAGATATGCCTTGCCTCGTCGTGAGATCTCGAATGTCATGATACCCTCGCGCGGTTCTCCGCCAACGGGTTCAGGGCGATCCGGAACCACGGCAGCCAGCTGCGGTCGCTTTCCCGGCGTGCTCTGAAGCGATCGACGCACTTTTGCGAACAAAGCGGCGTGCGCCACGAATAATGCCGGACGAGACCAAACTTGCCGTCACAGACCGCACATCGCGCGGCACCAGCAGTCCTGGGGCATTCCGGACGGCTCTGCATTGTGGTCTCCTTCCGTTCGTCGATGATCCTTTTCCCACTGTCGCATCGGATGAGCCGATGCGCTTTCCCATGCATGTACACTAGGGCGATCGAGATCACAGTCTCAATCACCCCTTCGTAAAGCTCCGATCATCTGAAGAAGTCACAGAACCATACGTACGTGTGGTGTCACTCAACGCCGGGGCGGTGCGGAGCGAGAGCTCTTCTCGCCTCTTCATTGCGCTCCAATTGACCTGGAGGAGATCGAGCCACCGCGCAGCATTGCGCAGTTGCAGACTGTTCTCGGCAAATGTGTACAATCAGAAAGAGGTGACCGGTCGCAGGGTGGTGGCGTCGCGATCCGCCCTTTCCCCCTTGATCGGCGCAAGCGTGGCACAAGGCCTGACGAGCGCCGGTCCTCCCCCGATACGCTCTGAGCCTCGCGGCCGTTCTGGCCGCGGCTCCCACCAGGTCGACTTCTGGCCGATGGCGGTTTGCCATCGGCCCTTTTTTTCGTCGCCGGCATATCTCTCGGAAACCGATAACGCCTGTCCGCGCCTATGGCGTTGATGTTTGGCTGCGCAAAAGCCAGAAATTGTTCGGGGCGAACCCTATGACTGCTGGGTCAGGCCAGCGACGCGTCTACGCGCAGGCGCGCGAATCGCTCGGCGAACCGCTCCTATGCCATCCTCAACATCGCGCTCGGGCGAGTCGAAAAACCGCGGCCCTCGTCTGATCGAGGTCGTTCTGTAGTCGTACGGACGGTGCAATCGGCTACTCGCGGCTTGCCGTCTTGCCGCCAAGCGCCTGCGTTGCGTTGGCCGCGCTGGCGAGCAGGGCTTTCACCTGATCGCTTGAGGGCTCTATCGTCATCGAGGCCCGCGTTCCTGCCAGACTAAGGGTGAACCGGACATCGCCATTCCAGTCCAGCACCGGAGCTGCAATGGAGACATAGCCGGTCAGGTCGGAGCGGACGATTGTCGTGTAGCCCTTTCGCTTCAGCTCGCGGCTTGCGTCGTCCCTGAATTTTCCTGCGTCGACTTTGCCGCCGAACACAGAATCCCATTCCTGCGCGATCAGATGCGCCGTTAGGTTCGGTGCCAGCCGTGCGGCGTAGATCTTGCCGGCTGCGGAGCTTAGCATCGGGATCAGTCCGGTCCGAAACTCAAACGCGCCACGCTGATCGCCGTCCTGCTTGAACAGGCTGAGCGGGCCGTCGTCGGTCCATGTGGTGACGGCCGCGCTTCGCCGCGTGATGTCGCGCAGATTGGTGACCTCGCGACGGACGATCTCGAAACCGTCGATCTGCTGGATCGCGCTGACGCCGAGCGAGAGCGCCGCAGGCCCGAGGCGATAGTGGCCAGGCTTCTCGTCCGCAGCGGCGAGCCCGATCCTAACGAGGCTCACGAGATAGTTATTCGCGGCGCTCGCCGTCAGATCCGCCAGCGGCGCGATGTCCTTGAGAGCCATCGCCTGCTGGCTCGTTTGCATAACGCTCAGAATCCGAAAGGCAATTTCCACCGACTGAATGCCGCGGCGCGGCTTCTTCTCCTGCATCTACTTCCTTCGACCGGTTCAACGAATTGAGATTGACACAAACAAAAGCCGCGAGCACTATACAACTATAACACATAAGTTCAACTATATTGAATATCTACGGAGGGACACGAAAATGCCCCTTGGTGCGATCCGCAGCGTCTACACAGTCGCCAACGATATGGATCTCATGCAGGCCTTCTACGCCGAGGCGCTGGAGCTTCCGCTGGCTTTCCGGGAACGCGACAATTGGTGCCAGTTCAAGGCCGGGCAGCTCGCGTTCGCGTTGAGCTCACCATCCGAAGCGGCCACGGGCGCCCGCGGGAGCGTGGTCGTTTTCGGCGCGACCGACATCGCTGCGATCGCGCAGCGGATCGAGCGGCTCGGCGGGCTGCACCTGTCGAACCGCGACATGGGTTCGCACGGCAGCGTCGCGACGTTCGCCGACCCCGAGAACAACCTGTTCCAGATCCACGTCCGGCAAGGCGGCTAGATACCGCCAAGCGTCAGCAGTTCATCCCAACAAGGATACTCACCATGAAATTCGGTGTCTTCGATCAGAACGACCGCTCCGGTCTTCCGCTGGCAGAGCAGTACGAGAACCGGCTTGTGCTTGCCGAGCTCTACGATCGGCTCGGCTTCCACTGCTTCCATATGAGCGAGCACCACGGCACTCCGCTCAGCACGACGCCGTCTCCCAGCGTGTGGATTGCCGCTCTGTCGCAGCGGACCAGGAGGTTGCGGCTGTGTCCGCTGGTCTATCTGCTGCCGACCTACAATCCGGCGCGCCTCTACGAAGAGATCTGCATGCTCGATCATCTGAGCGGCGGGCGGTTCGAGTTCGGGATTGGGCGCGGCGCCTCGCCGCATGAGCTCGACGCGCTCGGGATCGACTCCACGAAGGCAGCGAAGATGTATGCGGAGGCCTTCGATACGATCCAGCGCTGCGCCGCGCAGGATTCCGTCACGACGACGGGAGAGTTCTGGAACCTGAACGACTATGCGGTGGAAATGAAGCCGCTGCAGCGGCCACTTCCGCCGATGTGGTACGCGGTCGGCTCGCCAGACTCGGTGGTCTGGCCGGCCCGCAACGGCGTGAACGTGGTCTGCGGCGGCCAGGTCTCGCGCGTGCGGGCGATTTCGGATCGCTACCGCGAGGAGATGGTTGCGGCCGGTCTGCAGGGCAGGGGCGCGCCGCTGATCGGTGTCAATCGCTACATCATCGTCGGCGAGACCGACCGCGACGCCCACGAGCTGGGTCGGAAAGCCTGGCCGGCGTTCTACGAGCACTTCATCAAGCTCTGGCGCAAGCACGGGACGCAGCCGGTCAACGCGAAGCTGCCGCCCTCGTTCGACCAGCTCGTCGAATCCGGCCATGCGATCTCCGGTTCGGCTCGAACGGTCACGCAAGTTCTGTCCGATCAGGTTGCGCTCGGCGGGCTGAACTATGTGATCGGAAGCTTCATGTTCGGGACCATGCCGCACGCCGAGGCCGCGGCTTCGGTCCGCCGCTTCGCAGAGAGCGTCATGCCCGCGGTGAAGGCGGCCGAAGCAGTCGCCGCATGAGCGCACAAGACGTGTAAGCGCAAGGAGGTGGAAATGTCTGATGCTCCTACGTTCGACAGCCGCGATCTGCGGCGCGTGCTCGGAACGTTTGTCACCGGCGTAACCGTGGTGACCACGACGGATGACGAGGGCAGATTCCACGGCGTGACGGCCAATTCCTTTAGCTCGGTGTCGCTCGATCCGCCGCTGGTTCTCTGGAGCCAGGCGGTTGGGAGTCACAGCCACCCGGCGTTCTTCGAGGCCGAACGTTTTGCCGTGAACATCCTTGCCGAGGACCAGATCGAGCTGTCAAAGCGGTTCGCGAAATCCTCGCATGACAAGTTCGCCGGCATCGATGTCGATCTCGGTTCGGGCGGCGTGCCGCTGCTCCGCGATTGCAGCGCCAGGCTGCAGTGCCGGGTCGTGTCCCGGGTGCCCGGCGGCGACCACACGATCTATGTCGGCGAGGTGCTTGCGATCGATCAATCGGAAAGGAAGCCGCTCGTTTTCGGCAACGGTCGATATCTGCTGGCAGATCCCCACGATTTGGCCGACACCAAACTGTCAGCCGATCGCAAGCAGATCCAACTCACCGCGATGCGGCTCGGCACGCGTGCGATCGAGCGCCTGGTCAGGCGGTTCGACGAGACCATGGCGCTTGCCGTCTGGGGTGCCCACGGTCCGACGATCACCCATTGGGAGCCGGCAACCGCTCCGGTGAGCGAAGCGCTTCCCGTCGGCTTGATCCTTCCGGTCACATCGACAGCAACTGGTCTCGCCTTTGCCGCACACCTTGCTCCCGAAGCCATCGCCCAGACGGCCTTGCCGGGGCAGGCTGCGGCGTCCGGAGAGGACGATTGGAACGAGCGCCTCGCGGAAGTGCGCCGGCAAGGGCTCGCCAGACAGGGGTTGGAGACCTTCTACCGCAGCGAGACCCTCATCAACGCCCTCAGCGCGCCCGTGCTCGATGCAGATGGCCGCGCGGTGCTGGCCCTGACCGCAGTAGGCGAGGCGAGCCGGTTTCGCGCCGATCTTGACGGGGAATTCGCCCGCGCCTTGCGCGAGACAGCGCAAGACGTGTCGCAACGGCTCGGCTATGAGGCCGCCAATTCTCACGAGCCGGCCGAGCGCCTCGCGCTTGTGGTTGGAGCTTGAGCGATGGCCGAATTGTCACCACTCGATGCCAAACTGCTTGCGCAGGATCTGCCCGCGCTTGCGCTGGCGGACGTTGTGTCTTCGGTCTTCTCTGGGCAGCGAGGCCAGCTGGAATATCGCGCCGCCGGAGAGCCAAACAAGCCCGTAGCGCTGATGCTTCACGGACTTGGCTCCAGTTCGGCCGGATACCGCGCCCAATTCGCCGGCTTATCGCGTGATTTTCACGTCATCGCCTGGAATGCTCCTGGCTTCGGAGACAGCTCACAGATCCAGGGGCAGGACGCCGGCATCGAGGACTACGCAAACGCGCTGGAAGGTTTGCTGCGTGCGCTCGGCATACGACGGCTGGCGATTCTAGTCGGCAGCTCCTGGGGGAGCGTCGTCGCGTTGGCCTTCGCGCGACGCTATCCTGCGCTGATCGGCAGCCTGCTTCTTTCGGCGCCCAACGTCGCCAGGGGCCACATCACCGGCGAGGCCCGCGATGCCGAGCTCAATGCGTGGCTGCGCATGGCGGATGTTGACATCCTGGCGTCACGCGCTGCGGTCGCGAACAGGCTGGTCGCGCCCGATGCGCCGACTCAGGTCAGGCAGCTTGTCGAGCGCTTGCGCGACGGGATGACGACCGACGGCTGGCGTCAGGCGATCCGGTCGCTGTTTACGGTCTACACGCCCGAAATCATTCCAGAGGTCAGGTGCCCCATTGCCATCCTCTCCGGCACTCTCGACCAGGTCGCGCCATATCGCGATCACGCCGAGCGGCTCCTCGCTGCGGCACCCTGGTCGACATCGCAACTGTTCGAGGATTACGGGCACATTCTCAAGCTCGAAGCTCCCTCGAAATTCAACGCGGTCGTCCGCGAGATCGCAGCTTAGGTAAGAAGAAAGCAGGTGCGACTGCACCGGGGAAGGAAACATGGACGCTGAACAGGAAGCAGAGCGGCCCAATCCGGGTCATTGGTGGTTGGTGAGCGTCCTCTGTCTCGTGAATGCCGTTGCGTTCATCGATCGCGCGGCGCTGCCGCTGCTAGTGCAGCCGATCAAGCGCGACCTGCAAATATCGGACACGTTGATGAGCTTCCTGATCGGGGCGGCATTTATCATCACCTACGCCGTCGGAGGCTGGTTCGTCGGCATGCTCGTCGATCGCTTTCCGCGCAGGCGGATCCGTGGCAACGCGGCACAACCATCAAGCGCTTGCGCACGTCGTCGCCCAGCGCGTCGCTGAAGGCGCCCCGCGCCGCCTTGATCAGCAGCGGCACCGCGCTGAATTTGTAGAGCATGTCGCTTGTCAGGGATGCATTCCATCCCCGTTTTCTCGGCTTAAGACGTTCATTGCGATCATAGTGGGGCACTTGTAGCCAGCATGCCAGCAAAGGAAAAGGCAGATATGGCGCTTCCGCGGCATCGACTGCCGATGGCCTGTCCGCAAAAAGCAATGAATTGACCGCAAACGAGCGCCGTAAATCAAAGTCCGAACGGATATGTATCCGGGACAGCGCTGCGACGATGCTCGGGACCCAAATGTGTCACCGCGTGTGTCTCGTCAAACCACAGCAACGCGTTGAACTGTTGAGACAAGGAGGCCTCGGTATAATGGCTTTGTAGTTCGGTGTCCGGTCGATAGATCACGCCGATAAAACGTTCCAGGCGCGGTTCGAGCAAGCGACGGCGAAGAGCCTCCTCGCGGCTGAATTCGATCAAGCCGCGCGTCGCACCGGCGTCGTGAAACAGCCGCTCAAAGCTGTCTGGTCGAGACGGCCGAACCGGCATCACTTCCATCTCGGCGTCCCACTCTGAGGCTGCTGCCACCGTGCCGGTATGTGTGCTTAATCCGATCAGCGACGCCGCTTCACCGACTTTCTCCCGACAGAGCTGGCCGATGTTGAGCTCGTTGCGGACCGCGCCCATGCCGGTGAAACGCGCATCGCCGATATGGGAATTGTGCGCCCAGACCACGGCCTTGGATTGGGGGCCATGTGCGTCAAGGATATGACCTAGCGTCTCGAACATATGCGTATCCCGTAGATTCCAGGACTCCGCGCCGCCGTAATACATGATCCGGTAGTAGCGCTCCGCGGACGCGATCAACCGGGCGTTCTGCGCAGCATCCAGGAAGCTGTCTGGATCGTCCGCCGCATAGTCGAGCTGCTTCTTCAGAATATCCTGGCACTGCCGAACCACCGCCGCCTCGCATTTCCGGTAGCGCTCGGTCAGGACCGCGCGGCCATAGGTCGAAGGCTCGCGCTGCCACGGCGTCAGGCAGCCGTAGCGTTCGCGCGCCACCGCTGCCGATTGAGGATCGATCTTATCGAGGTAAGTGAGAACGGCCGCGATCGAATCGCGCATGTTGTAAATGTCGAGCCCGAAGAACCCGGCTCGATCGGTTGCCGCCATTCGTTCATTGTGACCGCGCATCCAGTCAACGAAGGCGGCGACATCCGTATTTCGCCACATCCAGGTCGGAAAGCGTTCGAACGGCGTCTGGTTTAACGTTCCACGCTGCGTTCGACCGCGAACGTAACGGTCGATCGCTGCGGCGTCGGGCCAATCCGCTTCCACGGCGACGATCGTAAATCCGTGTTTCTCAATCAGCCGGCGCGTAATCGCAGCGCGCGCCTGGTAGAACTCCGACGTGCCGTGACTGGCTTCGCCCAGCAAGACGATGCGCGACTGTCCGAAGCGATCGAACAACACACCGAATGCAGGATCGTCGAAGGCAGGCAACGATTCGATAGTAGCACGGATCATGTTTGTCAGCGATCGCAACCGCGTGTGACCGGGGACGTGGTTGCTGGCCGAGCGCGTGCCATCCTCGGCCCATCCTTGCTCGCCGATCAACGGCACGAAGCGGACGGCCCCGAAGGTCTCTTCATCGTAATCAGTCTGGCTGCGCCGCGTAATACGGAGCAGCGATTGTTCGTCCTCGAAATTGCCGACGGGAATGACGAGGTGGCCGCCGACGGCCAACTGGCGCTTAAGCGCGTCGGGCACAGAGGGGCCGCCGGCAGCGACCAGGATCGCGTCGAATGGCGCCTCATCGGCCAGGCCGCGGGTGCCGTCGCCGGTATGGACAATGCAATTCCCATATCCGAGCGCAATCAGCCGCTGCGCTGCGATTCTGGCCAAGGCGCCATGTCGCTCGATGGTGTGAACCGTCTTGGCAAGCCGAGAGGCAATTGCGGCAGCATAGCCTGAGCCGGTACCGACCTCGAGCACCTTGTCCGTCGGCTTCAGCTCGGCCGCCTCGGTCATCAGCGCGACAATGTAGGGCTGCGAGATGGTCTGGTTGTTTGCGATCGGCAGTGCGCCGTCCTCGTAGGCAAATTCCTCAAAGCCGGATTCCACGAACCGCTCCCGCGGAACCTGCCGCATAGCCTCCAACACGCGACGATCACGGATACCGCGGCGCGCGAGCTGAACGTCAACCATCCGGTCGCGAAGATCTGAAAAATCACTCATGCGACCCGTCCATCGAAAATGCCGCTGCACAAGCCAATCAGGACGTACGAAACCAGTTCCTCCTTTATGGCTGGACCGCACCCTGCGACCGCTGGTTCCCTCCACGAACTCGTACTGATCGCCCGCGTTTAAGAGGTGGTTCGACCAATACTGTTCCGCAACATGGCCGGTATAACTCGTTCGACTGATTGCGGCGGGATTCCAAGCTCGGGAAATCCTGGCATTCCCACCGACGCTATGTTGTCGATCTGCATCAACTCCACCTGATTCCGCGTGATGGGTGGTCTTGGAAGCAGCTCAGAAATCCATCCCGCCACATGCCAAGCAGTAAACGGTACCGGAATGAGCATGGGGCTGCGGCCGGCTGCGTGGGCGACGGTTTTGAGAAGCTCTTCGTATGTGTAGATGCGAGGACCAGCGCATTCATACGTGATTGCGTTCGTTTCGGTTCTCAGAAGCGCTCGTGTGATCGCGCCGGCCACGTCGTCAACGTAGGCCGGCTGCAATCTCGTCAATCCGCGGCCGAACATCGGATAAATCGGATATCGGCGGAGCAGCTTGAGGATAATGGTGAGAAACGCGTCGTCCGGGCCGAACATTACCGCCGGTCGAACCAGCGTGGCCTCAGAAAATACTGCGCGGACGGCGAGCTCGCCTTCGCCACGCTTGCGAATATAGAGGGACGGCGAAGCGGCGTCAGAGCCGATTCCGGAAATGTGGATGAGCCGCTTGACGCCAGCTCGATGTGCCTGGGCCGCCAATCGCCGGGCTGATTCCACATGCACGGAATGGAAGGTCTCCTGTCCGTGTTCAACATAGAGGCTGACCGTGTTGATAGCGCCGTATGCCCCATGAACAGCAGCGGCTATCGAACCCTCGTCGCGCAGATCGACGCCCACAGATTGGAGGCGTAGATCGTCGTGACCAAAAAGCTGTCTGCCTCGCTCGGGATGCCTTGATGCAATCCGAACGAAAAACTCAGGCGCCCGGAGCAGGTATTGAACAATGCGGCGACCGAGAAACCCCGTTCCACCAAACACCGTAACAAGGCGATTATTTGTGGCCGACATGACGCAACTCGTATGAGACCGTCTCACGCAGGCATGGCCAGCGGAGACCGCAGGCTCGTCGGTCGTTTATTCTAACGAGAGCGGCCCCGAGCAACGGCAGTCCGTTTCATCTCACCTTCCTCGAGGAAGGCGCGTGCAATGCCGGCCGCGCATAGCCGGTTGACATGTTCGCCCGCAGCTCGTTGAGCTGCAGCTCGAGGGAGCCGTCGCGTGGAGCCGACAAGTGGGAGTGCACCAAGCATCCGGCGGAAAAGTCCATCGACACACCGCGACCGTTGCCTGGCGTCGACCCGAATACTATCGAGGGCCAGCTCACGGGTGGGGGCTGGTTTTCCGAATGGGTCGCCAAGTGACGGGCGATCGTGGAAGGTCCCCGAACTCGGACGAGGCGTAGTCCCGGCCTTCCGGGGTGATGATATGAACGTCGTAGCAGCCTGTCTTAGCAAGCTCCTTGGCTTTCGTGAGGGCCGCTTCGGCGGTCTTCCTCCGGTGCGCGAGCTCGCCGTGCTTGCACATGCCTTTGACGGTGAAACTCATTTCTTCTTCTTCTTTTTGTTCTTTTTCATGGTATCTGCCTGGGCTCGGAATGCCTCGGCCAAGGTCTTCATCTGATTTGCCACAAAGGCATCAGCAGCGCGTGCGGCTGCCTTTTCGGCCACCTCAGCCTGCTTGCGGATGTCCTTTACAGCTCCCATAGGAGCTTAATTTGGAGGCCACAGTGTTGTTCCGCCTTATAGTCTCAATTCAGAGCTGACCGACCTTGGTGCGCCCCGATCAGGATCGAGCACTGGCGCCGTCGTCTCGCCGGCGAACAGCTTGGACGTCGCTCCAAGCACCGTGAGAAGGCGCTGCAGCGGGGCGCAGATGGCGGCATGCGCAACCCAGTCCGCCCGGCGCCGATCGAGAGCGATGCCGTGGCGGGCATAGATCTGGGCCTGTGGTAACGGCAGATGATCGGCATATTTGGACACTAGACCTGGGCGACGGTTGTCTCCAGTCCGCCCTCATCAACCGGGCCGGAGCCTCGGCCTACAGACGCCATCTTCGCCGACGCGGCAGGCATTTGGGACGCCGGGTAACCACAACCGCGGAACTGGGCCGGCACCATGCCAGTCCCTCGCTCCTGTCCTCGCCGATCCCGTGCAGGTCGCCCTTGCCCCACAGACAGGTCCTATCATCGATGTCGACCATGACCTCGATCCGCGGCAGTCCGCCGGCAGTGCTCCGCCGCTTGCGCACCAGTTCGGTCCGGCCTTGCGGCGCTGTCTCGTCCTGACCGGTCTCGGCAGAAGCTGCGACATACTCGACGTCCTCGAGCCCCAGCACATTTGTTCCTCAGGAAGCGTTCCGCCTTCCGACCAAAGCGATGATGCTGCAAACAGCCGCTCGCTCTCGTACCGCTCGGCAAACAGACGCGTGCCCGCGTCGCGTCAGATTGTGGGAGAGGGCGTCTCGTCTTCAGGGCCATTGCGCTTCCGCTCCTCGCGCTCTCTTATGTACTTCAAATTCGCTTCGCGGCTTACCTTCCGCGATCTGATCACCTTCGCAACGTCTTCCGGCACGGGACGAGCAACGCCAGATGGCATGGTGCGCCATCCGTTGCGGCGTTTGGCGTAGTGAGCGCTTGCTGTCGCCGTGGTCTTATGTCCCGCAGTTGCCGCCACCTCTTCGGGTGACATCCAGGACTTGGCGTTGGCCATGCCGATATGCCGCGTCGAATATGGCGCCACTCGCCTTATGCCGATCTCCTTGCACGCAGTTCGCCTGCTCATCCGCTCGGTCGGCGCCAAACTCTTCTTCCTGCCAAAATACTCGCCCGACCTGAACCCGATCGAACAGGTCTTTGCTAAGCTCAAGCACCTGCTCCGCAAAGCTGCCGCGCGAACCGTCGATGCGGTCTGCGCTGCAATCGGCCACGCACTCGATGCCTTCACCTCCGAGGAATGCTCCAACTACCTCAAAAATTCAGGTTATCGAACTTAATGCCATCACGCTTTAGAAGTGGATTAAAGGCCGGGTGTCGCCTCAAATCTGACAGTGGAACTGGCTGACTCGGCCGACCTTTGGCAGGCGCATGTTCGGACTATGTTCTAGTGCGCCATGATCGACCGTCCCGCGAGCTGGCGCATGCCAAAACCCGAGCAGATCGAAAAGCTGGCCGCTAGCATCGGCAGAAAGGCCCCAACGACGCCTTGGCTCCGGACGACGACCTGTCGTCCGAATATTGGGAAGCCCTCCTGAATGATGTGTGCGACGACGCCAGCGGGTGGCCGGAAGCCCGCCTCTCGGTCACCTTCCGAACGACCTCCTGCACCCAGCTCGGACCGGCACTGCGACATATGCGTCAGTCTTATTAACCAGCGCTATTTCGATCCGCTGCGCACACGCTGCGGCACGGACCCGAGCGCCCGCAAGCGGTGTTCGACCAAGGCAAGGAAGTCGGCTGCGATCATCGATGGATTTCGATCGGCGGAATGAAATACGCCGATCTCGTAGGGGACAACAGGTTCGAACGGCCGAATCACAACGCCCGGACCGAATGAATCGGCAGTCCACGGATCGATCACCGACACCGCGCTTCCGGCCGCCACCACGGCACAGATCGACGCGAACAATTCAGCCTCGCCGACCTGATTGAATTCCGCCCCGGCATCCGCGAATGCCTTGGCGATCAAATGGTAGCTGGCGCGTTCGCGGCTGATGGCAAAGAATGGCAGGCCCGAAAGGAGATTCGGCGTGATGACTTTGTGGGCGGCCAGTGCGTGCCCCTTGGGCAGCACCGCGACGCAGGGCAGTCGATATTTGAAGGTTTTGATGCCCTGATAGTCAATCGGCAACTCCGCCAATCCGACGTCGTAGATTTGCGACGGAAACAGGCTTCGAACAATCTCAGAATTTCTGGTTATGAGTCGAACCGCGACGCCGGAATGGTCTTTCAGAAACTCGGCGATCAGGTTCGGCAGCAGCGAAATTCCGGCGCTCGGATGGGACGCGATCACCAGCCGGCCGAGCTTTCCTTTGCGAATATTTTCAACGGCTTGATCGAGGAATGAGATGTTGCCCAGCGCCCTGGCCACGTCCTCGTAAAACGACAGTCCCTCGTTGGTCGGTTTGAGCCGCCCGCCGGAGCGATCGAACAGCCGGAACCCGATCATCTCCTCTAACCGTCCGATCTGGGCGCTCACTGCCGGCTGGGTCACGCCCAGCATGATTGCCGTTTGCGTGACGGATCGGGTTTCGACCACGGCCTTGAATGCCTCTAGCAGCTTAAAATCCATTTGCATAAATTTTGGTTATTGCGTTTGTGGGGTACAAGTGTTGAGCTATTGCCGGGTCGGGTTGCCCTCTACGGTGTCACTTTTACAAATCCATAGCGAATAGTTTTTGCGATCCAAGCGTCAGGAGACACGCGTTGTCCGCATTGATGGAAGCCGACCGGCTCGGCAAGCGCTTCGGCGCCGTCAACGTGCTGTGCGGCATTTCCCTCTCGCTGGAGCCAAAGGAAGTCGTCTCGGTAATTGGCCCGAGCGGGTCCGGGAAGACCACCCTGCTGCGCTGCCTTGCTTTGCTGGAGCAGCCGTCCGAAGGCTCCATTCGCGTCAACGGCCGCACCGTGTCGCAGGCCGCGAGCACATCCGAAATCCGGCGCAACGCCCGGGCAGTGCGCGCCGAAGTCGGCATGGTGTTTCAGCACTTCAACCTGTGGCCGCACAAATCGGTACTCGGCAACATCATGGAAGCGCCGATGCGCGTGAAAGGCCTCACACGCGAGACCGCCGTCGCGGAGGGCGAAGCGTTGCTGAGGAAAGTCGGGCTTTCCGACAAGCGCGACGTCTATCCGGCGCGGCTGTCGGGCGGCCAACAGCAGCGCGTCGCCATCGCCCGCGCGCTGGCGATGAACCCGCAAATCCTGCTGTTTGACGAACCGACCTCGGCGCTCGATCCCGAACTGCGCGGCGAAGTTCTCGCCGTGATGCGCGCGCTCGCCGAGGAGGGGATGACCATGCTCGTCGTCACCCATGAAATGGGCTTCGCGCGCACAGTCGGCACGCGACTGATCTTCATGGATCAAGGCAGCGTGGTGGAGGACCGGGAGCCCGACGCGTTCTTCGCCAATCCCGCCAGCGAACGCGCCCGTAAATTTCTCGACATTCTGGACATATGACAACTGGAGACCAACCGTGCTGTCGCTATCCAAACTCTCGCTGCTCGCTCGCGCCGCCGCCATAGGCCTCGCCGTCTGCATGGCAGCGTCACCCGGCAACGCCCAGCAAATCCAGTCGCGTCTGTTCGACGTCACCAAGAACAAGAAGCTGCGGGTATGCATGTATCCCCTGTACTACGCCATTTCGTTCCGCGATCCGAAGACTAACGAGCTAAGCGGCCTCGATATCGATCTCGCGAAGGAGTTCGCCAAGGAGCTAAGCGCCGAACTGCAATTCGTCGAATCCGCCTTCGGAACGTTCGTCGCTGACCTTCAGTCCAACAAATGCGAGATCGGCATGTTTGCGCTGGGCGCCACATTGAAGCGCGCCCAGGCCGTCGAGTTCTCCAAGCCATACATGCTCGCCAGCGTGTTCGCGGTCGCAAAAAACGGCGGCAGGGTCAAGGAATGGGCCGACCTCGACAAGCCCGGAATCAAGATCGCGGTACTGCTGGGCAGTTACATCGAGAACGTTGCCAAGACCTACTTCAAGCAGGCTACCATCGTTTCGATCCAGCCGCCGACCACGCGTGAAGCTGAATTAGCGGCCGGTCGAGCCGATGCCATCCTGGTCGACTATCCGACCGTGCTGCGCGCCAAGCAGGAATTCGACTGGGCCATCAGCATCGACCCGCCGGAAAAGCTGGCGCCCACGCTCGTGGCCTACGCGGTCTTACCCGGCGATCAAATCTGGCTGAACTACATCAACCTGTTCGTCGATACCATCAAGCTCGATGGACGGCTGATGACGATTGCCAAGAAATACAAGCTCGACGGCAGCATCGCTCCTTAAACACCGGGCATTAGCTCCATGGGTTATCAGTTTCGCTGGGACGTGATCCCGGCAAACATCGAGTTTCTGATGTCGGGGATGCAGCTCACGCTGGTCATCTCCGCCGTCACCCTGATCCTGGCGATGGCCGGCGGCCTTCTGATCGCGTCGCTGGACATGTCGAAATACCGGGCGTTGCGACTCCTTGGGCTCGGGTTCGGCGAAATCATTCGCAACACGCCGATCTTGGTGCAACTGCTTTGGGCCTATTATGTGCTGCCGATCGTGTTCGGCTTTCAGATCGAGGCGCTGCCAGCCGCGATCATCGGGCTATCGGTCTATTCGTCCGCCTTCATCTCGGAGGTCTACCGGGCGGGCATTCAGGCGGTGCCGCAGGGGCACCGGGAAGCCGCGCAGGTGCTCGGACTTTCGCCGCTGCAATCTTTCGTTCGGATCATCCTGCCGCAGGCGATCCGCCTCACGCTGCCGCCGCTCGCCGCAAATTTCGTCCAACTGATCAAATATTCGTCGCTGGCGTCGGTGATCTCGGTCAGCGAAATCACGCGCCGCGGCATGGAGCTTTCCGCCACGGCATTCCGCCCACTCGAAATCTTTACCTTCATCGCCGTGGTTTATTTCGTCATTTGCTGGCCGCTGGCGATGGCTATTCGTTTCTGGGAGCGCCGTCTTGCAAGCCGTTGAATCCAATAACGCCACCATCGAGCAACTGATCGTCGACGCCATTTCGGACCAGACCGATCGCCTGATCGAGATGTCGCGCAGACTAGTCAACGCAGCGTCGCCGAACCCGCCAGGTGACGTGGCGCAAGCGGCAGACGTCGCCGAACAATTGCTGCTGGCTATTCCCGGAATGGAGGTCGAACGCGTCATCACCGCGCCCGGCATCGTCAATCTGATTGGCCGCCTGTCCGCCAACAGGCCGGGCCGACGTCTCGTCTTCAACGGACACCTCGACACCTTTCCCATTGGTGAAGATCTGGGGTGGACCGTTCCGCCGCTCGACGGCACGGTCAGGGACGGCCTTCTGTTCGGCCGCGGCGTCTCCGACATGAAGGGCGGTATCGCCGCGTCGCTGCTGGCGGTCCGGGCTCTCAGCGCCCACCGTGACGCATGGGCCGGCGAGGTCGTGGTGACGCTGGCCGGCGACGAGGAGACCATGGGCTCGCTGGGTACACGTCACCTACTCGAACATTTTCCGCATGCCCTCGGCGACGCGATGATTTCCGGCGACGTCGGATCGCCGATGGTGGTGCGGTTCGGCGAAAAGGGATTGTTGTGGGTCGAGATCGAAGCCGAGGGCTCGCCGGCTCACGGCGCGCATGTCCACAAGGGCGTCAACGCGATCGACAGGCTGCGCGCGGCGCTCGACGTTCTCAAGCAGCTCGAAGCGCTGGAGACCAACGAGCCGCCGATGGTTGCCGCCGCGATCCAGGCGGCCGAACCGATCTCCGAACCACTGTCAGGCGTCGGTGAGGCCAGCGTGCTTCGCAAGGTCACTGTGAACATCGGCGTGATCGAAGGCGGCGTTTCGCCGAATCTGATTCCCACGCGCGCCGTTGCCAAAGCCGACATCCGTTTGCCGGTAGGCCTGAACACCGCGGATGTCGAAACGTTGCTCCGCGAACGGCTCGCCACGCTTCCCGGGGTGCAGATGCGCGTGGTGCAGAAATACGAGCCAAGCTTCACCGATCCGTCGCATGAAATCGTCGAGATCATCGTTCAGACAGCGGAACAGATCCTTCAACAAAAGCCTGCAGCCAATATGCGCGTGGGCGCCTCCGACGCACGGCTTTACCGCATGTATGGCATTCCGTCGGTGGTGTTCGGCCCGACGCCTTATAATATGGGCGGCCCAGACGAACACATTCGTGTCGACGAACTCATTAGCATTGCCAAAGTTCACGCCTTGGCGGCGTTGCGCTATCTATCAGTCTGAGGATGCGGCTGGACGACTTCAAGCTTTCGAACATCAAATTCATCAAATGTGATGTTGAAGGTCACGAGTTAAGCGTCTTCACCGGTGCGCAGCGTCTCATCGAGACACATCGTCCAGTGGTACAATTCGAGAGCCTTTTAGCAGATGCCAACAATCTATTCTCGTTCTTCGAGAAACTCGGTTATCTCGGTACGATGTTTCTGGACAACGAATACCTTCCGTACTCAACGGGCTGGCAGGTCCCGCACCCGAAATTCGGGTTCGATGGGCATCGCGATTTCCTCTTTTTTCCAAAGACAGCAATCGGAACGACAATTCCCCTCGCACTATATCGACGATTGGAAGCCTCAACTACAGCACAACACTGAATAGGTGACGGCAGTGGCGCCAAGACCGCAACCTGCTGACTAAAACATCCCGCCGACGCAAGTTCTCGCCATCGTTGCCTCAGCGTTTTGTCGTCGCTCCCTATTCGGTGGCCTATTGACACCCCGGAGGCTGCCGCGCGGAGGTTGCTTGAGCTTCCCACCGGCATCGAGCCGGTCCAGGACGGCCGAATCCATATCGAAAAGATCAATGCGCCGTTCATGTTTATGCTTTGGCGGCAAAGGCAGCGAGTTTGGCGCAGGTCTCCGGTACGCCATGGATCGAGCTGCACGAAAGCGGAACCTAGGTGAGGCTGCTTTCAGCTTCCATCGAGTAGACCAAATCGGCCCCGTGCCGCCTGGAGGTCCGCACCGAATCCACAGCACAGGGCCGAGAGGTCTGCTCAGGTCAGCCGGAGGCAGACGCCCCATGATGCGCAACATCGCCCTCGTGTGCACTAAGACAAAAGGTGGATCAAAAGGCCCCGGCCGTGAAAGGGAGCATGGGGCCGGGGCCGCTGGAGGCTTGGACCTTGGGGGAGGCCAAGCGTTTAGAGACTAGGAAAAACCAGCAATTTGCTCTGTTCGCTTCCGCACATTAGCTATACGGTTCCTACCGCGGAACGGAGTAACTGCAATGAAAGACATGCAGGCTCAGTTGGAAAAGCTGCGCACGGACGCAGCTGAATGCGCCCTCATCCGCGACCTGGCAACCGATCCCAAGAAGCGAGAGCTATTCACCCGGCTGGCGGATCACCTGAGCGTGCTGGCCGCCGAGGTCGAGCGTGCGGTTGCTGAGAGTGCGCAAACTCCGCTCCCCGACTGACGTTTGATGTTGCGGGAACTTTCGGCAATTTGGCATACGGATCATTCCCTCAATTGAGGAGGTGGCCTTGAACCGGGAGCTACGGGAATTTCGCAGGTTGGAGCTGGCTTGCCGCGAGCACGCGGCCATCGCTCCCCTGGAGATCGAGCGTGATGCTCTTCTGAAGGTGGCTGAGGATTACCGGAGGGCTATAGAAGCCCTACGAAAACCGCCAGCCGTCGCCGACGACCCGTAGCTCTCTCAAGGTCGAAGGCGCACCGGCGCACACTGCGGGCCTCTCGGCCTTTACCTCTTCAGCCGTTTCGCGTGAGCAGCCAGCCACTGCTAATTGCGCTTCCTGCGATCGGTCCTCCACACCTACGACGCGCACTACTCGCGCGCGGACCGCGGCCCTCGTTTTCTTGTCCACCTGGTCCGCTCTCCCGCACCAGCCGGGCAACTCTGCGGGGGCCCTCCCACACCTCTACAGCGGGGTGCGCATCCAAAAATTTCTCTGCTCGTTCTTTGCGGTCTTTGTCCGTCGGGCAATTGATTTCGTAAACTGGTACCACGCTTCGTACCACAATCTTCGCCGTCCGCTTCCAAGGATTCGAATACGATCCTCAGATATTCCAAGGCGTTACGCGAGGGTGCCATTGTACGCGTCCGGTGATGGCCCCTGGTTAGGCCGTCTTGAGCGGATGGCTGACCGCGCTTATGCGGCGTGAGCGACGTTCTGAGGTCGCCAATTCCAGGGCATGAGTTCTTGGATGCGCTTGGCAGGGTGATCCGGCAGGCGCGCCAGCACGTCGGCAAGCCAAGCCTGTGGGTCGATGTCATTGAGCTTGGCGGTGGCGATGAGGCTGTAGACGGCAGCCGCGCGCCGACCGCCCTCATCAGACCCGGCGAAGGTCCAATTTCTTCGCCCCACGGCGACCGCCCGTAGCTCACGCTCAGCAGCATTGTTCGACATGCAAAGCCGTCCGTCATCAAGGAAGCGGCTAAATGCATCCCAGCGGGTGAGGCAGTAATTGATTGCTTTGGTCGTGTCGTTGTTCCTGGAGAGCTTGGCGCGCTGCTCGCGCAACCACGCCTCCAGCTCGACGATTAGGGACGGCTACGCTCCTGGCGCACACGCAAACGCTCCTGCGCAGCAAGACCGTTGATCTCGCGCTCGATGGCGAACAGAACATCGACACGCCTGACCGCCTCGGCCGCGATCGGCGCCTTGCTGAGCCGCGCGAGATCAAAGAACTTGCGCCTGCCGGCGCCCAGCACGCGGCCTCGATGATTGGGCCGCCCTTGCGATCGGCCTCGTAAAGCCTGCCAAAGCCGGCGTAGGCGTCGACCTGCATCAGCCCGGTATAGCCCGCCAGATGCTGCTCTGGATGCGCACCGCCACGATCGGGCGAGTAGAAGAACACGGCCGCCGGCGGATCCGGGCCGGCCAACGGACGGTCGTCGCGCACGTAGGTCCAGAGCCGGCCGGTCCGGGTCTTGCCCTTGGCCAGGACCGGCACCGTGGTGTCATCCGCGTGGATGCGCTCTGCGGCGAAGACGTGGCTCCGGATCGCATCTACCAGAGGCATCAGGGTTGCCGCGGAGGCACCTACCCAGTCCGCGAGCGTCGATACGTCGAGGTCGATGCCTTCACGCTGGTAGACGTCGCTCTGACGATTGAGCGGCAGGTGCAGGCCGTACTTGGCAAACAGAACATGGGCCAGCAGCTTGGGCCCTGCACGCCCACGCGCAATCGGATGCGAGGGGGCCAGCGGCGGGGTACGTACTTCTTCTTCAACGATTGGGACCGCTATCAGCAGTTCGGCATCCTGCTTTTCGCGCGTTATGACGGCGCCCGGTACACCTTAGTTGCCGTCAATTTCGGCGATACCGACCGGACCGTCCCGTTCTGGTTTCCGATGGCCGGGGATTACGTCGAAGAGCTGCATGGAGGCGCGCTCGATCTGAAGAACGTACCTTCGCTTCAGCGAGTCTGGCTGGACATTCCGTCGCACTACGGCCGGATCTGGACTCTAATGTAGGCTTTAGGCATACGGCTGCTGGTCCTAAGGATCAGGCGACGATTCCGCCACTGGCGGATCACGGCCTATACGGTCGCATCTTTCGTCGTCATCGCGTTGCCGGCAGTGGCGCAGCCAAGCACAACCTCGTCAACGCTCCCAGCCACAGACCAAAGCAATCGCTCCTCGCAAAACAGTGTAGCCGAGCAAGACTTGATCAGGAAGCTGGAGGGCGCGGGCTACACGCAGGTGCGTGACATCAAGTCAACCGCCGAAGGGATATCGGTGAAGGCGACGAAAGACGGCACGGAGGTATACCTTGTCGCCGATAGCAGCGGTAAATTCCGGGAGCGGTAGGCGGGGGCGGAGATAATTTTGTCTACCAAGCCCCTCGAAATCATCTGGCTTGTTGCGATCGTCCGCCGAACATCGACAGAGGAAAGCCGAACGTTAGACCCGCGCGTAATTCGTTCACCGGATGGCCATTTGTGAGCGCATGACGCAGCCCGACATCGAAGCTCAGATTGTCACGAACCTGCCAAATGAGACCGATCAAACCCGATATCGTTTTCGTTTTGGCAAATTCATTTTCGTAAAAGACTTCGGCGACCGGACGGACCACCCATTTCGACGGACCCTCAACGATGGTGCCAACAAAAACGTCGCCATGATGTTCGCGGGTCAACGCCATCTCGCCATTCAAGTGGATGGTTCCCCAATCCCACCGGTGCGAGATGATGCCCGCCAGGCTGGCGCCGACGCCCGAATTGCCGGTGCTATCCGGAAGCAGGACGCCAAATTCGGTCGCAATACTCGGGCCGCTCTTGTCCTGCAGGCTTCCGGGCTGCAGGACATGTTTGAGGAATGCGCCTGCCGCGGTCAGGCTGGTGGGCCCTTGCGGCGAGAGCGGTCTCTGGCCCTGGCCTTCGAACACGGCTTCCCACCCCTCGCTCAATCCGAAATTGAAGACCGTTGCCGGCGCGACGAGAGTGGTGGTTCCTTGGTCACGTAGCCGTCCGGCCGGCTGCAGTTCAATTTCCACCTCTCCCGGAGCGGCCACGGCGGCATCGGTTCCGTCGAAAGGGCGATAAGCCAAAGCTGGGGCGGACCATACCGCGACGCCGAATACGACAGCTGATCCCGAAGCGATCCATCCGGGGCATAGGCGTTGCCAAAATTCGCGGCATGCGGACATGTGCTTGTCTCGCGGCTATCGAACTAGGGGACTGGTTGGAACACCCAGACTGCTGCCGGTGCTTCTCCGCGTGCCCGGGCGGCGACTAGCAGACGATCAAGTTCGGGCACAAAGAGCGACGTGCGCGCCCCCGAAATTGTCGGAATGCGGCTGATCCGGCGATAGGTCGCGTCCTTTGGCTCCAGAACGTCGAGGAATCCCGCCCCGCAGCTGACGTACACGCGGTCGCGCTTCGGATCTACGAACACGTCGTCGGCATCGCCGCAGGTCTCGATGGTTGCGACGAGCTTGCCGTCCGTCATCGAGAAAACGCCAAGCTCCGCGGGGGCGCGAAAGATCACAAGCACCCGGCCGCGAATCTGGTCGAGCGCCATCGGGAAGTTGGCGCCCCGATCGGATACTGGCCATTCTCCGATCTGCTGTTGCGAGGCGCGGTCAACGACCGCGATACCATGGGCATCGGGAACGTTGACAAAGATTTGGCTGGTATCCGGATCGATCTGGAAGGCTTCGGGGTGAGCCTTGACCGGAATGTCGCCAATCTTGCTGTGGGTCGCAGGATCGATAATTGCCAACGCCCCGCTGCCATATCCGATGAAGATCCAATTGCTCGCCGGATCAATACGGATATTGTCGGCGTCGCTACCAAGCTCGATTTGTCCCGCGGGCCTGAAGTCGTTTCCTTCGAACAATCGCACCGATCCGTCTCCGGCATTGGCGACATAGAGCGTGTCGGTCGACGGTTCGTAGCCGACGCCTTGGGGCTCCTTTAGTCCTGGAATCCTGCGGCTCAATTTGCGATTTACGAGATCGACAATTCCGACACTATCGTTGCCTAACTCAGCAACGAAGAGACGTTGTCTCTTCAAATCGATGGCCATGTGATCGATGCGGCCACGCACGTCGCCCAGCACAATTTTGGTCTCAAATTGAAGCGGGCTTGTATCCGCCGGCTGGGCACGGGCTACGGCGTTAACCAGCATCACAATGCTGGCTAACACCGTCAAGGTTGTCCGAAGCGAATTTAACATCGCCACACCATTCCCGAGGGACGAACGGCGTCTATTTGCCGATGCGTTGCCCAGTGCAGAGCGCCGCTAATCCAGGGGCTGTTGCACAGTTTTCATTTGTTCACCGTCGAGGAAGGCAATCGAAACAACGGGACGCCCGTCTTTCAGGCTGGGCACCGCACTTACCACCCGGGCTTTGGGTGACTGCGCCACGGCCTTGTCGATCGTTTCCTTCAACGTGGTCTTTGCCTTAGCCATCGCCGCGCTCTGCGATTTGGCCGCAGCGAGGTCGTCTCCCTCGGTGATTGGCTCGGCCTTCATCACCTTGGCATTCGCATGGTCGACCAGCACCTCCGAGAACTTGCCGTCCTTTGCGGTATAGACCGAAAGCTGGAGCTTACCCTCGTCGACCTCGAATTTGGCCGAGATCGGTTGGCCCTCCTGTTCGCCGACCGCCAGACCCTGCTGCAGGTCGATCTTCGCAGTGGTCAACAGCTTGATGAGCCTCTCCTGACCTTCGTCATCATCGTCGTCTGCAAACGTAGCGTTATGATCGGCGAAGCCGATCAAGGCAGCCAATCCAAGCACCGTCGCGCCGCCAGTCACTAGCAACATCTTTCTTCGGGTCATGCTGACCTCCTTCGGTGGGTTGTTATCGCCCCATTTTGCCTACCTCGATTCAGAACTTCGTCATGACCCACGTGGGCTGCAGCAGCGGAAACGCGATCAGGCCGACGACGGCCGTTGCGGCAATCAGGAGCGGATTGCTGACTTTCCAGCGGAACAGAACAGCGAGCGAGACGAGCCCGATCAAGGCGGTGAGCCAATCACCGACGGCGATCCGTCCCAAGAGGATGCAGGCTCCCAGAATCGTTCCGATCGCTGCTGCATAGGCGCCCTTGACAAATCCCTGCACGTTGGGATTTCCACGATGACGTGCGAGCAGTGGCGCTGCTATCAGCACCAGCAGAAACGATGGAAGAAAAATGCCGATCGTCGAGACGAGCGAGCCCCAGAATCCCGCGACGAGATAGCCGACAAAGGTCGCGGTGATCACGACCGGTCCCGGGCTGATCATGCCGATGGCAACCGCGATCAGGAACTGACGTTGATCCAGCCAGCCAAACTGTTGGACGAGTCCTTGTTCGAGGAACGGCACGATCACGAGACCGCTGCCGAAGGTGAGGGAGCCCGCCTTGAGGAAGAACAGCAAGAGCTTGCCGAGAATTGAGCTCGAGGCGGTGGGTGCGAGTTGTGCGAGAACCGGCGCCACGGTTACCGAGAGCGCTGGTGGCGTTCGCTTGAACAGGCTGCCGTAATACAGAATGCTAATGATGCCTGCGCCAATGAACAGCAGCGCCACTTCGGCTTGAAGGATAACCGTAACGGCAAGGCAGACCGCCGCGATCGCCCATTGCAACCAGTCTTCCATGCCAAGCTTGGCCAGCCGGTAGCAGGAATGCAGGATCAGCGCGATAACCGCCGGGCTCACGCCATAGAAGATGGCGGTTACCGGCTGCAGATCGCCGAGATAGACATAGAGAGCGCCCAGTGCGGCGACGATGACGAAGTTCGGCAGGATGAAAGCCCAGCCACCTGCCCAGGCTCCCCAGAACCCGCCACGGAGATAGGAAACGTAGATGCCAACCTGGATCGCGAGAGGTCCGGGAAGCGACTGGCAGATCGCGATTGACTCCCGCATCTGCTCCTTGGTGAGCCATTTGCGCTCATCGACAAGCTCGCGCTCCATCTGTCCCACAAGCGCAACCGGTCCGCCGAAGCCGAGAAAGCCGAGGCGCAGGAAGTACCGCACCAACTCGCGGATCCGGCCGCTCGGAAATGTCGTTGTAGTCGTCGTCATGTCATGCCCCGCCCGTTGTGATGTCTCGAATTTCGCCCTTGCCGTCGGCTCGTCGCAGGACCGACCGGCTGATGCTGGTCGGCAGTGGCAGCGGATTTTCGAGCCTGCCGACGAGGGGCAACACGAGCAGGAAATGCAGGAAGTAGTACGCTGCGCCCATTCGGCCGAGAAACAGCCAGGTTCCCTCCGGTGGCTTTCCACCTGCGTAGGTGAGGAGTACGCAGTCAGCCACCAGGATCCAGAAAAAGACGCGGAAAACCGGCCGGAAGCGGGCCGAACGGACCGGGCTCGTATCGAGCCACGGCACTGCGAACAGCACCAAGATTGACGCGGCCATGGCGGACACGCCAAGCAGCTTGTTCGGAATTGATTTCAGGATCGAGTAAAACGGCAGGAGGTACCACTCCGGCACGATTTCCGCTGGGGTCACGCCCGGATTAGCTGGAATCGAATTGTCGGGATTGAGCAGCGCGCTCGGTTCATAGAACACGAACCATCCAAATACGATCAGGAAAACTGCAAGGCCCAACAGATCCTTGATCGTGTAGTAGGGATGGAACGGAACTGTGTCCGGGGATTCCGTGGTATCGATGCCATCCGGATTGTTGGAGCCGAATCGATGTAGCGCGACGAGGTGCAGGAGTACGACCGCAACGATCACGAACGGCAGCAGATAGTGCAGCGCGTAGAACCGATTGAGTGTGGCATCGCCGACCCCAAATCCACCCAGCAACCAGGTGACGATACTGTCACCAACGATCGGGATAGCGGAGAATAGATTGGTAATCACGGTCGCACCCCAGAAGCTCATCTGGCCCCAGGGCAAGGTGTAGCCGAAGAATGCAGTCGCCATCATCAGAACGAGAATGAGGACACCCATCATCCAGAGCAGTTCGCGCGGCGCCTTGTATGACCCATAGTAAAATCCGCGAAAGATATGGATGTAGACGGCCGCAAAGAACATCGATGCGCCCGTGGTGTGCACATATCGGATCAGCCAGCCGTAATTCACGTCGCGCATGATGTGCTCGACGGAATTGAAGGCGCCCCCGAAGGTCGGAACATAATGCATCGCGAGCATGATGCCGGTCATGATCATGATTACCAGCACGATGCCCGCAAGCGATCCAAAATTCCAAAGGTAGTTCAAATTCATCGGCGTCGGATATTCGTGCAGCTCGTGGTGCAGGAACGTGAAGATCGGAATTCGAAAATCGATCCAGCGGATGACAGGATTCGAAAACTCTGTACTGCTCATGGCGCGATTTTCGGTGTCTTGCGTCGTCATCTAAAGTTCCGCTCAGTTGCGATCAGTTGGTGTCTGGAGAATACCGTCAATGCTCAAGCCCAAACCAGTCGGCTTCATCTCAATGCGATTCCCCGAGAGCGACACTTCGTAACAACCATCTTCCGGGTCGTTGAAATAAACACAGAGCTCGTTCTTCTCGATTTCCCATTTGCCGACTCGCTTCTTTCCATCTGCATAGCTTCTTAACGTGCCGTCACGATCGTAGGCGTCACGCCAATGCACTTCGTCAGTGAGTTCCATCCCGGCGATCTTTGTGCGGATTTGACTGCCCGAAAGTGTTTGTACGCTTTCGGCCGCGACGGATCCGATCGTGGACGAGAGCGAGCTTATTGCTATGACAGCGAATACAGACAATTTCTTCATGGTTGTGCGAAATCCCAAGCAAAGCAGCGTTTCACGACTTCTTCCCGCAGGACTTCATGCACATCTTGTACTCGGATTTGCAGGTCGGTCCGGCATAGTTCTTCATGCACGCTGCTTGCTGTTCGCCGCATACCTTGCAGCTTGTTTGAGCTTGGGCGGCATCGTTGGCGCTGCAAATGCAAGCGAGCGTCAGCAGCGTGATCGCAAAGACCTTCATGATTGTCCCCTTGGTGTTGGAATGGTGAATCCTGACTCTTCGTACTAGCGGTCTTGTCGAGTGCAGCGCGCATTCCTTTGGCCAGCTTCAAGGCGTCGTCAGTGTCCCCATGCATCGGCTTGAATGCGACCCAGCCACCAAGCGCAAGAGCCGGCTTGATGTTGACTCCGTCGAGCGTGACAGTGAGATCGGTGCGCGGAAAGCCGTAGCGATGGACGTCACCCGACACGGCGGGCTTCCTGCCGAAGGCGTCGTCGACCTTATGCCATTCGATTTCCTGAGCCATTGCGCCAGCAGTTAGGGTAACCGCGAAAGTTGAAACCATCATCCAAAGCCAAGTGCGCGTTTTTCGGTACTCCTTGGTTGGGTTGATTGCCCCGTTCTCGTTCTTGCCCGCGTAATTTGTAGTCAATTCGCCCTATGCTTCTCGACAGTTGCATCGAAGGTCTCTTGATCCTTGTTCGCTCGCATCCTGATATTGGCCCCGGACATCCAGACTTCATTGCAGTCGGGCGCCGGCAGGTTTGGATTCGACATGCAGAGCTTGTTGTTCTGGATTTTCCAGGTCCCGGTCCACGTCTGGCCCTGCTCGCCGCTTATGAGAACGCCGTCGGGCCGCAGATAGATGACCCAGTGGGAGCCATCGGTAATATTCCTGCCGATCACCCTTGCGCGGATTTCCTTTTCACCAAGCGGTTTGAATGTTTCGTCCGCGTGCGCAGTCCATCCACAAACCGTCGCAGGCAACAGAATTGTCAGCGCAAGGATTTGTGCCGTTCGGAAGCTCATGACCGGACTCCGTCGTAAGCGTGCCGCATCGGCAGACAATTGCGCGGCTGATCGTCCAGCACGTGGCTATGGATCGCAGTCACATCGATTGCGTTCGCCCGCCCTCTGGCGCCAATGAGTTGATCAAGCTGTGCTGAGGCGAGTTCGACGGCCGCCGCAGGGCCGGAGGTGGCTGGTGTCACCAGCGGCATCTTGCTTACGGCCAGGGCATCATGAATAACAGCCGCCGTCTTGGCAGGGTCGCCATGGCCGCCGATATGCATGTGGAAGGTCGCGGGGTTCGCGTGCAGGTGGTTGTGCACGGCAGTCGGCACGCCCTCGATGTTCATCGCCGAGAAGGCAACGACGCCTGCCCAAAATGCGATCGACAGAACCCCTGCAAATTTCGCCGAAGACGGTGTTCCTACCTCCAACGTCAACGCATGCGCGTAGGCAAATCGGTTATAGAGCGCGGCATTGACCAAGCCGAGACCAATCAAGATGATCTTCGGTACGAAATAGGTGCGGCTTCCGACCGAAACTGGGTCATAAAGAAAAAGAAGAACGCCGCTAACCATTGCAATGCCAAAGATGGTGTAGAGCCATGGCATAATATCGGCCGAGAACGCTTTGAGCTTGGCTGCAGATCTCACGCCAATGAGACGCAAATCGAAAAGCACGATGCCACCAAAGAATGCGGCCGTGGAAAGTATGTGCGTCATTCGCAGCAGATAATGCCAAGGCTGCACAGCAAAGTGAAATGTGGAGTTATCAAGCGCAATGAGCACCGTGGACGGGAGCCGCACCGCGTCGAGAAAGCTGGGATCGATCATGAAAGGTCTCGTCGCTAGTAGGCGCCACCTGCTGAGGCGTGGGCATTTCGAAGACTGTACGGGTGTCTCCGACCCTGCCCACGACCAGCGCCGTGTCTCATCGATGTTGTGGAAGAACATGTTCGTTGATGCGGTCGCCCGCGTCAGTTACTTCGGGGCAACGATCGTCGGGCTCCTCGAGATAGAAGGCAGAGGTCGTCCTTCTCGACGCCCATGTGCAGATTTCATCGTTCCCATCGAGATGCCACGCAAGGCAGACGTTAGCTTTCGCGGCTGTACTGATCATACAGCTTCGCAGCGTTGTCCCAACGGATTGCTTCCATATAGATGTCGACATAGCGCGCGGCCGCCGCACCGTAGTCCATGTGATAGGCGTGTTCGTACATGTCGAGCACCAGCACCGGCCGGCCGCCGGCAAGCGTCGTGGTGTGGTCCGCCGCCCATTGATTGACCAGGCGTTTGTCGCGCGGCGAGTAGGACAGGATGACCCAGCCGGAGCCGCCGCCCTCTGCCTTGCCCATTGCGGCAAATTCCGTGCGCCAGCGCTCGAGGCTGCCGAAATCGCGGGCGATAGCCTCCGCCAGCGAGCCGCTCGCGCCGGCGCCGCCACCGAGTCCGTCGAAATATATCTCATGCAGCATCATCGAGTTCGCAGCGATCAACTCTTCTCGCTTCAGGCCGTTGATCATGAAATTCGGCGCTTTGGCGAAATCGAGCTCGGCCAGCTGCGCGCCTATCGCGTTGAGGCGCTTTACGGCGCCAACGTAGTTGTTTTCATAATGGCTCACGAGAACCTTCTCCGAGATTCCCTTGATCGATTTCGGATCGAGTGACAGGGGTTTTGCTTGATATGGCATTGCTTTTGCTCCGCTCGGTTGGTTGGTTTGGGCGAATGCTGGGCTCGCCGCCAGCGTTGCTGTTGATGCAGCGGCGGCAACGAGTCCCGCTCCCTGAATGAAGCTTCGGCGTTCGGTTTTGATGGTCATGGGAATCTCCTTGGGTTGACGTGTCCCCGAAAGGTGCGCGGGGCGGATGACTGGTTCGTTGTGGACTCATGGCAAGGGTGCGACGTCGCAGGTCACAGACGCGATAGCGAAGAGCACGCCAAGGAAGCGTGCTTGCCTCCTCATGGGGTCGCTTTTCGGTAGCACCGTCAGGCTCCCGCGGCGTGCGCCGGCCAGTTGTGCGTCTCGGCTTGCAGAGAGCGGCACCAGGTGTAGAGCGCGTCGTAGATGACCATGCCGTGCTTCAGCATTTCGTGGTCGTCCGGGAAGTTTGCGGAGAGGCCGAGCGAGATCGCGAACAGGCCGCCGCATTGAGGGCTCAGATCGTGCCGCGAGGTGTCGGCACCCCGAACGATGGTTGCCAGATGATCGAGCGCCGGATCCTTGATCTCGTAGATGCGCTGGATGGTATCGAACGAGCAGCGTTCGCCCTCATGCGTGAATTCCACGCCGTCGATGTCGTAGGGGATCCCACCGGTTTGTTGGGCAATCGCAACGACCTGATCCTTGGGGACGTAGATGAACTCTGCATTGGGATCGATGAAGCGGCGGATCAGCCAAGGGCAGGCAATGCGGTCGATCTTCGGGTGTTCTCGCGTGACCCACTTGCTCGGGGTAGGCCCGATGTTGCGGCGGGTCGGCAATCCCTGCTCGGTCCAGTCGGCGATGCCGCCTTCCAGAAAATCCGCCTCCATGCCCATGAGGCGCAATGCAGCGGCCACGCCCTGGCTGACTTCACGTCCGTGAATGCAGTAGGTGACGATCTGGCGACCGCCCGGCAAGTCAGTTCGCCATTGCTCGACGTGATCCGGCGAGCGATGAAACGCTTCGGCCACAAGCGTTTCGGCACTGGCAAAGTCTGCGTCGCGCCGCACGTCGACGATGATCGGCGCCGCTTCGGAGCCGAGCAGTGCGTAGAGCGCATCTGGTGAAATGGAATTTTTACGGTCGTCCATGCGCAAATCTCCTCGACATAGTCGAGTGCTGCGCAGCGCTTGGACCGTGGTCTCAAGGGGAGACTGCATTTTCCCCTTCGCATCTACTAATTTGGCCACGAGGCAAAAGCAAGAGCAACGACTACCGACGACTGATTGGCCTCGGGTCGTTCGTGGCGATTTTCAGCAGCAAACTCGCGTACTCAAGGGCGTTCGAGTGGAGCATCACAAATTCGTGCGGGAATTAGGCCGCTACGTTCGCGGGGACTTGTCATGAGCGGTTCGGAACCTTCACGGGCCGAGGCGACTTAGAGCGGCTGCTTGCTCAGAACTCTATTACCGAGGCAACAAACTCACTCAGGGTCGCGGCCGAACAGGAGGCAGGCATGAAAACGGTTTACGGAATTGTCGCGGAGATGCGCCTTTGGTCCTTGGTACTGGCCGCCGCGATGCTGGTTGAGATGGCTGGAATCGCCAATGCAGCCGACGAGACCATCAAGGAAAAGGCGGCGGTATGCACCCCCTGTCACGGTGAAGCGGGAATCTCCGGCACCGAAAACATTCCGTCGCTGGCGGGGCAACCCGATCCCTTCTTGCAGTGGCAACTGGTCTTCTTCCGCAGCGGCTCCCGGAAGAACGAGGTCATGCAGCCGATGGCCGAGCAACTCAACAATGAGGACGTTCGCAATCTCGGCGCCTATTTTGCCTCGCTGACGCCGCCGAAAGCCTCGTCACCTGACGATAACCCTGATTTATCCAAGAAAGGTGCGGAGGCGGCCGCAGGACGGCGTTGCGCGTCATGCCACGGCGATACGTTCGCCGGAACGAAGGCGGTTGCGCGTCTCGCCGGCCAGCGCGAGGAATACCTGGTCAAGGCGCTGCATGACTACAAGTCGAGCTTGCGAGTCGGCGGCGGCGTGGCGGCTATGGCGGATGTCGCCTATCCCCTGAGCGAAGAGGAAATCACCGCGC
Source organism: Bradyrhizobium huanghuaihaiense (assembly GCF_025200885.1). Lineage (NCBI taxonomy): Bacteria > Pseudomonadati > Pseudomonadota > Alphaproteobacteria > Hyphomicrobiales > Nitrobacteraceae > Bradyrhizobium > Bradyrhizobium huanghuaihaiense. The sequence goes on along the minus strand of NZ_CP104172.1, from coordinate 9,161,729 downwards.
TCGCGCACTATCTGGCGCATCTGTAGTCTTCATCTTGAGCAGCTTATTCCGCACTAATCGGTCACTCACAACACTGTCGCACCTGACCATCACAATTTCTGCAGTGTGGCTTGGCGCCGTGGACAGAGGTGCAAGCACCCAGCGGAACGTGGACATGTCATGCGACACCGCTACGTTTGCACAGACGCAGTTGCGGCCAGCGGAAGGAATCCTCCTCAACACGTTGCATGACTGCGTCTTCAGCGCGCGGTCGTGCATTCTACAAGACCTAAGTGCACGATCTGTCTGCACCACAAATTGGATTTCAGGAACGTGAAATTAGATTTACTTGAGAAGACCGCATTTGATTGCCATGTTGGATCGTCATCTACCGTCGGGGCCCGCAGACTCCCGGCATTCTAAGACGGCTCGCCGTCCAAGTTCTGCTCGCCGCTCGAGGTCGTTGAACCTTGAGGGCTGAGCTTTTGGACAGAAGAATGAGCCGTATTTCTCCGAAATGTCCCTCTCGTTTCCATTGGCGCCGTCGAGGCGCGCTCCGCGCGGTGAAATCGGCTGAGGCGTCACGATGAGCTTGGTGTCGTTAACATTGCGACGGCCGATCTCGCTTTTGACGATGGTCGTAGCCGTTGCATTGATGGGCTTTCTGGCGGTCGATCGCATGGCCCGCGACATCTTTCCCGACCTCGGTGTGCCTACCATCTACGTCGCGCAGCCTTATGGCGGCCTTGATCCGGCGCAGATGGAAGGGTTCATCACAAACTATTACGAATACCATTTCCTCTACATTACCGGCATCGAGCATGTCGAAAGCAAATCGATCCAGGGCGTAGCGCTGATCAAGCTCCAATTCCATCCCGGCACCGACATGGCCCAGGCGCTGGCCGAGACCGTTAGCTATGTGGACCGCGCGCGCTCCTTTATGCCGACCGGGACCGTTCCGCCGTTCGTGGTCCGGTTCGATGCTGGCGGCGTGCCCGTCGGCGACCTCGTCTTCTCCAGCAAGACGAAAACAGTCGCCGAGCTTCAGGACGCGGCGCTCTTCAAGGTGCGCCCATTGTTCGCGACCTTGCCAGGCGTGTCGGCACCGCCGCCCTTCGGCTCGAGCCAGCGCACCATCCTCGTTCGCGTAGATCCCGACAAGCTGCGTTCCTACAACATGTCGCCCGACGAGGTGGTGCATGCATTGGCCGCCGGCAACACGGTCAGCCCATCGGGTAACGTCCGCATCGGCGACCTCTTGCCGATGGTGCCGGTCAACTCCGTTGTCGGGGATTACAAGGGCCTGAACAACATTCCCATCCGCTCGAAGGGAACGCAGACGATCTTCATACGCGACGTCGGATCGGTCGAAGACGGCGCCGACATCCAGACCGGCTACGCGCTGCTGAATGGACGACGCACGGTCTACATTCCCGTAACCAAACGGGCGGACGCCTCGACACTCGCGGTCGTCCAGGCCGTCAAAGCCAACTTGCCACGCTTCCAATCCGTACTGCCTGATGATGTTGAGGTCAGTTACCAGTTCGACCAGTCCCCTTACGTGACGCGCGCCATTCAGGGCCTGTTTGTCGAAGGCGCTCTCGGCGCGGTGCTCACCGGCCTCATGGTGCTGTTGTTTCTGCGGGATTGGCGCAGTTCGCTCGTCGTGGTCCTGAACATTCCGCTCGCGATCCTCGCTTCGGTGACGGCGCTCTGGGTGTCGGGTCAGACGATTAACATCATGACCCTGGGCGGGTTGGCGTTGGCTGTCGGTATCCTGGTCGACGAGGCGACAGTCACCATCGAGAACATCCACACCCGCCTTGCCGATGGCCGCAGCCTTGCCCGTGCCGCGAGCGAGGCCACGGCCGAGACGACGCTGCCGCGGTTCGTGGCCATGCTCTGCATTCTGGCGGTGTTCATTCCCGCCTTCTTCATGACCGGCGCTGCGCACAACCTGTTCGTACCGTTAGCCTTGGCCGTCGGCTTCTCGATGGTGGGATCGTATCTGCTTTCGAGTACCTTTGTCCCGGTAATGTCGGTCTGGATGCTGCGCAATCCGAGCACGCATTCCAAGCCGCAAGAGAGGTTTTTCGATCGGCTGCGTGCCAAGTACGATCGGTTTGCGCGCGCCGTCATGAAACGGCGGCGCATCGTGGTGCTTTCCTATCTCATCATCAGCGGCGCAATCATTCTCCTGGTCGGCAGCTCTCTCGGCACCGAGATCTTTCCAATCGTGGATACCGGCCAGCTCCAATTGCATCTGCGGGCTCCGGCGGGAACACGCATCGAGCGCACCGAGCAGATCGCGCTGCAGACCCTCGACGCGATCAAGCGCGAGGTCGGGCCGAACAATGTGGAAATCAGCCTTGGTTTTGTCGGCACGCAGCCGCCCAATTATCCTATCAATACGATTTATCTCTGGAGTTCCGGCTCCGAGGAAGCGGTGCTGCAGGTGCAGCTCAAGCGCGGCGCCGGGATCGGCATCGAGGATTTGAAGGAGCGGCTGCGTCAGAAATTGCCTCAGGCATTACCGGGGGTACGCTTCTCATTCGAGCCAAGCGACATCGTCAGCCGGGTGATGAGCTTCGGCGCGCCGACACCGATCGAAGTGGCGGTGAGCGGGCCTAACCTTGCCGACAGCCGCCAATACGCCGAAAAACTTCGATCGAAACTGGCACAGGTGTCGACGTTGCGAGACCTGGGATTCGAGCAGGAACTCGACTACCCGACCGTAAAGGTGACGGTAGACCGCGAGCGAGCGGGCGTTTTGGGAGTGACGACAGATGACGTGGCAAAATCGGTGGTCGCAGGCACGTCATCCAGCCGTTATACCTCCGCGAATTATTGGGCCGATCCCAAAAGCGGCATTGGCTATCAGGTGCAGGTCGAGATCCCCGAGCACCAGATGAATTCCCTGGAGGAGGTAAAGAACCTCCCCATCGCTCGTCGGTCGGGCGGACAGATCGACCTCCGCAATGTTGCCGGCGTTACCGACAGCACAGCACTCGGCGAATATGACCGCTACAACATGCAGCGCATGCTGACGCTGAGCGCAAACGTCTCGGGCGAGGATCTCGGACGCGCGGCAGCGCGCGTGCAGCAGGCTATCAAGGATACGGGAAAACCGCCCGATCGGGTGAATGTAACCGTGCGCGGGCAAGTCCAGCCGATGGCGGAGATGTTCGGGGGCCTGCGTCTGGGGCTCTTGATGGCGGTCGGTGTCATCCTTCTGGTACTGGCAGCCAATTTCCAATCGGTCCGGCTTTCACTGGCGGTCGGGTTGACGATTCCCGCCGTCATCGCCGGGGTCGTACTGGTGCTTTGGCTCACCCACACCACGCTGAATATCCAATCCTTCATGGGCGCGATCATGGCGATCGGCGTCGCGGTGGCAAACGCCATCCTGCTCGTGACCTTCGCTGAGCGCACCCGGGTCGAGGGCCGCGAACCCTGGGAAGCAGCAATAGAGGGCGCACGAAGTCGTCTGCGTCCGATCCTGATGACAAGTTTCGCGATGCTGGCCGGGATGATGCCAATGGCGCTGGGCCTGGGCGAAGGCGGAGAGCAAAGTGCCCCGCTTGGGCGGGCGGTGATCGGCGGTCTCCTCGGCGCGACTTGCGCCACGCTCATCATCCTGCCGCCGATCTTGGCCACGCTGCAGTCGCGGCGTGCCCCAATTTCCGCGTCGCTCGATCCCGACGACCCTCATAGCCGCTATTTCGAGCCGGAGCCGCGGCTCGCCTCGGTGTCGGATGGTGGCGACGGACGCGCAGAGCACCATGCTCACGCGGCGGAATAAGCGAGCAGCCGAAACAGAATTCAGAGGCGCAACACCATGAATATCATGAGTCAAACGGGCATCAAGGCCGTGGCAGTCGTCATCGGCGTCGGCGCAGCAGGCATCGCTGCCGATTGGCGCTTGGCGGCATCGCCATCACCATCGCTCGTGAGTCCGTGGAAGCCGGATAACCTGCCGCGGGTCGAGGTTGTGCGTCCGCGCCGCGCCACAGTGGCCCAGCGTCTCCAGACCAACGCCACGCTTGAAGCCTTTGAGGAAACGGATCTCTTCGCCAAGGTCTCAGGATACCTGTCCGATGTCCGCGTCGATATCGGAGATCACGTCAAGGCGGGTCAAGTGCTCGCGGTAATCGACATTCCCGAAATGAAGCAGGAACTTGCCGAGGCCAAGGCCGAGCTCGAATCGAAGCGAAGTTCGCTGGAGAGCGCGCGCCGGCAACTGGATCACAACAAGGCGGACGTAGCGCTTCAGACCGCCCTGGCGAAAGACCGGGAGCAACTGGGTGAAGGACGGCAGTTCATCAGCGACCGGACCCTCGATCAGGTGCACGCCAATGCTGATATCGCCAAGGCCGATCTCGGCGTTGCAGAGGCGAACCGCGACATCGCGGCGAACCAGGTCGACGTCGCCGCCGCGACGGTCGAGAAGATAAAGACGCTGCTCGCCTACACGCAGATCGTGGCACCTTTCGATGGCGTAGTGGCCCGGCGCCAGGTGAACCGGGGCGATTTGGTCCAGGCCGCCACGGCCACGCGGGCGACGCCGTCCGCAGGATCACTTTTCACGGTGCAGCGGATCGACGCGATCCGGGTGTTCTGCGACGTTCCCGAGAACGTACCTCACGTTCACATCGGCGATCCGGCCATCGTCAGGCCGGCTGGCTTCGACGGTACGCCGTTCATCGGCAAGGTAACCCGCTTCTCCCTGCGCCTCGATCCCGACACCCGCAACATGCGTACCGAGATCGATCTATCCAACCCCAATGAACGGCTTTATCCGGGCACGTATGCAGAGGTGTCGCTGGAAATGAACCGGCGGCCCGATGCGCTTACCGTACCCACCACCGCTGTAGGTTCGGATGGCGAAGGCAACTTCGTTTACACCATCATTGACAATCGGATCACACGCCTCGCCGTCAAGACTGGCCTCATCGATAACGGTCGCATCGAGGTGACTGCGGGCCTATCGGAGGAGACACCGGTGTTGGCAAGTACTAAGAGCGTGCCGCCACAGAGAACGGCGGTTCGCCCGCAGGTGGTCCGCGAGAACTCCTAGCTGGCTAAAGATATGACACCGGCATCATAGTTCCGGGCCACGTCGCACGAGATGAACTTCTTGCCGGACGACATGACGATACGGCGAACGCCACCCGGACCGTTGAGTCCGAGCCTCGCAACGCGTCTACCTTCCAGACACCTTGGCCCGCTTTATCGCGGTTTTGTTTGAGTACGCGCGGGCCGCCCCAGCGCAGGCGCGGCGCGAATTCGGCGCGGAGCACATCGACACAGTCGTATCGACACGTGTCGGCGCCCCTTGGAACAAGGAAATGTCTGTCGATCGGTGTCCATGCGCAAGCTCCACGAGGGTCGGGTGTTATGACCGAACTACGTTCGTGGTGACTATCACCTCAGAGAACCAAAAGCGCTCCCGAAATGAAGAGAAGCGCGAGGACAACCTTCCGAAAAGTCGTTTCGTTGATGCTGCCGAATAGCTTGAGTTTGCGGAAGCTGGCCGGGAAGGAGAAGTTCGTTTCTTCGGTGAGGTCGATGTTTCGGCTAACAACATGCGCCGCGCCATAGTGCGGATCGCCAGTCGGTTTAGCCGTGTCCATTTTTGTTACGAGGCCGGTCCGACTGGCTATGGTCTTGATCCGGTCGCTCGGCCACGAATGCAGGGTGGTGGCACCATCGCTGCTCCCTGCGTCCGGCCTGTGACGGGCGCATCGCCCTGCATCTTCGTCTGGTTCCAATCCGTGCCTGTCTCATGCACGCTCAGATTCAAAGCGGTTGCGGAACCGAAAGTCCGAGTGATTGTGGTCTTACACAAGCTATTGCCCGTGCCTGATCAGCACGTCTCGGCAAGTCGGATGCAGCCTGGTACGATTCTCCTTCAGGCAGGCCAGAATGGTAAAATCGCCTTGATCCATCCACTTGCGGCAGAGCCGCTGAACATCGGGAGTGCAAGCCTTCTCGTCCTGATCGGTGCCAGCGTGCTGAGCGAGGCTTCCGGTCGATAGGCTCAAGAGCATCGCAAGGGACAGCAGAATTGTTTTCATTCTCGTTTCCTTCCTTTTAGTCGGCTGGCCCCACGGACGGTCGACAGCCGAAATACCGCTTCATTCCATGACCATCGCATGGTCGCTGCTTCCCTCCGGCGCGGCACGCCGCAGCAACAGCACGAGGGGGAGGGCGCACAGCGAGAGGATCATCATCAGCTTGAAGTCGTCGATGTAGCTGATGATGGAAGCCTGGTTCTGGATGACCTGATCGAGGGCGGCCCGGCCCGAGGCGGTCCACGGACTCCACGCGTGCGCGATGACGCTGCTCCTGAACCCGGGATTCACCGCCGTGACATGGCTTCCGATGATGGCGTGGTTGATTTGGCCATTCCTGATCAAAAGATACGAAACGACGGAGATTCCGACACTGGAGCCGACGTTACGTGAGAGGTTGTACAGGCCGGTTGCGTCGGCCCGCTGCTCCGGGGCAAGCGTGGCAAAGGTGACCGTGGTGAGCGGGACAAAAAGAAATCCGAGCCCTGCGCCCTGGATGAACCCGGTCACCGCGATCGTCCATCGCGACACGTTCGGAGTCCAGCCGGTCATGTCGTACATGGCCCACGCCGTCAGCAGCAGGCCGATCAAAAGAAGCACCCTGGTATCAATCCGCCCCATCAGCTTGCCGACCACAAACATGCAGACCATCGTCCCCAACCCACGCGGTCCCATGACGAGCCCGGCCGTGACGACGGGGTACCCCATCAGCGTCTGCAGATAGGGCGTCATCAGCGCCAGCGACGCCAGATAGGTGATGCCGACGATGAAAATGAACAGCATTCCCACCGTGAAGTTGCGGTCGAGGAACAGCCTCGGATTGACGAAGGAATCGCCGGCCGTGAAGGTGTGGACGAGGAAGACGTAAAGGGCCGATGCCGCGACGACGGCCTCGATCAGGATCTCGAAGGAGGAAAACCAGTCGAGTTGCGCACCCCGGTCCAGGAAGACCTGCATCGCCGCGATGGCGATACTCAGGCTGCCAAATCCGATCCAATCGAGCTTGGCGGCCGCGCTGGTTTTGGTTTCCCGCAGAAAGAACGAGATGCCAGCAAAGGCGAGCGCACCAAGCGGCACGTTGATGTAAAAGACCCAGCGCCAGGTGTAATGGTCCGTCAACCAGCCGCCGATCACCGGACCGAGCACCGGCCCGACCATCACGGACACGCCGAACAGCGCCATCGCCGATCCCCGTTCTTCAGGGGTATAGATGTCGAGCAGGATCGATTGCGACACCGGCACCAGCGCCGCGCCAAAGAAGCCTTGCAGCAGCCGGAACGCCACGATCTGGACCAGCGACTGTGCGATGCCGCACAGCACGGACGCGATAACAAAGCCGGTAACCGCCGCCATGAGGACCCGCCGGCGGCCGAATTTGTTGGCGAGGAACCCGGACGGCGGCGTCATGATCGCTGCCGCCACAATATAGGAGGTCAGCACCCAGTTGATCTGATCTGCGCTTGCCGAAACGCTTCCCTGCATGTAGGGGAGAGCCACGTTGGCGATCGTGGTGTCCAGCGCCTGCATGATCACGGCGAGGATCACGCACGCGGTAATGGCGGGCCGGTTGATCGGCCGAGCCTCGGCTGCGGCTGCCTCAGTCATGTTTGTCTCCCGATGATCCGAAGAGATCGGTCATGAAACCCGGCAGGCCGCGTTCGTGTCCGGTGTCGACGTTCAATTCCACGCTCATGCCGACGCGCAACGACGGCTTGTCGGGCGCATTGTTGACCCGGATGCGCATCGGAATGCGCTGGACAACCTTGACCCAATTGCCGCTAGTATTTTCAGCTGGAAGCAGCGAAAAGCTCGATGCCGACGCCGGGCTTATGCTGTCGACCGTGCCGGCCCATCGCTCACCGGGGTAGCTATCGACGTCGACCGTGACCTTCTGTCCAGGCTTGACATAGGTCAGTTCCGTTTCCTTTGGACTGGCTTGAACCCAGACATGATCGGTCGACACGATATTGAATGCGGTTGCCGCGGCAGCGAGATACTGGCCGGGCTGCAACGACGGCACATTGGTTACAATGCCGGCGAAGGGTGCCTTCACGGTGGTATGCGCGAGCTGACGCGCGGCCTCGTCGCGGGCGGCCAACGCGTCTTTGTAGCGCGGATGATCCTCGATCGGTGCATCCGGATTGCCGTTTAGGTTTGCGGCGATGCCGGCAAGCTGCGCTTCCAGCGAGGCCAGCTTTTGCTGCGATGCCTGCAACGTATTGCGGGCCGCGTCGAAAGTCGCCCGTGGGGTGAAGTCGTTGGTGATCAACTGCTGCTGGCGCTTAAAGTTGACGTTGTTGAAATCGACGTCGATCTTCGCCTGCTCGACCTGGGTCTGCATGTTGCGATAGCTGGCCTGCAGTGCAAGGAGATCGTTGCGCGTAGTCCCGATCTGGGCTTCTGCGCGATCCAGCGCCAGCCGGAACGGCAGATCGTCAAGTTTGAACAGCACCTCACCCTTTGCGACCTGCTGATTGTCGTGAACCTGGACCTCTGTAGCGATCCCGGAAACGTCGGTCGATAGCCCGACCGTGTCGGCCTGGACATAGGCATTGTCGGTCGACATGACCGCGCCGCCCGTCACGTAGAGATAGCCGCCAGCGATCAGTGCCACCGGCAACAGCGCAAAGATCACAATCCGCTTGCGGGATCTTTTCGGGACGACCGACGCAGGCAACTGATGAGGTTCGCCTGACCACTCGCGCCCACTCGGACGCCCTTTCGCGGCCGGCTCGGCAGCTGCGTCAGTATCTGGAGCGTCCCGTGCCTCCGGCGGATGGCACATCAAGGGATGGACCCTGTCCTGCGTGCCTCGTGAACCGCCTTCGGGGACAGGCTTTTCGGCGCCGTGCGGTTTCGGACTTGCTTGGCCGGTACTAACCATGACCTGCTCGCTTCTGCTTTTCCACCGATGAGCAGCACGCTTCGGTGAGGTTGAATTTCAAGATCTTCAGGGTATCCAGCAGGCGCAAACCCTCCGCCTCGGACAAGCCGGCCAATGCCTCGCGGCGGGCTACCTCGCCGAGCTTACGCGCCTGCATCAGCTTTAGCCGGCCTGCCGGTGCAAGCCGGAGGATCCAGACGCGCCGGTCGGACGGATGCGGATGTCGTTCGATCAGTTCGCAGGCCTCCAACTTGTCCAGGATGCGCGAAAGCGTGATCGGCTCCACGTCGAGGAGTTCCGCTAATCCGCTTTGGTTAACGCCTTCGTTCTGATCGAGATACGCCAGCGCCTGCCATTGCGATCGCGTTAGCCCGGATTCACGGGAAATCTGCTCGAACCTCTTCCTGAGCAGCCGCGCGACTTCGTGCAGCAGAAAACCGAGCGTGGGGGATCCGACTTCCATAGCCAAAACTCCTACGTAAGCTTATGATAAGCTTGCTTATGAAAATGATAAGCTTGCTTATGAAAAGGGCAAGCGCGCGACCCCTGCAAACACACCATCGTGAAAGGACGGTCACTAGGGCGGTAGCTTCGGCACGGCGCGGTCCGCGAACTTGAAATACAAGGAGACCGGGGAATCTGTTGACGTCCGGGCGACAATTGAGTGCTGCCCGTATGGCAATGCCGGCGAAGCAATCCTGGATCCACTTCACAGTCAGCATCCGAATTGCCCAGATCGCGCGAATTCGGCGCCCACCTGAGCGCGAAAATACGCCCACGATCAGCGGAATGCGCAGTAAACCCACATGGCCGTTTTGGCCTCAGGGCGACCACTTCCGGTCCACCACATGACCGGACCATTTCAGGCCCGACTCGGCGTTCGGGCTAAGCGCCCAACCGAATGTGCCGGCTATTTCCGAAACTCAAGATATGCCAATCCTGAAGAATCATGCTCAGTCGTCGTCCGGCTGAGGCACGACCGGAGGTTCGACGGTCGGTCCTCTTCCTCTTCATCAGGATCCCGGGGTGACTGAAGATGCTAGACCCACCCGCCACGCACCACTAGGTCGAATCGGCGTGGTCCTCACGTCGCGGGATGTCGAAGCAATTTCAGGCCTTCCTTTGCCGTGCAAATGGCACGAGCAGCAATCCCAGGAGCGCCACGCAAGCAAGGAAGGCCCACGCTTCATTGGTGCTCAGAGCCAAGGAAGCCTTCTCAACCATAGGACGGACAAATGCCACGGTACGCGCATCAGGCGGCCCCGGAAGCCTGCTTGCGAACAATTCTGGACTTAGTCCGATCGCCTGCGCCGCCGTCACGTCACCTGCAAGCAGGCGGTCGCGGAGATCGTCCGCATGCACAATGGTTCGCCCGTAAAGGATCGTATCGACGAGCGCGATACCGATCGCGCCGCCAAGATTCCGCATCAGATTGAACAGGCCGCTCGCGTCTGGTACCTGCGCTTCAGACAATGTGCCCAGCGCCAGCCGGGTTGGCGGCAGAAGACAAAACATGATCGCGACGCCTCGCACGACCTGAGGCCAGAACATCTCGTCGAAATCAGCAAGACGGGTCTGAAAGGCGCTCATTCCAAGGCCTAGCGCAAACAGCGAGAAGCCTATGCCGGTCAGCCACCGGGCGCCGACGCGACTTTCCAGTGCAGCTGCGAAAGGAGCTGTCACCAGCTGTGCAACACCGGTCACCAGCATGATAAAGCCGATTTCGAATGCATTGTGGCTGCGGACAAACGCCAGGAAGACCGGCATCAGATAGACCGATCCAAACAAGCCGACACCGAGACAGAAGCTCAGCGCGCAACCGACCGCGAACGAGCTCTCTTTCAGGGTAGAAAGCTCTACGACTGGATATGCAGCTCGCAATGTTCGGTGCACGAAAAGGGCGATGCAGGCGGCGCCGCCGAGAAATAGCCCGGCGCAATACGGAGATGACCATCCGAAGCGGGGTGCATCCATAAGTCCTATCTCGAGGCTTGCAAGACCTGTTGCCATCGAGACAAGCGAAACGCCGTCGAGCTTCACCAGATCGGCGAGACGGATCGCTCCGCGTGGCAGCAGGAACGGCGTCACTGCTGCCGCGACCAACCCGGGAACGATATTGATCAGGAATAGCCAGTGCCATGAATAGGTTTGTGTGATCCAGCCCCCGACAACGGGTCCAACCGTTGGTGCGAGGACGGCGACCACGCCGCCGACTGTTGTTGCAACGGAATGGAGGCGAACCGGAAACAGCAGAAACACGGCCGAGAAAACCGCCGGGATCAGCGTCCCCCCGGCAAACCCCTGCACCACGCGGAAAGCGATCAGCATCCCGAACCCGGCGCTGAAGGCGCAGCCCACCGAAGCGACCGTGAACAGCATGATGGCTGCGACGAACAGCCAACGTAACGTCAGCACACGCGTCAACAGGCCAGTCAGTGGTATCGCGACAATTTCGGCGATCAGGTATGCGGTCTGGATCCAGCTCATCGCGTCAGGCGAAATTCCAAGTGCGTTCTGGATTGTCGGCAACGATGTGGCGACGACCTGAATATCGAGAATGGCCATGAACATTCCAAGGCACATCAACAGGAAGCCCAGCCAGGTGGCGGTGCTCGGAGTTTCCTTTCGGGATCCTTGATTGCTCATTGGACGGCGCGAGATGGCCGCTCGTGCACGACGGAGAGCGCTCGTGCTTCAGCGCGAATGCGGATGCTAAGCACGACCGCATTCAGGATCGTGAAGATCAGCGCTATCAGGGGCAGGCGGAGCGCCACTGGGAGAATGGCGATCTCTGCTGTGACCACAGCGTAATTGGGATGTGAAAAATATCGGTAGGGACCAGCCGAGATCAATGTTTCGCCCGGCACCACCATGATGCGTGTCGTCCATCTTGGGCCAAGTATGGCGATCACCCAGAGGCGAAGACCCTGCAGAACGATGAACAGTCCGAGCGCAACAAAGTTGACCGGTTGATCGCGCCCATACGCCCACAACGCGATGAGCCAGGCCGTGTGTAGCGCGACCACCAGCGGATAATGCCCTGCCGCCGTCTCGATGGCGCCGCGTGCCAGAAGCTTGCCAGTATTGTAGCGGGCCAGAACAAGTTCGCCGACACGCTGCAGCGTGACTAAGGCGAGAATGGCAGCAGCAAGGCTCATGCCGCGTGCTGCAATGCGACGCAGCTTGCGGTGAAGCCTGGTCCGAGCGAGGTCAGGAGTGATCTAGGTGGAAGGCCGCGCGCCCGGGCGCGTTCGAGCACAAACAACACCGTCGGAGCTGACATATTTCCGAAATCGGCAAGAACGCTGCGTTCATGGTCAAGCGCGCCCTGATTGAGGACCAGAGCGGTCTCCAGCGCGAGCACAACCTTGGTGCCGCCTGGATGGCATATGAAGCGATCGATGTTGCCAATCGAAAGATCCATCAAAGCGAGAATTCCGCTGATGGCCGGATTCATATTGGTCCTGACAAAATCCGGAATGGTTCGCTGAAAGATTACCCCGAACCCTTCCGGATCAATCTTCCATCCCATGACGTCCAGCGTGTCCGGCCAGAGATGCTCGCCGGTCCCCGTGATGCGCGTCGCGCCACCATCGCCCGCCCGCAGCACGACGGCGGCGGCGCCGTCGCCGAACAGGCTGGCGGCAACGATGTTTGCCTTGGTCAACTCGTCGTGACGAACGGCCAGCGTGCAAAGCTCAATCGCGACGAGGAGCACGTTGGTGCCGGGCCGTGCTCGCGCCAGCCGCGATGCAATCGAGAGGCCTGTTACACCGCCCGCGCAGCCCAGCCCGAATACCGGTACGCGCGATACATCGGATCGGAATCCAATCTTCCCGGCGACGCGGGCCTCGAGGCTCGGCGTTGCGATCCCCGTCGAGCAAACCGTGACAACGGTATCGATATCGCTTGCTGTCAGCGCAGCCCGTTCGATTGCCTTACGTGCGACATCGATGAACAGAGCTTCTGCTCCTTCCAGAAAGGCCACGGTACGTTCCGGCCAGCCACGCTGTTCGAAATACCACTCGATCGGTTTGACGCCGTAGCGGTTGATGACGCCGGTATTTGCGAAAATGCTGGAGAGAGTGTCGAACTCGGGATAGCGATGGCTGAGGATGTTCCGGGCCGCCGCCAGCACCTGCTCTTGATGAAGCAAATGCGGGGGAACTGACGTCGCCAATGACAGCAAAGCGGCCGCGTGTTTCATGTATTGCTCCTACCTCAACGCCAATGTTCTTGAAGCAACCGCCCGTGCCAGTACCTCGGCAACTCGATATCAATTGGGCTCTTCGCTTCGATGTTAAGTGAGTGGTGCCACAGCGGGGTCGGCGGCCTGCCTCGCTCCTTGGCGGACTTCGAAGGTCGCTGACACCTTCGATGCCCGGTCAACAATCACTTGTAAAAGATGTAGTCGGCCGTGTAAGCGACACGCTGCTCTGTTCCGGCCTTCGGACACGCGCCAGTCGGCCCGACACCCCCAGAGGTGTTGACTCGTTGGACGAAGTGCGCGCCGCCAAGGACCCCGGATCCCGAGGATTGCGTCGACAATAGCAGCCAGGGAATCGCGCCCGCCTTCGGAGCGGGTTCGTTTGCTAAAACCTTGCCGACGGCCTTCGAGCCATCTAGAGCTTCCCAGGTCGGACCGGCATAGTGCTTGGCGAACAGTCGGCCCCTCGCGTCGATAAGCTCGGCCTCAGGGGCCTCGAAATCCCATTCGTTTGCGCTCCCTTTTGCGCTGCAGACGTATATCTGAACGCCCTTGGCCGCGTACTTGCCGACCAGCGGGCCTTTCCCCACGGGTGCAAGCTTGGCCGGAATATCCTGAGCGATTGCGGAACCCGCGAAAAGCGCAAGAGCAACGAGGGTGAATAGCGAGCGGATAAACATGGAGATGCCCTTAGCGCAAGTGCAGACTGATTGATGATGGAGACTGAGAGGTCTAGTGTGTTCGTATTCCGGCGGTCGCGCCCGTGATGAGGCCGTCCGATCTCGGATACGATGCCTCTGGCTTCTTCAGAAGCGATGCACTGAATGATGTCCCCGCCGCGCACGGCCGCGTGCCATTCGATCGCCCGTGTTCGATGGTTATCCCTCACATCGGCGGCGTGATGCCGTCACGACCGACCAAAACGCGCTTCGAGGATAGCGTGCCGTCGCTCTGCTTGGCGACGAACGCAATGATCTTGGCGCCAGCCTTCAGTTCACTCTTGGCGCCGTCCACAAAATTGACGATCGGCGTATCTGGTGAAACGACAACAGTCTTTTCGCCGTCCTTGTATTTGACCGAGAGAGACTTGCCGTCGTTAGCATCGACTTCCTGCGCGACCGTCGCGTTTGTCATGGTGCTGCTCGGGCGTAAGTCATATTGGCGAAAACCCTCAGCAGTGCCGCGCGCCGATTCAGGAAAAATGTGGATTGCGATCGCTTTCTGGCTACCGTCGGCCTGGGGCATTCCGGTTATGCCGATGTAGGAGCCGGGCTTCACGTCGGCGAGCGTGGTCTTGACGAGACCAGTCACGACAACGTCACTCGCCATGGCGATCTTCTGCGTGGATCCGTCGCGCGCGGTGACAGTGAGGTTATTGCCATCGACGTTTCCGATGGTTCCGCGGATACGCGATGGTCCCTGCTGCTGCGCGGCGGCGGGGGACACATTCAGCAGGGCGCACGTGACTGTGACGGCAAGTAGCTTGGCAGTGGTGTCTGGCATTGAATGACTTTCCGTAGGGATGGGGAGGCGACGTTTGGTTAACCCTTGTCCTGAATCGATATTCCGCGTTCACGCACTCGTGCGATATTCAGGCGGCACCGCAGGGGTCAAGAGTCATTTGGATTGGCTTGGAGGCTTTCAGCTGTGTTTCATTCCAGAGGCGCCGGGCCTGGGCCGTGGCAGCTTGAGGTCGAGCCGCTCGTTTTGGCTGCGGACCGAAGAGTGACGGGCTCGCCGTTACTTTTGTAGAATACAGATTAGCCATAGCATGTAAGCGTCCTTCGCCGGGGTTTCGTTGTTTGGGACTGCGCTTTCGCCGCGACACGTCGTCGAAGAAGTCGTGCGCGAGAGCGTTCGCCTTAAGCAGGCTGTCCGCCGGTGGCTTCCAGGATCAACCGGCTGATCTCGTCGGGGTGAGAGATCAGCGAGAGATGGCTGGCCTTCACCTCGATGGTCTTGGCACCCATGCGCTTGGCCATGAAGCGTTCGAGATCGGGATTGATTGTACGGTCTTCCGTGGACACGGCATAGAAACTCGGCTTCGACCGCCAGGCCGCTTGAGTCGTCCTGCCCGTGAGCAAGGCCTTGTGGAACGGCTGCTGGACCGCGCAGAGGACCTTCGCTTCCGCTTCCGGCAGGTCGCCTGCGAAATCCCGCAAGAAGGCTGCCTCGGTGAGACGTCCTTCATCGCCGTCAAAGACAATGCCGGCGGACGCCGGTGGTGTTGGAAACGTTTTGGCCAATGCCGTGTAATCCTCGTCCGCATCCGGCGCGCGCGCCGCCACATAGACAAGAGCCGACACGTTTGGATGCATGCCGGCCTCCGTGACGATCATTCCGGAGAAGGAATGCCCAACCAGCACCGTCGGACCATCCTGCCGCGCCAGCACGCGCTGCGCCGAGGCTACCGCGTCAGGCAGCGTTGTCAGGGGGTTTTGCACGGCCGTGGCATTGAGCCCCGCTGCCTGCAATCGTGCAAGCACTTCGGACCAGCTTGACCCATCGGCGAACAGCCCGTGTACAAGGACGACGTTTCGGGCCTTCGGCGCGGGCTGCGCTGCTGCTGCGGCGCCCTGGACAAGAGTGCTTGCCGCCCCCGCAGCCACCATGCTCACGAATGTGCGTCGATTCAATGGATACTTTGGCCGAAGATCGTCTTGGTTGACCATGGAAGTGTCCTTTCAAAGGTTGGAGTTGGCTACTGGAAGAGTTTGAGTTGGCTATTTGGGAATTGCCGCAAGCATGCCGGCAACAATGGTCATTGTCGCAACATCGTCATCGCTACTCCGTGAAGGCCTTTTCGCAGGACTCCTCTTCCGCATCTATATTCTGAAGGAGGAGCCGTGTTGTTACGCGGTGTCACGGCGTTGTGATTCCGCCGGACTTCGAGTCGGCCGCCGAGATATGCTTCGAGGCCCAACAGCCCGTCGATATCCGTAGAACCGATGACGAGTCCATCATTCAAAAGCCTCATGATTTCTCTCAATTCGGCGAAATTGATCCGTGCGCTCTCGACGGTTCCAGTCAGAACCTTGAACGGCAAAACGAGACGTCCCCAGCCTGTGTCGCGTGGATCAAACGCCAGATGCCGAGTGCCAACGGTGTGGCGCCGCCGTCGGGTGCGGCCACGACCACAACATTAATGGCCGCCATGATATCGGCGATCTTCGCACGCGCGGTGTTGCTGTCAAACAGGTTGCGGATGATGGCAAACGTCATCGCTGTGCTCGCTGCGCCGACGCCCTGAAGGAGGCGGCCCGCCAGCAACACCGGAAACGATGGGGCGAGTGTGCAGGTGAGGCTACTGATGACGAACAGCGTGACGGCAACGGGATTGCTCGCCAGGCAACCGTAGCTTTGGGCTATTGACCGCGTCGACTCCAGGGGCCTTCGCTCCACAAACGCGTAAGCGGTTCTTCATCGGTGTGGATCCCTGGAGGCAACTTTGTAAGCAGGCATTGCGCGTTGCGATTAATCCGGCCCGCGGGCCTCAGCGCAAGATAGCGCCGAGGCCGGCAGTGATCGCAGCGTGATCGATTTTTGGTCTTCAACGAACGACTACAGACCGCCACGACGATCTACGACAGTCCATCAACCGCAGACTTGAACGGGTTCCTGACGCCAGCCTTGTTTTGTGTGAACGCGTCGATGAACCACGTGGCAGCTGCCGTTGTCACTGTACGTGTCGTTATAGGCGTATGGATAATAACCGTACCCATACGGATAATCATAAGCATGGTCGTCATAATCGTATGGGAATAAGCCGAATTCGCGGCCGCGGAAACCACGACCATGGAATCCACCGCCGTGGAAAATGCCAGCCACCCCGGTATGGAAGCCGCCACCCCCGCCACCGTGAAAACCTCCGCCACCGAAGCCGCCACCATGGAAACCGCCACCACCAAAGCCACCACCGTGGCCGCCGCCAGAGCCGCCGCTCATACCGCCACCTCCGTGGCCGCCACCACCGCCACCTCCGCCGCCACGCGCCAATGCCATTGTCGGCGCAGCCAGGCCAACGGACGCGACTGCCAATAACGCGATAATTGTCTTACGCACCATAACCATTCTCCGTCAGAGAGATCGCTCCCAGCCGCGATGCTCTTCGCAGGTGGCGTTGGCCTTGAAGAAGCGCTACGAACCTTGACGAGCTCGTTACTGCCGGTTGCGAGTCCGTTGCTCAACTCTACGCGAGACTCTGCGCGAGCCGTGCCTGGGTAAATTTAAAGTCAGGAATCTAAATTCAAAGTCAGAATGAGGTGTGCGCGGATCGCGCACAACGCATTTAGACGACTCCGCTGTTGCAGACCTAACCTGATTTAGACTCTCCCGACAAAAAAGCTGCTGCTCGGCATACGGCTCGCCTCTGCATCCCGCCGTTCCATCTAGCGTCGTCCACAAAGGACGACGCGCGCTATTGTCACTCATAGTCAAACCGCATCACGCACGACTGATAGTGACTTGTATCGGGCGCCACAGGAAAGAGATGAGGGCTCCTAAGCCGGGCTCATCCTTCAACCCAGAGCCAAGGTCAACACGCCAAATAGAGGTCAAGCATGTCGAAACAGGTTCGTGACCATCTAGCTTCCCTTCGCGCCGGGCTATTGAACCATCCCATCTACGCGGAGGTTTCTTCTGTCGACGATCTGCGGCGGTTCATGGAAGATCATGTCTTCGCGGTCTGGGATTTCATGTCGCTGCTGAAGCGGCTGCAGCAAGACCTGACATGCACAAGAGTGCCGTGGTTTCCTGCAGACAATGCGCGGGCTGCGCGCCTGATCAATGACATCGTGATTGGTGAGGAGACCGATATCGATTTGGATGGCTCCTATGTCAGCCACCTCGATCTTTACCTCCGTGCCATGGCCGACGTCGGAGCCAGCACCCGCCAATTTGAAGCGTTTCGTTCGCTGGCGCGCGTCGGTACGTCGGTTGAAGGGGGGATGGTGCGGACCGGCGTGCCGCCTCATGTCCGAGCCTTTGTTGCGCATACGATGACGCTGGCCCAGTCGGGGTCGACGGAAGAGGTCTTGGCCGCATTCTTTTATGGTCGCGAAGACATTATCCCCGAAATGTTTAGCAGACTTCAAAAGACGCTCCCTGGCATTAAGCACGACAAGGATCGCTTGCGTCATTTCGTCTACTACATCGAGCGGCACATCGAGCTCGATGGCGACAGTCACGGTCCAATGGGGAGGGAACTGCTCGAAGGCCTGGTCGCGGAGTCGCCGCAGAGAAACGAACGTGCGCTGCGCGCCGCGTGTAACAGCATCCAGGCCCGGATCGAGCTTTGGAATGGCACATTAAGCACCCTTCGAGCCGCGCGCGCCGCGTGAAGGCTGCGTCCGAACTGTAAGCCGCCGGACAGCCGATAGGCGGAGTTCGGCGGCTTAAGCGGATCGACGCCGAACCGTCGACCGTTCCCTGCGCTTGGGCACGGTCGGATTTGAAGGTCGGATCTGGCTCGAGTTCTTGGCGACCAGTTGAAGGCCCGCTGACGTCCGTAATGCATGCTCAGATTCAAAGCGGATTGCAGAACCGAAACCAGATTGATTGCGGACTCACACGACTATTGCCGGCGGCTGATCAGCACATCTCGGCAAGGCGGATGCAGCCTGGTACCATGTTCCTTCGGGCAGGCCAGAATTGTAAAATCGCCTTGATCCATCCACTTGCGACAGAACCGCTGAACATCGTGGATGCAAGCCTTCTCGTCCTGGTCGGTGCCAGCGTGCTGAGCAACGGCTTCGGTCGACAGGTTCGCGAGCAACGCGAGGGCCAGGAGAAATTTATTCATTTGCGTTTCCTTCCCTCACGGGCGACTCAAGTCAGGGAGGAAACGTAGGTGAGATCTAGTCGCGCGGCTGACAATCGCGCGTCGTATCGGACTACTGGTCGGTGCAGCTGTTCTGGTCCCCCTGATCGGCTTCGTCCTGCAGCTCATTATTTGCATGCCGCGATGGTTGAGGAACGCCAGTCGGCAATGCGCAATGAGGTGTCAACCGTTATCTCTATGCTGCAGCCTCTTGTGGAGAATGGGGCTTCCGGCAAGTTGTCGGAGGCCGAGGCTAAAGAGAGAGGGCCAAGGCGTTGTTGCGTCCGATCCGCTACAGCGACGGCTACTACTTCTTCGTCTTCAACGAGAATGGCGTGACGGAGGTCATGGGACCGAAGCCCGAGTTCGAAGGCAAATTACGGATGGACGCGGTGGACGCGAATGGCGTCCGCTACAATTGTGACATGTTCGATGCGGCCAAGCGAGGCGGCGATTTCGTTCGCTTTGCCTTCCCGCGCGCCGGCGAGACAGAGCCGAAGCCCAAGATCGGCTATGCCGCCAAGGTATCAGCCTGGCACTGGGTGGTTGGCACTGGTGTCTATGTCGATGACATCGAAGCGATCTTCATGTCGCGGGTCCGGGAGACCCTGCTGGGCGTCGGCGTGCTCATGATCATGCTCGCCGCTTGCGCCTGGCCGATCGCCCGCGGCATCGTTCTGCTTCTGCGCACGATGACGGGGCTCATGGTACGGCTCGCGACCGGAGACACCAAGGTGACGAATCCGGCCGATCGTGGCGACGAGCTCGGGGACATGGCCAAAGCGGTCGAGGTGTTTCGTGACAACATGATTGATGCTGGACGTGTCAAGGCCGAGCAGGAGCAGCAGAAGCAGCGGGCAGAGGTCGACAAGTCGGCAGCGTTGCACAAAATGGCTGATGAGTTGGAGCGCGGCGTGCTGGCCCAGCGCGACAGCCAGGCGGTCTCGGCAGGCAGATGCGCAATACCGCGCACGGTATGTCAGCCACAGCTCAAGAAACAGACCGGGAGGCGACGACCGTAGCCGGCGCCTCGGAGCAGGCGCCGGCCAATGTTCAGGCAGTTGCGGCGGCGACGGAAGAGCTGAGCTCCTCGACTACCGAGATCAGCCGCCAGGTCAACGAATCCGCCCAGGTCGCCGGCCGTGCGGTCGAGGAGGCGACGCGCACCGATGCGGCGGTCCAGGTTCTGTCCGACGCAGCGGAAAAGAGCGGCGCGGTAGTCAAGCTGATCTGCGACATCGCCAGCCAGACCAATCACCTGGCGCTCAACGCCACGATCGAGGCAGCGCGTGGCGGCGAGGCCGGCAGAGGCTTCGCCGTCGTTGCATCGCAGGTGAAGAGCTTGGCTAGCCGGACGGCGCGTGCCACCGAGGAGATCGCCGCCCAGGTCGTAGCCATGCAGGGCGTCACCAACGAAACGTTGGGCGCCATACAGAAGATCACCGGCATCATCGGTACGATCGGGGAGATCTCAACGGCCATCGCATCGGCCGTCGAGCAGCAGGGTGCAGCGACCTAGGAGATCAGTCGCAACGTCCAGCAAGCGGCACGCGGCACGGGCGACGTCTCGAACAACATCGTTGGTGTCAACCATGCCGCCTCCGACACCGGCGCTGCCGCGGGCATGGTACTGGACTCGGCCGAGGAACTGGTCGGCAAGTAGATACAATGCGCGCGAATGTTGGCGCCTTCCTGTCGCGGATCCGCGCAGCTTAAGGTCGGCGAGGCTATTCGGGACAGTCACAAGCGTGCATCGAGGCGGTTCCGAAGATCGGGGCGCTCCCCGAGGGAGTGCAACTTAGCTAGACTAGTGATTTGGACGCGCCTGTGGTGAAATTTTGGGGTAGGCTGAAGGAGCTGGTGCTCTACGGAGCAACCGAGTCAGGAGGCACCCATGAACGTTGCGGCTTGGCTGCACGGTTTGGGATTGGGGCAGTACGAGCAGGCGTTCCGCGAGAACGACATCGACGCCGAGGTTCTTGCCCACCTGACCGCCGACGATCTGATCGGGGTTGGCGTCACCTCGGTCGGCCACCGCCGCAAACTGATTGCCGCGATCGCAGCGTTGCGTGATGCAGCAGCGCTGACGCCCCTTTCTGTCCCGGGCGCGCCGGCCTCGATATCGGTGGTGGCTTCGCCGCTGCCGGAGGCTGAGCGGCGGCAGGTGACAGTGCTCTTCGCAGATCTCGCCGGCTATACGAAGCTCGCCGACGAACTTGATGCAGAAGAAGTCCACGCCCTACTCGGAAGCTTCTTCGACCTTGCCGATGCAAGCGTCGCCGATCACGGCGGAGTTGTCGACAAGCACATCGGCGATTGCGTAATGGCGGTATTCGGGGCTCCGCTGGCCCATGGCAACGACCCAGAGCGATGCGTCCGGGCTGCCCTCGAAATCGGGCGCCGCGTGCCCTTGCTTGCGGCCGAGCTCGGCCGCCCTATTGGGGTACACATCGGCATTGCCAGCGGCGAGGTTATTGCGAGCGGCACTGGGAGCGCGCGCCACCTTGAATACACGGTGACCGGCGACTCCGTGAACCTCGCCTCGCGTCTGACGGATAAGGCGGCCACGGGCGAGATCCTCATTTCGGATTCAGTCCACAGGGCACTCGCCGAACGGGTCGACTGCTCCGAGGTCGGCGAGCTCGCCATCAAAGGCCTCGCGAAGCCCGTCAGGGCGTGGCGACTGCGCGCCTTTCGCGAGCCGGCCCGTTCGGAGCGTCAAGTCTTTGTTGGACGGCAACGCGAACTGCAGCAGCTCGAAGCAGCGCTGGCCCACTGCCGGAGCACGAGACACGGCGGCACTATCTACATTCACGGGGAAGCCGGAATCGGCAAAACCCGTCTGATTGAGCAGTTCCAGGTAAAGGCCGAGCGAGCGAACTTCGCCTGTCACAGCGGGCTGGTGCTCGACTTCGGAATGGGCTCAGGCCAAGACGCAATCCGCTCGCTCGTCCGTAGCCTGCTCGGCCTGATGGGCGAGAGCAGCCAAGAAGAGATCGACGCAGCGGCTGAAAAGGCCCTCAAGGATGGCATGCTTGCTGATGAGCGGCGGGTGTACCTGAACGACCTCCTGAATGTGCCGCAATCGACCGAGCTGCGTACGCTCTATGATGCGATGAACAACGCGGCCCGCAACCGCGGCAAGCGGGCGACGGTCGCCGAGCTAGTCACCCGCGCGAGTGGCCGTCGTCCTCGGCTTCTCGTGATTGAGGATCTGCACTGGGCTGACCAGATGACTCTCGATCATGCAGCGAACCTTTCCGAGACAATTCCTGGGTGTCCGGCGCTTCTCGTTATGACCTCGCGGCTCGAGCCCGACGCGTTCCGTGAGCTCCGGCGCGCGACGATCGCCGACCAGCCGATCGTGACGATCGAACTCGGCTCCCTCCCGCCGCGTGAAGCCAACAGACTCGCCGCTGCCTATCTCGACACACTCGGCGAGATCGCCCAGCGCTGCGTCGAACGGGCCGCCGGCAATCCGCTGTTTCTGGAGCAACTGTTGCGGCATGCCGAGGACAGCGCCGAGGGCACCATCCCGGGGTCGATCCGAAGTTTAGTACAGGCTCGCTTGGATCGGCTCGCGTTGCCCGACAAACGAGCGCTGCAAGCGGCCTCAGTTCTCGGCCAGCGCTTTACTGCCGAAGCGTTGGCAACCCTGCTCGACCAGCCGGGGTTGAACTGCGCGAACTTAGTGCGACACCGCCTCTTGCGCCCGCAAGGTGATCAGTTCCTCTTCGCCCACGCGCTAATCCACGCGGGCGTCTACGACACCCTGCTCAGGAGGCGGCGCCGCGAGTTGCACCGGCGGGCGGCAGATTGGTTCAAGAGCCGTGACCTAACCTTGTGTGCACAGCATCTCGATCGAGGCGATGACGACGGCGCTCCCCGAGCCTACCTGGAAGCGGCCCGGGCGGAAGCGGCCGAGTACCGGGTCGAACGGGCCCGGCGACTTGTCGAGCGCGGGCTTGCCTTGGCGAAGAAGCGGGCCGATGTGAGTGCACTATCCCTGCTCTGGGGTGAGATCCTGCATGACTTCGGTTCAATCGCAGAATCGATTGCTGCTTTTGAGCAGGCCTTAGCAGTCGCCGATGTTGACATCGAGCGATGTCGAGCCTGGCTTGGGCTCGCCGCCGGCCTGCGATTGACGGATCGTTTCGATGAGGCCTTTGCAATGCTGAACAAGGCCGCGGCCGCGGCCGCTATCGACGACCTCGCGGGGCGAGCGCGGATCCACCATCTGCGCGGCAATCTTCACTTCCCCCTCGGAAGACTCGTCGAGTGCCTGCAGGAGCATGAGCTTGCGCTCGATTGCGCCCAAAGAGCCAATTCGCCAGAGATGCAGGCGCGTGCTCTTGGCGGCTTGGGCGATGCCGAATACGCGCGCGGTCGGATGGCCAGTGCCCATCGGCACTTCAGCCGGTGCGCGGAGCTGTCGCGCGCGTCCGGCGCCGGGCGCATCGAAGTCGCCAATCTCAGCATGGTCGCGCATACCCAAGTGTATCTCAATGATTTCTCCGACGCGCTCGCGACGACCCAGATGGCGGTCGAGTTGGCGGCGCGGGTCGGGCATCAGCGGGCGGAAATCATCGCCCACATCGCGGCGTGCACCGTGTTTCGCACGACCGGCGAGTTTGCACGTGTGAAGATGCATGCCGAGCGGGCCCTGATCCTCGCTCGGCAGCTTGGCGCCAAAAGGTTCGAGGCGACCAGCCTCCGCGATCTGGCCATGGTCGCTCGCGCGGAAGCGAGTAGGACGGAGGCGATCGAGGTTCTGCACCGTGCCTTGGCGATCAGCCGCGAAGCTGGGCTCAACTTCGCGGGCCCGTGGATCCTCGGCTACCTTGCGGTGATGACCGAGGATCCGATTGAACGTGATGCGGCGCTGACGGAAGGCGAGGAGATTCTCCGCAAAGGCGCGGTGGGCCACAATCATTTGTGGTTCTTTCGCTACGCGATCGACGCGTCGCTAGACTCTGAGGATTGGGACGGCGCGGAGCGTTATAGTGCGGCGCTCGAGGATTATACGCGGCCAGAACCGTTGCCTTGGGCCAACTTCTTCGTCCGATATGGACGCGCTCTCGGTGCATATGGTCGCTGCCAACCCGGACAGGATACGACCAGCAACCTTGCCAACCTGGTAGTCGAGGCCGAGCGCCTTGGCATCGGTCCGGCGCTTGCGACCTTGCGCTACCGCACCAGAAGCGTGAGGTGATTGTAGACCGGGCTTTCTAACGGAGGACCGCTCCAAATCAAGAGCGTCATTCCTGCGGGGCAGATCTTGCGATCGATAACGACGCGCGCAGAACCCCGATTCTGCAAGTCGGGCAGGTCCGCTTCGGGGTCAGTCGCGGCGATTTCGCCATGTCCGCCTTACGTCCGCTTCGCCTCCATAGCGACCGGACACCAGACATCGTCCGCGGTCTCAAACGGGCCATAACCGGAAATCCCGGAACGGATATACGTCTTCCGGTTCCTCTCCATTGCGACTGGTCGAGGGCCATCCCCTGATCGGCAGCATACTTGCCACCGGACGTTGGCCCAGCCGAGACTTGGCACGCTGGACGGCGAGCAGGGAACGGGTCATCGAAGGTCGCCCGCCGGTAGTCTTCTCGACCTGCGCCGCGCTGTTCTGCCTCGCCAGCACTCCGCTGCTGCCGCTTTACCCGCAAGGTAGATTGGGACAGACTGACTTTGCAAATGGGTGACTGGCGGTGCGAGCCAGAGGCTTTGCTCCATCGCTCTGGAGTGGGAGCGTCAGCATGCCCGATTGGCCGAACGAACGGGACCGACCCAGTCGCGGCACTGAAAGCGTCCGCATCGCTCTGGCGCGGCTTGGCCCCCAGACACAGCAAGTGCAAACCAGTGGGAGTTCAGCGACGACATTGACGTCGCGTTTTCTCCCGGTTATTTGCGCCGCCATTGCGGTTGGAATCTTCGTCGCTGACACTGTTACCCCCGCTGAGATCGCTTTCGGCGTGCTGTACGTCGGCGTTGTGCTGCCAGCGGCAAGGTTTCTTCAGTGGCGTGGTGTTGTACTCGCGACATTGGGATGCATGGCGCTGACGGTACTAAGCCATGTTCTGTCGCCGCACGAGCAATCGCTAAGCATCGCTGTTGCAAACAGACTTATCAGCCTTGTAACGATCGGCGTTGCCGGTTTCATCGCCGTACAAGGCCAATTCAGAGAACTGGTGCTGCGCGAGCAGGCCAGCCTCCTCGACCTCACCCACGACACCATCTTTGTGCGCGATATGGACGACGTCATCGTTTACTGGAATCGTGGCGCCGAGGAACTGTATGGATGGAAGAAAGCGGAAGCCATCGGTAACGTCACTCACCAGCTCCTGCAGACGGTCTTTCCCGTGCCACTTGAAGAGATCACGGCGGGGTTGCTCCGCACGGGCCGCTGGCAAGGTGAACTCGTCCACACGAAGAAAGACGGCACACCGGCGATGGTGGCGAGCAGGTGGTCTCTGCAACGGGACGCGCGTGGCCATCCCGCCGCGACCTTGGAGACCAATAACGACATCACCGAGCGCAAGCGGGTGGAGGATCTGACCGGGCAGGTGTTCGAGAGTTCACCTGACGGAATCGCCGTCATTGGTCGAGACTACCGGTTTCAGCGCGTCAACCCGGTGTACGAGCGGATTTGGCAAATACGGGCCGACGGGTTCGTCGGGCAGCACGTTGGGGATCTGCTGGGTACCGAGTTTTTTGAGCAGGAGGTCAAACCGTATTTGGACCGCTGTCTCACAGGAGAGGGCGTCAGCTTCGCGGGATGGTTTGCCTATCCGGTCGGCCGCCGTTACCGGGTCGTGTCCTATTGGCCGCTGCGGCTCCATTCGGAGCAGGTCGAGGCCGCGCTCGCGATTGTTCGTGACCTCACCGAACATGCGCTGGCCTCCGAAGCCTTGCAAGCGGCGCAGGCTGAGCTCGCGCATGTCAATCGCGTCACTACGATGGGCCAACTGACGGCCTCGATCGCCCATGAGGTGAACCAACCGATCGCCGCCGTGGTCACCAACGCAGACGCCGCCTTGAACTGGCTGAACGCTCAGCCGCCCAACCTGGACCAGGTCCGGGAGATCCTCGGCCAAATCGCTAATGACGGCAACCGAGCTGGCGACGTCATCGGCCGGATCCGCACCCTTATCAAGAAGGCGCCGCCGCGCAGGGGTCGGTTCGACCTCAATGAAGCCATCCTCGAGGTCATCGCGCTGGCCCGCAGCGAGGTTCTGAAGCATGGCGTCTCGCTGCAAACCGGGCTCGCGACCGGCCTGCCGGCGGTGGACGGCGACCGCGTCCAACTCCAACAGGTCATCCTCAACCTGATCCTCAATGCGGTCGAGGCCATGAGCGGCGTCGACGAGGGAGCACGGGAGGTGCTGATCAGCACAGAGGCGGATGCCGCGGGCGGCGTGCTCGCCACCGTGCGCGATTCTGGTATGGGGCTGGACCAGAACGATGCGGACCGCCTGTTCGAAGCCTTCTACACGACCAAGCCGGAGGGCATGGGCATGGGCCTGGCCATTTGCCGTTCAATCATCGCCGCTCACGGCGGGCGGCTGTGGGCGACCGCCAATGAACCTCGCGGCGCGGTGCTTCAGTTCACCCTACCTCCAGAATCGGACGAGACAGCTCGCGCGGAGCCCACCGACCGTGCGCCGGTGGTGTGAGGTTGCAGGTTGGGGTCGAAACGAGTCCGTTCTCGGTGGCGGCCGATGTCCCAGCTGCGATCGCCAGAATTGTCGGGTAGGGGAGTGGCCCGGCCGTGCTCCTGCCCCCGCCAGCGATAAGCTGGCCAGGGGCCAATACCGCGATCGCCGTGATCGGCATCGATATCGGCAAGACTCGTTCCACGTCGTGGGCCACGATACGCGCGGCGCCATCGTGCTGCGGCAAAAGTGGTCGCGTGGCCAAGTGGAAGCCCGGCTCGCCAATATACCGCCTTGCCTGATCGGCATGGAAGCCTGCGTCGGCGCACATCACATGAGCCGCAAACTCGCATCGCTTGGTCACGACGCCAGGTTGATGCCGCCAAATATGTCCGCCCTTATAGCAGAGGACAGAAGAACGACTTCAATGATGCCGAAGCGATTGCCGAAGCCGCGCAGCGCCCGACGATGAAGTTCGTGGCGACCAAGACTGTGGAGCAACTGGATCTGCAGGCGCTGCATCGGGTGCGCGAGCGGCTGGTGCGCAACGCACCGGCATCATCAACTAGATACGCGCCTTCATGCTGGAACGCGGGATCGCCGTACGCTAGGGTATCGTCTTCCTGCGCACGGAACTGCCCACCATCCTTGCGACGCGCACCGATGCTCTGTCGCCACGCATGTTGCGTGTCATCGAGGAGTTGGCAGGTGACTGGCGCCGGCTGGATCAGCGCATCGATGGCCTCTCCAGCGAGATCGAAGCACTGGCCCGTCAAGATCAGGCATGTTCGCGCCTGATGACGGTGCCTGGCATCGGGCCGCTCATTTCGAGCGCCATGGTGGCCGTGATCGGCACGGGAGACGTCTTCTCCAAAGGCCGCGACTTCGGCGCCTGGCTCGGGCTGGACCTAGGCAGATATCGACGGGAGACCGCACGATCCTCGGCAAAATCTCCAGGCGCGGCCATCGCTACCTGCGCGTTCTGTTCGTGCAGGCGGCATGGGTCGTGCTGGTCAGGATAAGAACCAGGAACGTTACGGGCTCAAATCCTGGATCGACGCCGCCAAGAGGCTGTTGCACCACAACGTGCTGGCGATCGCGCTCGCCAACAAGCTCGCCCGGATCGCCTGGGCGGTGCTGAGGACGCGCCTTCGAGCTGACGAGGACCGACGATGCAGGCGTCGTCCGACCCGCTTGATTCTCGCGCCCTGCTCGGCGCGGTCAAGGCGCAGCCTGGCAACGCCGGAGCCAGCGTTCTGCGGGCCGGGACAAAGGGACGGTCCTTGGCTCGAACGAAGGAACTGCGAGACAGGAGGAGCAAGCGATGACATAACCCTATCAACAGTTTCCAGCCGAGGTCTGCGAGAGGATGAGACGAGATCGAGGTTCGGTCTTCCCGGGGCATGCGAACCCTGGTGACCCAAATGGCCCCGTCAAGGCTTGTCCGGTAATGAGAACGCACGCGCGCTGATATCCATGATGGCCCGGAGCAAATGCTCCAATCAAAGGCCGGAGACATTGATGCAAGACCACTCACCGCCAACTCGGCGAAACCACTTGCAACGCACGGCCGGACCATACAAGGTCAGTTCAAGGCTTTGGAAGAAGCAGGTCTGTCTGGCGCAGAATTGGAGTCCATCAGCAGCGGCTATGCCAAACGCCTCATTCCGCGACTTCGAAGCTAGAGAGCAAGCGCGGCGGTCGCTAAGGTCCTTTGCACCCAGCCCGCGATCAGCAGGAATGACAGGATTTGGGCAGCGGGACTACCATGCTTTCTTCTGCCTCCCTTCCGTCTGCTGAGGCAATATCCTGCTCATGGCAAGGCATGTCGGGCCACGCGAACGATACCAATGCGGCGTCAGGTAAAACCCGGAAGGTCCAGACCGTATCTGGTCGGGCCCTTCTGATGGAGAAAAAGGCCGGAAACTGGAGCATTCTCGAACCCGAACCGGCGTGCTCTATGGAGGAATATTTGCCCATTTCGCACGACGACATCGTCGATCCCGTGTTGTATTCGGACGAAGACCGACTGCATCGGATGCTGTCCGAGCTACGCCACACCGATCCCGTGCGCTGGACAGAGCCGTCGAACTATCGGCCGTTCTGGGCGCTGACCAAACATCCCGACGTCACGGAAGTGGAGCGACAGAGCTCACAATTCATCGTCGGACCGCGCAATCGGCTTGTCACCGTCGAAGAAGAGGAGCGGGTCAGGGCCAAGACCGGCGGAAAGCCGCTGATGCGAACCCTCCCGACCATGGACGACCCGGACCATCGCAAGTACCGGAACGTGAGCCGTCGCTGGTTCCAGCCTGGCAGCCTCCAGGCCCTGGAGCCCCAACTGGCATCGCTGTCGAGGGAATACGTGGACTTGATAGAGGCGGCCAATGGCGAAATCGATTTCGTGCGGCAGGTGAGCGTTTGGTTTCCACTCCGGGTCATCATGCTCATTCTCGGCTTGCCTGAGCAGGATGCCGAGATGATGCATCGACTGACCAGCCAGCTGTTCAGCCCTCACGATCCGGACACCGCACGCCAAACCGACGGTCACGCGATCGCCGAGGCCGGCGCCGAACTGTTTGCCTATTACAGGGACGTGCTAGAGGAACGGAGAAAGAATCCGCGCGGCGATCTCGCCTCCGAAATTGCAAATGCGACAGTCGATGGCGCGCCAATCAATGACCATGAGGCGCTGTCCTACTTTGTCTCGATTACGGCCGCTGGTCACGAGACGACTGCAGGGGCAATTGCGGGAGGCATTCACGCCCTTTCGGTGAACCCGGACCAGTACAGATTGATTCGGTCAAACCCCAACCTCCTGCCGAAGGCGATCGAAGAGATCCTGAGATATGTATCCCCGGTTCGAAGCTTTATTCGGGTGGCCGTGAACGATTACGAACTTCGCGGCAGGCAGATAAAGCGCGGCCAGTCGGTCCTGATGATCTATCCGTCCGCCAATCGGGACGAAGAGGTCTTCGAGAATCCACACGCGTTCAATGTTGAGAGATCAAGCAACGAGCATATCGCCTTCGGCTTTGGCCCGCATGTGTGCATCGGGCTGGCGCTCGCCCGGCTGGAAATGAAACATTTCCTGAAGGAGTTCGCGACCCGCATCAATCATGTCGAACTCACCGAGCCGGCCATCTGGGTGAAGAACAACTTTCTTGGCGGCCCGAAATACATGAAAGTGAACTGCGCCTTTGCGAATTGACCGCCGACCGGGGCGGTTGCCATGAAAGAACCGGCTGCTGTATTGCTGGGCGACGCCACAGGCATTGGACGGCGGATTGCGCGCTCGTCAGTGCACAAAACTCCTCGTGCTGGCCGGCGCCCTCGACGGTCAACCAGGGCGGCCGCGGGCGATTTACAGATCCGATGTAGCCTGTTGATCTATATAGCGCTCTCTCGGGTATTTTTTACAGCTAAGTTCTTGATGTGTATTAGACAGCACGAGACTCTTAATCAGCGGGTCCCAGGTTCGAGCCCTGGTGCGCCCACCAAGCTTTTCAATAGCTTGGAGGTTGGTAGCGGTCGTCATTCCGACAGACGTGTCGTGTCTATTCCGACAAACCGGCTGCCTTTGTTCTTTCCTCTCGCTGTTTCTTCGTGCCGGAAATTAGCTGTTTCCGCCCGTGCTTCGCATAGCTCGGTACTGGTCGCGATAAACGTTGACGCTCCACCGTGGATGGTCGTTTTTGCGAGGATCCGTGAGGTTCGAGACCTCGTAGGGAAGAGCTATAGGGACGCGACGTGCGGCCTAAGCAGACAGCGCAACAGACCAACCTACAGGGGGGCAATTTTGGACGCCGATCCCCCGGCTTAGGGGGCAATATTGCAGGCCCAATGACACGCCGGGCCGGGATGTGAAGTAAAAATCGGATAAAAGTCGCAGAACAGGAGGGGCAGGGTTCCATCGATCGCAACAGGCGACGTCTGCTGCTATCGCTGCGGCAAAAACAGATCCGAATTGCGCGCCTTCGCTGAACTGACGGAATAGTTCCCGGTGCGCCAGTGTTGGAGCCCGGCTGACTGCCGGGAAAATCAGCAAAGGCTCGGCATCGCTGCGGAGCCTTCTGTTGAGTTCTGAATGTCGGACTTAGAAGTCCATACCACCCATACCACCCATGCCGCCGCCTCCCGGAGGCATGCTACCCGCACCGGTGTTCTTCTTTGGCACTTCGGCCACCATGGCTTCGGTGGTGATCAGGAGCGCTGCGACGGACGCCGCGTTCTGGATTGCCACACGAACCACCTTGGTCGGATCGATGATGCCCTTGGAGACCAGATTGCCGTATTCGCCGGTCTGCGAATCGAAGCCGTAGGCGTACTGATCCTTTTCGAGGATCTTGCCGACGATAACCGAGCCATCCTCGCCGGCGTTGATCGCGATCTGGCGAGCGGGAGCCGACAGCGCCTTGCGCACGATCTCGACGCCGGTCTTCTGGTCATCATTTTTGGTGCGAATGCCCTTGAGATGCTCGGAAGCACGGAGCAGCGCAACGCCGCCGCCCGGCAGGATGCCTTCCTCGACAGCCGCGCGGGTCGCATGCATCGCGTCATCAACGCGGTCCTTGCGCTCCTTCACCTCGACCTCGGTCGCGCCGCCGACGCGGATCACCGCGACGCCGCCCGCCAGCTTGGCGAGACGCTCCTGGAGCTTCTCACGATCGTAGTCCGAGGTAGTCTCCTCGATCTGCGCCTTGATTTGCGCCACGCGCGCCTCGATGTCGGCCTTCTTACCGGCGCCGCTGACGATTGTGGTGTTCTCCTTGTCGATCATCACCTTCTTGGCGCGACCGAGCATGTTGAGCGTAACGTTCTCGAGCTTGATGCCGAGGTCCTCCGAGATCGCCTGGCCGCCGGTCAGGATCGCGATGTCCTGCAGCATGGCCTTGCGGCGATCGCCGAAGCCCGGAGCCTTGACGGCCGCGACCTTCAGGCCACCGCGCAGGCGGTTCACGACCAGGGTCGCGAGCGCTTCGCCTTCGACGTCTTCGGCGATAATGATAAGCGGCTTACCGCTCTGCACCACGGCTTCCAACAAGGGAAGCAATTCATTCAATTGAGATAGCTTTTTCTCATTGATCAGGACGTATGCATCATCCATTTCAACGCGCATCTTTTCGGCGTTGGTGACGAAGTAGGGCGAGATGTAGCCGCGGTCGAACTGCATGCCCTCGACAACCTCGAGTTCGGTCTCGAGCGACTTGGCTTCCTCAACGGTGATGACACCCTCGTTGCCGACCTTCTTCATGGCGTCGGAGATGAACTTGCCGATCTCCGCATCGCCGTTGGCCGAGATCGTGCCGACCTGGGCGATCTCTTCGTTCGAGGTGACCTTCTTGGAGTTCTTGACGAGGTCGGCGACCACGGCTTCCACAGCCATGTCGATACCGCGCTTCAGGTCCATCGGATTCATGCCCGCGGCAACTGACTTGGCGCCTTCACGGACGATCGCAGCCGCCAGCACGGTCGCAGTGGTGGTGCCATCGCCGGCCGCGTCAGCGGACTTGGAGGCGACTTCGCGAACCATCTGGGCGCCCATGTTCTCGAACTTGTCGTCGAGCTCGATCTCCTTGGCGACGGTGACGCCGTCCTTGGTGATGCGGGGAGCGCCGAACGACTTGTCGAGCACGACGTTGCGGCCCTTCGGACCGAGCGTGACCTTTACCGCGTTGGCGAGGACGTCGACGCCGCGCAGCATCTTGTCGCGCGCTTCAACCGAGAATTTGACTTCTTTGGCTGCCATCTGGAATCTTCCTTGGATGATGTTTGACTGGAGGGAGGAGAGGGGCTCTTAAGCCGCCTTCTTCTTGGACTCGGTGACCTCGAGAACGCCCATCACGTCGCTCTCCTTCATGATCAGGAGGTCCTGGCCGTCGATCTTGACCTCGGTGCCGGACCACTTGCCGAACAGCACGCGGTCGCCGACCTTCAGGTCGATCGGGATCAGCTTGCCGGCCTCGTCGCGCCCACCGGGGCCGACGGCGACGATTTCGCCCTGGGAGGGCTTTTCCTTGGCAGTGTCGGGAATGATGATGCCGCCAGCGGTCTTCTCTTCTGCGTCGATGCGCTTGACCACGACGCGGTCGTGAAGCGGACGGAATTTCATGGTCTCCTCCTATTTTTCAGTTGCGTTTATTTTGGATGAAATAGCAATCGAAGCCAGCGAGTGCTAATCGCTCCGAAAATAAGCTGGCCTGGCCGGCATACAAGACAACGCCGCGAAGGATTGTGAAAACTTCTGCACCCAAGGACATACGGGCCGTTAGCACGTGCGGTAAGCCATTGTTACAGCCTGAAAGACCCGCTGAATGCCGGGGACGGCTGAAATCGAGCAAAGGTTATCTGTGACTGATGCTCTGCAAAATTGGCGAGCGGACGGTCCCAGTGCCAATTTACTCACCTGACATGCTGCCTGTGGCTGATTGTACATGCCAGCGGTATCCCACACGGATGCCGTCTTGCCTAACCCTTGCAAGCCGTTCATTTCAGAAATATGCACGGTTCTTGCGCAGCAATTCCGGCGGAAGCATCCTGTCGCGGTGCAGCGGCAAGAGTCGGTGTCCCATTACGGTGCCGGATAAGCCGCGAACGCGAAGCACCTCGACAAGCCGCAGTTGCATGACTACCGATCTGCCAGACCAGTGTCCCGAGGAATGAACGTGACGAAGTCGACCGCGCGCAAGGCCAAATCCACAACAAACGTCCTGCGCATGGCTGTGGCAGAGGCGCCGAAGCGCCTCCGGTCGGATGGTAACGTCACTGAAACGACCTATCGGAAGCTTCTGGACTTGATTGAATCGCGGCAGCTTATGCCGGGCGAGGTCATCGAGGAGCGACGGCTTGCGCTTCGCCTCAAGGTGTCGCGCACGCCGCTACGTGCCGGGATCAGCCGTCTGCTCGGCGAGGGCAGGCTGGAGCAGCTTTCGAATGGCTCGGTGATCGTGCGCAACATCGGCATCGCCGAGCTCCTCGAGTTGATTCATCTGCGCCTCATTCTGGAAAGCGAGGCGGCCTCGCTTGCTGCAACGCGTATCAGCCTTGATGTGCTGCAACCGATCAAGGCCAGCCTGGAGAAGATCCTGGCCACCGCCGAGGTCACCAAAGCTAAGCACTGGACGCTGGATGACGAGATTCACGACCAGATTGCGAGCCACTGCGGCAACCGCTCTCTCGCCACACTGATCGGAGAGACCCGCCGCAAGATCAGGATGTGCAATGTGGAGCGCCGTCCCGAGCGGTTGTTGCCCGCGTGTCGCGAACATCTCGCGATCGTCGATGCCATCATCAAGCGAGACGCAGTAGTGGCGCGCCAGGCGATGATCCAGCATCTGACCAACGTCCGGCAGGGGATGTTGGAAACGTTCGGGATTTTCTTGCCCGACAGTCACGGCTGAACGCTGCTGCTGTCAGGTCGCCGACCTGTGCTGGGCTGTTCGGGCTCCGCCGCATTCCGTCCCGGCCCCTCATTCACGATTGCTGCCCTGCGAAGAGGTCACGGCTCGCGCCCTTGACACGGCGGTACCTCTAAGCTCCAATGGTATACCACTGGTATTACCCCGGCCGGTGAGTGTCGTCTGCATCGTTGGCTGTATCCGAGCTTCAATGAACCATTCTCCTTCGTACATAGTGTCGCTCGAGCCGCTGTCCGTTGAGGCCTTTGGTCCTTTCGGCGACGTTGTCTCGCGCCCGACCGGTGAGCGACGGCGTTACCTTCCGACGATGCTGAACCGTGCGGACGAGGCGCAAACATTCTCGCTGTGGATCAGCGGCGCGGCCGCGGTCGGAAAGCTCCCGCTGCGTCTGATCACGCTGGAGCGGCATCCTTATTCGGCGCAGACCTTCGTGCCGCTCGGTTCCGCGCGCTATCTCGCCATCGTCTGCGCAGCGACGCCCGACGGCGGTCCCGACCTGGCGACGCTGCGCGGATTCATCGCCGGTCCCGACCAGATCGTTACCTACGCGCGCAATGTGTGGCATCATCCGATGACGGTGCTTGACGCCCCGATGGAATTCGCGGTGGCGATGGGCGTGACCGGCCAGCAGAACGATGACGTTTTCTTCGGTCTCGATGCCACCGTCACCATCGTTATGCCTTCGGCAAGTTCGTAGAGGG
The DNA here is from genome assembly GCF_025200885.1 of Bradyrhizobium huanghuaihaiense. NCBI lineage: Bacteria > Pseudomonadati > Pseudomonadota > Alphaproteobacteria > Hyphomicrobiales > Nitrobacteraceae > Bradyrhizobium > Bradyrhizobium huanghuaihaiense. The sequence goes on along the minus strand of NZ_CP104172.1, from coordinate 9,126,993 downwards.
TAATGGTCATGACCGCGCAAACGGACCAGGATCGCGATTTCGTCGGCTATGGACGCAATCCGCCGGATCCGAGATGGCCCGGTGCCGCTCGCATCGCGCTCAACATCTGCATCAATTACGAGGAAGGATCGGAGGCTTCGTTCGCCGATGGCGACGGCGTTACCGAGGCGGCGCTGACGGAGGGTGGCGGGGGAGGCTTTGAAGGGCGCGATCTCGCTGCGGAATCCATGTTCGAGTATGGCAGCCGCGTCGGTTTCTGGCGGTTGATCCGGTTACTCGCCGAGCGCGGCATGACGGCCACCGTCATGGGCTGTGCCCTCGCGCTGGAGCGCAATCCGGAGGCGGCCGCTGCGATCCGCGAGCTTGGATACGATGTGTGCGCTCATGGCTGGCGCTGGGAGCGGCATCAACATCTAGGCGAGGACGAGGAGCGCGAGCGGATCCGCAGGACAGTGGCAAGCCTCGCCCGGACGACCGGCGAGCGACCGCTCGGTTGGTATTGCCGCTACGGCGCCGGAGTGAACACCCGCCGGCTGGTGGCCGAGGAGGGAGGCTTCCTCTACGATTCCGACGCCTACAATGACGAGTTGCCGTACTGGACCACGGTGGTCGGAAAGCCCCACCTGGTCGTCCCCTATGGTCTTGTCAACAACGACGCCAAGTTCATCCGTGGCGCGATGACGACCGCCGACGATTTCTTCGTCTATCTGAAAGACGCTTTCGACATGCTCTATGCCGAAGGCGCGACCGCGCCGAAGATGATGTCTGTCGGCCTCCACACCCGGATCGTTGGCCATCCAGGCAGGGCTGCGGGCCTGGCCCGCTTTCTTGACCACGTTGCCACGCGTGACGCGGTGTGGGTGTGCCGACGCCTCGACATTGCCCGGCATTGGATTGCCACCCATCCCGCACAGCCCAGAAAGTCTTGATCCATGGAAGGACCCGACCGATGACGCTCCGATCGAAGCTTCTTGCAATCACGCTGCTCGTGGCCGGGGTCCAGGCCGCGGGCTGGATCGAGGCTCATGCCCAGGAGGCAGATCACCCGTCCGACAAGCCGCTGGTTGTCGCGTCCGATTTCGGTGTCGCACCGTGGATGGTGCGAGGCGCGAACGGTCCTGAAGGCTTCGGTGTGGATCTGATCAACGAGATCAGTAAAGAGCTTGGCCGTCCGAAGGTCGAGATCGTGGATATCAACTTCTCCGGGCTATTTGCGGCTTTGTTTGCCAAGCGGGTCGAATTCCTGGTCAACCCGCTGAATCTGACCGCCGAACGCTCCGAGCGGATGCTCTATACCGAACCGCTATTCACGACCGGAAACGGGTTTCTGGTTCGCGCCGCCGACGAGATGAAGAGTTTTGACGATCTCAAGGGCAAGGCGGTGGCAGTGAACCGCGGCACCATCTCGGACACCTGGGCAACGGCGAATGCAGAGAAGTACGGATTCGAGGTGCAGCGCTATGACACCTTTCCGGACAGCGTGCAGGCCGTTCTGACTCGGCGCGCATTCACTGCGCTGAACGAAATTCCCACGACCGTGTATGCCGCCAGTCAGAACAAGGCGATCAAGGTTGGCTACAAGGACTTCAACGGGCGCAACTTTGCCTATGCGTTCCGTCTGGAGGACGCCGAATATCGCAACAAGGTCGAGAACGTGATCGAATGCATGAAGCTCGACGGGCGGTTGCGCAAGCTGCACGAGAAGTGGTACGGGGCCGCTCCGGATGCCGGCTCGGCAATCGAGACAGTGTATTTCGGCTACGGGCCTCCCGGCTTCAAGGGCTTCGAACCCGCCGCCCACATTCCGGCCTGCAAGACGTAGCCGGGGCACCACAGCCGGGCCGCAAGAGCGGTCCGGCCGCCACACGGTGACAGCCGATGGACCGTATTCTCGAGTACTATTTCAACCCGAAGGTCATCGCGCTCGCGTTTCCGGACGTGCTGGCGGGCTTTCGGGTGACCGTTGCCGTCGCGCTGCTGATCATCGTGTTCGGCATCGCGACGGGGCTGCTGCTGGCGCTGCTGCGTTGTGCCAACCTGCGGCCATTGAATGCGTTGATCGTTGTTTACGTGGACGTACTGCGGACGCTGCCGCAACTCGTCATCATCGTGTTCATCTATTTCGGCCTGCCGTATGTGGGGCTCACCCTTTCGCCTTTCGTGACCACGGTGCTGTCGCTGGCGATGGTGCTGTCGGCGTTCAGCAGTGAGATATTCTGGTCGGCTATCATGGCGGTGCCCCGCGGACAGTGGGATGCCGCGAGCGCTCTCGGGTTTGGGCGGGTTCGGACGTTGCTGCAGATCATCCTGCCCCAGGCCTTCCGGCTGTCGGTGCCGCTTCTGACCAACCGGGCGATCTCGATCAGCAAGGGCACCGCGCTGGGCACCGCGGTGTCGTTGCCGGAGACGCTGGGGCAGGCGCAGAGCGTAACTGCGATGGTCGCAAATCCCTCGCCACTGACGCTCGCCGCGGCCTTCTACCTGCTGTTCTTTCTTCCGCTCGTGGTCGCCAGCCGCTGGATCGAGTGGCGATCAGCGCAGGGACGTTGAGAAGACCATGCAAGCGCTGCTAGACAATTTTGCCGATGTCGACGCACTGATGCGGGTCTATCCGCTACTGCTGCAGGGTGTGCTTTACACCATCGCGCTGGCGCTGGTGGCTCTGCCGCTCGGCCTCCTGCTAGGCCTGTCCATCGCCGTGGCCTACAGCTTCCATCATCGCTGGCTGAACGTTGCCCTGCTGGTCTATATCGATCTCTTCCGGGCGTTTCCGGTGGTCGTGCTGCTGATTCTGGTGTTCTACGGCCTGCCGTTCCTCGGGTTGACCCTGGGCGGATTTGCTGCCGCCGTTCTCGCGATCGTGCTCAACAACTCCGGCTACTATGGTGAGATTTTTCGCGCGGGCATCGAGTCCGTGCCCCGCGGTCAGTACGAGGCGGCGCGCGCGTTGGGCTTCAAGCCGTTGCATGTCGTGCTCTACATCGTCCTGCCGCAGGCCGTCCGCAATTTGCTGGCGCCGCTGGCCAGCAATTCACTGGAGCTCGTCAAGACCACCTCGATCGGCGCGCTGGTCGCCTTGCCCGAGCTTCTGCGCTCGGCGCGTGTCGCTCAGGAGCAGACCTATAATCCGACGCCGCTGATGGCGGCTGCGGTGATCTTCTTCGTCCTGCTGTATCCGATTGCGCGTTGGGTTGCGCGTCTGGAGCGGCAGGCCCTCGCGGCACGGTAAGCCATGGCCACGCTGATCACGGGTGGTGCCGGATTCGTCGGGCTTGCGCTAGCAGAGCGTCTGCTGGCGGCAGGTCAGCGCGTCGTGCTGTTCGACCTGCCCGCGGCTCCGACGGAGTTGCTCGCGCGAACCGAGCTTGCGGGCGCGGTGTATGTCAGCGGCGATGTTACAAGCCGGGCCGATCTCGACGCGGCGCTCGCGGCCGCGTCGATCGACCGCGTGGTGCACGCGGCCGCAGTGACACCGAACGAGCAGCGCGAGCGCAAGGACGCGCGCCGGATCGTCGACATCAATATCGGGGGCACCGTCAACCTGATGGAGCGCGCGATCGCGCATGGCGGAATTCGACGTATCGTTGTGGTGAGCTCCGTGGCCGTCTACGGGTTTTCTGCACCTGCCCCCTCAGGCTGTTTTGAGGAGGAGATCAGTCATCCGGCGCCAGCCGCACTCTACGGTATCAGCAAGCTTGCGGCGGAACAGGCGGCGATCAGGATCGCGCATCTCCACGGCTGTGACACGCGGATCGTCCGGCTTGGGCCGGTTTATGGTCCCTGGGAATGGCCGACCCAGGTGCGCGATGCGATCAGCCCGCACCACCAGGTCCTGCAGGCGCTCAGGTCTGGCCACGAAGCAGTGCTGCCGCGCGCGATGCGTGCCGACTGGATCTACTCGCGCGATGCCGCCGCCGCTATCGCTGCGGTCGCCATCGATGCGGCCCTGGGCCATGCGATCTATCACGTCGGTGGCGGTTGCCTGTCAGATCTGCAGGACTGGTGCCGCGCGCTGGCAGCCCGGTTTCCGGATTTCCGTTGGCGGTACGCCGCATCGGGCGAAACCTCCGGCATTGTTTACAACCTGCTTGCCGATCGCGCGCCGTTGAGCATCGCGCGACTTGCCCGCGACACCGGCTTCAGTCCAGCCTTTCCGGTCAACGAGGCGGCCGCTGACTATTTATCTTGGATGGAACTTAACGGCAGGGCTTCCGGGGGAGCATGATGACCGGGCGACTACTTGGCAAATCGATCGTGATCACAGGGGCATCGTCCGGCATTGGGCGCGCGATCGCCTTCCGCTTTGCCGCCGAAGGTGCACGGCTGGTGCTCGCCGATGTCACCACTGATGTGCGTGAAGGTGGTGCTCCGACTATCGATCGGCTCCGGGCGGTCGGGCGCGAGGCAGAGTTCATTCGCACCGACGTGTCGTCCGAAAGCGAAACTCAAAAGGCGGTTGCGCTGGCTGTGGAGAGGTTCGGGCGGCTCGATGGTCTAGTCAACAATGCAGCCATCGGCATTGGCAAGCCCTTGCTCGAGACCAGCGTTGACGAGTGGAACCGTGCCTTTGCGGTCAATCTCACCGGCGTATTCTTGATGAGCAAGGCTGGTGTCACCGCAATGCTGAGACAGGAGGCGCGCAACGGCGTGCGCGGCCGTATTGTCAATATCTCGTCTCAGCACGGCATGATCGCCTGTCCGGAGGATATCGCCTACGGCACTTCGAAGGCCGGCGTCGTCTACATCACCCGGCAAATCGCCGCCGATTATGCGCGGGATCATGTCATCTGCAATGCGGTGGCGCCCGGCAAGATCGTGACGGGCAAGCCGGGACGCGCCGCAGAAGCGCGATGGATGGACTATTCACGCAGCCGCACGCCGCTGCCGCGCCTGGGCGTGCCCGACGACGTCGCTTCGGCAGCGCTTTTTCTGGCCTCGGACGATGCAACCTTCATCACCGGTGAGAACATTCTCGTCGATGGCGGCTGGATGGCCGCGTGAGTTCTGGAGATCTCGATGATGAGCAAGCCTGATTTGACAGTTGCCGCCGTGGCCGCGCCGATCATCGAGATGACTGGAGTGAGCAAGTGGTACGGTAGCACTCAAGTGCTGAAGGGAATTAATTTCCGCGTCGCGCGCGGCGAGCGCGTGGTGGTCTGCGGTCCGTCTGGGTCCGGAAAATCGACCATGATCCGCTGCATCAACAGGCTCGAGGAACACCGCGACGGCAAGATCATCGTCAATGGCGTTGAACTCGATCACACCACGAAAAATGTGGACGTGGTGCGCCGCGATGTCGGAATGGTGTTCCAGCAGTTTAACCTGTTTCCGCATCTCACCGTGCTGCAGAATTTGATGATCGCGCCGGTCAAGATCCGCAAGGTGCCAAAGCCGGAAGCCGAAGCGACGGCACGGCAGTATCTGGCGCGGGTTCGGATCGCCGAGCATGCGGACAAGTATCCAAGCCAGCTCTCGGGCGGACAGCAGCAACGCGTTGCGATTGCGCGGGCGCTCTGCATGAAGCCGAAGGTCATGCTGTTCGACGAGCCGACGTCGGCTCTGGACCCGGAGATGGTCCAGGAGGTACTCGACGTGATGGTCTCACTCGCGCGCGAAGGGATGACGATGGTGTGTGTAACCCACGAGATGGGCTTTGCCCGAAGCGTTGCGGACAGAGTGGTGTTCATGGACGCTGGCGTGATTATAGAAGAGGGCCTGCCTCACCAGTTCTTCTCGGATCCTAAGCACGAGCGCACCCGCGCGTTCCTGAAGCAAATCATGCACTAGGGCTGAGTCGCACAGTTGGATGAGGCCGAGGGGAAAAGGTTGGGGGAGGTGTGATGGCGTCTATGGCGATGGGGCGATCGCGTCGATTATTGGAACCGGTCTCGCCGCCAGAGCGGAATAGTAGGCCAACCATGCGTTGGTTCTTAAATCGATCTGCATCCGGTATTTGCGTTAACTTCCCATCCTTCCGTTCTGAATAGCGCTAATGATTGAAGAACTAAATCTCGAAGATTGGGCCTGGCAACTTTCGACCGAGGTGTACCGCCTCAATCTGTACAGCCACCTTACGGGACAAGCGGAGCTAAATCGATTATCGGTCACCCAAGAAGAGTTGGCTGGAGCAATCCGCGACAGTTTCACTCAAGTGAACGAGGCCGCCTACCGCGAAATCGTCAAGTTGGCGACGGAGGCGGCACTCGAGACCTACGATCGGGTCGTATCGTCCACCGTCAAACGGTCGCGCGCCCGGCTACGCAGCTGAACTTACCTCTTTGCTCGCTCGGAAAATCCCAGGCTCAACTCGATAGCGCACCTTGCGATTGCTGCGTGTCGCGGCCGGTTAAAGATTGACACTCTCAGCGGTGCCCTTAATGTATAGACATATTATCGGGAACCCGCCATGCCGCCGATCTATATTTCCTATTTGAACCGCCTCGATATCGAGGAAGTGAAGATCACCGACGAGGAGATTCTTACGGCGATCGAGACCAGCCTGGCGGCGCAGGGCCGCGGCAACACCGTCATCGAGCCGCGCGTCCATCTGGAGCCTGGCGTTGCCAACGGCCACTTCAACGTGCTGCGCGGAGCGATCAAGGCGCCGATCGACCGGGCCGGCATCAAGGTCGTCGGCGACTTTGTCGACAACTACAAGCAGGGCCTGCATTCAGAACTGGGCATCCTGGCGCTCTTCGATCCCTCCAACGGAGCGCCGAAGGCGATCATGGATGCCAGTGGCATCACCGACATGCGCACCGGCGCGGTCACCGCGATCGGCGCAAAATACCTCGCCCGCAAGAACTCCAGGGTGCTCGGCCATATCGGCGCGCGCGGTACCGCCTACTGGAACGTGCGGCTGCTCGATCACCTCTTCGATTTCGACGAGATCCGAGTCCATTCGCGGCGCGAGGAAAGCCGCAACAGCTTTGCCGAGAGGCTCAGCCAGGATCTCGGCAAGAAGGTCGTCGCGACCGAGAACTGGCAATCCTGCGTCGAGGGCGCGGACATTGTGGTCGAGGCCTCGCGCCTCGACAAGCCGACGCCAATGCTCAAGACCGAATGGATCAAGAAGGGTGCGTTCGTGGTTCCCTACGGCACGATGAGTGCGATCGAACTGTCGCTGACCGACATTATGAGCAAGCTCGTGGTCGACGATTGGGGGCAGTGCAAAGGCGGCAAGTTCGGCAGCCTCCGCGCCCATGTCGAGGCCGGCAAGCTGTCGGAGAAGACGCTTCACGCCGAGCTCGGCCAGATTGTTGCTGGGCTGAAACCGGGGCGGCAGAGCGATGACGAGACCAATCTGCTCTGGCATCGCGGATTGTCGCTTTCCGATATCGCCCTGGGCCATGCCATGCTTGAAAAGGCCGAGTGGATCGGCGTCGGCCAGCGTCTACGCTTTGCATGACCAGCCAGCCGTCAAGGCCGCGATACATCGCAAATGCGCGGATGTACTCGCCGGTGCCTGCGGCGGCCGCTGCGTGGAAGGAGCTATTCGCCTGGCTTGCGCGAGAGAGCGGCGTTGACCTCGACGTGATCGATCACGCATTCCCGCTCGCGCTCTCCGATCTCTGGGCACAAAGGGATCTCGGCGTCGCCTTCATGTGCGGATTTCCGTTCATGCTCGCAAGCAACCGTCCGCGGCAGGTTGCGGCGCCCGTTCCCCGCGGCCCTCTCTATGGCGGGAAACCGGTCTATGCGACCCGGCTCGTCGTCGGCGCGAACTCTCACTTTCAATCGATCGAGGACACTTTCGGCGGCCGGCTTGGCTATACCGTCCCCGACTCGCATTCCGGATACAATGCGCTCCGTCATCATCTGCTGCCGTATTTTCAGAAGCATGGATCGAAACTGTATCGGCAAAGCGTCGGGCCACTGACAACACCGCGCCGGGTCATCGAGGCGCTTTTGGCCGGCGATATCGATGTCGGGCCGCTCGACAGCTATGCGCTGGACTTGATGCTGCGCCACGACCCGACGCTCACCTCGCAAATTCGAGTCGTCGCAACGACGGACCTCGCGCCGATCCCGTTCCTGGTCGCGGCGGCTGATTGTCCCGACGAGATAGTCACCAGATTGCGGGCGACGCTTCTGACGTTTGCCACCGCGCCAGCCTGCGCGCCCTTGCGCGATCAGCTCTGTCTCGACGCCTTCGTGTCCATCGACGTCGCCGGCTACGATCTCATGCTGCGCTGGGACGCCGAGGCGCGCGGCGCCGGCTACGCGCAGCCCTGCTGAGCTGAGCACCGCCCTTACTTCGCCTTCGCGCCGTCGACGAAGAAGTTGGTCCACAGATCGTCTTTCGTCGCCATGGCATCGAACTCCTTGCCGAAATTGTTGCCGACTTCCTTGTTGAAGGTCAGCGCGTTCTTCATGCCGTCGACGTCGATCTTGCCGAGGTCGGCCACACCGTTGCTCATGCTCTTGACCGCCGAGGTGATCGCCTGGGGATCAGCCTTGGCGAAGAACTGCTTTTGAATCGCGTCGGCCGTCTCGGCCGGCTTCTCCAGCACGGCTTTGCTGGCGGCCTGCATCGCCACGACCGTCTTGTTGATGAGCTCCGATGCTGCCGGGCTGATCGGCTTCTTCGCAACCAGCACGAGGTAAGGCTGCCTGGCGAGCAGCGGGAATTCATCCCCCATCGACACGAGAACGACGCCGCTACCCGCCTTCTCCGAGAGAAAACCTTCGGGCGGAGACAGCACGTAGGCATCGATACGCTTGGCTTCGAGCGCCGCCTGGATCGCAACGGGACTGCCGATCTGCGCCACCTTGATGTCGTTCTTCGGGTCCAGGCCGCCCTGTCCGGCGAGCCAGCGCGCCGCGGCCTCCTGGGCGCCGGCCAGCGCGGTGGCGCCGAACGTCGCACCTTTCAGCGCAGCGAGGCGCTTCTGCATTGGATCGGTGGGCTTCACGCCGGTGCGCTCGAGAAAATCCTTGGAGACAACGAGTTGCAGCGTCACCTTCGACATCAAGGAGTAGACGATCTCAAAAGGCTGGCCCTTCGCGGCCGCGCGCAGCATCGAATCCGGGCCGACTGCGGCAAGATCGATATCACCAGCATCGAGCGCCGCCAGCGCCGAGGCGTCGCCGCCCGGCAATGCCGCAACCGTGGCGGTGAGGCCTTGCGGCTTGAACGTGTCGAGTGCGCGCCCCGACCAGATCGGCAGGAAGCTCAGCGTCGGTGCGCCCAGGCCAATCTTTACGGCCTGCTGGGCTTCGGCCAAGCTGGGCAATAATGCGATCACCGCAGTGAGTGTGGCGATTCGCGCCCAATTCATCGTCACGCGCATTGCACCGTCCTCTTTGGTTCAGGCATCGATTGGGCCGGAGCCCGAAAATCTTCGCCAGCGCAGCAGCCGGCGCTCGATCGCGCCGGCGATCAGGTTGGCGATCGTGACGAAGCCGAGCAGGATCACGATCCCGGCGAACACGCCGGCAGGATCGTAGGTCGAGGACGCCTCGTGGATGAAAAGGCCGAGCCCCTGGATCGATGACGTGAACTCGCCGACGATCACGCCGATCACGCTGTAGGGAATTGCAAGTCGCATTCCGAGCATGACGAAGGGCGCGGCGGCAGGCAGGAACACGTGATAGGTCAATTGGCGCTGATTGGCGCCCATCACTAGCGTCAGATTGACGAGCTCGCGGTCGACGCTGCGAACGCCGGCGAACACGTTGTAGAAGACCAGGAAGAACACCATGATCGAGGCGAGCGCGACCTTCGACCCGATGCCGATGCCGAACCAGATGATGAACAACGGCGCCAGCGCGATCTTGGGGATGCCGTAGAACGCCATCACGTAGGGCTCGAAGATCCGCGCCAGCCGCGGCGAGCGACCGAGCGCATAGCCCGCGAACACGCCGCCGGCGACGCCGATGACGTAGCCGAGCACGAGCTCCTGCCCGGTGGTCCACAGATGCGGGTAAATTTCTCCGGAGGCGAACAGCTCGCAAAGGCGCGCGATGACCGCTGTCGGCTTGCTGACGTAGATCTCCTTGATCAGCCGGCCGGAGGCCCATTGCCAGAAGATTAGGAGGGCGATGCCCGGCAGCAGCTTGACCACTACCTGCAGTGCTTTCGAGCCGATCGCAGTCAGTCTGTTCGACGCAGTCGACGACCGGTAGGCAACATCGTCGATTGCGTTTTGCTCGTTCAATGGATCTGTCCCACTTGAATTTGGGAACGGAATTCAGTCCAAACCGCGTCATAGGCGGCGTCAAAGTTCGGATTTTTGAATGGCTCGAACATGTTGCGCGGGCGCGGCAGATCAATCGCGATGTTCGCCAGCAGCTTTGACGGTCGCTGGCTCAGCACGACGACATTGTCGGCGAGCAGAACGGCTTCGGTGATGTCATGCGTGACGAAGATGACCGTGGCGCCGGCTTTCATCGACAAGGTCTGCAGGTCGCTCTGCATCACCATGCGCGTCTGCGCATCGAGCGCGCCGAATGGCTCGTCCATCAGGATGACACCAGGCCGATAGACGAGAGTGCGCGCGATCGATCCGCGCTTCTGCATGCCGCCGGAGAGCTGGCTGGGAAAGTGCTGCTCGAAACCTGACAGGCCGACCGAGCGGAGAACGTCGACCACGCGCTTCTGCCGCTCGGGCGCGGAGACACCGCGCAGGACCAATGGCAATTCGACGTTCTCGAAAAGCGTCTTCCAAGGCAGCAATTGCGCCTGCTGCGGCACAAACCCGACGTCGGTGTTGACGGACGTCACCTTGTGGCCCAGATGATGGACCGAGCCGCGCGTCGGAAACAGCAGGCCGGCGGCCATTTGGAGCAGCGTGCTCTTGCCGCAGCCGCTGGGCCCGATCACTGCGATGAACTTGCCCTGATTGGCCTCGAAGCTGATCCCGTCTAACACCCGCATTGGTGTGCGCTGCCCGGGCGAGGGAAAGTCCTGTCCAATGCCATCGAACACCAGCACACGATCGTCCATGCCGTCCAACCCTCGATCTGACTTGTATATACATATTTCAAGCCGCCGGAATGAGCAAGCCAGGGGCATGGCACGGTTTTGGGGCAATTTGGTTCGGGACGCAGCGCAGGTCCCGTCCGAGAGTTGAACGAGGACATCGTCAAAGGATACGAACTCGAGAAGGGCCGATTCATCGAGGTTCGCCAACTGGCTCGCCGACCAAGCGCACTGCAACCGCCGCTGCACAGGTCGGGAGCCTTCCATGGGAACAGAGCTCACTGTCCAGCATGCCAGGCTGCCCCGGCGTCGGGAGCGCGAGCTCCGGGCTGCGCAGTACGTCCGGATGTCGACGGATCGTCAGCAATATTCGATCGCAAACCAGATGGCTGTCATCGCCGCCTACGCAGCCGAGCATCGGCTCACGATCGTGCGCACATATATCGATGAGGGCATCAGCGGATTGAGGATCAACAACCGACTGGGGCTCATCGGTCTGATCGACGACGTTCAATCGGGAGCCGCCGATTTCGGGAATGTCCTGGTGCGTGACGTCAGTCGCTGGGGTCGGTTTCAGGACACAGACGAGAGCGCGTATTACGAGTTCATCTGCAAGTTGGCTGGTGTGAAGGTGCTCTATTGCGCCGAGGTCTTCGAGAACGACGGAAGCCCGATGTCGGGCCTCTGGAAGAACATGAAGCGCCTGATGGCAGCGGAGGACAGCCGAAATCAGTCGGCGAAGGTTTTTGCGGGGCAGAGCCGAATTGCAGGGCTTGGCTATTGGGTGGGCGGTCGGCCTGGCTTCGCGCTGCGCAGAGAGCTGATCGACGCAACTGGCAAGTCAAGGGGATTTCTCGAACATGGCCAGCAAAAGGCCTTGCAGACTGACAGGGTCTTGCTGCGGGCCGGGCCACCCGACGAAATCGCGATCGTGCGATGGATATTCGAGAGCTTCGTCGGCGGGAAGGAGGAGACCGCTATCGCCCGCGAGCTGAACGCGAGAGGAGTTACCAACCATCGCCGCGTTCCGTGGAATCTTCAGATGATCGGACGCATCCTTCGCAACGAGAATTACACGGGCAACACGGTCTACTGCCGGACATCGAACTACCTGCGAGCGCGCCGTGTCATCAACGCCAAGGCCAAATGGATACGAGGGGTTGACGCACTTGAGAAGATTGTGCCGCGGAACGTCTTTAATGCCGCTCAACGAATTATTGAGCGACGACTACGGCAACGACTGTCCTCGGATGAGCTGCTCAAGAAACTGCGCGTTCTTCAGCACCGGCTAGGCAATCTGTCTCACAATGCGATCAATCGAGTAAAGGGAGCCCCCAGCGCCGACTTGTACGAGCGGAGGTTCGGTAGCCTTCGTAACGCCTATGCCCTGATCGGCTACGTTCCGAATGGCGACTACAGCTACCTGGACACGCGCGGCGAGCGTGCCTGATCAAGCAGCTGGCTGCCGAGATCATCGGCCGCGTGCCGGGCGTGGGTCCTGATCTCATCGCGGAGCGAGCCGGTGGCTGCATGGCCGTGAAAGATGGGTCTTTCGTATCGCTACGCGTGGTCCGATCCTGGAAACATTCTCAAAGGCATTGCCGTGGACACTGCGGCGTGGCTCGAAGGCCCGTCCTGGTCTCGCGGTCGTGGTCAGGTTGGATGAGCAGAACCGCCAGCCCGTGGACTTCATCTTAACGTCTATGGCCGGCCTTCCGGAGCGTCCGCTGATCATGACCGAGGCGGTCGTGAAAAAGCGATATCAGCTCAGGTTCAAGAGTGCAGCGGAACTAATTCATGAGTTAAAGCGGAAGCTGGCCCGCGAACCGCGGCTTTCCTCCCATTGACAGTCATCGATCCCTGCGATGCGATGAGATCGAGCAGCTGGTGCCCGCCATCGCAGGGCGCGCACAGGTCGAGACAGCGCCGTTCGACGGTCTGCAGCGGCCAGATGCTTTAGCTTTCTGCTCAGTTGAGTCCTCTGATGCGGCGCTTGCGTTGCCGCGGCATCGGACTGCGCAAATGCCCCGCCGAGGCGGGGCACAGTTCGTCCGGTCGTCACCGGAAAACGTCTGTACTGCGTTTGACGAAGCATCACCTTGCAAGGATTCGCTCGTTGCGTCTGCACGCGAGCAGGCTTGTACTAGGTACACGTTTCTGGTACACGATGCGAACATCGGGCGTCCGTAACAGGCTGATTTTTCTGCGGATTCTGGCATCTGCCGTTGGGTGGCAGAGAGTCCCACTCTCTCTGGCTCCGCAGCGTTTACCAGCGCACCCAGCTCGCGCGCTTTGCAGTCGGGATCGAACATGGCTTCCTTCGCCTGACGTACTCTTCGAAGATCAGCTGCGTTCGAGGCCCTCGAACGCACTTCGTCGGCCGGAGTGTCCAGCAGAGCCGCCTGCTCGATCCTTCTTGGGATTACTTCCGCGAGGCAAAGCTCTGCGTGCTATCGACTAGCTCGCATTGTAACGGATGGCCGGGGGATCGTCGCGCCCCCAAGAGGGCCCCGGTAAGCCCGGTAATTGCGAGCTTGATCTGCCATTCCCTTCAGATCGCTAATCGAATCCTTGGGCCATTCGAGGATTGGTTTAAGGCTGGCTCCAAGCCGACAGAGATGGTACAGTTCGTTGGTACAGTGAATTTCCGGCGACTGACAAAAAGCCCCTATTTTGAAGCGCTTTTGGTGGGTTTGAAGGAGTCCCTCCCTCTCCGGCAACGATTTTCAGAAGAAGTCCTAACTCGCACCGAGCGATATACTCTAGGGTGCATTTCGGTCCATCTCGTGTTAAAATCGCGACGGCCTTTTCTGGGCAGGACCGTGCGTGAGGTGATCCAATGGGAACGCTCCGGCGCACTCTGCGGCTCGGCATTGAAGGGATGTTTGGATACCCTTGGGCGTTGGTCGCCACTTCGGCATTTGCGGCGTTGGTCGCCATAATGGCGAACGCTGGCGCCGAGTATCTCTACTTGACCAACAACGCTAGGCTCACCCACGAGCGGCTCATCAAGGATATTCAAGACGGTAATATCGATACTCGAAATCTTAGCCCTGACGCGCAACGCTCCGTGAAGGATATGGCTCGAGCGATCCGCGACCTCACCGCAGGCAAGCCAATCAAAGTATGCCAAACTCTGGAGCTGGAGTATCCTGGCGGACGTCACTTCGCGTTCGATACTCACCACGACGGCACTATGATTAGTTGGGTCGTTCAACTGAGCCGATCGCCAGAAGAGGTGCTGCATCTCACAAGCTGGCCGATTCCCCCAGATAAGAAGCCGGGTCCCCCCGCAATCTTACCTATGCCTACGGCCGAATCGCGCGTGTTGCCTCCCGTTGAATTGGGTTGCGGTCCGTTGGTGATCCGTCCGCCGTCCGATAAGGAGCGAGAGATCTGCCAAAAGTACCCCAAAATGTGCTGATTGGTCAGCGCAGACTTAGCAGGCGCGCATTCTTGGCTGGTAGCCTTTGCCTTTGCTGCTCTAAGCCAGGTCGCACCGCCCGGAGCCGCGTGCGTTCCGGCTGCCTATTGTACGGCACTGATCCAGGGCAAGCGCAGGACGCGCTACCTGGACTTGCAAGAATGGATTTCAGTCAGGACCATGAGAATGGGTTGATTTGGGTACTGAAGCAATTGTCGGATGTTCTCGATTTAAATCCAGCATTCGGCATGTATGACGACGATGAGCGTAACCCCAACGCAGCTGCTAGTTGGAAGGTGCTGTTGCCCGCAACCGCTGGCGCCGCGGTCTCAGGCGGAACAGTCGCTGTCGGACGCCAACTCGTGAAGGTGCTGAAGGAAAGACCGGTGAACCTTGGCTCCGCGCTAACAGCCATCTGCGCTCACGAATATGGTCATATACTGCAATTCAAGTTTATTTATGCTGACCTGGCGAAGTTGCCGAGCGCTGGCGTCAGAACTGAGCTCCATGCGGATTTTGTTTGCGGATACTTTGGCGCGTTTCGCAAGCAGGTTCAGCCAACTTACGATGCGGCCACGCAGGCCGAAACACAGTTTCGTCTAGGCGATGGCAAGTACAAGCGGGTCAGTCACGGTACACCTGACCAACGGGGCGACGCTGTCTATCAGGGTTTCCTCCTTGGTCTTGAGGGCAAGTTGGACCCGAAGGACCTCTCCGCAAGAGGTCTCGAATACGTGCGCGGTCTGAAGCTCTGAGCGGTGTGGCTGGCCTGTCTAATTGGGAGTCAGTACCTCCCTTAGGAAGGGCGCAGCGGATTTCTCGTTGAGTTGCCTCACCTTTCCAGCGGAATTGGTCTCCTTCCCTGTGACATTCAACTCGCTGCTCATGGAAAAGAGGCCGTCCTCGGCCAGGCGCTCGATATCGGCGAGATCCAAGTTTTCGGACTCAATCTTCTTCTTCGCCTGCTGCATTTCATCTACGTCGGGAACTGGCCGCGCCTCCACCGTGGCTTTCAAGGGAGGACTTCCAGCCCCACAATTAAACCCGATCGGACATGATATCGTCTTGTCGACCACCCATTTCGGGCCAAACCGGTAAACAGCAAAGTACATGATCTTTGCCTGCAAGACGGGGACTTTGTCGGCGATCATGGCGTCGTAAAACGTCCTGTGGACGAGTTTCCAGTCGCGGCTCTTAAGATCGCAATAGACGTCATGGATGATGGCCGCACCCACATAGTCTCCAGTGAACGGCGATCCAATGATACTCCAAAGGGGCCAAGGTATACTAGCGCCATCGGTCCGGTATCCTCTCGGGGCCTTCCAGGTCTCCCCCTGCTTGTCGATAAAGTATAAATCGTCCAACAGTTCCCAGCGGTTGGTATCGATTTTGCCAATCTTCGGCGTTCCCTCGAATTTCTGCGCGCCAGCAAGACTTCCAAACAGAGAAAGAAGCAGAGCGGCAGCACTCCCGACACGGATTAGACGGTAGGCCATCGATATTTCTCCTCATTGAGGGCGCCGATCTTTACCACGGCCACTGTGCGTTTTCATTTGATCGCGGAGAGTCATTCCGGTTCAGTAAACTTTCGGTACGCAATGCCATCGACCAAGGTGTGTTGCCCAAGCCGATTTAGTTCTATCAACACGTTGAGGGGCGGCATCGCCCAACAAGGGCGGCAGCATCTTGCCTCTCAATCTCTCATTGTAACATTCCGACAGGAACTCCTTGAGGACCGCAGCCACAATAGCCGCCAGGCGGGCCCATTGAAGGGATGATGCAGTAAGCCATGGGATGTGGTCCGTACCGGCACACGTTGCTAAAGCGTGGCGGTGGAGGCGGTGTAGGAGGCTGCACAGCTAATGGAGGCGGAGATGGAGGTGGCGTAGCAGTGCCCTGTTGGGAAGCAGAGAACCTGCTCTGCACATCGTAAGCTGGGTTTTCGAGAGAGTTCGAACTCCTGGCATAATCAGCCGCGAACGCATTCACTCCCAACGCTCTGAACTGCTGAACGTGAACCATTTCATGGGCCCACACTGAAAGATCTGATGCGACCTGTGCATTCTTGAAGACTATAGTATCGATCAAACAGATGGCTTCAGCAGTGCCGTACGTCAGGGTGGCATTAGCTAGATTAATTGCACCGCCATCTCCTATTTTCCATCTCACGTTATTGAACAGATCGTCGCTAAACCATCCTTGGAGCGCCTGCCTCACTTCCGGCGGAACGGGCTGGGCGGTTGGCCATGATGAATTGCGAGACTGCTGAATCCACTGCGCGAGAGTAGGTCCGGAGTACACATCGGCCGTATACCTCAGTCTGATCTGATCGAGATCGCGGCCCATCTGTCGTGGGTCCATGCGAGTTACGCCGTTAAAGATGGCCGTCGCAACCTGACTCCCCAAGTTCAAAGCAGCCTGCGGGCTGGGAGATGCGGGTGAATTTCCCGGAGCCCCGGGAGCTGTCGGTATGCCGCTTGGTACGCCGGGAGGTTTCGGTAAGTTCGATAGGCCGGGAAGGCTTGGTGGTGGCGGCAGGCTGGGAGGTGAGGGTACCCGAATGCCCGTGCCCGGAATTTGAAACTGAGCGACCCCTTCGGAATAGATAGTCAAAACCAAGGTCAAGGTAGTGATAAAGAGACTTCGGCTCGCGTAACTCATGCGCAGCCCCCCTCCCAATCATTGCCGTGAACTCCCCTTCTACGGCTTCTGCCGGCCTACAGAAGGTGAACTGCATCACACGTTCGCCAAAAATTTTGCGAGATTGGGAGATTGCACTTCTTGAGCCATACTGGGCTTGCCGACCACAAGGTGGTATACAGCGCTGGTCACAAACTTTCGCCGCCTCTTTCGAAACGCCAAATTCGAAAGCATTTTAGGTGCTCGCGGCTGATACCTTACGGCGTCCGCTGGCATCGAAGGCGCGCAAGTTCTCGAGTTCGTCTCGTGCTAACGGAAACAAAATCCAGCGATTTCAAGTTCCGACCAAGCCAATCTAGCGTAGTCGGACATCATGGATATGAGAAGGTAAGCGGCGCGTGCCAACTCCACGACAACCGAAGCAATCTCCAGACCAGAGCGTTCTCCCTGGAATTCGGACCTGCGGTGACCGAAATAGCCCCCCGGCGCAGTCTCCGCGGAAGCGCGGCGCCAACCAAGTGATTGCGACGATACCGCTAACTGCGTACGACTAATCTACAACGTTGGCTGAAGCTTGTCTGGCGCGACAGGGATATTCGTCTGCGTCGTATACAGTGTGGCCACGTCCGTTGCGAGCGACATGTAATCGTCGTAAGCTGTTTGGCTGGCGGGCACGACTGCTAATTGCAGATTTGCCGGAAGGATGCCGTTATTTGCTGTGATTGCCGATGCTCTGAATTTCTTCTCTGCCTGTCGGAGGTCGTCGATCGATTTGTTGAGGTCGGCCATGGATGTCGGCGTCACTAGCTTGCCGCCGATGTAGACGACTTGGCTAAGGCCAAGGATGCCGAGTAACGTTTGCGGGATTTCAAATGACGAAAGTTGAGTGACGCCGCCGATGATGAGCGCGCCGGCGACGACGAGGCTGAAGATGAAGCTTTGATAGCGATAGACGTCGAACTCTCCGTCGGTCGTGAAGAGGTCGCGCCAGTGGGCATCAATGTTATTCGGGTTGAAGGTTGACGACAGCCACTGCTTGCGCAGGAGCCAGGCCTTGTTTTCGGGCGAGAGAGTTGTTCTGGAGTTATCGGCACCTTTGGCCACGGTCGAACCGACGCCAGCAATGCCAAGAAGTAGCAGGACGGTGCTTGAGATGTCTGTCAGCACGCCGGTGCGAAGGAGGAAGTAGGTGATCAGACCGAAGACAATCAGGGAGAACATAACGATTTGGAGCTTGCCGAGACTTGCGCGCCCGTCCGCGCCGGCGCTCATTGCGATCGGATCGAGATAACCATACCAACGAGGGGGACAGCTTGTTCGGAAGGCGAAGGCAGCGATCAGGTAGCCCAGAATCACACTCAACCACGCCAACCCCGAACTGTAGATTGCAGGGCTCACTCTGACGGTCGTCTCCGAGACCTTAAAGGGAGAGCCACCCTGGCAAGTGAAGATGTAGAGTTGGGCCTGCTTCCAAGGGGCATCGATCACGTCCGGAAAACGCAAGTTGACGATCGTTCGGTCCTTTCTCATCAAGCCCTTTTTGATGAGAGTATCTGTATCGGCCGCCTGACGGATCCTGACGTCAGTCCTGTCGAGGATGACGGGGGATGCCGTTCCTATGTCGAGAGCTCCGAAGTAATAGTCGCCCTCCGCGAACGGTTCGTCGAGGCCAACGTCAACCGTCCCTCCGGTGGGAAGCAAGAACGTGTCCATGATAATTCTGCCACCGATCTGCCGCCGCTTGTTGAGCAGTTCGGAGCTGGCATCCTCCTCGGTGATACAGACGTCGCGAGGATCGTATTTCTTTTTTGCAGGCTGAACTGGCTGCTTTCCGGGCGCGGCTTCGGTGGGGGCGGGATTGGCTGCGGTCTGGCCATTTTGTGGTGCGGCGCCTTGAGCAAACGCACCAAGACCAAACAGAACTACGAAAAGAAAGACGCCCGAGGACAGGGTCCAGCGCGATCGCATTTTGCCGCTCCAGCCTTTGAAATTTTTGCAGGATTGAAATTGCCCTGCACCTAAGCGGGACTTGATTGTACTCGTATGGTTTCAATCAGATGTGGCTTCAAACCATTCTTGGCGATGAAGACCGGCTGGTACGGATCGTTGCGGGCCTGCGGACATTCCGGATTTGCGATCCAGTCGTCGCGATGAGGGACGTCGTCCAGTCCAACCGCGAAGATATCGACGGTGTCTCCCTCGATGCGAAGCCTTAAGAAGTTGTTGTACCGACCGAGTCGTAGAGCGCTGAAGGCATCATTCCGATTCATCCGCATCCATCGGCACGTGATGAGAAGGTTGAGGCCAAACAGGGTGCTACCCACAAGGAAACCAACAACCCCCATCTCTACCGCCAGGCGGATGAGCCAAAGCCATACGTCAAACCATTGGCCGGGAAAGAGTGGAGTCGCTTCGTTCCAAAGCCTGAAGAGGTGTCCGGATGTGATGACGGCGGTCGCTTGCGCCAGTGAGTGAATCGCGCTGCTGATCAGGACACCAGGACCCGAGGATTTCTCCTGGTTAATGGCGTAGCCCATCAGAGCCCATGCGAAGACAGCCGTAACAATGATGCGGACGTCCCATTCATCGCGAAGCGAGATTGCTAGTCCGCAGAGACCATAAATTGCTCCCATCAGGAGCGAGAAATCCCAGTTCTTGAAGGCGAAGAAGACGTTTCGCCACACAAGCCGCTGGCAAATGCGCTTCGAGGGATAGCAGGCAGGTTCCTCAGGCGTGTCCTTCTTGACGGAAGGAATTGCGCCAAGCTGAAGGTTCTTCTTCGTTGTTTGCCAATCGAGAGAGACGTTCTTCTCGAGGTGATGGGTTGGATGCAAGAAGGCGCCGCCGCCGCCCGATGTGATGAACTGCGTTCCATCAGTAGCCTGGTAGCGGCTATAATGATGGGTGTCGCCCGAAAGAAGGATGGGCACGGTGTGGCCCTTTGATGTGCCGTCAGATTTCCGCGCACCGAGCGCGAGGCCAACCGCGAAATCCGTGATACTCCACGACTTGCTATTCGTATCGGTGTAGAGCCAGCCCGGTTCAGCGCTGCACATGATAATCTTGGATTTGTCGGGCATGTTGGCGCGATACGACTGAAGTAGTCGGCTTGCGGCTGATCCATATCATCGGCGAGCTGGATGTCGGTCGCCCAGAGCCACCAGGCGTCTGTCAGTTGGATCGCGAAATAGCTGCGGCGTTGCTGGCTACGCCAACTGCCAAGATGCCAATGTTTCTCTCGGCAGAAGAGCGCTAGGAAAAGGTCCAGGCCGTCGTACCAGTCATGATTACCGGGAATCGCGAACACCGGGACGCCGTCGTCCGAATGGCGGTTGGGGTCGGGAGAAGCCCAAGCATAAGGTTGCCGCAGCTGGTTGGTATAGGCCTGTCGGCTTGCTTTCGGATAAAGCTCGTCACCCCCCATCACGAGAAGCTGGCCACGCGGCAGTTTTTGATTTCCGGCAGCTAGTTCTTTTCTCGCGAGCAAGGAGGCCATCGCGTACGTACTGTCGAAGCCATCGCCAAGATCTGCGACGAAATCGAACCAGACCACGCCGTCATGTTCTGACGCCAACTTTTCTTTGAGAGCCGTGGCGCGTCTAATGTGTTCAGCAACGGGAACCGTATCCAAGGCGGCTATCATGAGGCGGCGATCGGCGTAGCGGCCGAAGATCGACGACAGGATCACGTTTTTAAGCAAAGCTAAAAGGAGGCCAGGACTGAACCAGTGAGCCATGCGCGGAAAGCGCTCGTAGTCGTTCAGTGGCTTTACGGCCATCCAAATTGCTCCCTTTGAAAGCTCTAAATCAACCGGGCAACCGTAGCCCACCAAAGCGGACATGCAACCATGGATGGCATCATTTCCACAGAGGTTGCACAGCTTTTCGCGATAGCTGTGCGCTTGGATGCCCTTCGCATTGCATCGCGACCCGGCACTCTAGGGCCGGCTCAACGCTGCGTAAGTGATCTCGGAGCTTCTTAGAGATGTTTCGAAGCTAGGCGCTATGTGCCTTTGCCGTGTTCGGAGGTCGACTCGGGGCTCGCAGTAGCTGCCGGCGCGTGGGCCCTCTCTTCGAGTTCGCGAAGGACCTTGCTAAGCGCGTGCTGCTTCTGCTCGTCGTGGTCTGGTTCGGCCTTCTCTAGTCCCGAACGCTTTTCATCCTCGCGCTTCTGCGCTTCCTTTTCCCAATAGGCCTTCAACCCACTTAACCGCTCTTGGTGATGGTCCGGAATTCTGTTGAAGGCGGGGTCGGGGTTTCCGACGATGTAAGGCGTGAAGCAGTACGCTCCGTTCTCCTTGATGAACTCTTGGCAAAACGCCAACACAGCGTCGGTATTGAGAGGTAGCTTGCCGTTCAGCGCGTCTTCGGTCTCCTCGAGTTTTTGAGACGGCCGCATGTCAATCCAGAACACAGGATAGGGTAGACCACCAAACACCCCCTTCAGCGCATGCCGGCCTTCGAAAAAGAATCGAGCCGTATCGTACTTGTATTCGTGAGGCTGCGTTCGGACGGCGTGAACAAGGATGAACGCAAGCTCCACGGAGATCACGAGGCGCCGTGTTGTAGAGAGCTGCGACAGACGAAAACCTGTGTCGATCGCTGGGCCGATAAAATCTCTCGTGAGATTGGCATTTGGCTGCTGCTTGTAGTATTCGCTCAGGAGCGACAGGTTGCTGTAGACCTCATCATCATCTTCGTCTTCCGCCTCGCGCAACCCTTGGACCGAAGAACGAAAAATAACCTCCGCGTTGTGGACAGGAAATCCAGCGATCCATGCGGTAGTTTTGAGATCGAGTGATTTGAACTGCTCTTTGAGACGAACTCGGTACGAGGCGACTGTCTTAATCCACGCGTTCAACGTGGTGAGCGCTTCTCGGTGATCGTTCAAGAGCTTTGTGTATATAAGCTCGTCGCCCACACTCTTCCAAAGCTCTGGCGGTCGGCCCGTCGGCCAGCCAACCTCGTTTGAAAGATCGACACACACTGCCCATTCCTTAGCGAATGTCCGCTCTATTCCTCTGTAAAATTGTGCGATCGGAGAGAACCAGGGCTCCGCCGGCGGCGGATCGATCCCATCGCGAGTGCTTTTATCCAATTGTCTGTCTTTCGCCGCTTGCTTAAACGCGGTCGAGCCGACGATATCGACGCTCAGAAACAGGCGAAGAGCCGAGCTGAACGGGCCGGCGTCTGACACGAGGCCAATTACCTCACGCCGACAAATTCAGCGCGAATACGAGCCGCATCGACGGAGACTCCGAACTCGTCTGCTAGCAGAGGGATAACGCCCTTTAGCGCACGATAGCGCTCCGCGAACTGTTCTGTAGGCATGAGAAAGCCCGCAGCAAACCAGTTGGCCTCCCATTCAACCCGACCGGAGCCATAGCGTTGTGCCTCGAGACGTTCGATCTGCGCTCCATTCTGTCGCGCGTACAGATAATGCAGCACGTAGTGACCGAGTTCGTGAGCGATCGTGAAGCGATCTCGAGCGGGGCCGGTGTGGGCCGCTAGAAAAATCTCAAAGCGAGCTGGCCCCTCGACACGTATCGAGCCTGATGGAATCCTGTTGAAGTCGAGTACGTTTTGGATGTGAATTGTACCGCCCATCTTTTCCACAATGGGCGTCAATGACGTGCCCGGCCGATACCCGAAATGGGTGGCTACCTGAGACGCAAAGCTGTCGACTGCGGCCTTGGACAACCCGCACTCGTAGGGTGCGCTGTAGTGCATTGAAAAAGGGCCTTTGATCGAATCAAACTTGCCTAACATCAATTCTCGCCTAGAAATAGTAAATTCCTGAGAAATGGCAATGGTTTCAACCGTTCGTGCCACGGCTTTTTTTGCCGTGGATGTCGCGGGGCGCGCTGACGGTTTACCTCAATATGAGCCGCCCATCGGGATTATGGGATGACATCACCGCCGGCCCGATTGCGGCTGCTGCCCCCGCGTCCATGCGAGTGATACCTGGGTCAAGCAGCCATAAGAGGCCGTCGAGGCGTCTGGACAGCTCGGAGTTTCCGGCGCTCCTTCTCGCACGCGGCCATGAGCGTTTTGACCCAAAGTGCCATACCCTCAGACTT
This sequence comes from Bradyrhizobium huanghuaihaiense, assembly GCF_025200885.1. Classification (NCBI taxonomy): domain Bacteria; kingdom Pseudomonadati; phylum Pseudomonadota; class Alphaproteobacteria; order Hyphomicrobiales; family Nitrobacteraceae; genus Bradyrhizobium; species Bradyrhizobium huanghuaihaiense. The sequence continues at coordinate 9,103,926 of NZ_CP104172.1, read as the reverse complement.
CAAATCGATTTTCTGGGATTGGCTGTAGTGTTGTTCGGTTACGGGCGCCAATCGCTCGCGTTCACTAATGCTAGAGTAGGTCATCTTGTGCCCCAAGATGGCGGTGGCGGCTCCTCCCAATCTGTTATCTTCAAGGAATGTTGCCATCGCTCTTCTGATGTCGTGAGGCGTAAAGGGACGTATGCCGTATTCCTTGAAAAGGTCGGGACGCGTTTTCTTCGGTTTCGGTTTGGGTCCCGGTTTCCCTCTACGCGCGGGCTTTTGCCGGACGGTGTGGTCGTAGACGCGTCCCTGGAGCCTATATATGAGCAGATTGAGCGCGGCCGGTGTAACCCGTTTCTTCGGATCTCTTCCCGGAAACATCCAAGGAGAGTTTCCCCCAGCTTCCTTTTGATAGCTCTGCAGCACCTTCATGGCCTCGGGAGGTATCGGGATCGAATGCGGTCGCCCGCCGTCCCGGCCACCTTTCATTTCATCGGAGGTCCAGTTTGCGATCTTCCATCCGCGCAGTTTGCGGTGTGTCTTCGTAGCATCGAAGAGGCGATCAAGGCGCAATTGGAGGAAGGCGCCTGTTCGTTGCGCGGTAAGTGCCACGCCCCATAGTGCTCCCAGTGTCCCAGGATAGGTATCGTGCTCGCCGTCAGCTAGATGCCTGTACTCATCTGCCAGGATCAACGTGCGTGCGATCTCGCTGATGGTCGGAGTGTGCGTGCGTTGCTCCGTTTTGTACTCGAACGACCAGCGGGTCCACCATTCCGCTTGTACTTCGTCCAATCCAGACGCAGTGGCGTGGAATTTCCAGGCCCACGTGAGCATTCGTTTCGATTGGGTCAATGCACGATGCACCGCTGAGGGTGCGTGATTTAAATTAATCCGGTCGCGTACCAGTTCGAGATCGCGGAGCCGAATCTCGCTAACAAGTTTGTCGTTGATCGAGGCAAACTCCGGCAACGTCAGGTAATGCTCGTACTGCTCGCGGTACTTCGCCTTTAGCCTGGGCTTTTGATACTCGAGGAATTTCTGAGTAAGTGCCTTCCAAGTCCAAGTAATGCCACTGTCGCCGATGCGCTTGCGGTACGCGATCAGCGAGGTCTCATCGGCGTATGTATCTGCAATCTCGGCGTGACCGGTTGGATCCTTGTATTTGCTGCCGATCGATAGTCGTACCAAGGTATCAGCAAATTCTCGCAGGTTGCGCTTTCGGCCCGCGGCCAGATGTATCTGATTGGCAATGTACCTTGCTGTATCGAGGTCAAGCTTGCCGCCAGCTGTCTCCTGGTCGAAGCTCGATGCCACCAAACCAAGACGCAGTGTTAGCTCGCGACGGCGCACATACCAGACAGCTTTGCCAGGGGTAATCCTGATAGTCAGACCCACTGTCTTCTGGTCTCGCCATTCGGCGACCTTCCCGACAATGGCTTTGCTTGTGCTGTAGGAAAGAGCGCTCTGAACGTCGAAGTCGGTGAGGCATTTCACCTCTCGCTCGTAATTGCTTTTTTCTGGCACCGAAAACCCCGTACAACGATCGTACAAAAACAGCTGTGGGAGAGGCGCTCAAAACGTGGTCGGCGCTTATCCCTTAGAATAGCAGAAAGTATCGTATTTTCAATGTGTTATGATGCCATGAACGGAGCGCGTAAAGGTTTAGGAATCGTTTTCCCAAGCTGCATACGAGGGTTCGATTCCCTTCGCCCGCTCCAAAACCCTTTAAAACAAGGGGTTTCTGCACAGGGTACGTCCTTGGAATGAGCTGCGTTTCTAGCTTGTTGTGGACATCTCACTCGCTGAAATGATTGTGATTTTCGGGTCCTTACGAGCACGATTCTAGAGCCAGTTTGAGCCAAAAATCGCTGTCCCCCGTGGGCACGTTGCGCGTTTTGCGATCCGTGATTCAATGAAGTGCATTAGAAGCCAATGACATCGAACTATGTCAGACAACAGCGGGGCCATAACCCCCAACACAATCGGCGAACTCCGCGTTCGCACTACCTTTAATCCCAGCGCCAGTGGCGATGTGGATGTCATCAAGCGGCGCACGGCTGAATTGATTAATCTGTGCGATCACCTCAAACCCAAAGACGCCCGCTTGGTGGCTTTGGCCCAGACAGCCTACGAAGAGGCCGCGATGTGGGCAGTGAAGGCCGCGACCGCATAGCAACACCAGTTGTGCGCGTGTAAACTCCTCCGATTGCTCGGGGGAGTTTTTTCATTGGCCAAGGCTAGTCGATCGCCCGCTCCAAAACCTTAGGGCGTTCCAGCGAGAACCCTTTTACAGCGGTCTCTTGCAGCTTTTGTTCGCGCTCCACCCGAGCTAAGCTGTCGGAGGCTCCAGCGATAGTGCCGAAGGCGCCGAGCGAAGGGGGGAACTGTGGAAGATGAAGTCTCCTCAAACGAGCCTACGTCGGATGACGGGCCAAACGCGCGAATGGTTCGTTATTGGAACAGTTCCGCGACAGCGCCATGGGTCACTCTTCAGGACCGGCTGGACGCGCTTCTCGGACCAGCTGGCGATGCGGCTATTAGGGAGGCAAACCCGAAGAGCGCAGAACACGTTCTCGATGTCGGCTGCGGCTGTGGGGGATCGACGCTGGAATTTGCGCGCCTTGTGGGCAAACTCGGTCACGTAACTGGCGTAGACATTTCGGACCAAATGCTCGCACGGGCTAGAGAGCGTGTTGTCGAAAAAGGATTCGCGCAAGTAACGCTGGCTGTCGCGGATGCAGGCTCCTTTGCCTTCGAGCCAGCGAGTTTTGATCACATATACTCTCGTTTGGGCATTATGTTTTTTGGTGCCCCGGTTGCCGCGTTCGCCAATCTCCGATCCGCTTTGAAGACATCAGGAAGAATGACGTTCTTGTGCTGTCGAACCGCCGCGGAAAACACCTACATTTCGACAGCAGTACAAGCGGCACGGCCGCTTTTGCCGAACGATGCGGTGCCAATACCCGGACCGGACGAGCCCGGCATGTTCTCGCTTGCGAACCCATCACGTGTTCAGGATATTTTAGGTCGTGCTGGATTTCGTCAAATCGAGTTGCGCCGCCACGACGAGCGTATGCGGCTTGGTGGACCGGGCGAAGCTATCGAAGCTGCAAATTTTTCATTGCAGTTCGGACCACTGACACGGGTTCTCAATGACTTGAAGCCTGCGGCGAGAGAAGCTTTGATTTCGGCCGTTGCAAATGCTTATCGACAGATCGATGGCCCCGAAGGGATTGTACTCCAAGGTGCATTTTGGATTGTTACTGCACGTCCCTAAGCACTCGCTTCGGTGTGAAAACCAAATAGCTCTTATCGCGAAACGTTCCCGGTATTCGTCTAGCTTGCGGTCGCCCCCTTCGTGACCGTCATGCTGGACGGAGTGGACCCCAAAAAAAGGATCGGCTGGTTTTTGCCGTATGGAAAATTTAATTCGGAGTTGGATCTTACCGCACCACCAATCCCCGCATAGCGCGGAGCCAAAAAAGAGCCAAATCCGTGTAACCCATTGACGTATTTGGGTGCCAAAAATGATTCCCAAGCTGCATACGAGGGCTCGATTCCCTTCGCCCGCTCCAGACCCTCCACCTCGGCCCGATCGGCCCTCTGGTGTTGCGGCCTGAATTCTCCCCGCGGCTTTGAACCGGCGCGCAACGAGCGGCACGTTGAGCCGATGTCCTCCTGCGCTTAATCCATTGCGCTTAGCACGAACTGCAGTCTGTCGGCAGACCGGCGCGGAGTTCATGTTTCGGGTTCGGGCGCCGCCCACGCAAATCCGCACGCAGCATCAACGGGTCGGCTCAAGGGCCGGATCGAGATCGAACGAGTTGCACCGCATGTAGAGCGCAAGACCCAGAGGGGAGATGGTCCATGCCTGATGCACGAATCCATATCGTCACAGCCATGATTGCCACATTCGCAATCAGCTCGGCATATCCCATGACCTCGATGCAACAGCAGCAGGGCTCTGTGAGCGCGGCGCGCACCATGGTCCCGAAGAAGCAAGCCACGGCCCGCCCGGACAAGCCGGCGGCGCATCGGCTCGTGATCCAGGTCAACCAGAACGATTCCGCCGTGATGAATCTGGCGCTCAACAACGCAACCAACGTGCTCGACTACTACCGCAAGAAGGGCGAGGAAGCCGATGTCGAGATCGTGGCGTTTGGTCCCGGGCTGCACATGCTGCGCAAGGACACGACGCCGGTCGCCGATCGCATTCACGCCATGACCGAGCTCGCCTTCCCGAGCAAGATCCGCTTCGCCGCATGCGGCGTGACCAGGGAAGGGATGGAAAAGAAGGAAGGCAAGCCGCTGGAGCTGCTGCCGGAGGCGTCCATGGTGCCCTCGGGCGTCGTCCACATGATGGAGCTGCAGGAGAAGGGCTGGAGCTACGTCCGGCCATAGACATAGGAGGCCGCGATGATGCGCAAGCTGCTGTTCATACTGGCCTTGTCGCTGCTCGAGCTGCCTGCTTCCGCGCAAAATGCCAACAGGGCCGGTGCTGAAAAGCGGTCCGCTGAGCGTTCCGCACCCGCACCGGCGCGCGGGAGTCACGCCGCGCGCCCCGTTCAACCGCGAAGCGCGGAAGCGGAGGTGAGGGATCGCATCAACGCGGGCTCGGTCGGTCTCGCCGCCGGATTGCTGGAAGGCGCGCCGCTCCGCTTCGCCACCGAGATCTCGCGCGTCGTCAACGAGGGCGGAAAGGTGAACGTGCTTCCGATCGTGACGCGCGGACCGACCGAGAACGTCAACGATCTGCTCTATCTCAAGGGGGTCGACGTCGCGATCATCAACAGCGATTCGCTCGACGAGTACCGCGCTCAGGTGCCCGAGATCGGAAACCGTATCGTCCACGTGATGAACCTGTTTCCGTCGGAGCTGCACATCTTCGCGCGTCCGGAGATCAATTCGCTCGCCGATCTCGCGGGCAGGAAGGTGAACTTCAACACGCAGGGCACCGCCGCCGCCTATTCGGGGCCGCTCATTTTCAGCCGCCTCGGCATCGAGGTCGAGAAGACCTTCGTGCCTCACCCGCTTGCACTCGAGCAGATGCGCAAGGGCGAGATGGCGGCCGTGGTCTTCGTCACCTCCAAGCCGGTCGACGCATTCGTGAAGCGCAAATGGGACGAGGGATTCAAGTTCCTGCCGGTGCCGTTTGGTCCGGGATTGATCGACTATTACGTGCCCGCCTCGCTGACCTCGGCCGACTATCCGGCGCTCGTGCCGGCGGGCCAGACGGTCGAGACGATCGCGGTGCCGACGGTTCTGGTTGCGTATAACTGGACCCCAGGTTCGCCGCGCCATGACCGTGTGACGGCCTTCGTGAACGAACTGTTCGGCAGGCTCGACGAGCTGCGCGTGTCCGGCTTCGATCCGAAATGGAAGGATGCCGATCCCTCTGCCAGCGTTCCCGGATTGCAGCGCCTGAAGGCGGCCGAGAGCTGGCGGGATCCCCAGATGGCCAATCGGACGGCGCGTCCATGAGGCGGCTCGCCGCTCTCCTGTTCGCCATGATCGAGATCGCGGAAGCCCACGGTCAATCCGCGTCCAGCACCTTGAAGGGCCTCGACCAATGTTTCGCGCAGACACGCAACGCTGAAGCCGCCTGCGATCAGGCCGGCAGCGACACTGCGGCTCGGCTTGGCTGCAGGTTGAAGGCGCACAGTGCGGAGAAACAATGCCTCGATAATCTGTTCGCCAACAAGGACGAGGCCCGGCAGTCCGGCGATGTGCCTGCGAAGCCGCGCGCCCGCATGCCGCTCGCGCCGACCGCATCCGAGCCGCCGCCAGTGGCGGCACACCCCGATCGAGACGATCCGACCGCAGCACTTCCGGCCGCAAGAGGATGGCTGATCAGCGAGACCACGTCCCCGCGGGACTTCTCGCCGCTCTTCGTGGCCAAGCTGTATGCGCTTCCACCCATTGCTGCCGACGCGCCGCAGACGCTGGTCCTGCGCTGCCGGAACCAGCGGACCGAGATGTCCCTCGGCGCCAACGGCGTCTGGCGCGCCTCGCGCGGTGGTGACGTCGAGGTCGTGATGTCCTCCGATCTGCCGGCGGCAAGATCGCTACGCTGGCGGTTGGCGGTCGATGGCCGCACCGCCTCCGTGGCGGACGACCCGGTCGATCTGGTGCGCGCGCTCGACGGTGGGCGGATGTCGATCGCCGTGACCGACGGTGCGGGGCGCACCATCAGCGCAACCTTCGACCTCGCCGGCATCGACATCGTCCGCGCCAGGCTTGCGAATGCCTGCCGTTGGCCGAATGCGACGGTCGAATCGCGGGGGCGGTGACGGCATCCGGCTTACAGGGCTCGAACGTCTTCCGGGCGCATCGAACGCCTTTCGACGATTCGATCAATGCCCTTGGCGCCAAGGACGAGGCAGCCTTCAGAGCGACCACAGCGGCTAAACTTTGTTCACTTGTTGGTCGGAGACGAAGCAAGACGCATGGATGCTGATTGCCCGAGCATGCGTGTTGTCGTTTGGGTCATACCGGAATCCATGCACCATCATTCGCAGATTTGCAGCGATGACGCATCGCGCGACATCAAGCGTTCGTCATCCAGGGGCACTAAACTTGCTTTGATCAGCGGTCTGGTCGGCAGCGACTTATTGGCGCCGCGTTTTTGTTTCTGATCATCGAACAAAACATTCGGACCCGGCCTGTTGCCGGGCAAACGGAGGCATTGATGACAAACTCGGCACCTGTTTTCACCGCTGGCGGTGGCAGCGACGATGCGTTCACGCGCGTGTCGACCAGCGCAACCGGGGCGCAGGCGGATGGCGCGAGTGTCCAGGCCGTGTTCTCGCCCGACGGCACGAAAGTGGCGTTCGCATCCTATGCCGACAATCTGGTGCCCGGCGATACCAACGGTGCACCCGACGTCTTCGTGAAGGACCTTTCGACCGGGGCGATCACGCTCGTGTCGACCGATGCCAGCGGGGTTCAGCTGGGTGGCTACCAGCCGATTTTTTCGCCCGATGGCACCAAGTTGGCGTTCGCAACGGGCGCCGACATCTTCGTGAAGGACCTGGCCACCGGTGCCGTCACGCGCGTGTCGACCAGTGCCAGCGGGGAACAGGCGGACGGCATCCAGACCACCAATCCAATATTCTCGCCTGACGGCACCAAGGTTGCGTTCCTTTCCGATGCCGACAATCTCGTGCCGGATGATACCGACCACCTGCGCGACATCTTTATCAAGGACCTCACCACTGGCGCGATAACGCTCATAGCGCCCAATCCATACAATGGAGGACCCGGCAACGGCGGCGATGAGAATGGCTTTACCTTCCCCCCCTCGTTCTCGCCCGATGGCACCAAGATCGTGTTCGGGTCGAATACAGGATTTGGCGACACCACCGAGATCTACATCAAGGACCTTTCCACCGGGACCACGACACTGGTGTCGGTCAGCGCCAGCGGCGCTCGCGGGGATCACGGCAGCTTCGACCCGGTGTTCTCGCCAGACGGCACCAAGGTGGCGTTCTATACCTTTGCCGAAACTCTTGTGCCGGGTAGTAACAACAACCGAATCGGTAACATCGTCATTAAGGATCTGACCACAGGCGCGGTCACGCTGGTATCGACCGATGCCGACGGAGTCCCGCAGAACAACGGCGAAGCCCAGAAACCCGTATTCTCGCCTGATGGCACCAAGATTGCGTTCTATTCCAGTGCCACCAATCTCGTGCCGGGTGGCCATGGCGATCAGGTCATCTTTGTGAAGGACCTGGTCACCGGCGCCATCACGGCCGTCTCGACCAATGGGGGCCTGCCGTGGGAAATCGGAGGCGGCAGCCGGCTTCCCGTATTCTCGCCTGATGGCACCAAGGTGGCATTCGAGTCTTTAACCAGCATTCTGGTGCCGGGCGATACCAACAAAACCTACGACATCTTTGTGAGAGATCTTACTACGTCTTCCTTCACCGCAGCGAAGCTGACGGACAATGGCGCTGCCCATGTTTCGACATCGCAGGCGGGTTTCTTTGCCGGTACCGACAGGATCGCGGTGGCACCGCAAGACGGCAATCTCGGCACACTCACGGCCACCGCCGACGCTGCCGATGGCAAGGTGACGTGGACCTATGATGTCTCTCATGCCAACATCGCTCCGCTCGCGGCCGGACAGACCCATACCGACATCTTCATCTTGGCCCTCGGCGGCTTCTACGGGGCACAGAGCGTCACCGTGACGCTGACAGGAATCGATGATGCGCCCGTGATCAGCTCGGGCACGACGGCAAGCTTCGCGGAGAATGGCTCTGGTGTCGCCTACCACATCGCGGCGACCGATGTGGACAGTCCCGCGCTGACCTATTCGCTGTCCGGCACTGACGCGGCTCTGTTCGACGTGTCGGCGACGGGCGATGTGACGTTCAAGTCCGCGCCGGACTTCGAGGCGCCGCAAGACGCGAGCCACGACAACGTCTATGACGTCACCGTCGCGGTCAGCGACGGCACGGAAATCACGACAAAGAACGTCGCGATCACGGTCACTGACGTGAATGACACCAGCGGCGGCGGTAGCGTTCTGACTGTCACCGGCTCGACCGGCTTCACGTCGATTGACCGGGCCACGATCAATATCAGCGTGACCGGCAATTTGCACGAGACCGGCAGCGCCGGTATCATCAGCAACAGCACGATCAACAATCTCGGTTTACTGAGCGAAACCCAGGCGACGCTCGCCTTCGTGAACGATACGATCTTCGGCGGTTCCCTCGGTGCGATCGTCGCCAATGGCGGCACCATCACCTTCGACAACGTGCATCTGGACGGGACGTCGCTGGATGCGACATCAGGCGGACTCATCATATCCGTTGCAGGCAGCGCCAATAGCTTCAACAACGTGACGCTCAAGGCTGGCGCCGTGTTTGACGACAGTGCCGCAAGCGATCTGAATGTCAGCGGCACGCTGAACAACGGCGGTAAGATCGAGCTCTTCAATTTTGCGAAAGTCATCCTGACCGGCGACGCCACGGTCATCGGCAATGGCGAGATCAAGCTCGATCCGGGCTCCCTAATCCTGAACAGTGGTGCACATCACACGCTCGACCTTGAGGGCGGCACGATCGACGGCGCCGGCACGATCGGAAACGGAGATCACAGCCTCACTTTGGATATCGGCGTCTCCGGCACGCTCGAGGCGAACGGGTCCCAGCCGCTCAGCGTGAACACCGGCAATTCGGTCACCAGCAGCGGCCTGATCGAAGCCGTGCACGGCTCGCTCGATTTCGACGACGCCGTTTTCAACACCTTTGGAACGATCACCGCCGATCAGGGCGGCACGATTGATTTCGGGAGTGGCCTGACCAATGGCGGCATCGTCAATGTGCACGCCGGCGGCGAGGTGGATGTCTCGGGCAACCTCGTCAACAACGGCACTGTCCTGGATGGTGGCGTGCTCAAGGTCGATCATTTGAGCGGGGCTGGAGCCATCAACGTCAACAACGGGACATTGGTGGTCACCGGTAATCTGAGCACCAATGTCGTTCTGACGGGGACGGATACATTTGTCTTTGGCCCCAATGCAAAGCAGACATCCGGTGTCATCTCGAACTATACGCCGGGCACGACGCTGGTGCTGGATGGCTTCGACACCAAGGTGAACGCGGCCTTCGACGCTCAGACCAATATTTTGACGCTGACCGATGCGGATCATCATGCGATGACACTTCACCTCGCGCCCGGGTCCTTGATCCCGCAGGTCCACGGCGCGGCACCGGATTTTCTGGTCTAGCGAATTTCCACGGAACGCTCTGCCGAGCCCGCCATGTCCAGGCGGGCTGCGGCAAGACGCCGGGGAATTTGCCGCCCAAACATTCTAATATATTAGCTCCTGGCTCCCGGCACACGCGGCTCGCCCGGCTTAAGCTTCTCTCGCCCTGATGGGTGCGGTCCTCGTGTCGGGCAATGTTTGGATGAAGACCATGGACCAGCAGAAACTCGACCGTGCGATCGGTCGTCGCTTGAAGACGTTGAGGACGCAGGCGGGCATGACGTTGAATGAACTCGCAGGCCGCTCCGGTGTCAGCCGGGCCATGATCGGGCGGGTGGAGCGGGCGCAGAGCAGTGCGACGGCAGCGCTGCTCAACAAGCTCTGCGCGGCGCTCGACGTCACGCTCAGCGACGTCGTCGCGCTCGCCGAGAAGCCGCCGGAACGCCTGGTGCGGCTGGCGGACCAGCCGCACTGGCGCGACCCCGACAGCGGCTACCGCCGGCGTCATGCCTCGCCGCCGGATGCGGCCAGCGGCATCGAGATCATCGTCGTCGACCTGCCCGCCGGCGCGCGCGTCTCCTACAGCCCCTGGGGCCGTAACGCCTTCACCCAGCAGCTCCTGATGCTGGAGGGCGCGGTCTGCGTGCATATCGACGCCAAGACCGTGCGCCTGCGCGACGGCGACTGTCTCGACTTCGACGTGATGCGCGCGGTGACCTTCGAGAACGAGACCAGGCAGGACGCGCGCTACGTCATCATCACGCGGCGCGGCACCTCTTACGGGAAGATGTGATGCCGCTGATCGTGCGGGACGCCACGCTCGAGGATGCCGCCGACATCTTGGCCATCTACAATTACGCCGCGGTCAACACCACGGCGGTCTGGACCGACGGCCCGGCCGACCTCGCCTCGCGGCGCGCCTGGATGGGCGCGCGGCAACAGGCCGGCTATCCCGTGCTGGTCGCGATGAAGGGCAGGGACGTCGTCGGCTTCGCCTCGTTCGGCGATTTCCGCCCCTTTCCCGGCTATCGCCACACGGTGGAGAATTCGGTCTATGTCGGCGAGCGGCATCACCGGCTCGGCGTCGGCCGCTGCCTAATGGCGACGCTGATCGAGCGCGCCACCGCGCTCGACAAGCACGCCATGATCGCGGGCATCGAGGCCGCCAACGCCGCCTCGATCGCCTTGCATGCATCGCTCGGCTTCGCCGAGGTCGGACGCATGCCGGAGGTCGGCTGCAAGTTCGGCCGCTGGCTCGACCTCGTCTTCATGCAGAAGCAGCTTGCAAGCGGAGTGCGGCCGTGACGATGCAAATCCGCGCCGGCGACACCTTCGATCCCCGCGTCATCGCGCTGCTCGATCATCACGTCACGGCGGCTCGGGCGCAGACCGCGCCGGGCAGCGCGCATGCGCTCGATCTCGCAGGCCTTCGCGCCAGCGACGTCGCGTTCTGGACCGGCTGGGACGGCGAGACGCTGGTCGCCACCGGCGCGCTGAAGGCGCTCTCGGCCGGCCACGGCGAGGTGAAGTCGATGCACACGCTGCAGACCACGCGGCGGCGCGGCTATGGCGGCCAAATGCTCCGTCACATCATCACCAAGGCCCGCGCGCGCGGCCTGCAGCGGCTCAGCCTCGAGACCGGCTCATGGGATTATTTCAAGCCGGCGCATGCGCTCTACCAGGCGCACGGTTTTGTGCTCTGCGGCCCGTTCGAGGGTTATGCCGAAGATCCCAACAGCCTGTTCCTGACGCTGGATCTGACCGGCGGGTAGTTCCGGCCCGGCGCAACCGGGGGCCGAAAATGCCGACCTGCGCCTCCTGCCCCTCAAAATGAGTTGCGTACCTCAAAACACCTCTGCTAGCCTTCAGCCATGGCCGAGACGCTCACCACCGCCGCGCTCACGCTGAAGGACATCGCCCGCGAGGCCGGCGTCAGCCTCGCGACGGTCGATCGCGTGCTGCACAACCGGCCGGGCGTGCGGGCGGACACGGTCCGGCGCGTCCGGGAAGCGATCGAGCGCAATTCCTTTCAGCCGCATGTGGCGGCCGCGGAACTCGCCCGCGGCCGCGCCCGCCGCTTTGCTTTCGTGATGCCGTCGGGGCCGAACCCGTTCATGCAGCAGATCGAAGCCTATCTCGGCGAGATGTCAGGCTGGCTCTCGGCCCGTCGCCTCGGCGTCGAGATGATTGCCACCGACGTGTTCGACGCCTCCGTGCTGGCCGCCTCGCTGGAGGCGCTGTCCGGCGATTACGACGGTGTCGCCGTGGTCGCGCTGGATCATCCCACCGTCCGTGCCGCCATCAACGACCTCGTCGACGCCGGCACCAAGATCGTGACGTTGGTCTCGGACGTGCCGTCCTCGCGCCGCCACCATTATGTCGGCATCGACAACATCGCCGCGGGCCGCACCGCCGGCGCGCTGGTCGGGCGGCTGGTCGGCGGGCGCTCGGGCAAGGTCGCGATCGTCGCGGGATCGCAGGGCCTGCGCGACCACGCCGAGCGCATCTTCGGCTTCAACCAGGTGATGGCGAGTGAATTCCCTGGTCTCAGCGTGCTGCCGGTGCTGGAAGGGCGCGACGAGGACGCGCGCTCGGAGCAGCTGCTGGCACGGCTGCTGGGCAGGCATGCTGACATTGTCGGCCTATATAACGTCGGCGCCGGCACGCAGGGTGTCGCCCAAGCGTTGAACAACAAAGCGTTGAGCGAGGCCGGCCGCGACAAGGTCGTGTTTGTCGGGCACGACGTCACCGCGCTGACGCGCCGGCTGCTGCTCCAGGGCGTAATGGATGCCGCGATCTCGCAGAATCCGGGACATGAGGCGCGGGCCGCCGTGCGCGTGCTGCTCGCGCTCGCCCGCGGCGAGCCGATCCTGCGCGAGCAGGAGAAGATCAGGATCGACATCGTGATGCGGGACAATCTGCCCTAGCGGCAGCTGGATATGGAGACGGCCCGTTGCGGGGAAGGCGGCATCAAGCCCGCACACCGCGACAGACAAAAGGGAGGGTGGTGTGTATCTCGGACTGGACATCGGCACGTCCGGTGTGAAGGCGGTTCTCGTGAACGAAGCCGGCGCGGTGATCGCGACGGCGGCGCGCGAGCTCGCGCTGTCGCATCCGGCGCCGCTGTGGTCCGAGCAGGATCCCGACGCCTGGGTCGAGGGCGCGATCGGCGCGGTCGACGACCTCGCCGGCCGCCATCCGCGCGAGATCGCGCGGGTCGCCGGCATCGGCCTCTCAGGCCAGATGCATGGCGCGACGCTGCTCGGCGAGGACGGACGGCCGCTGCGTCCCGCGATCCTCTGGAACGACGGCCGTTCGCAGGCCGAATGCGCCATGCTGGAGCGGCGCTGTCCGTCGCTGCACGCCATCGCCGGCAATCTGGCGATGCCCGGCTTCACCGCGCCAAAGCTGTTTTGGGTCGCGCGCCATGAGCCGGAAATATTCAAGCGCGTCGCCAAGGTGCTGCTGCCGAAGGCCTATGTCCGCTACCGCCTGACCGGCGAGATGGTCGAGGACATGTCGGACGCATCAGGCACGCTGTGGCTCGATGTCGGCGAGCGCCGCTGGTCGGCCCTGCTGCTGCATGCGACCGGCCTCGATCTGCATCACATGCCGCGCCTCGTCGAAGGCAGCGCGGTCAGCGCGGTGCTTGCGCCGGAATACGCGCAGCGCTGGGGCATGGCGAAAGACGTCGTCGTCGCCGGCGGCGCCGGCGATAACGCGGCAAGTGCGATCGGGCTCGGCGCCATCGCACCGGGCGATGCGTTCCTGTCGCTCGGCACCTCCGGCGTCGTGTTCCGTGTCACCGATCGGTTCGCGCCGGCACCGGCGTCAGCCGTGCATGCCTTCTGCCACGCGCTGCCCGGCCTCTGGCACCAGATGGGCGTGATGCTGTCGGCCGCGGCCTCGCTCGCCTGGCTGTCCGACGTGATGGAGACGTCGGCAGCCGCGCTTCTCGCGCCGCTTGGGGAGCGCGTCGACGGGCCGAGCCCCATCAAATTCCTGCCTTATCTCGATGGCGAACGCACGCCGCACAACGATGCCGCCGCCAGCGGCGCCTTCGTCGGCCTGCGCGGTGCGACCGGCCGTAACCAGATCGTCCAGGCCGTACTCGAAGGCGTCGCTTTCGCCGCGCGCGACAATCTCGCGGCACTGAGTGCGGCGAGCGGACCGATCAGCGAAGTCGATCTCGTCGGCGGCGGCTCGCGTTCGCCATTGTGGGCCCAGATCTGCGCCGACGTGCTCGGCATTCCCGTCCACCGCGTCGAGGAGGGCGAGGTCGGGGCTGCGCTCGGCGCCGCACGGCTCGGCCGGCTCGCCGCGACCGGCGAAGATCCGGCCAAGATCTGCACCCGTCCGCGCCGGCTCGCGAGCTTCGCGCCCCGCGCATCCGTGACCGCCGCCTATGACGAAGTCTATCGTCGCTGGCGCGCGCTTTATCCCGCATTGAAGGAGATGTCTTAAGTGAACGCGCCAGCCAAATTCTTCGATGCAACGACGCCCGTCGCCTTCGCCGGCAAGGATGCGGCGAACACGCATGCCTTCCGCTGGTACGACAAGGACCGCCTCGTCCACGGCCGCAGGCTCGAGGATCACTTGCGCTTTGCGGTCTGCTATTGGCATTCGCTGTGCTGGCCGGGCGGCGATCCCTTCGGCGGCGAAACGTTCCTGCGGCCCTGGCACCACGGCACCGACGCGATGGCGATGGCCCGCGCCAAGGCCGATGTCGCCTTCGAGCTGTTCCGCCTGCTGGACGTGCCCTTCTTCACCTTCCACGACGTCGACGCGGCGCCGGAAGGGGATTCGCTCAGCGAATCCGTCGCCAATCTCAACGCGATTGCCGATCTGTTCGAACAGAAGATGGCCTCCGCAAAGGTCCGCCTGCTCTGGGGCACTGCCAATTTGTTCACGCATCGCCGCTACATGGCGGGCGCCGCGACCAACCCGGACCCCGACATCTTCACCTATGCCGCCGGCCAGGTCCGCGCCGCGCTCGAGGTGACGCACCGCCTCGGCGGCCAGAACTATGTGCTGTGGGGCGGGCGCGAGGGTTATGAGACGCTGCTCAACACCGATCTCAAGCGCGAGCTGGACCAGCTCGGCCGCTTCGTCTCGCTCGTGGTCGAGCACAAGCACAAGATCGGTTTCAAGGGCCCGATCCTGATCGAGCCGAAGCCGAAGGAGCCGACCAAGCATCAATACGACTTCGATGTCGCCACCTGCTACGGCTTCCTCGAACGCTACGACCTGCTCAAGGACGTCAAGCTCAACATCGAGCAGAACCACGCCATCCTCGCTGGCCACTCCTTCCATCACGAGGTCGCGCTGGCCGAGGCGCTCGGCGTGTTCGGCTCGCTCGACATCAACCGCGGCGACGATCTGCTCGGCTGGGACACCGACCAGTTCGCGATGAACGTCGGTGAGCTCGCGCTGGTGTTCCACGAGATCCTGAACCGCGGCGGCTTCACCTCGGGCGGGCTCAATTTCGACGCCAAGATCCGTCGCCAGTCGATCGACCCCGATGATCTCATCCATGCCCATGTCGGCTCGATGGATGCCTGCGCGCGCGCCTTCCTCGCCGCCGCCGATATGCTCGATGCCGGCGCGCTCACCACGCCGATCGCCACGCGCTACGACGGATGGGCCGGTCCTGAAGGCCGCGCCATTCTCGGCGGCCAGCGCTCCCTCGCCGATCTCGCCGACCGCGCGATGAGCCCCGGCTTCGATCCGCAGCCGCGCTCGGGCCGGCAGGAATATCTGGAATCCCTCGTCAACCGCTACGTCTGAGGAACGCCGCTGATGGCAAGCGCTGAAGCAACGCCGGTCCTCGAGCTCACCGGCATCGGCAAGGAGTTCGGCGCGATACGCGCGCTGCACGACGTCGACATGCAGGTCTTCCCGGGCGAGGTGGTCGGCCTGATGGGCGACAACGGCGCCGGCAAGTCGACGCTGGTCAAGATCATCGCCGGCAATTTCCGCCCCTCGCACGGCGAGATGCGCTTTGCCGGCAGCGCGGTCCATTTCAACCGGCCCGTCGACGCCCGTGCCGTCGGCATCGAGGTGGTCTACCAGGACCTCGCGCTATCGGACAATCTGACCGCCGCGGCCAACGTCTTTCTCGGCCGCGAGCTGAAGCGCAAGTTCGGCCCCATCGCGCTGCTCGACCACAAGGCAATGGCGGCGCGCGCGCTGGAATTGTTCGGCGAGCTGCGCTCGGAGACGCGGCCCGACGATCTCGTCAAGCAGATGTCGGGCGGCCAGCGCCAGGCCGTCGCGATCGCGCGGACACGGCTCTCCAATGCGCGGCTGGTGATGATGGACGAGCCGACCGCCGCGATCTCGGTCCGCCAGGTCGAGCAGGTGCTCGGCCTGATCCACCGGCTGAAGGAGCAGGGCGTCGCCGTGATGCTGATCTCGCATCGCATGCCCGACGTGTTCGCGGTGTGCGACCGCGTCATCGTCATGCGCCGCGGCGAGAAGCGGGCCGACAAGCCGATCCACGAGACCTCGCCGGAGGAAGTCACCGCTCTCATCACCGGCGCGAAGGAGGCGGCGTGATGGCCATGCCCATGGAATCCCCGATCAGCTTCACCAATGTCGGCAAGATCAGGTGGTGGCAGCGCGGCATCTTCGCCTCCCAGACCGGCTACGTCCTGCTGGCGCTGGCGGTGCTGCTGGTGATCATGCATTTCGCCAGCCCGTATTTCTTCACCCAAGGCAACATCCAGAACGTGGCGAAGAACTTCTCGTTCATCGCCATTGCCACGCTCGGCGTCACCTTCGTGATCATCATCGGCGGTATCGACCTCTCGGTCGGCTCGATGATGTGCTTCTCGGCCATGATCACCTCGATGGTGATGACCGAGCTGTCGACGCCGGGCGGGCTCGGCGCCTCGCTGTTCGTGCACATGGCGGCCGACGGCAAGACCGTGCTCGCCAACGTGCCCGGCCTGATCCTGCTGGTCTCGATCCTCGCCGGCCTCGGCGTCGCGCTGATCGCCGGCCTCGTCAACGGCTTCTGCATCGCCGTGCTCGGCCTGTCGCCCTTCGTCACCACGCTCGGCATGCTCTCGATCGTGCGCGGGCTCGGCTATGTCGTCTCCAATGGCCGCGGCAGTTTTCCGGGCGGGCCCGATGCCGATTATTTCTATGCGCTCACCTCCGGCGACGTGCTCGGCGTGCCCGCGCCTTTCATCTATCTCGTGATCCTCGCACTGACGATGGCCGTGGTGCTGCACCACACCTCGTTCGGCCGCCACGTCTTCGCGCTCGGCGGCAACGAGAAGGCGGCGGAGCTGACCGGCATCCCGGTGGTGCGGGTGAAGATCGAGGTCTATGTGATCTGCGCGCTCGCCGCGGGGCTCCAGGGCATCATCATCTCCGGCTGGCTCGGATCGGCGCCGGCCAACATGGCGACCTCCTACGAGCTCAACGTGATCGCGGCCGCCGTGATCGGCGGCGCCAATCTCGCCGGCGGCATCGGCGGCCCGCTCGGGGCCATCGTCGGCTGCGTGCTGCTGGAAGTGATCCGCAACGGCCTCGTGCTGGCGCAGGTCTCCTCCTACTGGCAGCAGACGCTGGTGGGCGTGATCATCATCCTGGCCGTGCTGGTCGATCGCATCCGCTCGCGGATGACCTGACGTGACGTCGCTTCGGGAAGGCAACGAAAATGCCGCCTGTCCGCTTCCCGGACGCTTTTGAGGGGATGGGCACCAAACAAGGGTGGAGGAGACAATGAGGAAACTGCTTCTGGCCGGTATCGCCGTTGCGATGATGGCAACGCCGGCATTTGCCGCGAACTACCGCTTCGTGATCGTGCCCAAGGCGATGAACAATCCGTTCTTCGACTTTGCGCGCGACGGCTGCCTGAAGCGCGCCAAGGAGCTCGGCAACATCGAGTGCATCTACAAGGGGCCGGTCGAGCACGAGCCGGCGACGCAGGCGCAGATCATCCAGGACTTCGTCACCCAGAAGGTCGACGGCCTCGCCATCTCGGTCGCCGACGTCGCGGCCATGACCAAATCGATCGAGGCGGCGACCGCGGCCGGCATTCCCGTCATCACCTTCGATGCGGATGCGCCGGGCTCCAAGCGCATCGCCTATATCGGCACCAACAACAAGGAGTTCGGCGTCGCGCTCGGCAAGGAATTGCTGAAGCTGCGGCCCGACGGCGGCAAATACGCGATGGTCTCGGGCGGTCCCGGCGCCAAGAATCTCGCCGAGCGCGTCGACGGCGTGCGCGAGGCCCTGAAGGGCTCGAAATGGACCGAGGTCGCGGGCTCCCCGACCTTCTGCAACGACGATCCCGCGCTCGCGGTCCAGCAGATGACGGACATGCGCACCGCAACGCCCGATCTCGCCGCCATCGTGCCCATCGGCGGCTGGCCGATGTTCGCTCCTGAAGGCTTCAAGGCCTTCGCCTCCAGGAACAAGAAGGACATCGATTCCGGCAAGTTCACGCTGGTCGTCGCCGACACGCTGAAGATGCAGCTCGAGCTGCTGCGTGACGGCTATGCCAATGCGCTGGTCGGCCAGCGTCCGTTCGAGATGGGCGAGAAGGCGATGGACACGCTGCTCGCCATCAAGAAGGGCGAGAAGGTGCCGGAGATCGTCTACACCGGCCTCGATCTCGTCACCAAGGACAACGTCGCGCAGATGCTGAAGTAGGAGCGCCGCCAGCCCCGCGCTCCTGCGTGCCTCTCCCGCTTGCGCTTGCCGCAAGCGGGAGAGATGATGTTTGGACTGCTGGAATGAAGACTGTAAGGCGATGGGAATGAAACGCTCGCGGCTCGGCTCTCTCGACGTCACCTCAATCGGCCTCGGCTCCGCACCGCTCGGCGGGCTGTTTGCGCCTGTCAGCGATGCCGATGCGGAGGCGACACTGGCAAGAGCCTGGGCGCTCGGCGTCCGCTTCTTCGACACCGCGCCGCTCTACGGCTTTGGCCTCGCAGAACAGCGGCTTGGCGCCTTCCTGCGGCAACAACCGCGCGAGTCCTATGCCATCTCGACCAAGGTCGGCCGCCTGCTGCGCGCCCCCGATGGCGGCGCCGCCGAGGACGAACACTACAAGGGCACGCCGCGCGAGCGGCCGGTGTTCGATTTCAGCTATGACGGTGTGATGCGCTCGGTCGAGGAGAGCCTTGCCCGCCTCGGGCTCGACCGCGTCGACGTCCTGCTCGTGCACGATCCCGACGATCACTATGACCAGGCCGTCGCCGGTGCCTTCCGCGCGCTCCAGCGCCTGCGCAGTGACGGCACCGTCAAGGCGATCGGCGCCGGCATGAACCAGTCGGAGATGCCGGTGCGCTTCGCCGAGGCCGTACCCGTCGACTGCTTCCTGCTCGCCGGGCGCTACACGCTGCTCGACCAGGGCGCGCTGGATGCGCTGTTTCCAGTCTGTCAGGCCGGGAATATCGGCATCCTGCTCGGCGGCATCTACAACAGCGGCATCCTGGCCAATCCGCACGCGGGCGCGAAGTTCAATTATCAGGATGCCGATGCGGCGCTCGTCGCGCGCGCGCTCGCGCTCGACGAGCTCTGCCGCAAGCACGGCACCGAGCTGAAAGCCGCCGCGCTGCAGTTCTGCATGGCCCATCCGGCGGTGACCGTTGCGGTGATGGGCGCGCGTAATGCCGCCGAGGTCGCCGACAACATCGCGATGTCGGAAAAGACAGTGCCGGCGGCGTTCTGGCAGGAGCTGCGCGCGCGAAACCTCGTCGACGCGCGGGCGCCGCTGCCCGGTGGAGCTTAAGGCATGATCATCGACGCCCATCAGCATTTCTGGGATCCCGCACGCGCCGACTATCCCTGGATGGACGCGCCCGAGCTGGCACCGATCCGCCGTGCCTTCGGCCCCGCCGATCTCGCGCCGCTGCTAGAGGCGAACGGCATCGACGCCAGCATCGTCGTGCAGTGCCGCTCCGCCCTGGAGGAGACCGAGGAATTCTTGCGGATCGCGCATGCGACCCCATCGGTGATCGGCGTCGTCGGCTGGGTGGATCTGACCGACAGCGACCTCGGCGACACGCTCGACCGGTTGTGGGCGCTGCCCGGTGGCGACAAGCTGGTCGGCATCCGCCACCAGGTCCACGATGAGCTTGATGCGGATTGGCTGCTGCGCGAAGACGTCCAGCGCGGCCTCACCGCGGTGTTCGCCCGCGATCTCGCCTACGACTTCCTCGTCCGCACCCGCGAGCTACCCGCCGCGATCGCAACCGCGCAGGCCTTCCCGCAAGCGCGCTTTGTCCTCGATCACGCCGCCAAGCCGCCGATCGCCGATGGCGGCAGCGACGAATGGACCGACCGCATCACAGCGTTAGCCGCTTGCGGCAATGTCTGGTGCAAGATCTCCGGGTTGGCGACGGAGGCGACGTGGGACGATTGGGATGCAGAGCGACTGCTGCCGTTCGTGGCGCACGCGGCGAAGAATTTTGGCGAGGACCGCCTGATCTTCGGCTCGGACTGGCCGGTGTGCCTGCTTGCCGGCAGCTACGGCGACATCAAGCGCGCGCTGGAGGCGTGTCTGGCGAAGCTCGGGCCGAATGTGCGTGAGAAGGCGTTCGGGGTGAATGCGGAGGCGGCGTATCGGCTAGTGGAATGAGCCGAGCAAGAGCCTAAACACAGGTGTCGTCCCGGCGCAGGCCGGGACCCATAACCCCAGGGAGTAGTTTTGCGAAGATTAGTCGTTTGGTACTCCCACCGCGCGTAATAGATGAATCACGCGGTATGGGTCCCGGCCTGCGCCGGGACGACGACGGAGTTTGAGGGAACGCTGTGGCTCACGCCCCCGCAGGCACCTGGTCCAGAAACCCCGTCACGCTCCTGATCCGCCCGTCCTTCAGCACGGCAAAGTCCGTCCCCTTGATCGGGCTGTCGACGCCGTCAGGACCGAGCCCCCACGAAAAGCGCACATGGTCGCCGTAGCCGTTGGGCTCGCCGATCAGCTTGAACCTGAAATCGGGAAAGCGCTGCTGCACGCCCGCGATCAGCGCGTCGATGCCATCGGGGCCGTCGCCCTTCATCAGCGGATCGACATAGCTCGCATCCGCCGTCCAGGTCTCGCTCAGCAGCTCGCGCCGGCGGCTCGTCGTGCGCTCGTTCCAGAGATCGATATAGCAGTGGGCGATGGCGGTGTGGTCGGTCATGTTGCTCTCCTTCGATGACGCCGTGTCCGGCTGTCCCTCACTATCGAAGGTTTGCGCGCGCTGATCGATTACCTCGGAGGTCATCGGCAGGTGCAAAAAAAATGAAGCGCGATGATGGCCTCATCGCGCTTCATTCGGATGTGTATTGCTTGGCGAAGGTTACTTCGCTGCCGTCACCATGATCTCGACGGTGTATTGCGGGGCCGCCAGCTTGGCTTCGACGGTGGCGCGGGCCGGGGTGTTGCCGGACGAGACCCAGGCGTCCCACACCGCGTTCATCTCGCCGAAGGTCTTCATGTCGGTGATGTAGATCGTGGCCGAGAGCAGCTTCGACTTGTCGGTGCCGGCCTTGGCGAGATGGCCGTCGATGGTCTTCAGGATGTCCTGGGTCTGCTTGGTCACGCTTTCGCCGGCGGCGTTGCTGGCGACGACACCGGCGAGATAGACGGTGTTGCCGTGCACGACGACCTGGCTCATGCGCGGGCCGGTTTCAAAACGCTGAATGCTCATTTGGGATCTCCTGGTGGAATGGCGGCCCTGTCTAGCGCAGCAGCCTGCGCCGTGCCACCCCGGGCACGCATGCGTTGCGAGGCACGCATGCGTTACCTCCGACGCATGCGTCACGGAAACCGGCTGAAAAACGTCCAGATTGTCTCGGCGCCGTCGATGTCGCCGTTCTGCGGGCCGAGCAGGCTGGCCGCAACTCTCGGGAAGCGGGCATCGGGCGAGAACCCGGGCATGCGATGACCGCCATGGTTGATGCGATAGAGCACGACGTCGTGCCCGGTCGGGCAGCGCGAGGTGATCTGCGTGACCGTGGACTGGTCCGCGGGATTCTTGTCAGGCAGATCGACGGTGGCCGCATCGTCTGACTCGCAGCCATTGAGCTTGCGCCAGAATTCCAGCGTCTCGTCGGTCGACCAGAACCCGTCTGCGGCAAAATAGCTCGATCCGCGGCCGCCGGCGTAGGGGACCAGCGGGTCGGCCGTGCCGTTCATGAGCAATATCGGCAGCGGCCGCGACGGATGGCACGTGACCGCGGCCTCATCGGTGAGGTTCATGACCACGCTGGCGCCGGCGGCGAACAGATCGGCGCGCGCACAGAGAAGCGTCATCGCCATGGCGCCGCCATTGGAGATGCCAGCGACATAGACGCGCTTCGGGTCAGCGGTGCCGTTCGCCAGCAGCTTCTCGACGAGCTTTGTGATGAAGGCGATGTCGTCGGTGCCGTCGGGCGGGCCGCGGAGTGCGGGTCCCGCTTTGGTCCGCGCATCGGCCCAGGCATGGTTAAGGCCATCAGGGAATGCCACGGCAAAGCCTTCACGTTTTGCGACCTGCGGCCACGCCGTCCGCGCGATCATGTCGGCGCCGCGCTGGGTCTTGCCATGCAGCACGACCACCAGCGGCACGAGTCTCTTCGCCGGCAGTTGCAAGGTGTAGGAGCGCTTCACACCGTTGACGTCGATGACGTCGGCGGATGCGACCGAGGCGGCGGTCAATGCCGCAACAAACATCCCGATCTGCATCCACCGCCGCATGATCTATCCCACCGCTTTCGCCGCCGCACGGCCGGCATTGCGGCCCGAGAACAGGCAGCCGCCGAGGAAGGTGCCCTCCAGCGAACGATAGCCGTGCACGCCGCCGCCGCCGAAGCCCGCGGCTTCGCCGACCGCATAGAGGCCGGGAATGACGCTGCCCTCGCTGCCGAACACGCGCGAGTCGAGATCGGTCTCGAAACCGCCCAGCGTCTTGCGGGTGAGAATGTTGAGCTTCACCGCGATCAGCGGCCCCTGCGCGGGATCGAGGATGCGGTGCGGTGAGGCGGTGCGGATCAGCCTGTCGCCGATATAGCGCCGCGCATTGTGGATGTTCATGACCTGCGCATCCTTGACGTAAGGATTGGCGATCTCGCGGTCGCGCGCCTCGATCTGCATTTTGATGTGCTCGAGCCTGAGCAGGTCGTTGCCGGCAAGCTTGTTCATCTCCGCCACAAGGTCCTCGATTCTGTCGCGCACGATGAAGTCGACACCATGGCTTTTGAAGGCCTCGACCGGCGCGGGGGCGCCCTTGTTGGTGGCGCGGCGCAAGGTCATGCGCCAGCTCTTGCCGGTGAGATCGGGATTCTGCTCCGAACCCGACAGTGCAAATTCCTTCTTGATGATGCTCTGGGTCAGGATGAACCAGGAATAATCATATCCGGTCGACATGATGTATTTGAGCTGGCCGAGCGTGTCGGAGCCGGGGAACAGCGGCGCCGGCAATCGTGTGCCTGTTGCATCGAACCACATCGACGAAGGCCCGGGCAGGATGCGGATGCCGTGGCGTGGCCAGATCGGTGACCAGTTCTGGATGCCTTCGACATAATGCCACATGCGGTCGCGGTTGATCAGCCGCGCGCCGGTCTTTTCGGTGATGCCGATCATGCGGCCGTCGACATGTTCGGGCACGCCGGAGATCATGAACTTCGGCGGCTCACCGAGCCGCTTCGGCCAGTTCGCCCGCACCAGCTCATGATTGCCGCCGATGCCGCCGGACGCCACGATCACGGCCTGCGCCTTCAGCGCGAACTCGCCGACGACATTGCGCGACGAACTCTTGCCGCGCTCCACATTGTCGGGCGCTAGGACGGCGCCGCTGACGCCATCCACGGTGCCGTTGGTGATGGTGAGCGCATCGACGCGGTGACGGAACTTGAAGGTGAGGCGGCCGCTCTTCATCGCCTCGCGCGCGCGGCGCTCGAACGGCTCGACGATGCCGGGCCCGGTGCCCCAGGTGACGTGGAAGCGCGGCACCGAATTGCCGTGGCCCATCGCGTCATAGCCGCCGCGCTCGGCCCAGCCGACCACGGGAAAGATGCGATGGCCCATCGCGCGCAGCCAGTCGCGTTTCTCGCCGGCAGCGAAGGCGACATAGGCCTCGGCCCATTTGCGCGGCCAAAAGTCCTCGTCGCGGTCGAAGCCGGCGGTGCCGAGCCAGTCCTGCATCGCGAGCTCGAACGAGTCCTTGATGCCGAGCCGGCGCTGCTCCGGCGAATCGACCAGGAACAATCCGCCGAACGACCAGAACGCCTGGCCACCGATCGACTGCTCGCCTTCCTGGTCCACCACGATCACGCGCTTGCCCGCATCCGCAATCTCGGTCGCGGCGACGAGGCCCGACAGTCCCGCGCCGACGACGATGACGTCTGTTTCCTCAGCCATGCGCTTCCCCCTCCATGAGTTCCCCTGTAGTTGCCCGGATTGAAGCCAGCGGTCGTAACTGAGATCAAGGGCGTGGCGCGTAAGACCTCGTTAACTTGTTCCACTTTGGGATAGAGACCGGCCGGGTGCAGCGCCGACGCAACACTGGATTTGAATTTGTTTTGATCAAGCCGGCCTGCCTAGACAAAACCTTGGTTACGACGGACGCTAGCACTGCATCACCACCTGACACGCAGATTCGAATTCGACTGGGGCGGGGGACAATGAAGTTTCTGACGGGGTTGCTTGCGGCGGTTCTCTTGATCGCGGGCATGGGGGCTTCTCACGCGGTGGTTCGGATCGCGGATGACCGCGGTGGCCGGATTGGAACCTACGTCGACAGATACCAGGACCTCAGGCAATCGGGCGAGACCGTCATCATCGACGGCCTCTGCGCCTCGGCCTGCACCATCGTCCTCGGCGCCATCCCGCACGACCGCATCTGCGTGACCTCGAGCGCCACGCTCGGCTTCCACGCCGCCTGGGATTTCGGCGCCAATGGCCGCGCCATCACCAATCCCGAAGCGACCCAGATGCTCTATGCGATGTATCCGTCGCAGGTGAAGCGCTGGATCGCGCAGCGCGGCGGCCTGACCCCGCATATGCTGTTCCTGAGGGGCAAGCAGCTGCAGGCCATGTACAAGCCCTGCTACATGGACGCCCAGGCTTCGGCGATCAGGCCGGCACGCCGGACCCTCCCGCAACCGGAGCAGGTCGAGTCGGCCCGGGGCCAGCTGCTTCACTGACACCACAGGCATGACGGGATCGTTGAGCCCGTCAGCGGCGCCTTGTCCGCCGGCGGTGCCTTTGCCTGCTGGCAGCGCCTTGCCCGCCGGCGGGCTAAAGCCTATCTGAAAGCCTGGGAACCGGGGCCTTCGCCCCCAAATTTGTCATGGCTCAACCACTGCACCCGGGACATCCGTTACAGGACAATTCGTCCACTGCCGGCCGGACGCCGTCCGTGCTGCTGTTGGCGGGCGCCGGTGTCGGCGGGCTGGTCGTGATCGGCGCGCTGGCGCTGTGGTTCCACTACGGCAGCCAGGTGTTCTTCGAAATGATCAGGACCGGCTTCGCCGCCTGCTTCTGACCCCGACAGGAAGTTTTCCGCCTATGAGTTCCGCCGCCCGTCCGCTGGTGATCGCGACCGCCTTTGCAGCAAGCCTCGTCCTCGGGCTCCTGATCATGTTCTGGGCCATGGGCGGGGTCAGCAAGGTGGCGCAGCCCGCGGCGATCGGCGGCCCGTTCCAGCTCACCGACCAGAACGGCAAGGCCGTCACCGACAAGAGCCTGAAGGGCAAGCCGACCCTGATCTTCTTCGGCTACACCCATTGCCCGGATGTCTGCCCGACCTCGCTGTTCGAGATCTCGGAGGTGCTGCGGGCGATGGGCAAGGACGCCGACAAGGTCAACGCCGTCTTCATCTCGGTCGATCCCGAGCGCGACACGCCGGCGACGATGAAGGACTATCTGTCGAGCTTCGATCCGCATCTGGCGGGCCTGTCCGGCGACCCCGCCGAGACCGCCAAGGTGATCACCTCCTACCGGGTCTATGCCAAGAAGGTCCCGACCAAGGACGGCGACTACACCATGGACCACACCGCGCTGATCTATCTGATGGACCGCGACGGCCGGTTCGTCTCGCCGTTCAACCTGAAGCGGACGCCGGAAGAGGCTGCGACCGACCTGAAGCGGTATCTCTAGGCTTCACCCTGGCCATAATCGGCGCTCGCGTTCCCGGGTGGATGGTCTATAAGGCCCTCTGATCCCAACGAAATTCATTACTTTCGGCCGATGGCTCCATCGCAACAGGCGAAATCGTTCAAATCTGTCCGTGGCTTGCTGGCTGGGCTGGCCGCCGGCCTCTGCCTGCTCGCTGGCCTCTCCGGCGCCAACGCCCAGGCCCCGGCCAAGCAGCCCCCGGCGGGGCCCCAGGCCACGCCGCAAGTTGCGCCCCAGGCGGCCCCCCAGGCCGTGCCCGGGTTCTGGGACCCGCGCCGGCGCCCGGAGCGGCCGGACCTGTCGCGCCTGACCGTGATCCGCTTCCTGACCGAGACCGACTATCCGCCGTTCAACTACACCGGCGCCGACGGCAACCCGGCCGGCTTCAACGTCGATCTCGCCCGCGCGCTGTGCGACGAGATCAAGGTCACCTGCACGGTGCAGATGCGGCGCTTCGAGACGCTGGTCGACGCGCTCACCTCCAACCGGGGCGATGCCATCATCGCCTCGATGGCGGTGAGCCCGCAGCTGCGCGCCCGCGTCGATTTCACCGATCCCTACTACCGCGTGCCGGCGCGCTTCGCCTCGCGCAAGGATGCGGTGATGCCGGAGATCCGCCCCGAATATCTCGAAGGCAAGAAGGTCGGCGTCATCGCGGGCTCCGCGCATGAGGCGTATCTCAAGGCGATGTTCACCGACGCCGAGCTGCACCCCTATCCGAGCGACGACGCGATGCGCGCCGCGCTTCGCAAGGGCGAGGTCGACTTCATCTTCGGCGACGCCATCTCGCTCGCGTTCTGGATCAACGGCACGGATTCCGGCGATTGCTGCGCCTTCTCCGGCGGCCCCTTCGTCGAGAGCCGCTTCTTCGGCGAAGGCATCGGCATCGCCGTCCGCAAGGGCAACGACGTGCTGCGCCAGGCCCTGAACTGGGCCCTGTTCCGCGTCTGGGAAAAAGGCCGCTACACCGATCTGTGGCTGCGCTATTTCTCGGTGAGCCCGTTCTAGCTACTTCGCTGCTCCCTCCGCCGTCATTGCGAGGAGCCCTTGCGACGAAGCAATCCAGACTGTTTCCGAGGAAAGATTCTGGATTGCTTCGCGGAGCCTGTCATCGGGCCGCGCTATGCGCGGACCCGGTGGCTCGCAATGACGGTGCAAGAGGCTACACCGCCCACCAAATTGCATTCTGCCCGGAAATCGCTATTTTCCGCGGCCCGGAGGCCCCTTGATGTCCGTTATCGATCCCAGCATGAGCCCGAGCGACCTGCGTGCGCTCGCCGAACAATCCAACGCCTGGCCGTTCGAGCAGGCAAAGGCCATTGTCGCGCGGCTGAAGAAAAGCCCGAAGGACGAGGTGCTGTTCGAGACCGGCTACGGCCCGTCAGGCCTGCCGCATATCGGCACGTTCGGCGAGGTCGCGCGCACCTCGATGGTGCGCCACGCCTTCCGCGTGCTCACCGAGGACAAGATCAAGACGCGCCTGCTCGCGTTCTCCGACGACATGGACGGGTTTCGCAAGGTGCCCGACAACGTCCCCAACAAGGAGATGCTGGCCGCGCATCTCGGCAAGCCGCTGACGCGGGTGCCGGATCCGTTCTCCAACGAGTACCCCTCGTTCGGCCACCACAACAATGCGCGGCTGCGCGCCTTCCTCGATCATTTCGGCTTCGACTACGAGTTCGCGAGCTCGACCGACTACTACACGTCCGGCCGTTTCGACGCGACGCTGCTGAAGATGCTCGCTGCCTACGACAACGTCATGGCGATCATCCTGCCGACGCTGGGGCCCGATCGCCGCGCGACCTATTCGCCGTTCCTGCCGATCAGCAAGACCACCGGCGTGGTGCTCCAAGTGCCGATGATCCGCCGCGACGTCGCCGCCGGCACCGTGACCTATGTCGATCCTGATACCAACCAGGAAGTTGAAACGCCTGTCACCGGCGGAAATGTAAAATGCCAGTGGAAGGCCGATTGGGCGATGCGCTGGGTCGCGCTCGGCGTCGACTATGAGATGGCCGGCAAGGACCTGATCGATTCCGTGAAGCTCTCCGGCGCTATCGCCAAGGCGCTCGGCGCTACGCCGCCCGAAGGCTTCAATTACGAGCTCTTCCTCGACGAGCAGGGCCAGAAGATCTCGAAGTCCAAGGGCAACGGCCTCACCATCGACGAATGGCTGCGCTATGCCTCGCCGGAATCGCTGTCGCTGTTCATGTACCGCGAGCCGAAGGCGGCCAAGCGGCTGTATTTCGACGTCATCCCGCGCAACGTCGACGACTACCAGCAGTTCATCGACGGTTTTGCCAGGCAGGACGGCAAGCAGCAGCTCGGCAATCCGGTCTGGCACATCCACAACGGCAAGCCGCCGCAGGGCGACATGCCCGTCACCTTCCAGCTGCTCTTGACGCTGGTGTCGTCGTCGAACGCGGAGAACGCCGAGACGCTGTGGGGCTTCATCGGCCGCTATCGTCCCGGCGTGAGCCCGCAGACGCATCCGAAGCTCGACGCCATGGTCGGCTACGCCATCAACTATTATCGCGACTTCGTCGCGCCGACGAAGCAGTTCCGCGTGCCGACCGACACGGAGCGCGCCGCGCTTCAGGACCTGCGCGATGCGCTCTCGCAGCTTCCGCCGGAGGCGTCCGCGGAAGACATCCAGAACGTCGTCTACGAGATCGGCCGCCGCGAGCCGTTCCTCGACCAGGTCAAGAAGGGCAAGGACGGCCGCCCCGGCGTCACGCTCGACTGGTTCAACATGCTCTACCAGGTCCTGCTCGGCCAGGAGAAGGGCCCGCGCTTCGGCTCCTTCGTCGCGGTGTACGGCGTGCAGAACGCGGTCAACATGATCGACGGCGCGCTGGCAAGGAGCGCGTAGACCCGACTCTCTCCCCGACGTCGTCCCGGCCTTCGCCGGGACGACGAGTTACCCCCTCAAATCGACCGCAGCACGTAACGCCGGTTATCCTTCTGCACCGGGCGCGCGTTCATCGGGTAGAGCTTTGCGAAGGCGGCGACGTCGGCGGCCGACACCTGGATCGGCGTGGTCAGCAGCAGCCATTCCACCACTTCCGAGCAGGGCGGCGTCGTCAGCGAGCCGGGATAGCGGTAATAGCCGAGCTTCGTTGGCAGCATGGCGAGCGGATCGATGCTCGCATCCGCCTTCACCGCGGGGCCTTCCGTTGCCGGCATGGTCTTGATGATCTTGCCGAAGGCCGGGTTCGGCTTGCCCTCCGCCATCAGCACGCCGACCACGGCGAGCCCGCCGGCATCGTTGCGGTGGACGAAATGCGCCTCCATCGGAAAATTCTTGCCGCCGATCATGTGCTCGCTCGGCCGGTGGAAGTGCACCTGGAGCAGCTTGTATTTGACGTCGCCGAGAAGAAGCGTGCTGCCCTCGGCGAAGTTGAGCTGGATCGTGTGCCCGTTGTTGACGATGGTGTCGGCAGTCCTGCCCCAGTTCAGCTTCAGCGCGGGCAATTGAGACTTCACCGTCGTCTCGATGTCGATCGGCGATTGTTGCAGGCCGACCGTGCAGGCCTTGTTGGCTGCATCGAGGTCGCCCCATTTGCCCGGACCGCCGGCGCCTTCATAGCTCCAATGCACGCCTTCGGCGGCGAAGGCCGGCTTGCACACCGGACAAAGCGCAAGACCCGCGAGTGCTTTCAATGCGTGACGGCGATTCATCGTAGTCCCCCTCAGATCAATTCGATCGGCAATTTCGCGCGCAACCTAGGTGAGAGGACCGGTGAGTCGCAATGGCAATCGCACGTTGAATCTATTGGCTCGCCCACACGATCCTTGCGATCCAGGCGACCTCGCCCGTCGCCATCGTGCGCTCGGCCTGCGCGGCATCGAGCGGCTGCAATTCCAGCGACTTTGTCGTGCGGCGCTTCAGGGTTGCGATCGTCACCTCGCCCGCTCGGGTCTTCACCACGACACGGTCGCCCTTGCGGATCGCTGTGCCCGGTGAGACCAGGATGACGTCGCCGTCGCGGTAGGTGGGCGCAAGTGCATCGCCCGCGATCTCCAGTGCAAACGTCTGGCTGTCCTCGACCGTGGGAAGCGCGACTTCGGTCCAGCCCTTGCCCGACGGAAGGCCGGACTCGTCGAAGGCGCCGCTCGCACTGGCCAGCGCAAGGCCGAGCAGCGGCACCGATCGTCCGTCGCCTGTCTCGTCGTCGACCAGCCTTGCAAAGGTGTCGATGGAGTCGCCGGTCGCCGCCAGCGCTTTTGCGATCGATTCGGTCGAGGGCCAGCGCTCGCGGCCATCAGGGGTGACGCGCTTGGACCTGTTGAAGGTGGTGGGGTCGAGCCCGGCGCGCTTGGCAAGGCCGGACGGCGACAGGCCGGCGCGCGCCGCGAGCCGATCCAGCGCGACCCAGATCTGGTCGTGAGTCAGCATCCTCTGCGCTTTGGCCTGTCTGACCATGGAAGGTCCAGCCCGTCGCAACTCAGGAAAACTGTCCTCAAATCAACCGGTTTTCCGTTTTTCGCGCAAGGGGTGATGCGAAAGCGGTTGTCGGGCGGAGGGAATACAAGTGCGTGGCAAGGAAAACGCGTCAAAACGGGAATCTGACGGCCCGTCCCGATTTCATCGGGACGGAACAGGCGCTAAGTCTTGAGTTCGGAAGGAGCGGCCTTTACGGTCGCGCCGGGGTTTCAGGGACCCCAATAGACGAAAAAACCCAAGAGACTCAAAGAGCTGTCTCAAAGGGCAAACAGGGCTGCGTAAGCGGTGGTCAAGATCTACAAAATCTGTCCGGCCTCGGCCTGGCGCGAGGCGGAACGGCACGGCGTGTACCAGGGCAGCGCGGACGATTCGCGCGACGGCTTCATTCATTTCTCGACGGCCGCCCAGGTTCCCGAAACCCTGCGCAAGCACTTCGCCGGGCAGCGGGCGCTGTTCCTGGTCGAGGTCGACGGCGATGCGCTGGGCAGCGAGCTGCGCTGGGAGCGCTCGCGCAATGAGGAGCTGTTTCCGCACCTCTATGGCGAGCTCGATCTCGGCGCTGTCATCTCGGTGCTGAACCTCAACATGCGCTCCGACGGCAGCCACGATGTTCCGGAGCTCGCGCCGTGATCCGCGCTTTCGACGCCTTCTCGCTGCCGGTGCTGCGCTGGCTCGATCCGGAGGATGCGCATCGCCTGGCGATCCAGGGCCTGCGCTTCCTGCCGCCGGTCAAGCCGCGCGCTGACGATCCCAAGCTTGCGGTCCGCGCCTTCGGCCTCAATTTCCCAAATCCGATCGGCATGGCCGCAGGGTTCGACAAGAGTGCCGAGGTGCCGGATGCGCTGCTGCGGCTCGGTTTCGGCTTCGTCGAGATCGGCTCGGTGACGCCGAAGCCGCAAGCCGGCAATCCGCGGCCGCGCCTGTTCCGGCTCGAGCGCGACGAAGCCGTCATCAACCGCATGGGTTTCAACAATGACGGCGCGGACGTCGCGTTGCGACGGCTCGCCGCCCGCGCGCAGCACGGCGGCATCGTCGGCGTCAATGTCGGTGCCAACAAGGATTCGCCGGACCGCGTTGCCGACTACGTCAAGCTGATCGAGACCTTTGCGCCGGTCGCGAGCTATTTCACCGTCAACGTCTCCTCGCCGAACACGCCGGGCCTGCGTAACTTGCAGGAAGGCGCGCTGCTCGACGACCTCCTCGCGCGGGTGATCGATGCGCGCGAGCGTGTCAGGCAGAAGGCCGGCGACACGCCGGTGCTGCTCAAGATCGCGCCTGACTTGAGCCTCGGCCAGCTCGACGATGTCGTGCAGGTCGCGCGCTCGCGCAAGGTCGACGGCATGATCGTGTCGAACACGACGATCGCGCGGCCGAGCACGCTGCGCGAGGAGACGCGGGCCAAGGAGCAGGGCGGCCTGTCAGGCCGGCCGCTGTTCCGCCTCTCGACGCGGATGGTCGCGGAGACCTATGTGCGGGTCGAAGGCGCGTTCCCCCTGGTCGGCGTCGGCGGCGTCGATTCCGGCGGTGCGGCGCTGACCAAGATCCGCGCCGGCGCCAGCCTGATCCAGCTCTATTCGTCGCTGGTCTACAAGGGCCTCGGCCTCGTCGAGGAGATCAAGCGCGATCTCACCTCGACATTGCTGCGCACGGGCCGCGATTCGCTTTCCGAAATCTTGGGCTCCGATGCGGCGACGCTGACCGCGGAAGACTGGCCGGGGATGTAGCTCTCGTGCCCCGGACGCAGCGCAGCGCGCCGCCTTCGGCGTGATGCGGCTGCAGAGCCGGGGCCCATGTGATAACGCTCTGGGTCCCCGCTCTGCGCAGCAGCGTTTCACGCTGCAGCGCGCCCGGGACACGCCTGTCATTGCAGGCCCCGTAGCCCGGATGGAGCGTAGCGTAATCCGGGAGTCTGTCCGCGGGCACGAGAACCCCGGATTTCGCTGCGCTCCATCCGGGCTACGATTCTTCTACGGCTTCGCGAACGTCGCCCGATACAGCGCCGGATACCTTGCGCCCTGCAAACCACCACGCGCAACGTAGAACGCGATCAGCGCGCACCACAGCCCGGCATTGCCGAACGACTGCAGCGACAGCCAGACGCCGAAGAAGATCGCGAGCGATATCAGCATCAGGTTGCGCATCTCGCGCGCCCAGGTCGCGCCGACAAAGATACCGTCGAAGCCGAACGCGAACACGCCGGGGATGGGCGCAAGCACGATGAACGGCAGGAAATCGCGCGCGGCGCGGCGGACGTCCTCGCTCGCCGTCATGAAATTGATGATATCAGGCCCGAACAGCGCGAACAGCACCGCGACGACCAGCGCGAAGCCGAGTCCCCACAGCAGCACCAGCCGGGTCGAATTCGAGAAGCCATTCGCATCGCGCGCGCCAAAGGTGCGGCCGCAGAGCTGCTGGGCCGCATTGGCGAGGCCGTCGAGGAAGAAGGCGCTGACCAGGAGGAAATTGTTGAGCACGGAGTTCGCGGCAAGCGTGACGTCGCCGGCGCGCGCGCCCTTGGCGGTGAAGAACAGGAATACGGCGATCAGCGCCGCGGTGCGGATCAGGATGTCGGTGTTGACCGCCAGCAGCCGCATCAGCTTTGCGCGATCGAACAGCGTTGCGCGGGGCACTTTGAAGCCGCCGGCGGCATGGCGATGGCAGACGATCACGCCGAGCACGAATCCGATTGTCTCCGACAGCAGTGCCGCGATCGCCGCGCCCGCGATGCCGGTGTCGTAGACCAGCACCAGCAAAATCGTCGCCGCCATGTTGATGAGGTTGATGACGACCTGCAGCAGCAGCGCCGGATTGGCGCGGGCCTGTCCCACCAGCCAGCCGAGGATGACGTAATTGGCGAAGGCGAAGGGCGACGACCAGATCCGGATCATGAAATAGGTCTTTGCCGCCCGCGTCACGCCTGCGCTGCCGCCCATCAGGTCGAACAGCACGGCAGCCAGCGGCAATTGCAGCGCGATCAGCGCCGCGCCGATCAGGCCGGCGACGATGAAGCCGCGCACCAGGATCACGGTCTGCTCGCGCGTCTCGCCCGCGCCGAGTGCCTGCGCGGTGAAGGCCAGCGTGCTCATGCGCAGGAAGCCGAACAGCCAGAACAGGCAATCGAAGATCACGGAAGCCATTGCGACGCCGCCGAGCAGGGCGGCATCGTCGAGCCGGCCGATCGCGGTGGTCGAGACCACGCCGATCAGCGGCGTCGTGAGGTTCGCGACCATCGCGGGACCGGCGATAGCGAACACCTGGCGGGAGCCGATTTTGAGTTGAACAGGCGCGTGCATGTCAGAACACGAGCACCATGCCGTCTTCGGCGGCGAGGTGCGGCACGTCGTCCAGGCGCGACAGCATGTCGTCGCTCATATGGGTGAGGACGAGGCGTTTTGCGCCGATTGCTGGCAAATGCTGTTCCAAGGTCTTCAAGCTGAGATGGTTCTTGACCACCTTCTCGTACATATAGGCTTCGGCGATGAAAAGGTCCGCGCCATGCGCCAGCGGAATGAGCGTCTCCGTCCATTCGGTGTCGGCGCTGTAGGCGAGCGTGCGGCCCTCGGCCTCGACGCGGTAGGCGAGGAAGGGACCGCCGGATTCGCCGTGCACGACGGGGTAGGGTGTCACGGTCACCCCGTCGAAGCTTCGGACCTGCCCGGGCGTAAGCTCGACGACGTCGAGCTCGAAGCGCTGTTTTGTCTGCGAGGAATGCTCGAACAGCGCTTCCATCACCTGGACGAGCCGCGTCTCGATGCCTTGCGGGCCCGCGATCGTCAGCGGCCGCGTCCGC
This sequence comes from Bradyrhizobium huanghuaihaiense, assembly GCF_025200885.1. Taxonomy (NCBI): domain Bacteria; kingdom Pseudomonadati; phylum Pseudomonadota; class Alphaproteobacteria; order Hyphomicrobiales; family Nitrobacteraceae; genus Bradyrhizobium; species Bradyrhizobium huanghuaihaiense. Next base: position 9,069,884 of record NZ_CP104172.1, on the reverse strand, counting down.
CGCGAGAATTGCGCGTCGAGCAGGACAAACGGCAGGCCGGCAAAATGGTCGCCGTGGAAATGCGTGATGAGAACGAGATCGATGTCGCCCCGCTCGATCTCGAGCCGCTTCAGCGCCGGCAGGGCCGACGCACCGCAATCGATCAGGAAGTTGGCCGCGCGCCCCGAGACATGGAAGCAGGTGTTGAGCCTGCCGCCGGAGCCGAAGGCGTCGCCGCAGCCGACGAAACGCAGTTGCATCGGCTGCGCACTCCCTGAATCACGTACTTACCGGCCGCGCGGCGCGCCGAACACGCGCGAGAGCAGCCAGATCGGGATCACGATGACCGCGCCGAGCAGGAAGTAGCGCCACAGCCAGTTGATGGTATCGAAGCCGAGATCCCACAGACGCTGGAACAACAGGCGGATGCTGTAGATGATATTCCAGGGATCGAAGCCGATCGCGGCGAGCACGACGCCGACCAGGATCGAGAGCAGGACCAGGCGGAACGCGACCGCCAGCGGCGAGCCGCCGAGAAAGCGGTTCAGGCCGTCGCTGCGGCCGGCCGGCAAATCTCTGACGTCTTGGACCATCGCAAACTCCTCGGGCGGATTCGACCCCATTATAGGGCACGGCGGGGGACATGGGGAACCCGTGGCGGGGCGTCAATCGGGTTACGGGAGTTTAATTCGGGCGGTGCGAACCGCGGGCTGGCTGCAACCTCTCCCGCTTGCGGGAGAGGTCGCGCCGAAGGCGCGGGTGAGGGCTCTCGCCTCTGGGGGAGTGTCCCAATGTGGAGACACCCTCTCCCCAACCCTCTCCCGCAAGCGGGAGAGGGAGCGCACCTGTTTACACCTCAATCTCCGCCGGCTCCGCTTTCAACATCCTCTCCAGCGTCTCCAGCCGATCCGCCTCCCGCGGCGGCTTGTCCCAGCGCAGGCGGCTGATGCGGGGAAAGCGCATGGCGATGCCGGACTTGTGCCGCGGCGAGCGCTGCAGGCCTTCGAAGGCGACCTCCAGCACCAGCCCCTTGTCGCCCTCGTGCACGACATGGCGCACGGGACCGAATTTTTCGGTGGTGTTGCGGCGGACGAAGCGGTCGATCTGCAACAGCTCCTCGTCGGTGAAGCCGAAATAGGCTTTGCCGACCGGCACCAGCTCGTCGCCGGCATTGCCTGAGGTCCAGACGCCAAAGGTGTAGTCGGAATAATAGGACGAGCGCTTGCCGTGGCCGCGCTGCGCATACATCAGCACGGCATCGATGATGTGCGGATCGCGCTTCCATTTCCACCACTGGCCCTTCGGCCGCCCCGGCAGATAAGGCGCATCGCGCCTCTTCAGCATCACGCCCTCGACGGCGTCCGCGTCCTCGCCGGCGCCGGCACTCGCGGGATCGGCGCGCGCCGCGGTCAGCGCCTCCCAGCTCGCGAAGGGAACGGTGGGCGACAGATCGATGCGGGGATCGCCAAGCTTCCTGACGAATGTCTCCAGCCGTTCGCGCCGCTCCGCGAACGGCAGCTCGCGCAGATCATTCTCGTCATCACCGAGCAGATCGTAGGCGCGCAGGTGAATCGGAAACTCCTTGATCAGCTTCGGCGAGACGACTTTGCGGTTGAGGCGCTGTTGCAGGACGTTGAAACTCTGCACGCGGCCTTCACGCAGGATCAGCAGCTCGCCGTCGATCGCGCCTGGCAGCCGCAGCGACGGAACGAGATCCGGAAAGCTGCCGGTGATGTCCTCGCCGGTGCGCGAATAGAGCCGCGCCGTGATGTGGCCGCGCTCGTCCCGGCCGGCGACCGCCTGCACGCGGATACCGTCCCATTTCCATTCGGCGATGTAGTCGGCGGGATCGAGTGCAGCGAAATCCGCATCCTCGATTGCATGCGCCAGCATCACCGGCCGGAACGGCGCGGGATCGCGATTGACAGGCTTTTCGCCGCGGCCTTCCAGCCAGGCGAACAGGTCGAGATAAGGTGGGCTGAGTCCCGGCCAGATCAGCTCGATCTCGTGCGGATCCTTGTCGCCGAGCGCGGCGGCCGCAGTCTTGGCGAGGCGCGCGGAGATACCGATCCGCAGCGCCCCGGTAACGAGCTTCAGGAGGGCCCAGCGGCCGGTCTCGTCGAGCTCGTCGAGCCAGCGTTCGAGCTGCTTCGGCAACTCGGTCTTGCCGAGCGTGCGCAGCGTGGTGACGACCTCGGTGAGGGTTGGGGGAGGCGGATTGTTGTGGGCGGCGAGTTCGGCCTTCGGCCACATCAGCGCCACCGTCTCCGAGAGATCGCCGACATAGTCATAGCTCAACCCGAACAGCACCTCATCGGTTCGCGCCGCGATCAGATCGCGGATCAGCGCCGGCTTGGCGTGCTTGAAGCTGAGCGCGCCGGTCAGCGCGGCCAGCGCATAGCCGCGGTCGGGATCGCCGACCTCGCGGAAATAGCCGGTGATCAGCCGCAGCTTGTTGTTGCGGCCGGGCTCGTAGGCGAGGCGGTCGAGCAATTCGGCGAAGCGGTTCATGCCTCAGTCTCGCCGGCGTCAGGCGTCTCGCTCTCCTCCTCGTCGCCGTAGCCGACGAGATCGAGCGGCTGCGCCTTCAGGCCTTTGCTCCGGCACCAATGCACCAGCGCATCTTCCTGGCCGTGGGTGACCCAGATCTCGCCGGCGCCGGTCGCCGCGATGGTCGTGGTGAGACCATCCCAATCGGCATGATCGGAGATCACCAAAGGCAATTCGACGCCGCCCTGCCGCGCCCGGGCGCGCACGCGCATCCAGCCCGAGGCGAAGGCGGTGACCGGGTCGGGAAAGCGCCGGGCCCAGATATCCGACGTGGCCGACGGTGGTGCCAGCGTGATGGTGCCGGCCAGCGCTGCCTTCTTCATGCCGGCCGCCGGCCTGAGCTCACCCAGTTCGATCCCGCGGCTCTGGTAGTAGGACGTGATCTTCTCCATCGCGCCATGCAGATAGATCGGCGCGTCATAGCCGGCCCGCCGCAGCAGCGCGATCACGCGCTGTGCCTTGCCGAGCGAGTAGGCGCCGACGAGGTGCGCGCGCTCCGGAAACAGCGCGACCGAGGCCAGCAGCTTCTTCACCTCGTCGCTCGCATCGCCATGCCGGAACACCGGCAGGCCGAACGTCGCCTCGGTGATGAAGACGTCGCAGGGCACCAGCTCGAATGGCGTGCAGGTCGGATCTAGCGCGTCCTTGTAGTCGCCGGAGGCGACGATGCAGGTGTCCTTGCACGTCACAGCGATCTGCGCCGAGCCCAGCACGTGGCCGGCCGGGTGGAATTTCACGCGGACGTCGCCGAGGCGGATCTCCTCGCCATAGCGGATGACTTGCGTCGAGCCGGCAAAGTTCTCGCCATAGCGCAGCCGCATCATGTCGAGCGTTTCCTGCGTCGCCAGCACCGCGCCATGGCCGGCGCGGGCATGGTCGGAATGGCCGTGGGTGATCACGGCCCGCTCGACGGGGCGGACAGGGTCGATATGGAAGCCGCCGGGCTTGCAGCACAGGCCGGCAGCAGCTGGCAGCAGGATCTCTTGCGGACGCATGGACGTCATATAGGCAGCGGTGCCCCGATATTCACCCGTCACGCGCAGGCTTGCCGTCTCCGCTAGGCTTCGCCGGCCCGATGGTGTAAAAGCCCGCCGAAGCCATTTGGCGGAGGCGGGACCCGCGCATCCATCGCCCTAAACAGTTCCTTTTTTGATGGATTGCCGGGTCAGGCCCGGCAATGACGAGTGTTGGTTCCTCAATGCCGCTCCGCCTGTTCCTGACCTCCGGCGATCTCATGGCCGACCGCCGTTTCGAGTTCGCGCGCGACCTCCAGCTCAAGGGCGATCTGCCCGCCGCCGCGGACCTGATCGAGCAGGCGATCGAGCTCGCACCTGATTTCACCTCGGCCTGGTTCACGCTCGGCGAGATCCGTCAGCAGCTCGGCGAGCGCGACAAGGCCATCGCGGCGTTCCGCAAGGCGCGCGAGTCCGACCCCGAAGACCAGCACGGCGCCGGCCTGCATCTGATGCGGCTCGGCGATGCGCAAGTTGCGGAGATGCCCAAGGCCTATGTCCAGGCGCTGTTCGATCAATACGCGCCGCGCTTCGAGCACGCGCTGATCAACGATCTCGGCTATCGCGCCCCCGCGCTGATCTTCAAGGCGGTGCTGGCCGCGCGCGTCACCGCGAAGAAGCCGGCCTTCTTCAAGCGCACCATCGATCTCGGCTGCGGCACCGGGCTTGCAGCCGCCGCCTTCGCCAAGCAGGTCGACCATTTCATCGGCATCGACCTGTCGCCCGGCATGATCAAGGAAGCGCGCGCGACGAACCTCTATGCCGAGCTCGAAGTTGCCGACATGATCGAGGGCCTGCGCACGAAGAGTGACGGATGCGCGAACCTCGTCGTCGCCGCGGACGCGTTCGTCTATCTCTCCGACCTCGCGCCGGTGCTGACCGAAGCCGAACGCGTGCTCGTGTCAGGCGGCGTGCTCGCCTTCACGCTGGAGACGCATGACGGCACCGGCATCGTGCTCGGCGAAGGCCTGCGCTATGCCCATTCGGCGGAATATGTCCGCGGTGCCATCGCGAAAGCCGGGCTCAAGCTGTTGACGCTGGAGCCGGCCTCGCCGCGCAACGAGAACAACGAGCCGGTGCGCGGTCTCGTCGTCGTCGCCGAGAAAACTTGAGTCTAGGCGCTAATTTACGCTGATTTGAGCGTCATTGCGTCGCAAAGCGACGACTTCCTACTTGCGAGCCGAGCTGCGATGTCAGCACAATGCGCGCATCAGGGAGAAACAAATAATGACAAAGAATCCATCGCGGCGCGATTTCAGCGCCGGTGCGCTCGCCACCATTGCAGCATCCACATTGCCCGCGCCCTACGTCTGGGCCGCGGAGAAGAAATACGATGCGGGTGCCAGCGACACCGAGATCAAGATCGGGCAGACCGTGCCGCATTCCGGCCCCGGCTCGCTCTACGGCGTGCTCGGGCGCGTCGGCGAAGCCTATTTCCAGATGCTGAACGAGAAGGGCGGCATCAACGGACGCAAGGTCAAGTTCCTCACCATGGACGACGCCTACAGCGCGCCGAAATGCGTCGAGGCGACGCGGCGCCTCGTCGAGCAGGAGGAAGTTCTCGCGCTCTACGGCTCGCTCGGCACCGCGCCGCAGACCGCCGTGCACAAATACCTGAACTCCAAGGGCGTGCCGCAGCTCCTGCTCAACACCGGCGCGTCGAAGTGGAACAACCCGAAAGAGTTCAAATGGACCATGGCGGGCCTGCCGCTCTATCCGACCGAGGCGCGCATCCTGGCGCGGCACGTCGTCGCCGTGAAGCCGAATGCGAAGATCGGCATCCTCTACCAGAACGACGATTTCGGCCGCGACTTCCTCGGTCCCTTCAAGAAGGTGCTGGCGGATGCCGGCGGCACGGCGCAGGTGATCATGGAGCAGACCTACGATCTCACCGAGCCGACCGTCGATTCCCAGCTCATCAATCTCTCCAAGTCGGGCGCCGACGTCTTCTACAACATCTCGACCGGCAAGGCCTCGTCGCAGTCGATCCGCAAAGTGGCCGAGCTCGGCTGGAAGCCGCTGCAGCTTCTGTCCGCAGGCTCCACGGGCCGCTCGATCCTCAACGCCCCCGGCCTTGAGAACGCCACCGGCAACGTCGCCATCCGCTACAACAAGGAGGTCGGCCTGCCCAAATGGGAGAAGGACCCCGACGTGATGGCGTTCGAGGAGCTGCGCAAGAAGTACACGCCGGCCATCGACCCCGACAACACCATCGCCTTTGCCGGATACGGCCAGGCCGTGACCATGGGCGAGATCCTGCGCCGCTGCGGCGACGACCTCACCCGCGCCAACGTCTTGAAGCAGGCGTCCACGCTCGCCGGCTTCCACTCGCCCTATTTCCTCGACGGCGTCACCTACAGCTACACCCCCGAGGACTACACGCCGATGAAGACGCTGTTCATCTCCACCTTTACCGGCAAGGATTGGGACATCTCCGACAAGCCGATGTCGGAGTAGGGACTCTCGGCAATCGAGATGCCGTAGGGTGGGCAAAGCGAAGCGTGCCCACCACCTTTTCCGGTCAGAGAGAGATGGTGGGCACGGCGCGATGCGCCTTTGCCCACCCTACGGGAGCTCGTCGTGGCTCCCACCCCCTCGACGAACCCACCCCCACGGCTTACCTCTTATGCCGTGCCGCCCCGCATCCTCAAAATCCCGGCCGAGCCGGCCACGCTGCTGCCCGACCGCTTCAACGCGTGGTTCGCGGCCCGCGGCTGGTCGCCGCGTGAGCATCAGCTCGCGCTGCTGGAGAAGGCACGCGAGGACGCCAGCGCGCTCCTGATCGCGCCGACCGGCGCCGGCAAAACGCTGGCCGGGTTTCTGCCGACGCTGGTGGAGCTGTCGACGCCGACGGTCGAGCGCAACGCCGGCGCCAAGCAAAACCTCGTCTCCACCGGTCGTTCCGTGCAGCGCGCCGGCGGCCTGCACACCCTCTACATCTCGCCGCTGAAGGCGCTCGCCGTCGACATCGCGCGCAACCTCGAGCGCCCCGTTGCCGAGATGGGCCTGCCGATCAAGATCGAGACCCGCACCGGCGACACGCCGGTGTCGCGGCGCCAGCGCCAGCGGCGCTATCCGCCCGACATCCTGCTGACGACGCCGGAACAGCTCGCGCTGCTGCTGTCCTCCGACGACGCGCCGTTCCTGTTCTCCTCCTTGAAGCGCATCGTGCTCGACGAGCTGCACGCGCTGGTCACGTCCAAGCGCGGCGATCTGCTCTCGCTCGGCCTTGCGCGGCTGTGGCGCCTCGCGCCGCAGATGCGCGCGATTGGCCTGTCGGCGACGGTGGCCGAGCCGGAGCAGCTGGCGCGCTTCCTGGTGCCGCAGGCTGAAGGTAAGGAAGTCGCCGCCGACATCGTCGTCGCCGGCGGCGCCGCGCCGCCGGAGGTCGAGATGCTGGACACGCGCGAGCGGCTGCCCTGGGCCGGCCACAGTGCGCGCCATGCGCTCCCCGAGATCTACGAGCTGATCAAGGCCAACAAGACCACGCTGGTCTTCGTCAACACCCGCAGCCAGGCCGAGATGCTGTTCCAGAATCTCTGGAGCATGAACGACGATGGCCTCGCGATCGCGCTGCATCACGGCTCGCTCGACGTCGCCCAGCGCCGCAAGGTCGAGGACGCGATGTCGGCGGGACGCCTGCGCGGCGTGGTCTGCACCTCCTCGCTCGACCTCGGCGTCGACTGGGGCGACGTCGATCTCGTCGTCAATATCGGTGCGCCCAAGGGCTCCTCGCGCCTGATGCAGCGCATCGGCCGCGCCAATCACCGCCTCGACGAAGCCTCGCGCGCGGTGCTGGTGCCGGCCAACCGCTTCGAGGTGCTGGAATGCCGCGTCGCCATCGACGCCATCGCCGAGAATGCGCAGGACACGCCGCCGCTGCGTACCGGCGCGCTCGACGTGCTCGCCCAGCACGTGCTCGGCTGCGCCTGCGGCGAGCCGTTCTTCAGCGACGAGCTCTACAAGGAGGTCCGCACCGCCGCGCCCTACGCAAACCTGTCGCGGCAGGATTTCGACGACGTCGTCGATTTCGTGGCGTCCGGCGGCTATGCGCTGAAGACCTATGAGCGCTTCGCCCGCATCAAGCAGGACAAGGAGGGCCGCTGGCGCGTCGCCAATCCGAAGGTGCGGCAGAGCTACCGGATGAATGTCGGCACCATCGTCGAGGACGACATGCTCAAGGTTCGCCTGGTGCGCTCGCGCGGCGGCGGTGCGGGAAAAGCAGGCGGATCGACCGGTGTGATCGCGCGCGGCGGCCGGTTGCTCGGCGAGATCGAGGAAGCTTTCATCGAGGGCCTCAGCCCCGGCGACACCTTCGTGTTCAGCGGCGAGGTGGTGCGCTACGAAACCCTGGTCGAGGACCAGGTCTATGTCTCGCGCGCGAACGACAAGGATCCGAAGGTGCCGTCCTATATGGGCGGCAAGTTTCCGCTCTCGACCTATCTTGCCGAGCGGGTGCGCCGCCTGCTCGACGACGGCCGCGCGTGGGGCGGCTTGCCGGAGCAGGTGCGCGACTGGCTCTCGCTGCAAAAGGATGTCTCGCGCGTGCCCGCGGTGCGCGAGCTTCTCGTTGAGAGCTTTCCGCGCGCCAACAAGCATTATCTGGTCTGCTATCCCTTCGAGGGGCGTCTCGCGCACCAGACGCTCGGCATGCTGCTGACGCGCCGGCTGGAGCGCTCCCGCGCGCGGCCGCTCGGCTTCGTCGCCAACGAATATGCGGTGGCGATCTGGGGGCTCGGCGATCTCTCCTTCATGATCCGCGACGGCCGGATCGACCTCAACGCGCTGTTCGACCCCGACATGCTCGGCGACGATCTCGAAGCCTGGCTCGCCGAATCCGCGCTGATGAAGCGCACCTTCCGCAACTGCGCCATCATCTCCGGCCTGATCGCGCGCCGCCACACCGGAGAGGAGAAGAGCCGCCGCCAGGTGCTGTTCTCGACCGACCTCGTCTACGACGTGCTGCGCAAGCACCAGGCCGATCACGTCCTGCTGCGCGCCGCGCGCGCCGATGCCGCCACCGGCCTGCTCGATCTGCGCCGCCTGGGGGACATGCTCGCCCGCATCCACGGCCGTATCACGCACCGGGAACTCGACCGTGTCTCCCCGCTCGCCGTCCCCGTGATGCTGGAAATCGGCCGCGAGTCAGTTTATGGCGAAGCTGCAGACGAGCTGTTGGCGGAAGCCGCCGACGAGCTGGTCAAAGAGGCGATGGATAGAAGCGGGTAGGACGTGACGGCAGGCGCGCTGGTTTCAGGAGATGACGAGGACATGCGCGTTTCCAGAGTCACCATCAGCGATGTGACCTTCGCGGCCGATCTCTCGGGCGCGCTGTACTGGGAAGAGCAGCGCCTGCTCGTCGTCTCCGACCTGCATCTCGAAAAAGGTTCGAGCTTCGCCACCCGCGGCGTGCTGCTGCCGCCCTACGATACCATCGCGACGCTTGGCCGGCTCGCTGCTGTCATCTCCCGCCATGATCCTCGCGTGATCATCGCGCTCGGCGACAGTTTTCACGATCGCACCGCGCATGAGCGCCTGTCAGCCGCGGACCGCGACACTGTGGCCGCGCTCCAGAGCGGCCGTGACTGGATCTGGATCTCGGGCAATCACGATCCGATGCTGCCGCGCGATCTCGGCGGCACCATTGCCGACGAGGTCGCGATCGGGCCGATCACCTTCCGTCACGAGCCGACCGGCGCGCATGGCGAGATCGCCGGGCATCTGCATCCGAAGGCCCGCATCTCCGCGCGCGGAAGGTCGATGGAGCGCCGCTGCTTCGCCAGTGACGGAATGCGCGCCGTGATGCCGGCCTTCGGCGCCTATGCCGGCGGCCTCAGCATCCGCGATGAAGCGTTCGCAAAAATCTTTCCGAAGAACGGATTTGTCGCGCATCTCCTTGGCGACCGCCGCGTCCACGCGATTGCCGCGTCGCGGTGTTATTGAAACGACGCTTCGTAGGGTGGGTTAGCCCCGCAGATGCGCGAAGCGCATCTGCGCGGCGTAACCCACCGCTATGTTTATCCGCGGAGACAGAAGAGGTGGGTTACGCCTTCGGCTAACCCACCCTACGCATTCGCGTCACGCCGCCTTCGCCTGCACGTTCTCGCAGAACTCCGCCAGCCGGTCCGCGAGCCGCAGCGTCGCGGGGCTCGCGCCCGGCGAGGCCATCAGCGCCACTTCCGTCTTGTTGATAGGCGCAAAGCCGTCCTTCGCCGTCAGCACGCGGTGATCGGACTGGATCGACATCTCGGACAGGATGCTCAGCCCCATGCCGGCGGCGACCGCGGCCTGGATGCCGGCGAGGCTCGACGACGAATAGGACATGTGCCAGGCGCGGCCGGCGGTCTCCAGCGCGTGGATGGCGCCGGCGCGGTAGAGGCAGCCGGTCGGAAAGCCGATCAGCGGCACCGATGGCGCGTCGACGTCGATCGGGTGGCTCTTGCTGGTGACCCAGTGCACCTGCTCCGGCCACACCGCGATCGCGCCCTTCTCGCCGGCCGCGCGCTTGTAGAGTGCGAGATCGAGCTCGCCGCGTTCGAGATCGCGGGCGAGGTTCTTGCTCTGGTCGGCACGCACGTCGAGCCGCAGGCCAGGGTGCGAGCGCGAGAACGTGCCCAGCAATTTCGCCAGCCGATACGCGGCAAAGTCCTCGGGGATGCCGAGCCGGATCGCGCCTTCGCCGCCCGGCTGGCGCAGCACGTCGCGCGCTTCCTCCGCAAGCGACAGCAGCCGCCGCGCATAGGACAATAGCCGCTCGCCGGCTTCAGTGGGGCGGACATCCTTGCCGTCGCGATGCAGCAGCACCTGGCCGACATCCTCCTCCAGCCGCTTGATCTGCTGGCTCACGGTCGATTGCGTGCGGTGGACGCGCTCGCCGGCGCGGGTGAAGCCGCCGGCCTCGACCACCGAGACGAAGCTGCGCAGAAGCTCGAGATCGAGCATTGGCTCCCTCCATTCGAAAATCCACTGATGGGAAGTTAATCATTTAATTTCCAAATGGCAAGCCGCGTCCCTAGATCGAGGGTCAGGAGAATGCCCTCATGTCGCTCGCCACCTCGCTTCCCGCTCCGCGCAGCCGCTTCAACACGCTGCCGCTCGCCATCGGCCTGTTCTGCCTGCTCTGGAGCTATGCCTTCGTCGCCGGCAAGATCGGCGTCACCCATTGCCCGCCGCTGATCCTGCTCGCCGCGCGCTTCTCGCTCGCCGGCATCCTGATCCTGGGCGCGACGCTGATCCGTGGCGAGGCCTGGTCGCTGTCCTGGCGCGACGTCGCGATCTTCGCGGTGCTCGGCATCGCCAACAACGCGCTCTATCTCGGGCTCGGCTACACCGGGCTGCAATCGGTCTCGGCCGGTCTCGGCGGCCTGATCGTCTCGGCCAATCCGGTGTTCACGGCGGCGCTCGCAACGCTGCTGCTCGGCGAAGGCATGACCTGGCGCAAGGCGGCTGGCCTTCTGCTCGGCGTCATCGGCGTGACCGCGATCGTCTGGCATCGCCTGTCGGTCGGCACCGACTCTGCTCACGGCATCGTCTTCACGCTGGCTTCGCTGGCCTCGATCGTCGCCGGCACGATTTTGTTCAAGCTGCTGGCGCCCAAAGGTTCCCTGTGGATCGGCAACGGCGTGCAGAACCTCGCCGCCGGCATCGTGCTGACGCCGGTCGCGCTGACCTTCGCCGACATCCACGCGATCGACTTCACGCCGAGCCTGATCGGCGCCTTCGCCTTCCTCGTGCTCGGCGGCTCGATCCTCGCCTATTGGCTCTGGTTTCACCTGCTGAAAGTGTGCGGCGCCACCGCCGCCAGCGCCTATCACTTCCTGATGCCGCCGCTCGGCATGCTGTTCGCGTACATCGTGCTCGGCGAGCATGTCGAGGCGCGCGACCTGCTCGGGATCATTCCGGTCGCGCTCGGCATTTATCTCGTGACGCGGCCGGCGAAGGCGGGGGCGTAAGAGGAGTTCCCATGCCCATTTCCATCACGTTGATCGGCGGCCCCACCGCGCTGATCGAGATCGACGGATTTCGCCTGCTCACCGATCCCACCTTCGATGCGCCCGGCGCCTACCAGCTGCCGCATGTGAAGCTGGAGAAGACGATCGGTCCCGCGATGAAGGCCGATGCGATCGGTCCGATCGATGCGGTGCTGCTCAGCCACGACCAGCATTCGGACAATCTCGACAATTCCGGCCGCGACTATCTGCTGAAAGCGCCGCGCGCATTGACGACGGAAGCCGGCGCAAAGCGTCTCGGCGGCCGTGTCGAGGGGCTCGCGCCCTGGGCGACCGCGCATCTGAAGGACGACGATGGTCATTCGCTGACTATCACCGCGACGCCGGCGCGCCATGGCCCGGCCGGTATCGAGCCGCTGTCGGGCGACGTCATCGGCTTCGTGGTGCAGTCGAGCCGCAAGGATACGCGTCCCATCTATATCAGCGGGGACACCACCTGGTTCGACGGCGTTGCTGAAGTGGCGCGCCGCTTCAAATGCGGCGTGGTGCTGCCGTTCGCGGGCGCTGCGCAAACCCGCGGACCGTTCCACCTCACCATGGACACCAACGACACCATCGAAACCGCGCGTGCATTCCCCGATGCGATGATCGTGCCCGTGCACACCGAAGGTTGGGCGCATTTCCGCCAGAACGGCGAGGATCTGCGCAAAACGTTCGATGCGCTCGGCTTCGGGACAAGGTTGCGATTGCTGGAGCCGGGCGTGCCGACGGTGATCGAGGCGCCGTGATCGCGCTACATCGTCATTGCGAGCGCAGCGAAGCAATCCAGTCCGCTACCGCGGAGAGACTCTGGATTGCTTCGCTTCGCTCGCAATGACGGAGTACGCGGCTAGTCTTTTCTGAACACGATCGACGCCATCCAGCCCGTCATCAGCGCCATCGCCACCGTGGCGAGGCCGTAGACGAACCCGTTCTGCCTTGCCGTCGTCGCGACGAACTGCTCGAAGCCGACCTTGACGATCTCGAAGGCGGTCTCGGTCTTGGTAACAAGCGCGCCGTTCGCGAACAGCTTGATCTCGACCTCATAGGTGCCGATCGGCACCTCCGCCGGCAGCGGAATGCCGGTGCGGAAAAGTGTCGGCGTCAGGAACGTCACCGCGCTCGGATCTTCGCGATAGAGCCCGCGCTGGGTGCGCAGGCGGATGAAGGCCGAGCGGAACGCGTCGTTCGGCACCACGTCGGCAAAGTCGCCGCTGACCCGCTGCGTCAGCCGCACGTTGTTCAGGCCGATCTGCTGCCGCCGCGCGATCTCAGGCGAGGTGATGGCATCGAACGGGCGGTTGGCGAACAGCGCCAGATAGCTCGGCACCTGCAGGAACTGCCGGTAGTCGGTGTTGATCCAGATGCCGAAGGTGCGTTCTTTCCGCCGCGTCACCATGTCGGCGCGCGGGCCCATCACGGTGACCACGAGATCGTAGGCGGTGCGGTCGGCGGGCGTGGTCGCGTCCTTCTCCACCGAGCCGAACAGCACCAGCTCCTCGCCGGAATAATTCGGCGTCACCGTGACGCGATGATTGGAGACCGACACGATCAGCCGCTCGGCACGCGCGACTGAACCGAGCAGCAGGACCAGAAGGAGGGCGAGGAGCGTGCGCATCATGTGCCCACTCCCAGCTCGCGGATGGTGAAGAGGTCCGCAGGTTGGATCACGAGTTCAATTGCGAAGCGGACGCCGACCGAGAGGATCAAGAGACCCAGCAGCAGCCGAAGCTGCTCGCCGCGGATCTTCTGACCGGCCCGCGCGCCGAACTGCGCGCCGGTGACGCCGCCGACCATCAGGATCAGCGCCAGTACGGCGTCGACCAGGTGATTGGTCACCGCGTGCAGCATGGTCGCGACCAGCATGGTGACGAGGGTGAGGACCATCGAGGTCCCGATCATCGTCGAGGTCGGCACCCTCAAGAGATAGATCATGATCGGCACCAGGATGAAGCCGCCGCCGATGCCCATGATGGCGCCGATGAAGCCGATCACGGTGCCGACGATCAGCACGGGGATGACCGAAAGATAGATCTTCGAGCGCTTGAACCGCATCTTCAGCGGCAGGCCGTGGATCCAGTTGTGCGTGCGCCGCGGCGGCACCGCGCCGCGCCGGGTCCGCATCAGGGCGCGCAGGCCCTCGGAGAACATCAGGCTGCCGACGGTGGTGAGCAGCACGACGTAGGACAGCGCGATCATCAGATCGAGCTGGCCGAGCGCGCGCAGCTGCGTGAAGGTCCACACCCCGAGCGCCGTCCCGGTCACGCCGCCGCATAAGAGAACACTCGCCAGTGCCGGATCGATCGCGCGTCGCCGCCAATAGGTCAGCGCGCCGGAAAACGAGGAGGCCGCGATGTGGCTCGCCACGGAAGCAACCGCAACGGCCGGCGTGATGCCGATGAAGATCAAAAGCGGCGTCATCAGGAAGCCGCCGCCGATTCCGAACATGCCGGAGACGAAGCCGACCGCCGCGCCCATCGCCAGCACCAGGAAGACGTTGACCGGAAGATCGGCGATCGGGAGATAGAGCTGCATCGAGCCTGGTCCGGCGGACGATCAAAGACTGCGGAATGCTCGCGCAGGACGAGCGATTGCCGCGTTCCTCACATAGCCGAAAACGCCGCGCCGCGGGACAACGAATTGAACACGGCGCGGCGTTTTTCGCAACAAACCTGTGCCCTGAGCCGAATTCAAGGCACTGCATCTGCGGCTTCTTTTGCCTGGAAATAGCCCGGCCCGGTTACGGCTCGCGCGAACGGCGTGCCTCCATACACACCTGAACAGCGATGCGGGCGGCGAAGGTCGCGCTAATCGCAGCCAGTGATGCGCCGGACCGCCTTTGTGTACTTCAGGTGAAGCGAGCTGTTAGCCGTGTCCGAAGCGGCATTACGACCCAGCATGCGATCCGAGTCCAGGCATGTCTGGATGTCTTGCTGGATGTGCGAGCACGACCCCAGGGCGTTCTTCTCGGCCTCTTCCTTCGACATTCCAAATCCAACAAACGTCTGTACACGACCGGCCTCGGTGTCGACCGCCGATACAAGAGTGATTTCCGAAATGTAGTAAGACGAGCACGAGGCGGCGAGAGCCTCGGTGGACGTACCCGGCATTCCCAGCCAGAGGACGACCAGCGCGGCCGTCTTCATGTTGGTTCTCTGGTTTGGACAAAGATCGTCTTGCCTGCGGGACCAGTTGAGAACGCCCATCTTTGTGCTCCATTATGGCACCCGAACTGGCGATTGCCGCCATCGAAAGGGGTCCGAAGCGTTGATGCAGATCAACAGCCGAGCATTGTCAGCCCGGGACCATAACCGAGGTAGAGGGACGTGAACGCAGCCTGATCCGCATCGTCCTGACGAAAAGGCCGGGTGACAAGATGAACGAGAATGTCGTCGCTCTTCTCAACCCCATCAAAACGATCAGGGCGCACAAGATCCTGAGTGTCGCGTTTTTGGCTCTCGCGCTGACGTTGATAGCGGTCGTCAACTCATTTCGGTTTTCACCAGATCCGAGCGGAGATGCAAGTTTCATCAACCGCGCCCAGCAGAAGTCCGTACCGGGAATCAAGGTGAGTGCGAGCGCACTCGGAGCGGATGAGAGCGAAAGGAGCTTTGGTGAAAATCTGGCCGGCTACAACATTCAACCCGTCTGGCTGTCGATCGAGAACGAGACCGATGAGGCATTGGCGCTTCTCCCGGTCACCATGGATCCCGATTATTATTCTGCCTATGAGGTCTCCTACAGATTCCACGGCGCTCTGTCATGGTTCGCCAACCGCGCCCGTAACGAATTCTTTCTCAAGCGCCAGATGCCGAGCGAGCTTGCGCCGCACAGCAAGACGACAGGCTTCGTCTACGGGGTTCTGGATGCCGGCATCAAATATGCGCACATCATGATCGTCGGGAAGAGCCGCGTGGAGAGCTTCGACCTTGCGCTGTCGGTTCCAGGGCCGCCGTTTGTCGGCACCAATATTCGGGCCGAGAAACTCTATCCCGGCACGAAGATCGAGGAACTCGATCTTTCGTCATTGCGGGAGAGATTTGCAAACTTCGCCTGCTGTACCAAAGGGCCTGAGGGGAAACGTGATGGTGATCCGCTCAATCTCGTCATCATCGAAAGCAAGCAAGACCCCATCGTCCCTCTTATTGCCCGCGGATGGCACCTTGCCAGACAGCTCGATTTTGCAAGCGCGATCGAGACCGCGCGCGCCTTCCTGCTTCGAGATCCGTATCAGACGTCGCCCGTGAGCCCGCTTTACGTGTTCGGCCGCAGGGAAGACGTCGTCGTTCAGAAAGCCCGGTCCACCATCAATGAGCGCATTCACGCCCGATTTTGGCTGACGCCGTACACCTTCGAGAATCGAAGGGTGTGGGTCGGCCATGTGAGCCGGGATCTTGGTGTCCGCCTGACCGATCAGACATGGAATTTGACCACGCACAAGATCGCGCCCGACGTCGATTTCGATCGGGCCTATTTTCTTCAGGATCTCATCATGTCCGGATTCAGCGAGCGATTCGGTTACGTCAATGGCGTCGGAGCCGCACCACCATCCGCGCCGCGTGCAAATCTGACAGGCGACCCCTATTACACCGATGGATTGCGCGCGGTCATATTCCTGTCGAATCAAATAACGCCGCTCGGCAAGATCGACAGGCTTGCCTGGGAAACGCCGCCGTAGTGCGAGGGACCCTGTTCGCGGAGCGCTATCGCATCGCGCTTCAATGCGCCGCAGAGGCCGAGCGCTTGGCGGCGACCGGCTTCGGCGCGGGCTTCGCGCTTGCCTGCGGCGCGCTGTCCCAGCCGCCGTTCGGTGTCGCGACGTTGACGGCATCATCAGGCTGCGGCTCGGCGCTGAAAGTCTGGATCGCGAGCTTGGCGGCGGCGAGCGACTGCGGGTCGAGGCGCTTGGCGACGTCGTCGCGCTTGCCGGCCGCGTCCGCATCGCCCTGCGCGGCCGCGAGGCTGAACCATTTGTAGGATTCGGCGAGGTTCTGCTCGACGCCGATGCCGCGGGCATAGAGGATGCCGAGGTTGAACTGGCTGTCGGCCACGCCGCGATCGGCGGCCTTGCGGAACCACTGCGCCGCGCTCTTGTAATTGGCGCCGCGTCCGCCGCCGTCGGCATCGAGCACCGCGAGATTGTGCATCGCCTTGGCGTTGCCGCGCTCGGCGGCCTGGGTGTAGTAGCGGCGGGCGATGTCGGCGTCCTTCTTCACGCCGAGACCCTTTTCGTAGAGCGTGCCGAGGCGGAAGGTCGCGGGCACCACGCCGGCCTGCGCCGCGCGGTCGTACCACTTCGCCGCTTCGTCGTAATTCGTGGCGACGCCCTTGCCTTCCGCAAAGCGCAAGCCGATCTCGTAGGCTGCGGTCGCATCGCCCTTCATCGCAGCGGTGCGCAGGGCCGGGCCGCCGATGCCGTCAGGCAGCTTCTCGCTCGGCGGCACCTGGATGAGGCCGAGCCGCGCACGGCTGCTGCCCGACAGCGCGCCGGTGATGTCGCTGCTCGCAGCAGGCGGCACCGTCGCGGCAGGCGCCTGCGGGATTTCAACCGAGGCCGCGCTGCCGGAATTCGCGGGCTGCGTCGGCGCGGCATTGTTCTGCGATTGCCGGCCGATCGGCGTCGGCGAGGTCATCGATGGCGTGATCTGCTCGGGCGCGGCTGGCTTGGTCTCGACCGGCGGTGGCGCGGCCTGCGGTGCCGGTTGGCTCGGAATATCCTGCATCGCCTGCGGCGCGGGCGGCGTGCTGCCGCCCTCGAGCAGGTTCATCGCCATCTTGAAGGTGCCGAGCACGATCACGACCACGCTGGCGCCGACCAGCAGCGAGCGGATTTTTGAGGTGATGGTCGAGCCGCCTTCCTGGCCCTTCTCCTTGGCGCGGGCGATCGCGGCCTTGGCGCCACGGGCCGGCTTCTCGGGCGGCTGCGCGGCGGCAGCTTGCGCCGCGCGGCGCGCGGCCGCGATGAAGCTCGACGACGACACCGGCTCTTTCGGTGCGGCGGGGATTTCGCTGATCGCGCTTTCGGAGGCGGCGATGCGCTCCGAGGGCGTGGCGACGCGGCCGCCCGGCCGCGTGCCCGGCTCGAGCGGATGATCCGGCGGCAATTCCGGCGCGATCGCAGCGCGCGCGGGCGCCGTATGCGGCTCCAGAATCTCGCTGATCGCGCGCGGCGGAACAGGCGGTGGTGTCGGCATCGGCGGCGGCGCGGCGGGCGCAGCGGCATGGAATTCGCGCGGTGCGGCAACGAAGGCGGAGTGCGGCGGCTGCTGTTGCATGGCGGCCGGGTTCGGCAGCTCGGGCTTCGGATCGTATTTCGGCTGCTGCGGTGCTTGCGGCCGCGGCTCGCGCGCCATCGGCGCGGGCTCCATCGGCGCGGCCATCGGCATCGCGGCGGGCATCGGCATCGGCTGCGGCGCAGGGGCCGGCGGCGCGCTGCGCACCGCGCGCAGATCGCCCTCGATCATGGAGAGCCGATCGACGACGTGGCCGAGTGCGCTGTGGACGGCGTCGAGCGAGTCCTGGGTGCTGCGGTTGGTCTCGGCCTGGCTGAAGCGGATGTCGGAGAGCTCGCGCTTGACGAGATCGACCACGCCCGAATCGACTGGCGGCGCGGAGCTGCGGCTCTCGGCGAGCGCCGAATAGGTCGCCTGCTGCCGCTCCAGGTGGCGGAGGATGTCGTGCAGGCCGTCCTCGACGCGGCTCAAGTTGCCGTTGCGCGGATCGGCGGCGGCCTCGATCCGCTCCAAGAGATACGAGACCCGCTGTTCGAGATGCGCGAAGGTCGAGGCGGAATCGTTGCCGACCTGCATGCGGTCGAAGCGGTCCGACAGCGCGCGGATCGCGGCTTCCAGATGCTCGGTGCTCTCGGACGGCTGCGGCCGTTCGCGGGTTTCGAGCGCGGCGGTGAGCGCGGCGATGCGCTGCTCCAGCACAGCAAAGCTGTCGCTGTGGCCGGATGCGCGGGTGATCTGGTCGACCTTGGACGAGAGCAGCTGCACGTCCTCGGACAGCCGGGCCAGAGCCTCGTTGGAGGCGACATTGGAGACGATGCCGCGCAGCGCGGCGATCGCGCCTTCGAGCTGGCGCACCGTCGAGGGATCGTCATTGGCGCGCAGGATCAGGTCGAGCTTGGCGCCGAGATTGCGGATCGCCTCGTCATAGCCGGTGAGCTGCTCGGCCGGCGTCAGCGTGCGCAGCACCTGCTTGATGTCGGACAGCGCGCGCTCGATGCCTGACAGCACCTGGCCGTCGGTGCCGTTGGAGCGGGTCTCGTCGATGCGCCGATGCAGCGAGCGGATCTCGTTCTCGATCGATTCGATCGCGCGCCGCGGCATCGCTTCGGTGATGGCGGCGCGAATTTCGGCAAGCTCGCTGCGGAAGGCATTGATCGCCTGCTCGGTATTGTCCGGCCGCTGCAGCGCTTCGATCTGGCTCGTGATCTTGAGCAGATGGCGCTCGAGCGCCGAGAAATCCGGCCCTGCTTGCGGTGGCGGCGGAGCGTAGGCAGGCGCGTGCGGCGCCATTGGTGCCATGGTCGGCGCGTAATGCGCTGCGGGCGCAATCGACGGTGCGGCGCGTGGCGGCATCTGCCTGGGCGCAAAACCGTCGAGCTCGCTCTGGCGCGCGGTGATCTCGGCGACGGCGACGTCGAACGATGCGGGGCTCAGGGGTGGTGAGCTGCGATAGACTTGAGCTGCCGCGCGCTCGACTGCATCGGCCTGGCGCTGGCGCGCTTCAACGGGCGATGGGGCAGGGGCTGGCCGCGGCGCCTGTTGTTGCTGCGGACGGGAGATTTGCGACAGGCGCGCGTCGAGCCGCGAGATCGCGTCGTTGAGCTGGCGCGCGACGCCCTGCTCGCGCGAAACATCTCTTTCGCGAGAAGAGTCTTGGCGCGGCGCGGGCTTTGAGATCCGTTCGATCTGCTGGGTGATCGCGTCGAGCCGCTGGTGGATGTCGGCGACTTCGCGGCTCTCCTGACTCGGCACGTGCTGCGGACGTTGATCCTGACGCTGGTCGTAAGGTCCGCGAAAGTTCGGCGGCGCAGTCTCGCCGAGCGTGGAGTTGAGCCAATCGTTGAGCGACATGCCCGCGCGACGCGCAGCAGCTTCGGCCCGCTCCCTCACGGATGGATCGATGCCGTCAACACTCCACGATACGCGCGAATTCATGACTCTGTCCGGTTCCGACTCCGGCGCCCCACCCGGCGCCTCCAGCCTCCCCACGCGTGCCGGTTGCAAAGACAATCGAATTTGGCGCGGGTCGTCTGCCTCGAAAACCGACTTTTTCCTGTTACGGTAAATAACGGGTTAAGGAATGCGGCGCGGGTGTCTTAAAGTTGGGCGGCGGGAACCGGGGAGCATGCGCCGCGAAGGTGCGTAGCCCGGATGGAGCGCAGCGCAATCCGGGGCCAGCGGTTCTCGGGGCGAAGACCCCGGATTACGCTGCGCTCCATCCGGGCTACAGACCGGCGCTTTCCCTCAGCCCTTCCCCTCGCGCTTGCCATCCTCCAGCGCCACCACCGTGCCCTTGCCGCTCATCGCCGACAGGGCCTCGAGCGCCTCCTCGCAAAAATCGGCCACCATCTGCTCGTGCCGCGCGCCGAGCTGAAGCAGGAGGAGGTTGCCGAGGTCGAGCCGGCCTTCCGCCGTGCCGTCCGGAAAGCGCTTCTTCAGGATACGCTCGTAATTGGCGTGGCGGTCGCGATGGTGCTCCAGGCGGGCCATCAGATCGGTCCGCATCGGCTCGATGTCGATGCTGTCGAGCGCATGCAGCCTCACCAGCAGGTCGTCCTTGATCGAGGGCGGCGTGCTCGGCCGCGCGGCCCAGTGCCGCAGCGCTGTTCGGCCTTCGGGAGTGAGCGTATAGATAAGTTTATTGGGTTTGCCTGACTGCACGACCTCACGGCCCTGGATGTAGCCGCGGTCGCGCAGCTTGGAGAGCTCGCGATAGATCTGCTGGTGGTCGGCCTTCCAGAAGAAGCCGATCGAGGAATCGAACGTCTTGGCGAGCTCGTAGCCCGTCATCGGCCGTTCCGTCAGGCATGCGAGGATTGCGTCGCCCAGTGCCATGACTGGCCTCCTTGTTCGACCTTGACCAACTCGCTTGACTTTATGCGCATCGGCGCATATGCGTCAATGTGCATATGAGGCGGCTTGAGGGGAGGGCCAAAGACCCCACCCGAAAACCCAGCGAAATCAAGCTGGGCGCTACTGTGCATGGGGTTGTTTTCGCGTTTTTTTGCCAAGGCTCCTGGACACCCCTTTAGGGAGGGACCCGAGAATGACCGGCCTCGATTCCTGGTACGCCTACATGAAGTCTCATGACCGCGCCGCGCTCTGGGACCTCCTGCATCCTGACGCCGTGTTCGAAAGCCCCGTCGTGCATTCGCCGCAGCGCGGCCGCGACATCACCTTCAAATACCTCTCCAGCGCCGAGAAGGTGCTCGGCGGTCCCGGCTTCACCTATGTCGGCGAGTGGAAGAGCGCCGATGGCGCCGTGCTCGAGTTCAAGAATGTCATCGACGGCATCGAGATCAACGGCGTCGACATCATCACCTTCGATACCGAGGGGCGCATCACCCATTTCAAGGTGATGGTGCGGCCGCTCAAGGCGATCAACATGCTGCACCGCCTGATGGCGGAGCAGCTTGCCGCCACCCAATCATAAGCCCAACATCATCCCTTCAAGCCCCATGCCGGGAGAACGCAATGCCGATCTATAAAGCCCCCGTCGAAGACGTGAACTTCCTGCTCAACGACGTCTTCCAGATCGATCGCTACGACAATCTGCCGGGCTTCTCCGATGCGTCGAGCGACGTGCGCGAGGCGATCCTGGGCGAGGCCGCCAAGCTCTCGGAAGAGGTGCTGCAGCCGTTGAACCGCGTCGGCGATCTCGAAGGCTGCAAGCGCGCCGATGACGGCAGCGTCACCACGCCGAAGGGCTTCAAGGACGCGTTCAAGCAGGTCGCCGAAGGCGGCTGGCTGGGTCTTTCGGCTCCGACCGAGTTCGGCGGGCAGGGGCTGCCGGTGACGCTGTCCCAGGCGGTCAACGAATTCCAGATCTCCGCCAACATGGCGTTCTCGATGTATGGCGGCCTCACCATGGGTGCGACTGCGGCGCTCTTGGTGCACGGTACGCCCGAGCAGAAGCAGACCTACGTGCCGAAGATGATCGCGGGCGAGTGGACCGGCACCATGAACCTGACCGAGCCGCATTGCGGCACCGATCTCGGCATGCTCCGCACCAAGGCGGTGCGGCAGGCCGACGGCAGCTTCAAGATCACCGGCACCAAGATCTTCATCTCGGCCGGCGAGCACGACCTCGCCGACAACATCATCCACCTCGTGCTCGCCCGCATCGAGGGCGCACCGGCCGGCATCAAGGGCGTGTCGCTGTTCGTGGTGCCGAAATTCCTGGTGAACGCCGACGGTTCGGTCGGCGCACGCAATGGCGTCGTCTGCGGCTCGATCGAGCACAAGATGGGCATCCACGGCAATTCCACCTGTGTGATGAACTACGACAACGCCACCGGCTGGCTGATCGGCGAAGAGAACAAGGGCATGCAGGGCATGTTCGTGATGATGAACGAGGCCAGGCTCGGTGTCGCCGTGCAGGGCCTCGCGCAGTCCGAAGTGGCCTATCAGAACGCGGTCGCCTACGCCCGCGAGCGCATCCAGGGCCGCGCGCTCACCGGCGCCAAGGCGCCGGACAAGCAGGCCGACCCGATCATCGTGCATCCCGACGTGCGCCGTACGCTGCTCTCGATCCGCGCATTCAACGAGGCCGCGCGCGCCTTCGTGATGTGGACCGCGCTGAAGAGCGACGTCGCCCACCGCTCGGAGGGCCCGAAGGACCGCCAGGCCGCCGACGACCACATGGGCCTGATGACGCCGGTGCTGAAGGGTTTCCTCACCGACTACGGCTTTGCCAACGCGGTGCAGGCGCAGCAGATGTATGGCGGCCACGGCTACATCGCCGAGCAGGGCATGGAGCAGTTCGTGCGCGATGCGCGTATCGCCATGATCTATGAAGGCGCCAACGGCATCCAGGCGCTCGACCTCGTCGGCCGCAAGCTGCCGCGCGACGGCGGCCGCGCCATCATGGCCTTCTTCGGCGAGGTCATGGCCTTCGCCAAGGAGAACGGCGGCGACGAGGCGATGAAGCCGTTCATCGCCCCGCTCTCGGCCTCGCTCGGCCATCTCCAGCAGGCCACGACCTGGCTGATGCAGAACGCGATGATGAAGCCGGACAATGCGGGTGCTGCCGCTACCGATTACCTGCACCTCTTCGGCTTCGTCGCGCTCGGCTACATGTGGGCGAAGATGGCGAAGGTGACGAACGCCAAGATTGCCGAGAGCGGGGCGACGCCCTATCTCTCGACCAAGCTCGTCACCGGCCGCTTCTTCATGGAGCGCATGCTGCCGGAGACCGCGGCCAATCTCGCGCGCATCCAGTCCGGCTGCGCCACCATCATGGAACTGCCGGCGGAAGCGTTCTGAGGAGTTTCGATGTCTGCAGCAGACGCGATCGTTGCGGAGTTTCGCGCCTTCGGCGCCGGGCTCCGCCGCGACAAGTTCTGCGCGCGCTCTGCCCTCGACATCGTCGACCGCTGCGAGTCTCGCGGCGTCGGCATCCTCGGCATCGAGGGTTTCTACCTCACGGACACCACGACCGTCCCTCAACTCGATCACATCCTCGACCTGAGTTCGGGGATGAAGGCTTACGACACCGCGCGGCAATTCCTTCGCCACGGCGAAGGGCTGCCGCTGTTCTACGAATTCACGTTCCAGGATTGATCCCGATCGCGTCGCGGTCGTCACCAATAACTGCAATCAGGAGGCTCCCATGGCAGATGCCTATATCTACGACCACGTCCGCACCCCGCGCGGCCGCGGCAAGCCGGACGGCGCGCTGCACGAAGTGACCGCGCTGGCGCTCGCCACCGTGCCGCTGAAGGCGCTGAAGGACCGCAACAACCTGCCGGAAGACTCGGTCGACGACGTTGTGCTCGGTGTGGTCGATCCGGTCGGCGAAGCCGGCTCCGACATCGCGCGCTTCGCCGCGCTGAAGGCCGGCCTCGGCGAAGCCGTTCCCGGCGTGCAGATCAGCCGCTTCTGCGCCTCCGGCCTCGACGCCGTGAACTTCGCAGCCGCCCAGGTGATGAGCGGCCAGCATGAGCTGGTGATCGGCGGCGGCGCCGAATCGATGAGCCGCGTCGGCATCGGCGCTTCCGGCGGCGCCTGGCCGATGGACCCCTCGATGGCGGTGCCGGCCTATTTCATGCCGCAGGGCGTCTCGGCCGATCTGATCGCGACCAAGTACGGTTTCTCGCGCGACGACGTCGACGCCTATGCGGTGCAGAGCCAGCAGCGCGCGGGCAAGGCCTGGGACGAGGGCCGCTTCAACAAGTCGGTCGTGCCGGTGAAGGACATCAACGGCCTCACCATCCTCGCCAAGGACGAGCACATGCGTCCCTCGACCACGATGCAGTCGCTGGCGCAGCTGCAGCCGTCGTTCACGATGATGGCGCAGATGGGCGGCTTCGACGGCGTCGCGGTGCAGTCGCACCCGGAGATCGAGCGCGTCAACTACGTGCATCACGCCGGCAACTCCTCGGGCATCGTCGACGGCGCCGGTGCCGTACTGCTCGGCAGCAAGGAGGCGGGTGCCAAGTACGGGCTGAAGCCGCGCGCAAAGATCCGTGCGTTCGCCAACATCGGCTCGGAGCCGGCGATGATGCTGACCGGCCCGGTCGACGTCACCGAGAAGCTGTTCGCGCGTTCCGGCATGAAGAAGTCGGACATCGACCTGTTCGAGCTCAACGAGGCCTTTGCCTCCGTCGTGCTGCGCTACATCCAGGCCTTCGACATCGACAACGCCAAGATCAACGTCAATGGCGGCGCCATCGCGCTCGGTCATCCGTTAGGGGCGACCGGCGCGATGATCCTCGGCACCGTGCTCGACGAGCTCGAGCGCACCAACAAGTCCACGGCCCTCGTCACGCTGTGCATCGGCGGCGGCATGGGCACCGCGACCATTATCGAGCGGGTGTAACGAGCTGCCGTAGGGTGGGTTAGCCGAAGGCGTAACCCACCATTCCACGGCGAGAGAAGTGGTGGGTTACGCTTCGCTAACCCACCCTACGAGATCTCAAGTCAACCGCCGCGCCGAAGACTGGCTGCGGCACCGAGGAGCAACCACCATGTCGTACAAGAACTTCAAGGTTGAGACCGATTCCGACGGCATCGCGCTCGTCACCTGGGACATCCCGGGCCGTTCGATGAACGTGCTCGACGAGACCTCGACCAGCGAGCTCGACGCGATCGTCAAGGCGACCACTGCCGATGCCGCCGTGAAGGGCGTCGTCATCACCTCCGCCAAGGAAGCATTCTGCGCCGGCGCCGACCTGTCGATGCTCGAAGGCATGAATCAGGCCTACGCAAAAGTCTTCAAGGAGCAGGGCGAGACCGCTGCGAACCAGATGCTGTTCGACCAGAGCCGCCGCTTCTCGCAGGTGCTGCGCTCGATCGAGACGTCAGGCAAGCCGTGGGCGGCCGCGATCAACGGCCTCGCGCTCGGCGGCGGCTTCGAGATCACGCTGTGCTGCCACTATCGCGTGGCGGCCGAGAATCCCAAGACCCGCCTCGGCCTGCCCGAGGTCAAGGTCGGCCTGTTCCCCGGCGCCGGCGGTACGCAGCGCGTGCCGCGCCTGGTGCCGCCGCAGGACGCCATGACGATCCTGCTCAAGGGCGATCCGGTCACCGTCGACAAGGCGAAACAACTCAATCTGATCCACGCCATCGTTCCCGCCGCCGACCTCATCAAGGCCGCGAAGGAGTGGATCAAGGGCGGCGGCAAGGCCGTCGCGCCCTGGGACGAGAAGGGCTTCAAGCTGCCGGGCGGTCCGGTATTCTCCAAGGCCGGCATGATGATGTTCCCGGCCGGCAACGCGATCTATCGCCGCGAGACCTACGACAACTATCCGGCCGCGCGCGCGATCATGAGCTGCGTCTATGAGGGCCTGCAGCTGCCGATCGACGCCGCGTTGCGGGTCGAGTCGCGCTACTTCACCTCGGTGCTGCGCTCCAAGGAAGCGGCCGCGATGATCCGCAGCCTGTTCCTCTCCATGCAGGAGCTCAACAAGGGCGCGCGCCGTCCGAAGGACGTAGCCCCAACCAAGGTGAAGAAGATCGCGGTGATCGGCGCCGGCTTCATGGGCGCGAGCGTCGGCTACGTCTCGGCCCGCGCCGGCCTCGACGTCGTCCTGATCGACCGCGACCAGGAGAGCGCCGACAAGGGCAAGGCGCATGCGCAGAAGGTGATCGAGGAGCAGATCAAGAAGGGCCGCGCCAAGCCCGCGGATGCAGAAGCGCTGCTCGCGCGCATCACCCCGACTGCGGACTATACGGCGCTGAAGGACGTCGACCTCGTCATCGAGGCCGTGTTCGAGGACCGCAAGGTCAAGGCGGAGACCTTCGCCAAGGCGCAGGAACACCTGAAGCCGGACGTGATCTTCGCGTCGAACACCTCGACGCTGCCGATCACCTCGCTGGCCGAGAGCTTCAAGGACCAGGGCAAGTTCGTCGGCATCCACTTCTTCTCGCCGGTCGAGAAGATGATGCTGGTCGAGATCATCCTCGGCAAGAACACCGGCGACGTCGCGCTGGCGACCGCGCTCGACTACGTCCGCCAGATCGGCAAGACGCCGATCGTGGTCAACGACTCCAGAGGCTTCTTCGCCAATCGCTGCGTCGGCCGCTACGTCGCCGAAGGCAACGAGATGTTCCTCGAAGGCGTGCCGCCGGCGATGATCGAGAACTGCGCCAAGATGGCCGGCATGCCGGTCGGCCCGCTCTCGCTCTCGGATGAAGTCGCGCTCGACCTCGGCCTCAAGATCATGAAGGCGACGGAAGCCGATCTCGGCCCCAACGCCATCAATCCCGATCAGAAGAAGCTGATGATCGAGATGGTCGAGAAGCAGGGCCGCCTCGGCCGCAAGAACAGCAAGGGCTTCTACGACTACCCCGAGAAGGGCAAGGGCTCGAAAAGCCTGTGGCCGGGCCTCTCCGCGCTGCAGCCGAAGCAACTCGACCCCGATACGCTCGATATCGAGGAGCTGAAGCAGCGCTTCCTGGTGGTGCAGGCGGTGGAAGCCGCGCGCACGGTGGAGGACAACGTCATCACCGATCCGCGCGAGGCGGATGTCGGCTCGATCCTCGGCTTCGGCTTCGCGCCGTTCACCGGCGGCACGCTGTCCTATATCGACTTCATGGGCACGAAGAAGTTCGTCGAGCTCTGCCACAAGCTGGAAGCGAAGTACGGCTCGCGCTTCACCCCGCCGAAGCTGCTCGAGGAGATGGCCGCGAAGGGGGAAACCTTCTACGGGCGGTTCGCGCCGAAGAAGGCGGCAGCCTGATCTGATCTTTGGCTCGTAGCCCGGATGGAGCGTAAGCGAAATCCGGGACAATCTCGCCGCATGCAAAGACCCGGATTGCGCTTCGCTCCATCCGGGCTACGCGAAAACAATAAAAGGCCGGATCATCGATCCGGCCTTTTTCTTTTGCGCATCCTCACGGTTGAATCCAATTTGTTCCAGGTTGTGGAACCGCTCACAGAATCGGGATAGGAACCATGCCAGAGTCCCCGCTGCCGCGGCGTCGCGCAATTGTCATAGGCGCGCCAAAGCGGCGCCGTTCTTTTGCTTGGCCCTGGCACTAGTCTTGCTGCGGGTCAGGGTCACGAATCGCGTTGGGGCACTTGCCGATCTTCTCGGCAAGCCGAAGACGAAAAGAAAGTTGTCCTTGATGAACTCCTTGGTGCTGCGGAAGACCGCGCTCGGTCGCGATCTTGCCGCTAAACATGCTGTTGCGTCCGCAACTGGTCGAATCTCATCGCAGCAGAAGCCGGCGCGCCTGCGCCGCAAGGGCCCGGCGCTCTGGGCCGCGCTGGTGCTACTTGTACTAGCGACGGATTTTTTTCTCGCCTATCTCGCCTGGCTCGCCGTCGACCTCGTCATGCGGTGAGACCGCGCGAGCGTGCAGCAGATACGACGCCGCGAAATAGGCGAGCTGGGAGACGGCAAGACATATGGCGATGACGGTCACGCCCCCCACCATCCCGAAATCGTACACACGAAGAACGATCGCTGACACAATTGCGATCAACGGCGAGATCATGACCAGCGCCCAGATCCTGAAAACGCGACCGGTCGCAATTCCCAGCAACGCACTTGCAACGATCAGGACGATGGCAATCGTCAACTTCGACCTCGGTCAGAGTGCAAATATTCTTCAATCAACGCGTCAAGCTCGCCCGCTTTCCGGGTGCTGACAAGACAGCACCACTTACATTTGGCGAACAGTAGTTCATAAGTCTAATCAAGGTACGATGATCCGGCGCCATGGGCCTGCGCCGTGCTGCAGCAGATCGTTGATCCGGCGCTTTTACTTGCCGTCCCCGAACGGCGAGAACGCGCGGCCCGAGACCGAATCGTCGGCCAGGCTGGCTTTCCAAGTGCCTTCATCGCCCTTGCCAATGCTGACCACGAAACGCCAGCCATTCTGGTTGGTGAAGACGATGCCCGTTCCGCCCTTCACTTTGGCGTAGCTGCACGGATATTCGGTCGGCCGGTCCGGAAAGACGATCTTTCCTTCCTTGCTCTCGAACACCGCCGATGTGATCTGCGGATGGACTATGAAGATGCAGCTGCGCTCCGGCGCGACCGGTGTCGACAAGCCGAGCATCGCGAGCGGCGCGCCGGCGGCGGTCATGAGGACGATCATGTTCATGGGGCAACAGTCTCGCGGAGATGATTCTTCGACGCGGCTGCAGATCGAATGGTTCACAATGAAAAAAGGCCGGATCCTCGATCCGGCCTTTCGCCTGTTGCGTCTTGCGGGCGCCTACTTCGCCTGTGCGAGGCCTTCCTTCTTCAGCGCCTCCTGTACCTGCGGACGCGCGGCGACGCGGGCCTTGTAGGCGGCAAGGTTCGGCATCGCGGTGAAGTCGAACTTCATCCGGTCGGCCCAGGTCAGCATCGTGAAGAGATATCCGTCGGCCACCGTGAACTGCTTGCCCATCAGGTAGTCGCGGTCGGCGAGCTGGCTGTCGATGTATTTCAGCTTGCCCATGACACGATCCCTGAAAAAGGCCTTGGCCTCGTCGTTCAGGGCGGGGGCGAACATCGGGCCAAAACTCTTGTGCACCTCGGAGGTGAGGAAGTTCAGCCATTCGAGCAGCTTGTAGCGCTCGGCGCTGCCATGGGCCGGCGCCAGCGCCTTGGCAGCTGCCTGATCGGCGATCATCTGGACAATCACCGGGCCTTCGGTCACGATCTCACCGCTGTCGAGGCCCAGCGCAGGGACCTGGCCCTTGGGGTTCAGCTTCAGATAATCCTCACCATTTTCGAGCTTCTTGGCCCGGATATCGACCTTGACCAGCTCGTAGGGCAGGCCGGCTTCCAGGAGCGCGATGTGGGGGGACAGGGAGCAGGCCCCGGGCGAATAATAGAGCTTCATGGAATTTCCTCCTCTTGACGCTTGGCTGCGGCGAAGGAACGCCTACATGCACCTGCATGCAATAGTCAAGATTGATGCAGGTGCATCGAATGAGGTAAGAGACGGGCGACGATCTTGAGCGGGACCATGAAACGCAAACCATCGACCGAGGCAACCTCCGCCTGGATCCGCCTGATGCGGGTGCAGAGCCGCGTGCTCGACTGCGTCGAGCAGGACCTGAAGAAGGCGGGATTCCCGCCGCTGGCCTGGTATGACGCGCTGCTCGAGCTGTCGCGCGCGCCGAGCGGAGAGCTGCGGCCGGTGGAACTCGAACGGCAGATGCTGATCCCACAATACTCCACCTCGCGCCTGATCGACCGCCTGGTCGACGAGGGGCTCGCCTCCCGGCGCGAATGCAAGATCGACAAGCGCGGCCAGTTCGTGGAGATTACCGAAGCCGGCCGCGAACTGCAGAAGCGGATGTGGGGCGCCTATTCGGCCGCGATCGAGAAATATGTCGGCTCGAAGCTCTCCGATGCCGATGCCGTCAAGCTCAGCGGTCTGCTCGACCGGCTGGGCTGCTCGTGCGGCGAGATGAAGCTGCCGCCCGTCGCCAACGTCAACGAAACCACGCCGTCGCGATGATCACGCGGCAAACCAGCACGTCCGCGCACCCGGTGGTTCGCGGACGATCCCATTCACCCCGCGCGCATTCGGTCGAAGCGCCTTTGATTTAGAGTTTGATATGGCGCGAGACCAGATCGATATGACGCCGCTGCAGTCGCGTGACGAGCTCGTCGCGTGGTTCGAGGCCGGCTGCAAGGACCCGTCCGAATTCCGCTTGGGTACCGAGCACGAGAAGACGCCGTTCACGCTCGAAGGCCACCGTCCGGTGCCCTATGAGGGCGCCCGCGGCATCGGCGCGCTGCTCGAAGGCATGAAGCTTCTGCTCGGCTGGGAGCCGATCATGGAGAGGGGCAATATCATCGGCCTCTACGACGTCACCGGCGGCGGCGCGATCTCGCTCGAGCCGGGCGGACAGTTCGAGCTCTCCGGCGCACCGGTCGAGAACGTGCACCAGACCCAGAGCGAGCTGATGGCGCACCTCGCCCAGGTGCGCGAGATCGCAACGCCGCTCGGCATCGGCTTCCTCGGTCTCGGCATGACGCCGTCCTGGTCGCGCTCCGACATCCCGGTGATGCCCAAGGGCCGCTACAAGATCATGACCAACTACATGCCGAAGGTCGGCCAGTACGGCCTCGACATGATGTACCGGACCTGCACGGTGCAGACCAATCTCGACTTCTCCTCCGAAGCCGACATGGTCAAGAAGCTGCGCGTGTCGCTCGCGCTGCAGCCGGTCGCAACCGCCCTGTTCGCCAACTCGCCGTTCACCGAGGGCAGGCCGAACGGCTTCCTCTCCTTCCGCTCCGAGATCTGGCGCGACACCGACAATGCGCGCGCGGGCATGATGCCGTGGGCGTTCGAGGACGGCATGGGTTTTGAGCGCTATGTCGACTACGCGCTCGACGTGCCCATGTATTTCGTCAAGCGCGGCGAGGAGTACATCGACGTCTCGGGCTCCTCGTTCCGCGCCTTCTTCGACGGCCGCAACAACAATCTTCCCGGCGAGCGTCCGACGCTGTCGGACTGGGCCAACCATCTCTCGACGATCTTCCCGGAGGTGCGGCTCAAGCGCTATCTCGAGATGCGCGGCTCCGACGGCGGACCGTGGGGCCGTCTGCCGGCGCTGCCGGCGTTCTGGGTCGGACTGCTCTATGACGATGTGTCGCTCGATGCTGCATGGGACATGGTGAAGCACTGGAGCGCGCATGAGCGCCAGGCCCTGCGCGACGACGTGCCGCGCTTCGGCTTCAAGGCGCGGATCAAGGACCGCTATCTGTTCGAGATCGCCAAGGATTGCCTCGTTCTGGCACATGCCGGCCTGCGTCGGCGCGGCCGGATCGACCAGCTCGGACGCGACGAGACCCGGCATCTCGAGCCGCTCGACCGCATCATCGATTCCGGCCGGACGCCGGCCGAGGAGATGCTCGAGAAGTTTAACGGTCCCTGGAAGGGCTCGGTGGAACCGGCCTACGCGGAATACGCGTTCTAATTCGATACGCGACGACCAGGATTTAGGCCGTTCATCGCCCATACAGGTTTGCGGCGATCAAATGATCGGCTGAAAAAACCTGAGCGTCGTCAATAACTCGAAAGCTGTTCCGATGGGGAAGGGCCGCCTGCCTGGGGCCGTCATGGCAAGCGTCGTGGTGTGCGTCACGCTGCTTTCGCTCGTGTTCGCGGGCGTGCCGGCGCGCGCCCAGACGGCGTTCGACCGGCCCGGCGGCGACTATTTCAGCACGCCGGTCACGTCGGGTGATCCCGAGGATTGCGCGCTGCTGTGCGAGCGCGACCGTCGTTGCCGCTCGTGGAGCTTCAGCTATCCCGACATCGACGGTGCCGCGGCGGTGTGCTGGCTCAAGAACACCGTGCCGGCGCGCGTGCCCGGCAGCTGCTGCATCTCCGGCGTCCGCGGCGCCGGCGTGATCGAGCCGCGCGTCGAAGGCGTGGAGACGACGATCGACCGGCCCGGTGGCGATTTGCGCAATTTCGAGCTCAAGGATGGCGAAAGCGTAGAGGCCTGCAAGGCCGCCTGCACCGCCGACAACAAATGCCGCGCCTTTACTTACGCCCGCCCCGGCTACACCGGCCGCGAAGCACGCTGCTTCCTGAAAAAGGAAATCAAGCCGCCGCGCCGGAAGGCGGGGTTCACCTCGGGCGTGGTGAGATAGCGCACAGCTCTCACCGCCGTCATTGCTGTCGTAGGGTGGGCAAAGGCGTAAAGCGCCGTGCCCACGATCTTTCAACCATTGCGCGAGGTGGTGGGCACGCTTCGCTTTGCCCACCCTACGAGATCTCACTCTGCCGCAATCACCGTGAGCTCCGGCCATAGCGCTTTCCATCGCCCGGCCTTCACCGCGTAATTCGCCGCTGAAAAATTCGGTCCTGGATTCGGCCGCGCGATCAGCCCTGCGACATCGCCGAAGCCGTGTGGCGCGTAGACCTCATAGCCATCACCCGCGCGCCTGACCCCGACTTGCGTGTTCTGCGTGAGGAAGCGGTCGATGCCCTCGGTCGAGCTTCTCAGGGGCGGATAGGGCAGGCCGTGCTTGCCGGGATACCACAGGTGCACGCGCGCCTGGTTGCGGATCTCGACCTTGACGCCGAGATGCGCCAGCCGCTCATGTAGCTTGCGGATCACCGCATCCTCAGCTTCCCACGAGGTGTCAGGGTCGAAATAGAACGCGTCGTAGTCGGCAATGCCGTGATCGATGGCGCGGCCGGTGAGCACATTCCATACGGTCTGCACCAGGCATCCCGAGACCAGCCATGCATCGGGCAGCGCGAGACGGTGGAGTTCGTCGATGATCGCTGCGTTGTTGGGATTGCGCAGGGCGAGAGCGAGAAATTCGCCTTTGCCCACCCTACGATTCCGTCAATGCACCGCGGTGAAGAACCGCGCGAGCCTGAAGCCGGACAGCCAGGTCCATACCGGCTGGCTGCGCATGCCGAGATCCCAGGAGCCGACCACGGCATCCGCACGCCCGATCAGATTGTCGATCGGCAGGAGGCCGACGCCACCGGAGCGCAGCGGCACGCGGCTGTCGGCGGAGTTGTCGCGGTTGTCGCCGAGCACGAAGAGGTGGCCGGGCGGCACCGTCACCTCCTGCGTGTTGTCGAGCGGGCCGTTGTCGCGCATCTTGAAGATCAGGTGAGAGACGCCGTTCGGCAGGGTCTCGACATAGCGATAGGCCGGCTCGCTGCCGCCATTGTCGTCCTCGGCTGAGCCAACGCCGTCGGGCTTCAGCTCGGCGGGGCGGTCGTTGATGAAGAGCTGGCCCTGCCGCATCTGGATGCGGTCGCCGGGCAAGCCGACGACGCGCTTGACCCAGGCCTGGGAGCGATCGCCGGGCCAGCGGAACACCACGACGTCGCCCTGCTTCGGCGTTTCCGCGAAGACGCGGCCGCTCTCGGGCAGGTTGATCTGGATCGGCAGCGACGAGGTGCCGTAGCCATAGGGGAATTTCGAGGCGAGCAGCGCGTCGCCGATCAGCAGCGTCGGCTCCATCGAGCCCGACGGCACGTAGAACGGCTCGGCGAGCGCGCCCTTGGCGATGAAAACGGCGGCAACAATGCCGGCGAGCTGAACGATCTGCCCACCCCAGCCGCTGCTCTTGCGCTTGGCGGGGACGGTTACCTTCTCGACACTCATGCGCCTGTTCCACCCACGGTGATGCGTTCCATCAGAAGCGACGGCTGGCCGACGCCGACAGGCACGCCCTGGCCGTTCTTGCCGCAGGTGCCGATGCCGGTGTCGAGCGCCAGGTCGTTGCCGATCATGCGGATGCGATGCAAATCGGTCGGCCCGTTGCCGATCAGCATCGCGCCCTTCAGGGGCGCGCCGATCTTGCCGTTCTCGATCTTGTAGGCTTCGGTGCACTGGAACACGTATTTGCCCGAGGTGATGTCGACCTGGCCGCCGCCGAAATTCGCGGCGAACACGCCGTTCTTGACGGAGGCGAGAATTTCGGCCGGATCGCGGTCGCCCGCGAGCATGTAGGTGTTGGTCATGCGCGGCATCGGCACATGGGCGTAGCCCTGGCGGCGGCCGTTGCCGGTCGGCTTCATGTTCATGAGGCGCGCGTTCTGGCGGTCCTGCATGTAGCCGACCAGGACGCCGTCCTCAATCAGCACAGTCCGGTTGGTCGGCGTGCCCTCGTCGTCGATCGAGAGCGAGCCGCGGCGCGAGGCAATGGTGCCGTCGTCGACCACAGTGACGCCCTTGGCCGCGACCTGCTGGCCCATCAGGCCGGCGAAGGCCGAGGTCTTCTTGCGGTTGAAGTCGCCTTCGAGGCCGTGGCCGACCGCTTCATGCAGCATCACGCCGGGCCAGCCGGCGCCCAGCACAACGTCCATCTCGCCGGCGGGCGCCGGAATCGATTCCAGATTGACGAGGGCTTCGCGCAGCGCGCCGTCGGCGGCATCACGCCAGTTCTTGCTCTCGATGAATTCGGCATAACCGGCGCGGCCGCCATAGCCCTTGCTGCCGCTCTCCTGGCGGTCGCCCTGGCCGGCGACGACGGAGATGTTGACGCGTACCAGCGGGCGGATGTCGCGATAGCTCTCGCCGTCGGGTCGCAGGATCTCGACAACCTGCCAGGTCGCGCCAAGGCTGACGCTGACCTGCCGCACCCGCGGATCCTTGTCGCGCAAATAGGCGTCGATCTCGGCCAGCAGCTTGACCTTGGTCTCGAAGCCGGGCGCATCGAGCGGATTGTCGTCGCTATAAAGCCGCACGTTGGTATGCGCCGGCGGAGCCGCAAAGCTGCCCGAATAGCCGCCGCGCACGGCGGCGACCGCGTCGGCGGCGCGAATCAGCGCCGGCAGCGACACGTCGGAGGAATGCGCGTAACCCACCGCGTCGTCCTTGACGGCGCGAAGGCCAAAACCCTGCGAGGTGTCGTAGGTCGCCTGCTTCAGCCGCCCATTGTCGAACATCAGCGCTTCGGTCTGGCTGTATTCCAGGAACAATTCGCCGTCGTCGGCGCCGGCGAGCCCGCGCGCGACCTCGTTGCGAACCTGGTCGCGGTCGAGATTGGCACGGTCGAGCAGGGAGGTTGTGGCGGGGTTGGTCATCGATCACCCATTGTCGGAGAGATGTCGGGCAAGATAATGGCTTCGGGATCGTTCGGCGAGGGGGCGGTGCGTCACATTACCGAAACGACATGATTGAAATCATTGCCACATCCGAAGCGCAGGTCGAAAGCTTCCATCGCGCGCTCGACACCGTCGCACGGGAGCGGCGCTACCTGGCCTTTCTCGAGGCGCCGCCGCTGGAGGCGACGCGCAGCTTCGTGCTCGACATGATCGGGCAGGCGAGTTCAGTCCATCACCGTCACCCTGAGGTGGCCGCTTCTTCAGCGGCCCTCGAAGGGCGACGGCCCGGCTGGCAGCTCGGCCGTTCATCCTTCGAGGCTCGCACGGCAGCGCTATCGCGCTGCCGAACTCGCGCCTCAGGATGACGGGATTGGCAGTGTGATGTCCGAAGGTGTTCGAGAAAGCCCTACGGCAGCTTGTCATAGCCCTCGCCGAGCCCGTTCAGGCTGAGCGGGAAGCCGATGCCTTCTTCCGGGGTCTCGAAGATGATGAAGGTGGCGGTCTTGGCGTTGCGGAGCTGACCGAGCAGCTTGTCGTCCATGACCACCTCGGCGACGCAGCCATTGGGCAGGCAGCGGACGAAGCCGGCGCGGCCGACGTCCTGGTTGTCGAGCTTCAGCCCGAGGCCGGAGGGCAGGAGGACGCCGAGCGGGGCCACCACGCGCATCAGGCGGCTCTTCTGGTCGGCGGTCTTGAGCACGATCACGGTCAGGCCGGCATTGGAGCGGTCTTCGGCCACCACGCTCTGGATCAGGGCGCATTGCTCGGTCTGGGCGCCCGGCGGGGTGTCGCAGCGGATCTGCCAGTCGCCATGGACGGAGCGCACCGCGCCCTGCGCATGGGCGAGGCCCGGAAGTGCCAGGACAACGACCGCACCCAGCAGGGCTGCCAGAGCCGTGAGGCCGTTAGCCTGCCTCTTAGCCAGCCTTGCCATGCATCTCGAAAGCCCCATCGGGGTCGGTCCCTCTGCTCGCTTGGGTCGCTTGCGCGGGTGGACTGATACGGAAATGACGGCGTCTTGAAGGCAATTCCCAAGCAAATTCCGCGCCGCCGAGGCCGCCACCGCCGGCACGAATCAGGTTCCTGTGCGGCCGTTCGCAAGTGCCTACAGCGGGCAATTCCGCTGTCAAGCCGCGGCATCCCGGGAAACGGTATTTTTGTCTGATCTTACTAGGAAATATCTTGCGGGTGATCGCTTCCAGACGGTGCTCAAGACTGCATTGCGATAGATCAAGAATTATGGTTTGAGAGGCTTGATTTCGGCGTTCTAGCGATCTGGCCCCAATTCCTCTTAGAGGTATTCTTGAGCGGCGGTTTGTCAGACGGGCGGATCGAATAAGCGTTTCCCGGAAATAGGGGAATGCACTTGGGGTGATTTCGTAAGGGGAGCGCGAACGGCATGAGGATGTCGATGGGCCGGGTAGGCCGGCATATGCTGGGATTGGCCGTTGCTGGCCTGACGCTGGCGACGGGCGGCGCGGCATTCGCCGAGCTTGGGCAGCCGGCGCCGTGGGAGTGGACGCTCCAGCAGTCCGGCTCGCCGGTGATGGACAACATCGTCTGGTTCCACAACTTCCTGTTCGTGCTGATCACGCTGATCACGCTGTTCGTCCTGGCGCTGCTGATCATCGTGGTCATCAAGTTCAACGCGAGGGCCAATCCGGTGCCGTCGCGGACCACCCACAACACGCTGATCGAGGTGGTGTGGACCCTGGTTCCGGTGCTGATCCTGGTCGGCATCGCGGTGCCGTCGTTCCGCCTGCTGTTCCTGGAGCTCGACATTCCGAAGGCGGACCTGACCATCAAGGCGACCGGCAAGCAGTGGTACTGGTCCTACGCCTATCCCGACAACGGCAAGTTCGAGTTCGACTCGCTGATGGCCCAGGACAAGCAGCCCCGCCTGCTCGGCGTCGACAACGAGATGGTGGTGCCGGTCAACAAGGTGATTCGCGTTCAGGTGACCGGTGCAGACGTCATCCATGCCTTCGCGCTGCCGGCGTTCGGCGTCAAGATCGACGCCATCCCGGGCCGGCTGAACGAGACCTGGTTCAAGGCCGCCAAGACCGGCATGTTCTACGGCCAATGCTCGGAGCTCTGCGGCAAGGATCACGCCTTCATGCCGATCGCGATCCGCGTGGTCAGTGACCAGGAGTTCGCCTCCTGGGTCGAGACGGCGAAGAAGAAGTTCGCGAGCGGCGGCACCAGCACCTACGCCTCCGCGGCCGGCCCGACGCAGTAAGCGCCGGGTCGAGGCTCGAGGGGACCGAAAGCGAGATAAAAGGGCGGGACCTCCAAAGGTCCGATTGGGACGCAAGGCAGGATTTGAAAATGGCAACGAGCGCAGCGGCACACGGCGATCACGCGCAAGACCACGGACATGACCACGAGCACGCCCATCCGACCGGATGGCGGCGCTACGTCTATTCGACCAACCACAAGGACATCGGCACGATGTACCTGATCTTCGCGGTCATCGCCGGCATCATCGGTGCCGCGATGTCGATCGCGATCCGGGCCGAGCTGATGTATCCGGGCGTGCAGATCTTCCACGAGACGCACACCTACAACGTCTTCGTGACCTCGCACGGCCTGATCATGATCTTCTTCATGGTCATGCCCGCGATGATCGGCGGCTTCGGCAACTGGTTCGTGCCGCTGATGATCGGCGCGCCCGACATGGCGTTCCCGCGCATGAACAACATCTCGTTCTGGCTGCTGCCGGCCTCCTTCGCGCTGCTCTTGATGTCGACCTTCGTCGAGGGCGAGCCGGGTGCCAACGGCGTCGGCGCCGGCTGGACCATGTACGTTCCGCTGTCGAGCTCCGGCCATCCGGGCCCGGCCGTCGACTTCGCGATCCTGTCGCTGCATTTGGCGGGCGCCTCGTCGATCCTCGGCGCCATCAACTTCATCACCACGATCTTCAACATGCGCGCGCCGGGCATGACCCTGCACAAGATGCCGCTGTTCGTGTGGTCGATCCTGGTGACGGTGTTCCTGCTGCTGCTGTCGCTGCCGGTGCTCGCCGGTGCGATCACCATGCTGCTCACCGACCGCAATTTCGGCACGACGTTCTTCGCGCCCGACGGCGGCGGCGATCCCGTGCTGTTCCAGCACCTGTTCTGGTTCTTCGGTCACCCCGAGGTGTACATCCTGATCCTGCCGGCCTTCGGCATGATCAGCCAGATCGTCTCGACCTTCTCGCGCAAGCCCGTGTTCGGCTATCTCGGCATGGCCTACGCCATGGTCGCGATCGGCGGCATCGGCTTCGTGGTGTGGGCGCACCACATGTACACGGTCGGCATGTCCTCGGCGACGCAGGCCTATTTCGTCGCCGCCACGATGGTGATCGCGGTTCCGACCGGCGTAAAAATCTTCTCGTGGATCGCCACGATGTGGGGCGGCTCGATCGAATTCCGCGCCCCGATGATCTGGGCGGTGGGCTTCATCTTCCTGTTCACGGTCGGCGGCGTCACCGGCGTCGTGCTGGCGAACGCGGGCGTCGACCGCGTGCTGCAGGAGACCTATTACGTCGTCGCGCACTTCCACTACGTGCTGTCGCTCGGCGCCGTGTTCGGGATCTTTGCCGGCTGGTACTACTGGTTCCCGAAGATGTCGGGCTACATGTACAATGAGACGCTGGCGAAGGCGCACTTCTGGGTCACCTTCATCGGCGTCAACCTGGTGTTCTTCCCGCAGCACTTCCTCGGCCTGTCGGGCATGCCGCGCCGCTACGTTGACTATCCCGACGCGTTCGCCGGCTGGAACCTGGTCTCGTCGGTCGGCTCCTACATCTCCGGCTTCGGCGTGCTGATCTTCCTCTACTGCGTGCTCGACGCCTTCATGAAGAAGGTGCCGGCGGGCGACAATCCGTGGGGTGCGGGTGCGACCACGCTGGAGTGGACGCTGCCTTCGCCGCCGCCCTTCCACCAGTTCGAAGTGCTGCCCCGCGTGCAGTGATCGATCTCCCGCGGCGCCCGTGACGGGCGCCGCGGCTCTATAACGAAGCGAGTTGAATTAAGTGTCCGTCCTCGACCACAACGCCGTCGACATCAATCCCCGCATCTCCGAAGCGGAGGTTGCCGACTACATCGCGCTGCTCAAGCCGCGGGTGATGTCGCTGGTGATCTTCACCGCGCTGGTCGGGATGGCGATGGCGCCCGGGCATTTCCACCCGGTGCTGGCCATCACCTCGCTGCTCTGTATCGCCGTCGGCGCCGGTGCCTCCGGCGCGCTCAACATGGCGCTCGAAGGCGACATCGACGCCAAGATGTCGCGTACGGCGAACCGGCCGATCCCGCGCGGCCGCATCACCCGTCCCGAGGCGATGGCCTTCGGCATCACGCTCGCCTTCTTCTCGGTGATGACGCTCGGCATCCTCGTCAACTGGATCGCGGGCGCGCTGCTCGCCTTCACCATCTTCTTCTACGTCGTGATCTATACGATGTGGCTGAAGCGCTGGACCGCGCAGAACATCGTGATCGGCGGCGCCGCCGGTGCGCTGCCGCCGGTGGTGGCCTGGGCCGCGGTCACGGGCACGGTCGACGTCGAGCCGCTGCTGCTGTTCGCCATCATCTTCTTCTGGACCCCGCCGCATTTCTGGGCGCTGGCGCTGTTCCGCTCCGACGATTATGCGCGCGCCGGCATCCCGATGCTGCCCAACGTCGCCGGCCCCGACGCGACGCGTCTGCAGATCCTGCTCTACACCATCGTGCTGATCGCGGTTGCCGCCGCGCCCTGGGCGCTCGGCTATTTCGACGCCGTCTATGGCGTGGTCTCGCTGATCCTCGGCGCCGGCATGCTGGTGCTCGCCATCAACGTCTATATGCGCCGCGAGCGCAGCCAGTCGCTGCGCGCGACCCGAAAACTGTTCGCTTTCTCGATCCTGTATCTGTTCGCGCTGTTTGCGACCTTGCTGGCCGAGGTCGTGTATCGGGCGCTTGCTCCGATGGTTGGGGGCGCATGAGGCAGGAATGGCTGACAAACCCGAGCCAGATGGAATCGTCCTCACCGAGGCGCAGAAGAAGAGCCGTCGTCAGCGCTCCATTGCCATTGCTCTGGCGCTCGGCGTGCTCGTGGTGCTGTTCTTCGCCGTCACCATGGTCAAGGGACCGGCAGTGCTAGTCCGGCCGATGTAGGAAACATGGATCACGAGCCGACCATATCGCGGGATCAGAGCCGGACGGCCACCAAAGGCCGGTTCGGTGGTCTTGGCCGCGACGCGCTGGTCGCCTCGATCTGTGGCGGCGTGGTCGCGTTGATGGTCGGCGCCTCCTACGCGGCGGTGCCGTTCTACAACTGGTTCTGCCGCGCCACCGGCTTCAACGGCACGACGCAAGTCGCGACCTCCGCACCGGCCACCGGGCCGATCGCACGGAAGATCGCGGTGCGCTTCGATTCCAACGTCGCGCCCGGCCTGCCCTGGAAGTTCGAGCCTGAGCAGAACGAGATCGAGGTCAATATCGGCCAGGTCGTGACCGTTTTCTACACGGTGACCAACCAGGCCGCGCGCACCACCGCAGGGCAAGCCGCCTACAACGTCGCGCCGCTGACGGTCGGCTCCTACTTCCAGAAGATCAACTGCTTCTGCTTCACCGAGCAGACCATGGCGCCG
Organism: Bradyrhizobium huanghuaihaiense; assembly: GCF_025200885.1. Taxonomy (NCBI): domain Bacteria; kingdom Pseudomonadati; phylum Pseudomonadota; class Alphaproteobacteria; order Hyphomicrobiales; family Nitrobacteraceae; genus Bradyrhizobium; species Bradyrhizobium huanghuaihaiense. Next base: position 9,029,527 of record NZ_CP104172.1, on the reverse strand, counting down.
GGCGAGAAGCGCGAGATGCCGGTCGTGTTCTACGTCGATCCGTCGATCGCCGACGATCACGAGAACGACGGGCTTGGCACGATCACGCTGTCCTACACGTTCTATCCGGTGAAGGATCCGGTGGTGAAGCCGCTGGCATCGGGCGAAGCCGACAAACGCAAGGGAAATCTCTGACCGCCGGGCTCACGCCCGGCAGGTTGGAAACAAGGGGATAAGTGCCTGATAGGCACGGGATTGAGGAGAGAGACGGAAATGGCTACGGCGCAAGGCAAGCATCACGACTATCACCTCGTCGATCCCTCTCCGTGGCCGGCGGTCGGCTCGCTCTCGGCCTTCATCATGGCGGTCGGCGCGATCGCCTGGATGCATCACATGTTCGCAGCCGCCCCGATCGTGTTCGGCGTCGGCACCGTCGGCGTGCTCTACACCATGGCGAGCTGGTGGGGCGACGTGATCAAGGAAGCCCAGTACAAGGGCGACCACACCCGCGTCGTGCAGCTGCATCACCGCTACGGCATGATCCTGTTCATCGCCTCCGAGGTGATGTTCTTCGTGGCTTGGTTCTGGGCCTATTTCAACGCGGCGCTGTTTCCGGCCGATGCCGTCCACGCCACCCGCGATGCGGTGTTCGGCTGCGGCCTCGGCACCCAGGCCGGCGCCTGCGCGGTGCCCGGCACCTGGCCGCCGAAGGGCATCGAGACCTTCGATCCCTGGCACCTGCCGCTCCTCAACACGCTGATCCTGCTGACGTCGGGCACCACCGTGACCTGGGCCCACCACGCGCTGCTCGAGAACGATCGCCAGGGCCTGAAGTACGGCCTGATCCTCACCGTCGTGCTCGGCGCGCTCTTCACCTGCGTGCAGGCCTATGAGTACAGCCACGCGGCGTTCTCCTTCGCCGGCAACGTCTATGGCGCGACCTTCTTCATGGCGACCGGCTTCCACGGCTTCCACGTGCTGGTCGGCACCATCTTCCTGATCGTGTGTCTTGCGCGCGCCTATGCCGGCCACTTCACGCCGAAGCAGCATCTCGGTTTCGAGTTCGCCGCCTGGTACTGGCACTTCGTCGACGTGGTCTGGCTGTTCCTGTTCCTCTGCATCTATGTGTGGGGTCACGGTGCCGAGGCCATGGCTCACGGCGCGCACTGAGCTGTGATGGATTGATTGGAAAGGGCGGCCGCAGGGCCGCCCTTTCGCTTTCCGGCCGCCGCAAGATTCCGCGGGAAATGTGATAAAGTACGCCATCATGAACGATACCGCCGGTCCATCCGAGCCCCAAACCACCGTCATGCAAAGCGCGATGCGCGGGCTTGCCTGCAAATGTCCGCGCTGCGGCCAGGGCAAGCTCTATGCGGGCTTCCTGACCCTCGCCCCCGCTTGCGACCGCTGCGGTCTCGACTATGCCTTCATCGATTCCGGTGACGGACCGGCGATCTTCATCATCATGCTGGCCGGCGCCATCGTGGTCGGCTGCGCGCTCGTCGTCGAGGTCAAGTACCAGCCGCCGTTCTGGCTGCATGCGGTGCTCTGGCTGCCGCTGATCCTCGCCACCACGCTGCTGCCGCTCCGCTCCATGAAGTCGCTGCTGATCGCGCTGCAATTCCACCACAAGGCGGCGCCGGGCCGGCTGATCGACCGCGCGAAATGAGAGAGACTGCGCGCAAGCCTCGCGTGGCCGGCTTCGCGCTGTTCACGCTGGTCCTGACCGCTTCCTTCGTCGCGCTCGGCATCTGGCAATTGCAGCGGCGGACCGCCAAGCACGAGCTGATCGCGGCGCTCACCGAGCGTCTGGCGGCGGCCCCCGTTGCGCTGCCGCCGGCTGCACAATGGGCGGCGCTGAATCCCGCCCGCGATGAATTCCGCCGTGTCAGCTTCACCGCGACCTATGCTCCGCTGCCTGACGCGATGGTCTATTCGTCCGGCTCGGCCGTCCGCAAGGACGCTTCGGGTCCCGGCACCTGGGCCTTCCTGCCGGCGCGGCTTGCGACCGGCGAGATGGTCGTGATCGATGCGGGCTTCATCGAGAACACGATGCAGGACCGCAGCGTCGAGGACCGTGCGGTGAAGAAGCTCGTCACCGGGCAGGCGGTCGCGCTCACCGGCTATCTCCGCTTCCCCGAGGCTCCAGGCTGGATGACGCCGGCGGAGAACCGCGACAAGCGGCTCTGGTTCGTGCGCGATCATCTCGCGATCGCAAGCGCGCTCGGCTGGGGAGCGGTGGCACCGATCTACGTCGACCTGGAGCAGCCGGCGCCCGAGAACGGCATTCCGCGTCCAGGGCCGCTCGACGTGCATCTGAAGGACGATCACCTGCAATACGCCGTCACCTGGTTCACGCTCGCAGGAGCGGTACTGATCGCGTTCGGCGTTTGGGTGAGAGCGCGGCGCGAAAGTTAACGATGCCCGTAGGTTCCCGGACGGAACCCGGAATCGTCCGGGGTTTATTATTCGGTGTGGATTCACGAGTGTGATCCTAAGCCGCGTTCGAGTTTGTCGCGGCAGACAGGGAATGCGGCGTGAGCGATTTCGATCAGATGGGAATTGTCGTCGACTGGGTGGATGCCTGCAGGAGCGGCGACCTTGCGATGTTGCTCGACCTCTATGCGGATGATGCGGAGGTCGAGTGCACGTGCAACGGCACGCAGCATTATCATCGCGGCCGGCGCGAGCTCGAAAGCTACTGGGGGTCGCGGCTCAGCGCCTACCTGGCGGCGGGTTTCGGGCTGGAGGAGATCGAGCCGGCGCCGAATGGCGTCGATCTCGAATATTCCGTCGCCGGCGCACTGCGTATTCACGCCTCGTTTCGTTTCAGCCCCGAAGGCAAGATCTACAGCACGCTGTGCACGCCATCGCGGCAGAACGCGCATGACGGCTGCGCGTGCTGATTTGGCGTCACACGGGCGCGTCTCGCGCCTTCTCTGCGGGCAGGTGGCAGCGTACATAGGTGCGGTCGTCCGCGCGCAACAATGACAGCGACCCGCTGAGCGCGCGCACGCGCTCATGCATGCCGGTCAGGCCGCGGCCGAACAAATTGCCCTCGGGAAATCCGCCGCCGTCGTCGGAGACCTCGATGACGAGCGCCTCGCCCAGGATAGCCGCCTGCACATCGGCATTGCTCGCTCCGGCATGGCGCAGCACGTTGGTCAGCGCCTCCTGGATCACGCGATAGACGGTCTGGGCCAGCGTTCCGTCGATCGCGTTGAGGCTGGGATCAATCGCGGCCGTCAGGCCGATATGCGGTGCCTGCTTGCGAAAGTTCCGAAGCAGCGTCTGCACGCTCGTCTCCAGCCCCAATTCCTCGATGTAGAGCGGGCGCAGCCGGTCGAGGATGCGGCGGTTGGTCTGCTGCAGCGCCTCGACCGATTGCAGCACCTCCTCCGCCGAATTGCCGAGATTTCCTGCCGGTGGGGAGGCCTCGATCAGCGAGATCGTGCCGGCGCGGATGCTGAACAGCAGCGGGCCGAGCTCGTCGTGCAGCTCGCGGGCGAGATCGCGCCGCTCGTCGTCCTGGAGTGACACCAGACGGTGCAACAGGTCGCGATTGTCCTGGCTCAACTGTGCGAGCGTTTCGGACAGGGCGTTCGCCGCCTCGCAGCTGCGCCGGATCTCCGGCGGGCCTCCGACCGGGATCGGCGTCGCGTAGTCGCCGCGCCGTATGCGTGTCAGTCCTTCGCCGAGATGTTGCAGCGGGCGCACCACCGATCCCGCGAAGAGATAGGCGATGGTGCCGGTGAGCACCATCAGCACGACGATAAGGCTGGTCAGCGCGAGGAAGCCGACCCACTTCTCGAACAGGTCGGCCGACAGGTCCGGCACGAACACGATGTCGCCGACATGCCTGCCGTCAATGACGACCGGCGATGCAGCGTCGAGGTCCGGCATGGTCAAGAGGTTGAGAAACCACTGTGGAACAGCCTGGAGGTTGCGCAGGCCGTCCTTCACGATGGGAATGGGACCCGCCTCCACTGCGCGGAATTGGATATCGGAGGAGATGTCCAGGGATTGGACAAAGGCCTGAAGCGTCTTCTGCGGATCGTCCGAGGCGCGCAGGGCGTTGTTGAGCGCGGTGGCGATCGTTCTGGTCGAACGTCGAGCCGGCTCGTTCTCGTCGGCCAGTTGACCGGTTGCAAATACCTGCAGCAATATGCCGCCCAGGACCAGCGCCGCGAGAAAACCTGCGCCGAGCGGAAGAAACAGTTGCGTCCTGAAGGAAAGTCGTTGCCACATTAGGTCAATTCTAACGCGCATCGGCGTGATTTGCTCTTTCCATTTGTTCCCGCCGGTCTATGAGTCGCAAAACAAGAGAGCGCGCGATGCAAGATATTGCCAAGCCGGCGACCCGGATCCTCATTGTCGACGACCACCCCGTGGTGCTGTCCGGCTGCCGCACCCTGTTTGCCTCCGACCAATCGATCCGGATCGAAGAGGCCAGCGACGCCAAATCCGGTCACCGTGCCTATGTCAGCAAGCGGCCCGACGTCACCGTGATCGACATCAGCCTGCCCGATGTCTCCGGCTTCGAGCTTATGCGACGCATACGCAAGGACGATCCCGAGGCCAAGATCATCATGTTCAGCATGAACGACGATCCGGCCTTCGTGGTGCGGGCGGTCGAGCTTGGCGCCCAGGGCTATGTCTCCAAGGGCGACGATCCCCGGATCCTGCTGAAAGCGGTGCGAAAGGTGGTGGCGGGCGACAATTTCATCTCGCCGCAGCTCGCGGAAGCCGTGACATTCTCGGGTGCCGCGATCAAGGCCAATCCGGCCTCTCAGATGACGCCGCGGGAGCTGGAGATCCTCCGCCTGCTCGGTCGCGGCGACAAGATCGTCGAGGTCGCCGAGGCGCTCGGCATCTCCTACAAGACCGTCGCCAACACCACCTCGCTGCTCAAGCAGAAGCTTGGCGCCAAGAACCATTCCGACCTGATCCGGATCGCCGTGGAAATCGGGATGGGCTGACCCTGCCGCCAGCGACCGAACCGGCTGCTCCAGGATGCGCCGGTTCGGCCGACGGATCGGCGCCTTCGCCGGCCGGGCAATGCATGGCCGGCAGCGGACGCCATCCGCCGACACAATGGGCCGAAGCGGCGTTCGTTCCGGCCTTGATCGGAATTTCAGGAAAACCCGGCAAAAGGCATTTCTTGATCTGCTCGTATCTGGGGCAGCGGCATTCGCGTGCACCGGGAGAAATAGGAACATTTGCCGACATGCGCGGTTTTGCCCTTGACGATTTCGTGACAGGCGACGAAAGCTTGCGCCAACAGTTTTAGCGGGCAGGCGCCCCGGACGAGCCAAACCGGTCTGCACATATCAACGACAGACCTTCCAAGAGAGGGCTGCGGCATCGCCGCAGCCCTCTTCGTTTGAATGGCCCAGGCGGGAAGCGGTTTCCCGATGCCGCAAAACACTTTATGGTGGCCCGAAGCCTCTGGCTGTTGACAAGTAATTTCGTAAAATCAAAGGCTTACGGATCTGGCTCAGGCTCGGCCGGCCTTTGGAGGGCAGTTTGACTCGTTATATCTCGACCCGGGGCGAGGCCCCTGAACTCGGCTTCTGCGACGTGATGCTGACCGGGCTTGCCCGTGATGGCGGCCTGTATGTCCCGGCAACGTGGCCTCAGCTCCCGGCCGAGACGATCGCCGGCTTCTTCGGCCGCCCCTATTGGGAGGTCGCGGTCGACGTGATCCGTCCCTTCGCCGGCGGCGAGATCTCCGATGCCGAGCTCGGCCGCATGGCGAACGAGGCCTATGCCACCTTCCGCCATCCCGCCGTGGTGCCGCTGCGCCAGATGTCGCCGCACCAGTTCGTGCTGGAGCTGTTCCACGGCCCGACGCTGGCCTTCAAGGACGTGGCGATGCAGCTGATCTCGCGGCTGATGGACCATGTGCTCGAAAAGCGCGGTCAGCGCACCACCATCGTGGTCGCCACCTCCGGCGACACCGGCGGCGCTGCGGTCGAAGCCTTCGCGGGCCTCGAGAATGTCGACCTCATCGTGCTGTTCCCGCACAAGCGCATCTCCGAGGTGCAGCAGCGGATGATGACGACGACGGGCGCGGCCAACGTCCATGCGCTCGCCATTGAAGGCACCTTCGACGATTGCCAGGCGCTCGTGAAGGGCATGTTCAACAACCATCGCTTCCGCGATGCGACCTCGCTCTCCGGCGTCAACTCCATCAACTGGGCCCGCATCGTCGCCCAGGTGGTCTACTACTTCACCTCGGCCGTCGCCGTCGGTGCGCCGGCGCGCGCGGTGGATTTCGTGGTGCCGACCGGCAATTTCGGCGACATCTTCGCCGGCTACGTCGCCAAGCGCATGGGCCTGCCGGTGCGCACCCTGCGCATCGCCGCCAACGTCAACGACATCCTGGCGCGCACGCTGAAGACCGGCATCTACGAGGTGCGCGAGGTGCACGCCACGGCGTCGCCGTCGATGGACATCCAGATCTCCTCGAATTTCGAGCGGCTGCTGTTCGAGGCCGGCCGGCGCGATGCCGCCGGCGTGCGCCGTCTGATGGATTCGCTGAAGCAGTCCGGGCGCTTCGTGCTGCCTGACGCAACGCTGGCCGCGATCCGCGAGGAGTTCGACGCCGGACGCGCCGACGAGACCGAGACCGCGGCCGCGATCCGCGCCGCCTGGCGCGAGGCGGGCGAGCTGGTCGACCCCCATACCGCGGTGGCGCTCGCCGTCGCCGACCGCGACACCACCGACACCAGGGTGCCGAGCATCGTGCTCTCCACCGCCCATCCGGCCAAATTCCCCGATGCGGTCGAAGCCGCCTGCGGCCAGCGGCCGCAACTGCCGGCCTGGCTCGATGGTCTCATGACCAAATCCGAACACATGAAGGTGATGAAGAACGATCAGTCCGAGGTTGAGCGGTTCGTGCTGTCGGTCAGCCGCGCCGCAAAGCAGGGAGTTGCCGGATGAGCGTCGAGATTTCCAAGCTTGCGTCCGGCCTCACCGTCGTCACCGACAAGATGCCTCATCTCGAGACTGCCGCGCTCGGTGTCTGGGCCGGCGTCGGCGGACGCGACGAGAAGCCGAACGAGCACGGCATCTCGCATCTCTTGGAACACATGGCGTTCAAGGGCACGACGAAGCGCTCCTCGCGCGAGATCGTCGAGGAGATCGAGGCGGTCGGCGGCGACCTCAATGCCGGCACCTCGACCGAGACCACGTCCTATTATGCGCGGGTGCTGAAGGCCGACGTGCCGCTCGCGCTCGACGTGCTCGCCGACATCCTGGCCAATCCCGCCTTCGAGCCGGACGAGCTGGAGCGCGAGAAGAACGTCATCGTGCAGGAGATCGGCGCCGCGCAGGACACGCCCGACGACGTCGTGTTCGAGCATCTCAACGAGCTCTGCTATCCCGACCAGCCGATGGGCCGCTCGCTGCTCGGCACCGCGAAGACGCTGCGCAGCTTCAACCGCGACATGCTGCGCGGCTATCTGTCGACGCATTATCGCGGCCCCGACATGGTGGTGGCCGCCGCCGGCGCGGTCGATCACGCCCAGGTGGTCGCCGAGGTCGAGCAGCGCTTTGCGAGCTTCGAGGCGACGCCGGGCCCGAAGCCGCAACCCGCCCAGTTCGGCAAGGGCGGCGCCAAGGTGGTGCATCGCGAGCTCGAGCAGGCGCATCTGACGCTGGCGCTGGAGGGCGTGCCGCAGAACGATTTGTCGCTATTTTCGCTTCAAGTTTTCACCAACGTCCTCGGCGGCGGAATGTCGTCGCGGCTGTTCCAGGAGGTGCGCGAGAAGCGTGGCCTCTGCTACTCGATCTATTCGTTCCACGCGCCCTATAGCGACACCGGCTTCTTCGGCCTCTACACTGGTACCGATCCGGCCGACGCGCCGGAGATGATGGAGGTCGTGGTCGACATCATGAACGAGTCCGTGGAGACGCTGACCGAGGCCGAGATCGCGCGCGCCAAGGCGCAGATGAAGGCAGGGCTGCTGATGGCGCTGGAGAGCTGCTCGTCCCGCGCCGAGCAGCTCGCCCGGCACGTGCTCGCTTATGGCCGGCCGCAGACGGTGCAGGAACTGGTGGCCCGGATCGACGCCGTCAGCGTCGAATCGACCCGGGACGCGGCGCGTGCGCTGCTTTCGCGCAGCCGCCCTGCAGTTGTCGCATTGGGCAGCGGCAGGGGTCTGGACACGGCGGTGTCTTTTGCGGAAGGATTGACCCGGGCACGTGCCAAGGCGCGGCTGCATTAGGAGCCGCGCGAGGGAGCACCCGCCCCGGGAAGCATCACCATGGCCCTCTTTCGCCTGCCATCCAGTGGACCCGCCGCCCTCGCTCCGCGCGGCAACGGTCTGTTGCTGCGCGCGCCGCAGATGTCGGATTTCCTGCAATGGGCTCACCTGCGCGAGACCAGCCGCGACTATCTCACGCCCTGGGAGCCGATCTGGCCGTCGGACGATCTGACCCGCTCCGGCTTTCGGCGCCGTCTGCGGCGCTATTCCGAGGACATCGTCGCGGACCGTTCCTACCCCTTCCTGATCTTCCGTGAGCTCGACGGCGCCATGGTCGGCGGCATCACGCTCGCCAATGTCCGGCGCGGCATCGTGCAGGCCGGTACCATCGGCTATTGGATCGGCCAGCCCCATGCTCATCGCGGCTACATGACGGCCGCGCTGCGGGTGCTGCTGCCGACGCTGTTCGGCGAGCTCAATCTGCACCGGGTCGAGGCCGCCTGCATCCCCACCAACGCGCCGTCGATCCGGGTGCTGGAGAAATGCGGCTTCTCCCGCGAGGGCCTTGCACGCCGCTATCTCTGCATCAACGGGGTCTGGCAGGACCACCTGCTGTTCGGCCTGCTGCACGAGGATTTCCGCGGCTGAGCCGCCCGATTCGTGCGGCGCAAATCCCCTTTTTGCTGCCTTGGGTTCGCCGATTTTGGCGATATAACCCGCAAGGCCGGCCGATCGGCCGGAACATTGTCATGGAGTATGGGCGTCGATGGTGAAGGAGCTTCGGTCTTCGCGGACTACGTTGCGGCGGGGGACGGCGGTCGCGCTGGCGTTGTCGGTTGTGCTCGCCTCAGTCTCGCCGGTGGCGGCCCAGTCGCTGAGCGACCGCTTCAAGAGCCTGTTCGGCGGCAAGTCGGACGAGCAGCCCGCCCAGCCCAAGCCGGCGCCCGCGCCCGGCCAGCCCGCGGCCGACGACGACGTCGATTGCCCGCAGGTCACGGTGCGCGCCGGAGCCTCCACCTACGCGGTCGGCGCCGGCGGCAAGCCAGCCACCGGCAATGAGGTGCGTTTCCAGGCCACGATCACCAAGATGGCGCGTGAATGCATCCGCAGCGGCGGGGACATCACGGCCCGGATCGGCATCCAGGGGCGCGTCATCGCCGGTCCTGCCGGTGCGCCTGCCACGGTCGAGGTTCCCCTGCGCGTCGCCGTGGTGCAGGGCGGCGTCGGCGAGAAGGTGATCGCCTCCAAGGCCTACCGGACCACGGTCGAGATGTCGGAGGGCGGCAGCGTGCCCTTCACCATGGTCATCGAGGATCTGGTCTATCCGGTGCCGTCGGCTGCGACCGCCGATTCCTACATCTTCTACGTCGGCTTCGACCCGCAGGCGCTCTCGCCCGAGCCGAAGGCGCGCAAGAAGAAGTAGGCGGCGAATTCGGCTCTGTAAGGCGCGCGTGGCTTACGCGAAATACCGTGTCAGGATCCCGCGATATACCTTCGTCAGCTTCTCCAGATCCGTGACGGGCACGCGCTCGTCGACCTGGTGCATGGTCTGGCCGACCAGGCCGAATTCGATCACCGGGCAATAGCTCGAGATGAAGCGCGCGTCCGACGTGCCGCCCGAGGTCGACAGCTCGGGCCTGCGTCCCGTCACCTCCTCGATCGCGGACACCGCGAGGTCGGTGAAGGGGCCGGGCTTGGTCACGAACACATTCGAGTTCGACGGCTCCCAGACGATGCGGGCTTTGATGCGGTTGCCGCAAGCCTTGGCGAGACGCGCCTCGACCAGCTCGCGCAGGCTCGCCTGGGTGTGGTTGTCGTTGTAGCGGATGTTGAATTTTGCGCGGGCCTCGCCGGGGATGACGTTGGAGGCCTTGTTGCCGACGTCCACTGAAGTGAATTCGAGATTGGAGGCCTGGAACTGGGCGCTGCCATGGTCGAGCGGCTCGTCGGAGATCGCCACGATCAGCCGCGAAATATCGGGCACCGGGTTGGCCGCGCGGTGCGGATAGGCGACATGGCCCTGCACGCCATCGACATACAGCGTGCCGGACTGCGAGCCGCGGCGGCCGACCTTGATGGTGTCGCCGAGCGTCTCGACATTGGAGGGCTCGCCCAGCACGCAATGGTCGAATTTCTCGCCGAGCTCGGCAGCCCATTTGAGCAGCTTGATGGTGCCGTTGATGGAGACGTCTTCCTCGTCGCCGGTGATCAGGAACGAGATCGAGCCCGCACCGTCTGCGCGCGGCTTGCCGTCATTCGCGGCGAGATGCTCCAGCACCGCGGCGACCGAGCAGGCGATGCCGCCCTTCATGTCGACTGCGCCGCGGCCATGCAGCACGCCGTTCTTCACCTCGCCGGAGAACGCGCCGACGCTCCAGGCGCTCTCATCGCCCGGCGGCACCACGTCGGTATGGCCGGCAAAGGTGATGTGCGGGCCCTCGGTGCCGATGCGCGCGTAGAGATTGTCGACGTCGGCGGTGCCTTCCTCGCTGAAGGTCACGCGGTGACAGGTGAAGCCGGCGGCGCCGAGGGCTTTTTCGAGCACCCCCAGCGCACCGGCGTCGGCCGGGGTTACCGAAGGGCAGCGGATGAGATCGCGGGCAATCGAGAGAGCATCGGTCATGCGCCCCGCTTAACATGCATGCCGCCGGGTGGGCTAGCACTGGGCGGGACAATTTCGATCTCGTGGCTCTGGTCCCAGCTTTTCGCAGGGGGCGCGGAGGATGACGAACTGTCCTCGATCTCAAGAAGCGGATCGGGGCCGAAGCGGTTGTGGCCCGAGGTGCCGGGGCGGCAGAACATTTCCACGAGGCCCCACACCCATAGGATGGAGAAGGGCAGGCTGAGCGGAAGCATCCAGCTTGACTTGGGCAGCAGGTCCGCGAACTGGCCGAACAGGCCGGGCAGGAAGAAGAACGGAACGATCCACCAGCCGCTCCTGTCGCGGTCGTGCAGCCGCTTGATCGCCGTCGCGAGATAGATCCAGAAGAACAGCGCCATGCCGGATGTCTTGAGGATCGCGGTCGCGAGATCGGCGGATGCCAGCGGGTGGGAGGCGCGGGGATCGACCAGCGTGAAGAGGCCGTCGAGACCGAAGTCGAAATCGAGCTCGATGCCGAGCTTCAGGGTGGATCTGGTCCCTGCGAGGATCCCGATGACTTGACCGGCGATCTCCAGCACGCCCGCCAGCAGCGCGACGATCAGCAGCGCCTGCCACAGCAGCGCGCGGTTGATGCGGCCGTCGAAGCGGAACAGGTACCAGGTCCAGTCCATGCGAAAGGCTCCGGGCGGGAGGCGCCGCCCGGAAATTGGTCGCGATGGCAGGAGGGTGGGTTCGATCTCTACCAGACCCGTCATCCTGAGGTGCGAGGCCTACGGTGCAGAGCACCGTAGGCGGAGCCTCGAAGGATGTACGGCCGGGATGTAGCGACTAGCCGGGCCGTCGCCCTTCGAGGGCCGCCGACGAGGCGGCCACCTCAGGGTGACGGGGATAGATTTGGGTTCGCGGCGCGAACTCAATCCCGCAGCAGCTCGTTGATGCTGGTCTTCGACCGCGTGCGCTCGTCGACGCGCTTGACGATGACGGCGCAAGCCGTGCTCGGGCCGATCTGGCCGTTCTTCATCGGCTTGCCGGGCAGCGCGCCGGGCACCACCACCGAATACTCGGGTACTTCACCCATGAAGACCTCGCCGGTCTCGCGGTCGACGATCTTGGTCGAGGCGCCCAGGAACACGCCCATCGCCAGCACCGCGCCCTTGCGCACGATCACGCCTTCGGCGACTTCCGAGCGCGCGCCGATGAAGCAGTCGTCCTCGATGATCACGGGCTCGGCCTGCAGCGGTTCGAGCACGCCGCCGATGCCGGCGCCGCCGGAGATGTGCACGCGCTTGCCGATCTGCGCGCAGGAGCCGACGGTGGCCCAGGTGTCGACCATGGTGCTCTCATCGACATAGGCGCCGAGATTGACGAAGGACGGCATCAGCACGACGTTCTTGGCGATGAAGGCCGAGCGGCGGACGACGGCGCCCGGCACCGCGCGAAAACCGGCATCGCGAAAACGGTTCGGGCCCCAGCCCTCGAACTTCGAGGGCACCTTGTCCCACCAGCTCGCCTTGCCGGGACCGCCACCAATGACGTCCATGTCGTTGAGGCGGAACGACAGCAGCACGGCCTTCTTCAGCCACTGATTGACCTTCCACTTGCCGTCCGCGCCGCGCTCGGCAACGCGCGCCTCGCCCTTGTCCAGGGTCTCCAGCGCCTGGTCCACGGCCTCGCGCACCTCGCCCTTGGTCGAGGTCGAGATGCCGTCACGGGCGTCGAAGGCGCTGTTGATGGTGGATTCGAGGGCGGACAGGGACATCGGGATTTCCTCTTCAGATCGGGAATTTTGATGGGATTGAGGCGCTTTTTCGGGATTTGGAGGGGCGGAGTCAAGGCATACTCCGCCGTCGTCCCGGGGCGCGCGAAGCGCGAGCCCGGGACCCATAGCCACAGGCAGGTGTTTGGCAAAGACTCGGAGTTACCAATCCGGCGCTACAACCACGTCCTGTGGTTATGGGTCCCGGGCTCGCTTCGCGCCCCGGGACGACAGCGGTTATTTGGGCGACAGCTTCGCCAAAAATCCCGCCAGATCGTCCGTGACATGGTCGACATGGGCCGCATCGCGGCCCTCCAGCTCCCAGTCCTCGCGCACCACCTCTTTCGTGCCATCAGGCACCACCAGCACGGTGGTCATGCCGAGCTCGTGCGGGACGGTGAGGTTGCGGGCGAGGTCCTCGAACATCGCGGCGCGGGTCGGATCGACCGCATGGTCCACGAGGAATTTCCGGTAGGTCTGCGGCGCCGGCTTCGGTTCGAACTCGGCGGCGATGATGTCGAACACGCCGTCGAAATGGCCGGCGAAGCCGAGCCGCGCCAGCACCGCATCGACATGGTCGACCGAGCCGTTGGTCAGGATCAGTTTTCGCCCCGGCAGCTTTGCGATGGCCGCGCCGAGTGCAGGATTCGGCTCCAGCGGCGAGTGGTCGATCTTGTGGACGTAAGCGAGGTAGTCGTCGGCGCGGACGCCATGCAGGGTCATCATGCCGCGCATGGTGGTGCCGAAGCGGCGGTAATAGTCCTTCTGGATATTGCGCGCTTCCGCAGGGCTGACGTTCAGCCAGTTGCACACGAACTCGCCGATTCTGGCATCGACCTGCTGCCACAGATTGACGTGATGCGGATACAGCGTGTTGTCGAGGTCGAACACCCAGGTGTCGACGTGGGAGAAGGTGCGGGGTTGGTTCATCTCAAATCTCTCAACGCGTCGTCCCGGCGAAGGCCGGGACCCATACCCACAGGGAGCAGTTTGGCGAAGACTGGATAACTACTAGCTCGCGCCATAACCGGATCCTGTGGTTATGGGTCCCGGCCTTCGCCGGGACGACGGCGGAGTTTGTAGCGTGCACATTCCGATCACATCATCAAAAATCACGGCACCGCAAACCGCAGCGTCCTGCCGCCACTCGACATGTCCACCGCGCCAAAGCCCGCCGCCGCAAAACCGCGCGCGGCGCAATCGGTCTGCTCTACGGTCTCGAACTTGGTCTCGCGCGTGCAGAGCTGCTTGTCGCCGCCCCAGTTCAGCGGCCTGTCCTTCTGCTTGATCGCGCGGTTGTCGGCATCGACCGCTTCGGCGAAGCTGAAGATCTGCTTCGGCTGGCCGCTCACGTCGGGGTGCAGGCACTTGCCGGGATCGATGCGGTACCAGCCGCGGCTGGTCACGGACTTGCCGTCGTCGGTGGCGATCGCCGCCATCACCTTGTGCGGCGTGTCGTTGCACCAGGTGAGGCCGCTTGCCGACGGCGTCTGCGTCGCATCGACCATGGTCTTGAAGAAATTTTGCGACGACACCGTGTCGGAGGACAGCCCGCGGCTCTTCAGGAACGCAGCCAGCGCGGCTTGCGTCTTCGGCCCGTCGACGCCGTCGATGGCGCCGACGTCGTAACCGATGATCACCAGCAGCCGCTGGATGCCGGCGAGCCTTGCCTGCTCGTCGTCATATTCGGAATCCTCCGCGAGATAGGTGACGAGATTGCCGTCGTCGCCTTGCGTCGGCGTCACCTGCGTGAAGGGGACCTGCGTCTGGCCGCTGCGGCATTGCCGCGCGGCGGCGATGACGAAATTGTCCTGCGCCACGCACAGCATGTCCCTGCCGTTCTGCGGGATCGGGGAGGCGCCATAGATGCCGAGCGCGCGGGCGTTGAGCAGGATGCGGTCTGCGGTGAGCGTGCCCTGCACCACCACGCGGCAGGTGGCGGGATCGATCCTGAACCAGCCGCGCGTCGCGGTCGCCGCCTTGTCGTCGATGCCGATCGCGGCTTCGACGACATAGGACATGCGGTTGCAGATCTTGAGGTCGGCGAAGGCGGGGGCGGAGGAGAAGAAGAACGAGACGACCGCCGCCGGCAGCGTCATCAGGAGGCGCGTGAGGGGCGAGCGGCGGGGTCTTACCCCCGTCATTCCGGGATGGTCCGAAGGACCAGACCCGGAATCTCGAGATTCTCCGGTGCGCAATTGCGCACCGTAATTCGCCCTTCGGGTGCTCCGGAATGACTGTCCAAGGCGAGAGCTGTGAATGCCCGGGGCCAGTCCAGCCATGGCGCCGTCCCTCGTCCGCTCGTCCCTCACTTGTGGATCAGCGTCCCCGTGCCCTGGTTTGTGAACAGCTCGAGCAGCACCGCGTGCTGCATCTTGCCGTCGATGATGACGACGCCCTCGACGCCCTGTTCGAGCGCGTAGATGCAGGTCTCGACCTTCGGGATCATGCCGCCGGAGATGGTGCCGTCGGCGATCAGCTTTCGCGCGTCCTTCACCGACAGATCGGGAATGAGCTTCTTGGACTTGTCGAGCACGCCGGGGACGTCGGTGAGCAGCAGCAGGCGCTTGGCCTTCAGCGCGCCGGCGATGGCGCCGGCAAAGGTGTCGCCATTGACGTTCAGCGTCTGGCCGTCATGCGACGTGGCAAGCGGTGCCAGCACCGGGATCAGCTCGTAGCCGATCAGCTGGTTGAGCAAAGTGAGGTCGACCTTCTCGGGGTCGCCGACGAAGCCGAGATCAACCACTTTCTCGATATGCGAATCCGGATCGACCATGGTGCGCGTCGTCTTCGACGCCTTCACCATGTTGCCGTCCTTACCGCAGAGGCCGACGGCCTTGCCGCCGGCGTCGTTGATGTAGCCGACGATCTGCTTGTTGACGGAGCCGGCCAGCACCATCTCGACGACCTCGATGGTCGCGGCGTCGGTGATGCGCAGGCCAGCTGCGAATTCCGAGACGATGCCGAGGCGCTTGAGCATGGTCGCGATCTGCGGCCCGCCGCCATGCACCACCACCGGGTTGATGGCGGTCTGCTCGAGCAGGACGATGTCGCGGGCAAAATTCTTCGCGGTCTCCTCGTCGCCCATGGCATGGCCGCCATATTTGATGACGATGGTTTCCTCGTCATATTGCTGCATGTGCGGGAGCGCTTCGGACAGGATGCGGGCCTGGTCGAGCGGGGAGATGTCGGTCATGTCAAGGTCTCGCTGGCGGGACTGTCGGTGCGCGTTCTATCCGATTGGCGGGCAGGGCGCAAAGCGTGACTGCCATGCCGCTCTCGCGTCCCGGACGCGGTGCGGCCTTGTAGCCCGGATGGAGCGCAGCGAAATCCGGGGCCGGTGTCCGCGGTAAGAACCCCGGATTGCGCTGCGCTCCATCCGGGCTACGGGTTCAGCGCTTCGCCACCACCGCCGCGAGCGTCACCGCCAGCCAGCTCGCAATCATCACCGTCCCCCCGGTCGGTGCCGCCATGGGAAACAGCGAATGGCCGGCAAACTGCCGCAAGCTGAGATCGCCCGCGAACAGCGCGGCGCCGATCACGAAGCCGGACGCCGCAACGAGCCCAATTCCGCCGTGCAGAAGGCCGCGCGCGAGCAATGCCACACCTGCAAGTATGGCCGTTGCATGAAACAGCAGCATGGCGCTTGCGGAGGCGAGCCGGCTGGCGTCAGCGCCGTGGGCAGACGCCGCGGCGAGCGCGACGCCGGCGGCGCCCATCAAGCCGGCAAGCCCGATCAGGAGGCGGTGCGCCATGATCACGAGGTCCGCTCTTCCAGCAGCTTCGCCATCGCGGCACGCAGCTCGGCCATGCCGGTCGCGCTCCGCGACGAGGTCGCGAGCACGTTCGGGAACGCGGCCGGATGTTTGGCCAGTGCCGCCTCGGTCTCGGCGATGCGCGAAGCAAGCTCGGAAGCCTTCACCTGGTCGGCCTTGGTCAGCACGATCTGGTAGCTGACGGCGGAGCGGTCGAGCGTCTTCAGGATTTCCAGATCGACGTCCTTGAGGCCATGCCGGGCGTCGATCAGCACATAGACGCGCGCGAGGCTGGCGCGGCCGAGGAGGAATGTGTGGATCAGCTCGGTCCAGGATGCGACCTGGCTCTTCGGCGCCTTGGCATAGCCATAGCCGGGCATGTCGACGAGGCGCAGGTCCTTCTTCCCGGGGACCTCGAAGAAGATCAGCTCCTGGGTGCGGCCCGGCGTATGCGAGGTGCGCGCCAGCGCGTTGCGCCCCGTGAGCGCGTTGATCAGGCTGGACTTGCCGACATTGGAGCGGCCGGCAAAGGCGATCTCGAGCCCGTCCATCGGCGGCAGCGTCGCAATCGACGGCGAGGCCCAGATGAACTGCCAGTCGCGCGCGAACAGCTTGCGCCCGGCCTCGATCAGCTTCGCATCTTTGTCGTCGGTCATGCGAAGCTCGCTGTTTCCCCGCGTCATTGCGAGCGAAGCGAAGCAATCCAGAAATGCATCCGCGGAGGGATTCTGGATTGCTTCGTCGCTTCGCTCCTCGCAATGACGATTACGTCGCCTTCTTCGCGAACGTCGCCTTGAGATTGTCGAACAGCTCCACCTTCACGCCGTTGCGGCGCATGATGTAGCTCTGCTGGATCACCGAGAGCAGGTTGTTCCAGGCCCAGTAGATCACGAGACCCGCCGGGAAGCCCGCCAGCATGAAGGTGAAGATCAGCGGCATCCAGTTGAAGATGATCTGCTGCGTCGGATCCGGCGGCGTCGGGTTCAGCTTCATCTGGAACCACATCGTGATGCCCATGATGATCGGCCAGATGCCGAGCGCGAGGTAATGGCCGAACACCGGAATCGTGGTCGGATCGAACGGGATCAGCCCGAACAGGTTGAACAGATTGGTCGGATCCGGCGCCGAGAGGTCGTGGATCCAGCCATAGAACTTCGCGTGCCGCATCTCGATGGTGACGAACAGCACCTTGTAGAGCGAGAAGAACACCGGGATCTGGATCACCACGGGAAGACAGCCGGCGACCGGGTTGATCTTCTCCTTGCGGTAGATCTCCATCATCTCCTGCTGCTGCTTCACCTTGTCGTCGGGATAGCGCTCCTTGAGCGCCTGAAGCTGCGGCTGGATCGACTTCATCTTCGCCATCGAGGCGTAGGACTTGTTCGCCAGCGGGAAGAACAGCAGCTTCACGATCACGGTCACGAGCAGGATCGAGATGCCGAAATTGCCGAAGAAGCGATAGAAGAAGTCGAGGCCGAGGAACATCGGCTTGGTGATGAAGTAGAACCAGCCCCAGTCGATCATCAGGTCGAAATGGTTGAGGCCGAGCTCCTTGTTGTAGCCGCCGAGGCCGGCGAACGGGAATACGCCGACCACGCCCGCTTCCTTGGCGCCGGCGAACAGCCGCGCATTCGCCGTCGCGGTGCCGCCGATCGCGACGGTGACGGGATCGAGCAGATAGTCGGTCTGGTAGGTGTGGAGGTTGCCGGACGGGTTCGACGAGAAGCGCGCCTGCAGCTGCGCATTGGTATCGGGCAGCAGCGCCGAGGCCCAGTACTTGTCGGTGATGCCGAGCCAGCCATTGGTGACCTTGAAGTCGACCTTCTTGGCTTCGTCGATCTTCTTGTAGGCGTATTCCTGCAGGCCCTGGTCGCCGAGATAGCCGATCAGGCCTTCATGCAGGATGTAGTAGCCCGAGACCTGCGGCGCGCCGTGGCGCGAGATCAGCGCGAACGGATAGAGCGTGACCGGCGCGTTGCCGACATTGCTCACCTCGTCCTTGATGGTGAAGAGATAGTGGTCGTCGACCGCAATGGTGCGGCGGAAGGTGAGGCCGTCGCCATTGTCCCATTTCAGCACCACCGGCGTCGTCGGCGTCAGGCTGCCGCTGCCGTCCTGCTGCCAGACGGTCTGGGCATCCGGCATCTTCGCCGTCACGCCCGTCGCGGCCACCCAGCCGAACTCGGCGTAATAGGGCTCCGCCGTGCCCGAGGGCGAATAGAGGATGATCGGCGGCGATTTCGGGTCGACCGTTTCGCGGAATTGCACCAGCGCGATGTCGTCGATGCGGCCGCCCTTGAGCGAGATGCTGCCGGCGATCCGCGGGGTGTCGATCTTGACGCGCGGGCTGGCCGCGATCGCGGTCTCGCGGGCAACGACCGGCTGGGCCTGCTGGCTCGCGCCCGGCGTCGACGGCTGCGCGGCGCCGCCCGTCTGCGGCGTCGAGCCCGGCGTCGCGGAAGCGGTCGGCTGCGGCGTGGTCTTCTGGAGCTCGGCCTGCGCCTGCTGCTGGGCGCGCTGCTTCTCCATCTGCGGCACGTTGTAGAAATATTGCCAGGCGATCAGGACGAGGCCCGACAGAATGACGGCGAGGATGGTATTGCGATTGTCGGTCATCTCTAATGTCTCGTCATCAATCCGGTTTGCGGCTGGCAAGGGCAGCGCCCGGCTTTTCGCCGCGCCCCTTCGCAGGTCCCTTGTGGGACCCCTTGGGCGTATGCCGCGCGGGCTTCGAGAAGGCTATGCGCAGATCGTCGAGCATGGTGGCGAAGTCGCGCGAGAGCGCGTCCCTTCGGCCGACCAGGACATAGTCATGATGGGGCTGCATCGATACCGGATCGAGCCGCTTCACCAATTCGCGAAGCCGGCGCCGGATGCGATTGCGCTCGGGGGCGTTGCCGTTCTTTTTGGTGACGGTGAAACCGATCCGGATCGGGCCAAAGTCGTCGCGGCGGCGGCTTTGCAGGACAAACGCGGGACTATTCGCCCGCGCGCCATTGGCAACGGCGAGGAAATCCGCCCGCTGCCTCAGCCGATCCATGATGAAATCCCAAAAAGGGGGTCCGGCTCAGGCGCTCAGACGCTTGCGGCCGCGGGCGCGGCGGGCGGCGAGAACCTTGCGGCCGCCGGCAGTGGCGAGGCGGGCACGGAAGCCGTGACGGCGCTTGCGCACCAGTTTGCTGGGTTGATAAGTCCGCTTCACGGGTTTTTCTCCGCTGACCGGGCAATTTGCCTGTAGAATTGATGGTAAAGTCCGGAAGATGCGGCCCAAAACGGGCCCTTTTCGGCCCCAAGAGAGCCGCTCCCGGCGTCACACCGGGTCATCGCGGACAATTCGCGCGGCTTATAAGGGAGCGTCTTGTTTTCGTCAACGCCGCACAAGCGCACGATTCCGGTGAATATCACTGTTTGTGCGGGGTTTTTAACCGGTGAGGTAGCGACTCGCCGGATCAGCACCTACATCCCACCTCGGCATATTAGCGATCCGTAATTTGACCGGGCCGGGGGCGGGCCGCATCCTTCATCCGCCAGATCGTTCACCGGGCAAATCAGCGAGGGCGAATTTCGTGGCAGAGACAGACCTCCGGCCGATCCAGGATACGGATCAGCAGGACCCGCCCGCGGCGCGGCCGCGTGGGCCTGCGGGGCTTGGGCTGTCGGGCAAGCTGCTGCTGCTGACCGTCCCCCTGGTGATGATCGCCGCGATCCTGCTCTACGTGCCTGCCATCGCCAACTTCTGGGTCAACCGGCTCAACGACCGTGTCGCGGCCGCCAACACGGCGGCGCTGGTGCTCGACGCTGCGCCGCTCGGCATGGTCCCCGATTCGCTCTCGCGCGAAATCCTGAAGAGCATCAATGCCCGCGCCGTCGCCATCAAGATGGGCCAGCAGCGCCGGCTGCTCGCCAGCGACAATCTGCCTGCTACGATCGGGCACGACGTCGACCTGCGCGACATGACCGTGTGGGAGGCGATCACCGGCTCCTTCCAGATGATGCTGGAGACCGGCAACCAGGCCATTCGCGTCGTCGGCCCCGGCGTCGGCAACGCCCAGTTCGTCGAGATCGTGACCGACGAATTGCCGCTGCGGCAGGCGATGTACCGTTTCTCCCGCAATGTCGTCGTGGTCGCGCTGATCATCGGGGTCCTGACCGCGGGCCTCGTCTATCTCGCGCTCCATTATCTCTTCGTGCGGCCGATGCGGCGGCTGACCGCAAGCCTGGTCGGCTTCCACGAGAACCCGGAAAGCTCGGCGGGAATCATCGTGCCGAGCCAGCGCAGCGACGAGATCGGCGTCGCCGAGCGCGAATTGTCCGACATGCAGCGCGACCTGATGTCGATGCTGAATCAGAAGAGCCGGCTCGCCGCGCTCGGCCTTGCGGTATCCAAGATCAACCACGATTTGCGCAACCTGCTGGCCTCGGCCCAGCTCCTGTCGGACCAGCTCGCCAGCGTGCCCGACCCGCGGGTGCAGCGCTTTGCGCCGAAGCTTGTGCGCTCGCTCGAGCGCGCCATCGCCTTCTGCCAGTCGACACTGTCCTATGGCCGCGCCCAGGAGGCCGCACCCGACCGCCGCATGATTTTGATCGAGCCTGTGGTGCTGGAGGTGCGTGAGACCGCGGGCCTTGCCAGCGACGCCTCGATCGCCTGGGTTGCCGCGATCGAGCGCGGGCTCGCGGTCGATGCCGACCCCGACCAGCTGTTCCGCGTGCTGCTCAACCTCGTCCGCAACGCCGCCCAGGCGCTGGAAAGCCACGCGAGCGGCGATGGCGGGGCGCAGCAGATCCGGATCACCGGAAAGCGCGAGGGCGCCGTCGCCATCCTGGAGGTCTCCGACACCGGTCCCGGCGTGCCCCAGAAGACCAGGGAGCACCTGTTCGAGGCCTTCCAGACCTCCGGCCGCCCCGGCGGCAGCGGCCTCGGCCTTGCCATCGCCGCCGAGCTCGTCCGCGCCCATGGCGGCGACATCCACCTCGTCGAGGGCACCATCGGCGCCACCTTCCGGATCGTCATCCCCGACCGCCCCGTGGAACTCCTCTCCATCCGCAACGAGCGGCAAAGGGCGTAGGTCGGCCAGCGGCCGACTGAACCCGTCATTCCGGGACGGCCCAAAGGGCCGGGCCCGGAATCCATAACCCCGGCTGGTGGTTATGGATTCCGGGCTCGCGACTTCGTCGCGCCCCGGAATGACGGCCAGGAAGGTGGAAATACGCGAAAATCTCCCTATCCCGGACCTTGCCAATCGGGGCAAGAGCGGTTAGTCAGAGCGCTCTTTCGCACCCCTCCGGCGCTGTCCGGAGGCTGCGTGTGGGCCAAGCCCGCACCATCAGCGAAAAACGCGCCCGTAGCTCAGCTGGATAGAGCATCAGACTACGAATCTGAGGGTCGGACGTTCGAATCGTTCCGGGCGCGCCATTTTTATCTTGCTTCTGAGCGGTCGGTAGGTCGGCAGCGCTCTCCTCGGGTGCGGCGTCCGCTTGCCTTGAGCGAGGACGACCAGTCCGCTGCCTCTCGGTCCCGGACTGTCGTAGCGCTACGCCGGTCGAGTGGATCGAACGGAAAGTCGGCGGGCACCAGATCACCTTGTCGATGAAGGAGGTGGTCGCGTGCCCAGCGGAGCAGAGGTTGCGGGTGTCACTCTGGTGATCAGTGCCCTCGTCCTGAACAGCTTTCAACCGACGGCGCGAGCAATTCCGGGATGATCGAAAAGGCCGCTATCGAAGGTATCCGAACCGCCCCGGGACAGCCGGGAGGACAGCCGGTCGCGGTAGGCGCCTTTGGGTCAAGCCGGCCTTCACCATCGGGACGCGCTCGATGAACTGGGCAAACTTGGTTATCGCGTCAGCCGGCGGGCATGGTTCCCCCTGGCTGTTTAGGACCTTGGTTCCCTCTGCTGCTGCTTAGGACCTTTAGGGCGCGGCGAGCGTTGAGGCGATAGCGCCGGGGCAGGACCGCGAACCCCGGAGTTCGGATCATGAGCACGATCCCTGCGGACCTTGAAAGAAAGTTCGAACAACGGTGGGCCGCCAGATTGGCGCGGTCCATTCCACCGCCATTTGCGCGCCCCGCCTGTCCGATGTGCAAGGCCCAGATGATGCTCGTCAGCATCGAGCCAGAAAGCCCAAGCGTGGACTTGCACATGTTTCGATGCGCTGTCTGCAATCACATACTTACGACCTTCGCAGCGCATGAAGATCCCAGACATTCCAAGGGCCGCTGGCTGCAAGGCGATTTGCGCCCACCGAAGTAACCCGCGCTCCAAGTCGTGACCGAAGGCGAGACGCCGCGGCTGCCGGAAGGTTTCAGGGTCGAGTTCGACAAGGATGGTTGGCGGACTCGCATGAGGCGGCGATATCCTCAATGCATCCGCCGCTCTGACTGATCTTCACTAATCCGCCGGCCGGCTATGGCATGACCATGTCCGATGACTGGACCAAACGAGCGACGAACATCCTTCGAGAACTTCATGCTGCTGAGACGGAGCTAATCGGCAGGGGTGTTATCCTGACCGACGGTAAGGCGGGGACGGTTGATCACGTCTTCCTTGACGAGGTGCACGGGCTCCGGATCTCGATCGGTGGCCACGACGGCAAGTGGCCGATTTCGACTGTGAAGCTTTTAGACTCCGGTTCCACCGGATAGCGCAGGCAGTCGATCCCGGGATTGATCAAGGTAACCTAACCGGACCACCCTGCGAAATAGGGGAGACAGCCGGCGATGACGAGCAGCAGAAGGATCGTAGGCCGTCGCAGATTGGTTGGCTGGAGCGAGTAATCGGCCATCGCATCACAGTGCGACAGCGAAGCAATAGTGCCCAACTTCATCGGCCGTGGCGCGCCATTTCGGTACAGAGGGCTGAATTGGCTGCCACCGAATTATGTGCGCAGCCGAACCACTAAGCCGGCTTGCACAGCGCCTGCCCTTTCCGATTGATAATTTTGAATGCTCGTATCAGCGGTGCCGCAGACCGCCATGCACATTCGGAGAGTGGGCCGAGATCAGGTTCTTGTGCTTCCGGGCCGCCGCTTCGGCCTCGCGAGCAAGTCGTTCAGCCTTTAACCTCTCGCGGTTTGCATGAAACGCCGCTTGGATGCGTTCATACTCGGATATCGCTACTTTGGCATCGGTTTCCTTGAAGACCCTTTGCGCCTCACGTTGGGCGGCAGTGGGCGGCTTCCATCCGTAATCTTTATGAGCGGTCATTCCCTCCTCCTTCGGTGATAGCCGTAGGGGCTTGTTGGGTCCGACCGTCAAAGTCTCTTCCTGTTTTTCAGTTACCGCAATCGAATATTGCGCCAGTCGTTCCCGCGCCGATCGCGCGCAAACGCCGCATCAGCCGCCGACAGCCGCACGCGGAACTTGCTGCCGGTTGCCACGGCAATTGTGGCCTTTGCTGCGCCTCCCGTGGTTTACGGGATCCTTGTCGCGACGTTGGGCCGGTTCTGCTTGAGCCAGGCGACGGCCTCGGGTCCATCGACGACGCACTCGAAGGTTTCCCAGGTCGGGTCCTCCAGGGATTCCGATTGCAGTCGCTTCGCCGCATACTCGACGAGATCGTGCAGGCCTTCGTATCCCCGTCGGTGCTCGAGGGACTCTGCAATCGCCTTGCTGGTCCATCCTCGCTCGGCCAAATCGATGATGCTCGGAGCATCAGCCTCGCTGAACCACGGCGTGGCATCGAACTCGATGCAGCGGACATTGTCGGCGGTATGGCAAGTGGCGTGGATCATTGGATTCCTCCGTCCTGCGCTAAAGCATGATCCGGAAAAGTGCGAAGCGGTTTTCCGAAGAGATCATGCTCAAACATCAACCTAAAGCGCGATGACGGCTCATCCAAATCTCATCGCGCTTTAGCATTGCACGTCTCTCGCATGCCCTCAGGCTTTGACCAGGTCTCCCAGCAGGTTCGCCGCCACCATCAGCTTCGCTAGCGTCAGGCCGCCGGCGGCAATCTCCTCGACCGTACGGCGGATGCGCGTTGCCTCGGGATGAGCTGCAAGCCAGGTCTCCGCCGCCTGCTGACCGGATTGGCCGATGGTCAGCATATCTGCGGCCAGGCGTCTTTCGGCAGCCGCGATCAGGTCGATGGCGCGGTCGATGGCGAGGCGCTCGAAATGATCGCTTGCCGGCACGTTGCGTGCAGCGGCGGTGATGCGGTCGAGACGGAAATTGGCCTCGGCGGCAAAGAACGTCGCGGCGGCGTCACCGATGCTGCGGCTGGTGCGCTCGGCGACCGTCACGATGTCGGGCGCCGAGACCAGGGCGTCGAGGTCGGCCAGGTCGCCGGCGAGTCCGATCGGGACGCCGGCATCGATCAGGTCCTGCCGACGCTTGCTGCGCGCGGCCTGCAGGTCCGGTGGTAGGGCGTTGTCGAGCGAGGCTGCGACCTCGCGGACGGCAGGGCCAAACCGGGCGATCACTGCACTGAGACCGTCCTTGAAATCGACATTGCGCACGTACCAGACCATGCGGGAGAGCAGGAGATCCTGAATCGCCGCGTAGAGGCCGAGCTGCAACTGTCCGTCGATGAGGCTGTCGAGCGCGTCGATCCCGTCATTGAGCCGCCTGAGCTCGTAGATCGCGTCCACCGCCACCTGGGCCATGACGATGGTCGAGATATCGGCGTCGGTCTCGTCGGTCAGGCGTACGATGCAGGCCGGCCCCCCGCGGTTGATCACGGCATTGACGAGACTGGTCGCGATGATCTCGCGTCGGAGGCGATGGAGCTCGACCGCGGCCGGGAATTTGTCGGGAACCTCGCGCGGAAAATACAGGGACAGTCTGCGGGCGAGATAAGGATCGTCAGGCACGCCGGTTTCGAGCAGGTCGCTGTAGAGTGTCAGCTTGGCATAGGCGAGCAACACGGCAAGCTCGGGCCGTGTCAGGGCTTGGCCGCGTCGTGTGCGCTCGGCGATCGCGGCGTCGTCAGGCAGGAATTCGACGGCGCGGCTGAGCAGGCTGCGTTGCTCGAGCGACTGCATCAGGCGCGTGAGGAAGCCGGTCTCCGCCATGCCCTTGCGTTCGGCGAGCGAGAGCGCCAGCGTCTGCAGATAGTTGTTGCGCAGGACCAGCGTACCGACTTCGCCGGTCATCGCGGCAAGCAGGGTGTTGCGGTCGGCCGGGCTGAGGCGTCCCTCGCGCTCGGGGCGCGCCAATGCGATCTTGATGTTGACCTCGACGTCGGACGTGTTCACGCCGGCCGAATTGTCGATCGCGTCGGTGTTGAGCTTGACGCCCTTCTGCGCTGCTTCGATGCGCCCGCGCTGGGTGACGCCGAGATTGGCGCCTTCGCCGATCACCCTGGCGCGAACGTCGGTCCCGGTGATGCGGATCGGATCGTTGGCGCGGTCGCCGGCCTGATCGTCGCTTTCCGAGGAGGAGCGGATATAGGTGCCGATGCCGCCGAACCACAACAGGTCCGCGCGCGCCTTCAGGATCGCCGTCATCACCTCGAAGGGCGTGGCCTGCTCCTTGTCGAGATCGAGCAGGGCGCGCACTTCAGGTGCGAGCGGGATCGCCTTGAGCGAGCGCGAGAACACGCCACCGCCCTGCGATATCAGCGATTTGTTGTAGTCCTGCCAGCTCGATCGCGGCAGGTCGAACAGGCGCTTGCGCTCGGTGAAGCTGATCGCCGGGTCGGGGGAGGGATCGATGAAGATGTCGCGGTGATCGAACGCCGCAACGAGCTTCGTCGCCGGCGAGAGCAGCAGGCCGTTGCCGAAGACGTCGCCGGACATGTCGCCGACGCCGACCACGGTGAAAGGCATGGTCTGGATGTCGGTGCCGAGCTCGCGGAAATGGCGCTTGACCGCCTCCCAGGCGCCGCGCGCCGTGATCCCCATCTTCTTGTGGTCGTAGCCCTGGCTGCCGCCGGAGGCGAAGGCATCGCCGAGCCAATGGTTCTTCTCGGCCGAGATCGCGTTGGCGACGTCGGAGAAGGTGGCGGTGCCCTTGTCGGCGGCGACGACCAGATAGGGATCGTCGCCGTCATGCCGCACGGTCAAGTCGGGCGGCACCACGATGTCGCCGTCGAGATTGTCGGTGAGTTCGAGCAGCGAGCGCACGAAGATGCGATAGGCTTCGGTGCCCTCCGCGAGCCACGCCTCGCGATCGGAGGGCGGCGGCAGGCGCTTGGGCACGAAGCCGCCCTTGGCGCCGACCGGCACGATCACGGCGTTCTTGACCTGCTGCGCTTTCACGAGGCCGAGGATCTCGGTGCGGAAATCCTGCGGCCGATCGGACCAGCGCAAGCCACCGCGCGCAACCTTGCCGAAGCGCAGGTGAATGCCTTCGACACGCGGTGAATAGACGAAAATCTCGTAGAGCGGTCGGGGAGGGGGCAGATCCTCGATCTTGCGCGCGTCGAACTTGAAGGAGATCACCGGGCGCGGATGTCCGTCCTCGCCGATCTGCCACAGATTGGTGCGGATGGTCGCCTGCACCAGATTGGTGAAACGGCGCAGGATGCGGTCTTCATCGAGCGAGGCGACGGATTTGAGCTGCTCCTCGATCTCGGCAAGGAGAGTTATCTCGCGCGCCGAACGCTCGCGATCGGTCAGGACGAGGCGCGGATCGCGGCGGGCCTGGAACAGCGCGACGAGGTTGGCTGTGATCGCGGCGTTCTTGCGCAAGGTCTCCCACATATAATCCTGGGTGAACGGTGCGCGGATCTGGTGCAGATAGCGCGACAGCGCCCGGATGGTCGAGATTTCCCGCCACCCCAAGGCCGTGCGCAGGATCAAGGCATTGTACCCGTCGGATTCGGCGCGATCGGTGACCACCGCCATGATCGAGGCCTCCAGGCGATGGCTGAAGTCCCGGCTGATCTCGATCGGCTGGCCGTCGCTGGTCTCGATCGTCATGTCGTGCAGCCAGACCGGCTCGGGCCTGTTGCCGGGCACGATCTGATAGGTGCGTTCGTTGACCACGCGCAGGCCGTGATTTTCGATCACCGGCACGCGGTAGGACAGCGACAGCGGCGCGGCATCCGAAAACACCTTCAGGCCGAAGCGCTTGGGATCATCCTCCTCGAAGCGGTGAACCGAAATCGTCACCGGGCGGGCCGGTGTGAGCTTCTCGACGGTGGCGATATCGGCGACCGCCTGTTCTGCCGTGGCAGCCTCGGTATAGCCGCCGCTGAAGGCCTGAGCGTAGCGATTTGCGAGCATGCGCGCCCGCATGCCGTCGGTCGACGCAGCCAGCGCCGCCTTCAGCTTGTCGGCCCAGGTCGCGGCAATGGCGCTGATCCCGGCTTCCAGCGTGGCGCGCTCGACGGCGGGAGTCTTACCTTCATAGCGTCCGATGATGTAGTGGACGCGCGCCAATGCTCCTTCGGGGAAGGACACGTAGGAGGCCGACAGTGCCCCCTTGTAGCTCTGCGACAGGAAGGCGCCGACGCGCATGCGCACGTCGGTGTCGTATTTGTCGCGCGGAATGAAGACGAGGATGGAAACGAAGCGATCGAACTTGTCGACCCGCGCCAGCGCGCGGACGCGGGGGCGCTCATAGAGGATCAGGATCTCCATGACGAAATCGAAGAGGGTGTCGACGTCGATCTGGAAAAGTTCGTCGCGCGGATATTCCTCGAGAATATGCTGGAGAGCCTTGCCGGAATGGCTGTTCGGGTCGAAGCCGGCGCGCTGGAGCACCCGCGATACCTTGTGGCGAACATAGGGGATCTGTCGTGCCGAGCGCGTATAGGCACCCGAGGTGAACAGGCCGACGACACGCAATTCGCCCTCGAGCCGGCCGTCGGGCGTATAGAGCTTGATGCCGACGTAATCCATCCGGATGCGGCGATGAACCCGGCTGCTCACATTGGCCTTGATGACGATGAGCAGGGTCGGTTCGCGCATGAACTCGCGAATCTCCGGCGTCATCACCACCATTTCGCTGCCGCGGCGCAGGACCTTCACATCGGGATCGCGGAGGATACCGAGGCCCTCGGCGGTCGTGATGTCGTCCGACGCATCGCGGCCGGGCGAGAAGCGATATTCGCGCACGCCGAGGAAGGTGAAATTGTCCGCGCACAGCCATTGCAGGAACTGGTTGGCCTCGGCGACCTCGTCGATCGGCAGCGGCGGCGGATTGGACGAGAACGTCTTGACCGCGTCCTCGACCCGGTCGCGCATGGCGCGCCAGTCCACGACGCAGGCGCGCACGTCGCCGAGCGTCCTGGTGAGGCCGTCAATCAGCCTCTCGCGGTCCGCGTCGGCGTCCAGGCGGGTGATGTGGAGGTGAATCAGGCTCTCTCGCGCGCCCTTTGCCCCTTCCGGCAGTGCCTCGCCGTAGAAGCGCAGGAGCTTGCCCTGGTCATCGCGCTCCACCGCGATGATGGGGTGAGCGACGAGGGTGACTTCGATGCCCTGCTCGGTGAGCTCCGCCATGGTGGAATCGAACAGGAAGGGCATGTTGTCGTTGAGGATTTCGAGCACGGAGATCTCGCGCCCGTCCGGCATCTGCGGATTGACGACGCGGACATCGGCGCGCCCCGCCGTGCGCCGCTGCACATGCTCCCAGGCTTGCTCCGCCAGGAAGGCAAGCGAGGAGGCATCGTGACTGGCGAGATCCTCGACATTGGTGAAGGCGAACAGAAGCTCGGCAAAGCTGCCGGGGGCCTTGCCCGGCTGCACGCTTCCTGCTGCTTCGCGGATCAGAGTTGCCCGGGCCTTGTCGTCACGCCAAGCCATAGCGTCCTCCATCTCCCAGCCGACGAGCCGCAATGACGGTCGGGCATTGTTCTTGGAGTGCGCCTCTTCGAGCGCATCTTCTCAACCGCGTTTCAGTCGCCTCGGCGACATCATCGGTCTTGCGGCCTTCACGATATTAGCATTCTGCGGCCGTCATGGCGCGGGAAGTTGCGAGGCGCGCTTGGGGGCGGAAAATCGATGCCGACGACCATCGCGTCATTGGTGCTCTGCAAAATGACGAGGAATTTCAATTGTATATGAGTTCGTGATTTTGTTCTGAATGGCGCGCCATTTCAGGCACCGAGGCGAACCCGGAGTGCCCATCTTTATCGGCCGTGGCGCGTCACTTAGACTGGGTACTCGCCAGAGACGCCTGGACATGTCGGTGAATATGGAGATGACCCATGAAACTCGCGCATGACGGCATCCAGCTGTCGTTCGACATCGCCGGGGCGGGACCGCTTCAATTCCTGTTCGTCCATGGCCTGCGCGGGGATCGCACCCATTTTGCGCCGCAAATGGAATATTTCGCCCGTCAAGGTCGGGCGTTGAATGCCGAGCTGCGGGGACATGGCGAGAGCGACAAGCCGCAACAGGTGTATTCGATCGAAGGCTTCGCCGACGATCTCGTCTGGCTGTGCAACCGACAGCAGATCACGAAGCCGGTCATCGTGGGTCAAAGCATGGGCGGCAACATGGCGCTCGAAATCGCCGCCCGCTATCCGGACTTTCCTGCAGGCCTGGTGCTGCTCGATTCAGGGGTGCTCTTCCCTGCCTCGGCAGGGACGGTGTTTACAGGGTATCTGGAGGGCTTGAAGGGTGCGGATTTTGCGGACGAGGTCCGGAAAATCGTGGCGGACTCCTGTCTGCCGACCGACAGATGCCGCGCCCATGTCGAACAGACCTTTCTGGCGACGCCACAGCACGTGCTGGTATCCACGTTTACAAGTCTGTTCCCCTGGGATGTGCATCGGGCGCGTGAGTGCGCGCAGGCGTGCCGGGTCCCGGTGCTCTACATCGAAGCGGCCCATCGGCTCGCGGATCTGGATCGTTTTGCGGCGCTGTGCCCGCAACTGGTCACGGCCAAAGCCGTCGGCTCCGGGCATTTCCTGTCGCTGGAAGTGCCGGAGCAGATCAACCCGATGATCGACCGGTTTATCTCGCTCTACGTGCGAAGACCCGGGTAAGCTTCGTCGCGGCGGGATAGCCGTGCGCGGGTCGGCGAGATTCATCATAGCGCCACGGCGAATCAATAGTGCACACCTTCATTGGCCGTGGCGCGTCATTTGCGGTAGTAAGTTGTCCCATGCGTACGATCGACCGTCTGATCTCCTGCCTCATTCTGTTCCTTGCCATCGCAGCCGTTCCGGTGCTTCCCGTGCACGCGGCGGAAAGCTGCCCGTTCATCAGCGCCCAGCAGCTCGCCGGTGCGATGCCGGCGCTCAAATGGTCGCTGATTTCAAATCAGGACGGCCGCGGCTGCATCTACCAGGCCGGGCGCGGCGACACGATGATGCTGTCCGTGTTCCGCAATCCCGACAAGGACCGCGCCAGGGAATTGTACGCGACCTTCGTCAAGACGCTCAGTGAGCGCATGCCGCTTAACGCGGTGTCCGGGATCGGCGACGAAGGCCAGGGCGGAACGACCGCCGCCGGCGCAGAGCGCCAGGAGGCCTCGGTCGTCGCCTTGTCCGGCGATTACATTCTGCAGATCACCGTCTATCCGATCGGCCGGCGTGCCGACGATGCGCTGCTCCGACCGCTCACCGAAGCCGCGCGCGTCGCCATCGCCAGCGTGAGCAGGAGCAGCGAGCGGTTCGGCAATTGCGAGTGGCTCACGGCCGCCGATGCCGACGGCTTTCTCGACAACAGCACGCTGACGGTGCAGCGGACCGGCGCGGGCAGCTGCATGATGTTCGATCGCGAGGCCAACACCATGACCGTCGCGGTAATCGACATCTCGCGCAACACCGTCATGGGCATGATGAAACGCACGGGCCCGTGCCAGCACGTGGCGATCCCCGAGCTCGGCAGTGAAGCGTTCGGCGAGCATTCCTGCACCAAGGGTAACGGCAACGCCGTCACCATCTATGTCTGGAAGAACGGCAGGCAGGCCTCGATCCTGTTCGCGCCGGTCAAGCCGCATCCGGAGTCCGGCTCGGTCGAGCGCCTGAAGGCGGTCGCCGGGCGCGTCTATGGAAAACTGTAACGGTCTGCGGATCGGAGACGTCAGCGACGCCGTTTTCGATGGCGTCGTAGAGGCGCTTGAGTTTGGCTTCCGCTTCGGCCGCACGCTCGCGCAATTCGGCGATATGCGTCGTTCGGCGCTCGGCGCGCTCTTTTCGATGGAGGACGGCCAATAGGATTTGCTCGAGACGCCTGTCGGTCCTCAATGGCGGCGTAAACCCAACTCGGGGACAATATTCGCATCCATGTAGACCCGGGTCGGGCGATCAGCTATCCGAAGAAGCGTTGTGGAGGTTGATGGATGTCAGGCAGGACCTGGACCAACATCGTTGAAAGCAATGTCCTCTCCTACGGAGAGATCGTTCTGGGTATCGATCCCTATCTTCCGGACGTCCCCGCCGAGTTCGAACCAGACGATGGCGGCAATGATTGGCTGGTGCGCTATCTCGATTTCATCCTTTCAGCCACCATCGGACGAATCGGTTTCGTCAAATTCCAGTCAGCGTATTTCGAGGCCTACGGCCTTGCCGGATTGAGTGCCCTGTCGTTTGCGATGAAGCGGGCACGTGCGGCCGGCATGGGTGTCATTCTTGATGCCAAGCGGGGAGATATTGGATCGACCGCAGCCGCCTATGCGCGCGCTTATCTCACGCCGGCAGACGCTGGGGGCAGCGGTGATTTTGAGGCTGATTGCTTGACCATCAATCCCATGATGGGTCCCGATACGTTGGAGCCATTCCTCGAATGCGTTCGCAGATTTGGCAAAGGCCTGTTCGTTTTGTGCCGCACGTCCAATCCCGGTGCCGGTTGGCTGCAGGATCGAATGACAGGCAATCGCTTTGTTTCAGATCGGCTCGCCGATTTGATTACGACAATTGGCAGGGATTGCGAGCAGGACTCACGCCTCAGTCCCGTCGGAGCAGTGATCGGAACGACGGCTCCACAGGAAGGAAAGCGGCTCCGCCTGCTGCTGCCAAACGCAATCATACTTGCTCCCGGGCTCGGGCCGCAGGGAGGAGACCCCGCGGCGCTGAACGCACTGCGCGGTTCCCGGCCGGGAGATCTTCTGGTGCCGGTCTCTCGCGGCCTGTTGCGAGCGGAGGACCGTTCTATTTCCCTCGGTGACTATGAAATCCTCATCAACACGCGTCTCGACCAACTGAAGGCGACGATTGCTGCAGTGCCCAGCCTTAGTGCGACCGCTTGACGTCCGTCCGGCCGGCCGTGCGTGCCTCGTCATTCAAAACAGGCTGGCGCTTATGGCATAATATGCCATGCCTCATGAATTCAACCGGGGGCGCCGCTCGGCCAACCGCCGCGTGTGACCGTCGTTCCGATCGCGGTTTCGGCCTCCACGTCAACGGCTCGCCAGTACCTCCTTGCACTTGGCCGCAAAGGCGTTGAGGTACGAGCCGATCTCGTTCGCCAGCGCATCGGACCGGTCGACATTCTGCAGGCTCATGTTGAGTGCGTAGACCGGAAGCCCGTCCAGCACGATCGGCGTTGCGACGGCAAGAACGGCGGGTTGCCACGACACCGCGCAATAGCCGTCGCGCTCGACGGAGGCGATCGATCTCCTGACGTCGGCAAGCAGCGCCTTCGTGGCAGCAGTGCAGCGCCGTTTGAACAGTTTCAGCAACCGCTCGCGCTCGGTCTCTGCAATGCCGGCGAGGTATGCGCGACCGAGCGACGTCAATTCCATCGGGACCTGCTGGCCGGCGACCACGTTGCGCAGCGCCGCGCGCGGGCTGTAGCGGATCGATTCGAGGTAGACCATCATGGTTCGATCCGCGGTAGCTAACCCGACGTTCAGCCGGCGCTTGGCCGATTCTGCCCGCATCATCGGGCCGATCGCGTTGAGCACGGGTGATCCCGTTCGCATGGCGTGGCCGATGCTGATGACGGATGCGGCAAGGCGGTAGGCCCGCTCGGCGCGGACTTCGTCGAGCATCCCGGAATTGACCAGCGTCCGTGTCAGCCGGCTGACCGTCGATCGCGGCAAGCCAGTTCGCTCCGCAATCTCGCCGTTGCCCAGCGTGTCGACGCCGGGCCGGAACGCCCTGAGTATCTCGATGCCTCTTTCGAGCGAGCGGTTGCCATCGACCCCGCCCGCATATCTGCGCGCCTGCGCCAAACCAGCCTCCTTACGCATTTCCACTAAGTGGAATTAAGGGGATGTTCGGGCGGGTGCAAGCCGCTATAGGCACCGGAAAGAAGAATGCCTGGCTACGCACGGGCTCGACGAGGAAACGGCAGCGCCTGAAATCGGCATTCGGGAGCCTGCGCGGATTCTTGCGATATCCGCGATGCGTGGCGGTGATCGATCCGACGCCAACTACGGAGCGTGCCATGCCCTATCAGCTCATCGAATTTTCCGTCGAAGCCGGCGTTGCGACCATCGCATTCAACCGCCCGGAACGGCGCAACGCCATGAGCGACGAGATGCGCGCCGAGTTCGCCGGCGCGCTCGAAACCGTGTCGCGCGACAAGGCGATCAAGGCCCTGGTGCTGACGGGACGCGGCAACGCCTTCTGCGCCGGCGGCGACATCAGCGGCATGAAGCGCCGGCTCGAGGCGCCGCAGGGGGAAGTCGCATTCAACGGTTGGAGCCGGCAGCAGGGCGTGCATCACGTGCAATCGCTGCTGCTGGGCCTGCCGAAGCCGACCATCGCCGCCGTCAACGGCGCCGCGGCCGGCCTCGGTGCCGACACGGCGCTCGCCTGCGACTTCGTCATGGGCACGGAACGATCGAAGTTCACCTGGTCCTACATCAAGCGCGGCTTGATCCCCGACGGCGGCGGCCTGTATTTCCTGCCGCGCCGGGTCGGGCTTCCCAGGGCAAAGGAGCTGATCTTCACCGGGCGCGTGGTCGAAGCAGACGAAGCGCTCGCGCTCGGCATCGTCGATCGCAAGGTGGCGGCGGCCGAGCTGCTGCCGGCTGCGCAGACCTGGGCGGCCGAGCTGGCTCAGGGGTCTCCCACCGCGCTGGCGCTGGGCAAGAAGATCCTGAATGAGACCTTCGAGCATTCCGCGCACGACATCTTCAATCTCGGCAGCCAGGCGCAGGCCATCTGCTACACCAGCGCAGAGCACCGCGATGCCGTGACGGCGTTCCTCGCGCAATCCTCGTCGAAGGATTGAGCGATGAACGCGATCGAACGCCTGATCCGGCCACGCAGCATTGCAATCATCGGCGCGTCCGCAGACCCGAGCAAGACGTCGGGGCGGCCGGTGTCCTATCTTAGGAAGCACGGCTTTGCCGGTGCGATCTATCCCGTCAATCCGAAGGTCGCAGAAATCGGCGGTCTCAAATGTTACGCCGACGTTGCTTCTCTGCCTGATGTGCCTGATGTCGGCATTGTCCTGCTCGGCGCGGAGCGGGCGCACATCGCGGTGCGCGAATTGTCGGAGCGCGGCACTGCGGCGGCGATCGTTCTCGCCAGCGGCTTCACCGAAACCGGGGCGGAAGGCGCCGCGCGCCAGCAGCAGCTCATGCAAGCCGCCGGATCCATGCGCCTGCTCGGGCCGAACACGATTGGCCTCGTCAATCTCACCGACAATATCGTGCTGTCTGCGTCCGGCGCGCTGGCGATGGACCACTTCCCGGCAGGCCCGATCGGGCTGGTCTCGCAAAGCGGCGGCATTCTCGGTGCCGTGCTGTCGCGCGCCGCGGCGCGCGGGGTCGGGCTGTCCAAGCTGGTGTCGACCAGCAACGAAGCCGATCTCGAACTCGCCGACTTCATCGACTTTCTCGCCGACGACGGCGCGACCAGGGTCATTGCGCTCTACATCGAGGCGATCCGCAATCCATCCCGCTTCCGCGAGGCGGTGCTCAGGGCGCGGCGCGCCGGCAAGCCCGTCGTCGCCTTCAAGATCGGGCGATCGGAGGCGGGTGCAAAGGCGGCCGTCTCGCACACGGGGGCGCTTGCGGGCTCCGACCGCATGTATGACGCCTTGTTCAGGCAGCTCGGCGTGATCCGCGCGAAGACGTTCGAAGACCTGCTCGACATTCCCGCAGCCCTTTCGGCGGGACGGAAGCTCTCCGGCAGGCGCGTGGCGATCCTCACCTCGACCGGCGGCGCCGGCACGATCGTGTCCGACAGCCTGGGCATCGCAGGCTTTGCGACGCCCGCACCCGATGCGGAAACCGCCGCGCAATTGCGCAGCCTCCAGTCGGGATCGCACGCCATGCTCGACCGCAATCCGATCGACGTGACGCTGGCCGGCCTGCAGCCGGATCTGCTGCGCGCCGCCATCCGCATCCTGTTCGCAAGCCCCTCCTACGATGCGCTGGTCGTCATTGCCGGCTCGTCCGCCGTGGGATCGCCGGCCCTGCTGGCCGATGCCATCCACGACTGCCTGCCG
The DNA here is from genome assembly GCF_025200885.1 of Bradyrhizobium huanghuaihaiense. NCBI lineage: Bacteria > Pseudomonadati > Pseudomonadota > Alphaproteobacteria > Hyphomicrobiales > Nitrobacteraceae > Bradyrhizobium > Bradyrhizobium huanghuaihaiense. Next base: position 8,993,986 of record NZ_CP104172.1, on the reverse strand, counting down.
CTCAGCGACAAGCCCGTCATTGCCTATGTCAGTCCCTACGCGCCCGACGTGGTCTCCGTCCTCACCCGGCAAGGCGTCCCGGCCTACACGTCCGCCGAGAGCTGCGCCGCTGCCCTCGACGGACTTCTGCAGGCCGGACTACCGGAACAGGTCCAGACATCCGGCTCGACCAAGACAGGAGTCGATATCAGCGAATTCCCGGCGGGATCGCTGGACGAGGCGCAGGCCAAGGCGCTGTTCGCCTGTTTTGGTGTTTCCATCGCTGCAGAGAAGGTGGTCGCAACGCCCCAGGAAGCGGAGCAGGCCGCGCGAGACTTCGGCGGCCGGGTCGTGCTCAAGATTCTCTCGCGCGAGATCGCGCACAAGAGCGACGTCGGCGGCGTCGCGGTCAATCTGACGGCCGAGACGATTGGCGGCCGCCTGGCGGCGATGGCCGACGAGGTCGCGCTCAGGACCGGGAAGCGGCCCGACCAATTCCTGGTTCAGGAGATGATTTCAAGCGGCGTCGAGATCATTCTCGGCATGCATCGGGATCCCCTGGGCGTGGCGATCCTGCTCGGAATGGGTGGTGTCGCCGCCGAGCTGTTCAAGGACACGACGATGCGGCTGCTTCCGCCGCAAGGCGGTCTCAGCCTGGCCGAGGCTCGCGCGATGGCGCGCGATCTCGTCACCTGGCCGTTGCTGGATGGTTTTCGGGGCCGGCCGAAATGCGATGTCGAGGCGCTCGCTGCCGCGGTCGTCGATTTCTCGCGCATGGTTGCGCAGCTCGGCGATCGCCTCGTCGAGGCCGAGATCAATCCGGTCTTCGTGCTGCCGGCGGGCCAGGGTGTGAAGGCGGCCGACGGATTGGTCGTTCTCAATGTCTGAACAAAACCGGATGGAGCTCCAGATGGCCATTGGCGAAATCATCAATCACGACGGCGCTTGCGGGAAGGGTTTTGCCGTGCGGCGCTGGCTGAACCTCGCCATCCTCGCCTGCGCCGTCTTGCCGGTCGTCGCGGGGCTTGGTGTTGCGCCGGCGCGGGCCGAGTATCCCGAAAAGATCATCAAGATCGTGGTGCCGTTCGCAGCGGGTGGCGGGACCGACATCATCGCGCGAACGACGGCGCAGGAAATCCAGACGGATCTCGGCAAATCCGTCATCATCGAGAACAAGCCGGGCGCCGGGACCATCATCGGAACCCAGACGGTGGCAACGAGCGAGCCCGATGGCTATTCGCTGCTGATGGCGACCTTCGCGCACGCGGTCAATCCGAGCCTGTACAACAAGCTGCCGTTCGATCCGCACAAGGATTTTGCGGCGGTCTCGCTGATCGCGCGATCCTTCAATATCGTCGTCGTCAACCCGGCTTCCAAAATCAATTCGATCGCCGATCTGATCACTGAAGCCAGGGCCAACCCGGGCAAGCTGAATTTCGGGACGTTCGGCACCGGCACCTCGGCCCATCTCGCCGGCGAGCTGTTCAACGCCATGGCGAAGGTCAAGATGACGGCGGTGCCCTACAAGGGCGCGGCGCCTGCGATCAGCGATCTCCTGGGCGGGCAGATCGACGTGATGTTCACCACCGTGGCCAGCGCGGCCTCGCTGGTGGCTGCGGGTCAGCTCCGGGCGCTCGCCGTCACGTCCGCCGAGCGTTCGGCCGCGTTCCCGCAATTGCCTGCTGTCGCCGAGGCCGGGGTGCCCGGCTACGCCGCCGAGTCCTGGTACGGATTGTACGCGCCGGCCAAGACGCCCGCTCCGGTGATTGCGCGCCTCAATCAGGCGGTCGCAAAGGCCGCCAAGTCTGGTGCCTTCAAGCAGCTTGAGGCCAACGAGGGCCTCATCATGGTCGGCAGCGCGCCGGACGAGCTCGACCGCTATGTCCAGCAGGAGGAGGACCGCTGGCGCAAGCTGGTCAAGGACGCGAACATCGAGGTGCAGTAGCAGGCGGATGCGTCGTCCATTTCCGGTCATTGATCTGAAACAACGATGGCCTGCGGCGAAAGTGCTAGGGTTGAGTCGCGATTCGCGGCCTGAGACACTCTCAGCGCGTGACGGAATCCGAGGGCTCAATGGGACGACTGCTGAATATTGTGACGCCACTGCATACTGCGACCAAGCGCGACTACATGGGCCGCATGAACGACGACAAGATCAGCTGCTCGCTGAAGGCGCGGGAATACGAGGCCGATTACTGGGATGGCGACCGCCGCTTCGGCTATGGCGGCTACCGCTTCATCGAAGGGCGCTGGGCCCCGGTCGCCAAGGCGCTGATCGAGACCTACGGCCTGAAGGACGGCTCGAGCGTGCTCGACGTCGGCTGCGGCAAGGGCTTTCTGCTGTACGAGATGCAGAAGATCCTGCCGGGGTTGAAGGTCACCGGCTTCGACATCTCGAAGCATGGTCTTGCGCATGCGCACGAGCAGGTGAGGCCGTATCTGTTCAACTATCGTGCCCAGGACGTCTATCCCTATGGCGACGACAGTTTCGACCTCGTCATCTCGCTCGGTACCCTGCACAATCTCAGGCTCTACGAGCTCGATGCCGCGCTCAAGGAGATCGAGCGGGTCGGCAAGGACAAATACGTCATGGTCGAGGGCTACCGGAACGTCGCCGAGCTGCACAACCTCGAATGCTGGGCGCTGACGGCGGAATCCATCCTGCACACCTCGGAATGGATCTGGCTGTACGAAAAGCTCGGCTACACCGGCGACTACGAATTCATCTATTTCGAGTGACCGGGCGCGCCTCATGGATATCAAGACTGCAAAGGCTGCGATTCTCGTCGAATCGGGCAAGCCGCTGATCGTCGACGAGTTCACCCTGCCGGATACGCTCGAGCACGGCCAGGTGCTCGCACATGTGCATACCTCGAGCATCTGCGGCGCGCAGATCAACGAGATCGACGCCGTCAAGGGCGTCGACAAGTTCCTGCCGCATCTGTTGGGGCATGAAGCGCTCGCGACCATCGTCGAGACCGGGCCCGGCGTCGTCTCCTGCAAGGAGGGCGACACCGTCGTGATGCACTGGCGGCCGGGCAAGGGCATCCAGTCCAACACGCCGGTCTATTCCTGGCGCGGCAAGCGCCTCAATGCGGGCTGGGTCACCACCTTCAACGACTATGCCGTGGTGTCGGAGAATCGCGTCACGCCGGTCCCCGCCTCGATCGACCGCACCAGTGCGCCGCTGCTCGGCTGCGCGGTGACGACCGCGCTCGGCGTCGTCAACAACGATGCGCAGATTGCCATCGGCGAAGCCGTGGTTGTGTTCGGCGTCGGCGGAGTCGGCCTGAACATCGTGCAATTCGCCGCGATGGTCGGCGCTCATCCGGTCATCGCGATCGACCGCCTCGACAACAAGCTGGAGATGGCGAAGCAGTTCGGCGCCACCCATACCGTCAACTCCGATGCGGTGGAGGACGTCGCCGCCGCGGTTCGCGCCATCACGGGGGCTGACGGACCCGACAAGGTCGTCGAGACCACCGGCGTCAGGAGACTGATCGAGCTCGCCTACGAGGTCACCGCCAAGAAAGGCCGCTGCATCCTCGTCGGCGTTCCCCGCGAGAAGGTCGAGATCTACACGCTGCCCCTGCACTTCGATAAGGTGCTGAAGGGCTCGGAAGGCGGGCAATGCCAGCCGGCGCGCGATATCCCGCGTCTCGTCCGCCTCGACGAGGCCGGCAAGGTCAGTTACCGCGGCATCGTCACGCACGAGTTCGCGCTCGACGACGTCAATGACGCGCTGGATCTGATGCGGAGCGGCGAGTCGGGGCGAATCCTGTTGAACATCAGCTGAGCACTGCGGCCGCTTCTTTGCATCGGTAATCATCCCATGCGCAGGCTCCTGCCTGCGCATGGGATTCAGCGCAGCCCCTGTTCGTCGATCAGAATGCGGTGGATCTCGATCCGCTCCGGCAGCTCGATCAGGAATTCCGGGTCGCGTGCGAGATGGTGGACCTTGCCCGGCGCTCCCTTGGTGAACGCCGTCATCGCCGCGACGTCCGCCCAATATGAGATGGTCGTGAACCATGTTTCCTGGTCGCGGTCCTCGCGCAACTGCTGTACGCCCAGGGCTGTCTCCAGCAGCGGCGGAATCCCTTCGGCCTGCAGATAAGCCTGGTAGGCGTCGGCGACATCGCGGCGGGTACGGCCGCGCCAGATGCGCGCAATAGTCGGCTTGGTCGGCATGAGAGGCTCCCTTCCGACACTCAATGCCTCACTGCGGATACGGTTCGGCGACTCCGGTGCCGTGTTTCGTCGCAGCCTCGAAGATGTCGATGCGAGATGAATCGTCAGCGCCGGCGCGCGAGGAACTTCCGATTTTTCCCGGCGTTGAATGGCGGCTCGCACAAGGAGCGGGTCCGCACGATGAAGAACCTTTCCAACGTCGCATTTCCTCCCGAGGTGATCGAATTGATGACCGCCGCACTGGAAGCTGCGGTTGCGACCCTGCCGGAGCCAGTGCATTCCGCGCATGTCAATGCACTCGCCGAGTCCATCCTGCGCACGGCGGGTTCGGGTGAACGTGACCCCGCCACCCTGCGGAGGATCGCCCTGATGGAGTTGCAATTGGCGCCGCGCCATTGATGAGGCCGACATGAAGATTGCAGCTGCCGTGATCGTTGCACTCTGTGCGGCATCGTCCGTCGCCCGGGCGGAGAGCTGGACCACCTACCGGATCGCGGAATCCGGAACGGCGGTCGACATTCCAGTTTCGATTTTCAGCGAGCCGGCCGGGAAGCCTGACGGATACGGCGAGCGGTTTCGCACGTCGGACGGCCGCGCCGATCTGACGGTGCAGGCCGTTCCCGATCAAGGCCTCTCGCCGGCCGAGTTCCTGGCCAGGAAGAGTCCGCCGCCTGGCATCATCTATAAACGGATCACGCCTGGGTTCTTCGTGGTCTCCAGCCTCAAGCGCGACGCGATCTGGTATGACCGCTGCAACTTCTCACGGGGCTACGTTCACTGCGTGCTGATCAACTATCCCGCGGCGGAGAAGCGGCAATGGGACCGCATCCTGACGCGCATCAGCCACAGCCTGAGCGGCGGCTGAACGGGCTGGCGACACAAAGGCTGCCCGAGCAAGTCGGGCAGCAGGTCGTGAGGAATAGAGCGTTGCCGCGCGAAGCAAATATCGGCTCGCGAGAGAAACCGGGCGCGCCACATGACGGCGCGGCCGGGGCAGCTGCTCAGGTTTCGGCCGCGATCACCTGCCGACGCTGACCCACTCCTGCGCCTTCTTCCGCCATTCCCCGTCGAAGCGGGCGGGGAGATCTTTGGCTGCGTCCCGTGAGAGAAGTTGGTCGATGGCGGATGTCCTGATCTCGTCGATCTCGGGAATGTCGGTGTATCCGAGGTTGGCGAGCCGCTTGCCGAAAGGCGGATGGGTCGAATCGGGATCATGCTCGCGGCTCAAACCCGCGACGGCAGCGGCGGCCATCGGCTCCGGCGCCCTGATATCCGCGAGCTGCTTGACGATCCGTTCGAAAGGCGGCCGCGGCGCATTGATTGCGCCCAGCACCTCTTTTTCCAGAGGGGCGAACACGAGATCGATGAGACGCGTTCCGCAGGCTTCCATCAGCACCAGCGCACGCGCGGTTTCGCCGAGGCCAACCTGCTCGGCCGCACCGAGATCGGCGCCCAGCTCGTTCTCCCGCGATAGCGCGCGATATTCCTTCTCGAGCCATTCGAGCATGGAATGGAGCAGCGCCCGAACAATGCGCCCGGTGATGGTCCACTCCGGATCGGCGTAGAGGAAGACATTCTCCGAAGCCGCGATGAAATCCGCGAGGTTGATGCTTCCCGAGGTGTGCCGAAGCTGGGCGTGCGCCACCTCATGGGCAACGACGGCGCGAATCGCGCGCTCGTCCAGAACGATGAGCATCGGCAAGCCGACGGTCATCGTGACGTGTTGCCCGAATAGTCCGGCGTACCGGCTCACTTCGCCGATCGAGGCGTTGAACTCAGTGTTGATCAGCAGGGTGCGGCGCGATCGGGCGAAGTTGCGATCGAGCTCCCTCCACATCGCCCAAAGGCCTGGAGCGATCGCCTCGTCGGCCTCAAAATCCCGATGCTTGCGCGAGGGCAGGAGCAGGAGCCCGATCGTGAGCGCCAGCGCGCCCAGGAAAATGGAGAACACGACAGGCGCCGTGACCAGCGCGGTGATCGTGTAGCGGTCCATCGCCACCAGCCAAACGGCCAGGATCACGCAAGCCAGCGCGACGGCCGGAAGCACGGCGTAGCGACCGAGGCGCAGGATGATGTTCAGGATGAAACGTTTCATCCGCGTCTTGAGTCGTCCGGCTCAGGCCTTGCCGCACGAGCCTGTGCTCTGACGCAAGCTGGCGACATCGGCGCGGCCCTGGCTTTCCGTGACCTGGATCAGCGTGATTGCGCCGGGCGTCACGATTCCCATCTGCGGCTGGGCGGAAAGATAGGTGGTGCTGCCGGCGCGCAAATCGAGGCTCAATTTCTCGCTTCCCTGCCCGAACAGATTGCTGCTCAGCGGCAGATTGTTGACGGCGACCTCGTGCCGGCCCGGAGGCAGGTCGCACGACACGAAACCCGCAGCCTGGCTGCCGCCAATCACGCGTCCGTCGACGGCGTAGTTGGGCATGACCGCAAATCCCAGGGCCGACGAGCGATAGACCACCAAGCGTGCCGTATTTGACTTGACGTTGTCAGTCAGAGCCGCGCCACCCAGCTGCCCCGATGCGCACCCCGCAAGCAACATGGCCACGGCAAAGATCCCCACCACCCCACGCATTCCAGCCTCAAATCGATTCCAATTGTCCCCGGGGACATCATTGAACTGGGTGGTGGTTGAAGTCAATCACGACCAAAGGTCGATCAGCATGGCCCGCCTTACCGCCACCCCAGCGCCGGCGCCACATGTTTGAGGATCGCCTCGATCGCATGCGCGCAATAGGCAACGCCGAGCTGGTTCGGAATCGTCAGCAGCAACGTATCCGCTTCCGCAATGGCCTCGTCCTGCCGCAGCTGCTCGATCAGCACATCCGGCTCGGCCGCATAACTCCGGCCGAAGATCGCGCGCGTGCGCGGGTCGATGAAGCCGATCTGGTCCTCGCCGCCGCGCTCGCCGCCGAAATAGGCGCGGTCGCGATCGTCCATCAGCGCGAAAATGCTGCGGCTCACGGACACGCGCGGTTCGCGGCTGTGGCCGGCTTCCTTCCAGGCGGCGCGATAGCTACGGATCTGCGTGGCCTGCTGCACGTGAAAGGCTTCGCCGGTCTCATCGTTCTTCAGCGTCGAGCTCTGCAGGTTCATGCCGAGCTGCGCCGCCCACACCGCGGTCGCGTTCGAGCCGGCGCCCCACCAGATCCGCTCGCGCAGGCCTTGTGCATGCGGCTCGATGCGCAGGAGCCCCGGCGGATTCGGAAACATCGGCTGCGGATTGGGTTCGGCAAATCCTTCGCCGCGCAGGAGGTCGAGGAAGACCTCGGCGTGGCGCCGGCCCATGTCGGCATCGCTCTGGCCCTCGGCCGGCCGATACCCGAAATAGCGCCAGCCGTCGATCACCTGCTCGGGCGAGCCGCGGCTGATGCCGAGCTGCAGCCTGCCGCCGGCGATGAGGTCGGCGGAGCCGGCGTCCTCCACCATGTAGAGCGGGTTCTCGTAGCGCATGTCGATCACTGCCGTGCCGATCTCGATCCTGCTCGTCCTCGCACCGACGGCCGCGAGCAGCGGAAAGGGCGAGGCCAGCTGCCGCGCGAAATGATGGACGCGGAAATAGGCGCCGTCAGCGCCGAGCTGTTCGGCCGCAACCGCAAGCTCGATCGATTGCAGGAGCGTGTCGCTGGCAGAGCGGGTCTGCGATTGCGGCGAGGGCGTCCAGTGCCCGAAGGAGAGGAATCCGATCTTTTTCATGAAGACAAGGTAAGCATGATCGCAAATGTTTGCGATAGGTCGGCTGGAGGAAAGTTGGGCAACGTGGAAAGGCGTTCACTCGCAAGTGCTGCTCTTGGGGGAAACAGAGCAGACGACGCCGCCATTTCTCATTCTGCCCACGAAGCGGGCGTGACAATATTGCGACCGCGCCCGGCGGTCACAATAGTTCTCCTATTGGCAGCGGCATTCTGCGTCAGTGTCAGCAAGCCCTAAAGGTGGGGCGGCACCCACGTCGCCATGAATAGCGGCTGTCACAACGGTTGCACCTCCATAGAAAGCCGTTGTTACAAATAGTCCTGGTGACGCAGTAGTTCTTGTACGCCGCAGGCGATTGCGCCGAGGCAGAGACAATGCTGAGCGCAAGTGCTCCGACACTCATGGTCGCCGCGAGGGCGGCGAGAGCAAATGATTTCGCCAAAGTCGTCATGGTCCGTAACTCCCTGAAGCCCGTACCGTCGTCGCCCCGGCCCATGTCCGCGCCCTGGCGAACAACCCAAGGTTATATACCATGGCACATTCTCTGGTTGCGCGACAATGGCTTCAAGCTACCGGGGCGACGGTCCTTGCGCGATTGAAACCAGCTATATGCGAACCGGGCCGCATGCACCGCGCGGGCGCGCGTAGAAGCGACGAACATTTCGGTATTCTGTCAGCTCTGGGAGGAGTTCGCGGGTGCGGGCTTTGCGTGAAGCGGCGTATCGTCGGGGCCAGTGGCTTGCTTGGGATCGTCGGCGGCGCGCCATTGCCTCGGTGTCATTCCGGTCCAGCGCTTGAAGGCGTGGGTGAACGCGCTGACTTCTCCGTAGCCGAGCAGCCAGGCGGTCTGCGAAATAGGCAGTTCATCGTTCTTCAGATAGCTCTTGGCGAGGTCGATCTTCATCTCGTCGAGGATGCCGCTGAAGGTCAGTCCCTCCAGAGCGAGGCGCCGCACCAGCGTGCGATGGCTCATGCCCAGGCGGCGGGCGATCTCTTCGACCCGTGCCTCACGATGCGGGAGCAATGGGGCGATTGCATTCTCGACGCTCGATCTGAGCGGGACTCCGCCGGATTTCCGGTGTGCGAGTGCCTGCTCGCAATACGTCACCAGCAAATCGTTCAGATAGTGATCGGCACTTTCGATCGGCATCGGCCCCACGGATACCGGGAAAGCGATCTCGTCGACATCGGACCCGAACTCGATTTCGCACCCCAGGAACGACCTGACCTCTGCGGGCGTCGTTCGACGGCGATGCACCATTTTGAGTCGGCTCGGGATCAGGCGGCGATTGGTCAGGGTGCGGTTCATGCGAATGATTGAGGTCAGCCAGAATTCGATCTGGTGCTGGTCCGAGCGCCGTTCCACACCGACATATTTCAGCGTGATCGTCATCTCTTTCGCGGCGAATCGCAGCGAAATCCCCTCGTTGGCGAGACGGCAATAGCGCTCGGCCTTTGCCAAGGCTTCGGCGATCGTCCCGGAGGATGCTGCCACGTAATAGAGCAGGCCAATTTCACGAAGGTCGAAGTCTCGTGCCAGGTGGAAGCCGAGGCTGTCGTCCTGCAACGCCTCGGCCCCAAGTTCCAGAAACCTGATCTGGCTCTCGGCGCTCAGGCGCGCCTTGCGATCCTCGATCTGCTTGAGAGTCAGTCCGGCCCTGGACAGCAGACTGTCCGCCTCGATGCCGGCGTCCTGCAGGCGTGCCCATACCAGGCGGGCGATTCCGCCGGTCGCACTGGGCATTGTTTCAAAATGGGGCGAATGGGCAGCCGGCACACCGAACCCTTTCGTCGTTGCCGCTGCGGGCCTCGCTCTTTGGGCTCGCCTATCGTGATGGCGGCATGAAAAATCAACTTATTGGCTCACGATAACAAGAAACCGGGAGGCGTGTGACTTAAATCGCTTGTCTGCCCCCGAGACTGGTCTTGCGTTCTCGGGGCAGCCCCTTTCCCCGAAAGCTACGATGGCCTTGATGTCCAGCAGTGACGGCGTCGCGCCGCCCATCAACGTGAAGATTTTACGAGGTTACGGAACGTTGCTCGGAATTCCCCATATCGCCCATGGCTCCCGGACGGTTGCGCTCGAGCGGGTCGGGGATTGCGAGATCAGCATGTTCGAAGCGCTTGGGGCAGGCTTGCCCGAGAGCCCGTTGTTCTGGATAGAGCTGTTCGATCTCAGCGTTCATGCGTCGCTCGACAGTCGCGGCTGTCACAACATGCGCGATGCGGTCGCAGCGTTCGAGGACTTTGCTTCGCGAGCGAGCCGTTTGGCGGAAGCGCCGCTTTGTGCAGACAGCGAAACGGTAGGCTGACAATCGCCGCGCAGACCGCCAGCTCCCGGCAAAGCCGTGCAGCTGATTGGCCTCAGGCATACGCCACCCAGCCGCGGAAGGCGAAGCCGGTGTAGAACAGCGTCGGCTCGGAGAAACCGGCCTCGCGCAAGATCACCTCGTCGTGAGCGGGCGCCAGAATTTGCAGATGGTTGCTGACGGCATCCTGTGCGGCCGCGGCCTGCTCCGGCTCGACGCCGGATGCGGCCAGGAACGCTGAGTACCGCGCCAGCCACAGCGGACGTTCCTTCTCTCCATCGGGCGCGCTCAGATGCGCGACCACGAACGGTGCGCGCGGTTTGAGCCGGCGGCGGACCTCCGAGGCGATCCGGCGTCGTTCGGCGACATCCACGAAATGGAGGGTCAAGAGGCAGGTGGCGCCGTCGAACGGTCCCTCCGGGGCATCATCGATGTAGCCTTGGTGAAAGCGCGCACGTGGTGCGAGTTCTCCCAGAGTCTGCCCGGCCAGCGCCAGCATCGGCCCAGAGGGGTCGACGCCGTCGAAGCGCCAACCGGGATGCGCCTGTGCAAAGGCTTTGAGCTCCAGGCCGCCGCCCGCGCCGAGGACGAGCACCTGCCCATCGCTGGGGACGCTTTCGGCCAGCAGAATTGACGCCATGGACTGCATGGCGTCATAGCCCGGCACGAACCGCCGTGGCCCTTTGGTATATCGAGCCACGAATTGCGGATCCGAGAATGCAGCTTGAATGTCGGTCATGATGTTGTCCCGGTGAATGGAGCCGTTCACGCGCCATGCGCGCTGATGTGGTGGATCTTTCGAGACCCGAGCCGCTTGCGCAAATCATCGCCCAGCATCGCCAGCGTCACCTCGCCGAGGCGCGCCAGCAGCAGCGCTTCGGCGTCGTGAAAGGCCTGATCGAGCGCGGCATTGACGGCCTGCTCGACGAGACAGCCCGGCGCCTCGGTCCGGTTACCCATCGCCAGCAGCGACGGACTGCCGAGCGCGGTGTAGACGTCGCGCAGCGTCACCTTCGAAAGATCGCAAGCAAGCCGCCAGCCGCCGCCGTGCCCCTTCTCGGAGCGGACGTAACCAAGCTCCCGCAGGCCCGCCATGATGCGGCGGATCACCACCGGATTGGTGTCCATCGCCTTCGCCAGCGTCTCGGACGTGTAGGGGCCAGGCTGCTGCGCCATGTGCAGCAGCACATGGAGTACGCCGGATAGTCGACTGTCGCGTTTCATGTAACTTTATATGTTACATGATGGCGCCGCGGTCAAGCGGTTTGCGCCCTCACTGATCGTGGAAGCAGGATTGGCTTCAGGCGCGGGTCGAGCGCGGCGTTACGGTGCACGTCCGTGGGGATCGATTGCCACGTCCAATCGCCGATCTGCGGCGCCGGGTCTTGGTTCGGCGCATCTTGACGTGGGGTGAGGTCCTGGCGTGTCGGTCGGAGAGGCAGTTCTTCGGTCAAGTCAGAACATTTTTTCGGGACATTCGCCGGTGATTTCGGCAAAGATTGCCGCTTGCGAAGGCCTCGGGATCATCGACCAGCTGTGGACCATAACCCTGACGACGAGCGGCAAGTCGCGGACCAACGTCGCAGCCTGTTGGGGCTCGCGGCGATGGCTCTCATCGTAGGCGCAGCGACTGGATGTGTCGGGGCGATCTTCCGGCTTTTGCTCGTGCGTGCGGATGGTCTGCGCGATGAGATGATCGCCTGGGCCCATGGCCACGCAATCTGGGGGTGCTTGACCGTCGTCGACGCTTGCGCCGTCGCAACCCTGGTTGCCGCGTGGATGGTGCGGCAATTCTCGCCACACGCTTCGGGCAGCGGCATTCCGCATGTCGAAGCTGTCCTGCGCGAAGAGATCCCACCGGCTCCGTTTGGTCTGGTGCCGGTGAAGTTCTTCGGCGGAATACTGGCGATCGGCTCCGGACTGGCGCTGGGCCGTGAGGGGCCGACCGTCCAGATGGGCGCCGGTATCGCGGTTTTCGCCGCGCGCCTCTGCCAACTCTGTTGGGCGGATGCCCGGGTGCTGCTGGCGGCTGGCGCCGGCGCCGGCCTTGCAACGGCCTTCAATGCGCCGATTGCCGGGCTCGTGTTTGTGCTGGAGGAACTGGTGCAGAGGTTCGAGCACCGTGTTGCCGTCGCTGCCCTTGCCGCGCTGGCAACGGCGATCCCGGTCGCACGGCTGCTGCTCGGTGACGCGCCCGACTTCGAGGTCGCGCCGCTGAGCTATCCCAGGGCCGAGTCCGCCCCGCTGTTCCTGGCTCTGGGTGGCATCGCGGGTCTGCTGGCCGTCGCCTACAATCGCACCCTGCTCGCGACCATCGCAGTTCGCGATCGATTTGGACGGCTGCCGATCGAGCTCCGCGCCGGATTGATCGGCGCAAGCGTCGGCATATTGGCCTGGTTCGCGCCCGAACTGGTCGGTGGCGGAGATCAGATCACGCAGCGCGCGTTGATCGGCCACGAGAATGCGGGGATCCTGGGATTCGCATTCCTGATCCGGTTCGGGCTCGGCGCTCTCTCATACGCGGCCGGCACGCCCGGCGGGCTGTTCGCACCCTTGCTCGTGCTGGGAGCCCAGTCCGGGTTGCTGTTCGGAGAGGCTTGCCGCGTTGCGTTCCCGGCGCTGTCGATCCAGCCGGAAGCATTTGCATTGGTGGGCATGGCCGCTCTCTTCACCGGCGTCGTGCGCGCGCCGGTGACCGGCATCGTTCTCGTCGCCGAAATGACCGGTAACGTGACCATGCTGATGCCGATGCTGGGCGCCTGCTTCATGGCGATGCTGCTACCCATGCTGCTGGGCAATGCACCGATCTACGATTCCCTGCGCGAGCATACGCTGCGCCTGGAGCGGCAAATCAGACAGAGCTGAGATCGGTGTCATCCCCGACTACGCCGCTGCGCGCGCAATGCTTCGGGCGTCCGGCTTCTTCAAGCGGAAATTCTGTTCGTGAGCCGTGTTTCGCGTCCGCATCGCAACAAATTCCACCTGGTGCCTCGATGTCGGCCGTGAGGAGTGAACGGGACGCCACTTTGACCGGAGCGAACGGGCCCGATTGACCCACAGCGGGCCCGATTACGAAGGGTAAAGCTGTCTAAATGCGATCTCGGAGATCGCGACCGCGTTGGTAACGCCGGTAGCTTCAATCTCAATGACTTTGCGGGCGACTATTTCGCAAATCGGATCGTTGCGATCCACCAGGTTAAGCTTGCGTAGCGTCCGGTTGAAGGCGAGTTCAAGAACGTGCCGCTGCTCTGGCGTCAAATTGATATTCGCAGAAATGAGCGGGTTGATTGGCAAGGCGCTGCTCCTTCTCCTAAAGGTGGGGAAGCGCAACTGGCGACCTCATCACCGATAAATGACTCTCCTGGTTGACGGCTCAATCATTGAAACTTCGAGAGACATATGGAGTTTAACCGGCGAGGAGCACACCGACGTATCAGGTGATACGGGTCTCGAACATAATCTGGAGTGCTATGGACCCCCATGAGACACTAATACGGAACTTGAAAGAGCATTCCCGGCTCCGGAGTGACGATATTGCGGAGATCTGCAATTTCTCGTTTGTGACCAAAGAGCTGTCGCCCGATCAGGACTTTATTCGCCAGGGAGACCAGCCGAAGCACGCGGTTCTGGTCGTGTCGGGAATGGTCGGCCGATATCACCTGCTGAAAGGAGGGCGTCGACAATACTTGTCCTTTCACATGTCGGGCGATCTGCCCGATGCACAGGGATTGTTCATCGAAAGAATGGACCATGCGCTTTGCTCAATTGGTCCTGCGCGCGTGGCCTTCATACCGCACCAACAAATATTGGGTGCCTTCGAACGACGCCCCTCGCTGGGTATCGCCATCTGGAGAGAAACTCTGCTGGACGCCGCGATCTTCCGGGAAGCAATCACGAACAACAGCGCGAGATCAAGGCCGACCCGAATGGCGCATTTGTTCTGCGAAGTATTCTATCGGGCACGCCTCTCCCAGCTCAACAAGGGGAACAGGTGCTCGATCCCATTGACGTTGCCCCAGCTTGGGGAGACGCTCGCCATGGCAATCGCGTCGGTCAACCGCGCTCTTCAACAGTTGCGTTCTTCTGGTAGCATGGATTTCCGCGAGGGCGAGTTGATCGTTCTAAACTGGCGCGAGCTCCAACGGCTTGGTGAGTTCAATCCAGATTACTTGCATATGAAGAAGCCGCTAACAGGTTGAACCAGTTGCGGGCCAGCCCTCAGCGGAAGTCGCTGCTGCGCACACGCGTAGTCCGGCGTCGCTGCTGTTGATCTAAGTCAATTATCAGCCATCCTTTGGCTCCACACTACTACGGTCGTCCTCTCCCTCCCGATCCTTCAGAACGCCTCCTGAAGGTTCGGCGACCGAAGTGAGAGATTGCTCATGATAACGATCCCGGAACTGACGTCCCAGGCGCTCGGTGCGTTCCTGATCTCGGAGACAAGCGGTCGCTTCGGCTCGTCCCACGCCAGCTTGCCGGAATTGCTCCCCTATGCAGCAAAGCTGGCTCTGGAATGTATCGGTAACAGCGATGCACTCTACCACAACGTCGAGCACACCTTGCTGGTCACGCTGGTGGGGCACGACATCCTGATCGGGCGCTCCCTTCTTAGGCCAACGACGGCTGGCGACTATGCTCACTTCATCCTGGCGTGCCTGCTTCACGACATTGGCTACGTTCGGGGAATAGTTCACGGAGACCAGGACGGTGCCTATGTGGTTGATGGTACCGGCCGAACGGTTGAGTTGCCGATCGGCTCCTCCGATGCAGCGCTTGCGCCCTATCATGTCGACCGCTCAAAATTATTCGCCGTGGAGCGTCTTGACGCAGTTGACGAAATTGACGCTGCTCGCGTTGCCCAAGCCATCGAATACACTCGTTTTCCTTATGCAGACGCATCAGCGAACGAACTCAAGGATGATCTTGACGAAGAGGAAGGTTTGTTGCTTCGCGCCGCCGACCTGATCGGTCAGCTCGGCGATCCGAACTACATGAAGAAATCAAATGCGCTGTTCTACGAGTTCGAGGAGATAGGACTCAACAAATCGCTCGGATACGCCACGCCCGCGGACGTGGTGTACAAATATCCTCAGTTCTACTGGACCAAGGCCGCACCGCACATCCAAACTGCCATCCGCTATTTGAATGTAACCTCGAGCGGAAGACAATGGATCAGCAGTCTCTATGGTAATGTCCTTCGCGCTGAGCGAGAGGTCGGACTTTCTGGTCCGGA
Source organism: Bradyrhizobium huanghuaihaiense (assembly GCF_025200885.1). Taxonomy (NCBI): domain Bacteria; kingdom Pseudomonadati; phylum Pseudomonadota; class Alphaproteobacteria; order Hyphomicrobiales; family Nitrobacteraceae; genus Bradyrhizobium; species Bradyrhizobium huanghuaihaiense. The sequence goes on along the minus strand of NZ_CP104172.1, from coordinate 8,978,581 downwards.
GCTGTAGGCGAATACTGTGATTTCGGGTTGATCCCGATCAATTCTCCGACGCTCAGAACTGACGATAGCTGACATAGCCGGTGGCTCCAGTCGCGTCCCGGTGTTCGGCGCGTCTGCTCCTGCCCGAATGCGAAGTTCGGGCGACGTCCTCAGTTGTCGGCTTATCGGGGTAGACCGGAAGCAACCGGCCGACCTTCCAGACGGCGCTCATGATCCGAAGCCGACATTGGTCGGCGAGGGCGCCCAAAATTGAAAAAAGGCCGCTGGCAATATGTCCAGCGGCCTCCGCTCTTAACGTGGTTTGCCGCCGGGTGGCGCCCGGACTAGAGATCGATGCTAACAGCGATGTTACGGCCCTGTAGTTCGGCAATCTTCAACCCGTCAGCCATCACCTGCGCGAACTCCGGGTCCTTTGCCACGGCCTCCTGCACTTTGCCGTAGACCTCCCAATTGGCGTAGCGCGTCGTAACCAGCAACTCTCCTGCCCAATGGCCAGTGTGGAAACGGGACAGCCGAAGAAATTCGGCGCCGTGTTTTTCGAAGATTTTCTTCGCCCGCCCGACAACCTTGGTCATTTCCTCGGGCTTGTCGGTTTTGAAGCGAGTGAATTGAACGATCGGCATGGGACTACCTCCTTAGCGATGTAAATGTCCAAGAGGCATGCATCGAGTGACCTTTGGGAGCGAACCCCAATGCAATCTCGATGAAGGTTTGTCTTCATCGATTGATTTTGGTTCAGGATTCGCAAGAGACAGTAACGCTGCCGCATCTCGGCTCACATCGTTACTGGCTAAAACCGGTGGGCCGATATCAAGACCTGAGCTGTTCGGGCGTGTAGAGCAGCTCACATCACGCGAGGACTTGCCAGGTCGCCATGCTCTTTATCAACTTTGAGAAGCCGCATCGTCTGCGCCCGCAAGGCATCGCCAGTATTGACGATAACGATCCTCTGCTGTCGGAGTACGCTGAGGCGCAACTGGTCGTCCGGGTGAGCGTGACTGAATTTTTCGTAACTGCCCGCCCACGCTATGTACACCGATACAAAAAGATACAACCGTCAGAATTTGTGCCTCGCTCGACATGCGAAACGCCTTTGGCCCCCTGGAAGCGTGTCGATGATACACAGGCCTCTTTACCCGCGAAGGACCGCGCTCGCGTCGAGCGAGAAGGCAATCTGCTCTCGCGAGCAGAGTATGAAAAGTACCTCAGTGACGTTGGGAGCCGCGAGACTTAAGCCGCGTGACTGACGATACGAGAACGTAGGGCACGACCGCCGATGAGATGATCGAGTAAAGGCATTTTGCTGCACTGCATGAGTCCGAAAATGGCCCTTAGCCGGAGTCGATTGAGCGCTTGTCATATCGGCTGTCAGGGGCAAACTGGACGCCGATCCAACTTGGTCTCCACCGCTGCTTATGACCCGAAACGGACATTGCCTCTAGCCCAAGGGTTATTCAGCATGCTTTGATGGATCTGCCAAAAGCGAACGTCGGGGCAAGCAAATGCGGTACCTAGTATTGGGTGCGGGCGGCACCGGTGGCTATTTCGGCGGCCGCCTCGCCGAGAGCGGAGCTGATGTTACGTTTCTCGTCCGCGACGGGCGGCGCAAGAGTCTTTCCGAGCAAGGGTTGCGGATCGAGAGCCCGTTCGGGGACGCACAAATAGCAGTGAAGACAGTGGTCGCGGCAGAGGTGGCGCCGGTCTATGACGCGGTGATCCTGACCTGCAAGTCATATGATCTCGATGCTGCAGTTGCGGCAATCGCACCCGCCGTAGCGTCGAACGGCTATGTCCTTCCATTCCTGAACGGCATTGCGCATATCGACGTCCTGAATGAGAAATTTGGCCGGCACCGTGTGCTCGGTGGCACGGCAAAGATACAGGCGACGATCATGCCGGATGGCGCGATCCGGCAGTTCAACGACTGGCGAACGCTTACCTTTGGCGAGCAATCGGGGGAGATGACGGAACGCGTGAGAGCATTGGCCGCGCTGTTCGAGCCTGCGAAGGGAGTGGAGGTCTTCGTGGTCGCCGATATCGTTCAGCGAATGTGGGAAAAGCTGGTTCACCTTTCGACCGCAGCCACCATGACCTGCCTGATGCGGGCAAATGTCGGCGAGATTGTCCGCACCCCTTATGGTCGTGAGCTTTTTTTGGATCAGCTTCGCTGTGGCGCTGCGATCGCTGCGGCCAACGGCCACGCGCCCAGCACGGCTTTCATGAAATCGTGGGAGGAAACGTTCTCCCAGCAGGACTCGCAGTATTCGACGTCGATGCTGCGCGACATCGAACGGGGCGGGCTGACGGAGGTGGAGCACATCCTCGGCTTCATGCTGGGCAAGGCGGAGCAAGCGAAGATACCGTGCAACACGCTGTTACTCGCCTACACCAACGTCAAGGCTTTCGAGCAACGGCGCGCCGCAGGGCGCTTATCCTGATTGCTTTACCGATGTCCGGTTCTGGCCCCAAGCTGACTTCCAGAGGCGAACCGGCCATGTCCGGCTTCGAAGTCAGAACGGCCATGGCCTGCTTCAGGAGCTGATCGATTGATGAGTGCACGCCTTGGCGCATCCGGAGTCACTGGGTACGCCGCAGGGTGCTGATTGCCGGGAAGCATTCCTTCCAACGCGTCGAACGGGCGCGTAACGGCCTGCGCGCGGGACGCGGTGTGAAGCTCGAGGATAACGATGCGGGCGGAGACCGGGCTCGCTCTATCCCACATGCCCGATCATGCCATCATGCGCCTGTTTTGCCCGACGGCGCAACGATCGTTTGCTCGACGGGTCAAACGTCTTCGCAGGACGTCTAAACCATTGATCCCGCTAGGGCCGGCTACTGTGCATGGGGTTGTTTTCGAATATTTTTGTTTGGGAGGCACGAAAGCATCGGGCTCTCATCCGCTACTTCATCACCCGCAGGCCTTTGGTCGTGAACCGCTGCGTCTTGCCGCCGGGACGAACGGGGCGCTTCGTGCCGGCGGCCTTGCCGGTGCCGGGCGGCTGGTGCGCGGGGACGAGCTGGTGGGGCTGCGAGCCGATCAGGTCGCGGCGGCCCATCTCGATCAAGGCCTCGCGCAGCACCGGCCAGTTGTCGGGATCGTGGTAGCGCAAAAACGCCTTGTGCAGGCGACGCTGGCGCAGGCCCTTGATCGCCTCGACCTTGTCGCTGCCGCCGTGGCGCACGCCGCGCAGCGGATTGACGCCGGTGTGGTACATCGCGGTCGCGGTCGCCATCGGCGAGGGCAGGAAGGTCTGCACCTGATCGGCGCGGTAGCGGTTCTTCTTCAGCCACAGCGCGAGGTTCATCATGTCCTCGTCGGTCGTGCCCGGATGCGCCGCGATGAAATAGGGGATCAGGTAATATTTCTTGCCGGCCTTTTCAGCCGCTTCATCGAACATCCGCTTGAACTTGTTGTAGGCGCCGATGCCGGGCTTCATCATCTTGTCGAGCGGACCGCGCTCGGTATGCTCGGGCGCGATCTTGAGATAGCCGCCGACGTGATGGGTGACGAGCTCCTTGATGTACTCCGGGCTCTCGACCGCGAGGTCGTAGCGCACGCCCGAGGCGACCATCACCTTCTTGATGCCTTTGGTCTCGCGCACCTTGCGATAGAGGCGGATCAGGTCGTCATGCGAGGTGTTGAGGTTCGGGCAGATCTCCGGGAAGACGCAGGACGGCCGGCGGCATGCCGCCTCGACCTTCGGGTCCTTGCAGGCCATCCGGTACATGTTGGCGGTGGGGCCGCCGATGTCGGAGATCACGCCGGTGAAGCCCGGCGTCTTGTCGCGGATGCGCTCGATCTCGCGCAGGATCGAGCCTTCCGACCGGTTCTGGATGATGCGGCCCTCGTGCTCGGTGATCGAGCAGAAGGTGCAGCCGCCGAAGCAGCCGCGCATGATCGTCACCGAGAATTTGATCATGTCCCACGCCGGGATCTTGGCATCGCCGTAGGACGGATGCGGCGCGCGCGCGTAAGGCAGGTCGTAGACCGCGTCCATCTCGTCGGAGGTAAGCGGGATCGGCGGCGGGTTGAGCCAGAGGTCGCGATCGCCATGACGCTGCACCAGCGGCCGCGCGTTGCCGGGATTGCTCTCCCGGTGCAGCACGCGTGAGGCGCGGGCATAGGCTTCCTTGTCCTGCTCGACCTGCTCCAGTGCCGGCAGCCGGATCACGGTCGCGCCCTTCTGGCGCGTTGCGCCCTCGTCGGCGGAATCGAGGTCGTCGGCGTGCAGCTCGGCGTAATCCGCAGGCACCTTGCGGAACAGCGCGACGCCCCTGATGTCGTCGAGCTCGCGCGGCGCTTCGCCGGCCGCGAGCCGCTGCGCCACCTCGACGACGGCGCGCTCGGCATTGCCGTAAAGCAGGAGGTCCGCCTTGGCGTCGGCCAGCACCGAGCGGCGCACCTTGTCGGACCAGTAGTCGTAATGCGCGATCCGGCGCAGCGAGGCCTCGATGCCGCCGAGCACGATCGGCACGTCCTTGAACGCCTCGCGGCAGCGCTGGGCGTAGACGACGGTGCAGCGGTCCGGCCGCTTGCCGCCTTCGCCGCCGGCGGTATAGGCATCGTCGCTGCGGATGCGGCGGTCCGCGGTGTAGCGGTTCACCATGGAATCCATGTTGCCGCCGGTGACGCCGAAGAACACCTTTGGTTTGCCGAGCGCCTTGAACGGCTCGGCCGAATGCCAGTCGGGCTGGGAGATGATGCCGACCCTGAATCCTTGCGCCTCCAGCAGGCGGCCGATGATGGCCATGCCGAAGCTGGGATGATCGACATAGGCATCCCCCGTCACCAGCACGATGTCGCAGGCATCCCAGCCGAGCGCGTCCATCTCGGCGCGGCTCATGGGAAGGAACGGCGCGGGCTTGCGCGGCCGGGCCTGGGCCATCAGGGGCTTTTCGGCGGTGATGATCTGGGTGTCCATGGCGGATACGCATAGGACTCCGGGGCCGCGAATACAACCGGCCGCTATGCCGCGTTCGCTGATTAAGGTTCCCGGTGACGCATAATTCAGCAGCACAGGCCGCGCCGGCGGCCCGGCTCGGCTCTGTGACGCCGTCCACATACCGGCCGGCCGCGCCGCGTCATCCTGCTCCCGGTTTCAAGGGAGAAGGTCCATGTTTCTGATCGACGCGTTGCTGGTCCTGGCGATGTTGTTCTTCCTGCTGCTGCCGGTCACCGATCGCAGGACGGTGCACATGAGGCTCTGCGCGTTCTTCGCATTGCTGGCTGTCTTCGCAGTTTCGATCGCCCATACCCCCATCGCGCCGATGCAACTTGCAGGCACCGTCCTGACGCATTGAGTGTCGCAATCGTCACATCTGCCAGCATTGTGGTTCACTCGCAGGAACCAACCGCCCTCGCGAACATTCTGACCCTGGCGCCTGCGCGAGCCCCCGCTCGCGCGCGCCTCGACAATTCCGGCACAGCGCCGCTGGCCGGATTTCTGCCCCGATGCTCGCTTCGGGGCGAGGGGGGCTTGTGAGCACGGTCATAGAGAACTTGCTGGCGCGAAAGCAGAAGCTCGTGGAGGAACTCGAGAAGGCGCAGGTCGTCCAGGATCGCGACAGGATCGAGCACCAGCTCGAGCAGATCAACACCGCGCTGGACTTCCTGGACAGGCCAGGATCGAGGGACGGGCAGTAGGCGCGCTCATTCCGCCCTCAGCGCTTCCACCTTCAACGCCTCCACCTTCAACGCCTTGGCATAGACCACGCCCGAATTGGTGATGTGCGTCGTCATCAGCTGTTCGAAAGCGGCGAACTCGCCGCGCGCGAACAGGGCCAGCAGCTTGCGGTGCTCGTCGAAGGACGTGCGAGTGCGCACGTCGATCGGCGAGGTCAAATTGGTGCGGAGCGCGGCGACGCGGCCCGAGACGAGCTGGTAGGATTCGATGAGGTAATTGTTGCCGCAATGGGCGAACAGCGCCTCGTGGAACGCTGCGTCGGCGCGGCCATAGGCGATGTTGTCCCTGGCCGCGACGGCAGGCTCCATCGCCGCGATCGCATCGCTCATCGCGGCGATCGCACTGTTGCGATCATGGCGAAAGGCCAGCTCGGCCGCCTTGGGCTCGAGCGCGATGCGGAAGGTGCAGAGCGCGGTGATGTCGTCCGCGCTCGGCGTGAACACGAAGCTGCCGACCTGCGGGCGGATCACCACGAGCCCCTGCGCCTGCAGCTGGCCCATGGCCTCGCGCACCGGCGTGCGGCTGACGCCGAAGGAGTTCGCCACCATCTCTTCCGAGATCGCTGCACCCAGCGCGAACTCGCCGTCGATGATGGCCTGCCGCAGCCGCTGCATCACCCGCTGCGACAGCGATTTCGGCGTATCGAGCTTGAGCGTTCGCATGCGCGCTCCCGCTCAGATCACCTTGCCGGGATTGAGCAGATGATCCGGATCGAGCGCCGCCTTCAGCGTCCGCATCAGCGCGATCTCGGCCTCGCTGCGGGCATGCCCCAGCCATTTCTTCTTCAGGGTGCCGATGCCGTGCTCGGCGGAGACGCTGCCGCCCATCTCGCGGACGAGACCATAGATGATCGTGTCCATCTCCTCCTTTGGCTGCTGCTCGACCGTGAGGCCGGTGACCCAGGAGACCAGATGCAGATTGCCGTCGCCGATATGGCCGTAATAGACGCTCTCGCAGCCCTTGATGCCGGAAGCCAAGCCCGCCTTGCAGCGCGTGACGAACTCGTCCATCCGCGACACCGCAAGCCCGATGTCGTAGGAGATGTGCGGGCCGAGCACCTGGCCGAACTCGGCGCAGATGTCGCGCACGCGCCAGAAGCTCTGCGTCTGCGCCAGCGACTGCGCCACGGCGGCATCGGCCAGCAGCCCGCGCTCCATCAGCTCCTCGAGCCAGCTCTGGAAGCGCGGCGCATCGACGCTCTCGTCGGTGCCTTGCGCCTCCACCAGCACGTAGAGACCGTGGCCTGCCGCGACCGGCGGCTTGACGCCGGCGCGATTCGTGATGACGTCCCAATAGTCCGGCCACATCACCTCGAAGGCCGACAGCAGCGGGCCGAGCCCCGAACGCGCGGCATCGAGCAGCGCGATCACCGCCGCATAATCCTTCAGCGCGCAGAGCGCCGCCATGGTCGAGCGCGGCTTGGGAAACAGCTTCAGCACCACGCGGGTGATGATGCCGAGCGTGCCTTCCGAGCCGATGAACAGATGCTTCAGATCGTAGCCGGCATTGTTCTTCATCAGCTTGTTGAGATTGGTGATGATGGTGCCGTCCGGCAGCACCACTTCGAGGCCGAGCACCAGCTCGCGCGTCATGCCGTAGCGGATCACGCGATTGCCGCCGGCATTGGTGGAGAGATTGCCGCCAATGGCGCACGAGCCGCGCGAGCCGAGGTCGAGCGGAAAGAAGAAGCCGGCCTCGTCGGCGGCCTTCTGGATCGTCTCCAGCGGCGTGCCCGCCTTCACGGTCATCGTCATCGACGCGCGATCGACCTCCTCGATGCCGGTCATGCGCTCCAGCGAGATCGCGACCCAGCCGGCTTCGGGCGATGCGCCGCGGCACAGTCCGGTCAATCCGCCCTGCGGCACGAACGGCAGGCGCGCCTGCCGGCAGGCGTGAATCGCATCGGCAACGCCTTGCGCATCGGTCGGACGGATCACCGCGCGCGGCGTCTGCGGCAGGCTCGCGCTCCAGTCGTTGCAATTGCGCGTCGGCACGTCCGCGCCAACAAGCACGGCCGCCGTGCCGAGCCGTTCGCGCAGCGCGCCGAGCAGTTGGTCGGGTCGTTCGACGGGGGTCACCATGTTCATGCGAGGCCTCCTTAAGGATTTGGCTGCGCCTCATGCGCACCGCGACGATGGAAAGGGTTTGCGCCCGTCTTGTATGTAAGGTACAAGATGAAAAGTAAAGCAAAAACATGGCCCCGTCCGGCTGAGAAGATCGTTATGGATCAGAGGCTTAGCCGGCGGCCGCAGCAAAGGGTGGTGTAATGACGGAGGCGATTCGCGGGTTCTGGGTGGCGTCGGCGACGCCGCTGGCGACGGACGGCAGCGTGGACTCCGCAAAGCTCGCTGCGCACGCCAGGCAGCTCTTCAGCAAGGGCGTCGATGGCGTCGTGCTGTTTGGCACCACCGGCGAAGGCACCTCGTTCAATGCCGCCGAACGTATTGCGACCATCGAGGCGCTGCTCAAGAACGGCATCGCTGCGGACCGCATCGGCATCGGCGGCGGCTTCCCCGCCATCACCGACAGCATCGCGCTGACGCGCGCCGTGCTCGGCCTCGGCGTGCGTCACGTGCTGCTGTTGCCGCCTTACTTCGATCGCAACGCCACACCCGAGGGCATCGAGGATGCCTTTGCCGCGATCATCGACGGCGTCGCCGACGATCGGCTGCGCGCGTCCCTCTATCACATCCCGCAGGTCTCGGGCGTCGCGATCCCGACGACAGTCGCCGCAAGCCTGCGCAAGCGCTACGGCAAGGTGGTCGCGGGCCTGAAGGACTCCAGCGGCGACTTCAAGCAGTTCCAGGCGTTCCGCGCTGCCGCGCCAGAGCTCGCCATCACCGTCGGTAACGAAGCCGATATCACCCGCGCGATCGCCGCCGGCGGCGCCGGCACCATCTGCGGCATGGCCAATGTCGTGCCCGAGCTGGTGAAGGGCATGGTTGACGGTAAGGACGTCGAAGCGCGCATGCAGGCCGCGATCGATGTCGTGGTGAAGACGCCATCCCTGGTCGCGACATTGAAGGCGATCCTCGCGGCGCAGACGGGTGATGCCGGCTGGCTGCGCGTGCGCCCGCCGCTCCGCGCCCTGTCCGACGGCAGCGCGTTCAAGCGCAAGCTCGACGAGTTGATCGCTCCCGCCATCGCGTGAGATCGCGCAACATTGCGACATGCTCGCTGCGAGCTCTCGCGCAGCGTGTCGCAATTGCTGCGAGATCAATCGGAGATTGATGCTCGGCGCTCCTCTGCGCTTAGAACGATTCAACACTAGAGCGATTCAAGCTCCGCTACGGTTCTCCTCGATCCCGGCGACTGTTACACGCGCACACTTCAACGTTCTTGACTTGAAGTGGAATGAAAGTGCGTGCCTTCGTGGATGGCCAGCGCGACAGCGGCCATCGAACTCGTGCCGGCAAGAGCCGTGCAGGTCTTCTCATCGGTGCAGCGGTGCTGCTCATTGAATATCCCACCAACACGGCGAGCGCGCAGGCGCAATCGACACTACCGCCGGTGACGGTGGAAGCGCCGGCGCCGCGGTCGAAGCCGGCACGTGCATCGGAGGGGGCACCACGCCGCACGCAAGCCGCCGCGCGCCAGCGCAGTCGCAATGCCACGGCCGCGCCCGCGGTGCCGACGCTCTCGGAGCGCGCCGCCGCGGAAGCTGCCGCGCAACAGGCCGCAAAGCTCGGTTACCGCGCGATGCCGAGCGCGACAACGTTGCGCAGCGGCGCCTCGCCGCTCGACACGTCGCAGTCCGTCAACATCGTGCCGGCGCAGGTGTTAAAGGATCAGCTCCCGCGCAACATCGACGATGCGCTCATCAACATCTCCGGCATCACCCAGACCAACACGCTCGCCGGAACCCAGGACGCCGTCATTCGCCGCGGCTTCGGCGACAACCGCGACGGCTCGATCATGCGTAATGGCATGCCGCTGGTGCAGGGCCGCAGCCTCAATGCCGCGGTCGAAAGCGTCGAGGTGCTGAAAGGGCCTGCCTCGCTGCTCTACGGCATCATGGACCCCGGCGGCATCGTCAACACCATCAGCAAGCGTCCGGAGCTCTATCAGCACGGCTCGGTCACGCTGCTCGGCTCGACCTACGCCAACAACCGGAACGGCGCCGACGGCACGCTCGACATCACCGGTCCGATCGGCGATGGCGGTCTTGCCTATCGCTTCATCGGCTACGGCGTCAGCGAAGACTATTGGCGCAATTTCGGCCGCCACAGGGAAATGCTGGTGAACCCGTCGCTGGCCTGGTACGGCGAGACCACGACGGTCCAGCTCACCTATGAGCATCGCGAATTCATCTATCCGTTCGACCGCGGAACGGCCTTCGTCAACGGCGCTCCGCTGGCAATTCCGAAGACCCGCCGGCTCGACGAGCCCTTCAACAACATGTGGGGCACCTCGGACCTGATACAGGGCTCGGTCGAGCAGAAGCTCGACGACAATTGGAAGGTCACGGCAGCCTACAGCTACAACACCGAGACCTACAGCGCCAATCAGCTGCGCATCACCAACGTCAATGCCAAAACCGGCATCGAGACCCGCAGCAACGACGGCACCCGGAACTCGCTAAGCAACGCCAGTTACGGCACCTCTTATCTGCAGGGTGACGTCTGGGTGGGCGGCTTCCGCAACGAGATTCTGTTCGGCGGCGAGGCGCTGTATCGTACCATCGATCGCCACGACCTGATCCGCCAGGCGACCCCGAGTTTCAATTTCTACAACCCGGTCTACGGGCTGGTTACACCCGGCACGACCGTTTCGGGGGTCGACAGCGAGCAGACCGACAAGCTCGGCACCCGCAGCTTTTTCGCCCAAGACACATTCCACGTGACCAACTGGCTGTCCGTGGTCGGCGGCCTGCGTTGGATGGAATATGAGCAGCTTGCCGGAAAGGGCCGGCCGAACTTCATCACGAACACGAATCTGGCGGGCGACAAGGTGCTGCCGCTCGGCGGCATCATCTTCAAGCTGAACGATCAGCTCTCGTACTACGTGAGCTATACGCAGTCGCTGAAGCCGACTTCGACCATCGCGCCTTTTTCCGGTGCTCCCACTGGTTTCGTCGTCGACTCCACGATTGCGCCCGAAGAGGGAACGCAATGGGAGACCGGCGTCAAATTCGACGTCAACAAGCGGTTGTCCGGCACTTTGGCGATCTACGACATCGAGAAGAAGAACGTGCTGGTCCGCGACGATCTCGGCAACAACAACATTGCGATGCGGACGTCCGCGAAGGCGCGGTCGCGTGGCGTCGAATTGGACGTGACCGGCAAGCTGACCGACGATTGGAGCATAATCGGAAGTTACGGCTACACCGATGCGCGTCTGGTCGGCGATCCCATCAACGGTGACGCCAAGCTCCTGAATGCCGCGATGAACACGGCCTCGCTCTATCTCGTCTACGATTTCGGCGACAAGCTGCCCGGACGCCTGCGGCTCGGCGGCGGCGCGCACTATGTCGGTGACCGCCCGGGCGACTCCGCCAACACGTTCTTCTTGCCGGCCTATACCGTCGCAGACATCTTTGCGACCTACGACACCAAAATCGACAATCTGCCGGTGACCTATCAGTTCAACGTCAAGAACCTGTTCGACAAGGTCTACTATACGTCCACCACCGGAAGTGCCTTGAATGTCGCAATCGGCGATGCGCGCCGCGTGTCGCTGTCGGCGACGGTGAAGTTCTAGCCATGGCAGCGCGGCTGGGCCACACCATCAAGGCTGCCCTGTTCCAGGTCCATTCCATTGCGGGCCTGGTGCTCGCGCTGCTGCTTGCTCTGATCGCGCTGACCGGCGCGGTCATGAGTTTCGAGGACGAGATCGTCGATCATCTCAACGCCGGCATCATGCATGTCGCGCCGCGCGAGATGCCGGCACTGATGCCGGACGAACTGGTTGCCCGGCTGAAGGCAGGACAGGATCTCGGCGCGGTCTCGGCGGTGACGCTGTCCAGCGATCCGGCCGCGACGGTGCGTGTTCGCTTCGCGCGCGATGAGCAGGGCACGCGGCCGACGTCGCTCTATGTGGATCCCTTTGACGCCCATGTGCTGGGCTCGCCGCGCGGCGAAGAATTCTTCGCGACCGTGCGCAGGCTGCATCGCTGGCTGCTGATCCCCGGCGACGCCAAGGGATGGGGGCGGCAGATCACGGGCTTTGTCGCGCTCGGCCTGATCGTCATGCTGGTGTCGGGCCTCGTGCTGCGCTGGCCGCGCCGCGCCAGCAGCGTGAAGATGTGGCTCAAGCCCAACCTCGGTCTGAGCGGGCGCGGCCTGCACCGGTCGCTGCATGCGATCATCGGCACCTGGGTTCTTCCGGTCTATCTGGCGATGACGCTCACGGGCCTGTGGTACGCGTTCGACTGGTACAAGGACGGCGTCGTCTGGTTGCTGGCACGCCCGGAGGTCAGTGCTGCGAGGATGCAGCCCAAGATGCCCTCGAAGGCTTCGCGTGCGGCCGGCCATCCCGAGCAAGCCCGGCCGATCGGATTCGATCAGGCATGGACGACGTTCCAACGCGAGGAGGGCGGCCGCTTCTCCAGGGCCTTGCTGACGCTGCCGGCCGGCCCGGGCACGGTGATGCGGATCCGGTCGTGGGCGAAGGGCATGACGCTCGAGGCCACGCGCGACGAGTTTCGTATCGACGCCGTCACCGGTCAGTTGGTTTCCGCGGAGCGCTATGTCGACAAGACGTTCGGCGAGAAGACAATCGCGGCCATCTACGACATCCATCGCGGCGCGATCCTGGGGTGGCCGGGCAAGCTCGCGTTCATGATTGCCGCGGGCTTGATGCCGCTGTTCCTGGTCACCGGCATTTTGCTTTACCTCTCGCGCCGCAAGCTGCGGCGGCCCGCACAACCGCCGCTCGGGCATCTCGTTCCCGGCGAGTGAGCCGTCGCGCAGGCTAGCCAACACGCTCGCAATCGTTCAAAAGCCCATGGCACGTCCTCCTCAGGGTTCACGCCATGAAGCTTCCCACCGTCACCCCCGCCGATATCCGCCGCGCGCTGCTTCTGCGCGAGGAAATCGCGCTGCTCGATCTCAGATATGAGGCCGCCTTTGCCACCGGCCATCCGCTGTTCGCCGCCAACATGGCCGCGGACCGGATCGCGATCGAGGCCGAGGTGCGGCTGCCGCGCAAGGACGTGGCGATCGTGCTCTATGATGACGGTGAAGGACTGGTCGCGACCGGCGGCGAACGCCTTGCGGCGCTCGGCTACAGCAATATCAGTGGGCTCGAGGGCGGGCTGACGGCCTGGCGCGATGCGGGCTATCAAATGTTCGAGGACGTCAATTCCTATTCGAAGGCGTTCGGCGAGCTGGTCGAGGCGCGCCGCCATACGCCTTCGCTCAGTGCCGACGAGGTGGCAAAGCTGATCGCTGAGAAGGCCAACATTGCCATCCTCGACGTTCGCCGTTTCGACGAATATGCGACCATGAACATTCCAGGCTCGGTCAGCGTGCCTGGCGCGGAGCTGGTGCTGCGGGCAGGGCAGGCCGCGCCCGACCCTGAAACCACCATCATCGTCAATTGCGCCGGCCGCACCCGCTCGATCATCGGCACGCAGTCGCTGATCAATGCCGGTGTGCCGAACAAGGTGCGCGCGCTGCGCAACGGCACGATCGGCTGGACGCTGGCGCGGCACGCGCTCAATCACGGTGCCGACAGGCGCGGCGCCATCGGATCGTTCGAGGGCGGCCCGGCCAATGCCCGCGACGTCGCCTATCGCGCCGGTGTCCGCCACATCGGCGCGATAGAGATGATGGCGCTGCTCGCGGAGACCGATCGCACGCTCTATCGCTTCGACGTGCGCGACGCCGCGGAATATGCGGCCGGCCATCTCCCAGGCTTCCGTCACTATCCCGGCGGCCAGCTGGTCCAGGAGACCGACATGGCCGCGCCGGTGCGCGGCGCGCGCATTGTCCTGACCGACGACAAAAGCGTGCGCGCCGACATGACGGCATCCTGGCTCGCGCAGATGGGCTGGGAGGTCTATGTGCTTGAGGGCGGCTATGACGCCGCGCTGGACGTCGGCCCGCCGCTGGTGCTGCCAAAACCTGATCCGGCCCACCGCTACCGCCGTCCCTATGAGGGCACCGACGTCGCACAAGCCGCGATGCAGGCCTATCTCGATTGGGAATACGGCCTCGTCGAGCAACTCCGCCTTGACGGCACGCACGGGTTTTATGTGATTTGACGCGCGTGATCCGCGCGCTCCGCGTCAATACTCCATGACCGTCACCCTGAGGTGGCCGCTTCTTAGCGGCCCTCGAAGGGCGACGGCCCGGCTGGGGCCGTTCATCCTTCGAGGCTCCCGGCGCGATGCTGGGCATCGCGCCACTCGCACCTCAGGATGACGGGACGGCCGCTCTGAGCGTGGGAATGACGGAGCTGGTGGGATGCCAAGCACACCCGTCGCCCCCGCCATCTTCTCCCCGTATCCGACCCCTATTGTGCTTTGCACCGTCTGCGGTCTATGAGCTGCGGCAAAGCCGCCATTTCAGGAGATACTATGCCAGCCCCAGGCCAAAGCCCTGAGCGGAGCGCGAAGGCGCTGCTGCTCGAAGGCGTCAATGACAGCGCCGTGGACCTGTTCAGGAGCGCGGGTTTCACCAATGTCGAGCGGCTCACCAAGGCGCTGGACGGCGAGGATCTGCGCCGGGCGCTCAAGGGCGTGTCGCTGCTCGGCATCCGCTCGCGCACCCAGATCACCGACGACGTGCTCGCCGCCGCCGATGGGCTGCTCGCGGTCGGCTGTTTCAGCGTCGGGACCAACCAGGTCGATCTCCTGGCGGCGCGCAAGCGCGGTATTCCCGTGTTCAACGCACCGTTCTCAAACACGCGCAGCGTTGCCGAGCTCGTGATCGGCGAGATCGTGATGCTGCTGCGGCAGATCTTTCCGCGCTCGGTGTCCGCCCATGACGGCGGCTGGGACAAGTCCGCGGCCGGCAGCCGCGAGGTGCGCGGCCGCACCCTCGGCATCGTCGGCTACGGCAATATCGGCTCGCAGCTCTCGACCCTGGCCGAAGCCATGGGCATGCGCGTGATCTTCTATGATCGCACCGACAAGCTGCGCCATGGCAACACCGAGCCGGTCGAAAAGCTCGAAGAGCTCTTGGCGCAGAGCGACGTCGTCAGCCTGCACGTGCCGGAGACGCCGGAGACCGCCGGCATGATCGGCGAGAAGGAGCTGCGGGCGATGAAGCCGGGCTCGTTCCTGATCAACAACAGCCGCGGCACCGTGGTTGATCTCGATGCGCTGGCGCGCGCCTTGGGCGACGGTCACATCGCCGGCGCCGCCATCGACGTGTTTCCGGTCGAGCCGTCCTCGAATTCGGAGCGATTCAGGAGCCCGGTGCAGGGCCTTAACAACGTCATCCTCACGCCGCATGTCGGAGGCTCGACCGAGGAGGCACAGGAGCGCATCGGCGGCGAGGTCGCACGCAAGCTGGTCGATTATTTCATCACCGGTTCGACCATGGGCGCGGTGAACTTCCCGGAAGTGCAGCTGCACCTGCGTCCCTCCGGCGCGCGCTTCAGCCACGTCCATCGCAACGTGCCGGGCATGCTGCGGCGTCTGAACGAGGTATTCCTCCAGCGCGACATCAACATCGCCGCGCAATACCTGGAGACCGCCGGCGACCTCGGCTACGTCGTGCTCGATGCCGATCTCGGCGGCCAGGATTCGGGCGAATTGCTCCAGCAGATCCGCGCTCTCGACGGCACGGTCGGCGCAAGGCTGGTATTCGAGCACTAAAAGCGTTTTCGAGCGAAGTGGATACCGGTTCGCGTCAAGAAAACGCGTCCAACTGGAAACTAGGCTCCACGTTCCGGTTGCATCTTGTGGCAACTGCTCTCACACTGCGGTCGAATTCGACGTGGTCGAAAATCGCGTCGCATTTGAGCTTCAGTTGCGTGAGTGTCCGCCATGGAACGCGACGCCGTACTGATTGATCTCGCGCTTCAGGGCGGCGGTTCGCACGGCGCCTTCTCCTGGGGCGTGCTCGACCGTCTCCTTGAAGAGAAATGGCTGGAGATCGCCGCAATCTCCGGAACCTCCGCAGGCGCAATGAATGCGGCGGTGCTGGCGGACGGCTGGACCGCCGGCGGCGCCGAGGGCGCGCGTGAGGCGCTCGAACAATACTGGCGTCGTGTTTCGAAGGCCGCGGCTCTCAGTCCGCTGCAACGCTCGCCGCTCGACCGCTTGATGGGGCGCTGGACCCTCGATACGTCGCCCTTCTACATCCTCACCGATTTGATGTCGCGCGTGCTGTCGCCCTACGATCTCAATCCCACCGGCTACAATCCGCTGCGCGCGGTGCTGGCCGAGAGCATCGATTTCGAACGCCTCGTGCGCTCGCCGATCCAGCTGTTCATCACCGCGACGCGGGTGCGCACCGGGCGCGGCCGTATCTTCCGCAACGCGGAGATCACGGCCGATGTGCTGCTGGCATCGGCCTGCCTGCCGACCATGTTCCGCGCCATCGAGATCGACGGCGAGCCCTATTGGGACGGCGGTTTCGCCGGCAACCCGACGATCACGCCGCTGGTCCGCGAGAGCGACGCGCACGACACCATCCTCGTCCAGATCAATCCGACCGAGCGGCTGGAGGAACCGCGGACGGCTGCGGAGATCCTCAACCGGCTCAACGAAATCTCGTTCAACTCGCCGCTGATGAAGGAGCTGCGCATGATCGCGCTGCTGCGCCAGGCGGCGGATCCCGGCAGCGGCGAGGGCGCGCGCTGGGCGAAGATGCGCACACACCGGATCAAGAGCGACATGCTGGCGAAGTTCGGCGCCTCGTCAAAGCTCAACGCGGAATGGGAATTCGTCTCGATGCTGCGCGCCGAGGGGCGTATGGCCGCAGACGCGTTTCTCGGCGAGCATGGTGCCGACATCGGGCGGCGATCGACCGCCGATCTCGACGTCCTGCTGACGGAGTGCTGAGGCATGGGTCTCCTCGGCCTCCTCGTCGGGCTCGGCCTGCTCGTCCTGTTCGCCTTCCGCGGCTGGAGCGTGCTTCTGCTCGCGCCGTTCGCGGCCCTCGTTGCCGCGCTGTTCGGCGGTGAGCCGCTGCTCGCCAACCTGACCCAGGTGTTCATGGTGAACGCAGCGGGATTCCTGGCGCAGTTCTTCCCGATCTTCCTGCTTGGTGCCGTCTTCGGCAAGCTGATGGATGACAGCGGAGCGGTGACGTCGGTCGCAGGCTTCATGGCGGAGCGCCTCGGCGAGCAGCGCGTGATTCTGGCGGTCGTGCTCGCCGGCGCGCTGGTCACCTATGGCGGCGTCAGCCTGTTCGTCGCGTTCTTCGTCATCGTTCCCATGGCCCGTTCGCTGTTTCGCGCGGCTTCGATCCCGCGCCGTCTGATTCCGGCGGCGATCGTGCTGGGAACGTCGACCTTCACGATGTCGGCCCTGCCGGGCACGCCGTCGATCCAGAATGCGATCCCGATGCCGTTCTTCGGCACGACGCCGTTTGCCGCGCCGGGCCTCGGCATCATCGCCTCGCTCATCATGCTCGGCGCCGGATTGTGGTGGCTGCACCGTGCCGAAGCTGCGGCGCGCCGTGCCGGGGAGGGTTATGGCGACGATGCCGACGGTGCGATCGAGCAGGCCGCCGCCGACGAGCTCGTGCGCGAACGCGCGACGACCGCCCGCGAGTTCGATCCGGCGGAGCTCCAGCACGGTCATCGCAGCGACCGGCCTTCGCCCGTGCTGAACGCCATCGCGCCGCTGGTCGTCGTCGTCACCGTGAATCTGGTGATGTCGCTCGTGGTGCTGCCGCGGCTCGATGTCAGCTATCTCGCCGAGCAACGCTTTGGCGACACGACGCTCGCAGCCGTCGCGGGCGTGTGGTCGGTCGCGGTCGCGCTGGCGGCGGCCATCGCCACCACCATCGCGCTGAACTGGGCGCGCCTGCCGGCGCTGCGCAGGACCATGGATGCCGGGGCCAATGCGTCGGTCCTGCCTGCGTTCAGCGTCGCCAGCCTCGTCGGCTTCGGCGCGGTCGTCGCCGCGCTGCCGGCGTTCACGATCGTGCGCGACTGGGTGCTGGCGATCCAGGGCGGACCGCTGGTCTCGCTTGCCGTCGCGACCAATATCCTGGCCGCGCTGACCGGCTCGGCGTCGGGCGGTCTGACCATCGCCCTCGAGGCTCTCGGTCCGACCTATGTCGAACTTGCCGCGCGGACCGGCATCGACCTTGCGCTGATGCATCGCGTGGCGGTGATCGGCGCGGGGACCCTCGACATCCTGCCGCACAATGGTGCTGTGGTCAGCCTGCTCGCGATCTGCGGCCTGACCCATCGCGACAGCTATTTCGACATCGTCATGGTGGGCATCGTGACCTCGCTCCTGGCGCTGGTGGCTGTGATCGCCCTGGGCAACGCGCTGGGCTCGTTCTGACGGAAAGCCGGCGTCGGCGATTGACGAACGGGCGAAGGTTGCATTGAATGCGGCCAACTTTCGAACGCAACAGAACAAGCCGGGTGGAAACGATGAGGCGAAACAGAGCGAAGCTGTGTGCATGGCTCATGGGCACGGCGGCCGCAATGAGCGCGAGCAGCGTATCGGCGGTGACGCTGGCGGAGGATGCCGAGACGGTCTGCAAGGGGCTGGTCGGCGGCACCGATGCCGTGAAGATCGATGCCACGACGTTTCAGGCGCCATCGCAACTCGCTGTTGCCGAGCGCGGCCCGACGCCGTCGGGGCGCATCACCCCCGCCAACCCCGGATTCTGCAAGGTGCTCGGCCATATCGATCCGGTCGATCCCAAGGCGCCGCCGATCAAATTCCAGGTCAACCTGCCCGTCGAATGGAACGGGCGCTCGGTGCAATATGGCGGCGGCGGCTTCAACGGCGTGCTGATCACCGGGCTTGCGCTGCCGCCGGCCTATCCCTTCGACAAGCCGTCGCCGCTCGCGCGCGGTTTTGTGACCTACGGCACCGACTCAGGCCACGAGACAAAGCCGGGCGAGCTGCCGCAGCTATTCGCATTGAATGACGAAGCCTTCGAGAATTTTGCCCACCGCGCCTACAAGAAGGTGCGCGACGCGGCCGTGACGCTGATGGAGCGCGCTTACGGCAAGAAGCCGGAGAAGATGTATTTCATGGGCTCGTCCGAGGGCGGCCGCGAAGGCCTCACCATGGCGCAGCGCTACCCTGATGATTTCGACGGCATCTTCGCCCGCGTGCCCGTCATCAACTGGGTCGGCCTGCAGCATGCCGGCACCCGGTCAGGTCTCGTGACCATGGGCGAGGGCTGGATCAACCCGGCGCAGGTCAAGCTCGTCGGCGAGGCCGTGCGCGCGGCGTGCGACAAGGCTGACGGTTCCGACGATGCGCTGGTGCAGGATCCCGTCACCTGCAAGGCAGTGTTCAAAGTCGAGACGCTGCGCTGCGGGGCCGGCAAGAGTGGCGATCAGTGTCTCACCGATCCTCAGATCAAGGCGATCAACACGCTGCATGCGACCTACAAATTCCCGTTCGTGCTCGCCAACGGCCTCGACGACTATCCGGGCTGGGGCGTGTCGGGGGAGGACACGCCGGCGGCCGGCCCGACCGGCGGCTGGGTGTCGTGGTGGCTCGGCACCGCGCCGCCGGCGCAGCCGCCCGCGCCCAACAACGGCATCGCCTGGATCTATGGCGCCGGCGGCATTCAATATGTGTTCGCGCGTGACCCCAAGCTCGACGTCACCACCTACAAACCCGAGGACCACAAGGCGCGGCTGCTCGAGGTCTCCAGCCTGATGGATTCGACGAATCCCGATCTCAGCCGCTTTCGCGAGCGCAAGGGCAAGCTGATCATCCTCGAGCACATGGCCGACTATGCGCAAAGCCCCTATGCCGGCATCCGCTATTTCGAGAGCGTCGAGCGCTTGATGGGGACGGCGACGGCGGCGCAGTTCGCGCGGCTCTACACCGCGCCCGGTGTCGATCATGTCGGCTCCGGGGCGCCCGCCAATGTCGACATGCTCAGCGTGCTGGTCGACTGGGTCGAGAAGGACCAGGCGCCCGGCGACTTGGAGGTCACCGAGCAGAAGGTCGAGGCGCCGTCGTTTGCGGTAGCCCGGTCGCTGCCGCTGTGCCGCTGGCCGGCCTGGCCACACTACAAGTCGGGACCGGTGACGGAGGCGTCGAGCTATTTCTGCGCGCAGTGAGACGGCTCTTCACCTCTCCCCGCTTGCGGGGAGAGGTCGGATTGCTCCCGGCGATGCGAAGCATCGTCCGGCGCAATCCGGGTGAGGGGGGGTACAGGTCTCTCGATAGATCTCACGTGTGGAGAGAGCCCCTCACCCCGACCCTCTCAGCGCGAGCGAAGTTCGTCGCGGCCCCGTAAGAACGGGGAGAGGGAGAGGAAGCGCGCCTAATGCGCACCACCTCCACCCGCCGCCTTCACCCGCCGCGTCAGCAGCACTGCGATCGCGGCGAGCACCAGCACCACGCCGATCACGGCAAAGGTGTCGGAATAGCCCATCACCAGCGCCTGGCGCTTCACGGTCTTGCCGAGCGCGATGATGGCCTGCTCGCGTGCGGCATTGGGGTCGGGGACGCCGTGGGCCATGAAGTAATTGGTCATCTGGGCGATCCGATCACGGACCTCCTCGCGGCCGAGCGTGACCGAATGGCCGATGATGTTGGAGTGGAACTGCTCGCGCTTGGTGACGATGGTCGCCAGCACCGCGGTGCCGATGGCGCCGCCGAGGTTGCGCATCATGTTGGAGATGCCGGAGGCGGCGGGCGCATCCTGCGGCGCGACGCTGCCGAGGCTGAGCGCCGAGAGCGGCGCGAGCGTCAAGGCCTGGCCCACGGCACGCACCACGTTGGGGATGAAGAACTGGTCGCCGGAATAGTCGAGCGACATCTCGATATTCAGGAAGGAGCTCGCAGCGAACAGCAGCAGGCCAACGGTTGCGATATAGCGGGCGTCGAAACGCTGCATCAGCTTCGGCACCAGCGGAATCAGCAAAAGCTGCGGCAGGCCGGTCCAGGCCAGCACGTTGCCGATCTGCTCGGCATTGTAGCCCTGCACCTGGCCGAGATAGGCCGGCAGCAGATAGACCGAGCCGAACAGCGCGAAGCCGAGGAACACCGCCGCGACCGTGCCGATGCCGAAATTCCACTGCGTCAAGAGGCGCAGACGCAGCAGCGGCTTCTCGACCACGAGCTCGATATAGATAAAGAGCGACAGGCTGATCGCGGCGATGACTGCGAGCCGTACGATGAAGGGCGAGCCGAACCAGTCGTCCTTGTTGCCTTCCTCGAGCACGGCCTGAAGCGAGGCAAGGCCAATCGCCATGGTCGCGATGCCGAACCAGTCGCCTTCACGCAGCAGACCGAGATTCGTCGGCTGGCGCTCCAGGGTGAAGAAGAGGATGGTCACCATGATGGCGGTGGGCAGCACGTTGACATAGAAGATGGTCTGCCAGCCGTAATTCTCGGTGAGATAGCCGCCGATGGTCGGGCCGATCGCGGGCGCAAACGTCACCGCGAGCGAGAACATGGCAAGGCCGATCGGCTGCTGGCCCTTCGGCAGCTTGGTGAAGACCAGCGTGAACGCCATCGGGATCAGCACGCCGCCGAAGAAGCCCTGAAAACCGCGCATCGCGATCATCGAGGGCAGGTCGTGGGTGAAGGCACAGGCGACCGAGAACGCGGCGAACAGCGACGCGAAGCTCAGCATGATGTTGCGGAACGAGAATACCCGCGACAGGTAGTCGGTCAGCGGGATGACGATGATCTCGCCGATCAGGTAGGACGTCGAGATCCAGGATCCGTTGTCGGCGCCGGTGCCGATGCCGCCCTCGATGTTGAGCAGCGAGGCGTTGGTGATCTGGATGTTCAGGATGGCCATGAAGGCGCCGATCATCGCCGCGAACACGGCGATCCAGATCGTGGCGCTGGCCCGATTGGGGTCGGCAGCAACGCGCTCAGGCGTCGCGGCCGGAATTGCTTGTGCTGGCGTCGATATTGAGAGGCTGTTTGACATGGCACGACCCTCCGGAAACAGGTTTTGCTTTGGGCGTCGCTGCCGCCTGGGCGGTCGGCGCTGAGCGCGTTGCGATCGTCGGGATCACGGACATGCCGGGCCGCAGCGCGATCGCGGGCGCGGTCTCGGCGTCCAGCGCGATCTTCACGGGAATGCGCTGCACGATCTTGGTGAAATTGCCGGTGGCGTTGTCAGGCGGTAGCAGCGCGAACTCCTAGCCGCTGGCCGGCGCGATGGAATCGACATGGCCGTGCACGAGCTGGCCCGGGAACGTGTCGATCTCGATCTCGACGCTCTGTCCGGCGCGGACATGGGTGAGCTGGGTCTCCTTGAAATTGGCGACTACATAGGCGCCCGTGGCCGGCACGATCGACATCAGCTGCGTGCCCGCCTGCACGAACTGGCCGACGCGCAAGGTGCGGTTGCCGACGACGCCGTCGATTGGCGAGACGATCGTGGTGTAGCCGAGATTGAGCTCCGCCTGCTGCTGGACCGCAGCTGCGCGCGCGGCGGCGGCCTTGGCCTGCACGATCTCGGCCTTGAGGAGATCGACCTGCTTCTGTGCGGAGACGAGGTTGGCGTTGTCGCGCGCGATCGCGGCGTCCGCACCGGCATCGCGCGCCTGCGCCTGCTGCGCATTCTGCACGCTGCCATAGCCGGTCCTGGCAAGATCCGTGTAGCGCCTGTTCTCCTGCTGGGCGAAGGTCTTCGCGGCGGTGTCGACATCGATGGTCGCCTTCGCGGCTGCGATCACCGCTTCCTGAACCTCGAGCTGGGCCTCCTTGCTGACGACCGTCGCGTTCGCCGCCTGCACGTCGGCCTTGGCCTGATCGAGCGCGACGCGGAAGTCGCGGTCGTCGATCCGGGCCAGCACCTGGCCGGTCTTCACATGCTCGTTATCGCCGACCAGAACGCGGTCGAGATAGCCGCTGACCTTCGGCGCGATGGTGGTGTTGTCGGCCTTCACATAGGCGTCATCGGTGGAGACGAGGTATTGGCCGACGGTCCAGTAATCGTAGCCGTACCAGCCCGCGCCGGCGAGGGCGGCAGCGGCCACGCCCGCCAGCAACAGCTTGCGAAGGTTCAGCTTTCGGCGCGGGGCGGGGACCGGCGCTGGGGGCAGAATGCCTTCGGGCGGGCTGGTCGGCACCACGATGGTTTCACTCTTGGACGGGTTGGTGTGCACGGTCATGGCCGGCTCCCTGAATTAGGAAACTTGACGATTTCCAAAATAGGACTAGCTTGGGGAGAGTCAATGGAATGACAGGCATCATCTAAAAACATGGCTCAGGCAAAACCGTCATCAGAAAGCCGCCCGCGCGGGCGGCCGCCGGTACGCAGCGACGACGAGACGAAGCGGATCGTCATCGAGGCGGCACGGCACGCCTTCGCCGTCGATGGCTACGCAGCAACCAGCACCGAAGAGCTGGCGCGCGGCGCCGGCATCTCCACCAAGACTCTCTATCGGCTGTTCCCGGGCAAGGCCGCGCTGTTCGAGGCGATGTGCGCGGACCGGCTCGACCGGTTGCTGTCCGACGTCAATCTTCAGGCCAACAACCAGGCCGATATCGAAACCAGCCTGGCTGCCGTGCTTGTCGCCTGTGCCGATCTCGCGCTCGATCCAGAGGTTGTGGCGCTGCAGCGTATGGTGCTGCAGCAGTCAGCCACGTTTCCCGAGCTTGCCGCGAATTTCTACAGGGACGGCATCGCCCGTACAGCGGCGGCGCTCGCGGGCTGGCTCCGCGATCAAGTCAAGAAGAAGCGCATCGCACTCGATAACGTCGATGAAGCCGCCGGGATGATGATCGGCATGATGGTCTCAGCGCCGCAGCGCGCGGCGATCTACGCCAGCCTTGCACTGCCCTCGCGCAAGGAGATCGAGAGGCGGGCGAAGGTATGCGCCGCAATTCTGCTCGACGGCTGTCGCGGGCCGTCGTCGGGCAGTTAGCTCCGGCAGGTTTTGACAATCGGCCAGCGCTCGGTTATATGCTTCGCATGCGAAATAAATCGTCCGAGGCGAGGCATCACCGGCTGATCTACCTGCTCAACGTCGCGCAACGCCGGTTGCAACGCTGGATGGCAGCGCAGCCGTCGAGCGAGGTGACGCCGGCGCAGGCCGGCCTGCTGTTCATCCTCGGCAAGCAGGATGGCGTGCTGATGGGCGAGGCGGGCGCAGCGCTCGACATGGGACCGGCCGGCATCTCCGGGCTTGTGGATCGCACGGCAGCCGCGAGGCTGGTCGAGCGCCGGGCCGATCGCGAGGACGGACGCGCTTTTCGCGTGTGGCTGACGCCGAAGGGGCGCGCCGCGCTGGCGCAGGCGAAGACCGACGCGGCCAGGATCAACGCGGCGCTGACGGACGGATTTACCGCTGCGGAGATCGACATCGTCGCGCGCTGGCTGACGAGTGTTCAGGACAAGTTTCCAAGAGACCCAGAGGAATAAGGAGAGAGCAATGACCGAGCATGTGCGAGTTGAGAACGACAACGGAATTCTCACACTTACGCTGGCGCGCCCCGACAAGAAGAACGCGCTGACCGATGCGATGTACGGCAAGCTCGCCGATACCATCGAATTCGCCGAGTTCGATCCGTCCGCCCGCGTGATCCTGATCCGGGGCGAGGGCGACATGTTCACCGCCGGCAACGATGTCGGCGAGTTCGCGGCGGTCGCATCCGGCAAGTCGGAAGGCAGCCGCAATGTCATCCGCTTCATCCAGTCGCTGGCGCGCTGCACCCGGCCGCTGGTCGCGGCCGTGCAGGGCCGCGCTGTCGGCGTCGGCACCACGATGCTGCTGCATTGCGACCTCGTCGTGCTCGCCGATAACGCGCAATTGTCGACGCCCTTCGTTAGCCTCGCCCTCGTGCCGGAAGCCGCGTCCAGCCTCTTGATGCCGGCGCGCATCGGCTATGCGCGCGCCTATGAGATGTTCGCGCTCGGCGAGACCGTGCCGGCGAAGGCCGCGCTGGAATGGGGCCTCGCCAACCGCGTCGTCCCGCTCGACAGGCTCGATGCCGAGGCGCTCGCGCTGACGCAGCGACTCGCCCGCCAGCCGGCCGGCGCGCTCACCGCCACCAAGAAGCTGATGCGCAACGGCGAAGCGCTGGTCGCGCAGATGCAGGCGGAAGGCGAGCAGTTCGCGCAGCGCCTGCGCACGGCCGAGGCACGTGAAGCTTTCACGGCGTTCGCCGAGCGCCGCGCGCCGGATTTCACGAAGGTTGCGTAATGGAACCTGGCCGCGTGGACGTGCGGCAGGCCGGAAAGCTGGCATTTGACTACAACCTTAACGAAACATTGGCATGTCGCGATGCAAGGTGGCCGCTATCGACGAATAGGCCCCCTTGCTCATGGCAATTCTTAAGAAATCGGTAAGCACGCTGCTTCTGGTGCTGATGGCGCTCCTGGCTGCCGGTGCGCTGACCAGCACCGCGATCCAGATGGTCGGCGCCTTCGGCCGCTATAGCGAGAGCCTGGAAACGGCCCGCCTCGCGGCCGCGGACAAGGCGATCTTCCATGGCGTCCTGGCGCTTCGCAACAATCGCGGCGACGCCCAGAGTGCCATCCTTGGCGAGGACGATCCCAAGGCAAAACTCGCCGAGGCCGAGAAGGCCGAGCAGTCCGGCTATGACGGCATCATCGCCGCGCTCGCGACCGTCGATTTCGTGCGTCGCGATGAGCTCGCCAGCACGCTGAAGCAGCGCTGGAACGACGCCGCGCCGCAGTTCCAGCTGTTCTACGACGAAGCCAAGCGTCCGCGCGCCGAGCGCAAGATCGAGCGGACCAATTCCTGGTACGATGCCGTCACCAAGGTCATCGACACCGCGAACCTCGCGTCCGCCGCGGTGTCGAACCGCGCCTGGATGAACGATCCCTACATCGCCCGCATGATCCAGGTCCGCCGCTTCGCCTGGCAGGTGCGCGACCGCTATGGCATCCACTGCTCGTCGCTTCGCTCGAACGTCAACAGCAGCAAGCCGCTCGACGACGCCCAGAAGCGCTCGGTGGCGCAGTGGGATGGCACCATCACGTCCGGCTGGGCAGGCATGGCGGAGCTGCTGGCTGCGCCCGATGTGACGGCTGAGCTGGTGACGGCTGCGTCGGACGCGAAGGCCAAGACCGACGGCGTTCTCAAGCAGATCAACGACCTCACCAGGAATTTCGACGGCAGCGGCAAGCCCGCGATGTCCGCCTCGGAATGGAATGTGCTGTGCCAGTCCCCGTTCGCGCCCATCGTCGCCATCGCGAACAAGGCCCTCGACCAGTCGATCGCGCGCGCGGAGACGATCCAGGCCAAGGCCCTCACCAATCTCGTGGTGCAATCGCTCGCGTTCCTGCTGGCGCTCGCCGTGACCTTGGCCGGCGTCTATGTGGTGCGCAGCCGCCTGATGCGGCCGGTGCGCGCCATTCTGGACGCCATCGCGCGGATCGGCGCGCGCGATTATGCGACACCGGTTCCGCAGTCCAAGTATCCCGACGAGTTCGGCACCATGGCGGCAGCGCTCGAAAGCCTGCGCGAAAGCGCGGCGACCGCCGAGCGTCTCGGCCAGGAGCGCGAATCGCAGCAGGCGCTGCAGCTCGCCCGCTCCGGCACGGTGGATGCGGCGTGCCGCAGCTTCGACGACACCGTGCAGGCCGTCATTCACAGCGTTGCGGCGTCGGCCAAGGAGCTCGATACGACGGCAACGGGCGTGCGCTCGCTGGTTGCGGAATCCAGCAGCCAGACCGCGGCGGTGTCCTCCGCGGCCGAGCAGGCCACCAACAATCTCGAGACCATCGCGGCCGCGACCGAGGAGCTCTCGGCCTCCGTCGGTGAGATTTCCGCGCAGGTGCAGTCGAGCGCCCGCGAGGCCCGCGATGCCGTGGCGCAGGCCGAGCAGACCAATGCGACGGTCGAGATCCTCGACCAGACCGCGAGCCGCATCAGCGAAGTCGTGAAGATGATCCACGCCATCGCCGGCCAGACCAACCTGCTGGCCCTGAACGCCACCATCGAGGCCGCGCGCGCGGGCGAGGCCGGCCGCGGCTTTGCCGTGGTCGCCGGCGAGGTCAAGAGCCTCGCCGCGCAGACGGCGACGGCGACCGAAGAGATCTCTCGCCAGGTCGAGGAGATCCAGGGCGCGACCGGCCAGGCGGTGACCGCGATCCGCGCCATCGGCGGCGCCATCAGCGGCATCGATGAGAAGATGACGGCGATTGCCGCCGCCGTCGAGCAGCAGCGCGCCGCCACCACCGAGATCTCGCGCAATTTCCAGCAGGCCGCCCAAGGCACCCGCGAGGTCACCGACACCATCGGCAGCGTCGCGAGGCTCAACCAGGAGACCGGCAACGCCGGCACGGTGCTGTCGGAATCCGTGAAGAACATGTCGGCCGATGCCGATCGTCTCCGCGTCGCGGTCGAGGGTTTCCTCGGCGCGGTGAAGACCGCGTAATTTCGCTCATCCTCCATCCTGACGTCGCGCGGCCATTGCCGCCGGTCCGCGCGGCGGGTACATGTGTGCCGCCGCGCCCCGTATGCGGCGACAGACGTAAGACACCTCAGGGATGGAGAGTTCGATGCCGGTCACCCCACACAAGGCCCAGCGCCCCTATCGCGGCGTGTTCCCGGTCGCGCCCACCATCTTCGACGAGCGCGGCGAGCTCGACCTCGAGGGCCAGCGTCGCTGCATCGACTTCATGATCGACGCCGGCTCGCACGGAATCTGTATTCTCGCCAACTTCTCCGAGCAGTTCGTGCTCACCGATGCCGAGCGCGAGACCGTGATGCATGCGGTGCTGGAACAGGTCGCGGGCCGGGTTCCCGTCATCGTCACCACCACCCATTTCAGCTCCGCCGTCTGCGCCGCGCGCAGCAAGCAGGCCGAAGCCGCCGGTGCTGCCATGGTGATGGTGATGCCGCCCTATCATGGCGCGACCTTCCGCGTCCCCGAGAAGGGCATCGTCGAATTCTTCAAGGTGCTTTCGGGCGCGATCAACATTCCCATCATGATCCAGGATGCGCCGGTCGCCGGCACGCCGCTGTCGGTCGAGCTGCTGGCGCGGCTGGCGCGCGAATTCTCCAACATCCGCTATTTCAAGATCGAGGTTCCCGGCGCGGCTGCAAAGCTCCGCAGCCTGATCGAAGCGGGCGGCAAGGACATCGAGGGCCCCTGGGACGGCGAGGAGGCGATCACGCTGCTCGCCGACCTCGACGCCGGAGCCACCGGCGCCATGACCGGCGGCGGCTATCCCGACGGCATCCGCCAGATCATCGATCCCTATTTCGCCGGCGACCGCGAAAAGGCGAAAGCCGCCTATGAACGCTGGCTGCCGCTGATCAACTACGAGAACCGCCAATGCGGCCTGATCGCCTGCAAGGTGATGATGCAGGCCGGCGGCGTGATCAAATCGGAGGCCGTGCGCCATCCCTTGCAGCCGCTGCATCCGGCGACGCGGGCCGGGCTATTGGAGCTCGCCAAGGAGCGCGATGCGCTGGCGCTGCGGTGGGGGAAGTAGGTCTCTCCCCGTCATTGCGAGGAGCGAAGCGACGAAGCAATCCAGACTGTTTCCGCGGAGAAAAGCCTGGATTGCTTCGCTTCGCTCGCAATGACGGGGGACGCCCATTTCGCCCGAAGGCGTCGAATTAGCGCGGTCCGGGCCGTTTCCCGCAGCTCTGCGATGGCATATTGTACGCTTGCCGACCAGGCCACGGAGCATCTCAAGACATCGCGCAACATTTCTTCATTATGCCGCTATCCCGAGCCAGGTTGGAGCGAACCGATAGAACAGGGAGGCAGTGCCATGACGATGAGGCCGGATCCGACCTTTCACGCATCGCCCAAGCTTGCGATGGAAGCACCTGCGGAGAACTTTGCCTACACCTTGCTGCTCAGTCCGGATTTCTCGAAGCCGGACGCTCTCGCGGTCATCGACGTCAAGCCGGGATCGCCGACCTATAGCCAGATCGTTCACACCGTGACGATGCCCAACAAGGGCGACGAGTTTCATCATTTCGGCTGGAATGCCTGCTCCTCCGCCTTGTCGCCTCTCGCCGGACACGCCTTCGTCGAACGGCGCTATCTCATCATTCCCGGGCTGCGCTCGTCGCGGATCTACATCATCGATACCAAGCCCGATCCGACCCAAGCCAAGATCCACAAGATCATCGAACCGGAGGAGGTCTTCAAGAAGACCGGCTACTCGCGGCCGCATACCATCCATTGCGGACCGGACGGCATCTATGTGAGCACGCTGGGCGGCGGCGGTAAGGACGGCACCAACGGACCGCCAGGCGTCTTCATCATGGATTGCGAGACGTTCGAGGTCCTTGGACGATGGGAGATCGACCGTGGTCCGCAGACACTGCATTATGATTTCTGGTGGAATCTGCCGCGCGATTACATGGTGACCAGCGAATGGGCGTTGCCGCCGCAGTTCGAGAACGGGATCGTCCCGGAAGATCTGCTGTCGAATAAATATGGCCATCGTCTCCACTTCTGGGATCTTCGCGCCCGGCGCAACGTCCAGACCATCGACCTCGGGGCCAATCATCAGATGGCGCTGGAGGTGCGACCGGCGCACGATCCGGTTCGCGAGTACGGCTTCGTCGGCGTCGTGGTCGACACCACCAACCTCGAAGCATCGATCTGGACCTGGTGGCGCGAGGGTGGAAAATTCCATGCCGAAAAGACGGCGACGATCCCTCCCGAACCCGCGCCCAAGGAGAAGCTCCCGCCACTGCTTCAGGGATTTGGGGCCGTGCCGCCGCTCGTGACCGACATCGATCTGTCGATGGACGACCGGTTTCTCTATGTCTCGTGCTGGGGCACGGGTGAGATGCGCCAGTACGACGTCAGTGATCCCAGAAAGCCGAAGCTTGCGGGCTCGGTCCATATCGGCGGCATAGCGCGCCGCACCCCGCATCCAAATGGCAAGGCCTTTGCGGCGGGTCCGCAGATGGTCGAGATCAGCCGCGACGGCAGGCGCGTGTACTGGACCAATTCACTCTATTCCACCTGGGACGACCAGTTCTATCCCGATGGCGTTCCGGGCGTGGAGGTCATGGCCAATGTCGGCCGCAACGGCGGCCTCGAGCTCGACAAGGACTATTTCGTGAGCTTCCCGGACGGCTATCGCGCGCACCAGATCAGGCTCGAGGGCGGCGACTGTTCGACGGACTCCTTTTGCTACCCGTCGGTCTAGATTGGACGCATGCGAGCCCGGCCCTCGGCTGGCTGTGGCTCGCGCTTATTGCGAGCGGCCTCTACCACGGCGTCAATCCGGGCATGGGATGGCCGCTCGCCGTTTCGGCCGGGCTCCTGGACAAGAGCCCGCGCGCGCTCTTCCGTGCATTGTGGGCCCTGGCGGCGGGGCATCTCCTGGCAACACTTCTCGTGCTGCTGCCATTCGCGCTCCTGCTCGTGCTGGCCGAATGGCAGCGTCCGATCCAGATCGGCGCGAGCCTTCTCGTCATCGGCTTTGGCGTCTATCGGCTGATCGACCGGCGTCATCCGCGCACGCTGGCACGAATTCCGCCGACGCAATTGGCGCTCTGGTCGTTTGCCGTCGCCATTGCGCACGGCGCCGCGCTGATGCTCGTGCCGATCTATCTCGGGCTCTGCCAGGCCTCCGAGCTCGATGCCGGCCACGAGGCCGCCGGCGCGCTGATGAAGCCAAGTCTTTTGAAGTCAAGTCTGGGGATGGCTGTGCTGGTGTCCCTGGTGCACGTGACCGCCATGGTCGGCGCCGGCGGGTGTCTGGCGTGGCTGGTGTACCGCCATCTGGGATTGAAGTTCGTCTCGCGGAGCTGGTTCAATCTGGATGCAGTCTGGGCGGCCAGTCTCGTTCTGGTCGGCGCGGTGGCGCTCGCCTTCAATCTTGCGAGCTGGCGCTAGGCTGAGAATGTCTCCCCAACGTCATTGCGAGCCACCGGGTCCGCGCGAAGCGCGGCCCGATGACAGGCTCCGCGAAGCAATCCAGACTCTCCTTCTGGAAACAGTCTGGATTGCTTCGTCGCTTCGCTCCTCGCAATGACGGAGGAAGTGCTGACTATCTTACTAACGCCCACTCGCCGATGATGCGAAAGCGCGCCCTGGCGTCATCCTGCCTGAACAGCGCGATGCGGTCGACCGTCAGCGCATCGAGCCTCAAGCGTGCAAACCGCTCCCGCAGCATCTGCAGAATCGACCCGCGCCGCTCCGCATCCAGTCGCCCCGTCAGCGTCATGTGGAAGCGGAATTCTTCCATCACGTAAGGATAGCCCCAGCGGTCGAGATAGTCGCGCTGCCGCTCGCTCAGCTTGTCCGGCTTGCGCCGCGCGCGATCTTCCGCCGTCAGTGGCGCACGAAAGGCGTCGAAGTCGCGGACGCTATCGGTGGCGAGGTCTTGCAGCGATTCGACCGGCTCGGCCGGAATGACGGCGATGAAACCGCTGATGGCATCGACGACGGGGCGGATCACCGGGACCGGCCGCGCCTTGCTCGTGAAGGCGGCGCAGGCGGCCATCAGCTCGGCTTCGGACTTGCCAGGCGCCAGCGCCATCGGCGCCTTCAGCGTGGCGTGAAAGCCATATTTGCGGGGATCGGCGCTGACGTCGCGCCAGTCCGGTGCGACATGCAGTGCTTGCCGCGGAAACGGCAGCTCGTCACCGGTATAGGCATCATAGCCGAGCAGTTCGGCGCCGAAGCGGGAGAGGGCGCTGTCGCTGCCGGCGGCAAAATAGATCGCGTAGCGGGGAAAACCTGTCATCGCCTCAGCATAACCAATTTAGGCCGCGACGATAGCTTCGCGCGGCGCAGCCGCCGCGCTGAGCAGCCGCGTCGCATCGGTGAGATGCACGAGCTTTCCGCCTGAGATCACCGCGACGAGCCGCGGCCGCAACGGCACGCTGTCGTCGACCAGCAGAATATCGGCGCGGCGCCCTTCGGCGAGCTGGCCGCGATCGGTGAGGCCGGTCGCGCGTGCGGGGCCGGCGGAGACCAGATCCCAGGCCTTGGTCAGCGGCAGCACGCCGTCGGCGGCGAGACGGAAGGCGGCGAGCAGCTGTGCGGGATAGTAGTAATCCGACGCCAGCACCGAGCAGAGCCCTTTTGCAATCATGTCGGATGCCCGGGTCCAGCCGGTGTGGCTGCCGCCGCGCACGACGTTCGGCGCGCCGTAGACGATGGCATCGCCGTGGCTTGCCGCTGCGCGCGCCGTCTCTTCGTTGATCGGGAATTCCGCGATGTCAGCGCCCAGCTCGCGAAACTCCTGGCGCATCGCCGGCGTCGCATCGTCATGCGAGAGCATGCGCACTTCGGCTCCGCGGGCTGCGGCGGCGAGCCTCGAAACCGAAGCCGGCACCTCGGCGGCCCGTGCGACCACGCGCTCGACCAGCTTGTCAAAATCCTCAGCTGACAGCCCGGTGCGCTCCACCATGCGGTTGCGCTTGCGCGGCTTGGCCATGTCGGCCACGGTACCGTCCATGTGGTCGTTGAAGGCGAACAGGTCGACGCGGCCCTCGCTGAGCCATTGTGCGATCTCGTCCTCCGCGTCGAGATTGTAGGTCTCATGCCGCAGATGGAAGCGGGTGTCGGCGGCGAATTGCGGGCGCTGCCGCTCGATCGCCTCCATCAGGCCGCGCGCGTTGTCGGCGCTGCGCAGGCCCGGCTCCCACGAGCAGGTCGTGGCGTGAAACACCGTGGTGATGCCGTTGCTGATGGCCTGCCGGTCGCTGTCGGCGAGCGCGACGTCGATCGGGAAGTCGACCCCGGCGCGCGGCATCATCTGCCGCTCGAAGGCATCGCCGTGCAGATCGACGATGCCGGGCAGCACCAGCAGGTTGCGCGCATCGATTGCGAGCCGCGCGCGGCCGCCGGAGGCGTCCACCTCGACAATATCGATACCAGAGACGCTCAGCGATGTTTCGACGATCTCGGTGCCGATCAGGGCCCGGCCGCCTTCAAGGAAAATGTCTGTCACGCGATTGCGCTTTTCTTGCTGCTGCGAGGGGAGCTTGCCCGTGCTTCATACGTGGCGAGGAAATCTTCAATCCCGAGCTTGCGGAAATGGGGCAGGGCTTCACGCAATTTGTCGTGATCCCAGTCCCACCAGGCGAGCCTTGCGAGCCGTCCGGCGATCTCTTCCGAGAACCGCCGCCGCACGATCCGCGCCGGATTGCCGGCGACGATGGTGTAGGCCGGCACGTCCTTGGTGACGATGGCGCCGGCTGCGATCACCGCGCCGGTGCCGATGTTGCGGCCCGGCAGCACGATCGCGCCATGGCCGATCCAGACATCGTGGCCAATATGAACGTGATGCTGGCGCCGCCAGTCGAAGAACTCGGTGTCGTCGCTCTCGCCTTCGAAATAGGCGCTGGAGCGATAGGTGAAATGCGCCTGCGTCGCGCGGTGCATCGGATGATTGCCGGGATTGATGCGCGTCATCGCCGCGATCGAGCAGAATTTTCCGATGGTCGTGTAGGTGATCTGCGAATCGTTCACGACGTAGGAGTAATCGCCCATCGTGACCTCGTGCAGGATCGTCCGCGCGCCGACCTCGGTGTACGCGCCGAGCCTGGTCTCATGCAGCTTCGCGGACGCGTCGATGGTCGGTTGGACCGAAAGCACCTTGCCGGCCATGTTGCGTCCGAACGTTCGAGGGCGGGCGTTCCTCTTCGAGTGGCTTGATGACAATGTCATGACGCAGCGATGACAGGGGATGAGGTGTGTAGGATCGCCGCAGCGCAACGTGCGTGTCACACAAGTGTCAAGCGTCGGCGTTAGCGGTTGGCTCCAGCTACTCTGGAGCTCCTGTATGCTGGTGGTTGAAGGTCTGACGTGCCGCTTTGGTGCAAAAGCCGCGGTG
The DNA here is from genome assembly GCF_025200885.1 of Bradyrhizobium huanghuaihaiense. NCBI lineage: Bacteria > Pseudomonadati > Pseudomonadota > Alphaproteobacteria > Hyphomicrobiales > Nitrobacteraceae > Bradyrhizobium > Bradyrhizobium huanghuaihaiense. The sequence continues at coordinate 8,945,079 of NZ_CP104172.1, read as the reverse complement.
GACGACGCTTCGTTTCAAATCTCCCCCGGCGGTTTCGTCGGTGTGATCGGACGTTCCGGCGCCGGCAAGTCGACGCTGCTCCGGACCATCAACCGCCTGGTGACGCCGACGCAAGGGCGCATCCTGTTCGACGGCACCGACGTCACCGCGCTGCGCGGCAAGGAATTGCGTCAGTGGCGCGCCCGCTCGGCGATGATCTTCCAGCAGTTCAACCTGGTTGGCCGGCTCGACGTTCTCACCAACGTCCTGATGGGACGGCTGGCGACGATGCCGGCCTGGCGCTCGCTGTCGCAGATCTGGCCCGAGCAGGACAAGGCGCTGGCGATGTCCGCGCTCGAGCAGTTCGACATTGCCTCGCTCGCCGCCCAGCGCGCCGACCAGCTCTCCGGCGGTCAGCAGCAGCGCGTCGCGATCGCCCGCGCGCTGGTGCAGCAGCCCGACATCATCCTCGCCGATGAGCCGATCGCCTCGCTCGATCCGCGCAACACCAAGATCGTGATGGACGCGCTGCTGCGCATCAACAAGCACTTCGGTATCACCGTGCTCTGTAACCTGCATTCGCTCGATCTCGCCCGCACCTATTGCGACCGCCTGATCGGCATGGCCGCCGGCCGCGTGGTGTTCGACGGCGCACCGTCCGCGCTGACCGATCACGTCGCGCGCGAGCTCTACGATCTCGAAGCCGCCGACGTCATGGGCGGCATGCCTGTCCCGGCGCCCGAGGGCGTGCCGGCGCTCGGAACCGCCGCGGCCGCCTGAGCCGCGTCGCACCTGTTCAATTGCCAGTTTTGCGTCAACCGACCCCAACCGATGAAGAGGGTATCATGATCACTCGCAGATTAATCCTTGCCGGCGCCGCCGCGCTCGCCTTCACCGCCTCCGCGTCCGCCGAGGACTGGAAGGCCAAATATTCCGAGCTGACCTTCGCCGTCGTCCCGGCCGAGAACGCCTCGGGCGTCACCGAGCGCTGGGCGCCGTTCGTGAGCTATCTCTCCAAGGAGCTGGGCGTGAAGGTCACGCTGCGCATCGCCAACGACTACGCCGCGGTCATCGAAGGCCAGCGCGCCGGCAACATCCACATCGCCAGCTACGGCTCGGCCTCGTTCGCGCGCGCCCGCCTGACCGGCGTCAAGACCGACGCCTTCGCCAACGACATCAACGCCGACGGCTCGACCGGCTACTATTCGGTGTTCTTCGTCAAGGCGAGCAGCGCCTACAAGAAGGTCGATGACCTCAAGGGCAAGAACCTCGGTCTCGTCGACCCGAACTCGACCTCTGGCAACAACGTGCCGCGCTTCGAGCTCGACAAGATGGGCATCCCGGATGCCGACGGCTATTTCAGCAAGGTCGTGTTCACCGGCAGCCACGAGAACGCGATGCTGGCGCTGGCGCAGGGCACGGTCGACGTCGCCGCCAACCAGTGGACCAGCGACGACGATTCCACGCTGGCTCAGATGCTGACCAAGGGCATGCTGAAGAACGCCGATGGTTCGGCGATGAAGAAGGACGACTTCCGCATCATCCACAAGTCGGCGCCGATCATCAACGGCCCCTATGCCTACAATGCCGACCTGCCGGAAGATGCCAAGGCCGCCATCGCCAAGGCGTTCTTCGATGCGCCGGCCAAGGACAAGGCGGCGTTCGACCGTCTCTCCGACGGCCAGAAGAAGGGTTTTCATCCCGCCACCACCAAGGACTGGGATGGCACGATCGAGCTGATCAAGTTCGTCGATGCACTGCGTAAGAAGAAGGCGTCCTGAGCTTTTGGGACGAGCTACTCGAGCCGGGTCGATGGACCCGGCTCTTTCTCTTTCTTGAACCACCACGCGCCCTGACCAGATGACCGTCGCGGTTTCCATCCTCCCCGAGCAGCAACTGGCCGCGCTGAACGCCGCCTATCGTCAGGCGGTCTCGCGCAGGCGGCTTCGTCTCCTGGTGGGAGCCGCGATCTTTGCCGCCGCGCTGGTTCTCGCCGCGATCGGCGCCGAAGTGAATCTGCGCACGCTGTTCACCTATTTCGGCAACTTCGTCAGCTATTTCGACCGCATCCTCACGCTCGACAGCGGCCAGCGGGTCTGGACCGATGTCGGCGAGTGGCTGTGGGGCTGGCGCAAATGGCTGAAGATGCTGGGTGAGACGCTGCTCATCAGCTATGTCGGCACGCTGATCGGCGCGACCTTCGCCTTCGCCCTCAACTTCTTCGCGGCTGAAAACACCTCGCCGTCACCCTGGCTGCGCTTCACGGTGCGGCGCCTGCTCGAATTCGCCCGCACCGTCCCCGGCATCGTGTTCGCCCTGGTCTTTGTGATTGCCTTCGGCCTGGGGCCAATGGCGGGCGTGCTGGCGATTGCAATCCACTCCACCGGCGCGCTCGGAAAACTGTTCTCGGAGATCGTCGAGAATGCCGACATGAAGCCGGTCGAGGGCATTCGCTCGACAGGGGCCAGCTGGCTTTCCTGCATGCGTTTTGCCATCGTGCCGCAGGTGACTGCGGGCTATGCCAGCTACGCCCTGCTGCGCTTCGAGATCAACGTCCGCGAAGCCTCCGTGATGGGCTTCGTCGGCGCCGGCGGCATCGGCCAGGAGCTCGTCGTCGCCATTCGCAAGTTCTACTACTCCGACGTCAGCGCCATCCTGCTCACCATCATCGTCACCGTCTTCATCATCGACATCACCACCGGCTGGCTGCGCGGCCGCCTGTTCGGCAAGGAGGCGCGGACGTGACGCCGCAGGAGGTCGATCCGCGCCAGATGCGCGCCCGCTACCCCGATGTGTTCGACCGCCCGGCCTCGGCGCGGCTCGCGATGCCCGCGATGATCGTCGCGGCGTTCGCGATCCTGATTTATGGTCTCGTCGATCTCGATTTCTCCCCGTCGCGCTTCTTCGCCGGCCTCAGCCAGCTCGGCTGGATCAGCCTGATGATGATCCCGCCGGATCCAGGCTCCTCGCTGCCGATCTACCTGAAGGCGCTGGGCGAGACGCTCTCGATCGCGCTGCTCGGCACCACGCTGGCGGCGGTGTTTGCACTGCCGGTGAGCCTGCTGGCGGCGCGCAACATCGTGCCGTCCAACATCCTGCGCTTCCCGATCCGCCGCTTCCTCGATTCGATCCGCGGTGTCGACACGCTGATCTGGGCGCTGGTCTGGATCAACGTCGTCGGCCTCGGCCCGTTCGCCGGCGTGCTCGCCATCGCCGTGTCGGATTTCGGCGCGTTCGGAAAACTGTTCTCGGAGGCGATCGAGGGCGCCGACCAGAAGCAGGTCGAAGGCATCCGCGCTTCCGGCGGCAGCGCGCTGCACGAGATCCGCTTCGGCCTGTTGCCGCAGGTCCTGCCCGTGATCGCCGGCCAGGTGCTCTATTTCATCGAATCGAACACGCGCTCGGCCACCATCATCGGCATCGTCGGCGCCGGCGGCATCGGCCTCCAGCTCGCCGAGCAGATCCGCGTGCTGGAATGGCAGAAGGTGTCGTTCCTGATCCTGATGATCCTGGTCGCCGTCGCCGCGATCGATTTCATCTCGGGCAAGCTGCGCTTTGCGATCATTGGGCGAAGGGCCGTCGCCTGATCACAGGTGCCGTTGGGTGGGCAAAGCGAAGCGTGCCCACCACTTCTAACGATCGAGAAAGTTCGTGGGCACGGCGCGAAGTGCGCCTTTGCCCACCCTACGGCCCCGGTTTCGTGGAGGAGAGCCCCCTACGATTCCACCAGGAACTCCACCCGCTCCGCGGCGAACCGCGAATGCTTCGTCACCAGCGGCTTGCCGGCGAGATCGTGGTCGGTGGCATCGACCACGAGGATCGGCCGCCCCAGCGGCAGATCGAGCCGCGCGGCGTCGGTGGCATCGACGATGCCGGCGGTGATCCGGGTCGCGCCGCGGCGATAGTCGCGGACGCCGTAATGCTCGAGCAGCTTGGTCATCGAGCGCGTCGCGGCAAACACCTCGCCTGCGCCCGGAAACAATTCGGCTGACAGCCAGGTCGTGGAGACGCAGATGGGCGTGCGATCGGCGAGGCGGATCGCCTCGATCCGCACGAGCGGCGCACCGGTCTTCAGTCCCAGCTCCCGCGCCAGCTCACGCGTCGCGACGTCATTGGTCGCCTCGATCGGCCGGCCATGCGGCTCGCGGCCCTCGGCGCCGACGATCTCGGAAAAGCGCGTGCGCGAGCGCAAGGGATAAGCGAGCTTCTGTGCCTCCACATAGGTTCCGCTGCCGCGCTCGGCGCGCACCAGGCCCCGCTCGGCAAGGGCCGCGAGCGCGCGGCGCACGGTGTGGCGGTTCACGCGATAGGTTTCGGCGATCTCCATCTCGCCCGGCAGCTTGTCGCCGGCGGCGAAGCGGCCGTCGGCGATGCCGCGCTCGATGCCGTCGGCAACGAGGCGCCACAGCGCGACGCCCGAAGAGGCTGTGTCCTGCATGCTCATGTCGTCGGCCAAGCTAGCCCAGAAATCACACCTTTGTCACGAAACAGTCATGGCGCTCCCGTATGAAGTTGTCTATTATCATAGACAACTTCAATTCGGCAAGTTCTGTCAAGGCTCGGTGGATCCGGTGACCCAGCACAATACCCAGCAAGCCCAGCGCAAGGCCGCCATGGCCGTGCTGGCGCACGCGGAGGCGGGCGAGATCGCCGCTCGCCTCCGCGATCTCGCTCTGCCGGCTCATCAGGATCTGCGTGCGCCGGAGAACGGTCTCGTGATGCTGCGTGGCCGGGTCGGCGGCGACGGCGCCCCGTTCAATCTCGGCGAGGCCACGGTGTCGCGCGCGGCGGTGCGGCTTGCGAGCGGCGAGGTTGGTTTCGGCTACACGCTCGGACGCGACGGTGAAAAGGCGCGGCTGATCGCGCTGTGCGACGCGCTGGTGCAGTCCCGTGATTTCGGTGCAGCCGTCGAGCGCAGCGTTATCGCGCCGTTGCGCGAGCAGCTTATGGTCAGGCGGACGCGGGCGGCGGAAGAGACCGCCGCGACGAAGGTTGATTTCTACACCATGGTGCGCGGTGAGGGGTGAGATCATGACCACGATTGCGGAACTGCCGCCAGGCTTCGCCGACAAGGTGCTGTCGGCGCAATCGACCTTTCGTTCGGTCATGGACGCGATGGCGCGGCCGGGCTCGGTCCAGCGCATCGTGCCGATGGCCGGAGCGCCCGGCGTGATGATGCGGGGCACCGCGGCGATCGCACTGACGCTGTTCGACCACGACACGCCGCTCTGGCTCGATGCGCGGATGGCGGAAAGCTCGGACGTGACGAAGTGGCTCAAATTCCACACCGGCGCGCCGGTCGTGCAGGATTCATCGGTCGCTTCATTTGCGCTCATCAGCGACGGCGGTGCGCTGCCCGCGCTCGAGCGCTTCGCGCTCGGCACGAGCGAGTATCCGGACCGCTCGACCACGGTGATCATCCAGGTCGACAGCCTGAACTCCGGGCGCAGCTTCGAGTTGCGCGGCCCCGGCATCGACGGGGTGGCGGCGCTGCATGCGTCGATCAAGCCTTTCGACCTGTTCGAGCGCCTGCGTATGAACGAAGCGCTGTTTCCGCGCGGCATCGACGTGGTGCTGGTCGCCGATGACGCCGTGGTCGCGATCCCGCGCACCACGCGCGTCGTGAGCAAGGGAAGCTAGAAGCATGTATGTCGCAGTCAAAGGCGGCGAACGCGCCATCGAGAACGCCCATCGCCTGCTCGCACATAAGCGGCGCGGCGATCAGGGCGTTGCGGAAATCTCGCTCGACCAGATCTCGGAGCAGCTCGGCCTCGCGGTCGATCGCGTCATGAGCGAGGGCTCGCTCTATGACCGCGAGCTTGCGGCGCTCGCGATCAAGCAGGCACGCGGCGATTTGATCGAGGCGATCTTCCTGGTCCGCGCCTTCCGCGCCACCCTGCCGCGCTTCGGCACCAGCGAGCCGGTCGACACCGGCGCCATGCGGGTGCAGCGTCGGGTGTCGGCGACCTTCAAGGACATTCCCGGCGGCCAGATCCTCGGGCCGACCTTCGACTACACGCACCGTCTGCTCGATCCCTCGCTCGCCGAAGGGTTTGTGCCGGAGGTGCCGGCGGCGGCTGAAGCCTCCACCGCGCCGACACCGCGCGTCACCGACATTCTCGGCCGCGACGGGCTGATTGAATCCTCGCCGGAGGCAGAGGACGGCGCCGCCGTCGGCGATCTCACCCGCGAGCCGCTGAATTTTCCGGCCGACCGCGACCTGCGCCTGCAAAACCTTGCGCGTGGTGACGAAGGCTTTCTGCTCGCGATGGGCTACTCCACGCAGCGCGGCTATGGCCGCAACCATCCCTTCGTCGGCGAGATTCGCTTTGGTGAGGTCGAGGTCGAATTCGCGGCCGAGGACGTCGGCTTCGCCGTGCCGCTCGGCGCGATCGAGCTCACCGAGTGCCAGATGGTCAACCAGTTCAAGGGTTCTGCGACGGAAGCGCCATGCTTCACCCGCGGCTATGGCCTCGCCTTCGGCCAGAGTGAGCGCAAGACCATGTCGATGGCGCTGGTCGATCGCGCGCTGCGTGCTCGCGAGCTCGGCGAAGAGGCGCTCGCCCCCGCGCAAGACGAGGAATTCGTGATGTCGCATTCCGACAACGTCCAGGCGACCGGCTTCGTCGAGCACCTGAAGCTGCCGCACTATGTCGACTTCCAGTCCGAGCTCGGCCTGCTGCGCAAGCTGCGTCAGGAGTTTGCCGAGGCCAATGCGCCCGATGCCATGAAGGAGGCCGCGGAATGAACGCGCCCGCCTACAACTTCGCCTATCTCGACGAGCAGACCAAGCGGATGATCCGCCGCGCGATCCTGAAGGCGATCGCGATCCCCGGCTATCAGGTGCCGTTCGCCAGCCGCGAGATGCCGATGCCCTATGGCTGGGGCACCGGCGGCGTGCAGGTGACGGCCGCGATCCTCGGACCCCAGGACGTGCTGAAGGTGATCGACCAGGGCTCCGACGACACCACCAATGCGATCTCGATCCGCAAGTTCTTCGCCAAGACCGCCGGCGTTGCGACGACGACGGCGACGGACGAGGCAACGGTTATCCAGACCCGTCACCGCATCCCGGAGACGGCGCTGCACGCAAATCAGGTGCTGGTCTATCAGGTGCCGATCCCGGAACCCCTGCGCTTCCTCGAGCCGCGCGAGACCGAGACGCGGCGCATGCATGCGCTCGCCGAGTACGGCCTGATGCATGTGAAGCTCTATGAGGACATCGCCCGCTTCGGCCACATCGCCACAGCCTACGCCTATCCGGTCAAGGTCAACGCGCGCTACGTGATGGACCCGTCGCCGACGCCGAAGTTCGACAACCCCAAGATGGACAATTGCCCGGCGCTGCAATTGTTCGGCGCCGGCCGCGAGAAGCGCATCTATGCGATTCCGCCTTACACGCAGGTGGTGTCGCTCGATTTCGAGGACCACCCGTTCGAGCCCTACCGCTTCAATGCGCCCTGCGCGCTGTGCGGCGCGGAAAACTCCTACCTCGACGAGATCGTCACCGACGACAAGGGCGGGCGCATGTTCGTCTGCTCGGACACCGACTATTGCGAGGGACGTCAGGCCGCCGGCCATCACGGCAGCCTCAGCGCCGCGCCGTACAAGGAGAAGGCGGGCTCACATGGTTGATCTCGATACGTCCGACAACGACCAGCCGCTGTTGGTCGCCGAGTCCTTGAGCAAGTCGTTCGGCCGCATCGCCGCCTGCCGCGAGGTGTCGTTCTCGCTCTATCCGGGCGAGGTGCTGGCGATCGTCGGCGAATCCGGCTCGGGGAAGTCGACGCTGCTGCAAATGCTGTCGGGCCAGCTTGCGCCGAGCGCGGGCCATGTCTCGTATCGCATGCGCGACGGCGTCACCCGCGACCTCGCGACGCTGGGCGAAGCCGAGCGGCGCTTCCTGTTCCGCACCGATTGGGGTTTTGTCCATCAGGATCCCGCGCAGGGCCTGCGCATGGCGGTCTCGGCCGGGGCCAATGTCGGCGAGCGGCTGATGGCGGTCGGCTGGAATCACTACGGCCGAATCCGCGACACCGCGTCCGACTGGCTCACCCGCGTCGAGATCGATACCGCGCGCATCGACGATGCGCCGCGCACCTATTCCGGCGGCATGCGCCAGCGCCTCCAGATCGCACGCAACCTCGTCACCGAACCGCGGCTTGTGTTCATGGACGAGCCGACCGGCGGCCTTGACGTATCGGTGCAGGCCCGCCTGCTCGACCTCCTGCGCAGCCTCGTCGCCGAGCTGAACCTCGCCGTCATCATCGTCACCCACGATCTCGCGGTGGCGCGCCTCTTGTCGCACCGTGTGATGGTGATGAAGGGCGGCCGCGTCATCGAGACCGGCCTCACCGACCAGGTGCTCGACGATCCGCGCGAGCCGTATACGCAACTCCTCGTCTCCTCGATTTTGCCGCCATGAGCATTCCAATGACCGCCATGATCGACATCACCGACGCCGGCAAGACCTTTACGATGCACCTGCAGGGCGGCATCGAGCTGCCCGTCGTCAGCGGCGTGACCTTCGACGTCAACCCCGGCGAATGCGTCGTGCTCTCTGGACCCTCGGGCGCCGGCAAATCCTCGATCCTGAAGATGATCTTCGGCAATTACCGCTGCGATAGCGGCCGCATCGGCATCCGCCACCGCGGCGCAGTGGTCGATCTCGCCACCGCGGAGCCGCGGCAGGTCCTCAATATCCGCCGCGCCACCATCGGCTATGTCAGCCAGTTCCTGCGCGCGGTGCCGCGGGTTGCGACTATCGACGTCGTCGCCGAGCCGCTGATCGTCAACGGCATGGCTCGCGCCGATGCGCAAGCTCGCGCCGGCAGCCTGCTGCATCGTCTCAACATCCCAGAGCGGCTCTGGCAGCTTCCGCCCGCGACCTTCTCCGGCGGCGAGCAGCAGCGCGTGAACATCGCGCGCGGCTTCATCTCCGACCTGCCGATCCTGCTGCTGGACGAGCCGACCGCATCGCTCGATGCCGCCAACCGCACTGTGGTGGTCGAGCTGGTTGCCGAGAAGAAACGCCAGGGCGTTGCCATGGTGGCCATTGTCCATGACGACGAAATCCGTCATCTGATTGCCGACCGTATCGTTGACGTCACCAGCTTTGCCGCCGCCGCCTGAAGGACATGGAAATGAAGCCGAAGGACACATTGATTGCCAACGCCAGGATCGTCCTGGCCGACCGGGTGATCGAACAGGGCTGGCTCGCGCTTGCCGGTGGACGCATCGCAGAGATCGGCGATGGGACTGCACCCGCGGGCGCCGAGGATGCCGGCGGCGATTTGATCATGCCCGGCCTGATCGAGCTCCACACCGACCATCTCGAGGCACATTACGTGCCGCGGCCAAAGGTGTTCTGGAATCCGGTCGCCGCCGTGATCTCCTATGACGGCCAGCTCGCGACCTCGGGCATCACCACCGTGTTCGACTCGCTTCGGGTCTGGCGCGAGGACGGCGCCGAGGAGGTCGATGGCCGCGCCGGCGTGCTCGCCGCCGCCATCACCACCGCGCGCGAGGCCAGCCTGCTGCGCGCCGACCACTTCCTGCACCTGCGCTGCGAAATCCCGATGCCGAGCGTGGTGGAGGAAGCCAAGGAGCTGATCGACCGTCCCGACGTCAAGCTGATGTCGCTGATGGACCATACGCCCGGCCAGCGCCAGTTCCGCGACGAGGTCAAGCTGCGCGACTATTATCGCGGCAAGGGCGGCGGCAAGACCGATGCCGAGCTCGACGAGCTGTTCGCAAAGCGCTTCGAATATCAGAGGCTTTATGCCGCGGCCAACATGCGCGAGATCGTGGCGCTGGCCCATGAGTACAGGATCCCTCTGGCCAGCCACGACGACACCACCGAGGAGAACGTCGCGGACGCCGTGCGCGATCGCGTGTCGGTGGCGGAATTCCCGACCACGCTGGAGGCTGCGCGCGGCCTGCACCAGGCCGGCATCGACATCCTGATGGGCGCGCCCAACGTCGTGCGTGGCGGCTCGCATTCCGGCAACATCGCCGCCGTCGATCTCGCGCGCGAAGGCCTGCTCGACATCCTGTCGTCGGATTACATCCCGTCGAGCCTGCTGATGGCCGCGCTGCAATTGCCGGAGCATGTGCCCGCGATCAGCCTTCCGGCGGCGGTTCGCACCGTGACGAAGGCGCCCGCCGAGGCGGTCGGCCTCACCGACCGCGGCGAGGTCGCGACCGGCAAGCGCGCCGATTTGATCCGCGTGCATGTCGCAGGCCACGTTCCCGTGGTCCGCAGCGTCTGGCGCGAAGGATACCGCGTCGCATGAGCGAGATCGCGACCACGACGCAGGATGAAGCGGGTGCGACCGGCCCCGGCCGGCTCGTGCTCGTGGTCGGCCCCAGCGGCGCCGGCAAGGATACCTTGCTGCGGCTGGCGCAAGCGGCCTGCAGCGACGATCCCGACATCGTCTTCCCGCGCCGTGTCGTCACGCGCGCCTCCTCCGCCGACGAGGACAATATCGCGATGGGCCAGGACGACTTCCGCCGCGCGCGCGAGCACGGCGACTTCGCCGTGCACTGGGAGGCGCATGGGCATTCCTATGCGCTGCCGCTCGAGATCAACGACGACATCCGTGCGGGCCGCGCGGTCGTCGCGAATGTCTCACGCACCGTGATTGCCGCGCTGCGCCGGGCCTATGCCAATGTCGTGGTGGTCGCGATCACGGCGCCGCCGGATGTGCTGGCACAGCGGCTCGCCGCGCGCGCCCGGCACAGCGACGGCAACATCGCGGAGCGGCTGTCGCGCAGCGTCGACGATGCGTCGGCGCAGGCCGATGTCACCATCCTCAACGCCGGCAGCGCGGAGTATCACAGCCGCCAGCTGGTGCGCGTGATCAGGAATGAAGGCTGGCACGAATAGCTGGCGCAACAAGGAGAGCGTGGAAGATGACGGTGATCGAAACGGTCGAACAGCTTGAAGCCATCTACGGCGTCACCAATGACGCCTCGACCGTGAAAGTCGCCGACCACGTCACCCCGCTCTACCGCATCTTCATCGAGAAGGCGCCGTTCGCCGCGCTCGCCACCATCGGGCCCGAGGGCATCGATTGCTCGCCGCGCGGTGATCTCCCCGGCTTCGTCCGCATTCACGACCCCAGGACGCTGATGCTGCCGGACCGCCGCGGCAACAACCGGGTCGATTCCCTGCGCAACATCGTGCGCGATCCCCGGGTGTCGCTGATGTTCCTGATCCCCGGCTCCGGCAACGCGGTGCGCGCCAACGGCCGGGCGCATCTCTCTGTTGATCCGGAGCTGCTGGCCTCGTTCAAGGTCGAGGGCAAGGCGCCGCGCAGCGTCATGGTGATGAACGTGGATGAAATCTACTTCCAGTGCGCCCGCGCCATCGTTCGCTCCGATCTCTGGAACCCCGACAAGCGCGTCGATCCCAAGACACTGCCGACCCCGGGCCAGATCCTCGCCGAGATGAGCCAGAACAAGGTCGGCGGCGCGGAGTACGATCGGATCTGGCCTGAGCGTGCCGCCGCGACGATGTGGTGAGGGTCCGCGCCCTCTCGTCTCCCTCGCCCCGCTCTTGCGGGGAGAGGGCGGGGTGAGGGGCCTCTCTCGACACGTGAGATCGTCGTGGGACCTGTACCCCCTCACCCAGATCGCAAGAGCGATCCGACCTCTCCCCGCAAGCGGGGAGAGGTGAAGGAAGCCGCCGCCCCTAATTAAACGCCATCCCCCCGCTCAGCGCGATGGTCTGCCCGGTCATGTAGGCATTGTCGACCAGCAGCATCACCGCTTTCGCCACCTCATCCGCCGTGCCGAAGCGGCCGAGCGGGATGCGGCTGGCGAGCTGGGGCTGGCCGCTCATCATGTCGGTCTCGATCAGCGACGGCGCCACCGCATTGACGGTGATGCCTTCCTTCACCAGCCGCGCCGCATAGCCTCGCGTGAGGCCCTCCATGCCGGCCTTGGATGCATTGTAGTGCGGGCCGATCGAGCCGGCACCGCGCGCCGCGCCCGAGGAGATGTTGATGATGCGGCCCCATGTCCTTGATCGCATCGACGGCAGCACCGCCTGCGTGCACAGGAACACCGATTTTAAATTGACCAGGATGGTGCGGTCGAAATCATCCTCGGTGAGATCGTCGACGCCGCGCGTGATCGCGATGCCGGCGTTGTTGACGAGAATATCGACCGGCCCCAGCCCGGCCGTGACGCGCTCGACCATTTCGGCCACGGCTTCGGCTTGCGAGACGTCGGCGGCGACGACGATGGCGCGGCCGCCCTGCTTGCCGATCTCGCCTGCGAGCTGTTCGGCCTGGCCGATTCTCTCGCGGCAGTTGATCGCGACCGCTGCACCTGCTTCGGCCAGCGCACGACAGACGGCGGCGCCAATTCCGCGCGAGCCGCCGGTCACGATCGCTGTGCGCCCCTTCAGAGCATCCGCCATGCCTAAAACCTCCCAAATCATCGGCCGTCCGGTTGCTCGAAGCGTATCATGCTTGACGCCCGCGCGCGTTGAACTCATCGCGAGATGAATCCGTCTGTCAGCGCTTGCGGCGAGAGAAGCGCCCGAGCGCGCCGGTCCCAAATATGGATAGCCATTTCATTGACCAATCGCGCCAACCGCTCGATATTCGGAGCAGTAGAGACTGCTCCGCGAGCTTGAAACCGCGATATGAGAATCGACCACCAGCGCAATCAGAACGACATGCAGGCATGCATGACGCGGCGCTGTTTCTCGGCGGCAACAGGCGCCTTTTGTTGTTGCTGACCGCCTCCTAGCAACACCTCACACCGCAAATCCCAAGACAGGAACGCCGAATTTCGGCGAATGAGCAGTCATGTCCCAGACCCAGTCGAACGCCTACATTATCGAGATCCACGACCGCGCCGCCGGCATCATCACGAGAGATGATCGCGGCTTCCGGTTCTTTTCCTCCGAGCGCCTGTTCGACAGCCTCGAAGGCCGCCAGTTCCGTTCGGCCCGCGAGGCCGAGCGCGCCGCCCGTGCCGTGTTCTCCGAGCGTAGCCGTCGCGCGAGCTCGCAACTCTTCGCCAACTGATCCCACCAAAAGGACCGAGTCATGATCACCCGACGACACATCCTTGCAACGACGCTCCTGCTCGCGACCAGTCTGGCTGCACCCGCGCGCGCCGAGGACAAGCCGGCGGAAATCCGCATCGGCACGCAGAAGGGCGGTTTCTTCCCGGCAGTGCGCCAGCGCCAGACACTGGAAAACGCGTTCAAGCCTCTGGGCATCGAGATCAAGTGGGTCGATTTCCAGTTCGGTCCGCCGCTGCTGGAAGCCATCAATGTCGGCAGCGTCGATTTCGGCTATGTCGGCGACTCTCCACCGATCTTCGCGCAGGCCGGCGGCGCCAAGATCCGCTACGTCGCCGCGGTGAAATCGGACGGCAACACCCAGGCGATCATCGTGCCGAAGGACTCGACCATCAAGACGTTGGCCGATCTCAAGGGCAAGCGCGTCGCCTTCGGCAAGGGATCGAGCGCGCATAATCTCCTGGTCGCGGCGCTCGAAAAAGCCGGCCTCTCCTGGTCCGACATCACGCCGGCGCCGCTCGCGCCGGCCGATGCGACCGCCGCCTTCGTCAAGGGTTCGGTCGATGCCTGGTCGATCTGGGATCCGTATCTCGCGCTCGCCGAATTGAAGGAGCACGCGCGCGTCATCGCTTTCGACAAGGACGTGCACAAGCCGAATGCGTTCTACATCGCCAACACGGATTTCGTGGAGAAGTATCCGGCGCTGGTCGCGAAGCTCAACACGACCTTCGCGTCCGAAGGCGTCTGGGCCAACGAACACCACGAGGACGTCGCCAAAGCGCAGGCGGACGCGACCGGCGTTGACATCGAGGCCGTCAGGCGTTTCGTGGATCGCTCCAACTTCCGCGTCGTGCCGCTGGATGCCGAAATTGCCGCCAGCCAGCAGGCCGTCGCCGACCGTTTCGCAAAGCTCGGCCTGATCCCGAAGCCGGTCAACATCTCCGACATCGTCTGGAAATGGACGCCGGGCTCGTGAACCGGCGCGACTGATCAGCTCCGGCGGCGCGCCCTGGTGCGTGCCGCCTTCTTTGCGGCGGCGGAGCGGACCTTCGATCCCTTGGTGTGGCTCGCTTTCCGCGCGGCGGCTGAGCGTGACGCTGCGGTTCGCCGGCTTGCAGCCCGCTTGGCCTGCTTCGACAGCGCGCCGCGCGATGCGGTCGACCGCGGCTCCTTCTTCAGGACGTTCTCGACGGCGCGCGACACTTTCGGCCGACGCTTCGGCGTGCGCTTGCCCTGGCCGACCTCATAGGCGTATTTGGCGCTGCGGCGCGTCGCCTTCCTGGTGCGTCCCTTGCGCGGTGGCGGCAGATCGACACCGGCGCGGCGCGCCTCGGAAAGGCCGATGGCGATGGCCTGCTTGGTCGAGCGCGCGCCGTGCTTGCCCTTCCTGATCCTGTCGATCTCGTCCTTGACGAATTCGCCGGCCTGCGTGCTGGCCGACTTGCCGGCGCGCTTGTCCTGCCTGGCTTTACGAATGACTTCCTGTCTTGGCATGGTCGAGTTCCCCTTCTTGATTCAGAGGGATGTCTGACCGCAACGCGCAAGGCGGGAGATCGATCCGCTTAGTTCCTCAGCGCCGCCAGCAGCTCATCCGGGCGTTCGGCCATGATCATGTGGCCGGCGCCGGGCACCACGACGGTCTTCGCATGCGGGATCGCGGCCGCAAGCGCCTTGCCGGCCTTGGCCGGCGTCATCATGTCCCGTTCGCCGAGAATGAGCGTCGTCGGCACTTTCACGCTTGCCGCAGCGGGAAGCGCATTCGCGTAGGCATTGCAGGCCGACAAATCCCTGAACAGCACGCCCGGCTCGCAAGCCTTCAGCACGGCCTGCGCGCCGCCATGCATCCACAGACCCGGCGCGAGGCTGCCGCCGAGTTCCGCGTTGAAGCCGAGGCCCCAGATCGCGACCATGTCGTTGGCATCCTGCGAATTGGCCTCGGCGGCTTTCAACAGATCCGGGCCGACCGTCATGGTTGCGGCGGTGCCGATCAGGCTGAGCGCAGAGACCTTGTCGGGGTGCCGCGCGGCGGTCTCCAGCGAGATCAGCGACCCCATGGAGTGGCCGATCAGATGCGCCTTCGCAGCTCCCGCCGCATCGAGCAGCGCCGCCGTCCAGTCGGCCATCTCTGCGATGCTGCCGAGCGAAGGGCCCGCCGAGCGGCCGTGGCCGGGCAGGTCGGGCGCGAGAACGGAAAAACCGTGATGGGCGAACCAGCGCGTATGCAGTGCCCAGGTCGAATGATCGAAGCCGGCACCATGGATGAAGACGACCGCGGGCAGGGACTTGTCGAAGTCGCGGCCCCCGGTTGCGACAAACACATCGGTGCCGTTGACGGAAAGCTTCATGGTGTCAGGCCTTTTGCGAGATGCGCAGCGCTTGGTTGAGGTCGTCGATGATGTCGGAGGCGGTCTCGATGCCGACCGAGAGCCGCACCAGCTCTTCGCCGATGCCGGCAGCCTTGAGCTGCTCGGCGTCCATCTGCTGATGCGTGGTCGAGGCGGGGTGGATCACCAGCGTCTTGGCATCGCCGACATTGGCGAGATGGCTGATCATGCGCAGGGATCCGATGAACTTGCGGCCCGCGGGCCGGCCACCCTTGATGCCGAAGGAGACGATCGAGCCGGCGCCGCGCGGCAGCAGCGTCTTGGCGAGCTGGTAGTCGGTGTGGTCCTCGAGCGAGGGATGCAGCACCCAGTCCACGGCCTTGTTGGATTTCAGCGCCTCCAGCACCAGTTGCGTGTTCTGCATGTGGCGGTCCATGCGCACGCCCAGCGTCTCGACGCCCTGCAAGAGCTGGAATGCGTTGGTCGGCGACAGGCAGGCGCCGAAATCGCGCAGGCCCTCGGTGCGCGCGCGCATGATGAAGGCCGCGGTGCCGAACTGCTCGTCGAAGACGATGCCGTGATAACCGCCATAGGGCTCGGTCAGCACGCCGAACTTGCCCGATGCGCGCCAGTCGAAGCTGCCGCCGTCGATGAGGGCGCCGCCGATCGCGATGCCGTGGCCACCGATCCATTTGGTCGCCGAATGCATCACGATGTCCGCCCCAAGCTCGATCGGGCGGCTCAGATAGGGCGTGGCAAAGGTGTTGTCGATCAGCAGAGGAATCTTTGCCTCATGCGCGATCGCCGCGACCTTGGGAATGTCGAGCACCTCGAGGCCAGGGTTGCCGATGGTCTCGCCGATCACGAGCTTCGTGTTCCGCTTGATCGCGGCGCGAAACGCATCGAGATCGCGCGGCTTCACGAAGGTCGTGGTGATGCCGAAGCGCGGCAGCGTATGGGCTAGCAGATTGATGGTGCCGCCATAGAGTGAGCTCGACGCCACGATGTGGTCGCCGGCGCTCAGCAGCGTGGCGATGGCCAGATGCATCGCCGCCTGGCCGCTCGCCGTGCAGATCGCGCCAACGCCGCCTTCCAGCGCCGCGAGCCGCTCCTCCAGCACGCCGGTGGTCGGATTGGAGATGCGCGTATAGATGTGGCCGGCGCGCTCCAGGTTGAACAGCGCGGCGGCGTGGTCGGAATCCTGGAACACGTAGGACGTGGTCTGGTAAATCGGCACCGCGCGGGCACCGGTCGTGGGATCCGGATGCTGGCCCGCATGCAGGCTCAGGGTCTCGAAGGCAGGCGGCTTTGGCGCGGGCATGCGTGGCCTCGTTGGTCGGTCGGCGATGGCGGCCGTTGTGCCATAAAATGAAACGGCACGTCAGCCCATTGACAGCGTCTTGTGCGGCGCGCAGCCGTGACATGATTGAGGCGAGCTCTCTCTGCATCGCCGGTGTGCTCCCTCGCCCCGTTCTTACGGGGAGAGGGTTGGGGTGAGGGGCTCTCTCCGCGATCACGGTGGCAGTTGGACTCGCAGAGGCTCCCCTCACCCGGAATTCAAGCTTCGCTCGAATTCCGGCCTCTCCCCGCGCGCGGAGAGAGGCGAAGCTAGCCGCCGATGGCTTGCTCGATCGCGCGCGCCTCCCGCAACAAAATCTCCGCGACCTCCTGCTCGCGCCGAGGTCCGAGCCTCGTGCGAACGGCGGAGACGGTCATTGCCGCGGCGGGCTGCCCGTCCGGGGTCTTGATCCACGTCGAGATCGATTTCGTGCCCTGCACGAGGCCGATCTCCCTCATGCCGTATCCCAGCCGTCGCGCGGCGGTGACTTCGCCGAGCACCGTCGCGACATCGGTCCGGTAGGCCTCGAACCGCTTCTCATTGGCCGCGACGATCTTTCGCGCCTCCTGCGCCGGCATCGCGGCCAGGATGGCGACGCCTGCGCTGGAGACGCCGAGCGGCCGGCGCGCGCCGACCTCGATCGACAGCACCTGGATCGGATAGACGCCGATCCTGCGGTCGACGCACAGCGTGTCGTTGCCGGTGCGCACGGTCAGGAACAGCGTGTCGCCGATCGCGGCGGATGCACGTTGCAGCGAGGGATTGGCAGCGATCAGCAGCCGCGATGGCCGGGGACGCGCCAGCGCGAGCTCCGGCACCTGGTTGCCGATGGCATAGCGGCCGGTGCGCGCGTGCCGTTCCACGATGCCTTCCTCGATCAGCACATGGACGATGCGATGCACGGTCGGACGGGTGAGGCCGGTGGTCCGCACCACCTCGGCCAATGGCACACCGTCCTCACGGCCTGCGGCAAGAATACGCAGCACCGCGAGCGCGCGCCGGATCGCCTGCGCGCCCTGCCGCGGTTCCATGGCGTTGCGGGTCAATCTGGTTCTGTCCATAATATGGACAAGAACGCCACAATTCACTCGACAGGTAAAGTGCGCATCTGGAGATTGCGCCGCGATCGGGATGCCGTGCGCGACGTCATCGGCACTCGATACTGGAATTGGAAGCGCTGCTGGGAGGTTAACATGAGATTAATCTGGATTGCCATCGCTGCTGCAGCCGCGATGCTGGCAGGTCCCGCGTCGGGCGAGCAATGGCCGACGCGCAACGTCAAGCTGATCGTGCCTTACCCGGCCGGCGGCAATGTCGACAGCGCGGCGCGCATCATCGCCGACAAGCTCCAGGAAAAGCTCGGCCAGCCCTTCATCATCGAGAACAAGGCCGGCGCCGGCGGCATGATCGCGGGCGAGGCATTCGCGAAGTCGGCGCCCGACGGGTACACGCTGTTCGTCGGCGCCAACGGCCCGGTGCTGTTCGCGACCGAGATCAACAAGCGCGAAGCCTATAACTGGAAGAAGGATTTCCTTCCCATCTCGACCATCTCGATGACGCCGCTGGTGCTCGAGGTGCATCCGCCGGTGCAGGCCAGCAACTTCAAGGAATTCATCGACCTCGCCAAGCGCGAGCCCGGCAAACTGACCATGGCCTCGCCCGGCCCGGGCACCACCAACCATCTGCTCAGCGAGCTGATGCAGTCGAACCTCGACCTGCAATGGGTGACCGCGCACTATCGCGGCAATGCGCCAGCGGTCAACGATCTGCTCGGGGGCCAGGTGCAGTTCGCATTCGATCAGCTCACGGTCAGCCTCCAGCACATCAAGGCCGGCCTGTTCCGCGCACTGGCCGTCACCAGCCCGCATCGCCTGAAGTCGTTGCCTGACGTGCCGACCTTCGTCGAGCTTGGCTACAAGGACTTCGATGGCCAGACCTTCACCGGCCTGTTCGCGCCGGCAGGCACGCCGGCGCCGGTCGTGGACAAGCTGCACGAGACGCTGATCGCGATCCTGAAAGACCCCGGCGTCGTCGACAAGTTCGAAAAACTCGGCGGTGAAGCAACGGCGATGACGCCCGCGGAGTTCAGGGCTTATCTCGAGCGCGAGGACGCCAAGTGGATCCCGGTCGTGCGCAAGGCCAACATCAGGGCTGAATGATCGATGCGGATTGACCCCACCGAGCTCGGCGCCGAGCGCATCTACCGCCTGATGACCGGCATCGTGGTGCCGCGTCCGATCGCCTGGGTCACGAGCCTGTCGAGCAAGGGTGTGCTCAACCTCGCCCCGTTCAGCGCCTTCACCTTCGTCTCGCAGAAGCCGCCGATGCTCGCCATCAGCGTCGGCCGCAAGGGCGCCGACTACAAGGACACCGCGCACAACATCCTCGACACCGAGGAATATGTGATCCACATCGCCGATACACCCCTGATGAATGCGGTGCACGACAGCTCGGTCGAGCATCCGCCTGAGATCAGCGAGATCGAGCATCTCGGGCTGGAGACGCTGCCCTGCGAGCGCATCAAGGTGCCGCGGCTTAGCGCTGCACCCGTCGCGATGGAGTGCCGCTTCCGCCAGTGCCTCGAATTCGGCGACGCCAAGAGCCGGCTCATCGTCGGCGAGGTCGTGATGTTCCATTTGCGCGACGGTCTCGTGAACGACGGCAAGGTCGAAACCAAAGCGCTCGACCCGATCGCGCGCATCGGCGGGCCGCGCTACGCCCGCCTCGGCGAGATCGTGACGCTGAACACCGTCTTCCAGACTCCCAAATCGAAAGACTGAGCGCGCGGGCCCGTCGCGGGCCAGGCCGCCTCAAGATCATCGGAGGAAATCACAATGCGACTCCTGAGCTATCTCCTGGACGGCGAGCCGCGCTATGGCGCGGCGGTTGACGGCGGCGTGGTCGATCTGACCAAACGGATCGGCCGCGACTATTCGGACGTGAAGGCGCTGATCGCGGCCAACGCGCTGGCCGATGCGCAGGAGGCTATCGCCGGACAGAAGCCGGATCATGCGCTGGACAAGCTCGTCCTGCTGCCGCCGGTGCTGGCGCCGGAAAAGCTCTGGTGCATCGGCGTCAACTATGCCGAGCGCAATGCGGAATATAAGGACAATTCGGACCTGCCCAAATATCCCAGCCTGTTCGTGCGCAGCATGTCCTCGATGACCGGCTCCGGCCAGCCGCTGGAGAAGCCGAAGGTTTCGGAGCAGCTCGACTATGAAGGCGAGCTCGTCATCGTGATCGGGCAGGGCGGCCGACACATCCCGCGCGAGAAGGCTTGGTCGCACATCTTCGGCATGACTCTGTGCAACGAGGGCACGATCCGCGACTGGCTGCGCCACGGCAAGTTCAACGTCACGCAAGGCAAGAAT
Organism: Bradyrhizobium huanghuaihaiense; assembly: GCF_025200885.1. Classification (NCBI taxonomy): domain Bacteria; kingdom Pseudomonadati; phylum Pseudomonadota; class Alphaproteobacteria; order Hyphomicrobiales; family Nitrobacteraceae; genus Bradyrhizobium; species Bradyrhizobium huanghuaihaiense. Next base: position 8,925,024 of record NZ_CP104172.1, on the reverse strand, counting down.
TTCGATCGCTCCGGCAGCATCGGCCCGTGGATCGTCACGGCGGACGAGCTCGATCCGCGCGGACCGCATGACATCATGACGCGCGTCAACGGCGAGGTGCGGCAGCAGGACACCACCGAGCGGCTGATGTTCCCGTTCGATTTCATCATCTCCTATCTCTCGACCTTCGCGACGCTGAAGCCCGGCGACATGATCGTCACGGGCACGCCGACGGGCGCCGGCGCGCGCTTCGATCCGCCGCGCTGGCTGAAAATCGGCGACGTCGTCGAGGTCGAGTCGAGCCGCATCGGCGTGCTGCGCAACACCGTCGCGGCGGAGCAATAAGTTATGCTGGACGCCGCTACGATCGAACGCCTTGCCGCACGCCTCGATGAAGCCGAGCGCACCAAGACGCGGATCCCGATGTTCTCGAAAGAGTATCCGGACTTCAGCATCGAGGATGCCTACGCGGTCCAGCGCACCTGGACAAAGCTTCAGCTCGGCCGCGGCCGCGTCATCAGGGGTCACAAGATCGGGCTGACCTCGAAGGCGATGCAGAACGCGGTCGGCATCAACGAACCCGATTACGGCGTGCTGTTCGCCGACATGTTCTATGCCGATGCCACGCCGATCCCGTTCGACCGCTTCCACGCGCCGCGGATCGAGGTCGAGCTCGCCTTCGTGCTGAAGGCACCGCTGCGCGGGCCCGATTGCACCATCTTCGACGTGCTCAACGCCACCGACTACGTCACGCCCGCGCTGGAAATCCTGGAAACGCGCATGCATCGCGTCGATCCCGAGACCGGCAAGACGCGCAAGGTGATGGATACGATCTCGGACAATGCGGCCAACGCTGCGCTGGTGCTTGGCGGCCGGCCGATCCGCCCGATGGATGCCGATCTGCGATGGATCGGCGCGCTCTTGTTCCGCAACGGCGAGGTCGAGGAGACCGGCCTTGCCGCCGGCGTGCTCAACCATCCCGCCAACGGCATTGCCTGGCTCGCCAACCGCCTCGCGCCGCATGACGAATATCTCGCCGCCGGCGAGGTGGTGCTGGCGGGATCGTTCACGCGTCCGGTCGACATCCGCCGCGGCGACACATTCCACGCCGACTACGGCGCCTTCGGCTCGGTGTCGTGCCAATTCGTCTGAAGCAACAATAAGCAGGGAACGCACCATGACGGGTCACACGCGGCGCAAGAGCATCCATATCGGCGGCTTCAAGCACGTCAATCCGATTCCGAACGCCTGCCGCATCGGCAATCTCGTGATGTCGGGCGTCATCCTCGGCCGCGACCCCGCGACCAATGCGATGCCCGAGAGCCTCGACGCCCAATGCGCCAACATGTTCGCGCATATGAAGGCAACGGTGGAAGCCGCCGGCGGCACCACCGACGACATCATCAAGATGACGGTGTGGCTGAAGGACCGCTCGCAGCGCGGCCCGGTCAATGTCGAGTGGCTGAAGATGTTTCCGGACGAGCATTCGCGCCCGGCGCGCCACGCGCTGCCGATGGACAATATGGATGGCGGGGCGCTGGTGCAGTGCGACTTCACCGCCGTGATCGACTGAGGAGTTTTGCGCATGCCGACCTATCTGCCGTTCGATCCCAATCCGCGCCGCCCGGTGAAGGCGCCGCCGCCAAAGACCATCGACAGCCAGTTCCACGTGCTGGGGCCGATCGACAAATATCCGGAGCGCCCCGGCGCCGCCTATCGAATGCCGACCGCGACCTGGGAAGCGGCGCTGCGCATGCACAAGACGCTCGGCATCGAGCGCGGCATCATCGTGCAGACCACGACCTACGGCGCCGACCATGCCGTCGTGCTCGACGGCCTCGCCGCGATGGGCCCGAACTATCGCGGCTGCGCCAATGCGCTGGTGTTCGCCGAGGCGAGCGACTCCTATCTTTCCAAGCTGCATGATGCCGGCGTGCGCGGCGCGCGTTTCAGCTTCCGTCAGGAGCTTGGCGCCGTGCTCTCGGATGCCGACTTCGCCCGCGCCATCGCGCGCATCCGCGAGCTCGGCTGGTACGTCAAGATCCAGCCGGAGAAGGACGGCATCATGTCGAGCGTCGCCAAGTACGAGAACCTCGACGTCCCCGTGCTGATCGACCACATGGCGCGCCCCGACCCCGAGGCCGGCAGGAACGATCCGAATCTCCGCAAGATGCTGGAGCTGCTGGCCAAGGGCAATTTCTGGGTCATGCTGTCGCTCGGCGAGAAGACCTCGAAGGCCGGCGCACCCTATGACGACGTCATCCCGATCGCGCGCGCCTATATCGAGGCCGCCCCCGACCGCTGCGTCTGGGCCAGCGACTGGCCGCACCCGGTCTCCGTCAAGCAGCCGCCGAACGATGCCGATCTGCTCGAGCTGATGTACCGCTACGCGCCCGACCAGGCCGAGCTGGAAAAGATCCTGGTGCACAATCCGGCCAAGCTGTTCGGCTTTCCGGACTAGTCGGGGCGTTCACGATCGGAGGCGCATGTTGAGGGTCTCGGCACGACGAAGGCTGCACCGCCAGTTTTGGCTGTGTGCGGCGCTTGCCCTCATCGGAGCCATTGTCTCCGCCGGGACCGCGGCCGCCGGCAGCGACAGCGACAGCTTCTCGCCCGTGACGGCATGTGATCGGCTCCAGTCGGAGACTGGTCCGGCGATGCGCATCAGCGAAGCTCAGCCGCGTCCGTCGGCCGGTGGACTGCCCGCGCATTGCGAAGTGATCGCCTATCTGGACGAGCGCACCGGCGTCGACGGCCAGAAATTCGCCATCGGCCTGCATCTCAGATTGCCGGAGGCGTGGAACGGCCGCTTCGTGTTCCAGGGGCAGGGAGGCACTGACGGCGTTCTCGGCAACGGAGATGCGCTGCCCGGCGGCGGACAGCCGAGTGCGCTCAACCAGGGATACGCGACGGTCACGACCGATGCCGGGCACAGTAATGCGCCGGGCCCACTCGGCGGCGCCAGCTTCGGCCTCGACCCGCAGGCGCGGATCGATTTCGGCTATCGCGCCGACGATGTCGTGACGCGGCGGGCCAGGCAATTCATCCAGGCCTATTACGGCCGCTTGCCGACATACTCTTATTTCCTGGGCTGCTCCAACGGCGGGCGGCACGGAATGGTGCTCACGCAGCGCTTCCCGGAGCACTTCGATGGGGTCGCCGCCGGTGCCCCGGCTTTTCGAATGCCGGAGAAGGGACTTGCAGGAGCCGCCTCGACGCAAGGCTTCGCGGCGATTGCGCCGAAAGCTCCGGATGGCCGCCCCATTCTGGCGGAGGCGCTGTCGAGGGCGGATATGGAATTGCTCTCCAAGGCGGTCGTTCAGTCCTGCGATGAAGCCGACGGACTTGCCGACGGCATCATCGATAATGTGCCCGCCTGTCGCTTTTCGCCGCGCACGCTGCAATGTCCCGCCGAGAAGACCGCGAGCTGTCTCTCCGGCGCCCAGGTCGCAGCGCTCGAAAACTATTTCGAGGGGCCGACCACGGCACAAGGCCGCCGGATCTACGCGCCCTATCCATACGACTCCGGAATTGCCACGGAGGGATGGCGGCGCTGGATTCTGGGCACCGCGCCCGACAGCCGCGTCAACGCCTTCAACGTGTCCTTTGGCGCGACCCTGGCATATCTCTACATGACCCCACCCCATTCGCCGCTGGCGAGTGAAGCGGAGGCCGTTTACGACTTCTACCGCACTGTGGATGTCACGGCCGCCCATGCCGGGATTTTCGGCACGAGCGCTGCGATGCCGGAATCCTCCGTGCAGACGATCTCCGCAAATTCAGTCGATCTCTCCGCGTTCCGTCAGCGGCGCGGCAAGCTGCTGCTCTATCACGGCGTCAGCGATCCCACGTTCTCGGCGCTGGATACGCTGGACTGGTACAAGCGGCTCGCGAATGCCGCAGGCGGAGAGAAGGAGACGGCCAAATTCGCCCGCCTCTTCCTCGTGCCCGGCATGAACCATTGCTCGGGAGGCCCTGCCACCGATAGCTTCGACGTGTTGACACCACTAGTGGCCTGGGTCGAGCAGGGCCGCGCGCCGGAGCGCATCGAGGCGCGCGCCGGCGCGACGACGCCCTGGCCGGGGCGCAGCCGGCCGTTGTGCCCCTATTCTCGCCAGGCTCGCTATCTCGGCAGCGGCAGCATCGAGACGGCCGAGAGCTTCGTCTGCACCGCCCCGTAGCGCGATCAGGGCGAGATGATCCGGTCGCGCATGGCGATCATCACGGCCTGCGTGCGGGTGGTCGCGCCGAGCTTCTTGCAGCAGCTCTTGACGTGCGCCTTCACGGTGCGCGCCGAGATCGTCAAGGCGTCGGCAATCTCCTCGGTGGATCGCCCGATCGCGGCCAGCGTCAGCACCTCGCACTCACGCATTGACAGCGCGAGTGTTCGTGCCTCGGGCCGGCCGCGCAGTGCCAGCGCGCGGTCGAAGGCATAAAGCGCCATGAGATGCAGAGCCGGCAAATCACGCTCCGGCAGATCGATTTCGCGGCCGCCGAAGAACACCTGACCGATGCGGTTGGCGGGTGAAGCGATAGGGACCATCACGCCGTCGCGCAGCCCGAAGTCGCGGGCGCGGCGGACCAGTTCGACCGCGCGCGGCTCCCGGGTCGGATCGAACGGCGCTTCCCTGAACCATCGGAACGGGCGCAGCGTCGTCTTGCAGTAGCGCAGCGCCGGATCGTCCCAGACGAACTGCTCGGTGGAATACATATCCAGAAAGCCGGGCGGCAGCCGATGGGCGAGAACGGCCTCGCGCGGGACTTCGGTCGAGAGCGGGGCGACATAGGCGCAGCAGAACTGGTCGGGGCCGTACTGGCCGAGCATGCGTCCCATTGCGTCCAGGACACTCGCGGTGTCGGACAGCCTTTCGACGGTCTCGATGAACTCGAATGCGCGGCTGCGGATCACATCCATCGTCGATCCTCCGATCGGGCCTTGAGGGATCGGCGCTACACTACCCTTCTATGTCCCGAGTTTAGGACAGCATTGCGGGGCCTGCAATCTCACGCATGTTCCAGCCGGAGCCTGGTTCAGCGATTGGGCGACGCCGCCAGGCGGTCGCGCACCTCGGCTGCGATCTCGAACGAGCGCAGCCGCGCGGCGTGGTCGTAGATCTGCCCCGTCGTCATCAATTCGTCCGCGCCGGTCTCAAGGATCAGTGCCTTCAGCTTCTCTTCGACGACGCTGGGCGAGCCGACCGCGGAGCAGGACAGCGACTGGCCGACGCCGGCCTTCTCGGCCGGCGACCACAGCGCGTCCATGTCGTCCACCGGTGGCGGCAGCGGACCGGGCGTGCCGCGGCGTAAGTTGATGAACTGTTGCTGCAGCGAGGAGAACATCCGCTGCGCTTCCGCATCGGTGTCCGCGGCGAACACGTTGACGCCGACCATCGCATAGGGCTTGTCGAGCTGCACTGAGGGCTCGAAGCGCGCGCGATATTCGCGCAGCGCCGGCATCATCATCTGCGGCGCGAAATGCGAGGCGAACGCGAAGGGCAGGCCGAGCATGGCCGCAAGCTGCGCGCCAAAGGTGCTCGAGCCCAGGATCCAGAGCGGCACCTTGGTCCCCATGCCGGGCACGGCGCGGATCGCCTGGTTCGGCTGCACATCGCCGAGCAGCGCCTGCAATTCCAGCACGTCATGCGGAAAGTTCTCGGACGTGGTGGCGAGGTCGCGTCGCAGCGCCCGCGCGGTGAACTGGTCCGTGCCCGGCGCCCGCCCGAGCCCGAGATCGATCCGTCCGGGATAGAGCGACTCCAGCGTGCCGAACTGCTCGGCGATGACCAGCGGCGAATGGTTCGGCAGCATGATCCCGCCGGATCCGACGCGGATCGTCTTCGTCCCGCCCGCGACGTGCCCGATCACCACCGACGTCGCCGCACTCGCGATGCCCGTCATGTTGTGATGCTCGGCCAGCCAGAACCGCTTGAAGCCCCATTTCTCCGCGTGTTGGGCGAGATCAAGCGAGTTGCGAAACGCCTGCGACGCATCGCCGCCCTGACGGATGGGAGCGAGGTCGAGCACGGAGAAGGGGATCATGCGAGGATACCGGTGAGGGGCGCAAGGCGCCGGGCCTCCATATGTAATACCGTCCGGCCCGAATGTTAGCGTTGCGGTGTCGGTTCAACACGGGCGCAATTGTGCCATTCGAAATTGTCGCGGGTGACCGGCGAACCGCCCAGACAACGTTTTTGACCCAGCGGGCTTTCAGCGTGGGCTTGACTTACGTCAACATTCGAACCCAGGCTTTCCAACATTGGTTGCTTCGATGTCCTTCTGGAGAGGTATCATGGCCGATCCGACCAAGCTCTCGGTTGAGAAAGCGCTCGAAAAGATACGTCAGCGCGACGAGCCGAAATCAGAGAATTCACGCCTCGATGAAAAAACCGACGCTCTCAATGAAGAGATCAAACGCATGAGAGCACAAAGGCTCCGCCTTGAACGACAGGGCAAGCGCAGCTGAATAGCGCGTAGGATGGGTAGAGCACTTGCGAAACCCATCATGTTTCGTCATCGAGCAAAGCTGTTTCGCTTCGCTCTACCCATCCTACTCAGCTGTCTGAGCGGCCCGCACGCCCGTTCACAACACTGTTATTGCGACCTGTTGCGTCCTTTGTCCCAACTGGGCGTTTTGCACCTGTTGTTGTACCCTTGGCGGAGCCATTGCACGGCCGCCGGGAGGAACTGACATGACCGTTGTCGTACTCAATCGCCGCAACCTCCTCGCCGCCGGCGGCTCCGTTCTTGCAACCGGAATTCTGGCCGCAGGCGTGCCCGGGCTCCTGCTGCCCGCCCGCGCGGACGGCCTCGTGCCGACCGAGTCGATGTCGGGCGGGGCGAACAACTACCGCAAGGGCGCGGCGATCGTGGACCGGATCGGCAAGGGCGGCTTCTGGATGAGCGGCACCGTCCGGCGCGCCGGCGACGGCGCGCCGCTGGCCGGACAGCGCATCCAGATCTGGGCGCATACGGTCGAAGGTCAGGAGCACGAGCCGCAGAGTCACGGCGCCACGCTCACCGACAAGGACGGCAAGTTCCGGCTCGAGATGCCGCAGATCATTCCGATCTTCGGCCAGCCGCATGGTCACCTCGCCTATGACAGCGGTGAGTTCAAGACCGTCTTCCTGCGCCCGGTGATGCGGAGCGCGAAGGAGACCAGCCTCGAGGCGCACTTCGTCCTGCAGCCGGCCTGACCGGGCCAGCGAATGACGCGGTGGAAATTGGCGCGGGTGATCCTGATCTGGGCCGCTCTTGCCTTGGCCGTCGGCGTGCCGATCGCGCTTGCTGCGGCAAGCGAGCAGCTCGCATGGCGCGGTCCAATTTACATCCTCGCCGGATTTGCCGGCATCGTTGCCCTCGGCCTCGTGCTGGTTCAGCCGCTACTGATCGGCGGCTACCTGCCGGGATTGTCGGCCTATCGCGGACGGCGCGTCCATCACTGGATCGGCGGCGCGCTGGCCCTTGCGATCGTGATCCATGTCGCCGGCCTCTGGATCACCAGCCCACCAGATATGATCGATGCCCTGTCCTACACATCGCCGACGCCGTTCTCCCCCTTTGGCGTGACCGCCATGTGGGCGATCTTCATCGTTGCGCTGCTGGCGCTGCTGCGTCGGCGCCTGGGATTGCGGCCGCGAACCTGGCGCTTCGTCCATATGCCGCTCGCGATCGTCATCGTCGCAGGCAGCGTCGTTCATTGCCTGCTGATCGAGGGCACGATGGAGACGATCTCGAAGGCGGCGCTGTGTGCGCTCGTCCTCGCGGCGACCATGAAAGTCATGATTGACCTCCAGGTGTGGCGAAAGCGAAGGGCGCTGCGCGGAGAGAGCATTGCGCGGCAGTGACCGCGCCGACCGGGTCACATCCGAGACTTTCCCGCTTTCCTCCTTTGTGCGCAGAATGGCGCGCGAAGGGTCGTCATCGGGCCGGGAGGATCTCGACATGCCAGAGCAGACAATTCACTTCGACGACGGTGCCGCCTACGAGCAGATGATGGGAATCTGCAGCCGGTCCGCCGGCGAGATATTCCTTGATTTGCGCGCGCACACGCGATCACAGGGCACCGGCCCGGATAGTTCGTAGCCCGGATGGAGCGAAGCGCAATCCGGGATGATTGCGTTCGCGGCCGATGGTCCCGGATTACGCTCACGCACCATCCGGGCTACGCGACTTTCAAGCAATGCCGGGCGCTGTCAGCGCCAATCTGCTTTGCTTGCCGCAAGTAGCGACGGGGCGTATCCTCGCGCGATGACTGTCACGGCCCCCGATCTGAAAGCGTTCCTGCTGGCGACGCCGTTCTTCGGCGGTCTTCCGGATCCGAGCCTCGACCTCCTGATCTCGATGCTGGTCGAGTGCCGCTTCGATGCCGGAGCAACCGTCGTGGCCGAGGGCGAGCCGGGACGCTCGATGTTCATCGTCAAGTCCGGACGGCTGGCGGTGAGCAAACGCACGAATTCAGGGAGCGTCGTCCCGATTTCCCGTCTGGCGCCTGGTGATTTCTTCGGTGAGATGACGCTGATCGAAATGCAAAATCGCTCGGCCACGGTGGTCACGGAGAGCCCGACCGTGCTGTACGAGCTGACGGCCCGAAAGCTCTACGCCTGCTACAAGGCCGATATCCACGCCTATGTGATCGTCCTGCAGAACATCAATCGCGAGCTGTGCCGACGGCTGCGCCGCTCCGACGATCGCTTCGCCGCACATCAGGTGGGCGACGGCAATTGACCGTGCTAGCGCGTAGGATGGGTAGAGCACTTGCGAAACCCATCACGTTTCGTCACGAGCGACATGCTGATGGGTTTCGCTTCGCTCTACCCATCCTACGGGCTTTGCTCGGCCCGTCCTGCGAGCTGGAAGTCACGACTTGTCGTGCGCGTACTTCTCCAGGAGCAGCCGATTATATTCATCTCTCACGGCTCTCTTCGAGACATGCCCTTTTCGGTCCTTGGCAATCCTCAGAAGATCAGGATCAGTCGGGGCCCGTGACTTCCGCCTGAATCTCGCAAAGAGTGGGGTCGTAGGCGCCGACGTCCTTCCAAACAGCCCGTCAAACCATCCCATTATGTCCTCCCGGACAGACCGCGAGACATGAGATTATCACTATGGAGGGCAAACGGACAGTGCGACTGTATCTTCTCGAAAAGATCGCCAACGTATGGTCCGCAATGGGGCAGGCCTTGAGCGACGCAGCTCGAATGTCGGTAAGGGGGGCCACGGTTCGGGCGTGTCGATGCGCTGCAACTTCTTGCTTCGCTGGTGCGCTAAATTTATTCTAGGTTGTGGTGCAGGGGTGCGTCGAATTGCGGGAATGCAACGCTCATGATCTTTCACATCTGCTCACCCACACGATGGGACGTAGCGAAGAGTAGCGAATACCGCTCTCCGTCGTTCGACACCGAGGGCTTCATCCATTGTTCAACGTCCGATCAAGTCGTTGAAGTCGCCAATTATCTGTTCCGTGGGCAACGCGGTCTCGTTTTGCTGGTCATCGATCCCGATCGCGTGACGTCGCCCATTCGGTACGAGGATGCAGGGAACGGCAAGCTTTACCCGCACATCTATGGGCCTCTCAATCCAAGCGCCGTTGTCACAGTCGAGCCTTTTGAACCAGGCGCGAACGGAACGTTCGAGCTATCGTGGCGCTCCATGTGACGCGTCCGCGGCAATGCCCGCGACGGTTCAGCCCGTAGGATGGGTAGAGCACTTGCGCAACCCATCATGTTTCGTCACCGAGCGACGCTGATGGGTTTCGCTTCGCTCTACCCATCCTACGAGCTACGACCTGCAAGTCCGCTGAAGCGGGCGTGATCGCTCGTAATCCAGCCGCGTATGCTCAGGACTTGGCCAGAGATCCGGACGTCCAGGGGAAGCCTGGCTCGGCTACAGCAGCGCCATCGAGTGCAGCGAGTTTCTGTGAAAGCCGAAAGCAACCAAGCCGGTCAGAAGCAGCACAGTCCCAGTCACGATCAGGCAAAACGCAAACACTATCGGAGCCCCTGGTTCGTCATGAATGAGAAGACGATAATAGATAAAATTTTACCGACAATCGAAAGGAAGAATTAACCTTACCTGCGCAGCGGAGCCTCGGCAATCAGGTCTTTGGGAGCTGTCGTCGGGCCTGTGTTCTCCATGCAGGTCAATTTGCCCGTCGGGCAAAACACCCGCTTCCCGCGCGAAACCCGTCAATACCCCGCAGCAAAAATATTCCGCTTTACCGAAATTCGGATTTGCGGCAATATCGCGCCATCCTGGTCCCCGGAGAGGGGCGATCGTACGTCGTAACGAACGTGGATCGGGGTGCGGTGGACGCGGCTGCGTCGGGCACGGGAAGCGGGGCCAGGGCGAGATGAACCTCGTGAGGTCTTGCTCCGTGCGGACGGACGGCGCAGTTGCGTACGGCAAAACCATGTGGTCCTGACCGTCGTTGCTACGGTCAAGCCTTGCGGAGATGTTTTGAGGCTCAACCGGGCCTGGAGACATCGCCAATTCGCGAGGTGACGGAGGCCAGAAGGAACTCGGCTCCGGGGAGAGCAGGCATAAGCCGTCAAACCATCGCGCAGGGAAGGCCGTGTGTTGGGCTTCACCTGTATGCCGCTGTGCAAGTTTTCTGCGTATGCCTTCGCACAGTGGACCGTGGGTGCCAGCCGGCACCCGGCCTTCCCTGCGCCCTCTTCACAGAGGAGGGCGAAAGAGAAGAGCAAAACTCGGGCGTCAGATGCCGCGAGAACGCTGATTCATGTCTGATTGAACGAAGAGAATGGTGCTGCCAGACAGGATTGAACTGTCGACCTCTCCATTACCAATGGAGTGCTCTACCACTGAGCTACGGCAGCATGTGCTGGGATCAGAATCGGCCGCTACAGGGGCCTACCAAGCGGGCCGATATCTGCCACAAGCCCCCCTCCTGTGCAAGCTTGCTAGCCCCGTCAAAACGAGAAAATCGGGCCGATATCGGGGCCAAAATGCCCGTTTTCGCTTGAAACGGCTGACTTTCCGCCGATTAGGGGGCGATATCCCGCCCAACTGGCCAGTTGGCCTGGGGGGCGGATTCGATCCATTTCGAGTTTCGCACGATCGGATCGCGCTCGCCTCTTGAGCTGCCATGTTCGTTGGGCATGTTATGGCCGATCGCTGCGATGGACTTTTGATGACTGACCGGAACGACAAGAGCACGAGCCAGAATTCGCAACAGGGCCGGGGATCCCGGGACGACCGGCTGAAATCGGCGCTGCGCGAAAACCTGAAGCGGCGGAAGCTGCAGGCGCGCGAGCGCGCCGCAATCACCGAGCCCTCGCAGAACGACGAAGGTTCCCTAAATGAGGGGACCGCCGGCAAGACCGGCGCTTGAAGGCCGGTAGCTGGATTTTTGGAATGAGCGGGAATGACGATGGTGCAGGACGAGGTGCAACGAACCGACCGGGAGGCGCAGATGGCGCAGTTCACGCGTCCCGAGCAGACCTTTCCGACGCTGACACAAGTCGAGATCGAGCGTCTGCGCCATTTCGGCGAGCTCAGGCACTATAAGGACGGTGAGTTTCTGTTCGAGACCGGCAAGCCCGGGCCCGGCATGTTCGTGGTGCTGGCGGGCCACGTCGCCATCGCCCAGCGCGACGGTCTCGGTCACGTCACCCCGGTGATCGATCAGGGACCGGGGCAATTTCTGGCCGAGCTCGGCCAGCTCTCGGGCCGGCCGGCGCTGGTCGACGGCCGCGCCGAGGGCGATGTCGAGGTGCTGCTCGTCCCGCCGGACCGGCTGCGCGCGCTGCTGGTGGCCGAGGCCGAGCTTGGCGAGCGCATCATGCGCGCGCTGATTCTGCGCCGGGTCAATCTGATCCAGGGCGGCATCGGCGGCCCCGTGCTGATCGGGCCATCGAACTCCGCCGGCGTGGTGCGCCTGCAGGGCTTTCTAACCCGCAACGGTCAGCCGCATCATCTGCTCGATCCCGACAGCGAGCACGACGCCGCCGAGCTGATCGCGCGCTATTCGCCGAAGCCGGAAGATTGGCCGCTCGTCGTCACGGCCGGCGGCACGGTGCTGCGCAATCCCAGCGAGACCGAGCTCGGCCGCGCCATCGGCATGATCGGCGGGGCCAAGGACGACCGCATCTACGACGTCGCGATCGTCGGCTGCGGACCGGCAGGGCTGGCGACCGCGGTCTACGCGGCCTCCGAAGGTCTCTCGGTCGCGGTCGTCGACACCCGCGCCTTCGGCGGTCAGGCCGGCGCCAGCGCGCGCATCGAGAATTATCTGGGTTTCCCGACCGGCATCTCCGGCCAGGCGCTGGCGGGCCGCGCCTTCACCCAGGCGCAGAAGTTCGGCGCCGACATCATGATTCCGATGTCGGTGAGCTCGTTGGATTGCTCGCGCAGTGGCGGCACCTTCGCGCTGGCGTTGGATTGCGGCGACACCTTGCGCTCGCGCGCGGTGGTGGTTGCGAGCGGCGCGCGCTATCGCCGGCCCGATATCGCGAATCTCGACAAGTTCGAGGGCCGCGGCGTCTGGTACTGGGCCTCCCCGGTCGAGGCGAAACTCTGCGCCGGCGAGGAGGTGGCGCTGGTCGGCGCCGGCAATTCGGCGGGCCAGGCCGCGGTGTTCCTGTCGGGCCACGCAAAGAAGGTGCTGATGATCATCCGCGGCGGCGGCCTGGGCGCCAGCATGTCGCGCTATCTCATCGAGCGCATCGAAGCGACGCCGAACATCGAATTGATGTTCAACACCGAGATCACCGCGCTCGAAGGCGACGAGACCTCGCTGCTGCGGCGCATCCGCTGGAAGAGCCGCCTGTCGGCCGATGAGGATGAAGCCGACATCCGCAATCTCTTCCTGTTCGTCGGTGCCGATCCCGCCACGTCTTGGCTCGACGGCTGCGGCGTGACGCTCGATCGCGGCGGCTTCGTCGTGACGGGCGCGCAGTCCGAGCTGAACCAGGGCAAGCTGGTGGCGCCGCTCGAAACCTCGGTGCCCGGCGTCTACGCCGTCGGCGATGTCCGCTCCGGCTCGGTCAAGCGCGTCGGCGGTGCCATCGGCGAAGGCGCCCAGGTCGTGGCCTCCCTGCACGGCTATCTCGGCGACGCCGCAAAACCGGCGCTTTAGTCAAGGAGAAGGCAAGGGAATGGCAAGCCGAATCCGGCTTGCCATCTTGCTGCGTCCCACAGACTATCGTCTCGTCGCGAGGCCAATCGCGCGTGGAAAAACAAGGATTCCCAAGGGAGGACTCAATGGCTGAAATCGTCGTGCTGTACAAAACACCCAAGGACGCTGCCGCCTTCGACAAATACTATGCCGAGACCCACATCCCGCTCGCCAAGAAGCTTCCCGGCCTGAAGAAATACGCCGTCAGCAAGGGGCCGGTCGCATCTCCCGCAGGTCCCTCCGGAATCCATCTCGTCGCCATCCTCACCTTCGACAGCGTGGCCGACATCCAGGCGGCATTCGCCAGTCCCGAAGGCAAGGCGACCGGCGCCGACGTGCCGAAATTCGCCAGCGGTGGCGCCGATTTGCTGATCTTCGACACCAAGGACGTGTGAGGGATCGATTCAACTTTCGTCGAAAGCCTGTCGTCCTTTGCGACAGCGCTGCAAAAAATCCAGCCATGCGTTTGTCGATTCGCACGATGACGCATGGCTGTGCGCAAGCCTGTGACATTGCGTGTGTAGCCATCCAATGAGGACCGTAATACCATCTAGCTGTTTCCCCATGGAGAGAGTGAGATGTTTGGATTGAGCCTGTCTGCCATTACACTGATCCATGTCGTCATCAGCCTGATCGCGATCGTCGCCGGCTTCGTCGTGATGTTCGGCCTGCTCGGCTCGAAGTCGATGCCCGGCCTCACCGCGATCTTCCTGCTGTTCACCATTCTCACCAGCGCCACCGGCTTCCTGTTTCCGTTCAAGGAGCTGCTGCCCTCGCACATCATCGGCATCATCTCGCTGGTGCTGCTCGCGATCGCCTGCTTCGCGCTCTACGGCATGAATCTCTCCGGGGTCTGGCGTCCGGTCTACATCGTGACCGCGATGATCTCGCTTTATTTCAACGTCTTCGTGCTGGTGATCCAGTCGTTCCTGAAAGTGCCGGCGCTCGCCGCGCTCGCGCCTGCCGTGCCGCCGGCGCCGCCCTCCGGTCCGGTGTTCGCCGTGGTGCAGGGCATCGTGCTGGTGTTTTTCGTCGTGCTCACGATCGGCGCCTGGCGCCGCTACAAGCCGATGACGTTTGCTTGAACGCACGTTTCAGGTCGGTGCGCGGCATCGACCTCGTGATATCGCACAACCATCTCCGGTTCGCCGGCTCGCGCTTTTGCGAGTCCCGGATTGATTCTCACTGAAGGAGCCATTCATGCCCACCATCACCACCAAGGACGGTGTCGAAATCTTCTACAAGGACTGGGGCTCGGGGCAGCCGATCGTGTTCAGCCATGGCTGGCCGCTGTCGGCCGACGACTGGGACGCGCAGATGATGTACTTCGTCACGCGCGGCTATCGCGTCATCGCCCATGACCGCCGTGGCCACGGCCGCTCGGCGCAGGTCGCCGACGGTCACGACATGGATCACTACGCCGACGATCTCGCTGCGCTTACCGCGCATCTCGATCTGAAGAACGCCATCCATGTCGGCCACTCCACCGGCGGCGGTGAGGTCGTGCACTACATCGCCCGTCACAGCGAGAGTCGGATCGCGAAGGCTGCGATCCTCTCAGCGGTGCCGCCGCTGATGGTGCAGACCGCGGCCAATCCCGGCGGCCTGCCGAAGAGCGTGTTCGATGATTTCCAGGCCCAGCTCGCCGCCGGCCGCTCCGCATTTTACCGTGATATCGCGGCGGGCCCGTTCTACGGCTACAACCGCCCCGGCGCAAAACCACTGGAAGCGGTGATCGAGAACTGGTGGCGCCAGGGCATGATGGGCGGCGCCAAAGCGCATTACGACGGCATCGTCGCGTTCTCGCAGACCGACTTCACCGAGGATCTGAAGAAGATCAACGTCCCCGTGCTGGTGATGCATGGCGACGACGACCAGATCGTGCCCTATGCCGACTCCGCGCCGCTCTCGGCCAAGCTGCTCAAGAAGGGCATCCTGAAAACCTACAAGGGTTTTCCGCACGGCATGCCGACCACCCATGCCGAAACGATCAACGCCGACCTGCTGGCGTTTTTCAAGGAGTGAAGCGGCGAGACAGGTGAGGTGCTCTCTCCGCGAGCCCGGATTCGTAGGGTGGGCAAAGGCGCACTTGCGCCGTGCCCACCATCGATCCAGCCCGGCCACGGAGGCGGTGGGCACGCTTCGCTTTGCCCACCCTACGATACTCGCGATTGAATTCGCGGATCGCCCCCTCTCACAAGGGGGAAAGGAAGAGAACACTCACTTCAATATCGCCCTGATCGCGTCGAACGTTCGCTTCACGAACGCCTCCGGCTTTTCGCGTACACCCTCGCCGATCCAGCTCTCGCCGCCGACGCGCATCGCGCCGGTCGAGATCATCGCGACGAGCCGCGCCTTCAGCTGGTCCGATTTGTTTCTCGCACGCCGCGCCAGCCCTTCCGCCAGCGCGCGCTCGAGCTTCTCGTACTTGAGCTGGTCGCGCGCCTGTAGCGCAGGATTGTCGCGCTTGAGCCGCGACATTGCGGCGGCTTCCGCGGGATCGATCCGCTTGACCGCCGCTGCGATCGCGTTCTCCGCCGCTGTCAGCATCGATTCCTCCGCAGGCCGTGCCAGGATCTCGATGACCAGCGCGGCCGCGGCGTCCTCCTGCCAGGCGGAGACGACGTCCTCCTTCGACGCGAAGTAGTGGAAGAAGCTGCGGCGCGAGACGTCGGCAGCTGCCGCGATGTCGTCGATGGTGGTGGCCTCGAAGCCGCGCTCCAGGAACAGCGCCATCGCTGCGCGGGTCAGCCGCTCACGAGTCTCCTGCTGCTTGCGCTGGCGCAGGCCGGCGGAGGGCGGCGATTTTGCCGCCGCTGACAATGGCTTGGCGCCTTTCCTGACCGCTTTCGAAGCCTTCAAATCATTTCACCTCTTGCAAAGTTGCACTCAGTGCACATTTAGACCCGTCGCGGGCTTTTTGTAAGGCCGAACGGAGACACGGCATGACCGACTGGACCACGGCAGACATTCCCTCCCTCAGCGGCATGACCGCGGTCGTGACCGGCGCCACCGGCGGGCTCGGTTATGAGACCGCGATGGCGCTGGCGGGCGCCGGTGCCATTGTCATACTCACCGGGCGCAGCGACGCAAAGGGCCTGCGGGCGATCGAGGGCATTTGCGAGCGGTTTCCCAACGCCTTGATCGCCTATGAGCATCTCGACCTCGCCAGCCTCGCCTCCGTCGCCGATTTCGCCAGGCGCTTTGCCGCCGGCAACGAGCAGCTCGATCTCCTCGTCAACAATGCCGGCGTGATGGCGCTGCCGAAGCGGCAGCAGACGGCGGACGGTTTCGAGATGCAGCTCGGCACCAACTATCTCGGCCATTACGCGCTGACGGCGCATCTGCTGCCGCAGCTTCGCCGCGCTAAGGCGCCGCGTGTCGTCAATCTCTCCAGCCTTGCGCACCGCTCCGGCGCGATCAATTTCGACGATCTGCAAGGCAAGCATTCCTATCGTCCCTGGCGGGCCTATTGCCAGTCCAAGCTCGCGATGCTGATGTTTGCGCTGGAGTTGCAGCGCCGCAGCCTCGCCGCCGGCTGGGGTGTGACGAGCCTTGCCGCGCATCCCGGCTATGCGCGGACCGATCTCATTTCGAACGGGCCGGGCGCCAACACATTCCAGTGGCGGGTCGGCCGGTTGCTGCAGCCGCTGATGAGCCAGTCCGCGGCCGAAGGCGCGTTGCCGACGCTGTTCGCGGCGGCCTCGCCCGGTGCTGAACCGGGCGGCTATTACGGTCCGAACGGATTCTACGAACTGAAGGGGACGCCCGCGCCCGCGAGGATCATGCCGCAGGCGAAGGACTTTGCCGCGGCTGCGATGCTGTGGGATGTCTCGGCAACGCTGACCGGTGTATCCTTCGACGATATCGCGGTCGCCGCATGAGCCGCGACGTCCTTGGGGACGCCCGATGCGCGTGATCATCTTCGGTGCGACCGGCATGGTCGGGCAGGGCGTCTTGCGCGAGTGCCTGATCGATCCCGGCATCAGTCGCGTGCTCGTGGTCGGCCGCAGCCCGACCGGCGTGCGCGACGCCAAGTTCGCCGAGATCATCCACGATGACTTCCTGAATTATTCAGCGATCGAAGCCGAGCTCACAGGCTTCGACGCCTGCTTTTTCTGCCTCGGCGTCTCCTCGATCGGCATGAGCGAGGAGCGCTACCGCCACCTCACCTACGACCTCACGCTCGCGGCCGCGACGACGCTGGCGCGGCTCAATCCGCAGATGACTTTCACCTATGTCACCGGCGCCGGCACCGATTCCACCGAGCACGGGACGCGGATGTGGGCCCGGGTCAAGGGCAAGACCGAGAACGATCTCCTCAAGCTGCCGTTCAAGGGCGCCTACATGTTCCGGCCCGGCGCAATTCAGCCACTGCACGGCGCCCGTTCCAAGACCGCCTGGGTGCAGGCCGTGTATACCGCAACCTGGCCGCTCTGGTCGGTGCTGCGCCGGATTTCGCCCAGGCTCGTCACCTCGACCGAGCAGATGGGCCGCGCCATGATCCATGTTGCCCGGGAAGGGTATCCGCGGAAGGTGCTGGAAATGGAGGATATCAATAGCATCTAGCCGGCCGGCCCGTTAGTTGTGAGGAAATTTCGGCGCCTGCGCGCGTTGAGCCCCGTCCGCCCTGAAGGAGAAGCGCCGGCGATGTCTCCCCAGCTCAAAATGATCGCGCTCGATGCCGACGATCTCGCTGTGATCTCGGCCCATGTCCAGGATGCCCGCGTGCAGGCCTCGGACATCATCTGGCGGCAGGGCGAGAAGCGCCTGGTGGTCGGCATGAGTCGGCTGGACTGGGAGCAGACCCTGGACGGCGAGACCGAGCCGCGCCGGCTGGTCGCCGCGCTCCGCTTCGACCGCGTGCTCGCCTGCAAATCGCGCAATATCGATTTGGGCGCGCTGGACAAGGTTCTGGACCTCGTCGGCATCGAGTTTCACCCCCAGGACGGTCGCGCCGAGGAGCCCGGCGGCAGCGCCCTCCTGCTGTTCGCCCAGGGCGGCGCCATCCGCCTCGACGTCGAATGCCTGGAATGCGAGCTGACGGATCTGGGGGCGGACGACCTGGGGACGGGCGTGGAGGTCGAAGGGGAGGGGTGAGGGATGGAATGTCGTACGCCACCCCGGCCGTCGTCCTGGCGAAAGCCAGGACCCATTACCCCAACTTGTTGTAATTGAAGCAGGATGTGGCCCCAACCCACTCTCTCACGACCGCCGGTGGTAATGGGTCCTGGCTTTCGCCAGGACGACATCGAAGCAGGATGACGACCGATGACGACGACACCTTCCAAGGGTTGACGGCGGGGGGCCGCCGCGCCATTGAGCAGGGGGCCTTGTGACGCCAATCCGCCCCAAAGACCAGCCGGAAGCCAAGCCAAAATGCCCGTCCGTCTCGACCGCAGCAGCGCCGATTTCGACCAGCGATTCGCGGCCTTCCTCGCCGCCAAGCGCGAGGTTTCGGCCGACGTGGAGGCCGCCGCGCGCGCCATCGTCGACGATGTGGCGAGGCGCGGCGACGCGGCGCTGCTCGAGGCCACCGCCAAGTTCGATCGGCTGAAGCTGGATGCATCCGGTCTGCGCGTCACCGCTGCCGAGATCGATGCTGCGGTGAAGATTTGCGATGCCCCGACGCTGGACGCGCTCAAGCTCGCGCGCGACCGCATCGAGACCTACCATCGCCGCCAGCTGCCGAAGGACGAGCGCTTCACCGATCCGCTCGGCGTCGAGCTCGGCTGGCGCTACACCGCGATCGAATCTGCCGGCCTCTACGTCCCTGGCGGCACTGCGGCTTATCCGTCGTCGGTGCTGATGAATGCGGTGCCCGCAAAGGTCGCCGGCGTTGCGCGCCTCGTGATGGTGGTGCCTTCGCCCGACGGCAAGCTCAATCCGCTGGTGCTGGCCGCAGCCCAACTCGGCGGCGTCACCGAGATCTACCGTGTCGGCGGCGCGCAGGCCGTGGCCGCGCTCGCGCACGGCACCGCGACCATCGCGCCGGTCGCAAAAATCGTCGGCCCCGGCAATGCCTATGTCGCCGCCGCAAAACGGCTGGTGTTCGGCAAGGTCGGCATCGACATGATCGCCGGTCCGTCCGAGGTGCTGGTGATTGCCGACGACACCGGCAACGCCGACTGGATCGCCGCTGATCTCTTGGCGCAGGCCGAGCACGATGCCAGCGCGCAATCGATCCTGATCACCGATTCGGCGCGGCTTGCGGCCGATGTCGAAAAGGCCGTCGAGGCGCAGCTGAAGACGCTGCCGCGCGCGGCGATCGCGGGCAGCTCGTGGGCCGATTTCGGCGCCATCATCATGGTGAAGAACCTCACTGAGGCCATTCCGCTCGCGGATGCGATCGCGGCCGAGCATCTCGAGATCATGACCGTTGATCCCGATGCGCTCGCCGCGAAGATCCGCAACGCCGGCGCGGTGTTTCTCGGGGCCCATACGCCCGAGGCGATCGGCGATTATGTCGGCGGCTCCAACCACGTGCTGCCGACGGCGCGCTCGGCGCGATTCTCCTCGGGCCTCGGGGTCGCCGACTTCATGAAGCGCACCTCGATCCTGAAATGCGGCCCGGATCAGCTCCGCGCGCTGGGACCGGCCGCGATGACGCTCGGCAAGGCGGAGGGGCTGGATGCTCATTCGCGCTCGATTGGATTGCGCCTCAATCTGTCATGACAAAGCCGCCCGAACAGGACGACTCCAGCAATCGCATCGTCGCGGTCACCCTCGACGAGGACTCGATCGGCCGTTCCGGGCCGGACATCGAGCACGAGCGTGCGATCGCGATCTACGATCTGATCGAGCAGAACCTGTTCGCGCCCGATGGCGCCGACGGGAAGGGGCCGTTCACGCTGCATATCGGCATCACCGGCAACCGCCTGATGTTCGACATCCGCAGCGAGGACGGCACGCCCGTGGTCGCGCATCTCTTGTCGCTGACGCCGTTCCGGCGGATCGTGAAAGACTATTTCATGATCTGCGACAGCTACTACCAGGCGATCCGCACCGCGACGCCGGACAAGATCGAGGCCATCGACATGGGCCGCCGCGGCATCCATGACGAGGGATCGCGCACGCTGCAGGAGCGGCTGAAGGGCAAGGTGCGGATCGATTTCGAGACCTCGCGCCGGCTGTTCACGCTCATTACCGTCCTTCATTGGAAAGGCTAAACGCGGATGGCTGCGCCCCCACGCGCACGCGATCCGCAATCGGTGCTGTTCGCCTGTGCGATGAACAGCGTGCGCTCTCCGATGGCCGAGAGCCTGCTGCAGCACATGTTTCCGCAGGGCCTCTACGTGAAGTCCGCCGGTGCCAGGAAGGGTGAGCTGGATCCCTTCGCGGTCGCCGTGATGGGTGAGCTCGGTCAGGACATCTCTGGCCACAAGCCGCAGACCTTCGAGGAGCTGGAGGACTGGGAGGGGCTGAATTTCGACCTGATCATCACGCTGTCGCCGGAGGCGCACCACAAGGCGCTGGAGCTGACCCGCACGCTCGCCGCCGATGTCGAATACTGGCCGACCCAGGATCCCACCACCATCGAGGGCAGCCGCGACCAGAAGCTCGCCGCCTATCGCGAGGTCTGCGACCAGCTCCTGCTGCGCATCCGCCGCCGGTTTGCCAAGGTCGGCGCGGCGAGCGGCTAGCATCCGGCAGGCGTAACACCCGCGTCACAGGGCGCAGGCACACCGTGTCGGAAACCTCGAATCAGCAAAGTCCGGGTTCCCGGGTTGTGAAATCAGCCCCCTTCCGATAGGTTCCGCGCGCAATTCACCCCTGCCTCATCCCCCAAATCACCTGATGCTCGGCCGCCCCAAATTCGTACTTGCCTCCGGTTCGCCGCGACGCCTGTCGCTGCTCAACCAGGCCGGCATCGAGCCGGACGCACTCCGGCCGGCCGACGTCGACGAGACGCCGAGGCGGGGCGAGCTGCCGCGCGCCTGCGCCAATCGGCTCGCGCGCGCCAAGGCCGATGCGGCGCTCAAATCGGTGCAGCTCGACGACGAGCTGCGCGGCTCCTTCATCCTCTCCGCCGATACCGTGGTGGCGGTCGGCCGCCGCATCCTGCCCAAGGCCAATCTCGTCGATGAGGCCGCGCAATGCCTGCGGCTGCTGTCGGGCCGCAACCATCGCGTCTACACCGCGATCTGCCTCGTCACCCCGCGCGAGGCCTTCCGTCAGCGCCTGGTCGAGACCCGCGTCCGCTTCAAGCGCCTCTCGGAGGACGACATCCAGGCCTATATCGGCTCCGGCGAATGGCGCGGCAAAGCCGGCGGCTACGCCGTGCAGGGCATCGCCGGCTCCTTCGTGGTCAAGATGGTGGGCTCCTACTCCAACGTGGTCGGCCTGCCGCTCTACGAGACCACGACGCTGCTGGGCGGCGAAGGCTTCCCGATCCGCTTCGGCTGGCTCAACTCCACCGCGGTGTGACCGCCAGGTTCGCGCCGACAAAAATCTCGAAAACAACCCCATGCACAGTAGAATGGTCCGGCCGGGTCCGGACCCGCGGCCCGTGTGCCGCTGCGCCAGGAACCCGTTCGCCGACAGGCGTTTGAACTCCCTCACCCCGTGTAAGCTGCGCACCTCATGGACGACCAGGTCAACAAGCCCGCCGGGCCGCTCAAAACCTGCCCGATCTGCGGCAAGCCGCAGGCGCAGGCCACCCGCCCCTTCTGCTCCTCGCGCTGCCGCGACGTCGATCTGAACCGTTGGCTGAAAGGCTCCTACGTCATCCCCGGCCGCGACGACGAGGTGGATGATGTTGAATAGTCAAATAATTTCAATGATTTAAAGGAGTGGCCAATGCGCCGCGCGCCAGCCGCGGCCAGCCCGCCCCACCTTGTGCACAGCCGGGCCGCGCCCCGCGAAGCCAAAGGCGAAGCGTGGGTGGACAGGCAGCTCTCGGCCCACTATAAACCGCCCGCTCGATGGGCTTTGGCCCCTCTTTGGAGCACGCCCAGGTAGCTCAGTTGGTAGAGCATGCGACTGAAAATCGCAGTGTCGGTGGTTCGATTCCGCCCCTGGGCACCATCTCCCCACCATTCAGTATAAAACCACGAGCCGTTGCAGAGCTCCCGCAGGCCTATTCGGTCCCCGATCGGCTCTGCGGCGGTGTCGTTGCCGACGCCTCAGCGGATAGCAGCCTGCCGCTCCGCTCCGTGTCGCCTGGGCGCCACTTCGACCGCCGACGCCAAAAGGGTCGGCTGGAGCAGGACCGTGAACTCTTCGAGCGATACCGGCGGAGAGAAAATATAACCTTGCGCCATGGTCGCGCCGTTTTCGGCCGCGAACCGAAGGTCTTCGGCCGTTTCGATGCCTTCTACGACCGTTTCGAACCCCAATTCGTCCGCAAGTCCGAGCGCCAGGCGAAGGATCGTCTGCTTCTCGCGGTCTTCCGCGACACCCGCGACGAGCGTGCGATCGAGCTTCACGGCGTCGAAGGGGAGCCTCGCCATCGTCGAAAGATTCGAATAGCCGGCTCCGAAATCGTCCATTGCGAAGCGTATGCCCAATTGCCTGAGCAGGCTTATTCTCTCGCGCACGACATCAGGATTGCGCATCGCGACCGACTCTGTGACCTCGATCTCGAGGTGTGACGGCGGGAAGTCGGCCTTGCGAACGGTCGTGACGATATCCTTGATGAACAGCGGGTCCTCGATTTCCGTCGCCGCGACGTTTACGGCGAGCACGAGGTTTGAGCCGGCCCGGATCAAGCCCCCGATTTCGGCGAGCGCGCGCCTGAGCACAAAGCGGTCGATCTCCATGATGAGGCCGATCTCTTCCGCGATCTTGATGAAGCGCTGAGGAGGAATGTTGCCCTCCTTCGGATGATGCCAGCGCGCCAGCGCCTCCACCCCGACGATGCGGCCATCCACGCAGGACACCTTGGGCTGGTAATGGACGATGAGCTCTTCATTGCGGATCGCCAAGGCGAGATCGGTTTCGAGCGCATGCCGGGCACGCGCGACCTCTGCGAGATCCGGGGTGAAGAACGCGTGGGTATTGCGTCCCGAGCTCTTCGCGACGTACATCGCAAGGTCGGCGCGGATCAGGAGATCGTCATAGGTCGTGCCGTGGGTGGGCCAGATCGCAACGCCGATGCTGACGCCGATGGTCGCATGGTTGCTCTGGAGCTTGAACGAAACCTGCAGCGTCTCGATCATCTCGCGGGCACAGAGGCTCGCGGCCTCGACCGTCTTCACCCCGGCGATGATGGCGACGAACTCGTCGCCCCCGACCCGGGCGAGCAGACTTTTGCCGGCAGCGACCTTGGACGTCAGCAAATTGCTCAAGCGCTCGGCCACCATCTTGAGCAGCTCGTCGCCAGCCTTGTGCCCGAAAGTGTCGTTGATGGATTTGAAGCCATCGAGGTCGAGGAAGAACAGCGCTCCATCTTCTTCAGCGTCGATGAGCGTCGGCGCATCGAGGCGCATCTTCTCCCGATTGGGAATGCGGCTCACCGTATCGTAGAAAGCGAGCTGACGAATTCTTCGCGTGCTGGCCCGCAAATGCGTCAGCATTCGCTCGAATGCGAGGCCGAGGCCGCGAACCTCGCCGATGCCCGTTGCGCGGAACGGAACGTCGAGATTGCCTCCCGCGATTTCCTGGGCGGTCTTGGCGAGCGCCGAAAGTCCTTTCGTGAAGTGCCTTACGGCGACCAATAGCGCGACGACCAAGGCACCGAGCGCCAGCGCCGCGGATGCCAGGAACTGCCACATCAGCGAACGGGTATGGGCGGCGCCGATCTGGAACATCTGATCGCGTGTCGTCGTCACGAGCGATGCGCTCGCGAACGTACACACCTTGAGCGTCGCCTCATATTCGACACAGCGCGCGACGTAGTTGCCGTCATCCGAGCGCTGCAGCCCGCCCAAACGCGTCCTGGCGCTGCTGAATTTCACCCCTTCAGGCCCCGCGGAAGACACGATCTCGTTGTCTCCCGTGATGATGACCACGCCGGCATTAGCCAGCGAAGTGAAGTTCTCGAGAGTCCCCTCCGTCCGCCCGAGCGGTCGGATGGCGACAAGCGCTCCGATGAGGTCGCCGAAGTCGTCGAACACGGGCTCGATTGCGGTGTGCGCTATGGTGCGGCGCTTCGGCAGGCCAAGCGCCGACAATTCACCCAATTTGAGCTCATAGGTGCCCTCCTCACCCCGCGGGTGCGAGCGGCTATTGTGCTTGAGGATCGACCTGAGATTGACAGAGAGGTCGGTCCCCTCGATCGCCCCGTTCAGCGCGAGGAGGTCGAGGGGCGTGTTGGCACCGATCACGCGGCCGGTTTCGTCGAAGGCGATCAGCCTTTCGAAGCCGGAGGTCGAAGCAACGATGCTGAGCAGCTCGCGGATCGTCACATCGTTGTTCGAGGCGACCGCCTTGGCGACATCGGCGCGCTGAGCGATCTGACGCAGGCGCGATGCGGTTTCCGCGCCGAGAACTTCGATTCGCGCGCGCGCCAACTGCGCCTCGCCGTCGAGGCGATGAGCGAGCTGGTCTTCTGAGAGTTCACCCAGTGCCGCAGCCTGGTGCCCCAGTTGCTGCTGCAGGCGGAGCGCCGTCAAGCCACCGATGAGGCCGAGCCCGAGCACGCCGGTCGCGAGCACGACGGCAACAAGGCGCATGGCGATAGACGAGGGGAATCCTGGAACCCCGGACGGAACGGCCCAACGACGCCAGCGGGGCGGCGCCTTCGATGCCTTCGCCATATCGGTGTCAGTCGCCACCACTGCCAGCACCCTGAACTTGCGGGGACCGATCAAATGTCGCTCACTGAGGCCCCCACTGACTTGTCTTCCAGGCGCCGAATTTAGGCGAGTGAAACCCACTAAATCGTCTATTTCTCGTCTATTTGTGCCTAGTTAATTACCAATTGGTTTTTCGAACCCATCAGATTGTGTGCTTTCACTTTCTGTTCGCCACGCTGATGATTCCAAAAGGCACGGCGTTGCGACAACAGAAGGTTTAGGTTTCTTTGCCAGATTGTGCACCTCGTGGTTCGAAGGGGTCTGCAATGGCATTTTCGAGGATAATGGCAGCCCTTTTGGGCCTTTGCCTTGCGGTGGTGAATGCCGCTGGCGCCGAAACGCGAAAGCTCGACATCGTCGGGACCGGAGACGGCATCGATGTCCTGCGGGCCATCGCCGCGAGCTTCATGCAGCAGGAAGGATCGGCACACGTCGAGGTCCCGCCGAGCATCGGTTCTGGCGGAGGCATCGCGGCCGTGGGGTCCGGTAAGGCGATCTTAGGGCGCGTCGCACGCCGCCTGACCGACGCCGAAGCGGCTTCCGGGATCGTCTACAAGGAGATCGCCCGCCTGCCCTCAGCTTTCATCGTCCATCCCGGCTGCGGAGTGAGTGCCGTCACAAGCGCGCAGCTCGTTGCGATCTATTCGGGCCGCCTTGCGAACTGGAAGGAGCTGGGCGGCGCCGATATGCGCATCCGCGTCGTGCGGCGCGAGGACCAGGACAGCACTCTCACCGTGCTACGGGCCAGCATGCCCGGCTGGCATGATCTCGAGATCACCGAGAAATCGAAGATTGCAACGACCACACAGGAAGCGATCGAGACGGTTCGCGATGTTCAAGGCGCGATCGGCTTCGGTCCTTTCTCGCGGCCGTTGGAACAGGGGCTCACGGTGCTTCGCGTGGACGGCCACTACCCGACGGACGCGGATTACCCCTCGAGCGTGGTGCTGGCGCTGATCTATTTGAAGACGTTGCAGGATCCGGACGCCCTGGCCTTTTTACGCTTTGCCGATGCGCAGAAGGCGGCCGACGTCATCACCAGCCTCGGTAGTCTGCCCGTCAAGCCGTGAGGCGCCGGGGCTCGGCGGCCGCCGGCGCTGCTGAACTCGGCATTGGCTCACAGACCGGGGCGCTGAGGCTGCTCCCGGCTTCGCCATAGACGGGTGACTTTGTCCATCAGCGATGGGGTTTGAGAGCTCGGCAGGAAAGGATCGGCGTAGCATTGCGCATTGGCCGAGTGCGCCTTGTTCTTCACGATCTCGACGAGACCAACGGGGCCGGCGACGTAGACCGTATCCTCCAGCCCAAGCAGGGGCAGGTAGTGGGATGGGCGCCCGGGCCTGACCGGCAGGGTAGACCCGACCTCCGTCGTCGCAATGACGTCGCGGACACCGTCGTCGATCAGCCACTGCAACGAGGGAAGCATATAGAGATTATCGACATCCCGGCTGCCGGCGACGACCGCCATCTCGCGGTTGCGCTGGGTCGAGCGCGCCGAGCGGGCGAGCGCCCAGATCGGGGCCCAGCCTGCTCCGCCGGCGACCAGCACCAGCGGCCCCTCGCCCTGTCGCAGATAGGCTTGTCCGAAGGGGCCTTGCACATGCGCCGCATGGCCTAGCCTGATGGCTTTGCCGAGCTGTCCCGACACGGTGCCGTCAGGCAGGCACCGGATGTGGAAGACGAGTTCGACTTGCTTGAAGGAACCATCGAGCCTGAAGGTCGGGCTGAACTCGCGCGCAGGATAGCCGGAAAACTTGACGCGCACATATTGGCCCGGCCGAAACTCGAGCGGCGCTGAGGTCGTCAGCACGACTTCGGCGATCTCCGACGAGAGCTGGTTGATCTCGGTGACGGCGCCCGCCCGCTTCACCGGTAGCGGCAATTCTTCGAATTCGATCTCGGCATCGCCTGCGACCGCTGCCTGGCAGGCGAGCACAGTCCGGCCATGGCCCGAGCCGCCGTCATCGACCGAGCCCGAAACGACCGTCACCCGGCAGCTCTGACATTGTCCCGATCTGCAGTCGTGTGGAACGAGAATCGAGCCGCCGAGCGCCGCGTCGATCAGGCTTTCGCCGGCGCGGGCTTCGACGGGCTTGCCGTTGATGACGAGCCGACAATGCCTCTTCATCGCGAGGCCTCTAGGCGCTGCGAATGTGGGCGAGCAGGCCGTTGCTCGCCGACCCAGAATGCGATGCGCGGGTGAGGGCGACGCCAGGCTTCAGCAGAGCCGCACCGCAGTAGCCTCCGGTCGAGCCCGTCGCCCGTCATGAGACGCCTATTTCTCCGACACGACACGCACCGGACGGTTATGACTCGCATGCCGCGTCTGTGTATGGTCGAAGACAGCGACCCACATGTAGAGATCGCGGCTTGGCACGAAGGCTTTGTCATATCTGCCATCGCTTTTCATGTTGCGCGTCAGCTCGAGCGTCCAATGTCCGTTGCTCCATTTTGAAACCCCGGCGACATTGGCTCGCTCTCCTTCGGTGTCGCCGGCAATAATCACGCCGGGCAGGATCGTGCCGACGGGAATCCTCGCGTCGGCCTCTGGAGTGTAGGGTTCGCTCTCCCAGTCGAACATGTACCAGCGGCCGTTCTCGTCGTCGCTGCTGTTGGGATCAAGATCGAATTTGCCGAGGGCTGCGACTTGCGCCTTCAAGTCCTTGGGAAGCCGCAGAACCGTGACGGGCCCTTTGTCGTCCCGGTGGATGAACTTGAAGTTATACGAATAAAGAGAGCGGCCAGGCTTATTCCAATAGCCGCCCTGATAGCGGGCATCGTAATTCTGCTCGTCCAGGGTCGGGGCGTAGGGCGGGCCGATATATTGGCTGTCGACGCGCCCGAGCATGCCCCCACGCGATGCCTTCCACTGCCACATGTCTATGTAGCTGCCATCCGTCGTGTGGTGGAAGCCCCGGCCGTTGATCGGCATCGGTTTGCCGGGCAGCGGGTTGGCGCCGAGACCCGTCGCGCCTGCGCCGCCGAGCGATGGATTATCCGAGAAAATGACCGCCAGTTTATCCTCGTAGAAGTCGGAGGCGTCTTGCAGACCCGCACGCTCGTCGAGGGCGTGCCAGCCATCCTCTTGCTTGATGATCGGAATGCGGCGGAGGGAACGCGTGGGATCCTCCCAGCGGAAGGCAAAATAGATCTTCTGCCCGTCGTGCAGGGCGCGCACCTCCACGAGCGATTCGCCCGGTCCGCCGAGATTGGCACCTTGCTGCGTGCGGATGAAGACGGGGAGCGCGCGCGACCAGGCGGGATCTCCCATGGCGCCGTCGAGCTTGGGCGCGGCGCTCACCCGCGCGATGACGAGCGTATCGCGCGTCGCCCAGTCGAGTCCGGCGACGCCGCACGCGACTGCCACCCCGATTGCAGCGGCGACCAGAAGAGGCCTCGGCCGCACGGCCTTCGTGATCGCGAGCGGCGTCGGCCGAAACACCCGGAAAATCTGCTGCCAGCCGCCATAGAGATAATGCGCGACGACATGCGCGAAGATATAGACGAGCCCGACGAAGGCGGCGGTCGAGTGGAGATAAGCCCACCAGCCGCCATAGCCGAGATACATCATGACGCCCGTCCCCGTGAGGAAGATCACGAGCGCATAGACGAACCAGTGCAGGAAGACGTTGACGGCTCCCCACTTGAGGCGAGCCGGGGCGCGCATCGCGAGGATCCGAGTCTTCTTGGGGCTGTTGCGCTCGACGAGGCCGCTGCGCGCGAGGTAGGCGACGTAGGCCGACGCGCAGAAGAAGACGGCGAGCCCGGCGAGGAAATGCCAGGAAAAGATCTCGCCCTGCGGCAGGACCGGAGCGAGCCATTTCGAGAAGGGGGCGTGCAGCGCGTCCGCTGCGATGCGTATGCCGGTAACGAGGCATATGACGAACGCGATCGCGATCGCCCAATGGAGAATGATCGTCCCGACATCCGTGCGTGGCGGGCTTTCTCGAGTCTTTGTCTGAGCGAGGCGTTTCTCGGTCAAGGCATCGGCGTTCGTTCGAGCGGCAACTTCGTTCATGGCACAAAGCTTACCCACGGTAAACCAGCAGTTGCGCCGGAAAGGCTGCGAAGCATTGGGGATTTGGCGAGATGGGCGTGGTCGCCGAGGAAGCCAAGGCGACCGGCAACGATCATTATCCCAATCAATGCGGTCGGCCACAACGAGCCGCCCTCAGGGCCCGCGCCAGTCTCGAAGTCTGGTCTCTAATCCTGCTTAGCTCTGGTGCTGGGCAGCTCGGAGCGCGGCCGTTGCGCGGGTCGCCGTTGGGAAGACGTCGGTCGCCGATGCTCCCGCGCAACTTGAATTTATATAGTAATTTCAATTATATACGAATTCTTGGTTTTGTTCTGACTGGCGCACAGCTTGTTCGCTGAATCTCCCCAATCCTCGGTGAAGCCGAACGACGGCCGCGAGCCCCGCCCCGCTTGCGCGTTCACCGGTCCATTCTGACAGCCGGACCATCGCGCAGCTCGCTCCTGAACCCGATCTCGCCCGCCCATTCCTGGCACTCCGCTTGCTCAGTCAGGACCAATCTAGGCCCCAGCAGAGGTGGCCGTTTCAGGTTGAGGCAAGCTATGCAGGAAGTGTCCCGTTCTGGTGCTGGTGAACTCCAACTCGATGCGTTGATTGCGGATTTGTGGTGGCGTGTTCGGCTGCTGAACACCGACATTCTCGAGGAAGAAGCGAAAACCGGGGTGTTCGACGTGAATCAGCCGACCTATCCGCTGCTCGCGGCCAATCTTCGCGCGCGACGCGACAATCTGGTGTCGACGATCGGCGTGCTCGAGCAGCGTGCGAAATCAATGTCGGAAGCGGCTTGAGCGTGGTCTTCGGCTGAGGGCCGCGATCCGCGGCCCTCATTCCCGCAACCGCCCGCGCGATGCACGCACATTCCCTGTGCGGGGCCGCCGGTATCATCGGATTGTCATCGCCCGGTCAATGAATGCTGCTCCTTTCGCCGCGCTTCGCGGAGAGAGTGGACATGCATCCGATCAAGACAATTTTTTCCGACCGCCGGTCGATCCTGAAGGGCCTCGCGGCCGCAGCCGTCGCGCCGCTGGCGGCGCCGGCTCTTGCCGCCGAGGGCCTGCCGCCGCAACTGAGCGGACCTGTGGCCGCAATCGCCACCGACAAGGCCTATTGGACGGCCGTGAAGGGGCTCTATGCCGTGACGCCTGACGTCGTCAATCTGGAGAACGGCTTCTGGGGCATCATGGCCGAGCCGGTGAGGCGCGAGTTCATCCGCCTGTCCGACATGGTCAACTATCAGAACACCTATTATGCGCGGCAGCGCGCGGGCGCGGATTTCGAGGCCGTGCGGGACAAGGTGGCGGCGGCGCTTGGAGCTGCGCCGGAGGAGATCGCGCTCACCCGCGGTGCGACCGAAGCGCTGCAGCTGCTCATCAGCGGCTACAACAGGCTGAAGCCCGGCGACAGCGTGCTCTACGCCGACCTCGATTATGATTCGATGCAGTACGCCATGAACGCGCTGAAGGCGCGCCGCGGCGTCGACGTGGTCAAGTTCGATGTGCCGGAGCCGGCCACCCGTCAGGGCGTGCTCGACGCCTATGCCCGCGCGCTCGAGGCCAATCCGAAGACCAGGCTTCTGCTCCTCACCCACGTCAGTCACCGCACCGGCCTCATCATGCCGGTCGCCGAGATCGCGCGCATGGCCAAGGCGAAGGGTATCGACGTCATCCTCGATGCCGCTCATTCCTGGGGACAGATGGACTTCAGGGTAAGCGAGCTCGAGGTCGATTTTGTCGGCTTCAACCTGCACAAATGGATCGGCGCCCCGGTCGGCGTCGGCTTCCTCTACATCAAGAAGGACCGCCTCGCCGCCATCGACCGCGACCTCGGCGACGAGGACTTCCCGGAAACCGACATCCGCTCGCGGGTGCACACCGGCACGGTCAATTTTGCGACGGTGCTGACGGTGCCCACGGCGGTCGAGCTTCATCAGCAGATTGGCGCTGCGGCGAAACAGGCGCGCCTGCGCTATCTGCGCGACTACTGGGTCAGCCGCAGCAGGGGCTTCAAGGACCTCGAGATCCTGACGCCTGATGAGGCCGGCCTGTATGGTGCGATCACGTCCTTCCGCCTCGCCGGCAAGACGAGCAAGGCCGACAACGACGCCATCGTGGCGAAGCTCAGGGACACGCATAAGGTCCTGACGGTTCGCCGGGCGGGCGTTGCCAAGGGCCAGTGCATCCGCGTGACGCCGGCGCTCTACACCGATGAGGCCGATCTCGACCGCTTCGTCGAGGCGCTTGCGGCCATCACGGGGACGAAGACCGGCTGAAGCGGCGCGATCGATTCAGCCAGCTGCGGTATTTTTCACGTCAGGTTGCATAGTTATTCCATGCAACGTCAATTGACGCGTAGTATCCTTCCGTGCGCGGGGATGGAATTGGCCGTCCCCGCCTCTGGAAGGACATGGCCATGACGCTGTCATCACGCTTCATTGCGGGTCCCGCTCTCGCCGTCTCTTCGATTGGACTGCTGTTGTGCGCTCTTGGCGGCACGGCAATGTCTCAACCGACACCTGCGGACACCCAGATTCCCGGCGTCACGGTCGATGCGCCGAAGCACGCTGTGCGGCCACACCGGCCGGCACACGCTGTGACAGCGCGCCGTTCCGCCTTCCGCACCTCGTCAGTGATTTCGACGGCATCGGCTGCCCCGATGTCGGATGCCGTCAAGCTTGCCAAGCTCGAGCGCGAGACGGGCAGTTGCGTCGGCGGTTGCCAATCGAGCTTCAAGACGGCCGACAAGCCCTGGGTCGGCTGCAACGCCTCGGGCGGTGTGTACTCAGCCACGTGCCGTAACGTCGGCAACTACAAGAGTTACGACGAGTGCAAGGAGGCCGGACGCGTCACCGGCTGGCGATCAGGCGAGACCTCGGCGTATTGCAGCAGCGTAGCGTTGGCGACCGGCTGGCGTTGAAATAATTTGCGGCTGCAGTTGTTGGGGCCAGTGTCCACTCAAGTAGCCCGGATGAGCGAAGCGACATCCGGGTCTTGTCCAGGTCTTGTCGGCTACCGTTCCCGCATATCGCTTCGCTCATGCGGGCAACGAGCTGGCTCATGCTCCTCAATGGCGCTAGTCCCGCGTCGCGGCCTACTGTGCCACCTTGGTGAGGTTCGCAAGACTCGCCGCCAGCTCATCGCTCCGGAATGGCTTTGTCAGCCGCGACAAATCCGGCGTGATGCCTTCGTTGTTGGCGTAGCCTGAGACGACGAGGATCTGGAGCTCGGGATACTGGCTGCGCAGCGCGCGGCCGAGGTCTGTGCCGCTCATGCCCGGCATGAGATGGTCGGTGACGAGCAGGTTCGGCCGTAGGCCCTCCCTGACGCGTTGAAGGGCGTCTTCCGCCGAGGTCGCCTCGACGACCCTGTAGCCGAGCTCGCTCAGCATCTCGGCGGTGCTCATGCGCACCAGCGGTTCGTCGTCCACCAGCAGCGCCGTGCCGGCGGGAAGCGGCTGCAGTTTCGGCTGAGGGACGCTGTCGATCGCGCCCGCGGTCACCTGACTCACCGGCAGCCATAACTCCACGGTCGTCCCGGCCCCCACGGCACTCCTGATCGTAAGCGCGCCGCCGAGCTGGGACGCAAGGCCGTGGACCATCGAAAGCCCGAGACCGGTGCCTTGTCCGACACCCTTGGTCGAGAAGAACGGCTCGACCGCGTGCGCCAGTGTGTCCTCGTCCATGCCGATGCCGGTATCGGCGACCGAGATGCAGACATAGCTGCCCGGCATCAGTCCCGATGTGTGTGCGCGCTCGACCGTGCGGGCCTTGGCCGAGATGCGCAACTTGCCGCCGTCGGGCATGGCGTCCCGTGCATTCACGCTGAGGTTCAGGATCGCCATCTCGACCTGATTGGGATCGGCCATCGCCTCGGGAAGCCCTTCCGGCGCGTCCACCGTCACCTGGATCTGCGGTCCGGTCGTGCTCGAGATCAGGTCGCCCATCTCGGCGACGAGCCGGCCGATATCGACCGGCACGGCCTGCAGCGGTTGCCGGCGCGCAAAGGCGAGAAGGCGCTGAACCAGCGTCTTGGCGCGCTCGGCCGCCTGCGCTGCGCCGGCGATCAGGCGGTGCTCGCGCTCGCTGCCGATGCCCCTGCGCTGGAACCTGTCGAGCAGGCCGACGATCGGTGTGAGAAGATTGTTGAAGTCGTGCGCGACGCCGCCGGTGAGCTGGCCCATGGCCTCCATCTTCTGGGCCTGGCGCAGCGCCTCCTCCGCCTGTGCGAGACGCGCCTGCTCCTCCAGGCGATCGGTCACGTCCGTCCCGGTCAGGAACGCTCCGGTCCGCGTGCCGTCCGGCGCGCGCAGCGCCTCGAACTTCATCTCGTAGACGCGGCGGTCGAAGCGGGGATCGCCGAATTCCTCGATCGTGGTGAAGGCTTCGCCGCCCAGCGCGCGGCTCCAGATCGCGATGGCCGCAGCGAGATGCTCCGGCCGGTCGGCGAGGAATTCGTGCAGGGAATCGCCGACCCTCGGCCGCTTGCCGTAGATGCGCTGATAGGCATCGGCGCAGGACGCGTTGATGGCGAGCCAGCGGTAATCGAGATCGAGGGCCTGAATCTGCCCGTCGGTGGTTTCCACGATCGTGGCAAGCAGGTGCCGCTCGGCGGTGCGTTCGGCGACGCGCTGTTCGAGCGTGGCATTGAGCTCCCTGTAGCGCGCTTCGCTGGCCCGCAGCTGGGTCTCGCCGAGAACACGCTCGGTAGTCTCGGAGACGATGCAGAGGACGCCGCCGACCGAGCCATCGTCATCCGGTATGGCCGAATAGGACACGTCCCAGTAACTCGTCTCGCCGTAACCGTGACGCTCGACGTAGAAGGGGCGGTCCTTTGCGGCGAACGTTGTCCGCGTTCGGCGGACGCCGGCCAGCAGCGGTTCGAGATCGTCCCACAGCTCTCCCCAATTCTCGATCGCCGGGCGGCCGAGGGCGCGGGGATGATTGGCGCCGATGCCCGGCGCATAGGCATCATTGTAGAGCGCGACAAAATCGGGCCCCCAGAACAGAACGATCTGGGCTTGCGCCGCCAGCAGCATGCCGACCGTCGTCTTGAGGGCCTGTGACCAATGATTGGGGGGGCCGAGCGGCGAGTCCGACCAGTCGAGGGCGCGCATCATCGTGCCCAGCTCGCCGCCATCGGCGAGGAAGCGTGCATCAGTTGACTGCCGAGCGGCTTTCTCAGACAGCACCGAACTCCTCGCGACGCGTGACATGGGCATCCTTGCCCAACCGAGCCCGGATTTCGAAGACTCGACGGCCGACAACGTCCGGCGCGGCTTCTGGTTCCGTCCCAGTAGTTTTGCGCTGGCCTTGTGCTATTGCTGCCTCCCGCAACGACGCGAGGTTCCCATGCTCCCCATTCCCGCCGACATCTTCACCGAGCCCGAGGACGTCTCGCCCGACGCTCTCGCCAATCTCGGCCCGCTTCGCCGACTTGCCGGCACTTGGCAGGCGGACAAGGGCATCGACATCAATCCGAAGGCGGACGGGCCGGAGCGGCGGACCTTCATCGAGCGTATCAGGATGGACCCGATCGATCCGCAAGCGAACGGGCCGCAGCTGTTGTATGGCTTGCGTTATCACATCCACATCAACACGCCGGAAGAAGACATCACCTTCCACGACCAGGTCGGCTACTGGCTGTGGGAGCCCGCGACCGGGCTGATCATGCAGACGCTGGCGATCCCGCGCGGGCAGGTGCTGCTGGCCTCGGGCAAGGCCGCGCCTGATGACCGCAATATCTCCGTCACCGCCAAGCGCGGCGATACCGCTTACGGGATCTGCTCGACCGACTTCCTGGAACAGGCCTTCCGCACGGATTCCTATCGCTGCGACATCACCTTCAACGACGATGGAAGCTGGACCTATCTGATCCAGACCGAGTTGTTCGTCCGCGGCGCGCCGTTCAATCATCACGACACCAACACGCTCCAGCTCATAGCGCCGCCGAAGCTCAATCCGCTCGCGGTGATCGTCAACGATCGCGCCAAAGCCGACGGCGGCGGCGGAACGGCGGCGTGAGCGTCATCCGGAGATTTGCATGAAGCCGTATGTGATTTGCCTGATGCATTCGAGCCTGGACGGCCGCACGCATCCCAGCCGCTGGCGTCCGAAGGGCGCGGGCACGGACTGGTTCGAGAAGATCCATGAGGAGCTCGGCGGCGATGCCTGGGTGATCGGCCGCGTCACCGGCTCCGAGTTCGCCAAGGGCAAGCCCTATCCCGCGATGTCGGGCGAGACGTTTCCGCGTCAGAACTGGTTCGCGCGGCGCGACGCTAAAACCTACGGCGTCGTGCTCGACGCCCAGGGCAAGATCGGCTGGGGCCGTTCCGACATCGGTGGCGATCCGATCGTGGTGGTGCTGACCGAGAGCGTGCCGGATTCGCATCTTGCGGGGCTGCGCGGCGAGGGCGTGTCCTACATCTTCGCCGGCAAGTCCGAGATCGACCTGGCGCTGGCGCTCGACATCCTCAACCGCGAACTCGGCGTAAAGCGGCTGCTGGTGGAGGGCGGCGGCGTCGCCAATGGCGCCTTCCTGCGCGCCGGTCTGATCGACGAATTCAATCTGATCCTCAGTCCCGCGATCGACGGCGCCAAGGGCGCACCGTTCGTGTTCGACTCGACGGAAGCGGATAGCGACAAGCGCGCGCCGCTTGCTGCGATGACGCTGGAGAGCATGCGGGAGCTCGGCGGCGGCGTCCTGCTGCTGCGCTATCTGATCAAGAACGATCCGCAAGGCGTGGCCGGGTAAAGCGCCGCCATGCCTGATATGCCAGAGCACATTGTCATCGTCGGCGCCGGCGCGGCCGGCCTGATGGCGGCGCGTGCGCTCGTGCGCGCCGGCAAGAGAGTAACCATTCTCGAAGCGCGCGAGCGCTGCGGCGGTCGCATCCATCCACTGCCGGCATCGGAGTTCGGCTATCCCGCCGATGGCGGTGCCGAATTCATCCATGGCGAGGCGCCGGTCACGCGCACTTTGCTGCGCGAGGCGGGGCTGTCGCTTCGGGAGATCGAGGGCACGCAATGGAGCTTTGACGGCACACGGCTCTCGCGCGAAGAGCGGCACGATCCGCATGAGGCGGAGCTGCATGCCGTGCTCGGGGCGTTGAAGGACGATCTCACCGTCGCCGATTTCCTGCGGCGGTACTTTGCCGGACCAAAATACGACCGGCTGCGCCATTCCATCGAGCGCATGGTCGAAGGTTACGATGCGGCCGATCCGGCGCGCGCCTCCATCCTGGCGCTGCGCGAGGAATGGATGGACGGCGGGCATCACGCCCAGGCGCGCATCGTCGGCGGCTATGGCGCACTGATCGAATTCCTGGCGGCCGAATGCCGTGGGCATGGCGCCGCGATCCGCTTCGGCTGCGTGGTGTCGGCCGTCGAAGAGGCGGGCGGCGCGCTTGTCGTCCGTTGCGCCAATGGCGAGGTGCACGGCTGCGATCGCGTGATCGTCACCGTTCCACTGCCGCTGCTGCGGGACATCGCTCTGCCCGCGGCTGCGCGGATGAAGGCCGCTGCCGCCGACGACATCGGCTTCGGCAGCGTGATCAAGATCCTGCTGCGCTTCGCGCGGCCATGGTGGCGCGAGCGCAAGCCGGAGCTCGCCGATATGACCTTCCTGTTGTCGGAGCAGGCCATTCCGGTGTGGTGGACGCGCTATCCGGACGCGCGTGCCGTGCTTACCGGCTGGTTCGGCGGCCCGCGAACGGCGCAGCTGTCGCATCTCGATTCGCAAGGATTGGTCGACGCTGGCCTGGACTCGCTCGCCGCGATCTTCAGCCTGCCCCGTGAGGACGTCGCGCGCGAGCTCGTCGCGGCGGCGGCGACCAACTGGACGCATGACCCTTTCGCCCGCGGCGCCTATTCCTGGGCG
This sequence comes from Bradyrhizobium huanghuaihaiense, assembly GCF_025200885.1. NCBI lineage: Bacteria > Pseudomonadati > Pseudomonadota > Alphaproteobacteria > Hyphomicrobiales > Nitrobacteraceae > Bradyrhizobium > Bradyrhizobium huanghuaihaiense. The sequence goes on along the minus strand of NZ_CP104172.1, from coordinate 8,888,271 downwards.
ACGCCGCGCACGCGCGATGCGCAGGCGATTCTCGCGCGCGCCGATGGTGCCGTGCTGTTCTCGGGCGAAGCGCTCTATCGCGGCCGCGACATGGGCACGGTCGAGGCCGCGCTGGTGAGCGGGCTGGCGACGGCGGAGATGATGTTGCGCGGATGAAAAAGGCCCGCGCATGCGCGGGCCTTTCGTTCGTCCGTGCCGGCCAGTTTACCAGCGGCTGCCGCCAAAGCCGAAGGTGACGCTGGGACCGCCGCTGTAATAGCCGTACGGTCCGCCGCCATAATAGCCATGGTGCCGCGGGTAATAGCCGTAGTTCCGGTAGTGCGGACGATAATAGCCGTGGTTGTGATGGCGCCAGTGATGATGGCGGTGGCCATGATGGTGCCGATGCTGCGCGCTGATGTCGGTCGGCGCGTTCTGCTTCGCGCTCGTGCTGTTGGCCGCGTTCGCCGCCGATCCGCCGGCCAGCGCCGCAGCTCCGATGGCTATCACGGCAATGAGATACTTCATGTCGTCACTCCAGTTGAATGTCGTGTGACAACACATGGGTGCTGGCTGCGTTCCGGCCAGTGCGGGCGTCGAAACGACGCAGCGCGCGATGTCGGACTGGTAATGATGATCGCGCGTCGTGAGATTTATTGTCGCATCGTCTGCGTTGATCGCATTGTTGCCATCACTTCGCCGCGAATGATGCGACGACCTCGTCCGTCGTGACGATGCGCGCGAATTCGCCGTTGAGATTCGACAGCGTCATCGCGTGGATCTCCTCGGCGGAATGCGCGTCACCATCGGGTCCGATCCGCTCGAACGTCCAGGTCGCATCGCGCACCAGATGCGCATCGAAGCCGAGATTGCCGGCCATCCGCGTCGTCGTCTCGACGCAATGATTGGTGGTGGCGCCGCAGATGACGAGTGTGGTGATGCCAGCCTCGCGCAGGCGCGTTTCGAGATCCGTGCCGATGAAGGCGCTGTTGACACGCTTGACGATGACGGGCTCGCCGTTCTGCTCGCGCGCCTCGTCCTTGACGGCATAGCCGGAGCGCGACGGCAGAAACGACGAATTCGGCTTCGTGCCCTCGTGGCGGATGTGGAAGATCGGCGCGCGGTTCGTCCTGAACGCTGCGAGCAGTTCGGCGATGCGCGCCACGGCTTCAGGATTGTTGCGCCGTTTGCCGGCCGCCTCCCATTCGTCGAACGCGCGCTGGACGTCGACGACGATGAGAGCGGGGAGGGGCGTGGGCATGGTGGGGCGGGCTCGGTTGGCTTGTTGCGCCGACTATGCGCAGCGATCGACAGGACGCAATGCCAATCTTCCCTCGTTTCGCGACGTGTCCTGTAGCCCGGATGAGCGAAGCGATATCCGGGACGACTGCTCCCGCATGTCGCTGCGCTCATGCGGGCTACGGGACCACTTCCTACGGATGCGGATCGGGAAAGCCGTGCCGCTCTGAGAGCGCGGCGAGGATCGCGTCCTTGTCGGCGATGAAAGCGCGGCCCTGATGGCTGCCGGTCTGGTGCCGCGATGTCGCGCCATCGGCGAGCACGAGCAGCGGCAGCGACTGGTTCTGTTCGCCGACCAATTCGATTACGGCCTGCCGCGGCCGTGGCCAGGCGATGCGCTCGACGTCGAGCTTTTCGGCCAGTGCCGGAAACGAGGCGAGCACGCCCTCCATCAGTGCGCAATGCCAGCAATAGAAGCGTTGGCCCGGATAGGCCGGGTCCTCGAAGCCGGGGCGCAGCAGGAACAGGCGGTCGCGCGTCATGGGTCGCTCCGAGGTTGATCGCTACTGCGGCGCTGCCAGCGGCAGGCTGACGTGAAAGACGGCGCCCCCTGACGGGGCATTTTCAGCCCAGATGCGGCCGCCATGCGCCTCGACGATGGTATGCGCGATCGAGAGGCCTATGCCCATGCCTTGCGCCTTGGTCGTGAAGAACGGCTTGAAGATCTCGCTCACTTTCTCCGCGAGGATGCCGTGACCTGCGTCGGCAATGGAGACAAGGGCCAAGTTGCCCTCAGTGAGACTGGTTCGTCCGACCACGCGGCGCCGCTCGTCCGGGAGATGGGCCACAGCCTCCATGCCGTTCATGACGATGTTCAGGATGGCCTGCTGGAGCTGCACCTTGTCGCCTTTCACGCGGATGTCCGCGGGCGACGGCTGTGACAGGAGCTCGACATCGTGGGTCAGGGCCTGCACGGAGAGGAATCGAAACACCTCGCCGACGGTGGCATTGAGGTCAAGCTCGCGCCGTTCGGTCGGGTCTCGTTTCAGAAACGAGCGCAGCCGGCCGATGACTTCGGCGGCCCGCTGATCGTCACGGCGGATGTGGTCCAATATGTCCCTGACTTCGCCGAGGTCCGGCGCCGACTTCCGTAATATCTGCTGGGCCGTCTCGGCATTGATCATAATGGCGGCGAGCGGCTGGTTCAGCTCGTGTGCGAGCGAGACGGACATCTCTCCCGCGGTGGCGCGACGGTTCATGTGGGCGAGCTCCGACATGCGCTGGCGCGCCTCGACCTCGGCCACGAAGCGCAAGCGTCGCTCGCGCAGCAGAATGGTGATCATCAGCGCCTGCACCAGCACCACGCCCGCGATGATGATGGAGTGCCAGTAATACTGCGCCCAGAAGCTCGGTTCGCGGAAACGTACCTCGCTGCCGGGGGGCAGATTGACCTCGTCCACATTCCAGCGCTTCAACTGCCGCCAGTCGAAGATCGGCTTCACGTTGTTGCCGCTGAACGGAACGATGCTCGACGGCGCTTCGCCGTCGAGCATCCGCATCGCCACCTCGCCGGCTTCCCGTCCGATGATCTCGGGCAGCAGCAGGAAGCCGCCCACGCCCGAGCGCCCGAGGAACGTATCTGATGTGATGATGATCGGGCGGTTCGCGCTCTCGGCGACGCGTGCGAGCGCCGAGGCGGGGGAATAATAGGTGCCTTCGCCGTCGGAATACATCGCCGAGGTCAGGATCGCAGAGCGTGCGGGCAGGGAGGCGACGTGGCTGCGGACCTCACGCAGCACCGCGCCGGACAGATCGGTGACTTCGAGATCGGGCATCTCGGCCGCGAAGTCCTGTTTCCAATGCCCGTAGGTTAGTGGATTCTTCCAGGCCTCGCCCACGAGGACGACATGGGTCAGGTCGGGAACGATGGCGCGCGCTGCGGTCAAGAGCTGTGCCGGTCTCACCCTTGCGAAGACGGCTGTCGTGTTGGGCAGGAATAGCGCGCGCGTCTCGGGCAGATCGGGCACGAAGCCGTAAACGACGGGCGCGGCGGGCCAGATGTCCTGCTTGCGCGCTTGAAGGAATTTCGCCGATGTCACGCCGATCGAAACGATGACGTCGATCGGCCGCTGCGCATATTTGGTCTTGAGATGACCGACCAGACTCTCTTCGTAGCCCGGTCCCGGGAAGCGGGCGAGATCGAGGCTTTCGCCGTAGATCACCGTGTGACCCCTGCCGTTCTGCTTCGCGGCGGCGCGGATACCGGCAAAGATCTCGGAATAGAAGGGCGAGCGAAAGTCGGCTTCTTCCAGCACCAGGATCGAACGCTGCCGTGGGCCGTCGGCTGCGATGCATTCACGCGACAGGCTTGCGAGCAGGCAGACGATCAGGATGCGCACGAGCCCGGTGATCATACGCATTGCTGGACTCTCGGCCCCCCGGCTCCAGTTGCAATCGGGCCTCCTCGATGAGGACGCGCGCGCGAGCATACCCGCCTGGTCCGGAGTTTCAAATGGAAGGATGCACGCCCGCTTCGCTGCCGGGCAGGGCGGGACGAAGTGCCGCTACTTGAACGGGTCCTGGATCGACGGCGACGATTGCCGGATGCGGCGCACACTCACCGGCGTACCGTCGGAGACGAACAGCAGTTCATATCGGCGGCCTTCGCTGTCGGTCGCCGAGCAGGTCACGTCGTTCACCTTCCTGGCAGCGAAGTTACCGGTCTGGCGGCAAATGCCGGTGGAGGCCTGTTCGGCAGGTACCGGCAGTCCGTCGACCTTGGGCCGGTCCTTGGAGTTGAGCAGCATGCGGTCGATCGGCAGCTCGTAGGAATTATCGTCAGCGCGCTTGCCGTTCTCGCCGGAGAACGACACGACGTGGTTTTCGTCGCTGGGGTCGTCGACGGCGACCGCGAAATTGACCCGGCCCGTGTCGCCATGGGCGTAGGCGACCGTCGTGCAGGCGAAGGTGCGGCCCGCGACCTTCAGCGTCTTGCACTGGCCGGACATCAGCGCCAGCAGGTCGATCAGGGCGTTCTGCTGCGCCGGTGGGTTGTTGACTGGAATGGGCTTGGAATCTTTGGCGAAACAAGGGCTTGCCGAAGCTGCAAGGGAGGCGACGAGGGTTGCTGCGAGGACCGGTCGGCAGAGGCGCATCGTCAGGCTCGTATGCCAGGGGACGCTGGAGGTCCGCTTCATAACCATCGAACCGCAAATTGGTTGCGATCCCGTTCGCGCTGCCGAGTCCGTCTGGAATACCACCGCACCATCCCTGGCGATTCGTCCAAATCGCCCCACCATCCCGCCGGGCACTTGCCGTCAGGCCGGTGTTTTTTTCGTGGCAGACCTAACTCATCGTCGCCTGCCAGCGCGTATCGCGCAGGGAGGGGCGGCGGTGCAGGCGGGTGTCGAGCAGGGTGCGCGCGCGAGGGACGTCGCCGCTGCGCATCAGCGCGACGATGAAGGTATCCTCGATCAGCTCGCGCTGGGCGTGGCTGCCGCCGATGCGGACGACCTCGCTGAGGACGGGCGCGAGCATTTGCACGCAGGCCGGATAGTCCTCGTCGGCAAAGGCGGCCAGCGCGCGGCAGATCGCGGGGACCACGGGACCGGCGGGCAGCTTGCCCTCGGCGAGGCGTTGCTCGATGACGGCAAGCCGCGCCGCCAGCGCCTCATTGTTTTGCGTTGCCGCAGCGAACAGCGCCATGTGGACGTCGGCGAACGGCAGGCTCGATTTTGGAAATAGTTTTTGCGCGGCCGTGTCGGCTTCCAGCCACAACGCTCTGGGCACGGCGTGGCCGTAGGCGGACAGGCGCCAGAGCAGCGAGGCGCCGTCAGTGACGACGTTGAGCGGCGGCGCCTGCGTGGCGGAAGGCTGGAGCACGTCGGCATAGATCTTGAGCGCGCGTGCTGCGTCGCCATGCTCGAGCGCGCCGAGCGCCTGGTGCCACAGGATATGGCCGTGCAGGATGCCGGCGCGGTCGTAAGAGGGGATCCAGTCGTCGACGAGACGATCAGCTTCCTCGATCGAGCCGTCCTCGAACATCGCATGCAGCACCGCATGCGCGGCGTGAGCGTTGGTGCGGCGGAGGTTGAAGCCACGCTCGGTGACGGCGCGGCCGCGCGCGACATCGCCATTCTCCGTCATCGCCCAGCCGGACATGGTGAGAAACCACCAGTCCTCGCCATAGTGCCGTGCGACCCGCTCGCACAGCTGATGCCGCGCGCGATCGTGATCGGCCATGCCCGAGAACGCGAACAGGCCGAAGGCGCCGAGCGGCAGCGACAGCACCACGGCATCGCGCGGCCAGGCGTCGACGTGCTTCAACATCGTCGCGATCGCTTCGGGCAGCCGCCCCTCGATCGCCAGCGCCAGTGTCTCGACATGCGAGCGCTCGCGCTCCGTGCCGCGCCTGGCAACGAACTCGCGCGCCAGCGCCGCCTTCTGCCGCGCGAGATCGCCCTGCTGGTAGAAGGCGTGCACGCGGCCGCGGGCAATGTGAGCAAGCGCGAAGCCCGGATCAGCCGCAATCGCCCGCTCCAGCGTCTCGGCCGTACCGGTCCAGCCGGAGAGCATGAGGTCGATGCCCTCGCGATAGGCGGATGCCGCCTCGACCGAGGAGGTAGACAGCGGAAGACCGTAGCGATCTTCAAGCGGCATCATCGTCTCCCGCTGTTAGCTCGTCCGCGCGCGGCGGCCCTCGATCGGATAGGCCGGATCGTTGTAGCCCGGCGTCGAGGGATGGCCCGGCACGACCAGTCGGTCGATCAGCGCCTCGTCCTCCGCCGTGAACCGATAGTCGAGTGCGCGGACATAGTCGTCCCACTGCTGCTCGGTGCGGGGACCGGCGATGATGGAGGTCACGAACGCCGAGTTCAGCACCCAGGCGACCGCGAACTGGCCGGCGGTAGTGCCTTTCTTCTCGGCGTGAGTCTTGATCTCCTGCGCAAGCTGGAGCGATTCCGGTCGCCACTCGGTCTGCATCATGCGGGTGTCGTTGCGGCCCGCGCGCGTCTCCTTGTCCGGGGCGGCATCCGGCTTGTACTTGCCGGTGAGCACGCCGCGCGCCAGCGGGCTGTAGGGCACGATACCGAGGCCGTAATAGGCGCAGGCCGGAAAATGCTCGACCTCGGGCATGCGGTTCATCGCGTTGTAATAGGGCTGGCTCACCGCGGGCCGGTCGATGCCGAGCCGGTCGCAGATGTTGCAGATCTCGGCGACGCGCCAGGCGCGGTAGTTGGAGACGCCGAAATAGCGCACCTTGCCTGATCGGATCAGGTCGCCGATCGCGCGCACCGTCTCTTCCAGCGGCGTCGCATGGTCTTCCTTGTGCAGATAGTAGATGTCGATGTGATTGGTGCCGAGGCGCATCAGGCTTTCGTCCGCGGCCTGCAACACCCAGCGCCGCGACAGGCCGCCACGGTTGGGATCATCGCCCATAGGATTGGCGAGCTTTGTGGCGAGCACCCAGGCATTGCGGTTGCCGGCGATGGCGCGTCCCACGACCTCTTCGGATGCGCCCTTCGAATAGGCGTCTGCGGTGTCGATGAAATTGATGCCTGCACCGTGCGCCTTGTCGATGATCCGCTTCGAGGCAGCTTCATCGGTCGGCCCGCCGAACATCATGGTGCCGAGACAAATCGGCGAGACTTTCAGGCCGGAGCGGCCGAGCTGGCGGTAGTCCATGGGCTATCCTCGATGCTTCTTGTCGCGCCAGCATAGCCGCCCGGTTCCGTCATTGCGAGCGCAGCGAAGCAATCCAGAGATGCGTCCGCGGAGAGATTCCTGGATTGCTTCGCTGCGCTCGCAATGACGGGGAGAGGGAGGCACCTCCTCTCGTCGTCCCGGACAAGCGCAGCGAAGCGGAGCGCAGATCCGGGACCCATACGCCGCAGCAAGAGTTTTGCGAAGACTCGGAGTTGCCTATTTCGCGCCACTCCACTCCCTGTGGTTATGGGTCCCTGCGTTCGCAGGGACGACGGCGGAGTTTGTGGCGCGCGGAGTAGGCCGCCTGACAACGGCGGCCTACTCCGGCCCCTTCAAGATCTTGAACACGCCATTCGCCATCACGATGCAGCGGTCGTCCACCGTCACCTCGGTGCTCATGAAGATCAGGCTGCGGGTCGAGCGCACCACGCGCGGGCGGGAGATCAGGATGTCGCCGATCTGGCCGGCCTCGACGAAATGGGTGTCGAGCTGCACAGTCGCCATGAATTCCTTGCCGGAGGTGTAGCGGGCGGTCATGCCGCAGGTGCGGTCGGCGAAGGTCATCATCACGCCGCCCTGAACCATGCCGCGGCGGTTATGGTGCTTGTCTTCGGTGGCGAGTGCGAATTCGTAGTGGCCGTCGACCTTGCGCTCCCACAACGGGCCGATCAAGTGCATGAAGCCGGTGGTATCGAGGATGCTCCAGCCCTCTGATTTGAGCCTTGCGGCGGCCTTGTTGGTCATCTCGTCGTCCATTCCTGTGCGGGCCTTCGATCTCATTTCATCGGGGCCGGACGTGGTGTAGTCAAGCATGATGAGACCGTTCGACGATGCCACACGGCGGAATATCGCGGCTGCCTGCGCGGCCTTCACGCGTCTGCCGGAGCATGACACTGCGCCGGCGCTGAAGCGCGCCGCGGTGGCGGTCGCGCTGACCGCAGCGGGCGAGGGCGACGACACCGCGTTCCTGCTGACGCTGCGCGCATCGCATTTGCGCGCCCATCGCGGCCAATGGGCGCTGCCGGGCGGGCGTTGCGATGCCGGCGAGACGCCGGTCGAGGCGGCGTTGCGCGAACTCGACGAGGAGCTCGGCCTTCGCCTCACCGGCGCTGATGTGCTCGGCACGCTGGACGACTATCCGACCCGCTCCGGTTATCTGATCACCCCGGTCGTGATCTGGACCGCGGGCAGCGCTGCGATCCGGCCGAACCCCGAAGAGGTCGCTTCGGTTCATCGCATCGCGCTTGCCACGATCGAGCGCGAAGAGGCCTTCGACTTCGTCGCGATCCCCGAGAGCGCGCGCCGCGTGATCCGCTTCCATCATCAAATGAGCCTGATCCACGCGCCGACTGCGGCGCTGATCTACCAGTTCCGCGAGGTGCTGGCGGGGCGGCAGACCCGCGTGGCCGAGCTGGAACAGCCGGTGTTCGCCTGGAAGTGACGATGGTAAACGGCACGTTAACGTGACGGTTACCGGATGCCTGCTAAGAGGGCAGCATGCATCAATCGATTCGAAAAAGCCTGGTTGCGGTTCCACTCACGCTCGTTCTGCTCGCGCCCGCCGCGCGTGGCGGCGAGGCCGACACGCTGCCGCCTTCCGTCGCCAATGCCAACGCCCAGCTGCTGTCGCAGTTCTTCGCGCAAGGCGGCGCCTCGCCCGCCGTGCTCGAATATCGCCGCAAGCTGCAGGAATATCAGGCGGCGCGCGCCGCCTTCGACGAGGAAGCCGGCGCCTATTGGAGCCAGATCTCCGAGAAGCGGAAAGGCCGCAACGCCAAGCGGCGCAGCGGGCAACAAGTGACGCTCGACGATTACGTGCTGGAGCATCCGCCGCTCTATACCGGGCCGAAACGGCCGGTGAATCCGGAGCCCGAGGAAACGCCGGAACGACCGACCAAGAAGCCGATTCCCGTCGTCGCCGACCTGCTGCGCGCGGCGCAGGAGCTCTACCAGTTCACGCCGCAGCGGGCGTCCAGCGAGGTCGAGTTCAAGCGCGCCTATGCGCGCTACGCGCTCGCCTCGGGGCTGACGCGCGAGCAGGCGGTGCGGGTCTATTCGTTCGAGACCGGCGGCACCGGCAGCTACGACGTGCAGGCGGGCATCGAGCATGGCGGCAAGCGCGCGATCTCGACGGCGATGGGCTATAACCAGCTGCTCACCACCAACAGCGTCGAGCTGCTCGCCGAGCAGGGTCACGAATTCATCCGTGCGCTCTCCGACAAGGTGGCGCGGACCTCGGGGCCTGCGCGCCAGGCGGTCGAGCACAAGCTCGCCGTGCTCAAGAAGATGGTGGCGCATGCGAAGTCGGTGCCCGACACCTGGTCGGAGCACGAAAAGATCGGCAACACCGCACAGGGCTGGGCCATGCATGCGATGGTGCTCGACGTCGACATCGGACCGATGCTGCAGACCCACAAGCTGCTCACCTCGGTGCTGTTCGCGCGCGCCAAGGGTTACAGCCGTCCGCTCACCGCGGCCGAGCTCGAGATGATGAACCTCACCGGGGACGGCACCGGCCTCGACATGGTGACCATGCCGCAGGCGATGCGCGAGCAGGTGCCGACCTCGAACTTCTTCCAGCGCGGCGGCTACGAGCGCAACCCGGTCGCAATCCGCCACAACACGGTGGCGAAGCTGCTCGCGGTGACGGACACGCGGATGGACTCGAACAGCAACAACGCCGGCGCGAGGGAATTGGCGGCGGCGTTTTAGGGCTCGGTGTCCTCCCGGCGAAGGCCGGGACCCATAACCACAGGGCGCTGTTTGGCGAAGACTTGCTGTCCGGTACTCCTACCTCCCGCAATCCGACAGATCACGCGGTATGGGTCCCGGCCTTCGCCGGGACGACAGCGAGTATGTGACGGGCGGCCTGCCCCTACTGATCCGGCCCGAACTTGAACTTGCCGTCGCCTTCCAGATACGGGCCGCTGCGCATGTAGAGCTGGCCGTTGTGGCCGATGAAGAACAGCGTGCCCTTCGGCACCTTCTTGGCGCCCTTCAAGAGCTCGCCGGCATTGCTGGTGCCCATCTTGTAGGAAAAGGTCTTGCCCTCCTTGTCATAGGCGTAGCCCGTGTCGGGCTTGAGCTCCCAGGGCGTCGCCGGGGCTTGCGCCAATGCGGGTGCTGCGAATGCCGCGAGCGCGGCTGCGATTGCAAATGTCTTCGTTGAAAATGCCATGTTTCCATCCTCCCCATCCTCGGGGTGCCCGGCTTGAACAAATCACGAACGGTCTTTTCCGGTCAATTCGCGAAAGCGCCGTGGTGCATTCACGTCTGGCCCAGCAGTTTGTGATTTTCCCTTCGTCCCCTCGCGACTATGTTCCGCTTTCCGTCTAGAACGCAATTCGACAAAAATATTGGTGGGGATGATTCGAATGAACCATGTCATTAAAGCCTGCTCGGCTGCCGCGCTGCTGCTCACGGCGCTGGCGCCCGCCGCCCGGGCCGATGATTACCAGCTCAGCCACAACCAGCGGATTTCCTGCAGCCGCGGCCTTGCCCCGGGCAAGCTGAACACGGCGACCTGCAAGTCCTACACCTACCTCTTCAACACCAAGACCTCGGAATATTTCCGCTGCCAGGTCTCCCTGGCGCTGACGCGGGATAACAAGGAGGTCATCAACGTCCAGACCGACGGCGGCTGCACCAAGAAGCCGCGCATCTTCGAAACCGACGGCAAGTATGATTTCGACGCCACCGAGACCGAGCCGCCGAACACCAATTCGTTCTTCGGTCCCGGCGGTTACTCGGTCTGGGCCGCCGACGTCACCACGCAGAAGGTGCGCGGCTGCATCATCATCTCCTCCGGCCTTGGCTCCGACATCTCCAAGTGCCTGGACATGACGTTCCAGTGACCGTTTGACGGTGCGCTCCCTCCCCCGCTTGCGGGGGAGGGTTGGGGAGAGGGTGTTGCCGCAACGGGAGACCCCCTAGAGGTGAGAACCCTCACCCGGCGCTACGCGCCGACCTCTCCCGCAAGCGGGAGAGGTTGCACCGAGCCTGCGGCATGAGCATCTGCTCATCATCTCTCCTGCGCCACCTCGCCGCACCCGCCGGTTCCCCAAAAGCCCTGCGGGAACGGCCGTTTACCGCAGTCCTGTTTTGCCTTTTGGATGGGTTGACCCGCATCCCCTGTCCGGCCAATTTCGCCGCCGGTTTGGGGAGTACAAAAATCATGAAACGGACGTTCTTCGGCGTGGCCGCGGCTCTTGCTCTGGCGGCGTCGGCACCTTGCGCGCATGCGCAATCCTTCATCAACGTGCTGACCGGCGGCACCTCCGGGGTCTACTATCCGCTCGGGGTCGCGATCGGGAAGATCTACGGCGACAAGATTCCGAACGTGAAGACGCAGGTGCAGGCCACCAAGGCGTCGGTCGAGAATTTGATCCTGCTGCAGCAGGGCCGCGGCGAGCTGGCGTTCACGCTGGGTGACTCGCTGAAAGCGGCCTGGGACGGCGAGGAGGAGGCGGGCTTCAAGAGCAAGCTCGACAAGCTCCGGACCATTGGCGCGATCTATCCGAACTACATCCAGATCGTCGCGACCGCCGAGAGCGGCATCAAGACGCTGGCCGACCTCAAGGGCAAGAGCCTGTCGGTCGGCGCGCCGAAGTCGGGCACGGAGCTGAATTCCCGCGCGATCCTGGCCGCCGCAGGGATGAGCTACAAGGATCTCGGCAAGGTCGAATATCTGCCGTTCGCCGAATCCGTCGATCTCATGAAGAACCGCCAGCTGGGTGCGACGCTGCAATCGGCCGGCCTCGGCGTCGCCTCGCTGAAGGATCTCTCGACCTCGAGCCCGATCATTGTGGTGTCGGTGCCGAAGGAGACCGTGGACAAGATCGGCCCGCCCTTCATCTCGGCGACCATTCCCGCCAACACCTATACCGGCCAGGACAAGGACGTGCCGACCGCGGCCGTGGTCAACTATCTCGTGACCAGCTCCGCCGTCTCCGACGACCTCGCCTATCAAATGACAAAGCTGGTCTACGAGTCGCTGCCGGAATTGCAGAATGCGCATGCGGCGGGCAAGGAGATCAAGCTCGAGACGGCCGCCACCGGCAGCCCGGTTCCGCTGCACCCCGGCGCGATCCGCTATTACAAGGAAAAAGGGCTGATCAAGTAATTCTCCCTCCGTCGTCATTCCGGGATGGTCCGAAGGACCAGACCCGGAATCTCGAGATTCCGGGTTCGATGCTCCGGGCCGCTACGCGGTCCCGTCGCATCGCCCCGGAATGACGGAGCGAGAGTGGATGCCCGGGGCATAGGCGAGCGGAAGCGACGCCGTCCTTTGGACGGCTATGCCCGGGCATGACGTATTCAGGGTGCAGCGCGAATGCTGTAGGAACGCCCCATCAGGGCGCGGGGACATATCGATGTTGCAGGCTGAGGGCACTCAAGAGCCCATCAAGGTCGAGTTCGACAATTTCGAGCACGGTTTTCCGGAGGGTTTTGGTCCGGGCTGGTGGGGCCAGCTCGCCTACTGGATCGGCATCGCTTTTGCCACGTTCCAGCTCTATGTCGCCGCCTTCAACTATCTGCCGAGCCAGGTGGTGCGCGGCGTCCATGTCGGCTTCCTCGTCCTGCTCACCTTCGGTCTGATCGCCAACTTCACCGCGAAGAGCAATTTCGGCCGTGCGCTCGGCTGGGTGATCGGCGGCGCCGGATTCTTTTGTGGCCTCTACCAGTGGATCTTCTATGCCGACCTGATCGCGCGCGACGGTGATCCGACGAAGCTCGACCTCGCGGTGGGCACGCTGCTCGCCGTGCTGATCTTCGAGGGCACGCGGCGCCTGATGGGCGCGGCGCTGCCGCTGATGTGCGGCGCCTGCCTGCTCTACTGGTTCTTCGGCCAGTACCTGCCGTCGCCGCTCAATCATCGCGGCTATGATTTCGACCAGATCGTCACGCATCTGTCGTTCGGCACCGAAGGTTTCTACGGCGTGCCGATCTACGTCTCGGCGACCTACATCTTCCTGTTCATCCTGTTCGGCTCGTTCCTGGAGCGCGCCGGGATGATCCAACTCTTCACCGACGTCTCGCTCGGCCTGTTCGGCAGGACCCGCGGCGGCCCGGCGAAGGTCGCCGTGTTCGCCTCGGGCATGATGGGCACGATCTCCGGCTCGGGTGTCGCCAACGTCGTCACCGTCGGCCAGTTCACGATCCCCCTGATGATCAAGTTCGGCTATCGCCGCGCCTTCGCGGCGGGCGTCGAAGCCACGGCATCGATGGGCGGCCAGATCATGCCGCCGGTGATGGGCGCAGTCGCCTTCATCATGGCGGAGACGCTCGGCGTCCAATATTCGGAGATCGTGAAGGCGGCCGCGATTCCCGCGATCCTCTACTTCGCGTCCGCGTTCTGGATGGTGCACCTCGAAGCCGGCAAGCATGGTCTCGTCGGCATGAAGCGCTCGGAGATCCCGAGCGCCTGGAGGGCGCTGGTGACGCGCTGGTATCTCGTGCTGCCGCTCGCGGCCCTCGTCTACATGCTGTTCGAAGGCTTTACGCCGCTCTATGCCGGCAGCATGGGCCTCGCGCTCACGGTGACGCTGATCCTCGGCACCGCCATCACGACGGGCGCCTCCTCGATGGTGATCCGCACCATCTTCTGGGTCGGGCTCGCGCTGGTCGTCGCGGCGCTGTCGCGCGACGGCCTCCAGATCGTGCCGGTCGCAAGCGTCGTCGTCGGGCTGATCGTCATCACGGCGTTCGTGCGCGGCGGGTTCAAGGCCTTGCGCGAGTGCCGCGATGCGCTCGCCGAGAGCGCAAAATCCGCCATCACGGTCGGCATGGCCTGCGCCATCGTCGGCGTCATCATCGGCATGATGTCGCAGACCGGCGTCGGCACCATCTTCGGCGGCTGGGTGATCGGGCTCGGCGAGAAGAGCCTGTTCCTGGCGCTGATCATGACCATGCTGCTATCGATTCTGCTCGGCACCGGCATTCCGACCATCCCGACCTACATCATCACCGCTGCGCTTGCCGCGCCGGCGCTGGCGAAGCTCGGCGTGCCGCTGATCGCAAGCCACATGTTTGCGTTCTACTACGGCATCATGGCCGACCTCTCGCCGCCGGTGGCGCTGGCTGCGCTCGCGGCGGCGCCGATCGCCAAGGAGAATCCCGACAAGATCGGGTGGGAGGCGATGCGCATCGCGCTCGCCGGCTACGTCATCCCCTTCATCTTCGTCTATTCGCCGGCGTTGATGCTGCAGGCCGGCGATCCCATGGCGGCAAAACTCGGCTTCTACGGCGCGGTGGCGCTCGCAACCGTCAAGGCACTGGTGGCGATCGGCCTGTTCGGCATGGTCGCGATCGGCTTCCTGTTCACGAAGCTGACGATCGTCGAACGCCTGGTTGCGCTCGGCGCCGCGTTCTGCCTGCTCGGCGACTTCGCGTTCAGCGACACCGCCGGCTTCGTGCTCTCCGCCGCGCTCGTGCTGTGGCAATGGCGACAGCGTCCGCCGGCGCCGGTCGAGGCCGTGTGATCCTCTGCTTCGCAACAGCCGGGGCTACGAAGGCGCTGGCGCTGTCCGCCTTCACGCTCGCATGGACGCATTCAATCGCGAAGGTCGAGTGGCAGGAGGACTGGCGGGTGACGCCGGCCGGCCTCGAACTGGTGCAGGCCCGCGTCAAGGGCACCGGGCCCGGCATGGAGCCGCCGCCCGAGGCGCGCCTCGTCAATGGCTGGTTTCAATGGCGGCCGCAGCATGCGCCGATGCCGGAGGTGGTGCTGGGAAATTCCGGCGCGGCGGGGGAATGGCGGCTATGCCACGAGGGCACGTGCCGGACGTTGTCGGAGATTGTCGGCCATCCCATTGGTGCTAACGTCACGACGATGAAGATTTGCAAGGATCTGTAGCCCGGATGAGCGACGCGATATCCGGGAACGGTCCCCCCGGATATCGCTTCGCTCATCCGGGCTACAAGAACACGGGAGACACGCGATGGATCGGCTCAAGGGCAAGGTTGCGATGGTGGTGGGCGCCGGCTCGATCGGACCGGGCTGGGGCAACGGCAAGGCGACCGCGGTGACCTTTGCGCGCGAGGGCGCGCAGGTGTTTTGCGTCGACCGCAACGGTGCCGCGGCCGAGGAGACCGCCAAGATCATCACGGGTGAGGGCGGCAAGGCGACCGCGTTCACGGCCGACGTCTCGCGTCCCGCCGAGATCGAGGCGATGGTCGCAGCGTGCCTGAAGGCCTGTGGCCGCATCGACGTGCTCGACAACAATGTCGGCATCGCCGAGATGGGCAGCGTGGTCGAGGTCACCGAGGAAAGCTGGGACCGTGTCTTCAGCGTCAACCTCAAGAGCGCCTATTTCGCCATGAAGCACGTCATCCCCGTGATGGTGAAGCAGGGCGGCGGCTCGATCATCAACATCTCCTCGATCGCCTCGATCCGCCATGTCGGGATTTCCTATGTCAGCTACAACGCCAGCAAAGCGGCGATGAACCAGCTCACCCGCTCCACCGCGATCGAGTTCGCGAAGAACCATGTGCGCGTGAATGCAATCCTGCCCGGCCTGATGAAGACGCCGATGGTCGAGCATTCCGCCGGACTTGCGAACAGCTACGCCAAGGGCGATGTCGAAGCGATGTGGCGCGCCCGTGATGCGCAGGTGCCGATGGGGCACATGGGCGAGGCATGGGATGTCGCCAATGCCGCGCTGTTCCTGGCGTCGGACGAGTCGAAATATGTGACGGGAATCGAGCTGGTGGTGGACGGCGGGATTACATGCAAGGCGGGGGCGTAAGCGCCGCCTCCTACTCCGCTGTCGTCCCGGCGAAGGCCGGGACCCATAACCACAGGAAGTGATTTGGCGAAGGCTGGTGGCTCCAGCCTTCTTCAGCAACGGACATCGGGAGTATGGGTCCCGGCTTTCGCCGGGACGACATCATCACTGCGCCAGCGCCAGGATCCCGCCGGCAAATGCATGCCACGCGGCCGTCTCGCTGACCGGCCAATTCAGCACCTTCACCGCCAGCAGCGCGAGCGTGCCGTAAATGTAGACCGGATGCACCCGGCCCTCGGCGCGCCAGTCGCGCACCATGGCGACGACGAGTAGCAGCGAGGCAACGACCGCCGGCGCGATCGTCACGGGCACCGGGGGCGGACCGGGCGGTCCCGGAGGCGCGAGGAAGGTCAGGAACCAGCGGGCGATCGCGGCGTCGAGGATCGAGACCGCGGCGAGCAGCATCAGGCGCTTGTGAATCTCGGGCTTGCGCGTGTTCATGATGGCGAGCACGAAGACAATTGCGAAGAACGCAATCCCGCTCATCGGCACGATCGAGAACGAGATGCCCGCGTCGGTCTGTCCGAGTGCGGCCGCGTGCTTCATTGACGTCACCGAGGCGAGGAAGCCGAAGATCGTCATCGCGGTCGCGAGCGACACGCCGACAATGCCGAGCGAGCGGTGATTGACCACGCGGCCCGAGGCCGCGAGCCAGGTCTGGAGCACGAAATAGAGCGACCAGGTGAAGAACAACAGTCCGTGAAAATGAATCACGGGGTTTGCGGAGAACGTCCGGTGGACGAGCGGCACCCAGTAGGTCGGCGCGAAACCGAGAAAGGCCGTCGCCGCGCAGGCCAGGGCCATGTGGAAATAAAAATTTCGTGCAGGCGACGCATCACGCGCGCGTACACGACGGTCGTCGATCAGGGTTGTCATCAAGGATGAGTCTGGAGGGGCGGCGTTTGGTTCAATCCCCATCGTCGTCCCGGCGCAGGCCGGGACCCATAACCACAGGATCGTGTTTGGCGAAGACTCGGAGTTCGGGATCAGCACCGTCCATTGCGGATGTATCTCGCGGTATGGGTCCCGGCCTGCGCCGGGACGACGACGGAGTTTGTAGCTACCGCGAGATCATCAGCCCCCCGCGCTCAATTCCGCGCGATCGAGCTCTTCCTCGAGCCGGTGAAACGCGTCGTCGCCGATCACCTCGGTGGTGCGCAGGTCGAAGATGGATTTGCGCGCGGCCTCGATGGCGCGGCGGCGCAGGGGATCGGCGGGCAATTCGCCGCTCGCGATGCCGGCATTCGGATCGGTCTCGGTCTGCATCAGGATGGCGCGATATTCGAGCCGCAGGATTTCCGCCTCTTCCGACGGATCGCTCTCGATCGCATCGAGCGCTGCGCGATAGGCGACGGCGCGACCGCGCGCGACCTCGATGCCGACGGGATCGTCGTCCTTGAGGTCGAAGGCTAGGATCAGCGGCCGCAGCGTCAGGCCCTGGATGATGAGCGATCCCAGCACCACCGCAAAGGCGATGAAGACGATGAAGTCGCGATAGGGAAAATTCTCCGGCAGCGCAAAGGCGGTGGCGAGCGTGACCAGGCCGCGCATGCCGCACCAGGAGATGATGAGGCCGCCTTTCGGCGAGGCGACCTGTTTTGGATCCTTGGGATGGTAGAGGTTATGCGCGATCAGCACGCGCAGCGTCGTGCGGTAGAACGTCACCCAGAACAGGCGCACCAGGACCACCGTGAGCAGGATCCAGGCCGCAGCCACACAATATTCCCAGCGCACGTCGGCATCGAGCCGCGTCCAGATCGGCCGCATCTGCATACCGATCAGCATGAAGGCGAGCACGTTGAGCACGAACACCGTCGTCTCCCACACCGCATAGGACGGCACCCGCAGCCGTGCCGGCATGCGCGCCGGCGCGGTGCGCGCGAGGGCGATGGCGTAGATCACGATGGTGAGGATGCCGGACAGGCCGAGATGCTCGGCACCGATCCAGATCATGAAGGTGGTGGCGAACTGGACGATGATCGCGCTCGGGGCTTCCGTCACGCGCTCCATCATGGGCGCGATGATGCGTGCTGCGGCAAGGCCGGCGATGACGCTGCCGACCAGCGCCAGCGCCATGGTCGGCGCGACCTGGCTCCAGGTCAGATGCTCGGTGGCGACCGCGCCGACGGCGATGCGGTAGATCAGGAGCGCGCTCGCATCGTTGAGCAGGCTCTCGCCCTCCAGCACCTTCACCATGCGGTGGGGCAGCTTCACCTGGCTCAGGATCGCGACCGCGGCGGCGGCATCCGGCGGCGCCACGATGGCGCCGAGTGCAACCGCAGCGGCCCAGGGCATATCAGGCATCAACCGGTGCGCGACGAAGGCGACGCCGGCCGTGGTCAGGCCGACCGCGGCCACGACCAGAGTCGAGACCGGAACCCAGTTGTTGCGCAGATCCCGCAGCGAGGTGTCGAAGGCGGCATCGAGCAGCACCGGTGCGACAAAAAGCGCCAAGGCCAGGTCCGGCTCCAACGTCCAGGTTGGGCTCGACGGCACGAAGGCGATCAGGGCGCCGCCGATGGCGAGAAAGGTCGGATAGGGGACCTTGATCCGCCGCGCCAGCGCCGATAAGGCAACGGCGCCGAGCAGCAATGCGATGATCCATTCGAATGTCGACACGATAGTCCCCGAAACCGATTTGGGCGGTGCCACAAGCTAGCACCAATCCGGCCGTATGATGGATAATGCGGCCCCAAGGCAAGAGTGAAGCAAGACCTTCCGACTGCGACAAGCATGCGTTTTCAAAAACTCATCCAATGGTCAGCTGCCGCAGCGCTCTCGGCGCTTCCGATCGGCGCGGTCCATGCTGCGACCGGCGGCGAGCCGGCGGCCGTCACGCAGGTTGATATCGCACCGTGCCTCGCGGCCACCGCGGCCGACGACATCGACAAGGCGAATTCCGCGTGCGCGGCCGTGATCGACAACGAGAAGACGGCGAAGGCGGACCTGGTCAAGGCATTGATCGCGCGGGGTGCGCTGTATGCGCGGCACGACCAGATCGATCGCGCAATCGCCGACGACAGCCGCGCTCTTTTGCTCGATCCCACGCTCGCCGATATCTTCAACGCCCGTGGCGAGCTCTGGCTGAAGAAGGACGACAAGCCCAAGGCAGTGCAGGATTTCGGTGCCGCGCTCAAGATCGATCCAAACCACGAGAAGGCCAAGGCCAATCACAAGGCGATGGCGCGCGAGCTCGAGCGCATCGGCGCGCAGATGGCGGTCGCCGGCAAGCCCAGCTTCAACTGCGCCCGCGCGGCCAGGGCTGTCGAGAAGGCGATCTGCGGCAATCGCGAGCTCGCCGATCTCGACCGCGAGATCTATGGGTCGCATCTGCGCGCTGTCCGCGAGGCTCAGAGCCCGGCGGAGGCGCGCAAGATCCAGCGCGAGCAGGACGCCTTCGTCGCCCGCCGCAACGCCGAATTCGGGCGGCCGGGGTACGACCTGAAAAAGGCGATGCAGGAGCGCTTGCAACAGATCAACGGCGTGGACGGATATTGATGCCGCGCTTGTCCTTTCCCGCCTGCGGCCGCGTTTTGGGGCGAGATATTAGACCCTCATGGTGAGGAGCTCGCCAAAGCGGGCACTCCGGACGATGCTGCGCATCGCCGGGCGAACCATGCAAGCCGAGCTCATCCGGCAGTCTCCCACTGTCATGCGTTCCCGCCCGCGGCGGGGAGGAGAGCCCGCCGTTTTGAACCTGATGCCGGATGGCGGCGACAATGGGGAAAGCCCTTGTCCTGGAGTCCAAAGCCATGTGCGGCATGTCCCGTTCCGCGCAAATGTCCTCGTTTGCCAAAATCTCGCTCCGCGCCCTCTTCCTCGGCGCGGCTATGGGCCTGACCCTCATCGGTCCGGCTTCTGCCGGCACGGATTGCGTGCCGGGCAGCAAGGCTGCTCCCGCGGAACTGATCTCCGCGTGCGGCGCCATCATCGACCAGACGGCGAATCCGGCGTCTGAACGCTCCATGGCGCTCGTCGCTCGCGCCGAAGCCAATGCGCGAACCTCCGGAGGCCAGTCGCAGGCGCTGCGCGATCTGGACCGCGCCATCGCCCTCGACGGCAAGAACGCAAAGGCCTGGCGCGTGCGCGGCAACCTCTTGCGCGAGGCCGGCGGCGACCTCAATCGGGCCGCGGCGGATCTGACCAAGGCGATCGAGATCGATCCGCAGGATGCGGAAGCTTTCGAGCTGCGCGGCGTCGTCTACACCAACCAGCATCGCTTCGACCGCGCCATTGCAGACTACGACCAGGCCATCAAGCTGAAGGCGGATTCCGCCCAGGCCTGGTCCGACCGCGGCGCGACCTTCTATCTGCGCGGCGACTACGACAAGGCTGTCGCTGACCTCAGCGAGGCGCTACGGCTCGATCCGAACCGGGCGCGCAGTTACACCAACCGCGGCGCCGCCTACAAGAAGCTCGGCGAGCTCGACAAGGCGATCGCAGACGACAGCGAGGCGATCCGGCTCGATCCAAAGGTGCCGGAGTATTTCGACAACCGCGGCCTCACCTATGCCGCGATGAAGGAGTACGACAAGGCGATCGCCGATTACGATCAGGCGATCCGTCTCGAGCAGCGGGTGAACTTCCTGACCAACCGCGGCGACTCCTACCAGTTCAAGGGCGAACTCGGTGCTGCGCTGTCGGACTACAATGACGCGCTGAAGCTCGATCCGAATTTTGCCAAGACCTACAACAATCGCGCCGTGCTCTACAAGAAGATGGGCGAGCGCAAGAAGGCGCTGGCCGACTACGAGGCGACGTTGCGGCTCGATCCCGCCAATGAGAACGCGCTCAACGGCCGCCGCGCGATGATCGCCGAGATCGCAAAATTCGGCGGCGAGCCGTCCCGTGTGCTGAACGCCGCCGCCAGCGATCCGTCGTTCGACTGTGCCTCCGCCAAGCGCGAGGTCGAGAAGGTGATCTGCGCCGATCCGCAGCTCGGCGTGCTCGACCGCCAGATCGCCGAGGCCTATGAGCGCGTGCTGAAAGCGGCGAGCAAGCGCTCGGCGGATGGCCTGCGCAAGTCCCAGCGCGATTTCCTCGTCACGCGCGATGCGAGCTTCCGTCGCCCCGACTACGATCTGAAAAAGATCATGCAGGAGCGATTGCAGAAGCTGAACGCAATGGAGAGCTGAGAGGCGAAGGAGCCGAAGCCTTGCGGCTGGCTCCGTACCTCTCCCGCTTGCGGGAGAGGTCGACGCGCTCGGAGAGCGCGGCGGGTGAGGGCTCTCTCCCTCTTGGGGACCTTCATGAGTCCTCACAATCCCAACGCGGAGGCACCCCCACCCCGACCCTCCCCCGCAAGCGGGAGAGGGAGCCGACTGCCGATGCCGCGCAAGCTCCACACCTCTTCCCAAAGCCCATCCTTTTCGGCTTGAACCGCGGCTCGTTCCCGGGAAAATAGCCCTCAAGCAAGGCCGGCAATTGATCCTGGTCATGGCGGGACGCCTGTCCTGCCACAAGGGTCAGGGCCAGGCCATAAAGGGAACGGGAGCGCGGGAATGAATGTCCAGGGGAAGAGTCTCTATCACGAGGTCCATGCGCGCTCGCTGGCCGACCCCGAGGGCTTCTGGGCCGAGGCGGCCAAGGAGATCGACTGGATCGAGCCGCCCAAAAAGATCTTCGACCCCTCGCAAGGACCCTATGGCCGCTGGTTCATCGGCGGCGTGGTCAACACCTGCTACAACGCGCTCGACCGCCATGTCGAACGCGGCCGCGCCGACCAGGTCGCGCTGATCCATGATTCGCCGCTGACGGGCTCGATTACCAAATTGACCTATGCCGAGCTCCTCGGCGAGGTGCAGGCGCTTGGCGCCATCATGCAGGATTTCGGTGTCACCAAGGGCGACCGCGTCATCCTCTACATGCCGATGGTGACGGAGGCGGTGGTCGCGATGCTTGCCTGCGCACGCATCGGTGCGGTGCACTCGGTGGTGTTCGGCGGCTTTGCCGCAAAGGAACTCGCCACCCGCATCGACGATGCGCAGCCGAAGCTCATTCTCTCGGCGAGCTGCGGCATCGAGCCCGGCCGGATCGTGCAGTACAAGCCGCTGCTCGACGAGGCGATCAAGCTTGCCGGCAGCAAGCCGAAGGCCTGTATCGTGCTGCAGCGTCCGCAGCTCACCTGTGATCTCACGCCCGGCCGCGACTATGATTGGGCAAGTCTGCGCCGCAAGGCGATCAACGACGGCAAGAAGGCGCCTTGCGTGCCGGTTGCCGCCACCGATCCGCTCTACATCCTCTACACCTCGGGCACGACGGGCATTCCCAAGGGCGTCGTGCGCGACAATGGCGGCCATCTGGTTGCGGTGAAATGGTCGATGTTCAACCTCTATGGCGTCAAGCCGGGCGAGGTCTGGTGGTGCGGTTCCGACATCGGCTGGGTGGTCGGCCACAGCTACATCGTCTATGGTCCGCTGCTGCATGGCGCGACATCGATCATGTACGAGGGCAAGCCGGTCGGCACACCCGATGCCGGCGCGTTCTGGCGCGTCATCAGCGAGCACAAGGCGGTCGCCTTGTTCACCGCGCCGACCGCGTTCCGGGCGATCCGGAAAGAGGATCCGGACGGGAAGTTCATCCGGCAATATGACCTGTCGAAATTCCGCACGCTGTTCCTCGCCGGCGAGCGCGCCGATCCGCCGACGGTGGAATGGGCGGAGCAGCAGCTGAAGGTGCCCGTCATCGACCATTGGTGGCAGACCGAGACCGGCTGGTGCATCGCCGGCAATCCGGTCGGCCTCGGCATGCTGCCGGTGAAGCACGGCTCGCCGACGGTGCCGATGCCGGGCTATCAGGTCGATGTCGTCGATGAAGCGGCCAAGCCGGTTGGCCCCAACACCATGGGCTCGATCGTCATCAAGCTGCCGATGCCGCCGGGCTGCCTGCCGACGCTGTGGAATCAGGACGCTCGTTTCGAGGAAGCTTACCTCAGCGAATTCCCCGGCTACTACAAGACCTCCGACGCCGGCTACAAGGACGAGGACGGCTACGTCTTCGTCATGGGCCGCACCGACGACATCATCAATGTCGCCGGCCATCGCCTCTCGACCGGCGGCATGGAGGAGATCCTGGCCTCGCATCCCGACGTCGCCGAATGCGCCGTGCTCGGCGTCAAGGACGCGATCAAGGGCGAGGTGCCCTGCGGCTTCCTGGTGCTCAAGGCCGGCGTGAAGCGCGCCCCCGCCGAGATCGAGAAGGAGATCGTTGCGCTGGTGCGCGACCGGCTCGGTCCGGTCGCCGCCTTCAAGCTCGCCATCACCGTGGGCCGCCTGCCCAAGACGCGCTCCGGCAAGATCCTGCGCGGCACCATCAAGAAGATCGCCGACGGCGAGGCGTGGACCATGCCGGCGACGATCGAAGATCCCAAGGTGCTGGACGAGATCGGCGAGGCGCTGAAGGGGAGGGTGTGAGGTTGCTCGCTGGGCGTT
The DNA here is from genome assembly GCF_025200885.1 of Bradyrhizobium huanghuaihaiense. Classification (NCBI taxonomy): domain Bacteria; kingdom Pseudomonadati; phylum Pseudomonadota; class Alphaproteobacteria; order Hyphomicrobiales; family Nitrobacteraceae; genus Bradyrhizobium; species Bradyrhizobium huanghuaihaiense. The sequence continues at coordinate 8,865,131 of NZ_CP104172.1, read as the reverse complement.
ATGGATCCTGCCCGCAGCCTTGAACTGATGACGATCCGACCCGAGACTGACACTTCGTGCCAGCGGTGGTTTCGGTTGCCACGGTCAGGGCTACCGCGAAGCAAATCAGCGCGCCCAGTTTGGAGAAAATTGATCTTGGTATCATCGTAAATCTCCTGATCGACTATTGGAGACAGGCCGTGGCCGAGTTGAACAACGTGACTTGGCTTGGCATAGCCGCCGGCGTGAACGGTTTCTGAATTTCGACCGTTCCAGATTCCGACTTCAGGATTCCGAACGCTGTGAACTGAATACAACCCTGTCCGAGCGCGGCAAGCTCCGCATCGGTCAATTGCTTCTCCAGATTGCTTTGGTTGGAAATCGCGTAAGGGCCAAGCATGAGATCGTACTGGCCTTGTCCGGCAGCAATTGCATCCTTCTTTCTGACGCCGATATAAACAGCGTACTTGTTTTTGATCGCCGGAGCCACATAGAGCGAGCTGTCGAGATGGTTCTCTTCGAATCCGAAGGCGATCTTCTTGTGCTCAGGCTCGAATTCCCAGTCTGTAAATCGAACCCGCGTTAAGTCGTTCTTCAATATCGATTGGCTAAAGGCAGCCAGCACGATGGGCCCCTGCGAAAGGAAAAATTCCAAGAAGGCGCCGACGACGAGGAAGGTGAGCGCTGCGCGGCGGAAGTTGCCTATGGCAGCCAGGAACAGAGGGCGCGGCTCTGCAGGATTGCCATCCTTGGTCTTGAGAGCCTGTTCGTTCTTTAGCAATTGAAACGAGAGCAGCAAAAATGCGAGGCTCGCTCCGATCGCGCCTAGTCTGACTAGGTCAAGCAAACTATTCATTGGGATCTCGGAATAAAGACGTTTTTAAAGCCGCATCTTGGCAGTTACTCCAAGGCGTTGCAACTACTGATGGTGAATGGTGCGCGGCGCTCAGCAACGCTGGATTGGTTGGGGTGAGCGTACCGGGGAACTGAAAGCCGCGGAGTAGTGGGTGTCCGCCTTCGCGGGGCATGACGCCCTGGGGGCTTGAATAGGCCGCATTTTTCCGCTCAACCCTCACCATGAGGATGAAGGGCCTGCTATGAATTCGAAGCCGTTTCTCGCGATTGTGTTTGTGGGCCTCGCTCTCTCCGCCTGCTCCGCGCGCTACCAGACGCCGGTGGCGGTGGGCGGTGACGATGACGACGCGGTGTGCCAGAGCCGCGGCTACGCCCAGGGTTCGCCGGAATACGTGGCCTGCCGCAAGGATCGCGACGTTCAGCGCAACGCCGCCACCGCGCGCGCCGATCGCCGCCAGCGCGATCTCGGCGAGTACATGTTGAACAATCCACAGCGGCCGTAGGCGCAGCTCGGTCCGTAGCCCGGATGCATTGCTGACGAAACAAAAACGCGGCAGGTTTTCCTGCCGCGTTTTGCTTTGTGCTCAATCGCAAACTAAGAGCGGAGCCTTACTCCTCCTCTTCGTCCTGCTTCTTGCCGCCGAGCGTCTTCAGCTTGGCGAACACGGCATCGACGTTGAGGTCGTCGCTCGATCGCTCGGCCGGCTCGAACTCGTCCTTCTTGGTGGTCTCGGAGGCCGGCAGCAAGGTGGCGCCGCCATAGGCCGCGTCGATCGGCTTTTCCTTGGCCGCGCGCTGCACTTCGAAATCCAGCTCGATCTGCGAGCAGAGGCCGAGGGTGACGGGGTCGATCGGGGTCAGCTGGGACGTATTCCAGTGGGTGCGGTCGCGGACGCTGGCGATGGTGCTCTTGGTGGTGCCGACGAGGCGCATGATCTGGGCGTCCTTGAGCTCCGGATGGCTGCGCAGCAGCCAGAGGATCGCGCTCGGGCGCTCATGGCGGCGGGAGACCGGGGTATAGCGCGGGCCCTTGCGCTTGGGCTGCGGCGGCAGCACCACCTTGCTCTCCTGCAGGCGGAGCCGGTAATCCGGGTTCTTCTCGCCCTTCTCGATCTCCTCGCGGGTCAGCTGGCCGTTGGAGAGGGGGTCCATGCCCTTGATGCCCTGGGCGGCGTCGCCGTCCGCGATGGCGCGCACCTCGAGGGGATGCATCTTGGTGAAATCGGCGACCTGGTCGAAGGTCAGCGCGGTGTTGTCGAGCAGCCAGACGGCGGTCGCCTTGGGCATCAGAGGTGCGTTGCTCATGGCAAATCTCCTTTGTGCTTCGCCCACCCCTCTGGAGGCGAAACCGGTGGTCATCAGCGATGACAGGGAATTCGCGCTATATAAGCCCGGAGGGGCTGGCCACGCAATGGTTCTGCTATAGATAGTGCCTTGACAGCGCCCGAAAGGGGGCCCAATTCCCTCTGCAGTCCCGTAAGCCCGTACCTAAGCCCTATTCATCCATTCGACCGCTTCCCGCCCATTTGGCGAGGTGATTCGGTCCCGAGATCGCCCAATGTCAGCCAAACCAGACCTTAAGATCGTGCTTTGTTCTCCCCGCGGCTTCTGTGCCGGGGTGGTCCGGGCGATCGACACCGTGGAACGGGCGCTCGATAAGTACGGCGCCCCCGTCTATGTTCGCCATGAGATTGTACACAACAAGTACGTCGTCGATGGGTTGAAAAAGAAGGGCGCCATCTTCGTCGAGGAACTGGCCGAAATCCCAGAAAATACCACCGCGCCGGTGGTGTTCTCGGCCCATGGCGTGCCGAAATCGGTTCCGGCCGACGCCCAGTCCCGCAACCTGTTCTCGCTGGATGCGACCTGCCCGCTGGTGACCAAGGTCCACCGCGAGGCCGCGATCCACTTCAAGCGCGGCCGCGAGATCTTCCTGATCGGCCATTCCCATCACCCCGAGGTGGTCGGCACGCTCGGCCAGCTCCCCGTCGGCGCGGTCACCCTGATCGAGACCGCCGAGGACGCCAAGACCATCAATCCGAAGGACCCCGATAACCTCGCCTTCGTGACCCAGACCACGCTGTCGATCGACGACACCGCGGAGATCGTGGCGCTGCTCAAGGAGCGCTTCCCGAACATCAACGGACCGCACAAGGAAGACATCTGCTACGCCACCACCAACCGCCAGCTCGCGGTGAAGAAGGTGGCGCCGGTGGTGGACGCCTTGATCGTGGTCGGCGCGCCGAACTCGTCGAACTCGCAACGCCTGCGCGAGGTCGCCGAGCGCGAGGGCTGCAGGATCGCGGTGCTGGCGCAGCGCGCCACCGACATCGACTGGGACAAGTTCGGCAACATCGCGAGCCTCGGCATCACCGCGGGCGCCTCCGCGCCGGAAGTGATCGTCGAAGAAATCATGGACGCCTTCGCCGAGCGCTACACGCTGCATGTGGAGACGGTCTCGGCCGCGGAGGAGAACGAGTTCTTCCCGCTGCCGCGTCAGGTGCGCCCCGAAGCTGCCGCCGAGTAGACCCTTATGGCGGTCTACACCGACGTCGCCGCCGACGAACTTGCGGATTTCCTGAAACAATACGATCTCGGCGAATTGCTCTCCTACAAGGGCATCGCCGAGGGCGTCGAGAACTCCAACTTCCTGCTGCATACCAGCCAGGGGTCGTTCATCCTCACGCTCTATGAGAAGCGCGTGGCGAAGAACGATCTGCCGTTCTTCCTCGCGCTGATGACGCATCTGGCCGAGCACGGCGTCAATTGCCCGCTGCCCGTGAAGGGACGGGACGGCGAAGCGCTGCGCGAATTGTCGGGCCGCCCCGCCGCGATCATCACCTTTCTCGAAGGCGTCTGGCCGCGCAAGCCGAACGCGACCCATTGCGCCGGCGTCGGCGAGGGGTTGGCCCGGATGCATCTGGCCGGCGCAAATTTCGCGGTTCGGCGCGCCAATGCGCTGTCGGTTGCGGGCTGGCGGCCGCTGTTCGACGCGGCGTCGAGCCGGGCCGACGAGGTGCAGCCCGGCCTGCGTGCGTTTCTCGCCGCCGAGCTCGATCATCTCGCGAGCGGGATCTGGCCGACCAACCTGCCGGAGGGCGTGATCCACGCCGACCTCTTCAACGACAACGTCTTCTTCCTCGGCGACAAGCTCTCCGGCATCATCGACTTCACCTTCGCCTGCAACGACATGCTGGCCTATGACGTCGCGATCTGCCTCAACGCCTGGTGCTTCGAGCCGGATCACTCCTTCAACGTCACCAAGGCGCGCGCCTTCCTCAATGCCTATGGCCGCGTGCGCAAGCTGTCGGAGGCGGAAGAGGCGGCGCTGCCGCTGCTTGCTCGCGGTGCTGCGATCCGCTTCCTGCTGACGCGGCTGGTGGATTGGCTCAACGTGCCGCCCGGCGCGCTGGTCAAGCCGAAGGATCCGCTGGAATATGTCCGCAAGCTGCGCTTCCATCAGAGCGTATCGAGCGTGCGCGATTACGGGCTGATGCCATCAGGATTGGTCGCGTGAGCGAAAAGCCCGTCGTCACGATCTATACCGACGGCGCCTGCTCGGGGAATCCCGGGCCCGGCGGCTGGGGCGCGATCCTGAAGTTCGGCGACAAGGAGAAGGAGCTGAACGGCGGCGAGCGCCACACCACCAACAACCAGATGGAGTTGATGGCGGCGATCTCCGCGCTCGAGGCGCTGAAGAAGCCATGCACGGTCGATCTGTACACCGACAGCCAGTATGTCCGGCAGGGCATCACCGGCTGGATCTTCGGCTGGAAGCGCAACGGCTGGCGCACCGCCGACAAGAAGCCGGTGAAGAATGTCGAGCTATGGCAGCGCCTCGACGCCGCCTTGAAGCAGCACGAGGTGCGCTGGCACTGGGTCAAGGGCCACGCCGGCCACCCCGAGAACGAGCGCGCCGATCAGCTCGCGCGCGACGGGATCGCGAAGGCGCGGTTGCAGCAGCGGGTGGCGGAGTAGGACGCGGCGCATTTCGCTTGTGTCACCGCCTCGCACCCCAATCCCCGCGGTCATCCCGGCGAAGGCCGGGATCCATAACCACAGGGTCGAGTTTGGCGAAGACTCGTGGTTACCAGCTCGTGCCGCAACTCCACCCTGGGGGTATGGGTCCCGGCCTTCGCCGGGACGACAACGAGAGCGCGGCTAGAAGCGACGGCAGTTTCGTAGGGTGGGCAAAGCGAAGCGTGCCCACGGCTTTTTTCAATCTAGGACAGATGGTGGGCACGGCGCTGGCGCGCCTTTGCCCACCCTACTGCACTTCCGCCGTGGCTCAGAGCTGCCCGAGCAGCGTATCGCCGCCGGAGACCTCGACCTTGCCGGGCATGGCCTCGAGGTTCAGCTTCTTCACCACGCCGTCCTCGACTAGCATCGAATAGCGCTTGGAGCGGATGCCGAGGCCGTTGGCGGAGGCATCTAACTCCATGCCGATCGCTTTGGCGAACTCGGCATTGCCGTCGGCGAGGAAGATCGCCTCGTCGCGCTGGTCGGTGTCGCGCTTCCAGGCGTTCATGACGAAGGCGTCGTTGACCGAGACGATCGCGATGGTGTCGACGCCCTTGTCCTTCATGGCATAGGCGTTGAGGAAGATGCTCGGCAGATGCATCTTGTGGCAGGTGCCCGTGTAGGCGCCGGGCACGGCGAACAGCGCCACCTTCTTGCCCTTGAAGATATCGTCGGTGGTCTTCACCTGCGGGCCATCCGCCGTCATCACGCGGAATTTCGCCTCGGGCAGCTTGTCGCCAGTCTGGATCGCCATCGTCAGTCTCCCTGAAAATCGGTCCCGCTTTTTAGACCGGGCGGCGGGCCTGCACAATATTGCCGGCGGGGAAAGCGACGTGGGCCGGGGCCCTTCACCGTGATGTCATCAGCCCGCAAATCCGCCGCCGTCGAGGAAGGCCTGTTCTTCCTCGGTGGTGTCGCGGCCAAGGATGCGGTTGCGGTGGGGGAAGCGGCCGAACCGCTCGATGATGTCGGCGTGCTCCCGGGCGTATTTCTGGTTCTCGGTATTGTCGGTGTTCGCAAACAGCGCGACGCAGTGCAACTGGTCGGGCAGGTGCTCCGAATGCATGAAGGGCATGTAGAGGAATTCGAGCAGGATGGGATCGATCCTGCGGTCGACGCCCCGCGCGATGGCGCGGCGGGCGACATCGCGTGCCAAGGCGTCGCTGGCAAAGGCTTGCCGAGTGCCGCGAAACATGTTGCGGGGAAACTGGTCGAGCACGATGACGAGCGTGAGCGCGCCGTCGTCGCTGTCTTCCCATGACGAGAGTTCGCCGGCGACGGCCTTCTGCCAGAGCGCGGCAAAACGGTGTCGCACGTCCGCGTCGAAGGCGTCATTGCGCTCGTACCAGCGTTCGTGGCCGGCCTCTCGCCAGAAGGCGAGAACGCCTGCCGGCGTGATGTCGCGGGCGTCGGTCATGAACGGGAGGCGCGCGCTACGCCGCCTCCGCCTTCTTCTCGTCCCGAAGCTGCCGGCGCAGGATCTTGCCGACATTGGTCTTCGGCAGGTCGGTGCGGAATTCGATGTGCTTGGGCACCTTGTAGCCGGTGAGCTGCTCCTGACAGAACTTGATCACGGCTTCGGCGGTGAGGTTCGGGTCCTTCTTCACGACGAACGCCTTCACCGCCTCGCCGGATTTGGAATCGGGGATGCCGATCACGGCGCATTCGAGCACGCCGGGATGGCTCGCGATCACTTCCTCGATCTCGTTGGGATAGACGTTGAAGCCGGAGACCAGGATCATGTCCTTCTTGCGATCGACGATCTTGGTGTAGCCCTTCTCGTCCATGATGCCGATGTCGCCGGTGCGGAAATAGCCGTCCGCCGTCATCACCTTGGCGGTCTCCTCCGGCCTGTTCCAGTAGCCCGACATCACCTGCGGGCCCTTGGCGCAGATCTCGCCCGCCTGGCCGAGCGGGACTTCGTTGCCGTCGTCATCGCGGATCGAGATGTAGGTCGAGGGCACGGGAATGCCGATCGATCCCGAGAATTCGGTGGTGGTCGCGGGGTTGCAGGTGAGCGTCGGCGAGGTCTCGGACAGGCCGTAGCCTTCGGCGATGAAGCAGCCGGTCACCGCCTTCCACTGCTCGGCGACGGAGCGCTGCACCGCCATGCCGCCGCCGTTGGAGATCTTCAGCTTGGAGAAGTCGAGCTTCTTGAAATCCGGGTGGTGCATCAGGCCGTTGTAGAGCGTGTTGACGGCCGGGAAGCTGTTGACCTGGTACTTTGCCAGCTCCTTGACGAAGCCGGCGATGTCGCGCGGATTGGGGATCAGCAGATTGCAGCCGCCGGCGCGCACCGCGAGCAGATAGCAGGCCGTCAGCGCAAAGATGTGATAGAGCGGCAGCGCGCAGACGATCATGAGCTGCTCGACATGCGGCGGCTGCGCCAGCGCCGGCTGGAGCCAGGCGTCGTTCTGCAGAACGTTGGCGACGATGTTGCGGTGGACCAGGGTCGCGCCCTTGGAGACGCCGGTCGTGCCGCCGGTATATTGCAGGAAGGCGACGTCGCCCGGCGACAGCTTTGGCTTGTTGAAGGCCAGAGAGCGGCCGGACGACAGCGCGTCGTTGAACGACACCGCGCCCGGCAGCGACCAGGCCGGGACCATCTTCTTGACGCGGCGGACGACGAGATTGACGATCACGCCCTTGAAGCCGAGCAGGTCGCCCATGCTGGCGACGATGACGTGCTTCACCGGCGTCCTCGCGATCACCTGCTCGACGGTGTGCGCAAAATTCTCCAGCACGATGATGGCTTCGGCGCCGGAATCCTTGAGCTGGTGCTCGAGCTCGCGCGGGGTGTAGAGCGGGTTGACGTTGACGACGGCAAAGCCTGCGCGCAGCACCGCGGCGGTCGCGACCGGATATTGCAGCACGTTCGGCATCATGATGGCGACGCGCGCGCCGCGCTGCAGCCCGCGGCCTTGCAAGTACGCGGCGAGCGCGACCGACATCTGGTCGAGGTCGCGATAGCTGATCGACTTGTCCATGCAGATGAACGCTTTGCGGTCGGCGAACTTGGTGAAGCTCTCCTCCAAGAGGTCGACCAGCGATGCGTATTGCGTCGGCTCGATATCAGCAGGCACGCCGGGCGGATATTGCTTGAGCCAGATGCGCTCCATGGAAAACTCCCCTCAATTTACCAGAGCCCGTTGTGTCTCGGGCTTGCCTCGTTGCCGCCAGTATCGAGCCTGCCGCAACGGGTGGCAAGCCGTCGTGGCTTAGGGCAAAGGTCGGAGAGTGGCTACTGGAATCGTCGCAAAACCGCGCTTCCCGCAGGTGCGAAGCGCGGGCCGCGGTTTTAGCCTCGCGGGGGCGTTAACTGTTGTTGGCCGGCTTGGCCGGAGGCTTGGTTGCGGCCTTGGGCTTGGCGGGCTTCGCCGCCTGATCGCCATTCGCCGCGGGCTTTGCCGCCGCATCGGGCTTGGCCGCGGCATGCTTGGTCCCAGCCGGCTTGGCTGCGGTCTTGCCGTCGGTCGGTTTGGCATCCGGCTTTGCCGCTGCCGTCTTCGCCGCTGCCGTCTTCGCGTCCTTCGGCTTATCGGCGGGCTTGTCGGCTGCATCAGGCTTCTTGGCGACGCGCGACTTCTTGCCACGCGGTTTTGGCGTCGCCTGCTGGTCGGCATCGGCCGCGACCGCGGCGATCAGGGCGGTGCCGGTACGGGTCGGGCCGGTATAGACCAGCACGGGCTCGGTCGCCGCCGGCGCCGAGGCCATCAGCTCGGAGGCCTTCATCAAGGGCGGCTGGAGGCCGGCCGTAAAGAACGTCACCTGGGCTTCGCCGCCGGTGGCTGAGGCGGATCCTGATGTGCCGCCATTGGCTGCGATCAGCGCGTCGTCGTCGTCGCTCGCCGGCCGCTTGCGATGACCGCCGCACATCTCGTCGCGCAGGTTCGGCGGCGAGGCATCGACCGGCACCAGCTTGTCGACGGTGCCGAGCGAGGGGCGGAGCCAGGTGAGACCGTCCTGGCTGAAGCCGCGCTCGAGCAACTGCGCCGCCTTCACCGCGCGCGCGGTGCCGGAGTTTGCACCCAGCACCACCGCGATCAACCGGCGGCCGTTGCGCGTCGCTGACGCCACGAGATTATAGCCGGAGGCGCAGATGAAGCCGGTCTTGAAACCGTCGGCGCCGGGATAGCGGCCGATCAGCTTGTTGAAATTGCCGGTGGTGCGCTTGCCGAAACGGATCGCCGGAATGTGCACGAAATATTCGTATTCGGGCAGATCGCGCAGGAACGAGCGGGCGAGAATGCCGAGGTCGCGGGCCGAAGTGATCTGGCCGTCGGCGGGCAGGCCGTTCGGATTGACGTAGCTCGTCTGCGTCATGCCGAGCTTCTGCGCCGTGTCGTTCATCATCGCGGAGAAGCCGTCGATCGAACCGCCGACGCCTTCGGCGAGCACCACGGCCATGTCGTTCGCCGACTTCACCATCATCATCTTCAGCGCATTGTCGACCGTGAGCTGTGTTCCCGGACGGAACCCCATCTTCGAGGGCGACTGCGAGGCGGCCGTCGGCGACACCGTGAGCAGCGTGTCGAGCGTGAGCCTGCCGTCCTTCACCGCCTTCAGCGTCACGTAGGCTGTCATGATCTTGGTGACGGAGGCCGGATACCAGGGAATGGTCGCGTTGTCCGCCTGCAGCACCTTGCCGCTATCGGCCTCGATCAGCAGCAGCGCTTCAGCGCTCGCCGCGCGCGGCGCGAGCAGCACGACACATGCGAAGGCCGCAGCGAACAGGTTGAACAGGGATTTGCGAAGCAGCGGGCGAAGGGCGTGCACTATCCGATTCCGGTCCTTGGAGATCCGCCTGATACGGGCGGTTCTCGTGATCTGAGTTTCGGGTTCTGAAATCCGGCGCCGCCGCTTGCGGCGTCGCAAACCTATACCGGCTCGTGCGTCGAGAATAGGGGCTTCGGGTGGGTATTCCGCAAGGAAGTAGGCCGAATTTCGACGGTCCTCTCGGGACTTGCTAGGGGGATTTGACAGCTGTCGCGGCAGCCTCGGCGGCCGTCACGCTGGCCCGCGCGTTCTCCTGGACCATGAACTGGGCCTTGGCCATCTCGGCAAAATGGCCGCCTTTGGCCACGAGTTCATCGAAAGTTCCGGTTTCGATCACGCGTCCATTCTCGAACACCAGGATCCGCGTGGCGTTGCGGATGGTGGAGAGGCGATGGGCGATCACGAAGGTGGTACGGCCCTTCATCACTTCGTCGAGAGCAGCGTTCACCTTGACCTCGGTGACGGCGTCGAGCGCGGAGGTGGCCTCGTCCAGGATCAGGATCGGCGGATCCTTCAGCAGCGCGCGGGCGATCGAGAGGCGCTGGCGCTCGCCGCCGGAGAGCATGCGGCCGCGCTCGCCGGCATTGGTCGTGAAGCCGCCGCTGCGCTCGATGAAATCGAGCGCCTGCGCGCGCTCGGCGGCCTTGCGCATCTCGACCTCGGTTGCATCCGGCTTGCCGACGCGCAAATTCTCCTCGATCGAGCGGTTGAACAGCAGCGCTTCCTGGAACACGACGCCGATGTTTCGCCGCAGCGAGGTCAGCGTCACGCCGCGGACGTCCATGCCGTCGATCTTGATGAAGCCGGATTGCGGATCGAAGGCGCGGTGCAAGAGCGCGATCGCGGTGGATTTGCCGGCGCCGGTCGGCCCGACCAGCGCGATGGTCTGGCCGGGCAGTGCGGTGAAGGTGAGGTCCTCGATCGCCGGCCGCTTGCCGTCATAGGAGAAGGTGACGTCGTTGAACTCGACGAGGCCGGACAGCCGGCCGGCATCGATCGCGTCGGGCCGGTCGTGGACGGCGGGCACGGCGTCGAGCACGTTGAAGAACTCACGCAGGCGCGGCGCCTCCATGAAGACGTTATTGATGAAGCTCACGACCTGCTCGAGTTTCTGGATCAGCATCGTCGCAAAGCTCACGAACATCACGATCTCGCCGACCGAGGTCAGCCCCTGGTCGTGCAGGGCGATGCCGAGGGTGAAGATCGCGAGCACAGTGATGGTGGTCGAGGCCCGCGTGATCACGGTGACGAGCGCCCACCAGGACAGCACCGGCATCTGCGCGGCCAGCAGCTCGTCGGCGACGGAGCGCAGCCCCTTCACCTCGGATTCGACGCGGACGAAGCTCTGCACCAGCGCGACGTTACCGAGCGCGTCGGAGGCGCGCGCGGAGAGCTCGCTGTAGTGCTCCTCGACCTCCATCTGCATGCCGAAGGTCTTGCGCACCACGAAGGTCGTCAGCGCGGTGAAGACGACGCAGAGCACGAACAGCAGGATCGCGAGCCGCCAGTTCAGGTACAGCGACAGCGGCAGCAGCACCACGACCGAGAGGATCGCGGCGAAATGCTCGCGGAAGAAGCCGAGCCACAGCCGCCACAGCGCATCGGTGCCGTTGAGCATCACCTTCATCAGCCGGCCCGAATGGGTGCCGGAGTGGAAGGTCAGCGGCAGCTGCAGGATGTGCTCGAAATAGTCGGTCAGCACCGCCTGACGCTGGCGGTGCGAGAGCCGGTCGGCCTGCAGGGCGACGAGCGCGCTGCAGGCGATGGTGAACAGCCCGAACGCCACCCAGGCGGCCAGGAACGGCCAGGCCGAGCTCGAGCCGGCAACGGTCTTGCCTGAGAGCACGTCGACGATCCGGCCGAACAGCACGGGTTCCGCGAATTGCGAGGCGGCGAGCAGGAGGTTGGCGACCGCGAGCAGCCAGCCCAGCCGTGCCTCCTTGCCGAGTAGCTCGAGAACGCGGGAATAGAGACGGAGAATGGACATGCGGACTGGCAACTTGGCAGCTAATGGAGTCCGTATTCTAAGCCGGGATCACCCGCGAGATACAGCGGAAGCTTTGGTTTTTGCTCAATTGACGAGCCGGCTCTCGACCGGCGGCAGGAACCGGTCATCGAAGATGTCGCCCGCCGCCGGCCGCTTGCGGAATTTGAAGTCCTGGGCGATCTGGTCGATCGAGCGCTCCAGGCGCGCCGGATCGATTCCGCCGAGGCCGTTGCGCCTGACCTCGTCGGTCAGGATGTTGTCGACGAGCACGGTGCGCAGGCGCTCAAGCTCGAGCTCGCGGTCGCCATCCTCGATGCGGCTTGCAGCCTCGTCCGCCGCGCGCGCCGGCTCTTTGACCGTTGCGTTGATGCCGCCGATCAGGGCGCGGACGAAACCCTTCGCGACGTCCGGCTTCGCCGCGGCGAAGGCGGGATTGGCCACCACGGCAAAGCCATAGGCTTCGCAACCATAGTCGGCATATCGCAGCACGACGAGATCGCCGCCGGGCACGCCGCGGTCGCGCAGGTTCACCGCCGACAGATGGCTGAAGCCGGCGACGGCATCGACCTGTCCTGCGGACAGGATCGGCTCTCGCACCGCGGCGCTGATCTTGTGAAATTTCACGCGCGAAGCGTTGATGTTGTTCTGCTGCGCCAGCGCCGGCCACAGCCGCATCGACAGATCGCCGTCGGCGACGCCGACGGTCTTGCCGTCGAGGTCGGGCAGGATGTGGATGCCGCGGCTCCTGCGCGCGACGATCGCGTAGGGCGCGCGGTTGAACAGCACGAACACCGCCCTGATCGGCGCCGCATCGTCCTTGTCACGGAAGCGGATCAGCTCGTTGATATCGACCAATGCGAGCTCGCTGTCGCCCCTGGCGACGCGCGTGAGCGCCTCCGGCGATCCGGGCGCGGTGTTGAACGACACGTTGAGATGCTCGGCGCCGAACTTGCCGTCTTTCGCGGCAAGGAAGAATGGCGCCATGCTGGCATCGACGGGACGGTCGAACGTGAAGTGGATCGCCGTGGAGGGAGCGGCGCTCTCGGCCGCTGTGGCCTCGCGCGCCGTCAACGCGGCGAGCGAGATAGCAAGGGCCAGCAGGCCGCGAAGGACGATCGTCTTGAATCCTGACATCAACTGCGCCGGTCCCGCATTGTTGTGGTTTGTGACGCTCGCAGCGCCGGCCGGCGACGACCGTGCGCGCGCCAACATGAACGGCGGATGAGCGGCGGTTGCGTCACGATCACGCAACCCCGTTCAGCTTGTGTTGGGGTTGGGGAACCCAACATGGGATGCGGGTGTTTGAGAGACATGAGCCTGTCTCAAGGCACCATTCAAGGTCCCAAGGAGGGTCCAGGACATGTTTGACAGATTTTCGAGCCTTACCGGCCGTAAAGCCGTCCTCGCGACGGCTGCCGTGCTGGCGCTGACCGCGGTCGCTCCGACGGCCTCCTACGCAGGCGGCCGCCACTGGCGTGGCGGTGGTGGCGGTGCTGCTGCCGCCGCGGCTTTCGCAGCCATTGGTACCGGTCTCGCCATCGCTGCGACCCGCGACGCGTATGCCTATGACTACGGTCCGGGCTACGGCTATTACGGCGGTCCCGCCTATTACAGTGCCCCGGCCTACGGTCCCTATTACGGCCCGGGCCCGAACTACCAGTATCAGCGCTACGGCGGCACCGCGCCCTCGGAGCTCTGTGGCCAAGGCTACTTCACGAACTGCTACTAGGCTTGCCGGCCCCCTTGGCTACCAAAGGTTGACCAAAACAGGCCGTCGCGCTTGTCGCGCCGGCCTGTTTTTTGCTTTTATCGCCGGGCGTTAACGTGCTCGCCATTGGTTTAGAGTAGTTTTGAGTACCATGAGTGATTCGCTTGAGCGGCTATATCTGGCTGTGCTCGCGGCCAGAGATCTTGATCCGGCAACATCGCGTACGGCCCGGCTGTTTCAGCGCGGCCCCTCCAAAATGGCGAAGAAGCTGGCCGAAGAGGCCATCGAAGTCGTGATCGATGCGGTCAACGGCGACAGCGAGGCCGTGATCCGGGAAAGCGCCGACCTGCTCTACAATCTGACCGTGCTGTGGGCCTCGGCAGGCGTGCGCCCCGAGGACGTCTGGCGCGAGATGACGCGGCGGGAAGACATGCTCGGCATTGCCGAAAAGTTGCCGAAATCGCCGATGAAGCTGCCCAAAGTCGCGTCACCGCGCGTGGCCGCCAGGCGGCCAATTGTCGCGCTCGAGAGCCGCGCTGCGCGCAAGCGCCACTAAAACCTTCATAAAACTCGCGATGGACAAATCCGTCCCATGGTGCTTCATCGCGGCGCCATGCTGAAACGTATCTACGACTGGTGCATCGACGCCGCCCACAAGCCCTACGCGCTCTGGATCATGGGAGCCGTGGCTTTCGCAGAAAGCTCCTTCTTTCCGGTTCCGCCGGATGTGATGCTGATCCCGATGTCACTGGCGCGCCCGCAGCGCGCCTGGGTCTATGCCGCGGTCTGCACGATCACATCGGTGCTCGGCGGCCTCCTTGGCTACGCCATCGGCGCGCTGCTGTTCGACTCTGTCGGTCACTGGCTGATCCAGGTCTACGGCCTTGGCGACAAGGTCGAGGCCTTCCGCGCCTCCTATGCCGAGTGGGGCGCGGTGATCATCCTGCTCAAGGGGCTGACGCCGATCCCCTACAAGCTCGTCACCATCACCTCGGGCTTTGCCGGCTATAATCTCGTTCTCTTCACCCTGTGCTCGATCGTCGCGCGCGGCGGACGCTTCTTCATCGTGGCGATCCTGCTCAACCGCTATGGCGACTGGATCCGGCACAAGCTCGAGGAGCATCTCGGATTGTGGGTGGCGATCGGCGCCATCGTGCTGGTGCTCGGCTTCGTGGTGGCGGTCAAGCTGATCTAAACAGCCACGCTTTGCCCGCGCGCCGGCTTCGGCTACGGTTGCCGCCATGATGGTTCGATCCGGCAATCCGGCCGTGCGGCTAGGGACGCTGATATCAGCAGTGGCGCTGATCCTGCTCAATGCCGGCGAGGCAGGATGGCCGCAATCCCGGCCGCCGTCGCTCGGCCTGCAGGAGCCGGAGCCGCAGGCCGCGCCGCCGATGCCCGCTTCATCGGCGCCGCCGGCGGGCGAGGAGAATCCCGGGCTGATCAACGAAATGGGCAAGCTGTTCGACAAGCTGCCTTCGATCCTGCCGCCGATCAAAAGCCCGAGCGAAACCATGAATGACCTGTCGCGGCTGGCCACGCCCTCGACCATGGTGTCGGGACGCGTGGTCTGCCCGGTCTCGTCGAATGGTGCGCCCGACTGCAAGCAGGCGGCCGACCAGCTCTGCCAGGGCAAGGGTTACAAGGAAGGCAAGAGCCTGAATGCCGACTCCGCCGAGAAATGCTCGGCCAAGGTCCTCATCCCAGGCAGGCAGCGTAAACCGGACGACTGCCGCACCGATACTTTCGTGACCAGCGCGCTGTGCCAGAATTGACGTGATGGCCCGCGCGCGTGCAACAAGGAGCGCCCATGAGCCGTACGGAGCAGGATTTCCTCGGACAGCGTGAGATCGCCGACGACATCTATTACGGCGTCCAGACCATCCGGGGGAAGGAGAACTTCCACATCACCGGCATTCCGATGAACCAGGAGCCTTACTTCGTGAAGGCGCTTGGTTACGTGAAGAAGGCCGCCGCGATGGCCAACCGCGACCTCGGCGCGATCGACGCCAAGGTGGCGGATGCGATCATCCTCGGCTGCGACCGCGTCATCGCCGGCGACATGATGGACCAGTTCGTCACCGACTTCATCCAGGGCGGCGCCGGCACCTCGACCAACATGAACGCCAACGAGGTGATCGCCAACCTCGCGCTGGAATCGCTCGGCTTCAACAAGGGCGACTATCAGCACGTCAGCCCCAACGATCACGTCAATTACGGCCAGTCGACCAACGACACCTATCCGACCGCCTTCCGCCTTGCGCTGATCCTGCGGCTCGAGAGCTACATGACGGCGCTGCGGCAGCTCCAGGAAGCCTTCTTCGCCAAGGGGCGCGAGTTCGATCGCGTGCTGAAGATGGGCCGCACGCATCTGCAGGACGCGGTGCCGATGTCGCTCGGTGCCGAATTCCGGGGCTGGGGCACCACGATCGGTGAGGAGGTCGATCGCATCTCCGAGGCGCGCGCGCTGCTGCGCGAGATCAATCTCGGCGCCACCGCGATCGGCACCTCCGTGACAGCCGCGGTCGGCTATCCCAAGCTCGCGGTCCGGCACCTCAGCGCGCTCACCGGCGTCGACTTCATTCTCGCCGGCGATCTCGTCGAGGCGACCTCGGATACCGGCGCTTATGTGCAATTGTCCGGTGTGCTGAAGCGCACGGCGAGCAAGCTGACCAAGATCTGCAACGACATCCGCCTGCTCGCCTCCGGCCCGCGCGCCGGCTTCAACGAGATCAACCTGCCGCAGCTTCAGCCGGGCTCCTCGATCATGCCGGGCAAGGTCAATCCGGTCATTCCCGAGGTCGTCAACCAGACCAGCTTCCTGGTCATCGGCCTCGACACCACGGTGACGCTGGCGGCAAGCGCCGGCCAGCTCCAGCTCAACGTGATGGAGCCGGTGATCTCGTTCGCGCTGTTCTTCTCGATCCGCACCATGGAGCGCGCGGTCAACAGCCTGCGCGAGAACTGCGTCGTCGGCATCACCGCCAACGAGGACCACACCCGCAACATGGTGCTGAACTCGCTCGGCATCGTCACGGTGCTGAAGCCGCTGCTCGGCTACAAGCAGTGCGCCGAGATCGCGCGCGAGGGTTACAAGAGCGGCAAGTCGCTGCACCAGATCGTGGTGGTCGAGCGCAAGCTGCTGACGCAGGAGAAGTGGGACGAGATGTTCTCGTTCGAGCGGCTGATCAACCCGGATTTGATTGGGTAGCTGTTGGCTATGCACCACTCTCGCCTCGTCATTGCGAGGAGCTCTTGCGACGAAGCAATCCAGACTGTCTCCGCGGATACATTTCTGGATTGCTTCGCTTCGCTCGCAATGACGGACGGATAGACCTAGGAGGCTCGAATTCCGCTGCTTGGAATTGCGGTAACGGCATCCGCCGCGGCGCCAAAACGCAATACTTGACAGTGGAAAGATTGCCTTGTTGGTATGGCTCCCAACTTCAGTTTGACCGCCAGAAGAGGATCGTTCCGCAATGTCCATGCCTGCCTTGTTCAAGGGACGCCTGTCGATCCCCGTGATCGGCTCGCCGCTCTTCATCATCTCGGTGCCCGATCTCGTGATCGCGCAATGCAAGGCGGGTGTGGTCGGCTCGTTTCCGGCGCTGAACGCGCGGCCGCCGGAGCTGCTCGACGAATGGTTGGCGCGGATCACGGAAGAGCTCGCGGCCTATGACCGCGCGCATCCCGACAAGCCGTCGGCGCCGTTCGCGGTCAACCAGATCGTGCACAAGTCGAACAACCGGCTCGATCACGACATGCAGCTCTGCGCCAAGTACAAGGTGCCGATGATCATCTCTTCGCTCGGTGCGCGCGAGGAGCTGAACCAGGCCGTGCACGGCTGGGGCGGCATCGTCTTCCACGACGTGATCAACCAGAAATTCGCGCACAAGGCGATCGAGAAGGGCGCCGACGGCCTGATCCTGGTCGCGGCCGGCGCCGGCGGTCATGCCGGCACGATCTCGCCGCTGGCTTTCGTTGCAGAGACGCGCAAGTGGTTCGACGGCCCGATCGCGCTGTCGGGCGCCATCGGCAACGGCAAGGCGATCCGCGCCGCGCGCATCCTAGGGGCCGACTTCGCCTATATCGGCTCGGCCTTCATCGCGACCAAGGAGGCCAACGCGGTCGAGAAGTACAAGGAGATGATCGCGGGCTCGACGGCCGACGACATCGTCTATTCCAACCTCTTCACCGGCGTGCACGGCAACTATCTGAAGCCCTCGATCCTCGCCGCCGGCATGGATCCGGAAAACCTGCCGACGTCCGATCCCTCCAAGATGAACTTCGGCACCGACGCCTCCGGCGAGCGCGCCAAGCCGAAGGCCTGGAAGGAGATCTGGGGCTCGGGCCAGGGCATCGGCAGCGTCGAGGGCATCGTTCCCGCCGCCGAGATGATCGCGCGCTTCAAGAAGGAATACGAGGAAGCGGTCGATCCGCCGTTGTGAGGATTGTCGTCCCGGCGCAGGCCGGGACCCATACCCACTGCAAAGCGTGGGTGCGGGGACTCGGAGTTATCGCTTTGTTGCAACGACTCCTTCCTGTGGTTATGGGTCCCGGCCTGCGCCGGGACGACACCTTTTGCTGAGCTGACAGCATCTCAGCCAACAGAGATCTGCACCATGCCCCCCATCTACCGCGTCGACGGCAACAGCGTCGTCACCAGCCCGGACGCTGCCGGTCCCTGGGACCGGCGCATGCAGCACGGCTCGGCGCCGGCATCGCTGGTGACATGGGCGGCCGAGCGTATTCCGACGCCTGCCCCGATGGACATCGCGCGCGTCACCATCGATCTGATGCGGCCGGTGCCGGTGGCGCCGCTCACGATTGCGACCGAAGTGCTCCGCGAGGGCCGTAAGATCCAGCTCTGCGAGATCAAGCTGCTCGCCGACGGCGTGCAGGTGGTCGGCGCCACCGTGCTCAAGGTCAGACGCCAGGCGCAGGCGCTGCCGGATGAGGTCAAGGACCTGCCGGTCACGTTACCGTCTCCGGAGGACTCGCTGGTGGAGGACGGTCACGCCGCCACCAGTCCGTTCGTGCGGTCGGTCTCGATGCGCGCCGCGCGCGGCCGCTTCGGCCAGGCCGGCGCCGGCGCGATCTGGTTTCGTGTCGACCATCCCCTGATCGAGGGCGAGGCCATCTCGCAGGCAATGCGCGCCGTGGTCGCCGCCGACTTTTCCAACGGCACCGCCTCGACGCTCGATTTCCGCGCCTGGACCTACATCAACGCCGATCTCACCGTGAGCTTTGCGCGCCAGCCGGTCGGCGAGTGGATCCTGCTCGACGGCGACTCCTGGATCGGCCCTGACGGCGCGGGTCTTGCGATGTCGCGGCTTGCCGATCGGCAGGGCTATTTCGGCCGCGCGGTGCAGAGCCTTGTGATCGAGAGGCGGTGAGCATGACGGCTTCCGCCGTGCTCAGGCCGGAAGCCAATTGAATGGCAGCTTCCGCCGCCGCGGAAGGGATGCCCTGGTCGCGAACCTCTTCTTGTCCGGAGGCCTCTTGTTCGACGCCAGCGTCCTGCCAGTTCACATACCGTAGAAGATCTTGATCTCCCACAGCACCACGATGATAGCCGTGATCAACGTGATCGCGGCGACTGCACTTTCCAAGGAAGCGACTCTCATTTGATACTCCGCTTCCCAGCCCCATCTGCGGTCTAGTTGATTCCCTGATTCGCCCGCAATCGCTCGGCCGGCGCGGGCGCACACTCCGTCGTCCGATGTGGTGCCGGAGCCACAACGGCACCGTAGAATTCCGGGGTATCTACCCCACCATCCGGTCCCGTCCGCTCCAGAAGCCTGCACGCAGTACCTTCTTGTCGACCTTGCCGACGCCGGTCATCGGCAGCTGCTCGACGAACTGGATCTGCTTGGGCGCATGCGCCGAGCGCCTTTTCGCGTCTTCACGAGGTTGAAAGCAGTGCGATCGGGATAGCGTGACAGTGCCCGTAGCGTCTGCGCGCAAGTCGGCGACGATGCGTGGAGCGGATCGGGCATGTGTCTCCTCGTTGCTTTGTCATCGGCTTCTAACGTGCCAATGTTTGCCGCAACGCTAGCACAGGGAATGCGGGAGGAAACGACAAAGCCCGCGCGAGGGAGGCATGCGTGACGTCAGAGCGACTGCAACGTTTCGGCGATCGTCTCGCCCTGCCGCTGATCGCAGCGCCGATGTTTCTGGTGTCGGGCGTCGAGCTCATGGTCGCGGCCTGCCGCAGCGGCGTGATCGGCAGCTTCCCCACTGCGAATTGCCGCAGCACGGAACAGCTCGACGCATGGCTCACTGAGATCGAAGCGCAGCTGCTGCAGCACGAACGACAGACCGGCCGCAAGGCCGCGCCGCTCTGCCCGAACCTGATCGTGCACCGCTCCAACGTTCGGCTGGAGCAGGATCTCGCGGCGCTGCTGCGGCACAAGCCGGAGATCGTGATCACCTCGGTCGGCTCGCCGTCGCCAGTCTTGAAGCCGCTGCACGACGCCGGCGCGCTGGTGTTCGCGGACGTCGCCTCGATCCGCCATGCCGAACGCGCGGCGGAAGCGGGGGCGGACGGGCTCGTCCTGCTGACCGCAGGCGCGGGCGGACAGACCGGCTGGCTCAATCCGTTCGCCTTCGTCCGCGCGGTGCGCGCATTCTTCGACGGCATCATCGTGCTCGCGGGCGGCATCAGCGATGGCCGCGCGCTGCATGCGGCCGAGGTGCTCGGCTGCGATCTCGGCTACATGGGCACGAAATTCATCGCCACGCGCGAGAGCATGGCCGACGACCGTTACAAGCGGATGCTGGTCGAGAGCAGCGCCGACGACATCCTGCTCACCACCGCGTTCACGGGACTTCAGACCAGCATGCTGAAGCCGTCGATCATCGCTGCGGGTCTCGATCCTGACGATTTGCCGGCGCGCGGCGCGATCGACATCGCTGAGGATATCGACGTCGCCGCGCGCGAGAGCCGGCCCAAGCGCTGGCGCGACATCTGGAGCGGCGGGCACTCCACGTCGGGCGTCACCGATGTGCTCGGGGTCGATGATCTCGTCGCGCGGACGATCGCGGAATACCGCGAGGCAGGCGGGCGGTAAGCTCTTCGCCTCTCCCCGCGTGCGGGGAGAGGCCGGATCGCATCGCTCACAGTTAATCCCGCATACCTCAAAATCCCTTCATTTAACGGCGGATTAACCATCGCCCGCCAAGAATCCCCCTCAAGGCCGCCAATCAGGACCGAGAGGGACAGGCGATGGACTTCGAGTTTCTCAACACCAAGACGGCGGCATCGCTGGACGAGATCCGCGTCCGCGTCGCCCATGCGCTGGCCCGCCACCCGCTGTGCCGCAATGTGCGCTTCGACATCGTCAGCGTCCCTCGCACCCGTCGCGGCGGCAACTGGACGGTGACGCTGCAATCGGTCGAGCCGCGCGCGGTCTGGGAGGCCTCCGAGATCGTCGCCGACATCCAGGATGCCTATGATCTGGCGATAGCTGCTTGATTTTCTTGGTGTTTTCGGCGGTGTCGCCGCAGTCCGCGCGATTGCCGCCGCGATGGCACGGTTAGGCCTTAATTACCGCCCAGTTTCCGGGCACTGATCACGTGGACTTGAAGTTGTGGGCGCGGAGGGACGTTTGTCCAAAGCCATCACCATCGTTGTGCTGACGTGTTTCCTCGTCCTTGGCGCCGCCACCACCGCTATTCTCGGCCGTGACAGCGTGCCCAGCGCCGAGATGATCACCGAAGCCCCGCCGGCGAAGCCGCTTGCCACCAATCGTGCCGCCAAGGCCGATCGTTTGGTTCCGACACTCGCTCTGGCCTCGGCCGCGATCGAGCCGGTCCAGGTGCCCGCCGACAAGCTCGCGCAGGCGCCGGTTCTGACCGATCAGCTGCGCCAGGCCTTTGCCGCTGCGACGCCGTCGGATTTCCCGATGCCAAAAGCAAATGCGCATGAGGCGCCCGCGGCGGCTGAAGTTCCAGCCGTCGAGGTCCCGGTCAAGCCGAAAGTCGCCGCCAAGCCGCAGCCGCAGAAATCCTATTCGCTGCTCTCCGACGTCCAGATTTCGGGAATCAAGGATCGCCTGAAGCTGTCGTCGTCGCAGGAATATTACTGGCCTTCGGTGGAGACCGCGCTGCGCAACGTCGCGCGCAGGATCCAGGCGAACAAATTGTCGAATCCGAACGCGCCGCCCAGCGCGCAGATCGATCCGAATTGCGACGAGGTGCAGCAGTTGAAGTCGGCCGCGATGCCGCTGCTGTTCCAGCTGCGCGATGACCAGAAAGAGGAAGTGCGCAAGCTCGCCCGCCTCATCGGGCTCGAGAAGGTCGCGCAGCAGATCTGACACTCGGGGTTTCCTTTCAGGAACCCGCGGGTATCAGGAACATCTGGCAATCCCCACGCGTTGCCCGCCCCAAGAGAGGGAGTGGATCAATGCGCGCCTCGACAGCCTATTTCGTCGGTGCCGGAACGATTGTTGTCGCTATTGCCATAGGCCTCGGCGGCGGCATCGTCGCCGGCAACATCATGAATCCGATCGCGCCCAAGCAAGGGCCGGACACCAGCAAGATGGCGCAGCGCGCGGAAGCCGTCGGCGCGCCAGCCCAGACCAATGCACCGTCGGAGCGCGTGCAATATCTCACCGGCTCGCAAGCCTTCGGCACGATCATCGCGGCGCCGGCGCAGGCCGAAGCAAAGCCTGAAGCCGCAAAGCCCGACACGCAGACCACTCAGGCGAATGCTGAACCACCAGCGCCCAAGCCTTCGCAAGCGGCCGCGGTTGAGCCGCCCAAGCCGGCATCGCCGCCGCAAGCTGCGAAACCCGTCGAGCAACAGGCTTCGACAGAGCCGTCCTCCTCACCTGACAACGCCTATGCCAAGGCCAGGGATGCCGACGTCAAGCGTGCCGCGTCGGAGCGGCGCCGAGCCGAACGCCGCGAGCGTTGGGCGGAACGTCACCGCTATGACTCTCGCGAGCCACGCGGCATGCGCGACCGCACCGATTGGGACGACGTGGCGCGCAACATCCGCCAAGATTCTGATGCACGCGACTATGCGGGCCGGTCGCGCGGCGGCGTCCCGCAGATCAGGCTGTTTGGCTCTGACGACGACGACTAGCTGCTGTCGTCAGCCCAGGATCGCCGCCGCTGCGCATTCGGCAATCAGGATCGTCGGCGTCTGGATATTGCCGGAGATCATGATCGGGATCACCGAGGCGTCGGCGACATGCAGGCCGTCGAGGCCGCGCACCTGCAACCGCTGCGGATCGACGACGGCCAGATCGTCCGTGCCCATGCGGCAGGTCGAGGCGGCATGATAGAGCGTCGTGCAATGGCCGCGGATGTAGTCGGCGATCTCGGCGTCGCTGACAGCTTCCGCGCTGGGCGTGATCTCCCCCTCGATCATCTCCTTCAGCGGCGATTGCGCGGCGATGCGGCGGTTGATGCGCACGCCCTCGATCATGGTCGCGATGTCGCTGCCGCTCGCACCCGATGCGAAATAGCCGGGGTCGATCGCGGGATGTTCGATCGGATCGGCCGAGCGCAGCATGATCCGGCCGCGGCTGTTCGGCCGCTGCAACGTCGCATGCAGGGTGATGCCGGATTTCGACGACAGGAAGCGGACATAGTCGCGGTGCGGGCTGATCGCGCCGTAGAGCTGCAGGTCCGGCTCGACGTCGGGGCGGCTTCGCACATGCGCGCCGGCGGCGACCCAGGGCGAGGTGCGCGGACCGCTGCGGCTGGTTTCCCACTCGGCAAGGCTTGCGGCCAGGCTCTCCTCGGTCCAGGCGCCGACGCCGATCTTCTCCTTCGTATAGAAGGTGACGGGAATGTTGATGTGATCCTGGAGATCACGGCCGACGCCGGGCAGATCGTGCACGACATCCACGCCGACCGCTTTCAATTCGTCGGCCGGACCCACGCCTGACAGCAGCAACTGTTGCGCCGAGCCGATGGCGCCGGAGGCGAGCACCACTTCGGTGGTGGCGAAGGCGCTCTTCGGCTGCCCATTCTCGAGATATTCGACGCCGATCGCGCGGGAGCGCTCGATGATGATGCGGGTGACAAGCGCACCTGTCTTCAGCGTGAGATTGGCGCGCGTCAGTGCCGGACGTAAATAAGCCTTGCCGGTGCCGAAACGCTCGCCGTCCTTGATGACGAACTGGAAGAGGCCCGCGCCTTCCTGGGTGGCGCCGTTGAAGTCGGGATTGTGCGGCAGCCCCGCAGCCCCTGCTGCCTCCAGCCATTTCAGCTCGTTCGGGTCGACATAAGGAACGTCCGCCACGTGCAGCGGACCGCGCGTGCCATGGAAGGGATCGTCGGTGAAGCGCGCATTGCTCTCGAAGGCGATGAATTTCGGCAGCACGTCGCGCCAGGCCCAGCCTGCGCAGCCAGCCCGCGCCCAGCCGTCATAGTCGGACGGCAGGCCACGGATATAGATCATCGCGTTCATCGCGCCGGAGCCGCCGACCATCTTGCCGCGCGGCCAGAAGATGCGCCGGCCGCGGCAGCCCGCCTGCGGCTCGGTGTAATAGCCCCAGTCGACCGCTGTGTTGAACATCGTCGGCCAGTCCGAGGGAATGTCGGACGCGAGCGGCGCAGCCCGGCCGGCTTCCAGCACCAGCACCTTGCGGTGCCGATCGGCCGACAGCCGGTTGGCCAGCACACAGCCGGCCGAGCCGGCGCCTACGATAATGGTGTCGTACATTGAAGCGCACTCCGCAGACATTCACGTCGCGGAGTGCTTGCAAGATTTGTGCTTTGGGAGAGGTCGGAGTTTGCTCACCCTCCCCTGGAGGGGGAGGGTCGATCGCGCGCAGCGCGAGCGGGGTGGGGTGACGGTCTCTCCGCAGCGATCAATGCCCGAGTGGATAGATCACCCCACCCCGCTGCGCATTTCGCTTCGCTGCATGCGCAGCGACCCTCCCCCTCCAGGGGAGGGTGAAACATACGCCGCGTCTAGCCCCCGTGTGCTTCCACGACCTTGCGGCAGCCGTCCGAAAGCTTCGACTTGTTCTCGCGCAGGCAGGCGTTCATCTGCGGCGGTTTGCCGATGTGCTCGGCGCAGAACTTGCTGGCATCGCTGCGGCAGGCCATCTGCTCCTGTGGCGTCGGACCGGATTGCGCTGCGGCGGGCAGGATGGTGGCGGCAAGGAGCAGCGCGGCGAGAGCTGAAATCTTCATAAAGCACCTCTTTGGGATTGTCGGTGGTCCCGTTCGGGATCAAGCGGGCCGGACCATCCCGCGAAGGCCTGGTGCCGGTCCATGCCATGTTCATGGCATCGGCGCGTCGCCTCGGCCGCCACACCCCCATCTTCATGGCATGTATCCGCGCGCCGTCTTTTGTCATTCAGACTGCACGTCGGCTGCGAGACCCGGTGAATTGCATCGGGCGCCGAACGGGAAGCAGGAGAGCAAGATGTCGAAAAGAGCGGGAGCGCTGAGCGCCGGGCTGACGGTCATGGTGCTGGCGGGTGCGGCGATGGTGTCGCTGGGCACGAGCCCGGCGCAGGCCGTGGTCTATTGCAAGACCGTCGGCGTGCCCAAGGGCTGCGTGGTGCGGCCGACGGCGGCGGTGGTGGTTGCACCGGGAGCCCCGGTTGCGGCGGCTGCGGTCGCGACACCCGGTGTCGGTGCGCCCGGCGTTGGCGTTCGTGCGGGAACGCCGATGAATCGCGGCGGTCCGGTCAATCGCGTGGGCGTGCGCTGACGATCTCGTTCCATTGAGTTGATTGCATCGTTTCGGGCAAAGGAGCCCCAGCGGACGAACCCCCCCGTCCTCCGCAGGCAAAACACTCCGGCCCGTTCCCTCTCTCCGTGCGTCCCACACGTTCGGGGAGGGGGCTTTTCAGCCGCCAGCCGCGTCGCTGTCGGGAAAGACTTGCGGCAATTGCAGCCGCACCCGCGTTCCCGAGGCATTCGAGGCCAGATTGAGCACTGCGCCACAGCGCGCGGCGCGGCTTCTCATATTGCGCAAGCCCCGTGCGGTCTGGCTCGCGCCGGCGGTCTCGCCGTTGCCCGAGAGCGCAAAACCACAACCGTCGTCGGTCACGCTGATCACGCCATACGGTCCCTCGCCTCCGTCGAGTGTCTCGATGGTCACCGCGATGTTGCGCGCCTGCGCATGCTTGACGGCATTGGTCACGGCTTCGTCGAGGATGCGCACGATCTGGATCACGTGCCATGGCCTGAGCTCGGGATGCAGCGGCAGGCCCTGCGGCGTCGCCACGCGCCAGTCGAGCGCGATGTCGTGCGGTCGCAACTGTGCCGTCGCGCGCTCGCGCCAGGAGCCGAGCGCGAGCATGAGGTCGCCGCCGATGTCGTCCATGGAGTCGATGACGAGGCGCAGATCCTTCAGTGCCGCGCGGGCAGCGTCCGTGATGGTCGCGCCCTCATGGCCGCGCTCGGAGAGCGCGACGATGCTGACGAGCTGGCCGCCGAGGCCGTCATGGAGGTCGCGCATCAGGCGGGTGCGCTCATTGGCGAGCGCGGCCGCGCGGGCGCGCTCCTCCTCGCGGGCGAAGCTCGCCTTCAGTCGCTCCTCGGCCTCGCGTACGCGCGTCACGAGCTGGCCGGCAAAGCTGTCGACCTGATTCAGCGCACGGGCGAAGCGCCAGGTCAGCCCGGCGCCGATCGCGACCAGCATCGCCGAATAGGACAGGCGCGAGACGAAGATGCGTTCGTTGGTCACGATCTCGAACACCGACAGCATGTCGTGGACCCAGCAGGTCAGCACGATGGTCACCGCGCAGCCGATCGTGAAGCTCGCCGCGTCCTGCCGCCGCACCACCGCGGTCGCGGTCACGCAGGCCATCAGGAACAGGCAGATCCCGACCGTGGGGATGCCGAGCGTGAGAAACAGAATGCGCGGCAACGGCGGACCGGCGATCACCCCGACCACGAACACGATGAGGCCCGGAGCGAAGAGCAGCGCGCCGTAACGCGGCCAGCGCCAACCGAAGAACAGCACGCCGAACATGACGATCAGCGCGCTCTCGGTCGGCGCCGACGCGAGCAGGACCGCAGCAAGCCGCGACGTGGTGATCGGCGGCACCGGCGGTGGGACGAAGGCCTGCACGACGCCGAGCACCATCGCCACCGCCAGCACGCCGTAAACCGGTTCGCGCCGCCGCATCAGCCACATGATGGCGAGGATGACGGCGAGGATCGACTGCCACGCTGAGAACACCACCTGTAGCGTCACGAACAGCAGCGTGCGCGTTTCAAAGGCCGGCCGCAGGGCGGTGTCGGGGCCGACATAGACGGTGTCGAGAAAGCCCTTCAACGGCCCCCATACGAACAGCCGCACCGTGATCTCATTGCTGCCGTCGCGCAGCAGGGAAGCCGGGATCAGCGCGATCTGCGGCGTGTTGCGGTCCGGCCGGTTGGCGTTGGCGTCGCGGCGGGAGTCGAGCACGACGACGCCGTTGACGGCGATCTCCACCGCGTTGCTGAAGCGCGGCAGGAACACCGACCATCCCGATGCGGCTTGGTCGCGCTGGAACGTGAAGGCGCCGGTATAGAGTGGCGGATCGGCCAGCGAATAGCGCGACGAGGTGAAGTGCGGCAAGGTGACCGGGCGCGTCGCGCCGTCCTCGCGCAGGGAAAATCCGCTCACCGCGAAATCGTCGGGGTCGCTGGGCTGGAGCAGCCGCAGCCCGAGGATGGTCGCGATCACGATCAGCGCCTGGAGCAGCAGATACGGCACGAGGCGCGACGCGATCAGCCGGCGCCGCGGACGCGTGGGTGCCTTCACCGCGATCTCGCTCACAGCTTGATCAGGCCCTGCTGCACCGCCTCGAACACCGCTTCGCTGCGCGTGTGCACCTCGAGCTTGCGATAGATGTTCTTGATGTGCCCGGGCACGGTCTGCCTGGACAGGCCGAGATGGCTCGCGATCTCGGCGTAGCTGAAACCTTTCGCGATGCCCCAGAGGATGTCGATCTCGCGTGGCGTCAGCTTTGCCGTGTTGAGCACGGGCCCCGGCGACGGCTCGGCCGAGCTCTGCGCGGCACCTTGCGTCCGGCGGACGATGAACCGGGCGATCGAGGCCGAGATCGGGGAATGGCCAGCGACCAGATCGCGCACGGTGGTGGCGATGTCGGTGGGGAAGGCGTCCTTGAGCAGATAGCCGGTGGCGCCGACCGTGATCGCCGAGATCACGCTCTCCTCGTCGCCGAGCGCCGAGATCACCATGATCTCGGTGTCGGGAAAGCGCTGCCGGATCTCGCGGATCAGCTCGACGCCATGGCCGTCGGGAAGCCTGAGATCGGTGAGCAGCACGCGCGGGGCCGCTTCGGCCAGCGCCGAGCGCGCCTCCGCCAGCGTGCCGGCGCTGCGCACCTCGTAGCCGGCCTTGACCAGCGCGTCCTGCAGCCGCCAGCAGGTCGGCGCATCGTCCTCGACGAGGAGGATGGTGATGACTTCACCCGTCTCGCCCTGTTCGCTCATGTTCGTGGTCCCGCACCACGTGTCCCCCGCGGCGCAAGGCCAAGCTTAGCCGCAGCGTGGGGAGCGCGACACCCATAATCATGGGGGCGCGATCAGAGGATTTGGCGTCCGGGTAGGCGCCTACTGCTTCGCCAGAGCCGGTTTATCGTTTGGCGTGGGCGGACTTGGCAGTCGCTGCACGACGATGCGCGCGGTACCGGCATTGTTCTTGTAGAATTGATCGTATGGCCCCTGGATTGCGTCGAGCTTCGCCGGGCGCAATCCGGCCGGCAGCAGGGTCGGATAAATCTGGACGGCGTCGTTGACGTAGAAGAACAGATCGCCGGCGTCGGGCGCAACGAATTCCGCAACCAGCCGTCCCGACAGATTCTCCCCCTCCCAGATCGTGCGCGCCGCAGGGTCTTTCGGCACTGGCTCGAAATCGGCGAGCTTGCCGACCGCGAGCTTGAGCGGATTGTCGTTCGGAAGTGCCTTGTATTCCTCGGTATCGTCGAGCCGGATGGGATATCGGCCCTTGCTCTTGTCGGCATCGTCCTCGGCTGGAACGGTCGGATGCATGCGTCGTGGCAGTTCGTCGGCCGGCATGACGTTGACGGCCTCAAGCGGGATATCGCTCATTCCCTTCGCGCCGATGCGAACGACGGGCTGGAACCAGTCGGCGCCGAACAGACGGAGGGTCGGCAAGGCGAGGTAATGACGCACGAAATAGGTCTTGAAGCCGTTTGTCCCGCTCATGATGGTGCGGTCGAACCAGGGATCTTCGATCTGAATCCAGACGCGATATTTGCGCCCCTTCTCGACCGCAAGGCCGCTCCACCAGCAGAATTCGTTCGTTGCGAACCGGCCGCGCGCATCGGTCGGCTCGTCGGACACCGGCTTTCCTGGGTCACGCCCGGACGCTGCGCAAATATTTCCGGTCGCGGTGCGGGCTGTGAAGATGCTGGTCGATCCGATGAGCAGTGCAGAGTAAAAGATGATGAACAGGAAGATCGCGGGCAGCACGAGCCTGGCGAACAGCCAGCGGGCCGGCCCGGCATTCAGCCGCATCCATCGCGCAAAGCCCAGCAACAGACCCGGATCGTCGGCATGCTGCTGCCGGCTTGCCATGCGGCGTGGCTCGCTCCAGGCCAGCCGCGCGCGCTCCTGGATGGCGTCGCGCAGCACCGTGTTCCTGCGCCAGATCAAATAGGTGAGGATCAGGACGAGCGAGGTGGCGAACGGGTAGTACAGCGCGATGTCCAGCCACGGTGCGGCATAGGATGGCAGCACGTTCCTGACCAGATTGGCGAGCGGACCAAGGACGCCGCCGACGAGCCAGTCGATGGTGGCGGCGATGCGCAGAAAGAGGGTGCCTTGCAGGCCGTTGTCCTTCGACACCCCTATCAGACTGCGCGCCGCCCACGGCCAGACGGCGATCACGCCGACCATGAACAGCAGCGAGAAATAGGCGACGCGCCGCCACCACACGGTGTCGCGCGTGAGCCTCGCCATTTCGGGGCTGGGCACGTTCATCAGCGTGAAGGCTTCGGCCTCCGTCTCGCGCCGCGGACCCTGGGCCTTGACGAGATAGGCCTGCTTCATGTCTTCGTGCGTGGCGTCCGCCATCAGGTTCAGCTTGCGGCCATCAGGCATCAGTGCAAGTGAGTCCGCCGGAAGCATGATCGGCGCGTAGGCGTCGCAGCCGAACAGCATGCGTTCGATGACGGCGAAGTGCACGACCGGCAGTCCGCCATTGACCTCGCCGGCGAGAACCGGGCGCGGCCCATAGCGGTAGAGCACCGCGGCGCCGCTGCGCGAATCGTGCATCGGTCCGATCGCCGATTGATATTCCTCGAAGTGCTCGATCTCGCCGTCCTGAAACCGGAGCCTGCCGCTGAGCCGATCGGCCATCCAGACCAGCGGCACGAACGACAGCGTGGATTCCGGATAGCCGCCGCCGACGTCGGAGTGGACGCCGGCGAACCACACCTCCTCGACCGTCTGGCCGGCCGCCAGATGGCTCTGGTCGATCCGCAGCGGATGGAAGGTGGTGCGCTCGTCGTCCAGCGCCAGCGCATGACAGATGTGCTTCACCTTGCGCGAGGGCCGGTGATTGCGGAACGAGATCGGCCAGATCGCCCAGTCGATCGCGACGCGCAGTTCCTCGATCGGGACGCCGAAGGCCTCGACCGTGTCGAACAGCCCGAGGAATTCGATGTCGATGTCCTCGCGACCGTTCATCGCCGCGCGGACGTCGGCATAGGAGCGGTGCCCGCAGATCGAATGATAGAGATAGAGCAGCACATCGCGGATCAGGCGCGTGATCCAGATCGTCGGCAGGCTCTTTTTCAACGGCACGGTGTCGCGGCGGTATTCCCGCCACGCGGCCATCGCGTTGCGCTCCATCTCCTCGTGCGACACGGGGATGCCCTTGATCTCCGCGGGCACGAGGCCCTGGCTCGCGATCATGGACGCCAGCGTGCGCGCGGTGAAGGCGCCGCGGCTGAAGCCGAAGATGTAGATCTCATCGCCGGGGCGCCAATTCCAGCACAGGAAGCGGTAGAGCTTGCGGACGTTGGAGGGCACGCCGAAACCGGTGGCGCCGTCGAGGGCTGCGAGCGGCGCCCAGCCGGCGGTGCCCACGCCCTTGATGTAGTGGGAGATCTGGTCCGGCTGGGTGTGGTCGAGCGCCTCGTAGAGACGCCAGACGCTGGATTCCTGGGTCGTGAATGCATTGCCCGTACCGTCGGCGAACAGCACCAGCTTGCGTTTTGCCGGGGTGGTGTCTGTCGCGCCGCCGGTATTGATGTCGCGATGAGGGTGTTCCGGTCTGGCACTATCAATATTCGGCGCGCCACGTGACATGGGCTTCTCCGGCAATTCCGTGGGAAAGCGCTTCAGGCCCGAGTCGGGCTGCATTCCCCCTGATTCAATCAATGGTTGCGTCATGAAATAAGATGTATTCTGTACACAATCCCGCTGAGGTAGCAAGCGGGAACGTGCCGACACACCGCGGTCGGACCTACGGAACGTCGGTCGCGGCCAGCTCTTCAGTTTCAGCGAATAGGGAACGGGGAGATGACGGCTGCGCCAAGCTTGTCCTAGAGAACGTCCACCCGCGGCGGCGGATAACGCCGCGCCAGGGTCGACAGCGGCAGGTGCCGTTCGCCTTCCGGCAGCTCCAAATACGCCAGCACCTGCGGCCGCTTCCAGTCGCCGATGCCGAAATCCATCGTCATCCATTTCTGCGGCTCGGGACCTTCGAGGCCCCGGACCCAGACGAAATAGCGGGGGAGACCGTCGGCGTCCGCTTCCGTCGTGCGTCTTCTGGCCATCAAAGCTGCTCGCTGCATCACCATCCGTTGCGGTAGGATATAGGTATCGGTTCGCTGAAGTCGAACTCCCGGCTGCGGCTCTTGCAAGTCCGGACCGGTTGGTTAATGCGCGGCCAGAAGATATGAACGAAGCCACGATCGATCGCTGGGGTGAAGCCTCTAAAGTCACGAAAAAGCTGGTCGGCTCGTGGTCCTTCAACCGGGTCATCGAAGGCCAGGCCACGATGCAGGGTATCGCGACCTTCGCGCCACTCGACAGGGAGCGGTTGGCCTATCGCGAGCAGGGACAACTGAAGCTCGCGAACGGCACCATTGTGCAGGCCGAACGCGAATACGTCTTCAGCCACAGCGACGGAGGATTCAAGGTCTTCTTCAGGGAAGATCCACCGCGGCTGTTTCACGAGATTTCACTGTCCGTATCCTCCGGAGGAGAGTTGAGCGGATACGCGCGCCATCTCTGCAGGCGCGACGAGTATCGGTCGGCCTACATGTTCCTGCCGGATGGAACGTTCGTCGTCCGTCATGTGGCGTCGGGTCCAAGCAAGGACTACACGATGAACACGACCTATACCCGCCTGTCGTGATCAAGCCGGCGCGGCAGCCTCGCCTCACTGCCAGAGCTGGCTCTCCGCCACGCGGTTGATGTCGGCGAGCCTGCGGTCAGCGTCGGCATTCAGATCGATGCTCGCGACCAGCGTCAGCAGGCGGTGATAAGCGCTGTCGGCGACCTCGACCGGCAGCGGGGCCTCGTCATAGGCCTCGACATAGCTGCCGACGAGACTGCTCAGCAGGCGGCAGAGGCCGCGCTGGGCAGGATCGTCCCGGCCGAGCGTATCGAGCTTCTGCTGAAATGTCCGGAAGGTACGCAGGCCATGGTGCTGTTCGGAAAGCCACGCGTGCAGGTCGTTCATGTGAGCTCCTTCGAGTGAGAAGAAGCTACCGGCTTATACAGTGGGGATGTGACGATTGCTAGTGGAGGGGGGATCAACTGTGCTGAGACGATCCGCCTTCGCCAAGGCTTCGGCGGGACAGCCCTCGCCGCTTCGCTGCGATGGTGCGGAGCCCGGCTCGCCCAGCCGTAGCTGCGAAGCAGCGAAGGCTGGTGCCCCTGGCCGGCAGCCACCTATTCCCGTAACTATCTGAATTTAAGGTGATTTTATTTGTCAATTGCTGCCGATACCAGCAGAAATACCAGCAAGATGACGCGCGGTGTTAGCCGACAAAAATAAAACAGCAGGATCTGGCAGCGGGCACGCCTATGCCGTTCCGGACTCCACAATCGCCCTCGACCGGAATCGAACCCGGAATATCCAAAGTGAAGTGCAGCTACCCACCGCCCGGCGACCATTGCAAAATCGAATGCTTGAAACCGAACGCGAGGACCTTGCGCGGCGCTTCTCCGCCGTCATCAATCACATCGCGTACGTCCGATCCCCAGTACGTGAAGGGCTTTAGCGCGTCGAGGTTCTTAATAGCTGTCTGTGCATATTCGCGCCGAAACGCCCGTTCGTCCGCCACCCTGGTAACGTCCGCATAGTCTGGATTGATTTCGGCGTAAAGAAACATGCTTTGCAGAGCTCTTCTCACGCCCCGCCCAACCATATCATTCACATCTCTAGACTGAATCAAGTCCGCCACAGCGAAAACTCCATTCAGGAAAGTATAGACTCGGGTAAGCGGATGCGGATGAGCCTGATCATCGAGCACTTTCTTTGTCTCGCTATGCCAAAAATCGCCGAGGGGTTGCAAAAGTCAGAAGTACGATCCGGGTTTCCAGATCGAAGTTGGTTCGCAGGACGGAATCAAGCGGATCAGCATCCTGAATGACGTCAAAGACCCCACATAGCCGCCGCGCGAAAATCAGCCTCCATCTCTAAGCTCGCAGGGGCTCAATGTCCAAGTTCGCTTCAAACCGCCTCACTTCGTTGAACACACAGAATCGGCCTTCAGCATGCGCTGCTTCCGCCAAAGCGCAATGACCATTCATGGCACTTGAGCGAGACCGCCGCCAATTTCCTCGAATAAGTGCTGGCCGGAGATGCGCTCACGCTTTGCCGCCCCGACAATCAGGCTTCGCACATAGTCAGGATCGGGCCGGCTGGCCCGCTCATTGCGCACTTTCTGCCACCATAAGGCAGCAAGGGCCGCCACGTGTGGCGCTGCCTGACTGGTCCCTGTCATTGCGCCATAGCGGCCACCCGGAAGGGCGGACCGGATAGCAACGCCAGGGGCACAGAGATCGACGCCTGTATTTGAGAAGGGCGCGAGATCAAAAAGATCGCCGACGCCCTTGGACACTGCTCCAACTGAAAGAACCTTCTCGGCCACGGCCGGTAGGGTAGCGCCGATTCGATACGGCGGCTGGCTATCGCCGTGACTGTCGTTGCCGGCGGCCGCGACGACCAGAGCGGAACGGCTCGCGGCGCCTGCGCTGACGACCTGCCCAATTAGGCGATCGAAGAAACGCGTATAGTCGCGGTAGTCGTTGAGGGCCGCAACGAGCGCCGCGTCTTGCGGCAAGCCAGCATCGCGCAATGCGCTGGCGTGGCCGAGAAAGTCGAGTCCGACAGACAGCGAGATGACGTCCGCACCGCTGTTTACCGCCCAATTCAGCGCCTGCTGGAGTTGGTCCGTCGTTGTGGTGAAATTACGATCGGCGATCTTGCCGATGAGAACACTGGTGATCCCAGTTGCGAGGCCAATGCGTTCGTCATTTACCGTGCGGCCAAATATAATTCCGGCGCAGTGGGTGCCGTGCCCGACGCTATCAATGAGGCCGGTTCCGGTGAAATCTTTGTAATTGCGCTCGTTGATAAGACCGTCGAACGCCGGGTGTTTGGGATCGATTCCGGTGTCAAGCACGGCGACGCAGACCCCCTCTCCAGCCAAACCAAGTTGGCCCGCGCCGACAGCGGCGATGCCCCAGGCCTGACCTTCGCCCGCATTTGAGCCAGGCGCGACTTGCGGGATGAGCCGGACCGGCATCCTTGGTACGCGCAACGTCTGCCGTCCGGCCACGCGGATGCGATCAGCTTCTTCAGCGTCGAGTAGTCTCACAGTTGTTGTCGTGACGCTGGCGCTCGCCTTCGACGCCGCCAACGGGTCTAGGGCCAGCCCAGCGCGACGCATTCGACGGGAGGCCGGCTGAGCCGTCGTCGTCTCGAAAATTGCGTAACGTACTTCTGTCATCTTGGGGTTATCCATGCTATGCACAATCTAACATTGTTTCCGGAGGAACGCGATGACCGTTGACGTAGTCGTCTTCGTCCCAGGAATATGTGGTAGCGTTCTCAAAGACGGCGACACTACTATCTGGCCGGGGACGCCGGCCAATGCGGTATTCCAGAGTTATCCTGATGCATACGTGGACATACTCGCAACGAGTACAACCGTCCGGGCCACGGATGTCCTGCGTAGCGTGCCGCTCACGGTCTTTGGCGTGCCGGTGTATCACGTGGATGGATATGGCAAAGCATTGCGTTCGCTCGAGGGGATGGGATTCAACGAGGTGGGGGGAAGCCTTGTCCCCTTCGCTTATGATTGGCGAGCTGACGTGCGGATATCCGCTGCGGCGTTGCACGCGCGGCTCTCTCAACCTGATCTTGGCGGCAAGCATGTCGCCATAGTTGCCCACTCGATGGGCGGGCTGGTGACCCGGTACGCGCTTGAAAGGATCGGGATGCCCGGCGGCACGCAAGTTGACCTCGTAGCGCTGGTCGCGTCGCCCCACCTTGGGGCTCCCGTGGCACTGCAGAACGTGTTAGGTCTCCGGCCCGAGTTATTTCTCTCCGCCAGTCAGTGCCGAACAGTGTTGCGGAATCCGCAGTTTCCTTCGGCCTACCAGCTCCTGCCGCGGCCTGGGGTTCCGGCGCTGCTAGCCGCAAACGCGCAGTCCGCATTCCTGATTAAGAATCCATTCGACGCCGCGGTCGCGGGACAGTTCGGCTTGGTTCAGGGGAGCATCGACGCTGCAACCGCGCTAGCGGCCGAGCTCTCGTTCATCGGCCCGGGCTTCCAGCCGCCCTGTCGCTACGTAGCCATCGCTGGAAACGCACAAAAGACGGTAGTAGCCAACTATCAGCAGGCAGAGGGTGCAAACGCGGTGGAAGAGGAGACTTCCGGCGACGGGACGGTACCACTCTGGAGCGCCGCTCCACCTGGAATTCCGGTCCGCTACGTCGCGGCGACACACGGCGACATATTCAAGGATAGCGACACGGAAGCGATGCTGCGGGCCGTTTTGCGTCCCGGCACGCCGGGTGCGAGGCTATTCAGCCTCGGAGCCGGGCCACCCCCGGCGCTTTCGGTGCAGGCTATCAACACGTCCGTGCCTCCCGGGGTCAACTTCATCGTCTCCATCGTGGCTGACCGGCCAACCGGGACGGTGGATGCCTCCATCTTGGTCGAGCGCGCTTTCGCCGGTGACCGAATTGAGAGCCATGAAGTCCCGGTGCGCTACGTTGGAGGGCCTATCCGGACGATCCCGCTTGAGTTCACAGCCCCGCAGGATCGCTCCATACTGAAGTTCACTGTGCGGCCGAATGACGCCGCCGCCGCTACGGGAGATCCGGCCACGGTACTGGTGGTCAACTGAGCCTGATTGACAGGGTGACGTGGTGTCGGGACTCGGAGGAACAACCCGTGTCCCAGACATGCGCGGGCATCCAGGAATACCTACACTTGCGCGTCCAAGCTTGGTCGCTACGGAGCCTAGCTCGCGCTCGGAAATTATCTAATCAAGTTGGCCCCTTCGCACGAGACTAACGCGACTCTGCTAGCTTAAACACCAACTAACGTGAACCCGGCCCAATAATAGGGATCCTTGTACGGCGCGAGCTCCGGCACGGAATTGACGTGATCGCTAAGCGCCGCTTGTGAAGCCGCCGCCAGAGCCTCGGAAGGGCTTGTAGAATACTGGCCGCAAAGTTTCGCCAGATCCTCATTTGTTTGCGTTCTGAGCCATTCCTGAGCCGAAGCAAGCGCCTCGGCCGGAGATAACTTCTCCTGCAAGTGAAGATGATAAAATTGTTGCATGAGCAGCATCGTTGAAGCGTCATCGACAGGCCAAAGAGTGCTAGCGATCGCTGGAGCACCGGCGAGCAAAAACGCCGAGCTGAGGCCGAGATACTCATCAGGAGAGCGGCTCAGGGTAAGTCCGGACTCGCACGCGGATAGTACGACAAGTCGAGCCGCGTACAGATCTAGACTGGCAATAATCTGGCCGAAAGTCAGTCGCTGATCTTTTTCAAGTTGAAGATATGACGCCATAGGATCGAAGGGCTCATACACGGCGTGACATGCAAAGTGCAGATAGTTATACCCCGCCACCCAGCGCTCTAACACGCTCATCCACGCCAAGTGATGGGTCAAGGCCATGCGCTCATTGGGACCGAACAAGGCGAGGATGATTTCGCCTTCCGCGCGAGCGTATTCGAGGTCGCCACTCGGGTCGAGGACTGCCAAGATAGATGGATCCGGCGAAACCGTCTCGGCAGTACCGGTGTCATAAGATATTTGGTACTCCTCGTCCGAAACGAACGACGACGTGAGCGGACTCGTCAGTACCGTCCGGGGATTTCCCTTGGACCTTGAGCTCTCCTTCGACCGCGCGCGACACGCTCTAAGCAAATTGATACTTGGGCAGAACGAAATTACATGGCTGTCGAGAGGATATCTTCTTTTCCACCCCTCGTCCTTGCATGCCGCCTTCCACGGCAGGAGGCCAAGTCCTGAAGAGGGAACAATTATCAGCGGCGCTCGTTCGCAGATTCCTAGACTATTTATGCATTCGTAAATCTTCTCGATAAACATATCCCAGATGATTGCGCCTGTGCGCTCGATCTTCTCCTGCCAATCTTGCTGGGTGACTTCTTCGAAGCGATCCATCCAGCCCGGTTCCGCTCCTCTAGCTCCGTGCAGGATCCTCCGCACCTTGTCGAGCGTCAAACCTGGCAACTCCACGAAGTGTTCTTTGGTGAGTGTATTCTGCTGATGAGGAATTACGAACGCGCCACCACCCTTAGCCGTTGTCAAAGTCACGACTATCGCTCCCTTTTCTGGTACGAGGTCG
The DNA here is from genome assembly GCF_025200885.1 of Bradyrhizobium huanghuaihaiense. Classification (NCBI taxonomy): domain Bacteria; kingdom Pseudomonadati; phylum Pseudomonadota; class Alphaproteobacteria; order Hyphomicrobiales; family Nitrobacteraceae; genus Bradyrhizobium; species Bradyrhizobium huanghuaihaiense. The sequence continues at coordinate 8,827,998 of NZ_CP104172.1, read as the reverse complement.
ACGACTGACTCCCATGACAAAACTGTAGGTTCCTCCACGCCCGACTCTGCCCTTGCCGTCTCCACTAAACCTGCGAGGTGCACGTGCGCCAGTCGCAATTCCTCTCGCAATACATCGTCACTTAATCTATCGCCGTCTGTGGCATTCATTTCCTCCTCCCGGCGAAGTATCAGCGTACAAGCTCGCCGGATCTCTTGTCTCTTCTCGTCGTCAAGCGCGCTCGTTGCAAGCGCAGTCACTCCCGAGATGGGATTTATGAATCTGGTTTTTCCCTGATCAAGTCTTAATATCGCGTCGGTATAACGCTCCAACCGAACCAAGGCGTATGCGTCATTTGAAAAGACGTGAAAAAAATCGTCGATGAGTAGATGCAGATCTTTCAAGGCGAAAGTGATGTTGATCAGCTCGCCAACAAGATCAATCGCGCGATCGTACGCCGCGTGTGCCGACGCCCACGCATTTTGCTCGAAGTGAATATCACCGAGATCCCGATACAAAATGGCTGCTTTGCGCGAATCCTTTGCGGGATCTATCAACGCAACGGCGCTTTCAAGAGAAGACACGGCGTTGCGATAGAACTCACGGTCACCGGCTTCGAGGCGATCCCGATAAATGGTGGCTAGCGTTGCATACATGTCGGGACGCTGGGACGCCGTTTCAGGCAGGTCGAGCCTCGACCTCAACCAGGTGGCAGCGAGTGCCGCACTTTGGGTCCGATTAGGAAATTCACGGCCGCAGTAGGTGCCATTTGGGGACACCGGGCCGAGCCGTGCACATAGCTCCAATCGAACCCAGTTCAGGTAGCCGCCGCGGGGCTCGTCGGCTTCCCGGAAGGCCTGTTCGATGCGAACCTGCAGCAGATGAGTGACGTTCGATACGAGTTCAATTCTGGAATGCTGGCTGGGAAGGTTGCGGTTGAACCACCCCGCACACTCGTCCAGGCGTTCACTCGGTCCGCTGAGCAGATAATCGACCATGATTTGGGCGCCGGCGTTTATCCGGGCTCCCGGCGAGGTGCGACGAGCTGCCTCAAGCATTGCAGTATTGATGTCTAAAGCACGGTTAACATGCGTCACACCAAGTAAGCTTGACGTGGTCCAAAGACGAACAGTGCCGTCTGCCGACGCAGAGATCAGGAGCTCACCCGTCGGCGAGAATGCTAAATCGTGGACAGTTCCGTCGTGCTCTCCGATGTTCGCACGACAGGCATCCGTCTCAGGATCCCACAAGCAAATGCGGCTATCACTGGCGCCAGATGCCAAAAGAGAAGATGTCGGAGAAAAACAAATCGCGCCGATCCAAGCAGTGTGGCCAACCATCGTTCGATCTAGGGGCGGCTCTGCCAAGTGATGATCAGTTTTGAGGACCGCAATTTCATATTTGTCAGGAACCAATATCGGAATAAGCCGCGCAGGCAACCAAAGGCCGGTTTGCAGATGAAGCGACAAAGCTAGCAGGCTGCCGGACTTATCCGAACGGCATTTGTAAATGATTGATTTCGGAAAACTGGATTTGTATTTGAACGAGAGGGTCCGTGCGCTCAGAAAATACACGTCTCCGCCGGTGCCAGACACCACTAGAGTATCGCCGCTGTCTATGAAACATAAATCCAGAAGACGCTCTTGTGAAAGGGTGACCTCGACCATTAAGCCGCCGCGACGATTCCACAGCCGCAACAGGCCGCGGTTTCCCGCGGTATATACCAGCTCCTGATCTGGGGAAAAAACGGCGGTTTCGATTTCTGGATGTTCGTATATGGCACCACTTTCGCCCGAAGCCACGTTTATCAATCGCGCCTGCGTCTTGAGCGCAACGAGCAGGGAGGCGCTGTCATCCGAAAAGGCAATCGCATAAATGCTGTCGCCATAAGTCTCATTCAGCTGGGTCGATCTGGCGCGAAGACTCTTTATCTTTAGCTCACCGTTTCGAGCGCCCCAAGCGACAAGCTCGCCGGACGGGGAGAAGCAGGTTGAATAAATAGGACCGGCAGTCTTTTCAATTATTTCTCCCAAACCCATTGCGAATTCTCCCAATACGAGTATCGGAACCCTTGTGCAGCCTTGATGCACCCGGTTTCCTGCAGTCGATCCCTCGGAGTGCGCGAGCCATCGGCTGCATCAGCCATGAGGGTATGCCCTGACCACACGTCGGCCCGAGCGAGAAATGGATTGGGCGCCGTCGATTTCTGGTCGCACAGCGCCTTATCGTGCCCACAAGAATGCATCGACGAGTGCACTTCGTTCGCAAAAGCAATAAAGTCTTTGGCTTCAAATTCGAGGTAGCATTCGCCGCCAGTCCGCGCTCGAACACCACGTCGCAAGGCAGAAAATCGACCGTTGCACGTCGAAATAAACGCTATCATACGTTGATAAGCAGTCAAGTGAGACCGTAATTCCGTCTGGTCTGCGGACGTAAAGGTGAGGAGGTCACCATGCTGAGCCTTCCGACACACATCTCCCAACAATGCCGTGATTGCCAGGAGCGTAACGAGGTAACCTGCTGGGTGTTGGTGGACGGCGGAACAAGGCCAGATCTAATCGGTCGAATAATCCGCGGTAGCTTGCAGGAAGTTGCGTGTCCTCGCTGCTCCCAAATTCATAGGCTGGAGTTGCCGGTACTCGTCTTTCGACAGGAAACATCGCCGACACTGGTGTTTTCGCCATCACGAGCAATGAACGATGCGGAGAATAGTAGCAGACGGGATCAGCTTATTCGCATTCTCAAGACGCAAATTGAAACCTTTGAACTCAGGGCTGGCCCCGACGGCAAGCGCAACGCGCCGCTCGGCTACAAGTGGCAGGCGAGTTGGGCGGAGTCAATCGCGACCGTTGGCCGGGCCGAGTTAGGGCTTTATCTATCTCAATCACTTGAGCGGGAGAAGCTTGGTCTGATTCATTTTCGGGAGCGCGGCGATGTCCAGCGAGCGGTTGACGCTGCAAGATCCATCGTAGAGACGACGCGCAGCTATTTTGGGTCGGACGATCTCGAGTACGCCACAGCCCTCAATAACTTCGGTGTCGTTCTTAATGAAGCGGGGCTATTCGCTGACGCTGCGTCCGCCCATCGCGAAGCGCTAAACATTATCAGAAGTTCGTAGAGGCGGAAACGGCTCTCAAGGAGTGTCTCGATATTCGCGAACGCGAGTTGGGTCTTGATCATCCCGACGTCGCGGTCACTCTCAACAATCAGGGTGCGCTCTTCCGGCGAACTAAGCGGTTCGCAGAAGCCTCAAGAAGCTATAATCGCAGCCTGAGCATTCTCAGCCGCATGCTGCCCGCTGGTCATCCGTATCTAGCAGGATTGCGCAACAACCTGGCAATTTTGCAAACTGAACTTCGCAATGCAGAAGCTGCCAGCGACCATGCGCGCGTCGCTGCTGCGGCCACTCGAACCGCTTTTGGCGAAACCAATCCGTACGTCGCGAAGGCTCTGCTGTCGCAAGCCGGCTCGGATATCCTTGCCGAAAGATTCGATGAAGCCGAAACAGCAGCAAAGGAAGCGCTCACGATCGCTCGTAGCGCATATGGCGAACTTCATAATGAAGTAATTAACGCGATCAATATGCTTTCGGTTGTCTACAACGCGTCTGGTAGGCAGGAAGAAGCGATCATAGCTCTGGAGAACGCACTCGCTCTTGCGCTGAAAGTATTTGGACCGGATCACGTTCGGACGGGTACGATCTACAGAAATCTTGGCTGCACATCATTTGACTTGGGAGACAAGGTCGCCGCATTGAATGCCCTCCGCAAGGCAGACGACATTCTCGACAAATCGTTGCGTCACGTGCTGTCGATTTCTGACGAGCCGCAAAGGATGCTCCATCTTGTCGATGCACGATCGCAGATGTGCATTCATCTGTCCGTACTGATTGCTATGGAGCCACTCGGTCGGTGGATTTCTAGCGAAGCCATGCGCCTTGTCTTGCGACGAAAACTAATTGGTCTGGACTACGCCTATGTACATCTACACAGTCTGAACGCCCGCTCAGGCGATTATAAGCAAGCCCGGTGGCGCGAGCTTCAACTCGCAATCGCGCAAATACAAGTCGCGGGAACTCCGACGGATACCCAGACAGTCGAGCCACTCGCCGCGATGATGACGGAATTTGCCCAGTTGGACCGCGAGATCATCTATGAGATTCCTAGTCAGGCTTGGGCAAACCTGATCGCAAATGTGAATGTGGAGGACATCCAAAACACTTTAGGCGCTCGGTCGGCCCTCATCGAGTTCGTTCAATACGAGCGGTATGTGCCGAGGACAACGGGAAGCAAGGGTGCCCGCGCAGCCGGCGCGATGTGTTATCTAGCGTTTGTAGTGAAGCAGGGGATGTCCGGCGTTGTATGGGCAGCCGATCTTGGCGAGGTAAGCGAGATAGACACTCTCATCGAGCGTTATCGAACGGTGCTTCAAGGCTGCGACGGCCTCATTGTCGACGAGCTGCCTATGAGCACCAATGCAACGGTGACAGCTGAAGTTACGTTGGGTGCACGTTTGCGTCAGCTGATTTTTGGGTCGCTTTTAGAGCCTTTGGAAGGCATCGACGATCTCATAGTTGCAGCCGATGGCGCGCTCTCGAGAATTCCGTTTTCTATTCTTCCCGATGAGGATGGATGTCGTCTGGGGGACGTCTGTGGGATCAGTTATGTAGGATGCGGACGTGATTTGATACGGCGCGCGGTCGAACCGGAGGCGACCCGGGCAGTTTCACTGGTCGTAGCGGACCCTGATTACGATTATGGACTGTTCTCAGAGGGGCAGAGCTCCAAACCTGTAGATAAATTCTTCACGCCGCTTCCAGGCACGCGAGAGGAAGGGCAGGCGATCGCAGAAATGTTGGGCGTGAACGCTCTGTTCGGTGTCGATGCGAGAAAGGACACCCTGCTTTCGCAAAAGCATCCTTGGATACTCCATCTCGCAACTCACGGCTTTTATTTTGAGATGACCAAACCGGATGAGTTCGAGCGCTGGGTTCAGACCTCTCATGATCGCTCTCTCGAGACTGCGAGCGACCGGCTAGCCGGGCTCTCAAATCCGCTTCTTCGTTCCGGCATAGCACTTGCTGGGGCGAATGTTGGGCTTTCCAATGATCCGAGGTCGAGCAGCGGCGGACTGCTTACGGCCGCCGAAGTCATGGTTCTTGATCTACGTGGGACAGAAATGGTCGTCCTATCGGCCTGTGAAACGGGCCTTGGAGACAGTTTCTTAGGAGAAGGGATGTTTGGACTCCACCGGTCTTTCCTATTTGCCGGAGCGAAAAGCGTTGTGGTCAGCCTTTGGCCGGTGCCCGATGCCGAAACCTGTGATCTGATGCAGGAATTTTATCGCCTGTTGCTTACAGGCGCGCCGCGCGTCGAAGCTCTTCGCAGAGCTCAGGAGACGGTACGGGCGCGGCAACCTGACCCAGCAATTTGGGGAGGGTTCATTCTCCAAGGCGAACGAAGGCCTCTGCAGCACCTCGTTGCGTCTTAGAATCGTTCTGGCCACCTCGATGCGCCGACATGGCAAGCAGGCCAGAATGGGCGTGCCCATCTTGCCGCAGTCGAGCTATCGAGATGCGCGAGCTGCAATTCGACGACATCGCCATCCCATGCCTTGGCATCGCAAATCTCCTCGTGATGAGACAAGGTCGAAAACGTGGTGCGGAAGCCGTGCGCGCAACGGTCGGTCTTAGTGTCGATGCCGAATGCCGCAAGCGCTTGTTTAGCGTGTTATTCGACTTTGGCACATACTGGACAAAGCGCGGCGGGATCATGGACCACGATATTAGCCCAAGCGGCAACTACGCCTCTCGCCCGACGGCGTGGACCCCTACTCAACGAGGAGGGCGGGCTTGACCGCGATGTAGTGGGAGCCCAACTCGCCCACGATACGGAGAAAAAAGCGCCGACGGCGTCACGGGTGGTTCGACGCCAGCGGCCTAGCTTGCTCTCGTTTCGAGCCTCGGCAGTGAAGCGTGATATTCGTCCACGCTGTCGAGGTCGATCAGGGTCTTGCCCCCCATCTTGTAAGCCCTGATGCTCTCGTCGGCGATCAGCTCGTAAGCCTTCGTCTTTCCGAATCTGCCATAACGGCAACCGTCCTTGAACTCGACGAGCCGGCGCCGCTTGTTGTTATCATTGTCAACCATCGTTCCTGCATGTGCTTCGATAATCTCTGCCACGATCGGATTAAGCCCCATCGAGCTACGTGGGCATCTCCATGCCGAGCCCAACTATCCGGGATCTATTGAACTTTATCGCCCACGGTGCCGAGCAAAAAGGCATTCGCATGCCGCCGCTAACTCCTGCGCGCTCTGGCGTGCAAATTGGACAAATCGGAAGCGCTGTTGGCAAGCTCGTAACCCATCCTTATGCTCACACCGAACTGGGTACTAGGTGCATTTCTGGTGCGACACTGGTGCAGTAACGCGTGCTCGTGCAGAAGAGACGAGTAAGATCTTCATCGCGGGACTCTCTCACATGATACATCCTGCGGAACAACTTTACCCTCTCAAGGCTGAAACAGGGGTTCGATTCCCCTAGGGAGCGCCAAATACTTCAATGACTTAGACTGAGGCCGGAAAAGTTGTCGAATATCCGTTGAATAAGCGTCGACGGACGTTGGCGACCCCCGACACACTAATTCACTGATCCGACCACGCAGGTTCGCGCGCATAGATCTGACAACTCCGTTCCACAGCGATATGCTATCCGCCTCCAAGCACGCGTAGTGTTCGCATCTGGTTGGCCGCACTCCATGCGTTGAATGCGCGATGTTTACCGTGCCGCGAATGAAGGCTTCTGCATTTTCGGCGGTGCAACTGAGTTCGGACTCGGTCCAGAGGAAGACCGCGCCCGCGACAGCGATCGGGAATATCATTTTGTTAGGCTCGGCGATCCGAGCTTGCTGGCACTTCGCCGGTGAAGGTCGACGGCGACGCGGATTCATTTTTGATCGCGTCACGCCGCGCCGCGACCAAGCAGGACCTCGGTGATCCACACCAGGACGACTCACTCGCACGTCATCACCGGATAAAGGAAGGCAGGGACTTGTTGGGAAGAATTGGTAACGCCTTCGCGAGCAGCGGGACTTGAGCCTGCACTTAGATTGTTACGCGCGGCAGGCTATCGATCACCTTCGTACTGCTTTCGATCGCGTTGTTGCGCTTCGGTAACCGTGCGGTCTATTTGACCGAACGCGAGCGTTTAACTTAGCAAGGTGTGATCGTCTCGACAGACTGTGCGATGCTGCGCCGCAAGCTCACTGCGCAGATCGGCGGCCTAGCATGCTCTTGTTTTGCCCCCCGGCAGCGAAACGCGATATTCTTCCACGCTGTCGAGGTCGATCAGCGTCTTGCCTCCCATCTTGTAGGCCCGGATCCTGTCGTGGGCGATCAGCTCGTAAGCCTTAGTCTTTCCGAATTTGCCATAGCGGCAACCGTCCTTGAATTCGACGAGCCGGCGTCGCTGGTATCATCGTTGTCAACCATGGTTCCTGCATGTGCTTCGGTGAACTCCGCCACAACGTGGTCACGCTCCGCTGAGCGAGATTTCATTTCCTAGGCACGGGTAGTGTCGACGTGGGCTCACCAAGAAGGCGCTGCTTTTGTGGCAGTTTGACGAGGATTCTGCCGGCTCGTTTCGATGCCATCTTCAAACAAAAGGCTTCTGATCCCACCGCCAATTGCTGCGCGCGGTGGCGAACAAATCTGACAGACTGGGAGCGCAGTTCGTAGCCGCAGGTGCGCCTTTCACTACGGATATGAGGGGCGGACGTTCGAATCGTTCCGGACGCGCTCCTTGCAGAACAATCGCTTTCAAGGTTTGCCCTCCTGATTGTTTGTCCGAAAACTCAGGCGGCGCCTCGTCCTGTCACTCGATTGCAGACATTCTTGAAACGTTCTAGAAGCTCGACTCTAGGGACCGCTATGAAGAAGGCCACGCCGAAGAAGAAAGCCCCTGTTCAGCTCACTGCGGGAACCGGCTTCCGCAACGAGAACTGCATTGCTGCGCGCTTTCTTCTCGATCTTTTGGCCGGGACTAACAGGCTCGGCGTGGATTTCGGCAAAATCGACCGCGTGAGGTGGCAAGGGCGAGACCTGGGCTGGCTTGCAGACGATCTTGTCATCGAGTGCTCGGCTTCCACCGGCAAGCGTTCCGCCGGCATTTCGATCAAAAGCGATCGGCAAGTTACCGGCGCGGGCTTCCCTCCGGATTTCGTCCTCACCGCATGGGCGCAATGGTTCGGCGTCAAGACTGAGCGTGTCCTTTGCGGGAGCGATGATGCGGTTGTGCTGATGGTCGGCAGCTTGTCGCATGATATCGAAAACGCCTGGTCGAACCTAATCAGCGACGCTCTGATCACGACGCCCGACCGCATACTCGCCCGGCTCGCCGAGTCCGACGCCGACGACGGTTCCCAATCCTCGGCATTGCAGCGGGCGTTATTCGCCAGCCTGCGTTGTCCCGATGAGCTTCGTAACGAAGGCGAGTCCAGCGATATTACCGCTCTGCAACTCCTTTGCCATGTGCGATTGATCCGCTTCGACTTCGAGGCCACGCCGTCGCGCGATCACGATCACGCACTTCGAGATTGCCAAAATGTTTTGCGGTCCGGCGATGCTGAAGAGGCCAAGGGCATTTGGTCTCGCCTTGTTGCCATTGCAGACGCCCACCGGGCAGGCGGATCGCTCGACCTCGAGGGCTTGCTTACGGAGCTGCGTGACGAATTCGACCTGCGCGATCATCCGGACTATCGGCGTGACTGGGAAATCTTGAACGGCTCAAGCCGGGAGCTTATGGTCGATATTCGCAGCCAGGTTTCTGGCTTGCCTCCGCTACCTCGCGATGAAGCCCGCGCCAAGGTGCTCGATTGCCTCAACCGGGACCGCGCGTGCTTTCTCGTTGGCGAGTCCGGAAGCGGGAAGTCCGCCCTGGCGAAGAAAATCGGCGAGACGGATTACGGCCGGTGCATATGGTTTGCCGAGGCCACGATCGACAGCGATACCGAGGCTGCATTCGAGCGCGATATCGGTATCGCTCATCCACTTTGCGAGATTCTGTTCGTCTCGCCCGAGCCCTGCTTGATCGTATTCGACAGCTTCGAACGCTACTCGACGCGCGCGCAACGCCTCGCGCACCGCTGGATGCAGGCGCTACTCGCCGAAAATGGCCCCAAGCACATCCATGTTCTGATCACGAGCCAGATCGAGCCTGCGCCCAAACTCATCCGGAGCTTTATCGAGGCGGGCCTGCCACCGGCCCTGCATCGTACGACGGAACTCGATCTGCCATCGGCCGACGACGTCCAAGGCCTTGTCGCGCCGATCTCGGAGTTGCAATGGGCATCGTTGCGGCCAGAGCTTCGCCCCTTGTTGACGAACCTCAAAGTCCTGGACTGGCTGGTCGCGGCGGCGCGCAGCGGGAAGGCGATCAATCCAGCGTCGATCATTGGCGTCAGCTATCTGGTGGACGCGCTCTGGGAGCGCTGGGTCGAAGGCGATGCCAATCAGCTTGGCCGCTCACAGCTGCTAATGCGGCTCGGCACGCTCGAAGGCGACACGCTTCTCGCCAGCGTGCCGCGCATGCAGCTGGAGCAAAGTGAGCAGGCTGCGCTGGGGGGCCTGACTGTTTCGGACCTTGTCCGCATCCGCGACCAGCGGGTGCGATTTACGCACGACATGCTTGGCGACTGGGCCCGCCTGAACGTGCTGATCGGTGAGCCGGGCCTTTCCGCTCCATCTGTTCGCACCCGTGCGAAGCTGCCGCGCTGGCATCGCGCCATGCGCCTCTTTGGACAGCGGCTTCTCGAACAGGCCGACGACGGCCCTGAGCGCTGGCGACAAGCGGTCGAGGGTTTGGAAGATGGCACCGAGGAAGGCGCGATTATCCGCGATCAACTCGTCGAGGCGCTGTTCCTTGCCACGAATGCAGTCGCACTGCTCCAGCGCAGCTGGGAGTCCCTGACGTCAAATCGTGGTCGCCTTCTCGCGCTGATGCTTGAGCGATTCATGTTTGCCGCGACGTTGCCCGATCCGAGGATCGGCGCATTGTTGTCCACGACAGACGGAACGGGCGAGTGGGACCATCTGTTCCGGCTGCCGTATTGGCCTTACTGGGGGCCGATGCTGACCGTGCTTCACGCGCATCGCGATGAGGTTGCGCGGCTTGTCCCGCATGCGGTTTGCCAAGCTTTGCGCGCTGTGGCTCAAGTCGGTCCCGATCGAGCTGAGCGAGGGGCAGCCGATGCCCTGGCGCAAGGAGGCGGCCGAACTGGCCTTGGCCATTGGCCGCGAAGTCCAGGCTCTTAACGCCGAGGACAACTATCATTCCGACCGCCACGACAAGGTTGTGTACGAGGCCGTATTGTCCGCCGCGCCAGAGTTGCCGGATGAAGTCGCGCAGCTTTGTCTTGAACTCGCGGAGCGACGCGATCTCGACCCGGCCATAAGCGCTCGCGTCGAGCGGGCGCATGAACGGCGTCGTGAAGAACGACGCCAATTTCTTGCGGCGAATCCGGAACGACGAGACAGGCGGGAACGGCTCCCTCCAGCTTGGCCTCGCGGAGAACGGCGTACCCCTTGGCCCGATGGCCCGCGCGATAGCGTTCAGAATGCTTTTCAAGATGCGTGTCTTGACACCGGGGCCTTTCCGGCGCTCGCGCGCGCCAGACCGGACGTGGCGCTTGAGGTATTGTTGGCGGTCTGCATCGAATCTCCGCAAGAGGAGGGCCTCGGTCGCAGCTCAATGCGTGAAACCGGCCTCGACTACCGCAATGATCACGACCCGCCTTTGTACTGTCGGGGGCCTTTCCTTCAGTTTCTCCAACTCGCCCCGGATCAAGGACTGTCTTTCGCGCTGCGGCTCCTCAATTTTGCGACCCGGCGGTTTTGTGAAGACCATGGCCTCACGGTTCGCATCGGAAGCGAAGCCCGCCTCTGGTGCGGCGATCCGAACGTCTTCCGGTGGCATCATGATTGGCCGGTCCCGTCTGGTTCGACGATTCATAGCGTGCTGATGGCCGTGGAGCGGTGGCTCTATGAGAAGATCGACCGCGGTGAGGATGTCGATCCGTGGATCAACCGCATCCTGAAGGAGAGCGAGTCGCTTGCCTTCGCCGGCCTTCTCTTCGATGTCGGCAAATACCGTCCGGAGCTATTCGCCGGTGTCCTGAGGCCGCTTCTCCAAAACTGGCTGTTTCTCGATTGGGACCGCCAAATAGTCACGCTGCGGAGATCGGGTGGTTCCGATCCTATGGGCCTCTGGTCGTACCAGCCCCGTGCCATGATCGAGCTCGGCCGGGCGTGGTATCGAATGCCCCATCGGCAAGACATGTTGCTTTATATCGGCGGCGGCATCGTCGAAACGCTGGTCACCAATGAAGCAGAGCGGCCCTTCCTCGCGCAGTTGCGGTCGGGTTGGGTTTCCGACCTCAACGGCGAGGAACCGCAGGAAGTCCTTCAGCTCCTGAGCGAGCGTCTCAACCCCGACAATTACACCTTCGAGACGCGCGACGGAAAGCGCGTGGCCGCCACCTTCGACTGGTCGGACGCGGTCAAGCAGAAGAATCATGAAGACCTTCAGCGCATCGCCACCGACCAGACAATCACCAGCTTTCCGTTCCAGATACGGCAATTCCTCGATTCAGACGAGCGTTTCTCGCAGAACCAGCTCCCGCAGTTTTGGGAGTTTGTCCAGGGCCTTGAAGACGTCTCGCCGCGGCTTGCCAATGACGGCGATCCGCTGCATCACATCGAGGACTTGCTCTGCGGCGCTATCGCCGCACTGGTCGTCAAACATCACGACTGGCTCACGGCCGATCCAGAACGCATGGCTTGGTGCCGCAGCAAACTCGAGTCCGTGCTCGGTCAGCCGCCAACTCCGCTCAGGTTCGACTCGGCTGAAGCCGACGGTGACCAGAAATGGGCTTCCTTCGCAGGCGAGGCTGGTGTCGCGCTCCTCGCACGAGACCGCGACGACCCCTTAGCCCGCCGCCTCGTGGCAGCTAGCGTCCTCTCGTTCCACTACAGCACGACACGCCGAACTCTGATCCGCGCTTCTCAACGCCGGGAACAACTCGGCGAAGACTTCGATCGCATGCTCTGCTTGGCGCTGCGGTGGGCCGGCGAGCGCCCTGCTCACAACATGGCGCAGAGGCTCAGGAGCGATACCGACGCCGAGGACGATCACGCCGGCAAAGAGCCGCTGATTACAGAATTTGTCGAAGCGCGGTTATCGACGGTGCTGCCCGATATCCTCGAATTGAGTGCGCAGGCCGAGCGGGAGATGGAAGCCATTCGCACGCGCCAATTCCCTGAAATGGCGCGTAAGCGTCGCCGCGAGACCAGCACGCACCGCCCAGGCAGTGAAATCGAGATCCTTCATCGCGGACGGCTCAGCGTGGACACTCGCGTGCTTTCGGCGGCATTCGCTTGGCTGGACCTCAAGGCGGCGCGGCCAGACGAGAGGGCCAAGTGGCTTGGGCTCGTTCGGAAGTTTCTCGACATCACGCTGGGCCTGATCCCCGAGATCAACGATCCACGGCGGCAGCGGACCGAGGATCACCCGGACGAGTTCGATGCCTGGGTCTACGGCGTTGTGGCCCGAACAATTCCCAGCATGACTGCTGCCGAAGGCCATCGCACGTTGTGGCAGCCCATCCTCGACCGTGGCCCGCCAACCCACCAATGGATCGAACGCTTCTTCTGGGAATGGTTCACGGTCGGTGTCCGAGCCGCGCAGACCCCCGAACGCTTCACAGAGATCTGGAGCGTGATGATTGAGCATGCCCTGCAAAGCGCGGCATGGGACCCCGCGACAGGCCGGTCCTATGAGCTAGACGACGCCGTTTTCTGGCTCCTCGGCCTCGGGACCAGGATCAACAAGATCGGCGAAAGGCCAGAATTCGCAGCCGCGCTTTCTGGCGTGGAAGGTCTGCTCGCGAGGGCTGCCGACCGGTGGTTCAAGAAGTCGAGACTGGTTTCCGGTTTTCTCTACTGGCTCATGCAGCCCGCAGCCGTCGGTCTGCTTGTTCCCGCAATCAGATGGCTGGCGCCGGTTATCCCGACCTTCGATTCCTATGACTGGCGGGATGGCCTTGAAGGAAATCTGATCCCGTTCCTGCGGGCCTGTTGGGAGCGTAAAGGCCAGCAGATTTCGGCCGATCCCGATCTTGAGCGGGATTTTCGCGCGTTGCTGGCAACCGTCGTTTCCCGGGGGAGTCATGCCGCCATCGCGCTTCGGGATCATGTGGTCGGTTCGGCGACCGCTTGAGCATGGCAATGCAGGCCTCTGATTCCGGACAAAGGATGCGCATGGATATCCTTCAGAGATGCCGAACGGAAATTCCTCGAGAAGCTGAGCACCCACAACTGGGTCGGCAGTCATCGAGCGGGAGTTCAGGGACGGCCTTATCATCGCCGCCGAAGACGGCGGACACCGCCACATCATCGCGCAAATGGTGTGCACGTGAAATCTTCCCGAACCCACTCGTCGCCGGTCGGAAATGGATTTGGTGCGGCTACGTCTGCTTGAGGTTGAGCGTCGGCCATATCATTCTTGTGGAGCTAAGCGGAAGAAAACGGGATTCGGCCGTGCATGATTATGCGTGCCGCAAGGCGATCCCTCAGCATCGGCCGAAGTTGCCGTTGCATTTGGTAACCTGCTGATATTACAAAATGAATCGTGATGTCCAAGGAATGCTTCGCTCGGCGAGGTCTCGTCATGACCGATGACAATCCAGAACGCAAGATTGAACGGCGGCTCAATGAAGCCAAACTGTGGCCCCTGAGCTCGTATGGATGGGTTGATGAAAATACGGCCGATCCGGATTTTATCGGTCATGCCATGTGGCAAGTCGAGCCGCCGGTTAGCGACGAGCGGTTCTTTTGGACGCATTCGACTCGAGACGGTGTGCCACCGCCTCCTGCACCATGCGAGCGGCAGCAATCCCTTATGGTATCCGGCACCGATTTCGAGGGAGTGATGGCCTGGGCGCGGCTGTCAATCGGTTTTGTGCTTAGCCAGGTATCGTTGGTGCAAGGGAAGACATTCAGCGACGAAACGATTTTCGAGCTGCACCGGGTTAGTGCATTGATTTATCTCTCGACGGCATCAGATCGCATGCGTGATTTCTTCATCATGGCGGTGTTCGACAAGACACGCGATCGGTATGATCGGCAAGGGCAATTCCGCAACGTACCGCGAGGCAGGTTCAAGACGGCGTTCGTAGAAGCGCTCCAATTGCTAAGCGGGCGGCAGGACGTCGCGTCGAGTTTATCGACGCTTCTGCCCCTAGCGGAGCAGGTCGAAGAATTACGAAAGCGGCGGAATGAAATGATCCATGAGCTTGCAACCGACGCAGCTCGCCGCGAGCGGAGGGACCTTGCAAAGCCTTTGACGAAAGCGGCACTCGATCTGGATTTTAATATGCTTCAGGAGGTGGCGAGCAACCATCGCCGTCTGCAGAAGGAGCGCCTTGGTGCGGTGATCGAGGAGCTATGTCGGTGGTATAAGTTGCTTGTCAAGCTGAGCAACGAGGCCTTTATCGTAGAGAATCGGTTGCGCAAGTAAGCCCGGCTACAAAGCGGACTGCCGGGAAAAAACGTTCAATAATGCTTCGACGAGCACGGCCACCGGCGCGACGGCATTGCCTTCAATAAGAAACCCGCACTCAAGATTCATTTCGCGCGAACGGTAGAGGAAATTGGCGGAACCGACATAAGCGGCGGCGCCATCCGCCAATACGATCTTGGCGTGAAAAGTTTCGGTGTAGGACTGGCCATTAGCGAAGTTGCTGGCAAGTGAATAGTCAAAAATCTGGCTTGCAGAGCGTCGCAGGCGCTCTCCCTGCGGCCCACAAGCATCGATCTGAGTAGTTCCACGAAGGACCAGTGTCTTGTTGGCAGCTTGAGTAGCTTCGAATAGATCTGCGGCCCATCCCGCGCCAGCACTATCGATATATGGGGTTATAATCGCCAGTCGTTGACGAGCGCGCCGAGCAAGGTGAAGAAACGCGTCTTTTGTGTCAGTAAGGGTCGTGAAGGAAGCTCCCGCGAGCTTTTGCAATTGCTCGCCAACACGGCTTGGCTCGGGCGGTAAGGTCACCACAAAACGGGCTTTGGCCGATGGAGCGATCAGGGAATCAGTCATGAGCCAGACCCGGATCGAAGAAGCCAACCAGAGGCGGGCTGCCCTGCGGCTCCCAATTTGGCGCGGGCCCTCCTTTAAGGGCTGAGCGCGAAAGGAGCTGATTGCCGCCAAGGCATGTCACCTCCGACACCATGATACAAGCTGGACAAGCCCCGCCGCGCGTGTCACACAGCGATCCTGAGCCGCACCTCAAAAGCCTTTGATCGAGCAACCGATGCAGAAAGTCCTGCGCGTGGTTACGCCACATGGCGGAGATGTTGCCGAGGTCAGGCGTCATGCCCTTTCGGTACACAGCAAAGGCAAGATCAGCCGGAAAGATATGCTCACCAAGTCCGTCGCGATCAAGGCCAGAAACATCGGCGAGCGCGTGCATCACTTGGTGGGCTAAGCTGTGTAGCAGCAAATAAATGAATGCTGTGATCGAGCGTGGTGGCTGCCCGCGACCTTCGCGCTCCTTGAACTCGTCGAGGAACGCGCCGAAATCGGCGTAATTTTCGAGATAAATGGCGCCAAGCGTTTTTCCTGGCTCGTTGTCGGCGCCTGGTATGCCGTTCGCGACAAGCCAGCGCCCTACCCGGTTTTCGTCGATCTTGAAATAGAGAGCCTCGTTCCGCTGTTGTGTAACGTAGATCGGCCGACGGCTGTTCGGAAGCTCGGGAAAAGCATTCAGCCTGACTGGCATCGGAACGGCCCGTCCGTTGAACTCGCGATGATAGATCGGGGTTGAAGAAACGCGCGTGAATCCAAAACTGAATTCGCAAATCGGTAGGCCCCGAATGAGCACAATCTGATCGAGGCCGATGCGTCGAAAAAGATTCCGTGTTGCAGTCTGATATTGGCCCAATCGGACTGGGTCGCCGACAGCATCACAGATGAGCCGGTCTGGCTCCATGACGTCGATGGATTCGTGCTGTGCGTGTCGCTCGTGAATGTGCTCGGCAAGAAAGCGGTCATGTTCGATGGTCAGCCGAATGGGATCAAAGCGCCGTGCCCATTCACGTCGTTGCGCTACTGCGGCAGCAAGCGCTTGGCTCTGCACCTGGCCACGCTCGACGATGCCCGAGGTGTACCATGCCTCTCTGATCGCTTCGGCCTCGCGCAACAGTGTGTCTGCGCGATCCGTTTGGCCCCGGCCGGCTGCCCGCTCGGCCATTTCGCGGTGATCCATATAGTCATCCCACTCAGCGATACGGCCAGCCGCGTCTAAAGCTGCTCGGACTTGCTCATCGGACGGCAGGGCAAAGGGGATGCGATGGATTTCGGCTAACCGCTGCAGCAGATCAGCTTGACGTTGTGGGAGCAAGAGTTCGACGACCCGACGATCGCGAAATTCGATGAATGTACCCTTCTGCGGATAGAACGCAGAATTGGCACGGTAGGAAACCGGCAACATGTTGACTTCAATGCGCTCGAAGTTCCGCCCGGTATTCTGTCGCTCCCGCTCAAGGAGTTCCAAAGTTAGAGGATCGGGCTGCTTCAGGTCGCGATGCGACTTGCAGCTTTCGCAGACGAAGTGCCAATCGGAGAAGACCGGCGCTTGGCTGTTCAGGGAGAAGTCTTGCCCGCCGCAGGTGCACGTTGTCAGTCGCGTGACACGCCGGCGGTTTGGATCGAAATTATTGCGGTATGGACTAAGTGGTTCAAGATGTCCGGACCAATGGACATAGACGACATCAATTTGTGACCATCGAGCCTCGTGGTTACCGCATCGAGCGGGCAGAGGATGGTGTGCCTGATCGGCAATAGTGTCGTACTGGCGGACGCGACCGCATACCCCACACCGATAGACAAGGGGGTAAGGGATATAGCCCATGGTGCCAGGATCGCAGAGCTGGAAGATCCGTCCCCAATCGCGGTCAACAATCTGGGCGTTACGGTCGTAGAAGACATCATCGAGAATGAGTTCGATCGGGACGGCCACAGGGGCTCTTAGGTCGGTTGCTCGGGCGAACCACGTCGAGGCGATTTCCTTCATGCCATCGAAGATTAGAAGCCGTGCAGCGTCGGAAACCTGGGCCTCGCCGCGATCGATGGGCACAGCTCTGCAAATTCCCTTGGCACCTTCCCACGTGAAAAGGACGCCGGGCGCGTAGGTCGTCGCGAGTTGCGTGCGCGATCGAAACATCACCGGAGGCCGTTGGCGACGTTCTCCATCGGCCTCATCATCACCACGCGGCTGTGGTACAGCCGGGCGTGGTCGGTTGCGCCAGTCTCTCGGCCGGTTTCCCTGATTTCGTCCGCCATTTGTCATCAGGGTGTCCTCGCCGGTGCATCGACATCGGTCTCAGCAACGCTACCCCGCTGCTGGCGAATAGCACGCATGACCCGGACCAAGTCGTCTTGGTCGATCGTTCGACGGCCTTGCGTGATGCGCGCGTCGAAGCTGGCCGCTGCGATCACGCCAGCTTCATCCACATCCCGCAAGGAAGTCATGGGTGGCCTGAATGCGGCGGCCGAGTCTTCCCAGTACTCGTATAGCCGCAACGGGGTGTCGAAGTTCCGTACACTGGATACGAAGCGTGCGATCTCTTGCTCCACGAGTGCCCGGTACAATTCCGAGTAGATTGGACGGCCGAGCGCGTCCTCCCCTCGTCCTTGAAAACCAATCGCGCGCAGCACGAAGTTACCCAACTCTGCCGCGAGGCCAGCTGGATCGGTACGGATGAGTGTCCGAATCGGGCTGATGGTTTCAAAACAATCCGTACGAGCTTTTGCCGCGTCGGGGGCGCGAACGAAGGACTGAATCTCGCGCATGACAGCCCATGTCTGAATCAACGAGGCCATCACGCGGCGGATCGCATTTTCGGCCCAGCGCTCGACGGCAGGCGGTGCAATCATCCGCTCAAGGAAGCGATGGAAAATGTCGTGGGTTTCCACGACATACCGGTCGCGCCTGCTTTGCGGTATTGGCACCAGCATCACGAAGCCGACATGCGTTCTCCCAACGCGGCTTGATGCCTGTATATATTCGGCAATATCCGAGGGTAGGCCGGCGAAGAACATGCTGTTGAAGCGGTCAACGTCAACGCCGTGGCTGATGGCGGAGGTCGCAACGACGCTCCGGAGCTGCGTATCGAGTGGCGGATAAGGCTGACCAGGATTCCCGGCCTCTGCCTCCACCATAATTTCCTGGATCTCCTTCATGTCGATTCCACCCGAAATGAGCCGGCTCACGAATCCATCAAGCGGTTGGTGCCGCGTACGATGGCGGAGCCGTACCGCAGCATCCAAGGCATCCATAACCTGGTCTCCGCCCTTCTTATTGGTCACGTAAGCCAAAGTGATGCGATGAAGGTCGATGAGTGCGAAAAGATCGTTCTCGCGGCCAGCCTGCAGTGCCCTGCGGATCGCGTCTCTGCGCCAAGCACTCCCTTCGTCGTTTCCTTGGGAGCTTGCCAAATCGTCGGCCGTCGCTTGTCGTGTCGCGGGATCAAGCGAGCGACGCCAAACGTCGGTGATGATCGAGTGGTAGGCACTCAAAACGGCTACGGCGGTCACGGTGTGCGTGGCATCGTTAGTCATCAGCGACACAAATAGCCGCATCCACGGTGAGGTTCGCTCGGGTATGTCGTAGAGTGGAAGGGTCTGTTCGAGTGCCGCGCGTGCTAAATTCTCCGCGGGGGCCGGAGCGGGCTCCGCAAAGAATGATCGATAAATATCGGGGCCCGGACAGGGAAAGCGAAGCGGAAGGCGTTGATAAAGGACTTCGAGCTGCCGATCGGGATTCGAGATGGTGGCTGTGGCCGCAATGACTTTCGGGGTCCGAGGACGACCGGTGCCGCTTCCCTGCTGAACGCGGGACACATTTAGTTCCCCACCGGCCAGCTGGTCGATCTCGGTGAACACTTCTTCGAGCAAGCTGTCGAAGAGGCCGCTGAAAGTGCCGAGGCTCTCTTGGAGGAGATGTGCTTCGTCCTGAATGATGAGCGATGGGAACGGGTCGAAGAAAACCCGCTGCCCCTGGCGAAAGGCGGGAAAGACCGGTTGATAACCATCGCCCGTAAGCCATGCAGAGATATCGCCCTCGTTGGCAGGCGACGTAAGATGGCCGGTGGGACCGATGCCACGCGCCAACCCGAACATTCCAATAAGCTGCCGGATGGTGGTCGTCCGCTGACCAAGCATCGCAAGTTTGTCGATCGTTCCAAGAACGATCGAGGGCGATCTTGCGTAGATTGTGTCGTCAGTCAGCAGGAAAGGTAGTGGCGTCCGGGTGGTGTGCGCGCGGTTGAAAATGCACCGCGAGTCGAAGCAGACAATGCCCAACCGCCGCGCCGTGGTGCCTTCGCTTTCAAAGCGCCGTAAGCCGGTCGCGCCGCCGCAACAAGGGCAATGTGGGACCTTATTGAAGGCGGCGCGGAATTCGCGGTAGCGCGCGGCGGCACGCTGCGCTTCGGGATCGATTACGTTAGCCCCTTCTTCAAGCTGCTGGTCATCTGGATGGTCGGCATCATCTGTGCGCGGCACGATCGCAGGCACGTAGGAATAACGATTGGGCGTGTTATTGCCACCGACCCAAAAACCGATCTCGAATGGCCAGCCACCAATGCCGCGATTGGTGCGTACAAGCTCGGCCGCGGTCACAAGGCGCAAGAGTCGTTGCCCTTGCTGGAGGGTGAGCAAACGGAGCGGATAGCGGATCATCGCCGTGACGCCGCGGGATTTACCGCGAAGCCGGTCGAGGAACATTGCGAAAATCAATGTTCCATAGAACGCTTCTGATTTTCCACCACCTGTGGGGAAATAAAGGAGGCTGGCTGCCGCTTCATCGAGCAGAGGATCGAACGAATCCCGGTACTCTTCCATGCGTGAGGCGAATGTCGGAACATGCGCCAGAATGAAGGCGAGCTGAAAGAGCCGCCATCCTCTTCTCGGATCGCCGTTATCGCGATTGAGGAAGCTTTCGTTCATCATCAACCAGGCGCGGTAAGGCGCCGCGCGGCGTTCCAAGGTCGCGCGCTGCGAAGCGCTAGCCGATGGCAGGGCGCGATAGGCCTCATGCGACTGGCTAAGTAAGCGAATGCCGCGCTCGATATATCCCGCTTCGCGGCGCTGATCCCGCAGGTCCTGTTCAAGGCGAGCACTTTCAATGTTCGCTTCAGCCGGAGTTAATCCTTCGCGTACGGCTGTTCTTAGCCTCGTCTCTTCCTGAGCAATCCAGGCTATGTAAGCTTGGGGAATGGCCAGGAGATCTGCGACGTCGCGGTTCTCTGCGGCCAGATCGGCGAAGGCAACAGGCGCATTGGGGGCACGAGGGACAATCCGGGGTTGGACGAACCGAGGTGACCATGTCGTGCGTAACGTCAGAACATCGCCCGTCTGCAGGCTCGCAACGCCGCAATTCAAGCCAATAGCGGCATAGTGCATGAAATGCCGGAAGCGATACGAGGGTTCAACGCGATCTAACCGTAATGGCTGGTGGACCCCAGTCGGTAAAGTAACGCCAAGCTGCGTGACAAAGATGACCTCGCAGCGCGTGAGTGCGTCGCGACGTGAAAGCTCGGGAGAACTATTGTCGAGCATCACGCGCACCGCAACTCGCGTGGGATCAACAAAGTCAGGCGTTCGGTCGAGTTGAAGGGCCACGCCGCCGATGGCTGGGAGCACGTCAGGTAGAGACGGAGGCGTTTGAGCTGCGCGACACCTAAACGCATTCCAAGCAGCTTCCGAGATGACATCCTGTGGCTGGACCCGAACGTCACGCCAGATTTGGGCCAATCCTTCGGGGGAGGTGATCCAATCGGTGACTTGTCGAAGTGCGCTATCGCGCATCGTTCGCGAATAGTCGCCGACCTGCGTTGCTAACTGGGTGGCATCCGTCTGGAATTGCCAAACCAAAGGAGCAAAGGTTAGATCAATCCTGCGCCACTTGGGGGGAGCGGCTACGGGTTCCATGAGCGCAAACGGAACCGATCGGCCACGCTGCAGGAGGCGGCCGATGCGAAGCTGGGCATTTTGATCGTCCGCCCCGTCGGCCTGCACATCTTGAGGTCCTGGGTTGGGGACTGGAAGGTTCGCTGCATCCGGGCCATTGACGTTCAGTAGCGATTCGTCACCCGGTTCAAGCTCGATGCCTTGCTCGTGATAGGCTTGCCGCCGAACCTCTTCGAGGATCGCTTGCCGCTGTTGATATATGCGTTGGCGCTGCTCGGGATTGAGATTGGGCCAATCGGGCGTTGCGACGCGGGCGGCCGTAAAGCGCTCGGTACGCAGTTGGCGGAAGCGATTGTCAATCGCGTCCTGGACAGCGCGGCGCAGCTTGAAATCGACATCGAGCCCAAGCGCTTCATCGGCCAGCTCGTGCCAGTCAGGAAGCACGCGTATGTAGACGGAG
Organism: Bradyrhizobium huanghuaihaiense; assembly: GCF_025200885.1. Lineage (NCBI taxonomy): Bacteria > Pseudomonadati > Pseudomonadota > Alphaproteobacteria > Hyphomicrobiales > Nitrobacteraceae > Bradyrhizobium > Bradyrhizobium huanghuaihaiense. Next base: position 8,806,536 of record NZ_CP104172.1, on the reverse strand, counting down.
AATGACGGGGCTATAGTCGATTGCCCAGCCGCCTGAGCGCTGATGTGAAAGTCGAGGCCTGAAGCGGCAATGCGAATATCGGAGGTCTCATCATCCTGGCCAGTGGGATCGAAGCGTGGCAACAATTGACCGGACACGATGGCGCGCCGGGGCGATCTCCCGTAAAGAATGCGGCCTTCGTTATCGCTTCCCGACACGCGCGCAATCGTCAAGTTAACGAGGGCGTTGCAGACGCCCTCCTTGAGCTCTTGCGAAATGGATGACAAATGCGCTGCGCTAAGCCCGATCACGTTCGCCTCGGTGTTCAGTCTTTTCCTTCACCACGGCGACGAAATCCTGAGCTGCGGCCTTTAGTCGGCGAATTTCCCGTGCGCGTTCTGGATTGCCCGACTGTGCAGCGTAAGTATCGATGAGGATCGTTCGATAAGCTTCGTGGAAACTAAGGGCAGCGCGGAGCCGGCTCGTCCGCTGGGCGATTACCGCCCATATCCAAAAGTGAGCGGCGATCGCTTCGCTGATGCCGAGTGCCGCCATGAAGGCCATGAATGTCGGTCGCTCGCGCGGTGCATGGGGCACCACGTCGTGCAACGGAACGCATAACTGGTCGTGGAGGTCGATCCAATAACTGGCACGCTGAACTGTGACGGTGGGAAGACCCATTGCGGTGACTAAGGAGACGAGCCGGTCGTGATCGGACGCTCCTTGAAGTCTGGAGAAACGGTCCAGGACCATACGGTGATAGTCGCGTATCTCTTCGGCCGCCCGGACGGTGATATTGAGCATGGGGCGAGCCATTTCCAGGAAGGCGTCGCCGATGACGCAAACGCGTTCGCCCACGTCAACGTCTTTCGCTTCGCACTCTGTGAAAATCGGGACGGCGCGCGAGTGATCGAGGAGAATGAGCTTGGTGCCGGGCCGCGCTATGATGACCTGATCCCCGGAGAAGCGCAGCCGGATCGTTGGTTGATTGGGGCGTACATTTCCGGCGAGATTGACCACGCTGCTCGCAGGAAACTCGACATCCTCGTCCAGTGCTCCTTGGATGGGATCGACCCCGCCGCCCTCACGGTGCACGGCTTTACCCGCCTTCTCCACGAAGGCGGAGACGCGTTTATGGATCGCAGATAATTCTGGATAGGCCAGAAGGCGTGAGCCGTCCCGTGCGGCGCTCGCAAGCGTATCGCTGTCGGCGAGGATTATGAGGCTGTCGGGAAGCCAGGGACGAGCTAACAGCGCAAGAATTTGCGAACGCGTCGGTGCGACGCAGATCAGGGTCTTTATCTGGTTTCGTTCGGTCGTGCGCAGTGTCGCCAAGTCGTCGAAGGACTCCTTATCGAGGAAAAGCAGCATGTTCTTTTCAATTCGGGCATCGATGTTCGCGCCGATCTCTTCATCTCTGCGGAGAACGAAGGAGGCAAAATCGCTGAGCATATCGTTGCGAAACAAGATGGCGGTACGCGAACTCGCGCGCTCAAATCGTTTCACGACATCACGCAACAGGGGCGCCATTGGCGTAAGCTGCGAGGTGTTGGCCCAAACCAGTTCTACGCTCGCGCAGAGGTCTGTGAGCTCGGCATGATGATGCTGCGCCCAAGAGCCAATGTTGGCCTTGGTTTCGGCGATTACGCTACCAGCGCGATACGAGGCCAGAAGGTCCGCCGCCGCCCAGCTGCCGGCTTCCATTTCAACATAGGCGGAAAAGTCCCTTCGCGAACCAGGCAAGGAGGCGCACCGCCGCAGGATGCCGCTTAGCCGGTACAATAGTTCGGTCGCAACACCGTCCCCAAGATCGGAAGCTGCGCGAGCGTTTGCCCGAATTCTTCGCAAAAGCGTTTCGACGTCACCTGAAAAGCCGATCGCATCCTGTTTAATGACGGGCTTGTAGTCGATAGCTGCTGAATTGTTCGAGACGACAAGATCGGACGCCTGAGCAAAGATAATGTCGGATGGCGCCGGCTTCGAACGGCTCTTGCCGGATGTCGCGCTGCGAAGGGTTTCAAACCGAAGCTTGTCGAATGTCCAAGGATCATCCGTAAGAGCGAGTATGGCGACGGCTCCGACATTTCGGTCCAGCTCTGACAAGAAGCTTTTAACGCGGGATTCCCAGTCGCGTCCGAGCCGATTGCGTCCGGTTCGAGCAAGGTCGAGGAACACGATATCGAGCTGTTTAGGCATTGATTTGAGCGACGCCGCGATGTTGTCGCTGGCCCTCAATCCGAACAGGTAGAACTTGGCGTTTTCCGGGTTGTCGGCGTCGCCAGAGCGGCTGATCTTCAACAAGTCGGTCTTGGACTTTACATGCCACAGAAGTGGCTTCCGGCCATCGCCTCCGGTGCAAGGTCCATATGGCAGCATTTCGTCAAGGCACGGATGCTGGAATTCGTCGTAGGTATTCCCATCAAGCGCTTTGCCGGTGAGTGTCTTGGCGCGTGCGAGAGCCTTGTGATAGTCGGCCAACGCGCGGTCTTCGCCTTGACGCATCCCGCGTACTTGGTGTTGCGTGTGCAGGCGGCCGAGGGCGTCCTTGTCGACGTAGAGTTTTCGAAGCGGCCGATGAACGCTGCTGGCGTAGGGAAATATCCGCGAGCACTGCGATGAGTCTACAGCCTGTCCTTCAGCGCAACGGGTGAAGTCATAATGAGCGACGGCGTTTGGAAGGTCTATGAGTTTACTTGGCAGATGGATGCGACCCTGTTCTGGAACCGTTTCCTGGGCCGCTGGCTGCGTGGCACGGAGTTTCATTATCCCGAGCGGCCGGAGAACTTGCCGGTGCTGAAGCCGCCTCAGAACTGGCCGAAATTCAATCCCCGCAATCTGCGGTAATCGCTGGTACCCAACACCATGATCAAACGCCGAGTCCTTGTATGGATGCTCCTGTTGCTATCGAGCACGGCCCTTGCCGACAGCTTTGTCGGTCAGGCCAGCGTCATTGACGGTGACACGTTGGAAATTCATGGAACGCGGATCCGCCTTTGGGGTGTGGATGCTCCGGAGAGCACTCAGCTATGCCGCGGTGAGGACAGCTTGCAATACCGCTGTGGTTCGAAGGCTGCGAGCGATCTCGACGCTTACATTGCCAGGCGCCCCGTCAACTGTACCCCGCTCAGCCTCGACCGGTATGGTCGCACGGTCGCGACCTGTTCGGTGGCAGGCAGGGACCTCGGGGAATGGCTTGTGCGTAACGGTCTGGCGCTGGATTGGCCTCAATACTCGAAAGGCAGATATCACGAAGCTCAGCGCGAAGCTGAGCGCGCGGGTGAGGGGATGTGGAAGGGTAGCTACATCGAGCCGTGGCTCTATCGTACATGCATCCGCGCCAGCGGAAACCCGTCTGCGTGTTCGGACGATGCAAATTCCCATCCTTGATGGGGATTCAGTGCGAGGCGTCAATCTAAAACGTGCGATGACCGGTCACCGCGTTTTTGCGGGCGGCTCTAGTCTAGCGCGGTTCAGGCGACTCACGCTACGTCATCATTCCCAATACCTCGCTGCACAATGAGAATGAAATGGTTGCTGCCACCCGTGAACTGCCGGCTTCTGGTTATGCACTTGAAGTAGACGGCCGACTCAAAGCCGAATTTGCAACTAGAGACGGTGCCAGGGCGGGTGGAGTAGAACTAAAGAAACGCTTTCCCAGGATCTATGACGCGCAGACGAATGCGCGCGAGGAAATTTAGGTCCTCCGACTGCTGGTTCTCCCGCTTGCGCGCGCGGCTTCCGCCGCACCGGGCTCTCGTGAACCGAGCCGCTTTGCGTCTCGGCCGTGCGGCTTCGATCCCTCGCGCAAGAGCATTGGTACTCCTCGCCGGGGGCACTCGGGAAAGGGGCTCGCCTGCGGCGATCGCTATCACTGCCTCGTTCCCGGGTGCCGCTATTGAACCGGTCTCGTCGCTGCACTCGGACCCGCGTGTCCCTTCGGGTCGCTATGCTCACGCTCTCCGGGTGCCATTTTGCGTTTAGGCGATGCGCCTCTGGCGCACGCCTGGTTGGGCCTGCGGCCCTAAGTCAGATTGCGCAAAGGGCTGAGAGTAAGAGTGCGGGCTGGGTTTTTCCGTGACGGGTTACAAGCTGCGAGAGAGGCTCGCGGCGCCCGTCGCAGAGAACCGCGATGCCAAACTCTACTGTTGGTGCGTGCGCCGGCCAAGACCGCGCGAACCTCTATAACGAAATCACCGACAAGATCATTGCCGAGCTTGAGGCCGGGCGCGTCCCATGGGTACAGCCCTGGGGTACGGCCGCGGCGAAAGCGCCGCTGGCCATGCCGAAAAACGCGTCGACCGACCGGCAATACAGTGGCGTCAACATCCTCATCCTCTGGGGAGCCGTGATCGAGCGCGGATTTGCCGGTCAAAGTTGGCTCACCTTCCGTCAGGCGCTCTCGCTCGGCGGCCACGTTCGCAAGGGAGAGCGCGGCACCACTGTTGTCTACGCGGATCGTTTCGTGCCGAATGACGAAAAGCGACGTGCCGCCGAGACCGGCGAAGATGCGCAGGCGATTCCATTCCTGAAGCGATTTACCGTTTTCAACACCGATCAGTGCGACGATCTGCCCGACGGCATCGCCACCGCTGCGCCGCCTCCGCCGCCTGGCCTCATCGAACCCACGGTCGACGCCCTGATCAAGGCCAGCGGAATTCCATTTCGAATTGGTGGAGACCGCGCATTCTATGCCACAGCCGAAGACTATGTTCAGGTCCCGCCGCCGCAGGCCTATTTCGAACCCATCAACTGGCACCGCACGGTTCTGCATGAACTGTCATTATGCCGTAAGTCGGATTATGCCGCATGGCCGAGTTTGGCGGCGGTTACGCCTGCTCTTGGCCATGCGGCGGTTCGGCATAATCAGAGCGCTTCGAGGAAGGCGAGCAGTTCGTCGCTGGGACGATACCGCCCGGGATGCATTTCTGGACTGGCGACCTGCGAGAGTGCCTTTTCCTTCAGCCTCATGTCGGCGTGGATATAGATCTGTGTTGTTTCCACGGACTCGTGCCCGAGCCATAGCGCGATCACGGATTGGTCAACGCCGTGATGGAGCAGCTCCATCGCCGTACTATGGCGCAGCGTGTGCGGCGTGACGCGTTTGCCAGCGAGGCGCTGGCAGGCTCGCGATGCCGCTAGGCAATGCTTGCCAACCAGATGTTCCAAAGCATCACGGCTGAGCCGCTCGCCCCGGATCGATGGGAACAATGGTCCGTCGCTGTCAAGGCGTTCGCCTATCCAGGCCTGGATCAGCTTGGCCGTGTCACGACGAAGAGGCGTGCTGCGTTCTTTCCGCCCCTTGCCGATGCACCGGATATGAGCCCCCGTGCCGAGGATCACGTCCTTGCAGCGCAGGTGGATCAATTCGGACGCCCGCAACCCGGTCTGAAGTGCAAGCACCAGCAGGACGTGATCACGCCGGCCCACCCACGTCTTTCGATCCGGCGCGGCCAGCAGCGCCGCTATCTCCTCAGCATCAAGGAACGTCACGCTCCGCTTCACGTACCGCTTGTTCGGCATTGAGAGAATGCGCTGGCAATGAAGAAGGCAGCTCGGGTCGGTCAATGCAACGTAGCGGAAGAACGAGCGGATAGCGGCAAGACGCGTATTGCGGGTGCGTGCCGTGTTGCCTCGCGCCGTTTCCACATGGGTCAGGAAGTCGGCGACAAGATCAGCGTCGAGATCTTCGATCGTCAGTTTCGTGGGTGGCTTTCCACGCCGTGAACTTGCATACCGGATCAGCAACCTAAATGTATCGCGGTAGCCAGCGACGGTATGGCGGCTCGCTTCCATCTGCGTGCCGAGCCGATCGGTGAAGAAGCGCTGGATCAGCGCGGGGAAGTTGGTCGCCTTCATCGGGTTTCCGCCTCCACTGCCGCGCCTGTTATCCGAGCGGAGGCCAGCTCCAGCAGTTCCGGGACCGCTTCGAGATACCAATAGGTATGGGCGGGGTTCGCATGACCAAGCCATGTCGTGAGCTTGATCATCTCGCGGCCGACGTCTTTGCCCGACCGATACCAGCTCAGCATGGTACGCACCGCGAAGGTATGGCGAAGATCGTGGATGCGTGGTCCACGGCCGTGCCGAAGATAAAGCTGCGGCTCTCGCAGCCCGATCTGCTGGCATACATGCGCGAAGTTGTACCGCGCACCGCAATCGCCAAGACGATGCCCCTCGCAGGTCACGAAGAGTGCTTCCGGCCTGCGCCCGAGCAGTCGGTCCCGCTCGCGGCCGTAGCTTTCCAGCCGCTGCACGACGCTTGGGTCCAGCGGCAGCAACCGTTCCTTGCCGAGCTTGCCCTGCCGGACATGAAGCACGCCGGATTCGACATCGAGATCGGCAGGGTCGAGACCGAGAGCTTCGCCGATCCGAAGTCCGGTCACGGCGACAAGGCCGAAGAGCGTCGAGCACGTCAGGCCACGCATGCCGTAGACCGATGGCAGAGTCCGCGCATGCTCGATGATCGCAACGATTTCGGCCTCACTATAAATATATGGATGCACGCGTTGAACGCGACCGGGCACCAGTCCCCGGGGCGGGGCTTCATGCTTGGGGTCTATGCCATGCAACCATTCGGCAAATTGGCGAGCTACTCTGAAGCGTGTTGCCCGGGTTCCGGTACTGGCAGAGGACAAGCTCTCGAGCCAGCGCATGATCAGGTTGGTATTGACGTACTTCATTTCATCGCGGTCGGCGAAGATAGCGAAGCGACGTAGTATCCGCTCATCCGTGCTCAGATCGGCGCCGAGCTGTCTTCTGACGGTCAGGTAGCGGTCGAGTTCGGCAAGGAAGCTCATCGTGCCACCTCCGCGACCGGCCAAGGCTGGGCGATGGAACGCAGGCCATCCGTGTCAAGCTTCGCGTAGATCATCGTCGTCGCCCGCGATCGATGCCGCAGCAGATCGCCGATCTCTTCCAACGAGGCGCCGGCGCGAACCATGTTCGTCGCCAGGCTGTGGCGCAGAACATGCGATCCCACGTAGGGTGTCGGCGGCTTCACGCCCGTCGCCGCGAACGCCTCCTTCAATATGGCGTTGATGACCTGGCTGTCCTTGAACGGGCGGTTTGGCGCCCGATGCGTCACGAACAGCGTGCGCGTGCGCGTGGTCGTTGAGGTTCGCTCCTCCTGTAGATATCGGATGATCGCTTCGCCGACGTCTGGCGGGATCGGCAGCCGGTCATGGCGCTGCCCTTTTCCACGAACGAGAAGCTCGCCCGAGCGCCAATCGATGTCATCCAGTTGGATAGCGATAACCTCCGGCGCGCGCAGGCCAAGGCGGGCCATCAGCAGCAGCATTGCGTAATCGCGTGCGCCGTGCCGCGGATTGGTGCGCACCGAGGCCAGAACAGCCTCCACCTCATCAAGCGACAGATAGCGAGGGAGCCTTGCGCCCCAAGGTTTGTGGGCCCTGGGGACGCAGAGCGACAAATTTGTCGTCGTGAGGCCCTGTGCGAACAGATACTGGAAGAAGCTGCGAAGATGAGTTGCCGGTGTCTTATCGCGGAATGGGCGCTTGCGTGAGAGAAGGTGCTCCATGAACGCCACGACATCCCGGGCGTTAAGCGCCGGCAGATCGAGCACATGGTCGCCGAAGCGATGATGGAGAAAGCGATCCGCGAACCGGAGCACGTGATAGACGGAGCGAGGGCTGAGGCCGCGCTGCCGCAGAAGATAGGTTTCGAAGTTGCTCAGCAGTTCGTGACGTTCGGCCTGCGAAGGCGTAAGCGGTGGTCGGCTCGCCACTCCTATCTCGATGAGATGCAGGACGAACAGCCTGGCAAGATTGGGAACCTTGATCTGGCTCTTCGGTGTGATCGGCAACCGCCGCCCCAGCGCGACAGCAAGGTCTGGCGTCAACGTCGACGGCACAATGCTCTCGGCTTCGAGCAAGCGGCCGAAGCGTCGAAGCAGGTAGCGATAGTTCGCCAAGGTCTCTGGCTTGTAGTTCCTTGAAGAAAGACTTTCCTCGAATGATACGAAGTAGGGATCGAGGCAGGTAATCTTGTCGGATATTTCCATTTCTTGTGCTCCATGTTGTTGGAGCAACAAACTTCCCATCAAAACCTCGATATGTAACTAGCCATCGGCGTTCCCGCGCTGAGGATCAGCGCAAGTGGCAGGGCCGCCGCTTACAGAAAGCCCGATGTGCCGCAAAAGTCGGTCGCAAATCGCCGACTTTCGCGATGGATTTTTGCGACACGAATTCTCTTTAGATTTGAGGGGGCTTAGATTTGAGGGGGCGATCTGCCGTGAAACTTAGGATTTTTGCGACGCCGCGGCAATCGCCTGAAGTAGTTTCGCTGTGCTGTAACCGATATCTTCCCGCGTCAATCCCATGCGCAGGATCACCAGTTTACGCGAGGGGATGATCGCGATCACCTGACGCAGGTGCCCTTGCATCATGAACGTGTCGGCTGGAAGTCGGAATCCCTGGCCCGGCCCCAACCAAAGCTGTCCGCGACCGTAGACCGGGCCATGTCCCTCTTCGGAAACCAGCACAGGCGAGCGCATGTAATCGACGAAGCCCGCCGGCAAAAGCTGTTCGCCGTTCCACTCTCCGTTCAGGCGCAGGAATTCGCCGAAACGCACCCAATCATGCGCATTAGCGAAGAGAAAAGCTTCACCAAGGAATGTACCTGAAGGGTCGGCTTCGAGAACGGCGCTGGTCATGCCCAAAGGCTTGAACAATCGCTCCTGCGGATAAGCTCGCGCGTCCGCTCCAACCGCGTTCTGCCAGAGCCGGGCCAATAGGACGGATGACCCCCCGGCATAGTTGAACTTCGTTCCAGGCGGGGCGACGAGCGGTCGATCCCTCGCGAAGGCCGCTGCATCCTTTGCGAGATTCTCCAACCCGTCAGGGTCGGGAGAATCGCCAGCTTCACTCCATTTCAATCCGCTCGTCATGGCCATCAAATCGGCCACGGAAATGTCCGCACGCGCGTCGCCGGCCCACTGCGGAAATAAGTTCTGTCGATCGAGCGAAAGCTTTCCGTCCTTGATCGCCATGCCGGCCAGGGCAGCGTTTACGGTCTTCGTCATCGACCAGCCCTGCAAGGGCGTCGAAGCGCTAAACCCTTCGCCATAGGTTTCAGCGACGATGCGCCCGTCCTGAACCACGACGATCGCGCGCATGCCGGGCCCTTGGAGAGCCGGATCGTTCAGCGCTGCCAGCAAACGCTTGTCTTCGGACAATTGCACCCTCTCGCCGGCCGGCCAGAGCGCATCAGGCTTTGCCGGACGTGAAGGCGGCGCGGCGCGATCGGGGATTTCGTCCTTCGAGACCAGCGTGCAACCGCGTCCGTCCTCATATTGGGCGTCGCGTTTGGCGAAGAGGCCGCGAAATGCCACTTCGACACGCTGGTTGGCGGGGTCCACCGAGATTTTCAGACGGTTGGCGACATGAGGGAGCGCAAACGCTACATCGCTTCCAATGACGGAGGCCGCGTCGCGTTTGGCAATGAAGACGTTCGAACAAACCATTTTTGCCGCAACGGCCGATGCCGATAGAAGTCCATCGGGCGGGCTGAAGGTTAGCCAGCCGATTATCCCCGAAATCCCAATCATTGTAATTGCAACAACAAAAAGGAATAGTTTCTGGACGCGCCGCATATTTCCCGACCTTCCAATATCCTAAAAGAACTGTCGCGAAATTCCCGATTAAAGCGACGATTTTGAATCCGACTTCAGCTACGTTGCAGAATAGCGAATTTTGCAACGGCTTCAATGTCAGCAAAGAAAGGCCTCTCGGAACGATTATGCGTTTCGTATAGTTGGCGCGATTATGCCGACTGTCAGCGCATTGACGACGTCCAATTCCAACGGCCTTCTCGAAAATTCGGCATAATCCGGCTTACGGCATAATGGCCATTATGCCGATATCGGCATAACGGTCATGCGACTGGGCATCCCTCGCGCCTCAACCGCGACCAGAGTGGATCCTACGGTACGAAGAAATATGCCTTCGAAGAACTGGTCGCCGAGTTGAGCTCCGCGTTCAGCTGCGCGTCGCTCGGGATCGTCCCGACCGTGCGCCATGCCGACTATATCGGCTCCTGGCTCGAAGTCCTCCGCGAAGACAATCGGGCCATCGTGCGTGCCGCTTCGCAGGCGAGTAAGGCCGCAGACTATTTGCTCGACTTCGTTCCAGGGTCCATTCAGCCCGCGTTGCTGGACTCGGTTGTTGCCGGTCACAAGGCTGCGTGATGCTCGGCCTCGTGGCCGCGCGAGAGTGAGAGGAGGTGAGGCTGTTCGCGACGGGTTGGAAGCCGAGAGAGAGTCTTTCGGCCGCCCGTCGTGGAGAGCCAAAATGACGAAAGCCGTCCAAAAGATCACGCTGTCGCCTTCCCGGAACATTCCGTTCAACAAGCTCGTACTCAGCCAGTCGAACGTTCGCCGCGTCAAGGCCGGTGTCTCGATCGAGCAGCTCGCCGAGAGCATCGCGCAGCGTACGCTTCTGCAAAGTCTGAGTGTCCGAGCCGTCGTTGATGCAGATGGCAACGAGACCGGCATGTTCGAGGTGCCGGCGGGTGGCAGGCGCTATCGCGCTCTGGAACTCCTGGTGAAACAGAAGCGGATGTCCAAGACGCAGGCGGTGCCGTGCGTCGTTCGCGAGGGGGGCATCGCTGAAGACGATTCGGTGGCAGAGAACGACGAGCGGGTCGGCCTGCATCCGCTCGATCAGTTTCGGGCCTTCCAGACGCTCCGCGATCTCGGCATGAGCGAGGAAGACATTGCCGCGCGCCATTTCGTAAACTCTGCGATCGTCAAGCAGCGCCTGCGCCTGGCGTCGGTCTCGCCGAAGTTGCATGAGGTCTATGCCGAGGACGGCATGACGCTTGAGCAGCTCATGGCGTTCTCAGTCACTGCGGATCACGCCCGCCAGGAGCAAGTCTGGGAGAACGTCAGCCGTTCCGGCTATGACGAGCCTTACCAGATCCGCCGGCTGCTCACCGAGAACACCGTGCGCGGTTCCGATCGCCGGGCGCAGTTTGTGGGCCTCGATAAATATCAGCACGCGGGTGGCGGCGTTCTGCGGGATTTGTTCGAGCACGACGACGGCGGCTGGCTTCAGGACGTCGTGTTGCTCGACCGCCTCGTAACCGAAAAGCTCAAAGCCGAAGCTGAGACGATTGCTGCCGAAGGCTGGAAGTGGATCTCAGTCGCCGTAGAGTTCTCCTACGGCCACACTCAAGGCCTGCGAGAAATCGAAGGCAAACCTGTCGATCTCTCGCCTGAGGAACAGGCCACCATCGATGCCCTGAATGCCGAGCAGGCCAAGCTTGAAACCGATTACCAGGATGCCGACGAATTGCCCCAAGAGGTCGATCAGCGTCTCGGCGAAATCGAGTTGGCGCTGGCGGCGTTCGAAGATCGGCCGATGCTCTACGATCCGACCGAGATTGCCCGAGCTGGTGTTTTCATCAGCATCGATTCCGAAGGACGCCTTTCGGTGGACCGGGGTTACGTCCGTCCGGAGGACGAGGCCCCGACAACTGATCCTGATGTCGAGCAGGGCGCCGATGCGTCGTCGACCGAAGGTCAAGAAGAGAGCCCTTCCGTCCAGCGCACGGTGATCGCGGTTGCGAGTAGTGCTCCTGATGCTGAAGAGGATGATGAGGACGCCGCCAGGCCTCTGCCGGATCGGCTGATCACCGAGTTGACGGCGCATCGCACACTGGCGTTGCGGGATGCGTTGGCAGAAAACCCTGCGATCGCGTTTCAGGCGGTGCTGCACAACTTTGTGCTGACGGCCTTTTACCGGTTCGCATCGTCCGAAAGCTGTCTCGAGATTGGTCTTCGCACACCGACCTTTCCCGCTCAAGCTCCGGGGCTGAGGGAAAGCGTCTCCGCCAAAGCTGTCGAGACGCGGCATGAGGCCTGGAAGGCACGGTTGCCGAAGAGCGAGAACGATCTCTGGGAGGCGCTGACGGCTCTCGACGGTGGTGCACAGGCGTCGCTGTTCGCCCACTGTGCATCATTTGCCGTCAACGCCGTCTATGAGCCGGCCAACCGCTACAATCAGGGCCGTGTCTCCGCTCAGGGTGTCCGCACGCGTCTCGACCAAGCTGATGTGCTGGCGCGCGCCGTCGCGCTCGACATGGTGCAGGCTGGCTGGCGACCGACCGTCGACAACTATCTCGGCCGGGTCACCAAGCCGCGCATTCTAGAGGCGGTGCGGGAAGCCAGGGACGAGTCGTCGGCACAACTGATCGACCACTTGAAGAAGGCCGACATGGCCAAGGAGGCCGAGCGTCTTCTCGATGGCTCGGGCTGGTTGCCGGAGCCGCTGCGTCTCGTCGATCCCGCTGCGGTGCCAGTGGGGCAGAAGGGCGAAGCGGGCTCGCTGCCCGAATTTCTCGCCGACGGGGAGGATCAGGAGAACGCCAGCGACGAGGATCCACAACAGTTGGACGCGGCTGAGTGACGTCACGGTGCGGGATGGCTCCGGCTGTCCTGTGTTGGTCGGAGACCGGTGCACTGCGCCGGTCCCGATTTTTTTGCCGAGGTCTGAGAGGCAGAGGTGGGCCGGGAAGGGTTTGAATCGCCGTGTCTTAAGGAGAGCGCGCGGCGGCTCGACCCGTTCCTGCTCTCCGAAAGAAATCCAGCCATGACCGAATCTCTCGCGGGCGGCGCTGCTGCCGCGCCGTTCTCGATGCGTGCCGCTGCCACCCTCACCTCTGCCGCCCTCAAGGCCGCCCGACAGATATTGACCGATCTGGAGCGCGGCCGTCGCATCGATGCCGCCGTCCTCCGTGGTGCCATGGAGGCCGCCTTCGGCGCCTCGGACGCGTCCGGCGCCTGGAACTGGAAGACCGCCTATGACGTCTGCGAGGCGGCAACCGTTCTCTTCCTTCGTAAGTTCGGCCCGGCCATGCGCACCAAGGCGGGCTCGACGGCCGCAATGTTGCCAATGTTGGCGAAAATCACGAGCTGTCTGCCGACCCATACGCGGCGTTCCGAGGACAGTCAGGCGTTTCAGCAATTCTCGACACCGATCCCGCTTGGCTTCGCCGCCTGCACCGCAGCCGGTATTACGCCTGCCGACCGCGTTCTGGAGCCGTCTGCGGGGACAGGCTTGCTCGCCATCTTTGCCGAGCTCGCCGGCGGCTCTTTGATGCTGAACGAATTCGCCGAAGGCCGCGCGGCGTTGCTCGATCACCTGTTTGCCAAGGTGAAGGTTACGCGGTTCGACGCCGCGCAGATCGATGATCACCTCGATGCGAGCGTCGTGCCGAGCGTCGTCCTGATGAATCCGCCGTTCTCCGCGGTGGCGAATGTCGATCGACGGATGGCGGATGCCGCTTTCCGGCACATCGCTTCGGCGCTCGCGCGTCTTTGCGACGGTGGGCGCCTCGTCGCCATCGCTGGCGCGGGCCTTGCGCCGGAAAACCCGGCGTGGGCTGATGCCTTTGTTCGCCTCCAGGAGCGCGGGCGGGTCGTGTTTTCTGCCGCGATCGACGGCGCGGTCTACGCCAAGCACGGCACTCAGACCGACACGAGGCTGCTCGTCATCGACAAGTGTCCCGCCGCCGATCCGAAGGCTTTTCCCGCTTCGCCAGGCATCGCCGGCGATGTCGCCACCTTGCTCAATTGGATAACCCAGCATGTGCCTCCGAGGCTGCCAGTCGCCGCGCCGGACGTAGCCGACATCGCTAGTCGCCCTGCAATGTCCCGGTCGACCGGCTTCACCATTGCACCAAGCCCGTCGTCCACTTCAGGGAGCGCGCCAGAAGGTGTGGAGCTTGCGTATGAGACCGTCGAATGGTCCCCGCCGGAAGGCGCCCGCATCACGGATGCTCTTTATGAGGAGTACGGATTGCAGTCGATCCGTATTCCCGGATCATCCGCGCATCCGACCAAGCTCGTGCAGTCCGCCGCGATGGCGTCCGTTGCGCCGCCGAAGCCGTCTTACCGGTCGCACCTGCCTTCGGATCTGATGGCAGATGGAATCCTGTCGGACGCCCAGCTCGAGAGCATCATTTATGCTGGCGAAGCACATTCTGATTTTCTCGCGGGCTCCTGGACCGTCGACGCGACCTTTGATCTGGTGGCGGCCGCGCGCGATGACGCAGAGAACGCCGTTCGCTTTCGTCGCGGCTGGTTCTTGGGCGATGGCACCGGCGCGGGCAAGGGGCGGCAGGTCGCTGGCATCCTGCTCGACAACTGGCTCAAGGGCCGCCGCCGGGCGGTCTGGATCAGTAAATCCGACAAGCTGATCGAAGATGCGCAGCGCGACTGGTCCGCGCTCGGCATGGAGCGGCTGCTCGTGACGCCTCTGTCCCGGTTTCGCCAGGGCACGCCGATCCGGCTTTCGGAAGGCATCCTTTTTGCCACCTACGCTACGCTACGCACCGACGAGCGTGGCGAGAAGCTTTCGCGTGTCGGGCAGATCGTTGAATGGTTGGGCTCCGACTTCGACGGAGTGATCGTCTTCGACGAGAGCCATGCCATGCAGAATGCAGTCGGGGGCAAGGGCGAGCGCGGCGACCAGGCCGCCTCTCAGCAGGGGCGTGCGGGCCTGAGGCTCCAGCACGCCTTGCCCAATGCTCGCGTGGTTTATGTATCGGCGACAGGCGCAACCACGGTCCACAACCTCGCTTATGCCCAACGCCTCGGCCTGTGGGGTGGTGCCGACTTCCCGTTCGCCACACGTGCCGAGTTCGTCGAAGCGATCGAGGAGGGCGGTGTCGCGGCGATGGAGGTGCTGGCACGCGACCTCAAGGCCCTCGGTCTCTACGCGGCCCGCTCGCTCTCTTACACGGACGTCCAGTACGATCTCGTCGAGCACCAGCTTACGCCGGAGCAGGTCCGCATCTACGATGCCTATGCCGGTGCGTTCAGCGTCATCCATAACAACCTTGATGCTGCGATGCGGGCCGCCAACATCACCGGCGCAACGGGAACGCTGAACGGGCAGGCCAAATCTACGGCACGCTCTGCCTTCGAAAGCGCGAAGCAGCGCTTCTTCGGCCACCTCCTGACCTCGATGAAGACGCCATCGCTGATCCGATCGATCGAGCACGATCTTGAGGCTGGACACGCCGCGGTCATCCAGATCGTGTCGACGGGAGAAGCCCTGATGGAGCGCCGGCTCGCCGAGATCCCGACTGAAGAATGGGGCGACGTCCAGGTCGACATCACCCCGCGCGAGTATGTCCTCAACTATCTCGCTCATTCCTTTCCGGTCCAGCTCTACGAGCCCTTTACCGACTCGGAGGGCAACCTCTGCTCTCGGCCTGTCTATCGCGATGGCCAGCCGGTTGAGAGCCGGGAAGCCGTGGCACGACGCGGCCGCCTCATCGAAAAACTCGCCTCGCTGCCTCCGGTACCCGGCGCGCTGGATCAAATCGTACAGCGTTTCGGCACCGACATGGTCGCCGAAGTGACCGGCCGCTCGCGCCGTATCATTCGCAAGGGCGACCGGCTGATCGTCGAAAACCGAGCCGGCTCGGCCAACCTCGCCGAGACCTCCGCCTTCATGGATGACGTCAAGCGCATCCTCGTATTCTCCGATGCGGGTGGCACGGGGAGAAGCTACCATGCCGAACTGTCGGCCCGGAATCGCCGCTTGCGGGTCCATTACCTGCTCGAGCCGGGTTGGAAGGCCGACGCCGCGATTCAGGGCCTCGGCCGCACCAACCGGACCAATCAGGCGCAACCACCGCTGTTTCGTCCCATCGCGACCGATGTGAAGGCCGAAAAGCGCTTTCTCAGCACCATTGCCCGCCGGCTCGACACGTTGGGAGCCATTACGCGCGGCCAGCGCCAGACCGGAGGGCAGGGCCTGTTCAGGCCCGAGGACAATCTCGAAAGCCAGTACGGACGTGACGCGTTGCGCCAACTCTACACGCTGCTGGTGCGAGGCAAGGTCGACGGATGCTCGCTCGAAGCGTTCGAGGATGCGACCGGCCTGAAGCTCATGGACGCCAACGGGCTCAGGGATGATCTGCCGCCGATCACGACCTTCCTGAACAGGTTGTTGGCGCTCACCATCGAGCTGCAGAATGTCCTGTTCACCGCCTTCGAGCAGCTCTTGACCACTCGAATCGAAGGTGCAGTCGCGTCGGGCACCTATGACCTCGGGCTGGAAACGCTCCGGGCTGAAAGCTTTGTCGTCACCGACCGGCGAACGATCTATGTCCATCCGGGGACTGGCGCCGAGACCCGGCTGCTCACGATCACCCAGCGCCAGCGCAATCATCCTGTGAACCTGGATGACGCTCTCGATCGCCTTTCCGATCGTCGCGCTGTCCTGCTGATCAATGAGCGCTCGGGACGAGCCGCCGTGCAGGTCCCAACAGCGAGCGTCATGCTCGACGACGGCGAGATCGAGCGCCGCGTCTGCCTGATCCGGCCGATGGAACAGCACAGGGTGTCCCTGACCATGATGGCGGAGAGCCATTGGGGCGATGCGGACCGTGAACGCTTCGCCGCAGCCTGGCTGGCGGAACTTGCCGAGGTGCCTGAATTCACGGAAAGCACGATCCACGTCGTAGCCGGCTTGCTGTTACCCATCTGGAAACGCCTGCCCAACGAATCGACCCGCGTTTATCGGCTCCAAACCGATGCGGGCGAACGCATCATCGGCCGCAAGGTTTCTGCCGCGTGGGTCGCAAACGCCATTTCGGTGGACGCGCTCGCGCTGTCACCGGACGCTGCTTTTGCCGCGGTGATGGAGGGACGCACCGTCCTCGACCTCGCGGAGGGGCTCCAGCTTCGCCGCGTCCGGGTGATGGGCGCATGGCGCATCGAGTTGTCCGGATTCAACGACACGATGCGCGATCGTCTCCGCGCTTACGGCCTCTTTGGGGAGATCATCTCCTGGAAGCTGCGCATGTTCGTACCCACGGACGCGAGCGGCATTGAGGTTCTGTCGAGGGTGCTCGACACCTATCCGGTTACGGGCGTCAGTGAGCGGGAGGCCGCGTAATGTCCGGCGATGTCTCAGAGCTGGCACGCCGCCTCGCGCGCGAGGCCGAGGCGGTGTGCCGACACTATCTCCCCAATGGTAAGCGGGCGGGGCGGTACTGGGTGGTTGGCGACGTCCACAACACCCCGGGCCGCTCGTTATTTGTGCGGCTCCAGGAATCGCCGAAGGGTCCAGCCGGCAAGTGGACCGATGCCGCGACTGGGGAACATGGCGATCTCCTCGACATCATCCGCGAAAGTCTCGCCCTGCGAGACTTCCGAGAGGTCGCCGAGGAAGCGAGGCGCTTTCTGAAGCTGCCTCGTTCTGAGGAGCAATCACTCCCGAGACCCGTTCGTCCAGTCGTGCCGGCCGGATCGCAAGAAGCCGCCCGTCGACTTTATGCGATATCCGGTCCCATCGAACGGACGTTGGTGGAAACGTATTTGCAACGTCGTGGAATAAGCCAAATCCACCATGGTGGTAGCCTGCGCTTCCACCCACGTTGCTACTACCGACCGGACGAGCATTTGCCGACTGAAACCTGGCCGGCGATGATAGGTTCTGTCACGGATCTCGAAGGACGGATCACCGGCGTGCATCGCACCTGGCTCGATCCAGACGGCTTTGATCGCGTGCGGCTCGGCAAGGCTCCAATCGAAACACCACGACGGGCTATGGGCGACCTGCTCGGCAACGCTGTTCGCTTCGGCGTGGTGGACGACGTGCTCGCCGCCGGCGAAGGAATCGAGACCATGCTTTCATTGCGTTACGTGTTGCCGACTATGCCTATGGTTGCGGCGCTCTCGGCCAATCACCTCGCAGCCATGTTGCTGCCGTCTGGCCTGCGTCGGCTCTATATCGCCCGCGACGCAGATGCGGCCGGAGATGCCGTGCAGGCTACTCTGATCCAGCGCGCGGAAAACGCCGGCGTTGAAGCGATTGCATTGTCGCCCCGGCAGGGCGACTTCAACGAAGATCTGCACATCTTCGGCCTCGAGGCCCTCCGAGCAGCCTTGCTACTGCAACTCGTCCCAGAAGACGTCGTCCGCTTCCTGCATTCGTCGATGGCAACCGCGGAATAGCCCCGGCCATTCGATGGGCGTCGACAGGTCGGTCGCGGTGCGGCCACTGCCGGAAGAGGACGCGACCACGGCCTTCTAGAGGGCGATCGGACCGCAACCGGACCGGGCCGGCAATGGCTACGTCCGGCTATTTTCCGCCGCGCGCCGGCGATGCGCATACATAACAGCCATCAAACCGGCGCGCTTTGCATCGCGAAGCAAAATAGCCGGTCTTCGCCATCCTCCGCTGCCGCTTCGGCCCTTGCGGGTTCTGGCCCGTTCCGCCCGCCGTCTGAGTGATCGCCACGAAGGCCGCGATGGTCGCGGCCGATCCGGCAAAGGGTCCTTCCAATGACCGACCACGACGAGATCGAACCGCCGCACGCCTCTTCTCCAACGGACCACGTCCTCACCGAGCTACAGCTCTTTGGCTACCATCCGTTCGACGACCAGCCTGACCCGCGACCGCTTCCCGAAGGCAAGATGATCGCTGGGGCTGTCGCCGACATCTTCGACGCCCTGGTCGCGACGTTGAGCGACACGCGGCTCGAACCCGACCTTGACGATCTGCTCTGGTCGACCGTCAACCTGTTCCATCGTGCCGTTGACCGCATTGAGCGCCACCTCGACGACAACGAACAAGCGCAGCAGAAAAGCCAGCGCGAGCAGAACGGCTCCGAGGTCAGATCGGTTGAACTCGAGCGCCTGACTGTCGAAGGCATCACCTTGATCGAGCGCCGCAGCTGCCTGGAGCTCTTCCGCGACCAGGCCATCGAGCGGTTTGAGACCCACACCGGCTCATTCTGGCGCCCCCGATCGGGATCGTTGGTCAACCACCGCAAGCTCACCGCAGCGATGATCGACTCCCGCGACTTCATCGCAGCCAAGCGCCGTGCTGAGACCGAGGTCTTGTTGCCGCCAGGACCGAAGGTCGCACTCACCGGAGGACTCGACTTCAATGACCACCACCTCATCTGGGACCGCCTCGACAAGGTTCACGCCAAGCATCCCGACATGGTCCTGCTCCACGGCGGCTCCCCGAAGGGAGCCGAACTGAACGCGTCCAAATGGGCGACGACCCGCAAGGTACCTCAAATCGCGTTCAAGCCCGACTGGACGAAACATGCCAAGGCTGCGCCCTTCAAGCGCAACGACACCATGCTCGAACTTCTGCCGATCGGCGTCATGCACTTCCCGGGCACGGGAATCCAGGACAACCTCGCCGACAAAGCGAAGCGGCTCGGCATCCCGGTCTGGAGGTTCGGCGGCGCGTGAGTGCCGTCCCTTCGCCGTCGGCCATCGAAGCGGAGTTGCACGCGCCGCAACTCCGCCTCGTTTCGATTTTAGGTCTGAGGTTCGCGCCGTGGTGGTGGTGGAAGGCGCGACCGCTAGACCTATGCACATGGAGCCACCACCATGCTCGCCCTTGGGCTTGTTCTCAACACACTCGGAATTGGCTTGTTCTGCTGGGCGATCTTTGCGCTCGCTGTGTATGCCCTGCCGTTTTTCGTCGCACTGAGTATCGGGATGAAGGCGTTGCAGAGCGGCGCCGGCGTCGCTGGCGCGCTGCTTATCGCAACGGCGGGCGGTGCGCTGACGCTCGTGCTCGGCCAGGTCGGCGTTGCCGTTGCTCGGTCGCTGGCCTTGCGCATCGCGATCGCGACAGCATTCACTATTCCCGCCGCCGTCGCCGGCTATCATGTGGTGTTCGCCCTGCCCCAGATCGGCGCGCCTTCGCTGGCGTGGCGTGAGATCTTCGCTTCCCTGGGCGCGGTCTGTGTTGGCGGCACAGCGTGGACGCGCTTGATCGTTCTTGCGGAGTCCCACCAGTTCGAACTGGCTGGTGTGGCGGAGAAACCGGCACCACCAGTTATTCCGGCCGCCAAGCGCGAGGGATGATTGTTCACCAAACGCTCTGGTGTCATAAGTGATTGAAATAAACCGGGAATGCCATGAATAGCTGTAGTGGGGGACGGCTATTGGGGTCTGTTTGAGATGCCCCATCGTGATCGTCACGCGTGATCACCTGTGTGCTCGGCGAGTCGCTTTGACGCACGTCAACCGGGTGGACAGCGACATGGCGCGATCCCGGCTTCGATGCCGCCGGATCAATCAAGGTGTGGCAGCGCACGCCTCCGCCGACCTGGAAAGATTGTTCGGTCGGCGCGGCGTGCGTCGGCAACAGCAGCGGTGTTTTCGTAAATCTGGCCGCCGGCAATTTTTCCATCACGCATCTCAAATCGGGCGAGGAAATCACTATCGGCGATCTTCGCGGTCTTGCGGTGCCGCAAGCGGAAATGACCTTCGACGAAGACTGCCGGAATCGGTAAATCGTGTGGTCTCGTAAGCGAGCAGTTCGTACTCGGAGAAGAGAAGCCTCGTCAGGCGTTGATACCCCTCGCGGCCCTTATGTTCATAGCCCGCCCAAGGGATCGCGGCGCGCAGTTCGTCATTGCAGGCGCAGGAGACCACAATGCGGAAGTCGGGATGCACGTAGTCGCAAAAGGCGTCATCCAGATCGCCTCATCGTTGCGCGTTGAAGAAGCCCTTCGTGGCTATGATGTTTGGCTTGTCGGGCATGGTGTTATTGCCTCTGTCTCATCACGGATTGTCCGGTGATCAGGCGTCCGGCTTGGCTGCAACGCGTGACAATGCCAATAGAGGCGCTGCCGAACCCCTCGCTGCGTATCATCTTTGTCGCCGCCAGGATGCTCATCCTCAGGCTCGTTTGAGGCCGCGGCTTGCTTGCCGCGAATGACGTAGAATGACAGTTGTTTGCATATTGATAATTCCGTCGGAAAGTTACAGACTGTTGTAATGGCGACAACAATAGATTTCTTGGAGATGCGGGCCTTCATCGCCGTGGTGACTGAAGGGTCTTTCACCGCCGCAGCGGAACGCCTCGAAACGGATAAGGCGCGGGTGAGCCGCGTTGTGCGGCGAATGGAAGAGAAGCTCGGCGCGCGGCTTTTGAACCGGTCGACCCGGCATCTCAGCGTGACGGAAGTCGGGCGCGATTATTTCGAACGCGCCTCGTCGATTCTAGCGGCTGCCGAAGCCGCCGAAGCCGCAGTGGCGCAACGGATCCAAGAACCGAAGGGGCGCCTGAAGGTTACCGCTGGGGCTGAATTTGGGACGATGCGGGTCGATGGCTGGATTGCTGAATTTTTACGCAAGTGGCCGAAGGTCACCGTCGAAACGGAGTACACGAACCGTCTCGTCGATATCATTCATGAAGGTGTCGATGTGGCGATTCGCATCGGCCCGTTGGAGGACTCGGAGCTTTCGGCTCGCAGGCTGGGAGAGTTGACCTACGGTTTGTATGCTTCCCCGGATTATCTGAGGAGCGCCGCGTCTATCCGCAAGGTCGATGATCTAAAGCGGCACGACCTCATCATGCATGCGCCGCGCGGTCGCCCGGGCTGGACCTTGGTGAATGGTGAGAAGACTGAGAAGGTGTGGCACGCACCCCGTTGCGCCCTCGATAACACCATGGCCGCCAGGAACCTGGCGCTGTCGGGTCTGGGGATCGTGCAGCTTCCAAGATACATGGCCGAGCCGCATGTGGCCGAAGGCGGCCTTGCCAGGGTCCTGCCGGGTTGGGCGCGTATCCCCGTGCCGGTCCACGCTGTCTTTGCTTCGACGCGCTATATGGATCCGAAGGTGCGGGGTTTTGTCGACGTCTGCCGCGATGGCTTCAGGAGTGATGTCGAAGGCTTGAGTTGAGACGATCTGCTGCGCCGCATGCGTTGGGCTCTAACGGCGTGAAGCCATTCTGTCGTCAACGGGCGTCGTAGCGATCTGGTCATGGCGCTTGCCTTTCGAGCGACCTGTGTCGCTCGCGGACGAGCGTGCCTGCACTGCTGGCGATTGTCGGTTCGGAGGACAACAGTGTGTTGCCCGTGGCCCGACTGTTAACTCCTCGATCAAATCCATAACTTCGCTCGTGTCGCTTGTTGCGGCGCTCGCCCTCGAAGGGCGCGCGAGACAGTGCGGGCGCACGAATCCTGTCGGCGGCCACCGCCCCTATGAAGAAAGACATCGTAGATGACACAAACAATCGGAATCATCGGCTCCGGCCTCGTCGGCAAGGCTGTCGCTCATCTCGCCATCGCGGCGGGCTATAACGTCGTGATCAGCAATTCGCGCGGCCCGGAAACCATCTCCGGGCTCGTCAAGGACCTCGGCCCCCGTGCCCGTGCCGGAACCGTCGAAGACGCGATCGTCGCCGGCGACATCGTCACCATCTCGATTCCGATCGCCGCGTTCGAGCAGCTGCCGGGCGACAAGTTCGCAGGGAAGGTCGTCCTCGACCAGACGAACTACTACCCCGGCCTTGGCGACTTCCGCCGTGATGATCTGGACCAGGGCGAGCTCACCTCTAGCGAACTCATCGCGCGCCAGCTCAAGGGCGCCAAGGTCGTCAAGGGCCTCCACAACCTCAGCTGGATCCACATGCAGGCAAACGCCGCCCCCAAGGGCGATGCAAACCGCACCACGTTGCCGATCGCCGGCGACGACGCAGGCGCCAAGCAGGCCGTGACCACCTTCCTCGACGACATCGGCTTCGACGTCATCGATGCTGGTTCGCTCGCCGATAGCTGGCGCATCGAGCCCAGCACGGACATCTACTTCTGGCGCTACGCCCCCGAGGTGCCGCTCGACGCCACCGACGAGGAGACCCGCCGTAAGTATCAGCAGCCGGGCAAGCCGCTGTCGCGCGAAGAGGCGCGCAAGCTCGTCGACGAGGCCGTGCGCCCGTCGCCGATCGGCGGGACTTTCGAAGGTATGCCGCAAATCCACGTCACTCTGTTCTTCGAGCAAGCCAGCGCCGACACCGTCAAGAAGTGACCTCCTGCCGGGCGCCCCCGTTCGTGGGCGTCCGGCTATTGGACGGGGGGCTTATTGCCCCGCCAGGCTGCACACATCAGGAGCTAGAGCGATGCAAGACCATCTCACCCCTTTTCCTCGAGGCGATGCACGAGGGCGACGTCGGGCGCGCGAGCGCGCATCTTTCCGAGACCGTCGAACTCAACAGCCCGATCCTTCCCACGCCGTTCAAGGGGCGGGCCAGTGTGGCCGGCGTCCTCGCCGAACTGCTCTCCACGATCGACGCCTTCGAGCCGAGGATGATGATGCGCGACGGTGCCGACGTCATCGCCGTCCTCACGATCCGGTTCGAGGACCATGTGATCGACGCCTTCGACCACGTCCGCCTGGGTAAGGACGGCCGCATCGAGACCATGACCATCGCGTGGCGCCCGCTGCCCGCCGTCGTCGCGGTCCAGCAGCGGCTGGTCCCGAAGCTGGGCGGAAAGGCGATGCGTCTCGTTCCAATCGAACAGTAGGCACACCAGATCCATTCCGCGGGCAGCGGCCGGGCGGACGCCCGGATGCTCGCGTGCCTCGATAAGCAGGCCTAACGCGGCGCGAGACTTGCTCACCGCGAGCGAACAGGAAGGAACATGACATGCAAGGTGAAAGAAGGCCAGGTCCCGACCATCCGATCACCATCGCTCCGGCGGGGGAGAGGGTCGTCGTCAAGCTGGATGGTACCGTCCTCGCCGACAGCCGCGACGCCCTCATCCTCAAGGAGGCGAGCCTCAATCCGGTCTACTACATCCCGCGCGCCGACGCGGCGATGAGCGGACTCAGCCCGAGCGACACCAGCACCCACTGCCCATACAAGGGCGACGCCAGGCTATTTCAGCGCGCGAAGTGGCGCCGCCAAGGATGTCGCCTGGTCTTACGAGGACCCTTTCGACCACATGCTGATCATTAAGGGATATCTCGCGTTTTACCCGGACCGCGTCGATACCATCGAAACAATGCCCCGCGATTGAATGCTGGATCATCGAACCAGCAAATCAGCCGGATTCTGTTGTTGTTCCGATGACAACAGTGCGCCAAAACTTAACCCATTGATGTCGGAGACATAGGGTTCGCGCCGGTTGATTAGTTCAAGTGGCGCGTGACAGATGTTGTCCATGACATCAACATTGTCCATGACATCAACAATCGGTTTTTCAGAAATGCAGGTCTTCGTCGCAGTGGTGATGGAGGAGTCCTTCACCGCTGCGGCCGATCGCCTCGAGACTGACAAGGCTCGGGTGAGCCGCATCGTGCAACGGATCGAGGAAAAGCTCGGCGCGAAGCTGCTGAACAGATCGACCCGCCGGCTCAGCGTGACGGAAGTGGGAAGGGACTATTTCGAACGCGCCTCCTCGATCCTTGCTGCGGCAGAGGCGGCCCAAGCCGCGGTCGCCCAGCAGAGCCAGGAATCCAAGGGCCGTCTTAAGATTACAGCGACACCAGAGTTCGGCACCACGCGGGTCGACAACTGGATCGCCGCCTATTTGTCGAAGTGGCCGAAGGTCACGGTGGAAGCGGTATACTCCATTCGGTTCGTTGATATCATTCATGAGGGAATCGATGTCGCGATCCGCATCGGCACCTTGCAAGATTCTGATCTGTCGGCCCGCAAGCTTGGAGAGATAACTTACGGTCTCTATGCCGCGCCTGGATATTTGAAGGACGGCGCGGCGCTCCGCACCGTCGACGATTTGAAGCGCCACGACCTCATTATGAAGACGTCCGGCGGCCGTGCAAGCTGGACCCTTGTCAATGGCCACGCAACAGAGAAGGTTTCGCAGACGCCACGCTGCGCACTCGATAACATCGTTGCCGCCAAGAACCTGACCGTGTCCGGTTTGGGAGTGGCACAACTTCCGCGGTTCATGGCTGAGCCACATGTGGCGGAGGGAAGCTTGGTCAGGGTTTTGCCGGGTTGGGCAAGCATACCGATGCCGGTCCACGCCGTTTTTGCCTCCACGCGCTACATGGATCCGAAGGTGCGTGGCTTCGTTGATCTTTGCCGCGATGCTTTCGGGGATGGTAGTGACGAAAGCCTACGCTGAGGCGAGCCGACCATAGCAGTGGTCGTGCTCGGGCATCGACAACTAGAACCGCCGGTGGATCGCGCCGAAACCTGTAGCTCGTGCAGTTCGGAGACGGACGACCCGCTTGCCCGCCGGCGCCGCTGAGGTCAGACAGCCAGCCTCGTACCTCGCTTAAGCTCAGAATTGCGCGCCAGAGAATCTCCGCGACCGAGCACCCGTTCACCATTGTTGCTCGCACGAACAACAGACTGAGGTTTGTCGGGCATCTAATCTATCCCCGAGCGATATCCTACGTTCCAACCGACCCGCGCCGCGAGGAAGCGCGAACGTTGAAGTGAATAGGATATCTAATGAAGATCGGAATCTTAAACGCCGGCAATGTCGGCAGTCGTCTGGCAAGAGCCTGGGCCGCCGCAGGCCATGAACTCGTTATCGCGAAGGACGGTGAGGACCGGAAAATCGCACCATTACTTGCGGAACTGGGCGACAAGGCTCGGCTCGGCACGATCCGCGAGGCTGCGGAATTCGGCGAGGCTGTTCTTTTCTCCGTTTACTGGCCCCGGGTGGAAGCGATCGTGAGCGAGGTTGGCGACGCGCTCGACGGCAAAGTCGTGATCGAAACCATGAACCCGCTCGGCGTCACTGCCGACTTCGTGCACTTCCATGATCTGGAATTCATGCGCGACAGCTCGACCGCGGAAGATCTGCAACGGCGGTTGCCGAAGGGTCGTATCGTCAAGGCGTTCAACCTGATGGCGGCTCCGGCGCTCGAAGCGGCGGCTTGGTCAGCATCGCCATTGCAGCCCAACATCTTCTACGTAACCGACGACGCCGCGGCCGGGGAGGTCACGCGGGGTCTGATCGTTGACGCTGGGTTTAAGCCCGTCAATGCCGGCCCACTCAGCGGTGCCCGGCAGCTCGAACAGGTTGGCGTGCTCCTGCATCACGTCGCAGACCACGAGTATGGCGGCGACGCTGACCTCGTCCGCCTGGCTCTCACGGTGGTCGAGGCAAGTCCCGGCCCGATCATGCGCGAACGTATCGCCTGAACCGGCGCGCCAGCTCATCCGCAAACTCACTGAAATCGCAGTTCGCTTTACGAAGGGAAACTTTAATGGCGCAAACGCTTAATGGGAAAACCGCTCTCGTGACCGGAGCGTCACGCGGCATCGGCGGGGCGATCGCCGAGCGGCTCGCGGCCGACGGCGCGACCGTGGCTATCACCTACAATGCAAGCAGCGCGGGCGCTGAGGAAGCGGTGGCAGCCATCGAGAAGGTGGGCGGCACCGCTTTTACGCTGCACGCAGACCTCGCCGACGCCGGGTCTATTCCGGGCTTGTTCGATGAGCTCGACCGCGAGCTTACGGAACGGAAAGGCAGCAAGACGCTCGACATTCTCGTCAATAATGCGGGCAATTCGGGTTGGGGCGGTCTATCGGATGCAACGCCGGACGCTTGGGACACCATGGTTGCGTGCACGCGCGGGCGCCGTTCTTCATGGTCCAGTCGGCGCTGAGCCGTCTCTCCGATGGCGGACGCATCATCAACATTTCGTCGGGCCTTTCCACACGTCCGCAACCGATGGTGCCGATCTATTCCATGGCTAAGGCGGCTATCAACAATCTCACCCATGCACTCGCGATGGAGCTTGGGCCGCGCGGGATCACGGTGAACGCCGTGGCGCCGGGCTGGACGCGAACAGACATGAACGCTGCCGTCCGAGAGAATGCCAACATCGTGAAGGCCATTGAAGCCGACACGGCGTTCGGCCGCTTCGGTGAAACCTCGGACATCGCCGCGGTCGTGGCTTTCCTAGCTTCGGATGAAAGCCGGTGGATCACCGGGCAGGTGATCGAAGCGAGTGGCGGCTACAGGCTCTGATCGCCGTACAGCGCAGCATCCGGAGTGTCCCGGCACTGACGCTCACAGAGCGCCTGTGCCGGACACTATCCTACACCCGAAGACGTCACCTCAACCATTCCATAGCTTCGGAGACCGCTGATGAAGATTGGAATCATAGGATCTGGGGAAATCGGCGGCTCGCTGGCTCGCCGGTTGTCGAAGTTGGGTCACAAGGTCTTCATCGCCAACTCGCGCGGTCCTGAATCGCTTGCAGATCTCACCGCTGAGACCGGCGCCACGGCGGTAACCGCCAATGAGGCGGCGCGCAGCGGCGAGGTCGTCTTCGTTGCGATACCGGTGTGGAAGATTGTCGAACTGCCGAAGAACCTCTTCGACGGCGTCAGTCCCGATGTTGCCGTCGTAGACACCGGAAATTATTATCCCCGGGAGCGCGATGGCCGGATCGATGCAATCGAAGAGGGCGTGGCTGAAAGCCGCTGGGTGGCAAACCTGCTTGGACGACCAGTGCTGAAAGCTATCAACAACCTGCACTGGCGCAGTCTTCTTGATGGGGGCAAGCCAGCGGGCACGCCGGGGCGTATCGCATTGCCGGTTTCCGGCGATAATGAGACCCACAAAGCGATGGTCATCGGGCTCTTCGACCAACTGGGATTTGACGGTGCCGACGCCGGTCAGCTTGACGAGTCCTGGCGTCAACAGCCAGGCACGCCGGTATATGCCGCCAATCTCGATGCAGAGGGCGTCCGCAAAGCACTTGCTGAAGCCAGTCCTGAGCGAAGGCCGGAATTTCGTGCAGTGCCCAACAGCAGCATCGGCAAGCCTTAGGAGGTCCAATGGACACGCAGCTTGCGGGTAGAGCCGCATTGGTAACCGGGGCCAGCCAAGGTATCGGCGAAGCGATTGCACGAGCCTTGCACGCCAAAGGCGCCAAGAATTGCCATTCAGCAGGATCTCGTAGATCGGAGCAATGAACGAGACTTGATCGGGTTGTGAGCGGGGCGGGGCAGTTGCTCCTCCTTCAGGGCCTTGACCAAGCTGCCATTTCGGCCGGCCCACTAAGCCGTAGCGGAGCCGCAGTGTTTCGATCATTTCTTCAGAGACGATATCGCCCATTGCAGCAGATTGTTTCTCTTTCTGCGCCGAATCGTTCCCACCTCTTGTTCAGCACAGCCGAGATAGGCCACGACTTCTCCCTTAAGATTGCGGTTCAGCACGCGACGCACCTGGCCTCGTTGATGGCTTGATCTGGCCGAAGACCGGCGTCGCCTCGATCGTCTGAGCCGCAACGCCGTTGATGCGACTTTCTTCCCCTGGGCTTCGCCCATTCCTCGCGAGGCAAGAAAGTCGCCACAACGGCGTCCTCCGCTGCGCTCCGGCCCGTGCGGGTGCGTCGCCGATCGTCCTCGGCCCTAGATCGCCATCGAGGCCGCGGTGGTCGCGGGCTCGAAACACAACAGGAGAAGTGACATGGCTAACATCGGTTCTTTCAAGAAGGTCGGCAACGATTTCCAGGGCGAGATCGTCACCCTGAGCCTACAAGCAAAGGGCGTCCGCATCGTCGCCGAGACGAGCCGCTCCAATGACAACGCCCCCAGCCACCGCATCTACGTGGGCCGGGCCGAGATCGGGGCCGCCTGGTCGAAGCGCTCCGAAGAGGGCCGCGACTATCTCTCGCTCAAGCTCGATGATCCCTCGTTCAATGCGCCGATCTACGCAAACCTGTTCGATGATGAGGGCGGTGAAGGCTACACGCTCCTCTGGTCGCGGCCACGCAAGAACGGCGAGTAAGAGCGCTCAATCACGCCCCGTCCGAACAGATCGGACGGGGCTTCTTGAGAGCCTGCCCGCAGTCTTCACGTCGTGTATCTAGGCGTGCAGCCCTTGCTCAGTATACCGGGGCATACAAAGTGGAAGAGACCAACAAAGCGATCCACGTTAACTGGGGCGCTAGCGTGCTCCTCGCATAGCAACATGGACCACACCTCGCCCGCCTGTGAAAGTGCGCCCCTGTCTAACGGAGGTCCGCTCATCGCGGCGGAGCGGACCATATTTGCTCAATCTGAGTTTTTCGCATTGTGACCCACAAGCGACACTATCGAGCTTCAATCTGACGACCTTCCAGACCACTGGTCAGAATGACTACGATGCGACCAAAGGAGCACCGATGAGACGGCGCGAACTCCGAACGCCGGTCGATTGTTGATCCAGGTAGCGCCGGCATCGCTACGTAGTCGCACGATGCCGGCATTCACGTTGGTCGGCGACCTTCTTGTGCGTCAGAGGTCCGGGTGCAGGTCCCGCACGGTGCTCACGCTTTCGAGCAGCGACGCAAGATGCAGGATGGTCGACTCGGCGAGCCAGCTTCCGACGAGCTGCACGCTGATCGGCAATCGTTCCTTGCTGGTGCCGAACCGCATCGACAGTCCGGGCAGGCCAGTGACGTTGAGGGGCGCGGTCGCGCCCTGGAGGTAGGTGGCGTCCACCTTCTGACCGTTGATGAGGAACTCCACAACGCCATGTTTGTGGGCGGGGATCGGCAGTACCGGGGTGATCAGCGCGTCGTATGTCTTGAAATACTCGGCGTAGCCGTCACGCAGCCGCTCCGCCGCCTGCTCCGCGTCGATGTAGTCCTTCATGGACGTGTCAGGCAGCGAGAGCATGGTCTTGGACATCTTGTACATCTCGTCCTCATGGCCGGCCGTCGCCTCGGCGAACGCGGGCTTCATCTCCATCACATGGAGGCGGTTGAACACGTCGAGGGCGAAATCGCGCTCCAGCGCCGGGATGCTCACCTGCTCAACGAATACGCCGACGTCCTTCAGGGCCTCGGCCGCGGCCTTAACGGTCGCCGCCACCTCGGGATCGATTGGCCCGAAGCCGGGTCCGACCATCCAGCCCACGCGGAGTTGGCGGTATGGCTGGCGGCCGATGCCCGCATCGAACTGGCCAATGCTGGTGGCAAACGCGTCCTGGCCGTCAGGCCCGGCCAGTTGCGAGAAGGCGAGCGCGATGTCGCGAACCGAGCGGGCCATCGGCCCGACATGCCAGAATCGGCGCGGCGCGCGCGGCCAGATGCCGGTCATGGGTACGCGGCCATGGGTCGCCTTCATTGAGGTGATGCCGGTTTGCGCGGCCGGGCCGCGCACGGAGATTGCGAGGTCGGTGCCGAGACCGATCGGCGACATGCTCGCCGCAATAGCCGCCGATTCACCGCCGCTCGAACCGCCCGGAGTGCGGGTCACGTCCCAAGGGTTGTTCGATCGGCCGGAGAGCAGGTTATCGCTCTCGATCCAGTAGGAGAACTCGGGAAGGTTGGTCTTCCCCAGCAGGATGCTGCCTGCCTTTTTGAGTCGCGCGACGCTCGTCGCGTCGACGTCGGGAACGCGCCCCTTGAAGATCGGCGAGCCGCGCTGGGTTGCCACGTCCGCAGTGTCGATCGAGTCTTTCACAGTGAAGGGGACACCGTGCAGCGGGCCGAGTTCATCGCCCGCCAACACCGCGGCCTCCGCCGCCATTGCGGCTTTGAGCGCACCGTCCGCGAGCGTGACGATCGCGTTGATCTTCGGGTTCACCGCCGCGACGCGATCCAGGTGCGCCTGCACGACCTCGACCGGCGAGACCTCCTTGGTGCGGATCAGCTCGGCCAGCTTGGTTGCGTCGGAAAAAATGATCTCTTTGGTCACGGCTGTATCCCTACTGTTCGGTGGGCGGCAGGTCCTACCTGCCACTTGGTAGGTTGCACTTAGGTCTTTATTTTTCTCGGTCAAGTCCCTATCTGTCACTTGGTAGGTAGTTCCCAATGAATTGGTTCCTGGTGAAGCGGCAAGGCACTGAAATGAGTTCAAGTTCCAAGGAAGCCATCCTGGCGGCAGCCAGACAGACCGCGCAGGCGCATGGCTACAGCGGCTTGAGTTTCCGCGATCTCGCGGACCAAGTGGGCATCAAGGCCGCGAGCATCTACCATCATTTCCCGAGCAAGGCTGAACTCGGCGCAGCGGTCGCGAGGCGCTATTGGGAAGATACGGCTGCGGATCTGGATGCCATCTCGTCCGAATTCGCGGATCCGCTGCGCCGTCTACAAGAATATCCCAGCATCTTCCGAAGATCGCTCGAGAGCGGCAACCGTTTGTGCCTCTGCAGCTTCATGTCCGCCGAATATGACGACCTGCCGGCGGAGGTGCAGAAGGAGGTCCAAGCCTTCGCTGACGTCAACGTCGTGTGGCTTAGCAGAAATCTTGTCGCGACGGGTTTGGTCGGACGCAAGGAGAGCGAAGCCCGAGCCCGCTCGATCTTCGCGGCGGTTGCGGGTGCACAACTCATGGCACGGAGTCGCTCGGACATCTCTCTCTTCGATGCACTCATCGATGGCTATCGAGCGGCCGGTCTCCTGCCGCGCGGAAAGCAAGGATCTCGTCGGGCATAGAGCCCGCGCGTCAGATCTACATGTCGGCTCTTGGCCCAACCCGGAAGTCAGGCAAGCTCGGCTGTTTGCGCTGCTGTCGGGGGGAGAAGCGGACATAGCGGGGGGGCGTCTAATGAGTACACGCCCTAGTCGCGCGTCCGCGAGCTGCGTCCCTGACGGGCTCGAATACAATAGAAAGTCTACCGTATTCTACGAGGCAAAAAGGACGGGTGGACGTAAAGACTTGCTGGTAATTGGCTTCTGCTTACACGATCAAACCCGGTAAACTCCACCCCACGGCAGGGTCGAACACCGGTTTTCTCCGATATCAACCGACTGTGCCACTGATTGATCGCGTTTCAGAGCGGACAGTCAGGTCGAAATGCAGTCGGTCTCTTTTCCACGAGAGCCGCAAGGCCTTCCTTCACTTCCGGTCCAGCAAAGCCCATGAATTCAAGCGCCAACGAAGCATCGAACAACGGCCCGGCCTGGCGCAGCCAGTTGTTGAGCGCGTATTTCGTCCAGCGAATGGCGCTGGGGGGCCTGCAGCAAGACGGCCTGCGACTTCGACCGCCTTGGCGTCCAGTTCGTCGTCTTCGCAGCACATCGATACGACGCCGATCCGCTCCGCCTCTTCGCCCAGAAGCTGATCGCACAGCAACAGATAGTATTTTGCCTTCGCCATTCCACACAACAGCGGCCACACCATCGCCGCGTGATCGCCTGCGGCTAAGCCTAGCTTCGTATGCCCATCGATGATGCGCGCCGTCTTGGTGACGATGGAAACGTCCGCGAGCAAGCCGCAAGCGAGACCGGCGCCGACCGCAGGTCCCCTGATTGCGCTGACGATGGGCTTGGAACAGTTGATGACGTTGTAGACTATGTC
Organism: Bradyrhizobium huanghuaihaiense; assembly: GCF_025200885.1. Lineage (NCBI taxonomy): Bacteria > Pseudomonadati > Pseudomonadota > Alphaproteobacteria > Hyphomicrobiales > Nitrobacteraceae > Bradyrhizobium > Bradyrhizobium huanghuaihaiense. The sequence continues at coordinate 8,774,536 of NZ_CP104172.1, read as the reverse complement.
TCGGGCTTCCTTCCAGTTCCGGATGCGCGTGTTGTGATCGTCGATGATACGCTCCATCATCGCGAAATCGCCACCCGCTGAGAACGCCTTGCCGGCACCGGTCAGGATGACGGCTGAGACGGCCGGGTCGCTGTCGATGTCCCGCCAAACCATACCGAGCTCGCCGTGCATCTTCTCATCGGCAGAGTTCATCTTGCCGTTCGACATCGTCACCCGCAAGACCCGCGGCTGGGGCCAGTCAAATTGAAGCCTCGCATACTTGGCGTAGCGATTGTCCGGCCCGACAGCAAACGTCTCATCGTTCATACGTCGCTCCCTATTCGCGATGATCACCACCGCTCAGCTCCCCGATCACATTAGCGAACGCGCCGATCCCGAGAATCGCCGCGCTCAGAACGAACGAATTCACTCTTTTCCAGCTCCAACTAGCGCGTCCGGTTCCTTGCGGAGATCGAGGCATGGGTAATATCTCCTATCTGGATGCCAGACTTTGAGGGCCAGCGTAGCATCCGGGGATCGGCCGGATGCCACGCAGTTGGTTGAAGTCCGGCGGGCCTCAATTTTCTCCGTAATAGGTCCCGAAGTATTTGACGGGGGACCAACTCGGAAGGGCCGCGGGAAGTTTTGGAGATAGCGCACTATAGTCCTGCTTACCAAAAACAACCCTTCCGTCCATGATAGTCAGGACAGAGGAAACCGATTTGATCTGATCCTCCGGTACGGAAAAGTAATCTCTATCGAGAATAACGAAATCCGCGAGATTTCCCGGGGCGATCAAGCCCATTTCGGATTCGGTGTTCATGAACCATGCTGCACCATTGGTGAACAGTTTAAGCGCTTCGGCACGGGAGAGACGATTGTCTTTCGCAAGGATTTCCGATCCGGACACGGACTTGCCAGTCACCATCCAGCTTATGCCGATCCAAGGGTTGAACGAGGCTGCACGAAAGGCGTCGGTGCTCATGGCCAGCGGGATCCCGCTGTCCACCAGCATCCGCAGACGCGGGGTCTGCAGAGCCACTTCGCGACCGTGGCTTTGAATGAAAGCATCTCCGTGCAGCGCCATCTTGTGGTCGAGGGCAATGCCGCCGCCTAGTTTTTTTACCCGTTCGATGTTTTCCGGGCTTATCGTCTCTGCGTGTTCGATGCTCCATCGCAGGCCGTCGAGCGGTATCTCTTCGTTGAGCTTTTCCAGAGCATCGAGAAACGGGGTAATGTTCTCGTTGTAACTGATGTGCTCGCGGAACGGCATGCGTCGCTCGACCAGCTTCCTTACGTCCTGCTCGACCAGGCGCCTCATCTTCTCGGGATCGACTACGATCGCCGGACGATCGAAGTTTTCGTGATCGTGCACTTCCGCCTGCAGCACCTCGCCGGCGCCACGGTATTCATGGCCATGTGCCAGTGCAGGATACAGATTCTGACCGGGGCTAATCGGCGCCGTTTTCGTGATAGCATCCAGCTGTGCATCCACCATATTCACAGGGTGGCTGCCGTCGCCGAGTTGCAGGACGACGAACGGCATGCGCACGTTTAGACGGTGCTCTCGAGCAAGCCGGTCCACGATCTCCGCGGCCCTGGGGTATCCCCACCTGCTACCGTTATCGACGATCGAGGTGACGCCGAACCGGTTCAGACCATGGATGCTATAGACCAACGAACTCACTTCTTCGTCGGGCGTCAACTGGGGAACCATGGTCTCCAAGGCAACGAAAGTCCAGGTGTTGCCGTAGACCACGCCCGTGGGCCTGCTGTTGCTGTCTTTTTCAAATTCGGTGTCCGGCAATCTAGGGAACCGATCCGTGCTGACGCCGAGGGTTTCGATGGCCTGCTTGTTCAAGAAGGCGCGGTTGTAAGCATACTGCACGATGAGGGGCCGGTCGGACACGGCCTTGCCCAGTTCTTCCAGCGTAGGAAATCGGTTTTCCTCGAATTGATAGGGTGACCAACCTCCGATCACCTTGACCCATTGCCCCTTTGGAGTGCGAGCGGCCTGCTCGCTCAGCATGGCCAGCGCCCGCTTGAGCGTCGGAACGCCGTCCCACCGAATATTGTAAATGTAACCGCTGTCGTTGAGCACGTGGATATGGGCATCGATGATTCCAGGTATAAGCCTTCGGCTCCGCCCGTCGATGACCTTGGTCTCGGAATTTTTTAGACCAAGAATTTCCGCATTGGATCCGACGGAATAGATGCGGCCTTTCTTCACGGCCAGGGCCGATGCTTCGGGCTGTCCTCGATTGCCGGTGGAGATTTTCGCGTTGAAAACGATCAGGTCGGCGCCCGGATCATCTTGCTTGGTCTGTGCGTGGCTCGCAGACAACGACAGAACCATCGCAAATGCGGTTAATGTTCTTCTGATCACGTTACCCCCGTTCGGCGGCTTCTAAGTCGGCTGGCCCCGCTTGACGGCGTCCGTCATTGCAAGTTCCTCACCGCAGGAAGCGGGATGCCGTGCATCGACGTCCATGGTTTGCCGATCGCAATTCACCGCGATCAGCCCATCCAAGCCTCGATGCGCTACGCCCTATTCCATGCGCTGAAAGTGCCGTCCGAAGCCTCGCGCCGTCGTCAAAAGTTGGCTTGCTGTAAGACATACGTCCTCATGACGTTGCCGAGATCGGCGGTACCATCGCCTTTCGTGCGCGGGTAGTTACCCGTCGTGGCACACTGTGTCTCGGAATTGGGAACGGACCGGCAACCGACGCTGCAAACTAACGCAAAGCCGCATACGTCAAAGGGCGCGGATCCTGGAGCGCCTGCTCCGCGCATGCTTTCCGTGAGAACTCTTCGCCGTAGCCGTCCTCGAGCCTGGCTCGCTATCGACAGGCATCAGACGCCCGGAATGGAGCGCGCTTCTCACTCGACTCCGCGATATGCACGAAATGCAGAATTTCGCTTTTCGCTTTTGGCGTCTCAGCTTTTGCGACGCAGCGTCTCAAATTGCTGACCTACCGCGAGGCAGCCGAGAGTGACAAGAAAGGCCGTCCTCATCCGGAAGCGCGGACCACGCGGCGATGTTTGGGATGTCGCCGCTGCGGCCCCGGCAGCAAGAACATAGCCCATCCTACTCATGATCCTCACTTGCCGATGAAGTTGACCTACTTTTGTCTCGTGTGCGCGTCCGCGATCGTTGCAACGACCTCTCTCGCACGGGCGCAGGCCAGAAATGACGTGGAGCGAGCGCCCACGCTGACGAACGAGCGGTACTTGGAAGATTGGTCCTATCTCGCGGACCCATCCAAGCGGACCGGTCATTGGACAGAACCGTTCAAGTACATTCGATTGGACGATAGCGGAGCGGCCTACCTCTCGACGGGCCTGGAAGCCCGCTCACGCTACGAGGGATATACCAACATTGGTTGGGGATCGGCACCGAACGATGCCTATATCTGGAACAGGTTCATGCCTTATGCCAATCTGCATTCAGGACAAGTCAGGTTCTTCGTGCAGCCGATCGTCTCCGGAATCACCGGAACCGATCGCGTTCTGACGCCTGCAGACACGACCGGCGCCGACATGCTGCAGGCGTTCGGCGAGATTGATTTCAAGCTCGGGGTCGGCACCACGGTGAGTACCTCCGCTGGTCGAAAAATGATCTCGCTCGGAGCCGGCCGTTTCACAGATACCCGCTACGGTCCCAACATTCCGCGGGCCTTTGACGCGGTCGACGCGATTCTGACGGCGCCGACCCGGCAGGTCACCCTGATATATGCCCGGCCGGTTGATAATTACCCGAGAGATTTCGATGATCGTACATCGAGCCAAAAGTCGTTCTGGGGTACATACGCAACTCAGTGGCTGAACGAGAACCGGTCGATCGGTTTCGATGTCTACTACCTCGGTTTGTTGGACCGCGAAGCAGTCTTCGACCAGGGTAGCGGCAGGGAGCTGGTGCATACTTTCGGCACGAGGTTGTTCGGAGACACAGGCGCATGGTTTTGGAATTTCGAAGGCGCCGTGCAAACAGGCACTTTCGGATATAACCGCGTGGCAGCATGGGGTGTCGGCGGCGAATTCGGTTATCGTTTCCTTCAGGCGCCCCTCCAACCCGAAGTCCGGCTTACCACCGACGTCATTTCGGGCGATAGAAACCCGGATGACCACGAACTCGGGACGTTCAACCCACTTTTCCCGCGGGGCAAATATTTCGGCGCACTTTCTCCAATCGGACCGCGCAACCTCGTCCAGCTGCGGCCGACGATTACGGTCTATCCAAAAAGGGAGATCGCGGTCTCCCTCACCGGCGGCGCCTACTGGCGGCAAAGCACGACTGACGGAATCTACGGGATCGCGGGAAACCTCGTACGAAGCAGCAAAGGCAGCGACGCCCGCTTCATCGGAAATCTCCTGGAATTCTCGGTTGGCTGGCAAGCCACGGCTGAACTCAACCTGTCGGCGTCGTTGAGCGCGTTCGAACCTGGACGCTTCATAGCGGACACCGGACCTGCGCGTACCATAACGATGATTGCGTTCATGTCGAACTTCAGGTTCTAGCAAAGGATGCGATCCATCTTGCACAACTTCGTACGGCGTTCCGAAAACGGCGACACAGTTTGGCAAACTCTCCGACTAGTTCGCCGACTGGGAGCAACATAAGGTCTCGCCCGCATCAAATCGAACCATAAGGGCGACACAAGCTCATGAAAAAACTCGCAAAGTCCACGCATACTGCGGCCGACGCTGCTTCGGTCCAATCTCACATCGAAAAGGTACTGCAAGCCTACGAAAAGGCATTGAATGCATCGGATACGGGCGCGGTCTTGACCCTATTCGCGCCAGACGGCGTGTTTATGGCCCCGAACAATCCCTCGACCGTCGGCGCCGATGCAATCCGGGCCGCCTACAATGGCATCTTCCAGACGATCACCTTCGATACCGAGCTGACCGTCGAGGAAGTCGTGCAGGTCGCTCCTAATTGGGCTTTCGTCCGAACGAGTTCGAATGGGCACGTAACCGTGAAGGCGATCAATCAACGTGTGCCCGATGCCAACCACGAACTCTTCATCTTCCAGAGAGGCGAGAAAGGCCGTGATGACGCGTGGAAGATCGCGCGCTACTCCTTCGCGACGACGCTCCCACTTCCTCGATAATCGGCCTGCGCACGATGCACGGCATGCAAAACGATGCCGATGGAGTGATCTGAGCGGAATCGATCCCCCACACTCCGCTGCGTCCCTCATCGTGCGACACAGCGACACGCATCTAGCGCTACCACGTCGACAAGGAGGCCGACAGTCTCATGCGAACGATAGGCTGTCGGTTTCCTCGGCAAGGATTTCACGATTGTTCCGTCACGCTCGCATCCGTCGACAAGATTGAGAACTAATTGCATGATTGAGATGATCATCGAGCAACGTCGCCGCGATCTCGGCGGGGGCTTCGAAGTCGGCAGAGTGCTGCCTTTTACGAAACGGCGCATGGTTGGACCTTTCATCTTCTTCGACCATTTAGGACCGGTCGATCTGGCACCCGGCGTCGATCGTAGCGTAGACGCCCGGCCACATCCGCACATCGGCCTTTCCACGGTGACCTACCTCTTCGCCGGCGAAGTCGTGCACCGCGACAGTCTCGGATATGAACAGGTGATAAGGCCTCAGGAGGTCAATTGGATGGTGGCGGGGAGGGGCATCACACACAGCGAGCGAATGGAGCGCGCGCGTGCGCAGGGCGATCGTCTGCACGGCTTGCAAGCCTGGGTCGCACTTCCGAAGGAGTATGAGGAGGAAGCTCCGGCGTTCTCCCATTACTCCGAAGGGCAATTGCCGAAATGGAACGAAGCAGGTGTCGTCGGCCAGTTGATCGCCGGAAACGCCTACGGCCTAACGGCCGCCCCCCAAACCCATTCTCCATTATTCTATGCTCATCTCGACATGGAGCCGGGCTCGACCGCGGAAATTCCTGACGGCCACAAGGAGCGTGCGATTTATGTGGCGACCGGCGCTGTGGAATTGGCAGGATCGCGTTACGAAGCCGGGCGGATGCTCGTACTGAACCGCTCCGCTTCTCGTCTGCGGGCGTTGCAACATTCCGCGGTGATGGTTCTGGGCGGTGAGCCGGTCGGCGAACGGTTCGTCTACTGGAATTTTGTGTCGTCTTCGAAGGACAGGCTGGCCCAAGCGGCTTCGGACTGGAAGGCAGGAAAGATGAAATTGCCTGATGCCGACGATGCAGAATGCATACCTCTGCCGGAATGACCAGCTCTGCCCTCTGCCGATATGATCGATCAGCGTATCCATGCATCTATCAGGCCAGGTGCCTACCGTCATCGATGAACCCAGCCTCAATGGTCTTTGCCCAGCTCACAACAACTGGCTGAACCGTCGATATCGATAACACTTCAAAGCTATACGAGAAAAGACTCGGCTTCGCCGCCGGCGGCGCGAGATCATTCTTCCACGGCACGTACAGCTACTCTTGAGTCAGCTATCGTCAGGTCGACCACTCGGGCTTTGCTCCCCCGTCGCGTGCTGCTCCTGTCCAAAGCATTCGATAAGCAACTCAGTTAGCAAACGTATCTTCCGCGACGGCTGTTGCTGCCCTGGTGGCCGAACGACGTAGATTGCGGCGGGAGCGATCGGATAGCGTGTCATGACCGGTACGAGCGCCCCTGAAGCAAGATGCTCCGTCATAAGCCCGTCCGGAAGTACGGCAACGCCTATTCCCGCTAGAGCTGCGGCTACCAGAGCCACTCCATTGTCCGCTTTGAATCTGCCACGTGGATTGATCGAAATAGTTTCGTCACCACTTACAACGTGCCACGCCTCGGTCCCCTGCATCAGGGCCTCGTGATTGAGAAGCTCCTCGGGGGTCTCCGGCGCTCCGTACTTTTCTATATAGTCCGGGCTCGCGACGAATCGTCCTTGGATCGGGCCGACTCGGCGCGCGAGCAAATTCGAGTCCGGCATGCGGCCAACACGAACTGCGCAATCGAAGCCCTCTGCGATCAAATCCACAAACCTGTCGCTATAGCTCGTCTGAATGTGCAATTGCGGGTGGCGCCGCGCCATTTCCGCGAAAACCGGAGCAAAGTGGATCGGGCCGAACGACAACGGAGCGGCGATGCGCAGTCGACCGAGAAGATTGCCCGCGGGCAAGATCGTCTCCTTTGCCTGATCGATCTCAGCGCAAACCCTGGACGCGTAGTCCCGAAACGTAATCCCGGCCTCCGTTAGACCGGCACCACGCGTCGTACGAGCCATTAGTTGAACACCTAAACTGTCTTCCAGTCGCGCGAGTCGTCTGCTTACAACAGACTTGGAAACGCCAAGCCTGTTCGCAGCGGGCGTGATGCCACCCGCGTCGGCAACTTCAACAAAAGTACGCAAGTCTTCGATTTCCACAGCGATAGTCCGTTCCTGGTTGCACGACAGAGTCTTTCTTTAGCTAGTACTAGCGCAAGCAGACGCGTAACTCGGTTCTCAATAATGCGACACAGTGTATCAAAATAATGATCGTGACGTACGCCTATAACGGCGAAGATCGTGCGCCTAGCCGTGAACCTCCGCTCATCTGAAGCCAAGAATGCCGATAACGCGGCAATCTCGCCCGATTTCAGCGAGGGAGTTCCGACAACTAATTAAGGTTGTTGATCGGCCAGCACGAGCACAGACCGTCCAAGTTGTAACGCGACGGAAGGGCCGCTGAAGAGCACCATTGACCGTACCACACCAAAGTGCCGATGTTGGCAAATCCAGGACACAGCGTTCCTGGTGAGTGAACTATCGGCTGGGGCTCAACCAAGTTAGCTTACCTCGACTCTACGACGCTCGCCTCGTTGCGCCGAGGGTGACCACCTTCCACCTATGCTTCTGGCAACGTCTTTTGGTTGATTTCGGTTGGCTTTCGGCAAGCGATGATCGTGATGAAACGTTGGTTGTCGCTGCTGATCCGTGACGCGCTGACAAGCTGTCTACATCACGGCCATATGGGGATCGATTTGAGCACGCAGCGGCGGTGGTTGGTTTGCTGCACGACGGCAGCGCTGATCATGATCTTCGCCGTCGAGCTCGGTGGCTGTGCGCGCCGACCAGGGCCTTCGGTGCTTTCCAGGGCGAGATCGTCAGCAAGCCAAGGGCGTCCGCATCGCCGCCGAGACGAACCGCTCCAACGACAACGCCCCTAGCCACCGCATCTACGTGGGCCGGGCCGAGATCGGGGCCGCCTGGTCGAAGCGGTCCGAGGAGGGCCGGGACTACCTCTCGCTCAAGCTCGACGACCCCTCCTTCAACGCTCCAATCTAGGCGAACCTGTTCGATGACGAAGGCGGAGAAGGCTACAATCTCTTGTGGTCGCGGCCGCGCAAGACCGGCGAGTAAGAGCGCCCCACCAAGCCCCGTCCGGTCCGCCGGGCGGGGCGCTTCGCGGCAGGCCTGAGGCGGCCTACGATTTGCTAAGCCGCGCAGCCTTTTTGAGCAGGTCCCCCGGTTCGACCCCCAATGCTTCAGCAATTTGCCCGAGCACGGTGACGCTTGCTGATACGTCGCCGCGCTCGATGGCGCCGACGTAACGGGCGGTTAAACCCGCGCGCTCGGCCAGTTCCTCCTGCGTCATTTGTAGATCGTGGCGTTTCCGACGCAGGTTCACAGCCATGATCTCTTTGAGATCCATGGTGATATGGGAACTGAGCCGGAACGATCGTTCTAGGAACGATCGTTCCTATTCGTGTCCGAACATGCTATCGACTGTGGCTGCGGCACGTGCGCGACCGAGCTCGGCCGCCGATCTACCGAACGACTATCCAGGATTCCAACGGCAACGGAGTCTGGATTGCGACCAAACCATGGCGTAGCTTATAGGCGTTCTAAAAGCGGGTATGATGCAGAAGCCATCCCTAGATCCAAACATAGCTGACACCGCGCCGAACGAGCCGACGTTGACGGCCTATGACGAACAGCATGTCGTAACGTACATGCGCCTTCTGCAGGCCGAAGGTGAGGGGGCCGACTGGCGCGAAGTGGCTCGAGTGGTCTTGCATATGGACCCCGACCGAGAGCCGGACCGTGCGCGGCGCGCATATCAGAGTCATCTTGCTCGCGCCAAATGGGTCACTGAGCAAGGGCGACTCTTGCGTGGCTCCGGCTCGGAATAGAAGAAAATCGCCGGGTGACGACTTGCAGGCAGAACGGTTTTCTTTTGATAGCGAGTGGTCATTCCGGTGCACCACGTGGTGCCAAACTAGGGGCTTCCTACAACTGCCTCGTTCATACCTATTGCGCCGCAATCGTTGTTAGCTGTGTGCAATGGGGCGGAAGCAATGCCTGAATACGACTGGCGGTCGCCGGAATCCTACAAGAGCCTACAAGAAGCGGAAGTCACCGACATCGCCTGGGAATGTCTCCGCCGCAATGCCGACTATCGGCGTGAGTACGAGGTGATGATTGCGAACAGTCCGAACGGCGAAGTGACTGACGAATTCAGGAGGAAATGGGGCATCTGCTTTCGCCCATGACCCGCAGAGGTCTTTCGACGAGCAGACGATCTTTTGGGCGCCTGAGGTTCTAGCCACGGTCGTTCCGGTGACGGTTGCCTCGACGGCCGATCTCGGGTCGGCGTCTCAGCCTCTGCTTGACCTTACAGTTGGCCAGGTGCGCCGCGCCGTCGACGGCTGGCATGCCGTGTTGCACATCGGTGCGGTAGATCATCGTGTTTGGTCTAAAGAGCCGCCGGTGCTTGGCGCGTCATATGCGGCCGATCTGCCGTTTGACGGTGATTTCGACGCGCGTGCGTATGCAGCTCGCCGGCTGTGGCGCGCGATGAATGGACGCGCGCCGGGGCTTGCATTTCATCAATTATCTAAACAGCGGCGCCAACGCCTGAGCGCGGCGATCCGCGCGCTCGATGCGCATAGCGCTGGCGGCAGTTATCGCGTTGTCGCCGAAGCGCTGTTCGACAAAAAACGCATCCCCGATCGTGGTTGGAAGACGCATGATCTGCGCAATCGAACAATCCGACTGGTGCAAGGCGGCCTCGCGTTGATGCGCGGTGGTTACCGCAAACTCCTGCGGCCCGGGCGCAGGGACGAGTAGCGCAGTCCCCAAGGGGTGCCGAAAATAGCATCCCCAACATTCGGCATCCCCCTCCGAGATCCTGCTGCTCCATGATGACCGCACACACGCCGGCCTAGCCAAGCGTAGTGCGCTGTCCTCCTGGAGTTCTCCAATGCCCGATCCGATGGCCGGTCTTCCCCCGCGCTTCCTGCGTACACCTGAGGCCGCGCGCTATCTTGGCCTGTCCGGTCGCACGCTCGAGAAGCACCGCACGTACGGTACTGGACCGACGTATCGGAAGATCGGCGGACGTGTTGTCTACGCCGTCGATGATCTGAAAGCATGGGCCGACCGCGGCGCCAAGACATCGACGTCCGATCCCGGCAAGGGAACGGTGCTGCCGGCCAAGAAGCATCCCGCGCTGCGCCCGTATGCGGGCCAGGAACGACGCTGATCGCCGTGCGAGAGCAGTGACCATGCGGCGCAAACACCATTCCGAGCGCGAGCAGCTTGAGCTCTTTCGCGCTTTGCCCGGTGATCTCGCGCCGCGCGATGCGCAGGATCTGATGGCATACCCGTTCTTCTCGCTGGCAAAGACCAAGCGCACCGCGCCGATCGACTTCCGTGCCGGTGCAATCGCCATTCGGGTCGAAGCCGTGCCGGAACACGGCATGGCGACCATCTGGGATGCAGACGTTCTGATCTGGGCCGCCTCGCAGATCGTCGAAGCACGTGACGCCGGCCTGAAGACGTCGCGCCTGATGGCTGCGACGCCTTATGAGATCCTAACGTTTGTCGGGCGCGGGACGAGCGCCCGCGACTATGACCGGCTGAAGGCCGGTCTCGACAGACTTCAGTCAACGACTGTGCTGACGTCGATCCGACAGCCGGCAGAACGGCGGCGGCATCGCTTCTCCTGGATCAACGAGTGGAAGGAGACGGCCGATGCAAATGGTCGTCCATTTGGACGCGAATTGATTCTGCCTGATTGGTTCTATGCCGGCGTCATCGACGACGCGCTCGTGCTGACGATCGACCGGGCTTATTTCGATCTGACAGGCGGCCTTGAGCGGTGGCTCTACCGGCTCGTGCGCAAGCACGGTGGACGCCAGGATGGCGGCTGGAGTTTTGATCTTCTGCACCTCCATGCCAAGTCCGGCATCCTTTCGCCGCTCAAGCATTTTGCTTACGACGTTCGTCAGATCGTCCAGCGTCAGACATTGCCCGGCTATCAGCTCGTGCTCACGCGCGATCCTGATGGCACCGAGCGGCTGAACTTCGCGCCTACGCCTGTCGATCCCTTAACGGCACGCCTGCGCCGGCGCGGTCTCATTCCAAATTCGGAGGACAACCTGTGAATCAGCTCGTGCTATCGGGGACCGCAACCATCGTGCTATCGGGGACCCGATCCTCGTGCTATCGGGGACCGAAATCGAGCTTAAGAGCTTGTTTCTCCGCGCTTTCCAGCTGCTCTAACTTTACTAACATACTGACACTAACTTCTTGTTGTGAATCAGTACGTTGTGAACAAGTCGGCCGCGCGTGCTTTGAGGATGCCTCATGCATCCACTCTCTCACGCGCAAAGCTTCGCTGCAATACGATTGTTGTTGCCAATGCACGCGCGCCAACGCGATCGCGCGCAAGTCTGCGCGATCACTGACGTCAACATCATCGCCTGATGCGCGTCACATCCTTTTGCGGCCGCTCGCTCGTCGAGGAGAACTCGCTAACATCCGTGGTTGGCACGATTGCCACCACAAGCCGGAATCTGAGGAATGGGCGGTCAGGCTAACCAGCGCCGTGCTTGATGGCTTCAAACGCCGTCATGAAGCCGCCGGCAAGAAAAGTTGCGATCTCACCCAAAACCCCGTCCCCTCGGGAGACGCCGCTCCGCCGTGGCGGAAGGAGAAGGCGCGCGTGGAAGCGGCCGCGTCGCGGAGGCCCTTACATCGCCGCAGCGGCCCGGCCGCGCTTGCCGCCGGCGCCAAACCGGAAAGTGGTGCCACTGATCCAGATCTTGTGCAGCAGCACCGCGAGCGCGCGCGCCACCGCGGTTGCCGCGCGCTTCAGACCCTTTTTCCTGGCAAGCCGCAGGCCCCAGAGCCGCAGCTTAAAATTCTTCGGAATGCGCGTGAGCATCGCGATCGCGGCCTCGTACAGCATCGCCCGCGTCAGCTCGTCGCCGCATTTGGAGATGCTGCCGATGCGGTCGGTCTGTCCGGATTGGTATCGCCGCGGCGTCAAGCCAAAATGCGCGCCGACGTTGGTCGACTTCTTGAATCGCGCCGCGTCATCGACAGTTGCGCGGAATGTCAGCGCCACGAGCGCGCCGACACCGGGCACGGTCATCATCCGCCGCACCGCATTGTCGCTGCGCGCCGCCGCCAGCGCCAGGCGCTGCAGTTTTGCAAGCTGCAGCCGCATCGCAGCCCGGGCGTCCAAGAGCGGTGTGACGATGGCTTCCAGCTCCTTCTTCCCGGCCATGATTTCGCGCACCCGCGCGTCAAAACGTCCGACCGAGAACTCTCCGACCTTGAGACCGAACGGCCGCAGCAGGCCACGGATCATGTTCTCCATATCCAGCACCTTGCCGAGCATCGCTTTGCGCCCGACCAGCAGCGCCCGCAGCGTTTGCGCGGCTTCCGACTTGACGTGGACCGCACGGAACCAGCCGGTCCGCATCATCTGCGCCATGCCCCTGGCGTCGTTGCGATCGGTCTTGTTCAGCATCGCGTTCAGCGCCGCCTTGGCGTGGCGGGTCTCGATGCAGATCACCGGGAGGCCCTTTTCGCTGAGTGCCGTGAACAGCCAGGCGCTGTACGAGAACGCCTCCAGCCCGACGCGTTTGAGGTGGATGTCCCATTCCGCCAAAAACAGCTCGATCGCATCCGGATCGGTCTCGAGCTTCGCTTCCCGGACCACCTTGCCCTCGCCGTCCACCACGCAAATGTTCGTCGCCTCCAGCGACACGTCGAGCCCTGCATAGAAGTCCATCGTTCGCCTCCGCTGCCGACCGCCGGACCGCCCCATGCGTTCCGTTCGCGAATCGTTGTGAAGCATTTTCGCAGCAGCACGGCCGGCGAGGGGGCACCGGTCAGTACCCCGGCTAACCAGAAATCCTTCGGATTTCTTCTAACGGACCGGGCCGCAAAGCGCATGGGAGGTGGCCGGCAAAGCCGGCCCGTCCGTCCTGCTGGCCTTCGCAAGCCGTACACGCACTTCCCCGCCGCCAAAGCGAACGGCTCCCAGTCTGAGCGTAGGGGAGCCGCGGCATGAGCGATCTCACGGAAGTGGAAGTTCTGTGGCTCGAGAAGCGCATTGAAAACCGGATTCGGTTCGGTCGCCTTGTCAAGGAACGGAAGCTTGATCCCCACCGGCGTGTCCTGTCATTTGCACCCGGCAGCATCTTTGCCTTCGTCCGTTGGACCTCGAACGACTTTGGGACGAACATTTCGCGGATCGACATCCTGCGGGCGGTCGCTCCGGGACAGCGCTGCTCGACCGTTCCTTATGTGACACCCGGCGGTGAGATTCTGTTGCGGCTGTCAGGTTGGCCGAAGGTCGAGCGCGTGCTGCAAATGACCGATGCCGTCGAGGCACTCGGCATCGATCCAGCTGATGTCGCGCCTGATCATTGGCACCACGTTCATAACCGCCTGTCCGTCAACGAAAACCCACGCCCGTATACGAAAGCGCGTCATCAGGCCTGGCTTCATCGCCAAAAGGTGATGCGATGAATGGCCGCCTGATGATGCTGGCCATGTCGATTTGGGTTGTTGCTGCGCTCGTCGCGACGATCATCCTGGAGCCGCTTCCGCTTTACATCTGGAATGCATCCGCGAGCGTGCCGATCGGTCTCTACCGCCTCCGACCGGCGGACCAATTCCAAGTCACCGAATTGGTCGCCGTGCAGCCGCCGGAGCAGCTCGCGACCTTCCTCGACCTTAACGGCTATTTGCCCCTTGGCGTCCCCATGCTGAAGCGCGTGCTCGCTCTTCCGGGGCAGAGTGTTTGCAGAACCGGCCGTGCGATTTCGGTCGACGACGTGGCGGTGGGCGAGGCCAGGGATCACGACGGACGAGGCAGGCCGCTGCCGAAATGGCAGGGTTGCCGCGTCGTCGGCGACGGCGAGCTGTTTCTCATGAACTGGCAGTCGGACGACTCTCTTGACGGTCGGTATTTTGGATTTCTTCCGGCATCTAGCGTGATCGGCCGTGCGATGCCGGTGTGGACCTGGGAGGAGTGATCGTGCCTGTTCGACATATTCGTCCCGCGATTCCTCTGTTCGATCGATTGCGGGTCCGTTCCTCCGTCTCGATCGATGTCTGCAAGGCTGGCGCGAGCCCGACCGCGTGCTGGGGTCGGTTGGGCACGCGCGTTTGTGCTGTCGTGCCCCTGATGCTTCTGCTGACCGCGTGTGGCAGTGCTGCTTCCGCCCAGAGCGGATCAGCCGCCCAGCCGGCGATCAGTCAGAACGCTCACTCATTTGCCAGCTTCATCAATGAAGCCTCACAACGCTTTGCGATCGCGCCGAACTGGATCCGATCAGTCCAAAGCATTGAGAGTGCTGGTGACGTGCACGCCAGATCGCCAAAAGGCGCAATGGGCCTGATGCAAATCATGCCGGCGACTTGGGCGGAACTGCGCGAGCGTTACAATCTCGGGAACGACCCCTACGACCCGCACGACAACATTCTGGCGGGCACGGCGTACTTGCGCGAACTGCTGGATCGGTATGGCTCGCCTGGCGTGTTTGCTGCGTACAACGCAGGACCCTCTCGCTATGAGGAGCATCTCGCAGGCCGCTCTCTGCCAGACGAGACGCGAGCATACGTCGCAAGGCTTGCAAACCTGCTTGCCATCGAACTGCCGGCGAGGTGGACGTCCAGCCGACAGTCATCAGCAGCAGCGACGCTGTTCGTCACGCGATCCGATCTCATGAAAACGCGCGATCGGTTGCCGGCGCTCACGCCGTCCAGTCGTGTCATGACCGCAATTTCAGGGCCCGATGTTTCGCACGTGGTTCCCCGACCTGTTGGCGTGTTCGTCCCTCGATCGGAGTCGGAGGTATCGCAATGACCAAGTGGGCGGGTTCGCAAGGTGACGGCGTATGGGCGATGCCTTCGGCCCACGCTCTACTCGTCGCTTCGCTCCTCACCGAGCCACCCTTCGGGTGTCTCGGCCCTTCGGGTAACGATCGCTATCGCAAGCGCCCGCAAACAGTCGGGGGCGGGCGGAGGACTACGACGGCAGGACGGCCGCCCGTAATCGGTCTGCGCCGGGACTTGCGGCGGCCGAGCAAGTGGTCTGCGCGATGAATAACCCGCAAACTGCGCCGCCTCAGCAACGCGGGAGGCGTGTGATGGAATTCTTTTGTGGCCTGGATGTCGGCATGGACGAGACGGCAATCTGCGTGGTGGATGACAAGGGGCAGGTAGCGCTGGAGGTTGCGGTGGTGACCGATCCGGATGCGATCAAGACAGCACTGAAGCCGTATCTCGGCCGGCTGCGCCGCCTCGGCCACGAGGCGGGGTCGCTGTCGCCCTGGCTGCATCCGGAATTGCTCAAGCTCGGCCTGCCGGTGATCTGTCTGGAGACCTTCCACGTGCGCGCCGCGCTCAAGGCGCAGCGCAACAAGACCGACCGGACGGACGCGCTCGGCCTAGCGCATTTGATGCGCACCGGCTGGTTCCGCAAGGCGCATATCAAGAGCGAAGCGTGCTACCGGCTGCGGCTATTGCTGACGCACCGGCGCAATCTGAAGCGCAAGTTTCTCGATCTGGAGAACGCGATTCGGCATTCGCTGAAGGTGTTTGGCATTCGCCTGAGTCATGTTGGCCGCGGCGGATTCGCGCAGGCCGTGCGCGAGGCGGTGGCGGGCGATGCGCTGGTCAGCGAGCTGATCGATGCCATGCTGAACGCGCGCGCCGCGCTGTGGAAGGAGTACTGCTGCTGCACGATCTCGTGGTCAAGCTGGTGGCGAGCCATGAATTGTGCCGGCGCTTCATGCAGATTCCCGGCGTCGGGCCGGTGGCTGCCCTGAGCTTCATGACAGCGGTTGATGATCCGCCGCGCTTCAAAAGGTCGCGCGATGTGGCGGCCTATTTTGGCCTGACGTCGCGGCGCTGGCAGTCCGGCTCGTCGATCGACGTGCAGGGGCGGATCAGCAAGGCCGGCGATGCCGACGTGCGGCGGGCGCTCTATGAGGCGGCCAGCGCGTTGCTGACCCGATTTAAGCGCAAGGACAAAGTCAAGACCTGGGGGCTTGCGATCGCCAAACGCACGAGCCATCGCAAGGCGACCGTTGCGGTGGCACGCAAGCTTGCGGTGATCATGCATGCGATGTGGATCGACGGCACATTTTATTGTGGCGATCCGGCTGCATCCCAAGCGGACGTGAGCGCACGTGCCGCCGCCAAGGAACGCAAGCTGCTCGGAGCCCATGCATGACTAAACGCGATCCGATTGCAGATCAATGACCCGATCAGCGTAGTAGTATTTTGAACACGGAGCTCCGCGACAGCGGAAGAGACCTGGTGCAGATCAACGACGACGGAACGCACGCTATCTTGCCTGTGGCCACGCACGTGACGTGCAGCCTGGACCACGCCGGAGTGCCTGTGATGTGGCTCCGTCATGCCGAGGGAAAATTGCGACGCGACGGCATCCCCGCTGCCTTGCTGCAGCGACCTTACGCCGTCGATGAGCGCGGAAGAGTGCACGGCGCACCGGGACTCGCGGCTGTTGTGGCGCATCGCGTTCAAGCGTGGCGCAGAGGGCCTTGTCGCAAAAGAGAAAGGAAGCGAGAATGGGTGAGATCAAGCGGACGAGACGACCGATTAAGAGGGCGAGATAAAAGGGGCTCGCCGGTCGAACCGCAAGCCATTGACATGGCTTGTGTTCTGGCGTGCCGGTCGGTCGGGGCGCGTGCCGCGCCTTGCGCTTTGAACAATGTGATCAAGGGCATTTTCGGCACTGTAGCTGTTTTAATGCTGTTAGAGGCTCGGCCATGACCGCCGGCGATAGCGATCTGCGCATTCGGCCCGGGCGTATCCGCAGCACCCGCGCGCCGACGCCCAAGAGCTTCATCAACCAAGTGCTGCGTGCCGCGAAGAAGGCCGGTCACACTTCTGGTCAGGTGGCGGCCGGCAGGCGTTCTGCGTTCTACGGACGTTCGACGTTCGGCCGCGGCCGGCTCGCTTTTAATCGCAGCCGGTTGTTCAGTCGGACACGGCGCGTCGTGGTGAAGGCGCGCGTCGTTCGCCACAAGGGACGAGCCTTCCGTTCAGCACCACTGATCGCCCATCTCTCATACTTGAAGCGCGATGGGGTGACCCGGAGCGGCGAGAGGGCCGAGATTTTCGACGCTGGCGGCGACCGGGCTGATGGTGCGGCTTTCGCTGAACGTTGCAAGGACGACCGGCATCATTTCCGGTTCATCGTCTCGCCAGAGGGCGCCGGCGACATGACCGACCTCAAGGCCTTCACCCGCGATCTCGCCAAGCAGATGGAGACCGATCTCGGCACGCGGCTTGATTGGGTGGCTGTCGATCATTGGAACACCGACAACCCCCATGTTCATCTTCTCGTTCGGGGAGTAGATGAGGAAGGGACGGATCTCGTGATCTCCCGCGACTACATCAGCCAGGGCCTGCGCTCACGCGCCGAGGAACTGGTCGCCATCGAACTGGGACCAAAACCAGAGCACGAGATCCGCAATTCGCTGGAGACGGAAGTTACGGCGGAGCGATGGACGCGGCTCGATCGGGAGATCCGGCTGGCGGCCGATGCGACCGGCTATATCGATCTTCGCCCAGAGAATCCCGGCAAGTCCGATCCTGAGATCAGGCGTTTGATGATCGGTCGCCTTCAGCACCTGGAGAAGATGGGCCTTGCTGCATCCGCCGCGCCCGGGGAGTGGATGGTCGGGCTGGAAGCCGAGCGCAGCTTGCGCGACCTCGGCATGCGCGGCGACATCATCAAGACCATGCACCGCGCCTTCACCGAGCGCGGAGAAGCTCGCGGCATTTCCGACTACGTCATCGAGGGTGAACAGCCGACATCTCAGATCATCGGACGACTGGTCGACCGAGGACTGCATGACGAACTGACCGGCGAGGCCTACGCCCTGATCGATGGGACAGATGGACGAGCGCACCACGTGCGCTTTCGAGGCCTAGAGGCTTTCGAACATGCTCCGCCGGCGGGCGGTATCGTTGAAGTCCGACGCTTCGGTCAAGCCGGCGATCCGCGGCCAACCGTAGTGCTCGCAACCCGTTCCGATCTCGATCTCCGTGAGCAGATCACTGCGAGAGGGGCCACCTGGCTCGACCACAGGCTGGTTGACCGAGATCCCATGCCGCTCGCGATGGTTGGCTTCGGCCGAGAGACCCGCAACGCCATGGAAGCGCGCGCCGAGCATCTGGTTCAGGAAGGTCTGGCGCGACGGCAGGGACAGCGCGTCATTCTGCAGCGCGACCTCCTGAACACGTTGCGCCGACGCGAGCTGGACGAGGTGGCTTCAAAAGTCTCGGCCGACACCAGCCTGCCTCATGTGAACGTCGCGTCCGGGGAGCATGTGGCGGGCACGTACCGCCATCGGCTGACGCTCAGCTCGGGGCGCTTCGCCATGATCGACAACGGGCTCGGCTTCCAGCTCGTGCCCTGGTCGCGCGAGCTCGAAAAGAGGCTCGGCCAGCACGTCACCGGCGTCATAAAGGACGGCGGCGGTGTCGAATGGGCCTTTGGTCGAAAGCGCGACCTCGGCCTCTAGCAATCTCTCCAATTCAGTTGCGGAAGGGCGTTCGAGATGTCCGGAACCAAAATCCTCTGGGGACAAGTGATCGTTGTCGGCCTGATCGTTTTAGTGGCCATCTGGGGGGCATCTGAGTGGACGGCTTGGCGGCTCGCCTGGCAGCCGGAGCTTGGGCGACCCTGGTTTGAGCTGTTCGGCTTCAAAATCTATTACCCACCGGTCTTCTTCTGGTGGTGGTTCGTCTACGACGCCTATGCGCCGCAGGTCTTTGTCGAGGGTGCCTTCATCGCGGCGTCGGGGACCGTCGTCTCGATCGCGGCGGCGATCGGCATGTCGGTGTGGCGGGCGCGCGAGGCCAAGAACGTCGAGACTTATGGCTCGGCGCGCTGGGCTGATGCCGAAGAGGTTCGAGCGGCCGGACTTCTCGGTCCGGATGGTGTGGTGCTGGGCAAGCTAGAAAACGACTACCTGCGCCATGACGGGCCGGAGCACGTCTTGTGCTTTGCGCCCACTCGGTCCGGCAAGGGGGTGGGCTTGGTCGTTCCTTCGTTGCTGGCCTGGCCGGACTCGGCCATCGTGCACGACATCAAAGGTGAGAACTGGCAACTGACGGCCGGCTTTCGCTCGCGACATGGCCGCGTACTGTTGTTCGACCCGACCAACCCGAAATCCTCAGCTTACAATCCGCTGCTCGAGGTCCGGCGCGGGGAATGGGAGGTTCGTGACGTCCAGAACGTCGCCGACGTCCTGGTCGACCCCGAAGGCTCACTCGACAAGCGGAACCATTGGGAGAAGACCAGTCATTCGCTCCTGGTCGGCGCCATCCTCCATGTCCTCTATGCCGAGGCGGACAAGACGTTGGCCGGCGTGGCCGGCTTTCTGTCCGACCCGAAGCGGCCGATCGAAGCGACGCTGAAAGCGATGATGACAACGCTGCATCTTGGCGAACGCGGCGCTCATCCCGTGGTTGCGTCGACCGCGCGCGAACTCCTCAACAAGTCCGAGAATGAGCGCTCTGGCGTCCTGTCCACCGCGATGTCGTTTCTCGGGCTCTACCGTGATCCCGTCGTGGCCCGGGTGACCTGCCGTTGCGACTGGCGGATCGCCGATTTGATCGCAGATAGCCGCCCTACGACGCTGTATCTTGTGGTGCCTCCCTCGGATATCTCACGGACCAAGCCCCTGATCCGCCTGGTGCTGAACCAGATCGGCCGACGCCTGACCGAGGACTTGCACGCCCGTGACCGCCGGCATCGAGTCCTGATGATGCTCGACGAGTTCCCAGCGCTCGGGCGGCTTGATTTCTTCGAGTCTGCGCTCGCCTTCATGGCGGGGTACGGCCTTAAGAGTTTTCTGATCGCGCAATCGCTCAATCAGATCGAGAAGGCCTACGGGCCCAACAACGCCATCCTCGACAACTGTCACGTCCGCGTCAGCTTCGCGACCAACGACGAGCGGACCGCCAAGCGGGTGTCTGACGCGCTGGGCACCGCGACGGAAATGCGCGCGATGAAGAACTACGCCGGGCACAGGTTGAACCCATGGCTTGGGCACCTGATGGTCTCACGGCAGGAGACTGCGAGGCCGCTGCTGACCCCGGGCGAGGTCATGCAGCTTCCGCCAATAGACGAGATCGTCATGGTGGCGGGCACGCCGCCGATCCGCGCGAAGAAGGTCCGCTACTACGAGGATCGGCGATTCACCGAGCGGGTTCTACCGCCGCCCAATCCGGCGAAGGCCGGTCGATCATCGCGAACGGACGGATGGTCAGCGCTCGGAACGCCGAAGCTGCCGGGAGGTCCAACTGACAAAACCGCTAGGTCGAGGAAGACACCGCGAACAGTGGTCTTCGGCGAGAGCCCGAACTGCCCGACCACGTGGCAATCGTCAAGGAGACGACCGAGCCGACACCGGCAGAGGAGTTTGCAGTTGTTCTTGACGACGATGAGGACGCGGTCCGTCAGTCCCGGCTCTTGCGACAACAGATGCGAGGTGTGGCCCGTCAAGCCGCACTCGACCCGAATGACGGCATGGAGCTCTGAGGCATCATGCGCGACCGGATGAATGTGTATTTCCCGCCGGAGCTTCTGAAGCAGATCTCGGAACTCGCCGATCGCAAGAAGCTTTCTCGTTCTGCGATCGTGGAGGCGGCGGTTGCTTCGTTTCTGTCACCGGACGGAGCGGACAGGCGGGAGGCAGCATTTACTCGGCGCTTGGATCTGCTGTCGCGTCAAATGCAGAGGTTAGAGCGCGACGTCGCTCTGACGGCGGAGACCCTGGCCCTCTTCATCCGGTTCTGGTTGACGATCACACCACCGTTGCCAAACGACGCGCAGGCGGCCGCGCAAGCAAAGGGCAGGGAGCGCTTTGAAGGATTTGTCGAGGTGCTCGGGCGCCGTTTGCAAAAAGGGCAAAGCTTTCTGCGCGAAATCCCAGAAGATATCCGCCGTCAGGAATCGGCCGAAGAAACCTGATTGAACCAGTAGAAAGACCCTTTCGCCGGTCCTTCTTTTTCTACGCCAGCCTACGACCGCAGCAGTTCAGCCGATCTGACAAAAAGCTGGACGCGCTATCGGCTCGCACGAGCTGAGAGCAAAAGGGGCCAGCATGCAAATCTCAACAACATGGCGTCGAATCGCGTTCGTTTTTCTCCCTTTCGCTGCCGGATACTATCTTTCGTATCTGTTTCGAACGATCAACGCTTTGATCGCCAGTCGTCTCAGCTCGGATACTGGGCTTGGGACTGCCGACCTCGGGTTGCTTACGTCGGTCTATTTCCTTGTCTTCGCGGCGGCTCAGATCCCCATCGGCATTTTGCTGGACCGCTTTGGTACGCGTCGCGTCCAGAGTGTTCTACTCTTGATTGCCGCGGCGGGCGCCGGACTGTTCGCGGTATCGACCAGCTTTCTGTCATTCTTGATCGCGCGTGGAATGATTGGGCTTGGCGTCGCGGCGGCGCTGACGGCAGGGCTGAAGTCCATCATCCTTTGGTTCCCCAGGGAACGAGTCGCCTTGCTTAACGGCTACATGATCATGCTGGGATCGCTCGGAGCGGTGACCGCTACGGCTCCCCTTGAACACCTACTCGCCTGGATGGGCTGGAGGCAACTCTTTGAGATCCTGGCGGCCGCTACCGGTGCCACGGCCATTTTTATCTATGTCGTGGTGCCCGAACGAGGCAATGTCCCATCGATAGCGTCAACCCCCACGACGCTAAGCTCTGTTTTTGGAGATCGGCGCTTCTGGCGAATGGCCCCGTTGTCGGCGGCTTGTATTGGATCGGCCTGGTCCCTGCAGGGATTGTGGGCATCGCCATGGCTGACCGACGTGGAGGGGCTTGATCGCGCAAGTCTCGTCAGACAGCTTTTCATGATGTCGATCGTACTTAGCGGTGGTGCCTGGTTATTCGGTATGACGGTCCATTGCATCAAACGAAGGGGAATAGGGGCGGAGACAATATTGGCGCTGGTTGCAGTTCTGTTCATCGCAGCTGAGTTTGCCTTGATCCTGCGAACGCCTCTGCCATCCATCTTGCCTTGGTCTGTTGTCGCAATTGTCGGAACGGCAACCGTGGTCAGCTTCGCGGTGATAGCAGATTACTTTCCGCCCGAGCTTGCCGGTCGTGCCAACGGCGCCTTGAACGTTTTGCACTTTGGTTGGGCGTTTCTAGCACAATACGCGACAGGTCTGAGTCTGGAGCAATGGTCTGCGAATGATGGCCATAGGCCCGTCCAAGCCTATCAAGTCGCGTTCGGTTTCAACGTAGCACTGCAGATCGCGGCGTTCGTCTGGTTCGCGATGCCCTGGCGCCGATCAATCGCTTCGTGGATGAGTTCAATCCTCTTCTTCAAGCCGGCTGATGTTTCCTACGCTGTCGAGTCAGTTGGGTTGTATGAGGATTCAGTCATCCTGCTGCCCGCGGATGACGATGCGGAGTGGTGAGCAGCAACTCGCAGCGAACGGATACGATTAAGTAGCCGTCAAATATCGGTTCTCAGTCATTCTTTTTGTACGCCAGCCTACGATCACCGAAAGCGCTTGTTGCGCCAAGTCCATTGGTCGCTTTTCTAATTGTCCCCATCTGAGGGCGATCTTTGGGCGTCCTCATTCGTGGGGGCGAACCGTGGCAATCCATTCTATTCAATCGGAAGCGAGTTCGCGCGGTGCGCGAATGCTGCGCAGCGCGCTTGGCTCGGCGGTTGCGGGCTACCTCGAGGATGAAACGATCATCGAGGTAATGCTCAACCCAGATGGGCGGCTGTGGGTCGACCGGTTGTCGAATGGCCTGATCGACACAGGCGAAACTCTGTCCGCAGCGGATGGCGAACGCATTGTTCGCCTGGTAGCGCATCACGTCGGTGCCGAGGTGCATGCCGGTTCGCCACGGATCTCGGCCGAATTGCCTGGGACCGGCGAGCGCTTCGAAGGTCTTTTGCCTCCGGTCGTTGCAGCACCGACCTTTGCTATCCGCAAGCCCGCCGTCGCAGTGTTTACGCTCGACGACTACGCCGCGACGGGGATCATGACCTCGGAGCAGGCCAGGACCCTGAAGGATGCGGTCGCCGCACGGAGGAATATCCTCGTCGCCGGCGGGACATCGACCGGCAAGACAACCTTGACGAACGCGCTCCTGGCCGAGGTCGCGAAGAGCTCCGATCGGGTCGTGCTGATCGAAGATACGCGCGAGCTGCAGTGCAAGGCACCCAATCTCGTCGCTTTGCGGACAAAGGATGGTGTGGCCACGCTATCGGACCTCGTTCGGTCCTCGTTGCGACTGCGTCCCGATCGTATCCCGATTGGAGAGGTCCGCGGTGCCGAGGCGCTCGACCTGCTCAAGGCCTGGGGCACCGGTCACCCCGGGGGCATCGGCACTATCCATGCGGGCAGCGCGCTCGGAGCGCTGCGGCGGCTGGAGCAAC
This sequence comes from Bradyrhizobium huanghuaihaiense, assembly GCF_025200885.1. Taxonomy (NCBI): domain Bacteria; kingdom Pseudomonadati; phylum Pseudomonadota; class Alphaproteobacteria; order Hyphomicrobiales; family Nitrobacteraceae; genus Bradyrhizobium; species Bradyrhizobium huanghuaihaiense. Next base: position 8,750,872 of record NZ_CP104172.1, on the reverse strand, counting down.
TCATCCAGGAAGCCGTCATCACGGTTCCGCGTGCCCTGATCGCCGAGACCATCAACATTATCCCCGTGCTGGCGGGGCGCGGTGCTGACCGTCGCCTCGCTGAGCTCGCCCTGGTCTCGGGCCTTGGCGCCGCCGGCGACTACAGCCTTTCAACAGCAGGAGACTGACATGTGTCAGCAATTTCCCTTTCTTCGAGGTGCATCGTTGGCAGCCTTCAGCACGGTGCTTTTGGGAGCGGCGCCGGCATGGGCGGCTGGCTCGAACATGCCGTGGGAGCAGCCACTCAATCAGATCTTGCAGTCGGTCGAAGGTCCGGTCGCTAAGATAATCGCCGTCATCATCATCGTGGTGACCGGGCTCACGCTCGCGTTCGGGGACTCGTCAGGTGGTTTCCGCAGGCTGATCCAGATCGTGTTCGGTCTGTCGATCGCGTTTGCCGCCTCAAGCTTCTTCCTGTCGTTCTTCTCCTTCGGCGGCGGCGTGGTGATCTGATGGATGATCAGGTGGCAGGCTTTGTCGTGCCCGTTCATCGCGCGCTCACTGAGCCAATCCTGATGGGCGGCGCGCCGCGATCGGTTGCGATCGTGAACGGCACGCTTGCGGCAGCCCTTGGGCTCGGACTTCGGCTGTGGATTGCCGGTCTTGTCCTCTGGTTCATCGGCCATATGGCCGCCGTCTGGGCCGCCAAGCGCGATCCCGCCTTCGTCGATGTGGTGCGCCGACATCTGCGCATTCCCAGCCATCTCAACGTCTAAGATCTCGGTCATGATGAACCTTGCCGAATATCGCCATTTCAACGCCCGTCTTGCCGACTTTCTGCCCTGGGCAGCCTTGGTCGACGAGGGAATCATCCTCAACAAAGACGGTTCGTTCCAGCGGACGGCGAAGTTCCGTGGGCCTGACCTCGACAGCGCGGTACCGGCCGAACTTGTCGGCGTCGCCGGTCGCCTGAATAACGCCTTGCGTCGCCTGGGATCGGGCTGGGCCGTCTTCGTCGAGGCGCAGCGTCATTTTGCGGGGGCCTACCCGCCTAGCTCCTTTCCGGATGTCGCGTCTGCGCTGGTCGATGCGGAACGCAGAGCTCAGTTCGAGGAGGCGGGTGCTCATTATGAGTCCAGCTACTTCCTGACCTTCCTCTATCTGCCTCCAGAGGAAGGGGCCGCCAGGGCAGAGCAACTGCTTTACGAGGGGCGCGACCGCGCCGTCGGAGCCGACGCGCGCGAGATCCTCCAGGGGTTTATCGACCAAACGAACCGCGTGCTTCAACTCGTCGAAGGATTCATGCCGGAATGCATCTGGCTAGATGATCAGGACACGCTGACCTACCTGCATTCGACGATCTCGACCAAGCGTCATCGCGTTCGGGTGCCAGAAATTCCGATGTACATCGATGCGCTTTTGGCGGACCAGCCGCTGACCGGCGGGCTCGAGCCGATACTGGGTTCGGCCAATGTGCGGGTGCTGACTATTGTCGGCTTCCCGGGCACCACGACGCCGGGGATCCTAGACGACCTAAATCGTCTGGCGTTTTCGTATCGCTGGTCAACCCGGGCGATCATGCTCGACAAGACCGACGCCACAAAGCTGTTGACCAAAATTCGTCGCCAGTGGTTCGCAAAGAGAAAGTCTATCGGCGCCATCCTCAAGGAGGTCATGACCAACGAGGCGTCGACGCTGCTCGATACCGACGCTCACAACAAAGCTATCGACGCCGACGCGGCGTTGCAGGAGCTCGGGTCGGATCAGATCGGACAAGCCTTTGTCACGGCAACCATTACCATCTGGGACCGCGATCCCAATGCGGCCGACGAAAAGCTACGGTTGGTCGAGAAGGTCATTCAGGGGCGCGATTTCACCTGCATGATCGAGACGGTGAACGCCGTCGAAGCTTGGCTCGGCAGTCTGCCGGGGCATGTCTATGCAAATGTGAGGCAGCCGCCGGTATCGACACTCAACCTCGCCCATATGATTCCGATGTCGGCCGTGTGGGCCGGCGAAGCCAGGGACCTGCACTTGAAGGGTCCGCCTCTTCTGTTTGGCAAGACCGAGGGATCAACACCGTTCCGATTCTCGCTCCACGTCGGTGACGTCGGCCATACCCTTGTGGTCGGACCGACGGGGGCTGGCAAGTCCGTACTGCTCGCTCTGATGGCACTGCAATTCCGCCGTTACCCGAACTCTCAAGTCTTTGCATTCGATTTCGGTGGTTCAATCCGGGCGGCCGCGCTCGCCATAGGGGGCGACTGGCATGATCTCGGCGGCGCGCTGTCCGACGGAAGCGAAAACCCCGTTGCGCTGCAGCCGCTGGCCTGGATCGATGATGCTTCCGAGCGCGGATGGGCCACGGAATGGATCTGCGCGATCCTGGCACGGGAAAAGGTCGAGATCACCCCGGAGGTCAAGGATCATTTGTGGTCAGCGCTGACATCTCTCGCCTCGGCCCCGAGGGAGGAACGCACCCTCACGGGCCTGTCAGTCCTGTTGCAATCGCACTCCCTAAAACGCGCCTTGCAACCCTATTGCCTGGGCGGATCCTCTGGCCGGTTGCTTGATGCCGAATTCGAGCGTCTCGGTGAGGCATCGGTCCAGGCGTTTGAGACCGAAGGCTTGATCGGAACGAGTGCTGCGCCGGCCGTGCTGGCGTATCTCTTCCATCGTATTGGGGACCGTCTCGATGGCCGGCCGACGCTCCTTATTGTCGATGAGGGTTGGCTTGCCCTCGATGATGAGGATTTTGCCGGTCAGCTCCGGGAATGGCTAAAGACGCTTCGGAAGAAGAACGCGTCCGTCATCTTCGCCACCCAGTCGCTTTCTGACATCGATGGGTCCGCAATCGCGCCGGCAATCATCGAAAGCTGCCCGACCCGCCTGTTGCTGCCGAACGAACGCGCGATCGAACCGCAAATCACTGCCATCTATCGCCGCTTCGGCCTCAATGACCGCCAGATCGAGCTACTGAGCAGGGCCACGCCGAAGCGCGACTACTACTGTCAATCCCGTCGTGGCAACCGGATGTTCGAACTCGGGCTCGGTGAGGTTGCGCTCGCATTCACCGCGGCGTCGTCGAAGACAGACCAGGCTGCCATCGCGCAGCTCCTCGCCGAACACGGACCTGACGGCTTCGTGCCGGCCTGGCTCCAGCACCGTGGCGTCGCTTGGGCCCTAGACCTGATCCCCAATCTCGTCAATCTGGAGAAATCGCTATGAAGCCTCTTGGTCTATTGGCGGCCGCTAGCGCCATCTCTCTCCTGCTTGGCGTCACGGTGCCCGCACGGGCGCTGATCGTCTTCGATCCCAACAACTACGTTCAGAACGTCCTGACTGCCGCACGAGAGCTGCAGCAGATCAACAATCAGATCACCTCGTTGCAGAACGAGGCGCAGATGCTGATCAACCAAGCGAAGAACCTGGCTAACCTGCCGTATTCCTCGCTGCAGCAACTGCAATCCTCGATCCAGCGCACCCAGCAATTGCTCGCCCAGGCGCAGCGCATCGCCTACGACGTCCAGCAGATTGATCGCGCCTTCTCGACGAGCTACGCGCCAGCTACTCGTAGCCAGTCCAGCCAAATGCTTGTCACAAACGCGCAATCGCGGTGGCAAAATACGTACGCGGCAACGCAAGACGCGCTCCGGGTTCAGGCCGGAATCGTCGGCAACCTCGATACCAATCGCATCCAAACGTCCGCACTTGTAACGTCAAGCCAAAGTGCCGGCGGCGCCCTGCAGGCAACTCAAGCCGGCAACCAGATCCTCGCGCTTCAAGCGCAACAGCTTGCCGATCTCACGGCGGCCGTGGCGGCGCAGGGTAGGGCGCAGAGCCTCGAAGCCGCTCAGCGCGCCTCAGCCCAGGATCTGGGGCGAGAGCAGCTCAGACGATTCCTGACGCCAGGACAGGGCTATCAATCCTCGAACGTGCAGATGTTCCATTGATGACCGATGTAAAGGCATTCAGGGCGCTCTCGCTGCTTACGACAATCGGCCTAGTGGCCGTCGCCGCCTGCACGATCCAACTCCGTGGTGGAGACGATTCTCCGCCGGCACCAAAGGCAGAGCAGACGACCTCCGACCTCGCGCGCTGCCGCGTCGTCGCTCCAGAGGAAACGGCAAGCTACCGCCATTGCCAGCAGGTTTGGTCCGAAAACCGGCGCCGCTTTTTTGGCAAGAAGAACGGTCCCGCAGATGCTGGCCAAAGCGATTCCACCACGGGCCTAGCGCCCGCCCCCAAGGATCAGAGCCGAATCCCACAAGGATATCCACCGCTGGCGATACCTGACACGAGCAAGTCATGACCGGTACGGGGATCATTGACCAGTTCCTGGAAACGTTCACACGTTATATCGACAACGGCTTCGGGCTGCTCGGTAGCGATGTTGGGTATCTCGCAGCGACCCTTGCCGCGATCGACATCACGCTCGCCGCGTTGTTCTGGAGTTGGGGAACGGACGAGGACATCATAGCGCGCCTCGTCAAGAAGACGCTCTTCGTCGGGGTCTTTGCCTACCTTATCGGCAACTGGAATAGCCTGGCGCGTATCATGTTCGAGAGCTTTGCCGGACTTGGGCTGAAAGCGTCTGGCTCAAGTCTCTCCGCGGCAGATTTCCTGCGACCGGGAAGGATCGCCCAAGTCGGACTCGACGCCGGTCGACCGCTGCTCGATTCCATTTCTAACCTAATGGGCTACATCAGTTTTTTCGAGAATTTCGTCCAGATCGTCGTTCTCCTGTTCGCCTGGGGCGTGGTGCTGCTCGCTTTCTTCATTCTGTCGATCCAGCTCTTCGTCACCCTGATTGAATTCAAGCTTACGACGCTGGCCGGCTTCGTGCTCATTCCCTTTGGCCTGTTTGGCAAGACCGCCTTTGCGGCGGAGCGGATTTTGGGCAACGTTATATCTTCAGGGATCAAGGTCCTCGTCCTGGCCGTCATCGTTGGCATCGGCTCGACCCTGTTCTCGCAGTTCACCTCTGGTTTCGGCGGCGCGCAGCCGACCATTGAAGACGCGATGACCCTGGTGCTTGCGGCGCTCTCTTTGCTGGGCCTCGGTATCTTCGGTCCGGGTATCGCAAACGGCCTAGTATCGGGCGGACCCCAACTCGGCGCTGGTGCCGCGATTGGAACAGGCCTTGCGGCCGGCGGCCTTGTTGCGGTAGGCGCAGGTGTCGCCGCCGGCGGTGCTGGTTTCGCTGGCGGCGCGATTGCAGGCGCCGCGCGCGGTAGCGGCACTGTCATTAGCGGAGCATCAGCCGCCTATCGAAGCGGCGGCCTTGCTGGCGTCGCGGAGGCCGGCGCCTCGGCTGCGATGAGTCCTTTGCGCCGAGCAGCGGCTGCCTTCGGGGGTGGCCAAGCCGGCGAGCAGGCCACGAGCACCTCGGCCGAAGGGCAGCCCGATTGGGTTCGCCGCATGAAGCGTGCTCAGACCATTCGGCACGGTGCCTCGGCTGCTGGCCACGCCGTCCGCTCGGGCGATCATGGTGGCAGTGGTTCCTCCGTTGACTTGTCCGAACGAGAGCGCTGAGGCGGACCAGTGCACCTCCGCCGCACGGCGCGCCTCAAATCCTTCCATCCCACGACTTGAAAGCGATCACTCGATATCAGGGTCAACCATCGATGTTCAAACGACCATCAGTTCACTACGGGCGCATGCCCGAGCCGATTACGCCTTATCAAAAGGCGGCGCAAGTGTGGGACGAACGCATTGGATCAGCGCGGGTGCAAGCCAAGAACTGGCGCCTGATGGCGTTCGGCTGCTTGATGATGTCGGCCGTCTCGCTGGCAGCCTTGTCTGGCAATCTAACCAGGGATCGATCACGCCTTGGGTGGTAGAAGTCGATCATCTCGGCCAGGCCCAAAGGGTTGCGCCCGCCAACATCGACTATCGACCAACCGATGCGCAGATCGCTTACCATCTGGCGCGCTTTATCGAGGATGTCAGAGGTCTGCCAGCCGACGGCATCGTTCTGCGCCAAAACTGGCTCCGTGCCTATGATTTTACGACCGATCGCGGCGCCGCTGCGCTCAACGACTACGCGCGCAACAATGATCCCTTTGCCAAGCTGGGTAAGGAGCAAATCTCCGTCGACGTATCGAGCGTCATTCGCGCTTCGTCAGAAAGCTTTCGGGTCGCGTGGACCCAGCGCGTCTACGACAACGGCGCGTTGAGTTCGATCGAGCGTTGGACGGCCATTCTCACCATCGTAATCGAAACGCCGCGCGATGCCGAACGCCTGCGCAAGAATCCCCTCGGCGTCTACGTCCGCGCCATCAACTGGTCGAAGGAGTTGAGTCAGTGAACGATATGACGTTAGAAGTATCTACGAAGCGTTGCATCCAACATCGTAGGCTCTATTCGGCTCGGCGCGAGTTCGTGAACTCGAAACGTGCATTTTTGTTCGCTCTCCTGCTTAGTTCGTCGGTGCTTGGCGGGTGCGCGACCTACATTCCGCCGGAGATCAGCTATGACGCTGAAGTTCCTCCGTTGCCGGCGCCTCCTGTGGCTCTCGACGACAAGCCAAGACCCCTTCACGTTCCACCCCTCTGGAAGCCAGCACTCGGCGGTAAGTCAGTAGGGAAGGAAGACGCGGAGCCGGTGAGCCGGGTTGAGACGGCAAACAGCGCGGCCCGTGTTGAGCCGCGCAAGCGGGGGTATTTCAACGCAGCCCAAATCTACGCCTACAGTCCCGGAGCGCTCTATCAGATTTACGCCGCACCGGGGCAAATAACGGATATCGCGCTCGAGGAGGGAGAACAGTTGACGGGATCAGGACCGATCGCGGCCGGAGATACCGTACGCTGGATCGTGGGCGATACCGAGAGCGGGACCGGGGACACACGGCGCGTCCATATCCTGGTCAAGCCGACGCGAGCTTCGATCGAGACCAACCTCGTGGTCAATACTGACCGGCGCACCTACCTAATCGAGCTCCGCTCCCGCGAGCGGCCTTACATGCCCTCCGTTGCTTGGTACTATCCAGAAACTGTACGGGAACGATCGCGCTCGGTCGCTCTGAAGCCCGTCCTTCCGGAGCCGCCGCAGCGCATCTCCCGCTATGCCATCGAAGGGGACAGTCCTCCCTGGCGGCCGCTCGCCGCATATGACGATGGCCGCAAGGTCTACATCGAATTTCCGGCAGGGATCGTGCAAGGCGAGATGCCTCCGCTCTTCGTCATTGGTCCAGACGGCAAGAGCGAGCTGGTCAACTATCGCGCTTACGCCAACGTATTGATCGTCGATCGGCTGTTTGCTGCCGCCGAACTGCGGCTTGGCGGCGAGCATCAGCAGAAGGTCAGGATTGTCAGGACTGATGGGAGGCCGTCGACATGAACGCCCGGAATGCAAACGATGACGAGCAAGCAGTTCCCTCGGAGACACAAGGCGAGCAGTCCGAAAGTTTCCGCCTGAGAGCAGAGCATCCGCGCGTGATGCGGTTGTCGCGGAAGGTCTTAGCCGGCGGGAGCGCGGTTGCCCTGCTTGTCGTTGGCGGAGCGGTGCTGTGGTCGCTACAGAACAATCGCGCACGTAATCAAGCGGCCGATGGACTTTACAGTACCGACCACCACAATGTGGCCGACGGCATAACGACGCTGCCGAAGGACTATACTGGCGTCCCGCGCCAGTCGATCCCGCAGCTTGGTCCGCCGCTCCCCGGGGACCTCGGTCGACCGATCCTCGCCGCTCAAGGTCAGTTGCCGACGAGCGGCGCTGATCCGGACCAGCAGCGGCGGGGCCAAGAGACCGAAGCTGCTCGCATCAGTCATCTATTCGCTTCGACCAATGGAAGTGAAGTACGTCCGCCCGTCGCTGCGGCTGTTGGAAGTGACCGCGCTGTGCCATCGAATGCAGCGGGGACCGGCGATGACGGATCCGCGCAAAACGGTCAAGACCGAAAGCTTGCCTTTGTGAGCGGTTCTGTGGATCGCCGCACGGTCAGTTCTGACCGTATCGCCAGGCCCTCTTCACCCTACATCGTGCAGGCCGGAACTGTGATTCCGGGAGCTCTGATCACAGGGATTAGATCGGATCTTCCAGGCCAAATCACCGCGCAAGTGACCGAAAACGTATACGACACGCCCACCGGTCGGTTCTTGTTAGTGCCCCAAGGAGCGCGCCTAATCGGGGTCTATGATAGCCAAGTCACTTTCGGCCAGTCGCGCGTTCTGCTCGTTTGGACCCGACTGATCATGCCGAATGGACGTTCAATCGTTCTCGAGCGGCAGCCTGGCGCTGATACTGCCGGATATGCAGGCCTCGAAGATCAGGTCGAAAATCACTGGGGTGAACTGTTCAAGGCTGCGGCACTATCGACGTTTCTGGCGGTCGGGACCGAATTGGGTGCCGGCTCGGATACCAACAGCAACGACAGCGCAATCATCCAGGCATTGCGACACGGCGCCTCCGACTCACTGAATCAAACCGGACAGCAGGTCGTTCGCCGCAGTCTCAGTATCCAGCCTACTCTGACTGTGCGACCTGGATTCCCGGTTCGTGTTCTTGTCAATCATGACCTCATACTTACGCCCTACAGAGGGTGACAACATGCCAAAACTCAAAATTGGAGAGCTTCCAGACGACAAGCCGGTCAAAGTGAGTACGGAGCTGCCTGCGGCCGTGCATCGTGATCTCATTGCATATGCAGAAGCGCTTACGCGTCAGGGTGGTCAAGTGGTTGATCCGACTAAGCTCATCGCTCCCATGTTGGCGCGCTTTATGGCCACGGATCGAGGATTTTCTAAACTGAAACGTGAAGGCCACGTACCGGCCGCTGGCGAAGGACAGTGATGCTCAAGGTTTCCGAAACTGTTGGTCGACGCTAAATCTAGGCGCTGCCGAGCTGGCGCCAAGAGCCGAGATATCTTGTCGGAAAGGTGTGTTCGCGCCCGATACAACTCCGATTACCAGGTTTTCTCAGTTTTCAGACGCGAGGTGTTGGGTGCCGACTGCAGTTATTTGGTCGCCTTCAAGCGCGTTACACTGCTCCGGCCATCGACGCTGACAGGCACGTCACCCTCGACCGTGGCCCGCCGTACGACGCGATGCTGGTCCCCGTAATCGTTGACCGCGTAATGCTGCGTTGCGCGGTTGTCCCATATTGCAATATCGCCCTCTATCCAGTTCCAGCGCACAGTGTTTTCGGGCGCGGTGATGTGAGATTGGAAAAGATCGAACAACTTTTGTCCGTCGTATTTGCCGATCCCTACAAAGTGCTTCACCAAGGCGCCGAGCACTAGCGTCCGCTCGCCTGTTTCGGGGTGGACGCGCACAACGGGATGCTCGGTCTCAAAAACCGTTCTGGTGAACACCTCGTCAAAGTGCTTCTTGTCGACCTCGCGGACACGCGCGATCCCGGCGTAATCGAAAACGTTGCTGTGAACGGCCCATAGGCCGTCGGCAAGCCGTTGTAGAGGCGGCGGCAGACCAAGATAAGCGGCAGCTGTGTTCGACCACACCGTGTCGCCTCCGAACCTTGGCATTACAACGGCCCGCAGGACCAAAATCTTGGGATAGGCGTCGGCGAAGGTCCCATCCGCATGCCAAACGTCTGCGCGACCGCCGCCGCGAGAGGAGTCCAGTTCGAGGAGCGACGCCATCCCCTTGGTGGCACCGAGCATCGGATGCGGCACTAACTTTCCCAGACGAGCGGCAAAGCGCTCCTGCTCGGCGTCATTGAGATGTCCTTGATTACGGAAGAAGATCACCTTGTGCTCGAGCAATAAGCTGTTGATCGCAGCGATCGCGTGATCCGGTAGATCGCCTGATAGCTTGATATTTTTGATTTCGGCGCCGATGCGCGCTGCACGTTTCACCACATCGGTGCTCGGAATGACGCCACCGATCAAAGCCGTTGTGCTCATGTTGCTTTTGTAAGCCCTTACAGTTTTTCTCTCTCTCGCCTCTCGGAGCGAATGATCTTCAGCAAGCATCGTGCCAAGCGAAAGACGACCAGGTATCGCCAATAGCACCGAACGAATATGGTATTTGGCGCGAGTCATAGAAGCCGATGGTTGGACCGAGTGACGAAAGAACTCGATCATCGAACTTCCACTTCTAATGTCGAACTGTGAAGCCGAAGCGGAGAGCAGGAGGCGCCAACCCGGAACATCTTCAGTTATACATTTGTAATCATTCAATTGCGTTGAAAAACAATGCTTCTGTAGAATTGGTAAACTTCATGCGAGATTGTGCCTCTGTCAGAATACGGACAAGTGTCTACAGCGCGGTAAGCTCGAGCTGACTGTTCGGTTAGTAAATGTGGCGAGGTAATTATATTGCCCAGGTTAATCTCTCTACTAATGCCGCTGGAGCGTGTGAGAGCTGCAGATGTAATGTCCATCGGCGCTGTTGGCCACGGTCATGCACATTATCGTTTCAGTCCTGAGCCAGGATAAGAGCTGCAACTTCCTGGTCCTGTGCCAGTTTGCTCGCCGCTAGGCCGGTGGCGACACCAACGCGATCAGGCGTAGGGCGGTTTTGGCTCATCTTGCGCTTGCCTTCTACCATAGTGATCGGGATGCGCACGCCGACGATTTCACGCAACTGGACGGCAATGAAATCCACGGGAGCATCGCTGACGGCCCAGGGCGTCGCACGTGACATCTCATGGATATTCGTCAGACGCGTCACGATCTCAAGCAGGCGTTTAGGATCCTCGAAGAACTCAATCGGCCCATGGGCGTGGACCGCGATGTAATTCCATGTAGGCACCACGCGTTCAGTTTGACGCTTGCTTGGATACCAGGATGGTGTCACATAAGCCTCTGCGCCACTAAAGATCGCCAGAGCTTCTCCAATCGGGGCCGTGCGCCATTGCGGATTGCCCTTCGCCAAGTGCCCGTACAGCGCGCCGTGTTTGCCTTCGCTCTCATCGAGGAAGAGCGGAAGAGGCGTCGCAAGTGGCCCATCTGATGTCGCTGTGATCAGGTTGGCCAATCGGGCGCAGCGGATTGTCGCTCGAATGCTCTCGAGGTCGTAATCTCGAAAGTGGGCTGGTATGTACATAGAGGGTCTCCGGTGGCTGTCGTCCAGATAAAACCCAAGTCAAGAAGCTAGAAAACCGCCAGTTTCAGTAGCTCGCGTAGAGGTGCTCCGCCTTCTCTCTTGACGTGAAGTTTTCGGATTGTCTGGGACGTGACCTGCCACTAAGTATTTGTTCCAGAAGGCCTGGATCGTAGCGCAACTGTATCGCAACATTTCTCGTTCTGCCGCCGGTCCGACAGACTTTGAGACGATAACCGTAGCCATCCAGCGTACTGGCTCTGACTTACTCGAAGTTCGACGGATGTCTAGCACTTTGATTGGAGAGGATCTCACAGTTCTGCTTCAGAAAGTCGGTTTGAAGCTCAGGAGCCTCGGTGATCGCGCAAACGCGCCCGCAAGGACCTACCAAGAATGGTCGGTCGCACTGTTACGGAAAGTTAGTTATACTGTCGCTCTCAACGAGGGGGATCCGTGCCTTACAGTATTAGGTGTCATCGAACGGGGTTTAGCCGGAGGCATTTTTCGGTTCAAAGTGTGAGCGCAAGAGAAGCCCTGTGTAAGTCGGAGTGTCTTGAGAGATCGGGAGTAGACATAGACTATATTGATACTCCCTCAGGCGGACGTGTCGACCTCCGCACGCTCCGGAAGCTGGCTGAGACGGAGGGCGGCTTCGAACAAGAAATTACCAGCCAATGATGGTGATCATACCTGCGCCTTCAGCAAAATACTCAAACATTTGAGCTCGCACCTACGAAGCCCTGTCACTTCAAAGCTGGCGCCTTCACGTTTCGATGCGATAGTACCCGGTGCATCGAGCGCGATGGTCTGCACCGGGGTCGTGTCGGTTTCGGCCTGGAATCTCCGAGGCACTTCTTCGGATACCAGTGGGCCGGCCAATTTGGGTTGTCTCGAATACGCGCATCGTTGCCCTCTCTAGCATCCATCAACTTCGCGCAGATTCCACCATGCACAATAACTAATAAGACGAGCGGCTGCCATGAACGATGGACATTGATTTGGTTCACTCTCAAGAGCGCGGCTACTCAAGCGAGTTCAGTGTTGCGAGCTGCCTCGCACTGCCACCGAAGCAGTGTCCCCTGCCGTTAAGATTGTTTCGTCGAGAAGATGCTGCGCATTTCAGGATGCGTTTAGAAGACCGTTCACAGTCTTCAAGCCGAGCCCGTCTCACGGCAGGATGCATGATCCGACGAAGCAGCCTAATCTGCACAGTAGGCGACCGTTGTTGAGCCACGAGCCTACGACAGCTTTCCGGGCCGGCAGCCTCAAGCCGAGACCTTACTCGCCATAGCGAAGTACGTGCAGATTGCCGAGTGACGCGCACGTGGGGTGCGGCGCGGTTTTGGTCCGGCGCAAACGATCCATGCTTGCTTGGGCCTGCCAGTCCAGCTTCGCGAACTGTCCTAGACATGCACTAGTTCCGGCGCTTGACCTTGCGCAGCACTTAGCTAGCCGAGGCGCCGCGCTGACATAAAGAGGATTTGCCGTCAGGGCCTGTGAAACAGGCAGTGTGAGTTTTCTTTGGGAGGAGTTCCTGGTTCATAGTAGCCAGCGGGAGCGAAGATAAAACAGAAATCCGGACCGGGCAAAGCACCGGCAGAACAAGTTGTAAAAAGACATTAGGCGAGAAAGCCGGCCGGCATTATTCGGCGGAAGAGAGGATCCGCATGGTGCTGTGCGCGGAATGGAGAACATCTCGAGATCTGCCGCCCAGAAGGCATTGCCGCCTCGATGTATTACAGCTGGTTCAAGGAGTCTGACGACGGACGTCAGCTCTCAAACGAATGTCGACAACTTGACCCTGCAGCCCGCTACGAAGTCCCTGCTGAACCTCCAATTCTCAATTCGGCACGGCCCTTGCTTGGTTAGGGGTACCATCACGTATTGCTCCAGATACGGCGATGTTAGGGGCGGGCTCGGCGTCGCGAGCGTCTGGTCCGCCCCGCCGATTTGCTGCGGCTTGCGAATCCGGTGCCCAAGCGGCCATGCCATAGCCTTGAACACACGTTAGATCAGAGATGCAGACTGGAACGGTAGTCTCCTACAGCGTTGAGAAGGGCTGGGGCTTCATCAGACCCGACAACTGCGACGGCATGGATTTGTTCGTGCACATTTCGGACCTTTGCGACTGCGCAGGCGCTGATCTGGCGCCGGGGACGCGCGTGTCTTTCGATCGTCGCTTCAACAAACGCCGCTCGAAGTACAGAGCCGCCGAGGTCAGAGTAATCAATTGAGATGCCGTATTTTCTGAAGCACGCGTTGCTTATCATTTGATATCGGAAAGGCGATGCAGGAGCGCGTCCCTTGCAGGGCGCATTAAAATTGACCGCTTCCTCTCTGTACGTTCAGGTCGATCTTCAGAAGAATCTTGCCCACTCCAAGACTCCTTTTGCGTAGTGACGTGCCACCTGGATGCCGTGAGCAATCCTGGTCAAAATCGTTCAATGAAGCATCGAAGATGTTGGACAATTTTAGGACGTCGGGGTCATCTGACGGCAGCGTTTCGGCACGGAACTCGTAGAAATACGATCGTCCCCAAACAACCGAAACTGGACGCCCCGCGCCGATGGATCATACATGGATTCGGCGACGCCCGCGGTGACGCTCAGCGTAGTGCAATCGACGATCTTGACGAGATCCTAGCCACGCCGCGTGTATTGGCCATCGGTATGTCCCAGACATGCCAACAACGCGGCGTTGAGCGTAGCGAAGATCAGACACGAACAGGCTATGGACGATGCGCGCTTTCACTTACTCGCTCTCGACATTAAGTTCGGCCAGCCGCTGATCGAGTTCTCGGATCGAATTAACTACCTCGAGGCCGAACTCGCGCCAGCCCGCGACGGAGTCTTCGTCGGGAGTCCTACAATGAGGCGCCTTTGCTGGGTGCAAGTGCGCAGCACCTCCAGCGCTTTGATGTCACCGTGATTGTTTCAGATCTCGCAGGAGAGCCAGATTTCGGCTGCGCGATTGGGGGTACTGGACGCGTTATCTTCACCGGCGGCCCGATCGCACAATTCCGTCGGTTTCTTACGCGCTACGGGCTCTGATGCTGCTGCCCTCACGACTCTTTGCCGCTTTCCACGGCCTTTTGTCGCCGTACTTGACGCCGATTTCGTTTCGCAGGCGCCGCTTTCAGAATCGGGTTCCGCCTTACCGTCGTTCCGTTGCTCAATCCGGCGAAATGGTATTGGCGCGCGCTTCTCCTGGCAGCGGCTGCCATCTCAGCGCCATGTGGTTTGGCGCTTCGCCGATACGCTGGTGCCACTCGGCTGAACTGCGGGCGCGCTTCCTCATGCGGACTTAATGGAGCGGACGTTGGCACTGTTTAACGAGCCGAGCGTTGTCGAGTTGAAGAGTCGCATGCTCGAAGCGCTACTGTGCCGTCCTCGTCCCTCGTCCCTCGTCCATTGCGACTCGAAATCAACCCGGACCTGACGCCTTATCGTGGAGGAATAAGGTGATCTGTTGCCGTACTCGAGCGCTCGTTCCTATCGACGAACAGATGCTCTTCAGATCGTCCCAGAGCTAGTTGGGGGATCAAGTCGGGCTGGAGGACAGGCGCAGTCCGCCCCTGCCATAACTTGCGGGATCGACGATGCTTGAAAGTAGAGATCCAAGACAGCGCGTCGGCCAAGTCGGCAGCGTCCTTCATCAAAAGCCCCGTGAAGATGACGTTGCCCTGGCGTGCGGCCTGCCCGGTCACGACGCCGATCACAGTCCATCCGAACCCATCGCGTCAGACCGCGTAGCGAGCTATCGATCGCGTTTTACCACTGTGCGTTTAGCCGACGCGGCGCTATGGGATGCTTGTCACTCAGACAAGTCTCGCGGATACCCATCTTTGTAGGATCGCCAGCCCACGGCCAATGACATCTCGCGTTTGCCAACTCTTCTGCTGCTATGACTTGCGAGATATACTGGCCTAAAACCTGGCCCATCAAACAGGAGGGCGCATCCTCCCGGCACGATGTTGATCTCGGCTAGCCCGGCGTAGGTTTCATACCTCCATTGCCTAGCTAACTACCGGGTTAACCCCTTTGATATTGACGGCAACGCGGGTGCGACTCGGCGCCTTTCCTCAAGAGAACTCGACGCTGTCCCTGCCGCGCCCACGCTGCCGGTGAAGTTAGCCCCGACGTGACTCGGCGCTTGTGCTGGTCCGAAAAAGCGCTGTCCCTACCACGCCCCACTAACTTCAGTGGCCAACCTTGCCATAACAACGCTAACCACCTCGCCTTCGCGGGAGTGTCTCAAGCTCCCACAGGCCGCGGAATTGTAGCGCCAAGAGCGATCAAGGGACGCCTACCAGGATTGGTGGCTGGCCTACGGGGTAAAGGCGCACTATCGGTGTGGTAATGGCCGCACGAGATGGGCACATGCACATCAACACGATTGCCCGCCAAGCTTGGGCAACTACGGGCGCTCACCTCAGCCACGTAGAAACGGACCCCGAGCATATCTGGCGAGCATGCAGACAAGCCGGCACTACAATCGTGGTGATACAGGCGTGGCGTGTGCGATGCTACGAGCCGCATGCAGGTTGACGACGTGCTCAAGCTTTAACTCAGTGAGCTGCTGCCGGTTTAATGGACACCGGGGTCAGCTAAACCCGTCTTGCGCCCGAACTTAACCGGGCTGACATAGGCGTGGTGGAGTAGTCCCTGCGAGGTCTTGTTGCAAAATCTTTCAGTTTAGCTGAACACGTTGGCGCGGGCCTCGTCTGGTTCTGTAGATCTTTCCTGCCGTCCGTTCGGTCTTGAGAAGAGAAGACGCTCTCCGTGGCCGCATCGTCCCACACTTCCCGGAACGGCTCATGCTGCAAAGGATGCCATGGTCGGCCATCAGGCGCTAGAACTGCTCGCTCGTGTGCCGGCGCACCAGTCGGGTGCTTCGCGATTATGGATGATACCTGGGCGACCACGCTACTTTCAAGCCGCCACCAAATATCGCTGGCCGACGCATTCCTCGGGATCGCGACAGCAACTGACGCCGCATGGCCGGCGCCACGGGCAAGTCCTCATCAGTTCGGAGAGGTCGCCGGGCCCAAAGATATCCATTTGGCCCTGTTTAGACTACGCACCCTCACGATCAGCAAACAACATTGGGAAAACGGCCATAAACTGGCTCCAAGGCTGCAAGCCAATCCCGCTGTCGAACGTGTTTTGCACCCAGCACCAGTTCCCCAAGCTTCGGTGGACATCAATGCCAATCACCCGTCGCATTCGCAAATCCTTCCAGACACGATGAGCCGAGAACTTAGGGCTGGTCGCCTCTGACACGCCGAGAGTGCGATCCGTAGTTGTCGTGTCGCCAGCAGCTCCCGTCAGGTCATTTGGAACCGAGAGTTTTTAGGCGCGAGCAGCCTTTTCGGAGTTGTGCTGAAGCGATGCCGCGCGCTCAGCTAGCGAGCGCAGCAGGGACAGCGTGGGGTTCTCACTCACTCGAGGCGCCGAGGCACGTCCGCGCTGCTCCGGAGGCGACATGGTGCATCGACAGCTAGGAATCCAAGCCGAGGCACCGGAAGCACGGTGCGGGCAGCCCGATATACACACGACACATGCAGGCCGCATTGATATCACGCGGGCTGCGCTGCAGGATCAGCCGGTTCCACAGCCCGCAGAAGCTGGTGAGCGATTTCGGGCTCAACCCGCGGCTGCGGCTGTCGAGACTGGGAGCTGCCCATCACGGCCGCATCAGTAAGATCGGCCGCAGTTATGCGCGCGCCATGCTGGTCGAGGCGGCCTTGGCTGCGCCCTAGGCACCCCGGTCCACTGCATGCGTTTGGTACTGCCGGTTCTGGCCGCGGCGGGCGATCTTAGCGATAGGCCATCGCACGCAGGTTAACTCCAGGGCCGCACGCACATCTCACAGGTTGTCCGTCACGGTCTGGGTGAGTCCTAGTGGCTCCAAGATTTCGTTGGCATAGGAGCAGCTTCGGCTATGCCAACGTATAGCTTTCGAAGGAATTCCTCCGCCGGCATTTATGAGGAGGACACGATCACTGGGTAGCCGAGGCGACGCTATGGGAGGCCATACAGTTGATCACACTTAAATCTGTTCAGATAAGTTTTCGTCATCCGGATTGGGACTGTACTGCGCATTCCAGAACACGAACGCCGAGATCGCAGAGCAAGCTTGGCAATGCGCTCGGCACGGAAAAGGTTGGCCGGGGCTGGCGGACAGTTCTTCTCTAGAACCGCATGAATTCAGGGCTAAGAGGTTAATTTGAAGGCGGCTCTCCGCTCTCCTCGCTGGACCAGACGGGAAGATGAACTGTTGCGCGAGCTTGTTGATGCAGGCGCGCCTGTGGAATCCATTTGCGAAACGCTCAATAGGCCCGAGCCGGAACTTCGGAGGCGTGGCTACTACATTGGCCTACCAAGGAAATGGTTTAAGCGAAGAGTCGCCCTCTGACGTTGAGGCCGCGCTCGACTGCGATCCTGGTGTTGGCAAAGTAAGGCGAGGCCGCCTCTTTCATTCAGCAAAAAAGGCGACGTCGACTTCCGGGCCCTCCGGCATACGACGATGGTAAGCGCGCATTTTGGCGCGCGGCTATGCGCTCACTCGGCCGCTGGCACGATCTGACGCCGGGCTGGCTTGATTGAGCCCGGCGATCGAACGTCAGCATCTTCGTCGACCCCACTCAGTTCGGACTGAACGAGGATCTCAGCACCTACACGCCCGATTTCTTGCAGGATGAGGGACTGTGCCGCGACGCCGATGTTGCGTTCCTCTTTGCGCCGGATGCACAGGAAGTTTATTCGAGTCATTTCGAGACGTTAATTGAACCGGGCGACCTCGCCAAACCTCTGTGCGGAGCCTTCAGGCCTGGACATTTTCGCGGTGTCGCGACTGTCGTATGCCAGTTGTTGAACATGGTGCAGCCCGACGTGCTGTTTTGTTGCCCGAAGGATTTTCAGCAATGCGCAGTCGTGCGTCGCATGGCGATTGATCTCAATCGCCCAATCGAGCTCGTCACCGTACCGACCGTTCGCGAGCAGGATGGGCTCGCGATGAGCCGTCGCAACCGGTATCTCGGAAGAAGGTCAGCGGGCCCTTGCGTTCAATCGTGGACTCTCCGCCGCGCTCGATGAATTCCGCCCGGGAGAAAGGCTAATTGCGATCGCCAATGCATTTAGAGACTGTTGACCGACTCCAGTATCTTGAACTTCTGGACGGTGACACGCTCAACGCCGCCCACAGTCCACGGCGACGCCCCGCGGCGCTTTGTGCAGCAGCCTACGTTGGATCGCCCGGCTGATCGACAACGTAATACTGGCGTTGCGCAACCCCGTAGCGCACTGCGTAGCCAACATTACGCAGCATATTGAGCTGGAAGAAGTGCTCAACCCAACCGTTCCGACCGTCTTGGTACCAAGGACGAACTCCGAGCAGACGTTGTTCAGCGAGTTAGCGATGCGAGAGGGGGGCTTGCGGAATATTGTAGGATCGAGAACTTTGCGTCTGGCAAGGTCACAAGTTTCGCGGGTCTGCGATCAGCGAGCGTTTCGACAAACCTTGGTATAGTGTTTTGCAGCCCATTCAATATTGCCCACTTACCTTTGTAGAGTTGAGCACCCGTCAGGTCGTTTGTACTTTCGATCGCGAACCCGGATCATTCGATCGACGGGCGGCGCGAAGCCCGAAGTGACGCCTTGCTAGAAGTCGTTGCGTTCCAATCAGGTGTGAGGACGAACATCTTGAGTCTGACCGTTGGCCGGCTGCACGCAAAAAGACTAGGGGGCTGTGTCTTAAAAAGGTGCCCACGATTCGAGATCGCGATGAGTGATCAGAACAGCGCAACCAACCTGCATTCAAGCGACGAAGGTGAAGAAGCGGAGGATTGGGCACGCTATGCTCCGCAACGTGTGAGTCCTTAGAGTAGCCGATAATGCTTCCCTCATATTACGGGCTTTAGCGCAGTCGCCGCATTGATAATCATTGCTGTACCGCAATTTGCTGGCGTAGTTGCATCCCCCTCTGGAAATGCGAGTCGAGATGGCGTTTACCGAGCTTTTCATCAAACGTCCGGTATTGTCTATTGTCGTCAGTCTCCTGATCTTGCTGGTCGGCTTTCGCGCGGCCACTGTGCTGCCGATCCGGCAATATCCCAAGCTGTCTAATACGGTCGTCAATATCACGACTTCCTATCCTGGCGCCTCCGCCGACATGATCCAGGGGTTCATCACGACTCCCCTGGAGCAGGCAGTCGCTTCCGCCGAGGGCGTCGACTACATCAGTTCCTCGTCGGTGCTCGGTACCTCGTCGATCCAAGTTTACATCAAGCTGAATTTTGATCCCAACGAGGCGCTCACCGAGGTGCTCTCCAAGGTCAACTCAGTCAAATATTTGATCCCAAAGGAATCAAACGATCCGGTCGTCACCAAATCGACCGGTCAGGCCACCGCTGTCATGTATATCGCGTTCTCCAGCGAGGAATTGACGGCAAGCGCGATCTCCGACTACCTCTCGCGCGTCGTGCAACCCGTTATGTCAACCGTCGATGGTGTCGCAGCGGCAGACATCCTGGGCGGTCAGAGTTTTGCGATGCGGCTATGGCTCGATCCTGTGAAAATGGCGGGGCACGGCGTGTCGCCGGCTGAAGTTTCGGCTGCAATCGCCGCTAACAACTTCCAGGCCGCAGCCGGCCAGACCAAGGGCAATTTCACTATCTCCGATGTCACTGCAAACACGGATCTGCGGAGTGTCGATGACTTCAAGCGCATGATCGTCAAAGCCAATGACGGCGGCTTTGTGCGCATGGAAGACATTGCCGTAGTCGAGCTTGCCGCGCAGACCGCAGACATCAGCGTCGCCATGAACGGCGAGCACGCGGTCTTTATCGGCGTTCAGGCGAGCCCGCAAGGCAATCCGCTAAACATAGTGCGAGGCGTTCAGGCCCTGTTTCCCGACATCGAGCGTAACTTGCCGCCGTCACTGAAGATGAAAGTTGCCTACGACTCCACCAAGTTCATTCAATCATCGATCGATGAAGTGGAGACGACGCTCATTGAGGCCGTCGTTGTCGTGGTGGTGGTGATCTTCCTATTCCTGGCCTCGCTGCGGTCGGTCATCATTCCTGTAGTCACTATTCCTTTGTCGCTCGTTGGTGTCTGCAGCATGATGCTGGCGCTCGGGTTTTCATTGAATCTCCTGACCCTTCTTGCCATGGTTCTCGCGATCGGTCTCGTGGTCGACGACGCGATCGTGGTGGTGGAGAATATTCATCGCCATTTAGAAGAAGGTGCGCCGCCTGTCCAAGCTGCTACGAGGGGCGCGCGAGAGATCGTCGGCCCCGTTGTATCCATGACGATTACCTTGGCTGCTGTATATGCCCCAATCGGATTTCTCGGCGGCCTCACCGGTGCGCTGTTCCGCGAGTTCGCGTTTACGCTAGCCGGAGCGGTAATCGTGTCGGGCGTGATCGCTTTGACGCTGTCGCCGATGATGTGCTCGCTCTTCCTGCAGCGCGCTGAGGAGGGGCGGGTCGCAAGAGTTGTGAACCGCGGGTTCGGCGCCATGACACGATGGTACGGCCGCAAGCTCGACCGCTCGCTCGACTATCGTCCGATTACCGGGCTGTTTGCGCTGACCATGTTGGGCCTCGTCGGCTTTCTCTATATGAATATTTCCAAGGAACTCGCACCCGAGGAGGATCAAGGTATCGTTTTCGCTCTAATCAAGGCCCCGAAATACGCCAATATCGACTACCTCGACTACTACGGGAGCAAGCTTGAGAAGGCGTTACAGAAATTTTCCGAGACTGATTTGAGTTTCGTGCTCAATGGCATTAGCGGCCAGCAGAGTGGCATGGCCGGCATGTTGCTCAAGCCATGGGACGAGCGCAAGCGCTCATCGAGCGCCCTACAGTCCCTTGTCCAAGCCGAGCTGTCGAAAATCGAAGGGATTAACGCGTTTGCCTTTAGCTTGCCGCCACTTCCTGGCGGCTCTGGTGGCCTACCAGTGCAGATGGTGATCAATTCGACGCTTGGCTTCCAATCTGTCTACGAGCAAATGTCGAAGCTGAAGGATGCCGCGCGCAAGAGCGGCCTGTTCATGGTGAGCGACTCCGACCTCGAGTTCAACCAGCCGGTGGTACGAATCAAGGTTGATCGATCCAAGGCCAACGAGCTTGGCATCACCATGCAGACCATCGGTAGCGCGCTCGCCACCTTACTTGGCGGTAACTACGTCAATCGCTTCAATCTGCAGGGGCGCTCCTACCAGGTGATCCCGCAGGTGCCACGTGAGGAACGCCTGGCGCCGCAAGCAATCGGGAGCTATTATGTGAAGGCTGCGACGGGGGCGATGCTCCCGCTGTCTACCGTAGTTTCCATCGAGACTGCGACCGATCCGAACGCGCTCACCCACTACAATCAGCTCAACTGCGCGACCTTTCAGGCTGTGCCGATGCCCGGCGTCACGATCGGTCAGGCTGTGGACTTCCTCGAAGCCGAGGCAAACAAACTGCCCACGGGTTTCAGCCACGACTTTCTCGCCGACGCCCGGCAATATGTGCACGAGGGCAACCAACTGGCGATTACCTTTTCTTTTGCAATCATCATCATCTTCTTGGTGCTTGCGGCGCAGTTCGAAAGTCTGCGCGATCCCTTCATCATCATGATCAGCGTGCCGATGGCAATCGTCGGCGCCTTGATCCCGCCATTCTTTGGCTGGGCGACTATGAACATCTACACCCAGGTCGGATTGTTGACACTGGTCGGGTTGATTTCCAAGCACGGCATCCTAATGGTTGAGTTCGCCAATGAGCTGCAGCTCAAAAAGGGGCTTGACCGTCGCTCAGCTATAGAAATTGCCGCGCGCGTCCGACTGCGTCCAATCTTGATGACTACGGCGGCGATGGTCACGGGCTTCATACCCTTGTTGACTGCAACGGGAGCTGGCGCCGCGAGCCGCTTCTCGATCGGGCTCGTGCTCGTCGCTGGCATGTCTGTCGGCACGCTGTTCACGCTCTTCGTGCTGCCGGCGGTCTATGTTGCTATCGCGTCCGATCACCGTGCCGATGCAAGCTCCGGCCGCGCGAAGATTGCCGCCGAGCTCGACCTCACCGGCGCTGCTGATGCCCAGCTGGCCAAGCAATGACGATAGATTCAAGCCAGTTCGCTCGGTGTGGTGAGCGGAGGAGCCTGCGACCGGTTCCGCTGGGGAGGAGAGAGTTGATGCTCGCCTGATAAAAATGGCTTCGTCCTCCACCGAACGAGAGGTGAACTTTGGCTTCTTGGGTCCTGTCTTCAGATCACTGACGGAGCCAGGTCTCTTCCACTTGGCGACCGAGTTGGGATTGATCCCGTAGCGCTTAGTCTCTAGCCAGCGCTCTTAAGCTCTCTTGACTGTTTTGTATTACTCGACGGACCGCCTTCGCCGTGCTGGCGCAGCCGTGTAAAACTTGTCCCATAGCTTCCTTCGAATCGTGCGATAAGGTTGCACCATCAAAGCCCGGGACTAAACATCTAGCGAACCTGACCCCGCCGTAAGCGCGCCGCAGGCAAGCGGACGACGATCTGGCTGTCCGTGATGTCGACGACTTCCTTGCGCTTCCTCCCGTCATCGTACCGCAATTCGAACGTCACTCCCGATGCAGATGGGGCAAAGGGCTCAGGCGTAAGGCTGATCCGCCCCTCCCCCAAATTTAGAATGATCGGTCGATCCGCCCGGAATCGGGCGTCGAGCAGGACCAAGTCCAATCGGAGAGACTGGAGGCGCACGTTGAGCCGTCGCCGCACGCCATCACGTGGCCAGATATGCAGGGTGTGAGCGAACGTCTCGATGGTGCCACCGTAACAAACCTGCCCAAAGATGGGATCGTCGGCAACGATCGTCGCGGCAGCGCGGACCGCCCCACAAAATCCCAGGTCGATCTCGCACGAGTAATACCACGATCCACGGTGATGCGGCTGACCGAGCCATGTGGTCCCGCTCGGCGCCGGCTCGAAGCCGCCACCGGCCGCGCCGTCATTCTCCTCGCCCGGATACCAATAGCCATGACCGGCCGACGCAGGACCGCTGTTCAGCAAAGCCCACGCGCTGAGTTGTGACGCATAGCCGAGACGAAGGAGCGGATGCGGGTCGTCTGCATCGTTCAGCGCATGATCAAGCAGCGCCCAGCCACCCATCTGCGCCATGTAAGTCAGCGTATAGGCGTCGCCCGCAGTGCGGCGATAATCGCTGCCCAAGTAGTAATAAGCAGGTTCCAGCCAGCCACGGCAGAACAGATTTGCAGCGATCTGACGCTCCGCGAAGGCACGCGCTGTCGCCTTCGAAACCCCCATGGCGACAGGATCGTCAAGGGCCGAGCGCGCCAGTGCCTGCGTTGATTCGAAGCCTGTGGAATCGAATGGATATTCAGACTTGAACAGGTCCGTCTTCGGATCGACGAAGGCGCGCACCTTACGCGCCCAGTGCGCCTCCAATGTCGCCGCCTCGTGCGTCAAGCCCGCCGTCGTGAGCGCCGAAACCAGTTCGGGGATGACACATTCGTTGGTGCAGCCGATGCGGTAGGCAGACCACATCACCACGCGCATCGGCACCGTGAACATGGCCAGCGCCGTACCGTAGGCGCGTACCAAATAATCTCGTGCGCTCTGGCGGGTGGGTATCGCGGGATGGTCACGCGCGATGCGGTGCATGGCCAAATACATCGCGAAGATGTGCGGATAGTCATAAGGCCGCCAGATATGCAGGCGACCCTTTGGGCCGGGATCGCGGCTTTCCCTGTTCTGCTTCCAATCGGGTATGCCGTAGAGGCCGTAGGCGTATGCCTCCTGTGTGGTACGTTGCAGCCCGCCCCAGACGAATGTATCTATATACCGATCCAGCGCCGCTACTTCCGCCACATCAGGATGCTCGGCATTCTTGGTCGCGAGGTAAGCGGGCTTGCTCAGCCCGGGATCGTCGCACGTCACCTCGTAGATGCGCCAGCCCTTGATCCGGTCGTAATTGTCCGGGCCAAGCAGGACCTGCGTCTCCATATTCCACTCGCCAAACAAACTGTCGTACCATTTGGAAGGGTCACGATGCTGCCGCTTCACGATGAAGGTTGCGCGCTTCTTCATCATCGTCTCGACGGGCTCGGTAGCGAAGAATTCAAGAAAGGTCTGGCGCGCACCAGGCTGGTGCAGGATCAGCCGGTTCTCGCCCAATCGCGAAAACCGGACCCGCCACAGTTGCCTGCCAGCCCGATCCGGCAACCGTTGCACCACCGTGTCGTCGGTAAATTCCGCTTCGATTCGCTCCACCGGAATGGAGGACGCGAGCGCGATGTCGACATGCAGGTCGTTGGGAACCGTCATGCCGGGCATTACTTCCACGTCCACCAGACCGGCGTTCGCGATGGCCCTGCGCGCCGCCTCGTAATCGGCAACCCACTGGAAGCGGAGACGGTAATGCCGTTGCTCGGCCGGCGACAGGGACAGGGAATGGGTCGGCTGTCGCCAGCGAGTCCCGCCCGCCACTGCCTCGCCGGCGGCCGCCCCACCCAAGATGTAGGCGCACCACGTCCCACTGGCTTCGGCCGAATCCTTGTGGACATCCCAATATTCCAGTGACGTGTCCGCGTCCGGTAAGAGCATGAGGAAGGGACCGGTGCTGTTGCCGCGAATCCAGAAGATGTGCGATCCATGCCCCGAGACGAAGCTGTGCTTCAAAACAGCCACCGATACCGGTTGCCCTGCCGGAAATTCGGTGTTCATCGGCATGGGCAAATAGAGGTCGCCAACCTCCACGCTCGCCATGGCGTCGTTCCGCAGCGTGATCTCCCACGTCAATCCAGCCTCGTCGACTGCGAGGCGGGTCGTGAGAAGGACACCGGCATCACGGGCGGCTAGTTCAAGGGCCGCGCTTTGCATCGGCTTCGTTGCATCAACGCTGGTTCGAAGCGTATGCCACTCGGAACCGGCACGGCGAACTCTAGCGTGAGCCGTCCCCAGCACGGCTCCAGGCAGAACATAATCCGTGTCATACGCATCGTTACGATAACGCAACGAGGTAATGCCGTCTTGTGTGCACCCAACGACGAAGGGAGAGTCGGCCGCCTCCAACACCATGGCAACGTTGCGCTGCGGCCGATTGGGTGTAGGCACCATAACGCCCCCGAACAACGCGCTACCCAAGAAGCTACTGCCCAACAGCATCGTACGACGCGTATACGTCCGGGCTTTAGACATGCCTTTGGTCTTCGTCAACTACCGTATCCGGTATCGCTACATACGGATGATCAAGGCGTGCCGTTTCCCGCCGTAAACGTCAACGCGACAAAGCGACATACGTTCTCAAGTACCCAGCGTTCGGTCGGCACCGCTTCGGCACCATCGGTCCTGATGGTGCCCTCGGACACCAGACCTTGCACGCAAGGAGGCCAAGCTGCTCTGGGTCTGGTTGCCAATGGCAAAGACGCGGTCGACGACAAAGCCACGGCGCGCCTGAGGCGCCCATATAAGGACCATGATCCCAGCTTCAATCCAATCACGCTGAAGCCACCAAGGAGGTCGATCATCGAATCCCCCTGGGCGATCGTCTTGCCATCCGCGCTCAACTGGGAGGCAAAATTGATCGTTACGTGAGGTCAGCTAGGATGGTCGTTCACCGCCGATTGATACGTATGATCGGCCCGTTATCGGGAACAGGCAGATCACTCGGGTGCCGTCCGTCGCTGTCGGCCCGATACGCCCGGTACGCCAGCCGAATCCCGTCCTCGAGCGAGGTCGTGGCGCGCCAGCCGAGCCCGGACAGCCGCCCGACGTCGAGCAGCTTGCGCGGCGTGCCGTCCGGGCGCGACGCGTCGAAGCTGATCTCACCGCGAAAACCGACGGCGGCCGCCACCATGAGTGCTAACTCGGCGATGCTGATGTCCTCGCCGGTACCGATATTCACCAATTCCGGCGAGGAATAGGTCTTCATCAGATGGATACAGGCGTCGGCGAGATCGTCGACGTAGAGAAATTCCCGGCGCGGCGTGCCGGTGCCCCACACCACCACGTTGCCGCCGCCCGAAATCTTGGCCTCGTGGAAGCGGCGGATCAGCGCGGCAATGACGTGGCTGTATTCGGGGTGATAATTGTCGCCGGGGCCGTAGAGATTGGTCGGCATCACGCTTATGAAATCGGCGCCGTACTGGCTGCGATAGGCCTCGGCCATCTTGAGGCCGGCGATCTTGGCGATGGCATAGGGTTCGTTGGTCGGCTCCAGCGGGCCCGCCAACATCGAATCCTCTCGCAGCGGCTGCGGCGCCAGGCGCGGATAAATGCAGGAGGAGCCGAAGAACATCAGCTTCTCGCATCTAGTGGCATGGGCCGCCTGGATCACGTTGCTCGATATCGCCAGATTGTCGTAGAGAAACTCGGCGCGCAGTGTGTTGTTGGCGACGATGCCGCCAACCTTAGCGGCGGCGAGGAACACGGCCTGCGGCCGCTTCGCGGCAAACCAGGCATTCACCGCGGCCTGGTCGCGCAGGTCGACCTCGCTCCGCGACACCGTCAAGAGATCGGCCTGTTCGCGCGCCAGCCGACGCATCAGCGCCGCGCCGACCATGCCGCGATGGCCTGCGACGAAAACCCTCTTGCCCTTCAGCTCAAACGCCGTGCTTGCCATCGGCTGCGTCCTGCCTCGCTTGGACGAGATCGCTGGCGACCATTTCCTTCACCAATTGCGAGAACGGCGTCTTCGGCGCCCAGCCGAGTTTCGCGCGCGCCTTGCTGGCGTCGCCGATCAGGAGATCAACCTCGGTCGGACGGAAATAGGTCGGATCGATCTGCACCAAGGTCTTGCCAGACGTCTTGTCGACGCCGACCTCCTCGATGCCCTTGCCGCGCCATTCGATGCTGCGTCCGACCTCGGCAAACGCCAACTCGACGAACTCCCGGACCGACCGCGTCTCGCCGGTCGCTAGCACGAAGTCACCGGGCTCGTCGACCTGCAGGATCCTGTGCATGCCCTCGATATAGTCGCGAGCATGGCCCCAGTCGCGCTTGGCGTCGAGATTGCCGAGATAAAGCTTGTTCTCGAGGCCGACCTCGATGGCGGCGACAGCGCGCGTGATCTTGCGCGTCACGAACGTCTCGCCGCGAATCGGACTCTCATGATTGAACAGGATGCCGTTGCTGGCGAACATGCCATACGCCTCACGGTAGTTCACCGTGATCCAGTAGCCATAGAGCTTGGCGACGCCATAAGGCGAACGCGGATAGAATGGCGTGGTTTCCCTCTGCGGCACCTCTTGCACGAGCCCGTAAAGCTCCGAAGTCGAGGCCTGGTAGAACCGTGTCTCATTTTCCATGCCGAGGATGCGGATCGCTTCCAAAAGGCGCAGCACGCCGATCGCATCGGCATTGGCGGTGTATTCCGCGCTCTCGAAACTGACCTGAACGTGGCTCTGGGCGGCCAGGTTATAGATCTCTGTCGGCCGGATCTGCTGTACCAGCCGTATCAGATTGGTCGAATCCGTCATGTCGCCATAGTGCATCAGGAACCGCACGTCGCCGGCATGCAGATCTTGATAGAGATGATCGACGCGCGCGGTGTTGAATGAGGACGACCGGCGCTTGATCCCATGCACGGTGTAGCCGAGACCGAGCAAATACTCGGTGAGATATGCGCCGTCCTGCCCGGTGACGCCGGTAATCAGCGCAACGCGCCGCTTTGAATCCTGAGCCGCCATGGTCTCCCTTAGTTACGTCGTAAAGAGCCCCGCTGTGAAGCACCATTGCGAAGCCGTTTCTCGAAAAATCTAGATGCGCACGCGCGCTCCACCCGCAATTAAAGGAAAGCGATCGTTAGCTCCAGTCATACACATCATGCAGGAATGCACACCATATACATTGATTTATAATTGGACTGAAGGATGCCAACACATTCAGCTTCAAAAAATGGAGCCACTAACCCTCGCAACGCGATGATCCCAAGCAGGCGAGATGGATGGCAAACGACGTTACGCGTGCTCCGCAACGGTCTGTGCTCCTTATCTATCCTCAGGCGCATGTATGCATTCTCGTGGTGGTCTCGTCATTGCGAAGAGCGCCGAGTTGAGGCCGCAGTCGTCAATGCATTTCTTGGAATGACGGCATGCAAGCCAGCACCAGTCAAGCCTGCGCATCTGGTCGCAGTCTACAAAGCGCTGTTAACTTCCGAACAGAACACGCAGTCTTAGCGGTCGACTCATCAACCATGATCAGCGCTGTTGCCAATATCCAATTCGTGGCAGGAAGTGGACGACCGACAAGACAAAATGAGAAAGAGTAACAAACGTTGGTATAGATCGTGGAACGTTTAGATATCCAGAGCTTACGTTCGTACAATGGAGCTTCGACGTTAATCCTTTTACCTTGACCGCGCGTAAGTTGGCCTAGGTCCGAGTATGATAAGTCTCTTAAACCCGCGCGGGAAAAATGTCTCCAGTAAGACAGGACAATTCAAGCTAGAGCTGCTGCGCAGTTTGTACTCGATCGGCAATCAAAAGCGGAATGTGGCCGGGCGAAGCGATGATGGCTGAAGGAGGTCTAACTCACGCTTGCGAATGCGGCGGCGATACAGGCCGCCGCGAAAAAGCCCGAGCTTGACACCTCTTACCATCGGGCAAGCGAATTTCATGATCGGATTCCTGTAGGGGGACCTCGGACTCCTTGAACTTGGGCTGCATTGATCGATATGTGTGGAATTGTTGGCATTTTGGGGCGTGGTCCGGTCGTTGGCCAGTTGGTCGCGTCGCTCAAGCGATTGGAATATCGTGGCTATGACTCCGCAGGCCTCGCGACCCTCGAAGGTCTCCGTATCGAGCGCCGCCGCGCTGAAGGTAAGTTGAGAAACCTTGAAGAGCAGCTGCGCTATTATCCGCCGTTGGGTCATACCGGCATCGGTCATACCCGCTGGGCGACTCACGGAAAGCCGACCGAGAGCAATGCTCACCCGCATGCGACGGAAAATGTCGCGGTTGTTCATAACGGGATCATTGAGAATTTCCGCGAGCTGCGAGCCGAACTGGAGCGGAATGGAGCCCATTTTAACTCAGAGACAGACACGGAGGTGGTGGCGCATCTCGTCGAATCTTATCTCAAGAGGGGCTACTCGCCGCGGGATGCGGTACAGGCGTCGCTGCCACGACTGCGCGGTGCGTTCGCGCTGGCATTCCTTTTCAAAGCTCACGACGATCTTTTGATCGGTGCGCGTAAGGGGTCCCCCCTTGCGATCGGACATGGTGACGGCGAAGTGTATCTAGGATCGGACGCGATCGCGCTCGCGCCTCTTACCGACACCATCACCTATCTTGAAGACGGCGACTGGGCCGTGCTTACGCGCACGATGTGCGTGATTTATAGCGCGGACGGATCTGTCGTCCAGCGGGAAACATCAAAGTCTGGCGTATCGTCACTCCTCGTGGACAAAGCGAATTATCGCCACTTCATGGCCAAGGAAATCCACGAGCAGCCGATAGTGGCCGGCAAGACATTGGCGCATTATCTCGATATGGCCGCCAAGCGCGTCGTCCTGCCGGTCACATTGCCGTTCGACTTTAAAACCATTCAGCGTATCTCAATTACCGCGTGCGGCACTGCAAGCTATGCCGGGCACATCGCCAAATACTGGTTCGAGCGGCTGGCGCGCTTGCCTGTCGAGATCGATGTAGCGTCCGAGTTCCGCTACAGGGAGGCGCCTTTGCGCCGGGGCGATCTCGCGATCGTCATCTCGCAGTCGGGCGAAACCGCTGACACGCTAGCTGCACTGCAATATGCCAAGAACCAGGGCGTGCACACGATATCTGTGGTCAACGTCGCAACGTCGACGATTGCGCGCGAGAGCGAATCCGTTCTGCCGACGCTGGCGGGGCCGGAAATCGGCGTCGCCTCCACCAAGGCATTCATCTGCCAGCTGATGGTATTAGCGGCGCTTGCCGTCGCAGCAGGCAAAGAGCGCGGTAAGGTGTCTGAGATCGATGAAACGAGGCTCGTGCGTGAGCTTATCGAAGTGCCGCGGTTGATTGCTGCGGCGCTGTTGATCGAGCCGCAGATCGAGAAGCTCGCGCGTTCTATCGCCGATTCAAGGGACGTGCTCTATGTCGGTCGTGGCACATCGGCCCCCTTGGCGTTGGAGGGCGCACTCAAGCTGAAGGAAATTGCCTATATCCACTCAGAAGGTTATGCCGCCGGCGAGCTCAAGCACGGACCGATCGCACTGATCGATGAGGCCGTGCCTGTGGTGGTGATCGCACCTTATGATGATGTCTTCGAGAAGACCGTCTCGAATATGCAAGAAGTTGCGGCTCGAGGCGGCAAAATCATCCTGATCACCGATTCGAAGGGTGCTTTGGAAGCGGCGGTGGACACACTCATGACCATTGTGCTGCCTGAGATGGTCGCAAGCTTTACGCCGATGGTCTATGCCATTCCGATTCAACTCTTGGCTTACCATACCGCTCTCGTAAGGGGCGCGGACGTGGATCAGCCGCGTAACCTAGCAAAATCGGTGACTGTGGAATGAGGCTACAGTGTTATATCGGACCTTGAGGGCACTAATGGCCTGGGCGAGCTCAGAAAGAGAACGATCCCTGTATCAATAGGTCAATCATAGACCGATCAGCTCGATGAGCAGAATCAGCCCTGCTTGCGTCATCATCGTCAACCGACTAACGTAATGGGAGCGAGCGTTACCTTCCTGCCGTTCGAGCGGAACGAACGGTCGATAACAAGTGGGATTACGGACAATTGGAAGATCGAAGTCGGCTCTCGGTTACCCAGCCCGCGATCTGCTTTGCAGGGCCAAGTCAGCCTGAAGCTCGGTTTACAAAAGATACTCTCTAACTCATCCTCCCACCTCGCCGATGTCGACGACCAAGTCGGCGCACAACGGCTTCGGGCCGCTCCGGCCCAGCTTATTCACTGGCGGCGCATACGTGCGACAACTTACTTTTCCCGATTGCCAGCATTCGCGCGATGTCGGGCACGTCGAGCATGCATCTCGCCCCGGGACGATTGCTTAGGATTAGCAGTCCAGTGTGTCTCTTCGATCGCGCGTGGCAGCGGTTCACGCAATCTGGTTGGGCCACACGCGCCACCGCGGCCCTCCGGCCTGATACGTGTCATCAAATGGATTGTTAGATACCTGACATTCCCGCGCAAGGTCGAGGGCCCAAAACCACGTGCAGGGGCCGCCGCACCGGAAGGGCGCGGCGCCCCTGGCCTATATGTGGCAGGCGAGTACTATTGACCACCATCTGATCCAGCGACAGTCACCCGCTCGTATAGCAGGATCGATTAGCCTTGCGACGACGTGGGATTAGTACGACTGCCAAATCCGGTTGATGGGCCAGCGATCGCATCGGGTTGCTAACGCGGAGCTGCAGATCGGGTTGCCAGAAGAACCGGTCCTCATAATCGGCATGGGAATTGCTGTCGTCCCCCTCGTCGAACGACTGCTGTCAACGCACCGTCCGGGAGTGCGGCGCCTGGGTAGCCTCACCATTTCTATCGTTTGAACCCTCGCACCGAGACTACAAGTGTGCAGCCGCAGATCTCAGAGCCACGACCTTAACGACGCAATCGTGGTGAGGTGGCTTACTAGGCTCCGTTCGCCACACGCCAAGGAGGAACGAGATGAGTGATCGGAACGCGGCCGAAGTCGATCTTCACAATCTAGAAGTCTTGGATCCGCTGATTGGGCAATGCCAGCAACTGGTCAGGGAAGTGGCAATTCCCTACCAATGGGAGGTGCTAAACGATCGGAATCCTGAGGCGATACCGAGCCACGCGGTAGAGAACTTCCGTGTTGCGGCCGGACGTGCGAGGGGCGAGTTCCATGGCATGGTTTTTCAGGATAGTGACGTCGCAAAATGGCTTGAGGCGGCTGCATGGTCGCTATGCCAGACACCAAATCCAGACCTGGAGAAAGCCGCCGATGAGCTGATTGAATTGATGGCGGACGCCCAATGTGGCGACGGCTATCTCAACACCTATTTCATACTGAACGCGCCTCAGGAGCGCTGGACCAACCTAGCGGAGTGCCACGAACTATATTGCGCGGGCCACTTGATTGAAGCAGGTGTCGCGTTCTTTCAGGCAACTGGCAAACGGCGATTGCTGGAGGTCGTTTGCAGGCTTGCTGACCACCTCGGCACAGTTTTCGGCCCAGAGCGCGATCAGTTGCACGGCTACGATGGCCATCCGGAAATCGAACTTGCGTTGGCACGCCTCTACGAAGCGACAAAGGAGCGGCGATATCTCACACTAGCCAATTATTTCGTGGAGCAACGCGGCACGGAGCCGCACTTCTACGACATTGAGTACGAGAAGCGCCAGCAATCCCGCGCCGCCAAATCCGTCGGCACGCCTTGGATGATAAAAAACAAAGCGTATAGCCAAGCGCACTTGCCGCTCTCGGAGCAGCGGACTGCAACAGGTCATGCAGTTCGTTTTGCATACCTAATGACGGCAGTAGCTCATCTCGCGCGTCTGCGCCAGAACGAGCAGCAGCGCCAAACTTGCCTACGGCTATGGCAAAACACGGTCCAACGCCAGCTCTATATTACCGGAGCCATCGGCTCGCAAGGTGCCGGCGAAGCGTTCAGCAGCGATTACGATTTGCCGAATGATACGGCGTACGCGGAAAGTTGCGCGTCGATTGGCTTGATGATGTTTGCGCGCCGTATGCTGGAGTTGGAACTGGACAGTCGCTATGCCGACGTGATGGAGCGAGCGCTCTACAATACCGTTCTCGGCAGTATCGCGTTCGACGGGCGTCACTATTTTTATGTTAACCCGCTCGAAGTGCATCCAAAAACGCTGAAGTCTAATGGCATCTACAATCATGTCTCGCCGGTGCGACGACCTTGGTTTGGCTGCGCCTGCTGTCCACCGAACATCGCACGGCTTTTCACATCGATTGGTCATTACATCTACACGCCCAGCACCGATGCGCTCTATGTAAATCTCTACGTTGGTAATAGAGTAGCAATATCCGTCGACGGACATGCGCTGCGGTTGCTCATAAGCGGCAGCTATCCCTGGAGAGAAGAGGTGGAAATTGCCGTCGAATCTGCGCCGCCAATTGCCCACACGCTCGCCCTGCGCCTGCCAGAATGGTGCAGCGTGCCGCAGGCGAGCCTGAACGGCGAGCCTGTGAATTGCGAGCCGCGCAAGGGCTATTTGCACATCAGCCGAACGTGGCAGCAGGGAGATCGCGTCAAATTATCGCTGCCGATGCAAGTGCGTCGCGTATACGGCCATCCACAACTTCGCAATTTGGCCGGCAAGGTGGCCATCCAGCGTGGCCCCTTAATTTATTGTCTGGAGGAGGCCGACAACGGGACCGAGTTACACAACCTTTGGCTTCACTCAGACAGCCGGTTTTCCCTTATGGAAGGATCTGGTCTCTTTAACGGCAAGATTTTGCTGCAGGCCGACGGGGCGCGGTTGCAACACACGCATTCTGAAGAAACGGCGCTTTATAACTACGACAAAGTGCCTGGACAGCTAGAACCGCAGCGGCTGACATTCATTCCGTGGTTCAGCTGGGGTAACCGCGGCGAAGGCGAAATGCGGATTTGGATAAACGAGCGCTGACGCCGGACGCGCGGGTCGCGCTTCCACGAGTCGACGTTAGACGGCCTTTTCTGGCACAGGCGATATCGTTGGTCAAAGTCTGGAAATCGGCCAATCTATGGAAGGCGGTGCGCGAGCTCCACTGGAACGTTGAAAAAAATCGAATATGAAGCGGCGCGGCCCGAAAGAGTACGATCCGATTGGGTCAGCAGGTCAATCAGCAATCGGCCCAATTCCCAATAAAGGAGCTTCCTCGGAGGTGTTCGCGGCCTCTCATCAAACCTGATGAATGCCGATGGCACGAGCGTGCCGCCGTGTCGTTGGAAGCCCTAACGTGAGGGCGGCCACGTCAGGTTTTGGTAAGCCAGGCTTCCTATCAGCGCTGCTGGGCCTAACAGGCCTAAACTAGATGCGGAAATGTATGTCCGACGGGAGCACCAATCGCCATGTATAATCGGATCAATGGCTCGTCCTACTTCCAATCCTCTGACTTTGCCGAAATTGATGAGCAAATGGACGCAGACATCTTTGCGGATGCGTTCGCGAGTATGCGCTTAGCCGAATCTGGTTCCAGTAGCAGTTCATCTTCGGCAACAAGACCGTATTCGCTCGTCTCAACCCCTCCCATAATAGAGTTCAAAAATCGTCAGTTATTCCGAAAAGCCGCGGAGGCCTATCATGGTGACGAAATCATGAAAATCGCCGACAACCCCCAAGAGTATTCCGACTTCGTGTCCGGCAAGGCAAGGCGAACTGCAGAAGTTGCCAAAGACTACGGGCGAACCCGAGATTCCGAGAATGCGCGATACTTCAGCTACCAATTGGGCAACAAGAGTGTCGGACTTCTAAGAACGGAAGGCGGCGACAGCATGACCGAGTTCGACGTCAAAAGGTGGAAGAAGCTATTTCCTGGACGCCAAGGGACTACCTCTACTGTGGATCTTCAAGTCGTTCATCCGCTTGTCGAGAACGCTGGCGATATCCTGCTCGAGCACCAGCTTCGACTAGACGGAAAACAGCCGCTGCTCAATTTGCGTCCGGCTAATTCGGAAGCAAGAGCCCGTGCGGCAAAGATGGGATTCGTCGAGGTTGACGCCGACAACATGGTTCTCGACCCAGAGAAGTCAGACAAGTGGGTAAGGAATAGCGATGGCGAATGGCAGCGCAAAGGTACTGCTGCGCTGTATCTTTCCAAAGCTGACGACAGTGAGGGTAGTGATACCGAGATCTCAGCGAGCCCCTCAACATACGACTATGAGGATGATTTTATGTGACAATGGGATCACCGTTGGCCCGATGCAGTAGACCAATCTAGCGTGCTCCGGGCTCCTCTGTGTTGGAGAGCTCCTCTGAGTTGGCTCAGAATACTGTCCCCAGAGTGCTCCTTTGCTTAGCGGTTGCTGATCTGTTTGAGTCTTGGAAGTAGGGGCTCACTGCGCAAGGCAATCGTGACAATGCTCGCTGCGGCGAGGACCTGCATGGGGTGCCGCCAAAGTGCGCCCGGCCGCCAAGGGGCCGGGCGTGTTGTGCCGAGCCGTTGGACGGCTTGGAGCCAGAAGTCGTCTACAGATGACGCCTACGAAGTAGTAAGGGCGTGGGCGCCTGCCGTGAGTGGTGGGTAAGGAAATGCACAGCGAAGCGGCGCCCGATGGGCAAGACGGCTGGCGTGCGTCAACGGACATAACGACGCCGAGAGCACGATCATCGTTCAGGGCGCTTTCACCAGAAAAGCCTCAACAGAAGACGCGAGACGGTTGTCCTGGGTGAAGCTCCGTTATCATCGTCACTGCAGTCGGCTGCGAACAGCCAATCTCTTGCTTTGTCGATCGCTCTCGGCCAGCTCCGCTCTGCAATGGAATATATAGAAACGATCCAGGCGAGTTAAGAAGGGCTTAGGGTCGTCGATTGCTTTAGATGAGCATTACGTTGAACGTCGATCCGCAGAATGAGTCGAGCTGGCGTGCCCTTCCAGCACTCGCAGCCATAAGGTTGTTCTGCACCAATGTTGCCGCCCGACGATGGTCGCTAAAGTATCGACAAGGCGACAATTGGCCTCTCGCTCACTTGGTCTTAGAGCAAGTAGCATCTTTGACTCGAAGAGGTTGATCGGCGGCGAGATCGACGCGTGGAGCGTTTAGATCGGACATCAACCCAAGCCGCAGGTTGATTGCATCAGATGTCGCGCCGGCCGTCATACGCGTTCAGTGCGGTGTCGAGGCATTCGATTAACGCTTGTCCTGCAAAGGGTTTGGCGAGGAAGCCAATCGCGCCGGCGCCCAGCGCTGACGCGCGCACGCGGTCGTTGGGGAAAGCAGTGATGAAAATGAATGGCGCGTCGTAACCACGTGTCCGCATCTCTGCCAACAGCTCCAAGCCGCTCATAGCCGACATCTGCACATCGGTAATGACACAGGATGTCTCGTCCAATTGCGGGGACCTCAGGAGTTCCTCGGCCGACGCAAATATTTGGGCGATGTAGCCACGCGATCTCAAAAGATTCTCTGTCGCCGCACGGACTGAGGCGTCGTCGTCAACGACGGAAATCAAAGGCGTGGACAAGACGAGCCCTCCTGACGCGGGAATAGCGGCTGCAAGCATTAGCCACCTTCGGCGAAAAGTGGGCTCGACTGATGAAATTGTAAAATCATACTTGGGTTTGTTCAGGACGATTAGCGCGAATTCCCAGCGTCTCAGTCATCCTGATCAAGTCGGCCAGCGACCGTGCACGCATTTTTTTCATTACGTGTCCTCGGTAGATCTTGACCGTAATCTCGGCGAGCCCAAGCTCGGCGGCTACCTGCTTGTTCATCAGGCCGGCAGCGACCAGTTTCATCACCGCCTGCTCGCGCGGGCTTAAGGTCTCAAATAGAGACTGCAGGTTCGCGACCGTCTGCTGAGCCTCCCGTCTTTTGCGATCGCGTTCGGTCGCCGCAACCACGGCATCAAGCAGTTCCTGATCGCGAAACGGTTTGCTGAGAAAATCGACCGCTCCTTCCTTCATGGCCCTGACGGTCATGGGAATGTCGCCATGGCCCGTAATGAAAATGATTGGAATATGTATGTTCAACCTCGCTAGCTCGGTCTGGTAGTCAAGGCCGCTCAAGCCTGGCAGCCGGACATCAAGAACTAGACAGCTAATAACGTCCGGGATTGTGCTCTGCAGCATTTCGCGGGCCGATCCGAATGCAATGACGTCTAACCCTACCGATTGAAAAAGGTTCGTAAGCGAGCGACGCATGGAGATGTCATCCTCGACGACGAAGACGATCGCCTTTGTCGAGGCCTTGGCGTTGCTGCCTTCACCTGGCGTGTCAAATCGTCCTGTCACGAGACGGCCTCCTTATGCAGCGGCAGGGCGAACTGGAAGGTCGCGCCCGGTCCATCTTTGTGGACCATTGACAGCCGTCCGCCATGAGCTTCCACGATCGACCGGCAGATCGAAAGACCCATTCCAAGACCACTCGATTTGGTGGTGAAGAAGGGATCCAAGAGGCGGTCCGCGTCGTTCTCGGCGACGCCGACGCCGCAATCGGTCACGGCAATCTGGACGTGCCCCAGATCGTCTTTTGACGATTGAATCAGCAGTTCGCGCGTCCGGTCTGTAACCGCGTCCATGGCTTCGATTCCGTTCATCACCAGATTGATGATCACCTGTTGTAGCTGAATCCGGTCGCCGAGGATCGTAGGCAGCCCTGCGGCCAACTCGGTTCGTAACGTCACTCGGTGGCTCACCAGCTCTCGTGTTACCAGCGCAATGACGTCCTTAACGACCTCATTGATATCGAGCGGCACCATCTCAATCTCGCCTTTCTTCGCGAGTGCGCGAACACGACGGATCACCTCGCTTGCCCGGATTGCGTCTTCGATGATCCACTCCACCGAAGAGCGCGCGGCGGAAAGATTAGGAGCTTCGCGATCCATCCAACCGAGGCAGGCATCGGCGTTGCTGATAATAGCGGCGAGTGGCTGGTTTATTTCGTGGGCGATGGAAGTCGTCAGCTCTCCTAACGTCGTTACACGCGTCACATGCGCAAGCTCCGCCTGTGCCTTTCGTAGTTCTTGTTCGGCTTGATCGGCGCGAATGGTGGCGGTGATGTCAGTGCTGACGCCACGGTAGCCGAGAAAATTGCCCTTTCCATCGAAAAAAGGCTTGCCACTCGTGCGGACGTAGATCGGAGATCCTGTCCGATTCACGGTACGGTAGACGAGATCTCGAAACGGAAGATGGGCTTCCAACGTCGCCCGATGCTGCCGCCACTTCTCGGGTTCCTCTTCGACGTCGCAGGCAATGTCCCAGCGAAGAAGGCCCATCAATCCTGTCGCCAAGATTCCCGCAGCGCTGGTGTGCTCGGACAAGTGAGTGACCTGATGATCCGGCCCAGTCTCCCAGAGCCAGTCGGAAGCTGTCTCGGCGTAGTCGCGAAAGCGCTGCTCGCTTTCGCGCAGCGCAGCAAGTGTGTTTTCCAGGCGTTCCCTAGCTGCGTGTTGCTCGGTGACATCCATATGTGTTCCGATCAGCTCGCTGACGTTACCATCGCTGCCGACCACCACGTGCGCAACGGAGTGTATGCGTCTTATCCCGCCATCTGGTAGAAGGATACGAAAATCATACTCGAACCGCTCCGCCTCGTGTTCAATCGCCTGGCGCTGCACCTCCTGTAGCCGCGGCAAGTCCTCGGGATGGATGCGCGATCGAATGGTCTCTATCGATACCGGCTCTTGTGGGCTAAAGCCAAACAGACGATCGACCTCGGCGGAGCGATATACGAAATCTCGACGGTAGACGTCCCAGGACCAACTGCCCGTGTGACTGAGATGCTGGGCTTCGGCCAGATAGGCCTCGCTCCGGCGCAGCTGCTGTTCTGCTCGCCTCGCCGCTGTAACATCCGTAGCTGCTCCAACAAACTCGATGTCACCAGAGGCTGTCCTCGTCGCTCGTGCCTGCGCATGAATGTGCTTTACCGAGCCGTCCGGTAGCAGAAGCCGGTATTCGTGCTCGAAATCGCTCGGGTCTCGCATCGCGCGATCGATAATTTCTCTAACCGAAGCCCTATCATCTGGATGAGTGCGCTCAACGACGAGCTGCGGTCCCGGTGGCACTGTCTGAGGATCTAATTGGAAAATCCGAAATGTTTCCTTTGACCAGAAGGCCTCGCCCGTAGTGGGGTTCCAGCTGAAGCTTCCCGTGTGACTCAACTCCTGCGCCTGGGCTAAATGTGCTTCGCTCCGCTGCAGGGCAAGTTCGGTCCGCCTTCGCTGCGTGATATCTTCGCAGGCGATAAGGATAATGGGCTGCTCATTCGCCCAGAGCATGGCTTTGGCGTTTTCACGTACCCACAACACCGAGCCGTCCTTCCTGACTTTCTGGACGTCCCACGTGCGCGTTTGTCCGATATCCTCAAGGCACGTCCGAACGCATTCGCGAACGAACGCGCGATCCGCCTCGAGAAATACGTCCAGCACCGATCGACCGATCAGTTCAGCGCGAGCATAGCCGAGTTGTGTCGCGCCGAGCGTATTGACGTTGAGGACAGTGCCGGCTTCATCGACCATGAAATACATGGCCGGATTGTGCTCGAAGATGGCGCGCCACCGTCTTTCGCGATCCTCCAAATCGGCCGCACTCCGCTGAAGCTTGGCCGCAACCACACGCGCAGCCTCTCTTTCCTGGCGCAGCTTTCCGATCAGGTGCGCTCCGACAATCGAGGCAATAAAGAATGCAACAACCACCGGCAAATCTTGGGGGTCATCGATTCGCAGGCTGAACGCCGGCGGCGCAAAGTAGTAAGCGAGAGCAGCGATGGCTACGATGCAAAGCGCGGACGACGCGATGAAGCTGCCCATCAACGAAAACAGCAATACCACTAACAAATAGGCGAACGCCGTCGCGGCGAAATGCGCGTAAAGGTACAAGCAAGACAGTGTTACAACCGCCAGCGTTATGGAGCCGAAGGTGAACTGAGTGGCTGAGCGTTTTAAACTGCTGATCTGGCTACGCATTTTGATACCGTCCGGCCTGTTCTCCGGCGGGAGAGCTATAACATTTTAGGCAAAAATGGGGCAATACTCGGCACCAGCACCCGCTGTGAGCGGTTCCGAGATCGATTGCTTGCTGAACTAAGCACGCGCGAAGAAAAAACGCATCACAGACATACGTATAGCTGTCCTAAACCTTTCAATATGGCGCGCTGACACGCCTGGAATGGAAGCTGAGATGTCTGCTTTCCTCCGCTGCCGATAACCTCCGGGCAGGCGCTTGAGGTTGCAGCCGAGGACAACCCCCTTGCGCCGGCCGGACGAGGACAGCGGCTGCAGTTTGGTCAAGACGTTGAACCGAAACAATCAGGCGCGCCTCGCCAAACCGGAAAGATCAGGGACAAGCTGCCGGACGATTCATCTCGCCGTTACGATCGGTATGCGGAAGAAAGCGCAATCGTCATGTGCCGAGATACGAAGGTGAAGTTACCCGACTGCCTTGTATGCCTTAGGGCCATTACGCCTAGGTGAGAGGACTTGTCTCCGGTTAGCCGGTGAGCGCGCGCCAACGACGCCGAACCGACACTAGCCGTGTGCGAGCCGCCATGGCTCCGTCGAGGTACCATCTAATCCATGCTGATCACACCCATCACGATTTAATGCGGCAGCGCGGACCGTAACAAGGGATGACGAGTTGCTCAGCAAGATCGCTACCACGTCGTTGGTTGGGCGAGGTCAGTGCAATGACCGCGCACATTGGCAATTGTAGGCGGACCAACACCTAGGTCGTCAGGTGCACCGTTCTGTCGCAGTCCCATTATCTGGGACGGCAAAATGTTGCAGAAACGTTCAGATGGCCGGGAGCTTGACAGCTAAAGACGCCCTTGAAAATGACTGTTAAAAATCTCCTACTCTTTTGCTCGGGTGGCAGCTTTTCAGGGTGGCTGCCGGGACGCGACGCGGAGCAAGGGCCTGCGCACTGGAATCATCGTGCGTCGATAGTGGTGGAAACGTTGCGCTGGTTGAGCCGAGCCTGCAGCGTCGCGTGCTCGAGCTCGTCCTCCCACCAGGATATGAACACGGCGGCGATGCCATTGCCGGTGATGTTAGTAAGGGCGCGCACCTCGCTCATGAACTTATCGATTGAAAACACGATTGCCATGCCCGGCACCAGCGCTGGGTTGACCACCGACAACGTCGCAGCGAGCGTGATGAAGCCCGCGCCGGTGACGCCGCTTGCTCCCTTCGACGTTAGCATTGCAACGAGCAGGATCGTGAGCTGCTGGCCAAAGGTGAGCTCGACCCCGAGTGCCTGGGCAATGAACAATGTCGCAAGTGTCATATAGATATTGGTGCCGTCGAGGTTGAAGGAGTAGCCAGTTGGCACAACTAGGCCGACCACGGGCTTGGAGCAGCCCAGCCGTTCGAGCTTCTCCATTAATTGCGGCAGCGCGCTTTCAGAGGACGAAGTGCCGAGCACGATCAGTATCTCGTCCTTGATATAGACAATGAACTTGAAGATTGAAAAGCCGACGAGGCGCGCGATCAAACCGAGCACCACCACGACAAATAGCGCCGCAGTCGCGTAAAACAGCGCGATCAGAGCGATCAAATTGCCGAGTGCTGCCGGCCCGAACTTGCCGACGGTGAAGGCCATGGCGCCGAAGGCGCCGATCGGAGCCGCTTTCATGATGATAGCGATTACGCCGAACACCGCGTGCGCGACGTCGTCGATCATGCCGCGCAGCCGCTCCCCACGCTTTCCCAGCGCCATCAACGAAAAGCCGAATAGAATCGCGAACAAGAGAACCTGCAGAACATCGCCACGAGCGAAGGCGCCGACCATGGTGTCGGGAATGATGTTGAGAAAGAAATCGACGGTCTTCGAGGCTTCCGCCTGCTTCACGTAATTGGCGACCGCCGCAGCATCCGGCTTGACCGCAAGGCCATGGCCGATTTGGACCAGATTGCCCATAACAAGGCCCAACAGCAAGGCAAAGCTGGAGACGATCTCGAAATAGACCAGCGCCTTGACGCCGACGCGTCCGACTTTCTTCGCATCCTGAATATGCGCAATACCGGATGTGACGGTGCAGAAAATAATCGGCGCGATCACCATCTTGATGAGCTTGATAAATCCGTCACCGAGCGCCTTGACCCAGTCGTTGGTCGCGACGGACGGCCATAGGCAGCCGACCATGGCGCCAATCATGATCGCAATCAGCACCTGCACGTAGAGAATCTTATACCAAGTTTGCGGCGCGCGCGCTGGCGCCGCAGTTGACATGGTGGTCATGACGCTTCCTTCCCGAATATGCTCGAGTGTGAGCCGCCGCGTCTTTGAGAGGCGACAGCGTCATACGAGACTCATTTTCAGCCGTGTGCGATTGAAGACGGTTCCGAGAGTCGGCGCGTCGTTCCAAAGGCAGGCGAGTTGCGTTTATCCTTTCTCTTAAGCAAGATCTGCACCAGATGCCAAAATGCGCAGACTAAGCAGTGGCGGACAAACCGTCTGTCTCCGGCGGCATCGGTTTGAGTGCTCGGACCGCGTTCGCAAGGTCGAACAAAAAAGGTCCAGCGTGACTCCTAACTTGATCGGCTGGGCGCATTAG
Source organism: Bradyrhizobium huanghuaihaiense (assembly GCF_025200885.1). Taxonomy (NCBI): domain Bacteria; kingdom Pseudomonadati; phylum Pseudomonadota; class Alphaproteobacteria; order Hyphomicrobiales; family Nitrobacteraceae; genus Bradyrhizobium; species Bradyrhizobium huanghuaihaiense. The sequence continues at coordinate 8,708,751 of NZ_CP104172.1, read as the reverse complement.
CGGAGTCACGTCTGGGCCGCGAAGCCCTAGCGTGATCGATATGCGCCGACTGCTGAGATGGATGCAACAGTACGTGACATCGGTAAAATTCATAGTTTGGATTGTAGGCATTTACGCGATGGAAGCCTGGCTTAGGAACTCGATTGCGCGGAAGAATCTTTGATCGATGCACTGCATTGTCGCCAACGGCAAAGCTCGTTCGCGACGGGGCATTGTCTCCAGGCCTGTGCTAGCGATGCGCATTAAGCAGACGGCCTTCGCTCTCGGCTCCTCGTGCCTTTTGTCGCGTCGCAGAAGCAGCGTTACGATGATTTCTCAGCTAGATCGTTCCCGTTACTGCCAAACGGCAGTCTTGCTGAGATCCGTTGCATTGCCAGCGTGGCGAGTGCGGCGGTTGAGCCATCGACGAATCAAACAGGCATCATGAGGGCGTCAAAAAAGCTACCCCTTCGTTGCGGGGCGTGTCGCTGTCTGCTCGGGAACAAAAATGCCTGAAATCTGATAGGGCGTTAGGTTCACGCCACATTGATGTGGGCGTCTATGCGAATTTCGGACGTTGAGCATAGAGCGCGCGACAGTTCGCACGCGGCACAGGAATTGCTGATGACGAACGAGGAGCTTCCGCCGTCAGATAGATGGAAGTGGCCCAGTCGCAGGAGTTGCCGATGAGTATTGCGATGCTGCTGTTGCTCGCAGAAGCGACGCGCGTGAATGTGGCGGCCGCCACGAAGTGCCGCGCGACTAAAGGGCGATCTGCGCCACATCGCTGGATGAGCCGGACGTGCAGGCGATCACTGTGCCGACACGGCGACCTGCTCGGACTGTTGGGCTGACCCACATGGATGTCTTTTCGGCAGAGATTTCGCAATCGGTTGCGCTCACGATTGAGCTCGCCAGCGTGACGACCGTGATCCTCCTCCTGATTGGTGTGCCCCTCGCTTGGTGGCTGGCGCGCTCAAGGACTCTTTTGAGCGAGGCGGTGGCGACGATGATCGCCCTACCGCTAGTGCTACCGCCGACGGCTCTCGGTTTTTGCGTACTCGTGTTGCTCGGCCCAAACGGACCGGGTGGCGTTCTCGCCTCTTTGTGGGGCGAGCGCACGCTCGCTTTTACCTTCGCGGGAATCGTGATCGGATCGGTCCTCTCGGCGCTGCCGTTGGTGGTGCAACCGATCCGTAACGCCTTTGTTGCGATAGGCGATCGCCCATTGAAAGCTACGGGACGCGTTTCGTCGTTGTATACCTTCATTACCATCAGCGGGCCGCTGGCGCGACTGGAGTTTGTTAAAGCCGCCGTGGTTGGCTTCTCTCATACGATCGGCACATTCGGCGTCGTGATGATGATCGGCGGCAACATTCCTGGGCGCACCAAGGTGTTGTCAGCCTACGTCGTAGACTACGTCCAAGCGTCGCGCTGGCGCGAGGCGAGTGTGATTGCCGGCGGTATGGTGATGTTCGCGTTTGCGGCGATCTTCACCTTAGCCCTCATCGACAAATACTGTGCCAAGAGAGGCATTGAACCGTCTTAGGCTTGCCGGTCGGACATATCCGATCACGACCGATGAGCGAATCTATCCATCCTTGCGAGGCTACAATGAAAAAGCTTGTTACGGCCGCGGCGGCTGCTGGAATCGGCTTCAATTCAGTGCACTCCGCGCCTCTGCCTGAAGCGACGGCCGATGATGTTGGCGTTTCTCAGCAGCGCCTCGCCAAGCTAGACGAGTTCTTCGCTCGCGAGATCGCGAGTAAACGCGTGCCGGGCGCGGTGGTTGCAATCGCCAGAGACGGCAAGCTGATCCACTACAAGGCGTACGGGCAACTCGATCCTGCGAAAGGAAAATCGATGCCGCTCGATGCGATGTTCGCGCTTGCGTCTATGACCAAACCGATGGTGGCCGTTGCCGGGCTTATCCTCATGGAGCAAGGTCACCTGCCTCTACAGGCGAGGCTTACGGATTACTACCCGGAATTCGCAAACATGAAGGTGGGAGTGCCGCTGCCAGACGGCTCATTAGAATTTCAAACGCAGAGTTCTCCGATCTACATCCACGATCTATATCGCCACACATCTGGGCTGACCTATGGCGCGCCCCCCGACAGCTCAGACCAAGTGGCGCGTCTCTATCCCGATTTCGCCGCTCCGCCACTAAGGGGCGATAAGCAGGCGTTCATCGAAGCCATTACCAAGCTGCCGCTAGCGCACCAACCGGGGACGGAATTCGAATACGGCTTCTCGACCGATGTGCTGGGAGCTGTCGTGGAACAGGTCAGCGAACGACGATTGGGCGACTATCTGGCCAGCAACCTTTGGAAGCCGACCGGAATGCAGGATGCCACTTTCCATTTGTCGGAATCGCAACGCGAGCATCCATTTCCAGACGACCCGCTGACAGGAAAGCCACAAGAAATCGAGCTCCTCGAAATTCCGACGAAATTTGACTGCGGGGGAGCCTGCGCATTTGCGACAGTCGGTGACTACGTGCGCTTTGGACAAATGCTGCTCAACGGCGGGGAGCTCGATGGGCAGCGCATTCTCGGTCCGAAGACGGTGCGCCACATGATCTCCGACCACCTCGGGCCAGAGATCAAGAATAAGGTCGCCAATGTGGAGCCGCACCGTGCCGGCTTCGGCTTCGGGCTCGGAGTGGCCGTACGCATAAACGAGGGTCTCTCGGCGGTTCCGGGCAATCCAGGTGAGTTCACCTGGACCGGCGCCTACGGGACACAATTTTTCTGCGACCCAAAGGAGCATCTCGTCGTGGTGGTCGGAACGGCAGCGCCCGGAGAAATCCGGAAGTATTACCGCGAACAGGTCCAGTATATCGTCTATGCTGCAATAATCCGATAATCCGCTTCCCGTCGAAAGGCGCGATCAACCGTTTTGTTTTGTGGTAGACAGTGTTGCTGCTATCCATCGATGTCGACTGAAAGCCGGCGCCGTCACCTGCTATCCGGGTCGGCGGAATCGCGCTAGTGCTTCAATAACGAGCTCACCTCCGCTATCGCGAAGACGCTCTTGCAAGCGGGTTGGTGTCGCCATGCGCCAAGACGATCGCGCATTGCTATCGATCGGCTCGCGCGATGAACGTTCCTGTGATAGCTCTGAACGTCCAGGCTCTCGCCCAAGATACTGCAGCGATGCGGTGCGGCGCGCCCCTTTGAATCGAACGCAGATCGGATCGATCAGACCTAAAAAGCGAACGCTGCGTGCGCATCGGGGCTCACATTGCGGCTTCTCTTCGTCGCTCGACAGCCGCTCTGGGTGCGGGCTGCTTGCGCAGTTGCGACTACGAGTTGGCTTTAACGCCCCATTGGTCAGCAATCGGCAAGTCTGATTGAGACTGGGGGCCAGTGCGGTCCCCGTCAACTGCACCCATTCTATTCAACAGTCGGCATGCCGCGTCAGTGTCGCGGTCGTGCAAGAGCGAGCATGACATGGTCACCGTGCAGTGGTGAACCATCGTGCTGCTCTGTTGAAGTGCTCACATCGACGTCCAAAACCCGACACGAATAGCATGACAGATCAATGGCGCGGGTTGTGGCTCGCTGGCTGGTTTCGACTGTCCGCAAAGCCAGAAGCGGTGGCGTGCCATCTGTCGCGTGTTTCGGTTCGCTGGCTTGTTTCTTGCTAAACGTCAGTAATTCGTTACGGCCGACGACCCTCACATGGAAGGCTTAATGGGTGGTGCAACAGAAACGTTTTACAGCGTGATCAGACGTCAGGGTATCACGCGTCGTAGTTTCCACAAATTCTGCAGTTTGACTGCCGCGAGCTTGGGACTTAGTCCGCTCGCCGCAGTCAGTATTGCCAATGCCCTGGAGACCAAACCGCGTGTGCCCGTCATCTGGCTGCACGGGCTCGAGTGCACCTGCTGCTCGGAAAGCTTTATCCGCTCGGCCCATCCCTTGATCAAGGACGCGCTGCTGTCGATGATATCGCTCGACTATGACGATACAATCATGGCGGCGGCAGGACACCAGGCCGAAGCCATCCTGGAGGAAACTCGTGCCAAGTACAAAGGCAGGTATGTGCTCGCCGTCGAAGGCAATCCGCCGCTGAACGAGGGTGGCATGTTCTGCATTGACGGCGGCAAGCCGTTCGTTGAAAAGCTCAGGTCCATGGCGGAAGAGTCCGTGGCGGTCATCGCTTGGGGCACGTGCGCGTCCTGGGGATGCGTGCAAGCGGCCAAGCCCAATCCGACGGGCGCGGTGCCGATCCATAAGGTGATCACTAACAAGCCGATCATCAAGGTGCCAGGGTGCCCTCCTATCGCAGAGATCATGAGTGGCCTCGTGACATTTATGACCACGTTCGGAAAGCTTCCGGAGCTCGATCGCCATGGGCGTCCAAGTATGTTCTATTCCGAGCGGATTCACGACAAGTGCTATCGGCGTTCCCATTTCGACGCTGGCCAATTCGTCGAAAAGTGGGACGATAAGTACGCACGCAAGGGCTATTGCCTGTACAAGATGGGCTGCAAGGGGCCCACCACCTACAATGCCTGTTCTGCCATTCGGTGGAACGGCGGCATTTCATTTCCGATTCAATCCGGCCACGGCTGCTTCGGCTGCTCCGAAGACGGCTTCTGGGATAAGGGGTCATTTTACGACCGCCTCACAACCATCAAGGAGTTCGGCATCGAGGCGAACGCCGACCAGATCGGCATGGCCGCTGCCGGCGCAGTTGGGCTAACCGTCGCTGCCCACGCGGCGGTCACCGCCGCGAAGCGGTTGACCCACAACCGGGATCGCGCAGCCCACAAAAGCAAACCGAGTTGAGGAGAGGGCGACGGTGGCCGTCCAGACACCGAATGGGTTCAATCTCGATCGTTCCGGCAGGCGAATCGTCATCGATCCGCTGACGCGGATCGAAGGCCACCTGCGTGTCGAAGCAAATCTCGATTCAGACAATGTGATCCGCAATGCGGTCTCCAGCGGGACGATGTGGCGTGGCATCGAAGTTATCCTGCGCGGGCGCGATCCGCGCGACGCCTGGGCGTTCACCGAGCGGATTTGCGGTGTATGCACCGGCACCCATGCGCTCACCTCTGTGCGCGCGGTTGAAAATGCACTAGGAATCGCGATTCCGGAGAATGCCAATTCGATCCGCAACATCATGCAGTTGTGCCTGCTCGTGCATGATCACCTCGTACATTTCTATCACCTGCACGCGCTGGATTGGGTCGACGTGGTCTCCGCGCTCAAGGCTGATCCCAAGTCGACTTCCGCGCTCGCGCAGTCTATCTCGCCTTGGCCGCTGTCGTCCCCTGGCTATTTTAAGGATTTGCAGATCCGGCTCAACAAATTCTTCGGATCAGGGCAACTCGGTCCGTTCAAGAACGGCTATTGGGGGCATCCGGCCTACAAGCTGCCACCGGAAGCGAACCTGATGGCTGTAGCGCATTATCTGGAAGCGCTCGACTTCCAGAAGGAGATCGTCAAGATCCAAGCTATCTATGGTGGCAAGAACCCGCATCCGAATTGGCTGGTCGGCGGCGTGCCCTGCGCGATCAACATCGACGGAACTGGTGCGGTGGGTGCGATCAATATGGAGCGATTGAACATCGTGTCCTCGATCGTCGACCGTTCGATCGAGTTTGTCGAACAGGTCTACCTGCCCGACATTGCCGCGATCTGCTCGTTCTATAAGGACTGGCTCCATGGTGGCGGACTTTCGAGCAAAAGCGTGATGTCCTATGGCGACATCCCCGAAAACGCAAATGACTGTTCCGCCAAAAGCCTCAAGCTGCCGCGCGGGGTCATTCTTGGTGGCAATCTCAAGGAGATACTGCCGATCGACCATGGTGATCCCGAGCAGATCCAGGAATTCGTCGCGCATTCATGGTATAAATACCCCAGCGATTGCTGTGGACTGCATCCCTGGGACGGTATCACCGAGCCTAGTTTTGAACTTGGGCCAAAACTCAAAGGCAGCAAGACAGATATCAAGGAACTCGACGAGGGCGGCAAGTATTCCTGGATCAAAGCGCCGCGCTGGCGCGGCCACGCCGTGGAGGTCGGGCCGTTAGCGCGATACATCATCGGGTATGCGCAAAACAAAACCGAGTTCAAGGAGCCCGCCGAGAGACTGCTCAAGGGGCTCAATCTTCCCTTGACTGCGCTGTTCTCAACGCTTGGCCGTACTGCGGCGCGGGCGCTCGAATGCCAGTGGGCGGCGCATCAGATGCGTTATTTTCAGGATAAGCTGGTAGTCCACATCAAGGCGGGCAATACGGCAACTGCCGATGTCAGCAGGTGGAAGCCGGAAACCTGGCGCAAGGAGGCCAAGGGCTATGGGTTCACTGAGGCGCCGCGCGGTGCGCTTGGGCACTGGATCAAGATCAAGGACGCCAAGATCGACAATTATCAATGTGTTGTGCCGACGACGTGGAACGGATCTCCTCGCGATCCCAAGGGCAATATTGGCGCTTTTGAAGCCTCCCTGATCGGTACCCCGATGGCCGATCCGCAGCGGCCCCTGGAGATCTTGCGTACGATCCATTCCTTTGATCCGTGCTTGGCTTGCTCGACCCACGTGATGAGTCCTGAGGGCCAGGAAATGGCTTCAGTCAATGTTCGTTAGGGGCAAGCCGGACAGGGCTCGGAAGCTCCTTGCCGCCGTCGATCCGGCACCGACTGAACGCTGCATCGACGGTGGCATCGCCTGCGCGCCGGTGCGACTGTGGCATTGGGTCAATGCCGCGGCCATTCTGATACTGAGTTTAACCGGCTATCTCATTGGAACCGGGACACCGGCGATGTCGGGGGAGGCAACCGGCAATTTCCTGTTCGGCTATATCCGCTTTGCTCATTTATCGGCGGGATATGTGCTCAGTATCGGCTTTCTTCTGCGGATCTACTGGGCTTTAAAGGGAAATGCGCATACCATGCAGATCTTTTGGGTGCCGCTCTGGCGCAGCTGCTTTTGGCGCGAGGTGTACCAGGAGATTCGCTCGTATGCGTTCCTTACAGTTGAGCCCGAGAGGCGCGTCGGGCGCAACCGTCTCGCTCAGCTCGCAATGTTCTTCATGTTTACGCAGACGATCACGTTCATGGTCGTCACAGGGTTTGCACTTTATGGGCAAGGTGCAGGTACTGACAGCTGGCAGTACAAGCTGTTCAGCTGGGTATTTTCAATTTGGCCGAACAGTCAGGACGTCCATACCTGGCATCATCTCGGCCTGTGGGTGATCGTGACCTTTGCGCTGGTCCACATCTACGCGGTGATCCGGGAAGACACATGTCGCCCAGGAGCATCTGATCTATAATTTCGGGTGAGCGCGGGTTTCGCGATTGACTGGGAGGCGGATGCTGGCTCCGGAGAACAAGAAGAGGATTCTGGTGCTCGGCATCGGCAATATCTTGTGGGCCGATGAGGGATTCGGCGTGCGGGTGGTCGAGGAGTTTCATCGCCGCTACGCCATCGATGACAACGTTATCGTCCTCGATGGCGGCACACAGGGGCTCTACCTCGTCAGTTTTCTCGAGCAGGCCGATTGCCTGATCGTGTTCGATGCGATCGACTATGGATTGCCGCCCGGGCAGTTGAAGCTTGTGCGAGATGACGAAGTGCCAAAATTTACCGCCGCCAAGAAGATGAGCCTGCATCAGACCGGCTTTCAGGAGGTCTTGAGTGCGGCCGACCTGCTTGGCCGGCGCCCGCGAGAGCTCGCTCTCATCGGCTGTCAGCCGCTGGACCTGGAGCATTGGGGCGGTCCGCTGACCGCCCCGGTACGCTTTCAAATTGCGCCTGCGATTGAACTAGCTTGCAAACTCCTGGCGCAGTGGGAATCGCCGGCAAAACCGCGGACCGCGCCGCTGCCTGCATCAGAACGACTGTTAGAGAACAATATCGACCATGCAAATTATGAGATGAGGGCGCAGCCGATCTAGCGGCCCGCGACTGACCATGTGCCTTGGCTTGCCGATGACGATTCTCGAGACCGACAGCATTACGGCGCTGTGCAAGTATGGCGATGAACAGCGGCGAGTCTCAGTCATGCTGCTCTCCGACGCCGTGGTCGGCGCAAAGGTGCTCGTTCATATCGACAGCGCGGTGCGGCTTTTGGACGAAAATGAAGCAAGGCTGATCTCGGAAGCACTTGACGGGCTTGAGGCCAGCCTCAACGGCCAGGACTGCGATCGTTTTTTTGCAGACTTGATTGGTCATGAGCCGCAATTGCCGGAGCACCTACGCTAGCGGTTCCGCTTGCGGATATTGCGCCCACTGCGCTTGCTCACACATCGGCTTCCAGTCGCACGTAACCTTTGCGTGGAAAATGTCAGGCGCTTCGAGTCTTTGGTTCGAGTGGGACTCGCGGACAGACAATGGTTGGCATGCGCCTTGCTAATAGCCTGGTAGCAGAACCGAACATTTACAGAAGGCGTGTGATGAAATTGCAGCCGGCGCAGCATGGTTTTGCGCGGTCCGCTCCGCCCGAGGTGGGGGGCGTCAGCGTCGATGCGCGCCTAGTCGCGCACGTTCCCATGAGGGCGGCCGTGATGCCGCAGTCGGTGGCCGATCCCGTATATTTGCTCCGGATCGTCAAGCCCGCGTTCTTCCGTCCTGAAATGGTCAACGCATTTCGGCGGCGCATTCAAGGCACAGTGCCTGCGGTCGCCGTTGGTGGCGAACTGGTCGGCCGGCTCGGCCTGCGCGGCCCGTCGAGCCTGAGCCTGCGCCGTCGGCAGGGTACACTCCGCGTGATCGGCAGGAGACCGGTCCGTTTGGTCACGATCGACCGCATTTCGGTACAGATCGTTCGGTCACACGCCGGCAGCACCTGTGTCGGCAAGGGCTCTCGAGAAAGCCAACGGAACATCGCATGATGAAGACAGCGCTCCGCGTTGTATCGGACGGCACCGAGCGGGTGGCGAGCAAGCTTGTCACGGACTCTGGAAGTCTCGATGTATTCCATAGCGGGTCGACGAGTGCGCTCGCCAGCGGCTGGCGCGATGGCGACGAGCTTGCAAGGAACTATCCGAATGCCACCGCGCTGTTATCGAATGCCGCTGCTGCCGTTGGCGGCCAGAGAAGCGGCGCTCGGACGCAACAGTACGGACTCGCGAATCTCAGCGATCCCGAGCGCAAGCTGATTGGCGAAGTGCTCGGAGAAGGTGAGGTTGCTGGCGTGGTTGCGCTGCCAGATGGCACTTTGGCGCAAATCCGGGAGTCCGTGCTTGCGGGAATCTGGCGCGTGCGCATCGGGACCGATCCGGCGCACGAATATGTTGAGGTCGGGGCGATTCCGCAGATTGTCCGGAGCGCCGCAAGTGACCTGACGTCCGCCGATATCGTAATCGGCGCGGCGCCGGACGGCGCGATGAACGTGCAACCGTTGCTCGCGGAAATACGCGAGCGGTCGCGCGTCTGGCGGTTTGGCATGCGCGCGCATGTCATCAATCTCACGTTGCTGCCGATGAGCGTTATCGATCTGGCATTCCTGCAGCACAGCGTGGGCAATGGCCCGGTCCAACTCATCTTCCGCGGTTACGGCACGTGCCGAGTGCAGGCGACCGGGATCAGGAATGTCTGGTCGGTGCAGTTCTTCAATTCTACGGACAATATCATCCTTGATACGCTGGAGGTCGGCGGCGTGCCGATTGTTGCGTTGGCTGCCGACGAAGATTTCCAGGACTCTGCCGAACGCATGCACGAAATGATTAAGGCGTACTTCACATGAAGAGCTTGGAGAACATTCGGCATTGGGTGGGATCCCATAGACAGCGCGTGTGCAGCGACCGCCGGCATATCTTGCGCAGGATGTTGGCGGAGCGGTGCGCATGAGCTTCGTTGCCCGCAGCAAAATCGATGTCACCGTGTCGCTTGCTGCCGACGTAGTCGCCGCGGTCGAGATCCTGCCGCGAGTCCGGCCGCCGCTGGCGCGGCTGTTCGCCGGCAAACTGGCCTCGTCGCTGCTCAATGTGCTGCCGCGGCTCTTCGCGCTGTGTGCCGCTGCGCAGCAAACCGCACTGCTGTCCGCGATCGAGACGGCGCGCGACGAAGCGATCACCAGCACAACAAAACAGCATCGTATTGAGCTTATCGTTACCGAGCGCATCGCGGAATTGCTACGGAGCCTCTTTGTCGGACATCTTACGCAAGACATCGCCAGTGCGGCGGCAATCCGCTTCCTGAGGCGGGAAATGTCAGCGCTAGTCGGCACCGCACAGCCACCCTGGGGCTCCGCTCAACGCGAAGCAACAGCGCGGATTGTGGCTGCGCTAGCTGCGCTCGGCATGCCGAATGAGGGGGGCGCGCTGAGGTCCGGTAGCCCATTGGCGCTTCGCATTGCAGCGCTTAACGAGATCGACCTGAAGTCAATTCCGGCGGAGCACTCGTTCCTGTCCGTTGCCGACGACCGCAACATCATTAAACGGCTGCTCGTGGATGACGCGACATTTTGCTATTGTCCCGATCTTGACGGACATGCGCCTGAGACGGGTCCATGGGCGCGCCAAATGACGCGTGATCGACTCTCGCCGAGCCCATCCGGTGCGGCCGAGCGGCTGAAAGCCAGAATTGTGGAAATTCTCCGGCTATGCGCCTGGCTCAAGGCCGGTGCTCATATCGAGTCGGCGGAGCATGGGATTATCGAAAGATATAAGCTAGGGCCCGGCCGTGCAGCGGCCGCGGTCGAATGCGCCAGGGGGCGTCTCTACCACGCGGTTGAGCTTGATCCTCAGGGCCGGATATCCCGCTTCGAATTCCTTGCGCCGACGGAGTGGAATTTCCACCAGCGCGGACCGCTTGTCCGCAGCCTGCAGGGCGCGGTGCTGACGGCGAGACGACATCGGGATTCAGTTCATGCGGTGATTGCATCGCTCGATCCGTGCGTCGGGTTCACCCTCAATTTTCGCGAAGTTGGCGATGCATGAAATGGCGATTTGTCTTGGCATCATTCAAATCGTCGAGGAGGAGGTACGTCATCGATCGTTTTCGCGGGTGCGGAGCGTCTGTCTAGAGATGGGAGCGCTGAGTCATGCCGCGCCTGAAGCGATCAGGTTCTGTTTTGCTGTCGTTGCAACGCGGACCGTTGCCGAGGGCGCTGTCCTTAACATCGTCGAGCTTCCAGGCGTCGCCTGGTGCATGAGCTGTTCGAAGAGCGTCGAAATTGCACGGCGCGGTGAGTGCTGTCCTCGCTGCGGCAGCTATCAGTTGCAGGTAACCACGGGCGAACAGATGCGCGTGAAAGAGCTGGAGATCGATTGATGTGTACCGTTTGCGGCTGCACTGACGGGACGCCGTCGACCGCACGCGCCAAGGCGCACGATGCGGAGAGCCACGCGCGTTACTATGCTGATATGCAGGACGATTTCGCTCGCCGTTACCATCCGCATGGCGACCAAGGCCTGCAGCGTTCATACGATGCTCGCGAGAGTCATAGTCACGATGATCGCTTTGCCCATCACCAGGCTCATGGCGGGCAGGCGCCGCTGAGCGGCGGCGCCGGGCCGGCTGGCTTGAAGGTCGCGGGCATGAGCAGAGAGCGGGTCATTCAGATCGAGCGCGACATTCTTGGCAAGAATAATGGGATTGCGGCGGAAAACCGTGCGCTCTTCGCAGCCGATGACCTGCTTGTATTTAATCTTGTGTCCAGTCCTGGTGCAGGTAAAACGACGCTGCTTGTCCGCGCCGTGTCCGAGCTCAAGCGCAGCCGCCCGGTCGGGGTCATCGAAGGAGACCAGCAGACCTCGAACGATGCCGAACGCATTCGGGCCGCCGGCGTGCCGTCCGTTCAAGTCAACACCGGCAAGGGTTGCCATCTCGATGCTGCAATGATTGGCGAGGCTCATCGGCGCTTGCCGCGGCTCACTGGCGGCATTCTCTTCATCGAGAACGTCGGTAATCTGGTCTGTCCCGCAGCCTTCGATCTTGGTGAGGCCTGCAAGATCGTAGTTTTGTCGATTACCGAAGGTGAAGACAAGCCGCTCAAATATCCTGATATGTTTGCCGCTTCTTCGCTCATGGTGATCAACAAGATTGATCTGGCCCCGCTGCTTGAGTTCGATTTGGGTAAGACGATCGAATACGCCAGACGCGTCAATCCAAAGATCGACGTGCTTGTAGTTTCGGCTCGTACCGGCGAGGGTTTTGGCGCGCTCTACGCCTGGATCGATAGACAGGCGAGGCATCAGAGGCACGTCGTAGAGGACACAAGGCGATGAACGCCGCAGCCACCTGCGACCGAACACGGCTACGCGTGCGCGTGAGTGGGGCCGTGCAAGGGGTCGGCTTTCGTCCTTACGTCTATGGACTCGCTATGCGGTACGGATTGGCGGGATTTGTCATCAATGGCCCCGAGGGCGTTACGATCGAGGTCGAGGGTCATCGGGTCTCAGAGTTTGTCGCCATGTTGCCGCTCGAGGCGCCGCCATTGGCACGCATCGACCACATCTGCGTTCGGGAGACTGCGGCGCTCGCGGCGAAAGACTTTTCGATCGGCACGAGCGAAGGCGGCAAATTGTCAACGCAGATCGTCGCTGATGCTGCCGCCTGCCAGCAATGTCTCAGTGAGCTGTTCGATCCAGAAAATCGGCATTACCTTTACCCCTTCATCAGTTGCTGCCATTGCGGCCCACGCTACACCGTCGCCGAACGGCTTCCGTACGATCGCCGCAACACCGTGATGAGGGTTTTTAGGCTGTGCGCCGCCTGCGCGGCTGAATATGGCGATCCGGCGAGCCGTAGGTTTCATGCGGAGGCGATCGCGTGTCCGGCATGCGGTCCTCGGCTAAGCCATGAGATCAGCGCCATTGTCGCGGCAATCGCTGGGGGACAAATCGTGGCGATAAAGGGGCTGGGCGGATACCAGCTGCTTTGCGATGCGCGTAACCAGGACGCGGTGCAGCGTTTGCGCAGGAGAAAGCAGCGCCCTCAGAAGCCGTTCGCGGTTATGGTCGATTCCATAGAGCGAGTCAGCGAGATCGCGGAGGCGAACGCGCCCGAGCTTGCGCTGCTCGAATGCGCAGCGCGTCCCATCGTCCTTCTGCCTTCGCGAAACAATCTGGCGCCCGCCATAGCTCCTGGCTTGTCACGTGTGGGTGTCATACTGCCTGTAGTGCCGCTGCATCACCTCATCTTTCACGCGCTTCGCTCGGCAGGAGCATGTGCGGGGGCCGCCCCGGTCATCGTCGCCACCAGTGCCAATCTTTGCGGCGAACCGCTCCTGATCGACAACGCGCAGGCGCTGCGCCGGCTCAAGGGGATCGCCGACGTTATCGTGACCCATGATCGCGATATCCTGACGCGTGCTGATGACTCCGTGGTGTCGGTGGTGGCTGGCCGGCCGCAATTCATTCGTCGTGCCCGTGGCTATGTTCCCGAACCGATCCGGCTTGCGAGGTCTGTACCGCCCGTGCTCGGAGTCGGGGGCGCGCTGAAATCCACCATCACCATCACGCGGGACAACCAAGCGTTCGTCTCCCAGCATATTGGCGATCTGGATACGGCCGAAGGCATTCGTGCGTTCGAGGAGACGATCCGACACCTCACATCGAGCCTTGACGTGGAGCCTGTCGTCGTCGCCCATGATCTGCATCCCGATATGGCTTCCACCCGGTTTGCGGAAGCAAATGGCCGCGAGCTGGTGGCTGTCCAGCATCACCACGCACACGCTGCCGCAGTGATCGCCGAGCATGGTCATGCGGGACCTGCGCTTGCCCTGGTGCTCGATGGCCATGGCTTTGGTTCCGACGGCGGTAACTGGGGTGGCGAACTATTGTTGTGTGAAGGGCCGAGGTGCCGACGCATCGGGCACTTAGCGCCGCTGCAAATGCCTGGTGGAGATCGTGCAGCTCGCGAGCCGTGGCGCATGGCGAGCGCAGTACTACACGGGCTCGGCCGGGGTAATGAAATCGGGCCGCGCTTTGCGGCGCAACGGCAGGCTAGATGTGTCTCGGCCATGCTCGATCAGCCGGGCGGGCCCACCACCACCAGTGCGGGCCGGTTGTTCGACGCGGCAGCGGCGCTGCTGGGGATTGCGAGTTTGCAGAGCTATGAGGGCGAAGCGGCGATGAAGCTCGAGGCGCTGGTGCGGCGGACTGCGATTATCGAAGCCGGCTGGACGATCGATGGCTGCGTGCTGTCGCTTCGTCCGATGTTTGCGCGGCTGATTGCAGATGACATTGACGCCGTAGGCGGAGCCGGGCTTTTTCATGGCACTTTTGCCGCCGCCTGCGTTGACTGGGTCACCCGCTCCGCGCGGACAACCGGCGTTAATACTGTCGTTCTGGGCGGCGGCTGCTTCCTTAACGCGGTGCTGGCGGAGGAAATCCCGCGCGGTTGCAGCGCTGCCGGCCTTACCCCGCTCGTGCCACGGCGGGTGCCGCCCAATGATGGCGGTTTGAGCCTTGGCCAGGCCTGGATTGCCGCTCTGCAGATTGCTCAACAGTCGTCCGCCAGGGGAGGAACAGCCTGATATGTGTCTTTCAGTGCCGGCAAAGATTGCGAAAATTCTTCCCAACGACATGGCCACGGTGTCCATCGACGGCATCAGCCTGGAGATATCGATTGCTCTCGTCGACGAGCTCGAGGTCGGCGATTGCGTCCTTGTCCATGTCGGCTATGCGCTGGCCAAGATCGATCCGACGGAAGCCAAGCGCACGCTGCAGCTCCTGCAGGAGCTAGGCGGCGCAGGAGAACGCCGATCGTGAAATATGCCGACGAATTTCGCGACCAGGCCATCGCGCAGAGAATCGCGCGTGCGATTGGCGCCGAGGTCAGTTCGCAAAGAGCCTATCGGTTCATGGAATTCTGCGGCGGACACACTCATGCGATCTCCCGCTACGGCCTGGAGGATCTGTTGCCCGCGAACGTTCGCATGATCCACGGGCCCGGTTGTCCCGTCTGCGTTCTGCCCGCCAGCCGAATTGATATGGCGATCCGGCTCGTCGACCGACCAGAGGTCACTCTGTGCGTCTACGGCGACCTGTTGCGCGCGCCTGGGTCGCAAGGACAGTCCCTGTTGCGAGCCAAAGCGCTCGGCGCAGACATTCGGATGGTCTACTCGACGCTCGACGCTATCCGGCTCGCCGAACAGGCACCAAGCCGCGAGGTGGTCTTCTTTGCCATTGGATTTGAGACCACGACGCCTCCGACGGCGGTGATGATCCGAATTGCCGAGAGGAAGCGGCTGGAGGGGCTCAGCGTGTTCTGCAACCACGTGCTTACACCCTCTGCGATGCACAGCATTCTCGAGAACCCCAAAATCCGCGACACCGGCGGGATTCCAATCGACGGCTTCATCGGGCCTGCACATGTCAGCACCATTATTGGTACGCAGCCTTACGAGCCTCTGGCGGAACAATTCGGCAAGCCCATCGTGATCGCGGGATTCGAGCCGCTCGATGTGATGCAAGCGATCCTGATGCTGGTGCGGCAGGTGAACGAAGATCGCTACGAGGTGGAGAACCAATACAGTCGTGCGGTAACGCGCGAGGGCAATCGGCGCGCCAAGGAGGAGGTATCGCAGATATTCGAACCGCGCGAGCAGTTTGAATGGCGAGGGCTCGGACTCGTACCCAACAGCGGACTGAAGCTGAAGCGGGCTTACGCGCAATTCGACGCCGAGACGCGTTTTGCGATCCACGACCTGCGTGTCGCAGACAATCCGGCATGCGAGTGCTGCGCGATCTTGCGTGGCGCCAAGCGGCCGGTCGAGTGTAAGCTGTTTGGAACCGTCTGCACGCCGGAAACTCCCATAGGGTCCTGCATGGTGTCATCAGAAGGCGCTTGTGCGGCGTATTGGACCTACGGCCGAGTTCGCGATGAACAGTTGAGGCGGCCGTCATGAGCGTAAAGGTTTATCAACGCAAGCTCGACGTCGAGAACGGACGCGTCGATCTTTCCCATGGATCCGGGGGCCGCGCTATGGCACAGCTGATCTCCGGCCTTTTTCACCAAGCCTTTGGTAATGAATGGCTCGCCCGCTGCAATGATCAGTCGGCCTTTGACGTTGCGGAAGGCAGGATGGTGATGACGACCGACGGCTACGTGGTTTCCCCGCTGTTCTTTCCTGGCGGCAATATCGGGTCACTGGCTGTGCACGGCACGATCAATGATGTCGCGATGTCCGGCGCGCGTCCCCTCTATCTGTCGGCCAGTTTTATCATCGAGGAGGGCTTCCGGTTTTCGGATCTGAAGGCAATCGCGGATTCGATGGGCGCGGCAGCGCGCGCGGCTGGCGTTTACATCATTGCCGGAGACACCAAGGTCGTCGAGCGCGGCAAGGCGGATGGTTTGTTCATCTCTACGACCGGCATCGGGATTGTGGCCGATGGGCTCGATCTCTCCGCCGACAAGGCAAGGGTCGGGGACCGTGTGCTGGTGTCCGGTAGCCTCGGCGATCATGGGGTGGCGATCATGTCAAAACGTCAGAACGTCGCTTTTCAAACCGAGGTGGTCTCGGATTCCGCAGCGTTGCATAATCTCGTAGCGGTCATGGTTGCCGCCGGCGGTAGCAGCATCCGGGTGATGCGCGACCCCACGCGGGGTGGGCTCGCCGCGACCCTCAACGAGATTGCGCATCAATCCGACCTCGGGTTCCGTCTGCAGGAAACATCCATTCCGGTGAAGCCCGCGGTTGCAGCTACCTGCGAGCTCCTTGGCCTCGATCCGATCCATGTCGCCAATGAGGGCAAGCTCGTTGCGATCGTCGCGCCTGATTTGGCAGATGCCGTGCTTGCAGCCATGAAGGCGCATCCGCTCGGGTCGGATGCAGCTGATATTGGCGAGGCGGTGGCTGACGATCGGAAATTTGTGCAGATGGCAACCTGTTTCGGCGGCCGGCGAATCGTTGATTGGTTGTGGGGCGAACAATTGCCTCGGATCTGTTGAACACATTGCTCATCGTCAATTTTTTTGGAAACCAAATTTATGATCAATGGTCATTAGCCAAGAACCATCAGCTTTGGAAACGATCCCTTCTATGGGCAAGCCTACCCAACCGGCAGACTGCGACTCCGCTTTTTAAGAAGTTTCGGCGAGGCTGGATTTCGGTTGTTAGCTTTTCCACGAGCCGAGAACGCAATTCGAAAGTTCATCGCGATCACGCATTTTCGACGGTTAAGCTCAGCGAGCATGGCCACACGATCCGCTCGGCGACCGGTGGGTTTGAAATCCTGCGCAGCCTGCCAAATATCGCTGAATTTCTGCGTCATTTTGGCGGCTGCGTCGCAATATCCCTGCTCGCTTCCGATTAGAAAGGCGCTCCAGGCAGGGAGTTTTCAAATGAAGGTCGGAGTCCCCAAGGAAATCAAGGCGCACGAATATCGCGTGGGCCTTACCCCGGGAGCTGTCCGCGAATACGTGGCAGCGGGCCACCGCGTGATGATCGAGAGCAATGCCGGCGCTGGCATTTGTGCAACCGACGACGATTATCGCAATGCTGGCGCAACGATTCTAACTTCCGCAGTTGAGGTATTCGCATCGAGCGAGATGATCGTAAAAGTTAAGGAGCCTCAGCCGTCCGAATGGTGTCAGCTGCGGGAAAATCAGATCCTTTTCACTTATCTGCATCTGGCCCCCGACCCTGATCAGGCCAAGGGCCTCATGAAATCTGGATGCACCGCGATCGCCTATGAGACCGTAACTGATGCGCATGGTAGTCTTCCGCTGCTGGCGCCGATGAGCGAGGTCGCGGGTAGGCTTGCGATCGAAGCGGCGGGTAGCGCCCTGAAGCGGAGTGCAGGCGGACGAGGGCTGTTGATCGGTGGGGTGCCCGGTGTTCAGCCTGCCCGAATCGTGGTGATCGGAGGTGGCGTCGTTGGTACGCACGCGGCACGTATGGCGGTCGGTCTGGGCGCAGAAGTGACCATCATCGACCGTTCGGTGCGCCGGCTTCGCGAGCTGGACGAGCTCTTCGAAGGACGCGTTCGCACCAAATTTTCGACTATCGAGTCCGTGGAGGAAGAGGTATTTGCAGCGGATGTGGTGATTGGTGCGGTGCTCGTTCCAGGTGCGAGCGCGCCGAAACTGGTCCGCCGGAGCATGCTGAGCTCGATGCGCAAGAGGGGGGTGCTCGTGGACGTCGCTATCGATCAGGGCGGCTGCTTTGAGACATCGCACCCAACCACTCACGCTGATCCTACTTACGAAGTGGATGGCGTCATTCATTATTGCGTCGCCAATATGCCCGGGGCTGTACCGCTGACCTCGAGCCAGGCACTGAATAACGCGACGCTGCCGTTTGGTTTGGCTCTGGCCAACAAGGGTTTTTCCGCCGTTCTCGAAAATCCGCATTTGCGCGCGGGCCTCAACGTCCATCGGGGCCGACTAACTTACAAAGCGGTGGCCGAAAGCCTCGGGCTGCCCTTCTCACCGATCGAACAGGCTGCGGCCTGATCCCAGAGGCCCTGATGGGCGTTTCCTCCCTGACTTAGGCCACCCCTCGGGGTGGCTTTTTTTTGGCTCCATCGATCTGCTGACCGCCGTCGGCATTTATTTGGAACGCGGAGCGAAGCGAAGGATCACCAGACGAACGCCTGGCTTCAGTCGCCCGCACGATGCAAGACAATGTACGTTCGCCCATACAGCGCATATTAATGCCGGTTTTGCCAAGTAATCCAAGGCAATTGAGAATGTGCCCCGCGGGTCCGCAGGGGACCCGCAATCACGGAGCGACTTTATCTGGCGCGATCGCCGCTGGCTGTGGAACGCCGACCGGACCGGCGATGACTGCGCGGGTGGTTTTATCGCGGTGCGGTCGCCCAAGCCGCCGCTGTCCCGATGAGTGGAACCAACAAGGTGCGGCTTGGGGTCGACCTGACACACCGGCGGAAAACTTTGTGAACTCGCGCGGCGTATCGATCCTAGCCGCGGCACGGCGGCCTTAGGATGCATTGCAGACTGGCGAAGGCGGTTCACCTGATTGCTGACTGCCGAGAGATCGACCATGCGCAAACCACGGCATCGAGATCAAGCTGCTGTCATGCGCGTTGTAGGAATTGCGACACCGTGTCGAGGCGGCGACTTGCGTTATCGAAAATAGCCCAGACAAATCAAGGTTAACTGTCTGGCACAAGACTTGAAGGCAAGAAACTGTCGCGCAACTTTTGCTCATGGAATTGCAGTGATGGCCTACAAGATAATCGCATCCCAGTGCACCGTCTGCGGTGCGTGTGAGTTCGAATGTCCCAATGCCGCGATCAGCCTGAAGAACGATATATATGTGATCAATCCGAGCCAGTGTACGCAATGTGAGGGGCATTTTGACGCGCCGCAATGCGCCGTCGTTTGCCCGGTGCCTGATACCTGCGTGCCGGCATAGGTGGGGGTAACCGATGAGAGGAGCTCCGGCGCGAAACATGATGAAGACGCTATCGTCAGCCGCCGTCTTTTGGATCCATCTCCTGTTTCTCTCACTCGCTGGCCCCGAGTTGGCGGCGACTTGCGCGATTCGCTCAGAGAGATTGCGACGCTATCCTCGCCGGCGGGAGTTGTCGTTGCGCGAGTGGAGCGGGCAATGGTAGCTCTACAAGAGACGGTCGAGCGCGTGAAGCGCATCGACGTCGACCAGTATCGTTATGGGTTTGAGACCCTGATCGATTCCGAGAAGGCCCCCAAGGGGCTGTCGGAAGAGACCGTAAAATTCATCTCGCAGAAGAAGAACGAGCCCGCCTGGATGCTCCAGTGGCGGCTGGAAGCCTATCGGCGCTGGCTGACCATGACCGAGCCGACCTGGGCGCGCGTCAATTATCCCAAGATCGACTTCCAGGACATCTACTACTACGCGGCGCCGAAGCCGAAGAAGGCGGTCACCTCGCTCGACGAGATCGATCCGGAGATCCTGAAGACCTACGAGAAGCTCGGCATCCCCTTGCGGGAAGTCGCCATGCTCGAAGGCATCGAGCCGAAGTTGGGCGAGGAAGATCCGGCCCGCCGCAAGATCGCGGTCGATGCTGTCTTCGATTCGGTCTCGGTTGCGACCACGTTCAAGGCGGAGCTGAAGAAGGCCGGCGTGATCTTCATGCCGATCTCGGAGGCGATCCGCGAGCACCCTGAACTGGTGCAGAAGTATCTGGGCTCGGTGGTTCCGACCTCCGACAATTTCTACGCGACGCTGAACTCGGCGGTGTTCTCCGACGGCTCGTTCGTCTATGTGCCGCCGGGCGTGCGCTGCCCGATGGAGCTGTCGACCTATTTCCGCATCAACGAGCGCAACACCGGCCAGTTCGAGCGCACGCTGATCATCGCCGACAAGGGCTCCTACGTCTCCTATCTCGAAGGCTGCACCGCACCGCAGCGCGACGAGAACCAGCTGCACGCGGCCGTGGTCGAACTGGTCGCGCTGGACGATGCCGAGATCAAGTACTCGACGGTGCAGAACTGGTATCCCGGCAATTCGGAAGGCAAGGGCGGCATCTACAATTTCGTCACCAAGCGTGGCGACTGCCGCGGTGCCAACTCCAAGATCTCCTGGACCCAGGTCGAGACCGGATCTGCGATCACTTGGAAATATCCGAGCTGCATCCTGCGCGGCGACAATTCGCGCGGCGAGTTCTACTCGATCGCGATCTCGAACGGCTTCCAGCAGGTCGACTCGGGCACCAAGATGATCCATCTCGGCAAGAACACCTCAAGCCGGATCATCTCCAAGGGCATCGCCGCCGGCAAGTCGCAGAACACCTATCGCGGCCTCGTCACGGCGCACCGCAAAGCCACCGGCGCGCGCAACTTCACCGCCTGCGACTCGCTGCTGATCGGCGACAAATGCGGTGCGCACACGGTGCCGTACATCGAGGCCAAGAACTCCTCGGCAACGTTCGAGCACGAGGCGACGACCTCGAAGATCTCGGAGGACGTGCTGTTCTACTGCATCCAGCGCGGGCTTTCGCAGGAAGAAGCCGTCGGCCTCGTCGTCAACGGCTTCGTCAAGCAAGTTCTGCAAAGACTTCCGATGGAGTTCGCAGTGGAGGCGCAGAAGCTAATCGCGATCTCGCTCGACGGATCCGTCGGATAACCAAACCTCCCGCGAGCCCCCTCGAATGCGGCTCGCCACATGATGCATTTCAGGGGTCAGATCAGAATGGCGCTACTCGAAATCCGAGATTTGCATGTTGGTGTCGAAGACCGCGAAATCATTCGCGGCCTGCATCTTAGCGTCCATGCCGGTGAAGTGCACGCGATCATGGGGCCGAACGGCTCCGGCAAGTCGACGCTCTCGCACGTCATCGCCGGCAAGCCCGGCTATGAGGTCACCGACGGGCAGATCCTGTTCAAGGGCGAGGACCTCCTGGAGATGGAGCCGGACGAGCGTGCCGCCAAGGGCGTGTTCCTGGCGTTCCAGTATCCAGTCGAGATCCCCGGCGTGACCACCATGAACTTTCTGCGGGCGGCACTGAACGCCCAGCGCAAGGCGCGCGACCAACAGGAATTCTCCACCCCCGCATTTCTGAAAAGAGTCCGCGAGGTTGCCGGTTCGCTCAACATTCCCCAGGACATGATCAAGCGCGGCGTCAATGTCGGCTTCTCCGGCGGCGAGAAAAAGCGCAACGAAATTTTACAAATGGCGTTGTTCGAGCCGGGTCTGTGCATCCTTGACGAGATCGATTCCGGCCTCGACATCGACGCGCTGCGTATCGTCGCCAGCGGCATCAACGCCTTACGTTCGCCGGAACGGGCGATGATCGTGATCACCCACTATCGGCGGCTTCTCGACCATATCGTGCCGGACATTGTGCACGTGATGTCGAAAGGGCGGGTCATGAAGAGCGGCGGCAAGGAACTCGCGCTGGAGCTCGAGGCTTGTGGCTACGCCCAATTCGAAGACGCGGCCTGACGGCTCTAGGGATTTCCCGATGAAGCAGGTTTTGGTCAAAGCCGACGCTGAGCGTGCAATGGGCAATGTTTTCGCTGCGGCGCGTGGACGGCTGCCCGGTGCGGGCCCTGTCCCCCAAATCCGGGAGAGGGCATTCGAGATCTACGAGCGTACCGGCCTCCCGCATCGGCGCATGGAGGATTGGAAATACACAGATCTGCGCGCCCTGATCGGCGAGGTACTGCCGCTCGCTCCGCGACCCGATGCGGAGGCGCTGGTGCGCGCAAAGGTCTCGGTCAAGCAAGTGGCTGCCGATCAGGCGGTCAAACTGGTTTTGGTGGATGGCATATTCGCGCCGGAGCTATCCGATCTCGGCAACCTGGAAAACGAAGTCGTTGTGCGGTCGCTGCGAGAGGTTCTGGAGAATTCGGCCACTGGGGCCATGGCCGGTCTGGTGCTGTCGACGACGAGCGATCCGGCGATCTCGCTCAATGCCGCGATGGCGACAGATGGCTTGGTGATTACGGTCGCCGACGGCAATGCGCTGGAGCGTCCAATCCAAATCGTTCACGTCGCAACCGGACTGTCGGTGTCCACCTTTACACGCTGCTATCTGCAGCTCGGTAAAGGAGCGCATGCGGCCATCGTGGAAAGTTTCGTCCCGGCTGAACGCGCGAGCGGCTATCAAGCCAACGATGCGATAATCGCCCTGGTTGGTGACGAGGCGAGCCTTTCGTATTTCCGCGTGGCAGCTGCTGCCTCTGACGCCGTAAATATCTCGTCGGCGATCATCGCAGTCGGCGCCAGGGCCAAGCTCGACCTCTTCAGTATGACCTGCAGCGGCTCCATCAGCCGCTATCAGGAATTCATCACGCTGGCCGGCGAGGGAACCAAGCTCTCGGCGAATGGGATTAATCTCATCAGGGATAGGCTCCACGCGGACACAACGATCGTGGTCGACCACGCGATGCCACATTGCACCAGTCGAGAGAAGTTCCGCGCGGTCGTAGACGATTGCGGTCGCTCGGTGTTTCAAGGCCGAATTATCGTTCGTCCCGCCGCCCGGAACACGGATGCCACCCTGACGACGCGAGCGTTGCTCCTATCCGACCAGGGCGAGGTCGACAATAAGCCGGAGCTTGAAATCTTGGCTGACGACGTGACCTGCGGCCACGGAGCGACATCGGGTGCGCTGGACGACACACTCGTATTCTATCTGCGCGCCCGGGGGCTACCAGAGAAGGATGCGCAGATGTTGTTGATTAAAGCGTTCATTGGCGAGTCGATTGAGGAGATCACTTCCGAGAATCTGCGCGATTTTGTGACGGCGCAAGCTGAACACTGGCTGCAGGCCGGGCGATGAGCGCACATCCCGCCGTGAGCAATGGCAGTTACGAGGTCGACCGTCTGCGTAAAGACTTTCCTGCGCTCGCTATGACGGTGTACGGCAAGCCGCTTGTTTACCTCGATAACGCTGCATCCGCGCAAAAGCCCACCGCGGTGCTTGACCGTATGATGCAGGTGTACTCCAGCGAATATGCCAACGTTCATCGCGGCTTGCACTACCTCGCTAACGCGGCGACAGAGGCGTATGAAGACGCCCGTACCAAGGTGGCGCGGTTTGTGAACGCGCATTTAAACGAAGAGATCATCTTCACCCGGAGCGCCACGGAGGCAATCAATCTGGTGGCCCAGACTTTTGGCCGTGAACGCATTACCCCGGGTGATGAGATCGTTCTCTCGATTATGGAACACCATTCCAACATTGTGCCATGGCACCTTCTCAGGGAACGACTCGGTGCAGTGATCAAATGGGCCCCAGTGGATGATGACGGAAACTTTTTGCTCGATGATTTTGAGCGACTGCTGACCCCGCGCACCAAGATGATTGCAATCACGCAGATGTCGAACGTGCTCGGCACGGTATTGCCGGTGAAAGATGTGGTGAGGATCTCGCATGCTCGTGGTATCCCGGTGCTGGTCGATGGCTCGCAAGGATGCGTCCATCTGAGCGCCGACGTCTGCGACATTGACTGCGATTTCTACGTCATGACGGGCCACAAACTCTATGGTCCGACGGGGATCGGTGTGCTCTACGGCAAATCTGAGCATCTGGCATGGATGCCGCCCTTCAATGGCGGCGGGGAGATGATCCGCGAGGTCTCGCGTTCCGGCGTCATTTATGGTGATCCGCCACATCGGTTCGAAGCGGGTACGCCGCCGATCGTCGAAGCCATCGGTTTGGGGGCGGCTATCGATTACATCAATTCAATAGGCAAGGCGCAGATCCGCAGGCACGAGAGCGTATTGCTCGCTTACGCGCAGGAGAGGCTGGCGGACATCAACTTCGTGCGCATGATCGGGACCCCGGCCGAGAAGGGGCCGATCATTTCCTTTGATATGAAGGGTGCGCATGCCCATGATATTGCCACCGTCGTCGACCGCGCTGGTGTAGCGATGCGGGCCGGGGCCCACTGTGCGATGCCGCTGCTCAAGCGCTTCGGCGTGCTAGCGACGTGCCGTGCGTCCCTCGGACTTTACAATACACGTGAAGAAATTGATGTGCTTGTGCGTGCGCTGATCAAGGCGCGGCAGCTATTCTCGTGATTGGCGAGCCTACGACTCCAGGTGGCGAGGCAGCTCGCATTGAGATCTGGAGCATGCGGTAATGCACCTCATCGTCTACGCAGCACGTAAGCACCTGCAGATCTCAGCAGGCATAGATAGCATTGGCAAGCCTGTGTAGGCCGGCCAGCCTTCCAGTTCGGCCCGGCGAGCGCGATTGCGGAGCGTTGCGATCGCGGACACGTTCGAGAATTGGGCGGGCAATTTCACCCATAACTAGCCCTTGTTCCATTTCGAACAGCGCCAAACCAAGAGTTCTCTGCCCTAAGCGTGATGTCGGGTTCGCAACAATACCCACTGTCACTGCACGAGGTGCGCTAAGTGATCTTGATTGCTCTGTTTTTTGTGCTCGCGAGACGCTGGCATGCTGGTTGCAAAAGTCTTGGTCAAGAAGCCGCCCCCGCAACAGCTAACCTTTGAAGGACATCAGATGAGTCTCGCCACGACCCAGAGCATCGCAGAAATCAGGGCTCGCAACAAAGAGCTGATCGAGGAGGTGCTGAAGGTCTATCCGGAGAAAACCGCGAAACGGCGTGCCAAGCACCTCAACGTTCACCAAGCCGGCAAGTCAGACTGCGGGGTCAAGTCCAACGTTAAATCCATACCTGGCGTGATGACGATCAGAGGCTGCGCCTATGCAGGGTCAAAGGGGGTGGTCTGGGGACCGATCAAGGACATGGTCCATATCAGCCATGGCCCGGTCGGCTGCGGTCAGTATTCGTGGGGCTCGCGACGCAACTACTATGTAGGCACGACGGGCGTCGATAGTTTCGTGACCCTACAGTTCACCTCCGACTTCCAGGAAAAGGATATCGTATTCGGTGGCGACAAAAAGCTGGCCAAAATTCTTGACGAAATCCAGGAGCTGTTTCCACTTAACAACGGCATCACGATCCAATCGGAATGCCCGATAGGATTGATCGGTGACGACATCGAAGCCGTGTCAAGAGCGAAATCCAAGGAATATGGCGGCAAGACCATCGTGCCGGTCCGTTGTGAGGGCTTTCGGGGGGTGTCGCAGTCACTAGGCCACCACATTGCCAACGACGCGGTGCGCGATTGGATTTTCGACCAGCCCGAGTCGGATAGCAAACCAAGGTTTGACCCGACGCCGTACGATGTCGCGATCATCGGAGACTACAATATCGGCGGCGACGCCTGGTCATCACGAATTCTGCTGGAGGAGATGGGCCTGCGGGTGATCGCGCAGTGGTCCGGCGACGGTTCACTGGCTGAGCTCGAGGCAACGCCCAAGGCAAAGCTCAACATTCTGCATTGCTACCGTTCAATGAACTACATCTCACGCCACATGGAAGAGAAGTTCGGTATCCCGTGGTGCGAGTACAACTTCTTCGGACCTTCGAAGATCGCCGAGTCTCTGCGCAAGATTGCCGGCTATTTCGACGATAAGATTAAGGAAGGCGCCGAGCGGGTGATTGAAAAGTACCAGCCGCTGGTGAACGCCGTGATCGCAAAGTATCGCCCACGCCTGGAGGGCAAGACGGTAATGCTGTACGTCGGCGGGCTCCGTCCGCGTCATGTGATTGGTGCCTACGAGGACCTCGGGATGGAAGTCATTGGCACCGGATACGAGTTCGGTCACAACGACGACTATCAGCGCACAGCTCAGCATTACGTAAAGGACAGCACGCTCATCTACGATGACGTCAATGGCTATGAGTTCGAGCGCTTCGTCGAAAGGCTCCAGCCTGACCTCGTCGGCTCCGGTATCAAGGAAAAGTACGTCTTCCAAAAGATGGGTGTGCCGTTCCGGCAGATGCACTCCTGGGACTATTCGGGCCCATATCACGGCTATGACGGCTTTGCGATCTTTGCTCGCGATATGGACATGGCGATCAACTCGCCGGTGTGGAAGAAAACGAAGGCTCCCTGGAAGGAAGCTTCGAGGACCAAGCTCCTGGCTGCAGAATAAACCAACTCATCTCGCTCTCTGGGAAAGCCGGGGCGACACCAATCTCGATAGTGAAGGATTTCAACAATGGCGCAGAGTGCCGAACACGTGCTCGATCATCTCGAGCTGTTCCGCGGTCCAGAATACCAGCAGATGCTGGCCAAGAAAAAGATATTCGAGAATCCTCGCGATCCCGCGGAGGTAGAACGTATCAAGGAATGGACGAAAACGTCCGAATATCGCGAAAAGAACTTTGCGCGGGAGGCGCTAGCGGTAAATCCGGCCAAGGCATGCCAGCCGCTTGGCGCCGTATTCGCCTCTGTTGGCTTTGAGGGCACGCTGCCCTTCGTCCACGGCTCGCAAGGTTGCGTGGCTTATTACCGCAGCCATCTGTCGCGGCACTTCAAGGAGCCTAGCTCCTGCGTCTCCTCGTCGATGACGGAAGACGCTGCTGTATTCGGCGGCCTGAACAACATGATCGACGGGCTCGCGAACAGCTACAACATGTATAAACCCAAGATGATTGCGGTCTCGACGACCTGCATGGCCGAGGTGATCGGCGATGACCTCAACGCCTTCATCAAGACGTCGAAAGAAAAAGGCTCGGTTCCGGCAGACTTCGACGTGCCATTCGCCCACACGCCGGCGTTCGTCGGCAGCCACGTTACCGGTTATGACAATGCGCTCAAGGGCATTCTAGAGCATTTTTGGGACGGTAAGGCCGGAACAGCGCCGAAGCTGGAGCGCAAGCAGAACGGGGCGATCAACATCATTGGTGGGTTCGATGGCTATACCGTCGGAAACCTTCGCGAGATCAAGCGCATCTTGGCGCTAATGGACATCCAGCACACGATTCTAGCGGACAATTCTGAAGTTTTCGATACTCCGACAGATGGCGACTTCCGGATGTATGACGGAGGCACGACCCTGGAAGATGCGGCCAACGCGGTTCACGCCAAGGCGACAATCTCCATGCAGCAGTGGTGCACCGAAAAAACGCTGCCATTCGTGGCTGAGCATGGACAGGACGTCGTATCCTTCAACTACCCCGTGGGCCTATCCGCAACGGATGACTTTATCCTGGCGCTGTCACGCATCAGCGGCAAGGAGATTCCCGAGCAACTCGCGCGAGAACGTGGCCGCCTGGTCGACGCGATCGCTGACTCCAGCGCGCATATCCATGGCAAGAAGTTCGCGATCTATGGCGATCCGGATCTTTGCTATGGGTTGGCTGCGTTTCTGCTCGAACTCGGCGCCGAACCGACCCATGTGCTATCCACCAACGGCAACAAGGCGTGGCACGAAAAAATGCAGATGCTGCTTGCAAGCTCGCCATTTGGGCAGGGCTGCCAAGCCTATCCGGGCCGAGATCTCTGGCACATGCGCTCACTCCTGTTCACCGAGCCAGTCGATTTTCTGATTGGCAACACCTATGGCAAGTATCTGGAGCGCGATACTGGAACGCCACTGATCCGCATCGGCTTTCCGGTTTTTGATCGGCATCATCATCACCGCTCCCCCCTATGGGGCTATCAGGGCGGCTTGAATGTGCTGGTGAAGATCCTGGACAAGATCTTCGATGAGATCGACAAGAAGACAAACGTTCTTGGCAAAACTGACTACAGTTTCGACATCATTCGTTAATGAGCGACCGTGCGCGTGCCATCGCCAAAGCACTTGACGATGGCACGAGCACACGAGGGTTGACCATGCAATTAGTTTCCGCTGAGAGGAAAACGGGATGAATTCACTAGCGGCCACGCTCCAGAATATTTTCGACGAGCCGGGCTGCGCCAAGAACGGCAGTAAGTCGGAGGCTGAACGCAAGAACGGCTGCACCAAACAGCTGCAGCCGGGTAGCGCTGCCGGCGGCTGCGCCTTCGATGGCGCCAAGATTGCGTTGCAGCCGTTCACCGACGTCGCTCACTTGGTGCATGGTCCGATCGCGTGCGAAGGCAATTCCTGGGACAATCGCGGCGCGGCGTCGTCCGGCGCGAATCTGTGGCGTACCGCATTTACAACCGATTTGAGCGAAACCGATATTGTATTTGGAGGCGAGAAGCGGCTCTGCAAAGCGATCAAGGAGATCATCGAGAAGTGCGACCCGCCCGCCATCTTCGTCTATCAAACCTGCATCCCGGCGATGATCGGCGACGACATCAACGCAGTCTGTAAGGCAGCATCTCAAAGATTCGCAAAGCCGGTGATCCCGATCAATTCGCCGGGCTTCGTCGGCTCGAAGAACCTCGGTAACAAGCTCGCCGGCGAGGCATTGCTAGAGTATGTGATCGGGACGCAAGAACCGGACTATACCACGCCGTACGACATCAACCTGATCGGGGAATACAACCTTTCGGGAGAGCTCTGGCAAGTGAAGCCATTGCTAGACGAGCTTGGAATACGGATTCTCTCCTGTATCTCCGGAGACGGCAAATATCGCGAGGTCGCGTCATCTCATCGCGCGCGGGCGGCGATGTTGGTGTGCTCAAAGTCCATGATCAACGTCGCACGCAAGATGGAGCAACGCTACAGGATCCCGTTCTTCGAGGGGTCGTTCTACGGTATTCAAGATTCGAGCGAATCGCTGCGTCAGCTTGCCCGCTTATTGGTTGAGCGCGGCGCCCCGACAGATCTGCTCGGCCGCACTGAAGCGGTGATCGCGCGCGAGGAAGCGTGGGCATGGGCTGCGATAGAGCCGTACAAGCCACGATTCGAAGGCAAGAAGGCCTTGTTGATTACCGGCGGCGTCAAGTCATGGTCGGTCGTTGCGGCGCTCCAAGAAGCAGGGCTTGAGTTAGTCGGAACCAGCGTCAAGAAATCAACCAGGAAGGACAAGGAGCGCATCAAGGAGCTAATGGGGCAGGATGCCCACATGATCGAGGACATGACGCCGCGCGAAATGTATAAGATGTTGAAGGACGCAAAAGCGGACATCATGCTATCGGGCGGCAAGTCGCAGTTCGTCGCGCTGAAAGCGGTGATGCCCTGGCTCGATATCAACCAGGAGCGTTGCCACGCCTATATGGGCTATGTCGGAATGGTCAAGCTGGTGGAGGAGATCGATAAGTCGCTCTCCAGTCCGATGTGGGAGCAGCTACGTCGACCGGCACCATGGGACGCATTGGCCAAGGCGAAGGAGCAGGTGCAATCGCCGATGGCCGCGATCGCCTGCAATCCGGCGCTCGCCGAAACTGAGCGCCGCGCGACGAAGATCTGCGTGTGTAACACGGTCGATCTGGGCACGATTGAGGATGCAATCTACGCGCACGGCCTGAAGAGCGTCGCAGCGGTCAGAGAGCATACCAATGCGGTCGGTGGCTGCTGCCAAAGACGCATCGAAGATATCTTGGTTTCCGAGCCATCTGCCCGGCGACAGGCCGCAGAATAGGGAGGCGTCATGGCAATCGTCACGGCGCCGACAAAAGCCTGCGCTGTCAACCCGCTGAAGATGAGTCAGCCGATCGGCGGCGCATTCGCCTTCATGGGGCTGCGCGGGGCGATGCCGCTTCTGCATGGCTCCCAGGGGTGCACATCCTTCGGTCTCACGCTCTTTGTCCGGCATTTCAAAGAGGCAGTACCGCTGCAGACCACCGCGATGAGCGAAGTCGCGACCGTACTCGGTGGCTATGAGAATCTCGAGCAGGCGATACTGAACATCTATAACCGTACCAAGCCAAAGATCATCGGAATCTGCTCGACCGGCGTCACCGAGACCAACGGCGACGATGTGGATGCCTACCTCAAGCTAATCCGGAGCAGTCATCCGCGACTCGCAAAGTTGCCACTGGTGTATGTCTCGACGCCTGATTTCAAGGGCGCGTTCCAGGACGGCTGGGAGAGGGCTGTGGCGCGCATTGTGGAGGTGCTGGTGGAGCCCAACGCCAACGGCCTGCGGGATCCATCGAAGGTGAATGTTCTGCCGGGATGTCACCTCACGCCCGGCGACCTTGATGAACTCCGTGTCATACTGGAGGATTTCGGGTTGTGCCCGTCCTTCCTCCCTGATCTCGCGAGATCGCTCGATGGACATATCCCCGATGAGTTTACGCCAACGACCATCGGCGGCATCGGCGTCGACGAAATTGCGGGCATGGGCAGCGCCGGCTGGACCATCGCGATCGGCGCGCAGATGCAGCGCGCGGCAGAGGTCATGCAGGGCAAGACCGGCGTGCCTTTTCGTGTCTTCGAGCGTCTGCGCGGCCTGTATCCGAACGACGAATTCATGACGTTCTTGAGCGACATCAGCGGCCGCCCTATACCGTTGAAATATCGGCGCCAGCGCGGTCAGCTCGCCGATGCAATGCTGGACGCGCACTTCCATCTTGGCGGCCGCAAAGTTGCGATCGGCGCTGAGCCAGACCTCCTGTTGGATCTGTCCTGCATGCTGCATGACATGGGCGCGCAGGTGACCGCGGCCGTGACGACTACTCAGTCGGGTGTGATCGAGCGGATCAAGACCAAGGAGGTACTCATTGGCGATCTCGAGGATCTGGAAGCGCTTGCCAAAACGAAGCATTGCGACCTGCTGATCACGCATTCGCATGGCAGGCAAGCGGCGGCTCGGCTGAAAGTCCCGTTCCATCGTGCGGGTTTTCCGATGTTCGACCGACTTGGAGCGGGACACCAACTATCCGTAGGTTACCGTGGTACCCGCAATCTGATCTTCGATATCGCCAATCTCGTGATCGCGCACCGTGAGGAGAACGATCGGCCTACGCCCGATAGATGGCGGACTGCGGCCGGATCGCCGCGATGCTCGGGGCATCGCAGTTCCACCGGCGCAGCTGAGAGGTCAAGTGCATGAAGGTCGCGTTTGCCACTCAGGACCTGAAACGCGTCGATGCCCATTTTGGTTGGGCAAAGAATATCGCAATCTACGATGTCACGCCTGGCGGTCACGTGTTTCTCAAGGCGATTGAGTTTGAGGGCGATCTTAAGGAAGATGGCAACGACGACAAGTTGGCGCCGAAGATCGAGGCGATCAAGGATTGCGCGATTCTTTATGTCGCCGCCATTGGCGGTGCCGGGGCTGCGCGAGTGGTGGCCAACAAGATCCACCCTATCAAGGTGAACAGGCCAGAAAGCATTCTGGTGTTGCTCGAGAAACTCGAGCGCGTACTGAAGGGCACGCCACCTCCCTGGCTACGCAAGGCTATGGCAAAAGACCGACGGCGAACCTTCGAGTTCGACGAATGAGGTGATATGACCGCAAAACGAGAGCAGCAGGGGAACGCCGTTGACGCGCCGTTCCTGACGGAGTTGGTCAAGGTTTGGCGTGTTCAGGATACCAATGGAGTCTGTGAGGCGAAGAGCGATATCGAGCTGCTCGAACTCTATATTCTGGACAAGGAGAAACGGCGCGCATTGCCGATCATCGGTGATCCTGATCCCAATACGCTGTGGCGGCTTAAGCTGTTCTTCGATGCGGTCGCACTCTCGATCGAGAGAGAGACCGGCGTGATGACCCAGCCGATTCTGGATCTGCATCATGAAGGCGCCGCGCGCATGGTGCTCGTCTCAGGCCGTCTGATCGCCGTAAACAAGCAGCTGCGCGATGTGCATCGCTTCGGATTCGATAATTTGGTAAAGCTCGCGCAGCAGGGCGACAAATGTGTCAGCGATGGAATCGACCTAATTCGGAAATTTCCGGACGTGGCGAACTATTGGGGATATTCATGAGCGATCGTGAAACACTGAAGGCAGAACTAAAGAAGTTGTCCGTCAAGGCGACACAAGCCAAGATGGATCTGCACGACCTTTCGGAAGAATTGCCTCTCAACTGGACGTCGATCATGGTGGTGGCGCAGAAGGCGCACAACGCCTATGCCGAACTGGAGCGCAAGAGCCGTGATCTGAAGGCGGTGGAAAATACCTAAAGGAGGCCCAAGCCATGACATTTGAAGCGCGCGATGGACGCGAATGGACGCCAGAATATCTGGTCTCGATCAATAGTAAGAAGTGCATCGGCTGCGGCCGCTGTTTCAAGGTGTGCGGTCGAGATGTCATGACTTTGAAAGGAATCAACGAGGAAGGCGAACTTGTCGACCTCGACAATGACGAGGACGATGAGATCGAAAAGAAGATTATGGTTCTGAACGATCAGGGTGCCTGTATCGGCTGCGGTGCGTGCGCCAGGGTTTGCCCGGCGGACTGCCAGACCCACGTTTCGGCCGCAGCGGCAGCTGCATGAGCGCGAAAGTCTCTCTCTCTCTCTCTCTCTCTCTCTCTCTCTCTCTCTCTCGCATTGTTGCGGCAGCAGCAGGTGGGATATCGAGGGGCCAGATTGTGATCAGGACCCGCCAACCGATTGGTGACCAGCGGCTATGGGTGACTCGCGGGCGGATTGCAGCCGCGTCGGAGTGCCGGCGGATGCCACGGTCAGGTTGTGGTCAGCTAGATTGCATATTCTCGCCGCGAGCTTGCGCGGCACGAGCTCGAAGGCGTGCAATTTTGCCGATAGGAGAGCGATCTGATGTACAACAGAATCGTTGGCTCATCCAGCCAGTCCACAAGCGCTAGTCAAGCTGAGGAATGGGGAGAAGCGGGAGATAGTCCCCGCTTTGCGGAAGCAGTTGCAGGTATGGAGCCCGGTGGTTCGTCATCTGAAACGGCAGCGCGATACTCTCTGGTCTCCGAACCGCCCATTAAAGAGATCAAGACCCGAGATGGCTTCATGAAAGAAGTAAAGAGGTTTTTGGCCGATGACATCAGGCACATTGCCGAGCACCCAGAAGAGTACTCGGATTTCGTGTCCGAGAAAGCTGAGCGCGCGGCAACGGTTGCTGGAAGTTACGTCAACACCTACGATGATCCAGATAAGCCGGCGAAGTTTTACAGGTATAAGTTGGGCGACGAAACTGTCGGGCTTTTACGAGTCGGAGGTCCCGCGCGGATTAAAGACGACAGCGGCCGTTTCAAGGAACAGTTTGGGCGCAACGATATCACGTCCGTAGTAGATCTTCGGGTTACTCATCCGCTGGTCGAGAACGCGGGCGATATCTTGCTGGAACATCAGCTGCGACAGGACCGCGATCGTCCGTTGGTCTTGTCACGTCCTGCCGTAGAAGAGGTAGAGCCCCGTCTAGCGGAAATGGGTTTTGTACACATGGGCCGTAACTACTGGGTGCTTGATCCTAAGCAGCACCCCGAAGTGTGGGAGAAGAACGAGAACAACGAGTGGCAGCGGGTCGGCAAGCCTACGAAGTATCTTTCGAAAGCTGAGGGCAGTGGTATCGATAGTGAGGGCAGTGATTCCGAGGGAACGTTCGAGACGGATTCCTCAGACGATAACGCTTCATATTACTTGGAGCGCGCCCTGCGTAAGGGGCTCCGTATGGACTAAGGTGGCTGTAACAGAAGCAGCGGGCCAGAAATAACGGACATTTCGCCATTCCACGCGCGGGCGTAAAGGTCTTCACCAAAAGGGGGCGCACGCGCGCCGCGTGCGCCCCCTTGCTTACTGAAAGCGATCGCTCAACTTTCGGCGACGGCACCTGCGATGTCGCGATGGGATACGCCCATCGCAGGGCATGTACGGGGCCTTCCGCAGCGTGCGATGAGCGAATAGCGAAGACCAGCCACCGAGTTTAGCCCTCCGGCAAATGGTCCAGAAAGGCTGGAGCGCGAAAGCTGTAGCTGCGCAGCCAAGCATCGAAAGGGCAGAAAGGCTCAATGCTCGTGCGAATTGCTCTAACTGTGCCCCCGCCAATGAGGTGCGCTGCAACGTGAAGCTTGGGCGTTGTATTGCCGGAAACACGAGCCGTTCCGGCACTTGTACGGTTCTTGCACGGTTGATTGCACGGCGACAATGAAGAACGTCTTGCAATGTACGAGCGATAAATGCAGCCAGATGCGATCTATGCGGTTTG
Organism: Bradyrhizobium huanghuaihaiense; assembly: GCF_025200885.1. Classification (NCBI taxonomy): domain Bacteria; kingdom Pseudomonadati; phylum Pseudomonadota; class Alphaproteobacteria; order Hyphomicrobiales; family Nitrobacteraceae; genus Bradyrhizobium; species Bradyrhizobium huanghuaihaiense. The sequence goes on along the minus strand of NZ_CP104172.1, from coordinate 8,674,589 downwards.
CGGCTTTAACGACATTCCGAGCCGCGAGGCCATGGGATTTCATCTTATAGTCGTCGATGATGACGGCAATCACCGCCCGTGGTCTATCATTGTGGTGCGCTGGGGCAAAAAGGTGCTTGGCTATGTCAATAAATGCCCGCACAACAGCGTCAATTTGGATTGGGAGCGGAACCAATTCCTCGATCCATACGGCACCCGACTGATCTGCGGCAAACACGGTTCTACCTTCGAACTCGGCACTGGGCGGTGCGTCGAAGGTCCGTGTAAGGGTAGAGCGCTCACGCCGATCGCCCTGACAGTTCTGGATGGTGATATCTGTGTCGTCGGCGTGCGCCTTGTTGAAGATGATGCGGCCCAAAACGAATGAACCGCGCTTAGACTGGCCGGTTCTCGTTACGGTTTCTCACCGGTTCCATCCTCTTCAGGCCGTCCTCGTAGGAGATCTCGTCGTAGGCCAGATCGAGTTTCTTTGCTTCATCGAGCAGGTAATCGAGCTTGCCGCCCGCATCCAGCTTCTTGATGTCATCCTTATTGATCCCGACCAGGTCCATCATCTCCTTCCAAACCGTGGATTCATCGCACGGTAGGACGCGGAAGGTAATACCATCGAGCTTGGTTTGGTATTTCGCCAGCAAGTCTATGTTGTTACAGAACATGAAGTAACTGCCATCTGGGCTCAACGCGCCATCGAGCACGGTTGCGACGTCAGCAAGATAGGCGAATGAGTGCAGGTAGCCGGCCAGCACCGGAATGGTGCCTTCTCCCTCCTGCGCGATCGTCAAAACCTGCTCAATCGAATAGTCCGGCGGCCGTTTCTCGTCCGCAACTTGAGCCTGGAATTTTAGTGCGATGTCGCCGCGAAAACCGAACCGGCCCGTCTTGGTCGTCCCGCCTTTGAGTACGGCATTGAGCAGGCGGCCCTCGCTCTCAAGTCTGCCGAGTGCGGTGTTCTCGATTGCAGTCATTAATTCGTCCTCGATCTAAGCTCTTCACCGACGCGTTGGCCGGTGCCCGACGCGATGCAAATTGCCTGCCGTCGCATGCGTCGCTGTCCCGAGCGTAGCTTAGAAAGAAAACGCGTCGAGGGGCTGCACCTAGTTCTGTCAGGAACCCAACACCGGTTCCAAAGCCAACAGGCGCGATTCGAAAAAGTGCGCATCATCAAGCGTCTGCGCGCTGGCACGTGACTTGCCCTTAGCAGCTAGATCCAAGCTGATGAGGGAAAGCCGTGATCAACCTGACGGACAGCGCAGTGAATGCAATCAAGAGCGCGATTTCATCGTCGGCGCGCCCGATCAGCGGTCTACGCGTCATGATCGAAGCAGGCGGCTGCAACGGATTCAAATACAAGATGGGCCTGGCCGAGGAACCGAAGTCTGACGACACCGTGATCGAATGCGACGGGCTGAAGGTGTTCGTAGATAAAAAGAGCCGTGAGCATCTGGTAGGCACGACCATCGATTTCGTGATGGCACTGGAGAGTTCTGGCTTTACCTTTCACAACCCCACCGCGAACTGCTCCTGCGGAAAATCTTTCAGCTGATGAAAAAATCGTTCAGCTGATGAGGAGGAGACATCGAAGCATGCCGGCCGAACCAGAACAACTGAGGCAATCGTTATCCACTGCGACAGACCGAGAGCGTCGCATTAGCGGCGTAATCGAAGAGATCCGATCCAATCTGCAACGCGACGGTGTCGACTGCCACCTGATCGGGATCGATGACAGCAGGGTCATGGTTAGGTGGACCGTTGCCTGCACGTTGTGCAAGCTTTCGGGGATGACGCTGAAAGGCATTCAGGCGCGGCTGGTCGATAAACTCGGCGAATTGGTTCGCCTGATCCCCGTTGCTGCTGTAGGCGAGGCAGTGGATTGAGCGGAAATCGAGTTCCGATTTACCTCGATAACAATGCAACGACGCGGACCGATCCATCCGTCGTGCAAGCCATGTTGCCGTTCTTCACCGAGCAATTCGGCAATGCCTCGTCCACGCATGGCTTTGGCAGCGAGGTCGCGGTCGCTGTGAGGCAGGCCCGGCGTAGCTTGCGGGGCCTGCTAGGGAACGCACATGATCATGAAATCGTTTTTACCTCGGGGGGGACCGAGGCCAATAATGCCGCGGTCCTCTCTGCGCTTGCGACGCAGGAAGACCGCGACGAGATCGTCGCCACCTCGGTCGAGCACCCTGCCGTTCTTGCGCTAACCCAGCAATTGGCGACAAGAGGAGTCAAGACGCACATCGTACCTGTAGATTCCCGCGGCCGGCTCGACATCGAGGCGTTTCGCCGCGCGCTCGGGCCACGCACAGCGATTGCCTCGGTTATGTGGGCGAACAACGAGACCGGAACGATGTTTCCTGTGGAGTTTCTGGCAGGGTTGAGCCGTGAGGCGGGCGCGCTGTTTCACACCGATGCAGTCCAGGCCATCGGTAAGGTGCGAGTGAACCTAAAGGACAGTGCGATCGATATGCTGTCGCTGTCCGGGCACAAACTGCACGGCCCCAAGGGGATCGGCGCGCTATATTTGCGCAAAGGGACAAAATTCCGGCCGCTGATCTGCGGCGGATCACAGGAACGAGGGCGCCGCGGCGGGACCGAGAATATTCCCGGCATTGTCGGCCTGGGAAAGGCTGCCGAGCTTGCGGCGGAGCGGCTCGAACCGGAGCGCGTTCGCATTGGCGGGTTGCGCGATCGGCTTGAGCAGGGAATTTTACACAATGGCGAGTGCGTTGCGCTCGGCGATATCGGCAATCGATTAGCGAACACGGCCCTCATTGCCTTCGATCATCTTGAAGGCGAAGCCATCGCGCACCATCTCAATCTGGCGGACATTGCCGTGTCCCTCGGATCAGCCTGCAATTCCGGCTCAATGCAGCCATCGCATGTTCTGCGTGCCATGGACGTGCCGGCGTGCCGGATCCGTGGCGCGGTGCGCTTTTCTCTGTCGCGTGAAACCTCCTTCGCGGAGGTCGATGAGGTCGTGTGCGCAGTGTCCGAAATCGTGGCTCGCCTGCGCGCCACCTCCTGCGTCACAGCCAGGGAGTTGACCTCGTGAAAATCATGATCCGCCGGTCTCCGGATGCGGGCCTGTCGATCTACGTGCCAAAAAAGGATCTCGAAGAGCCAATCGTGGAATCCGAGCACGAAACGCTATGGGGCGGCTGGATCAAAGTAGCTAATGGCTGGGTACTCGATTTGCCCGAGATGGCGAGCGACACACGGCTACCGATTACAATCAACGCTAAAAAACGGGGCGAGAACGGGGACGATCCGTGAAAGGCGCCCCCGCAGATCGACTTTGTCGATGCGGCCGATACAAAAGCCACGCTCGTGGACACCGCTGCCGCCCTGAAGGCCGCGAGCATTGTTTCCCACCTCGGTCCTGGCCTCGCCGAATTGTGCAGATCCGATATGCCGACCACACCGGAGGCGTTGGCCGGCTTCTTCGAGCGAGGTTGCGCTGCCGCGGCGGGCTAGGGCAATGCGTGGGCGTCGGCGCAACATGTCGAGATTAACAAAGATCGCTCCAGTGACGGCATTGATGACGCAGGCTTTCGCTCGGCCAGTCGAGCCGACGCTATCGCTGCCAGTCATGGTCGACGTCTGGTGTTATGCCGCCGGCGCTCGGTAAGCGCGATCGATGGGGCGAGGTGCAAGGTATCACCGTATCACCCGCGTCGGCATTGGCGAAAATTGCTGGTATCGCTTTTACGATCTACTTGGCCGAGAGATCGGCAGTGCCGTGACCGTCAGCTGGGCGACGGGCGTGCTGTACAAGTCGCATGGCAGCGTGCAGCCGGCCAACAACTTCCTTATCTCCAACGCGGACTACGTCGAGGGCGTTGACCGAAATCGACATTCATCATCAAGGTGAACCGGAGAGACCTTTCTCTTGATCGGCTGTCGCTTAACGAACAGCTGTTGCCTAGCTATGCGAGGCAGATCATCGAGCGCGCGGCCCACACCCACTATGCCATCGTTGATCCGGACGCGCTCTCTCGCAACGAGCTCCGCTTTCTACCCGAGCAAGGCCTGACACCGCTTGCGATTGGGCTCCGTTGCACGGTTGAGATACTGCTCACCCATTGGTAGCCTTGCGAAACTGGGATCCCCCAGCTCGTATTGGGATTGTGAGAGCCCCAACGCGAGAGAACCCGTTCAGATGGGGCCGGGTTCCGGCGAGCTTAGCGCGAGAATGAATACGCAAGCCATGGAGCTCTGCGTGAGAATGACGACGTATCTGTCGCATCATCAACAAGTGCATCATTGCTGTTCTTTCATGCGCCAGCGACGATCGTTTCCGCTAACTCTTTGGCGTATGGCTGCAATTTTCGTCGTCCCCGCCATGGCATGCAAGTTGCTACTCAGCTCCTTGAGGCTCGCTCGCGGATGGTCCTGGGTGGCCGATGATGCGTGCAGGGAAAAATTTAAGATGAATGCGGTCGTGGAACGCGGAAAGCATGTCAAAGCTGCAGTGGATAACGGCAGGATGATGCAGTCCGCCGCCTGCCGCGCTTCGGCCAAGTCCGCGCAGGCGAGCTGCGGCTCGGAGGCAGGCCAAGGCGATCTGCCAACCGAAATCTGGGAAAAGGTCAAGAACCACCCCTGCTACAGCGAAGAAGCGCATCATCATTACGCCCGCATGCATGTCGCGGTCGCGCCTGCCTGCAACATCCAGTGCAATTACTGCAACCGAAAATACGACTGCGCCAACGAATCGCGTCCAGGTGTGGTGAGCGAGAAGCTCACCCCTGAGCAGGCGGTTAGAAAAGTGCTTGCGGTCGCGACCACCATTCCGCAGATGACAGTGCTTGGCATCGCTGGTCCCGGCGATCCCTTGGCCAATCCAACAAAGACGTTCAAGACGTTCGAGCTGGTTGCCGAGGCGGCTCCCGACATCAAGCTGTGTCTGTCAACCAACGGACTGGCTCTGCCGGACCATATTGATACCATCGCCAGGTCGAAAATTGACCACGTCACCATCACCATTAACATGATCGATCCCGAAATCGGCGCCAAGATCTATCCGTGGATCTTCTTCAACCACAAGCGCTATACCGGCATTGACGCGGCAAGGATACTCACCGATCGCCAGCTGCAAGGTCTCGAGATGCTTAGCGAACGAGGTATCCTGTGCAAGGTCAACTCGGTGCTGATCCCAAACATCAACGATGACCACCTGATCGAGGTCAACAAGGCGGTGAAGTCGCGCGGTGCCTTCCTTCACAATATCATGCCGCTGATCTCCGCGCCCGAGCACGGCACAGTATTTGGCCTCAACGGTCAGCGCGGACCGACGGCGCAAGAATTGAAGGCGCTGCAAGATGCTTGTGAAGGAGAAATAAAAATGATGCGGCATTGTCGCCAGTGCCGCGCCGATGCGGTCGGGCTACTCGGGGAGGACCGCAGGGCAGAGTTCACCACCGATCAGGTCATGAAAATGGACGTCCAATATGACCTAGAGATGCGCAGGGCATATCAGGTCAGGGTAGAGCATGAGTGCGCCGCTAAAGTCGCGGCCGCCCAAAATGAGCGCGCGGAATTTGCTGGACAGATGAGCGCGATCACTCTTCTAGTTGCCGTCGCAACCAAGGGCTCGGGGTTGATCAACGAGCACTTTGGGCATGCAAAGGAATTCCAGGTCTACGAACTTTCTACATCCGGCGCCAAATTCGTCGGCCACCGCCGCGTGGACGTTTACTGCCAGGGCGGTTATGGCGAGGAGGACAGGCTTTCCGCCATCATGCGTGGCATCCGTGACTGCCATGCGGTCTTCGTCTCCAAGATCGGCGGCTGCCCGAAAAGTAATCTGATCAAGGCGGGAATCGAGCCGGTCGATCAATACGCCCATGAGTTCATTGAGAAGTCCGCGATCGCCTGGTTCAGATCCTATCTGGACAAGGTGAAACGCGGGGAGATCCAGCACGTGCAGCGTGGTGACACCGCGAGCCGGCAAGGATCTCTGATCTCTGCAGGGTAAGGGGGAATATGTGCCATTCAAGATCATCGCCTCGCAGTGTACGAGCTGCTCGGCCTGCGAACCCTTATGCCCGAACGTTGCTATCTCGGAGAAGGGGGGCAGCTTTGTCATTGAAGCTGCGAAATGCACTGAATGTGTTGGTCATTTCGACGAGCCGCAATGTGCCGCCGCCTGTCCGGTCGACAATACCTGCGTGGTTGACACGTCCTTGCCTCGCTACCAGCCGCCAACCTAAAGCGTGACCCCCATGAACGGCCTCCGAAGAGCTGGTGCTGAGAACGTCGCAAGCGTCGTGCTGCGCGTTGGCGGCGACGGCAGCACGGCCCTGGCGGCATTTCATCCTGCGCGGCTGCCCAAAGGCGCTTCGCGAGTCCGAGAGTGGCCTTCCCACCCAGCGCTGCTATCGTCGATGAGACTGACCAGGCCGCGCGAACATGAAGTGATGCAGGATCTCGCCTGCTGTGGGCGAGGCGACTCTCTACATCTCTACGAAGAAGCGATGCAGGAGGAGCGGTACATGAACAGCATTGTTCGCGACAGCGACGTCGTCGAGCTCAGCGACCCGCCTGCCTTCAGCTTTGGCCAAAAGCTGCGAGCCAATCGCACCATCCGCAATGATGGCACCTATCGCGGCAAAGAGATTGGCGAGGTCTTAGTCAAGAAGGGGGAGGTGGGTTACGTCATCTCGATCGGCACGTTCCTGCAGCAATTCTACATCTACGGCGTTGAGTTTCTGGAAAGCGGCTACTGCGTTGGCATGAAGCGCAAGGAACTAGAGCCGGTGCACGCCTGCGAGGAGATTGATGATCTGCCGTTACCGGAGGAGTCATGATTCAGCCCGGCTTTCCGAAATATCGGCGGGGCTAGCGGGTCAAAACCGCAGTCGACCTCATCAACGACCACTCACATCCCGATGCGGAGCCCGAGGGAGTCTTACTTGCTGCCGGAGCGACCGGCGAGATCATCAACGTCGCGATCCATACCGAAGCGAACGTGCCGATCTATATTGTCGATTTTGGTGAGCAGATGCTCATCGGCTGTCTTGAAGAAGAAATCGCAGTGCTCTGAACGGAGGCTTCACCATGAATGCCGCGTTGATGAGAACGGTAAGGGCCGGGCTGGTGCCTCACCCCAACGAGCTCGATCGCAAACGGATCGAGCGCGGCTTGAGCTCACGCAAGCGCTATCTCTACGTCTCGCCGAACGTGACGCCGGTGAGGAGCGGCTACCTCGTCGAGAGCCCCTGTTGCTCGCGCAACATCGATAAGGATGGCGCTCTCATCGATGTCGCACTAATCCATTATGATGCCGTGAGCGGGATATGGAAGCTATTTCGCAAGAACCACGCGCGAGGAATCTGGGAATTCTACAGCCTTTACCATCGGTTGACTTCTGCAATCGACGAATTGAATGCGGATCCGGAGCGTCTGTTCTGGCAATGAGACCCGCCTTTGATGAGTCATAGAGGAGCCACGATGGCGCTCACCCCGGAGGAACTGATCGAAATCGAGCGGCTGCTTGCAGCCGATGGCGCCGAGATGCGTCCGTTTGTCGAGCTGCGGCGCCGCTTTCCGCAGCTTGCTTGGGTGCGCTGTGATGCGTCGGACGTGGCGGATCAGCCGTTCCGGCAGTTTCCGCGTTTCGACCTTCATCTGATCGATGGATCGGATCATTGCGTGCAGATTACGGCCGATCCGACGCGGGCGACCGGCATCGTATTGGCCAAAAGGATGTTGGGCGGTGAGCACTGAACGAGCAGAGCATCCGCTTGATGGCGCGCACACTGCGGAGGAGAATACATCATTTATTCCACTGTCCGATCCCGATATCGCCTTCGCCGAGCTCTCTGCCGTGGAAATGCTGCTGTGTTCGCCGCAAATCTCCAACGGACGGATCACTGAGGCGTTTGAGCAAGCTTTCGCCGCCCATCTTGGCCGCAAATATGCTGTTGCGGTCTCGAGTGGTACCAGGCGCGACGCCATTATCGATGATCTGCGCGGCGCAAAGGTTGAATCAGCCGCCTATAGCCAACCGCTGCACCTGCAACACCACTACTTTGACTTCGGCTATCGGCGTGGCGATTTCCTGGTTACGGAAAAAATAGCCGATCGTGCTCTGGCGCTTCCGTTTCACCCCCATCTCACGAACAAGCAGATCGAGTTTATCGTCGAGACCGTGAAAGATGCGTCGATCAACGTAGGAGCGGGTGCAGCGAGTTACTGAGATGCTCGTCATCCACGACACGGAAGAACGAGGATTGAATGGCGAATCGTAATTGTTGTCATCGCTACAGATGAGCAAGCGGACCGAGCATACGTCGTTTGTGGCAGCTTTGCCTGGCGCGATCGTGATCCACACAACTGCGGGAGCACGCCGGATGCCCTGGAGGCATGCACTCGTCTTAAGTCCACAAGAGTGTTCCAAGCGAGCGCGAAGAAGACCTGCTCGATGGTAAAAAGCCGCCGCGTCTAAGGCGCGGCTTGAGGCCCACGCGCCAAGGTGCCCGAGTCGAGATCGTCTGGTGTCAGCTCGGGATCTTTGGAGTGACCAAAACAGGGGAGCGGTATGAACTCGCAAGAAGTCATCATCCACGTCCGCTTCGGTCCGAACGGCAGGGTGATCCAGATCAGTGAGCGTCCGGCGAAGCTCACGCCGAACCAATGGTTTGATGTCCTCAACGTCCGTGCCAGCTCGGCTTATCGGCCGCTCGCTTGTGGCCGCGGAATTTTTCGGCTGAGCCGGACTGCAATCGAAGCCTTCAAGCAGGAAACTGCGAGGCCGGGATTAGCGAACGGAGAATCGGCGACCTGATGAGCGATCAGATCGAGGTTTTTGTCGTCTGTCCGGCCGATGCCATCGAGCGGAGTGGCCCATGGGCTTTAGCCTGTCGCGGATCGACGGCAGGGGCGAGAGCCGGCCGTTTCCAATTATTGTGGTGCGCACCTTCGGCAACGACTATTTTGGTTACGTCAATCGTTGTCCGCATGAGAGCGTCGGGCTCAAGATCGGCTCCGGTGTGCTTTTCTCGGCGGACCGCGCCTTTCTCAGATGCGGCCGGCACGGTGCAAAATTCGAGATCGACACTGGGATGTGCATCGACGGCCCCTGCGATGGACAATCCCTTGCGCCTGTAGCGCTCGCCGTGATCGAAGATGACGTCTGCCTGTGCGGCGTCAAGCTGCTCGAGGACGATCGGTTTGCCGACCGTTTTGGGGACAGCGACGAAACCATGGATATCACGATCCATCCGGACCAAGGGTCCTATCGCATTGTTGTGCTCCAGTGCCTGAGGCGCTTTGCCCTCGGATGAGGCCATTGTACTCGTGAGCGTTGGCAGATGCGTGTCACAGCTTTTGATTTGTGAGACAGAACGGGCACCTCGTCGCATTGCGGCCTTGCACTCCGCGACCTCCGCAGCACCAACAAGCTGCTCTTGCGCTGGCTCATCAAGCGAGCCGGCAGGCGGGGCATGCTTCCTACGACCGGCGGTATGTTTTAGCGGGAAATGCCCTCGGCGGCTGGAAGTTCGCCGAGGGCATCGTCTGGGCTTGAGGGATGGAGGGACCCAGACTGACAGGATCGTTTGGGGAGGAGGAATGACGATCCTGTGTCAGAAGTCTCTGGCCGGCCGCCGCAGCTGGCGTTATTGCCTCGTAGCAACTGCCATGCCAAACCTCCGTTCGTGCGACGCCCTTAGCTGATTGCGCCACTATCGTCAGCTGGGCTTAGGAGCAAATGCATATGAGCAGGTGCTCGTTGTTCGTCCCCCTAGTTGCCGCTGCAAGCGCGTCTTGTATCGCGTGAAGCGTGGGCCCATTCTGGGACCGCTGTGTTGTCGGTTTACCTTCCTGCGAATCGGGGTTGCGGCCGGCTTGTCTGCAGCCTCAAAAATGGCTTAGCGATCATCGCTGGCTCGTTGGGCTCTTGCGACAGGCGCTATCTGTTGAGCAAATGATAGATCGGCAGCGACGGAACGCTGCGGCCGCTTCAGCGCTAAAAAGATGCTGTGGGCTCGGCGCGGTCAATGCGGCCAGCCCTCGCCCCCTTTGCAGAACAGAGCGCCCGATTCACTGCGCGATCGTCGAGCCCTCACTAGGCGGCTTGAGGGGTATGAAGATCGCTGCTCATTCCAAGATATGATAGCGGAAGAGGTGGGCAAAATAACCGACATTGTCAGTTTTGCTGCGTACGAACTTGCAGAAGGTTGAGGCTGGAGGTCAAACGCCATGCGAGGTTTGTCGTGTCCGAAACAGAAGCGAACGACGTTGTCGTAACCTCGGCAATAATTGTGAGTCGCGCCGAGCAAAGCAAGAGATCGTTGCACAAACGAACGTTACGCATCTGGTGTGCAACTTGCTTTGGAGAATTTGGATGGTGAGCAAGTGATGCAGGAGTAGAAAGATCGCCATGAGGGCAGAAGAGGTTGGAATTGATCAAGGAGGCTGCTCCGGACGCGAAAGTATCTATCGCTGAACTTCAGCGACGACAATCACTATGGCGCCCACTCATTTCATCTGCTTTGGCAAGCGCGAGTGGGAATCAGTAGCATCAATTGTTCGATGCGGCGTTTAATCGTAAGAGATTGTTGGGGGGAGCGCTGTGCTCGCACCTTGTCTCTTCTCAGATGAAGCCCATTGATCACAGGATAGGCGCATGAACCTAGAAACCGAATTCGAGCTTCCTCAACTTTATAGGCATCACGTCTTTGCCTGCAACACGCAGCGTCCGCCAACTCATCCGCACGGCAGCTGTGGAGCCTCCGGCGCGCAAGCCCTGTGGGATCGAATGGGCAAGGCAGTCGAAGCGCAAGGCCTCAACGATATTGGCTTGACGATGGCAGGCTGCCTCGGCTTTTGTAACTCTGGTCCTTTGATGGTCATCTATCCCGATGGAGTGTGGTATCGCGCGACCACGCCTGAGGACGTTGACGAAATCGTAAACTCCCACCTCAAGCAGGGCAAACGTGTCGACCGCCTTGTGATGGTGCTAAAGCGAAGCTAGGGACTTCGCTTACGGGCCACGTGCACGGGCTAGCAAGCATTGATGGCTTGTCCGCCCATGAGCTGCCGCTCGGAGCTCGGATCGTCTGAGGGGAGCGGATGCCTCATGCTCAGGGTCTGCGAACAGCAGTCATTGACCTTGGCGCGGCGTGCCGCCTTTTTCTCAGGCTCAATCGACAATGGCGCCTTTTGCAACGCGGACTAAACAAAAATATGAACACATGCTGGGCCGATCTGTTTGCGTACCGTCACTTCATGCCGCGCGATCCGTAGCTCACAGCGAGAGCAATGCTGCGAATGGCTCTCCCCGTCTCGTGAGATGACGCGTCCTTCGCGTCATCTCGCTCCCTGCTTGCACTGCGGAGGTTAAGGGAAACGCTCGATGAACTCGCCGCGTCCGGAATGATCAAACGGATTCCCCTCTCTGGTCCTGTTCTCGTGTCAGAACTTGTAAGTGACGCCGCCGCTGACGAGCCATGGATCGATATTGGCGCGCCCGGTGACGGCAATTGCATTGTTTACGGTCGCGGAGTACTCCGGCCGCAGCCACAGCTTCTTCACGTCAAAGTTGAGGCCCCAGTGGCGATCAAGCATGTAATCGAATCCGAATTGGACCGCCGCGCCGAATTGGTTACTGATGTGCAAATCCGTCACGGCAAGACCGGCGAGCGACGTATTGGCTGCCGATTGGTTGAAGAATGCCGTGTAGTTGATGCCCGCGCCGATATACGGCTTGAGCGCGCCGAAATCGGTGAAGTGATATTGCAGGGTCAGTGTTGGCGGCAACAGCCAGGCTTTGCCGATATCGAGCCCAGTGAGCGCGCCATTGCCGCTGATATGATGGCGGGTCACGCCGAGAATGAGTTCGGCGGCAACGTTTTTTGTAAAGAAATAGGTGATGTCGAGCTCGGGTACGGCTTGATTGCTGATCGAAAGCCCAGAACTTGGTGACGACAGCGAGGGCGCCCCGGCGATGCTAACTGAGCTGCCTGCGGTATCCGGCAAAACGCCAAGCACGCGCAGGCGGATCATCCATGGGTTGAAGGGTTCGATCGGAGGCGCTTTATAGTAGACCGGCGCCCGACCCAGATCCGCAGCCTGTACCGAAATGCTGGCCAACGAGGTCGCGAGCGCGAGGAGCGATGCCCTCGTCAGAACTGTCCTTTGTCTCATCGAATTCTCCATTCCAAAATTCGCGCGAAGAGCCGCGCGAGATCTCTGTCACACACGAGGTATGGCGGAGGATTTGATGCCGATCAAAATGGAAGCGGTCAGAGCGCAATTATGCCGCTAAGTTGCATAAGGATCACGGCCGCGAATCCTGGAGTGTCTGTTCTGATCGTTATTCAATTGAAGAAAGCCGAGTTTCTTCAAGAAACCGCCTCTCGGCCTGGTGCTCTCTGATCGAAATCCAGGCCGCGGATGTCATGTGCGATAAAGGCGGCAACTGTCGCGGCCTCTCGCAAGGGCGAGAATCGCGGCATTCGAGCGCAATATGGGCGATGCCCTCGCACACGGAGCAGCCACTCGCGCGGGTCATCTCACCGGAAGTCCGTATCGCCCATTGAAGGAAGCCGGAAGTAGGAAACGTCAGATTTGGCTTTTTTGATGGACTGGGGGACGCTCCTTCGCCTCCTCACGTCTGCGGACAACGCGTGCGGTTTTGCTTCGTGCAAGCATCCATCGAGATCATCTTGCGTGTTGCCGCCCAGCAGCGACAGCACGGGCTCATGATCGAATCCGGCACATCGTGCCCCGTCTACGTCGATCAGCGGTCGTCGTACAGGAGCGGATCGCTCACCATCAATGCGAGTGCGCTGCCGCGTCGATAGTATCGGCATTGACTTCGCCTGACTTGATACCCGCTGCAGCTCGGTTGAACCAGGAGGCGACGGGCATATTGCCGAAGAAGCCGCGTAATTCCTCCGCATCCCGTGGCCCCTTCAAGATGTCTTGGGCGATCACGTCGTGTCCGGCGGACTGCAGCGCTTGAATCTGACCCGCGTTAGTGGCGCAGCCGGGCTTCTGATAGAAGATGATTGTCGCCACGGCATACCTATGTGGGCGTGCTGAGCTGAACGATTGGCACGGCGCGGATACTTCGGTAGCCTGTTCAATTTCTTGCCGACCATCTCCAAAGTCAACGCACCAAGCGCCGTACCACGTATGCATCCTCGCCGCTGGTGCGCCAGGTTTTGGGCCCGACCGGCATATTCACTGTCGTCAAATCGGAGCAAGTTCCGTTCCACACCTGAAGGCATCGGAACAGGTCCCGCCGAATCAGCTTTTCGCGTTGATGGTTGTGCCCGTTGTCGGTTTTCTGACAGCCGCGCAGATCCTGTTACATCCAAAACAGGCAGGGTCTTACTCACCGGCTAGTTGGTTTTCAGAAACGTAATCAGAAGCTTGAGGAGCGCGGTCAAGCGCTGGCACGGCGGTTGCTAATAAGCGGCAGCAACACTGAGTGAGGGCTGAGTGCACGCCGACGCGTAAGACGAGCGATGTGCTCCTTCCCTTGAACCCGTGTGCCCCCGTTTCTGAGAAAGAAACAAGCTCGCGCGCAAGAAGCGCAACTTTTGGCAAATCGGTTGATGGAGAGCAACATGTCTTCACTGAGACAAATCGCGTTCTACGGAAAGGGCGGCATCGGCAAGTCGACCACTTCGCAGAACACGCTGGCGGCGCTGGCCGAGATGGGTCAGAAAATTCTGATTGTAGGGTGCGACCCGAAAGCGGACTCGACCCGCTTGATTCTGCACGCCAAGGCACAAGACACGATTTTGAGCCTTGCAGCGAGCGCTGGCAGCGTTGAAGACCTCGAGCTCGAGGACGTAATGAAGGTGGGCTACAAGGACATTCGCTGCGTGGAGTCCGGTGGTCCTGAGCCGGGTGTCGGCTGCGCCGGCCGCGGCGTCATCACCTCGATCAATTTCCTGGAGGAGAACGGCGCCTACGAGAACATTGACTATGTCTCATACGACGTGCTCGGCGACGTCGTTTGCGGTGGCTTTGCGATGCCAATCCGCGAGAACAAGGCGCAGGAAATCTATATCGTGATGTCCGGTGAGATGATGGCGATGTATGCCGCGAACAACATTTCCAAGGGCATCTTGAAATACGCGAACTCTGGCGGCGTACGGCTGGGCGGTCTGATCTGCAATGAGCGGCAGACCGACAAGGAGCTGGAACTGGCGGAAGCGTTGGCCAAAAAGCTAGGCACTCAGCTGATCTACTTCGTGCCCCGCGACAACGTGGTGCAGCATGCCGAGTTGCGCCGCATGACGGTGCTCGAATATGCACCCGATTCCAAGCAGGCCGATCACTATCGCAATCTTGCGACCAAGGTGCACAACAATGGCGGCAAAGGCATCATCCCGACCCCGATCTCCATGGACGAGCTCGAGGACATGCTGATGGAGCATGGCATTATGAAGCCTGTGGACGAATCCGTCATCGGCAAGACCGCCGCCGAACTCGCGGCCTCGTAAGGGTCGCGAGTCGCGGCCTTGTGCAGGCGCGCGACGGATGCCGGTCTCCCTCACCGCCCATCCCGGGGAGGCCGGCATTCTGATGATCGACCCTGACCAAAACCCGGATGTGGCGGGGGCAAACCTGACTATTGTGGAAACCCGCAGAATCATGTCCGAAGCGAACTTCCTTCAGTTGATGGCTGCTTGTGCCGATGATGCCAACAGCCGGATGCATAGGGGAATTGCAACCTACCGTCTACTCACCGGTGTGCCTCCTGCAGATGCCGATATTATCATTGACAGCAATCTGGATCGCCATGTCCTGGCGTCTATCCTGGCGGCTGCAACAATGGATGGTGGCTCCCTTCCCGAGAAGGCCGGCCTATCCGCCCTTGAACTGGCGGCCTTGCTGGAGCAGTACTTTCCCTCGCTTGAGATCAAGCTCGCGGAGCAGCTCTCGGTTTTCAAGTGCGAAGAGGACGAAGAGATTGCAATGCTGCGCGATCTCTTGCTTAAGCAGCGCTCGACGGAAGGGGATATCGGCCACTGGCTGGCTGCGATGATAGCGCGGCGCGCCATGGAGCCGGGCCATCTGTGGGAAGCTCTCGGCTTGCGCAATCGCGGCGAACTCTCTCGGCTGCTGAGCCGCCATTTCGCTCCGCTCGCCGCGCGCAATTTCAACAATATGCGCTGGAAGCGCTTCTTCTACCGCATGCTTTGTGAGAATGAAGGCCTCGTGATGTGCACAACACCCGTGTGCACGCAATGTGTCGACTTCAACCTCTGCTTCGGCGAAGAAAGCGGTGAGAGCCGGATGGCCGAGCGCCGGCGCGATTTTCTGTTGCAGGCGGCTCGGCCGATCGTTGCTGGCGACTGGCCATCTGAACCGCCACATGGGTCCGCGATCGCCCCGTCATCCGAGAAAGCCTCGCCGGATTTGGTAAGCCGCGCGGGAGGTTGCGGGCGCGGCTGACGCCGTTTCGATGCGAGCGAGTGACCATGTGTGCAAGGCGGCGGCGGGCCCCAAGTGTTCCGCGACAATTCTCGATATCCCGGCGCGCCGCAATTGCATTTGCGTTCGAAATCGGCGTGGCAACAGGCAAGGCGTCCGCTTCATGAGCCTGTCGCATTTGCGACAATCCATTTGCTGAAGAAGGTCGAGGACCGAAGCGTTAGCTTCGTCAGTGGGTTGCCTGGGACGACGGGCTGGCATGCTGGTTGCTGAAGCTTAGCTACGCTAAACAATGAGGAGCTCTCGCGTGATTGCCGCCTGCACCGCCAAATCGTCCTGGTCCGACCAGGTGCGCGCCAAGCCTATCGTGCTCAACGACACGACATTACGCGACGGCGAGCAGGCACCTGGCGTTGCGTTCACCACAGAGGAAAAGCTGGCGATCGCCCAGGCGCTGGCGCGGGCCGGAGTCACGGAGATCGAGGCGGGAACGCCGGCGATGGGCAGCGAGGAGATCGCCGCCATCCGCGCCATTGTCGAAGCAGATCTTCCGCTCACCACCATAGGCTGGTGCCGGATGCGGGAATCGGATGTCGACGCGGCGATCGAAGCAAAGGTGTCCATGATCAATATGTCGATCCCGACCTCCGACGTTCAGATCGCGGCCAAGCTAGGTGGACATCGCGACCTGGCGCTGGAACGGGTGAAGCGAGAGGTAGGCTATGCCTGTGAGCACGGACTTGAGGTCGCCGTCGGTGGTGAGGACTCCTCCCGCGCCGACATCGATTTTCTCATCAGACTGATGGCAACCGCAAAAGCCGCGGGCGCGCGTCGCTTTCGTATTGCAGATACGCTCAGCGTGCTCGATCCCGACGCAACCTACGCGCTGGTCAGGAGTTTGCGTGCGACCACCGATCTCGAACTCGAATTTCACGGTCACAATGATCTCGGACTCGCAACCGCCAACACGCTCTCCGCCATCAAGGCTGGCGCGAGCCACGCCTCAGTGACCGTCATCGGGCTGGGCGAGCGGGCCGGGAACGCACCGCTAGAGGAAATCGCGGTCGCACTCAAGCAGCTCTATGGGCGCGAAACCGGCGTCATACTCCCGCAGCTCGAGAACGTCGCCGCGGTGGTAGCAGCCGCGGCCGCACGTGCGATTCCTATGAACAAGGCGATCGTCGGAGAGCATGTATTTACGCACGAATCCGGCATTCATGTCGATGGCCTTTTGAAGGATCAACGCACCTATCAATCGCTTGATCCCATTTTGCTTGGCCGCTGCAACCGCTTTGTGATCGGCAAGCATTCCGGACTCGCGGCGATCACCGCGTTACTCGATGAACTGAAGCTCGTCGCCAGCGCCGATCAAGCCAGACAGATCCTGTCGCAAGTCCGCAAATATGCCATCGAGCACAAGCTGCCGGTTGAGCGCGAAACGGTGGCGGCGATCTGGCGCGACGTGTGCGGATGCCTGGCAACCCACCCCGCGTGAAAAGCCGTGTCCAGCAGCGTCTGGGTCGGCCAGTCGCAACAGACGCGCCGCAAGGATGGCGTCCGAGGTCGCTGATGGGCACGAACGGCGTCCAGCTTTCGCACGTCAGATTCCCTGGCGCGAACTCACCTCCAGATCTTACTTCCCATTCCGCCATACATGCTGTGATCTCCTACCCAATGGCGAGCCGTCTCCGGACTGCCAATCGGCGTCTTCTCGCGCGGCTGATCTCCGGTCCGGCGACCGTCCTGACGAGCGTCAACCTCGATCGTGGTTTGGCCATTGTTCCCGGATCTTCATCGGGGCTGACGTCGTCACCGGTGGACCTGTCGATCTGGGCTCTGGGCAGCGAAGTTGAGGGTACCGCTTTCCTGGGTCTGGCTTTGGCGATGCGCACCAGCTGTGCGAGGCGTGACGGCGGCAGTCAACAGGCGCCACCCCATCTCATTGTCCGAAGGAGAATTTTCGATGATCAATCCATCCCCGGCAGCCGGTATCCTGGATCGGCTCAGCAAGGCCTCGTCGGCAGAGGATTTTTTTTCGCTGCTTGGCGTCGATTACGACCCTAAAATCGTGAATGTCGCGCGCCTTCACATCTTAAAGCGCATGGGACAATATTTTGCCAAAGAGCAATTTACTGGTGCCGCAGAGTCGGAAATCAGAGCTCGATGCAAGGCGATGCTGGAGCAGGCCTATGCCGATTTCGTGGCATCGTCACCGATCGACCAGCGAGTGTTCAAGGTTTTGAAGGATGCCGTCGCAGACCCTAAGAAGGCCGCGGCCTTTGTCCCGTTGAGCGAGCTGAAGTGATCTCGCGCTCCACTGCAAGCAAGGTTTGCCCGACGGGGCGCGGTGGCAACCCGATGTGGGGCCTTCGTCGTTATCAGGGTCAACTCTCTGCAGCGATCACCCGAGCGGCGCCTGTCGTATTCCCGACCCATGTATGGACTGGTCGTGTCCACGGTATCAGCGGCAATTTCAAGTGTCTGCCAAACCATTACTTTCGACAGACTTTCAATGGTTTTTGCAACTGGTACGACACTTGCTGTTGTCCTGCCGATCCGATCATCGATGTCGACCGATGGTAGTCGTCCGTGATGAGAGTGAAGGAAGACCCATGATGCTGCTTTTAGTGCCTGCCGAGCGCTGCGCCATCATCTCGTGGCCTACGATCGCGCCAAGTCCGTTCGAAACGGTCTTTGACGCGATCGAAGCTCCGTATCGACGGTGAGATGGTGGTCAATGGATAAGTCGTCCGTTCGCGCTATACCTGGAGAGGGTATGCACAGCACTGTCCACATCAAACCGGCTCCCGATTCCGCTCAGATTTGTATCCATCTCATGGCGGATAGCAACATGCGTCAGGAAGAGGGCCAGCGTCGGTCCATACGGGTTGTTGGCACTGGAGGCTCGGCATGGATTGCGTGACAGGTACGCTGACAAGATCGACCTCGTCGTCACAGTCAATGTGGAGCCGCTGGGCCGAAAGTGAGGCGCAGGTATTGCGCAGCGAACGGACTAGCCAACTCAGGCATGAAAGCGACCGGTCAGAATCACCGCGGCGCCTTGGCCGCCGCGGTGGCGCTCGTCGAATCCGGCGCGCAAGAGAGTCCAGTGTGGAAGACCTCTCCAAATTCGGCCGGACCGGTACGTCTATCGCGACGACGCGTCTTGTTGGGCCGCCGGGTCGGACCAAGAAGACGAGGCAGAAGCAGCAGGCCACTTGCTGACCAAAAGTGATCTTCAGTGAACGAAGCTAAAAAGCAAACCTGTGGCGCGGGGCGCATCTACCTTTGAGGGAAATTTAGAGTATGAGCAATGTCACCAAAACGGTCCTGCCGGCGGCGGCCGGCCGCGCAGTAGCCAAAAAAGAACTGCCGGAGCACTTCAAGGCGTACAAGCACGTCTGGGTCTTCGTCGAGCTGGAGCGCAGCCAGGTTCATCCTGTTTCCTGGGAGCTCATGGGTGCGGGGCGCAGGCTTGCCGATAGGCTAAAGGTGAATCTTGCCGCTGTCGTTATCGGTCCGGAGGGGCAGCACACACGTAACGCCGCGCTTGAAGCTTTTTGCTATGGCGCCGATTTGGCCTATCTCGTGAGCGATAATGTTTTGTCAGATTACCGCAACGAATCCTATACCAAAGCGCTAACCGAACTCGTCAACGCCTACAAGCCCGAGATACTACTGTTGGGGGCGACGACGCTCGGCCGCGATCTCGCAGGTTCCGTGGCGACGACCCTGTCGACGGGGCTCACTGCCGACTGCACCGCGCTGGACGTCGACGCCGATGGTTCGCTTGCGGCAACGCGTCCGACCTTTGGCGGCTCGCTGCTCTGCACGATCTATACCTTGAATTATCGACCGCAAATGGCAACCGTCCGCCCGCGGGTCATGCCGATGCCTGAGCGTGTCGTACGCGATGCTGCTCGTATCATCGTCCATCCGCTCGGCCTTGTCGAAGACGATATTGTCACAAAAGTATTGTCGTTCCTACCCGACCGCGATGCAGAAACCTCCAATCTGGCCTATGCCGATGTCGTGGTTGCGGGCGGCCTGGGCCTGGGATCGCCTGAGAACTTTCGGCTGGTGCGCGAGCTTGCAACTCTGCTTGGCGCTGAATATGGCTGCTCGCGTCCTCTGGTGCAGAAGGGGTGGGTTACGTCTGACCGGCAAATCGGCCAGACGGGCAAAACCATCCGGCCAAAACTCTATATTGCCGCCGGCATTTCCGGTGCGATCCAGCACCGGGTTGGCGTGGAGGGCGCGGATCTGATCGTCGCCGTCAATACTGACAAGAACGCTCCGATCTTCGACTTCGCCCATCTCGCGATCGTCAGTGACGCCATCCAATTGCTACCGGCGCTGACGGCCGCATTTCGCGCCCGGCTTTTGCCGAATTCGCGCGCCCGGATCGCGGTCTAGAGGAGATGATGATGATTGAGGAGAGATTCGATGCGATCGTGGTCGGAGCCGGTATGGCCGGCAACGCGGCGGCATTGACCATGGCCAAACGCGGCATGAAAGTGCTGCAGCTCGAGCGGGGCGAATATCCTGGATCGAAGAATGTGCAGGGCGCCATCCTCTATGCCGACATGATGGAAAAGCTGGTCCCCGAGTTTCGACAGGAGGCGCCCCTCGAGCGTCACCTGATTGAGCAGCGGTTCTGGATGATGGACGATCGCTCCCATGTCGGCATGCATTACCGTTCAGACGACTTCAACGAGGAACGGCCGAACCGTTACACGATTATACGGGCCCAGTTTGACAAATGGTTCTCTTCCAAGGTGCGGGAGGCTGGCGCGACCGTGCTGTGCGAGACGACCGTCACCGAGCTCGTCCGGGACGAGTGTGAAAGGATCGTCGGTGTTCGTACAGATCGCCGAGACGGCGAAATACATGCCGACGTCATCGTGCTGGCTGAGGGGGTCAATGGTCTGCTCGGGACGCGCGCGGGCCTGCGCGCGCGGCCGAGACCCGACAACGTCGCGCTCGCGGTGAAGGAGATGCACTTCTTGCCTCGCGAGACTATCGAGGCGCGCTTCAATCTCAAGGGCGATGAAGGCGTCGTGATCGAGGCGGCCGGTACCATTTCCCGCGGCATGACCGGGATGGGCTTCATCTATGCCAACAAAGAGTGCATTTCGCTCGGCATCGGTTGTCTCGTTGCCGACTTCCAGCGCACGGGCCAGACGCCCTACGGCCTTCTCGATCAATTCAAGAGGCATCCCTCTGTGGCGCCCCTGATAGCAGGGTCCGAAGTCAAGGAATATTCGGCGCATCTCATTCCTGAAGGCGGGTACAAGTCGATCCCGCAGCTTTATGGCGAAGGCTGGGTCGTAGTGGGCGATGCGGCCCAACTCAACAATGCCATTCATCGAGAGGGCTCCAATCTCGCCATGACTTCCGGCCGCATCGCCGCCGAAGCGATAGGTTTGGTGAAATCGCGCGGCGAGCCGATGAGTGCGACAAATCTGGCGATCTACAAGAAGATGCTGGACGACTCCTTCGTCATCAAAGATCTCAAGAAGTACAAGGATTTGCCGCCCCTGATGCACACGCACTCACAAAACTTCTTTCTCACCTATCCGCAGCTCATCTCCAAGGCGATGCAAAACTTTGTGCGCGTCGATGGGACGCCCAAGGCTGAGAAGGAAAAGGCGACCCTGAAATCCTTTGCCAAGGCGAGGTCATGGACAGGTCTGTTCGGCGATGCTTATCGTTTTGCACGGGCCTGGCGCTGACCGCGACAGCGTGAAGGCCAACAATGGAAGGTGAAAGCATGAATGTCGAACCCCAAATGCGCGTCGAAGACAAGCTGTATTACAACCGCTATCTTGTCGACATCGGTCATCCTCACGTCAAGGTCCGTGCGCACACGACGCCATCACCGCAGCTACTTGCACTTTTGAAAGCCTGCCCCGCGCGATGTTATGAGCTCAATGACGACGGCCAAGTCGAGATAACAGTTGACGGCTGCATCGAGTGCGGTACCTGCCGCGTGATCGCCGAGCCCACCGGCGATATCGAATGGAGCCATCCGCGCGGCGGATACGGGGTGCTGTTCAAGTTCGGGTGATCGTGTAACAAAGGGCCGTGGTGCGATCGAGCGTTAGGCGACAGGATCTCACAGCATGTGTGTTGGCGCATTCCGCGTCAGTTGCACGGAGCCTCGAATTCGAGCAAGACGCTCTTCATGCGGATGCTGCGCAAGAGGTGACTTGCAGATGTCCCGCTCATTCGGGAGCCGCGAAGGACTGGTTGTGGAGTCACTGAGTGGCGCCACAACGCAGTCGCTCGGATGGCAGAAGGATCAGCCCCTCGCCTGAGAGGGGTCGGGTCCAGCGGCCTCGATTGCGATCGCCACTGACTGCATGATTGCGGCAAAGCGCACGGCGGTCTGGATCACTTCGGAACTGACGCCCGCGACTCTCAGTGTCTTCTCATGGGCATCGATGCAAGCACCGCAGCCGTTTATGGCGGAGACCGCAAGCGACCACAGCTCGAAATCGGACTTGTCGACGCCCGGATTGCCGATCACGTTCATACGAAGCCTTGGCGGCATCGTCTTGTATTTCGGGTTGGAAACGAGGTGAGCGAAACGGTAGTAGACGTTGTTCATTGCCATCACGGAGGCTGCGGCTTTTGCTGCGGCGATCGCCACAGATGTCATCACGGCGGCGGCAGCCGATTCAACCGCTGCGATCAGGGCTGCATTGCGGGTCGCCATCGCGCTCGCAAGCAGCAGCCCGTATTTTTGCTGTGGCGAAAGCGTCTCATCGGCCACCAGGGAGGTCAAGTTAAGCCTGACGTCCTTCGCGAAATCGGGAATGCTGTCGCTTAGTTGTTCGATCGACGACATGCTGCCTCAAGCAACCTTCAAGGTTTCGCCGCCGATTTCGCGGTTGCAGGGACAGAGCTCGTCGGTTTGCAGCGCGTCCAAAACGCGGAGCGTGTCCTTAGGGCTGCGGCCGACACTGAGATTGGTCGCATAGACGTGCTGGATTGTATTTTGGGGGTCAACAATGAAGGTGTAACGATAGGCAACCCCTTCGGGTGAACGCACGCCAAGACCATCGACGAGCGTTCCCTTTGTGTCGGCAAACTGCCAGATTGGCAGATTGTGCAGGTCGACATGTGAACGCCGCCAAGCGAGCTTGCAGAACTCGTTGTCAGTCGAACCACCGAGTACAACCGCATCGCGGTCGGCGAATTCTTTGGAAAGCCGGGCAAACTCAGCGATCTCTGTCGGGCAGACGAAGGTAAAATCCTTGGGATAGAAGAAGATGATCTTCCATTTGTCTGCAAAGCTCGCTTCGGTCAGCGTCTCGAATGCACTCTGTCCTCCTTCTTCCTGCGCTTGGAAACCGGGCTTCACGCCTGTGACTTCGAAGGGCGGCAACTGACTTCCAATTCCGAGCATGCTGTCCTCACAAATTTGCTTTTTGTAGATCGTGACTTCACTGATGAAGCAAGCTATATGCCATCCGTTCTTGCGAGCGGATTCCAGTGGCGTTAATACAGGCATGCTCGCGCGCCGGCTGATCAACGCTAAGTTATGAAATCAGTAGCCAAGCGCTTCGCTCCAACGATTCACTATCACAAGGCAGCAGCGTGCCAACGCCCTCTGAGGGTTCCCCAGTCGGCAAGGCAGTTTCTTCGGAACGCTGTCAGGACTGGTACGCCTCGGGTGATCGCGTCAACGAATTCGGTGCGCAGGCCCCCGCGAGCTGCTTCTTGTTTGGCGAATCTGTTGATCATAAGGAGATCGATCTTGTTGCGAAGTGCCTGAGAGACGACAGCTGCGGCCTTGGCAAGCCCATCTCTGTCGAGATGACGGACATAGCTCCGCTGCCGTGTGGCCGGGAATCGGGATCTCTTGTCCCGGCGCAACGTCGATTGCGAGCATGACGTGCGTGACATTTGCGCGCCTCGAGTGTCGCTGCACGATGCCGTCCATGCGAGGCCTTGCTGCGCGATATCCTGAGCGAAATCGGCGAGTAGCGTATCGACATCGTCTTTTGCACGGTAACACTTGCCCCCACACTATTCGGATCTACCTCATCCAGATTATCGATCACGGCTGGAATCCTGTTGATGTGTTTCGCGTATCAGGGCATAGCTGTTGAACGTTCTCATGAGGGTTGTGGCGCGCGTTGCAAGCACGGCTCGGCAGCCGCGAGCGGAACGGCGCGCGCGACCTCGGCGAATATGTCCGCTCCATTGCTGAGCCGTAACGCATCAAAGGACCGGCGCGTGATGCGCGCCAAAAGCGGCACGCCAGAACGGCCAGTTTCAACAGTCAGAACCAAGGTGACCTCAGCCTCGTCGAACGGCAGAGAGGCTTTGATGCGTGCCGGAAATACGTTGAGGATAGAGCTTGCACGCGGGCGCTCACACGCGACGCTGACGTCGCCGGCTGCGATGCGGACCCGCAGCTGCGCCCCCGGTCTAAGCGGCACTCCAGGTATCAGAAGGCGTGCCCCGGAGCATGATCAGCCCATAGCGTCAGTCATAGCCGCCGACCACGGTATCAAGGCAGACTGTCGCGTCGCGGCGCCGGGCAGGCGCCGGATCGCTCTGAACGACATTGAGCGGCCCGGCCGCAGTCACGACGCCATCTTTCATCATGACAAGATGATCGGCAAAACGCTCAATATCAGCGATGTCATAGCTGATGTAGATCATCGGCACTAGGAGCGTTTCCCGCAGGCGCTCAAGAAATGGCAGGATCTCGCATTTGGCGGAGCGGTCGAGCACAATGAGCGGATCATCCAGCAAAAGCAGCCTAGGCTGTCTTAAGAGCGCGCCGCCAAGCGCAAGTCGCTGTCGCTCTGCCGCGGAAAGATGCGATGGCGAACGCTCGAGCAGCGGCCTCAAGGCGAGCAATTCGACCACACCATCAAAATCGATCAGTGTCGGTGTCGATTTTGACGCGTTATATAGAAGGGTGCGCCGTACAGACCAAAGAGAAAAATAAGTTGGTAGCTAGAACACATATGCGACGGGACGTAGATGAGACAGCCGAAATGTCGCCTCATCCTGCCAAATCTCTCCATCGACCGCACAAAATGCGTTCGGCAGACGCTGCACGCCTGCGATGCAGCGCGCGAGTGTGGTCTTGCCGCACCCGGGCGGACCAAAAATCGCTGTGACGCCTTTGGCTGGTATGCTGAATTGCGCATCTAGCGGAATGTTTGCGAGAGATCCGTTGAACGCAACCTCTATATAGCCCGTTTTTGCTTTTCTCATGAACCTGCGCCGGTGCGGTATCTTCCGATCCAAGTCACGAGCACAATCACTGCAATGAAGATCATGACCATGCCTCCGACAATCCTGTCCGTGCCGCTCCAGCACGGCGTCTCTGCTCGCTTGAGGGCATAAGGTGCGGCGGCGAACTGCAGAACGGTGTTGAGACCAGGGGCTTCTTGAGCATCTCCCAGCCGCGAGGATTGTGACAATCGCACGCTGCCCGGTGCGCTTGCCAATGAGACATCGCGCCTTCTAGCAACGCGACGTTTTAGCCTGCTTGGCAGAGCCGAAGGCTTCTGCGGAATGTCCAAATGGCGCGGCTTGAGAGGTTTGACGGTAAACATGTCGGCTCACGCCAGAGCTGAATACTGGCTCGGGATCGGAAATCCGCATCAAGCATCCCACAGTGTTGGTAGCCGATTTGAAGCTTGCGCCGGTCGCCATAGTCGTGGGCTCTGCATTCTCGAGTGCGAGCAGTATCAAAGCCAGATCGATCAGGATGAACCGGATAGGAACTCCGGCTCCGCCGTCGCAACTGGTTGATCCCTACCCAGCAATCCGCGTGCCGTTTCAATGAATATCTGCCCGTCTAAGGGCCGGGGAGGCTTTGTATCGGTCTCCAGCCGGCCTAAATCGCCGCATGTTATTGTAGGGCTTTGGACGCTCGCGTCACCAACCGCACTGCAGGAGCTACGAGATGGAAGCGAAGAAGATCGATCGCCTCTTGTATTGGACATAGTGCTTTGGCGAACATGCGGCCGTAAAACTCAATGATGCACAAGTCCATGCCATCCGATCTGGCGAACCTTCGGGTGGTGCGCGGAGGAGAAGGTCGGCTGCCCGCGCATAAAAAAAGCTGATGTGAGATGATATGCTGTGCCCCGCGAGCTACGGGAGAACGTCTTCCTGGCAGCACCGGTTGCGGGCGCATCTCAGGCGTGCAGGGCCTTTGTTGCAACGCGAGATGACCCGGGATTGAGCTGTCCAAGATGGACAATTTTACAGGCCCCTAAGGAATTCCTGCGTCAGCGACGAACGGCTTGGGGCTCGAGGCTCGCAACTACTGCCTGCTGAATGCTCCAGCTTGGACCGTGATATCGCCTGATTTCGCTGCGGCAGCGCTATCTTCCTCGGCCATCACAACGTAGCGTGTCGCTATGGTGAAGGGCTATTTGTCTAAGGAGGGCTTTGGGGTTGCAATGGTCCGCGTTAGCAGTATCGGGTAATCGATCTTTGGCAGCCGCCCGGTGAGCGAATTCAGAAACGCGACAATCTCGTCAGCTTCTTCATCACTGAGCTTTGCGCCAAGCTGAACCTCACTCATCACGCCAACCGCTTGCTTAAGACTCCAAACCTGACCAGAATGGAAGTAAGGAGGGCGCAATGCGACGTTCCGCAATGGTGCCGAGCGGAAAACGTACTCGTCCCCGAGATCCTTGGTGACGGCAAAGCGACCCTTGTCCTCCCTTGGAAGCAGGCTTTCGGCGGGCCTTTTAATTATGCCGAACGGGAAGTATTCTTGTCCACCGACGTTGATTCCGTTGTGGCAAGAGGAGCATCCCTTTGCGATGAATAGCTTTAGTCCGGCTTTCTGCTGATCAGTGAGAGCATATTCATCGCCCTCGAGGTACTGATCGAACGGGGCGGCGGGAGTAATCAAGGTCGCCTCGAAAGCCGCGATGGCCTTGGCGAAATTGTCAAAGGTAATTGGCGCCGCATCGTTGGGAAAAGCCTTACTGAACATAGCGACATAATCGGTCATCGAATTCAATGTTCTGAGCACGCGATCGGGCGTCGCATTCATTTCGACGCTGGCCTGGACAGGGCCTGCGGCCTGCGCCTTAAGATCTGCCGCGCGCCCATCCCAGAACTGCGCCACGTTGAAGACTGCGTTATAGACTGTTGGCGCACGACGTGATCCCAGCTGCCAGCGATGACCAATCGACGTCGGGCCGGCATCTACCCCACCTGTCCCAAGGTTATGACACGTGTTGCAGCTAATAACCCCGCTCGCCGATAGCCTCGGATCGAAAAACAAGAATTTGCCGAGTGTGACCTTTTCATGGGTGATAGGATTGTCCTTCAACGCTGGAACGACAGAGGGAATCGGCTTGAAAATCCGCTTGGCGGCGCTCATCAAATCCTCATTGGCGCCTGCTCCTGGCGAAACCAGAATGGCTGCGGCCACAACACTTAACCTGCCGACCCTGGAAAACTCGCGTACCGCTAATGTCCTCATGTGAAGTCTCGCTTTTCTCCTAGATCGTGGAATCGCGAATATAGCGCTCGGTCCTAGAAAGTCCTGTCGCAGTCAACGGGGAGTGGTGTCTTTCCGTGTTCCGGCTAGGCTGCAGCCAGGCTGACGCTCTGCCGGTGTTATTAGCAACCGGCGTGCCAGAGTTGCCCCGAAAGCTAGCCGCTCGGCTCAATGTCGAAGCTGCTGAGCCGGTTCAGGCAATTGCGCACCGTCAATAGCAGTAGGCCGCTTGAGGCTGTCGAATCGATGGTACGTGACAGTTGCGACAATCACCATTCCGGCCACGGTATCCTGGCCTGTCGATCCAAACCTCTGTGCTTCTCGTAAACCCATCGTACCGAACTCTTTGACTCTGAAAATCGGATCGCGAACAAAACGAGCTGCATTGACGCAGCTTGTTGCTGATCGTCTCGATGCGTGCCCTTTTGCGGCTTCAACCGTTTCAAGGCTAAGCGTCATCCACCAACATCGGTGACGTTCCTACCCCGGGGGCAGCCGGTCAGGCGTGCAGTTGTCGGGAGTTCGTCCTACTGCGCCAAATGAGGGCATGCCCGTTTCAGAACGATTCACACGCTCAAAGTGCTTGAATCGACCGTAGCGTCAGGTTGTAGGCCTTGCGAATGCAGAACGCCATACAGGTAGCCAGCATCGCCAACATGCTAAACAGCCGATCTATGTTGGACCTCCGTCTTCGCAATGAGCGTGTTATGCGTGGCGGGACGATGATTTGGGAGCTCGTAATCATTGCGGCTGCCCCCGCAACAGCGTGACCATGGCTGCCGAGGCGCCGGTAAACAGAGTACGCCCGCGGACGAAAGAGAAAGAGTTACCGATATGCGGCTTAAGACAGATTTGGTGGGTCAAGAGCGACGAATGAGCTGGATTCCCAATGCGCATCGCTGTGCAGCCGCCCTCATTGCGATCGGGATCGCGATCGCAGCGACGTGGTGCACAGGCTACGCTCGCGCGCGAGATCGGCGGGCCGAGGAAGTCTTGACCTCGTGCAGACCAGACGTGATGCGCTTCTGTGATCGCTTTACAGGGCGTAGCGATGTGGACGTGGCCATGTTTTGTCTTAGGGACAATTTCAAGAACTTGCGCGGCGAATGCCGCCGCATGATGCCAACCGCGGCGGAGAGAAACGACCGACCGAGACGGCGTCTCAACAGGCTTCCGGTCGTCCTCCATCGAGAGTGAGGCGTCCGAGCGGCAGTCGCAGATATCGACCGACAGTGAGGTGTTCCCGACTGCCGGGAGCCAGAGTTTAGCCCGCTTGGTGGCCGAAGGTCGATCTGCCTGAAGCATTGGCCTGCCGAGCCGCAGTTCATCTATTAGGGTACTGAGTTCTGTGAATCGATTCGCCTCGATCAGCGATCGATGTGCGCCCACGCGTGTTACCAGGTTGTAATGCGCTCTGAATTTCTTCGTATGCAGCGGTTGCGCTTTACTCTGAGCTGCTGCCATTCGCCGACTTTCAGGCCGTCGTGAGATTGGCATCGGCTTGCTGTAATTGGTCCGAAGGAGAATCTGCGTAAACTGTGGTGGTTACGGCCGGACGTTTGCAGAAATCCGTGCTGCCCATCTATGACGTTGTGCTCGGCAGCCAAGTATTTTCCGGCAGGCGAGTAAATCGGCTACAACTGGCAAAAGATCGCCGGAATCCTAGCGTTGGATTGTTTTTGTCGGTCTTCCTCAGCTTTCTCTGGCTGGGAATTAGCCTGGTTTTGACTGGCGGGCTCAAGGTACAGCTACAGCTAGCAAACCTCTTACCCGTCCATCGACTTCCCGAAGGAACCGCTTGATGGCGTTGCGGCGTTCTCGATGGGCGCTTCAGGGGAGTCGCTTCGCCCGGTCGTGGTGCTCTTGGCCGAATACACTTTAGGGCTCAAGGTCAAAGGAAGTGACGTCGACAAGAGCCGTTCAAAGGCAGAAAGCTGTTCAAGCAGACGCCTCTCGACGGCCTTGCGCTCCGCCCCAGGTAGGTCCCTTTTAAGAAGCCGACGGCAGCGCCAAATTTCGTTCCGCAGGCATCTGATCTCACTTAATGTATCATCAATCGAAGTCATCACAGATGTAGTTCACTTCGTCTTGGGGTACTAAGCACGGCGATCGTCATCGAGCGGCCGTTCCTTGGCTCCGCGTTCGTCCCGAATAGTTGATCCAAGAACTTGCGACTTCCCGCCCGTTCTTCGCGGGAGGCGGCGAGCAGTTGGATGTATGCAACTCTTATCAATCAATATCACCCTACACCGCGCGTGTGACGAGAAATCGAGGTAGATCCTCGCGTTTTCACGGCGCCGCGGTCGTGTGCCTTGCACAATTCCAGCGCTCCACCAGATTGTTTAGTGCGCGAACACCGTAGAGTACTTAAGTCCATGCCCGACACGCAGATGGCTCTAGCAGGAGCTGGTAACAGACAACGCATGTTCCCATGGTCGATGGCAGCGGAATGAGCAAGCGTTTGACGGCTTTGTTGCCTGTTCAGGCGCTGGGCGCGACCTGACCTAGGCCAGCAGCTCGCGACTCCGAACATAGCGATGTCGACCTCTAGCGGCCCAACCGACGTACATTGCGACCTCTGATCGTGGTCGGTCTCGCTCTAGGACGGCCATTCGCAGTCGCTTACCAATAAATAGTCGATGGGCAGAGGTGGACCTCATCAACAAAATGGGAAAGCCACGGGGCGCGATTTGAGGAAGGCCAGCCAGGCTGAGTGCGATCTACGGCTCGCGCCGGCCGATCAAAGAAACGCACGCGCCGGGATTGGATCTTGGTTCTGCAAGGCAAAATGTCGGCTAGACGCAGCGTGGAGCAAATGAGCATTCCACACAAAATCATTGCTGTCGATATCCGCTATGCATGCCTCAGCAGACCGATTTATTAACTTGAATCTGACGCTGCGACAGGTTGTAGGCTTGCTGATGCCTAAGGCCCGCTAGGCAGGCGTTGATGGCGCATCGCAAATCGAGACTGAGAGGACGCCTGCTGATTTTTCGGGTGATGGCAGGAAAGCCACTTCCATCGTCACACGGGGCGCCGGGCCAGCCATTGTCAAGTACACTGATCAATTGGAGTCGCGACAATGATGGAATGATGCAGGCAGCAGAATATGGTGACCACAGCGGTAGCCGCTATTTAGCGCACCAGCGAAAGGGCGCTGGTGAACAGCCCGCGCTCGCAGGCAGAGACTCCAACGGAATAGACGGTTCACTCCGGCCAGAGCCGACGACGGCAGCACTGATGGCCGCGCAGAGCGCTGCGGTGAAAGCACGGAGTGTCTTATGTCTTTCAAACCAGCGTCACGAGCGCGCTAGGCGAAATCGATCGCGCCGGCGACATCGTTAAATACTTAACAGGGGTGGTCACGCGCGACAGCAACTGCGCACGTCGATCGATGTCCTAGAAGGGGGCCGGCGATTGAGTCTCAATCTAGAGTTCTGCCGAGTTCCGAGGAAAGCATCCGCGCCGGAAGATCGTGGGGCTACGCCGCGACATGCAACGCGTTGAGCCGAAAGACCGGAGGCCATTCCGGCCAGGATGTTTGCCAGAGAACAGCTTCTCGAGTGTCGCAGCTTGACGGCGTTCTGATTGGGAAGGTCGAATTAGGTCCCCCATCCGTATTTGTACCATCATTCGGTCGGCACTCCAAAAGAGCGGAATGCCGCTGTGGAGCTATCAGAATCGTGCAACTCACGCAATCTGAGGCCGTGCGCCCGTGCTGAAGATAAGCGGTCCGAGCAGTGAGGTAAACGACCATCTCTCGATAGTGAGTTCAACAGGCATGACGCTGCGATGTTGAAGACGACTGTCCGTCCCAGCGACACTCTATGCGATGTGGTCGCCAAAGGACTGAACAAAAAATCAGAAGGACTAAGTATTGAGCCAGGCGGAGAATGACGTCGTCGAGCACATGCTCTCGTCATTGACGACCAGCTTGTTGCAGAATCGTATCGCGCCATCCGAGGAGCAGGTGATGCATCATTTTAGGGTAGCCTGCGAGAGAGTTGGGCTGATCGCGAGCGAGGAGATGGCAATACGTATACTGAAACGTGTTTCATGCGAGATCAACGACTCGCAGTCAATGCTCAAGTTCATTGATCGCGGCGCAGCTCGATTACACTGAGCTCGACATATAAACTCTTTCGCACCAGTGCAGATACAGCTGTCCGGTCATTCAGTGGAACGTGCACGGGTCAAGAGTCGTCTCACGGGCGCTTGCCTGTCGAGGTCTGCGACGGTAAGCCGAGGGAGGTCCGGTTCACGTGGCCGGTGTCAAAAACGCGGGGAACTCGTCATCGGAGAATTTAGCGAGCTCGTGTTGTTAACATTCGGGTGCGCGCGCGTCTCGTAGCTAAGGGCGAGCGGCGTTAGGCGCGATGGGCTGCAAGCTTTTAAGCTCAGCTATTACAACGCCGGGAGAAGTGGGGCCGCCTCGCCGCAAGCGACAGCAAGGTTACCGGCGCAAGCGCGCTGCTGCCGGCGCGCCGGCACCCGGCGTCAGTCGACCCAGCTCGACGTCATTCACCTACGGGGCGCTGAGCCTAAGGTTGAGAAATTGATGGGAACCATCCGCCATTTTGTCGCTCCGCGATCCGTCAGCTTATCGACAGCTAGCTCTCGTAACATGAACGTCCCTACTAGCTTGTAGGCTTGGCTCAATGTGCGCAGATCTGGCAGGCGAGACCAGGGTGGATTCCGATATCAACCGATCCACAAGCGAGACTTCGCCTGCGTTCGCTGCACCGTCTGCAGTTCCTCGATGGCACTCGCAGCAGCGTATTCGCGCCAGTGGTGCGTCGCGGCGTCGCTCTGTGATCTCACCTCATTGCAGTTAGCGGGTGGAGCGTCATCCATGGTGGGGGATTACGGGTTCTAAGATAAGCCGCCCCGGCAAGTTCGCTTCATTATTGCTACGGAAAAGACGACATCGATGAATGCAGAACAGCTCGGCTCTGGTACTCCTTCCGCAACTTCCGATTCGGAAGGCTCCGAACTGGGCTCTCCGGCCGCATCGCAGTGGGGAGAGGCATTGACGGACGTGCAGGCGTCCGCTACCGAGGCCGCTGCCTGGCAGGAGGAGGTGTTGACGGATTGGGCTGCCGAAGACGGGCAGGGGCAAAATGAGGATCGACAACAGGCGGTAAGTCGAACGAGGGCTTGGCGGCGCACGGGTGATCTCAATGAGCTGCTAGGTCTGTCCTCTCTGTCCCTGACCGCCTTGTCTGCGCCCGTTCTGGCCGGGGTGCGCCGCCTGAATGTCGATGGCAATCAGCTGGCCAGCCTGCCCGAACGCCTTCCATCAACGCTTCAGGAGTTGGACGCTAGCGGTAACCGTCTGACCCACCTACCCCGGCTTCCGGACGGGCTCCAGTATCTGAACGTCGAGTACAATCAGTTGACGGAGCTGCCCGAGCCTCTTCCGGCCGGGCTCGAATGGCTTAGCGCCAGCCACAACCGGCTGACCAACTTGCCTGAGACCGTCCCGCACCAGCTGTTATGGCTCGGCGCCAGCAACAATCAGCTGACCAGCGTGCCCGAGACCCTGCTGGCCGGCCTAAGCCGTGAGTCGAGCGTCAATCTTGAGAATAATCCGCTCGCCGCTTGGGTGCAGGTCGGCCTGGCAACAGCGATGCACGCCGAACACTATGCCGGCCCTCAGGTTTTCTTCTCAACCGCGGATGGAGTGGTGGAAGTTCAGCCGCGGTCCCTGCAAGAGGTTGCCGCGGACTGGCTCGAGGGCGAGCCCACGGTAGTGGCCGCTTGGCAGCACTTCGCCCATGAAGCGGGGGCCGCGGACTATGCACGCTTCCTCGACAGGCTCCGTGGCACCGTGAACTATGGCAACGAGGCGTTCCGCCAGGCGGTCGCCGAAAATTTGCGGCAGGCAGCCGTCAGGCCGCGTTTGCGCGAGCAGTATTTCGAGCTGGCTTCGGAAGCAAACGCGAGCTGCGAAGATCGCGTTACTTTGGCCTGGAACGGCATGCAGACTGCACGCCTGAACGCTGATGTCGAGGACGGCGTCTATGATGGGCGACCGGGCGAACTGCTCCAACACGGTCGCGTCATGTTTCGCTTGGAAGCGCTGGACGGAATCGCGCGCGAGAGGGTCAACTCGCTTCGTCGTGCCGATCCCAACGCGGAAGTCGATGAGATCGAGGTCTACCTCGCCTACCAGACCCAGCTGCGGGACGCGCTGGAGCTGCGGCACATCGCTCCCGACATGCGCTTCATGAACGTCTCTCATGTGACCGCGGACGATGTGGCCAGGGCCGAGGCATCGGTGCGGAACCAGGAAGCGGCGGAATTTCCGGACTATTTGGCAGCGCGCTGGCAACCATGGGAAAGCGTAGTGAGGCGCATCGCACCCGAAGACTATGCTGAAATGCAGGAGCGGCTCGTCGACGCCATGGGCGTACAGTTTCAAACCTGCTTGGATGGGCGACTGGCCGAGCATGGCCTGACAGGCGATGCCGACGCCGAGCGGGTGCTCGGCGCCCAGATCCGCAACGAGATAGCCCGCGAGATCAAAAGCGCGGTCATGCACCAGGTGCTCGGGAAACTCGGCCTTGAGCTTTGAGCGCCCTTCGACTGAAGGGACCGTCGATCTGCCTAGCTGCTCACAATGTCAAGACAGTCATCGATTCTTTCGAGGACGGGCGTGTCTGCATGCGGCATCCGGCGAATGAGCTGCCGTCAATTTCAGGTCGCGCGGTGGTGCGGACGATCACGGTAAAGATGCGCGATTAAAGCGAACATCCCGTATACCGCAGTTCCTACGTTCGCGCGTTGCGAACGCCATTGAAGTCATCGGTCAATGACCCGTTCATGGCCCGGACGAATAGATGGCGAGCAGACCGAAATCTCAAGTGGCCCTTGTACAACGTAGGCTATCGATATCCGTCCCCCGCGATCGATAGGACCATCGCAGCATCACACTCGAGTCCAGATCGCGAAACATGCTGTAATTGCGTCGGATCCATTGATGCAGCTCGGTGGACCAGTCCTTCTCGTTGCGCAGATATCCCGTGAAGGAAAAGCCAAGCCGGTCTATATATCTTTTGAGGAACAGCGGAAGTGCGGGGATCCGAATGACTCGCTCGCCATCCATCGCTTCAGGTAATCCGCCGCGCAGCACGAATTCATTTTGGACGGTGACCAGCGACGCCGGCGGAATTCGCCGGCGCAGCATCTCATAACCGCGAACGGAGATACGGTCTGCGCCCGCGACGTAGAGGATGATAGGGGCGACATAGCAGCGCGCCGTCTCCTTCATGAAGCCAATCTCCTCGCACATCTTGAAGAATTCGTCGAAGGCGTGAAAGCCTAGATCAATCACCTTGGGTACCCGATCGTGGATGATAAGAGGATCCATCAGCTGCATCTTGCCGTAAGTGTCGATCACATCCGCGGTTTCCGTGATGTTGGGGAGGTAGTCGAGCAACGACGGCTCTTTCAAGTTGACATCAAACGACAGCGCTGCGCCGTTTTTCAGTAGCAAGAACTCGCTCATGGCCCGAGCGATGAGGGTTTTACCGACCTGCGGGCTAGGAGAGCAGATAATGTAGATTGGGGTCGCTAACATAGCCAGCAGATCAATTTTGTTCCGTACAGGCCCGACCTGAGCTCGCCGAATATGCGACTACTTCTCGCCGGCCCGGGTGGCGGACTTGGCTCCGGCCAATTCCGTCAAGTTGATGCGATCAAATTCGCTCCAGACATTTGCCAGCCAGTGCCGGACATAGCCGCGCAGCACGAACGAGTTGTTCGCAGGTTCATCGTTCCGCCCCTTGTTTGCGACGAAGTCTATGAATGGGACTGATGCGACTTCCACCTGCTCATAAGCCATCTCGTTAAGCTTCGGTATGACCAACTCAGTCGCATGCTTGATGCGGTGAAAATAGGAATTATATGTCGCTTGATCCCACTGGAAGAATTGAGTGTCGTTGATGAAGTTCTTGACTAGGTAGTACTTCGCGCCGCTCATGAAGGTCGCGGTTTCCTCGATCTCGTCTAGCGAGGCGATCGATGATCCCAGGATATGGAACACGGCGAACGTTATCTGGCCAGACCGCGCCGAGTCCAGAAATCCGATGTCGCGCAAGGAAGCCAGCGCAGACGACAGCAAGCCTGCGCGAGCATCAATGACAGTGACGGAGAGCCCTGAGTTCAGGGTGTCGAAGATCTTCATCTGGTCCGCCGTCGTCGTCATGTCAACGATCTCGGTGATCTCGGGATAAAAGCGCTTCAGCGTTCCCCGCGGCGACTCGGTGTCGAATGCGCGTGTTTGCACGTTGTTGACACTGAAGTAGTCGAGCAGCGTTCGTGATACGGTGGTTTTGCCGACTCCTCCCTTGTCCGCACCTACCACAATTACAACTGGCTTCACCATGAAAATCTCCTGAGACACTCGCTATTGCCGCGCGCAAGCTGCGCAACCGGCGCGTCTCTGCTTCGAGTGCGAACATGGCAGAAAGAAGGGGCAGTGAACCTTCGATGCGAGAGCTCTGCAGCTGATGAGCATTTTTCAACATCAAGCGGGTGAGGTCCTTGAATCGGTGGACGCCGAGAATGGGGATTAATCACTGGTGCTGGTGATTTACGTGAGGTTTGTAAGCGGCTGGAACGCGCCCGGCCAAGAACCAACGGTCTGCCTGTGGTGATCGTTACGATTGCCATAGGGTATCTTTTGCAGCCAATGAAGAGGCCGAATCTTACGTAGCGTCAGATTGCGAGTGCGGGGAAGCACAATCGAGGCGGAGCTACGCGGTCCAACTATGGCTTGGCAAATCATCAAAGGTCTGCATGGTCGTCTTTTCGGCAGACAAGTACTGAGAGATGACTATGAACGACCTACTCTCGCTCTACTGAAGAATATCCGTAAGCGAGCGCTGAAAGGGTTGCTGACGCAAATAGCATGCATGCATCTGTTCGCGCCGAGGCGAGTTTATCGTCTCATGGAGAACGAGATCGAAGGGTGAGCGGGGCGCCGCTCGACGGCGCAACATCGGAGGCCAAGCGATGTCGAGGACGTTCCGTCAAAAGAAGCCGGCGCCGAGCGAATGGAAGTGGCGATCTTTGTCCTGGGCAAAGGCTTCGCCGATTACGCTACGTGGTGCGGGTCAAGAAGCATTTGCAGGGAATGAGGGATGGCCTGCCGCGTGTGCGCTCTCTGGGCCGCTTCCTTGTGCGGCGGATGGTGTACATTGCCGTTTTGAAGCGCCCACTCTGACAACCCTTTCGATTTATTGGGGCAAGCCCGCCTGAATGGGATGCGAGGTGCTCGTCTGGTCGCGCTTTAGATAGTTGGTCTGCATATTCGGCCTCGGCGTAACGCAGCTCGAGCAAAACTGAACGCGACCGGGTCTGTACTTGATTAGTGGGTTCTGCTTCCTCGCCCTGTAGATTCAGGGTGGGTACTTCGATGTGCAGAAGGACCGTTCGGTCTAGACGACAAGAAGCAGGCTCAAGATATGGCCATATCTGCCAAGGAACCAGACTGGCACGTCGCGCGAAGACGATGGACGCATCATGTGCGTCAGCCCGGCGGATTGCCCGCCCACGGACGATCTACAATCGGATCAATCGCTGGCCAAAGCGACCCCACCAAGCAGCTGTTCTTGAAGCTCTCGCCCGCTGCGGGAACGATAGCGTGACTTTGTCGATCGGCTCCGCCTCGATCGAGGCGCATCGGTCTTTTAGCGGCGGAAAGGGGAGCACAGACATGCTGTTGCCCGTTGGCGCGGTGGGCGGACGACGAAAATCCACGCGCTAGGCGCCCCTAATTGCAAACCTTACACGACGTCAGCTTGCCGACAGCTTCTACAATGAGCAATCTACTGTAATGAGAATAAACTATATACCGCCCCCTCCGACGAGCGGAGTCTGGACCAGCAGCGCGATGCGCTGGCCGGCGCTGCTCCCGAGGATACGACCAATTTTAAGGTCGCGTTAGCCGCCCAGGCACCACCTCTTCCGCTATTGACAAGAGGAAGAGTGAGCAACTGAGGCTGTACAGAGCAATCAGCAACATCAAATGTCCAGTGTGTTTCTTTGTTTTCGGATGCGAACGGACGCA
This sequence comes from Bradyrhizobium huanghuaihaiense, assembly GCF_025200885.1. Classification (NCBI taxonomy): domain Bacteria; kingdom Pseudomonadati; phylum Pseudomonadota; class Alphaproteobacteria; order Hyphomicrobiales; family Nitrobacteraceae; genus Bradyrhizobium; species Bradyrhizobium huanghuaihaiense. Next base: position 8,637,615 of record NZ_CP104172.1, on the reverse strand, counting down.
ACAAGGTGGGAAGTATGAGCGTAGCGCCGAGCGGCGATTGCGCCGAAAAGGGCGCTCGAGCGGCCGCATGGTAGCTGTCAAATGAGCCGCCGCCGAGGATGTGATTGGGCGTCGCTTCCGCCGTGGTCGGCAGGCTGCCAAAGGTTTTATCGAGCAGTTTGCAGAGAACTCCTGGACCAATGTCGCCGACCACCGCGATTGTGAGCGTGTCTTTTGCGATCACGCGTCGGGCATAGCCCTGGAGATCCGCGACCTCGATCTTCGGCACGCTTTCCAGCGAGCCTCCGGCTGGGCGAGCATAAGGATGATCGCTAAAGGCGACTTCGAGGAACTTGCGATGGGCCACAGACGAAGGATCGGTCGAGTCGTGCCGAAGGCGTGCAAGTACAGTTGCTCGGATCCGTTCGACATGGGCGGCGTCTAAACGCGGCGAGGTTAGCGCCATGCGTAAAAGATCGAAGGCCTCGTCCGCGTTGTCCTCGAGTGTGCGCAAGGAAACGCGGAAGTGATCTGTCGAGCGAAAACGGAGCTCAATCGCACGACGGTCGAGCCGCTTATCGAATGTCTTGAAGTCCAACTCCGCCGGAACCTTCGTTGAGCAGGCCAGCAACCATGTGGCCTACGCCAGGCTCTTGAGAGGGGTCCTGAGTCGCGCCGCCGGTGAGGCAAATTCCATCGCATTAGGATCCCACGTCGTGTGCAAGGATGGATCAGGAGAGCTTCTCAACGTGTTTTGGCGTAGACTCTTTGATGAGATAGCCGGTCACCGATCGCTTCTTGTCGAGCCATTTCCGCACAGCCTCATGCACTTGCTCTGTATCGACCGCGCGGATGCCGTCCGGCCAGCCTCGAATATCCTCGATGCATAGTCCTGTTGTCAGGCCGCGGCCATACCGGCGCGCGAGCATTGCCTGATCGTAATGGACGAAGGTTACTTGCGCGATCAACTGCGTTTTGACCCGCTTGAGGTCTTCGGTGCTCGCAGGATTACGCCCAATCTCGGCAATTATCTCGTCGATGGAGCGCTCGACCTGGCTGAGTTTGACGCCGGGTTTTGCTATGGCCCAAATCTGGAATAGCGTGGGATCGAGCGCGGCAGAGTGGTAGCTTGCTCCGGCAGTGACCGCGAGCTGCTTTTCGACCACCAGCGAGCGATAGAGATATGAGTTGACGCCGCCGCCCATCAACTGCTCTAGCACGTCAAGCACCGGACCCTCGCCGGCGGCCGCGGTGCGAGCCGACGGTACGAGGTAATAGCGGTGCAGGGCTGGGTGTTCGACGCGGGAATCGGCCAACGTCACTGTGCGCGGAGCTCCCGGCGTCGGCTCCTGCGGGCGCAGGCGCTCCAGGGGAATCGTTGGTTGCGCGAGGATGCCGCCAAACCTCTCCTTCACCATCGAGCGGATTTCCTTCGGGGCGACGTCGCCAGCGACAATTAGGATCGCGTTGTTCGGTGCATAGAACCGCTTGTAGAAGGTAAGCGCGTCATCTCGGGTAAGCTTTTCGATTTCGTGGCGCCAACCGATAATGGGGCGACCGTAGGGGTGGTTGAGGTAAAGCGCCGCCATCACCTGCTCAGCGAGCCGTTCATCTGGATGGATGGCGAGGCGCTTATTGAACTCCTCCAGCACGACGTCGCGCTCGGACAAGACGTTCTCATCTTTGAGAACGAGACCGGTCATGCGGTCGGCTTCAAATTCCATCATCTTGCCGAGGTGCTCGCGCGGCGCTTGCTGGAAGTAGCTGGTGTAGTCGAATCCGGTGAAAGCGTTGTGATTGCCGCCGGCGGGCAGCGCGGCCCTGGAAAATTCATTCGCCGGATGTTTGGAGGTGCCCTTGAACATCAGGTGTTCGAGGAAATGCGCAAGCCCCGATTTGCCAGACGGCTCGTCGGCGGAGCCAACCTTATACCAGATCATCTGAGTCACGACGGGTGTGCGATGATCCGGTATCACGATCACCTGCAGGCCGTTCTGAAGCGTGAAGCTAGTGGTCGAGCTGATCTGACCGCATTGGCAAACACGCCACCCTCTTCAGGAAGGTATAAGTCGGCGCTATCATCGGTACTATGCGCGACCGCCAGCGCGGTGGGCGTCGTCGAGTCGGAGGCCGTAGCGGCGGTACCTCCCGCCTTGGCGGTGGCCGAAATCCGGTTCTGCATGGCATCGCCTTTCGTTTTCATACGGATCCACGTTTATGGTGGACAAATCCGACGAAGCGGGGAGCCGCACGTGTTTGCCAAACACGAGCAAATGCCGGACCAATTGCCGAGGTGGCGTACTCACGGGCGCACGCACGCCGACTGGACGCAAAACAGAACCGGCGCGCACTATTCTGGCCAAAGGCTATGCAACAGAAACGCCATTTTATGACGCCCTTGGGAACAACACGTTCCATCATTGGCTGCGGGAGGTAATTGCCGACGAGGCGGTCCACTCGATGAACGCAGTTAACGCTATCCGCGCGCGGTATCGCGACCGCATTGGCCAAGTGGGCACAATTCTCGATAACCTAATCCGCGCGGCCGATAATCTACGTTATTAAGGCACCTTCGTCCTCGACTACTTCGGCGCAGTGTACTCCAAGGAGCTGCTCGCCGGCTCCCCCCTCGCGACCACGAGAAATATTACCAAGCCATTCATCGTGTAAGAGCGGAGATGTGTAACAGCGAGCCGAAAGTTGCGCCAACGTCATCTCGCCGCTCAATCCACCTTTCCTGCAACTTTTCATTCTGTCAGTTAATGCCAAGTTGTCCTGACGCGTTGTGTGCAATGTCGTGCTCACGACATGTCCACGGGTCACCTCCTCGCTAACAAGATGGCGCGCATCGTCTGGGCATTGATGGCGAGAGGCGGTACCTATCGGGCTCCGGCTGCGGCGGCCGCAGCAAAAGGCCGGACACATGTCAGTACCCGACCACGCTCCGCGCTCTTCGAAAGATTCGTCTTGCATCAACGGGGGCGTACACACATGTCCATGCTGACGCGGCAGGGACCGTGAGAGTGTGAGAAGGTCAACCGGAGAGTATGGCGCAACGGTCACGAGACAGGAATCGGGAAAACCAGATCATGGATACGGGCCTCGAGCACGCGAGGTTGAATTGGACCCGTTCCGCGAACTCCCATACGGGAGGGTGTAGCGAGAGCGGCTACGTAAGTTGTTGTTTTCCAGTGGGCGTGAGGGACGCTGGACCGCAGGCGTTCTCCGCGCCGGCAACGGCCATGAGTTCGCGCCATTGGTCGCCCAGGTCTCATCGATGAAGACGAGCCGATCCGGGTCGAGCTCGCGCTGGCTCTAACGCCGGTCTCGCGTCGAAGATGTCCGGGTGATCCTGTTCTGTGGCGTGGGCGGATTTTTGTACGCGTGATCTTGTGGCGCTCGAAGAAGCGGCAGATCGTGCCGTAGCCAAAGGGACAGGTCTTGTGGGCTCAAGTCATGGCGCAATTCCTCGATGGTGATGTCGGGCGACGCCGCGAACAGAGCCATAATCGTCGCGCGATGGGTATCAATCCGATGAGACTTGCGATCTCTGCCCTGAGCTCTTGGCTGGGCACGATGGCGACAAAGCACCGGCCCTCTTCTTCCTTCAAATCACCAATACACGGATTGCTCATTACTCCTGAGAATTCGAAAGACAGTTCAGATCACAGTCATCAGATTGGAGATTGCCAAGCCGAAACGGGCCTCGTTCCCGTTAGCTATTTCTACATTCCGCCGTCCAATCGATAAACTGAGACAACGGGGTGCAGAAGCGCCCGGATGGAGCTCTGCCGAGCCGGGTGGATGTGCTCCTTGTGGAAGACGTTCATTGTCGGTCCCGCTCATGCCGACAAGAGTCTGCCAACCATTCACGCCTTCCACTCCGCCGCTAACGGATCGAAAACGGTTTTCGAGCAAGTTCTTGCCCGGGATAGCAGGGGAGGCGATCCACACATGACCGCACCGGCCGTTATGGAAAACGTGCGCCGCTATCGCGCGATAGCTTCGTTGTGCCGTCAGTCCGCCGCATTTCGGCCAGTCCAACGGGACTCATTACTAGCGCAAGCTGCGGAATGGGAGGAATGCGCGATCGCGGAGCTCGAGAGATACTTTAATTCCTCGACCGCATGTTTTCGTTAACGGCAGCGGGCGCTTCGCAGATCCACGATCGAACAAAAAGTAAGGTTCACGAGGGAGAACGGCCGCCAGGTGATCCGGTTGCGCAAGCCAGCCCTCGTGAAATCATGTCGGCGTTGGCGCTACTGTCTTCAGCTGCGGCAAAGATACAAGCGGGCTGCTCGCGCATTTCTCCACTTGTCGCCCTGCTTGGCGGTATCAAGCGCCATCATCGAGTCACTTACCTCAGCAGAACCCAACGCTGCTGCGCGAGCTTTCGCTGGGCGATTGGATGTGTAGAGAGGACGAGCGGTTCGTCGCCATTGAGCCGGAGCTGACGTTCCAGGAGGATATCGCCTGGGTTGTTAGCCAGCGGATGAGTCACGCTGAGATCTATCGTCGAGGTGCTTTCAATACATCGAGCAAACTTAAGACTTTGAGATATCCACCACTGGCGGCTTGGAAATGAGCGACTACGGCGGGATCGCCGTCGAAGAGCGACCCGGAGTAGAATTCGATAGCGCCGGAGTCTTAGTAGAGACTATGCCCTGGAAACGTTTGACTATCAGTTCAGTACGATCCATTGTTCGTGGGTCGTCTTATTCACCCGTTGCGGATACACTTGGCGTGTGGTTGGGTTCCTGATCCTGGTTATACAGGTCGGTTTCATTGTACGAAACGAAGTCCCTTCGCGGGAATTTAACTCTTGAGCCTCGACGGCGGCTGGATAATCGGCTGGCTGTCGGTAAGCTGACAGACAGGCACTGCGATCCGCTCTTGTTCGTTGGCTGCCTCTAACGGTACGGTTCGCGCCGGCCATCCGCTTGCAGTTGTGGGACCGGATTGCGGTTCTGCGTTGTCCCTTCAAGTGCGAGCGACAGCTTGAGATTGTTGCTCAACATCGGATTTTCTGGGTCAATTGCCAGAGCTTGGCGGTATAGCCTTTGCGCCTCGTGATGGCGGCCCTCGTGATCGAGCACAACACCTTTGGCATTCAGTGCGCGCAGGTCGCCGGGTGCTGCAAGCAAGATGTTGTCGAGGACCTCAAGCGCCTCACCAGGGCTTTCACGCATCAGCAGGCCCCGCGCAAGAGGAATCGCCGCATCGACATTGTCCGGTCGTTGCTTCAGCGCATCGCGCAAAGCCTTCTCGTCAGCATCCCGACCGAGGGCGTGAGAGATGCGCTCGCGCATAGCTGGATCGACGTCCTTGCCCCCAACTAGCTCTGCCGTAGACGTCGGCTGCTGTGAAAGATCCGACGTGTGCGAGTTAGCGCAACCCGCGAGAAGCACAATGGCAAACATGGGGAGAAAAGCCGAGCACGAATGGTGACGAAAGTTACGCCAGCGCCGCAGAACATTAATCTTACATGCATTCATAAGCGACCTCACAACGCCACACCTGTGCTTGTCAGCCGGCCGCAGGGAGGAGGTCACGATGCCCGCCTGTAGGAGTCTTGCCCTTGCCAGGCGCAAGTTTGACGGAGCCAATCGGCTGGACGGTGAAATCCGAGGCGAGATCCTGATACGAGAGGACAGGTAGGTCTATTCCATTGCGGGTGAGAAAGCCGCGGACGAAGCGCCGGATATCCATCGAGCCCAGGATAACTGGCTGGTTCTGACTGCGCGCGATGCTCGAATGGATCTGGCGAAATTGTGCAAGTAGCATCTCGCTTTGCCGATCCTCCAAAACGAGGTAGGGACCGACAGCAGTCTCGCGCACCGCACCTCGCACGATATCCTCGGTCTCACGCTCGACGATAAAGGCCGCCACAACACGATGGGCATTGGCATAGCGGTGACAGATCTGCCGCTTCAGAACGGAGCGCACATATTCGGTGAGCAGTACGGCACTTTGCTCACGTTCGCTCCATTCTACAAGCGCCTCCAGAACCAAACGCGTGTTCCGGATGGGGATGCCTTCGTCCAGCAAGCGACGTAGCACATCCGCGATGCGAGGGATCGGTGTCGTGCGCAGCACCTCCTTCACCAGATCGGCATATTCCTGCTCCATCCGGCTAAGCAACTGACGTGTTTCCTGAATGCCCACCAGGCGCTGTGCATAGCGTGTCAACGTCGACTGGATGCGTAAGGCGATGATTTCGCCCGGACGGTGGTGCCCTATTCCGGCAGCTTTGAGAGCGGACGCATGGCCTTGTTCGATCCAGATCCGATTCGTGTCTGGCTCCTGCCAAAAGGGGATCCCGCTCAGTTCAATGTTCGCCACATCGTCGTTAAGCAAGAGTTGTGTCGGGTCAATGGCGCCCTCTTCCACCGGCACTCCCTCGACATCCACCCGGAATTGCGATTGGCCCAGGTGCTGTCCGCTTTGGGCGGGAATGCGTGGAATTGTGATGCCAAGATCAGCTGAAACCAGTGCCGAAACCCGTGCGACGCACTGCTCGAGTTCCCCTACGTCGATTGCCTGCATCAGACTCGGCGCTAGCAACAGCGTAATCGGAAGTGCCTGCGCGGGCACGGTTTGCTTCTGGCCTTGTGCGGAAGCGGGAGCCGAACCGGTGGGGCCGGCGCCGGCCTTGGGAGCGGTCTTGCCCTCTTGCACGCCAACCTTGAGAAAGCTGGCGGCGGAGAACAGCGCGGCCAGTATGACAAAGGGCGGCAAAGGGAAGCCAGGAACGAACCCCATCACAAGCAAGACACAGGACGCCAAGCGTAGCGCTTGTGTGCTGGCCGTAAGTTGCTTGACGATATCGGCGCCGAGATTGAGTCTGGAAGGACCGTTGACACGAGTGACAATGGTTGCGGCTGTAATTGACAGCAGCAGGGCCGGAATCTGCGAAATGAGCGCATCACCGATCGTCAGGATAGTATAATGATGCATCGCCTCCTCGAGGGACATGCCCTTGGAGAGCGATCCGATCGCGATGCCACCTAGCATGTTGATGCAGATGACTATTAGTCCGGCTATGGCATCGCCCTTCACGAATTTCATAGCGCCGTCCATCGCGCCGTGCAGTTGGCTTTCTCGCTCCAGCGCGCCGCGCCGGCTGCGGGCTTCGTGCTGATCGATATGGCCGTTGCGCAGCTCCGCGTCGATCGCCATCTGCTTGCCCGGCAGCGCATCGAGCGTGAAGCGCGCCGATACCTCCGCCACCCGTTCGGCGCCCTTGGCGAGAACCATGAACTGCACCATCGTCACGATCAGGAATATGACAATGCCGACTGCGATGTTGCCGGAGATAACGAAATCGCCGAACGTATGAATGATGCTGCCGGCATCGCCCTCGGCTAAGATCAGTCGCGTCGTTGCAACAGTAAGAGCGAGACGAAAGACGGTGGAAATCAGGATGACGCCCGGCAGGGACGAAAAGTCGAGCGGCGTGTTAAGATACAGGGCTACCATCAACAGCAATACGGCAAACCCCAGATTGAAGCCGATCAGCATATCGATCACGACAATCGGGATCGGCATGATCATCATTCCGATCGCCAGAAGAAGCATCAACGCGACCATCAAATCCGGGTGAGCCGGCGCCCGCGTGATGAGATTTCGTAGAAGGTTGGCCATGAGAAGCCTTATTGTTGTTTGATTGCAGCTGTGCTGCCCCGCAACAAAACATAGCGTTTGAAGACGGCTTGCGCTTCGGTCATGCGGCCAGCGTGGCGCAGGGCGTGGCTGCGCATCAGCATCAAGGGCAGACAGGAAGACGGTTCGTCATCCAGTTTGTCAAGCCTGTCCAATATCGACAGTGCTTCGTCACCGCGACGCTCCGAGATGAGCGCGTAGGCCAGGATGCGGAGCAGGCCGATGTCTTGAGACTGTTCGTGAGCGACCAGCCGCAACAGAGCCAGGCTCTTGGCGCTCTGTCCGCACGTAAGGTAGACATAAGAAAGCACGCAGAGCAAATCTCGCTCCGGCCCGGAGATCAGCTCGATAGCTTCCGCTTCGGAAACGATCGGCGGCTGTGTAGATGTGAAGTGTTGCACTTCGTCTGGCCCCACCATTGCTAGCCTTTGATCAAACCGTTGTGACTCTGCCGGAGCAGGATTAAACGTTGCAGCTCCAGTCGCAGAAGGGCGGCCCCTTCACGTGGCACCAAATCCTCTGGCGCGGCTGATAGCGTATCAGCCAAACGCTCCAGAAGAAGGCCGTGTTGCTCTGGACGCAGAACATGCGAATGACGTAAGCGCGGCGTCACGAAGGAGAGCAGACTGTGCGCGAGATTGGGCTCATTGAGCCAAGCGAGTTCCGAGCTGGGCTCGATCCGACCTGGCGGGGCGCGCGCCTCGTCTAGATTGATGCGCGAAACTGCATCGATCGAACTGAGCTCGAGCGCGCTCTCGATCGTGGCGTCCACCAACCGATCCAGTACGTCACTTTGGCGAGAAATTGAGGTGTGGCTCTTGTGATCATTGCCACGCGTCCGGTCAATCCCGATGGACTTGGCTCGGGAATTGACCGGCGTGATGGCAGATGCATGATGATCAACGTTTGGCTCCTGAAAAGGGGTGGCGGGCGCGACGGGATTGGGGGGTAGCCTAGTCATAACACCTTGCTTCCTTACCTCCGGCCTAAAACGCTAATAGGGTAGAGTGGCAAGCCGGCCATCCCGGCTCAGCAGAACACGCCCTTCCTCAATCCCGTAGACGGTCCATCCATTGCTCAAGAGCGCGCCGACGAAATACTTTTGACCAGCAATGACAATATAGGGGGCGCTCCCGCGCCAAACAGCTTGGACCCCAATTGCGGGAGGCGTCTTCTCTTCCTTGATAGCCACCGCATTGACGAGCGTATAAGCGCCATTGCTATTGTGATCAAACCGCTGCTGGACGTCTCGCCATGTGGCGAGCGAGGCGGGCGTAACGGAGCCATCGGCGGTGACAATGCCCGCCCCAGAGCCGACCTTGATGCCAACAAGGCCCGCTCTGTCAACCTCCTCTTGCAACCGTTCGGCAGCTGCATCGGTGGCCAGAGTATCAGGAGCGCTGAGCGCCAGCTTGGACGTATTCTCCTGGGCAGGGGACGATGGACTTGACGCCACGGTGGTATCGGTCTGGACAAAACTGGATGAGACTGCGCCAACCGCGGCAGAGCTGATCAGGACCAAAGCGAGAAAGGCGAGCGATATATGCCGGCGGTCGATGGAGCCAGCTTGCTTGTAGTCCTCGATCGTCCAGCGAATGGACATCGCCCCGGCATGCAAAACGACAGGAAGAGGCACAACAATGGATTCGTTCGGTAAAACAGTCTCGTGCCCCTCGATCCTGACGTCCCTCGCAAGGGCCTCGATCTCGATTGAATTGGAATGAGGAGTGACACGAAGATGGTGCGGTTCGAGGCCTTGTTCGACGAAAATTAAGTCAGCCTCGAGGCTGCTGCCAATCAGACACGATCCGACCCCCACTTTACTTGTCAGCCCGGAGTAACACCCCGACAACACTTCGAAATGCGGGCAATTTGGTTCATTCACGGTCGGTTTCCTGAACAGCGAACGGAACCGTACGGCAAAACCGTACGGCCCGTGCGACTTCACAGACTGAGCAGCCGGGGAAAGTGGGGCGGCGACGTCGCCCCATCTCATCCCTTACTGCACCCGCTCATCGGCCGCTTTCTTGACGGTCGAGAGCTCGGTCGAGACGACGCGAAGTTCCACATCCCTCTCAGCAGCCTTTGTGCTGGTCGCAGTCAGAGCGGCGATTTGCCGCTGGAATGCCGCCTCTCCAGCAACTTCAGCAGCCGTGGAGCCGGCTGCAGCAGTAGCGGTGCCGGCTGCCCCACCTGCAGTCGAGGTATGAGACGCACCAACCTTGTTAGACATACTATTCTCCTGTGTGCTCGAATTTCGCCGCGACGTGCGGCTCCTATTTCCTAACGTCGCAACATGCGACGTCAGGAATCCTCCTCTGTCTCGGCCATGACATCGTCGAAATGGCTCATTGCACTATTCGCAAATTGGAGAGCAACGGCTCCCAAAGCGACGCTGAACGCTTGCTGCATAGCGGCTTCTTGCGAGTTGCCGCCCGTGGACGCGCCGCCACTTACGGGAATGTTTGCATCAGGCGATCGGGCATGATCGTCGCGCTCGCCAGGCTTGTGAGATCCTTTTTCGCCGCTGCTTTTGCCGCCAGCCGCATGGAGGTCAGCATCAACGTGCCCAGCGGCGCTAGAGCTCGTAACGCGCATCGGGTTCTCCTATGTCAATTCGATCGCGCCAATGGAGGCAGTTTCCGCCCTCCACTATGCAAGTATTAGCTTTCGACAAGCTGACGAGTCGTAGAAAATGCAATGAGCCGATGGTCGATCATCCTTACCAGCTGACCGTATTTGAACAAGTTGCCCGCGAAAGCTGGAGATCAGATCGTAAGACAAACAATCGTTTGTGGAGCTTGATCGGGTGAGCACGTTGCTCATCGTTTTGAAAGCTTCAATAGCGAAATATCAAAGCCACCAGTAACAAAAGCGTTTTTGAGGCCGACGCGCTGCAATCTCGGGCTCACGTCCTTGCGATGCCTTCGAGCTCTTTCGACAATTTGCTTGCAGTCGGACGAAGCGGCACGGAGCTTGACCTGGTCGGAGCGAGACGGAAAGCCAGAGTGACGGCCGATTCAGCGGCCAAGAGCGGTGCCTCGGTCCTGGCGGGCCCACCGTCAATCGCGACCTACTTTCAGGGAGACCGAGCAGAAGTCCGACACTCGACAAAAAGCCCTTCGGACTTCTACCGCTCTAGACCAATGTGCTCTCGATCCTTGCGCAAGCGGCAGGCCGCGGGCGGCTGCGGCCGGTCTGTCGCATAGTGTTAATGCATCGCGGGTCTTGACAGGCGGCGTATACAGTCGATGTGAACTTCACAGCGGCACACTGGGTTTGAGGCCGGTGTCGAACGATCGAGTGCGGCCAACATAGTCTGTACGTAGTGAAGAGCCGAAATGAGTTGCTCGGATTCGGGGGCGGTCTCAAGTGTGCTGGTAGAGCTTGCGCGACTACTGCTCGGCAGAGAGGCCAACCGCGCGGAGGCCGCGCAAGCTCGATTAGCGCTTCCAGCATGATCCTGAGAAGATAGCGTCGCTCCGCCTAGGCGTTAGCGCCTGCAGCTTGCAAGCGCTCGGATTCGATGCGAGCCTTTAGGTTATTCAGATAATCCTCCGCATAGGACTGGGCCACCGAAACCGGCAGGTTGATGCCGGCCGTTGCGGCTTCTTGAATTGCCTGCTTTACCAAGCCTTCTCGCATTGCTAATTTGACCTCAGGCCCGGCGATGCAGCCCACCGCCTGTGCCGCAAGGCTCAGCCCGGCTTCTTCCAGCGCTTGCTTTATGTTGCCTCCACTGATGGCAGTGTGAAGAAGATTTGCAGCTTGCGCCTCGGCTTCGAGCACCATGGACGCCAGATCGGCCAATTCACCCAAGCCTGGAATGAAGCCAAGTACACCGACTGCTGTCGCGGCCCAGTCGAATATTTTAGAGCCAACTTTGAGCACGTCATTAAGTGCATGCATGAAGGCGCCACCGTTCTTTTTGGGAGACTTGATGTCGGGCTGGTCTGCCACGCCCATCGTCATGTCCGCGACCGCGTCCTGCTCGGCAGGCGTGCGGACGGCATGCGTCTTCACTTGGTGAACGGTGCGGTTCGCACCCGACATGTTGTTGAAGAACTGGTTGAAGTCGGTGTTGCTGATGTTCCCGGAATCGACCGTATGGCCGCCGCCGAAGTCGAAGAACTTATGGTGGGTTTTGTAGCCCGTAATTGCGTTGTTCATCAATCCGAACAACACAGGATCGGAGAGCAGCTGGGAGGCCGCCCTTCGCACCTTGGGCGAGAGGCTCTTATCATCGACCATGCTCGCCAGTGTTTCTCGGGTCAGATCACCCTTTCGGAAGAAAGCGTTTTGGTTCTTGCTGATCGTATTGAGTGTCTCGAGCTCGGCTTGCGTGAGATTCACCGATGATGAAGCAACCTGCAGGAAATCCTCTTTGTGGACCTTGTCGATCGAGCCACCGTACAAGTGCTTCCATTCATCCGGGTGGTCGAGGAAGTATTGAGCGGCCGCGAGGACCTGTGGCGGGCATTTGCCGGTTTTAGCTTCGCCTTCGACGATCCGCTTAAAATCCGCAAGGCTCAGGTTCTTAGGCAGGTCGTCGGAATATCGATAGAGCTCGCGCAAGGCATCGGACTGGGTCATAACCGATGGCTCGCCATTCCGGGTGCCGTCGGAAGGGATGTAGTTTTGCGTATAGCTCTTGGCCCGCTGCTCCTGGAAAACAGCAACCTGAGGATGGTGATCGGAGAAGCCGGAGAGATCACCTGCTTTGATCTTTCCGCCGCAGCGGCCGTCACCTTGCGAGCCTATCGCATAGAAGAGCTCTGGGTCCTGTTGCAGAGCCTCGATCGCCGCCTTTAGATCCGGCGGTGTGGAGGGATCGTTGGCCAAATCTCCAAGAGATTTCCAATCCAGCGGGCATTTGTCTTTATGTCGGTTCAGCACCGACACAATCTGCAGCTCGGCATCAGTCAGAGTGCCGCCGTTCCACGTAATCCTGGAGCTTTGTACGGGTGCCTCTGCAATCTTCGGCGCGCCCGCAGCGGAGGAGGGCTCCGCGGAGGACGGCTCTGGGGCCTGCTGGCATGCGTCCAGTGCGGCCTTGATCTCAGGCGGGAGGATGTTCCGCACTTCCTGCGTGAGTTCCTCCGTCAGCTGCTTGGCTGAGTCTGCAGCCGGCGGATCCTGTGCAGTGGAATGGTCATCGGCATTGTCTTTCAACGAGAAACTAGCCAGCATCGCCTCGAAGTTTGAAAGATCCCGCGCCGATGAGGGCCCGGGGGCCAGCCCGGACAAACTCGAGCTGCCGGTTAGCGATAGGTTGTTCACTGACATTATACGTCCTCTGATTTGAGATCGCACCACAAGCCGGTCATGTGGCGCAGCCCGAGAATCGCGACGAACAACGAGCAAGAAATGTCGATAGGCTTCGATGGCTCCTACCACTTTCTTCCGATTGCTCAGTACGCCCCCAGCGCTCAGTTCCGTTACCATCTACAGGCACATCGCCGTCTAGATATTCACGCCACATGGTAGGTTCGATTAGCTTTCCAAAAGCTGACGGCGCTGAGTGGTTTCAGAACGAGACGCGCAATGATGCTGTGAGAGGCGGTGGTGGGTTCTCGATATCGGAATCGCCTTGCTTGTTATGCTCGATCGCTCGCCTCCGGGCTAACTAGGGCGAATTAGCGAGGCCGAATCTGCCGCTCTGCGGATGGTCACGTCCGCTGATTCGTGAAACAACGTCGCAGGTCTCCGAAATCACCCACGCGTAGCGACCTCGCGCCTGCCCCCAACGAGAGTGTTGGCGCTTGCGTAGATGCTCGAAAGAGTCCGGCGGTGCGGACCCTATTGCCCCGACGCGGATCGAAGCTCAGCTGCACACGGCATTCTTCATGTCATCATGCTTAGCCGCTTGGCGAGTGTTCGCTTGAACCTACAGGCCAAAGGGAAGGGTCCAGCGACGGTTTGAGACGAATAAAACCTTCTTCTCGCCACTGCGGCGCGTGAGGCACACCCAGGATGGTGAACGTTGTTATTCGGACACCCCTGCTGCGCTCTGACAATGGCAGCAGTAACTTTCGAAAAGCTGACAGAGGGCATAAGCAGACGCATTGCATCTCTTCCAGGCCATCTGTTGTCATCAAGTCATTTCTTACCTGCATCGGGTGCGTGGACCTCGCCGTCTTGATGTGGTGCCTCCGGCGAAGGAACGTCATTCGGTCGTCCTTCGCGAATGACAACGCTGGAGGATCCCCGAAACAGCATCAAAACCGAATCGTGCGGCGACTTTTCGGCACCGCTCGGGTTTCGCCGTGCCTGTGCCTCCGCCGCAAGTCCTTTTACTGTTTGCTCCACAAGCGCGACAAAGCGGGGTGGACCAGAGGCGAAGACGAGGCCATCTCCCGGTACGGGTCTCACGATGTAACGCTCGTCGGAGATGTTGAGCGCATCGAGTGCCGCCTTGAACGCATCAAAGCTGATTGGACTCAAGACCAAAAGGCGGCTTTGCGCCTCATGCGCATCGGATACGTAGAGCACCAGTCCATCGTAGTACCATTGGAGATTGTAGAGATTAATCAACCGTTCGAGGAACTCTCGCGGTGGGAGATCCGGCATTCGCCCGCGAATCCGCCCCTTCACCCCGGTGCTGACATTGACTCTGATATTTAGGTTGTTGCCGAATTCCTGCAGTGCGGCCGCGAGGTCCTGATCCAGAACTGTGTAATTATAAGGCGTCGATGGCAGCGCGAGGGGAGCGCCGAGCGCCTCGACGACGCCAAAGCAAAGGAGAACACCAGCATAGATAACTTTCTTCAAGATGTGCAGCCTTGTGGATGGGATGAGCATTCCTACTATTTTTACACTTGAGAACAAGCACCGGAATTTGTCCCAAAATTTGGAAGCCGATGCTTCGTCCCAATTGGAAGCTAACCGTGATCATTAGATGACAGATGCTCGTCAGTTTTTGGTCAGCTTGCTTCTCTAGGGTGCGGCCCATTCGTGTGAACGAATGGCCCATCTCACCACGTGACAGAAATGATTTCCTCCATGTTGTTTGGCGTTACGTCGATCTCTGCCAACTCCGTAGAGTGTGCCTCCAACGGCTGTTCGCCGGCGCACGTTCAGTTTGGCGAGAGTCTTGCGCAGGTGGCCTCGAACCAAGGTGTCGGCACTTCTGTGACCGAGCACGCGCCAGCTCCATCGCTGCCGGAAGTGCAGCGCGCAGTAGCGCCGGCGAGCCCGCTAGGCGATCGCGTCCTTCAGAGCATTTCTGCAATCCACCAGGGCAAATCGTTTCCGTCGGGTGCGCTTTCGCCGACGCTCGTCGGCGAGCCTGATCCTGCTAAGATTCTGCAGCTTGGGCCGGCCGCACAACCGGTCTTGCGTGTGCGGCAAGTGGAGGTACATCCAGTGGGCCAACCGGAGGGTGCGGATCATTTCGACTCGGCGCTGGCGAACCTGCGGGATGTTTACAACGGCGTCATCCAGGCTTCGCTCATCTCCAAGGGGACAGGTGCTGTTAGTTCATCTCTGAATAAGCTTCTATCTGCGGGCTGAGTTGGTCGTTGGCTGTCTTGACGAAAGACAAGATCGGTAATGGCCGGCCCGCAAGAAAGCGGCTTGATGCTCTCGTCCTGTTGCTGCTTTTGGTGACCCTCGCCGGTTGCAAAGCTGATCTGTATACCAAAGTTCAGGAGCGTGAAGCCAACGAGATGCTTGGGCTGCTCCTGAGCAAGGGCGTCGATGCCACCCGTGTCGTCGGCAAGGATGGGACGAGCACGATTCAGGTGGAAGAAAGGCAGCTCGCCTACTCAATCGAGCTGCTGAATGACCATGGCTTGCCGCGCCAATCGTTCAAGAGCCTTGGTGAGGTGTTCAAGGGGGCGGGCCTCGTTGCCTCTCCGGTTGAGGAGCGAGCCCGCTACGTCTATGCTCTCAGTGAAGAATTGTCGCGCACGATCAACGATATCGATGGGGTTCTCTCCGCCCGTGTTCATGTCGTTCTGCCGAAGAATGATCTTTTGCGACAGGATGCAACCCCGTCCTCGGCGTCGGTTTTCATTCGACACGCCTCGAACGCGAAGCTCTCAGCCTTGCTGCCGCAGATCAAGATGCTCGTCGCCAACAGCATCGAAGGTCTATCGTACGACAAGGTGGCGGTCGTGTTCGTGCCGGTTGAGCGAGCTCAGCACGAGGTCTCCGTTGTGCCAGCGGCAGCTTCCGCCGAACCAACCAAATTCATCGCAACTCACATTGCGATCGGTGCAGGAGGTGCGCTCGCCGCGTTGGGCGTTCTCTCTTATGTGCTGCTGAGCACACGTGGGCGACAGCTTCGTCAATCCTGGCGCAAAGTGATTAATTTCGGCAGAGGTGCCAGCAAGCCAGCGGTCCAGTCCGCCGGCAAAAAACTGTCCTCCGATTCGAAATAGGCGGCAAGCAGGTCCGTATCGATGGCATCCATTGACCCAAATCATTCGCTCAACCCGCATTCCGATCGCCTGCGCGAGCTTGCCGCTTTGATTCATCCGGGCCGGTTTGCCGGCCATCTTGATGGGCGCCTGTCGTCCGCCACAGTGCTGCAGCTGCGGAAGACTCCGAGACTGCAGCAAAGACTTGTCGAATTGCTAATGGGCAGTGAGCTGGTCTCGAACGGAACCGACTGGGGTAGGGACGTTCTGCTCGGGCATGATCCGCGTCGGGCGGCCTTGCTCGCCGGCAGTATCTGGCATGCCCGTTCGGTGCTCAAGTTTGTGTCAAAGCACGACGTGGCGGTTCTGATCGAAAATATTGGCGCGGAGGCTCATGCTTTCGCAATCCGACATTTATCCAGCGCCGTCGCAACCGCATCGATTGACGATCCGCAGAAGCTCGCGAGGCAGATTGAACATGACGGATGTGCCTGCCTTGGTGCTTGGCTCAAGGACGCATCAGAGCTTGACCGTGTGCGCGTTCTTTTCCGCTTACCTGTGGGGACCACGGCCGAATACCCAGCAGCCGAACACCACAATTCAGCGGGGCAGTTACTGTCGTTGGTGGTGGCCCACTTGGCCTCGGAGGAGCCAGCGGCATGACGGCCAACGAAACAGTCTTGCAAGATAGCCCGCGGATACGGCCGCTTGGTCCGCTCATACCAGCCGCGGAACTTGGTATCTGGTACGATGCGGCGCAGACGCGCGCGCTGGCCGAGCGATATCTGCGGCAGGTTCGCAGTTGGGCAAGGAAAGCCTATCAGCAGGAGCGGGAGCGCGGCCATTGCGAAGGTCTTAGGTCAGGCTCGGACGAAATGGCACAGCTGGTCGCCCGAGCTGCTTCCGATGTGGCCCGGCGAAAAGCCGTTCTGCAACAGGAGTTGCCACAGCTTGTGATTGAGATATTGACCGGTTTGTTGGGCTCCTTTGATCCGGGTGAGATCTTGGTAAGGACCGTTCGTCACGCAATCGAGCAAAGATATGGCAGCGCAGAAGTATGCCTTCACGTGTCTCCTGTGAATGCTGATGCACTAAGGCAAGAATTCCTGGCGTTCGATGGAACGGATGGTCGGCCGAAGGTCAGAATTGATCCGGACCCAGCCGTGGGGCCTGACCAGTGCGTTCTGTGGAGTCAATTCGGCAGTGTCGATTTAGGACTTGCCGCGCAGCTCCGCACATTGCGTCTCAGCCTTAATCCATCTTCTCAGGAAAGCGATCCGTGACGACGCAACGATCAGGCCATGATCAATCGGCCCGAGAAGGAGATGTGCATGCGGCGATAGCATCTCTGCGATTCGCAGCAAAGAATGTCGATACGCGTGCCGTGCGGGGACGGATCACGCGTGCGATCGGCACCTTGCTCCATGCCGTGTTGCCGGGGGCCCGTGTTGGAGAACTTTGCCTGTTGCAGGATCACGCTTCCGGATGGTCACTTGAAGCGGAAGTCATCGGTTTGCTGCCGGACGGGGTATTGCTGACGCCCATTGGCGATCTGGTAGGCTTGTCCCACCGCGCGGAAGTGCTCCCGACCGGGCGCATGCAGGAGGTGTCAGTCGGGCCCGACCTGCTCGGTCGCGTGATCGATAGTTTCGGCCGTCCACTCGATGGCAAGGGGCCGATAAAGACGGTCCACACGTGTCCGCTCCGCGGCAAGGCGCCCAACCCGATGAGGCGGCGTGGCATCGAGCAGCCGTTCCCGCTTGGCGTTCGCGTGCTGGATGGACTTCTGACGTGTGGCAAAGGTCAGCGGATCGGAATCTATGGAGATGCCGGTTGTGGTAAGTCGACGCTGATGTCGCAAATTGTAAAAGGCGCGGTCGCAGATGTCACCGTGGTTGCGCTCATAGGAGAGCGTGGACGCGAGGTGCGCGAATTCATCGAACGTCATATTGGAGATGCCCTCGCTCGCACGATCGTTGTCGTTGAGACATCCGATCGATCGCCAATGGAGCGGGCGCAATGCGCTCATATGGCGACCGCACTCGCCGAGTATTTTCGTGATCAAGGGCTTCAGGTCGTTCTTATGATGGATTCGCTGACGCGCTTTGGCCGTGCGATGCGCGAAATCGGCCTTGCCGCAGGAGAACCTCCTACCCGGCGCGGCTTTCCTCCTTCCGTCTTTGCGCTGCTGCCTGGTCTGTTGGAGCGTGCCGGTATGGGCGAGCGGGGCTCGATCACGGCATTCTATACCGTGCTTGTCGAAGGTGACGGCACGGGCGATCCGATCGCCGAAGAGTCGCGCGGAATTCTCGATGGTCATATCATTCTTTCGCGCGCGCTGGCCTCGCGAGAGCATTTTCCCGCCATCGACGTACTGTCGAGCCGAAGTCGTGTCATGGATGCGGTCGCCTCTGGTCCACATCGCAAGGCGGCAGCCATCTTCCGCGATCTGCTCTCGCGCTACAATGAGGCTGAATTCCTGATCAAGGTCGGTGAATACAAGCCGGGCAGCGATCCGCTGACTGATCGGGCAATCGATTCAATCGAGGAACTGCGCGCATTCTTGCGCCAGGGAACGGACGAGCCGTCTAGCTTTGAGGAGACTGTTTCATGGATGTCGCGTCTGACGGCCTAAATCTCGTGCAAGCGTCGAAATTGCGGCTGGTGAAAGGCATGAGAGAGCGAAGCGCGCTTCGTGAATTGTCGAACATGGAAGCCAGGCGCCGAATTGCGGTCGAAGCGCTGCAGCGCGCGTCTAAGAATCTCGAAGGCGCGGAGAATCATCGCGCCAAGGTCGAAGCTGAACTTTATCAGGAGCTGGCGTCGCTCAAGACGATGTCCGTGACCGAGCTCGATCGTCGCTGCCAACTCGTCCTTGGGCGACTGGCAGCACAGATCGAATCGGCACGCCAGGCGCGTGAGCAGGCGCGCGTCGCGCATGAGCAGGCTCAGCGCTCAGTGAATGAGGCGCGGACCATATGGGCCAAGCGTTCGGTGGCGAGCCAGAAATGGGAAGAGATTGAGGGCGATGTCCAGCGCATTACCGCTGTCCGTTCGGAGTTTGCAGCCGAAATCGATGCCGACGACGAGCTTTTGCTCCGATATCAGGGTGGTTCGCGCAGCCAAGCGGTCGGTGGCGCGAACTGATGGCTCGTTCTCTTATGATGTCGCGAGCTGCGCCCGTGGAACCTGTCGGTAAATGCCGTGGGTGAACCGGCATTATTTCAGCCAGCGGTAAAGTTGTCGCATGGCGTGGTCTCGTGGCTCAACGAGGTCGCCGCACCACGCACGGTTCTGCAGAGCCGCCTTGGTGATAAGCCGCTATCGATCCGTATAAGCCGGCTTGTTTGGCAGGCCGAGCCATATGCCATGTCGATGCTCGACTGCGTATTTTGCGCCGGAGGCGAGACCGCTGTGTTGTCCTTGCCCCGCCCTCTCGTCGAGGCGCTGATTTCAATGGTCCAGCATGGCCTTGGTTTACCTTCCGACCCAACCCGCTCACTGCTTCTCGAACTTGCTCTGGAACCTTGGCTCGCTCGATTAGAGATCATGCTCGCGCGGAATTTGCAGCTGATCAGCATCGAAGACGCGACGGCCAAAGACCCCTATTTGGAGCTCGACGTTACTTTCGGACCGCTGGCGGCCAAGGCCCGCCTGTTCTTGTTCGCGCCACTTGACGGCCTGGTTCCGTCCCTGTTTCGTGTGTTAGGCGAGTTGATCGGCCAATTACCGCGAGACTTAGGCAAGGTTTCTTCGGAATTGCCGGTCGTGATTGCGAGAGAGATCGGCTCGGTGCGGGCGCCCGTCAGGCTTCTTCGTCAAGCACAGCCCGGCGACGCACTGCTGCCCGACGTCATTCCATTTGCCCATGGCCAGCTCATCCTCGCTGCGGACAAGTTGTGGGCACCGGCGCAGGTCGCGGGCGAGAGACTTATCCTTCGCGGACCATTCCGCCTGCAGTCCCATCCTCTAAGGTATGCAAATATGACGATACGACCCCAAGCGGAGCAAGCAACCCCGCCCTCGGATGCCGACATCGACAGTGTTGAGATCACGCTTGTGTTCGAATGCGGCCGCTGGCCCATCCCGCTGGGTACGTTGAGAAGCATCAGCGAGGGGCACGTGTTCGAGCTTGGCCGACAGCTGGACGGTCCGGTCGACATTGTCGCCAACGATCAATTGATCGGTCGCGGCGACATCGTACGGATCGGTGAAACGTTGGGCATCCGGTTACGTAGCAGGTTGGCGGTCAATGGTTGACATTCAACCGAGCATCCTTGCGCTTGTTGCGGCGACCGTCGGCCTTGGCCTGTTGACGTTCGCAGTCGTCACGACGACGGCGTTCATCAAGGTTTCCGTCGTTCTCTTCCTTATTCGCAACGCACTCGGCACTCAGTCCATACCGCCGAACATCGTTCTGTATGGCGCTGCATTGATCCTCACCGTGTTCATAGACGCCCCCGTATTCGAGCAAACATACAACCGCGTGACAGATATGCAACTTCGTTACCAAACCGCCGACGACTGGTTGACCGCCGCGAAGGAAGGCAGCGAACCGCTGCGCGCCCATCTCAAGAAGTTCACCACTGAGGAGCAGCGCACGTTCTTCCTGTCGTCGACAGAACATATCTGGTCGGAGGAGATGCGCGGCAACGCAACAGTCGATGACTTTGCGATCCTCGTGCCGTCCTTTTTGATCTCGGAGCTTAAGCGTGCGTTTGAAATCGGTTTCCTTCTCTATCTTCCGTTCATCACAATTGACCTGATTGTGACGACAATTTTGATGGCCATGGGCATGTCAATGGTGTCACCAACAATGATATCCGTTCCTTTCAAGCTTTTTCTGTTCGTCACAATCGACGGCTGGTCACGGCTCATGCACGGATTGGTCTTAAGCTACGCATCTCCGGGGAGTTAAGATGCACGAGGCCAGCATCCTCACCCACCTGAGCCGATCACTGGTCCTGTTCATGATCTGGGTTCTACCGCCGCTCCTGGCAGCCCTCGTTGCCGGATTGGGTATCGGCATCGTGCAGGCAGCAACCCAGCTCCAGGATCAAACCTTGCCGCTTACCGTGAAGCTCCTCGTCGTGGTCGCCGTGCTCGTTTTGTTTGCTCCGGTGCTGAGCGCGCCACTGATCGAGCAAGCCCAGCATATCTTCGCTGAGTTCCCCGCGCTCACAGCGAAGTATTAGTGCGCGGAACGCACGGCTGTCTAAGTGTTAGCTATAACGCGCGTTTGTCGGCCTTGATTGTGAACCACGAAAGGGCGAGTTCGTCAGCTTATCGAAAGCTGGGCTCACTACATGCGACGGATAGATATCCGAACTGTCCTGTTCGGCTCCGTGAGCCTGCCGTATTCGGAGGAAGATTGACCCCATTTAGAAGTTCCATCCATTCGATTTAGGTTTTGCTTACGAGGTGACGGAATTACCCGCTGAGACTTGTTCCTCGATGCATTGCCTAGCGAGTTGTCGAGGCAGTCATCGGGCGAACCGCTTTGATTGCAAGTGGCCCCACGATTCTGGCGTTCTGGTGAATGAGACTGTGAATGAAGGTGCCGCTCGAGACCGATCTCCATAGACTGCGAAATTGGTGGAAGCTTTGAGGCCCTCAGATCTCCAAACCGCACTGCGGCCGGTAAAACCGGAAGAAGCGTGGCTTGTAGGCCGCGCAGCGGTGCGAGTTTTCCGGTGCTCTCATCGAGTGGTCATACCTCTGCGCCAAATGGCTGTAGTAGTTTGGATGGTTGAAGTCCAAGTCATCTGCCTTTCGGGAGACCTGTCGCTCTGCAACCGCTCGGACACGAGATCTGCAGAGTTCTTGACGTCTCACATCATGGCGACGTGAGTGCGACGGTTGCCTTGGCTGAAGGAACAACGAGCTGAGCTCAAATGGATGCCGTGTCACCCACCGAGACGCAAACTCTGATTCAGACTGCTGTCGAGTTCGTCGTTGCGGCCGGACTTGGCGCGGCCCGGGCCCTCGGCATTATGCTGGTTCTTCCGGTATTCACGCGACCGCACATTAGCGGGATTATCCGGGCAAGCGCGACGGTTGTGATTGGATTGCCTTGCTTGATGCAGATCAGGAACGGCTTGCAGACACTAGATCCGGGCACCCGTATGGTTGCGGTCTCGCTCCTCAGCTTGAAGGAAATATTTATCGGCCTGCTGTTCGGTTTTCTGCTTAGTATACCACTTTGGAGCATCCAGGCGGTTGGTGACATCATTGATACCCAGCGCGGCATCTCCAGCCAGGTGGACGATCCTGCCACACGCAGTCAAGCCGCCCCGATGGGGCTCTTCCTCGGGACCGCCGCGGTTACGATCTTCGTTGTTTCAGGAGGTCTGCAGACCATGGTCAGATGCCTCTATGGAAGTTATCTGATCTGGCCCGTATATCGGCTGCTACCGTCCTTGACCCACCACGGGGCAATGGAGTTTATCGGGCTTCTCGACCATATCATGCATACGACCCTCGTGGTCGCCGGGCCCGTGCTGGCTCTGCTGCTTCTGATCGACGTATCCGTCATGCTGCTCGGGCGCTTTGCGCCGCAAATCAAGCTGAACGATCTCTCTCCGACCATCAAGAATGCCGCCTTTGGCATCATTATGGCCAGCTACGCCGTCTTCCTGATCGAATATATGGGAGCAGAGATCATTCGGTTCAACGGCGTGCTGGAGTGGCTCGAGAAGTTCTTGAAATGAGCGACACGGGCGAAGAGAAAAATCTTCCACCAAGTCACAAGAAGCTGAGGGACGCGCGTAAGAAAGGGCAGAGCCCTCGGAGTGCCGACTTTGTGACCGCGGCAAGCATTTGCGCTGGTTTCGGCTGCCTGTGCTTCAGGGCGGGCCCGATCGAAGACGGATGGCGCGAAGCCGTGCGGCTCACCGACAAGCTGCAGGAACAGCCCTTCAACAGTGCGGCCCGGCAGGCGTTGGTCGGATTGATGGACCTTTCTATAACAGCCGCGGCTCCCGTCCTAGGTGCGGCGGTTGTGGCGGCGGTTGTGGCCGGTGTCTTGGCCGGCGGCGGGCTGACGATTTCGGTTGAGCCGCTTAAACCCAGCTTTGAGAAATTGGACCCCGTCAAAGGGCTAAAGCGGATCGTCTCCCAGCGGTCGGTTGTCGAGCTTGCAAAGTCTATCGTCAAAGCTTTGGTTCTTGGCGCTACGTTCGTTTTCACTGTGCTCGCAAGTTGGAGGGCACTGGTATACTTGCCCGTGTGCGATTTGAGCTGCTTTGGTTTTGTCTTTAAAGAGCTCAAAGCGTTGATCGCGATTGCTGCGGGCGCTCTTCTGATTGGCGGCTTGGCCGATCTGCTCATTCAGCGTTGGTTGTTCTTGCGCGACATGCGCATGACGAAGAGCGAAGTCAAGCGCGAGTCCAAGGAACAGGATGGTAATCCGCAGATCAAGGGTGAACACCGTAGGCTCCGCCGGGAGTCGGCGAACGAGTCTCCGCTCGGCATCCATCGTGCGACATTGATACTGACTGGGCGAGCGACATTGATTGGGCTCCGCTACGTTCGGGGCGAGACCGGCGTCCCGGTACTGGTGTGCCGCGGCGAGGGCGCAACGGCTTCACAGTTACTGACTGAGGCGCGCGCCCAACGTCTGAGCATTGTCGAGGATCATGTGTTGGCGCGTCAGCTGATCAGAAAAGCTGCGATGGGCAAGGCCGTTCCGATGGAGTGTTTCGAGAGGGTTGCAAAGGCAGTCTTTGCCGCCGGCCTAGTTTAGCGTCACGCAAAACAGCGATGTGCGCAAATCTCTGGTCAACGACCCAACTGTCCCAGAACCTGATCTGCAGGCCGCACGATCCCAAGAAAAACGGCGCTCTCCTTGTCAGCGGCAAAGGGCGGGTCCGGCGCAGCCATGGGCGAGTGCGAGGAGATCGACCATGATCCGGCAGGCCTTCTTCTCCGGTAAGCGTTTACGCAAGTAGTCGAAGGGTCGGTTGGTAAGCCCCCCGGGGGCTTTCAATTACCCACAAATTCTCCTCCGACCATGGCGCCCAGTGCGATGTCAGTGAGGCGTGACAGCCCGCGCCACATGACCGTATTGCCGGGCGGCGGATCGCTGGCGCGGGCGAGGTAACCGCCGAGTCGGGCGATCTTGATCAGATAGTGCGAGAGCGTTTTGCGTCTTGCTTTTGGTTTATCGTTGACGAGGCGATCGAGCACGCCGATTTCAGTCGCAGTCAACGCGAGGGTTGGCGGCGCGTCTGGGGCGGAACGGTTGAGCATCGTCATCCAGAAGACCCGCCAACTCAGGATGCAAAAGAGCGAGATCAGATTGGTCAGACGCTGGGCGGTCCTGAGCTTCGGCTCCTCAGCTTTGCAGCCCGATTTGAGGATCTTGTGGAACACCTCGATCTTCCATCTCAAACCATACCATTCCAGCTTCTCAATGGCGTCGGTGCGGGAACCAACAGGCAGGTCGGTGATCAGCTTCCAATCGATCTTCTTCCTGTTTTTCGGCGTCCCGCGCTCTTCGGCATGGATCACCGTCAGGGTCAGAGCGGGATAGCGCTTCTGCTTTCCAATCGGCGGCAGGACGCGAATCTTGCGATACCTGATCTCAAGAATGGCCTGGTCGGGATCGCCGTTGCTGTCTCTGACTTCGATGCGATGGAGCCCTTTGACGGCGACCTCGTCCATTTCGTCAGCGATCGTGTGATCCCCGTCTCCAGCCAAGCGGTCGACGCAGGTCCTGATCAGCAAATGGGGTCCGATCTCCTGTGCTGCGCAGAAGAGCTCGTAGATGTCACTCTCGCGATCACCAATATGGATGCATCGTCCCGGATGATCCAAGAGTTGCGTAGACTGCTTGAGATTTTCCAACCACCGGACGCTTTCCTTTTTCTCGATGGGAACCCGGGTCGGATTGATCTTCCTTTTAAGCGCTGCCGTCCCCTTGAATTTCTTCCGGGTCCAGAACTTAACGGCCGCCAACCCCAGCGGCACACCCTCGATTGTAACTGCGAGGCTCGAATGCATGAGGATGCCGCAAACCGTGTGAGATCTGAGGCGCCCCGCCTTATCCCATCCACTGTTTATGCTCTTGGTGATGCCGATTGCTTCGGAATTTTCGCGCCGATAGCTAAATTCGGTTGTGTCATGCAGCACAAGAACGAGACCTTTTGTGGCTGCGGCGCGATCACTTGTCGATTGGAAATGGCCGGCCAGAATGTCCGCTTCGCTGACCCGGTCATTAGAGAAGAAGCGGTAGGCTGCCTTGGTATTCGCCCAATCCTGGCAGACGAGCGGAATGCTTTGTCCCATGGCGCTTCCAATCTGCGTGAGCAGCTTGCGGAATCTGTCGCCCAGCCGCGCGTCCCTAAACTCGCATCCACTAGTCTCTCGATCAATCCAACATTCACCCTCCAAGGATCGCAACCGGCCTCTTGCCGATCGATCCCTTAATGTCAGCCCCATAGAGCACCCCCTCGCGAATCAGGTGCTCAGCAAGGAATCACAAATGATTCTTTCGACTCAAGATTTCGCCGATCAGCAAATCAGGCCGAGTGGTCAAAGTTATGGGTAATTGAAAGCCCCGGGGGAACAGCTGGTCGCGGTAGACCAGGTTGAGGAGCGCCATCGGCTTGCGCGGCAAGGAATGGATCACGTGCCGATAATCGACGACCTGATCGTGCTTGCCATTGGGATGCGGCCGCCCGCGCGGCAAGGTGGGCCGATCAAGCGCGACGGCACCGTGTAGAACACCTTGCGCAAGGTGAAGCCGCCGGACGACGTCACGTGGACGATCACCTCTTCATAGTCCGACGTGCGGCGGTCCGCAGATTCTGAAGTGCCGTACGTTCACTGTCGATCCGCTTGGCGTTGCGGGCATTGCGGCGGCTGGCGATCTCATCGATGAAGCCACGATAGGCAGCGGGATCGTCGAAGTCGGCGGTGCCACGCAGCAATAGAGCGTCGCCGATCGCCCGCTTGAGATGACCATGCGAACTCTCGATCGCCCCGTTCTCATGGGCGATGCCACGATTGTTGCGGGAAGGCCGGATGCCGTAATGGGCACAGAGGTCTTCGTATCGCCGGTTAGATCGTCTTTGGCGTCGCGGTCCAGATTGCAAAAGGCGGCCGACAGGCTGTCGGTGCGATGCTCCCGTGGCGCCCCACCGAGTGACCACAAAGGCATTCTGCAGGCCTTCGGCCAGAGCGATGAAGCTCTCGCCGCCGAGCACGACCGAGCGGTACGCCCGCGATCGTGACACCCGATTCGCCCATGTTGGTGAAGTCGGACAGCGCTGACCCGGTTCGTGGGTCTGGCGGAAGATGACCTCCTGCTCCTCGCCGTGGATCGCCAGCCAGGCCCGAGCCGGCGCTCCAGCGTGCGACGGATGCCGGCGCCGAGCTCAGGATGGCGCCGGAGCAACTCCTCGAAAATCGTGATCGGCCGTACATCGGGGACGGCCTTCAGCATCGGCATCTTCTGCGACGGAAGGCGTCGATCCTTCTCGATCCGGTAAGCGGTCGAGGTGCTGAACGACGCCTTGGCGGCGGCCACGGGCGGGCTATCGGCCTGACGGTACTTCATTTAGAGCCTTCTCATTTGGTGATCCGTAAGCCTGGCACGCGAGTGATTCCTCTTGGCGGAAGAACCACTTGCATAACCACCCGGCCGCGATCACCAGTCGGCGCGGTCCGCTGTGGATCGCGCCGACGCCGGGCTCGTAACTCCGGTCGGGCTACGCCCCCCTGGTCACGAGCCCGGCATAGCCCTCTCACCATGATCGACGCTCCACTTCCATCCTGTTCGCCGCGCGGCGCGCCCGCGCCTAGAAATTGCTCGGAGACCTTCCTGGCGGTCTCGACGATATCGGCGTTGGGCGCCTTACGGCTAAGGATCGCGCCGCGCTATAGCGCCGACCGGAGCTGGCATAAGTGCAGCTGGACTAGTCAATTCTTGCGAACTGCACGCCGTCGTTGCCCGGGAGGCTCTGCAAAGCGCCAAAACTGGTCTGCCGCGCGACGATGCCATTCGGATCGGCTGGCGCATAACACCGCTTTGCTCTCTCACCGCGTCTACGCAAAGGCTAATTTTAGATTGTTTCGCGGCCATACGGAGGGTCCATGTTGACCGTTTCTTCAAAACCTCTTCAGAATGAACCATCAGGCCGAAGGCGTCCTCCGTCACCAGACCCGCAATCATATTGGTTCGCCATGGTCCACTTTGGCACGAACATTCTTTCGACTAATAAAGCGCCGGGAATAGGTGCAAAGTGGGCGAGCAGCATCTCTGACCGCAGGATGCGTCGGAGCCCATTGCGGCCGGGTTGGAACAGTAATGGCAGCCAGCGGGACCCATACTCGTTCGTGCGTTACCGGATCGCGTAACTGGGCGATCTTGTTCGTGCGAATGTCCAGCCACTCGAACGAACGACCATGGACGGCGACAAGTTGAGCCGGCCGCAGAGCAGCGAAATGATCCGCACAAGAAAGCCGTATCATTGGGACACAACCTGAGATCGATCTTGTGCGGTCGGTTTAAGATGATGCCGGTTCCTTGTTCAACTGTAGGAAAGAGGGACTTGACACTCGGCAGGTGACCACTCGACCTTCTCGCCGCTTCGATCGAATCTCTGCAGCCGATTTCTAACTGAATTGTTTACCCATTTTGGCTTGTTTGCATTCTTGGCCTGCGACTCCGATCTCGTCACTTCAGGCCTGACGATTTCGCAAATGGCGGGCCTCTTGCATCAGCTGACCCACTACTTCTTTTGGAGCCGGGCTGGTTCTTACGCGACGAGCCCCTTGGCCGCGCTCTGGCTGATGGTCCAGTTCACTATCCTGCACCTGGTGGTCTGAATCCGAACAATCGTGCGCGGGCGCCGTCGGAATGCTATGGTGATCCCGAACACCATCGCGCAATCAATGCTGCCGCCCTGTGGATGCTTTTATTTCCAGCAGAACCGTGAAAGAAGGCGCTGAGCGCCATCGATGGGAGCAATGATTCGGGATTCGCTGATACCTGCAGCGAAGCAAAAAAGCAGCATACTCGTACCAGCAAAGCCGGACGCAAACTGACAATCTGGAGAGGCTGGCGGCAGGCTGCCCTGCCGATCACGAGACCGGGAGTCGCCCGGCCCATTAGTGTGGCGCGATGGCCCGCTGTCGGATTGAGCGCTTGTGCTATGGCAATCCCAAGGTTAGCTAGCGCCTCCAGCTGCTCGGGCCCGCGCTATACGATCTCATTGCGGGACAGCTACCTGCAAGTGATCCGTTCGGACGCACGCACGGGACGGAAGAGTCGGGGCGAAGGTGAGCTGAAAGATCAGAGGCACACGGCGCGTGGCACTCGCCAGGACATTGGGTACACGCGCCGTGTGCATTCCGCAAAGCGCTCAATTAGAACGACATCGCCTACCCGCGGGATGTCTGTGCACTTCGGGCAGCAATGGCATAGCTGGGCTAGCTGACGAGAAGCTGACGACCATATCCTCGGCAGCCGCTCTTGCTTTGATCTGGCAAAGACATTGAAGAGGGGGTTTACTGGAGGGATTAGCGCTTGAAGCGACATGGAACGTCATGGCTTGCCTCGCTCGCGGTTTGGTAAAGCGCGCTCGATCACCCGAGTGTTCGCGGGGTATCATCTTTTCCCGTACCATCATGTAGAGCACAGCTTCATGTAGGTCTCGGGTGGACAGGCAATGCTGCGCGCAGCGCGACCACCGCCACATCATGCCTCGTTCCGAGCCGCTGGACCATGCCTACTACCACTGCCCAGTGTCCTTGGGGCCGTCGAGCCTCTGATCGCTGGAAGCGCCTCTTGTACGTATTCTGACGTCAAAACCTATTGCACCCATCCCGCGAACTTGAACGGAGGCGAACTCGACAAATCGAGCGGCTTGGTTGCATCATCGCTTTTGTACATTCGCCCGCTCTGGAGATGATGCGCCCACGTCTCAGGGCGGCGAAGTCTCCGGTGGGTGAACAAAGGCCATCTGGTCTTGACGCGGTTCATGTCTCAGCCTCGCTCACGAACACTCTGGCGCGCAGCTCGAGAGGCTACATCAATTCGTTGGTATGATATGGCGATGCTTAGAGAGCATATTGAAGAAATGGGCATTCGCATTTTGCAGCGGAAGGCAAGGCGACGAAACGTGCTTCATCGGGCACGATCTGATGGAGAAACCGCTCATGTCCAATGGTAGGCGCCTGCCTGACGTTGGCCGGTGAGAAACCGGTGGTCGCGCTGCACGCCCTCCGGCCGTTCCGCTGTAGCTGCCGCTAATCGTAAGCGCGCCTAACGGCCTTCTGAACGTCCTGACGTCTTCCCTGGGGCCACTTCCATTTGTGAATTGCCGCGAAGGCCTGTCAGGTTTCAGTAAGCTCGCCCGGATACAGAGCCGTTGAGGTTGGCGGGATATGGCAGGGACAGTGCTAGCGCACCAGAACGGTCGGCGCCGAGTCATGTTTCTCGTTAGCCTCATCAGCAGTGCGGATGCGGCAGGAGCCTTTCGTCAACTCAGCCCCCCGGCCGGTAGGGTCCGGACCGCGCCCGCACTGCTTCCAAATTTAAGGGGTTGATCACCGTTCTAGTAGTTATGCCCGTTCTGCCAGCTATGATCTGTCGGTCAGCTTCTTCCGCTGCTTTGGGGCTGGCTCCGCGAGGTGTGCAAGCTTAAGCGGGCGCAGATGCTGTTGGCGGTCGATGCCGGGATGAGATGACGATATCCCTTCCAGTGGGGGCGTCGGCCCCTCGAGGGTCTCCCGAACCCGTAGGCCTTTTGTTGAAGGCAATGTGGCGGCCGCCCAAAGCGAAGGGTCGTGCCGGGGCAGAGCGCGAGCTCGACGACAAGAAAGAGGCTCTTCTGGTGGCCACCGCCTGGTCTAGCTCTCCTACAAGGCGCGCGCGCTGGACACTGGAGCTGCAGGCCGACGAGACGGGTCAGATTGACGCACGAGAGCCTGTCGCGCGAGACGGCAGGGAGGCGCCTGGCCGAAAACGATTCAAGCCATGGCAGAGCACTTGATACATTCCAAAGTCGATAGGGAGGATGTCACGCGTGGAGAATGTGCTCGATTCCTACGCCGAGCCACCCAATCCGCGGCAACTGGTGGTCTGCTTCGACGAAAGCCCGGTCCAGCTCATCGGCGAGGTCCGCCCACTGGGCCAGTCTGTTCGTGGTGATCGACGTGAATCGTCCCCGCGCTAAGTGAAGCTCACCGAGCACTGGCCGCTACCGACACTTCGCCGAGTGCATGCGCGAACTCGCCGACTTGCGTTATCCCAAGGCCGATGGCGTCGTGCTCCATACTCTCGGCGCACTCTATCAGGCGTTCCCGACTGAGCAGGGTCGCAGGCTGCTGAGGGGTTTGGAGTTCCATTGCGCCTCAAAGCATACCAGTTGGCTCAACATGGTCGCGGTTGAGATCGGCCTGCTCGCCCGACAGTGTCTCGACTGGCGCATCGACAGTTATGCCCGTCTCGTCAGCGAGACCGCTCCATGGGACAACGTCGCAATGCCGAGCGCGCACGGATCTATTGGATGTTCACGACCAAAAAAGGCGCGCGCCAAATTGGGCCGTGCTCTATCCCAAGATATCTTACAGAGTGCCGAAAGCACAAAGAGTCAAAATCTGTGTCGAGAGACTAGGTGCCGATGAGCCCCTCGTTCAGCCAAATTGCGGCCGGTGAAAGAAGAACGCGGCCTCGGGGTAGGCTTTCGGCCGTGTAGGGCTCACCGTGGATCAAATAAAGGTCGTTGGGACATCACAGCTCGGCAGAAGACCTAGGCTCTGCAATATGTCGGTCTCACGACAGGCGAGGCCTCTTGGGACCGTGCGTCCAGTCGTGGCCAAACAACTCTCCCAGTTCGGGCACTTGCAGAGGTGGCTGATGGCCTGATGCCGGTGCGGCCGACGGTAGGGAAAGGTTCGGCGCCGGCGCCGAAGGAGCGGCCTCACGCCATTCGAAAGGTGCCGGCGAATCAAGCCTTGGCCCAAGACCGCCGTAGACATCTGAGGAAGTCCTCGCTGCAACAGGCGTAGCTTCACCCGGCATAGTGGACCGAGGGTGATGAACGAGTTGAACGTCGTTAGGGCCGTCCGATCCCAAGATGGCGGTGTAGCGTTCGCCGCCAATCTCGTAATTCATGATTGGATGTTCCGCAACAGGCAAGAAATCCCACTTGCCCAACGTGGACAACAACATGTCGGGAGCTAGCTGCGAGCGATGGGAAAAATCCTTGGGAACGGCGAAGGAAACATCAAAGGTGTCGCCTGCAGCGGGAGACCGCAGATGGATGAGCTGAACATCATTGGGGCCTCCCGGTCCCAACACGGCCGCATAGCGTTCACCGTGAATATCGTAGGTCTTTATCCGCTGTGCTGCATCCGGCAAGAAGCCCCAGCGGCCAAGCTTGGTGCGCATCATATCTGGCGCGGCCTGGGTGCCGTGAGAGAAATCCTCGCCAACGGTCAAAGACGCATCAAAGGTGTCGCTGGCTACGGGAAACCTCTGCTCAACGGTGGTCTGGGCCGCAGCGCCTTGGTTCATCATGCTTCCAAAGTGGTCTTCAGAGGCGGAATTCGGCTGCCGCGAGTTCGACTGCCAATTCGCGTCATCGAAAAGCTGTTCCTCGGCGAACCTTTGCAGCGGCGAGTGGGCAATTGAACCCATCGTTGGCCAGGGCACCGGTGTATCGAAGGTCGTCGCTGGCAGTAGGCCCTCTCGATCCGCGGCATCGAAAAGCGCTTCCTGAGCGACACTTTGTACCGGCGAGTGGATGATTGAACTCGTCGTTGGCCAGGGCACCGGTGTATCGAAGGTCGTCGCTGGCAGTAGGCCCTCTCGATCCGCGGCATCGAAAAGCGTTTCCTGAGCGACACTTTGTACCGGCGAGTGGATGATTGAACTCGTCATTGGCCAGGGCACTGGTGCATCGAAGGTCGCCGCCGGCAGGAGATCCTCGCGATCCGCGGCATCGAAAAGCGCTTCCTGAGCGACACTTTGCACCGGCGAGTGGAAGGTTGAACTCATCGTTGGCCAGGGCACGGGTGCATCGAAGGTCGCCGCCGGCAGGAGACCCTCGCGATCCGCGGCATCGAAAAGCGCGTCCTGAGCGACACTTTGCTCCGGCGAGTGGAAGGTTGAACTCATCGTTGGCCAGGGCACGGGTGCATCGAAGGTCGCCGTCGGCAGGAGACCCTCGCGATCCGCGGCATCGAAAAGCGCGTCCTGAGCGACACTTGGCAGCGGCGAGTGAGCGATTGAACTCATAGTTGGCGAAGGAGCCGGCGCATCGAAAGTCGTCGCCGGCAGGAGACCCTCGCGATCCGCCGCATCGAAAAGCACATTCTGGGCGACATTTTGTATAGGGGAATGGGCCGGTAACCCCATTGCATGCCCGACCTGCGGAGTATTGAACTTGGGCGGCAATGAGCCGCGCCCATCCGGAACGTTCTCCATCGGCTGCTCATCGGCCGGGCGCATGGGCGAGGGAGCGGGCGGCTGGATGACCTGGCGCGAACTACCTCCTTCGCCTAAATTGTTCTGCCGGGTAATCGCGCGATAGTGCCGGAGCCCGTTCAAGGCGGCGATGAGCGGCTTGTCCTTCGGAAATAATGTGCATGCGTGGCGAAGCAGTGTATCATCACTGAGCTTGGCAATGGACAAGGGGCGGAGCGCTGCCGCCAACTTCCGCAGACCGCTTGCATAGCCGCCGGCTGTGCTCTCGCCGATCGCTCGACAAAAACCTGCCTTGGCGACCTTTCTGATAAAACTCTCATCTTCCCTGGAAGGACGATAATGTGTTGAGAGGGGGGCAGCGTCGGCCTCAGGCTCGAGGTACTGATTGAGCATTGACAATGCCGGGGCGATGACCTTGTCCGTTGGCAGCAGCTTCCTGGCGTGACCGAGCAACGTATCGCCATCGAGCCAAGCCATTGATTTGCCAGACTTCTTCAGCAATTCAGCCAATTTGCGAAGTCGACGATCGTAAATACTCACGGTCCCAGGACTCTGTATTCCTCGCTCGAGAGCAGCGCCGGACGCTGCCTGGATGAGGCGATCGTCTTCCTCAGTGACATCATAAAGCGCCGCGTGAGGATATACGGGGCGCACCTCTCCCGCGTCTGCCAGGTGCTGTTCAAACGCCGCTTGCGGCTGCTCCACGGTCGCATCTGATGCAACGGACCCTGCATCGGCTGGGTTGATCGTGTTGAATCGGTCCATGATCAGTAGGCTCGCATCGCTCTCTCCTCATTTCGCTACTGACGTTAGCTTTCCAAAGCCTGACGTGGCCGAGCGCAAAGATAGAATAAAAGATGAATGATGGCCGACAAGTGCCTTCTCAAGAGCTGCAGCATCGCTCGTGGCGGCCAAAGAAAACGCCGATGAAAAATACGAGCATCGAGCGGGCGGCGAGCTACCGAACTCGCTCGATAGGGCATTCCACTCATCGGATGGGACGGCGATGAGGCAAAAGAGCTGCCGAGCCGCGGTACCGAACTGGAGGCTGGAAATGAGTGGCTCCCTAGCCATAACGGCGCGACGCCAATCAGCCGACGTGGACGCAATGATCGCTGATCTGCGGCCATGCGAACACCCCCACTGCGATATGCCCTTGCACGGTGTGCTGTCGCCACGCCTAAGTCACGCGCCTGGACACGCCTCATCGTAGGCTCTCTCGCTTCCGCCGTCAGGCCGATAGTCTCGGACAGGCGACGTCCGGTTACGCTTTTCCTGCAGCCTCCAGAATGATCGATGACGGCTTTCTAGAGCACGCGCACGCCACGTGGAATTTCTCAACGAGATCGAGTGGTACGGGTGAACAAGATTCGCCAACCGGTCTCGATGAGAGCCAAGCCAGTCGCTGCCGCCATGTGGCGGCCAACAAGAGGGTGCTCAATCGTGACACACAGAGTCGCGCCATGTTACGAGCGTGGTGATGACGCTCGATCGCAAAGTGTTGCACAGTGAGTTCGGATATACGCCTAAAACCCCCTATCGGAGCGGCTGCACAGTCCGTGTTGTCGTTCCAGTGGCGTCCGGCGCTGCCATTCCTGCTCCATCTTCTCCGTTGCTCTTGTTGCTCGAGGCGGAGGTACCGTAGTTGGCAAGAGGAATGGCGGCGCGATCGCCATTACTCGTGACGACGAACCGATTGTCCAGCAAGTCGAGCGGATCGTTCACCATGACTGCCAGATTATTTTTGGTCGAGCAGCCGAGCGTCGGGTCAAACGAATTGTCGTTCACGGCAGGTCCCACGATCAAAAGCGACGGACAGATCGGAAGAGTGGCTTCAAAGGTAATCGCCTCGATCCTCACGCCGGAACGGGGCGGTAGATCGACGGGGGCCGCTGACAGGCGGATGTTGTAAGGAGCAACGCCCATGGCACGGGCCTCGTGAGCCACTTGGGCAATGAGCCTGGGTGAGCCCGTGACATCCACATGGAGTGCATCCCGTCGTCCGCCACTAACATTCGCGATAAAGCTCCGCAGCTGAAGCTTCTCGGAGCCGCGAAGGCCCTGCAGCAGCAAGACACGTTTTCTCTGCTCGATTTGTATTGCTTGTTCAGCCGGCCCGGGATGGATTGAGGCACTATTTGCGCAGCCACTCAATGTTGCCCCAATAACGATCAAGTGACACAAATATCGCAAGGTCATTTGACGATCCTCATTCGATGATAAAGCCGGCCCTGCCGGTCAATCCCGGTGCGCTGGTGCGAGGCAAATCGCGGTCTCGCGGCGGCCGGGCCACCGTGTTCGTCAAAATCCGCCCCGCATCTGAGGGCGGTGCGATGCGGTCCGTTGGCGCACTCATCTTGTTCGGGTTCGATCCGGGGCGCACGATGTAGGGCGTGACAATAATGACCAGCTCGGTTTCACGTTTTTGAAATGATGAGGAACGAAACAGCGCACCCAGAATCGGGACATCGCCGAGCCAGGGAAACTCGTCGATATCAGTGTTGAAGTTGCGCCTGATAAGGCCGCCGATTGCAAAGCTCTGACCGCTGGCGAGCTCGACCACTGTGCTCGCCCGCCGAGTCGAGAGCGCAGGAACCGCCATGCCATTGATTTTGACTTCGCCTTCGCTCGACAGTTCGCTAACTTCGGGCTTCACACGGACATTGATCTGATTGTTGCTGAGCACGGTCGGGACGAATTCCAGGCTAACGCCGAACTGCCGGAATTGGACTGAAACCTGTCGATTATCCTGCATGACCGGAATCGGAAATTCGCCGCCGGCGAGAAAGCTTGCGGCTTCGCCGGACATCGCCGTCAGATTTGGCTCAGCCAGGATTGAGGCGAGGTGCTCGCTCGCGAGAGCGTCCAGAACAGCGCTGAGGTTGGCATTGCCGGCGCTAAATCCGATTCCGATTGTGCCGCCGCCGCCGGCCGGGCCGGACCCGCCCTTTTTGCCGGTAACAAGGAAAGCGCCGTTTGGGCTTGAGGCGGTGAAGTTGATATTGAGATCCTTTACGGCACTGCGGGAGACTTCTGCCACCCGTACGCTGAGATTCACCTGCAATGAGCCAGCGACCTGGATCTTGTTGACAACCAGCGCGCCCGACCCAAGAAACTGCTCAGTGACCTTCCTAGCAGTCTCGACGACATCGGGATTGGGCGCCGTACCACTAAGGATCGCCCCGCGCGGGGTATAGCTGACTTGAATCGGATAGTCGCCGACTTCGGCCTTCAGCGCCGCCCGAAGATCCTCGATCGGTTGGGTAACGATAACACGCAG
This sequence comes from Bradyrhizobium huanghuaihaiense, assembly GCF_025200885.1. Taxonomy (NCBI): domain Bacteria; kingdom Pseudomonadati; phylum Pseudomonadota; class Alphaproteobacteria; order Hyphomicrobiales; family Nitrobacteraceae; genus Bradyrhizobium; species Bradyrhizobium huanghuaihaiense. The sequence goes on along the minus strand of NZ_CP104172.1, from coordinate 8,601,893 downwards.
CTCGGCGAGAGCCTCTCCATTGTCGTTCAGGGCGAACAGGCTCGTCCGTCCGGACTTTTTGCCAAACACGAAAATCGTGGTGTTCGAAGGCGCCTGATAATCCGCAATCGCCGGGTCGGCAATAAAAATGCTCGCAGCCGGTCCGGTCAGATGAACTGTCTTGCCCTGTGAGGAGGTAAGATTGAGCGTGCCGGCGGTGCCGGCTGGCGCAGCGCGTGTCGGTTCTCCTTTGCCATCGAGCTTTGTCTGAGCTGTGGCAGCAAGCGGAACTAGCAGAGCGACTGCGCACAGGACGTAGCAGAGGCGGGGAAAAGCGGCATACTGCGACCCGCTGGCGACCATCGACGGCTCATCAGCGCCGGCGGCATTGTTAATGACGTTCAAGGGAGTGTTGCTTTCAGGTTGGATCGGCTAGGCGGCCGATGCCGCGCCAATGAGTTCAAGGGTGTAACCGACGCCGCGCGCGGTCTTGATCCTCAGCGTTGCACCCGCCTGGCTCAAATGCGTGCGTAAGCGATAAATCCCGACTTCCAGCGCATTGGTCGAAACCTCGTCGTCAAATGCATATAAGCTGTCTTCGAGCGATGCGCGCGGAACGGTACGGCCGGCGCGGTTGAGCAGATGTTCAAGAATGCACACTTCGCGGCGCGCAATTCTGAGGATTCGACCACCGACCGAGACCTGTCGCGCGATCGGATCGAAATGCAGATTCCCGAATGTCACTACCGGAGCCGTCATTTGCGTTGACCGTCGCAAAATAGCCCTCATGCGAGCAACGAGTTCGTCGATAGACACGGGCTTGGGCAGAAAATCATCCGCGCCCGCATTGAAAATTGCAATCCGCCGTCTGAGATCATTGAGACTGCTCATCATCACGGCCGGCATTGACCGTCCCTCGCGCCGCAGCTGCTTCAGCCAGTCCAATCCGTCTCCATCGGGCAAATCCGATTCGAGCAGGACCATGTGGTAGTTCGCGCAATCGAGCGCGGCCGCCGCCTCATCCAGCGTGCGTGTCACGTCGACGGCGAAGCCGCAATTTAAGAGCGCTTCCTTCACGTCGCGGGCGAAGTCCGCATGATGATCAACCAGGAGAATTCGCATTTCATCGCCTCTCGTCCATCCACGTCAAGACCCGAGCGCTTCACGAGTGACCATGGGGCTCGAACGAACTGAGAGGCGGCTGGATTGGTGTGAATTCGAACAGCCCGAAACGAGAGGGCGGAACATGTTGACGGTCGATCAATATCTGCCGGTCCATTGTCATCGGATGGACCACGGACCCCTCGGGACTGCTTACGGCGTCGGCGCCGCTCAACATGCCGCTCATGCGAACAAGAGGGCCGATTCTGTTTGAAAGACTGGAGGCCGCGGCAGCCCGCTGACGCGTTGGTAGGCCGATCACAGCCGTTCTTGTGTGCACTGAGCCGGCCGCTGCCATGCAAATAGCGCCAGGCCGCGCAAGCGTAAGCGGCAGCGTGACAGGGCGGAGCGGCTGAGCACGGTGCTTTTGAGACGTTCGCAATTCTTGCTACCTGTCAGGAAGAGTTCACGCGAGCGGAGCGTGTGTCGCGGGGTTGTCGCAAATCCTACAATCTGACGCTAGGTGAGATTCAAGTGCTTTTGACCGCTGGTCGTAGCAGTGCTCTCGAACTCGCAAGGAGTCTTAAGCCATGACGACACGTCCTAAACCAAACTATCGAGTTGCGCGTAGCGCGTGTCCCTCTCCCCAACGTCATGAGCATTTCGTCAGTCCAATCGAAGCGTAGCTTGAGCCAAAGGCGATGACAGTGTGTGAAGGCGGTTGTTTTTACTAGCCCTTAAGGTGTGACGTCACGGTCGTGCGGTCGACCTCGTGCGTGGCAATTCAGCAGGGAGACAGTGGCGCCCCGTGATGCTTCTATGTGACGCGCAGGACCTAACCTCTGGGATGCAGGCGCCAGAGCGCGCAAGCCGATTTGACCGGCAAGGGACTAAGGATTGCCAAGCGACATTCTTGAATGCTGCCTCCATACATCACGAGCGACTATGGGGCATTTGGGCAAGAAGGGCAAAATCGATTGTTTTGATGGAACGCATCCAGGTAGCGAATAGACCATTGTGCGACGGCACGGCTTGCCGCGTGTGCGAGACTCTATTGACTTGATCTTTGATGCGATCGCGTTGGAGCTCTTGTGTTGATCTCACCATCGATGGCAGGTCGAGCTGCGGAAACGATCGATGCGCGGCCTTAGTGGCTCACGTCATTTGAACTCCCTTCCAATGTGTCGGCGGCGACTGGATCGATGCGAGGAGAGCCCGGAGCACTAGAATGAGGCTCGTGGAAGACCGAAAAATGGTGCGAGTGTGTCCTCCTCTACAGGGTCGGGTACCTCTTGGCATGTGGGCGCGCGTTAGTCCCTCGCGTAGGTCAAGGGATAGGTTGATCAGAGCCTCTGGCCAAGCCATTACCGTTGTTCGTGAAGCGGCGCCGCTGGGATGACCCTTCCTTCGGGTGTCATCTAGTCAGCATTAAGGGACTACGAGCATGACGCAGTCGCCAGTCGGCTAATCCTTACTCTCCAGTCTCCCGCTTGAAGGGATTTTCTTCGTTGGCCACTCGATAGCTTTCCAAATTGCCGCCCAGGAACAAGCGCTCTGTCTCACGAGTTGGCGTTCTGCCAAGCGGACACACATCAAATCCGCATCCGCATCGATGTTGTCGCTATCCTCCATATTCATTCCTAGGCCAATACTGCTCAGTACGTCGTCTGGCGTCCAGACCGCAGACGCCACTTCAGAAAACCTGACCTACGAGGTTGTGATGTTGGAATAGCCATCGCAGCGACTTGCGCCTCGTTGCGACAGGCTGCTTTTGTACAGGCGCGAGCGCGCGTGGTGTCTGGAATCAGACAAACGGCTTGCGAGCACGCGTCTTTAAATGTGCAATCTGCGGTACTTATCGAGGGAGAAGAGTATATGAAGTTTACTGGCCGAGCACTTCCGATCCTGTTGTCCTTGCTTTCGGCCGGGAGCGTGAGCGCGCCGGCGAGAGCCGATGAGCCCTCGCCGAAATACACCGAGGTGCTCAGTGCCCTCCAGGCGGGGAAGAATGTAAAGCTCATACTGGACATGAGCCGCTGTACCACAGCGGAGGGTGGCAAGCCTGCGTCGGCGACGCAAGCCGGTCTGGTCATCAATGCCTTCAGGGTGACCGTCCAGAACGGCATCAGCTTCGCCAATGCTCATCAAACGGTCGACAGCTCCGGACATGCCGTGACCGAGTACATCCGCCATAGCCTTAGCCGCGAAGGCAAGCTGACGGTGCGAGCCTCGAAACTTGTCGTCGGGACCACCGAACTCGTGAACCAGGGCGAATTCATCTGCGAACTGCCGGATGGGGCAAAGTTCATCTGGTAACGAAGAGCACAGAGCAGGGGGCGCTTCAAAGACCTGATTCGTTAATCGTGCGGACACCTTCGCACAGATGCCGATCCTTTCGATCGTCAGGAACGATCAGAGTGTTTTCTGACGGTCGTTTCATCGGGCGAGGATCAAGTTGCACGAACTTGCTGCTCAGGTAACTCATGAGGGCCGCCGATCTTTGGGATTGGAAGATCGGCGGTTCAGGCAGCCGTCGTATGTGGTGAAAGCCAAGGCGCTCAGTTGAACGCTTCAGATGGCTCGCCAAGGACGTCCTCACGCTGCGCCTGCCGGTCTTTGCAGCACGCGAGGATTGCCACGTTGGCGTTGATGTCAGCTCTGTTTCGGAACGAGCGCACGAAGCGGCCTCTTCGATGGATGGATCTGGCTGAAGGCCGGCTAAGAAGCCTCGATCGTCTATGGCGCAACAGCGGCGTCACAACTTTCATCCCCTGCCCGCTGCGCCGTCATTCCTCGCGAAACGAGAAAGTTCCTCCTTTGCTGTCGAGCCCCTGCCGGGGTGCGCCGTCGACCGCCTTCGGCCTGTCGATCACCATCGAGGCCGCAAGGTGCGGGCTCGGAAAACTTCAGATCAAGGAGAACTTCCATGGCGACCATCGGCACCTTCAAGACGACCGGCAACAACGAGTTCAACGGCGAAATCGTCACCCTCTCGCTGCGGGCGAGGAACGTCCGCATCGTCCCCGAGACCAGCCGCTCGGGCGACAACGCCCCCAGCCACCGGATCTATGTCGGCCGTGTGGAGATCGGCGCCGCCTGGACCAAGCGCTCCACGAGGGCCGTGACTATCTAGGTCTCAAGCTCAACGATCCGAGCTTCACTGCTCCGATCTTCGTCAACCTCTTTCACCGCCGAGGAAGGTGAGGGCTTCAGCCTGATCTGGTCCCGCCCCAGCCGTCGCAACGGCGACTGACCCGATCCAAAATTGCCTCGCCCGGTTAGTGCGGGCGGGGTACTACCTTGCGCAGGAGCCGGCCGCGATCTTGCGGCAGCGTCGCATCACGACCATGCGAGCTTCGCAGGATGGACGCACTGAGTCCCTCAAGGAGCTTCAGTCGCAAGCAACCGAGGGCGCGTCGTCGTGCTTGAGGTGTCGCTTTCGGACATTGTAACTCACCAGCCAGATCACGCCGATTGCGATCGGCACGAAGGCTGCGGTCAGGAACGAGGGCTCTACTCGCAGTCCGACATCATGCGCGCCCTTGGCAAGATAGCTAAACAAGCTGACCACATAATATCCTATCGCCCCGACCGACAATCCTTCGACCGTGCACTGCAGCCGAAGTTGCTGTCTCGCGCGCTCGTTGAGAGCCTGCAACAGGTCACGATGCTGTCGTTCGATTTCGACGTCGACACGGGTTCGCAACAGATCGGCGGCACGCGCGAGCTTGACCGACAGAGCCGCCTGACGATCCTCTACGGTCGCGCAGGTTCGCATTGCGGGCGCCATGCGACGCGCCAGAAACGACGACCAGGATGGATAACCCGAGACATCCTTGCCTTCAATGATGGACAGTCGCGATTGGACCAGCTCGTTGTAGGCCCTGCTGGCGCCGAAGCGAAACAGGCTGCCGGTCGCGCCTTTTTCGAAGGAGGCGGCCAGCGCCGTCAGCTCGGCAAGCAGATGGTTGTTGAACTGCAGCCCCTCACCGCTTTGCATTTTTTCGAGCGCCTCAACAAGACGGCGGTCGATGCGATCAACGGAAGGTGCAAGCTCAAGGGCCGCCGACAGGCCAAGCAGCGCCAGTGGACGGTAGGTCTCGATCTCCAGGAGCCGTTGCACCAGCGCTCCGAGATCGTGCGACGTCAATCCGAGGTCGCAGACGAGGATTTTCGTAAAGCCTTTTTCGTCTACGCGGAAGTCTGAGGCGGCAACGCCTGCGCCGCTCTTTGTGGCAACCATAGCCAGGCTGTTCTTGTCAAAAACCTGTTCGGCGCGCCTGGTCGGCGAGGAGTCCTGCTCCACTTCTAGCCTGATCGCGACTAGCAACTGTCCGGTCTGACGCAACGCGCGGATCAGCGATAGGACGGTACCATCAACTTTGTCAAATCGGTCTGCGGGAGAACCATTTGTGTTACTCCAGATCCAGGTGAATGTTGTGAATTCCGAATGCTGCTCCCAGCGTAGCGTAGCGGGCCCGATGACAATCTGATGAAGTTTCACCGATTGCTCAGGCGGCGGAAGATTGCGCTCGATGCAAAAATCGATAAAACGGCAGCGATCGCTTGTGGCCGCCTCACCCTGCGCAAGAAAAGCCAAGTGGATCACGCTGAATGGCGAAACAAGGCGCGTGAAAGGGCGCGCGTGCACTTCGCCGAGCACGGCGTCGCGTTGCGGATGTGGCGTGAAGGTTCGCAGATCCAATTCATCGACCATGTATTGACGCCTCTCTTCAGGGTGAGCAAGCAACGGTCAGCCGCGCGAGGCCGTGGCAAGCAGCAGCGTCTTCCGTTCCCCCAGCGGGCTGCAGACAGGCGACCTCCGGTGCGGCAACCACATTGTCGATTGACAGATCGAGGCCCAAACACGTCTGCCATCTTGCTGCGCTGCCCTGACGCGGAGAGGCGCTGCAGGATTTGGGCCAGCACTGTAGAAGGGGCACGCTCCCGTCCTTTGGCGCGATGTGGCTTTCGAAGACAGTTGGAGGCGCGTTTCAGACATGAAGCGCGCTTGTATTCTGACAGGATGCGTAGGTGGCGCAGGCCACAGCAAATTGCCTGCTTCGCACGGTGATCGCTCGCCAGGCGGCTACATTATCTGAGACGCCATGCTGTGGGCGGATTTGTCCATGCAGAGGCCGGCGACTGACCGGACCCGGACCAGTCGGGCAAGGCTTGGCCGATGGGCTGATAACGTTACGTCGCGTGAGGTTGACGTGATCACGCAGCCGGAGCGCACGCCGTCATCGTCTTTTGACGTGACATTCAGGGCAGTGCAAGCGCCGCAGCTCGACCGCAGTGAGGCAGAATGCGCGCATGGGTGGGGCGAGCGCCAGAACACCGGGTGCAGCAGTAATATCGGCATCCTGGCCGGGGGCAGATGAAGGACGATCGGCCGGCAGGTGGATCGCTCAGCGCATCGATTTTTGTCGTGCGACCGCCGCGCGAGCGGGCCGATCGCCTGATTGTGCTCCCTCCTTTTCCGCCGGAGGCACAACGATGAGCTTTGATCGAGGCCGAGCCGAGCTACAGCGCGACGGAATCTTTGCCGAGCTTGGCCATCGCCTCAAAAATTGCGCACCATCGTCCGCGCTCGGCCTAACGATTCAAGCGATTGTAGACGGTCGTGTAGGGCCATATTCACGCGGACAATCGCGTCCCCGATTGCAGCATGTGAACGATGCCGCTGATGATGCGCCGATCGTCGTCCCGCTCCAACCCCGTCAGCAGATGAGGTTCGATGCGCGCCCATTGCTTGTCATTCAGCCAAAACAGACCCTCACGCATTCTCTCGCCCCGAATCAACCACACAGGCCAGAGAATCACGTGATGCTAATCAGGTACAGACCCTAGTATGTTCATGAACAGTATGTTCATGAACAACTACTGAATGGCGGCGGGCAACATGGTAAGTTCATCCTGCCCTACAGCCACGATCTTATCAACCGAAAACCCGTTGAATCGCGCCATATCCGTATAGGCGCCCACATTCTGGAATTCAATCCAATCGCCTTCGCTCAAATCGCGTGGCAGTGAATACGAGAATCCAAGCCTGTCCATGCTGTCGCAAGTTGGGCCAAAGATGATGAAGTCCTGCCACTCCTCAGTCTGGATCGGCTGTCCCCCACGCCAAGCGCGGGTGGGGAGCAGAAAATATTGTCGGGCAGGTGAGAGCCCGCTGTAGATGCCCGCGCCGCAGTAGAGCGCCTCGCCTTTTCTTAAGATCACGCGGCAAAACAAAGAGATGCTATCGTGAACCAGTGCTCGTCCGGGTTCACACAACAGTTCAACACGCTTTAGTGCATCCGTTCCGCGCACCACTTTCGTGATCTCGGAGAGCATGCGCAAGGGAGAGTGATAGGGGAAGTTCAGATAATGGCCGGGAAAGCCGCCACCGATATCGAGCGCCGTGGGGGCCGGAGAAACAGCTTCTATAATGTCGACGGCCGTCCGAATGCCATGCAGATAGGGATCGACAACGATCGTTTGGGAACCTGGATGAAAGGACAACCCCGTGGTCCAGCGCGATTGCGCGTTGACGAGATCCTGCAGACGGCTCGCTTCGGCGGGCGAGGCACCAAACTTGCCGTTTAAGTCTATGATGGCGCACGTCGCGCTACACTTGAACCGGACGTAGATTCGTATTTCCGGATCATGCAACGGCAAGGCTTCGAGGAGCTTCCGCAGCTCGGCTTCGCAATCGATGACATAGTCGCGAACTCCCAGATCGCGGAACGTCCGTTCGATATCGCGACGAGATTTCACGGGATTCATGAACCATGAGCGGGCCCCGGGAACAGTGGAATGGACAAGGTAGGCTTCGGCCAGCGACGCCACGTCGAATCCGGCCACTCCGGCGCGAGAGACCGCGTGAAGAATTTTGGGCAACGGATTCGCCTTCACCGCATACAGCACGCGTCCCGAGAAATGCTCAGTAAATTCGCGCGTGACGGATGCAAGACGCCCCTCATTGAGCGTATAGAAGGCGTCGACTTCCGCCCTTTCCAATGACCTTACCAAGCTCATATTGGACCATTCCTCTCGCGCCAGAGGCGGAGTAGCCAGCGCCGTTGTTGCCTGCTGCGAGAGCAATGACCATGCCAGCGTTCCTCGCGCATTAAACCGCCTGGCTACGCTTTGAAACAGTTCGCCATGCGCCACGGCGCGTGATGTCTTGGATCTTACAGCTTTTGTACACGGCTGTGAAAAACCAGACAAAGATTACAGGGCCGACGCATGCGGATCATGCATCACGGCCTTAATCTCTGGTCGAAATTCGCCCTGGCCTAAGACAAGGACCAGGCTATAAACCGGGGCGGCGGTCGCCAGTTTGAAGGCCAACCAGTGTCCTGAACCAGAAGTTCGCAATATCGCATCGTGTTGTACCAGGGCGTTGTAACGGCAGAAGCGTTCGATGGAAGCAAGGATGTCATTGGCTGACTTGGTCCACCGGAACGGCTTGGGATCTGCGTTATGTCGTTCGATGAACGAGGCGATGTCTGCCAGAAGGGCGGCTACGCTGCGATAGACACCGCGCCCGATCTTCTTATCGGTAAGAAGCGCGAAGAAGCGCTCGACCTGGTTGAGCCATGACGAACTGGTCGGGGTCAGGTGCACATGCCAACGCGGCCCTTTGGCCAGCCATTTCCGGATCGGCGGCGTCTTGAGCGTTGCATAGTTATCCATGACGAGATGGACGTCGAGTTCGCCCGGTACGGCGGCCTCGACCTCGTCGAGGAACTTGCGGAACTCGGCGTCCGTAACATTTGCCGATGACCCGTCCTGTCGCAATGTCGAGCGCGGCGAACAGCGATGTGGTGCCGTGCCTTTTGTAGTCATGACTCCTTCGAGTTAGGCTGACCGGGACGCATCGGCAGCATCGGCTGACTGCGGTCCAGCGCCTGGATTTGGGACTTTTCGTCTACACACAGAACGATAGCATGTGCCGGCGGCGAGACGTAAAGGCCGACGACGTCGCGCACCTTGGCTACGAAGTTCGGATCGGTGAGAGCTTGAATGTCTCCAGCCGCTGCGGCTGGAGCCCGAAGGCTCGCCAGATGCGTTGCACCGTCGACACCGACCGGCCCTTGGCATTCGCCATGCCCCGAGAACTCCAATGAGTGGCGTTCTCTGGGCAGCTTTCCAGCGTCCTCACGATCACGGCTTCGATGCGACCATCGTCAATGGTGCGCGGTGCTCCCGAGCGCGGCTCATCGTGCAGCCCAGCCACGCGCTGCTCCACAAAGCGCCGCCGCCATTTGCCTACCGTCCCCCGCTCCAGGCCTAGCTTGGCCGCCACTTCCTTGTTCTGACCGCCTTCCGAGCAGGCCAGCGCGATCCGGGCTCTCAGAGCCAACGCCTGCGCCGTCTTTCGCCGCATTGTCAGCGACTGAAGTTCAGCACGCTCATCATCGCTCAACACCAGGGGCGCAAGTCGCTAGGCCGCCATCAGATCCTCCGTCGCTGTTGCAGCCGCCATCTCTGGCACAGCGACGCGAATCTAATGCGAATCTGCGATTGCAAACTTGTGACTCGCGACACTAGTAGGGTTAGCTGTCGAACAGCTGACCAGACTCATTGCTTGAAGAAAATTCGGGGTCCTTCCTATGACGGCGAGCCTGTTGTTCATTGCAACCCGAGTTTGGGAGACGGTGCCATCGTCGCTATCCGCTCCACGGCGGCGCCGTGTGAAGGTCCGGGAGAAGCAGCGCGGCGGAAGCGTGGCTGTCGGTGAGCAAGCGCGGCGTAGAGAAGCATGCCTGGGCCAGCTTGCATCGGCTCCGAGTGGATCTCCTTTAAATGCTCGACAAGATGCTAGCTGTGATCCGAAAAGCTGAGTCTCGCCGCAGCCGTCGGTCTCATGTCCGGCCCGGAATGGCTGAAGCTCATTGTCCTCTGTCGGGACTACTGAGGCGAGGCCTTGTGTCGGGGCGCCGGGCGCTGGCCGTAAAGCACGAGTCGGGCGTGCGGCGTCGATCCAGGCAGCCGCAACACACGGGTAATGGCTTAATGCACAACATCAAAAAGGCTGTGCAGCCGCGAGACGTTGAACTGCCAACCAGACGTGGCTGGACCACAAACGATTCGGATGCATAAAAACCGCGGCGGCAAGGACTAGCGCACGGCGCCTCAGTTCGGAAAAGAAAACGGGGCGTTGACGCTTGCAGCCGATGCGCCACACAATGCACCACAACATTGGTCGCGCCTTCAAACATATCGCCGTGCAAGCCTTTGGTGTGACCTGCAGGCGCAGCTAAAGACCTAGAGCAATCTCCGCGGTCCATCGTATCGGCCCCTCCTTCCCATCTCCGAGAACGGCGCGTTTCCGGTCAAAGTAGCGATAGATCCCAGGCACCGACGCATGAAAATTTGACTAGCATCAGTCTTCCTGGGTTGATCCAAAGCGACCAGCCGGGATGGCCCAAGTGCGCTTGCCGCTCGCGGGTTGCACTCCTGTTGCCAACGGCAGGATGGTGATGGCTTAGGTCAGAACGCCGGGGCTGCAGTCGTCCACCATGCTGGCGCGGAGCGCGTTGTCCGTGATCTTTCTCGCCGGAGATGGCCGCAGACCTCGAGGCTAGCCAGACGGTTCGAGCTGGCATTGATAAAGCTGATAGCCCGCGATTCATTATTACGAGAGGCTCGCCCGACCCGATCTGCCGGAGATACCCAACTGAGTGATTTCGTGAACGTTGATGCTCCCGATGTTTGACGCTCCAAGGCGTTTGTCTTCAAAAGTATCTGAGTCCCGTGCACATAGCGGGGCGCGCCTACGAAGGGGGGCCTCGAGGGCGAGCATTCTTGCAAAGTCGCGGTCGGTTCATCATACCGATAGAAAAAGCGAGAACATGCGGCGCCTGCAAGACAATCAAGTGAAGATCCGCAGCAATCCTCGAATGCACCAAGCGCCACGGGGTGCAAAAGAAAGCTCAGCGTCCAAGCATTGCCTTAACGAGACACCTATAATCTGGAATGTTTCATCGCATTATTAGATGGATTGGCTTGGCGCGGCCTTATTGATCGGATGTCGCTTTGCTACGGGGCAGCATGCGGTTGATCAACAATGTCTCCCAAATGTCGTGTGTTTTTGAGCGCATCAATTCATGTCCGTCGCTTTGAGCCGGCGTTGCCAATTAAAAGTCGCTCCGATCACGCAGCGCGTGTTCGGGGAGCCTGATCAGCGACCATTTGGACTAAGCGATGGACAGATAGACGTCGCAATAGAAGGGGATGCCAATAGACGATAGTAGATTGAAATACTCAACTATTGCGTTTGCGTGGTTTCCACCTCTAAAGATCCTCTAGTCGATCCTTGCTCGCCAGGTCGCGAGTCCTAACTTTCCGATCGCGAATGGGCACCAGGCTGAGAAGCAGCTGGCTTGTTGATGAATTCTGGAGCGCCGATGTGAGTGTACTCGTGTGGGATCAACTAGCCGCTGAAAATTGGCTCTCACGACGGCGTCAATCGGCAACCACCGTGATCGATGCTCTTTTGGGCTGCGCCCGCGGGCAGAACATTACAGCACGTAGCGGAGTCTTCTTCGGTGAGAGTCCTCTAACATCAGCCGACGGTTTGTTATCCATGCCTCAACTCGGCTGCCCGGCGAACATTCAGCGTGAGCTTGCGCGAAAGGGCAGGGTGGTGGCCGACATTGACTCGTCCTCAAAGCCCACCAAGTGGCTCAGAGGGCGCCGCATTTGGGGTTGTGATGTCTTCGGTTAACTCCATGCTTCATCTAGGCCTAAATCTTCATGGCGCTGGTGGCCATTCCGCCGCGTGGCGCTGGCCGGGTACCAATCCAAGCGCCTTTTTCGATATCGAGCACTACGTCCGGGCTGCGAAGGTTGCAGAGCGTGGTCTGCTGGATGCTGTATTCCTTGCCGATACTCCCGCGATAAACTTCGAAATTACGCACCAGCCACCGCTGAATGGTCTCGAACCTACCCTCGTTCTTGCGGTGATTGCACGCGAAACGCAGCGGATTGGCCTGATCGCGACCGCGTCGACGACCTACAATGAACCATACAATCTCGCTCGGCGTTTCCAATCGCTCGATGTCATCAGCCGTGGCCGCGTGGCGTGGAACGCAGTCACGACGTCGAGCCCGGCTACGGTAGCAAACTTCGGCGGTCGAGAAGTCGGGCGAGCGGATCGCTACAGACGTGCTGAGGACTTCGTTGAAACCGTTCGTGCTCTCTGGCTGAGCTGGAGCGGCCAGATGGTCATCGCCGATCAGGCCGCGGGAGTTTATGCAGATCCGAGTCAATTCCGCCTGCTCGATCCCGATACTAATAGTTTCGGCGTCCGAGGCCCACTGACGCATCCCGCTTCGCTCCAAGGTCACCCAGTCATCGTTCAGGCGGGCGGTTCGGATCCCGGACTACGGCTAGGTGCCCGCAGTGCAGATGTCGTGTTTGCGGCAGCCGGGGACTTGACGACGGCTCTGCGGGAGGCAGAGCGCCTGCGTGCGCTCTCTCGGCAATTCGGCCGCCCTGCGGCTCCGCTCATCCTGCCGGGCCTTGTCACCTGTATCGGAGGCACCGAGGAAGAAGCGGCTCGTCGTAAAGAAAAGCTTGATGGACTGATCAATCTGGAGCGCGCCATCGGCGCCCTTGCACGAAGCATGGGTGTGGCGGTCGAGAAGCTCAGCCTCGAGAGGCCAATCCCGGAGGAGATTTTGCCTGATGCAGATCATGTTCCGTTTTCTGTCGGCCACCATCGCACGATTGAAGCTCTGGCGCGTCAAGGTCGGACGGTTCGCGAGATCATCAGCAGCGTTCAAGCTTTCGGCCACCGTTTGCTTGTGGGTGCACCCGAGCAGATCGCGGATTCGATTGAGGCATGGTTCCGCGCCGGTGCGGTCGATGGTTTCAATATCATTCCGGATGTTCTGACCGATGGCACTTCAGCGTTTGTCGACAATGTGGTTCCCATCCTGCAGAAGCGCGGGCTGTTTCGCAAAGAATATCTGGGACAGACTCTGAGAGAGCATTTCGGAATTTCTGTTCCTTTCGAACCGGCGCGAGCCACAGCTAGCTCACCGCTCTGACGCGTCCTCAACACCAAATCTCTGGAGCCCGGATATGCATTTATCGAATGCGCGGTCAACGAGGCGCTTCACCGGCAAGTTTAACCGTCAAGCAAGAACAGGGGCGGCTACCCTTGTTGTACTCTTGGGCCTGTCGCAATTGTCGCCCAGCGTTCATGCTCAGGAAGGAGGAGCCGGCAGCGTAAAGCGAGGAGGAGTCATTCGTTACGGGCATTTTCAAGAGCCTGCCTGCCTGTTCGGAGGATGGGTCCAACAATGGTATCTGCAACGCCAGTATAGCGATAATCTGGTTGCTCGCACCGAGGATGGCCAGATTGTGCCATGGCTAGCCGAGTCTTGGACCATCTCGGACGATAGAAAGGTGTACACATTCGAGATTAAGCCGAATGTAAAGTTCACCGACGAGACTGCGCTCGATGCGCAGGCCATCGCTGACAATATCAACGGATGGCTCAGCAATGACCCCGATCTTCGCAATCCGACTGCCGCTCCTTATCTCGGCGATAGCTTCGAATCGGCAATGGCAATTGCTCCTCTGAGGTTGCAGGTAAAATTGAAGGTGCCGTTCCAGCCCTTGCTGAACGTGTTCGCCCAATCCTCGCAAGGCATTCTCTCGCCATCGGCACTCAAACGCGGCCTTGCGGTCAATTGCGAGAACCCTGTCGGCTCAGGTCCATTCATTGTCGACAAGTGGCACCATGGGCGAGAAGTCACCTTCCGCCGCAATCCCGACTACAATTCGGCGCCGGCCACCGCCAAACATCAGGGGCCGGCTTACGTTGAAGGGATCAGTTGGAAGTTTCTGCCAGATCAGACTGTCCGATACGGCTCGCTGATCGCGGGGGAGACCGATGCCATATACGATATTCCGGCTGTCGCATGGAAGGACGCGAACTCCCGCTTTTCAGTATTGCGGCACCTGACCGGGGGCACGCCCCTGCGTCTCGCATTGTATACGGCCCGACCCCCATTTGACGACGTGCTCGTCCGCAAGGCCTTTGCCTATTCCACTGACCGAAAGGCCTCGGTCGACACATCCTTCCTCGGCTCTTTACCGTTTGAAGGCAACGGTGCGCTAAGTCAGAGCTCGCCGGAATACCTGCCTGAACTCGGAAAGTCCTATGGGTACGATATTCGGAAGGCCAATCAGCTACTTGATCAGGCGGGTTGGACTGAGCGCAATCCTGCGGGCGTTCGTGTCAAGAACGGTAGTCCGCTCATCGTGCGCATTTCCTATTCGTACGCGTTTCTCAAGCCCGATGGCGAGCAAGCTTTGCAAGTTATCCAGCAGCAGGCAAGGGCGGCCGGTTTTGACGTACGTCTTCAACCCACCAATCCGGCTGATTTCTTCGCCGGGAGAAACCTAGGGCCCAACGATTATGAGATCGTGCTTCTTTATTGGGTTGCACCCGGCGCTGAGATATTCCGAATTTCGTGGAAGCCGGACCAGAATGGCGAGCCCAATCGCTTCAATCCATCGCGCTTCCAGGATCCGACGCTTTGGGAGCTGATCCAAAAGGCGGAACAGGATTTCAATAGCTCTGAACGTACCGCCCTTTATCAGCAGGCGGAACGGAAGATCGTGGATGAGGCACCCGTTGTTGGCCTTACCGTGCTGGACGTAACTTTGGCGACCAAGCCCAGCCTAAAAGACGTGTGGCTGGACCATGGGTCAGTGGGCGAGCCCGTCTTCTATGACGCTCATTTCGACGATAAGAAATGACACCGTGAAGGTCGCAGCCCACAATCCGCTTGTTTGGTTCGCGCGCCGTATTTTATCCGGTGTGGCCGTCGTGTGGGCTGCAGCAACGTTTACGTTCCTAGTTCAGTGTTTGATGCCCGGCGATCGCGCGCAGATCGTCATCAATGTGAGAAGTGGCGACGTCGGGCCGGCAACTGCGGCCGAGCTCGCAACGATCAATGCGAAATATGGCTTTGATCAACCGCTCGCTGTTCAATACGGGAAATACGTATTGCGACTCCTGCATGGCGATCTTGGCGAATCATACCAGCAGCATCGATCCGTCGCGGCAATCATCACAGAACAGATTGGCCCCACCATTGTTCTGGCGATCGCCGCCCTGCTGATGGCTTGGGTTATTGCGATCTTGACCACTCTGTTGATCGCCGGCAGAGACAACATATGGTTGAAGCTGCTCAGCGGCGCGCAAATCTTCTTGGCAACCGCGCCGCCTTACTGGCTAGCTACAATTCTGCTCGTCATGTTCGCGGTAAACTTGCGCATTTTTCCAGTTGTCGGAGAAAGCTCGCCGATGGGACTCGTTCTGCCAGCACTTGCTCTGGCTCTCGAATTGTCCGGCTTTTTCGGACAAGTCGTTCTAAACGAGTTCACGCGCGTGCTCGAGCAGCCCTTCGTTACGTCCGCGCGGACACGAGGTATGAGTGATTTCGGTGTCAGGCTTCACCATGTCCTACGCCATGCTGCATTGCCCGGCGTAAGCTTATCAGGCTGGGCGCTCGGCAAGCTTCTTTCGGGGGCGATTTTGATAGAAATCGTTTTCGGCCGCCAAGGGCTGGGTGGAGTTCTTGTTGCCGCAACTTCCTCGCGAGACGTTCCGGTTGTCTCGGGAGCTGTATTGATCTCTGCGGGCCTGTTCGTCACTGTTAGTGTGATTGTCGACCTAACTTATCGGATGCTCGACCCGAGGATCAAGTTGACATGAGCATGCTCGCCGAAGTCACCGTGTCTCGGCCACTCAGAGGACTCCTGGCATTCGTCCGCCATGTTCCTCTCCGAGTTGCTGCCTCCCTTATTATCATTGGCTTCTTTGCTCTCGCGGCCATGATGCCAAAGGTGCTACAGACGCACGACCCGTTCGCTATTGATTTGAGATCGTCGCTGCAGTCTCCTTCGATCGCCCATTGGTTGGGGACAGATCAATTGGGCCGGGATCTTTACTCCCGATTACTCGAGGGGGCAGGCCAATCGCTTGCTATCGGACTTGGCGCGACCGCGCTAAGCATGTCCATTGCACTCATTCTCGGCGTCGCCGCCGCACTTTCTGCTGGCGTAGTCGACAGCATCCTCAGCCGGATTGTCGACGTGCTCTTCGCAATCCCCACGCTCTTGCTCGCCCTTGTGTTCGTGACCGTTTTTGGGCCGTCGGTATTGACTGAAGTCATAGCTGTTGGAATCGGCACAGCGCCAGGCTATGCGCGCATGATCAGGGGCCAGATGCTCTCCATCAAAGGAACAGGGTATGTGGAAGCCGCCAAGGCGCTGGGCCATCCATTTGCCCGTATCGTCTGGAGGCATATTCTTCCCAACGCCATGAACCCGCTGACAGCAATGATGACGATTGGCGTGGGTCAGGCCATTATCTGGGCCTCCGGCCTTGCCTTTCTAGGGCTTGGCGTCGCTCCCCCGGCTCCTGAATGGGGCGCGCTGCTCAATGCCGGGCGCAACTATGTGATCTACGCCTGGTGGCTGGAGATCATACCCGGTCTGGCCGCGACGGCGTTTGCCCTCAGCGTCACCATCGTCGGGCGCCATATACAGGACCGTCTGGAAGGAAAAAGCTGAATGTCGCAGGTTCGTCCCAAGCCTGTCTCGCAGCAGGCAGACCTTCTCACGGTCGATTCGCTGCGTGTTTCCTTCGGGCGCGAAATCGCGGAGAAAGCGGTTGTGCGCAGTATGTCCTTCTCCCTCCGACCGGGACGGTGCCTTGCGATCGTCGGTGAGTCCGGCTCGGGTAAGAGCGTAACTGCCCGGGCTCTCGTAGGCCTAGCTGGTCGCAACGCCGATGTCCATGCACGCCAGCTGAGCTTTGACGGGACGGACCTGATCGGCCTTAACGATCGTGGCTGGCGGCGCATTCGAGGCAATGAGATTGGCTTTGTATTACAGGATGCACTCGTCGCGCTTGATCCGCTTCGCCAGATCGGCAAAGAGATCGGTGAAGGCTTGCTCCTACATGGTGCGGTATCATCACGCGAGGAACTCGCGCAGCGCGTCATTGCTCTTCTTGAGCTCGTCGGTGTCCCTGAGCCCGAGACCAAAGCCCAGCAACTGCCACATCAATTATCCGGCGGCCAGCGTCAACGGGCTCTCATCGCTGCAGCACTTGCGCTTGATCCACGCGTCCTTATCGCCGACGAGCCGACTACCGCTCTCGACGTGGCCGCGCAAGCTCATGTGCTGGCACTGCTCGAGGAGACCAAAAAACGGGGCAAGGCTCTGATACTGATCAGTCACGATCTGGCCGTGGTCTCCCGCGTGGCGGATGAGATCCTCGTCATGCAACGAGGCGAGGTTGTCGAACGCGGCACCGCCGCCGAGTTATTCAAAGATCCGCGACACCCCTACACCCGTCAGCTGCTGGACGCCGTGCCATCAGGCCGGCCGCGCGGCTCACGACTGTCACCATCGACTATTGTGCGTTCGCCTGGCCGGCAAACGCAGCCCCCCGTGCAATCGCTGCCGAAAGCTTGTCCCATCCTGCTCCAAGCGACAAGTCTGGTGAAGCACTTCAAGGGCCCGGATGGCACTCTGCGGGCGGCCGTGGACGGCGTCTCCTTCGAACTGCGATCCGGCGAGACTTTGGGCATCGTCGGTGAATCTGGATCAGGAAAGTCAACGATGGCGCGCATGATCCTGGCGCTCGACGAGCCTGACGAGGGAGCCGTTCAGTTTGCAGGCCGGCCTTGGACCACGCTCGATGAACGCGAACGCCGGGCTCGGCGCCGATCCATATCGATCATCTACCAGGATCCTCTTGGCTCGTTTGATCCACGCTGGACTGTCGGACGCATCATATCCGACAGCCTCTCGAGCGACGTTGAGACACGGCGCAAGCGGCAGGAGCGCGTTATCGAGCTGCTCGATATGGTCGGACTCTCCCAAGCCTTGCTGGACCGACGGCCGCTCGAACTCTCCGGCGGTCAGCGCCAGCGCGTTGCGATCGCCCGCGCGATCGCACCGAATCCTGCCGTAATCGTCTGCGATGAACCGGTTTCGGCGCTCGACGTCTCGATCCAGGCCCAGGTCTTGGACCTGCTCGGCGATTTGAAGGACCACCTCGGCATAAGTTATCTCTTCATCTCGCATGATCTTAGTGTTGTTCGTCATATCAGCGATCGCGTCATAGTAATGCGCCGGGGAGGAATCGTCGATAGCGGCCCTACTGAAGAGATATTTCGTAATCCACTGTCTGAATATACCAAGAGCCTTATCGCCGCCATGCCGCGTCTTGTGCGCGAGCAAGAGATCGGTCAATCATCTACGATCCTTGAAGAGGGCATCGCATGAATGCCTTCGAATTCGATCATCTATCATAAAATCTCTATCTCCGATCGCGCGGGCATTCGCTTTTGCACTGCCGATTCGGTGACGATTGCGTGCCCGTTCATCGCTCGACTAGGACAGCTGTGGCAAGGGCTCCCATTTAGATGGACGGGCGGGCGCGCGGAGCAGGGCTAGCCGAGTTCGAGCGCTCGCTAGCGCATGATGTATTTACACGGAAACATAGCCTGAGTTTTTGAAGTAGTTGGTGCACTCCGCCTCGGAGAAAAGATCGAGGAGTTCACCAACCTTCCGCCAGGTTGCCTCGACGTCACGAGGCTCTGCGGCTCGCATGAGGTGTTTGAGTTTGGCGAAGACTTGCTCGATCGGGTTGAGGTCAGGGCTGTAGGGCGGCAGGAAGATACGGTGGGCGCCTCTGGCCCGGATAGCTTGGCGAGCCGCTTTGCCCTTGTGGCTGCCAAGATTGTCGAGAACGACGATCTCGCCCGGTGCGAGGGTGGGTGCCAACACCTTCTCGACGTACAGCGTGAAGAGTTCACCATTGATAGGGCCATCAATCACCCAAGGCGCACTGATCCGATCGTGACGCAGCGCCGCGATGAAGGTCATGGTCTTCCAATGGCCGAAAGGTGCAGATGCTTGGAGGCGCTGCCCACAAGGCCCCCAGCCGCGTAGCGGCGCCATGTTGGTCTTGATCCACGTCTCGTCGATAAAAACCAACCGTGCGACATCGATCCTGCCTTGATGCGCTTTCCAGCGGGTCCGCTTACGTGCGACGTCTGGGCGATCCTGCTCGGCTGGTAGAAGCGTTTTTTTTGAAGCTGAGCCCCTCGGCGTGAACAAAAGTCCACACCGCCCGCACGTCTGTCTTAATCCCCCGTGCAGCCAGCTCCTGCGTCAGCTTGCGCAAGGTGAATGGCCCCGAGCGAATGCGTTTGCGCAGCCAGTCGGCGTTGACATCCGACAGAACCCGCTTCTTGTGCCCGCCGATCTGGCCGGGCGCCAGGCCTCCGGTATCACGCCTTAGGTTCTTCCACTTCGTCACGCAGGAGGGGCTGATCTGTAGCGCCTCTGCGATCGAACGAACCGTCTCGCCCGCGTCAGCGCGAGCCAAGGCGCGTTCACGGATGTCTTCCGAATAGGGACGCGTCATCCATGCTGGCCTCCCCCACCCAGCATGGAGTTTGAATCAGAAATCGCCCCCTCTGGGAACCCCGATTCCAGTCAAAAACAACATGCTCTAACCGTGAGGTCGGCAATCGGCAAGTGTGCGATTGCAAGTCATCGATTGCGTGCGTGCAAGGGCTCGCGGCACTTGCTCGCCGGCAAACGAGCTCGCAATTTTCGCTTTCATGATGCGAACATGGTGCGGTCTCTGACAATGAGACCGTGTTTGTCAGGTTCAAAACATTCGGCGTCAATCATTTCGTGACGCCTATTCAGCCATTGATTGCGACTGATGCCGCTGGCACGGTCATTGCTATCGAAATGATGAAATGCCGACGCACGGCGTGCAGCACTGTCAACGGTCACGGTTCCGCTCGCAAGCCGTGGGGCCATTTCGAAAAAAAGCCGAAACTCGAATTCTTCGCATTCGGCTTTACGGAGAGCGATGTGGATTTGCCTACAAGAACCGACGAACCAAATCGCAGCTTCTGGACATATCGGCACGGTCAAACGACCGCTGCGTTGTCAGTGTTGCCGGTCTCGGTGAACAATCGCAGCGAGCGGCAGTGGGGACGCATGACGAGAATTCGGCTGACGTGCTCAAGCGTTGCGGCTGCGGGAGGCCACGGACGCAATAGGTGCCTCATCGACGCATCTTCACCGATTCGCCGACGAGTTCGCCACAATACTCGCATAGCGTACGTCCAAGGACGCCCAAAAAGAGGCCAATAATGGGCCCCCTCGTAATCAGGGCAATACGGAATCGTCCACATGTCGCAAACAATCGGTGCTGATAGCGAGTGCACCGCGCATGAGGGGGCAGAGCCCTGGTCAGAGTCGAAAACCAAACTTTCATCAGATGGCGAGTTTATCCGTTACTGGAGCCGAGCTGCCGATCGGCTTCGCGCAGTGGCCGCTGTCGGGAGGCGAACGGAGGAGGCGATCAGAAGGACTGGGATTGGTTTGCAGCTATCCTCCGAGAACTTTAACGGTCACGATCTCTCAGATTTCCCGTTGCGACGCTGTACCCTCAATCGTGCGCAGCTCTACGGAGCAAAGTTGGATCGGGCAGATCTTTCTGAGGCAAACCTTATCTGCCCGGGGCTAGAAAGGGCAAGTTTCCGCGGGGCCAAGCTCGATTTTGCGTATATGCACGCGATTGCAGCGCAGGTCTGCAATTTCGATGATGCTAGTCTGCGCAGTGTAATTGATGCAACCGGCAGTCTGTTTCACGGTTGCAGCATGAAAAGGACACGCTTTGACAACGCGATGCTCAGCGGAGTTCTCGTTTACCAGTGCGACGCGAGCGATGCTGTATTTGATGGCGCGGAATTACAGGGCTCGACCATCAATGAATGCTTCCTACCTTCCGCTTCCTTCCGCTTTGCCAAGCTGAGCCAAGTCACGATCACGAAGGCGCATCTGTCGGCTTGCTCGTTCTTTCAGTCAAAGGGGGACTGTTTATCGATCGTGCGTCCCACCTCGGTCGATGGTCTTGTCCTGGAAGGCGCTCATCTTCCGTATCTGAGACTCTCGAAGGTGAGCGGCCGCATTACGGCAAGAACCCTGAGCGCTCCATTCGCTGATCTTCACCTGTCAAATCTTTCGAGTGCGGAGCTTGAGCAGGCAGACTTGACGAAGGCGCGGCTTCTCTCCGTAAGCTTGTCCAACGCGAACCTAATCGGTGCTGTGTTGGACGGTGCCTCTATTCATTCCTGTCAGCTCGATGGAGCGGACCTGTCGAGGGCATCAGGCGAAAGCATTTCGATTACGGAGAGCACAATGCGAGCTGCCAAATTGACGGGCTTTCGTGGCCGCTGTGCCTTTGTGCGCGACTGCGATCTTGAACATGCAGATCTATCCCAGGCTTACCTCTACAGGGCGATGATGACCGGTGATCCCCCGCAATCAATGGCATTGGATCACGCAAACCTGGAAGGATCCAATCTCGTTCAGGCATATCTCGCCGCGGGAATGACCGACGCCAACCTGCAGGCAACGCGCGTCGCATACGTTCGCATGAACCAATCATCCTTGCGCGACGCGAACCTGAGTGGGATATCGCCGTTCCAGGCCAGCTTCGTAAAGGTCGACTTTTCGGGTGCCAAGATAACCACATTCGAGCCACCGTTTTTTGCCGACCGATGTCCGGGACTGCAGACCGCTTTGAAGGTTGATCAGCCGCGCGAGCCATCAAGCTATCTGGCTGAATTATCATCGTTGATCAGACGGGGTCGAGAAGGGTCAACCTGACTGCTTTGGAAACCTCAAATTGGTCCGGGGCTTAGAGCAGCTTGGTGCGGTGGTCCGAGATGTGAGCGGGCTTAAAGCTTTGGGGCTCGTTGGCGTGCTCGGCCAATACGACACCTAAGGCCGACTTCTGCGGTCCGACCGATCAGACCACGGCGTCCAAAAAAACTGGAGTAAGAAAATGCATCTGGGATGTCTTTCTGCAGGCAAAGCGTTCATCCGGGAGGTGGCGAGAACAGGTCAGACTATTGGGACGGTACACACTCTGGGCGCCCTGCATCTTGGGCATGCAGAATTGATCAGAAGAGCGGCATCGGAGAATGACGTCGGGATTGTCACAGTCTATCCGAACAAGATCCAGCTTAGACCGGGTGGGAGCTACGATTTCGATTTGGACGCTGATATTGGACTTGCCCTACGTGCGGGAGCAACGGCCGTGATTTCCTCGAACGACACGGAAATGTTCCCGCCTGGCTATCGAACGTTCGTATCGCAAGGCGACTATCATTTGCGTTTAGATGGGCCTGAGGCGTACTTGAAGGAAGCCGTTACGGGGGCAATCCGCTGGATTTGTTATGCGCGACCAACTCGCAGCTACTTCGGTCTTAAGGATATCGGTCAGGCGATCCTGGTGAAGCGCGCCGTCGCAGACTTGCTTCTTGATTGTGAGATACGATTTGTGCCGACCGTGAGATACAGGAACGGAGTGCCCATTTCGTCTCGCTTGCGACGATTTAGCCGATCCGAACTCGATGAGCTTTCGTGTCTCTTCACGGCACTCAACCATTCGAGGAAAGAGATCGCCCAAGGAGCGTCGAGCGTCAAGGATCTTGTCGCCTCAGCTAAAGCTCAAATAGCGTTCCGACAGTTTAAACTCGATTTTGTTCGCATTGTTGGCGCTGATAGCTTCGAAGACCTGGAGCACGTCCAGCTCCCATTCATAATTGTGGCAGCGGCAACGGCTCATGGCCTCAGGATCTTCGATAGTATCTACGTTCCGGATCAGGATACACTCCTGAATGGTCCTCCGGATATCTGGATTGATCTGCCTGAAATCTAGCCAGACGATTATGCATATCGTGATTTTGACAAAGTCGCCACTCTACGGGGGATCGCCCCTTCGGCGCTCGCCCGCCCGATACGCACAGCGCCCGGCCGCGCCTTAACGCAGCGCCTATCTTATGACTGTGCATTCGGCTTTGCGCTGCCCCGCTGCGCACAGCCATCGTCCCACTATCGGTAAAGCTCTCGCGATCCACTGAGTAGATCGACTTGAAAAGTCAATCCGAACTGGACTGCCCAACATGATAGGGTCGGCTAGCCGCACTTTGAGATAGTCTGCTTGTGCGGCCCATCGCAGCCAAACGCCACGGCAGCTCGAAACGGTGAATCGCGACCTTTGGATCCGTAAGCTCTCGACAGCAGAAACTGCGGAGATGATATGAAAAGGCGATTGGAAGATTATCGAGCTGACGACGCTTGTGTTATCCCGCTAAGCAATCTGGATGTAAGCGAGGCCAAGCGCTTTCAAGATGACAGCATATGGAGTTGCTTCGAGCGGTTGCGAAGGGAAGATCCCGTTCACTACTGTCAAGTTAGCCCTCATGGCCCGTATTGGTCCCTGACGAAATACCGGGATATCGTAGCGGTAGACACAAACCACAAAGCATTCTCATCCGAGCAAGGTGTCACTATCGTCGACGTGCCTGTCGAGCACTGGACCCAGAGTTTCATCAAGATGGGACCTCCCCAGCACGCCGAGCAGCGCAATACCGTGAGTCCGATAGTCGGACCGGAAAACCTGCAGAGACTCGAAAGCTTGATCCGTTCTCGGGTCAGGGCGATTCTAGACGGCTTGCCGCGCAATGATGCCTTCAATTGGGTGGAGATGGTCTCCATCGAGTTGACGACGCAGATGCTCGCCACGTTGTTCGACTTTCCATTTGAGGATCGGCGGCTCCTGACCTATTGGTCAGACGTAGCTGTTGGAACTCCGAAAGCAGGACATGCAATCGACAGCTGGGACAAGCGAAGCACCATCTTGTCCGAGTGCCTGGACTATTTCACGCGACTTTGGAACGAGCGCATCAATACAGAGCCGCGCCTCGACCTGATTTCCCTGATGGCGCACTCGCCCGCCACACGCCATATGAAGCCGAGCGAGTTTCTCGGGAATCTGATTCTGCTGATCGTGGGGGGGAATGACACCACGCGCAACTCGATTACCGGCGGCCTCCTGTTTATGAGTCAGTACCCCTCCGAACTGCGAAAACTAACCGACAATCCCAAGCTGGTCTCGAGCGCCGTGTCCGAGATTATTCGATACCAGACGCCGATCGCACATATGCGCCGCACGGCCGCGACCGATAGCATCGTAGGCGGGAAACAGATCAGGAAGGGCGACAAGGTCGTTATGTGGTACATCTCCGGCAACCGGGACGAAGAGATCATTGAGAACGCCAACAGTTTCGTCATCGACCGCAAGAATGTGCGGCAGCATCTCTCGTTCGGATTCGGCATCCATCGCTGTCTTGGTCGACATCTTGCGGAACTGCAGTTGAGAGTCCTCTGGGAAGAGATTTTGGGTGCGGGACTGGAGGTCAAGGTTGTCGGCGAACCCGAGCGAATTGCGTCAAACTTCGTGCACGGCTATTCCGCTCTCCCCGTGCGGATTGCGGCCTAGGCCCTGATCGCTCCGGTCTGGCAGCCGGCACGCGGTGGGGGTGGGCCCGTCTTGAACCATCTTCGCTTCTGCAAGCAGCGATGGTTTGATCGGCGCGAAACAATTGCTGCATGTCGGGTTCTATATCAACTGGTCAGATGTTTGAAGTGCTCGTGAGGAGCGATGGTGTAGCGCGCGGACGACTTGCAAAAGGGCCTGACGCCAAAAATCCAACCGCCACGGTAACTCCGATGTCGCGTCTCCGCGCTGCCTTGGGTAGACTGGACATGAATTTGATGTTGAAGATTGTAGCGGTGGCAGCGATTTTCCTTGGAGAAGCGCTTTCGATATTCGCCGAGCTGATTGCCTCACGGCAATTTGGAAAGGCTGGCGGTGATCTGGCAATGCTGTTGCCGATGTTTCTCCTCATATCGTTCGGCATCCTCCTCGTGTTCGGATACGCGCTGGGCTACATGCATCTGAAGAATATCTGGATCATTGTCGCGATATCGGTGGGAGCTATTCTGGTAGTGGAACCGATACTCACCCTTCTGCTCTTTAGAGACGTGCCGACAGCCGGTTCGCTGATAGGGCTGATGTTCGGTGCGATGGGTGCGCTCGCTGCAATATTTCTATGAGGGTGATTTAACCGGCCTGGGCGCGGCCCGGCTTTGCGAGATGCTGAAGGCTGCGTAACGTCGATTCTGCTCAGTTCGGACGGGAAAATGTTGTTGCTGATGGCGTTCCGGCGTCTCGCCATAACCGTCTATGGCTGGTCACTTGGTAAGGTATTCGATTGAAGTCGGTCTACTCGATGGCAGGACGGTGTTGCCAGCGCAGGTCTGCCGATCGACATAGGCTAGCCATTTCTGCTTGGCCAAAATCGCCATTCAGGAGGCGAGCGCTCTCGTGGCTGCTCTCTAGCGTTTGGAATGACTTGGCCCAGATCGCGTGCACAGGCACGACATTGGGGCGGGACTATCTCGCCGGCAGGTAGTCGGGCCCCGGCCACGTCTCAGCTGATCAGATCGGCACTGATGCGGCTGTTCAGCAACACGAGGAGCTGCGATGGAAGTGGAACTCAAGGCGACATCTTCTTTCTCGGGCATCCGGATCAATGCTCTTGGTCAGCTAGTCGTCAGCTAGGCGGTCTATCCAGACAGGCTGCGCACTCTCGACTATTCGGAGATGAAGTATGAAAAGTATTGGGCGAGCTGATCCATCACAGGTGGAGGCGGCGGGCGCGGACAGAACCGGGGAGTTGAGCCGTGCGAGCCTGGAGCCTGGTCTGTTCCCTGGGGAACGCGGTCGATCCTTCGATGCCGTCGTGGAGCGGATGCGCTCTGGGCGTCAAGACAAAACCGCGGCTTCAGATGTGACGGCGCCAACGCGCAACGAGATCAAGACAGCAAAGCGAGATATGGACAGCCTGCTTGAGAAGTTTGAAACTTGCCGTGCAGCGGCCATGCAACCCTGCAACTCGCAACAGGCGCAAGGGCTGATCGATCGAGTGGTCGAAGCAGGCTCAACAGCTCTGGAGTATTACGCGAATCTGCCTGCCAACTTGGCGCGTCGTATCCTGCCCGACGATCAAGTTCGCCGGCTCCGCGATGACACGCTGGATGCGGGTAACCAATGTAACAAAGTGGCCACCCCGATCCTTTATTCACTTGAGAACAGGAGAAAGCAAGCAGAAGCCCTGCTCTACAATGTCCAAGACGCCGCTCCGCCCGACCAGCTGAGTCGCGTCGTTGCGGGCGTCGCGAACCAGTATGCTGCCTGCATGGAGTGGTGGGGAAAGAAGGCGCTGCGCTTCGAGCGGATGCAGTCAGTCTGTGCGGCTAGTGCCCACTTGCCAAGCAGCACGCCCGAGATGCGCAAGGCCGAAGAGGCCCAACTCAGGCTCAATACGGGCTGGGGGCTCAATACCAAGTGCATGTATCTGCAATCGCGGATCGCTCTCGCGCGGCTCTTGGTTGAGTCGCGAGCGAGCACGTTAGCACCACACGTGCGAGCCGCCCTCATGGACGAGGGCGGGAGGGTGCGTCTGCTCGGGACCTTTGTTGGAGATGTTTTTCCGGCATTTATTTCGACGGGCGACGCCGTTCGCGGAGGAGCGGTGCTCGACGCCGAGCACTGCGCCGTTCTGGAAGGAGTCATGGAACGCCTTTCGGAATTTGCATCCCAACTGAGCAGCATGCTTGCCCCCCTGAGGGAGGCTGGAACGGAACCTGACCTTCCGTTGCAGTTGCTGGGCGAGATCGTGGACGGTGCGTGGGTGACCGCGAACGACGTCATGCGGCTACTGGCATTGCAGCCCAAGACGGAAATGACGATTGAGCCGCCGGCTTGGGCTGCGCTACCTGAAAACACTGCCCTGCTGGGTGAAGGCACTCCAGTGCGCAGAAAGGGCAAAGCAAGGCGCGCAGAAGCCGCGGGCGAGGGGAGTTCGACCGCCAGCCCAACCCCGCCGCAACTCGTCAGGCCCGATGCCGCCAGGCCCGCGACGGGCAAGGTCATTGTGCTCTCGGATCTCGGTACAAAGAAACTCGCCACGGCGGAGGAGGCAGCCGCCTCATCCTCTGCGACCGATCACCTCGAGATGTGGCAGGCTCCGCCCGCTAGGAAAGCACTGCCGGGACTACTTGAGCGATTGGACGAGCTGCTGCAGTTCGATCTGCCGGCTCAGCAAAGGGCCGCCTCGCAAGTGCGGCAGATGAAGCCCGAGGACGCCGAATATGTCTTGGATCGCGTGATCAAGCGTTTGCAGACGCAGTCCTCCGAGATTAAGGCCTGTGTAAAGGCGCTGAAGGAGCCTCGACGAGAGGGCCTGCTCACGGCTGCGCAGGTGCCCGAAGTGCACAAAAAGATAGTCCGGCTCCAAAGGATGCGGTCCGAGGTTCAGGGACAGGAAAACTCATTGAATGACCGCAAGGCAGCAATCGCGAGCGATTGCCTGAAGACCTATGCGTTTCCATCGCAAAAATACCTTGTACAGCTACGGGAAGCAGGGGAACTGGCGTCAGTGGATCCACCTCACGCCTTGAAGGGAGAGCCAGGGACGCTGTTCGAAATCAAGCTGCAGCCCATGGCGTTGAGCAGTGGTGCGACGCCGAGGCCGATGTGGGTGCACATCCATACCAAGCGGCCGGTACATGCCTGGCAATTGGCCATGCTGGGCGATCGCGAATTCGCCGCTTGCCACGTAAAGTCCGACGAACAGCGCGGCTACAATCAGCACTGGCAGAGCGCTCGAGCCGCCGAGGGGCACGAGAATGTCGTGATCCACCGCGGCAAGCTCACCCCTGCGTTCTGTAGGTCCTTGTTGAGTACCGCGGACGGTCGTTACCCGTGGCCCCTCCTTCCCGATGCGGAGCAGATGGCTCGACTGGGAATCCAGTGAGCTGGTCGTCTTGCGGCAGTGTGAGGTTCAGTCGGGCGAGATAGTCCGCAAAGCCGCTACCCTCCCGGTCCCGCAGTGTCACCACGTGCTCGGGGCGGTCGAAGCCTTGCGGCTTGGCCTAGAGCTCAGCCGAACAAAGCCGCCGTAGTCCTTACATCAATAACTCGCTTGTCCATCTCGTCCGGAGTGTGCCGCAGGGGCCTTGGGAGCGCACTTCGTTCTCAAACCCGTGCAATTCACTGCGTCCCCGCGCGCAAGCGAAGTCCGGGGTACAATGCGCAGTATGCGAGTGCTCCGGGAAATGCGCGGACGACATTGAGTCGGAGAGAGGGCGGACCACAAACGGCTTCGCTTGTTCTTCGGCTCAATCAAGCCCGCGGAGATGTTCAAACTTATTCATTCCGTAGATAGAACCAATCACGAAAATCAATTTTACCATCGCGGGGTCGTCATATAGATCTCAGAGGACGGCTGGGCCTATACAAGAAGGACTCTCGAATGAAAAAATTGCTGTTTGTAGCTGCGAGTGTCGTCGCGCTTGCGACGGCGGCGGTACCGACTTTTGTCGCTGAAGTTGCCGCGCAACCGGTCGAAGCCAAGGTACAGGTAGCCGATACATCATATCCTGAATGCGAGGAGGACCCGTTGGATGGTATCTGCGATCTCTTCTTTTGCTTGACCGACCCCGCGTGCGTGAAGCCCTGACAACGGAAAGCAGACCAAGAACAGAATGAGGATAGAGGCCTCCTACACCGACCGCTCGTGGAGACAGCGGTCGCGTCCTCTTCGCGCCCTGCAGACGATGCAAGGCGGGCCATTTTCGGTGTTCTCTTAGGTGACAATTCGCGAGCAGGGCCACACATCGAGGTGAGACTAGTCAGGCGAGCACTGCTGACGCAGATCTTGCCCAATATAATTGGCTAACTCGGTTGCGAAGAGCACCGGGAAGGCAATCAGCGCCAAAGCCGCTGTTGCCGGGCTCATAATTCAGTCTACAAAAGACAGGTGGCCCGGCAATGGATATTCGGTTTTACAGCTAACGATGAGAATTGCTGAAGTTGGTATCTGTGAGTTCTATTGAAGCTGGCGCTGTTACCATCGATCTGGAACGCCTTCTTGTGCGGCGCGTACCATGCTGCTCTTGCAGCCGATGGCTCCAAACCCGTCTTTTGTAATGGGCCCTTCACGCCGTTTCGATTTCAGGTCTTAGGACTATCGTCCGATGGACCGCGCGCCACGATCTGATGGCTGACTGACGAAAGAGTACGCGCGCGGGGTGAACCACGCGAAATCCGGATGATGAAGTTATCCGCTGACGCTCGCCTGTAGGCGAGAGGGCCGGGATGGCGCTTAAAAAGGGTGCTTACTTGCTCTCTTTACTTAGGAGCTAAAGCTGCCGAGGCGGTTTGGGGGAATCCGGTGAGCAAGGCTCGCGAGTTTATCGATTTGGCTTAGAATGCGTTCACGCGGTCGAGCAGATCGAACGCCTGGCGCATCCCAGGATGTGGCTGAACTCACCTGGCGCAATATCGAGCGAAGGGGGATGGTATTTCGTAATCTGACTTGCACGCTGTGATCGGTGATATCTCCCGCTACATCGCAGACCGACTCAAAGCAGTGAACAAAGCTGACAGCGAATGGCGAAAAGCTACCCAGCTATAGCGGACCATTCTTCAGGAGGAAACGAACAGTTTGCGAGCCAACGCAAATTCAACAAGAAGGCGCGGTTGGACACAGGACTTCGTGCAAGCGAATGCTTCATCAAGACAACTGTTCCCCGTCTCTCAGGCCGATCTACATTGGTGCCAACGGTGTGAGGCGGCCGCGATATAGCTGGAAGGGACCCGTGATTACATCGTCCAGCGCCGTCCCATGACCCAGCCGACGAGCGGACCATGTCCCGGCTGGAGTCGTCGCCGATCGCTTTTTCACCGCGATCGCCAGATCAGAGCGGGCGCCACCTGTTCGGCGCCCGCCAATTTTGTCACAAACTCGCCACTGCACAGCAGCGCAGTGTCTGCGTCCGCCCGACAACTGCAGCGGGTTCTCTCATTTCTCTTTGCTGGCAAGGAGCGCGATCAGTTCAAGGGTTGAATGGGGCCCCAAGAGGTAGGCATCCTTATTGCACACGTTATCATGAGCTTCGTCGTGATACGTACAGCTACAGGTGGACTCGCGCACTGGTGGCTTGCCAGATCCATCAAGGTAGAGACGTGTGCGGAAAGTGTAACGCAATGTGCGCGAGCTACCTGGTCGAAATGTTCGCGCCCGGGATCGTACTCGAGACAGGGGCGAGCATGGTCAGGCAATTCACTCAAGAAAAACTGGAGCCGGTCCTCGTTCCGGCAGACGAACGCTTGACAAGCCGCGCCGTGTTGGGCGCAACGATCGGCAATATCCTAGAATTCTACGATTTCGGAACGTATAGCTTTTTCGCGATCCAGATCGGTCAGGCGTTCTTCCCGGCGCGGGACCCTTTCGCCAGCCTTATGCTGTCGCTCGCGACGTTTGGCGCGGGTTTTGTGACCAGACCGATCGGGGCCATCGTGCTCGGCTCGTACTCGGATCGAATCGGGCGCCGGCCCGCGATGACGGCCAGCTTTGCCATGATGAGCGCGGCGATACTTGTGTTGGCTGTTACGCCTTCGTATGAGACAATAGGAATTGCAGCTCCGTCATTGGCCATTTTTGCACGTTTGCTCCAGGGCTTCGCTCTCGGGGGTGAAGTCGGTCCGACTACTGCCTACTTGATGGAAGCGGCCCCGGCGCAAGCCCGCGGTCTTGCTGTCTCGTTTCAGCCTGCGAGCCAACAGATAGCTGCGACGGCCGGAGCGTTGGTTGGAGAAATACTCTCCCTCACCATGACAAGCGAGGCTCTCAATACGTACGGATGGCGGATCGCGTTTTTGCTCGGTGCCGGTACGCTGCCCTTCGGACTTTGGTTGCGGAGCGCCTTGCCCGAAACCTTGCACCGCCCCGAAGTCCCACCTTCCGTCGACCAGCCTGTAAGGAGATCGCCTGCCGCTCGCCGCATCATGAGCCTGGGATTCGTCATCTTGGCCAGTTGCACGATTATCACCTACGTCACGGGATATATGACCACCTATGCGCTGAGCACCCTGCAAGTTTCCGCGCCTCTCGCTTTTGCGACCCCGCTCGTCAGCAATACGGTAGGAATTGCTGCCGCACTGCTGGGGGGTTGGCTCGCGGACCGGGCCGGACGCCGTCACACCATGATATGGCCGCAGATCACTGCGTTGCTGATGACCTATCCGGTCTTCTCGTGGATTGCAGAGAGCCGCAGTGCACTCGCACTTCTTGGAGGCCTCGGCGCCCTCACCCTGATCGGAACGATTCCGTATAGTGCCTTCTATGTGAGTATGACCGAAGGTTTGCCCAAGAACATTCGCGGCAGCGCGTTCGCGACGATTTACGCTTTTGCGATAGCGATCTTCGGCGGCACGGCTCAACTCGTCGTCGCCTGGCTGATCCACGTAACCGGGAACGCGCTGGCTCCGGCCTGGTACATGCTTGCCGCTAGCGCAGCCGGGCTCTGTGCCATGCTTATGATGCCCGAAACCGCACCGCCGAAACTTCAGAGCGTTGCGAACAAGTGAAGCCCGTGATAGCGACGTGTTTAAAGGGCGCGGGCGCCGCCGCGAACTCAGGTTTGGCTCGGCGCGCCGGGATCGAAATAAAGCTAACTCGCCCGTCAACAAGAGCGAACGCGGGTTCCAGCGTCTAATCCACTCCGTCGTGGCAGGCTCGGTAGGGCGGTCTAATTTTCGGAGCAATCGGGGCAGGTGTCGCCGACCGAAGCCAAACCGTCACGCAGCTCGGCGAGAGCCTCCTCGGCGAGAATCTCTGCGGGGTACGAATCGGGTTAGATCGAAGGCGCGCTCGCGCGCATATGGATCGGCGCGATCCTGCATCCAGCCGTGCTTTTCGGAATCACGAATGGCGCCGGTCTCCTTCAGCAAGCAGATCGCCCACCCACGGAGCGTGCGGATTACGGGCCGACTTGCTTTCGTGCAGCACGATCACGTCTCATTGATAGCTTGATCTGCGTTTTGAAGCCGTCGCGAGGCACGCGAACACTGGCACCACTCTTGCTTGCTTCTGCGTCGCTGACGGGCAGATCTCAGTTGGAGATTTAGAATGTCTGAGTTGTCGAAGCGAAACCTTCTTGCGCTGCCCTTTGTGGCCATGATTGCGCCATTCCCGGCATCCGCGAAAGCGCCGATCTGGAGTTCGAGTGATCGATACGGCACCTATTCGCTTGATGGCTATTCCTGGAATAACGACGTATATGGCGAAGGTGCTGGCCCTCAGACGATCTCTGTACACGCGGTCGATCGATGGAGTGTGTGGTCGAACCATCCTGATAGCGGCGGCATCAAGAGCTATCCCCACGAGACGTTCAATGTTGGTAAACCGCTGAGCGCGATCAAGACCCTGACTTCAAGCTTCGATCAGAGCGTCCCGGCTCGCGGCCGTTGGAACTTCGCGTACGACATTTGGGACCGCTCGAATGCCTATGAGATAATGCTCTGGACCAATTACACCGGGAATCCCGATGGAAGCGGCGATGTCAAGCCCATTTCTTACAAGTACACCCCCACGGGGGGAGCCGCGATTCCAGTCTACACAGGCGTCGACGTGGGAGGGACGACTTGGAATGTGTTTGAAGGCTGGAACAACCACAAGGTCATCTCGTTCCTGCGCACGTCCAAGGCCAACACAGCGACCGTGGACATCAAGAGTATCCTGCAATGGATAAAGTCGAAAGAGTATTTCGGCGATATAGTCGTCGGCAGCGTCCAATATGGTGTTGAGATAACCTCAGCCCCAGGCGGCCTGAACTTCGACGTCAACCATTGGGCTGTGACCTCGAAGTGAATGCTTTGTGGCCATAGAACCCGAGCGCGGTAATCTCCGTGCGCCACGTAGTTCGCCGCTTCGACAGCGTGACGCAATGCGTTTCCGAAGCGGCTCAGTGTTGCGGCCCTTAGCACAAACCCACTGCCGCGGTTCGATCGAGCAGTTCGTGCGTCGGGTTGCC
Organism: Bradyrhizobium huanghuaihaiense; assembly: GCF_025200885.1. Taxonomy (NCBI): domain Bacteria; kingdom Pseudomonadati; phylum Pseudomonadota; class Alphaproteobacteria; order Hyphomicrobiales; family Nitrobacteraceae; genus Bradyrhizobium; species Bradyrhizobium huanghuaihaiense. Next base: position 8,568,956 of record NZ_CP104172.1, on the reverse strand, counting down.
TACATTGAGCTCTACGTTGAAATTGCTCCGTGGAGGAAGGGGGGAGCCTACGGCGATCTGGGCCTGGCCGGGAAGCGATATCCGGAGGCGCCTTCAAGAACGCGCTGGTCGCGTCTTCCTCGGCGCTGCGCAACGGTCGTATCGGGAATCTGTGTCGCACTGCTTAAGTTCTTCAAGTAGTGGTCGCGAACTGGACCTTCTGGTAAGGGTGCAGCTTGATGGCGTGCCTCTCTCGCGCGTTCCGCGATCTTGCTTGTCAGTTCCTCCGTCTCGCGATCCATCTGAACTGGCGGCACCTTCGGCAAATTTGTCGATTGCTCGGCCATAGCTTTCTGTGTCTCTGCGTGCCAGGTCAGGGCGCCCGCATATCGATGCAGCCGAGGGTGTTGGCAGCTTTGTTTCCTCGCTTGAGAAGCAACGCCTTCTAGGTGTCGGAAATTTTGAGGCCTTCATCGTCTGTCGCTCCTCCCAGCTGAGAGGATTCGGCGGCGAAAACTCTAGCCAAAAATGGTCCAGTTTGACGGCCTCAGATCCCTTGAATCGCACGTAGCGTCAAGTTGTATCTCAGATGGGTGGGGACGGCCCCCGACCACGCCAAGGCTATCCAACGAGCGACAAGGATTGCGAATGTTTCACCCTTAGACTCACGCCGCAGGACTTCTGGGGTCAGCGAAAAAGCAGGGCGGTTTGAACGGCCTCAACGGCTCTTCATTAGCGATGGTGGCGGTGTTGTTCACCCGATGCAAGCCCGTTCCCCCGTTGGATGCACCTGGGAGCACCAACACGCCATTGCGCAAGTGGCGGCTTACGAATCGCCGATGCTGATCTCGTTACGAACGCGGCTGCGCCTTCAAACGCGGTCATGAGCGATCGCATTTAAGGCGGGCTAGCTTCGATCTCACAAGCGGTGAAATCCAGCGTGCCAAGCGATGCTCTTGTCGACGAGCGGAGCTGGAGCTCGCCACCGATCCAACAAACGATTAACATTTTGATGAACGAAATGGGAGCCATGATGACCGGCGAATCTTTCGTGATTTTAGACGGCGGACCGCGAGTGCGGACGCAACATCGTGAACAGCGAAACCTGCATGTTGGCGCCGACGTCGGCACCAGTGGCAGCGACGCGGCTTCTTGGGCGAGTTGCACAATCGCAGAAATGCCGCTCGATCATCGCCTCTACCCGTTCCGACCGCCTATTCCGCTTTGGACATACCCACCTCGTACTCGGCGGCAGAGCTTCGTGGCCCTGGCGGACGGCCTGCCATGGCGGTCTATCCTAGCAGCCATTTCGCCGCGGACCGGACCGCGCATGCCGTCCGGCATGAGCTATGCCAACAGGTGAGGCTCCCTTGGCCTCCTCAGTCAGGACGCTTGAACGGGCGAGTAATCATGGCTTTTGAGGCACAGCATCCAGTCTTCCAGGCCTTGCGCGAGCGTTTATTACTTGGCCATTGGCTACCCGGCACAGCCTTGAAGCCTAGCGACATTGCCGATGAGCTTCGCGTCGGAATTTCGCCCGTACGAGAGGCTTTGATACGGTTGACTGAGCGCGATGTGGTGCAAAATGTCGACCACAAGGGGTTCAACGCCAGGCCGATCGACCCACATCAAGCCATCCTGTTCTGCAATATGCTGTCGCAAATGTATGTCGATAGCATCAACGATTTCACCAAGGCGAAGCTGATTGATGAAGTGGCGGCAAGCTTCTGCAGTGAAATTAAGCCCATTTACGCAAGCAATGAGGATCCCGCCAAACTCTTCTTGAAAGTAGGCGAGTGCTATCGGCGCGCGTTGCTGGTCAAACAGCATCGCCACATTGCGGATCACGTCGCGGACGTCGTTTATGTCTACCTTTCACGCGCAATGGGAATACGTACGTACTACAGCGATTTGCTTGTCGAAAGCCAAAGTATTAGTGCGTTGATGGTCGAAGGACAGCACAAAGGCGCAGCCCGTGCCATCCAGGACTTTTTCAGACGCCGGGTCACGGAAGTTATGCGAGCACAGGCGAGGCTCTCGCGGATGCCGACCACGACAAATCTAGCACGTAGTCACGTGGACTTATCACGCCCCGGCGGTGCGTGATTGCTATGATCGTCGTGTCTGACGCGAGTTGCCGAAGTTCGTCGAAGATTCCGCGCTCGGTCTGCTCGTCCAACCCGGCCTCGTCGAGGAGCAACAGCCGGGGCCTTGCGATGAGTGCACGGGCGATCGCAAGGCGCTGCCTCGCGCCGCCGCTTAGCAATTGACCCCGCTCGCCGACGCGGTAGTCCAAACCGTCCCGCAAGGACGTCACCTTATCAGCCAGATGGACACATTCTAGGGCGCGGAACACGTCCGCATCGGAAAACGGGCGGCCCAGCAGAACGTTTTCGCGGATACTCAGATTCATCATCATAGGCTCTTGGGGCACGTAGCCTACGTGCGCCAGGTAATCTTCCGGATCGATCGTGGCCAGGTCCAGAGAGCCAACGCGTACCAGGCCGCTGTAGCCTTGATGCATTTTTAGTAGGAGTTGCATAAGCGTCGATTTGCCAGGAGGCGACTCGCTCATAACCAAACGAAAGCGCGCTGATGGAAATGGTGGGTGAGGCCGATATCGGCATAGTACGCTTGAGCATAGCGGGTCGTGCCGCTGTGGCATGGGCATCAAGCAGCGCCTGCAGCGGCCGGGCCATGCCACGCGCAACGATGATGTCCCGAATTGACATGCCGATGAGCTCGAAGGGGCGGTTCAGTTGAACGAGGATCATGCTCACCATGACGAGCCCACCTATCTCGCCTGACTGGTCATAGAGCCACGGCGAAAGCCCCAAGATCGAGGCATACTGAACGAACAAGAGGGTCGCTTGCAAAGTGCCATAGCGCAACCTGGCGCCATAGAACGAGAGCCAAGCTCGGCGCGTGGCGGCGGTCCGGCATATAACTCAGCTATCGTGAGCGCGGAACGCCCTGATCGAAATGATATTTTCGATTGCATTTCCTAAAACGTTCGAGCCCTCGTTACTCGATGCCTGCGCCTCAGCCTGATACACCTTTGTAACTCTATTGCTCTTCCACGCTATCAACACGACGACGGCGCCGTAGGCTAGAACGAACAGCTCCACAAACCAATTTTCTGCTCCACAGACGGCAAGGAACGAGAACGCAACATCGGCGACGCCGCCCATCAGCACTATCAAATAGAGCTGGATGTAGATCTTATTGGACTGGTGCCAACTCTCTACGATTACCGAAATCTTGCTCGGATTGTTTTGAACAAACAGCGATCCCTCGGCACTCACCAGAGCGTCCATGATCTTCTTGCTGGAGAGATTACGAACATCCTGTTCCAGCCTGTTCGACAGAACCGCCGTGACCTCCTGCAAGCACCGAGCAAGCGCGGCCGTAAAGGCAACAGCAACAACAAGCTGAGCGTAAGAAGCGGCGGCGCGCTGGCCAGCCGGGCGACGGCCCGTGAGAGCAGGAGCGGCCCGGCGACCGCGCTGGCAGACGCTGCAATGGTCGTGAGCAAGAAGCCCGCGACGAGATGGCGGGAAGATTGCAGGCTCGCCTTGATGATGTCCCATTGGAGCGAGGGCAAGAGCGGCTTACCCGAATTCATGAAGGTCCATCCAATCGGCAACAGCGCAGAGACGAACGAGTGCAAACGCTGAGTCGTAAGACAAATTGTCGATAGCTGAACGGAGGAGATCGCGGGAGATCAAGCCTTGCCGATACAATGCACTACGCTCGAGACGTGACACCAAGGCACCATATTCGTACCGTATTAGCATGTCGCGCCCCGCACCTTTGCCAACCCGATAGTAGATCACGTCGGGCAAGTGTTCCCGGAAGGCCTCCCGCTCAAGTGCACGATCAATTCCATTTGAGTGATGATGTCGACGAGCCGCGACGAGACCTGCCTTGATGAGCGGCCAGAACACAAACGCCTTTCGCTCTTCTACCGCAATGTCTCGTAGCGCGATGCGATTGAGCTCTGCATGACGCATGCCGAAGAACTGAAACAGTCGCGTCGTCGGCAGGTGGCGCAGGGACCTGGCGCCTGGTACGAGCTCTGCACCGAAATCCGGCCGCACTGACGCGACAGGCGACTCTGGCCGATGATCACCGAGCATATGCCGGCGTAAGTCCCGGCCGCTCCGACCGGTGATCACCTCGCGAAGAACACGCCAGACAGACGCTCGAGCCTGAATCGCAAGGCCGGCGAGCTCGCGCAATGCCTCTTGTGGCGATCGGGATTCGGCAAGCAGCTCTCTGGCCATCGTCAAGCGGCGCATTCTGAGAAATAGTTGATCGCCTCCATCTCCTGTGAGCACCAGGCGCGATCCTGCGGCCTGCGCAGCCTCGTGAAGTTGAGCCGTTGTGGGGATCGTGGCCGCTAGCTTACAAGGTCGCGGCGTTGGAGCCAGCAATTCTGACGATAGGTGGGTCATCGACGAGCGAGCATTCGTTTCGACATAGGTTGGCGCGCCGCCCACCTGCTCGGCTAGCGCGGCAAAAAAGAAGCGTTCGTCACCATTGACGTCCGTCTCTGAGTAGCTGTTCAGGAGGGAAAGGGGCTTGCCTCGATGAAGGTCGGCCGCAGCCAGCGCCACTACCGACGAATCAAGGCCCCCCGAACATTCAATACTGAAAGCACCGCCATAGCGGCGCGTTTTGTGAGCGACGCTCGCTGAGATCAATTGGCGAAAACTGGCCACGTCATCCTTGAAAGAGACCGCCGATGTGTTGAGCCTGGCTACGGCGTCCGCCAGAAGATCGACTTGCCGAAAAGTCCCACTTGAGACGATGAGCGCCGCGCCACTCAGTAGCTCAAAAATCCCACACAACCCTGTTTCCGGGGTCAACCAGGACGCGTTGCATATTAGGCCAGTCAAATAGCCAAAGTTGAAGGCGTGGCGTTGCGCCAAGGCGGCATCTGGCAGCCTCAGTCCCGCCCAGCACTCAATCTCATCATTTCTGACCTGGTAGAAGATGGAGAGTTCCGAGAAAGGGGGGCGTACGATCGCGATGCCACTTGGCGTGCGAACAATGAAAGCCGCATCGCCAGCGTACCGCTCCTGCAACATGGCGACAATCTCCGGCAGAGACGTGCCTTTGAATTGTGTTGGTTCCAATTCAGTCGGCATGCCGGTCTCGGTCTCAACAATATCGTTGAGCACCGTGATTTCTACGCGGCCGTTTACAATGATGGTGGCAAGCTCCTTCGCTGAATCCAAGAGACCGTCTACATTGAGTCTCATTTCTCGAATCTCAGGATGACGCTGTAGTCCTCCACAGCACGCTTCGCGTCGTTCAAAATAAGATCGCCAGATTGCAGCCAGGCGTGGGCTCTGAAAGGTGGCTGCTTCACACCCACGAGGAGCTCGAGCGATGCGATGTAGGGATAGAAAAACAGGTAGCCCCCTACGGAATCCTCAAGACAGCGCGGGCGGCGGAACCGAAGGTTGCGCAGATGTTGGAAGACGCTGGCGTAGTAATGGATTTCTTCGACTCCCATTGAGACCGGTGCCGTACCCCGACGCGAGGCGCATAAAAAGTCGAGTTGACGAGCGATGGTCTGGCTGCGAATGAAGCGAGCAGCATGAGCCGCACGCGCGTAGTGCCACACCAGATGGAGGGGTGGTAGAAAGGCTGGCGGTGAACTCAGGCAATCGCGCAACTTTGCCGTCGTCTCGGTTAGCCGTTCACGCTCCTCCGGACAAGCTGCAGATGTGCTCGCCATGCTGTAACGATTGGATCGCAGGTCGAGGCTGATCCAACGCCCGTTAGACCACGCATGAAATATGTCGCTCACAGCAGCGATCCCTTGCCCACCCACCGCCTCAAACTGATGGGATGGGCCCAAGCCCATCCCATCAAGACGGTCCGCGTCAATCGCACCCATCCACGAAATAATAATCGCCGGTCGTGTGTTCTGCGCGCCACGAGCCCCCAAAGCCTTTTGTGAGCTCGGTGGCGTCCCCGAGGTCCTGCACCGTGTCATTGATGGCGGTGTCATTGATAGCGGTTTCATTCATAGCGGTTGTATTCATCCACTTTCTCCAGAGTGACCGGCATATCGCCAGCGCGCGGAAGTTAGCAGCGTGATATAAAATAGGGCTTTTATTTTTTGAGTATGATGTCGATCGATTCGAAAAATAGTTTGACGTTGCGGAGAATGCGGGATTTGGGCGACGAGGCAATTAGGCGGCGCGTTTGCCGCCAGCGGCCGAAGGGACGATGAATCAATCACCTATGATCATACGTACGCCGAGTCTTCCAGGATTAGTCAGAGGGGAAGGTTTCATCGCCAGGTTTCATCAACACTCGCGTTTTACAAATTCCAATGGCGTTTACCCCAGGTCTTCCCGCACCCTAAGGTTAAATCCAGGTTGAAGTTCGCTCGGGCCTACAACAATGACCAGAAAATGAAAGCGCAACCGCGGTTCAAAACAGATGGGGTATTCGGTCCTGATCGCCTGGCCTATGCGCCGAGTAGCCCCTTTTGCCTGGCGATCATGAACCCGTTCATTTGAAAGGGAAAAACCATGATCTACGTCGGCCTGGATGTTTCCATTAATTTCTTGCGATATTCGACGGGACCGGGAAGGTTGTTCTGCGCCTTCGATTGTGGGCACCTTGAGCCTTGGACCAGTCAAGTTGAGCGGGTGGGCCTGGAAGGAGGACCGACTTCAGAATGGCTGACGCGAATTAATGGGACCGGGGCTTCCGGCCGTTAGTTTGCCCGGCAGGTAAGGCAGCGCTTTCAGCTGCTATGCCGGTGAAGACCCGACTGCAACGACGCGCGTGGAATCGTGCAGTTGTGGTTGTTTCAAGCCCGTCCATGTCAACGTGAGCGCGTTCGCGACCGTGCGCCACCACACGATGCGCGCCAAGGAATGTCTCGTCGAACAAGATGGCGCTCACTATGATCTTCAAGCTCGGCAGGTCGCCGAGAAAAGCTGGCCTCGTGTCAATGGCCACAAAAAGTTGCCGAAACTCTCACCATCTAAATTCACCGATGGAATAGAAGTCGCCAGACTGCAAACTCAATCCGCTGTCGCCTAGCCCCTTGGGGCGCCAACATTCGGCGAACGCATCAGAACACCCATCTGGCTATGTGATTGAAGAGAAGAGGTTTTGTTAAGCGGGATGCGATCCCGCGGGATATTTTGGGTTCTGTCGCGCTCGTTCGGCGATAGATTGAGCAGCAATTGTTATCAGCCAGGTGCGGGCGAGGATCCAAGGACCATCTGGCAGAGGATGGATGGATTCGATCTCGCCGGCCTTGAACACCGGGATGTGGTAGTTCGAGCGCATTGATGTGACGCGCTCGCGGGTCCAGCGATTGCCGTTACCGGACTTGAGGCCGTTGCGATTGAGGAGGCCGGCAATCAGATCGTCGCTAGCGATCAACACCAGTTGACGCACGGCTTGGACGATATCGGCAGAGGTGCTGTTGCGCTGTCCGCGCCGGCGCTTCGGCAAGCGCAAGTCGCTGTGGGCGCCCCCCACCCAAAGGACCACGAGAACGATCTCCGAGGCTGCGTCGTCGATATCGGAAACGACCTCATAGATGAGGGGCGCACAATACGCTTCTTCAGGCGGGCATCCGTCGTCGGCGCATCCCAAACCGTTTTGAGGTTCAAAGCCAGAACGCCGAGCGAGGCCGGATCAGCAAGGGGGGCGGGCATCGCCGCATCATGCATGGCGATCTTGGCCTCAACCTCCGCCGCGTGAGCGAGCACTCTGTTCCAGCGGGCTTCCAACTCACTGGCCACCAGCCGGTTCGCGGGATCAGCGGCGTCGTATTGCCGGAAAGCCCTGTCGGCGGCATAGCGCGCCGCTTCGAGGTCGCAACTGAGGGCATCGCGTACCTGATCGCGCCGTTCCCTGGCTCCCTTGGCGGCAGCGGTTGCGGCAGCGACAGCACCCGGACCGACGCCTCCAAGCAGTGCTTCCTCGATGGCGTCATGGACGCGCAGTCCGAAGGCGATGCAGTGGGCCCCGCCATTGTCCATCCAGGCGCGGCTTGCAGCGGATCAGACCGGCCAGCAGAACTGCAAGGGGAGCTGCGCGTCCGGCCTGACCATGGACCGTGTCCAAGCCCGCGCATGCCTGACCTTGCGCGATCTGATTCGTCGACATTTTGGAGGCACTCGCCTTGCGCAAGCGGAAAAAATAATCCCTTTGAGCGCTGCGGGCCTGAGCTGCCGCAATTTTCATCCATTTGTAGGCGAGAACGACATCCTGCGGAACGCCATGACCTTTGTCATACAACAGTCCGAGCACGCCTGGGCAAATGGAATTCCGGCATTCGCGGCCTGAATATATAGGCCGACGGCAGCATCGTACGCCTTTGGTGCGCCGAATCCGTTTTCGTCCATGAAACCAAGCATCGCCTGTGCTTGCGCGTTGCCGCATAAGGCAAATGGGGTGAGCTGGCGGACTGCTTTCTGATAGTCCCCATGTGCACAAGTGCTCCTTGCCGATGCAATGCCGTCTGCGCGTGTTGGCGCCAACGCGACAAGCAGAGGCATCATTTGCGCCAGCACGAACCAGATGATGTCGCGTCGAGCCAACAGCGGGATATGACAATGATCAGCGGACATTGCGGACACGCAATTCATCTGTAATGCTCGCGCCGACTGCACCGCGAAGTTTCGAACGTAGCTCCTCTGCCAGCTGATGCGCATCGCTGCCGGTCTGGATGATCTGGGGTCGAATGAAGATGATCAACTCCGTCCGCTCCCCCGTTTTTCTCTGGTGTGAAAACACATCGCCAAGGCCGGGAATCTCGTCAAGTAGCGGAATGCCGCTGCGCTTCCCATTGTGGCCTTCACTGATCAGTCCGGCCAGGACCACGGTTTGGCCGTTTGCCACAGAGACCGCGCTCTTCACCCTGCGTTGGGACACGGTCGGCGTAAGCTCGGTTGAACCGGCCGAGGATACGTGGCTGATCTCCTGTTCGATCTCGAGACTGACGTGGCCACTTGTGGTGATACGCGGCACAACGCGAAGAATAATGCCTGTGTTGCGGTAGTCGATAGTACTAACCACAGCGCCGTTTTGCGATGGATAACTCGTTTTGCTAGTCTGGACCGGAACGACATCGCCCACCTGAAGGGTTGCGGGCTGGTTGTTGGTGACAACGAGTGACGGATTGGACAACACATTGACGCTGGTCACCCCGTGCAGCGCATCGAGGATAATCGCCGGCTGTGACTCCGATCCGATCAGGAAGTTGAAGCCCGGAACGCGATTTAGCAGCGCGTTCGCTGCCATACTCACTGCGCCGCTGGTCGAAGTCGACGTAAGGATAGAGCCCTGGTCGGCCTTCAATCCAAGCTGCTTGCTAGTCAGATAGCTCTGGACACCGTAACTCAGCTCGTTCGTGAGCTTTACTTCCGCAATCGTCGCCTCGATGCCGACCTGCAGCACGGGTTGATCGAGCTTCTTCAAGGTGGAACTGATGATCCGATAGTTTTCGCGACTGGCATAGATCAAGACAGAGTTATTCACGATATCAGGGGTGATCCGTACGTTGGGCATGACCGGCGGTCCGCTCCCAGTTGGGGTATCAAGACCACCGCTGGCGTCCGTTGCGTTCGAATTCAAGCCTGATGGGAAGGAGTTACTTACGCCGTTGCCGCCCGACGTGGGGGTGGACAGGCTGGGGGACGGCGCGGACGTATTGGCCGATAGCCGTTCGGCAGCCGAAGCCGTGCGAGTGACCTCCTTATCGGTGATGTCGATCGACGTCGAGGCGCTGCCCACGAACATCTGGTTCAGCACCTTGGCCAAGTGGCGGGCGTCACTATAGCGGACACGATAGACACGAACCCCGGTTTGAGCCGAGTCTGCACGATCGAGCCGATGGATCCAAGTCGCTACGGTCTGGAGCAAAGGCGGCTTGCGCGTTACGACCATGATGGCGTTCAACCTGGAGACGACTAGAAGCTTCACAAGGTCATGACTGAGCCCGTTGTCGCCGGAATCCAAGATACTCTCGAGCTCTGCGATCAGAGGCTCTGGCGCGGAATTGCGGATGGGATAAATGCCTACCGATTGGCCTTTCATCCAGTCGACATCGAAGCTAAGGGCGGTTTCGACGGCGATTCGCCGCTCAGGTCCGGTCCCCTGGATCAGAAGCAGGTTTCGCGTGGGGTCCGCACGTACGCTTCCCGCGCGGGTTGCAAAGCTGTCCATCAGCTTGAGGATGGTTTTCGCTGCAACATATTGCAGCGGTACCACTGACACTCCATAGCCGGCTTCGGAACGACGAGCATCAGCATCGACGTGGCCGGCTCCAGTGGCGTTGCCAAGGGGCGTCACTTTGTATCCGCCCGTATCGCGTACCAGTGCAAGGCCGGAAAGTCGCAGCGCGCTCTCGAGGACGAAAACGATGTCAGATCTGGGCACCGGTCGTGCGGACGCCAGGCTGACAGTGGCCTGCTCGCGTGGATCGATGGTATAGCCGAGACCGAGAATGTCCCCGAGCATCACCTTTAGCACAGTGGCGACGGGCACGTTCTCGAAGTTCAGATCGTAGCCGGGACCGTTTGGGGTCTGCTGCGGCCGCACCTCCGTGGCTTCGGAGATCTCTGAACCCGAATAGGCGCTGCTTGCTACACCGTCTGAGTTAGGCGATGCTTGAAAAGGCGCGATCGGCTGTTCGCTGCGCGGAAGGATGTCGAGCGATCGGACTTTGTCGAGCACCTCCAAATCAGCGGGTGCTGTCGTGGGTGTGCCGTTCGTGACGATGCTACATGAAGCGAACAGAAACATTGCCGCGACAAGCAGCATGTTGCGCGCGACTCCACTGCACTGACTGCGACTTACTGGAAGACTCGCTGGATTGCTGATCCACTTAGGCTAATGATGGATGTGGCTTGGAGCTCCGCGGCAGATTTACTATCCCGCGCAGGACAGCCGGCAAGATGGGTGCGCCGATCCGCCGCGATTAGCCACTTGATCTCGATACCCAATCGTTTGAAGTTGGAGCCATTGCGCCGGAGGGCGGGTGATCTCGCCACCAAGTTTATCTTGCCCAAGCACGAGTTCGATCGCTTATGTCCGGCCGGTTCATCCTGTTATCGGTTGCCCGCCCACGTCGCCTTTGAAGTGCGGTGGAATGGATGATCTGTTTGCCCGTTGCAGTATTTGATGCGGTTGAAGTCGCTCCGCCCACATCGACGTTACTGAAGAGCCGGATGGCAAGCCTGAAGATGCGCAATGGCAAGAAGAGCTCAAAGTTGCGGCGAGCGCCCAGTTTGCGGTGTAGTTCGTCGCAGTCATTATCTTGTACCCTTTGAGTGGCCAAGCGTCATAGGCCCACGTATCCAAGTGCCGGTATAGGAAGACGTGCCGTTGGCGCTCGCCACCGGGGGGTGAAGCTCAACGCCTCTCCAAACGATGGGCCTCGTGCGGATAGCGTTTCAAGTTTTGGTTGGTTTGACCACGCGCCTCACTCGCCCGCGGTCGCCGGGGTCGAAGGCTCAGTCCGAGCGCCACAGATGTCGTCCAGAAGTAGCCGTGGCAACTCGTGAACGTTCATCGATGCGCCGCATCAGCGGCGGATGGTCGCCTGGTCAGCGACGGGTGGCGGCCCATAGGCGCTTGAGCGGACAAGACCGAGCAACTAGCAGTGCCGGCGACCAGCGGCTTTCCATGATTGTTGCGTCGTACTCGCCGCTGCCGGTCTCGAACCTGCGGGCCACCGGCTCCAGAAGTTGCTGCTTTCGTTGCCTCGGATGCAACTGATAGCGTTGCGTCAGATTGGCCTCTTGTTGCATGCCTCTGCAGTCCCCCACCGCGATGTTTGTATTCAGCGCCGCATCAATCGTTCGTCTCGTGCTCTGGGTCATTCTCCCCTCTGTCACTTTCGGCGGAGCGGCCCCAGTCAAATTAGCCAACCGGTCAGAGTCTCAGGGCCGCCCCAGCTTTAAGTCTTCAGCAAGGACTGTACCAACCCGCAGGGGCGACATGGCGCCGCTCTGAATGTCGCGTTCGCGACGGAGCTGGCGGATTATAGACCTTCGTAGTCGAACACTATCGCATTCGAGCCGATGAAGCGCGCGGCTCCCCGTCGGACGATCTGCCTAAACAACATTGCGCGCCGATGTCAGCGTCTCTCACAATTTGGCATGTGACTTGCCAGAGATGTTTGACGAGTCGACTCGGGTCCGATGCCGACCCCTGGGCGCGGATCATGTTATGTGCGGTACATCGTCAATGCAATTCATCGAGCATCTCCGGCGCATGTGTTCGGCGCACCCGGAGGGCGACGCTCAAACCGGTGAGCGGCCGACGAAAACTTGGGAGATGTTTGACCTATCGGCAGAGTCATTTGCCGACGAAGCCGCCAGCTTTTCTGGTCTCGAACGTATTACGCTGCAGGAAATGATGGCGGCCGCTCCTGCAATCGACCAGTTTTCGCCAGCCTTTCTTCGCGAAGTGGTCGCTTTTCCTCACCGCGTTTCGGATGGCACACCCGTCTTTGCCATGGCGGATCCCACCGACCAGCCCGCGCGTAGAGCCGCGGAGCTGGTGTTCGGGGGGCCGACCTCATTTAAGGTAGCTTCGATAGAGGACATTGCTATCTGTCTCGATCAGAAGCTCGGGGCTGCGGAAGAGAGGGCAGTCCGCCGTTCAGCAGCTACGCGATGACGATATCGAAAGTCTGCGCGACCTGGCGAGCGGCGCGCCCGTCGTGCGCGCGGTCACCGATCTGATCGAAAAAGCCCTCGAAATGCGCGCTAGTGACATTCATATCGAGCCGTTCTCAATGGGCCTTACGGTTCGGTTGCGGATCGATGGGCTGCTTCGTGCCATTCAGCCGCCAGCGGGTGTGCTGCCCCAGGCAGTCATCTCTCGCATCAAGATCATTGCTGGGTTGAACATTGCGGAGCGACGGCTGCCGCAAGACGGAGCTGCGCGAATTCGGGTCGGTCGCGAGATCGACGTGCGTGTTGCTATCATGCCGACGCAGTATGGCGAGTCCGCGGCTCTGCGCCTTCTGCCGAAGGACCGCTCCCAGCTTGCAGTAGACCGTCTCGGCCTTTCCGAGCGCGATGAGGCTGTTCTGCGCAGCCTGATCACGGCTCCGCACGGCATGATTGTGGTCACAGGGCCGACTGGCAGCGGCAAAACGACAACTCTCGCTACCATAATGTCCATGCTCAATGTGCCAGAACGGAAAATCCTGACGGTCGAGGACCCCGTGGAATACGACATCCCCGGGATCAATCAGTCGCAAATCAAGCCTGCCATCGGGCTTACTTTCGCGAGTGCACTCCGCTCCTTTGTTCGTCAGGATCCCGACGTGATCATGGTCGGTGAAGTCCGAGATTCGGAGACGGCGAATTTGGCCGTCCATGCCGCGCTCACGGGACATCTTGTGCTCACGACGCTGCACGCCGAAACGGCCGCGGCGGCCGTGCCGCGACTGCTTGATCTCGGTGTGGAAGGCTACCTTTTGCGATCGACTTTGCGCGGCGTCATCGCACAGCGGCTGGTGCGACAACTCTGCGAGCATTGCAAGGCGCCGACACCGTGGGGCGAGGATGAACAGAGCCAGGACACCAGAGTGAGCCGCCTCGGACTATCTGCAGGGGAAATCATGTGGCAGCCGCGGGGCTGCGCACGCTGCGGCCACAGCGGCTATCGCGGTCGGATCGGAGTATTTGAGCTCCTCGAACTCAGCAGCGGTTTGCGTGAGCTGATCGCCGATAATGCCGATGGGCTGGCAATCGATCGCGCGGCGATTGGCGAGGGGATGACGACGATGCTGGACGATGGGATTGCGAAATGCCGCGCTGCAATCACAGCTCCCGCTGAAATTCTTCGTGTTGTTGCTACACGCTGAATCAGGATTATGCCAAGTTTTCGCTATCGAGCGTTGACCGAGTTCGGAGAGATCGTTGCCGGCTCGTTGGTCGCATCGACGCAAGCAGAGGCCGAGCGCCGAATTTCATCTCTGCATCTGCTACCGATTGAAGCCGTGGAGGAGGCCCGTTCCGCGTCGGTATTTCGCCGCGCATTCTGGCCTAATCGCCCTTCATACGCGGAGGTCACGAGTTTCACGCGCGACCTTGCGCTGCTTCTGAAGGCAGGAGCGCGCCTTGATGACGCTCTTGATCTGCTGTCAGGCGATTGCGATGTCGGCCGGCTGCGGCCGGTGATTAGACGATTGCGGTTGGCCGTTCTCGGCGGCGAAAGCTTTACCGACGCAGTTTCCGCGCAACCTGATCTGTTTCCGTCAATGTATAGCACACTCATGAAGGTCGGTGAAGCCTCTGGCACGCTCAGCCAAGTCCTCGAGGTTCTCGCGGCGGAGCGTGATCGGACCGAGGCAACTCGGCGGAAGCTCAGTGATGCCATGCATTATCCAATCTTCGTTTTGCTTGCAGCGGGCTGCGTTATGCTGTTCTTCATTCTGGCTGTGTTGCCGCAATTTTCATCAGTGCTGCGCGATTTCGGCGGCCGCGCCGACCCGGCACTTGGCTTCTTCATGGAAGCCTCTGATCTGATGCGAGCTAACCGCGCTTTGCTGCTGACCTCAGGCGCGTTCGTCCTGGCCGGGGGCTGGTGGCTCATGCGGCAGACCAAGGTGCGTGCTTCGATCGTCGCTGCGCTTGCAACGCTGCCTGGAATTGGCAGAATCTTCGTCTTCCACCGCACGAGCCTGTTCTGTCGGAACTTGGGTCTGTTGTTGGAGTGTGGCGTTAATCTCACCGCAACTCAGCGCATTCTCGTCGACGTGATGTCCGTGACCTCGTCTCCTGGCCCCTGGATCGAAGCGGTTGATCGCGTTCGGCACGGCGGCAAGCTGTCGCAAGCGCTGGCAGAGTCCAACGTCCTCCCGCCCATGGCCGTTCGCATGCTACGGTTGGGCGAGGAGACCGGCGAGTTGCCGGTGCTGGCCGGCCGAATCGCGGAATTCTATGAAGCGAAACTTCAGCGCAGCCTTGATCGTGTCTTGGGAATGGTCGGGCCAGCCGCAATACTGACGATCAGTATTGTCGTGGGAGGCCTGATCGTTTCGGTCATGACGGCGCTGCTTTCCGTCACGCAGCTCGTCGACTGACGAAGCGCAGAGGAGATCAGCATGACAACAGAATGCCAGCCGGTCGCGGAACGTCGTGCATACCAATCGAGACTTATGTGGCGTATGCCAGTGGAGGCCCCCGAAGGCGAGCGCGGATTTACCTTGGTCGAGATGCTGGTTGTGATCACCATCACAGGCCTGATCATGGGGCTGATCGGGCCAAGGGTCCTCAATTATCTCGGAGAGTCCAAGGTCAAGGCAGCTAAGATCCAGTTGCAGAGCTTCGCGAGCGCACTGGACCTCTTTTATCTGGACGCGGGTCGTTATCCCACGGCATCCGAAGGGTTACGAGCCTTGGCGAGCCGGCCCGCCGGCATTACGGCCTGGAACGGCCCGTACCTGAGAGGTGGCGCGATTCCCGCCGATCCCTGGAGTACGCCTTATGTGTATCGCTCCCCGGGCGAGCGTGGGCCATACGAGATTATATCCTATGGCGCCGACGGTCAGGAGGGAGGTAGCGGCACGGCTGCCGACATCATGCTCGGTGCGCAGACGAGCGCGCGCAATGAATGATGGTCAACGCGGCTTCACATTGCTGGAAGTGGTTTGCATGCTCGCGATCACCGGAATGATCGCGGCCGTGCTATTGCCGTTCGTGCCGCGGCAGACCTCCAAGGCAAGGCTGCAGGCCTATGCTCTTGCGGCCGCCTCGATCCTGAAAGCTGACCGGGCGATGTCGATCGGCGATGGCGTCAGGGTGGATACTATGGTTGATCGGCCAGGCCGGGCCATTCGTTCGGGCGCCAGCTCTGCTGCTGTCAAGGTGCCGGACGACGTTGAATTCGAGGCGATATTGCCACGCAGCTGCAACCAACGTCCGGTCTTATCGACGATCAGTTTCTTTCCGGACGGCCTGTCCTGCGGTGGTGCGATTGTGCTCTGGCGGGCTGACCTGCGTGTCGAGATCAGGATCGACTGGCTGACTGGGAGGATTGAGGTTGTCTCTCGTTCCGTCATCAAAGACTGAAGAGAGTGACGCTGGCTTCACTCTGATAGAGATGCTGGTCGCGCTCGCGGTGCTCAGCCTGTCACTTGGGTTAATTGGCAGTGTCGTATCAACTAATATGCGTGCCGTTCGTAAGATCGAGGAGAGGGTCTCAGTCATCCAAGAGGTGAGCGCAGCTCTTGCCACCGCAATTCCCGACCGTGATCGGTTGCTACTGGGTACATTGCGCGGTGCGTCCGCCTCCGGCGAGTGGACTGTTCTGGTTGCGCCGATCGGAACGGGTTGGGACGTCGCCGCTGGTCAGGCGGGCTGGATTCCTCGCATGGTGGAGCTGCGTCTCCGTTCGGCATCGGGCGCCGTCGTCGATGTGCGCACAGTGCGACTGGCGCGGACTGCAAGATGATGTGTGCGGCATCAGAACATCGTGACGAGCGAGCCGGTTTCACCCTGATTGAGGCCCTGGCTGCGCTTGCTGTCGCGGAGCTCGTGATGTCGTTGCTCGCGACGGTGTCGTCGCAATGGTTTCCGGCGTGGAATCGCGGCGTCAATCGTGTTCAACGCGCGGAGATGCTCGGCGTGGCGCTGCGCCGAATAGCCAACGATCTTTCTGCAGCGGAGTTTGTCCCGTCCAATCGCGACCAGACGCGGCCTCTGTTTGAAGGGGGAGAGCTGGGGGTAACGTTTGTTCGCAAGGCGATTGGACCGAATGTCGGGCCCGGCCTTGACATCGTCCAGATTGGCGAAACTGCTATCAGACCCGATGTTGCGCTCGTGCGCTCGCGAACTCCCTTCACACCGTTGCCCGTTGGCGTTTCACTTTCCGAAACTCTTCATTTCACCGATCGAGTGGTACTGCTTACTCCTCCCTTCCGACTGTCCTTTGCCTATGCGGATGCGAGCCTTGCTTGGAGGCCGGATTGGCATGAGGCGGGTCGGCTTCCTGCTGCCGTTCGCTTGACTATTCTCGATCGTAGTCGGGGCGGATTAGCCATAATGTCACGGGTGGTCCGGATTCATGTAGATGCTCCGGCTGCAGCATGTATTGAAAACGAGAGGGACTGCGTTAGCTCGAGGCCGGACGAGCCGCAGCCGGGCTCGAAGGCCGCTTTCGGTGGCGCGCGGAGCGATTGATGTTGCAATCGAAAGGGCAATCGTCACGGAAGGCTGGCCCTCGGGATGGCTTCATCCTGGTGGCGGTGCTGTGGTTTCTAGCAGCCTTGGCCGCGCTCATCGTGGTATTCTCAAACTACCTTTCGAACTCGGCGCGAGTCTTGCGGATTGATGATGACGCCCTGCAAGCGGAAGCGTTGGTCGCTGCCGGCGTTGAGCTAGCAGCGTATCAGTTGCTCATGGCGAAAAGCGAAGAGCGGCCAAGGCGCGGTGGATTCAGCATCCGGATCGGCGGTGACGTTGTAACGGTCTCGTTCTTAACCGAGGCTGCCCGAGTCGATCTCAATGCCGCGCCGAAGGAGATGATCGCCAATCTCTTCAATATCCTTGGCGCTGACGCCGAAGCGGCGCAGGATTATGCCGATAGAGTGGTATCGTGGCGTACCAATCCGGTGGATAAGGCGGCTGCGCGATCGGAAGAGGCGCTTTATGCAGCGGCGGGACGTAAATATGGACCGAGGCTGGCCCCCTTCGTCCATGTCGACGAGCTACCGCTAGTGCTGGGGCCGCCATCCTGGCTGCTTGACCGAGTGATGCCGTTTGTCACCGTCTTCAGCGGCTCGCCTGGGATAGACATCTTGGCCGCCCCCGCGGAGGTGGTCGCTTCAGTTCCGGGAATGACGCCGCTAATCCTGAAGGATTTCCTCGCCTCACGAGAGGCGTTATCCACCGATCCGGCTGCTATTGCGCAGGCGCTGGTGCCCGCAAGTGCCGGGGTCATCGCGGGAAAGAGCAACGCGTGGAGATTGCGCGTGTCATTAGAGGCAGCCGATGGCCGGCGGAGGTCGTCGGTGGTTGTAATTGAATTGGGCGAGGGGAAATTGCCTTATCGAGTTCTGTCGCACGAGGACGAGGGCACGCAAACACAGGACGCGCGCGGCGCGCGCCGTGGGGCATGAAGATGGGAAGTGACATGGAAACGGCGCTTACCGCCTGGTGTGCCGTGGTGGCTAGCGCCCTTGAAGCGATGGCGAACCGTATCCACCGGCGCCGTCGGGTAAGCGCTTGCCACGACGGAGCGGATGGGCTGACGCTACAACTGCTGCAGCACTCCGCACGCAAGCTGCAGCCCGAGAATGCCCATGTTCGGCTGGCCGGCGACCATACCCTGCCGAGCAACTGGATTGGGGTCCTGCGCGGGTGCGCAATGGACATTTACCTCACCCCAAACCAAGTTCTGGTTCGGCAGCTCGACTTTCCAAAGCAGGCAGAACCATTTCTAAACGGAATGATCCGTTCACAGATCGATCGACTAACGCCCTGGCGTGCCGAACAGGCGCTCTTTGGTTTTAGTGAACCTCAGTCGGCACCCAAGGAGCGCATCGGCCTCATTCTAGCAGCAGTGTCGCGTGCCACGATAGAGCCGCTGGTCCAGTTCGCGGATCATGTCGGAGCTGCCACAGTCGCGATCCATACACACAGCGAGTTGTCCTTGCATCCGATTACGCTTTTCAGCGCAGGTCTTCGGTCGGCAATCTCCGGTCGCCGAGACCTTGCGAAGCTCCTGAGGTTTTTTCTGCTCGGCGCTGGGGCTGCGACTGCATCGGTGCTGATAGTAACCATGGTGCTCAGCACTAAAGCAGACGGAGCATTGCAAGAACTGCGCAGCACGATTGCGCGTCAGCGGGCAGCAGTCAAGGACGATCCGAGCGAGGCTGCATCAACTGCCGGCGCGCTGCTCGCTCAGCGTAAGCACACTATGCCGGCGACGGTCTTGGTTCTTGATCATCTTTCGAGCATCCTGCCCGATGGTACATATATCACCAAGTTGCGTGTCGAGGGTGATCGGCTGCAACTGATTGGTCTGACTCAGGACGCCCCGACCCTGATTCAGCTGATCGAGCAGTCACCGCAGTTCAGCCGAGCCGCATTCTTCGCACCGACAACCAGATCATCGAACGAGCCCGGCGAGCGATTTCACATCGAGGTTCATGTGAATGCCTATTTCAAGGAAAGCACATGAGGGGATCCGCTCTCTGTCGGAGGGCATTTCGGTCATCACCTGCCGCAGCCGCGTTAGGCTATGGTATCGTAGTTCTCGCTTTCCTCTGGGTAATCGCAAGCGCCATCACCGATCTACTTGCGCGATATGACCAGCTCCACGACGCTGGAGAGCTATTGGCTCAGTTCGAGGGAGGAGCGGTTCGGCCTGATCGCCGCGGCGAGCCTAATCTCACCGGGCCTGAAGGCTCGGCTTTTCTCGAAGGAAAGACTGTGACAGTTGCAGGCGCTGCACTGCTGCAAAGGGTGGTGGGCGCCGTCACAAAAACCGGGGGCAACGTTCTGTCGACCGAGGTCGAACTGCAGGGTAACCATTCGAAAGCAGGCTTCATTAGTGTGGTGACGAGTTGCGAGATCGAACAACCAGCCTTGCAGCAACTGCTCTATGATCTGGAAGCCGGTCTTCCATTCCTCTTTGTGGAGCAACTCTTGGTCGAGACGTTGACCGTCACGACCACCCCGCCAGGAAAGCTGCGCGTTTCGCTGACGGTGTCGGGCCAATGGCGGGAACGCAAATGATGCGTCCTATCGTAATGATCCTTTTAGCCGCCGTCGTATTGGCCATAACAAACCAGTCGGTCTGCGCGGCCATAGCGGCTGTGAAAAGCGAGGAAGTGACGGACGCTGATTCGTTAGGGCAGCGCGAGGGTGGGGCAGGAGTCGACAAGCCTGAGCCCTCTTCATTGACCATCAACTCGGTCTCGATGCCGAAAGAGCCGGCATCCGGTGCCAATCCCTTGTGGGGGATTCCGTTGACCCGGCTATCCGCTACCCGGGATCGTCCCATCTTCTCGCCCTCACGACGGGCGCCGGTCCTCGTGTCGACGTCGGTTGCCACTGTGCCCGTGCCTCCGCTGTCCTCCAAGAGACCGGAGAAGCCGGCGCTCTCGTTGGTTGGAACGGTTGTGGGAGGTTTCGAGAGCTTTGGGATCTTCATCAATCAGTCCAGCAAGCTGTCGCTTCGAATGAGCGTCGGCGAACAGCATGATGGCTGGGTGCTACGCGAGGTGCGAGCTCGCGAGGTGATGTTGGAAAACTCCTCCAAGAGGGCAATCATGTCTATGCCCCAGCCTGGAAAAGGAAGTGAGGGAGAGATCCAGCTATCACCCTTGAACTCGACGACCCCCAAACAGAAGCTGGGACCTCGACAACTGCAGTAGTGGTCCGATCCAACAACCGGTCCTCGAAACAAGCCTGCGTTACGTCTTACTGTCAATCTACGAAGTCGTGGAATGAAAGCGTGTTGCCTTTGCACGCTTCTCCGCTGCATGGATTCAATGCCCGAGCGCATTCGGCGAGTTGGACTCGCCTGTGCCGTGACGACGTTCTCGGCCGGATCCTTGGTAAGCGCGATAATTCGTCAAGGTCCAGGAGCTAGTCGTGAGCATGCTGTTGCTCGGGATCCCGAAAACCCCTTCGTATCCCTGAATCCCGCAATCGCCGTTGACATCAGTTTTCGTGATTATGTGACCTCTCTTGCGCCAGAGAGTTGCAGAGGCGATGCAGCAGGGCGCGTTGTTGTGCCGCTGTGAATGTCCGCTAGTATTCTGCCTGGCGGGAATAGAACATAGAGTAATTGACAGCCTAGAAAGGGATACTTGCAACACCTGTCTGCACGGCGAGCACAACGAGTAGGCCAACGACCAGAAATGGTCCGAACGGGATCGACGTTCGTGCGGTGACGTCTTGCCCGATAAAATGGAGACAGAGTACGACCAACAGCGCCGCGACGCTTGCGGCGAGCAGCAGAATCGGAAAGTCGAATGGTCCAGTCCAAAGCGTAGCGGCGGCCAGGAACTTGACGTCGCCAAGGCCGAGCCCTTGTATGCTGCGCCAACGGAAGTAGAGTTCTCTCAACAGCAGGAGCAGGGCAGCGATTATCAGGCCTTGGCTGCCCGCGATCAGTGGACCAAGAGCACCCTCCGTCGCAAACGTCCTCGCAAGTCCCAGCGCTGCGATCAAGCCGTTGATCCAATCAGGGATGATGGCATAGCGGAGATCGGTCCAGATCAGCCATCCACACGCGAACAGCAGCAGCGCGTAACAGATTGTGTCAGTCAAGTCTGTCACGAACGGTGCGGCATGACGACAACATGGAGTGGCGGCTTGCAATGCGAGCAGGGGCCACAAAGATTGACCGCGGCGATCCAGCTTCCGAGCGCCTGGGTGCCAGACCGCGCGCGTTGCCATCGGGAGTCGGTTCGGCAGAACTTAAAGGTGAGCGCCATGAGAGTAGTAATTACGATGCACATAGGCATGCTGCGAACTTAGCCGCACCGCAACCGGCATGCAATGACTGAGGCGGGACACTGCTTACACCGGTTGCCTACGATCCAAGGTGGGTGACGGTAGTCCGCGCGCACAGCGGTGTGGGAATGCGTAGCGCCGTGGCGAGCAGCAGCCAAGCAAGGATCTTCCCGTATTCATCCCCGCTGATGGCGCGTTTCGCGCTTCTTTGGATCTTCATTCGCATCTGAGGGCGAGCGGCGGTTTCGTCACACACAAACCAGCTAACCGCAGGTCGGCCTTCCTGGCTTGACCGAATAAGGGCAGTCTCGACCCAGATTCGACATCAGCGACACGGTTACTCGACCGCTCTGCAGGCCCTTGCCGGGGCCGAAGGGAATAGTTTCGTCTCGATTGGGTCCGCCTCGACAACAACAACGATCCAGGGCACTCGGAGTGCCGCATTACAATTTTCATCCTCCTCTCAGCAAGCGGCGCGTCTGGAGAATGTAGCTGGCAGCCCGATTTGCGGGGACCATCTATTGAACGCACGCGCATTTACAACGAGGCCCTGGCGTAGCCCGCTTTGTGCTCGTGTCGGACCTTGAGAATGGCGCCAGGGCTAGCTTGGTTCTCCATTTCAACAGAACTTGATGGGCGCCGGGATCCCACGGCCGGCTTTCGGTCCTGCAATTCGGTGCGCTCAGCGGCAAGGGTTGCACAGTATCTTAATAGTCGCGATTTCGTCGCTAACGCTGCAACGAATGTCGGTCACTAGCCGTGCCGATTGTCTGTTTAACCCAATATCGAGCTACGACGCACCCAGATGCTACGAAGCACGCGTAATGTTGGAATTTCGATTTGGCACGTCGCTTGCTCTGTTCGCACGACCACAGCAATTCTCGCAAAGGACATCAACTTCAGACCACTGGCGGCGAGTCACCGCTGAACGACTGGTTGTCCGGCAGCTGCTGTGACGGTGCGTAGCGCGGTTGCGTCATCAGCATGCTCATGCGTCGGCGAAAAGGAGTAGACATGAAAAGAATGAGTCGCTCAAAGACAATTCTAACTGCTTTAGCCATGTTCCTGGTGGGCAGTCCCTGTGCTCATGCACAATCCTCAAGGCTTTGGGTCGTCACTGGCGACGATGTGGCAGCTGCCGCGCAGCGGTCTCTTGCGAGCCGACAATCAGTTGCGGACGATCTCGTTGTTCCCACGTTTCAAGTAATTAACGGCATGTCGGTTGCTGACATCGCTGAAACAGACCTGGACAGATTTTCTAATTGGATGCACAGCGCATGCCCGCGCTGCGGCGGCTTCACTGTCCACGCGTCGCGCGAGGCAGCCCTCAAGGAGGTGGACAACCCAGCTTATAAGCCCGGGTTTCGCTACTTAGCTCTCCTTCCGGAGACGCTTGATCAGCAGAGTACCGTGAGCCGCGCCCTTGACCGGGTTAAGGGCGATAAGATCCTCAGCATGATCACAATGCTCCAAGGTTTCGGGACGCGACACTTCGAAACGTCCAAAGGGCAAGAAGCGGCTGAGTTTGTTCGTAGAGAGTGGGAGAGCATGGGACAGGAGCGTCCAGACTTCACGGTCGCGCTATTTTCACACCGCTGGGTTCAGAACTCGGTTATCGGAACAATCCGAGGCGCGTCCCGGCCGGATGAAGTCGTGGTGATTGGCGCGCATATCGACTCTATTAATAAGAATAAAGAGAACCGCAAAGAGAACGCGCCTGGTGCTGACGACGACGCATCCGGAGTCGCGGTCATCACAGAGGCGCTTCGTGTGCCGATGGAAACGGGATTCAAACCGCAGCGGACTATTAAGTTCATGGCCTACGCGGCCGAAGAGGCAGGGCTTCGAGGCTCCGCAGAAATCGCGGACAGGTACGCGGCCGAAAGCAAAGAAGGGCAAAAGGTAATTGCGGCCTTGCAGTTTGACATGACCGGCTTCCATTCCGGCCGAGACACCCGGGACATCTACCTGGTGAACCAATACACCAGCCCCGAACTCAATGGTTTTCTCACTAAGCTCCTAAAGGAATACAACCATTCTGGTGCTCATGCGATCACGCATGGTGAAACTAAGGGTTGCTACGCATGCTCTGATCATGCCTCGTGGACGCGAAATGGCATCCGCGCAGCCTGGCCGTTCGAGGCTCCGCTCGAAAAGAGCAATCCATACATTCACACCTCGGAGGACGTGGTCTCCAAATTGGATGCAACAAAAGCCGCCCGCTTCGCCAAACTCGCAATTGAGTTTCTGATCGAAATAGCAAAAGGCGTCGACGGTCGTGAGAGCTATCGCAACTGATGATGGGAGAGATGACATTGGATATGCAGGTTGAGCCAGATCACAGCAATTACGTTCGCTAATTTCAATGCAGCGACGCGATTAATCGAGATTGAGAAGAGTGTCATGCGTCATAACCGTATCCGCGCACTGGCGTGCTTTGTATTGAGTGCCCCGCTAGGGTCAGCTACCGCCGCCGAGATCCGTGAGGTGAACAAGGTTGTACCTCAAACCGGTCCCCTAGGTGAAATAGCTCAAGGAAAATCACCTTAGGCCTCCGTGGCCGGATTGCTCGAGCTCGATACTTCTTCGTCGCTTAAGGCGCTGCCTAACCGTTCCGGCGTCACTCTCCGCCTTGAGCAGCAGCACAACGGAATTCCCGTGTGGGGCCAGCAGATCGTTGCCGAAAGATCTGCTGATGGCACGAGAATTGTTGCCATAAGCGGAACTGCCGCTTACGATTTAGGTCCGGCCCTGACCGCGAAGATCACCAAGCAGCAGGCGCTTCAAAAAGCTAAGGAGATTGTGCTCTCCTCTTCTCCTACGCTTCGCGCGAGCAGCTACGAAAATGAAGAGGCCGATCTCGTGTATCTCGTTCAAAAGAACGGCGAGGCCCGGCTTGTGTACCGCACGTCGTTCTTTACCACTGTTCGGGACGGCATAGCAGGCCCACGCCCGACACGTCCTGTGTTGTTTATCGACGCTATCACAGGCGAGACGGTGAGTTCCTATGAAAACCTACAACACGCACAAAAAGGAACGGGGCCTGGCGGAAATGCCAAGACTGGCCAGTACGCCTATGGAAGCGAAACCGTTCCGCCCTTCGAGGTGAGCGAGCAGGGCAGCACCTGTCAAATGGATAGCCCAGATGTTTTCACCGAGCACATGAACTTCTCTGCAGTCGGTACGAACAAGCCTTTTGCGTTTAGGTGTTACAACAACGCAGGGGATGATATCAATGGCGCGTTCTCACCGCTCAATGATGCCCCAATTCTTCGGGAAGGTTGTTGTGGACATGTATAGGGACTGGTACGGCGTCAGTCCTTTGAAGCAGAAACTGCATTTGCGCTACACTTCTCCAGGAATGAGGAAAACGCATTTTGGAATGGCAGTTCAATGACGTTTGGCGATGGGAAAGCGATGTTCTACCCTCTCGTGGGCTTGGATGTTGTTGCCCATGAAGTGTCGCATGGTTTCACAGAGCAGAATTCGAGCCTCGAATATCAGTACCAGTCAGGTGGTATGAATGAGTCGTTTTCCGACATGGCAGGAGAAGCTGCCGAATCCTATTACTTCCAGAAGTATGGCGATACATTCGGAAGATCGGGGTCTGACTTGACCGTGGGGGCGGATGTTACCCAAAAAGCTGGGACGTCGTTGCGATATATGTGCGACCCGCCACAGGATGGCCACTCTATAGACCACGTCTCCAAATACGATGATCGACTGAACGTTCACTATTCCAGTGGAATTTATAACAAGGTGTTTTGTATCCTATCGAAACGCTCTGGTTGGGATATCAGAAAATCATTCCACACGTTTGTTGTCGCGAATCAAGACTACTGGACTTTGAACGCCACGTTTCAAAGTGGTGCCGAAGGGGTACTCCGGGCGGCGGAGAAACTGAAGTATGACACCAAAGATGTCGTCTTTGCATTTGATCAAGTAGGGATTAGTTGCGCTATGACTGAATCCCAGGGCGCCGGGAGCTTGCTTGCAGACAAACCGCGTTGGGTCTGTGAGTCCGGCCGGACCACTGCCGGCTCGGTAAACTGACGGCGTATGGCTTCCTAGACCAGGACCAGATCTCGTTCGGGCCGGAGGGAATCGGCGCCCTGGTGAACGAAGCATGCTTCTCGTAGTGACCTGCCACTGCATTTTCATCCAGCGGCAGTTAGAGTCTCGCGGTTTTGTACGCCAAGTGGCGCGGATGGAGCAACGGACGATCGGCGGAGCTGGTCGGGGTTGCGCAGCCGATCGTCCGTTGCGGTGAGGTGGGCGGCGTAGGCCGCGGGGGTCAGGTATTTCAGCGACGAGTGGGGACGCTGGAGATTGTAGTCGGCGACCCAGTTGGCGATCTTGGCGCGGGCGTCATCGAGATCGAAGAACAGGGTCTCGTTGAGTAGCTCATCGCGCATCCGGCCATTGAAACTCTCGACGAAGCCGTTCTGCATCGGCTTTCCCGGCGCAATGAAGTGCCAATCGATGGCTGCGTCCTTGCACCAAGCGAGCATGGCGTTGCAGGTGAATTCGGTGCCATGGTCGGACACGATCATTCCTGGCTTGCCGCGTCGCTGGACGATTGCCGTCAGTTCGCGGGCCACGCGCCGCCCCGAGATCGACGTCTCCGGAATGGCGCCCAGGCATTCCTTGGTGACGTCGTCGACGATGTTGAGGATGCGGAAGCGTCGGCCATTGGCGAACTGGTCGTGGACGAAGTCCAGCGACCAGCGCGCGTTCGGCCTCGCCTCGACCAGGATCGGGGCACGGGTCCCCACGGCCTTGCGGCGAGCCCGCCGTTTGCGGACGGTGAGCCCTTCCTCGCGGTAAAGCCGGTAGATCCGGTTGATCCCCGATGGCTCGCCCTCCCGCCGCAGCAAGACGAACAACCGGCGATAGCCGAAACGCCGCCGCTCGTTGGCGAGATCGCGCAATCGGCCACGCAGAACTGCGTCCGGCGGGCGGCTGGAGCGATAGCGGATCATCTTCCGATCCGCCCCCACAATCGAGCAGGCCCGCCGTTCCGACAGGCTCATGACGGCCTGCAGATGCGCGATCGCAGCGCGCTTGGCGGCGGGCCCTACCATTTTTTTGAAAGGAGCTCGCGAAGTGCGGCCGCATCGAGCATCTGCTCGGCCAGAAGCTTCTTCAGCTTCGCGTTCTCCTCTTCCAAGGCCCTCAGCCGCTTCGCTTCGGAAACGTCCATACCGCCGAATTTGGCCTTCCAATTGTAGATCGTCGCCTCGGAAACACCGTGCTTGCGAGCCAGGTCGGCTGTCTTCGCCCCAGCCTCATGCTCCTTCAATACCGCGATAATCTGCTCTTCCGTGAACCTTGCTCGCTTCATCTGTCCGTCCTTCTTCGGGCCGGACTCTAACTCCTTCTGGAGGAAATACGCAGTGGCAGGTCAGTAGCCAACAAGCTTGTCAGCTTTTTTGCTTCTGGGCAAGCGTTGTCACCTTCGCGGCCGGCGCCTCCACCGGCTCCTGTGCTTGGTCGTTTCGAATTGACTCAGATAGCGCGCGACGCTCCCGTCCACCGAGCACGCCGTCGCTCCATCTTCGTGCGCGTGAAGTTCGTGTCCCGGTTGTTCACGGCATTGAACTTGCTGCCATTGGTGGCGGCGCCTCATCGTTGCCAAGAAAACCTCTCTTGGCAGAGTTCGAGCAGCAAAGAGGGACGCAACGCCGACCGCTAGCTCCGCAACCTCAAAGCTCATCTCAGCCAAACCGAGCGCATCGACAAATACGTTGATCACCCGAACAGGGTCGCTCTCGTCAATGAAGTCATCGAAGTATTCGGGCTGCAGCGCCCGCTGTCCACAATCTGCTTCTTCGTGCAGCGCCTCATCAATTCCCCTGGAGAATCACAGGGGAACATAACAGCAGCCAGTGTTGTCACAGCCAGGACTCGCTGCAGACATTCGCGGAAAGGCGCGCCGGTAACGAAGTCTTAGACTGGCACAACATATGTTGAGGACTCCACGTAAGGGGACTATCAAGGTCACCGAGGGCGCGTTGGCGAGCGTGTCCCGTCGCACCGTGCACGGGATGTCTTTCGAACAAGACTCGCTACGATCCTCAAGCTCGCCGAGGCCGCCGAGAAAAGCTGCGTCGCGTTGACGGCTAAAACCAGCTGCCGAAACTCTCCCTGCGTAAGTTCACCAACGGAAACGAAGTCGCAGACCAACCCAATCCACTGCCGCTTAATCCGCTCCGGCGCCAACATTCGACGATGGCACTCTTAGCCACGATAAGTCGCACCTTGGATCGAAAAACAAGTAGTCGCAAGTCAGTTCTTCACCCGGTTGTACGTCACGGGCTGTGAAAATTCGGCAATGATCGTCTTGGTATGTGTTTGGTTGACTGCTGTGATTCATGAAGCGGGCGTTGTCGGCATTGTACTCTAAAACACCATCATCAACGTCGAGGTCTCTTGGATAGGCATGCTTGTCAAGTAAAGCTTGAAATGTTCGAGGTAAAGTGTCGTACTGTTCGGGTGTCACCGCAATGTCAACGATTGGGTTATGAATCCAAATCAATGCACCTTTAGGCAAAAGAGTAGCAGAGAAAAGTCCAATACCGCCAAACTGGTCTGGCTTCAAAATAGTTTCAACGATCAACACTGACATATCTCCCAAAGTCGCTAGCACCTGCAAGCTAGCTAACCTGAACCGTGCAATCTCCTCCATACATTGGTGGGGTAATCGCGTCGCCGTCACAATCTCGATTTTTCTTCGATCTGTGCATTCGTTTCGGCAGCGGCTGCTACTGATGAGGATCTCGGCTGTCGCTCCACGAGGAGATGCTGCAGAACTGGAGCCAGGGTTCGCCTTCCGCGGCACCGAGGTCATAGAGGTGCTGGTAAGGTGCAACAAAGTGAGATTCCCGGTAACGATCCGCGTCGATCAAGCCGGCGAGTTCGTGTCGCGCGATCTGGACCTGTGGGCCTACCAGCGCGGCGTCGCCCTGGACTTCTCGCGGCCCGGAAAGCCGACCGAACAACGCGTTCATTGAGGCCTTCAACGGCCGCTACCGGGCCGAATGCCTCAACGCGCACTGGTTCCTGTCCTTTGCGGACGCCCAGCGAAAAGTGGAGACTGAACGGCCCCATGGCGCGATGGCAATCGACCGCTGATTTTGCTGCACACCCCCGTCGGCGCAACCAGCCCGCCAACGTGACAGAGGCGCAAAACTCTAGTTCTGAGTGGTCCAAACTTCGGTCTCGCTGCAATACCGAAGCTATGTGGACGGGCTCCCAGCTTGAGATTACCCCTCGGCATCTACATTCTCGGGTGATGAATGAGCCGAACGTCGTTGGGTCCGCCCGGCCCCAGGAGGGCGGTGTAGAGCTCGCCGCGAATGTCGTATTGCTTTACCGGCTGCGCCGCGTCCGGCAAGAGGCCCCAGCGGCCGAGCATCGAGAGCATCGTGTGCGAGGCGGGTTGGGTACCGTGCGAAAAATTCTCGGGAACGGCGAATGATGCAGCATAAACCTCGCGGGTCGCGGGGGACGTCCTCTCGGCCCTGGAGGACGCCGGAGCGGCTTGCTCCATCGAACGTCCAAGCAGCGCTGGTGAGACTCGATTTGCTGGCTGCGCGCTGGACTGCGGAACGTTGTCCAGTCGAGATCCGAGAGAAATGGCAGGGCCTGGCGCATTGAGTGGGGTGCTTGGCCTCATCGCCGCCGCGGGCACGAGTAGGGCCGTGTAGCGGTCATTGTGAACGATAAAGCTGTTGGGTCGGCTGTCCAGGCTCGGCGGGATGCCGCTACCGTGAAGCGCAGCTGACGCGTGCTGGTCGCCCTGCCGGAAATTGAAGGGGCGAACGACCGCTCCTAAATTCAGGGTCTGCTGATGGCGCGCGGTTGGCTCGATAGACGATGATGGGCCGGCGTCTTGCACCATTGCCCACAGCTGATCCTGATCGTAATCTTCCTCAAGAAGGACCAATGGCGAACTGTCCGCTGGCCCGAAAGGCGACGGTGCGCCCGCGCTTTCCATCAGCACACGAGCCATTGAATTGCCCGGCTCGCTCAGCTGGCGCTCAATGGCCTCCAGTTCCGGCTGGCTTAGCGTCCTCTGCCTCTTCGCAGGCCTCAACTGCTCGCTGTAATCCTCACCCATAAAGGGCGCGTGACTTGAAAGGGGGGCGCTCCCGGTCAGTTCGTTCGGAGCCGGCTGGTAGCCGTCGCTCCAGTTGAACTGACGAACGGCTTCTCCGGGATCCGGTGCTTGGTGGTCGTGCGCGGTTGGCCTGAGAGACGATGCTAGGAGGGCTTCGCCGATCATCCCTCGCAGCGAATCCTGATCGTGACCTTCCGCACTCAGCTCGCTCGGCCAACTCGAAGCTTCCCGCGCACTCTGCTGCGTAGCGACGTGCCCGTCGCCTCTGGTGACTGCGTTTTCGGGATGAGGACCGCTGGCTCCAAATTCCGCCTCGGTGAGTCTACGGTCTTCGTCAGCCAGATGAGGAGAGTAGCGATCTGGAGACACAGGACCCCCTGCGACGGCTGTGGTATCAAGCTGCGGGACTTCATCCAAGTACGGCTCAAACTCCGCTTGCTGCTGTTGCCGTTGTGTCACCGCGGCGTTGTAAGCAGCGAAATCCCGGTCGAATGGGTTGATGCGGTTAAATGGGTCCATATCCCCTCCGTTTGAGTCGGTTCGCTATCCTGAGCAGATTCGCGCTCTGGTTCTCTCTCTATTAGGATCAGCTGTCGGCAAGCTGACGCGCCTAGAGACTCGCGTGAGCCAAATTGGCCAGCCCGGCTCCCACACTCGAGGGACGCGCCAGGATGCCGCGTCGAGCGATGCGCTCTGGCGATCAAGGCCCGCCAATGGCGCGCCGACCAACGGGCGGACGGCTGGTTTGGCATCGCAGTCGCGAAGACACTGGGCCTGTACCGACAAGCGGGATGGGCCCAAGGTCGTGGCGCTCCTCAAGAGAGGGCGGGAAACGGGCGCTTTGGTCGAGGTCGAGTGGTCCGACGAGCGCCGCAAGCCGAAGAAGTTCATTGAGGCCGCCGAGCACGATTAGGAGCGCTGGCTGCTCCAATTGCTCCAGTTGACCGGAGCAGAACCGGAGCAACTGGCGCACCTGATCTGCTCCGCTCCAGTTAAATCCCTCTAGGGGTTAACTGGAAGCGGAGCAACAGATCGGCGGTCGGAATGATTGGAGCAGAACGGGGAGTCGGAGTGAGAAAATCAACGCGGGACGGCGCTGGCGGCGTCACCTCGCAACTTTGGACTAGATCGAACCCATGTGACCAACCTGAACCTGATCGAACTGTACCTCCGCCAGTTCGCTTCGAAGTACGCTGATGCGCCCGGCGCGCAGCACCTCGTCCGAGCTGGCCCGGACGGCAAAGGCAATCCCAGCGGTCCTTCTAGCCAGCCTGACGACCAAGCTCGCCGGGCTCGTCCCCCACGTGGTCAACTGGAACTTGGAGACGCTCGCCGAGGAGATTGCAGAGGGCCATACCAACTACGGCGACGCGACCGGGTTCGCGCAGGTGCTGGTGCGGGACTTGGAGTAGCCTGAGCTGCTCGAGCTGGCGGCGAGCATGGCGGGGCGCTGGGAGCAATAGGTAGTCCGAACCGACTTCCGTCGCCCCTTGCCCCTTTAGGCAGCTTGGTGATGTAGAGCACGGCGGACAGCGGGCTCTCTCTCCAGCCACCGTAAGGCTAAACCCACAAGCTCGGTGTAAGTATCGTGCTCGTCGGCTTCCTTGGTTTGGATGTACTCAATCAATTGCTTGGTGCGCCTGTAGGCGTCACCCAATTCCCTAGACCAGAAATTAAAGCAAACATGATCGTCGAACACATCGTTCTTAACGCCGACGGCCATAAGTTCATGCAGATTTAGATAGTCTCTGATATGCCAATATCCTGGAGCGGAGACAAAATCGGCGCACGGTTTTCTCGCCTTTAGGTGGGTATCGAGCACCGCGACCGCATCGGTGAACTTCTTGTGTGAAGCGAGCGTGTCTCGATCCATCTCAGTCTTTGCGAAGAAGTCCATTGCGGCCCGCTTTCGCGCGATCTCGCGCTGACTGCTAATGGACACCATAGCTGCAATCAACGCCCCACCGGCGATCAAAGCCGTAAGCCACTGCGGAACTGTTCCCCAATCAAACATCTCGCCCTCAGATGACATATAAAAAATAGGTAATCCAACGAACAGCCAAGCGGTGAATGCAAGCAAAGTCGCGCAGACCACCTTGTCTTCGGGAGACGTTGGCATTACCGGTGCCGAAATTCTCGTCGGTCTCACGTTGTTCTCAATCCGTAGTACGTCTGCCTCGATAGTAATCTCAGCTTGTTGATGAAGGAAGCGACAAGGCCTTTGGAGTCCTCACCGACATAATCGTATCTCAGGATGAGCCCCAGTGAGGCAGCGGGTCCTGTGGCTTCGGACAATGTGGGTCTGGCTGCAATGTAACCTAATGCGGCTCGGGTGCAAGCTAGCGCGATTCCAGCATCAGCCCGGGCTTAAGCAAGGGAAGCTACTACTGCCGCTTATGCCGCTCACCGAGTCGACTTCAACTATCAAGAAAGCTACCTAGAGGCCGGAACTAGTGCCGCTGTGGGTCTTTATTGACGCTAAGACGATTTTGAGCCGCGCGACCGTGGCCAACTCAGGCACTGTCGAGGGAGAGAGTGGCGATGGCGAATGAACAGGTGCTTTCGACCGGATCGATGAGATTGAACTCAACAGTCGGCGGCGGTCATAGTTGAGTTGAGCAGGCCGATGACGAGATTACCGTTGTTTTCGCAAGCTTGGTAGGCGTTCACTTTCAGCTAACGCCAGATCAGGCGCTCAATCTTCTCGTGCCTTGGCTGTTGCCGCAGAGGATGCGGAGCGAATTCCCACATCAACCGAGGCGCGGCCCATATGTCGCATGGTCGGCCCGGAACGAGCGAAAAGCTGCAGAATTTGAGGAAATCCTGCTGCCGTCTCGCGAATACAACCACAACACTGACGGTTTATGCTAAATCCCGATCTACTGTTTCTGGTCCTGGGTGGTCTTACGCTCGGAGGCTTTGTTGGCACCCTGATTAAAGCTCTGATCGGCCGCCGGGAGCTACGCGACCGTGGATGATGCCCTCAGCAGGGCTTGAACCTACCCACGAGACGTAGAAACTCCCCGCTCTTTCCACTGAGCTAAGGGGGCTCATGACAGAGGTGAAAATCACGGCCAACCGATCGGACGAAGAAATCTGGCGCATCGAGCGCCTCGAGGAAGTCCGCGATAGTATCCTCGACGCCGCTGCCAAGGCGTTCGTGGTCGACGATTTCAAGACGGATCAGCTTCGGGCAGGGCGAGCGAAACCGATATCGTAGTGGGCGATTACGTGGTTGAAAAGCCGCCGCTCCTCATTGCCTCGGCACTGGTTCGGGCGAGCCCCTAGTTGTCGGGCTTCAGAAGGGCAAATTCCACACGAAATAGAGAAGCGCAGCAATGGCCCCCCAGAAAAGTATGCCGCGGAAGATGAAAGCGAGCGCCATGTTAATCGCCGTCCCGCCCAAGCCGCTGCGCCATGGCGATTCCATCGATCGCGTCTGCCAGTCCTTCTAAGAAAACCCCATACCATGCATCATCATCGGGAAGTTCCCACTCTCGTAGGCTGCCGACGTAACGGGTCAGAGCAATAACGCCCGCGATCGTCGTTGGCCTTGAGCGGATGAGCACATTCGCATGCTCCGCGAGAGCATGGTTCCTTTGACTGCTGATTTCGTCGGCGGCATCAAACTCGGGCCCATCGAGCTTCGCCGATACTGATAAGGCCATATCGTAATGCGCCGACAGCTCGCGATGACGCTCAATTACTACGAAGGTGAGATCCCGATCGGCTGCAGCAGTCGACTGGGTGGAAATTTCCTGCGTTGACAATGTTGGCCCCGAGCAAGTAGCGGACCTATGTTAGCATCGCGGTCATGATGATAATCAGCGTAGAGGGTCCTTCATCTGCGGTATTTCTGCTCGATCGATTGGGCATTCAGACGAGCTCACCGGCTCCATTTGGAGATCTAGACGTTTCGGGGATAAGCGCGCGCCTTACTCGCGCCGGAAATCGGCTCGGCTGCAATTGTTCCCCGCGTAAAGCTGCATATTTTGCGCGAATCAAAGATTGTTATCACGCATCGGCTGCGCTTGGATAGGCTTGCACATTTGAAAGGGGCGGACGAAATATGAAGTTGATTGCAATAGTTGCCGGTCTGTTGCTGCTCGGCGTGATCGGACAAGCAAACGCACGCGGAGGACGTGGCGGGCGCGTCAGCTACGGCGGCGGACATCACACTACCAGTCATGGCGGCAGCTATTTGGGCGGATCCGGCTCATCACACCGTGGTGGGACTTATCTCAATTCGCGAACTGGCAACCGTTACGGGACTCATCGATAACGAGCGAAGAGGCAGGACCCGAGGCGCGGCCATTCGATGGGCCTTTTAACGCGTGGGCAACAATGGAGCCGACGTTTCGGGCTGCCGCCGGTCCCGCCGACATTTTTCATCCTTATTGCGACATGCCTGAAGACGGCATCGAGGTACTGGCCTACGACTACGTTGAGGCCTTCCCAGAAAAGTTCAGGGCTTTTTGGCCGAGCGAACGCGCCCGCGCGATCTCTACGATGTCGTGAATCTTTATCGAAACGCCGATTGTCGAGCGGACAGAGTGTTGTCTCGACAAGCGGCGTCCCCTAGGGG
The DNA here is from genome assembly GCF_025200885.1 of Bradyrhizobium huanghuaihaiense. Lineage (NCBI taxonomy): Bacteria > Pseudomonadati > Pseudomonadota > Alphaproteobacteria > Hyphomicrobiales > Nitrobacteraceae > Bradyrhizobium > Bradyrhizobium huanghuaihaiense. The sequence continues at coordinate 8,534,791 of NZ_CP104172.1, read as the reverse complement.
AGTCATAAAATGATCTCAGGCTAATCGCCTGCCTCCTGGGGCGCGTGCCCAATATCGTTGTGAGGCAGAGACTTACAGTGGCGGCCTCGCGACGTAACGAAAGGAATCAAATTAGAGGCTTTCACCCGTTCTGTCGACGTAAGATAATCTGGACTTCGGCATCGCGCTTGCCGAACTGCAAGCGCGTCGAGATCAGATATATTCACTCGACCTCATGGTATTCGGCCCGGTCGAAAGCCGAGCCGAACAGCGCTGCTGCGGCGTCGTAGAGCGCGACGGTATTAACGGTTGACTGCATGGCGTACCAGGCGCGCAATGCCTCGATCGCCGATGCATGGGCTCGCAACGATTGCGCCGAGGGTTGGCAATCGAGCACCTCCAGCTTGGTTGCCTCCCGCTTCGCGCCGCTCTCGAGGATATTCCGATCGACTGTCATTTCTCCGCCTTCACCGTCCTAGTTGGTCCGCCAGAATCTATGCGCTCGCTACCAGCCAGCCAGTCTGCGCCGTATTGACGGATCATTTCGCGATGGGACCGTTTGATGAAGGCGCGCTCGACGCAAAAGCCGGCGGTGACTGAACCGGCTAGCGCTAGGCCGCACGCGACGTAATCATCCAGCAAACTCCAAATTATGTTACTGCCGGTGACGACGACAAAAGTGAGTGCCATGACGGTACTGCGAAACGCCCTAGCCATGCTTGTTCCCCAAGCCGATCAGCGAGGGATGTTAGCATTGCAACCAAGACGTTCCGCGGCGTTTAACGGGCAGGATCCGTCGTATTTCTGCTGGATCAGCTTGTGGTCGCGCGCGGCGAGACGGCCCTCAGCGGTGCGCCAGTTCGCGCGAGGGGCTCTAGAAGGCGTTCCGCGCTCATCGAACCTCTCGCCGGCTTGAACTGCCTGCGACGATGCCATGTAGCAGCAGGTCAGACGAACGACCCCAGAGAAGTGGTGGCGGACGAAGTCGAAAAGCCGGTTGCTTCGAGGAAAGCAAGATCAGACACTTCCCAACGCTGCCGGCGCAGCGCCTATCGCACCGCCGTTCGGCCAGTCGAGAGACAAGTCGTCGGTGCCATGGGAGATTCCGAAAGATCGCGGCAATGTCTCGTTATTCTGCAGCGAGCTGTCGTCTGTCTGAGGCAGCCCTCAAGAACAAGATCGCCGCGTCTGTGACGAGCGGCGCGATCAATAGAGCATTTGAACCAGCTACTGATGCAAACGCGCGAGCAGTTGGCCAGGATCGCGCCTTCTTTGCGGAGCTGGCTTCGCGGGGCCTGAACATGCGCCTGCATTGATCATCTCCTACTATGGCGCTCCGCGATGCTGCTTTCTTGACTTACCCAATGTTACCCAACTTCGGTCTGAATGGGTGCATATCGGCAGAAAATGACGGTTAGCGTTCCCAGCACTCGCGGCCCCAGATGAGGAGGGCACGTGATTTGCGGGCCAATGAGCCCCGAAGGAGGGACTAATGCCAAGGACGCCAGCCGCTTTGTGCGGCCATTCGGCTCATTTTGTCAAAACCGCTCTGATTTGCTCAACGCTCTTGGCCGGTGCGGCCGCATCTTTCGGCCACGCCAAAGCGGAGGATATCAATTGGCGCCAGTTCGAGGGCGCTTCGATTGTGTGGGCATACGACATCCATCCGTATGCTGACGCAGTCGCAGCACAGCTGCCTGAGTTCGAGAAGTTGACAGGCATCAAGGTGACGCCCGAGCTTTATCCGGACGACGCCTACTGGAATAAGCTGACCATCCAGCTGAGCACAAAGTCGCCCTCGTGGGACGTCGTGGGCACCGGGATTCAGCCGGCTTGGGATCTCGCGCCCGGTCAACTGCTCGAGCCGCTCGATCGATACCTGAACGATCCCAAGCTCACCTCGGCAAGCTATGATTACAAGGACTTCTTCCCCGCACTACGTGATGCGCTGACATGGGAGATCAAGGGCGAGCAGATCGAGGCCGGCCGGGGACAGGTGTGGGCCATCCCGCACGGTTTCGAAAACATTCAATTGTTCTACCGGAAGGACATTCTCGACAAGCACGGCATCAAGGTCCCGACGACTCCGCCGGAAATGTCCGCCGCATGCGAAAAGCTGAAATCTGCCGATCCCGGGATCACACCTCTGGGCGTGCGGGGAGTGCGCTTTTGGAGCAGCATCCACACGGCCGCAATCTCGATCGCCAAGTCCTATGGTGTGCACGACTTCGTCGTCAAGGACGGCAAGCTGGAAACCGGTCTCGATTCGCGCGAGTCGATCGCCTTCCACAAGGACTATGTGGAGATGATCAAGAAGTGCGCTGCTCCATCCTTTGCCAACGACAACTGGTATCAGGTGGTCGATGGCATCAATTCGGGCCGGACCGCGATGGCGATCGATTCCAACATGTTCGGGTTCTGGAACGACGTTGCGGGCAAGCCCGCTTCGGGCAAGATCGCATTCGCTCATCCGCTGCGCGCTCCGAATGGCAAGAATTTTGAATCGAACATCTGGATCTGGTCCCTGGCCATCAATGCTGCCTCCCAGAAAAAGGGAGCGGCCTGGCTGTTCATTCAGTGGGCGACGTCAAAGCAGGTCGAGCTGAACGGAGCCGTCGCCGGGAAGCTCGTCAACTCTCCGCGCGCTTCGACCTGGAGCGACAAGGCTTGGCTCGACTATGCGGCCAAACCCGAATTCACGAACTTCGTGGATACCTTCAAAAGCGTGCAGGACAGGGCAGCGCTCGCCTTTACGCCGCGCGTAGGGTTTGCCGAGGCAATGAACGCCTGGGCGGTCGCCATGCAGAAAATGGTCAATGGCGCGGACGTGAAGGCGACGTTGACCGACCTCGCCTCCGAGATCCGCTCTTCCATGTAAGGCGATCGGGGGGCGGCATAAGGGTTTGCCGCCCCACCACGCCCGAGTATCTTTTGAGAAGTGAGCAATGGACCTTCGAGGCACCGACGCAACCGTAACGTTACAATCATCGGCAGGCCAACTGGCGCCATCCAAAAACGAGCAGGTGCAAAGCGCCGAGGAGCATGCGCTCGACTGGTGGAGCCTTGCTGGGATTGCGCCCGCCATCATCATCCTGCTTGGATTTCTCTTTCTGTTCTTCTATGGGGTCTTTCAATCGCTGACCGATCTCAAGTTTGGTCGTCCTCTGGTTCGCTTCATTGGATTCACCAACTATGAAGTGGCGATCAAGACCCAGGATTTCTGGAATAGCGTGCGGGCGACTATGGCGTATGCCTGCTCCGCGGTGCTCGCGGAAGCGTTGTTCGGGCTTGCGCTTGCCAAATTGTTCGCAAGTGGGGTGTTCCTTGCCCGGCTGATGCGACCCGTCATTCTCCTTCCGTTGGTTCTGCCGCCAATGAGCGTCGCCTTGATGTGGACCACAATGATGGATCCGCAGAATGGAATCCTGAACTATTTGCTCTCGCTTATTGGGATCAGCCGGTTCGCATGGATTTCAGACGCCAGCACGGCGATGTTCTCGCTGGTTCTCATCGACATATGGACTTATACGCCATTTTTCGCGCTGATCATCTTCGCCGGCTTGCAGGGCATCAACGATGAGATCAGAGAAGCTGCGCGGGTCAATGGGGCGAAGGGTTGGACAACGTTCCTCCATATAGAGCTTCCGCTCATTGCGCCATACATCCTGATCGCCGCGGTATTTCGGCTGATCGAATCGCTCAATCAGTTCGACATCATCTTCGGAACGACCCAGGGCGGCCCGGGTGACAGTACTTCCGTGCTCTCGGTCCGCGCCTATATCACGGCCTTTCAAAATCTTGCCTTCGGGCGTGGTGCAGCGCTCATGGTTATCAACTGGTTGCTCGTGCTTCTCGGGACTTTGGCCATGGTGAAATTATGGCGCTCGGTCCGGCAGCGTGTCAGCTAGAGGAGGCTTGAGATGCGTTTAAATCGCTCAACGCCGGCAAGCTTGTTCCTCAATCTGCTGGTCGTTGCCTGTACGCTGATCCTGACATTTCCGCTGGTCTGGATCGTGATGATGTCGCTGAAGCAGCAGGCCGAGGTCATGACCTGGCCGCCGCGCTTCAGCTTCACGCCGACTTTCGAAAACTTCCGCGTTTTGTTCGATGCAGCCCAGGCCGGGGCAACAAGCTACGGCACCATCAAGGTTGATTTCCTGACGCCGGTCATCAATAGCGTTGCGATCTCGCTTGGTGCGGTGCTCGTTTCGCTGATCGCCGGGGTGCCTGCAGGCTACGTCCTGGCGAGGCGCGATATCCCGATGAAGGAGGACATCGCATTCTTCATTCTGGGCTTTCGCTTCGCGCCGACGCTCCTTGTCGTCATACCTCTGTTCAGTGTGTTCCAGACAGTCGGTCTTTATGACACCTATTTCGGTATGATCTGGGTCTATCAGGTCGTCACGCTGCCGATGATCATCTGGCTGAGCCGTTCATATATCGAGGACATCCCAAAGGACATTGAGGAGGCGGCGGCCATGGATGGTGCAAAACCATTCCAGGTTGTCTGGCATATCGTCCTTCCGCTTCTAAAGCCCGGCTTGATAGGCGCTTCATTGCTCATTTTCCTGCTTGCGTGGCACAACTTCGCTCTCGGCCTGATCCTCAGTTCGACGAAAGCACCGGTCACCGTCGCCCTCCTCAAGCTGCTCAATCCGGGCGTTCAGTTCTATCCGGTCATGGCTGCGGGTCTGGTGGTGACCATGATTGTGCCGGTCGTGCTGATCATCCTTGGCCAGCGTCATCTCGAACGTGGTCTTACCTTCGGGGCCGTGAAATGAGCCCGAGGCCATTGATGTTTTTTGGAACGACCAATCTCGACCTCTGTTTCAACGTCGAGCGGCTTCCAACGCCCGGTGAAAGCCTGATGGGATGCTTGAAGCGGCATGCGGGAGGCAAGGGGGCCAATCAGGCGGTCGCCGCCGCTCGATTGGGCCTTCGGCCGAGCTTTTACACCCGGCTTGGCGATGACGACGACGGTCGATCGTTGCTGCAAGCGCTGCGTGAGGCAGGTGTCGGTCTCGATGCAGTGGCGGTGTGCCCAGGGGAGATATCGGGTTCAGCTCTCGTCCTGGTCGGTGATGATGGCTCCAACATGATCGTGATAGACCCCGGAGCCAACGCAAATGTCACATCAAGCATGGTCGAAAAGGCCGCCGAATTCATTGAGCGGGACGCAATTGTCGTTGCCGAGATGGGCATGCCGGTCGGCGCCCTCAATCACCTCTTTGCAATGAAGAGCGCCAAGGGATTCGAGCTCATTTTCAATCCGGCCCCCGTGAGGGCCGGCCTATCGGCGGCGGCGTGGAGGAGTGTTGATTTCGTCACTCCAAACCAGACCGAGGCTTTCGAGCTCACCGGCGTCGAGGTGCGCGACTTCGACAGCGCCGCTCATGCGGCCGGAAAGCTCCTTGATCTCGGCCCGAGAGCAGCCCTGATCACGCTTGGCGCGCAAGGGGCCTACTACGCCGATGCTGGCGCGTCTTTTGCGCTCCGGGCATTTCCTGTGAAGGTCGTCGATACGACCGCCGCAGGCGATGCCTTCAATGGAGCCTTCGCAGCCTCTCTTGCTCAGCGGCTACCGATACGGCAAGCCGTCAAGAAGGCCCTTGCGGTGGCAGCGCTGTGTGTAACGCGACGTGGCGCGCAAAAAGCAATGCCAACCAGCGAAGCCGTCGACGAGTTTCTCAAATCTCAAACTATCCTGGAGTTGGAATGACCGAACAGTTCTCAGTTGCAGATAGGACCGTGCTCGTGACCGGTGCGGGTGGAGGCATTGGCTCAGCCATTGCCAATGCTTTCCGTCAAGGCGGCGCGAACGTCCTGGCAACCGACGCAAATGTGGAAAACCTCCGGGACATTCTGACGCGATTGCGGTACGGCAACGGCATCCTGCCGATGAGCATGGATGTGTCACGAGAAGACGATGTCGGCAGGGTGCTTGATGAGATCGCCAAGCGCTTCGGTAGGCTCGATGTCCTGATCAACAACGCTGGGATAAAATCGGCTCAGCCGCTTCTGACCGGCAATGCCGATCGAATCGAGAAAACCATTCAGATCAATTCCGTCGCAGTGCTTCGTTGTGCCAAGCTGGCGATCGAGCGCTTCATGAAGAGCAAGGGTGGCCGCATCGTCAATGTCGGGTCCTCGTTGTCATCTCAAGGCGCGGTTTTCAACTACCAGGCTGGCGGTGCCGACTATTGCTTGTCAAAAGCCATCGTGCACGATGTGACAAAGCTGCTCGCTTATGAATGTGCTCCGCTCAAGATCAACGTCAATGCAATTGCACCCGGGATTATCGACACGCCCATGCATGGGCGTCCACGGGAGGAGACCGAAGCGCGCCATAGTGGCCGAATTCCACTCGGTCGGGTCGGATCGCCGGAGGATATCGCAGGCCTCGCGGTGTTCCTGGCGAGCCCCGCAGCCTCCTACATGACCGGGCAGATTGTCCATGTGAATGGCGGGATGCTGATGAATGGCTAGCACCGGCGCCAACATCAACTGGCCGCCAATAGAAGGAATCATCTCCGACCTGGATGGCGTCGTTTATCGTGGCAGCACCGCCATTGCGGATGCCATAGAAGCGTTCACGCGATGGCAGAAGGCCGGCGTGCCGTTCTGTTTTGTGACGAATAATTCCACACATACCCCTGAGGACGTCGTCCTAAAACTGACTGGATTTGGGCTTGCAATCGCGCCGTCACAGGTCGTAACAAGCGCCGTCACGGCTGCAGAACTCATTCGAACGAATTATCCGCAATTGACGCGAGTCTTTGTCGTCGGCGCTCCGTCGCTTGTCACGGCCATGCGCGATGTCGGGCTCGAGGTCACTGAGCGAACCCCCGAAGTTGTTGTGATGGGGCTTGACCGGGATATCACGCACGAGAAGATGAAAATTGCCGTTGAGGCGATCCTCAATGGCGCTGTCTTCATCGGAACTAATCCCGATCTTCTGTTACCGACGGCCAGCGGGTTCGAACCCGGGGCTGGTGCGACGATTGCAGCTGTGGCTGCCGCGACTCAAGTACAGCCTTCGATCGTCGGAAAGCCGCAAGTGCCCATGATCGAGACAGCGCTCTCACGCCTCGGTACGAACCGCGCTTCGACGATTATGATTGGAGACCAGGTTCCTACGGATATTCAGGCCGGAAAGAGGGCGGGGCTCGTTACGGTGCTTGTTACAACCGGCGTGCCGATGCGTCAGGACCCGTCCCTGATGGCCCCCGACTTCATCGTATCGAGCTTGCGCGACGTTGAGGTAAGTGCCGCTCGCGCGGCTCGCCCGCACCAGAGGAGGGCATAATGGCCGATGTTCGCCTGGAAGGTCTGAAGAAGGCCTATGGGACGATCGAGATCCTGCGCAATATCGACCTTGCGATTGATCACGGCGAATTTGTCGTCTTTGTCGGTCCATCCGGGTCAGGCAAATCCACGCTTTTGCGCATGATTGGCGGGCTTGAGCCCATCAGCGGTGGGCGGCTCCTCATCGACAATGAGCTCGTCAACGACATTGATGCGGCCGATCGCAACCTCGGCATGGTCTTTCAAAGCTACGCTCTCTATCCGCATATGACGGTCAGGGAGAATCTGGCCTTTCCGCTGCGCATGGCGAAAGCCTCGAAAGCTGAGATCGCCGCCAAGGTAGCCAAAACAGCGTCGCTCTTGCAGATCGACCATCTATTGGATCGCAAGCCTCGACAGCTTTCAGGCGGGCAACGCCAGCGCGTCGCAATCGGGCGCGCCATCATGCGAGAACCAAAAGTGTTCCTGTTCGATGAGCCCCTGTCCAATCTGGACACCGACTTGCGCGTGCAAATGCGGGTTCAGATCGCCAAGCTCCACAAGCAGCTCGGAAATACCATGATCTACGTGACGCATGACCAGGTCGAGGCGATGACCATGGCTGACAAGATCGTCGTGCTCAAGGACGGCAACATCGAACAGGTCGGCAGCCCGCACGATCTCTATCACAATCCCGCCTCGCGCTTTGTGGCAGGATTCATCGGCTCGCCCAAGATGAACTTCCTGGGCGGCAGCGTCGAGGCAGCTCATCAACATGGCATGGACGTCCGCTTGGACGCCGGTCCTACGATCTCCGTTCCGATCCAGCCGGACCAGATGCTGGTTGGCAAGCCGGTCACTGTTGGAATTCGCCCGGATGACTTCTCCTCGTCAAGGCCCGGGCAGCAGGAGATCTCGATTGAACTTGGAGTCGATTTCGTCGAGCATCTCGGCAGCGTCACGTACATCTACGGTAATGCCGGAAACGAAGCTCTCGTCGCCAGGGCGCCACAATCCGGTTGGCCCAAAGGCGCCTCCAAGCTCACCCTCACCGCCGCTCCAGCCGATTGCCACTTGTTCATGAGCAATGGAAAGGCGGTACGGCGGTTGCACGCACCGGCGAGTTGGAGCTAGTCTTCACGTAGAGCCGTGCGATGATGCGCGGCCCAGGATTGACAGGCGGACGGCTGAGGTGAAGGGAGCCGGTATCAGGCAGTTCTTCCGCAATTCCCGTTCGTTTGTCCTTGGTGCGGGGATCGGGTCGGGCATGACCGCCAGGGCCGCCGAGCGGGCGGGGGCCGATTTTGTGCTCGCGCTCAATGCGGGCCGTTTTCGAGCCATGGGTGGGGCCTCACCTGCCTCGATCCTCCCAATCCGCAACAGTAACGAATTCGTGGCAAGCTTCGGACGGACCGAAATCCTGCCCAGCACGAAGCTGCCGGTCTTCTTCGGCGCGTGTACCTTCGACCCCGAGCTCGATCTTGATCGTTGGCTCGATCGGATCATCAAATGGGGATTTGCCGGTGTGACCAACTTCCCATCGGTCATTCACATCGACGATGAGCGCCGGTCATTGCTCGAGAAGTGTGGTCTTGGTTACTCCAGGGAAATCGAGTTCCTCGTGAAAGCTGCTAAACGCGGCCTGATGACGATTGCCTATACGCGCAGTCAATCCGAGGCGCGTCGAATGGTCGAAGCGGGCGCCGAGGCCATTTGCATCAACTTCAATCTAAACCGCGCGGTTGAAAGCGAGTCCGAGCCGTCGATCAGCCTGTCTGAACTTGCAGCCCGTACGAATGCCGTTGCGCGCGTTGCTCAATCCGTCAACAAGAGCACCATCTGCCTGCTTGGTGGGGGCCCGATCACAAAGCCGGACGAACTCCTCGACATCTGTCGCGAGACCGGAATCCAGGGATTCATAGGAGGCTCTTCGCTGGACCGCGTGCCTCTGGAGATGTCGGTCCTCGAGGTGACGTCGGGCTTCAAGACCATCCACCTGCTGCGCGAAAAGGTGGATCTACTCGAACGGCAGCTGCAGTTGAGTGGTTTCAGGCACGGCGTGATCGCGCAGTCCTCGGCAATGAAGCGCATCCTCGAGATCACCAAACGCGTTGCGGCGACCCCCCGCCCGGTCCTCATCTGGGGAGAGGCTGGCTCTGGCAAGCGTAGAATAGCAACCCTGGTTCACGCGTTTAGCGACCGCAGGCACGCCAAGGCGGCGTTGTTTCATTGCCGCCCTGGTCCGGCGATGGATATACTTGGCCCGTTGTTCGGTGCCGAGCGTCTTGAGAGCGGCAGACGGCAATTGTCACTCCTGGAGGCGTCGAGTGAAGGTGCCGTCGTACTATTGCATGTCGAGCAACTTTCGCGCGATGGACAGGAGCGCCTTGCCGATTACCTCGAGACAGGCGGATTTACCCCTCTGAACGGGGTAACTGTCATGCGTTCCAATGCCCGGATCATTGCGACCGCGACCGTGGCCCGAGGCGCAGGCCTTGAAACGGTTCTGTGCGCGCGGCTTCTCGACCTTTTTACCGGGCTGGATGTCCAATTACCTTCGCTACCCGACAGGCTTGAAGATCTGCCGCAACTCGTTCAACACTTCACCGTCGAAGCCAAAGGAGATTCCAGCGCCCAGACGCTCACGATAGAAAACTCTGCATTCCTTGCGCTCGCCGGGCACGATTGGCCAGGCAATTTGCGCGAGTTGCGGCAGGTCGTGAACCAGCTCGTGACGCTGCCATCAAGTCACATCACCGGTGAGGTGCTAAAGCCGTTGTTGGAGCCACCTTCAGGCGCACGGCCCGCGGCCTCGCTGTCCGAGCGAGACTGGATTATCGAGGGCCTGAAGAGAAACCGGCTTCACCGCGGCAAGACTGCTCGCTCTCTCGGGCTTTCGCGCAAAACCCTCTACAACAAAATCAAGAAACTGCGGATCCTCGAATAAGGCCTCATGCCCGTCGGAGCGGCTGCTTGGCCGTGGCGGCATGCTCCAGGGAGAACTTCGGTACCGACGACGATCCCTGAGAGCCAAGGCTTACGAGCCCGATGTCCGATCCAATCGGCAGCGCAAGCGCCTCGGGTCGCAGATAGACGGACCCATCCAGTTGTGAACCTAGCCGTTGCTCGGCTGCTGTCATCCTTGCCTCGTCCGCCGCGACAAACAGGACTTTGAACCCTCGCCTTGCAAACCACTCCATACGGCGAAGCTCGAGCTCCTGACCGCGCTCGAGCGGCACTCCTGCCGGTGTCCGTTCGATCATGCAGGCAGGCGGAAAGTTCGTCACTCCGGTCATCCTTGCATCTTCCAACAAATCACCGAGATCTTCCCAGCATGCAAACGGGTCGATCATGACGATCGCCGCATAGCAGGAAGGGGGCACTTTGGGCCTCGCTTGCAAGTCTCGCAGGAGACAGTCATTCCAGTCGATGACGGGAAGCGTGGCCATGACCAGCATGGCGTTCGGTGGAAGGGTCCGCAGTGACGGCGCATAGATCGTCATCTGATCACCGCGAGACGAGCAGAGGCTTGCGGCAAGGCGACCTAAGACATTGGCTCTCACGGTTTCTACCCAACCCTACCCAATTGATGCTTCCGCCGATCTTACACGCCGCTTCATCCAGGTCTAGACCACGACGTCGATCGTTATCGTAGCACCGTCATGCTTTCTTTGGCGCAGGAGCCAGGTTCGGCTAGGAAGGGATGGTCGTCGGCGCCGTTTCCTCCTGGCTGCTTAACTGGGCTCTCCGCGCTCGTCCTGAGTGCCGGATGCGATTTGCTGCAGGATACTGAGCGAGCTCCGCTCGCGATGAAGAGGGCCCGTGAAGCGTCTCGGGTATGAAAATTTCGGGGCGAGCTTTCTGCGCCCTACGGATCCGCTAGCAGACCGGCTCGTCTGCTTCCTCCCTGACTGGCGCCGCTGCTGGAAAACTCCGGCAGCGGCATCTTTTTGACTCTTAGCGCGCCTCGCCGGGCGGTCGGGAACTGGTGTCGCGGAATTGGACGGCTCGCGATCATGCGCGAGCCCAAATCCATCAAAGATCCGCCAGCTACGCTTGCCCCAGTCGGTTCAAACGGCGAGGCGGCTTCCAATCCACACGGTTGCACTCAATCACCTCGTTTCGGAACTGCTGTACCACATCGGGCGCCTTCATCGAAACACAGAGGGCCCCGTCAGGTCGCTCCATTGCGAGCGATCCTTTCGATGATGCGGCAGCACCCGGCACACTCTTGGCTGGCTAAGGACCTCGGACGCTAATATCCCCCAGTGAACCTACCATGTGTGTAAGTTCAATGGCGTTAGATGCAGGAGGAGCACCTCCGCCTTGACGTAGCCATTTAGCGGACCTTGGGCCGTTCCGTACCAGGAGATGCCCGCTCATGGGCTATCGCCGGCTCAGTTGGAAGAAGACCGCCGACAGCTCGCTGAAGACCTCGGGGACATTCGTGAATACCTCGCACTGGGCGACATATCCGCTGCTGAGGACCACATCCTCGAAGCGCTGGATGCGTTTCAGATTGAGCTAGACCGGCAGAGCACTGCGTACTCCAGAGCCGTCCGACTGCATTGGTAGTGCTTGCTGTTATCGCCGCGGCAAAGCTGGTCCGATTCCAGGGCGTCGATGCCCCACAGCCGAATCCGCTGGCCATGTATCTCGATCATGTCGCCGTCGATGACAGAGGCCTTGCCGACAATATCAGATGCAGAAGCCGGCATGATCGAGCAAGCCAGTATCGCCGACAGCAGGAGCGCTCGCATTGCCCCTGACAGACCTTCACAGATATTCGCCATTTGTTTGCGGGGGCGAGACGCCCGACTGCTCAGCCAGATCATGGCGCTTGCGACGGGTTATGCAAGGCCCGAGCTAGCGTCCTTTTCTACACAGAAACGTCAGATAAAACGTCCAACAAGCACTCGGACATTCTTTGATGGCAACGCGAAGTTTGACATTTAATAAATCAATGAAGTTGTGCAGAAAAATCGCTACTCTCTTTGACGTTGGAATACTAACCAGAGGCTCCTAGGGAGTGCCATTCAGCGAAAACGACGTTGATCTTTTGAGCAAAATCATCGTTTTTGTCCCACCGCTCAGTTCAGTGGGACACCGTTTGCTCCCCATGCGTCCTATTCAATAGTGCGCAGCAATTCGCGGCCTAGCGGTGTGATCCTCACAAACCGCCTCTCGTTGGCGTAATCACAAAGGCGAAGACGCTCGAGATTGGTGACGGAGACTGCCACCTGGTCGGCCCGCAACCCAACAGTTTGCGCAAGTTGATCGTAATCTCCCGTGTTCAGCGGCCCTTTGGCGGGAAAGCCCTTGAGGACGACAGCGTCTAACGGGTCCATCGCCTTCACGGCCTCGATAAACACGATGCGAAATGCTCGGTTGCGGCCGGGATCAGCAGCAGCAGCTAGCAGCGCCGCCCATAAATCTTGAAGCTCGTCTCGACTTTCGTCGCCCGCGGCTATCATGATTGGAATCGCCAATGATGGCGGTGCGTCGGCATTTTCGACGTTACGGTCGGCAAGCCGCTTTTTGGCTTTCTCAGTCATCTTAACGATGTTTTCCGCACGCCTGACTTTCAGATAATCGCCACCGAGCATGCCCACAATGTCTTGAGGCAACGTCCCAAATGTTGATTGGAGAAAGCCGCCAATCCCCTGCAACGTTTTTAGCGCTTCCCGAATTGCCTTGGCCTGCTCATCCGAGATCGGAACGAGATTCCCATCAGTCATTAACACTCCTCAATTTCTTCATCGCGGAATCTGCTGTTTTCCTTCTGCGCTCTGCCTTGGTGTAGCGCTCCACCTCTTCCCAACGTTTGATGGCCCGTGATCGCCGTGATTTCGTGCGGTGTTGCACCGGCCTCGGCGAGTGCCGTCGAGGTGGCTTGCCTCCCACCTACCGGTGAGGGCGTCGGGACCTACCGGGGAATCCACGCATACGCATGCATTCACCTCAAGGAGGCCGAAGCGCTTCGCTTTTCGACGGTCGCTCGGGTAGCGCGCGGTCGGACGATTCATTGATCGCTCTTCCCTCACAGAAGATCGGTTGAAAGCCAGATCTTAGGCCGCTTTGCGGTTCTGCAAACGCCAATGGGCTTCGAGTTTCTCGCATAATTGCTGCTGGCGGGCCTCAACGATGGTAGGCGTCCAATCGTTGTGTTCGAGAACCTGCGTCGTGAGCACGAATGGCGATACGCCATCTTTTGAGAAGTATGCTTTCTTCTTGCGGTCGAAATCCCAGTTGCTGGCGGAGGCATTTTTCTTTCTCGTCAGAAGCGCGAGGTTGCCGAGAGAGTGGACAACTTCGACGCGCTTTTGTGCATCGGGAAACCATTCAGCCCACTTGCTGTCCGCTTTGGGATTCTGTGGCAGCACGTGTTCAACCGTGATTGTGTCGTAGTCGTAGCTTGCTCCACCGCCAGAGATCAGCGCGTCCAGGCGAAGAATGACAGCCGTTCGGGCGCGAGCGGCCAGAGTGTCGTACAAAGGTCCACTCAACACCTTGTACGTTGCTGCCTGTTCAGCCTGCGAAAGCTGCAAGGCCGATTTTGCGCTGGTCAGATCATCGCCGCTTTCGATTTCCTTGGTAAGCCGCGAGAACTTGTCTATGCGGTCATTGATGCTGCTCTTGCGGATTAACATTGAATACGCGAGGCGCTCCAAATCCCGGAAGAACGTCTCCATCTTCTTAGGCTGACTGCGATGGCGGACTGCAAAAGCCATGGCGGGCGGAAGCCAGTCGTTGAATTCGAGGCGATTGAGCCATTTTAGGTGCTCATTGACGATTTCCGCTTTCTCCGAACTAACGTAAGCGGAGTCGGTTAATTCGGCGAATACCTCGCCGATGGGAACGATAACATCGTCGATGAGTTGCTGGGGCTTGTAAGCCTGAGCGACGTGCTCTTTGAATTCCTTGAGAACCGTGCCCTTTGGTTTGGCCTTGCGATAGATCATGCGGATGAGGCTCAGGAGCTCGCTGAACTGATCGCGTCCCAGAGACTCTTCCAAATCCTCCCATTTCTTGGTGTAGGCGTCGCGCTGGCTGTCCTCTATGGCGCCGACAATCTCGGCCTTTAATATGTCGCCGGGCGCAAGCGGCAAGCCTCTGCTATTGAGGATGGAGAAGATACGATAAGCCGAATCAAGATCAGGGGTCGAGACAACGACGAGAAAGCATCGTGTCACTATGAATTGCGCGAGGTTCACGCGCTCAGCGACGGTCATCTCGCTTAAGCGTTCGTTGAAATAGAAAGCATTTCTACGCAAATTCTGTCGGCTGTCTGAATTCTGCTCGCCTAATGCGACGAGCTTGGCAAAGCCGCCCTCACGCTGAACATAGGTCTGAAAAAAATCGAGGTCGCGCGATCGCAGGGCCAGTCGAAACCGATCCTGTGTGCCGAGGATTTGGCTGCCCTTCTCGTAGATGAGTTGCGTTATATCTCGGCCTTCGTCGGCGGACAGGTTCGCCCGGATAGCCGAAAGAAGGAGAGTAATCGTCGTTAGCCTCTGCTGGCCGTCTACGACCTGGCAGTCGGGGACATTTTCAGGCTTGATGAGGACGATACTTCCTAGGAAGTAGGGCGAATACTCTTCCCCAGGGTCTTTGGACTTGGCGGCATCCCAAAGGTCGTCCAAGAGGTCGCGTGCCTGCTCAACCGTCCATGCGTAGGGACGTTGAAAACCGGGAATTTCAAAAACATAATCGCCGCCAAATATTTTAGAGACCGGTTGTTCGTGTGCTGAAAGTGGTGAAGCCATTATTTCCTCTCCCCAAATCGAGAAAACATGACACCCAGACCCCGGGGTTGTCGAGACTCATTTCCACAATTTTTCAGGTTTGCGATCTATCATGCTTTGCCTCTGGTCATCTCCCTGAGAATCATCAGGCGCGAAGAAATCGACTAATTGGCAGCGTAATGCGACTGCCAGTCGGGCGAGATCGGCGGCCGCTATCCGGCTAAGGCCGTTTTCATATTTCTGAATTTGCTGAAACGTCACCGGGGCGACGTAGCGGTCAGTGAAACGCGGCATCGCATTCCGGCTCCGGGGTTCGGCGCGCGGTTTCCCCCGGGGAAACTTTTGCACCAAGGCTTGTTCGTTCCTGTTCTGTTTAAGACAAGCCTAGAGGCAGCGGCAATTAAAGGGACAGTTAGATCAATGGGCCACATGGATCGCCTTGGACAAGCCCAGACAGTCTCAGAATCTAAATTTTGGGGATTTCGAGTCCTCCGCGAAGCGGCTGGCCGCTTGGCGGCTACCCAACTTTACCCAGTCGCGCTCGTATCCGGGCTTATGAGCCATTTCACTCCGATCTAGACCTCCAAGTGTCCAGAAACGTCCAGGAGGAAGATCGTGTCTCACCATTGCGCGGACGACCAGAGGTCGGTCCGGGATGGTCACCCGTCCGATCTTGCCGGCAAGGTCGCGATCGTCGCAACCCTGGACACAAAGGGCCGCGAGACCGCTTATCTCGCACGAGTGATCGAACAGTGGGGCCGCAAGACTCTTACGATAGATGTAGGCACTTCAAACAGGAGGGGCAGAAGCGAGCCGGACGGCAGGGATGCACGGGTGGCTGCACCTGCCGAGCTCTTACGGGAAATAGCTGCAAGCGCGCGTGAAGAAGTCAAGGAGCTGCTGCGATCAGGTTCGATCGACGCCATCGTAGGAGTAGCGGGCGGCAAGGGCAGCGCAGTCTTCGGTGAAGTTGTTTCGGAGTTGCCGTATGGCTTTCCGAAGCTGCTGGTGAGCAGCGCGAGGCCAGCCCTTCTGGCCGAACTCGCCCTCCACAATGACATCATCCTCTATCCGACCCTGGTCGATCTTTTCGGGATCAACGCGTTCACCGAACGCGTTCTCGATAATGCCGGGCGGGCCATTGCGGCGATGCGCCATGTGCCTGCTCGTGAGCGGCGGAAGAGGAGGACAGTTTCGATAACGGCCTTTGGGGTCACGACGCCGGCGGCAAATCGCTGTGTCGCGCGGCTGGCAGAGGCAGGTATCGACGCGATTGTCTTTCCGGCCAATGGTGCCGGTGGACGCAAGATGGAGCAACTCGTGTCCGCCGGCGAGTTCGATGCGGTGCTCGATCTGACCACAACCGAACTCGCTGACGAGCTTGTCGGGGGCACCGCCAGTGCAGGTCCGGATCGGCTCAAGGCAGCTTCTCACCGCATGATTCCGCAGCTTATAGCCCCGGGGGCCGTCGATATGGTGAATTTTGGCCCTCCCGCGAGCGTGCCTGCCGAATTCAAGGGGCGCCAATTCTATTCGCATACTCCCTTCACGACGCTCATGCGCACGACCGTCTCGGAGAACGAGCGCATAGGCAGGCTCACAGCCGAGCGCCTTTCGCAAGCAAAGGCGCCCGCCCTTGTTTTGTGGCCGGCCAAGGGAGTGTCTGACTATGACCGGGACGGCGGCATCTTTCGAAATCCTGAAGCCGACAGGGCCTGGTTCGACGCGGTCAGGCGACACCTGCCGCGCTCGATCATCGCCCGCGAGTTGGACTGTCACATCAATGATCCGGAATTTGCGGAGGCGGCCGCATCGTGGATCGTCGAACAATTGACACCAGGAGGTTCATCCCGTGCGAATGTTTGATCGGGCCGAAATACTCGCAAAGATCTCAGCTCAAGTTGCTGCTGGAAGGGCGGTGCTTGCCGCGGCGAGCAGTTGCGGCCTCGTCGCAAAATGCGCAGCTCTCGGCGGCGCCGACATGCTTGTGGTCTACAGCACCGGACTATCGCGGTTGATGGGGCTGCCGACGAGCCGGATCGGCGATTCCAATGCGCGCACGCTCGAACTCGCGGCGGAGATCCGCAACGTCGTCTCCTCCGTTCCTGTTATAGGCGGTGTCGAGGCTTGGGATCCCGTCCGGCTCGACCTCGATGATCTCTTGGACAAGTTCTGGGCTGCCGGATTCTCCGGCGTGATCAATTACCCGACTATTTCAACGATGGGTGAGAAATGGCGCGATCGTCGAGGCCGCGTCGGGCTCGGGTTTGAGCGTGAGGTCGAGATGGTCGCGGCGGCCCGCAAGAAGAACATCTTCTCGCTCGCCTATGTCGCAAGCGCGCAGGATGCCAAAGCGATGGCAACCGCGGGAGCCGACTGCATTGTCCCACATGTCGGCGCAACGCGCGGCGGAATTGTTGGTCATGAGGAGGGACAGTCGATCGAAGAGGCCATCAGGCGCATCAACGAGATCAATGCTGCGGCTCAGGCCGTCCGCCCGGATGTGATCCCTCTCTGCCATGGCGGGGCAATCGCTGAGCCTCAGGATACCTCGGAAGTCTACCGATCGACCGGATGTGTCGGTTTCGTTGGCGCCTCCTCCATCGAACGGATCCCGATTGAGCGGGCGGTGAAGGCTGCAGCCGAAAAATTCAAAGCCGTTCCGCTCCCGCGAAAGCGTCAGCATTCACTGCAGACTCTGCGCCGAGGCACGAATGAATAGCCCAATCACCAAATTGAAACCCAATTCCGCTTCCTTCTCCAAAGCGAGCAAGCCAACGCACGATTGCGATACTGACGTGCTCGTGATCGGCAGCGGCGCGGCTGGACTGTCCGCAGCGCTCTATGCGGCAAAGGCCGGACTTCGCGTGACGGTGTGCGAGAAATCTGACCGGCTCGGTGGCACGACTGCCCTGTCGAACGGCATGATCTGGATTCCATGCTCAATGCAGGCCCGAGCGGCGAAAATCGATGATTCGATTGCGAATGCGAAGATCTATCTGCAACACGAACTTGGCAACTACTATCGCCCCGAGTTCGTGGACGCCTATCTTGAAGACGGCCCAACGGCGCTCGCCAGCTTGGAGAATGGGAGTGAAGTCAAGTTCACACTGGCCTCCGCTCCGGATTATCATTCCAGCCAAATCGGCGGGATCGACAAGGGCCGGGCGCTGAGCCCCGCACCTTACGACGGACGGCTTCTAGGCAAGGATTTCGACCTGATAGGTGATCCGATTCGCGTCGTGCTCGGCGGCATGATGATTTCGTCCGGCGAGGTAAGAAGCTTCCTCAATCCATTCCAGTCGCCTGCCTCGCTAAAGCATGTCCTGCGCCGGGTCAGCCGCTACGCACGCGACCGGCTGCGCTACAGGCGGGGCACTGAACTCAGTGGCGGCAATGCTCTGATCGCGCGGTTATTGGTAAGCCTTCGCAGATATGGCATTGAAATCTGGCCAAGCTGCCCAGCGGTTGATCTGACGAGGGAGCGCGGGAGAGTCACTGGCGCAATCGTCAAGCGTGATGGCGCCGATTCCCGCATCCGCGCCTCTCATGGGGTGATCCTGGCAACTGGTGGCTTTGCGCGGAACGCTCAATTGCGAGCCCAGCTCAGCCGAGCCCACCAGCACAATGATACGCTGGCCCACAGCGATGTCACTGGAGACGGCATTGCGCTCGCAAGTAAGCTCGGAGCTGCGATCGATAATGACGTTGCATCGAGTGGATTCTGGACGCCCGTGTCGATTCTCAGGAACGGCCGCGCCTCGCAAGTGGTCCCGTATGGCTGGCTCGATCGTGGCCGTCCAGGTGTCATCGCGGTGGGGCCAAATGCCAAGCGCTTCGTCAATGAATCCAATTCGTATCATGATATCTGCCTTGCCATGTTCAACAACGGTTATCCGGCGGACAAGCGGTTTTATTTCATCTGCGACAAGGAATTCGTCCGCCTCAGGGGGATGGGACACTTGCTCCCCTGGCCATGGACATTGAGTATCAAGAAGTATGCTCGGTTGGGCTACATCGAAATTGGCCGGACGATTGCGGAGCTTGCGGCGGAATTGGACCTCGACCCGCAAGAGCTCCAAAAGACCGTTGAAGAACATAACGCCCACGCAGCTGAAGGACGCGATCCGCTTTTCAAACGCGGTGAATCGGCTTTCAACCGAACCCTGGGAGATCCCGCGGTCGGAAAGAAAAACCCGAACCTTGGAGCTATCAAAAACGGGCCATTCATTGCGCTTCCGATTGTCCCGGCGACCCTTGGAACTGCGACTGGCCTGTCAACGGATCCTGGCGGTAGGGTCCTAAATGGAAATGGCGTGCCGATCGCAGGTCTTTATGCCTGCGGCAACGACATGACCTCACCGATGCGTGGGATCTACCCTGGGGCAGGCATTACGATCGGACCAGCCATCGTGTTCGCCTACCGCGCGGTGAACAGCATCGTACAATCCATCCATCAGGGTCAGACGGCGGCAGCATCCGGAGCTTATTTCGGGGGCTGATACTTTCAGGCTAAACTTCTGCCACGGGACCCATGACGACCATGCCCGTGTGCTCGCCTCGATCCGTGCGCTGGAGCTGGAATTCAATCCGCCGATCGGCGTGCTGCAGGATCTGCAAGGCCCGAAGATCCGCATCAGCCGGCTCGATGAAGCCAAGCTCGCGCTGGATGCCCGCGAGACGGTTCGCTTCGCGCTAAGCGAAAGGAAGGCGGGGAGCAGTCAATCCCGGCTGCCTCATCCCGAAATATTCGCAGCCGCTTATCCCGACGCGCCTTATACTCGCGAAGGAGCAGAAAGGTGCATTAAAGCCTACTGGGAAGTAGTTGCGAGCCGCTCGGGGGATGCTTCGCTGGTCGGTGAAGCAGTTGGCCGGGCGAAGCGGCTTATCATGCGCCGTCATCAGGTGACTGGAAGAGTATAATGACACGCCTCCCGCCTCCGACGAGTTGCTTCAAACCCTCCAGACGCGTTTGCCGGTGCGGAATTGAAATTTACATTTCCGCTCGTGGGCAAGCCAGGTGTTCGGCCCGAATGACTTCACCCTTTTTGGCGCTGAACTAACCGCCGGCGACCATCGTGAAGTGGTGCGTCCTCTCGTCTGGTGTCCTTCATGGTTCGGCATCTTTTGCCGCGGAACGCGATTGCGCCCGCCCGCGACGGGCAGCTTAGGGCTATGCGATAGCTCTCCTATCGTTTTTGGCTGGGTCGAAATTGGGCTGGGGAGAAGTTAGGCACCGGCCGGAGGGCTCTCTTTGACGCGGGCGCAATGTCGCTTGTCTGGCGAACATTACCCAAGATTACTCAGATCTCCTTGCGTTTCTGTAGGCAATCTCGCGCCGCATGTCGTGAATGAAGTGCCGAGAGGCGGGCCGCCCAAGAAGTCCACCATCGCCTGCAAATCCCATTGCCGGGATGACCTTCCAGGAGCGCTCTCGTGACAGCAGCCCTTCGCATTCCAACGAGTAGCTCACGCCGTCAAGCGATCGGCGTGAAGAGGATGTGCTCGCAATCCCAAGGAATGTGACACAGCGGCATGGATACGCAACTTATCGCCATGTTCGAAATCTTGAGCTTCGGCGCGATCGTTGTGCTGGTCGTGCTCGGCCTCGGGATCATTGCCAGCATGATGGGTATCTTCAACTTCGCCCAGGGCGAGTTCGTCCTGCTGGGCGCCTACGTCACTTATCTCGTGCACAGCGTCGGTTTGCCGGTCCCGCTCGGCATGCTTGCCGCGCCCATTGTGGTCGGAGCGCTTGGCTTCGTCCTGGAAAAACTCGTGGTGCGCCGATTCTATGCCGCTCCAATCGTCGCCATGCTTGGAACCTATGCGCTGGGACTGATCATTCGCGAAGTCGTGCGCGGCCTGACCGGGGGGCTGTATCTGTCGGTGCCGGAGCCAATCAGTGGCTCTATCACGATCGGAAGTTTGCATTTCGCCACCTGGCGCGGCGTCATCGTCATCATCACTTTGCTGGTCATGGCCGCGAGCCATGTACTGCTCGCCTACACCTCGTTCGGCCTGCGAGTCCGCGCCTCGCTGGAGAACCCACAGCTGGCGCGTGCCTCGGGCATCTCCACGGGCACGATCTACAGCGTCACCTTTGCATTTGGTGCGGCACTCGCAGGTCTCGCTGGCGCGCTGATCGTGCCGGTCTTTTCACTGTTCGCCGATCTCGGCATCCGCTTTCTTATCCAGGGTTTCGTTGCCGTGATGGTCGGTGGCGTCGGCTCCTTCGCCGGCCCAGTCGCTGGTGCCAGCGTCATCGGCACGCTCAGTGCCTGGCTGCCTTGGCTGATGTCACCGGTTATCGCCGACGTTCTGGTGTTCGTGCTTGCCATCATCTTCATCAAGTTCCGGCCGCAAGGCCTTGTTTCGGGAAGAGGGGTCAACCGATGATCAACGCCAGCCGTCAACTGAGCCGCCGCCGATTTCTCAGCAATTGCGCCTTCGCCTCCGCCGCCATCGCGGCGGGTCCGGGCAGCTGGGTAATTCGCCCGGACTGGGCAAATGCCGCGGAAGGCCCGATCAGGCTTGGCATTGCGACCGATCTTACCGGGTCACTTGGCTTTGCCGGCAACACCGACGCCAATGTCGCTCGCATGCTGGTCAAGGAGATCAACGACTCCGGCGGCCTGTTGGGACGCCCGATCGAACTCCTGATTGAGGATACTGCCTCCGACGAATCTGTCGCCGTGGGAAATGTGCGAAAGCTGATCCAGCGAGACAAGGTCGACTTGGTGATCGGCGGTATCTCGAGCTCGATGCGCAATGCGATCAAGGACGTTATTATCTCTCGCGGCAAGACGCTCTATATCTATCCGGAAGGTTACGAAGGTAAAGAGTGCACGCCCTATCTGTTTTGCACCGGGCCGGTACCGGCACAGAATTGTGACCAGTTCATTCCCTGGTTGATCAAAAATGGTGGCAAACGCTTCGCGCTGCCTGGCTCCAATTATGTTTGGCCGCAAACAATCAACGCCTATGCACGCAAGCTGATCGAGAGCAGCGGTGGCGAAGTCGTCTTCGAAGAATATTATCCGCTCGACCAGATCGACTTTTCATCGACGGTTAGCCGCATCATATCCAACAAAATCGACGTGGTGTTCAACGCCATTGTCCCGCCCGGCGTCAGCCCGTTCTTCAAACAGCTCTATCAAGCCGGCTTCTCCAAAAACGGCGGGCGTCTGGGATGCGTCTATTACGACGAAAATTTCCTTGAAATGAACCAGGCCCAAGAGATTGAAGGGCTCGCGAGCAGCCTCGACTACTACAAGGTGCTCGCGGCGGAGGATCCGGTGAGCGCTAGGATTCAGTCGGCTTACGACAAGCAATTCCCTGCCAAGTTCCGGTTCTCGGCAGGCAGCGCCGCGACGGGCACCTATCGAGGATTAAAGCTGTGGGAGGCTGCGGTGAAGGAGGCCGGTACGATTGACCGCGACGCGGTAGCCGCAGCCCTCGACCACGCGAAGATTGCGGAAGGGCCGGGCGGGCCTGCCGAAATGGCGCCCGGCAAGCGCCACTGCAGGATGAACATGTACATTGGAGTGGCGAAGGGCGGCCAGTACGAGATTGTCGCGCGTAGCGCCGGCCTGGTCGAGCCGAAGGAGTGCTGATGTCATCGACCGGCACCGGCATACAGCCCCCGCCACACGTGATTGAAGCTGCTCGTTCGCCCGTCATGGCATCTGCCTTCGCCGCGCGAACGAAGGTGCTTCCAATTCTCGAACTGGCATTGCTGATTGCCGCTTCGATCGCACCGTTCGTCCTGCGGGATTACATCACGGTCTATGCCACGCGAGTGCTCATCCTGTGCCTCTTCGCGTTGTCGTTCGACCTGGTGTGGGGCTATGCCGGGATTTTGAGCTTGGGCCAGTCGTTGTTCTTCGGGATGGCCGGCTACGGTGTGGCGCTGCTTTCACGCGACTTCGGCGTCGGATCGATTTTTGCCGTTCTTCCGGCCGGAACCCTGATAGGCTTTGTCGCGGCATTGTTGCTTTCAGGCTTCCTGCTGCTTGGCCGTCACCCCTCGAGTGTGGTCTTCGTTTCGCTTGGTACCATGACCGGAGCTTACGCAGCCGATCGGCTGGCTCGGGGTTCTCATTATCTTGGCGGCCAGAACGGTATCCCTTCGATCCAACCGATGACAATCGGCGCGCACGAACTGAGCGAGGGACGAGGATTTTACTACCTGGTTCTCGCTATTCTGGTTCTGATCTACCTTCTGTCGCGCTTTCTGCTGCGGTCGCAGTTCGGTCTGGCACTGGCCGGATTACGAGAGAACGAACAGCGCATCGCCTTCTTCGGGTACAAGGTGCAACATTTGAAGGCGATCATATTCGCAATCAGCGGCGCGATCGCAGGGACTGCCGGCAGCCTCTATGCGTTTCACGAGGGCTTCGTCTGGACAAACATGCTGGGCGTGGTCATGTCGACCCAGGTCGTGCTCTACGTCTTGTTCGGCGGCTCCGGGACATTGATCGGTGCGGTCATCGGCACCGCGATTGTCGAGGGCCTCAGCTTCTGGCTCTCCGACAATTATCGCGATATCTGGCCGATCATTCTCGGCGTTTTGCTGTTGCTCGTCATTATGTTCCGGCCCCTCGGCTTGATCAGCCTCGTGCTGGGTGAGCGTGAACGTGTAGGTCATTTCGGCCCGGGCCTGAAGGAGAAGCGCAATGCCGCTCCTTGAAGCCGTGGGCATCTCCAAGGTCTTTGGCAAGCTCACCGCGCTCGACGGAGCGGCGCTCACCGTCGGCGAGAGAGAGTTTCATGGCCTGATCGGGCCGAACGGCTCGGGCAAGAGCACGCTGATGAAGTGTCTTGCAGGTGCGCTCGTGCCGACGCAAGGCATGGTTACGTTCATCAATAATGACGTCACCTCGTTGACGCCGCCAGAGCGTGCGCGAGCGGGCATGAGCCTGAAATTCCAGATAACCGCCGTGCTACCGTCCCTCACGCTTTACGACAACATCCTGCTCGCGCTGCAGGCCCGGTCCTCACTGCTGGATCTGGCGTTCTCGCGCAGTCGGGGACGACTGCACGAGGAGGTCATGACGCTGCTCCTCCAGTTCCGGCTCGCCGATCGCGCCTTTGATGCTGCGGCGACCCTGTCTCACGGGCAGCAGCAATGGCTGGAGATCGCGATGGCGCTCGCATGCCGGCCGCGCCTTCTGCTCTTGGACGAGCCGACCGGTGGCATGAGCCTGGAGGAGCGCCGCGTCACGGGCGAGTTGCTGCAGCCGATCAAGCAGCATTGCTCGCTTGTCATCGTGGAGCATGACCTCGATTTCATCCGCGACATCTGCGACCGGCTAACCGTGCTCGATCAGGGCAAGGTGCTGGCGTCAGGGACGGTTGCCGAGATCCAGGCCAACAGAAGCGTCCAGGAGATCTATTTGCGCCGTGCCTGAATTCCTCAATATCAAGCATCTCGACGCCGGCTATGGACGCAGCCAGGTCCTGTTCGGCGTCAATATGGCCGTCCCGCCGCGCGGCGGTGTGGCCGTCCTCGGGCGCAACGGCGCTGGAAAGAGCACGCTCATGAAGGCGATCGTGGGTGAACTGCCGGCATGGAAGGGCGCCGTGCAATTCAACGGCCAAGACATCGATCGCCGGCGGACCGAAGAGCGGGTGCGGGCGGGCATTGGATATGTGCCGCAAGAGCATTCAGTGTTCACGCGCCTGTCCGTGCGCGACAATCTCGCCGTCGGATCGCTTTTGCACCGCGATGGATCGGCAGTGGACCGGGTGATGAGGATGTTTCCAAAACTCGGCCAGCGCCTGGATCAGCCGGCCGGAACGCTGTCGGGTGGTGAGCGCAAGATGCTCGCAATCGCCCGCGCGATGCTCGGAAACCCCAAACTCCTCCTGCTGGATGAGCCGACCGAGGGTGTCTGGATCGGCGTCATCGAGGAGATCACCGAGCGCTTGATCGAACTAGCCAGAGAGATCGCCATCATCATCGTCGAGCAACATCTCGATCTCGCAATGCGTGTCGCGGAGCACGCCTATGTGCTCGATCGCGGCCGTGTCGCGCTGTCGGGCCCGTCGCAACAGCTGCGCGACGACCCGCGGCTGTTGACGTATCTAGCGCCCTAGAGGCGTCCGGCCGCCACCTCACGCCCGAAAGATGGCGCGTTGAAGTTCCTTGAGATGACTGAACAGAGAGGGACGATGTCCAAAACCATCAGTGATTTTGTGAATGCGTGCCAAGTCATCGATGTCCATGAACATCACATGCCCGAGATCGCACACAGCAGGGACGTGAATCTTTTGAAACTGTTCCGGCAGAGCTATGCGGCTTGGACGAGCCACGTGCTGCCATCCGAGCCCAAGGCGACCGGCGATATGTTATCTACCGCTACCGAGCCAACCACCTGGGAGGCCCTTGCTCCGTTCCTGGAGAGCAGCGGCTCAAATGCATTCGTTCGTAACCTCACCGTTGGTGTCGCCGAGCTTTACGGTTTCGCCGAGACCGGAATCACACGCGACAACTGGGAGGCGGTAGACGCCTCAGTGCGCTTGCGCCACAAGGAGGCGACATGGCCAAGTGAAGTGATTGGGCGCGCCGCCATCGGGAGGATCGTAACGGACCCTTTTCTCGATCCGTTAATGGATCCGCGCCCGGGCCTTGGGCAAAGTTACGATGCGGTCCTGCGGATCAACGCATTCGCGCTCGGCTGGCACCCCGAATCCCGCGACCATAATGGAAATTGCGGCCATACGTTGCTGCGGCGCCTCGGCATGGAGGTGAAGACCTTCGAGGATTATTGCGACGCAATCCGCGAGCTCGTAGCCGGCTGCGCCCGGCGCAATCACGTTGCGCTCAAAAACGCGCTCGCCTATGACCGGGATCTAGGCTTTGACGAACCGAACGAGGACCTCGCTCGGCAGGCCTGGGGACAAAGGTCTCCATCCCCTGCGGCGCGCAAGGCGTTCTGCGACTTCGTCGTCGACTTGTTTTGCCAACTCGCAGGCGAGGCCGGCCTGCCAGTCCAAACCCACCTTGGAACGGCTATCATAAGCGGCTCCCACCCGCTACGTATGACAGCGTTGATTGAGCGTCATCCTCGGACCCGCTTTCTGCTGATGCATTTGGCCTATCCCTGGAGCCGGGACTTGTTGGGAATGGCCTTTGTGTACCGCAATGTTTGGCTTGATTTGTGCTGGTCTTTTCTGTTGAGCCCGTCACATTTCAAGCTGGCTCTGCACGAGGCTATTGAAGTCTTGCCCGATGAATCGCGAATGATGGTCGGAGGAGATTGTCTTCACGTCGAGGAGACGTTTGCCGCGATACAAGGCGCACGCCGGCTCATCGGCGAGGTTCTGAGCGAAAAAGCCGCGAGCGGTTACTTTCGATCCCGCGACGCAGAGCGCTTGGCGATCAGAATCCTTGGCGAGAACGCGAGGGAGTTTTTCAGACTGTCCTGAATGCCACCCTACGTTACGCGATTTTACCCAAATGCGAGCTGAGAGGCTGTTTGAAGCCTACAAATGACGGATAGCTTTTTCGGCTACCGCGCCGCCCGGAAAGAGCAGGGCGCGTGGAGATTGGCCATGAGCCAAAGGGAGATCAGTTCGATGCTGAATGATCACCGGCAACTCAGCCGCCGCCGCTTTCTCGGCAATTTCGCCTTTGCGTCTGCGGCCATTGCGGCCGGCCCGGGCAGCTGGGTGATCCGTCCTGACTGGGCCAACGCCGCCGAAGGCCCGATCAGGATTGGCATTGCGACCGACCTTACGGGGGCACTCGGCTTTGCCGGGAATACCGACGCCAATGTCGCTCGCATGGTCGCGAGCGAGATCAACGAGAACGGTGGTCTCTTGGGGCGCCCGATCGAGCTCCTGATCGAGGACACCGCGTCCAACGAGTCCGTTGCTGTTGGCAATGTCCGCAAGCTGGTTCAACGAGACAAGGTCGACCTGGTGCTCGGCGGCATTGCGAGCTCGATGCGCAACGCCATCAAGGACATCATCATCTCTCGTGGCAAGACGCTCTACATCTATCCGCAGGCCTACGAAGGCAGGGAGTGCACGCCTTATCTATTTTGCACCGGGCCGGTACCGGCGCAGAATTGCGACCGGTTCATTCCGTGGTTGATCAAGAACGGTGGCAGACGCTTCGCGCTGCCTGGATCGAACTACGTCTGGCCGCAAACAATCAATGCCTATGCGCGCAAGGTGATCGAGAGCAGCGGCGGGGAGGTGGTGTTCGAGGAATACTACCCGCTTGACCAGATCGATTTTTCGTCAACCGTGAGCCGCATCACGTCCAACAAGGTAGACGTGGTCTTCAACAGCGGCATTCCCCCGGGCGTAGGCTCGTTTTTCAAACAGCTTTATGAAGCGGGCTTTTCCAGGAATGGGGGACAGCTGGGCTGCGTGTACTATGACGAGAACACGCTGGAGATGAACCAGGCTCACGAGATCGAAGGCCTCGCCAGCAGCCTCGACTATTACAAGGCGCTCGCGGTGGAAGATCCGGTGAGCGCCAAAATTCAGTCGGCCTACGAAAAGCAGTTTCCTGGCAAGTTCCGGTTCTCAGCAGGGAGTGCTGCGACCGGCACTTATCGAGGACTGAAGCTGTGGGAAGCCGCAGTGAGGGAAGC
Organism: Bradyrhizobium huanghuaihaiense; assembly: GCF_025200885.1. Classification (NCBI taxonomy): domain Bacteria; kingdom Pseudomonadati; phylum Pseudomonadota; class Alphaproteobacteria; order Hyphomicrobiales; family Nitrobacteraceae; genus Bradyrhizobium; species Bradyrhizobium huanghuaihaiense. The sequence continues at coordinate 8,507,172 of NZ_CP104172.1, read as the reverse complement.
CGGTACAATTGACCGCGAGGCCGTCGCTGCCGCGCTTGACCACGTCAAGATTGCCCAAGGGCCTGGCGGGCCGGCGGAGATGGTGCCGGGGAAGCGCCACTGCAGGATGAACATGTACATTGGCGTGGCAAAGGCCGGCCAATACGAGATCGTCGCCCGTAGCGCCGGCCTGGTCGAGCCGAAGGAGTGTTGAATGCCGCGTGTTGCGCGGGCGAGCTTCGCCGGCGCCGCGCGCGAGCCAATCGCGGGGGCTACTTCCCGCGATAGTTCGGCGGCCTCTTCTCAAAGAAGGCGTTCATTCCCTCCTTCTGGTCAGCTGTGCTGAACGCAAAGCGGATCGCTTGCCGCTCAAACTCGAGACCCACATCCAGCGTGGTCTGAAACGCGGCGAGAACGGCCGCTTTGGCAAGTTCAGCCGAGCGGGGAGGCTTTTGCGCGATCAGATCGGCTATTTCGAGCGCTCGCGTCTGCGCCCTTCCGCTTTCGACAACTTCTGCCACAAGACCGGCCTGCATCGCACTCCGCGCCGTGATGGATTGGCCGCTCAGGATCATCATCATGGCCACTGATTTGCCAGCCACGCGTGTTAGCCTCTGCGTCGCGCCGTCGCCGGGCAATATCCCGATGTTGATCTCAGGCTGCCCAAATACAGCCCCTTCACCTGCTATCACGATGTCCGCGAGCAGTGCCAACTCGTGGCCGCCGCCGAAGCAAATACCCTCGACCGCCGCAATGAGAGGCTTGGGGAAATTGGCGACATCCCGCCAGGCAGAACGCCGCGTGGAATTGTCGATTGCCTCAAAGCCGCGCTCCCGCATCTCCTTGATGTCGGCTCCGGCAGAGAAGAACGCATCGCTGCCACAAAGCACGACACAGCGGACATCCTCATCGATTGCGGCACGGCGTAAAATGGCGCCAAGCTCCACGATCAGCTCGTTGCTCAAGGCGTTTCGTTTTGATGTCCTATTCAGCGTCAATAGCCGCACGTGGGGCGCGACAGACGTCGCAAGGATGAGATCGGGCGTCTCGGACATGGAGCGGTTCTCCTGAAAGAATATGAGAACCACGCCTTAGACTGAAATCGATTTCTTAGCAACGAGCCTTCTTGAAGCCTGGTTTTGGCTGTTCGGCACCCCGCAGCCGCGGCGTGATCCGCCGAACGCGGCGCTGACGGTGAGCGGTGAGGCAGGCCTAATTCCGAAATCAGCTTGACTCCGCGGTTACCAATGCGTATGGATTATGAAATCGATTTCAGAAATCGCACCTAGAAGTACGCGATACTGCGGGAAACCGGAAGCAATGCGACCGGCGAGTGGGCCGCATCTGAAAGATCTCATCGACGATGCGACGGGTCTTGTGACGCCGCGCTGTCCAACAAGAACATCAGCTTCTTCAGAAGCGCGCTTAGAGCAACAGGAGGAAGGCTAGCCATGGGAATGGCACGGGATCTCGCGCGCGCTTTATGCGAGCCGCCGCGCAAGTCGGAAGCAACGATGGAGGCGTCCTGCGCCACTGGGCTCGTGCAATGGCCGCTCGTGAGGCGAGGTCCGCCAATGCGTGAAGCCAGGCGGGCTTTCCGCCGGCATCCCGGGCACCTTTTGCGCCTGTGCTTCCGCGGTCCGGCATGCTCAAGGCCGCCGCTCTCGTAGACCCGCGCGGGCGCAGTTGAGCCGACACGAGCGGCCGCTCGTTCTCGCGCGACCCGCAACATCATTAACGTCATCATTAGAGCCCGAGGACCCATGAACATCATTGCTCAGCCCAGTGCTGTCCCCATCCAGCTTGACAAGCAAACTGCCAATAAGCGGATGACCGCTGGCCTTGGAGGAGGGGTGGCGCTGGAGTGGTACGACTGGAATGTCTACGGCGTAATGGCAGCGTTTCTCTCGCCGCACTTCTTCCCTTCCGATGATCCCACCACCTCGCTGCTGGCGGGACTGGCCGTGTACGGGGCGGGCTTTTGCGCTCGACCGCTGGGCGCTGTTTTGCTGGGGCCGGTCGCAGATCGCATCAGCCACAAGCGCGTGATGCTGATCTCAGTCACGGCCATGGCGGTTTGCTCGCTTTTGATATCCTTGTTGCCGACCTACAAGGACCTCGGCGTCACGGCGGCGATAGCGCTGCTGATCATGCGGCTGATTCAGGGGCTTGCCACAGGCGCTGAAGCTGGTGTCGCCAACGCCATTGCAATTGAACTGGCGCCACCTGGAAAGGAGGGACACTACCTTGGTCTGATTGGCGGCACATTCATCCAGTTGGGAAACCTCGGATCCAGCCTGGTTGCCTTCCTGGTGAGCGCCTCGGTCGCACCTGAAGCCATGCGCGAGTGGGCCTGGCGCATACCCTTTGCAGTCGGTGGCGTGCTGGGCCTTTTGATCATCTATCTGCGCACGACGGTGCCGGAAACCTTGATCGATCGAGCCATGCATCGCCAAGACGAGTCTTCGCGCATTCAGGAAACCACTGGCGGTGTGTGGAAAACGCTATGGAGCGTCCGCCTTTCGCTGCTCGCCGTCATCCTGGTGATCGGGTCGGTGCAGATCGCAAACTATGCCTGGAACACCGGTCTGCCCAACATGGCTAACACGGTCTTCAAGGAGAATAGCACGTATGTGTACGGGATCATGACGCTGATGGTCCTGATCTGGATGTCAACGGCGCCTCTTGTCGGCACTTTCGCGGACAAGGTGCGACCATCGCGCGCGTTCACGCTGCTGCGCCTGTTGCTCATCCCATGCTTCTTCCTGACACTGCTCTATTCGGAAAAAGGCATCGTCACGTTCTTCTTTGTCACCGTGTTCGGCGGCGCGATCGTAGGCTTCAACATGGCCCTCTATAACTTCATCGCCACCACGCTGATGCCGCGCGCCGTGCGGACCACCGGAGTGGCTCTCGGCTATGCGCTCGGCGTCTCTCTGTTTGGCGGGACGTCACCCTATCTGCTGGTCTGGTTGCAACGCGAGCACATCGCCTGGATGTTTCCGGTCTACGGATCGTTGATCGCGCTCCTGAGCGTGCTGGTCTACCAGATCGCCAAGAAGCGCGGTCGCCTCTACATCGGTGAATGAACACGCTCTGCCCTTGCGCTTCGCCGTGCCCGCGACGGACGCAAAGCGTCCACGTCAGGTGCAAAACATAAGAGCTCGCGCGTATCTCTTCATGCCGGGCATGAGCATGGGGTCGGCGCAAGCGTCCTTGCGCGAGCAGTCATTCACAACAAACAAAGAATGCTTGCGAGGCACTGAGTTGCTGAAACTGGAGTCCGAAGCATGAAAGCACCTTCATCGCCCCACTTCACGCCTGTGGACTTGAAGCGATATTTCAACGCCAAGCGCGCAAATGTGGGTGAAGGGTTCGCCAACCGCCCGGGTGACACCGGCTGGATCGATTCGCTTCGCGGGCTCCAGACCCATCGCGGAATGCCCTTTCTCTTCGGCAGCGCAACGGGACCGGATGTGCTGGAGCTCCGCCCCGGGGCCCCTCCTGCCGTCATAGCGTTGCCGCCGACAATGGCGAGCTATGTGCTGTTCGTGCAAGTGGCGGCAGACCGCCCCAGTGCAAGCCCCGATGGTTTCGGAGAGATCGGCCCGGCTACGCTGCCTGTCGAAGGCAATCCACTCGGCGACCGGGTGGCGACATACGGGCTCCGCTATGCCGACGGCAGCGAGACCGACGTGCCGGTGCTGCGCCGCTTCGCGATCCAGCAGAACCACATCTCCTGGAGTGCGAGTGCGTTCGCCGCACTGCCGCTGCGCGGCCCCATCGTGCATGCAAGCACCGGCGAGGATTTTGTCCTCGGCAGAGCGCCGGGGGCGAGCTTCTTCCAGGGCGAGGCCCGCACCCAATCGGGACGCATGGATCGACAAGGTGAGAATCTGTGGCTTTACGCCCTCCCGAATCCTTATCCGGACAAGGAGCTTTCGGCGTTGAGCTTGCGCGCGGAACAGGAAATCTCGCTTGTGTTTGCGGTGACCACGACAGCGCTCACCCAGCACCCGCTGCGCCTCCAGGGCCGTCGCAAGCTGAAGGTGAGGCTGCCGCCCGGGGTCCATCTGAACAAGCTTGGCGAGCTCGATGTCGACGATCGGGGCGAGCAGATCGGCATGGACCTCGGCACGGTCGTCTCCGCCCGCGCAGTGCTCGAGTACTCCAGAGCGGATTGGCTGGGCGCCAAAGTTGATGTGCAGCCCGTGCGCTCCGGGAGCGAAGTCATCGTGGAGTACTCCGCGCATCCGGACGCAAGGCTCTATCTGCGGTCCGACGATGGCCGCTTGCACATGTTCGAGCTTCGATCGTTGGAAGGTGGCGGTAACGCAGGCGCCTCGCTCAATGTGGCGACAGTCGAACCGGCCACAAGGCCGGTCAAGATCCGCATCGTGGAGAAGGGCAGTGGCGTGCGTGTTGCCGCGCGGCTGCATGTCCATGGTGCGCACGGAGAGTATCTGCCACCCAAAGGACATCACCGCAAGGTCAATACCGGCAGGTTCGAGGACTTCTCGGGCGAATTTGCCAATGGGCTGAACCAGTACGCCTACGTGGACGGCAGTTGCGAGGCCGACCTGCCGCTCGGGCCCGTGTTCGTAGAGATCAGCAGGGGTTTCGAGGTGCGCCCGTTGCGCACCATCGTCGAAATCACTGCAACGACGGACAATCTCACCTTTGAGCTCGATCGTGTGCTGCGCTGGCGCGAACAGGGATGGGTTAGCTCTGATACGCACGTCCATTTCCTGAGCCCGCAGACAGCGCTGCTTGAGGGCAAGGCGGAGGGTGTCAACGTCGTCAACTTGCTCGCCGCACAGTGGGGCGAGCTATTCACCAACGTCGCCGATTTCGACGGACGCACGACGATCGGGGCAAAGGATTTCGGCGGGGACGGAGAATTCCTGGTTCGGGTCGGCACGGAGAACCGGATGCAGGTTCTGGGGCACATATCGCTGCTCGGCTACGAAGGTGAAATGATCAATCCGCTCTCTTGCGGCGGGTCCAACGAAGCTGCGATCGGCCATGTTCTGGAGGCGACCATGGCCGACTGGGCGGAGCGCTGCCGTCAGCAAGGGGGGCTGGTGGTCATGCCGCACGCGCCGAACCCGCAGGCGGAACGTGCGGCCGACATTGTGCTCGGCCTTGTCGACGCCATCGAAATGATGTCGTTCAACCCGCGGACCGCGCAGATCAGCGCATTTGGTCTCGCCGATTGGTATCGCTACCTCAACATCGGGTACCATCTGCCGCTGGTAGCCGGCTCCGACAAGATGGACGCGGCCGCACTCCTCGGGGGCTCACGGACCTATGTGCGGCTGGGTGAACGCGACTTCACGTATCGCAACTGGATGGATGCCATACGCAGCGGGGACACGTTCATCACTGTCGGGCCTCTGGTTGAGATGACCGTTGAAGGACGTCGCCCTGGAGGCACGGTGGCCCTTCCCCGTTCAGGCGGCACCCTCACGATCGACTGGCGGATCGAATCGGTCAGCGTTCCACCGGCCCGGGTGGAGCTCATATGTAATGGCACGGTCCTCGAGGAGGTTCGATGCGAAGGCTTGTCGTGCAAGGGACAGCTCTCCCTGCCCATCAGCGAGTCATGTTGGATCGCGCTGCGCGTTCGGGGCAGTGTCGCCGGACGCGAGGCCGACATTGCAGCGCACACCAGTGCGGTATATGTCAAAGTAGGCGGAATGCCCATCTTTGCCACCGCGGATGCAGTCTCGGTCCTTGCTCAAATCGAGGGATCGATCGCCTATATGGACACGCTCGCTCCCAAGTCCGACGAAGCGCGACACTCGCGGCTGCGAGCTGCCCTGGAACTTGCGCATCATCGCCTGCATCATAGATTGCACGAATTGGGCGCCAGCCACCACCATGCGCCCGTTCATTCCGTTCACGTTGAACGCGAGCATTGAGAAGCCTCTTGTGCCATTGACGGGCGCGCAGGTGGCGCATCGCATGCTCAGCCACCTCTACTTAACGGCGAATAATGGTATGGGGCGAGCAGCTTGCGTCACCGAGTCCTGGGACACGAAGGCCAGGCTACGGTTCTGCAATACTTATCAGGACCGTGGCCCGGTCAATGATCTCGACTGCGCCCGCGACGGGCCGGACGGACGCTGGAGCGCGGCGGGGCGCTCGATGACCGCATGACCAGCCGATACGGCAACACGACACTTCTCGGGACAGGACTTCCGGCAATGGCATTGATGAGATAATCGGCGGCTCCCCGGCCGATTTCTGCTGCCGGAACGCTGACCGTTGTGAGCGGCGGGTCCATTTGCGCCGCCAGCTCCACATCGTCAAATCCTGTGATGGAAAGCGTGGACGGTACGGCCAGCCCCATCTTGCGAGCCTCTGCCATTGCACCGATGGCAAGCGTGTCGGTGGTACAGATTACTGCTGTCGTGTCCGGATGATCGGTGAGGAGTTGACGAAGGGCACTACGGCCCTGGGCAAGCGAATAATCGGCCTTGACGATCTGGCTTGGCTTGAGCGGGAGACCGGCGTCCGAGAGCGCGCGCTGAATTCCCTCGAGCCTGGCGCGGGATCTGTCGTTGGACGCGGCGACAACGTTGGCAATCGCGCCGAAACGGACGTGTCCAAGCCTTAGCAGATACTCCGTCATCTCGCGGGTGGCGCTTTCGTTGTCGATTCCGATCGCGGGGATGCCGCCGCCGGCCTTGGCAACATAGGTGGTGATGACGGGTACGCCTGCCTGTTCGATCAGGCTCCTCAGCTCCCGTCCGTGGGAAGCTCCGACCAGCACGATTCCATCGATGCCGCGTTCAATGAGACTTTGCAGCTCCTGAAATTCACGCCGCTGGTCATATTGCGAGTTCGCAATGAACAGCGTGTAGCCGCTTTCGCTGAGGCGGTTCTGGAGCGCTTCTACGCCTTCTGCAAAGATACCGAGTGCCAGTGTCGGAACGATGACGCCGACGGTCCGCATGCGTCCCGATTTCAATGCTCTGGCTGCGCTATCGCGCGTGTAGGCCAGGTCATTGATATGCCGCATGACCTTGTCGCGAAGCTCCGGCCGTACGATATCGGGGTGATTGAGAACCCGCGACACCGTCGCCGGCGACACATTCGCCTTCCGGGCGACGTCCTCGATCTTCACGCGCGGCTGTTGGCGGCCTTTTGGCGCGATTACAGGTTTCTTGTCCATTTGCGTTGGTCAACCAGGAGAAGGAGAGGGTCTCCCCTCAAAAGGGTTAAACCATCACGAGCGCCACCTTCTCAAGCCCTCTATGCGAGCCGTCGGCGCTATTTTCTGGCCCTCTCATGCGCAGATGGAGCGGGATGAAGCGAATCTCATTCGAAAGTTGGTCGATTCGCTTGACTCCGGTTCTTGCGAAGCCTAAGTCTGAAATCGATTTCAGAAATCGAGAGCCAACAGCTCGATTTCAGGTCAAACCGAAAGCAAAGATGTATGGTCGATCTCTTGACGGGCATTCGTGTCCTCAGCCTCAATCACTTTCTGATGGGTCCGGTTGGCGTGCAGTTTCTCGCCGACCTCGGTGCGGACGTGATCGCCGTGGAACCGCCCGGGGGGGCCTTTCAGAGGAAATGGGGCGGGGCGGACAAGCGGGTTGACGGCCAATCGATGTTGCTTCTGACGGGAAACCGAAACAAGCGCAGCCTCACGCTCGATCTGAAAAAACCCGAAGCCGTGGTCATCGCAAGGCAACTGATCGCTAAATCGGATGTCATCGCAGAGAACTTCCGCCCGGGTGTGCTCGACAAGCTTGGTCTCGGCTACGAGGATGCAAAGAAGATCAATCCGCAGATCATCTATGCCGCTGCCTCCGGCTACGGACCTGACGGGCCCTATGTCGATCGCCCAGGCCAGGATCTCTTGATCCAGGCGCTCTCAGGACTTGCGATGATCACCGGAAGTCGCGAGCAGGGGCCGCGGGCTGTCGGCGTTTCCGCCATCGATCATCACGGCGCCGCCTTGTTTGCGGCGGGGATCCTGGCTGCCCTGGTGAGGAAAGCGCGGACGGGGCAGGGTTGCCGCGTCGATGTTAGCCTGCTGTCGGCTGCGCTCGACCTGCAGATGGAATCTTTTACCTGCTACCTGAACGGCCAAAGGCCTGACGACGTCCGCCAGCCGGGCCCGGTGGCCGGATGGTACTATGGCGCACCTTACGGCATCTATGCGACACGCGATGGACACATTGCGATCTCTTTGGGATCGCTGGAGGCGCTCTCAGGCGCGCTTGGCCTTCCGGCCGACCAGCGAATTCCTGACGAGCAGGCCTATCGCCGGCGGGACGAGGCCTCAGCCATCATTGCGGCCAGCGTCGCCAAACGCACAACCACCGAATGCATCGTCTTGTTCGAGGCGCGTGGAATTTGGCACGCTGCGGTGAACGATTATGCGGACGTCGTTGCGGATCCGCAGATTGCGCACAACAGAAATTTTCAGGTCGTGACCGGCGCGACCGGAACTCCCATCACCCTTGTCAGCCATCCGGTGCGCTACGACGGCGAGCAGCCGGACGTGCGTTTGCCGCCGCAAAAGCTCGGTGCGCAAACGGAAGAGATTCTGAAAGAGCTGGGCTATGACGCCGGGAAATTAAAGGATCTCTACGATACTGGCGCCATCGGTGCTGCGGACTCGCATCACTAAACGAACAAAGAGGATTCTCGAAAGTAGCACGCTTCACGTCAGGAGAGGCAGGGTGAGTGGCATAAACTTGCACGCGGCTTTCCCTGCGGCGCTGCTGACGAGGCTTGCTCCTCGGCAGCGATGCAAACCAAGCACGCTTGGAAGTCTGGTGAACACTAACCGTTCACGCCAGTCCAGGATCTGTTGGTAAAGAGCTTTAAATTGCCGCCAGGCCAAAGCCGCGCGGCGAGTATTATGTTGGACCAGAAGCCATGTCGGAAAGCCAATATCTGCCCGCGCGCGAGCGTATGCTGAAGCGCATTGCCGAGACTCGGGACACTGCACGCTCGGGCTTGCCACACTGGGCGAGTGCCGCAGACGGAAAATGGACGTTTACGCCCGATGGCGATTGGACCGGCGGGGCATTTGTTGGTGAGCTTTGGCTCGCGCATCTCACTGATCCCAGGCGGTTTCCAATCGAAGACGCGCGTGCTGCGCTAAGCCGAATGTTGCCGCGTGCCGAGCGGCTTACGGCGTTCAAGGGCTTCGGCTTCTATCATGCCGGCGCCCTCGGCAGCATCCTGTTCAAGGAAGAAAACGCGCGCGCGGTGGCTCTGACAGCAGCAAGGTCGCTTCGTGATATGTTCGATCCACACCTCGGACTGATACCGTTGGGCAGGGATGCCGAGGAGGCGAGCGCAGTCGGAGCCTCCGAGAGCAGCATCGACTCGCTCCAGGCGACAGGCCTGCTCTATTGGGCCGCGGACGAGCTTTCCGATGCCCGGATGGACGAGGTCGCCAATGCACATATGCGGCGTGTCCTGGAGATCCATGTGCGGCAGGACAATTCAGTTATCCAGTCTTCCACCCTTGATCCACACACCGGCAAGGTACTCAGAACGCACACGCACAAGGGATATAGCGATATCAGCACTTGGGGCCGGGCGCAGGGATGGGCGATCCTCTACACCGCTCACGCCGCCATGGTCCGCCCGGACGAACCGCTATGGCGCGACTACGCCGTGCGCCTTCTTGACTGGTGGATCGACCATGTCCCTTCAGATCTCATTGCCTTCTGGGATTTCGATGATCCGGCGATCCCCAACACCAGCAGGGATACTGCGGCCACTGCCATCGCTGCTGCTGCGGCGCTGCGCCTCGCATCCGCGCTTGGTCCTGAGCAGGGCGCCAAATATCGATCATTTGCGGAGCGCACAGTTACTCAGCTGAGCTCGAAATACCTGACACCGACTGCTCCCGATGACCCGCGCCCGCCTGGAATGCTCACCGGCGGCTGCTTCACCCGAAAGGCGATCGTGCGCGATATCGATGCGGCCCAGAACGTCGAGCTGATCTTCGGAAGCTACTTCCTGTTTGAATGCCTTGCCATCCTGACGGATCTGGTGTCGCCTGGCTGGATCTAGTGAGGAGGCGCGAAAGGGCTTCCAACGAGAGCAAAGCCTCAAACCAATCTTGTTTGTGACGCGACGCCAGTCAATCTGTCCAAAAAGTTCGACGGCATCGGCCCCACTCCTCGGATATTTGCGATGGGCTGATCGGGTTCGACGGCAACTGACTGCTTCCTGTCTGGAATCCTCTAGATGATAAATGCGAAAACTCCCGTCTATCGCGGCCTGTTCCCGGTCGCTCCGACGCCCTTTACGGAATCTGGAGATCTCGATCTCGAAGGGCAGCGGCGCGTGCTCGATTGCATGATCGATCAAGGCGTGGACGGAATCTGCATTCTGGCCAACTATTCCGAGCAGTTCCTGCTGTCGGATCAGGAACGCGATATTCTGGTCGATCTCTGCCTCTCGCATGTCGCGGGCCGCAAGCCCGTCATGGTGACCTGCAGCCATTTCAGCACCCAGATTGCGGTGCAACGCGCCCGCTATGCGGCCGAACGTGGCGCAAGCCTCCTCATGCTGATGCCGCCTTATCATGGTGCAAGCCTCAAGGCGGATGAAGGCGCCATGATCGGGCATTTCGGCCGGGTCGCGGACGCCGCCAACATTCCAATCATGGTCCAGGACGCGCCGCTCTCCGGCGTTACATTGACGGTCCCGTTTCTCGTCCGGCTCGCTTGCGATGTGCCGCTCGCCAGATATTTCAAGATCGAGGTGCCGTTTGCGGCTGCCAAGCTGCGCAGTCTGATCGAGCTCGGCGGTGAGATCATCATTGGTCCTTTTGACGGGGAGGAAGCCATCACCATGATGGCAGACCTCGATGCCGGTGCGATCGGAACAATGTCGAGCGCGCTGTTGCCTGATCTGCTCCGCCCCGTGCTCGATCATCACAAAGCGGGCGACAGGCAGGAAGCCGCTCTTGCATATGCAAGGGTGCTGCCGCTTATCAATTTCGAAAACCGCCAGTGCGGCCTGCGCGCCGCCAAGAGCGTAATGGCTGAAGGTGGGGTGATCAAATGCGAAGCTGTGCGGCATCCGCTTGAGCAGATCCATCCGGCGACGAGAGCTGGACTGATCGAGCTCGCGCGTGAGCTCAACCCACTGGCTCTTCGCTGGGGACATTGAGGTGCGGGCATGATTCGCCGGGAAAAAGTCACGCAGGCAGAACCTGTGTACCCCAAGATCAGGATGTTCATTGCCGGCGAATGGACGGAAGGGGGTTCGGATCGCTCGGAAAAGATCCTCAATCCCGCGACCGGACAGCCAATTGGCGAAACTCCTTATGCGTCCCGCGGCGATCTTGATCGTGCGATCATAGCCGCTAAGGAGGGCTTTGAGATTTGGCGGAAGGTTTCGGCCTTTGACCGATACAGGACGATGCGCAAGGCCGCCGATCTCATACGCTCGCGCGCAGCCGGCATCGCATCGATCATGACGCTCGAACAGGGTAAGCCGCTCACCGAATCGCGTGCTGAATCGCTCCTTGCTGCCGATATCATCGACTGGCTCGCCGAGGAAGGGCGGCGTGCCTATGGACGGATCGTCCCGGCGCGCTTTGGCAATGTTGCCCAGCTCGTGACCAAGGAGCCGGTCGGGCCGGTTGCGGCATTTACGCCCTGGAATTTTCCGATCAACCAGGCCGTGCGGAAGATCTCCGCCAGCCTTGCAGCCGGCTGCTCCATCATCGTCAAGGGACCTGAAGAGACGCCAGCGAGCTGCATGGAGCTGGTGCGTAGTTTCGCGGATGCGGGCTTGCCGGCGGGCGTGATCAATCTCGTCTTCGGAGTGCCATCCGAAGTTTCAGATTATCTCATACGCCATCCTATCATCCGGAAAGTCTCCTTCACCGGTTCGACCATGGTCGGAAAGCATCTCGCAGCCCTTGCCGGCGCCCATATGAAGCGCTCCACCATGGAGCTCGGCGGCCACGCGCCTGCCATCGTTTTCCCGGATGCCGACGTCGAGAAAGCCGCAAGAATCTTGTCGGCGAACAAGTTCCGCAATGCGGGCCAAGTCTGCGTCTCGCCGACGCGGTTTCTGGTGCATGACAGTATCTATCAAGATTTCGTTAAGAGGTTCGTTGCCGAGGCCAGCGCGATCAAGGTTGGCAATGGCCTTGAAAGAGATAGCCGGATGGGGCCGCTTGCCAATTCGCGGCGGGTCGATGCAATGGAGAGCCTTGTCGCGGACGCTCTCGATTGCGGCGCCCAGTTGCGCACCGGCGGCAAGCGTATGGGCAATACGGGGTACTTCTACGAGCCGACGGTCCTGACCGATGTTCCACCTCAAGCGCGCATCATGAATGAAGAGCCGTTCGGCCCTGTCGCGCCGATTGCGCGGTTTGCAACCTATGACGAGGTTGTCGCGGAGGCCAATCGACTGCCTTACGGGCTCGCCGCCTACGCCTACACGCGATCCGCCGCAACGATGGCCGCGATCGGGGCCGATCTCCAATGCGGGATGGTATCGATCAATCATCATGGGCTTGGGCTTCCCGAAGTGCCCTTCGGAGGAACGAAGGAGTCCGGCTTCGGTTCGGAAGGTGGCCTCGAGGCAATCGAGGGCTATCTCGACACCAAATTTGTGAGCCAGGCGAGCTAGAGCCGGACTACCAGATACAAAATCGGAGCAGAACGACTTCGTTAGTGCCGCCGGATAGCACTCAAGCGCTCCGCCCTTCTCCGCTGGCAGACCGGTACGTCTGCCTTCTCCCCAGACTTGAGCCGCTGTCGGAGAAATCCGGCAGCGGTCCTTTTCTTTGCTGGAGGCACACCTTCTTGTTCTTTCAGACGGGAGCAGAATGAGATACTTTGTCCGGCAGATCAGCGCGGACGGATAACAGCTGCGTGTGCCAAAGCCCTCAAGTATCCGCGCCAATGATAGGCCGCGAGCACCACGAATATTGGCGCGGCCCAGTATGACCATCGCCTGGAATTTCTCGGCGATGACCATCTCACGCGCAGAAGCGCGCGAGATGCAGAGCAGGAAGATCGTGGAGAACCGAGAGGTCCATTTCCAGTAGACCCGATTCGACCGCATCACCAAAGGTCATATCGATAACGATACGGGCCTTGGCGGTATCGACCAATGCGTCGACGGTGATACGCAGGCCGCCATGCTCGGTTTCCTCGCGAATGCGATTGACCTTGACGCTATTTGGATCGAACTCCACTCCATCGTCATAAGAAACACCCCCTGACTTCTTTGAAGATGCGGACCATCTCGTCCCAATCATCGCTCTCGATGCCGAGGCAGTCGAGGGGGCACCACGGACTCGTGGAAAAATGGCCCGCTTGGAGCCATACCAAGCGTCTACGATCGGGCCAGATGTGGTAGGGTCAGTCCACCTTTGCCTGCGACAACTGAGAGCTTGAGTTCCTGCGCGGCAGCATCCAGGACCGGCACGGAAACGGCACTCTCGCGCGCTAGGCGCACAGCACACTCGATGTCCTTTGCAGCATTTGCAATCGAGATTGCCAGTGCATCTGGTTTCTCTCCCAACAAGAAGGCGGCGAAGGCTTGGAATATTCCACTGTTCGTAGAGCCCCGACTGATCAAAGAGCGTAGTGTTACAAGATCTATCTGTAGACTATCCGCGAATTGGCAGACCTCAGCGGCGACCGCAGCTATGCCCATAGTCATGCTGTTGTAAACAAGCTTGAGCTTGTGGCCCTGTCCGACATCTCCAACATGCATAATGGTCTCGCAAAACGCAGCAAGAATGCGTTCAGCGACGGGAAAGAGTGTTGCATCCGATCCAACCATCGCATTGAGAAGGCCGAGCTCTGCTTGCTCGGGGCTTCGTGTTACTGGAGCATCAATAAAGCTTAGACCTCGTCTTTGCGCCGTTTTCGCCAATGTAATGGTCGATGCGGGATACGAGGTCGTACAATCAATTATCAAACTTCCTCGGCGCATGTGAACAAACAGTCCATCGTGATCGAGGCACACCGTCTCAACTTCGCGGCTGGACGGTAAGGACAACACCACCACACTTACATGCTGCGCCAACTCAGCGATCGACGCATGCTCGCGGGCCCCTGCACCTGTCAGGCGATCAGCACCGAGCCGGTTCTTGTTGACTTTGATGTGGAGTTCGCTTTGCTGACGCAGCAGGCTGATGCCTATACCTGTTCCCATGCGCCCCGCTCCGATAAGCCCTATGCTCTGCTTGATCGTTTTGGGAGCCGCGTTCGCTGATGATCCGTTGCTCATAATTTAGCATTCCGAAAAGAAGCCATGGCTTTGTAGGATGGGCAACAGCTCATGATGGTTGTTGATGGTGTAATCTGGGCGTGCGGCTTGCAGGCGCGACGCCGAAACAAATCCCCCGGTAATGGATATGCTTGTCAGCCCGAGATTGCGTGCGATATCAGTCTCGACGGGCATATCGCCGATGATGAAGGTTGACGATGGCTTCAGGTTGTACCTGTGCATATAAAGGCGAAGCCGCTCTCCTTTGCTCATCGATTTGTATTGCGTGGCGCGGCTTTCAAAGGCGAGCACGTCGGTGACGTAGGCATCTACTCCAAGTCTCCTCAGCTGGAGCTGTAGAGGCGCGACTATGTGGTTGCTGAGGATGATGAGTAGCGCAGATTCTCGTCGCGCTAACTCGAGCACTCTGCGCGCCCCCTCACGTAAATCGGCTTTATCCGCAAGAGGCTCGTATGTGTCGTGAAACAGTGCGCCCTCGTCACGCTCCACTGTCTCAACCTCCTCCTGCGACATTCCGAGGCCACGATAGAGACGAGAGAGGGGAACATCAAAATGCTCTCGAAAGGTGTTTATATCGATGATCGGACGACCGAAGCGGTCCAAAATTACGTTCGTCGTTTCGAGCACCGCGTACGTGTCATCGAGCAGTGTTCCGTTCCAGTCAAATACGAGAGTGGGTTTCATGATGCTGACCTCAGACTGGGATTGATGGGAAGAGCGGCCAGCAGAGCCTCCAAGTTTCCATCCGCGCGCTGCCGTCCAGCGGGGGTCGGCATCTCCAACGTGAAGGGTGACAAATCAATGCCCTCTAGCCTGTTGGCCAATATGGATACAAGGGCCCGGAAGGGCAGATAAGTGATTGTTGCTGCCTGGATCGCCGTCGCAATGCTGCTTTCAATGATTTTGAGGGCTGACGGATCCATCCTGTGGAAGCGAAGACACTGGGCGCGTAGTTCGGGTGGCAGTCGCTTCAACGCCTGCCAGAATGCGAGCTCATCTAGCGTATCAATGCCCATGCCGTAGTAATGTGGAGCAACTATAGGCGGCGAACCAATGGCCCAATGTACGGCTTTGGCTCCAGCGGCAAGGAGCATCGTTGTGACGGCTTGGCTGGTATCACCTCGAATGAGGGCCTCGTCGACAACTATGATGGTCCGTTTAGCGACGGCAGGTTCAGACACGCGATACTTCTGAGCAATGCGAGATTGTCGGGCCCCGGCTCTGCCCAGGAGCGTTCGCTCAAGAAATTGCGTTGCCACTACGTCACTACGCTCGGCGAGCACACCCTGTTCGGCGAGAGAGTCAAACAGACCATCGGCGTACGGCCCCCCAGTATTTGGCATGGAGGACACGATTGGCGGGATCAAGAGTGGGGCTGCTTGGAGTCGCTCCGCAACGATTCTCCCCAAGGCGAACCCGATGTTGTGACGGGTCTGGCGATGTGAATGGCCCTCGACCGACGTGTTCGGACTTCCCAAATAGAGAGTTTCGTAGGCGCAGACTTTGGCCTTACATCCTCGGCTGTTCAAGGTATGGTCAACTCTGCCGCCCGTCTTGGCGTCCACGCGCTGTATGCTCCCAGGCAAGAGCTGCTGGGTCTCCCCTTCCAACCCAGCGAAAGCACAATTTTCGGAAGCAAAGAGCAACAATCCATTACTTGTCCGCATAGTCTCCAATGGTCGCAAACCGCTTCGATTGCGATATGCAACAAGATCACCGTTCTTATCCAGCAAAAGCGCGGAAATGGCACCATCGATACGATTATCAAGCTCGCGAAAGATAGCTTCGTAGTCCGCGGGCAAGCCGTGACGCCAGTATTCTCGTTCGCAAGATCGTTCAATCCACCTCAGCAAGAGCTCGGCGTCTGTGTTGGTATCTAACAGTGGTCCTTGAGAGAGCAATTCGCTCCTGAGTTCATGAGCGTTCACCAAGGCGCCGTCCAGAGAAATCGCAAAATGGCGGCTAGGAATTGACTGCACGTCGCAGTCATCACCACCTCCGCTATGGATCTGCGCGATTGCTACATGAGGCCGAAAGCGCGGATCCTGTTCGAGGCCGTCAATGCGTACTGCATTATCTTTCGAGTGAAAGGCCCTCCCGTATCGGATCCCACGCTCTTGCATGAAAGCAGAGATCGCGACACCTGCTTGCCCACGGAGTGCAAGTGTCGGAATCATTTTCTTCAGCTGATCAATAACACGCGACGATGGTTCGCTTGAAGCGCAGAGAAACGCACCGGCGACACCGGACATATAGTCACCCACTTGTTAAGGAGCCGATCTGGCGGGGCGCCTCGCATGGCTAATGTGCCCTGTGAAGGCGGAAGTTCGCTTCATCCTTAAGCAAGCGTCGTACCACTCCTTTAAAAATGCTGGCTGGTAGTTCTAGAGCGAGGAGAATTGGAAGACGAGCCACTCTCAGTGAGTGTTGTGCGTCGTTCAGGCCCTCAGACGGTGTTCAAGATGCTACGACTGTGTGCGAAAAGCGCCACACCGGAGCGACAAGGTGCGAGTGCTTGAAGTCGTTGAAAGCCTTCCTGTGAACGCGAAGCGGAACCTGCAAATCCCAATCGTGTTGTCGGGCGATACGCACCACTACAGCCGATATTCAGGCAACGACGGCGTAACGCAGTTCATCACCTCCGGCGGCGGCGGAGCGTTTCTCCGCCCCACGCACCAGCTCGAGGACAACGTGGTTCTCGATCCGAAAGACGGCAACAAGTCATGGCTCGGCAGCCGGGTGACCGAACTCAAGCTCAAAACGAAGCCGGATTCACCGCACGAAGATTGCGAGGCGGCAGCCTGCTATCGAAGCAGGACGGAAGGCTTGGAATTGCTGAAAGGCAACTTCAGTTTCGTGAGCCTGAACCCCGGCTTCTGTTTTCTGCTCGGGGCAATCTACTGGCTGGCGGGGCTCGCAACGGTGCATCTCTGGCCGGACTCGCTGGTGCTCGTTCCGCTTCTCTTCGGCCTGGACTTCTGGGCCTATACCAAGCGCCAGGAAGGGAACAGCAGGGTTGTACAGTTGATCTCCGCGGCCAATGGCGCGGTGCATTCGACGGTCGCGATCCTTGCGGCGCTGTTATTCGATTATCTGAACGGCTGGCTTCCGCCGTTTGGAGGCTGGCACTTGCCGGGCATCGTTGTCTTCCTCGCCGAGATGACGCTCGTCGGCGCATTGCTCGGGGGCTACTGCTTCGGAATATACCTGTACCTCACGTCAGCCCGCTACAAGATGAACCACAATGACGCTTTCAGCTCCATGAGGCTTGATAGTCACCGCAATTTCCTGCGGATGAGGATCACGGAAGACGAGGTGAAGATCTACCCGATCGGCCTTACGCGTCCCCAAGCGAATGGCGCGTCAACACCGAGAAGAACGGCTCGCCACCGCCCGCGTATTTCCGGTAGATCCACTGTCTCCGCATTTGATTGAAGGGGTCGATTGTCGTCAAAGCGCTGGGGAAGCCGGTCAACGTCGCCACTTCCAATGCTCCGAGCGGGAAGTCCACGGCTTAAGAAGCTCCGGCGGCTATCTGCGGCTTACGGTGAGGCTGGTGCCCGGCGCCTTGCGCGAGGGATCGTAACCGAAAGCCGGGACGTTTTGGCCCGGCGCGCCTGCGCGTAGAGCCCGGTCAGCTGTTGTTGACGCGCCAGTATTTCGCCCGTGGCGCATATGATAGGCTCACAAATTGGTGGGGTGCCGTACAAAGAAGCTGGTGGATGATCAGGTGAGAGGAATGAGACATGCGCTTCAAGCGTTCTGAAGGCCTGACGGCCTCCGAGAATTTGCTGGCAGAACTCTGCGACAGATCATTCCTGAAGCTTTGGACCTATCCCAACCTGTTCAAGAAATCACCGGGCAAAGAGCTGATTGATCTCCTGGTCGTATTCGGAAGCGACGTCATCATCTTTTCAGATAAATCGTGCAGCTATCCAGACACAGGCGACGCCGATCTCGATTGGTCGCGCTGGTACAGACGGTCGATTGCGGACTCGGCGCACCAGATTGCACAGGCGGAGCGTTGGATACGGTCGTGCCCCGACAGGGTATTCTTGGACGCGAAATGTACTGAAAAGCTTCCGATCGAGCTGCCGAACGCGAACGATATGAGGGTGCATCGCATCTGTGTCGCGCTGGGTGCTCTGGATCGTGCGGAAGTCGAAACGGGGACACGTGCACTGAAGATCGAACCAGCCGTGCTGAACGACGCCATACGGTTCACCGTAGGCCGGACGGACAAGGCGTCTGGCTGGGTACATGTGTTCGACGATACGAGCCTAACGACGATTCTTAGCGAGCTTTCGACGATCAAGGACTTTATCCACTATCTCGACAGCAAAGTCGCCTTGATGGAAACGGGCAACTTCAAGTTCGCGGAAGCGGAAACCGATCTTTTGGCTCGTTATCTCTGGCACAACCGGACATTTCCGGCGGAAGAAGGACCATACCGGATTGTGCCCAACCTTTGGGAGCAGGTGGAGTCATCGCCAGAGTTTCTGGCGGGCCGGGAGGCAAATGAGGTCAGCTATTTTTGGGATGGGCTCATTGAATACATTTCCGATCATTACCTGAACGAAACGCTTGAATTCGGCAATGAACTCAGCATGTCGGATCATGAGCGCACAGTTCGGATAATGGCGGGGGAGACGCGGTTCTTTAGAAGAATATTGTCCAAGGCTATTCTCGAAAGAGCGGAGATAGCTAAAAAACATGCGATCAGTACGTTGCTGCCGTCGGATCAAAGCGATGTCAGCTACGTGCTGTATATTGGGCGCGGTGATCAAGGAAAGGATCACGCTGCTTATCGTGCCGAGCGCGCCAAGGATCTTCAGCTGCGCTGCGTAGCTGCAAAGGCAGTGAACCCAGAGAAGCGATTTATTGTGGGAATCGCAATGGACGCCCGGGGCGTGAAAGGATCATCGGAAGACTTCTTCTTCATGGACACTGTGGATTGGACCGCGGAAGACATCGAAAAGGCTCAGAAAATGAGGACCGAACTCGGGTACTTCAAGGCCGGCAGCGCTATCATGTCCCGTCTCTCGGAGGATGAATATCCGGGCAGCCAGAAAGCGGTTGATGTTCGAAGACTGGCGCATGAGCTCTCGGGCCTGACAGTCTCCGAGTCGCTTGAGCTGGCAGCGATGCTCAAGGCGGCATGGGTTCTGCCCGATACCGGTAACTAGACCGCACGCGGAAAGAATCCAGCAGAAATGCCCCCGAAGGGGCATCTTGTGTATCTCTCCGGCGAAGGCCGCCTTGTGTAGTTTGCGAGGCGGCGTGAGGATTTGACCTTAAGTCTAGCTTTAAGGTCACGTCGGGAATGCAGGTCAATGTGTTGGGCGCCGAGCGTCGGCGGCGATGGAGTTACGACGAGAAGGTCCGCCTTGTCGAAGAGACCTTGCAGCCCGGCGAGACGGTCTGCGGGGTGGCACGCCGGCACGGGGTGGCTCATAGCCTGCTGTTCACCTGGCGTCGACAAGCGCGCCAGGGGCGACTGGGCGGAGATGCTGCGCCTGCTCTTGTTCCCGTCGAGATCACACCTGTAGCGGCTCCGATCTCGAGCGGCGCACCACAACTGGCGTCTTCACCGCCTGCGCAGCGTGCAAGGGCTGGAATCATCGAGATTGAGCTCGGGGGCGGCTGTCGTGTTCGCGTTGACCGTGACGTGGACGTTGAGGCGCTGCAGCAGGTTCTTGAGCTCTTGCGACGACGATGATTCCGATTCCGAACGGCGTCAGGGTCTGGATCGCGACCGGCCACACCGATATGCGCCGCGGCATGCGAAGCCTGGCTCTTACGGTTCAGGAGAGCCTGAAGCGCGATCCCCATGCCGGCGATCTCTACATCTTCCGGGGCCGCAGCGGCGATCTGGTCAAGATTCTCTGGCATGATGGGCTGGGCATGTCGCTCTATGCCAAGCGCCTGGACCGCGGCAAGTTCATCTGGCCTTCGGCGTCGGACGGCGCGGTATCGATCTCAGCGGCGCAGATGGCCTATATGCTGGAAGGGATCGACTGGCGGAATCCACAACTGAGCTGGCGACCGAGAAGCGCGGGGTGAGCACAAAATCCAGCAGATTTTGCATTTTTGGGGAGTCCCAACGCTTCCAATCTGTGATTCACTGTGTCGCATGGATGCTGAGCGCGACGCTGTTCCGGATGACATTGCCGCCCTGAAAGCGGCGCTGGCAGCCGAGCGCGCGAAGGGGTTGGAGATCGCCGCTGAACTTGCGGTCGCCCGTGCGAAAGCGTCTGAGGACGAAGCGCTGATTTCCCAGCAGAAGCTGCAAATTGCCAAGCTAAAGCATCAGATCTACGGCCAGCGGTCGGAGCGTTCGTCGCGCCTGATCGAGCAGCTGGCTTTGACGTTCGAAGAGCTGGAAAGTGACGCCACTGAAGACGAGCTCGTGGCAGAGCGCGCTGTGGCCAAGGCGACGACGGTGCGCGGATTTACGCGCAAGCGCGGCGAGCGCCAGACGTTCCCTGAGCATTTACCGCGCGAACGAGTGGTGATCGAGCCGCCGACGGCTTGCGAGTGCTGTGGCGGCAATCGTCTGCGCAAGCTCGGCGAGGACGTGACGAGGACACTGGAAGTGGTACCACGCCAGTGGAAGGTGATCGAGACGGTGCGGGAGAAGTTCTCCTGCCGCGACTGCGAGAAGATCAGCCAGGCCCCGGCGCCATTCCATGCCGTCGCACGGGGATGGGCCGGCCCGAGCCTGTTGGCCATGATCATGTTCGAGAAGTTCGGCCAACATCAGCCTTTAAACCGCCAGGCCGAGCGCTACGCCCTGGAAGGCGTGCCGATCGCGCTGTCGACCATGGCGGACGCCGTGGGATCGGTCAGTGCGTCGCTGGATCCCCTGCTGCGCCTGGTCGAAGCCCATGTCTTGGCGGCCGAGCGCCTGCATGCCGATGATACGACGGTGCCGGTGCTGGCCAAGGGCAAGACCGATACGGCACGGTGCTGGATCTACGTCCGGGACGATCGGCCGTTTGGCGGCGCCGGGCCGCCGGCGGCGATGTTCTACTACTCCCGCGACCGTAGGGGCGAGCATCCCCAGGCGCATCTGGCGGGGTATGCCGGCATCCTGCAGGCCGACGCCTATGACGGGTACAACCAGCTCTATCTGGCGGGACGCCACCCTGGACCGATCCGGGAAGCGGCGTGTTGGGTCCATGCGCGGCGCCCATTCTTCGCCATGGCCGATATCGAAGAGAATGCGCGTCGCAAGGCCACCGGCAAGAAGGAGATTCCGCTCTCGCCCATCGCGGTCGAGGTCGTGCGGCGGATCGATGCGCTGTTCGAGATCGAGCGCTCCATCAATGGCAGGAGCCCCGAAGAGCGTCTGGAGATGCGACAGACGCTGAGCCGGCCTCTGGTCGAGGACCTGCAGGTCTATATGCGGGAGCAGCTCGCCAAGCTGTCCCGTGGGCACGACCTGGCCAAGGCGTTCAACTACATCCTGAAGCGGTGGGCGAGCTTCACGCTGTTCCTGGAGGACGGACGAGTCTGTCTCTCGAACAATGCCGCCGAAAGAGGCTTGCGAGGCATCGCTCTTGGACGAAAATCCTGGTTGTTCTGCGGCTCTGATCGCGGCGGACGGCGCGCGGCTTCCATGTATAGCTTGATCATCACGGCCAAAATGAATGGCGTCGATCCACAGGCCTGGCTCACGGATATCCTTGCCCGCATCGCCGCCCACCCAGCTCACCGGCTGGACGAGCTTCTGCCCTGGAATTGGACGCCGGCATCAGCGTTCTCCGCTCGAGCGGCATGACCACGCACGTCAACAAGGTTCATCACGTCACCACCATCACCCAGGTCGCAAAGGACCTCGGTGAAGACGAAGACTGGCTGCGCGACATTGCCATCGAAATGGAGATCGAGGACGGCCTGATCTGGGTCTATGGCGTCGGCGAAGATGGTGTTCAGGCCTTCACCGACTTTGGCATCGAAAACCTGATCGAGCTCGTCAGGTTCTACAAAGAAAACCCCAAGCTGCTCACGCGCTGGCAACGGGAATGATCCCACCAGCCTGCGGCCTACGCCGGATGCGTACCATCTTGTCACGATTTGTCGGTTTCCTTTCTCTCGCGAATGACAAGCCTTCCGCTGACGGGTAGGGCGATCAGATCGACGTTAAAGCCCTTGCCGTCGTCATGCGGCCAGACCGCGCCGATCTTGGTCCAGAACGCACTCTCGCCTTCGCCTGTGATGACAAAGGCCTAAAGCGGGATGGGTTTAGCCTGAATCGATTTTGGATCCCCAAATCAGTCCGTTTCTGATTCACCATGCTGGCTGGGCAGGAGGCCAGCATGGATGGGCAAGCCTTATTCTCTTGATCTTCGCAAGCGCGTTGTGGCGGCAATTGAGAGCGGGATGTCCCGCAATCAGGCGGCCAAGCAGTTTGGAGTAGCGATTAGCACGGCTATCGGCTGGATGCGGCGGGTCGATGCGCCAACTACCTCAAAAATTCAGGCTATCGAACTTAATGCCATCACGCTTTAGTGACTCGGCTTCTTGGCTTTGGGTTTTGCAGGCATTTCATTCTCCAGGTTGGGAATCGCCGCGAGGCAGGACCGGCCGGAGACAAAAACGTTCTGGTGCCGGTCGTTGCCGGCACGCGGTTGACGACAGTTTCAGCGATGACGTTTCCTCGTGCAACGCAATGGCACAATCACATCAGGACAGGTGGCGCAGAGACGACACGGTTTGTCTGATCAGGCTACCCGAACGGGGGCACATATCCTCATCAAAATCGACCTTGGACACTGTGTGCGAAACGGCCAGCCGGTTCATTTCCGAAGGTAAATCGGATCTGGTGCCCGCATGCCGAAGAGCTTGGATTCGCGGTGGTTCTTCCAGCGTTTGATCCGGTTGATGAGAGTGCTTTCCAACGTTGTTCCGAACCGCTCCACGAGGGGATTAGGACCTTCCATGTCGGACCGCCTAAACCGACCGTCGAGGATCTTGCAAAGAAGAACGCTATAGCGCCAAAATTCTTCTTGGCTCGTCGCCCGCACCATCAGGTTGGCCCAATGCTTCGACCAAGTATGACGATCCATGGCATAGGAAGCGCCCTTGTATGCTCCCTGCAAGTAGCCTTTGCTGTCCTTGAGCATCTCGATTGTTTCAAGGGCCCACGGCTCATCGGGCGACAACCCAGCGACCATCGCGGCGCGCGCGCGGTGAGCCGGCTCCGGTCGATTGCGGCGGTCGAAAACATAGTCTCGAAGTTCAGACTCGCGACCAGCACGAAGGGCGGCCAGCACCTCGTTCGCCAGGTCATGATCGTTCGCCATGCGGTCAAGTCGGGAGAACCGGATGTCTCTTGTCTCATTGGTGGAATCGGCTGCCCAAACTGTCACTGCATCGATGCCGAGATGGTCCCTACCGAAGCTGGCGCGGACCGGAGGCGTTCCTTTCGAAAGACGTAGCATCAGCGAAGCGGCGCCGGCAGAGTTTCGATAGGATATCGCTTCAGCGACGGCCGAAGCGGTGTTGTGCAGATTGTCCAGGCTCTCTTGATCCATGGTCAGGAAACTATCGAGCCACTTGTCTACGGTCCGCGGAGCAACCTTGTCGATTTCACGGACGAGGCCCGAGGTAATACTCCGGATGATGAGCTGCGCGCCGGCCTCTGTGAGGTCTCTCTCAAATTGTTCTGCGGCAGCTTGGTTGCGCTTCTGCCTTTCGTACCAGGCGTCGCCAGTGTCGGCGAGTTCCCTGAGATGTTCTGGCGAAAGCGTCCTTTGGGGAGGCCGCCGATCGGAAACCCTAATGAAGGACGGCCAATGTCGATCTTCGAACAGTTGCTCGATGTCCGGAAGGTTACGAAGTATCTTGAACTTCGTGGCCTTCTCGATGGCTGTCTCAAGCCGGCCCGCGATAGCCAATGCCGCAGGTGAGCCCAGAAGCTCTACCAATCGTTGATAGGAAGAAATGTCGATGCGTTCCAGGCATGACTCAATCGAAATGAGGCCGATTTTCGACGCCGCTACGAGGGCTTCGGAACCATTCGATATCTCGGCCCGGCGAGTCGCGCTATCAAGGTCTGTCGCGGTCCAACCGCTGTCGGCAAGCGCGGTAAGGAGTGTCGGATCCTGAGTAGATTGAATAAGCCCTAAGCAAGACAAGCGGACATGACTATGAGCTGATTTCAGCAGGCTCCCCGCCAGCTCCTTGGTGCGCAAGGTCAGCGGTGTCGATGATTGTTCCGCAAATGCGAGGGCACGGAATTGCGCGACTTCGTTACCTTCAGTGATGGCGTGGGCGAGGCCTTCTTCCAATTTTATCGGATCGCACGGTTGGAAGAGGTCAGCTAGCGCACAAAGAAAGGTTGAATCTTTGGGGTGAGCAAGCAGGGCATCGAGTTGGTCGCTTCCGTCCATGTGCGGGAAAGCTATGAGCAGAGCGTACTGTGCCGCGATGTGTTTCTCATTGTTTTTGTCGCCACTCAACGCTTCGGCTGCAATCTCCGCTGCTTTTGCGACAAATCTGCGTGCAAGGGAGGCGTCTAGCGCCGACGTGTGTTGTTCGAGCGAAAAAGCCGCCATGCGGAATTCGTCGGTCGACCTGGGTAGAGCGTGGTCAGCAAAGCGGCGCATCACGTCGATGGCCGCGCTCGGCCTAAAGCGTGCCAGGCCCACGCGAGCCATCTCAAAAAAATGGTCCTCTTGCCCGTTGCCCATGTACAAGCGAAGTTTGGCTACATCTATCGAGGAATATTGCTGCGCCGTCTTCTCGATATTGTCGGGACAAGAGGATGCAGGGTCACAAGGATCGGTCGCGCAATAGTTTTCGACAAGGCGCCACCCGGCGAAGTGTTCTTGGTCTTTCGTGAGGATTTCGTAGATTTCTTCCGCCGCCGCCGCATCGTCGCTGTCTGCTGTGGCATTCAGCAAATAGACGAGAGCCCACTGACCGGTCTTGGATGTATCAGGGGCCTGGAAGAGTTTCGCCGCGGTCAATATCGCGGCACGGGTCTCGGCCCAATCGATGACGTTCAGCCGGAGCAGGGCATTGAATTCATCGTGGTGATCGCGGTAACCGCCATTGAAGGCGGCTGCGAAAGCCCAGTTGCGAAAACCATCCGCATATTCAGCCAAGGGATGGCCCGCCAGAAACTGGAAGGCCAACGCGCTGAGTTGGCTGTAATCGCCACGCTTTTGCTGAATGAGACCGTCAAGAAAGGCTTGTTCGGCCTTGCAAAGGTGCTGGACTTTGCTGGCGATTTCGGCTGCGCGTTTCGCACGTTGCTCCTTGTGCTTTTCGTCCTGGTCCCCTGGATGCGAAGGTGACATCGTGCGTTCTGGATCGTCTGAATACATACTCAGCCAACGCAGCAGTGTTTCTTTCAACGCCTTTGAGCATGCCGGCGTCGTCCGTCCGTCGTGTATGGCTTGGACAAGCCAGGATTGATTGGCGGTGACGCCTTCTATGAGGGCGGAGTTCTCAAGGGCGACGAGGAAAGGACGAGGCTCTTGCTTCAGCAGCGCCTGAAATTCGGTGTAAAGTGTCTGATCGAGGTTCTGAAGGGCGACGAACGATTGGATCAGAGCGGCGGTCACGTCCTCGGGCGTCTCTTCCAGTATTGATGCGAGGATGGCGGCGAGGAGGATATCGCTTGTTTTGTCCAGCGCGGTGATAGGGTCCAAGACGCCACCGAGCGCTTCGAGTACATTCTTCTTCTGACGCAAGGCTGTCCGCGCGGACGTTAAGAGCGACAATCCAAGCGCAAGAGAAAGCCCGTCCTCCTTCAAAGCGTACTTGCTGGGATCATCTTCAAGAATTTCGAAGAACCGGCCGGCCGACGTCAGTTCAAATTGCTCCGCCACGTTGTGCGCGGGGTGACCCGAAAGCGCATTGGGACGGTCAAAGACGGTAAGGTCGACCTGTTGATGGTCCTTCAGCCGTTCGATGATTTGATCGGCATGCTTGCGGATATCACGGACGAATTGCCACGTCGGAATCTTATTGCCATCCGATATCGCGCCGAGCCGAATGTGCTCGAACAGTAGCCGATTGACGCTCAACTCGCCGAGTTGATCGATCTTCTGGTCTTTGAGGAGAGCCGCGGCAATCCCGAACAGGCGGGGATTGCGCAAGCTTCGTACAACGTCGGCGTTGAGCTTTCCAATGGACGTCCCAAACGAAGCTAGCAGCGAGTCCAGCTCGGCGTCATTCCATTCAGGCACGACACATTTGACAACGTTACTGACGAGGCGTCCTTCCAGGTTATCCTTGTAAAAGAGGGTTCTACAGCTGATGACGACCCTGCCGCCGATTTCGGCGACGACCTCACCGAGCATGTCAATCACTTGAGCCCAATTGCCGATGTCCCGTTGATTCAGGCCATCTACAAAAACAACGAGCCGTGGCCTCTTGTTGTCCGTCTGGCGTCTCCATCGTCTTAAGTGGTCGCGCCAGCGATTCTCCGCGATGAGGTTCGACATCTCGCCGCTTTGCTCAATAAGCTTCGCAATCAGAAGATCCCGCATCGCCTCAAGGGCGGACGACGGCTTGAAGTCGTCAGGTAGAAGGATGACAGTTAATGGTTTCGGCTGCTCATGCATCCAGGACTGCGCGAATATCCAGGATTTTCCGTTGCCATCCGCTCCCAGGATCGCGACGACTGAGCCATCGGGCTTGGCGTAGATGGCATCCGCGACCTTGGCGCGAAGATCGGGCCGCTCCAGAATACCTGGTATTGATGCATCGTCGGGGGAAAGTGGCTGCCCGAACACGACGCGGGCGCGCTGTTTGTTCGCAAATGCCGCCGACAGCCAAGTGACATTGTCTTTAAGCGCGAATGCGGGGGCGAGGCTTGGCTGCTGGAGGTCAGCCTTCAGTTCAGCGGATCGTTCGGAAAACTGGGGATGCGACGCGACCGCCTGCAATTGGGCAGTAACATCCGCATGCCACGTTGTTGTTTGAGCTGAAAGGAAAGTGGCCGTTGCGTTCGGAGCCATGGCAAGCAGTGTTGCGAGCTCAGACAGGCCCGTTGCGGGCCAGGCAAGCACTTTGACGGTGACACCGAGTTTTCTGCCAGCCCGTTGCGCGGTATTGATGTGCTGAGAAGAAATGGGCCCTGTCGAAGCCAGGATCCAGAGTTCGGTCTGGCCTTCCTCATCGACCGCGATTTCTGCGATTTTCGAGAGTATCTGGTCTTTCGCCACCGCATCTTCGTAGAGCTTGCCCTCAAACGAAATCGCGCCACCGTCCAAAATTGATTGGCCGTCCTTGCCGCGTTGTGAGCCGGAGCTTGCCAATGCAAAGGTTCGCCCTGTCAATTCCGTCAACACAGCCGCCATCAGTCCCTCGAACCCGTCGGATCCAGTCGGATTGAGGTGGCGGACGGTGTCGCGGAGGTCGTTGATGGTTTGCATGGTGGGCTCTGCTAATTTTAAACCAGTTTCGGAGACCTAACGAATTATTTCAGCAAAAGGCGCAAGCCCCACCAAAAAGGCGGAGAGGAGAGCGTCAGGATGGCTGCGAACACGAACCCAGCCGCGATATTGAACATCGTGAACTTGCGCGTGGCAATGCGGGCATTGACGGATATCTGCACACACAGGTCATCGAGGTAACGCTCGGTGATGCTGTGGTTCTCTTGCGGCTTATAGCGCTCCGTTACCCGCACGTGATAGCGCGCGACCGGTATCTCGGCGATATGTCCCCAATAGAGAAGGCTTTTGTCGTCTTCATCCTGCTGATGAAAGCGGTCTAAAACCTGCGGAACGAACGACAGAATGCACAGAAGACCGGCCGCGGCGAATAGGGGCAGGGCAACACAGAAGGCTACGGCGTAACCAGCAGGTAGGGTGGCCTGCCCGGTCAGCAGGTTTATAGAGCCGATGATCCATGCTGAGCAAAACGTCAGCAACGCAGCGTTCTTTGTCTCCGCGAATTTTACGAAATCGATGTTGCGGCTAAGTTGCGTTGAGAGAATTTTCTCAAACGCTTCTTCCTGGTCGTCCTTCATCGTTCGCCATCAGGTCGTGTGTCGACGAGCGAGTAGCTGGTGCTTCTGCCGCCGGCCGCATCTTTCTTGAGGATGCCGTATGCAATCAGTTCCTCAATGTCCCTTGCCGCCGTCGCCTGGGACACCTTCGTGAGCTTTGCCCACTTCGACGACGTCAGCTTGCCCTCAAATCCATCGAACAGGCGGTTGAGGACTATCCGTTGACGTGCATTGAGCTGGCGAGCCGCGTGACGATCCCAGAAGTCCGCTTTGCGGAGGATTCCCCCGAGAATGGCATCCGCGCCATCAAAGGCGCGATCCAGGCAATCGAGGAACCACGACATCCAATCGGTGATGTCGAGGTCTCCTTTCTGGGTTTGCTCGAGGATGGTGTAATAGTCACTCCTCTCGCGCCTGATCTGCGCGGACATGCTGTAGAACCTTTGCGCGCTCTGTTCTGACCGGGCGAGCGCAAGGTCGGCGATTGCACGGGCAATACGGCCGTTTCCATCTTCGAACGGGTGGATGGTTACGAACCAAAGATGCGCGAGAGCGGCCTTCAAGACGGGATCGATGCCGGCGGCATTGCCGTTGAACCACTTCAGGAAACTCCGCATTTCCTGATCGAGACGATCGGCCGTTGGCGCTTCATAATGCACGCGCTCATGACCCATCGGACCCGAGACGACCTGCATTGGCCCGGTCTCGGCCGTGCGCCACGCGCCGACGACGATCTTGGTCATACCGCTTCGACCTGTGGGAAAGAGCGCCGCATGCCAGCCGAAGAGGCGTTCAGCTGTGAGCTCGTCCGCGTAATGTTCGGTGGCGTCCAGGATCATCTCCACCACCCCTTCGACGTGGCGGTCGGCGGGGGTGAGGGCACCAATGTCCATGCCCAGGCGACGGGCAATGGACGACCGGACTTGGTCACGGTCGAGCACCTCACCCTCGATCTCGCTCGACTTCACCACTTCTTCGGTGAGGGTCTGAAGAGTGGCTTCAGCTTTGAGCGGGAAGCCGAGACGCTCCATCCGGCCGAGCAAACGACCCTGCTTGTGACGCACGGCAACCAGGCGATCGGCAACTCCCTGCAGATTCCAGCGGAAAGTCGGCCATTGCGGTAATTCATGGATATACGTCATAATCTCATCATTCCTTGCAGAGATTATGGGGCGTATTCTCATCACCGGCAAGCCTATTCTCCCCAAAAGATGCAGAGAAAAGTGCAGCCAACCTCTGCATGGCCGAAAAGAGGGGAAAACTGCCCAAATCTGTTACAGCCGCCTTCTATCAGTTCTTCCTATGTTCTAAATATACGCGTTACGCGTGCAAGGTCAACGAGGCACCTTCGCACAGCAGAGATCAATACGCGCTGCCATCGCCGTCGCCCTTCCGGGCACCGCTCGTGCCGCGCATCCAAACGGAGCACCAGCAATGGCAGGTCGGAATTGGAATAAAGAGCGTGCCACAAAGAGGATCGATGCCAAGATCGACGGCCTTCCGCTCAAGGCGATCGAGATCAAGGAATACGTCCGCGACACGGACCTCTCAAACCTGGCGAACACGGTCGCCTACCGCGTCGATGGTGTGCATCTCTACGCGGACATCCTCAACGTCAAGGATATGCTGGCGGTCACCGATGTCGAGGGCGAGACATGCCACAAGCGCACGCTCCGCTTCCTGAACCTGCACTACCGCGCGGCGCACCGGATCATCGGGCGGGTGGATGCCATTCTGGTCGACTTCCACAACCAGCGGCTCCACTCCGTAGTGGCCAAGCCATACGACAACGAAGCCAAACGCGTGCACCGGGCCATCGCCACGGCCCAACTCATCATCGACGTCCTGGCCCAGACCGGGGAAGACGCGGATCACCCCGCAGCCAAGGTGCGGGTCGGTATCGACACCGGCAAGGCCATGGCGGTGAACAATGGTCGTCGGGGCCATCGTGAACCGCTGTTTCTGGGCGAGCCGGCGAACTACGCCGCCAAGCGTGCTGGAGGTGGGACTGCGACTGGAATCTACCTCACCAACAAGGCGCGGAAAGCCATCGGACTTTCCGAGGTCAAAGATGTTGATACGACGCCCCTCACCACTGCCGAAATTCAGGCCAGCCAGAAGGAAGCGAAGCTTGAGGTCACGGCCGCCGAGATCGTGAAGGAGTGGCAGGAAGATCTGAAAAATAATCCGATCAGCGCATTCGAGTTTTCCGGGCACACACCACCCTATTCGACGCTCGATATCGAAACCCTTTCCGGGAAGAACTCACGCCGCCAGGATGCCTGCACCGTGTACGGCGACCTGGACGGCTTCACCAAATACGTCGGCAACAACATCGCAACCGACGCGGGCGCGAAACATGTCGTTCGGGCTCTGCATGTCTTGCGCGCCGAACTCGACGCGGTGCTTCATGAGGACTTCAAGGGTGTGAAGGTCCGATTCATCGGCGATTGCGTCCATGGCTTGCTGGTGGAGGGTACCGCGCAAACCACTGATGTGGAGGAGACCATCAGCAACATGACCCTGTGCTCCGGCGGGATGCGGAGCAGCTTTGACCTGGCTCTTACCCGCCTGAAGGCGAACGGCACGGATGCGACCAGTCTGGGCTTGGCCATCGGCTTCGATTTTGGGCCGATGAACATTACGCGTCTAGGCATGAAGGGAGAACTCATCCGCTGCTCCGTGAGCCGCGGCGTGTTGGCGGCGGAGAAGGAACAGTCCCGCTGTGCCGGCACGGAGACCGCGATCGGTGCCAACGCCTATGCCAAGTGTCAGAGCCGGTGCGGACCATCTTCGGTTCGGGCCGCAAGCGCTCCGGACTAAACTATGACTCCGCGGTCGAGGAGATGTCCGCCAAGGGAGATAAGGCGGCAAAGGCTGCCAAAGCGCTTTCTGCAAGCTCCTTGCTGCAGCCGGCCTCCGCGGCCGCTCAGCCGTATCGCTTTCCAGATCGAGCGGCCGGACCCGCGAAGACGGACGGCTTCGCTTAATGTGGTACGTGACGAACCTGGCGAGGTTCAAGTCCGAGCGGGAGGCGTTGGATGGCTTGGCTGCCGACGCCGAATGGCTCAGGCCGCTAGGATGGCGCGTCGATCAATCGATGCGGTTGGTTTTCGACGCCGACATATGCGTCGGCGAGCGTGAATTCCCCATCTCCCTTCAGTACCCGGCTCATTTTCCGTATACCCCGCCGTCGGTGCTACCTCGCGGCGACGAAACCCGCTGGTCTGTTCACCAATTCGGTCCAGGGGGAGAGCTTTGCTTGGAGTACCGGCCCGA
Source organism: Bradyrhizobium huanghuaihaiense (assembly GCF_025200885.1). Taxonomy (NCBI): domain Bacteria; kingdom Pseudomonadati; phylum Pseudomonadota; class Alphaproteobacteria; order Hyphomicrobiales; family Nitrobacteraceae; genus Bradyrhizobium; species Bradyrhizobium huanghuaihaiense. The sequence continues at coordinate 8,475,698 of NZ_CP104172.1, read as the reverse complement.
CAATTGGACGTCGGATATCATGGGCGTGCAACTGGTTGAGAGCGCCCACCGTTTGCTCGCCACAGAGAATCCGGCATCAGGCATACCTCAGGCCGTTGCATCGGCACATCGTGTGTCCTTGGGGCAGTCGCTGCGAGCAAGATACCTGAGGTTCTTGGTCACGCGCGAACTGAATGGTTTCCTTGCCGGTCTCACCGTGGGGACCAAACTCACGGGACATGCGGTCATGCTTTTTCGCCCGGAGGCGATCATCTACGTCGTTGATAAGATATCGCGATCAGAAGCCGACGTCTGGACGAATGAAGCCGTTCCGGCCAGCCTCAGTACCGAGACATATGAGCGGCAAGTCTCAATTCTGCGCATTCCGAACGATGTACCTGTGCCATCCGCGGCCAACTTCGAAGAATTCAGGATCGCGGTCAGCGAATTCGGGTTCTCCGATGATGAGACGTTCCTCGTTCTGGTGCGGGATGAGCAGATCCATCCTTTCGCGGTGTTCAAAGATTCCGTGTACGCAGTCGCCACCGTGCCTCCCCAGGTTGAGGCAAAGAGGTTGGACGACGGTCACCAGCATTTGCAATCGAAGCTGGTCGGCGTCGTTGGCTGCGGTTCGCTGGGAAGCAAATTCGCCACCATGTTGGCAAGGTCCGGTGTGGGCCGTTTCTATCTTGTCGACGACGACGTGTTGCTTCCGGATAATTTCGTGCGCCATGATCTTGATTGGCGCGATGTGGGAACGCACAAGGTCAATGCAACGGCACAGCGGTTGCGGCACGTTAAGCCAACGGTAGAGGTTGCCGTACGTCGCATCCGTGTGGCTGGTCAGGAAGCAAGCGAAGATGCGGAATCCGTGCTCGGTAGATTGGCGGCTTGTGACTTGATTGTCGATGCGACCGCGAATCCAAATGTATTCAATTTGTTGGCTTCCATTGCAGGCTCTGCTCAAAAGCCGATGACCTGGGCGGAGGTCTTTGGTGGGGGCATCGGTGGCTTGATAGCTAGATCCAGGCCGAACATCGAGCCGTCGCCGCAGCTGGTGCGCAGGGCAATTGAGAACTGGTTCGGCGAAAGAGTCGCAACCCCGGTCCGGGCGACACGAGATTATGCGACTGGCGGAGAGGGCCCGCCGCTTATCGCTGATGATGCCGACGTGACATCAATTGCAGCACCCGCGGCAAGGCTCGCGATCGATACCTTGCTGAACCGCGATCCCTCGTATTTCTCTCACTCCGCATATGCGATCGGGCTCGGGGCCGGGTCCGTCTTCAGCCAAGCTTTCGAGACATACCCCATTGATCTCGGGGTCGCCCCAGAGGAGGAAAAACGGACCCTCAACACCGAGGAGGCCGGCGCACAGTTGACCGCCATTGTGAAACTGTTCAAGCCGCAATGAAGCTCATCCTGCCTGCCGCGTTGGTCGAGACATTGAAGCAGGAGTTGAGGCGAGCCGGCTCGCGCGAAATCGGCGGCGTCATGGTCGGCGAATACCTTTGTGATCAAACCTTCCGGCTGGCCGATATCTCAGTGCAAACGTCAGGCGGCTCGCGCGCTCACTTCGAGAGGGACCTGGAGCACAGTACCTCCTTCCTCAAAGAGTTCTTCGCACGGACGGGCCACGACTATAGCCGCTTCAACTATCTTGGCGAATGGCACTCACACCCTTCTTTTGCAGCGATGCCAAGTGGCCAAGATGTGGCCACTATGCGGGAAATAGTCCAGGATCCGAAGGTCGGAGTTCATTTCGCCGTGTTGTTGATCGTTAGACTCGTACGGCGCTCCGATCTTGAGCTTTCCGCGACCGTATTCCGCCCGCACGCCACTCCCATCAACGCCGAGATGGAGCTGGAAGTCTTCCAACAGTCTCAAAAGGAAAGTTTATTTCAACGATTTATCGATCTTTTTCGATAGCAAAGGTGCGCACACCCAATCGCCTGACGAGTTCGCGGATAGTTTCGCAGACTGCTTCGATCCGTTCGGCGATCGTCGCGTCTTCGCCTGCTTGATAGGGCACAAGCGTTAAGCCTTGAAGATCCGAAGGAAGCCTAAGATCCTTGATCCTCGGATGGACAAGGATGGTCCGGTACCGGCTCAGCTTGCCCATAAACAGCCCCAGCTCGAAGAGCACGTTGTCTCGCACGGTGGGCGACCGTTGACCGCGGGATTCCGTGATGTCATCAGGTTCGGCGATAGCAACGGCAAAATCCGCCTCGCCGACTTGCTTCTCAAGCGCTTCGAGGGGATAGCCGCCAGCGAAGAAGACGCCATCGTCCCATACCGTGCTGAACACGTCCTTCTCCAATCCGGTGCGAAGGGCGTGCGCGATCTTGAGCGCCTCGGATGAGGACATGACGAACAGCTTAGGGGCTTGATTAGGGAGATAGATTGTCTTGTTGCGCTGATGCAGTCGCTTCGACAGTTCTTGGGCGATCGGCAGCCATACGCCGGGAAATTTATCGCCGACAGCCATAAACGCCGCGCTGGTCAACTTGAGTGCCACGGCCTGCTCAAGAGTTGTTACCGTTGCCGCACGCGGAAGCGATGCCTCAATGGCGGCCATTTCACCCACGTGTTGCCCCGCTGAGCGAGTTGCAACGTGGGCACCATTGACGATGACGGCGACAGCTCCGGCTACCAGCAGATAAATGTCGTTATCGACGGCATTCTGGACGATGATGTTATCGCCCGGCTTGAATTCGACAAGCTCTCCGGCGTTAGCCAAGGCATTGGCGATCTCCAACTGGCCCCCCGCAAAATCCTGGCGGCGAAGGGACGCAATGAGCTGAGGGCGGTTCTGCTCTCCTTCAAATCGCTCTTTCATCTCCACCTCAGCGCATTGATTGAAATCCTTGGTGCGGACGGCCGGACTCGAACCGGCACAGGCCTCTCGGCCCCACGGATTTTCGTACCACTTCGGCTTTCGCCGCCGCCTATCCGGCGTTCGTGGTCTGGACTATCCCTTCACCCCGGCGCTTGTCCGCTGTAGGTGCTGCCCGTCTAGTCTCTACACCTTCCCCCTGGCGGGGGCTTGGCTCGGGATTGCCAGTGAAGGTTTCCCCGACTTTGAGCAGTTCTGCTCCTGGGGTTTCCCCCAGGGCACTCAATGGCTTAAGTCCGATGCGTCTACCAGTTCCGCCACGCCCGCATCCAGCCATCTATACGGCGCAAATCGCCTAAGGCAAAGAGAATACAGTCTCTATGTTGCCGGCCACGAGCGGCGGCGAACCACGCGCGGTGGGAGATCTTCCTGTTGCTGCGATAGGGCTGCGTCGCGAGCTTTGGCTCGCTGCTCGAGTTCGACGACCGTAGAAGGTCACTTTGCCGTCAGGCTCGACATCGTTCTGTTTTACAGAGCGTGTGCCCGGCGCCCAGGACCTGGCGTCGGGATCTGCTTTTGGCAAGCATCAATTTATCGATCTCGCAAATGACGAGATCTTCCAGCCACTCTCATTAGCGCACGAGAGGGCGATGGTTTCTGTCGATTCTGGGGCGAGCGGCGTCGTGGATCCCATTGGCCTCATGCCGCTCCGCAAAGCTATTGTGGAAAGGCTCGCGGCGCAGACAGGCTTTGATTGGAGTGCGGAAGAGATCGCAATCACTGCCGGCTCAAAGGAAGCGCTGCTTTATTCTGGCTTGGCTGTCCTAGAGCGGGGCGACGAAGTTATCATCATCCGCCCCTGGCAGTCCTAGCACTGGGTCACGCTGGCGCAGTACCAGTGTTCGTCGACGCCCAGCGCCCACGATATACTCCTGATGTCAACTCAATCCGAGCTGCCATTAGATCGCGAACTAAAGCGATGATTATCAATTCACCCAACAATCCGACGGGCGCAGTCTACAGTCGAACAACATTGCAGGAGGTCGGCGAGCTTGCTATCGAATTCCGAATATGGATCATTTCGGACGAGCGGTACTCAAGATTAGTATTCACTGGTTTACACCGCCATGAGTCGATCGTCGTGGCGCACCCCGCCGTGCGATCGCGAGCGATCATAGTCAATCCATGTTCATAGGTGCTGGCGCTATCAGGCTCTCGCTCGGGTTATTTCGCGGCTCCCAGGGCCATCGTCTCCGCCGCAAGAAAGCTTCAGGGCTATGCAGCGATAACACCAAGTCGAGAGGCGCAGCAGGCTACGCTGAGCCACTTTCAGGTCATCGGCGGCCGCACTGAGCGGGAGACATACCAACGGCTTTTCGAGGCTCGCGACATGGGTCTTAGCATCCTTTCTAATCTACGTGATGTCACCCCACCTCGTGCCGACGGGGCATTCTTCTTCTATCTTGATCTGAACAGGCTTGCATCTGCTTTGGAGGACGAAGGTCGCGTTGGAGTGACGGATGATTTTGCAAGCTGGCTCCTGAAGAAAACTAATGTGGCCCGCGTTGCGGGAGACGCGTTTGGCGACGTCAACGGCCTGCGACTCTCATTCGGCACCCCACCGGGGGCATCTGCGTCGGACTGAAGCGTATCGTCCAGGCGCTAAATAGCCTTAGGATCAGATAACCGCCGGTCCAGTCCCAGACGAAAGGCATGGATATGAATTCTGCGCTTCAGCTGATGACTGGCACTTCGCAATGTAAGAAGCTCCTATGTTCGTTAACGGCGAGCACCGGTTGAATTGTGACATCAAAGACCGCGATTCGTCGCCGGGTCTGGAGGTCACGTCTCCTGATCTGGTCTGAATAGAAGGATCGGTTAACGATCTAACTATCCGGTAAAGAGTTCCGCTGCACTCGTTCACTCGACGTCGGAGAAGGCACAAAGGGCCGCAGGTCGCATGCACACAAATTGTCGCCGCAGGCGGGAGTGCTTGGTCCGAAACCGAACGCGTCCGGTGTCACGAATCGGTCAAGTCGCTTCCAACTCCGACTTTGATCAGACAATCGCCAGCGATTCCTCTGATTGGAACTGGCCCAGAGCGTGCATCGTGACAGATGGGAGCCCATCTGAGTCTCGCGACATGAGCAACAGTGGCGGCGCCTTCAATCGAGTGGATCACCGACATTAGGTTCGAAGACAGTATGCGCATCTGCGGTATCAAACTGACCCATGACGGAGCAGTCGCCCTTATCGAGGACGGACGGCTTATCTTTTGTGTCGAGCAGGAGAAGCGGGGCAATAATCCGCGATATCAAAAAATCAACAATCTCGATGCGGTTGTTGTCGCCTTGGCAGAGCACGGTTTAGATCCGCGGGACGTTGATCGGTTCGTCATCGACGGATGGTGGGGCGAGGTTGAGTCACAATTTGAGGTTTTCAGTGGGACTGCACCCATTACCCTTAAAGGGGCACCGTATGTTGAGCGCGATGCCAAAGGCCTCCTCATAGCGCACGACGGCTCTGGCCTGATGCTCAACGAGAGCGCCTTCCCTTATAAAAGCTATCCGCATGTCACAGCCCATGTGGCTTCCGCTTTTTGTACCAGCCCGTTCGCCGAGGCCGGGCAGCCCGCGTTCTGTCTGGTGTGGGACGGAGCTTCCTTTCCACGTCTCTACCATGTAGAGCGCCGCGCCGCCAGGTTCCTCGAGTGCCTCTTCCCGCTGATCGGGCATGCTTATGCTGCCGCGGGCTATCACTTCGGACCATACAAGCAGACGAACCGGACCAAGTGGGACCTCGGTGTTGCGGGCAAGTTGATGGCCTACATCGCGCTCGGTTCAGTGGATGAAAGCATTGTCGAGGTGTTTCAGGAGCTCTACGAAAAGCACTTTAGCACGTTTACGGAGCCAGTCGGTCGTTGCAGCGAGGACGCTGCGCTTGAGCCTGTCCACGAGTTCTTCGATGCCAGCGCGCTACGGTTCAAAGCCAAAGCCCCCGAAGATGTGCTTGCATCTTTTCATTGCTTCCAAGAGCGTCTGCTCGTTACCAAACTCGCGAGTGCTATACAGAGACATTCGAGGCTTCCCGCGCGCAATCTGTGCATCGCCGGCGGTTGCGGTCTCAACATAAAATGGAATAGCGCACTACGAGCTGCCGGCTTGTTCGACTCTATCTGGGTGCCACCTTTCCCAAATGACAGCGGCTCCGCAATAGGTGCCGCTTGCTCTGCATTGGCGGCGGACCAAAGCTTTGTACCATTGGATTGGTCCGTCTATAGTGGTCCAGCTGTGGAGCGAGGCGACGTGCCGCCCGGATGGGGCGGCTCACCATGTAGCATGCGTGAACTTGCAGCCATTCTCGCCAGCAACAAGCCCGTCATTTTCCTTTCCGGCCGCGCGGAGCTTGGACCTCGGGCTTTGGGTAGCAGAAGCATACTGGCCGCCGCGACATCGCCGCGAATGAAGAAACGTCTCAACGACATCAAACTTCGCGAGCACTTCCGGCCTGTAGCGCCAATATGCCTAGAGGATCGTGCGCCGGAGATTTTTAGTCCTGGAACGCCAGACCCTTACATGCTCTTCGAGCACCAAACACGAGCAGAATGGCGGGACAAGATTCCCGCTGTTGTGCATCTGGACGGATCTGCGCGATTGCAGACTATTTGCAGGACCTCTCAGCACAAAATCGCCGAACTTCTCGTCGAATACGAAGGCCTCACGGGCATTCCGCTACTATGCAACACAAGCGCCAATCACAATGGACGCGGGTTTTTCCCGAGTGCGGCATCTGCCTGCCAGTGGGACCGCGTTGACCACGTGTGGTGCGATGGCATGCTGTGGACGAAACGCGTGGGCGGCGACTGAGCGCTGGCCAACGGCATCTTTCTCTCTCAGCGCGCGGAGGCTGGACCGTACAGCCGAAGATCGGATACCTCCCGCCAGAGGCCGCCTTGTTTGACGAATGCGATCGCGGCAGGCCCCAGGGGTAGTCCTAGGGGCAGCGCCATGACGATTTCGAGGGTCGAGATGATCACATCGCTAGAGCGGCGGCGCGGTGGTCGCTGGATGAGACGGAGCGGCTTGTTGCAGCATCTCTGGAGCTCGGCGCCAGCGTTTCCGGGGCGGCTCCATGGCCGGCCTTCATGTGAGCCAGCTGTTCAGGTGGCGCAAGTAGCTTTGCAAGCACGCTGAAGCGAGTATATAGCGCCTTCCTGGCGGTCGAGATTGGGTCGTCTGTGCCACCGCGGGAAGTGGCCGAAGCGCCATTGACGACGACGGCAGCGCGTCGATCGAAAGGCCAGAGCATCATCGACATTGATGCTGGTACGGGGCACCGCATCCGGATCGATGGCGAAACTGATACCGTCGCTCGTCTTTGGAGGAATCCGAAACTCGACATTCGGGAACATCATGCGGATGTTTGCAGAACTCCTGCGCGCTCGCCAGTGTCTGGTGCGCGGTGAAGATGGGTTCCGCAGAGCGCGCCGCAAACGCACGTCCATCCTCGGATGAGCCGGCCTGGACATAGACTGGCCGGCCCTGCGACGACCGCGAGACGTTGAGCGGGCCGCGCACGCGGAAATGCTTGCTGATATGGTCGATTGTGTGAATTTTGCTAGTATCGGCGAAAATGCCGGAGGCGGGACGTTGACCACCGCGTCATCTTCCCAACTGTCCCATAGCCGCGTGATGATATCGAGGTATTCCCGCGCCCGCTCGTAGCGTTCGGGATGCGGCGGATGCTCAGGCAGCCCGAAATTTGCGCCGCTTGCGGCGAGCTCGTCGTCACGATGTTCCACCCCGCGCGCCCGCCGTTGATGTGATCGAGCGAAGCGAACAGCCGCGCGAGATTGTAGGGCTCGGTGTAGGTCGTTGACGCCGTCGCGATCAGGCCGATCTTGTGCCGGACGCGATCGCGGTGAGCAGGGTGATCGGCTCGAGCCCGCGGCCGTCCTCGGAAGAATACATTTCAATCACTAGGGCGCGGCATTTCCAATGCGCGAGACTAACTTGCTCGCTGTTCGCAGACGGCCGTATCTGGGAAGAGGAACCAGGGCTTGATGCTGATCCCTTTGCGAAGCGAATACATATAGAAGATTGGAAGATTTTGCGGAAAAAGGCTTCGAAATTCGCTTCCATTGAAGGTGATGAAAATCGAGTCGGGAAATGCACGTTCGACCGCGCGTTTTTCGACCATGTTCATCCGGTAATATTCTAATGCGCCCTCTTCACAGCTTCCATTTCCACGATACCATTTCATCGCGCTAGCAAGCAGCCGCTCGAACGTCGGCTCCGGTACGATCTCATCGATTAAGGGACTTGTATCATTCGCTTCCGCGTCCTTTGTGAGGTCGCCCAACCAACAGCTCTCGAAACCGAGTTCGCGGGCGCCATCCGCAACCTCATCAAAATATTGGCGTATGTTCTGTGACGAATGTCCGTTCAATTCCGCATGGGTATCGGTGAAAATCAACTTTAGTGCCGCCCCGGGCGCATATATTTTACTGATTCGGCGGGTGAAGGCAGTCAAGTAGTTCAGACATTCGAAGTCTGGCTTGTCGATGTTGGACCGCGGACCTTTGCCCCAATAGAGCACAAACGGAACGGGATTTCTGACCGCAATTGATTTGGAAATGCTCTGCAACATCGCAACAGAGTTGTCAGGCTGCTCGCGCTTAAAAGCCCAGGTATTAAAGGCTTGCAGGACCTTTTCTGGCGCGATCTCCTTGGCTCGAGGAGTGACAGGCACCGCAATTTCGATTGATCCTTCAAATACTCCGTCAACAGCTTTGTTGCCAAAGGGTTGCGGACGAGCCGCTATTTTAGTGTTGGTTAATGCCTCTTCTTTCGAAACAACCGTATCGCAACCCGACATATGAACTCCGAAAGAAGATTTTTTATCGCGGGTTAATAATCGGTTATTTCTCTCAACGTCAACTCGGAAGAGTGGTGACCCACCTATTAAGGTTAACCCCCCACGCTCCGGTGGCCGATCAATGAAGTTAAGTCGCCTGAAATATCCGACGAGTAAGCCCTGCCAATAGGGGGCCCGTTCTCGGCATGAATTTACAAATCCTAGAGCTGCCAAAGCTGATTGCTGAGCGTCGAAGCTCGGCAATTTTCGGCCTGGTGATCATCACCATGATGTGGGCAGGAGTTGCTGTAAAATACTTCGGCGATGTTCGGGGGGACGAAAGAGAGGCGCATCGGGACGCTCATAACTTTGCGCTGGTATTCGAGGAGAATGTTCTTCGATCAATCGGAGAAATTGATAAGGCGCTCTTATACTTGCGACGGAGCATTGAGACCCGGAAAAATTCGGTTAGTTTTAGCGCTATCGCCAACTCGACCGACGTGCTGAGCGACATCATCGTCCAAGTCGCCATTATTGATGACAAGGGAATTATGCGCGCTTCGAACAGCGGTCCTCAACCCGCGCCTGCCCTGGATCTGAGCGATCGGGAGCACTTTAGATTTCATTTGAACAACATCGCGGATCAGCTTTTTATCAGCAAGCCGGTGGTTGGCCGTGCCAGCGGAAAATGGTCCGTGCAATTCACGCGGCGCTTCGTGAACAGTGACCAGACGTTCGGAGGCGTCGTCGTGGCCTCGCTCAATCCGGACCATTTGACGAAATTCTACAACAATATCAATTTTGGATCGGCGGCGGCGATCGCCCTGATCGGAAGTGATGGCGTGGTTCGTTCGAGTGGTGGGAGCGCGGTCGGTTACGCACTTGGAGACGATCTTAGCGGAACAGAATTGCTCGATCAAATGCGAACCGGGGTCGAAACTACATTTGAGAGCGTTGATCCTGCCAACAACGAGGCGCGTTTCATAACTGTCCGCAAGGTCAAGGGCTATCCGTTGTGGGTCAGCGTTAGCTTGAGTAAAAACCAGATCTTGGAAAGCTCTCGGAACGCCCTCAAGTTGAATTCGTTGGTGGGCACTGTACTTACTTTGCTGGTTCTCATTGCTCTTGAGCAGCTTCTACGGATAGACGCGAAGGCAAGACAAAAAGCGAATCAGCTTGACCTTACGCTCGAGTATATGAACCAAGGAATTATGCTGGTTACCTATGACCAGCAGATCCCGATTATCAATCGTCGGTGCGGCGAGTTGCTCGATTTGCCCGTAGAATTCATACAGAACCCACCAAGGGTCGATCAACTCGCCGAATACGAGACACCGACGGGCAGATTGACCGCGGCGTCTGTTCGGATCTTTGCAGATCTTGTCGCAGGAGAACTCGGCGTTAGCGAACGAACGATGCCGGATGGATCAATCATCGAGATTCGCAGGGAAAGTCTCCCGGATGGTGGGTTCGTCCAAACCTTCACCGACGTCACGAAAAGATCGCGCGCTGAAGCAGATGCAGTCCGCCTTAGTTCCGAGGATTCACTCACCGGTCTCCCAAACCGGCGAATGTTCCGCTCCATGCTCGACCAGATGAGCCGCCGGCAACCATCGGCAGTAGAGAACGGGCAGCCAGCGGCGGAATTCGCTGTCCTATTTCTTGATCTTGATCGTTTTAAAGCTATCAATGATACGCTTGGCCATCAGACCGGTGACTTGCTCCTGCAGGAGATGGCCCGGCGCTTAAAGAGTACGCTCGGTACAAATGAAGTGCTGGCACGCCTTGGCGGCGATGAATTCGCCGTTGTTGTGCCGACGGTTGAGTCTCGACCAACGATCGAGGCCCTGGCGAATAGTATGATCGAGGCCGCACAGAAGCCCTTTGAGATTGGCGGCCACCGAATCCGTTCTGGAATCAGTATCGGTATCGCCATTGGACCGTGCGACGGAGTAAATTGCGACGACCTTCTGATTGCCGCCGATCTGGCACTATACGCGGTCAAAGCCCAAGGTCGGGGCAGCTATAGATTCTATCATGCTGCAATGAACAGGGAGCTTAGGGAACGACGGCAGCTTGAGATCGATCTGGGCGAGGCGATCGAGCAAAATGAGATGGAATTATACTATCAGCCCATTCTCAATTTGCGGAGCAACATCATAACCGGATTCGAAGCCCTGGCGCGATGGCGCCATCCGGTCAATGGCATGATATCGCCGGCAACATTCATCGCAGTAGCGGAGGATACTGGACTCATTCAACCTCTTGGCGAATGGGCCCTGAGAGAGGCGTGCCGCTGCGCCGCGCACTGGCCGAAAAATCTTAAGATAGCGGTCAATCTTTCTCCGATTCAGTTTGCAGCTTCCAATCTCTCCGAGGTCGTGAGACACGCCCTGGCGGAAACCGGACTTCAGCCGCATCGCCTTGAGCTTGAAATTACCGAGGGAGTATTCATGACTAATAATGAATCCACCCTATCTACCCTGCGTCAGTTGAAGCAACTCGGCGTCCGTATTTCACTGGACGATTTCGGTACCGGGTATTCCTCTCTCAGTTATCTGCGCAGCTTCCCATTCGACAAGATCAAGATAGATAGGTCGTTTGTTTCTGACCTTGCCGAAGGCACCGAGCACGTTGTGATTGTGCAAGCCGTGGTGAGTATTGCTCGCGCTCTGGGAATGACGACGTTGGCAGAAGGCATCGAAAACGTCGGACAGTACGAATTTCTCGCGGCGCTCGGTTGCGACGAGGGGCAAGGCTATCTGTTCAGTCCGCCTGTTCCAATAGCAAAAGTTCCTGAAATGATTGCCAAATGGTCGCCCGGGTGCAAATTTGTCGCGTAGAGTTTGGGACCCGCTCGTTTAGCCAGCGACTTTCTCAAAACCGTACTCTCCAGTTTGTTCACCGGAGATCAGCTTCTTGGTTGGTCGCCGAGCCTCGTGCACGAGCAGGAAGAGGCCGGATGCAACAACAACGCCGGACCCGATCAGAAGAAAAAGCGTCGGTACGTCGCCCCAAACAAAAAATCCGATTGCAAGTGCCCAGACGAGCGTCAGGTAATAGAACGGCGAGACGGCGGCGGCCGGGGCTAGGTGGAGCGCTTGCGTCCAAAAATATTGTGCCGCGGCGTTTGTAACACCGCTCAAGGTCAACATGATTGCGTCAGCCGGCGCCGGCATCCGAAATCCAAACAGCAGTAAGAAGGAGTGAAAGAAGGTTATCGTAAGCATCTGCCACATCAACAGCGTCTTTGCAGACTCAGTTGCGGTCATTCCGCGAACGGCAACCGTAACGCTGCCATACATCACCGCGTTTGCCAGCGCAAACAATGCGCCAATCTGCAACGAATCTGCACCTGGATTTACAACAACGAGAACACCAACGAATCCCGTTACCAGCGCGGTCCAACGCGCGATCCCGGCACGCTCCTTAAGCCAGATAAATGACAGCAAGGCCGCCCACAACGATGCAGAGAAGTTGATTGCGATCGCTCCTGCAAGCGGCATCAGACTAACGGCGATGACAGTGAACGTCTGCGAGATCGATTGCGACAGCCCGCGCGCAAGATGGGCGCGGGGCCGCCGAGTCTTAAAGACTGACATGCCCGTTGCCGGGAGGATCAATGCCGCGCAGAGGACAAACGCAGAAACGGAGCGAAAGAACATGACCTCGCCAACTGGATAGAGAGCGGCTTGCCATTTCGATAGTGCGCTCGAGAGTGCGAACATCACGCTCGCGGCGATCATGCAGTATATTCCGCGAACAACGTCATCCTTCCGTAAGCCGGGAATGGCAATTGCGTTCTGCGGATGGCGGGCGGCGTTCGTAATATCGCTCATCATGCGTTCCATGAAATTGGAAAGATAGCGTCAGCGTTTGCCGCGCGACTCGCGGGCCACTAGCAAAAGTCGGTCTCGCTTAGCTTTAAGTCTTAAGGAAGTGTTATGGGTAACAGAAACAATTCTTGGTTAATTTTCGCGAAACATGGCGGCGTCCGATTGCCGAACAGCCGAGCCAAACACCCCTTGCCTAGCCCGTGCCGCAGGCAATTGGCCGAGGAAATGTCTAAAAGTGTTCATTTTCTTCCAACTAAATCTGGAGCCATTCGGGATAGGTTGCCGACACTGAAATCTGAATTGGGTGGGAGCGGAAATCGTGAAAGTTGAGCTTAACGACGTGCGTTCTGGCAAGGGAGGTAAAACTCTCGTCTCTTCACCCTTGATATGCTTGGACGGAACGTGGTGGGCAATTGATGTCAACGATCCAGATCTAGAAGCTCATTTGAAGCAGTCGGCTCGCTGCGGCGGTGTGCTGGCAGCTGTGCGTGAACGGAAGACCATTAATGGACCCGAACTGCCGCGCAAGGGGCGCCAGCATCGATCGGCTCAAAACCGCGGTGGTCGAGGAGCAGAAGCTCGATGTGGTCGAGATCGTGCAACAGGCGTTGATGACGACCTGCGCCGCGCGCCACGCGAGCTCGGCGAACAGTCGCGGTAGGCGCCTTATAGAGCACGGAACGACTGTCGCGGCAGGGCTTATTTGCCGAACCTGAGCTGAGCAAGTAGGACACGCCGGCCCTTCTGGCCTCTGGCTCAGACGCCCTTTTGACTGTCGCACGCATCGCGCTCCTAAATGTTACGTCCTCTTGAGCGGGCTCCACTCATTTTCCGCGGAGCTTGTGGTCTCGCTGGAGATCTCAGCCGGGTGTCGTCAGTGTCATGGATGTCGCTTCGCCTGTGGCTCTGGATCGATGCGGAACAGCGGAAGCTAAGGTCGAGATAGGTTTGACCGTCTCTCAATAAGGGGTTCCTGGCCGATTTTAGGCCAGGGACTCGTCCATGATGTACCGCGTTAAAGCTCGGATGCCATGGAAACAGCGCCTCGGTGAGGCCGTTGAGGATCGCCTGCAGAGCCTCCCGCGACGGCGGCCGCCGTGCTTCATCATCCATGCGAATGCTGTGGGTCTCCTCCCGGGAGACACGCAATTCGGCGACGATCCGGTCGAGCTGCTAGCGCTTCTGCGTCGGCTCGCGATCCGGTTCTGTACGATCAGCGGTAGCCGGCGGAGTTTCGCGTTTCATGCGGCTCTCGCTCGATGCGCCCGCCCAGAGTTGACGCTCGTCACCTGACATGGGCCAGGGGAATGCTGATCTCGGCGAGCAGGCCCAGGTCGACATCATGCTTGATCTCAATGTACTGGCCCTTCCAGTAGACCAGCCCTGAAAGTTGCGGCGACAGCGCGAAGCTCGAGATGCTGCCAACGACGATCCCGTGCGAATGCCGCTCAATGATCTCCTCGACCTGACATTCGATCGTTGCCAGGGAATTGCCGAGCAGGGGAACGCCCGATGAACCGGCGGACCAGGGCACACCCTCGAAGCGCTGCGTGCCCTTGAGCTTGCCATTGCTGAACCGGCTTGCCAGCTCCTGCTGGTCCGATCCCAGAATGTTGACGCCGAAGACCCGGTGATGGTCAATGGGCGCGAAGGAAGAGGCCTGCCGGTTGACGCTCACCAGCAGGCGGGGCGGGCTCGCGCTCAAAGAGGTCGGCGACGTCACCGTAATCCCCGTAATGTCCTTGTCGCGACCGGCGGTGATGATGCTGACACCGCCGGCAAGCCGGCGCATCACGGCGCGAAACTGGTACTCGATCTCATCGCCACCGTTGACCAAGTGAATGTCCTGTTTGCCCATCTGTCCTCTCCTTACGTCTCACCCGTCGGATAGCGGCTTCGATCTCACTCTAGAAGAAGCCCTTGGCCGGCGACGGCGTTCGTATTGCCCGATCGCGCGCGCCTTGTAGGTGGCCGGATTGTGCGAGGACAGCGTCCGCGCGTTGCGCCAATGGCGATCGAAATTGGCCGCCTTGTTGGTGGCGGAGTCGCCGCCGACGTCGAACAGCAGGCTGCCACTGCGAATGGCGAATTCGTCCGCGATGATCTTCGCCTTTGCCGAGAAGAGTGCCGCCTTGTGAGCCGCCTCGGCGGCATTGACGGTGTCCGCATCAAGTGCCGCAGTGGCGGCATCGAGCGCTTCGCTCGGTGCATAATAAAACGTACGCTTGCGCGAGCGGACCAGCTCGCTCGCATCCCGCAAGCTGCCACGGACGATGCCGGCATTGATCGCCGTCAGGAAAAGCTGCGCGAATGTATTGGAGTAGGGGGATGTCGTAGCCGGCGCGCGCATCGAACACCACCTCCTGGCGCTTGACCCGGACGTTTCGGAAATGCGTGGTGCTGGTCGCCGTCAAGCGGTTGGCCGAGGCCGTCCCAGTCGTCGAGCAATTCGATGCCGTCGCGGTTGACCGGGATCAGGGTCGCCGCGGTCGCACCGGAGGTATCCGCAGCGCGAACGAGGACGTAGTCCGAGTACAGCGTGCCGGTGCTGTAATATTTGGTGCCGTTCAGGAGAAGGTCGTCGCCGTCAGCCGTCAGGGTCGTGTTCGGACGGACGTTACCGCCCCTTGGCGTTTCTAATTCCGTCGCGACGAGCCCAATGATGGCACCACCCGCGACAGCCTTCTGCCATTCGCGATGCTGATCGTCCTTCAGACGGCGCACCAGCCGCTCGACCACGCTGAAATGGTTGCGCAGGCGACGTTGGCGTCGGCCGCGCCGAGGCGGATGATAATCTCGAATAGCGCGCGGATGGTGCTGCCGCCGCCGCCGGCCTCCTTCGGCAGACGAAGCGCGCCGAGCCGCGCCTTGCGGATGAGGTCGATCTCCTTGAAGGGAAGGTTGCGCTCCCGTTCGCGTTCGCTAGCGCCTTCGGCGATGCGGTTGAGCAGGATCTCGAGATCCGGCGAATCGGGATCGAGCTGATGCGAGGTTTCCAAAGCATGGGTCGGAGACTGGCTTGTTCATGCGTGCATCCGGCTGAGGTTGGGCAGCTGGCGTTGGTTCAGATATGAGCCAGGTAATCGCTGACCTTGACCGGCTCGGGCAGCACCTTGCGCGCCACCAGCCAGTCGGCGGCCTTCTGCAGCTCGGACAGGAATTTCTCATCCTTGACCGGGAAGTAGCGATATGTCCGGTTCAGTGCGATGAACTGATCGCGCACCTGGTCGCTGTACTTGCCAGCCTTCTGCGCGATGTACTCGGCGTCGTTGCTGTTCTCCGAGATCCATTTTCCTTCGGAGCGAAATGCATCGTTGACTGCGCGGACCAGCGCCGGGTTTTCGGTCGCGAATTTGCGCGTGGTGAGATAGGAGGTGTAGTCGATCTGGAAATCCAGATCGCGGCCCTCGAGGAAGATATCGTGCGCCTTGTATTCGAGCCGGGCGATGTCGACGCCGGGGCTCCACATCGACCACGCGTCGACCTTTCCGGAGGCGAGGGCCGGTGCCGCATCCGGCGGATTGAGGTAGACGAATTTCACCGCGGAGCGATCGACCTTGTGCTTCTCGAGCGCCGCGACCAGCAGGAATTCGCCGAGACCGGAACGGTTCACCGCCACCGACTTGCCGACCAGATCCTCAATCCTGTTGATGCCGGAATCGTCCTTCGCGATGATCGCGGTGGTGCGCGGCTCGTAGACCACGAACTGAGTGAACACGAGCGGGGAGCCCGCGATGATCGCGGCCAGCGCCGGGGTCGTGCTGCCGCCGAAGCTGAAATCGGCGCTACCGCCGGTCACCGCATGCAGCGTCGGGGCGTGGTTCGGGAACGGCCCCAGCCATTCGACCTTGATGCCGTCCTTGGCGAGCAGCTTCTCGAACTGGCCGCGCTCCTTGGCGATCAGGTTCAGGCCGCTCAAACCCCAGGTCAGGCGGACGGTGTCGGTGACACGGCCGGTCGCCGCCTCCGCGGTCTGGGACAGGTCAAAGCCCGCCAGCGCGCCGATGCCGAAGGCGGCGCCGCCGAGGAAACCGCGGCGGGAAGGGTTTGCGAATTTAGACATGACAGTGTCCTTCCGGAGAACTCAGGCAGGGATGGGGTGGGAGGCGACGACGCCGAGCTCGGCCAGCAACTCGGCGCGCGCAATCGACCGCGCATCATGACCGCCGGTGCGATGCTCGAAGGCGATCCGACCGTCGCGCATCACCAGGATGCGGTCCGCTAGCGCGATCGCTTCATCCACGTCATGGGTGACGAGGAGGACGCCGGGCCGGTGGGTGGCCACCAATTCGCGCACCAGATCGTGCATGCGGATGCGGGTCAGCGCGTCGAGCGCGGCAAAGGGTTCATCAAGCAGGAGCAACTCGGGTTCCTGCACCAGGGCGCGGGCCAGCGCAACGCGCTGCGCCTGGCCGCCGGAGAGGTTACGCGGCCAGTCGTCGAGCCGGTCACCGAGCCCGACCTCGGCCAGCGCCGCGGCCGCACGCTCGCGGGCATCGGCTGCCTGCAGGCCGAGTGCCACGTTGCGCCACAGGGTGTCCCATGGCAGCAGCCGGTGCTCCTGAAAGACCACCGCTGGGCGATGCGGTGCGGCGATGCGCCCGCCGTCGATCGGGTCGAGCCCGGCCAGCGCACGGAGCAGCGTGGTCTTGCCGCAGCCGCTTTCACCGAGCAGGGCAACGAACTCGCCGCGTTCGATGCGCAGGTTGAGGTTCTCGATCACGACGCGGCTGCCGTAGGCGCGACAGAGATTTGTCACGGCGACGGCCGGCGAAGCCGCGGTCGAAGGGGGGACAACGTGCAAGGTCACCGTGTGCCCCCATAGTTTGGATGCCACGCCAGCAGGCGACGCTCGAGAGTGCGGGCGATCGCGTCAGCTGCGACGCCGATCACCGCGTAGATCACGATCGTCAGCACGATTACGTCGGTGCGCAGGAATTCGCGCGCGTCCATGGCGAGAAAGCCGATCCCGGATTGCGCGCCGATGGTTTCGGCCACCACCAGCGCCAGCCACGCCGTGGCCAGTGCATAGCGCACGCCGGTCAGGATCGAAGGCAGGGCGCCCGGCAGGATGATGCGCCGGATCAGGTCCAGCGTGCCGAGGCCCTGGACCCGGCCGAGTTCGACCAGCTTCGGATCGACCTGCCGGATCCCCAACGTGGTGTTGATATAGATGGGAAAGGTCACGCCCAGCGCGACCAGAAAGATCTTCTCGGCTTCGCCGACGCCGAGCCAGACGATCACTAGCGGTAGCAGGGCGAGGAACGGTATCGCACGGATCATCTGAACGCTGCGATCGATCGCAGCCTCCGCGATCCGCGAAAAGCCGACCAGGGTGCCTAGCGCGAAGCCGATGCTGGCGCCGATCGCAAACCCCGTCACCGCGCGCCGAAGGCTGACGCCGAGGTCGTTGAGCAGGCTTCCAGAAGCCACCAGCTTGAACGCAGTCCTGACCACCTTGCTCGGCGCCGGCAGCACTTGCGGCGACAGCCAGCCGGCCTGCGCCAGGAGCTCCCAGACGATGAGAAGCACGACCGGAGCAAGCCACGACAACAGTAGCAAACCGCGCCGGCCGATCTCGAACGGAACCTTCCGAGCGCGTGAGACGGCATTGTCGCTGGGCTGCGCGGCATCGAATGCGACCGATGAGGCGGTCTGTTCGAGGTTGCTCAAGATGAATTCGTCCTTGTTTATCGCTGCGCACGATAGTCGTTGATGGCGTGCGGCGCATGTCTTCGTTCACCCGGTCGGCAATGTGTCGCCATTCGAATGAAACCGTCGTTCACGCGCCGCAAACTGTCCCACGATTTTCGGCGGACAGAAATAGAGTGGTTTTCCAATTGTCGTTTGTTCCGGAGTTTTCTGATTTATCCGTGTGCGCAACACGACAAGGAAAATCTTTTGATGCGGCGTCGCTTGATCTCTCGCCGCGCTTTGCGGAAAACGGGTCAACGCGAAGGAGAATTCGGGAGAGACAGCCGATGACGATACGACCGCTCCGTTTTGGCATCTGGGCGCTGGTGCACGGTTCGCGCGCTGCCTATCAGGATCCCGAAGAGCCATACGATGCATCATGGGAGCGCAATCGCGATCTCGTGCTCGCGGCGGAGGCGCTGGGTTACGATTCCACGCTGATCGCGCAGCATACGATCAATCCGCACCAGGAAGATCTCGATCAGCTCGAGGCCTGGAGCGCGGCGGCCGCACTGGCGGCGCTGACCAGCCGGATCGAGATCATCGCGGCCATCAAGCCCTATCTCTACCATCCGGTCGTGCTGGCCAAGCTTGCGCTCGGGATCGAGAACATCAGCCGAGGCCGGTTCGCCATTAATCTGGTCAATGCCTGGAATCGGCCCGAGCTCGACAGGGCGGGCATCGGTTTCGCCGAGCACGACGCCCGCTATGCCTACGGCCGCGAATGGATCACGGTGGTGTCGCGCCTGATGCAAGGCGAGCGGCTGACCTATAAGGGCGAGCATTTCGACGTCCGCGACTATGTGTTGCGGCCGGCGAGCCTCTACCGGCCTCGGCCGTTGATCTATGTCGGCGGTGAATCCGAACCGGCGCGCGCATTGGTTGCCGATCACGGCGATGTCTGGTTCATCAACGGACAGCCGCTCGAGGATGTCGCCCGCTTGATTGCCGACGTGGCGGCCCGGCCGCGTGCCGGGGCTCCGCTCCGATTCGGCCTGTCCGCCTTTGTCATCACGCGCGAAACGCACGCCGAGGCGCAAGCCGCCTATGAGCGGCTGCTCGATCTGTCGAAGAAGGATGCGCCGATCAAGGCGATCCAGAAGCAGAACACCGATCCGAAGGTCGTCATGATGCAGACCATGCAGAAATCGGCGCGGGTCGGCAGCAATGGCGGGACCGCCGCGGGGTTGGTCGGCAGCTACGACGAGGTGGCGGCCCGCATTCGGGCGTTCCATGCCGCTGGAATCGAATTGTTCATGCTGCAATTCCAGCCGTTCGAGGCGGAGATGGAGCGTTTTGCCAAGGAGATCATCCCGCGGGTGCACGCGGCGTCGCCGACCAAAGCCAACGACAGGCCGACGCTCGTGCCGGCGCCCGCTAAATGGCGCCAGTGATGCCGATGGGACACGCGTGAGAGACTGAATCGCGGGCGGCCACGAGCAAGAGAAAAATATCCGTCTCCGCTGGCCGTCCTTGCGCGGAATCTCGTGTCGCGCCTCATCGCCGTGGCGAAACATCCGGTATCCGGCGACACGGATCTTCTTCCGCCGGTGAGGGCTGAGAAAGCTTCGTCCAACTCTCTGCAAATATCTGAAATTGCCAGCGGTGTTTGCGCGCGTAACGATGGTGCTGCAACGCGATACGCGATCGAGTCAGCCCGGAGACGTGAGTCATGACCATCCAACCCCACCGCGCCGAGCGGCTATCCGCGCAGCCTGGATCCGTGGAGTTTGACGCCGATGTGCTGGTGCTCGGCGGCGGACCGGCCAGTACCTGGCCGGCGGTGAGCGCCGCTTAACGCGGCGCGCGCGTGGTGCTGGCTGACAAGGGCTTTTGCGGCACCTCGGGCGCGACTGCGGCGGCCGGCACCGGCGCATGTCGATCCGGATCCGGCGTCGCGCGAGGCCGCGATGGCTAACCGCGAGAAAATGGGTGGCCACCTCCAGGATCGTCGCTGGATGGCGCGCGTATCGTCTGGCCGATTGGGGCTATCCCTATCCGATGGACGAGCGCGGCCGGTCGCAACGCAACTCGCTGCAGGGGCCTGAATATATGCGCCTGATGCTCAAGCGCACCAAGCAGGCCGGCGTCACCATCCTCGATCACAGTCCTGCGCTCGAACTGCTCGTGGGCGACAGCGGCGCCGTTGCCGGCGCCAACGGCCTGCGCAGGCAGAAGCATGACCGCTGGACGGTCTCGCTGCACCCGAGCGACCAAGGCCACCTGCAACTGGATGACTGAATGGACGCACATCAATCCCTGACTGCGGTGCGGCCTATCGAATTTCTGCCGCCGTCGCACTGCACCGACCGCAAACGACGCCATGGTGCGGTACGAGGCGGCCTCGAAGGTCTATCGCGCCTACCGCGACAATCCCAGCGTGCAGGCGCTGCAGGACATCGATTTTGCAATCCCGCGCGGCTCGATCACCGGTGTGATTGGGCGCTCCGGCGCCGGCAAATCGAGCCTGGTGCGGCTCATCAACGGGCTGGAAAAGCCATCGACCCCAGCCAGCTTCAGCAGCTAGACGCTGGTGAGCTGACGATGGGTTCCGGCGATTGCTCGCTGTCGGTTTTGGCCAGCCGCGCGGCGAGTGCCGCACATTGGTTGCGGATATCGGGGATCGCAATGATCTCCCAGAAGGCGGCGCGGGTCAGCGGTCCGATTGCGAACAGCCGGCGCGAGCCAATGCCGTTGCGATCTATGATCGCGCAGTCGGCGTCCGTCTCGATACCAATACAGAGCGGGTCGACCCGTGCCAGGCCTCGATCGAACAGGCTGCGTACCGCTGGATTTGGCGTGGCGCGGGGATCCTTGACGATGCCGGTGCAATCGATGACGGCGCCGACCTGCATGTCGCGAATGTCGGCATCGCCGCGTCGGCGATATCTGACCCAGACACCGGCGGCATTAGGCTCAGTACCGATCACCTTCGCCGCCAACAGGGTGAGCTGCCCCTTATAGATGGCTTGGGTGATCCGCCCCTCCAGTTCGGGCGCCATACGATGGCGATGCACGTCCCACCAGGCGCGCGCGTGCTCCAGGAAGCGACGCTTGGAGATCGGTGAAAGCTCGCGTCATAGCCGCTGGGTATACGGACGGAGACCGTCGATGACACCGCGCCAGTCTCCTCCCTCAGCGATGTGGCGGTCAATGCGGTCCCGCGGCCAGCGTAGCAACCTGTTGATTCCGGCGCCGAACGGAACCTCGGTCTCCGCGATAGGCACAGCATCGACCCGGCGATGGGGTTTTGCGAGCAGGCCTCGCCGCGACATCGCGATGATCGGCCCTCGGTGCCTATCGCGGAGCAGCGACAGGACGTAGTCGACCATCGTCAGTGCCGAGGATCAGAACGGTTGCGTCGGGGGAGATGGGAGCGGCTGAAGGCGGCGCCCAGGGATCTGCATGCCCCGGACTGCTAGCTCTTGTGTCATGTCCGGTCGCGAGGACGACGGTGTCTCCGAGAAGCGCGCGGCCATCCTCCAGAGTGACCAGGACGTCGGCGTCGTTTTCGCTGATGCCGACGCAAGTGCCATGCACGATCGAGAGAGGTGGCGCGTCCGCCTGATCCGATGCCTGCTGTTCGAGCAGGCTCGCGATGTAGTCGCCATAGATGCGCCGAGGCACAAAGCAATAGAGATCTGGAAATGCGGGCACAACCACCTCGCGTGAGAGCAACCAGCGCCAGAAGTGATCCGGCTGGTCCGGCAGCGCGCTCATATTGGCGACGCGCACATTGAGCAGGTGGTCGGGGTTGCCGGTATGGTAGGCGATGCCACGGCCGATCTCGGGGCGCTGTTCGATCAAGGTGACGCGAAGTTCACGCACTGGCTGGTGCAGTAGCTGATAAGCCAGCAGGACGCCGCTTGCGCCGCCGCCGATGATGATCACGTGACGCTCGCCGGAACCCGTCATGCTGTGGCTCTACCGATCAGCCGGCCGCACACGATTGTGCGGTGCTAGGGACAATTTTCAAAGTGCCGTTACGTGACCTAATTTCGGTGCTGGATGCGGTGGCGCCAGCGTTGGGCCACTATTTCGACCCAAGCGTGGTCGAGGCGTGAGGCGCGGTTAGCCGTGCGGCCCGAATAGAAAGAGCTCGTGGAGATTATCCCGTCCGTCGGCCGCCGCCGAGCGCGCAAGTCTTCGGCGCCATCTCTGTACTCGCCGAGTCATACGACGAAGAACCTGAAGCCAAGACGCTGCCGGCTGCATAGACTGTCCTCCGCATTGCAGATGTTGTGGAACATAGCATGTCTTGGTGCGGGCCGGACCCGAATGTCGGCGGTTTCTGCAACTTTGAAACCGAAAACGCGCGGCGCGTTTCCTTGCAGGAAGATAATTCCGCCGGCAGGCGCGCCAAAGAGAAATCCATTCTTGCAGGCTGACGTAACGACGATGAGCCACGCGCGATGCTGTCGTGTTCCACGTTCCGCGTGTGACATCGGTGATCGGTTTTGAGCTGAAAATTCATGTTGGGCGGGAAGCCGGCGCGTTTCGAACAGCAAGCGGCGGGCAACCGACATCGCCATAACTTTGCTCCTTTTCGATCTGCCGCAAAACGCGGTGTCGCGCCGAGGCGCCAACTTTTGGATACCCATTTCATTGACGGTAGTGCTGTTCTGCCGGATATTGAACCGAGTAGATTGTGCTGCTCAGGGTCACCGCAATGCGAACGAAAGACGGACAGTTGATGAGTGACATGCGACGCCGCATGCCCCATCGCTGCGTCTCGGCGGCGACCGGCGTCTGTTGTTGATCGTATCGACAAATCCAAATCCATCGACAGTCAGACAGGAGCGCCGAAACCCGGCGATCGACCACACATGTCCCGAGCCTATGTCATCGAAATATCTGATCGAACCGCCGGTATCGTTGTCGCCGACGAGCGCGGTTTTTGCTTCTTCTCGTCCGAACGTGCCTTTGACAGCCTTGATGGCGGTCATTTCGGCTCCGCTCGGGCTGCCGAGCGCGCGGTGAGGGCGCTTCTTGATCGACGACGGCAGGCCGACGGCACGGTCGCAATCACTCTTTGATCAAACCTGAAAGGACAAACATGATTACGAGACGAGTTTTTGTCACCGCAGCGCTCGCGCTCACAGCGTTGGCGGTCGTCCCGGCGCGAGCGGAAGACAAGCCGACCGAGATCCGCATCGGGACGCAGAAGGGCGGCCTGTTTCCCGCAGTTCGCCAGCGTCACACCGTGGAGGACGCATTCAAGCCGCTCGGCATCGAGGTGAAGTGGATCGACTTCCAGTTCGGTCCGCCACTCCTCGAAGCCATCAATGTCGGCAGCGTCGACTTCGGTTTCGTTGGTGACGCGCCGCCGATCTTCGCACAGGCGGGGGCTGCAAAGATCCGCTACGTCGCCGCGGTGAAATCGGAAGGCAACAATCAGGCGATCATCGTACCGCCGGATTCGCCGATCAAGACCCTGGCCGACCTCAAGGGCAAGCGGGTCGCTTTCGGTAAGGGATCGAGCGCGCATAACCTCCTGGTCGTAGCGCTCGAGAAAGCGGGTCTCTCCTGGAGCGACATCACGCCGGCGCCGCTTGCGCCAGCCGATGCGACGGTGGCGTTCGTCAAGGGGGCGGTCGATGCATGGTCGATCTGGGATCCCTATCTTGCATTGGCGGAGCTCAAGGAAAAAGCCCGGGTCATTGCCTTCGACAAGCATGTGCACAAACCCAACGCCTTCTATATCGCAGGATCCGACTTCGTCGCGAAATATCCCGCGGTGGTCGCAAAGCTCAACACGATCTTCGCAGCGGAGGGAAGATGGGCCGACGCGCATCGCGAGGAGGTGGCCAGTGCCCAGGCTGAGGCCACCGGCGTGGACATCGAGGCGATCAAGCGCTTCGTCGCGCGGTCGAACTATCAGGTGGTGCCGATCGATCAGGATATCGTCAAGGGGCAGCAAGCCGTCGCCGATCGCTTCGCGCGGATCGGATTGATTCCGAAGCCGGTCAATGTCTCGGATATTGTCTGGAAATGGACTCCCGGTTCGTGAGCCGTCCAGCGGCGGCACACACAATCCAAGGTCTATGGCGACCACATCGCTGGCGATCTCATTGTAAATGGAACGCTGCCACTCGGGTAATATCGGATCGACGCGCCGTTTGCATCGGAGCGCCGCGTCGGCGCTCCGATGGCTGCGACGCTTTTGCTGCCCCGTCCCGTATCGTGGAAGGAACGTGCTGCCGTTTCTCGGCTGAAGACTGCGTTCATCGTTTTTGTTACGGGTCGATTGATCACCGCAATTCGCGTGCTCACCATGGCAGCTGCGTATCAGCTCCACATGGAGGGACCGGCGATGAGCTTTAGAGTCAAGGATGTGTTCACCGGAACGCAGGCTGCGCTGGGTGCCGATCCGGCGCAGGCACAGGCCGCGTTTCACGCGCAGTCTCGTCTCGGCGACCGCGATAGGCTCGTGCCAGGAGATCACCTATCGGCTCTACGCGGATGCACTCGGTATTCCTGTCACCGGGGTGTCGGTTCGTCTCACGGGCACAATCGATCTGCGTAGCTACTTCAACGTGCAGCAGGGCGTGCGGCCGAGGTTTCAAGGGATCGAAGCAGAGGTGATCCTGGCACGGTCTGCATCGATGTCTGTCCGCTCGACGTGCTCCGGATCAGCGATCTCACTGGCAAGGCCTATGTGAAGTATGACGAGTGCTGGTATTGCATGCCTTGCGAGACCGATTGCCCGATCGGCGCCGTGACCGTCAACATCCCCTATCTGCTGCGCTGACATGTCCATGTTCGAACCATTCGAGGCGTTCGGGGACGTCGGCGAGATTGCTGAACGGTTGGGGAGTGAGGATCCATCGGTACGCCGGCTTGCGGTGCTCGACCTTGTCGAGACGTCGAGTGAGGAGGCGGTTCCGTTGTTAGCGCGGGCCGCCCAAGATACTGCACCGGAGGTCCGACAGCAGGCCGCGCAGGCGCTCGGCGAGTTCGACGGCATCGATGTGGCCAGAGCGCTGACGGGTGCCCTCCTCGATCCGGAGGCAGACGTCGCTCAGACAGCTGCCGACAGTCTTGCGGAACTCCGTGATCCGGCGGCCAGTGATGTACTGCAGCCGTTGGCAGCACATTCCTCGGCCTTTGTGCGAGCCGCGATCTTTCGTGCGCTCAAGGCCCTCCAGGTCGATGCATCGCTCGGCCCCGCAATTGTGGCGCTCGGAGACGATGTTCCCGCCGTGCGCGTGCAGGCGGTCGGCGTGATCGGCTATCTCAAGAAGACCGAAACCCTGCCATCGCTGATCCGCGCAACCCAGGATGAATCTGGCGACGTAAGGCTCGCGGCCGTCAAGGCGTTGTCGTTTGCGGGCAATGAGTTGGCCGCCCAGGCCGCGGCCGCCGCGCTTTCGGATCGGGAATGGCAGATCAGGGCGCTGCGGCGGATGCAATCGGGTGGATCGGTCAAGCTTCGGCGGCAACGGCGCTGGTCGGCTCGCTTGCTGACAGCTATTGGCAGGTTCGCGAGAGGGCGATTCAGAACCTGGGCAGGCTCCGTGTCCGGAACGCTGTCGGCGTTATCGTCGCCTTCCTCGACGACGAGTTGCCTTCCTTACGCAAGGATGCCGCTGCGGCTCTTGGTAATATCGCCGATCCGCGCGCCTGCGACGCGCTCGCCGCGCGTGCGGGCGATCAGGATCCCGATGATCGAAAGACGGTGGTCTGGGCGTTAGGCCAGATTGGGGAAGGCTGATTATTCCCTGAACAGGATCTTCTCGAGCAGATCGACCCGCTGGCAAAATCGCGCTGAGCGGCATCATCGGCGCCGCCCCGACCAGCAGCATTACGTCGCCGCGGCCGAACCTACTGGCGCGCTAGGTACCCGCCGCCACTGCCGCCTCGAAGCGCTCGCGGGTCGAAGCTGCCAGACGCCCTAAGCCGAAATGCTCCTGTATTCCTCGGATGATGTCTTCATCCTCCTCCAAGCCTGTCGAGCGCAACGTGGCAGCGAGACTTGCCAGCTCGGGAAGCGGGATGTCGATGTGGTCGCGTTCCCCGCCGCCCCTGTAAGGAGTGCTTTCCCTCGCCGTGGCATCGTGCGGCCAGACAATCTCCCGTTCGCCGTCTTTGGTGGTCGGAAACCGATTGCGCCCGAGTGATGCGGCAACGATCTTTTGGACAGTCTCGCCCGAGCGCATAAAGCCGTGCGCGCGCGCAATTCGATCGACGAGGACGTCAAAATAGAGGGGACCTTCAATCTCGATGACATGATCGACCATACTACGCAGCGTTCCACGGTAGCCGACGTCGTAGAAGCGATCCCGGTCGGGTGTTGCCACACTGGCGGGGTCTGCCTTGATATAGGTTGCGGCGGAGGTCTTTTCTGCCTTCCGTTCTTCGTTCGATGGTCCGCGCGCGTAGACTTTCGTTGGCTCGATCAGCTGGCCGTCGTCATTTGCAGGTTCCGGCGAGACTTTAGCTTGGTCTGCTTCGGACTCCGCTTGCGTGGCAGCGGTTTCGACACGAGTCGGCTTTTCGGACTCATCCAGGGACGGTATTTCTTCCGGTAGAGGCGTGGGTTCTTCTTTAACCTCGACAATCGGCCGCGAGGCGCGGTCGGCTTCGAGATCGGCGACCAACCTTGCGTGGATCTTTTCCGTCGCGGTGGCAGAATCCATCCACCATTCGGTGCTCCAGATCCGCCGAATTCGCCAACCGAGATCCGTGAGCACCATCTCGCGCAGACGGTCGCGATCGCGCGCTGTGGCTGACCGGTGATAGGCGGCGCCGTCGCATTCAACGCCGGCAAGGTATCGCCCGGGGAAATCCGGATGAACGACGCCAAGGTCAATCCTGAAGAAGGATACGCCCACCTGAGGGTGAACTTCCCAACCCTTTTCCTGGAGAGCCCGCATCACGGCATCCTCAAAGGGCGATTCAGCGTCGCGGCCGGTTGGCGAGAAGGCCTCGGCCATAGCTCGCGCGCCGTTCTCGGCGAACTCAAGGAAGTGCTTGAAGTCGACTACGCCCTTGGCGCCGGTACGCCCCAGGTCGATTTGCTCAGGCCGCAATGTCGCGAACACCAACAGCTCGCGCCGTGCACGGGTGACTGCGACATTGAGCCGGCGGTGACCACCCTCATTGTTCAGTGAGGAGATCTGAGCCGTGACACGTCCCGTCTTGTCTGGCCCGACGGCCACCGAAAAGATGATCACGTCTCGTTCGTCGCCCTGAACATTCTCGATATTCTTGACTAGGATCGGCTCCCTGGTCTGGTTGCGGTCGAAATGCGGCTCCAGTGACGGGTCGACGCGGCGGGCCTGATCAAGCAAGTTCTCGATCAACCGTTGTTGCTCACCATTGAATGTGACGACGCCGATCGAATGAGTCGAAGTCCTCATGCGGCGGACTACCTCGGCTACGACAGCTTCGGCCTCCTTGCGGTTCACCTTGGCGCCACCGCGCTCGTAGATGCCGCCTTCCACATGGATGTAGCGGACGGCGGTATCGCGCGTCACCGGAGAGGAGAAGGTCGTCAGTTCGCCACGATAGTATTTGACGTTGGAGAACGCGATCAGGCTCTCGTGACGGCTACGATAGTGCCATGACAGCCGCATGCTCGGGATGTTCGAGGCCAGGCACTCGTCAAGTATGCTCTGCTGGCTCTGGACGATCGAACCATCGTAGTCCTCGTCGTCGACGCCACGCTGCCCAACATTCGGGGGGGGGCAGCTGTTCTGGGTCACCAACGATGACGACTTGGCTGCCGCGCGCAATCGCTCCGATCGCATCCCATACCGGGATCTGTGAGGCCTCGTCGAAGATAACCACGTCGAAGGGCTTGGCATCCGCGGGCAAGTACTGGGCGATGGATAGCGGGCTCATCATCACGCACGGGGCCAGCTGGTTCAGCACCGTCGGAAGACGGCCAAACAGCTGCCGAAGCGGCATGTGCCGAGCTTTCTTATTGATCTCGCGCGCGAGCGTGCCCCATTCTGGATCTTTGCCGAAATTTGTCTGAGTCGGCACCGCCGCCCCAATGCGCGCCTTTACGATGTCCCTGGCTAGCTCTCCGATCTTCTTATCAGCAGCGACAAACGCTTCAATCGTGGCCTCGTGCTTCTCCGCAAGGAAACTACTGAGGACCTCGTCCTCATTCACGATAGCTTCGGAAATCCAGCGCGCATAAGCATAATCGAAAACGCTCGTAAGAGCCGCCCCATCTACGACCCCATTTTCGACAGCGTCGACAAGAGGTGACAGCCCCGCTAACCGCGCCGAATGAGCAGCCCAACGCCAGGTGGCCCACTGCGGAGCCTTGATAACGTTTGATTTCCAATTCGTGGTTCGCTGGAGGAGGGCGTCAAGCCAGCCCGTTTCGATTTTGACGATGTCCTCCGGGTCATCGAGGCCGATGCATGCACCCAGCTCTTTGGCCGTCCGATGCATAGTCGGAAATGCCTTGTACATCGCCTCGAATGCATGGCGGACCTGTCCGCTCGGTCGAAAGCGAGAGTTATCGCGGAGCAGCAGATCCTGAACATGCAAGAGCAGCTGATCCGGCGCTATACCGTCGACAGGATAGGCATCAACCGCATCGCGCAGGCTTGTGGCCCAGTCGATCAGTCCTTGAAAACGAGACACTTCGCTTTGCGGCCCGCGCCAGAGGCGCTCCATGCCCCTGAAGCGAGGCTTTATATTTTCAATTTCACGTAGCAAGACTGCGAGCTCTTGCAAAACAACAATGTCTCGACCAATGTCGTCGGGCACTTCCCCGGCGCAGTATGGCTTCAGCGCCAATCTGACTTTCTTTTTCCGGCTACTTCGCACCAGAACATTCGATGCGCACGCTTCCGTCCAATCACGCTCAAGCGAGGGCAGATCGAGCAGCGTCGCTCTGAGCTCATATTGGGTCGAAAGCTGTGAGTTCTTTTCGTTTAGCCGGCCTATGGCATCGGCAAGATCATACAACGCGTTTGCGCGTTCTGGTGCGTCGGCCGAGAGCAAAAGCGATCCATCCACGGCGTCGGCGTGCAGCATCAACGAGACGAGCTTGATCAATTGCGGCAGCAGACCATCGTCGCCAACAGCGCCATCGAGCCCAATAGACAGCACCAGATCGTCGGCAGCCGTCCTAACTTCCTGGAGAGCGAGGTGAAGGCGATCGACCAGCTGCTGAAGCGACTGCACCCACGCAGGGCTCCATTTGGTCTGCTCGATTCCCTTGAGTGGATGGTGGACGGGATCACCCACAGCCTCGAGCGCGGTACGGATATCCGAGCATATCTCGCGCATCCGAGCCAGATCTTCGGAAGAGTGTACCGTGCCGGCAGGCCATGTCAGTCCGACATCAGGAAACCGTTCGCGGTCGGCGATCACCCGTCCGAAAGCCTCATATGCCGTCATCCCATTGGCACGACGTCGATGCAGCGCGGAAACTAACTTGTTCAATTGGTCGCGCCGTCGTTTCAGCTCGCTGGCGGCTGCTGTCCAATGTTCTTCGGTCACAACATTGCGTTCGCGCCAAGCGGTAGCAAGCTGCTCGAGCACGCTGGACTTCTGAGCCTTGGTCGAATGAACCTCGAGACAGTAATTGCCGAGGCCAATTGCCTGCATCCGCTGTCTTACAACTTCAAGCGCCGCGGTCTTTTGCGACACGAAAAGCACCGTCTTTTGGTGAGCGAGGCAGTTCGTGATCATATTCGCGATCGTTTGGCTCTTGCCCGTACCTGGCGGGCCGAAGAGCACGAAATCACCTCCACGCTGCGCCGCGAGAACGGCGGCGATTTGGGAGGAATCGGCCGACAGCGGCGCAAAAAGCTCGGCGGGATCTATGACCTGGTCGATAGTGTTCTCTGCGACAAAGGCGGCCCCCGAGCTGTTATAGGTGTGGGTAGGGGTATCAATTAAATGTCTGACGACCGGATTTCGCTTCAAGATCTCGGAACGGTCGACGAGATCCTTCCACATCAGGTACTTCGTAAAAGATAGTGTCGCGAGCACGATCTGCTCGGTGACCTCCCAGCCCTTGATGCTCTTGATGTGGCGCCTGATTGTCTTCCAGACGCCTGCAACGTCGACACCCGCCGCGTCTTCCGGCAATTCTCCTTCGAGCTCGGGCATCGAAAGGTCGAAATCCTGCTTCAACATTTGCAGAAGTGTCGGATTAAATCGAGGCTCGTCCTCATGCAGCGCCAGGCGAAAGCCGGATCGCACACTTTTGCGCTCGAGTTGGACAGGGATGAGGATTAGCGGTGCACGGTAGGGGCCGGCGCCGTCCTGGGGCGTCCATTTCAGGAACCCGAGGCAGAGGTACAGGATATTCGCGCCGCCTTCCTCAAAGGCGAGGCGGGTAGCGCGGTAGAGGTCTGTTAGCCGGCCCTCGAGCTCGGCTTCTGGAACGGCGGTGTGAAGTTCGCCGCGGGCCATAGCGTCGCTGATGAAGTCCTTGCGGGCGTCGTCCTGCAGCCGCTGCGCGAGGAGCGCAGTATCGCGCCCATCGCTGCCGTCGAGCACGTTGGCCCTTCCGAGCAGTTTGAACCGGTCTCCCCCCGAGAGCTTGTCCTCCAGCATCGCGGCATCCGGGCACTCGATCGCGATGGTGGATTTCGAGTGCTTGAAGTTCAGCAGACGGTTTCTCAGCGTAAGGTCTAGCAGATTGCGCTTCCAAACCTCGAGCCGATCTGGGCTTCTTTCAGAGACGGGCTCGCGGGGCTTGTCGAGATCCTCTTCAAATTTTGGGATCTCGCCGACCTCATGTGAGACGGATGGTGTGCCAGAAGGCGCGATGGTCGGCTCAGCGCCCCCCGATAGATCGAGTGGCCGGATCTTGGCGCTTCGCGCGCGCTTGACGTCAATGGCGAGCTCGAACAGGGACGTTGCGTCCTCGGCAATAAGCTTTGCTCCGGCATCGACGGCTTGTTTGAACCTCGCTGGATTGACCCGGTGAGGACCGTGGTCTCCACGAGCACCATCTCCTCGAGCTGTACGCGCTTGCGCAGCATTTGCGGATCGTCGATGACAAGGCTCGAAAAGTCCTCATCGACGAGCCACACGCCAACAAAAGCGTGGCCTTCGGTCAGGACGAGCACCGGGTTCAGACCTGCCTGTTCGAGACAGGACGCGTAGAGGAGAGTAAGGTCCAGACAGGTACCGACCTTGCGAGACAGGATCTCGCTCGGCCCCCGAATCTGTTGGCCCGAGCGCTCGAAACTCTTCGGAGGAAGGACGTAGGCGATCGAGTGTGAAACTAGAGCGGCCCATACAGCATCGGCGATTTCCCAGGCCCTGGTCTTGGTCTTCTTGCGATAGCCGTCCATCGCGTCGTCCCGGCCGGCCGCGGCGAGCTTACCCGATGCTTCCCGCAGGATAACGTCCACGCTGGGATCGGTCGGCCTGACGAAGGCCGCCAGTAGCTCAGGCGCTGCGTTAACGCCGCCCCAGTGCGAGGGCGGGAGCAGATTGAGCTCGACAATCTTTTCGACGAGCTTTTCGCCAGCGGCATGCACATGTATGCGCAACTGGGCTCGCATCGACGCATTGATGCCAGCCAGGAATGCCGCGTCCAAATTCAGATCTAAGCTGCGGATGTGATGGGTAGCTTGGTTGGCGACGTGTTGGATTCGCCACACACCCGGCGTGATAAATGGCGGATCCGCTGTGAGGTGCACCGAAAGATCGGAAAGATCACGACCAATCGCATTTTCGATCGCAAGTTCGCGGATGATCGGAACTGCGTTCTGGTAAAACGCGATGTTGACGTTGTCCGCAGCGGTGCAATTTACTTTCAGTTCGCCGGCTGCTTCACCGACCTCGGTCTGGTCCGCCATACTCTGCCCCCGAAAAATTTCGACCCCGCAATCATCTCAACCAAAGAGACATCCCATGTAATGCTCGATCTGGCTCGCCATCATTGCGTCTGCCTGGAAATCTGCCATGATGGCCAAGAGCGTCTTGTACGCGTTTTGCGGGACTGTAAAGTACGCACTTCGCGTGTTCGTGCGGAACTAATGTCTTATGCTCCGGATTTTGGTGTGTGCCGCATCGATGCGCTCGGCGGCGTGCCGCGGGAGCATCGCAGCGACAGCCTGTCGGCGGCGTTCCGCAATCTGGCGGCCGACGCACGGGAGGATCTGACACAGCGCTACGCCGCGCTAATGGGTCATTACGGCATGACACCAACACGCAACAATGCGGGCATCGCCCAGCCGCCGATGATCGCCGACGAGCTGCGCCGCCAAGCCGACGTGTTCACCGATCTTGCGGAGCTCCAAGCCAAGATTGGTCGCAATCCGTCTGAACGCCCGCCGTCGCGCGAATGCGAGTCGCGTTATCGCTCGCAGCAGCTCCCAGAACATGAGACCACCCGAGGGCTTAAGGGAAATGATAGCGTGCTCGAGGACTGACCTCCGAGGCGAGCCGCAAATGCAATCCGGTACTGGGCTCGGAAGCCGGCGCACGTAGTCCCGGAGACGAGCGCGACGAAAAGCCCGGCATTTCCGCAGGGCTGATCGCCAATATCGTTCGGTTCTTAGCAACGGACGATTTAGAGAGCAATCCACGCGTCCGGTCGGTTCGGTTTCTGACATTTGCAAAGTGCCGCTCGCGAGCTTTGCATCTCGCGTTGCCATTCCAGGCGCTCCACGGCACTAGGTCGCCATGCGCGGAAAGTGCGCCTTGACGCCAACAAGGCGCCCACAAACAGCATGGGAACGGATGTGAAAGCCCCAGCCGAAACTAGCTCCGACCCGCTGGGTTGTAGAAGCGAGAAGAATCGGCGAAGACGGCGTTCCAAGAGCAAGAACCATGAGGGCAGGCTCAACGTGAACTCGAAGGAGGGCGCACTCCGAGCTCGGGTTTGCACGAGGCTCTCTGACTTATTGGAGATTTTGAAGAGCGGGCCCGTTTTGCCTGGGAGCCCGGAGCCATAGTCTCTAGCGACCCGAGTGCCACGTTGTTTGGCTACGTGCTAACTTTATGAAAAATGAACGAAGCCGGGTTGCGGTACGTCAAAAGGCACGGGCAGTGAGCCACTTCTAACATGGATTAAATGCTTGCCGCTTTTTCCCGGCCTGCTGTAAAATCTTCTTCGTGTGAGGATTTCGAGGGGATAGCGTCCGTTCAGCTCCAGATTTCGCAAATTCATTTGAAGTTCTGTAGGGGACATTGCGATGGCAAAGCCTTCCGTTTCCCGTGACGCCTTTCGTGGGTTGTTCGCCTTTTACGCGGCCAAGGCCCATCATGATCATAACGATGTCGCCGAAAGCCGGCTCCTCAATCTATTTGGATCGAGCGAAGACATCCCCGACGCGCTGTTGGAGTTGTGGTCATCACGGACCGAGCTGTTTGGCCTTGAAGCCGTTGGCAATATAGTGTCACCGCTCGCTCATCAGATACTGGACGGCGGCGCACAATATAACCACGCCAGCGACTTCCTTCATCGGCTGTTGCGCGAGTTAGACCGAGACGTCCATTAGCCCCGAATGCGAACTCCAACAACTGCAGGGACGGGCGCTAAGCGACGCGGACCCGTCGGGCTGCCTTCGCTGCGCCTTGCGGAAGGTTGTATATTCGTGCAGCACGACTAACTTCTACCGCCTCCAAGGCGCGGCATTCTTTCAAAAAGCTTGTCATGCAGCCTCTCTTGACCATCCCGCTGTCGATTGTTCTCGTCGCTGATCCTCAACCGACCAACATTTCACCGTGGCAAGCCACCATCCCGCTATTCGCAGCTATAGTAACTGCCCTTTTCGGCTTCATTGGCGTGCTTGTTGGGCTCAGATGGAATGCTAAGCAAGCAGAGAAGACGGAGCAGCGCTTGCGTAGAAACAAGCGTGAGGTGTTGCGCATATCTCTTTGGGCGGAGCTGAGCAGTTTGGCTCACGTCATAAAAGAAGAGATTAGCTACGTTGAAGAGAACACTTTCACGTGGATTCCGTTGGTTGAGAGCTTCAAGATCTACATCGAAAATATCGAAGAACCTAGGCCTGCTCACGCCTACCGAGGTCGAGAAAATTACAGTAGCTTACTATCGATACCAAGAAAACGCTGGATACTTAGCTCGGATAGCAAAGGATCAGCCAGAGAAGCCGGCGATCGGTAGGCACATCGAAGTTGATTTCAATAAACCTACTTACCCCAATATGAAGAAGGACGTGCTGGACACACTTCGAGGTATCCTTGCATCGCTGACAGACGCCATAGGGGGCAACCGAGCGGGAGTTGGAGTGTACTGACTGGTTCGCGCGAACAAACAGAGTCAGCAGCGCGAGCGCGTCCGATCAGCGAGTGTGGTATAGCTAACCCAGCGGCGAGGCAGGCCTTCTACTCAGGGTTTTCGTTGGATGTTCCGCCTTGAAACACC
Source organism: Bradyrhizobium huanghuaihaiense (assembly GCF_025200885.1). Lineage (NCBI taxonomy): Bacteria > Pseudomonadati > Pseudomonadota > Alphaproteobacteria > Hyphomicrobiales > Nitrobacteraceae > Bradyrhizobium > Bradyrhizobium huanghuaihaiense. Next base: position 8,441,173 of record NZ_CP104172.1, on the reverse strand, counting down.
GCGACGAGCCGATCGCCTTCCCAAAGCTCGACGTCGTGCTCGCCACGCATTTGTTCGGCTCGACGTCTCGCAGCCTGCTCGTCGATGCAGTCGAGCTTTGCCGCGCAGATCACTTGCCGGCTGCTGTCCACCACGAACACTCTGTACCGCACGATGGCAGTCCCTCCTAAGGGGAACAGCCATCGTAGTCGAATGCTCGTTTAAGGCAGCGCCAAAGTAAGTACAGGTGCCAGGAGCGTTTGTACGTGTGGCAATTCGGCTATACCAGCGCCTGAAGCTCTTCGATCCCGACGATGCGTAAGGTATCCCTGCCCAGTGCAGCGCGCCTCAGTAGCGTAATCTGACCGCGTGCCGAAGCGAGCGGCTGGAACTTAAGATGGAGAGCATCCCAAGCATCATCAGCAGTACGCCGAGCCAAGTTGCGGTCCGGCTCTGCGCCACGTTACGCGCCTCCGCGGTGAGCACGAGCGCGCCGGTGGGCAGAGTTGGAGGATCGGACGAGGTCGCCACATCGTTGGCTGGCGTGGCCACGAGAAGTTGCTCAACGTCGACTTGACCTTGGCTCGGAATGGTGGGCGTGGTCCGAGGACTGTGCTGGGCAACGAGGGCCGCCGACATCCGGGCGGTGCTTGTGCCGAGATCAGAGGCCGCATCAGCCACCTTGACTTCCGGATGAAGCGGCTGAGACGGCTCGGCGTGTGCGGAGCGCAGCAACTCCGCCCGCGCATCAACAACGGCGCTTTGCCGCGGCCGCGCGGTCCCGTTCTCGTCCAAACTGGCGGTGCTAGCTTTGGGCACACGGCGAGCGGTCTTCTTCACCTTCGCGATACCCTCGGTCAGGAACCAGCATTTGCGGTGCCCGTCCATTCGATAGACCCAATGCTGGTCGTCGGGGGTCGAATTGCCGGGGCGTCCCAAGCATTCCGCTTGCGGTGGAGAGCTTGCCGCAGGTTGCGGCGCAGCGGTATTGAAGATGTCCGCAAGAGGATTGGAGGACGCCGGCGCCGTGGAAAGAGTTTCAACAAGAACCAGACCGACGAAGCACCATCGCAAATAACCGGACATCGAAAACTCCCGGTGTTGCGCCCGCCCAGGCGCGACCCTTCGCGGCGACATGGGCCGCCATGTGGCTCAAATCCGGCGGCCCGGCGGATTCATTGTGCTCCTGATGTGAGATCTGGGTCGAACGTCGGGCCCGTCCAGCTCGCGGTCGCAAAACACAGTCCGGCCGCCATTTGGCCGAACTTCCGGGTGAGCGCCATCAGCACGCGTTTAGTTTCTTGCGCAATCCACTTCGCTCTTATTCGTGCTGAGGGCATCGGCCGTTAAGGGTTGGTTTAGTTCCCAGCATAATCATTGGGGACCACAAGGGGATCTTCCTCCTCTGTAAATCCGGAGAAGTTTGCCACCTGACGCAGCGCCTCGGGCTTTAGACAGTCCGGTAGCTCCGCAACGCCAATCGTCATCATGATCTTGCCGCCGCGGAACGTCTGCCGAAAGGCGTCGTTGAGAAGGGCGATCTTATTCATCATCGCGTTCCTCCGCGTCTTCGCTTTTGTACGGGGACATGTGTTGGCCGCCGTAATGCGGGCAATCCTCGTCACATTGCACGGACGACACGTCGCTCCACTCGCGGTTACACTCTGAGCAGTGGTAGTAGTTCCGGACTTGCATAGCGGCCTCCTAGATCAGGCCGGCGAGGACAAGCACTGACACGACGGTGTTGCCGCGGCCGAAAGATCAACTCTGAGCCAATATTCGCCCTCAACTCCGGTCCGGTGGAGACGCGAACTCGTGTCAGGCCGGCACGGGAAGTCGGAAGCGCGAGAGTTTGGCATTTAGCCGAGCTCCCGCTGGCAGAAAACTCTATGCAGTTTTTCTGTCTTTGGCCGGGCCGTGCGCGGGAAACCCAATGATGGTCGATCTCTGCCTTTGGCAAAGACCACAGGTGGCGCAGGTTACCTTCTCGTGCGTGATCGCGGGACATATCACCACCTTCCTCCTCTCGGGAGTCTCCGTGTCGTTCATCATGTCTGATGGCACGACGACGTGACGGGCGCGATCTCGAGTGCGGCGAGCTGATCCGCCTCAGCCAGAGCGTCGGCGCTGAGATTGATCGTGAACCCGTCTGCATTAGCGTCAGCGATGGCGAGCCGGTTCTCCTCATTCGAGAGAACGTCAAAGTGAGTGTACGTAAATCCTCGCCGACCAGAGTTTGCGGCGGTCAGTGCCATCAGTCGCGGCCGGGAGATCGTTACCTGATCGTCACTCGGTAAATCGCCCGCTTGGTTGTGGCTCCAGAGGGTGTTCAGCGGTTCCGCACGATCGCGAGCAGTTCATCGAAGCTGTAGACGGGAATGCGGCCGCTGATCTTTTGACCAGCCTGTGTTCGGTCCAGCCCGGTCCAAATGTAGTGACCGAGATACCCGTGCTCGGCATAGCAGACGCCTGCTTCCTGGCCTGTGGCGCCCTTGCGCAGCGGACAAGCTAACGGGCAGGAGGAGCGAGGACTGGTTGTGATAAGGATCGGGCCGGTTATGCGATTTCCAGAGTTAAAGGCAATAAGAAAACGCTCCATCTGTGGGTGTCTCCGTTTCGGGAGACCCCAAATAGATTTCAAAATTCATGCTGTAATCGTGAGCCATGTGAGGCTGCGGAGGTCGGCGGTGCACGGTGTCGCACCGTGCATCGACGATCACATCTTGTTGTCGTGCGCCATGCGCAACCTTGCAGAGGCGATTTCGCGCAAGCAGGATTCAATCGACGCAGCGTGGCACGTCCACACCTCTCGGATTGTCGGGCAGCTGCTTGATGATAGAGGTATGCATCCGCACAATCTCACGCACCGACTTTCACGGCGACGAGCAAGTCTTCGGTATTAGGGACGAAGACCGTTTTTCTCATGTCTACATCATCGGCAAAATGGGTACCGGGAAGTCGACATTGCTCGAGACGATGGCACTCCAAGATATTGAGCGCGGGCTGGGGCTTGCGCTCATCGACCCGCACAGCGATCTGGTGGAACGCATCGCGGCTCAAGTGCCGGCGAGACGTGCGCCGGAGGCGATCTATCTGAACGCCAGTGATCTGTCGCAGCCGTATGGATACAATCCCCTGCGCCGCGTCCGCGAGGATCGGATCGCTCTTGCTGCTTCTGGATTCATCGAAGTCTTCAAGAAGATGTGGCCCGAAGCCTGGGGCGTGCGTATGGAGCACATCTTGCGAAATGTGCTCATGCCGCTCCTTGAGCAGCCGCACGCCACGATGCACGACGTGCTGCGAGTCTTGTCGGATCGAAAGTTCCGTGCAGCGATTGCGCGACATACAAAGAATGAGACCGTTCGCAGCTTTTTTCTGAACGAGTTTGAGCGCTTTTCGTTCGGGTATCGGGCCGACGGCACGGCCCCCATCCAGAACAAGGTGGGCGCTTTTCTGTCAGATCCGCTATTGAACAGGTTCTTGACCGCTCCCGAGCGCGATCTCCATGTCCGGCAGATTATGGACGAGGGCAGGGTGCTGCTGGTCAACCTAGCCAAGGGACGGATTGGCGAGGATAGCTCGTCGCTGCTGGGAGGCTTGCTGGTGACAACGCTTGGACTTGCTGCCTTCAGCCGGGCAGAGTTGCCGGCGCATGAACGGCGAGACTTCTATGTGTACGTTGATGAGTTTCAAAACTTTACCACGCTTGCTGTCGCGAACATGTTCGCGGAGTTCCGCAAGTACCGTGTCGGCTTTACCGTCGCCCACCAATACCTTCACCAGCTTGAGCCGGACGTGCGCCACGCCGTGCTCGGAAATGCAGGTACGATCATATCCTTCCGAGTTGGCTCGGAAGACGCGACGTACCTGACACGGGAATTCCAGGAACGGTTTGATGAAGCGGATCTGTTGCAGCTGCCCAATTGTCGCATTTACCTGAAGCTGATGATTGATGGGACGCCGTCGCTTCCATTCAGCGCCACTACGTTGAGTCCAGATAGAGTCTGATCGTTTCAGCCCAGCTGATGAACGAGCGAAAGTGGGTTCGCTCGCTAGGGCAGAGTGGCTGTCTATTCTGGAAAAGGGATGTAGCGTATAGTTAAGCCCATCCATCAATTGTATTTGAGATGGAGGCTGTCATGCTCAAATTTGTTGCGGCCCTGATCGTCTTTTCGTTTTTCGCGACTGGCTCTGCTCTGGCGCAAACTGCTCCAGATGCCTCACAATACCAACCGGGCACCACTAATATACCGAACACAAATCTCCTGCCTCAAGGTTCCAGCACAGGCAGCGCTCTCAATGGCTACACGCACCTGTCTGTGCCGCGTGGGGGTAATGCGTATGGATTTGGACAAAATGCTTCGACGCCTCCGTCACCAGGGCAGCCAGCAGGTGTTGGCGGCGTAGTCGGGGTGGGTACAACATTCAAGTGAATTACTGATCCGCGTTTCGTGCGCGCGATAGCAGAGCCAGACCTCTGGACAAGCAGAGGCCTGTCAATCGACCGCGCAACTTTTCAACTCATAGGAGGATGCGATTTCATTTCATGTCTCTATTGTGCGAGAACCTGCGCAGGCACATGAGCACGGTATATACTTCTCATTTCGCGATACTCACATTGAGTTCGGACGGTATTTCTAATGCGGCGTTCGCGGGTGGTTGGAGTGAAGACAAAGGCTATTTGGGTGGAGCAAGCCGAACCAGTGACTGCTATCGGATTTCCACCTCGAGTTCACGCCTGTCGTTGAAGATGGGGCAAACATGACTGTTTTACATCGTTGCCTTCTTGTAGCTGGCCTATTATTTGGGTGCTTTGCCACTACGGCAAATGCACAAGTTTCGGCAACCTGGCAGGAGTTTCCCCGGAAGGAAGTGAACTTATTTAAGCCCACGTATAAGGGAAACTTCCAGCCGACGGTTGTGAAGAGAGACATTTTTATATTTCAGAAAAAGGTCGTCATCAACTCTTTGCTCCATTCGAATGGAGGAGACGTCCTAATTGTTGCTGACGAACTCGTTTTGAATGCGCCAATTGACACTCGCGTCTATCTTCAAATGGGAGAGAATTATTGGGTAGACAAGCCACCGGGGGTCGACGTGTGGGTGTCCTCCCCATTGCCTTGGATCCTGCAGGATTCTCCGAAGGCTCAGAAAGCATTCGACCAGCGTTATTTGTGGCGTCAATATTATGACGCGGGCAAGAAAAAGTATGTTTATGGAGTGGGGCCCCGCCCTAAGGGCAAGAGCTATTTGGAGTTGCCGCAACTTCCGTCCGGTCAGGTTCCGTTGTCTATTGTACGGGGGTTGTCGGATACAATTCCCAACAAAGTGGGTTCAGATGGAGCAGACGCGCCCGATAACGAAATGGTATGGGAGAATGTACGTTCCGGATCGATCCGGATTTATGCCTCCTCTGTAAAACTATGCGGCGACTGCGCGAAGGCGGTGAAAGAAGGCGCGTCGCGTCCGCCTGAAGGAGACGCGTTTGATGAAGTCAAAGGTCTATTCTTTCAGGTTGGCGGGCTTAAAGGTGGGCGGGGTGGCGTCGGCTCGCTACCCGGCTGTTGGTACGATCACCCATGCGACCCAAACGCGAGGTTCTGTCAGACGTGTGGGCCGTTGCCCAGTAAGAATGGCGGATTATCCGGTAGACCCGGCAAAGGTGGTGATGCTGGATCCATAGAGTTTCATTTCATAAATAGCGATCCGTCCGCTCCAGATTTCAACTTGCTCGCGGAAGCAAGCGATGTTCGCGGCGGCAGACCCGCGGACATGTTTCGCCTTCGCACGCGCTCTTACAGTTACATCAAAGCAAGTACCAACGCTCGCGATGGGTTTACTCCAGAAGGAGCTGCGATCGACTTAAAAGAGCTTGTTGGAAAAGACGGAAGTATTACGTCTGAAAGTATCGACACCGTGAAAGCACTCATTCAAAGTTCTGCTCTCTTACTCAAGGCGGAAATTGAAGGCAATTATGATATCAATCTCATGTTGAACTCAGCGCGGAGTAATCCGGCGCTTTTTTCTATTTCCCCAACGGATGTGTTGGTGGCGTTTCTCTCCGCCGAGCTAAATAAGTTGCAACGCGACTTGATAGCGCAAGCAAATCCATTTCTTGCTGGCCAGACCACTCATTTGGAATACTCAAAAATCTTCGAGACGTTGTCCTGTCAATCTAAAGACTACGTCGGGCTGCCTTCGAGGGCGCTCGAGTTCATATATCATCTGTGCGCTTTCCGAGACGTGTTATTGAGCGGAAACGGAAATTCAGTGCGCGGTTTTTTGCTTCGGACTGGCGGACTCTTTCGGTCCGGACCCATCGATGTGAATATCGATCTACGCCACGGCGAACTGATGGCCGAACTCAACCGGATCCAACAGGTAACAGCAAGCCTACTTGCCGAAATCTCGAAAATTCATCTCCTCATGTATGGTAAGGTGTCCGACCAGCAAAGAGATCGCATGGGTTCAGCCCTTAAGGATCTTGAGCGCCGGCTCGCTGCGTTGGTTCCTCCACCCACAAAATCACCAGACCTCTTTGAGCAATTGGGGAAGCTAGGAGAAATTGCGTCCCATTTTGGTAAGGCTTATGTGAACGTAATAGCTGAAAATTGGCCAGGGGCCGCGGAGGAGGCGTATGGGGGTTTGAAGTCGTTTAATGAATGGTACGACGCAAATGGCTCGAGATTTGTCCCTCCTGAGAATCGTTGGGACCTGGAATTTGCGATAGATCAAGCAAAGACGGCAATCAGTGATTTTAACAACGAGGTAATTGAAGCGAAGCGGCAGATGGTGGAGCTGCAAAATGATAACCTAAAAGAACTTTTGGCGTCGCGAGGAAGACTCATCAAAATAAGAACTTCCGCGCAATTTCGATTTGAAGAAATTGTGCGCGCCGTAATTGTAGACTACTTACAAACGCCAGCCGATAGAGTGGGCAGACTCAATTCAAATTTAGACCGTATAAGCGCATTCTTGCAAAATGAGGACTCAGAACTTGGAGCATTGAAGTTACAGCCGTTGAAAGATCTATGTGTTGGAAATGCCAGTGCTCCGGATTTTTCTCAAATTGTGGGAGTTATAGGATGCGCTTTAATAGAAAGGCGATCTACTAATCTTGCTATTTTTCCAAAGGCGGGCGCTCTAAAACAGTTGTTGCCGTTGGTCGTGATGTCATCCGGTTCTGACCGGCTACCGATCTCTTTTGGATTACTGTTCGATAAGGAGTCCCTGGAAGAAGTCGACGTGTCGATTGTGGACTGGCAGTAGAAAAAAGTTGCATAGTTCAATGGTAGAACGGCAGCTTCCCAAGCTGCATACGAGGGTTCGATTCCCTTCGCCCGCTCCAACACTTAGCCGAATTTCGCGAGACGGTTTTGTCGCCGGTTTTGCAGGATTTGTTCATTCTCTGGTCTCCAATTTCCTAATTCGCTCTTTAATCGCGGCAGAGCGACCGACATAGCGACGAATGATTTTCTCGACCGAGTCCTCTTCCCAAGCGAGCGTTTCGGCGATCTCGCGCATGTTGAACCCGGCGATGTAGAATTTCGTCGCCGCAGTTCCTCGCAAGTCGTTGAAGTGCAAGTCCCTCTCCGACATGCCGGCGTCGATCTTGGCCTTGTTGAAAGAGCTACCGAAACCGTCGGCCGTCCACGGGCGCCGCCGGCTGCTGGTCATGACCTGCCACTGCATTTTCATCCAGCGGCAGTTAGAGTCTCGCGGTTTTGTACGCCAAGTGGCGCGGATGGAGCAACGGACGATCGGCGGAGCTGGTCGGGGTTGCGCAGCCGATCGTCCGTTGCGGTGAGGTGGGCGGCGTAGGCCGCGGGGGTCAGGTATTTCAGCGACGAGTGGGGACGCTGGAGATTGTAGTCGGCGACCCAGTTGGCGATCTTGGCGCGGGCGTCATCGAGATCGAAGAACAGGGTCTCGTTGAGTAGCTCATCGCGCATCCGGCCATTGAAACTCTCGACGAAGCCGTTCTGCATCGGCTTTCCCGGCGCAATGAAGTGCCAATCGATGGCTGCGTCCTTGCACCAAGCGAGCATGGCGTTGCAGGTGAATTCGGTGCCATGGTCGGACACGATCATTCCTGGCTTGCCGCGTCGCTGGACGATTGCCGTCAGTTCGCGGGCCACGCGCCGCCCCGAGATCGACGTCTCCGGAATGGCGCCCAGGCATTCCTTGGTGACGTCGTCGACGATGTTGAGGATGCGGAAGCGTCGGCCATTGGCGAACTGGTCGTGGACGAAGTCCAGCGACCAGCGCGCGTTCGGCCTCGCCTCGACCAGGATCGGGGCACGGGTCCCCACGGCCTTGCGGCGAGCCCGCCGTTTGCGGACGGTGAGCCCTTCCTCGCGGTAAAGCCGGTAGATCCGGTTGATCCCCGATGGCTCGCCCTCCCGCCGCAGCAAGACGAACAACCGGCGATAGCCGAAACGCCGCCGCTCGTTGGCGAGATCGCGCAATCGGCCACGCAGAACTGCGTCCGGCGGGCGGCTGGAGCGATAGCGGATCATCTTCCGATCCGCCCCCACAATCGAGCAGGCCCGCCGTTCCGACAGGCTCATGACGGCCTGCAGATGCGCGATCGCAGCGCGCTTGGCGGCGGGCCCTACCATTTTTTTGAAAGGAGCTCGCGAAGTGCGGCCGCATCGAGCATCTGCTCGGCCAGAAGCTTCTTCAGCTTCGCGTTCTCCTCTTCCAAGGCCCTCAGCCGCTTCGCTTCGGAAACGTCCATACCGCCGAATTTGGCCTTCCAATTGTAGATCGTCGCCTCGGAAACACCGTGCTTGCGAGCCAGGTCGGCTGTCTTCGCCCCAGCCTCATGCTCCTTCAATACCGCGATAATCTGCTCTTCCGTGAACCTTGCTCGCTTCATCTGTCCGTCCTTCTTCGGGCCGGACTCTAACTCCTTCTGGAGGAAATACGCAGTGGCAGGTCAGTCAGGATCGTGGTCGCGCGCTTTGGAATGCGGGCGAGGACTTCCCGAAGTGCGCCGTATAGCGGGATGATCGCTTCGCGGCGGTGCCGGCTCTTGCCGGTTGTGAGCACGATCGAATCGGTGCCGACGTGCGACCACGACAGGCGCAGCAGATCGCTTAGCCGCAAGCCGGTATGGCCTGCGAGGTCTACAGCGTTCGCGATTTCAAGCGAGCAGGTTTTCTTAATGTGCGCGATGTCGGACTCGGTCCAAATGATCTCGGAGCGATCATTGTTGTAGAGGTGCTTGATGCCCTCGCAGGGGTTGCCTGCGATCCTACTGAGCTCGACAGCGTGGGCGAGGACGCGCGATAGCACTTGGAGCGCATAGTCGGCGGTGCGTGGAGTGTCGGCCCACCGGTTGCGCCAGCGGCGGATCACAGGTCGAATTTTCTCAGGCCGATCGAACTGTGCAATGCGCAAATCGCCGAAATAATCCGCGATGCGATCGAGCCACTTGCCCCATTGGTCGCGCGTCGATTCCGCGAGCCTCTTGTACTCCCTGCTCGCCTTGTAGTCCGTCACGATGAAGCGGAAGCGGTTCTTGTCAGGCGTGCGCCGCTGCTCGACAGCTTCATTGTAAGAAGCGATGAATTCCGGCGAGCCGGGCTCGCCGCGCAGCCGCGGGCCGCCGCGCCACGCGTACCAATAGGTGCGGCCCTTCGCATTGACTTTGGCAATTCCCTTAAGATCAATCCTGACCATGACGCGCCTTGAAAGCTGCCAATTCTAGGTCGAGTTCGTCCGCAAAAGTTTGGGTACCGTGGCTGGTCGTTACGAGGACAATCTTTCCAGCCCCGTCGATTTCGACCCGCTGAATCTCAATGCCAGCCGCTTTAGCTCCACGCAATGCGCGTGTGACGTCTCGCTGCTTGAATGTGCAGGGACGACGGGCCATTTTTAGGAGGCCCGCCGAAGACTGGATGATCGAACGCAAGAATTCGGCATGATGCTCCAGAGGTGTCCGCGCCCCTGGAAATTGCCGCGCGTGCAATCCAGTGCGCGGCATCTATGTGTACGAGGTGAGAAAGGCACGAACAAGCGCCAAAAATAGAATGCTTCTTCGACATTATCTCAGTATTTTCAAATATATGAGCTTTGTAATCGTGCGGTCGTGCAGGTGGCGCCTGCACGAATTTGAAGGAATTTGCAGTTTCGCCTGCACGGATTTCACCTGCACGGGCGATAAGGTGGATTTCAATGACTGACCGCGACATGAGTCAAGATTTCGAGACGTTTGGCACCTGGTTCATTCCAGAAAATCCAGACAGACGAAGCGCCGGAACCTTAGCTTGTCGATCCGAACGAATAGAACTTGCATTGAGCGATTCTCTAGCGCCCATGCAGAGCGGGCCGATTCGAGCCGAGTTCGTAGAATATCCGGTCGTCCACGGCATAAGTCGGGAGCAGGAAGCAATCTCGCTCTTCCGGTGCGTCAGAACTGGTTACTCACTAACGTTTGCTAGTGGTGGATTCGGACGGCCCGAAAAATATTGGAGCCACCTAGCTGTCTTTGGTGCACATGTGAAACCAGGGCAGCTCTATCCGGAGCTGAGATGTCGTGTGCCGGGCTTGGAGATATGGTTGTCGCCTCGCTCTATTGAAACGGTGCGAGATGAAGCGGGTATCTCCTTCAGAGTGAAGAAATTTCCGTCAGAGAAAATCGCGATTCCGAGTATTGAGAGCGAGCTAGAATTTAACATCTATGGAATCGGTTCTCCGGCTCATTCCAAAGCTACAATCACAGCGTCCGGATGGCTAAGCATTAAACCCAGTACACCGCGGACGCTGGATTGGTATTTGGATCAGCTTTGGAAAGCCTGCGGATTGCTGGCTTTTTTCGCAGAGAAGCCGATGCCGCCTGATCGGATAGAATTGAGAATAGATAGTTCTCATGGTTTCGTCCTGTCTGTCCTGACAGGGCGCCCCTCTGCGAAATATTGCGATCACTCGGAGCACCATGATTTCTTTGCAAGTCGTACCCGACTTGGCGATGAGTTGGCCAGTGTTGTACCAACATGGTTTCAATTGTTTCCGCAGGTAGAGAGGCCGGCAAATCTTGCGTTGAGCACGATGGCTTCCGAACAGATATGGGCACACGTGCTATTCCTATCCTTGATGCAGTCCCTCGAAGGGCTACACCGCGCATTGTTCCCAGGGCTCTATTTGGACGCAGCGAAGTACAAATCCGTCCTTCAGGTGTTGCTTGACGCTATTCCGAAGTCTTTAGGCCAAGATCATCGTGCTTCCTTGGAAAGTCGCCTGCGTTATGGAAACGAAATTTCCCTCGCGAAGCGACTGGCCCAACTTGTTGAGTTGCTTCCTGTCGAACTGCGAAAGCGCATTGTTGGGGCTGAAAAAGTTCCACGAAGTTGGGTTGATACCCGCAATTACTACACGCATTGGGATGAAGGGATTCGCTCCGACATTTTAGAGGGGCAGGCGATGTATGATGTGAGCGTGCGGCTAACTATCCTGCTTCGAATCCTCTACCTGTACAAAGCCGGCGTAGGCGGCGCCACGCTTGCCTCTAGCCTTGATGGAAGGAGTGCAGCCGCGCTGCATTTGGCGCAGCTCAATGCAAAGCAACAGAGCGAAGCTGACGACGATTTATGAAGCTTGGAAGACGGTAGGGTGCAGGTGCCTGCACGGCGGATATCGGTTTTCTGCCTCTCCAAAACACTAAAGTGTTGCAGGGTTGCAGGAGGTCACCATTTTGTCTTTTGGAAATTGAGTTAAGTCTCTGGTGAGTAAGGCGTATCGGGCTAGTCTTACATACACAGTTGGACGCGCTTGCGAAATGGAAGTGTCTTATACATCGAGGCAAAATTATAGGGGCGCACTGTAGGACGGTGTCATGCGCGGCCGAACTGCTGAACTGCGGCCCTGTCTTACGGTGTCTTACAACGTCATTGAAGATTTTTTTTGGATTTTTTTGGAGACCTACAAATACTGCGGATCTATCCGCATCTCTCGGTTTTCGATGAAGGGTGGGGGATCTGACTAGCAGGGGCTGCTGATGGTTGATTATTTCATCTATGAAAATTGGACGCATGATCGGGCTCGCATTCACAGAGCCGAATGCAGATACTGCAATGATGGCCGTGGGACGCAGGCCGGATCGTCGCCCCGTAACGGAAAATGGCATGGTCCGCTAAGCCGCGACGACGCATATCGATTGGCTGCGAAGCTAAAGCGTGGCAAACAGTTAATGTACCGCCGACCTGACGCGGCCCACGTCAGCTAAATAGCTGGCGCGGAAGTTTTTGCGCCGGCATTCTAAACGAGGCGCAAAAGCTTAAAAAGGATATTCGTTATTCTGACGTAGGTGAGCAGCGATAGGGTGCCGGCGAATATCCAAACAATTTGGAACATCTTAAAAAGATGATGCTGCCACAGGACAGAGTCGTGGTCGACGAAAAAACCTACAATCGAGCAAGAGGCAAACAGAACTGACGCGAAGATGCCATCTCGCAAATAAGAGAACAGAATGGGCGTATAGTTTCTTTGCTCAAGAATCTTGAAGGTGGGCGTTCCCTTGATTGTAAGAATGATTGCTTTCGACACCCCCAGAAAGCTCGCGAAGATCGAAGCAACCGTAGCCGCCGCTCCAAATAGCCCATCCGGATTAGCGGGGAAGGGTCGGCCAACCTGATACCAGACGGCGCAAATGATTGCGGCGCCGACCAGAGGCCAGACCTCTTCCCAGAAGGGGCCGATTCGCTTCATACGAAATGCCCATTAGTATTCCATGTCTCGAAGGCCTGCCGAAGTGCAGACCATCTCTCCTGCCTTCCGAACCTACGGCCTACCTTTGCGACAGGAATATCGGCTTCCAACCGAGCCTCAAGCAGATCGACCGGCTCTTTCGGTGCGTCTTCGGTTTCTTGGGCCGTTATTTTGAGCGCCTCTAGATCGTCTCTAGCATTGATCAGATCTGATACGATCTGTCTGACGTGATTGACCGCAAGTGATCCGGCCCGGGCACGCCCAGCTGCTAGCTGAATGCGGATTCTATCCGCACTCCCAACCAATGGGTTGTCGAGAAACGAGCTAAGGGACTGCCGAGTTTCGTTCGGCTGAGCCATTACGCCCGGAACGTAAAAAGAAATTTCGATATTCTTAACTATGCCCATGTGGTTCAGCCTATCTGCGGCGTCCGCCTTCAAGACAGGCGCTAAGCCAAATCCATATTGCGTGGGGTCAAGTCCCTCGCCCGCAAGGCGGCGCGCGAAGTAGTAGAGATAGGTTTGTATGCGGGCAACGCGAGGGCCGTAGTGATTATATTGCAGCGTCAGAAACCCTGACGCGCTGTCGTAGTACATTGCCGTCTCATGACCGAAGCCCTCTTCGTCCTCTAGATCGAAGTCCTCGATTGGTGCATCAATCGATGCGCGCCCCGGCCCTTCGTGCTTTATTGCGGCGAAATCCACAGCCCATGTCGAGCCGCCAGGTACAGATTCTTCAACTCGAAGCGGGGTACCGGAGACGTCGCGCAATCGTTGATCCAATGGCAAGCCATGAATTTCTTGCAAAACTTGGCTCAACGTAACCGGCCCCGTCTGGATGACGCGATACGCATGAATTTTCATGTGAAATATCCTCAACCCAACCCATGGTTGAAGATAGCTGATCAGCGCGGCTTTGGCGACTTGGACTTTTTGCGGGGACCTTGCTTCGTAGGCTTATGCGGCTTCGGCTTCGTCTTGAGCATGCGCTCCAAGACCTCGTCCCGAGACGGACTGTCCTGATCTTCTCGCTTCGTATCCGGCAAACTACGGGCTCCCCTTGGGGAAAAGCGGGATTGGCACAGGAATGATTGTCATTGGCGTGGACTCACGGAACGGGGAGCCCCACCATGCAGTAGTGAGTCGGCACGCCGATTCGCAAATGTGGTGGCGGGCCGGTCTGCCCTGAGAAAGTAGCCGGCTCCGCACCACGTGGCGATTCCCGCCCTTGAGCGGGACCCGGCCGCCCCTTCCACAAGGGTGGCCGTCTACACCTCCGGCCCCTTCCATAAGGGCCACTCCAGCTCCCCCTCCCGTTCGAAAGCGAGGGGTTCGAAGCAAAGGCCGTCCGGTCCACCCCGGGCGGTCTTTGTGCTTTTGAGCGACCGAATCACAATGGTTGCGACCATCAGAAGCAAGCACAGCGTATGCATACTGCATTACGCCATCAAGTCGTATTAAGTCATCAACTCCGCCAATCCCCTATCGCGACTAAAGCACCGGCCTTGTCACGCAGGTAACACCGTAGGGCGCTGACCCAGCCTTTGCAGGTACATTGGGAACTTGCGCGGCGGACTGCCGGTGTTCAATGCTCCGCCGTCGTGGGCTGCTCGTCCAGGGGCCTGCACGCAAGACATCGGCTTGAAAAACCAACGTTGGCTGTGGAGCGGCATTAGTTATTTCCTTCTCTTAAAGAACGGACGAAGGTTGTCACATGTCGGATCAATGCGTGGGTGACGCGGTTCGAAAACATCGTGATAGCGGTGTGCCTGTGAGGCGGATGGAAACGCACCTTTACCGGCTGCGCAGCCTTCCTCGGCTACTGTCAGGAAATCACGATAAATTTGTCCATAAGGCGTTCCATCCGCAGCAATTCGCACATCAGCCGCATTCGCCGCAGTCGAGAGCAACAGTGCAAGTAAGACGATGTACCTCATGGCTTCCTCCTGAACGGTAGCGCATTTCCCGTGTCATCGAAGGGATGGCGGTCCTGAGTGACTAATTGAAATCCATCCCCGTGGGGCAGAACGTGGTAGCTGAACGGTGGTCAGCGCGACGCAGTGGATGGCCACCTGCCAATGGAATTAGTTGCATGGTGTCCCCGGATTTATCCGGCTAAGGACAGACTTCACTTGTGCGGCCGACCACTTGCCGCCCCGACAGGCCGTAATGCCCTTGTCATTCAGGACGGCTGCTATTCCTCGCAAGGAATGGATACCTTCCAATCGGAGTTGACTGATGATTGGGGCAAGATCGATTGCTCTGCTACGGGCCGCTAAAGCCCGTACGGCTCTCGCTTTGGCTAGATCGGTGCAGGTACCTGCACGCCCCCTGAACCCACCCAGCGTCCTTCCCCGGGCTTTCGCGGCCGCCAATGCAGCGCGGGTCCGCTCGGATATCAGTCGCGTTTCATTTTCGGCCACGGCGGCCAGTATGTGGATAGTGAGCCGGTTCGCCTGAGGAAAATCGCAGGCCACGAACTCGACGCCGGAATCCATGAGGGCGGACACGAAGCTGACGTTGCGGGCTAACCGGTCCAATTTGGCAATGACCAGCACTGCCCTGTGGACCCGGCAGGCAGCTAGGGCTTGGGCGAGCATTGGACGGTCGGATTTCCGTCCGCTTTCGACTTCCAGAAACTCCGCTAGAGGCTTGCGCCCGGTCAAGTAGGCCGCGACCGCCTGCCTCTGAGCCTCAATCCCGAGGCCGCTCCGCCCCTGTCGCACCGTGCTAACGCGGAAATATGAAATGAACCGGGTGCCGTCCGAAATATTCATGTGGTGTAACTTTATGAGCTACGTTGGTTGCACGAAATTCAACAGGCCACCTATCGGGATCTCCTGCAATCCTAATTTGGAGTTTTCGACGCGCAGTGTCGCGGCCCTTACTCTGTTGGTCATAGACGAAACCGGCGGCGCTCTTTCAGTGGCGATCTTAGAGCTTTGGAACACTGCCCTTGCTTTGTTGTTCGCGTAGATTTTTGAGTCGCTTTTCTTCCTCGTCCTCCCGGACGCGCTCCGTGATTACCGCGTCGGCGGTTCTCTTGAAGTCAACAAGGAGGACGTCCATGCTCGCTGCGAGACCCGAAGCAATGTTGGCATCTCTAATCAATGCGATGGCGACGAGACCGCAGCTTTCGCGATTGAATGCACGAGTGTAGAAGGATTGATATTCTCTGCGTACTATTGGAGCCTTTTCGCGCCGCATCTTCACGTCGCCAACCCATTCACTCTCGATACGTTGTGGGTCTATTGTTCGCGGATTGATCAAACCGTACAGATTTTCTCGCAAATCCGTCGCTTCGCACGGTTTGGTCGCATGATCGCTAATAGGTCCAGCAAATCTCCAAACATATCTTGTGTAATGGCCCTCGTAGTGATCCTCGTATTTGCTGAAAGGCTCTTCAGTAGGTTTGCCGAACTTGTTAATCAAAGCATCTTGCAGCTCGCGTGTCGTTGGACGCGTACCCTCTTTGAAGTCAAAGGTCCTTTGTATTCCCAATATGTCGTTGCTTGCGGAATAGGACGAGAAGATAACCGCCAACGTCTCGCGTTGGGGACAAATAGTCTGGCGGGTCTGAAAACATTCCCGACAGGCCGATATACGATCTGTCCCCTATTGGATCGATGAAGCTGTGCTCGAAATATCTGCCATTCTGTTTGGCGTACTTCTCAATGATGCCTCTGGCATCTTCGAAGTTCATACCCGGCTTCAGCGAAAGAATATCGACTGTCTTGCCATCGACCGAGGAGATATTCGCTTCTTTCGGTTGGCCGCCTCCACCGCAGTTGGATAGGGCGAGAATAACGGAGAAAGCGCAACTGAGCCGGTAAGGCCGTTGCCTCAATCGGCTTGCGCCCATGTCCGGTCGAATGTGCCTGTTAGTCTGGATCAGACTGAAACGCGATATCCTACCCACTATGCTCCCCCAGTCGGCGGCGAATATATATTATAATAATATAGAGACCAAACCTCGCTTCCAGTCGCATCCCGCGCATGGATGTGCGGGCAATCTTCGGGACCAATATGAGGCGGTATCGCCTTGCGGCTGAGCTATCGCAGGAGGAGTTGGCGGCTCGGATGGGAGTGGAGCAGTATTACATCAGCGGCTTAGAGGCCGGCCGCCGCAACCCGACATTAGAAACGGTGGCCCGAGTAGCCAAAGCTTTAGGGGTGAAGGTTGGGCAGTTGTTCGAGGAGCGGGCGCGGGTCAAGGGACCGCAGGTTGGGTCACGGCGGAAATCGACTTAGTGGATCGACCTTGCCGTGCAGGTAACTGCACGCCTGCAATGCCATCGCCGCCCTCAACCGGAGTCGCGCGTTCAGAGGCATTCGGGGCAGGGATTTCCTGACAGGCTACGGAGGTAGCGGGGGCACAAAATAACGCATGTAGACATGCAGAAACCACCTGTTAGAGCCGTTTTACGAACCTTCCGGTTTGGGTGGTGCCAAGACTCACTTCGACTTGAGCCGAAAACTATTTTGCAGATTGCTGATATCAAGTGCGGTTAGCTTCCCTTCCCGCTGACGCCAGCAAAGTTCGTCAACTTTGGAGTCGGGCAGGGACAGCATGATATCGATCCCCATCTCGCCTAACCGCTTGATTATTTCGGCCTCGTACCTGCCCCGGTCTTTGAACCAGATACCGCGAGAAATTCGGGTTGATTGTGATTCCGGCGGTGCGGCGCTCGAAGAGCGCCGCATTTCTTCCTTTGCTAAGCCTTCGGCGTTTTCCACAACCAACCCCGTTGGGGGTTTGGGGGAATGACGGTTCTGTTGATTGTTAAACGGGGCGACCGCAGTGGCACCCCTAGGGGTGACAAACGACCGAAGTTTCCCACCATGACGCGAGCCGTGGGGTGACAGCCTGTCACCCCCTCGGTGCTCTCGCCGCTGGAAAGTGGCTCCGGGGATTTGCAACCAGTAAAAGCTTGAGTCCTGGCGGCCCTTGATGAAACGAGGTTCCACCTTCACAAGGCCTTTCTCCTCCAAAACCCGGATATAGCGTTGGACGGATCGGATCGAGCACGAGCACTCATGAGCTATGGTCTCGATTTTCGGCCAACACTCACCGGTCTCGTGGTTGGCATGGTTCGCCAGTGATACCAAAACCAACTTCGCGATCGGAGTCGGGATGTACTGCTCGAGCGCCCAAGCGACGGCCTGAATACTCATCGGCTCGCCTCCACCAAATACAGCGGAGTAGCCCGGTCAGCATGTTGCTGCATTAGACTGCCAAGCTGACGCAGGTTTTGCTTTCGCCGGCTAACCGATTGATGATAATGAATGCCGATAGAGCTGGTTTTGTAGCTAAGGGTTTGAGAGAGCTGAAAGACGGCTAGCTTCCCAAGCTGCCTACGAGCGTTCGATTTCCTTCGCCCGCTCCAGTCCACTTTCTCTTTTAAAATGCGGCGCCCCCTTGACGTTTGCGTCGCGGTTTCTTGCGTTCGCGAAAAACTGCCGGAATCTGGCGCGCCGGCAGGCGGATGATCATCGCAGCCGGCATCGTCGACGTCGAGTCGGCATCGGCATCATCATGCTGACATGACCATGATGATCGCGGTCCGACCGCGGTAACTACTCGGCCTGCCTGAAGGAGATGTTGAAGGAGGCGTCCGGCGAGCCGGCGTGGGTCCGCTCGGCGGAGAAGCCCAGCGCCAGCGCCGCAGCGATCAGCATGCCGTTCGCGACGTATTCTCCCGCCTCGCGCTCGACGTCGTGCTTCAGCCCGCAGCTGCTGCACTTGAGGTTCATCAACTTGCGCCGGCCGAACTTTCGGAGGAACTCGGCGGCACGGACGAACTCGTCGACGCCGTACTCGCCGCGCATCCTCTCGCGGTTCTTCAGGAAGCGTGCCTCCACCTCTTCGGGCGTCTCGCCGCGGTCTCGCGTCACGGGGTACCGAAGCCGCCGAGTTCGGGCGTGAATCCATCGCGCTCCGGAGACCGGCGTACGCGAACGCCCGCAGCAGCGTACCGCTAGGCCCATCGAACGAATGCCGGCGCAGGTAGTCGAGAAAGGCGCCTTCGTCGCGGACCGGTCGCCGCAGGCGCCGCTGCCAGCGCCGCGTGCATCGACGCGTTCGTCGCCCAGCGCAGGCCGCGCGCGAGCGCCTCGACGCGGTGGGACGACTTGACGTCGGGGAGCGATGCCCGAAGGGCATACTTCATGTATTCGATATCGTTGGAGCGGGCACCGTCCCCATGAGTCCGCTAGTCTTTGCGGGCGTCGCGGTACTCTTCTTCTGGGTAGGCATGTCGACGCCCTGCAGAGTGTGTTCCAGCCAAAGACAAAAACGACTGATCTGCCCGAGACCGGAGAAAAGCGATGACGCCACAGAAACTCCTGGCGGAGCTGCAGAAAACGACCGAGTTGCTGGACTGGATACTGTGATCTTCAAGTTCATCCCACATGAGGTCGATTTGGACGCAAGCCGGTCCGACGGATAGAACGTCTAGCGCCCGCTCAAATCGGCCGCGACAATCTCAATCGCTACGTCCCGACCCGGTGAATATCCTGGGTAGCACCCGGCGCGACTGCAACAGTTTAAGGTGCTCCCATTTCCAGCGACCAGGAATCAGTTCAGTCTCTCAGGTAATTGAGCATACTGTTACAGGCGTCCTTGGCCTCAGCGAAGCTCTGCAGCGGCGAGCCGAGCACCCTGATCGAGCCACGGCTCTGGTCAAGCGGACGCCACGAAGCAACGTAGCCGAACCTTCCGCGAAAGCCAGGACCGGTCGGGCTCTGCAAGCTTATAACGAACGAGTAGCCGCCGCTGCATGCACCCCAAATTTCCATGTTTTCGACAGCGCGGTGGAACTGTAGGGACATCATGCACCGTTCGCCTGGGCAACCCGACAATGAAATTCTTCCGGCGGATCCATTGGCGTACAAAATCCGAGGCTCTAACTGCTATGAAGGCGCAGTGACAGGTCAGTTGGTCTGCCAGGCGAAGCTGTCGTCTAAGTCCTCTTCAATCACCCCGGCCGCGTATAACTGATCGAGCAGGTCGGCTACTGCGAGCACGCTCGCTCCGTCGGTCGTGACCTGCCTAACCAGCTCCGACGCTGTGCACTTGCCGCAGGCGATTAGATGGCCAACGGAAGTCGGAGCGATGTCGTCAAGCACCCGGTGTTCCATGTTGCGTGAGCGGAGATGAAAGCATCGGTTCCCGGCTTTGTATTGCAGGTCCCTGCGGAAGCGGATCGGCAATTTGGGAGCTGGACTCTCGAACATATGCTGGTCGATCATGTGCTGCAGCCCCTCGCGGAACTCGTCAGGCGTCCTGAAGAAGCGTTCACTCAAGACGCGATAGCCGAGAGGCCAGCGTTTGCTACCCGGCACCGGCGTCACCAATTGTAAACGTCCCTGCAGCATATTTACGAGAAATCCGGAAACACAGGCGATGGTCGTGTGATCGCCCTCCAGCAGGGCCCTAAGTTTCTCGCTCCGCTCGCGCGCGTCCAGCAAAAGCCTTTGCAGTCAGCGCCTCCTTGCCCTGCAGGACGAGTTCGACACCGATCAGCTCCTCAGGCGAAAACGCCATGTGAATCTGGTCGAGATGTGTTGTGCTCAGCACGGAAAAACGATTCGTCACGGTGCGATAGCGCTTGAACAGTTCGAGCACGCGCGTGGTGAGTGCGCGATCCCTGAGCGGGGCCGCCGTCGTTGTTTGTGGCAATGCGCCCGTGATCTGATAGTAGTCGAATAAGAAAGCGGTCGTAGTGGGGGTTGTCCATAGGCTCTGTGGCCCAGTAGCAGAAACCAGTCCGGGCTGCCGAACCAAACATCTCGCTCGCGATACCGACCACGCCGCGCCAAAGCGCTGCATGCTCTTCGCTATATTCGTAATAGCCTTTGAAGGGGTCGGCCGAGAGGCCGCAAAACCAGCAACCCACGGTGCAGCCGTCGCTCAGCTCGAAAGCGATGATGGGGTACGTGACCGACGCCGCCGTTCCGCCCAATTCGTCGTTGCAGCGCCGGATTTGGCGCTCACGCCAAGCATGAAAGCGAGGGCTGATCGTTGACATTTCGCCCTCTTCGCGCAGGAGGTCGCGATGGCGCAACATCTCGCAGATAAACTCGTCCCACATCATTGCCAGGGGCCAGGGCGTAGACTCCGGCTTGAAGCGGTATTTCAGGTGGCCGCCGCGCCAGAGCGGCAGCATTTTCATTGGGTCAACTTCGATGCCGTAGCGCTCTGTTATCGCTCGAGGGGAATCAACGTTCTCCGAAAGCGCCCTGCGGAACTCCAAGTCACCAGTTAGCCGCTCCATGAAGCGCTTGACGTGTGACAACGTGCGCAGTTGCTCGGAGGTGCGCCGGTCAAAAATCTGTCGGCAGTGTTCGGTGGCAGTATGCGTCATACGGTACGGGTGAGTCCTGAAGCCGCATCTCTAAGCCTGAAAGCAATGATTTCACTCCTGACGAGGCGTGCTTTCAGTTCTCTTGGGACCGGATCGTCTCCTTGAGGACGAGACAATGGGATCAGAGCTAAAAACATGTCAGGCCGCGACCGCTACAACAACTACAATAAGTAAAACGATAGCAACTAGGTCACGGCCCGCTTCCGCGGCTTGCAGGGCGCTCGTGGGTGCCTCCGACGTGGAACTAGCTAACGCAGTGGTATGCACAATCCTGCTAAAGCCCGCACCGCTCAAACCCTGCTTGCCGCCGACAATCGCGTCGAGCTGCATCAACTCGTGTCGGCCCGGCGCTCGGATGCAGCTCCTAACCTCGTCAAGCGTGAAATCGTAGCCGTGGCTCTTTCCGACCGCTACAATCGGTGCCAGGCCTGTAGCACTCTGTTTAAGGTTTTCGAGCAGACTACCCTCTTTCGCTAGATTCTTGACAAAGCGTTGTACCTCAGCCTGCGACATAGCCGGGCCTCTGCTAAATATTGTTACCTATCCGTCGCCTTAGAAGGGATCGGTGATGACGCCGTAATAAAGCAATCCGCATACCAAACTGAAATTGCTGCTTTTGCGCTTTGTCTGACCGTGCGTATCGTCAACTTGCCGACATTGGTCTCGAACCTAACAAGCGCTCAGTAGAGCGGATCTCGTTGTCGGGAGCTAGCCCAGCAGCGCAAGCGGTCGCCATCTACAACGCTCATGTAGGAGCGATCAACTCCAATCGTAAGCCAATTGCTCTCGCGGAATACCGCGCTGGACGCGGATCCGGCGCACATTGTAAGCCACAAACGCACGAGCTCTCATGCGCGAAAGCAGCCATTTCGACGGTCATCAAACCACTGGCTATAATCTACCTAAAAACATCACCGGAAGGTATGCGAGCCACCGTATCGCCTTTCCCGGACGCTACTGGGGCGACCCGCACAAGCGCCAATATGTTGACCGTCTTTCAATTCGCGGCGGCGCAGGTTTTCTGGGCGCTGGCCGAAGCTCACCCGAACTGCTGCCTCGGCAGCGGTTCGATTCCGCTGCCCAACTCGCACGAACGGCCTCGAAGCAAGGAAAGATGCTGACTGAGCGAGGCGCTGCTCCTCCATTTCATCGAAATGGAGTTGCAGCTCCGATGAAATGAGCCGGCGCAGACTATCGCGATCGCAGCGACAGCCGTTCAGCCGAGGTTATAGTGGCTTTTATCGTTGGATAAGTGCAGACAGCGCGTTTCAGGGATCCTAATCTCGTTCATTCTCTGGACTCGGAGAATTTCGTCTACTGGTGTGGACGTTCCGCACGCCCCCATCAGCCATGATACAGAATTGTAGGCTCTCCCGTCCGCTCAAGAGGCACGACGGCGAACTCTCTTAGCTGAGGCTCAAGGAACGCGCGCCGGTCGGGTTATCAAGTATAACGACCAGTTTAAATCAAACGCGTTACGGCAAGTCGTAACCTACTTTGGCAGCAGCCATTGACTGCACAAGAGTGGCGTCTGGAGAGCAAAGCCTCGCAGTATCGGCTTGGAACGTGCGGGCGATACCGCGAGGGAAAGCGGCGAGATGTCGCGAATTGGATCCGCCACTATCAAGTCGAACAGATGGCCACGCGTATCGTTGCCCATCATGTATGAGCCCGAACGAATTGGGATTCGGCGCGCGGCTGAGGCTGAGAGGTTACGGCTTGGGCGTTGTCCGGACCATTCGAACGCCGCGGGCCGGCATACCCCAAGATCACTCAGCTGAGAGACTTCGATGTTGCCCAGCGGTGCCAAGAGAGACGAGGGTGTCAGGAAAGAGTTGTTGCCGAACACGGAGAGCAGCGCAGACGCGACTGGCGCCATGGAACGAATCCGATGCTGCTCCTGCCAGCCGCTATGCTAGCGAAACTAGCCGGTGGCTCGGCGATCGGGTAGTGAATCCCTGAAAGCGCTGTTCCTGGCCGATGCCGCAAGCCTCTGTGTCGCTGGCCACGTTTGCTCCCGTGAGGGCAAGCCCCCTCCCGGTGCTACCAAATGGTATTGCCGAGAGGTACCGCTGGCCACCTACCTTTAATAGTGAGCAAGCCTTCAAAGACGCTGTCCCTACCGCGCCAGCGACGTCAAGGGTTAACGGCGACGTGACTCGGCGCCCAATCCCTGGAAGGCGCTGTCCCTACCACGCGCCGCTAACCTTGGCACCAGCTTTGCCCCATTCGGTATCAACGCTGACTCTTCGCCCTTCTGGGGTGCCGCCAAGTTGTAGGCTTAGTACGACTGCCAATCACCTACCTGAATTGGTTGGATCGTCTGCTACTTTTTACGCTGGTCCGCTACCTTCGGGAGAAATTGGAGATGCCAGCATGCTAAACCGCTCCGATGCATGAAAAAGGCTTGCACGCTGCCGCTCATGACAGAGCCAAAGAATGTTGGCGGAGTAAGACGGGAGGCATGGAAGCGATCGCTTGAAAGACCACACGCGCCGCTAAGTTTAACGTCGTCAATCTCCCTCGGAACAAGCGGACCGGGTGTCCGTGCCTGGTCGGCCGGCGAGTTGTTCAAATGACGAATACACATTCGTTGACCGCATCCCCACAGCGCCCGGAAGTCGCAGTGGATCACCGTCTCCATTAACGGCCAGTCGCGAGGAGCGGGTTCATCAGGCGCGAATAAAGCTCAGGATCGTCAACCGGCCATCGATGAGTCGAGGCGATATCACATGGCCCCGGGCACGCGCCGCCCCGTTTTCCGAGGAGCAGCCAACGCCATCGACTCCGATCGGTTCGATGCGACAGCATCGGGTCTGCGAACTAACGCGCGCCACCGCGTAACATAAGAGTGCTGTCAATTGTCACTACCAGATCTGGGTGTTTGGGGAAGCGGTACTTGCATCGTAAGGTTACGGAAAGGTCGGATGCACATATGCGTGTTCCCATCAAGCTTCGAGACGCGCAATGCCATGGCAAACATGAACCTGAGCTCCCAATCCTTTGCCGACGCATGCGCGCGACAGCCGACCGTCACCGATCAAAAACTCACCAAATTTAGAGCACTGGTCCCGAGACGTGCAGGTTTCCAGATGAGACGTGTCATGAAGCCAATAGCGCGGGTCGCAGCAGCAATAAAGCGCGCTCGGGCACTCTCCGATCTCGACCGGTGCTGCGCAATCTGGTGGCTCTATCGCCTCCATTTCGGCATCAACCGCGACGTGATGTTCGGCCTTGCCGCGGTCACGATCTCCCAGGAGAGATCGCGCTGCGGCATTTAGGCCTCGTGACATCGGCCACCTTTCATGCGAGCAGCTGGGCTGCCCCACCAAACCTGCCAGCACGTTGCGCATTGGCTTGCGGACAAAAAATCTCAGCCTAACGCCAAACGTCTCAAGTCTCCCCCAGCCCACTAAGGTTGCAATTACATCTAGTACCGGCGGACTGCCCGGGGGCACAAATGGCGCCTGGAAATACGGTGAGGAGACCGCACAAGCCGACCTAGTGCTCGCCGTTCGCAGCATCAGCAGGCTGAGATTTGTGGCGTGGATGATGCTGCTCATGCAGTCCAGCATCGTTGAATTGACGGGCCGAATAGCTGAGCGGAGAGCGCCAAAATCGGACCGCTTCATTTTTAAAGTCTGCCGATCGGGAGCAAGGACGCGACGCTCGCATTTCACCAGATGATCTTAAGCGGAAAGGAGTATGCCGCGCCCGAGACCGCAAAGGTCATGGAAAGTGGTCGAGTAGCTCATCAAGCAAGTCTGGCGAGCGCATTGCGATGGATTAATCCTCACGCGAGGCCGCCCCTGGTCAGGCTGCGTCTCTGTCGATCGAAGCCTCCATGAGCCATACGTCCCTGCGGACGGCCAGCCGCTCAACCGTGCGCCGCCCGGGAAATATGCCCTCGGCGCCTATCCACAGCGGTTTGTGCTCGCCCCCGGGCGCTACGCGATGATACGACGCCTCAGTTTCCAGCTCGGGTTATCTATAGCCATAAATCAATCTCCCGGAGCTATTCGGATTTAGGTGACGAGGTGATCGGGCGCTTTGCCGGTGCCGGTACTTGAATGACCTCAAGGCCGTGCTTGGGACTGCTGCTGCGAGCTTCGATAACTCGTTGCAATGTTGAGGCGCCGCCGGGTCCTTGTTGCGGCGATCACCGGCTTGAACACCATCGGTCTGGCGGTGGTTACGGTAAGAAGCCTTTCGTCCGTACAAGCTGTATCGCCGGGGTGGCCAACACGCTCTCAATGGGTTGGTGGTGCCGGCTCAAGTGCCGGGAAATCGGACGATTACGCTAATCACAAGCCGTAACGAGCCTGTGGGCGCGTTGATTGCGGGTGCCATGCAGACGATGGCAGGTCCACTACAAGAGGAGGTAGGTGCCAAAGTGGACGCGGGGTCCTAGCGTCCTTCTGTTCCTCTGCCGATCATCGAGCCAGAAGCGAACATCGAGAAGGTCATATCGACAAAACCTTACGACATGCGGAATCAGGGTGGCTGCGCACGCACACCTCGATGACGAGCTCCGGCGTTCCGATTTGGGCGCCGAAGAAGGCGACGAATGGCGGGGCACGTGCCTACGGAAAATCAATCAGGCAAGAAGCAGTCTATGGAGCGTCAACCGGTTGACGCGGTCACGGCGATCAATCGGCTTGCAGGTTCGGATCCGGAGAGAGTTGCGCTGAGGCACGGCGCAGACGAACTCACATATGAGGCGCTACGATCAAGATCGGATACCCTTGCAAGGACCTTACGAGAGCAGGGTGCTCGCGGCGCGGTTGTCGGCTATTGGGGAGGGCGGGACCTCGACTGGGCGACGGCGGTCATCGCAATTTTGAAAGCTGGATCAACGTACCTACCGCTCGATCCATCGTTACCGGCTGCCCGTACATTATTCATGGTCGAGCAGAGCCGCTGCGCTCTGGTGATTGGCCGAGACGAGGCGTCGCTGAGCCTATTGCAGGCGAGCAGCAAAGGCGCCACGCAATTCGTAGCGATAGCGGCGGCGCTGCGCCAGGGCCAGACTTCGTCTGTGGTGCCCTCGCCGAGCGAGGATGGACTCGCCTACATTCTGTTTACGTCTGGTTCGACGGGCCAGCCTAAGGGCGCAATGATCGAGCGCGACGGCCTAAACAATCACTTGGCGGCAAAGATCGATGCCCTAAGTCTCACTCGGACGGATTGCGTCGCGCAAACGGCATCGCACTGCTTTGACATCTCGCTTTGGCAGCTTCTCTCTGGGCTTTGCGTCGGAGCCTCTAGCGCGATCATCGATGATGCAACATTGAGATCGCCATTGTCCCTCCTCAAAGCAATTCAAGGAAGCGGCGTTTCGGTTATCCAATTCGTTCCGTCAATGCTGGCGGTGTTTGTTGAGTATCTGCAGTCGCTTGCTCCGGCGGAGCGAGCTCTGGATGGTTTGCGGATTATTTCTACGGTCGGAGAACCGCTAACACCCGGATTGGCGCGTGCGTGGCTCGGCTTATATCCCCGCGTTCCCATTCTTAATCACTACGGGCCGACCGAGTGCGCGGACGGCGTTACGCATCATCTGGTTTCCGTGCCGCCTGCGCTGGCTGAGCTTTATGTACCGATCGGCAGACCGATTCATAACGTTAAGGTTTACGTCGCCGACGGACTGCGGCTGTGCAACGTGGGGGAGGTCGGCGAAATCTGTGTGAGTGGCGTTGGTGTCGCTGCCGGTTACGCCAATGACGATGTCCGCACCAAGGATGCCTTTGGGCCGAACCCGTTCTCAAAGGACCCGTCGTTCCGGCGCCTGTACCGGACAGGTGATCTTGGCCGCGTTCGTTCCGACGGGCTTCTGGAATGTCTCGGTCGACGGGATCGTCAGCTCAAAATTCGCGGGCACAGAATCGAGCTGGGAGAAATCGAAGCTCGTTTGTCCGCTCATCCCTTGGTTCATGGCGCCGTCGCAGTCGCCTCTGTCTGCGCAGGTGTAAAGCTTACGGCGCGAGATATAGCTGGGTCGGAGGCGCAAGCCGAATCGCGGCGGCTTGTTGCGTATGTGTCGGCTCCAGCTGAACTGGCGGAAAGCGAGCTTCAGAATTTTCTTGCTGAGGCGCTCCCCAGCTACATGCTTCCGGAAAGAATCATTCGCGTCAGCAGTATTCCACTGACCAGGAACGGAAAGGTCGATTTTGCGGCGTTGCCTGACCCGGCCAGTGTTCGGCCGTTATTGTCAACGCCCTTCGTGGAGCCGCAATCAGACCTCGAAGCCCGGCTACGTCAAATCTGGTCCGGCACTTTGCGTATCGAAAACATAGGTGTGAATGACCAATTCATAAGCCTCGGCGGAGACTCGCTCCGCGCAATGCTTATATTGGGACAGCTGCAGACCTTGCTCGGAGTGAAAGCGGATTTCAGACGGGTCCTGAATGGCACAATTCGATCTCTTGCCGCTTCGATAGAGGCTCGCGCTGAGGTCAATCCATGCACGGCTTTGACATGCCAAAAGCGAAACCGATCACCTCTGACGCACCTCCAGGAGCACCTGTGGTTCTTGGCGCAGCTTGATCCATCTGCCAAGAACTACATCATTCAAGGCGGGCTGCGGATTAAGGGAACTATCAATTTAGCTCGGTTCAATCGCGCCTGGACCGAGGTCATTCATTCCCACCAGGCACTTTCGGCGCGCTTTATCGACGAAGATGGTCCGGCTCAATGCTTTGATGCTCCGCCATGCACCAGTCTTGAATTGATCGATGTATCTCATCTCACCTCCTCCGAGGCTGAGAAGCTCATCGCACAGTTTCGGCGAACGGAGCTGAAAGACAATTTCGATCTCGGACAAGGCCACTTGTTTCGCGCGCGTATGATCCGGCTTGGTCCTGACAATCATCTCATATTGATCACCGCTCACGAAATCATCCTCGATGCCTGGTCGATCTCTATTCTGCTCAGAGATCTTCAGCGAAGGTATTCAGATGCCGCCGCGCCTTGGCCAGAGAACCGGGCGTCACTCTCGGCATACGCTGCGTGGGAAAAACAACACGTTTCTCCAGAGGCGCTGGAGAACCAACGTCACTATTGGCGTCGTCAGATCGGTGATGATCCGCCGGTGCTTTCGCTCGGAAAGGCGCGCCCGCAAACAAATTCATACCGCGGCGGCTCGCATCCAGTGCTGCTTGGCAGCGATCTCTCCAGTCGAGTAAGAGAATTCGCGCGCCGAAATGGCTGCACCACGTCGACAACACTGCTGGCGTGCTTCCAGCTGCTGCTACGAATGTATGGCGGTCAGGATGATATTATCATCGGCATGCCACACGCTGTACGGGATCAACCTGGCAGCGCCGACATCATTGGCTTCTTCCTGAATATGCTGCCGATCCGTGCCGCGATCGATGCCGGTCAGTCCTTTGCTGCTCATGCCACGCGCATCCAGGGCCTGGTCAGCGATGCCATCGCAAACTCGGCCTATCCATTCGGATGGATGGTCAGGGATACAAGGTTATGTCGCGAACCTGGTCGATCACCGATCTTCCAGGTCATGTTCAACATGTACTCTGAGGCTGCCGAGCCACTTGGTCAAGACGAGTTGGCTCTGACATTCCGCGAATACGACACAGGCTATGTCAAATTCGACTTAACATTGTACGCGCAAGATCAGGGCGATGAAATTGCGCTCCAGCTGGCGTATGCGGAAGACATATTTTCGAGTGATTTAGTTGTTCGCATGGCCAACAATCTGCGCTGTCTGATTGCCGCCTGCGTTGACAAACCGCTTGCGCCCATTGAGGAACTGAGCTGCCTCAGCGCGTCAGACGTCACTCTACTGAACTCGCTGGAGGGGTCCAGGCAGCCATATGAGTCGGAATGTCTGCTTGTTGAAGCCTTCGAGCAGATCAGTGTCTCTAATCAGAGCAAGGTAGCATATTTTGGCGAGTTCGGTGAAGTCACATTCGGCCAGCTGCGTGAGCGCGTAGCAGCTATCAGGTTCTTCCTGCGGGATTTGGACGTGGGCGTTGGCGATATGGTCGCCATGCTGGTCGACCGGTCGCCTGACGTTGCCGCTGTTATGCTGGCGGCGCGAGCTTTGCACTCTATTGTCGTGCCGATACCGCCGGATTATCCGCCTGATCGGATCCAACATATCCTGCGAGATAGTCAGGCAAAGGTGTTGGTTGACGCAAATACCACGGAGACTGGCTTTGACATACCTTCGATTTGTCTATCGACGTTAGACAGTTGCAGGGCGCTGATGGATA
The DNA here is from genome assembly GCF_025200885.1 of Bradyrhizobium huanghuaihaiense. Taxonomy (NCBI): domain Bacteria; kingdom Pseudomonadati; phylum Pseudomonadota; class Alphaproteobacteria; order Hyphomicrobiales; family Nitrobacteraceae; genus Bradyrhizobium; species Bradyrhizobium huanghuaihaiense. The sequence continues at coordinate 8,411,884 of NZ_CP104172.1, read as the reverse complement.
ATTTCGAATCCAGCGACTCACCCTCAGATCACCAAATTGCGAACCTCATATACACGTCGTCCTCAACAGGGCGGGCGAAGGGGGTTCTTATTCCGGAATCGGCCATTCTCAATCGGCTGAACTGGATGTGGCGACGCTTTCCTTTCGATAGTACCGACGTGATGGTTGTCCAGAAGTCCGCTTCCCTTGTTGCGTCCGCTTGGGAGTATTTTGGTGGGCTTCTGAGAGGTGTGCCCACGCTGATCCTCACTTATGGGCAGGTGCTAGATCCGGATCTATTGTTGTGCAGTTTGGCAAAACATCGTGTGACACGCATTTTTGCCTCTCCGCCACTCCTGTCCGGTCTCATCGGGTCCCAGGAACGACGACCGCAAAGGACCGCCGTGAGATTGGTCACAAGCAGCGCCGAACCGATGCCGTCCTCGCTGCCCGCTCGCTGGCGTGCGTTTTTTCCGGGCGTGCCGTTGTGGAACTTCTATGGTGCGACGGAATGTGCGTCCAATGCAGCCGTGCACGAAACGTCGGATGCCGATGACAACTCGGCGCTTGTGCCGGTGGGGCGGCCAATCGACAACGTCAAACTCTACGTGCTCGATGCACGATTGAAGAGAGTGCCTGTTGGAGCCCCCGGCGAACTGTGCATCGCGGGCCGTTGTCTCAGCGCTGGGTACTGGCGGGATCAAGATCGGACTGACCGCTGTTTCGTGCCGAATCCGTATGATGGCGGACAATATAACGTGCTTTATCGAAGTGGGGACATCGCACGCATCTCAACCAGCGGCCTTCTCGAGATTTGCGGCCGATCGGACAACCAGATCAAGGTGAGGGGCTTTCGCATCGAGCCGGAGGAGGTCGAACTTGCCCTTGAGTCTCATCCGGCAATCGCAAAGGCCGCGGTCTTCGCAGAAGGCATCGATGAGGATCGCCGCTTGACGGCGAGCGTGGTGCCCGCTCGGGAAAATCTAAGCACTGGAGAGATTCTCGCCCACCTGCGCAACAGATTGCCATCTCCCATGGTTCCCACAGCCTTCAGGTTGGTTGACAGTGTTCCCCTGACGACAAGCGGAAAGATAGACCGTGCTCGCCTTTCCTCCGTTCCTTACCGCGAGATAGAAACTCGTCCATCTGCTGAGCCCCGCACCAGGAACGAGCGAGTTCTTGCTCGGATCTGGGAGGATCTATTAGGCGCCAAGGGGGTGGGAATCGACAGCAGTTTCTTTGATATCGGCGGCGACTCTCTTCTGAGCGTACGTTGCGTCACGCTGGCGCGCAAAGCCGGGCTGAATCTCACCGTCAACCAGCTTTATCGAACACCAACCATCAGGGAGTTGGCCGCCGGGGAAGCGGAGGCGGCACCCCACAACGTCGCTTCCGCGGACGGCTTACTGCCTGTGCCCCCTGTAATATCGTTCTGGAATTCTCTTCTCGGCTTTGACGAGCATTTTAACATCGGCGATCTGTTCTTCTTGCGCGGCGGCATCCTGAACATCAAGATCCTGGACCGCGCTCTCGCCCATGTCATCGAGAGGCACGAAGGCCTCAGGCTCCGCGTTGCCCGAACCCAAGATGGACTACGGCTGGGGATTGGGCCTTGTCCGGCCGAGCACATCGTGGAGGAGATCGATCTTGTCCGGATGACCGGCCCAGACCAGCGCAGGACAATTGAGAGCGTCTCGGCAAGACGTCAACACATATTTCGGTTTGACGGCTACACGCCTCTTGTTCACGTCGTGGCCTTCCGTACTTCGGAAAGGGGCGATTACTATCTGCTGGTGTTGATGCATCATTTCGTAGCGGATGGGATGGGCTATCGGCTATTTCTGGAAGCATTGGAGAGCGCATACCACGCTCTTGCTGCAGGCCACCACGATGTGAACGGTCCCGCGACCGTACAAAGGCTCTCTCCCTGGTTGAAGCGCCTCGAGCACTACGCGAACAGCGAAGCACCAGACGAGCTCAAGTACTGGGAGGGCATCGACTACGACCAATTCAACTTGCGTATCAGCGACGCGTCATCGCGGGGCACGAGTGTTGCCGAAGGAAGCGCGAGAGAGTTTCACGATGCAAGTGTCGGAGGTCATCGGGAGGATGCGAACGGCCGTTCGCTTTGCGTAGATCAGGCCAAGTACCATCTTGAGATCGACGGGGAAGCGACAGCGGGTCTCCTCAGTATTGGAGCCAGATCAGCGCATTGTCAGGACTTTGATGTCTTTCTTGCTGCCCTGTCCGGTGCGTTTGGCGCCCTGTTCGGCAATTATTCGCTCTGGATTGATAGCCTCACCTCGACACGAGGTCGGCTGTTTGACGATTTCGATTCATCTCAGATCATTGGACTTATCAGCGAGCTCGTTCCGCTTTCATTGAATGTCACAGGAAGGGAGTCGCGTGCCGACCGTGCTCGCTTAATATATCGGCAGCGCAATGCGCTGCCGCGTGGGGGAATAGGCTTTCGGGCCCTGAGATTCCTAAACCGAGATCCAGCCGAGCGGTGTCGGCTCGATCGCCTGCCACTGCCCAGAATTGGGGTGAATTATCGCGCCCGTTTGCAGCGCCATTTCCCACGCCGTTTTCTAGACACAGACCCTTATCCACTTTGGATCGGCGAGCACATGCATCAAGCGGCGGCGATCCACGTCTTCTGGTTCGATGTCGGATATCAATCGGGCAATCTACAGATTGACACCACGTATGATTCGAGCGTGGTCGATTATGAGGTGACCCGCCATCTTTGCACGGTCTTGCAACAGGAGCTGTTGCAGACAATCAGCGAAATTCCGAAGCTCTCGGGACACCTTCATCCATGAATGAGCCCGATGCGGAATTCGCCGCCGAGGTCGATCACGATGTGATGCCGAACAAGAACGCGCGCATCGATCTATCAGACCCCAGTCTGTTCAGACTTATCCTACGGCTCGCTATTCCGTCTGTTGTTGGCTTGTCGATCAACGCGTTGCAGCAGGTCGTCAACGCAATCTTTGTTGGCACACTCGGCGCGCCGGCGATCGCAGCCGTCAGCATGACCTTGCCGATCGTGGTCCTGCTCGCGGCGGCCGGACAGGGGATAGGAGTTGGAGCAGCGTCGTTCATATCTCGTCATCTTGGTGCTGGTGAGTACCTAGAAGCGAGTCGAGGCGCCAGTACCGCTCTCGCGCTCGCCGCGCCGGTCGGCATCGCGGTCACAGTCGCTCTGTTTCTAAACATGCGAGAGATCTTCCTAGCGCTCGGGGCAACTCCAACCATCATGCCCCTGGCGCTCGACTACGCGACGACGCTTTTGTTCGGATGCACCTTAATGCTTCTGAATATCGTCAACGGTTTCATCGTCCGAGCCGAGGGCAACACACGATTCAGCATGTGGACGATGATGACCGCCTTCATACTGAACGCTGGCCTTGATCCGCTGCTCATATCCGTGCTGGACCTCGGTGTGCGAGGCGCCGCTATCGCAACGCTTGTTTCTCAAGCTGCGGCTATTGGCCTTTATATCGCGTATTTTACCAAGCGACGCGGAATGGTCGTCGTCAGGATGTCTCACATCTCTTTGCGAGCAGATCGCATCAGACAGATCGCGTTCGTGGGGGCGCCAGCGACCGTGACCAGCATCTTATCTGCTATCGCCGTTATGCTCTTGTACGGAGTAGCTGCGCCCTTCGGCGAGGAGTCCATCGCAGCCGTGGGAATAGCCGTACGAATCCTAACGATTGGCGCGCTGCTTATCAGCGGTTTCTGTATGGGTTCTCAAGCTATCCTGGGTTTTGGCTGGGGCGCACGCGATTTTTCTCGTGTATTGAGGGCTGCAAAAGTCATGCTTTCTATGACTGTCGCTCTTTCGGTGACATATTCAGCAGCCGTTGTGATTTTTGCCCGACCTTTGGTCAGGCTGTTCAGCGATAGCGATAACGTCAGGGAAATTGCCGTTTCTGCCTGCACTGTCTTCCACCTTTTTTTTGGGCTGTATGGTATTGAGAGTGTCGTCACGGCGATGCTTCAATCGCTCGGCAGAGCGCGTCTCAGCGCGGTTGTGTGTTTTGCGAGGCATTATCTCTTCATTCCGGCTGTACTGTTATTCCCTGCCATATCGGGCTTTAGCGGAGTATTGGCCAGTCAAGCCATCGCTGAGCTGGGCGCCGGAATGATCGCGCTGTTTGTGATGTTCCGCCAGTTCGCTGAGCTCAGACAAGGAGACCGGCACATTCAGCCTGGAATTGAAAGTGCTCTTTGATCTGATAAGGAGATGATCGGAGCCGGCATTTAAGCCTGGATGGCTGGCGAGGGGGATGGCTCCAAAATTAGTGTGATGAGCAAGAGCTAGTCGCTATGTGTCGGTCTTTATCGCTGCGACCGCGATGAAGGCAAAGCCGAATGTTACACGCGGCGGAAGCGACGCCGATGGACGTTTTCATAGCGGTCAAGGCGGAGGCGTGCTTGTCAGGTGCGAACCAGGTTGCGATCGCCAAGTAGTCCAGCTCGGCGCCGCCGGCGTCGGCCTCGTTGCTACCACCTCACGCGCCGATCGCATCGACGGACCTCACCATACACTCCTTGGAGTGGACCCATCTCAGCGCCGGACTCCCGACGGGCTAGTGTAAGCCACCGGTATAGCGCCTTGACACTGCGATGATTGCGCACCTCGGCGCTCGCGCGACTTGTCGCAGCTGTGACGGGTCTTGTCGGCTCTCCGGCGTGGCCATGGAAAAAACATCGAATACGCAGCGTTCAGGGCGGCGCGGAAACTGCTCACTGCGACCGTCCTGGGAGCGACGCCAGAGCAACGACCGTTCGGGCTACGTTGCGGATGGCGCGCATGTTATTGTGAGGTGATATGCGACCTGGAGTTCTTGTTTGCGGCGCGGCAGTAGTTTCGCTTGCAACATGCAGTCTGGCTAACTCAGCGGAGCTGACCCCGGCGGCGAGGGTCTCGTCGACATTGTGGAGCTGGAATGGAGGATTTGGCTTTCACGGCGGTGGTGGTTATGGCCGCACGTCCTTCACTGATCCCTACGGGCCGTCAATCTATGGCGACATCGTCAACACCCCAATATTCATGGCCGGCGGTCAGATCGGCTATAATTGGCAAAGCAACGGATGGGTTCTTGGCGCCGAGTTGGATGTAAGCCATGCTGTGTCCGACAGCACAAATAGCTGTATTGCCTTCTCCGGTAATGTTGTGATCGCCACCTGCAAGGCAGGTCCGAACGTCTTTGTCACAGGCACCGCCCGGGTCGGTTACACTTTTGGTGCCCAGGGTCGCACGCTCACCTATGTGAAGGGCGGCGCAGCTTGGCAGAACAATCGCGGGAGCATCGCTAACAACGACGAATTTCACGACGACGGGTCTCCTGGATTTCCGTAGCACACTACGCAATTTAACTACGGTCGTTTCGGATGGACTGTCGGATTCGGTGTGAAGCAAGCCTTGACGGCCGCTTGGTCCCTCAAATTTGGATACGACTATTTGAGGTTTGCTGGACCGCACCTGGCGACGCCCCCGACCATGCAGTCCCCGCCGCTCGCCATCATCCCCGCCAGCGCAAGCGATTTATCGAGCAGTTATCAAGTTGGAAAGGTCGGCTTGAATTATCATTTCGGAAGCAGCCCGAGTCAGCCGGAATGGTCCCATGGATCGCTGTTCCCCGACAGAGGGTGGGCCGGTCATCGTCCATATCCCGATGATTGGTCGATTGAAGGCGGCTCACGGGTTGCGAGCTCGCGACCGTCGGCGCCGCTTTGTAGTCCGGAAAGACTCCGGGCATCGGTACGACTGCCGACGTAGCGGTTGACCACGCGGATCAGGGCGCTGATCGCCGCCTCGTTGAGGTGATGAGGCACATCTTCACGTTTCTCGAGCAGCGTGACCTGACCGCTGCGCAAGCTATAGCAGGGTCGCCGAAGGGCGGCGGCGCACTTGCTGCAGCGGAGTCGGCTGGCCAGGTCTTGACGAACGTCGTGCGCGGGTGGCGCAGCGCGGCAAGGTCGACGTCGCGCCTGGTCTCGGCGAGCACTCGATCTCAAGCCAAGGATAAGAGAGAGCGATCATGAGGAAGCTACATCGGTGGCTTTTGATCTGAAATCCGACCGCCCTGCAGTGTCGTGTCGCTCATAGTGAGGCAAGACAGCCAGCCGGAATTTGCGGCTTGCAGCCAGAGAACGCAAAGGCGCCTTCGGAGCGATATTCCTGGCCGTGGGCGCTCTGTTTCGATTGTGTGTGCTCAACTACCGCGAAGCCAAGCGGCATGTACGCCAGAAGGAAAATCTACGTCTCCGGGTACAACGAAAGACACGGCATCACAGGGACGACCTGCATTCGTGCCGAGTGCAATTTCGAAAATCGAGGGATTAAGCCCGTTGTTTAAGCTGCATCTGAAGTTGCAGCCTTCTTATTTTGCGCTTCTCCCGCTAGTCCAAGGCATGACAGCAAGTGATCAGCTGATGAAACAGTCGCGCATTGAACAACTCCAACTCGCAAAAATATGATTAGAAGCGCGTTGAAGTAGTGTGTATAATATCATACATCTTTAGGTAGATGATTTCGAGGCGGTGGGTCCCGACCGCTTCGCCGGTGCATGCCGCGAACCAGTTCTAATCTTCATCGTGCGCATGAGGCCTTGCGGGATGAATGAGGTACGACGCAGTCGGTGTTCGAAGATTTTCCAAGCATGAGTTCTGGGACGAGGCGAACGTTGCGCGAGCTTAAAAAGAAAGCTGGTTTCGTTTCATGGACTGGACATGGATCGCCTCTATGATCTGCACTGTTGATCAGGCTGCAAATCGATCTGCTGGCCTTACATGCGAGTGTCCTTCGATGAGAACGGCACTGGCCGTGCAGGCACGCAGAGGGAGTCGGATTCTAAGATGCTGGCGGTGTGTATCAGAATTCAGCCGCCTAATTGAGCGGCGCGGTGACCGCATGCTCAGACAATTCGGGTGTGTAGCAAGCTTGTTTTGCCGGGTTTGTCGCCAGACGCGACCACCACTGAGCTTGTTTAGACATTCACAGAAAGAGGCACCGTCATGAGTGGAGCAATGGCTGTTGAAAATGTCATTCCGCGAGCAGACATCGTCAAGCACGCGGATCGGCTTGGTGCCGAAATCAAGAACATTGCGCTGTCGGACGATTTGCCTGACGATGTCATCGTAGCGTTCAACCGGCTTCTGCTAGAGCATAAGGTCATCTTCTTCCGTGATCAGGGACATCTCGACGATGCCCAGCAGCAGCGTTTTGTGCTCCGTCTTGGCTCGCTGGTACCCAATCCCACAATGGCGGACACAATGGGCGGTTTAACGATCCGGCAGGAACTGCCTGGTCGCGCCTGCAATCATCTCAACCAGATGAACGATGAGCGGATCCCTGCAGCCATTTCGGTGCTACGGCTTGCAGCGGTCCCGCCTTTTGGCGGCGACGTTGCTTGGTCGAGCAGGGCGGCCGCGTATCTTGATCTTCCCGATCCCCTGCGGATGCTCGCAGATAACCTCTGGGCTGTGAGCTACGTCGCATCTGATCTCACTACGACAGAGAGGGCCGCCGAAACCAACAAGCGGCCTTGGTGCGGCGTATCCACTGGAACGATCTACGAAACGACACATCCGATTGTTCGTGTTCATCCCGAGACCGGCGAACGCTTGCTATCGCTCGGTCGTTCCGTGAACAACTTCGTCGGCCTGCAGCGCTATCCCAGCCAAAGACTGTTTGAACGGCTGCAGTCCTATCTCATTGCGCCCCGGAACACCTTGTGCTGGAACTGGAGATCAGGCGACGTCGTAATCTGGGACAATCGCGCGACTGAGCCGTACCCTGCGAACAACACCGGCAGTCCTCACTGGGCCATGGACCAGCTTGCGATTGACGCCCGCGTACGGCACGTGAAGAGGCCAAAATCAAGGGCCGCAGAAGCTGCCTGACATTGTCCACATCTCCCTGATTTCGCAAGAAGCCGCGAGACCTAACACTAAGTTGCGGCCCTGCAATGTCGAGCGGTGCCGGCCTTCTTATGCGCCAGACCGGCTAACGGCGCAGCTGCCACCTGCCAGGCTTCTTCCAGGCCCAACAGCATTGATCTTCAGGCATCGGCTCTGCTCGCCGGTCAAACCAATGACGCTGCATATTTGATAATCTGATGCATCCGTTGGCTCTCGCTACGCGAGCAGCATCCCTTCATCGCATCGTGATCGTCAGGCTCGGCCGAGCTCACACCCAATTCAGAACATATTCGCCACCATCTTGCGACGCGTCGGATGACCTTGTTCACGGCGCCTCGGCGCCGGCTGAAACTATCCCGCTCGCGATCGTGCCGACATCTGTAAGCGACAATGAGACCCATCTGGCGGACTGGATGAGCGATCGGCTAGGCGCCGCAGGTAGGCGCAGAGCCAGGTGAAGGCAAAGGCTGAGGGCCGCTACAAGGGAACGCCCCGAGGACATCGAACGCAACGAGGGCATCGCTCGCTTGCTCGCTGCTGGCCGGTCATGAGGCGCCATCCAGCGGGGCCACAGGATGCAGCCGCGCCACAATTGCCCAGATTGCCAAGCGTCAAGAGGAGCCGGCGTGAGGAACTGGCGCTAAGCCCCTCGCTCCGCCTTCTCCCTCTGGCGACCTAGAGAAGCACGCATTTGGCGCGAGAAACCTTCGTATTGGGAAACAAGAGCGCCCCGTATTGTGCTGACGAAGTATCGGTTCCACTTTGACGACCGCGCGGGCCGGTAGTGCCGGCCATCTGTTGTGAATCGTGCCCGAGCGGCTCCGCAAATATCGCGTTTGCAGAGCCGTGGGACGGTCACTGTCGCGTGAGACCTGGAAGACAGCTGCGTCTAATACTGTCGGCTTACCCAACTTTACCCCGATGCTGAGTTCGTGCGCTGTGACAAATCCGACAACTTTTGAACAATAGGGACCCGGGGCCAGAATTCCTTTCTTATCTCTTCTCCGCTGGCAGACCGGTTCGTCGGCTTTCTCCCAAGACTTGAGCCGCTGCCGGAGAAATCCGGCGGCGGTTTTTTGGAGCGTCATCATACCACTTTGCAGTCGAGATATACAGCCGGTCCAATGGACGGACAGCGTAACGATAGTCGTGCCTGACACATCCCGCCCGTTGCGGCGTGTCATGTAACGAAAAGGCGGGCTACGAACAAGATCATGGGACGGAGCAGCACCGGAAACGATGTGATAAGTGGTTCATGCTCATCCGAGCCCCAGAGCCGGCGAGTTCATCGAGCTGGAAGTGCGCGCTGTCGCTGCGTCCCGATGCTGTGCATCCCCGCTGCAAAGTCGCGCGCTCGGAAATCTGTAATCCCATGCGGTTCTTCAGCGGCGTCACCACGATCGCCTTGACCATCTACCACCCTCGTTTGTGGCGGGGAATATGTGCTCGGGTCCGGGGCGCGCATCGATAAAAACGTCGGCCCCGACCCGCGACATCCTCGAGAGGGCGGCCGGGTTCGAGTTTGGTGAGCCCCGGCGGAGGGGGAGATCGCCGCACCAACTGTCTTCGATGTATCGCAAAGAGCTGGGCTCCCAACAGGTGTTCCAAGACATATGACAGCGGGTGAAAACGATCGTTCAACAGCTAGGCGGCGTGGTGAGGAGTCGAAAATGTCAGGACAAGCGGCGCAGGCGTCTGCTTTCCCGACGCGATCGCAATCCGCTGGCCGCGAGGCAGTGATGCAACTCGACAAGATCGATTTTCGTCTTCTTGATCTCGTCCAACGAGACAATCGCCTCTGTAGTGAACAACTTGCAGGGAAGGTCGGCCTATCAGCATCCGGAGTTCAACGGCGGCTGAAGCGCCTTCGATCGACGGGTGTCATAGAGGCCGACGTTTCCATCATTTCTCCAAAAGCAATTGGGCGGAATGTGACCGCAGTGGTTCTCATTTCCTTGGAGCGCGCGCGGGCCGATACCGTTGATCGTCTAAAGAGGCAAATTACCAAGAAGCCTGAAGTGATGAGCGCATTCTACGTTACAGGTCTGGCTGACCTCGTCTTGCTAGTTACCGTAAACGATATGGAAGATTACGAGCGGTTTGCCCGGCGCCTTACAGACGAAAGTTCAGACATCAAGCGCATTGAAACAATGGTTGTCATGGATCGGTTCAAAGTAGGATTTAGTTTGCCAATAGCCTCCATCGCATGGTGTTGAGCGACTGACGAAGAGGACATTGGCTTGCTCAACTGCCGTCGACCGCAGTCCGGAATGCTAGGCTTTGCTCTTTACGGCTAGATCGATCACAATCGTCGGATAGGGGACACGTTGCGTCGCTCGCGTCACGCGCCAAGATCCTGGCAACAGTCGGTCCGGCAAGTGCCGAGCCTGAGAGGATACGTGCTCTCTACCTTTCTGGGGTAGATATCTTTCGGCTAAACGTCAGTCACGGAACCCACGAAGATCACGCCAAGAGTTATGTGTGTAGTCGCCGATCTCGCCGTTGACAGCTGGGCACTCCTCTCAACGCAGAACTCCGGTGGCTCGCCGTAGCGATAGCTCGCTACGTGACGAATACGGCCGCCCTGGCCGCACGTCCTCGAGGTTGACGAACGCAAGGTTCATTTCGATAATTTTCGCGATCGGGCTCTCGGCCGGAACAGCAACCGCGACTTGTCAAAAAAGGTCCGAATCGGTCATAATGAGGTAAATCCTTGATTTGACACCGAAACGTTTTTGAAACTTAGCCCTTGTAGGGTGTCAGAAGTTCTCCTATATTTCTGACACTTGGAGTGAGAGCCATGACCGCCCTTAGCACCCGGATTTTAGAAGTCACCAAAGAACTGCCCGAAGGCGCACCGATTGCTGCCAAGGCGCTTTTGCATCTTGGAAAGCGTGCTGCTGTTGATCAGGCCCTTTCGCGTCTTGCCGAGCGAGGAAAACTTCTGCGCGCGAGGCGAGGGGTGTATCTGCGTCCGGTCGAAAGCCGTTTCGGGGTTAGAGCTCCGTCGGTCGAAAAAGTCGTTGAGGAAACCAAGGCTCGCAGCGGTGAGACCATTGTTTCCAGCGGCGCGGCGGCGGCCAACCATCTTGGCTTGACAACGCAGGTACCTGTCCGTCAGGTTTACCTGACCTCTGGTCCTTCGCGCGAGCTCCACCTTGGCAAGCAAGTTGTCCAGCTCAAGCATGCGCCCCTTTGGCAGCTTACGCTGGCCAATCGTCGTGCTGGTGAGGTGGTGCGTGCGCTTGCCTGGGTTGGTCCCAAGACGGCAGAACGAGCATTGCGGTCGGTCAGTCAGAAACTAACCCCAACCGAAGTGAGTGAACTAAAGTCCGCGGCGTCTTCATTGCCGACTTGGCTTGCCAAGCCGGTAAGCGAACTGCATGTCTGACAAGTTCCTAAATCTGTCTGACGCCGAGCGCCGAGAGGCGCTCGGCGTTGCTGCTTCCAATTCAGGACGTCCGGCACATCTTCTTGAGAAAGATGTCTGGGTTGTTTGGTGCTTGAATGCACTCTTTTCCTCTCCCCTAGGAGAGCACCTCGTTTTCAAGGGCGGAACGTCCCTTTCCAAGGCATACGGCGCAATCCGCCGCTTCTCAGAAGATGTCGACCTTACCTACGATATTCGGGCAATAGCCCCTGATCTCGTGAAAACAAGCGAGAGCAATCCCGTCCCTCAGACCCGTAGCCAGGGCAAAAAATGGAGCGACCAGGTCCGAGAGCGACTTCCAGTTTGGGTGAAAGAAAAGGCGCTTCCCGTTATCAATCAGTGTCTGGAAAACGACAAGCTGAGTGCGAAGGCGGAAGCCGACGATGACAAAATCTTCGTCCGATACGCTCCCTTGGAGACAGGCAACGGCTATCTGAGCCCCGCCGTCATGCTTGAATTCGGCGCAAGATCCACCGGCGAGCCGAGCGAGCTTCACGACGCGGTTTGCGACGCCGCCCAGTATCTTGAAACGCTCGAGTTTCCAACTGCCAAGCCAAGAACCATGAAAGCGGAGCGCACCTTCTGGGAGAAGGCGACTGCCATCCATGTTTTTTGCGCCCAGGGTAAACTGCGAGGCGAACGTTTCGCTCGCCACTGGTACGATCTCGTGAGGCTGGATGACGCGGGGATCGCGGACGCTGCATTGAAGGACCGAAAGCTGGCTGACACGGTGGCAGAGCATAAAACATGGTTCTTCTCTGAAAAGGACCGTGCCGGCACGACGATTGACTATCACAAGGTGATCAATGGTGCGCTGAAGCTCGTCCCTGAAGGCGAAGCGCGAGCCGTTTTAGAACAGGACTATCAACACATGGTTGACGACGGGCTCTTGCTGGACGAGCCAGAGACCTTTGATACGCTAATGCAACGGTGTGCGGACATCGAAAGCCGAGCGAACAGACCAGCCTAAACCTCCAAAGATGGTCGGAGTTCATGCGCTGGCCTCGATCAGATATCGTGCAGATCACCCAATTGGCCTCCACCGAGTGCGAATGATCGATGTCAATCAAATGCGCGAGCCCGTTCGGCTTGACGGTGGGAAAGCTCATAAATCTGCTTAACGACACGTTGCTTCAACAGACGCGAAACGCCTCGAAGGTGTTCTGCATAGAGCTGCGCAATTTCACCACCAGCCGGCCGACGGCAGGTTGATCGGCGGCTATGCGCGCGCCTGAATTCAAGTTCTAGGGCCGGGCTCAGGCGGGTAGTCGATCTCGTCCATTTGCGCGAGCTCGCGCAGCATCTGCTCCTGGTTCTGCCGAATGGTCTCCGACGAGACGACGCCACGATCGGTGCCCTATCGGATTGGCGCCGGTTAGTTGGAAGATGTGGGGCATACTCGGCAGGTTACCGACTCAGCCGTGCCTCGAAGAGGCCGAGGATCGCCTCAACGTTCGTTGTCATCGAATGATGGTTCGCGGCTTCTCGTGGACGGCTAGCCGTTGCCGTTTTCTTTCCGCGGCGACATCGAAGCGCTATCCCCGAGGTGCCGCCGCCAGCGAGGCAGTTTCTATCTCGCGGTCCAGGCGCAAGCTCAGGAGCTGAGACAATCATAAATTGTAGCGATTGTTGCGTTCCGGTCACAGACTCTGCCCGCCTTCGGGCTCTAAGTTGGTGCCAACGGGCTCGCAAAACCCATGGCAGCCGCCGCAAGGAGCGCTGCCGCACGGGGATGGGAGCGTCGCAGGACGATTTTAGGCTGGTTTGAGCTTGGCTTGCCGTGATGAAACGGTGCGCCGGCAAAAGGCGATGTTTTCATGAGATTGCTGCACCTCATTTTCGGGGCCGTTTGCCTGTCGCTTACCGGCTGCGGCACTTACATTCCAAGCCAGCGGGATTGGCCAAGATCCAGCTCACGTGAAGTCGAAGACATGAATTCGACGCTCATTCGCAGCATCGTTTGCGAGTTGAGCTACGCCGTGACTTTGACGGTCAAGGAGGATCTGGCCCAAGCCCGCGAACGAGCCAATCATCGCGCCTACAGCAGCTTCCTCGCCGGCTGGGGTGTCGAGGTTGCGACCGACTTGACGGTCTCGGAAAACTCGACGGTCAATCCGACCGGCCTCTGGGAGCCAGTGTCTCCACTCTCGCCGGTATTCAGTCTCGCAGGCGGCATCAGCGGTGGGGCCGTTGCGACGAACGAGAACAACTTCAACGTCTTCTATCCGATCGCAGCGCTCTACAAGCCAAATCTCTTTCAACGCAACAGCACGGAGCGTCCGTGCCGCGATCCTTCCGGAAACAAGGAGGGTTCGCCGCTGGTCGACATCGATCTGAAGATCCTGCCGCTATTGGAGTCCCGCATCCAGATCGTCAAGCTCGGCCTGGCCAACGATCCGGACAACGTCGAGCTGATCAAGGACGAGAAGAACGTCCTGACGCAAACAGTCTCGATCAAGGAGACGGTTTCAGGAGACATCACGCCGACGTGGAAGTTTACGACCGGCACGGTGAATCCGTCTGAAAAGCTGTTCAGCACAGGGCGCGAACGAACGCATCAGGTCGTCTTCACCTTCGGCCCCCTGGCAAAGGGCGGCAAGTCGTTGTCACCGCTCGCGCAGGCGTTTCACATCAATCAACAGCTCAGAGCCGGTCTTCGTGTACCCGCATAATTCCGTAAGAGGAGGAACGCAGTGAACGCCTCGCGCAAAAAGGCTGGTCGAGCGGCAAAGCCGAAGAAGGACAAGGCGAAAAAGCCCCAAGCGATTGCAGCAGTGCAACCGCCTGCCGCCAATCCGCCCGCTGCCAATCCGGACGTGGACAACGGTCGTCAACGCGTGCGCACGATTATCACAAGCCTGGACGTGCCGTCTCTGCACAGCGATGACATCACCGATATCCTGCTGCACTGCGCATCGGTGCTCAATTTGCGAAATGCTATCGACAATCCAAACGCCTCATTGGCGCAGTCCTCCGCCCGCTACTGCTACACGAAATCGGGAGATGATCCGACGGTCAGTATCTGGAGCGGCGGCTTCAAGGTGGGAGAGACCACGGAGGCGAATGCCAAAGCCAGCGGTATCCCGCCCTGCGGGTGATCGCACAGTGCTCGCAGGCAGAGTTCTGAGCGCTGAAAATCTCCGCATCGGGTATGTTGCATTCCAGCAAGGGCCAAAGCGTCGTGTGCTGCTAACATTATCGGCTCAGTCGCTTCACTGTTGGGCCGAAATCGCCGGCCGACCGCCGAGGCTGCCACAGATGACCGGCTTGCCTCGATGGAGTACCAGCCCTTGGGCGAAAGAGCTTAATCCAAAGGCGGAGTCATAGATCGAGATGGCTGTTCCATCGACACCAAGCTTGAGTTGAGAACTCCAGTAATTCATCGCCGCCGTCGCCCCAGCGCTTGGTCGCGACACTTCCAGTGTCGCAGTCGCCCAACCGTCTCACGCCAATCGGTCGCTGACGCTTGACGGCGAAGAGGATTTGGTCGGTCGAGGTCGCGACCGGACGGAAACGCATAATCATCTTTCCAGACTGTTGAGGATCTGAGCCCCGGAGTCACCCGAAGAAGAATTCCTTTGCCGCCATCTTCGCACGATCCGCGCGTCTGCCCGCCGATCTTGAGTTCTTGATCCCCGGCCGTCCGCCGCAATAACCTGCAGATCCGAAATCTTGAGCGTCTTGCTCACTTGGAAAGTCGGCGCGTCGAGCAGATAGACCGTTGCTTCGAGAGGTCCCTGGCAGAGGGTCGGCAAGCCGAACGAAGGCCTCGCTGGTGCCGAAATTGCCAAACTGCCGCGAATTAACAATCAGCGCGAGATCGGCGCCGAACCGGGAAAGAAGTGCCCATTGCCCGATGATGAATTCGGACATCCCGACCTTAACCTCCTTTCGCGCAACCTCGTTCCCATCGCGGTCAAATCGGACGAAACGCGCTATGCGCTCGTCCTTTATAAGCTATCCTACTCGCTGATTTCGAGAGTATTTCCCAAGAATCCATAGGGAAATGGGATAGGGCGACGAAGGACGAGAAGGGCGGTTTGATCGAGATCGGAAGGATGCCTGCAGAGCATCGGGCGCCATTAATCGGGTGCCTGACAATCTCGTCGGTCCCCCCTGGCTGTCTGCATCTGACCCAATTTCGATCCGAATCGCGCGGTCAGCTTTAGTCACCCATGTTGTTCCGACGCTCGCCGAGGTCGGTGAGCTGGACGAACGCGGGCGTCGATCAAACAAGGACGGTGATCAAGCCGCCGCCGCGACCGAGTGCCTGCCGTCGATGGTGGCGTGATTGGCGCGCCCTCTATCCATAGAGTCGCCAAGATGCGGGGTATTCGAGGCGGGAAGGCCGCGCGGACGTCTTAAGTCGGATCGAAAGTCTATCCGACTTGGTATCCTGTCTCGGAGTGGCCGACATCGAGCTCGCGCGACAGAGAAAAGGGCAGCTCGGTCCTCCAGATTGCGTTCGACTGCGATCTGCTCTTGGGAATTAAGGCGTGCAGCAGGCGTCAGTCGACCTCGTACAGCCGCGATCTCGCCCGCAGGAGTCCTGGATTCGACGAGTCGGCAGCCTACGACCGTCACGTCAAGAACAGTCTCGAACGTTCAGTCGGGCAGTGGCCGAGATACATATCCGACATCTGGCACTGCTGGTGTGCTGATGGCACCGGCACGGACGCAGACAAGCCGAGATCACATGTTCCCGGTGGCGGACAAGCAGGTTGCAGATCGGTCAGCTCGCAGGCGTGAGGTCGCAAAGCTTCAATAAAGTAGCGGATTGCCTGACGCGGTCTGCGCGTCCGTAAGCATTGAAGCCCGCGTCCGGTGGTGACGACCTGCGGTCGACCGATCACTAGAGTGAGGTGCGGGCATGCGGCTTTATTGCGTTCTAAGCAAATGAGTGAAGAAAAAATGCGCAAGGTAACCGGATCGAGAGCGCAAAACGTCGACATCACAGGTTTGATCCTCGGCATCTAAAATCTCTTGACGATTCAAGAGAATATTCGATAAATCGCGCCACTACTGTAGGTTACATTCTCAATTTAAGCAGAGCAACGCGGATTGCTTGCAAGTGAAATTGTTTCACCTTTTGAATGGATCCGTCGCAGCTGCATTCGAGGCTTAGGGACGCCAAGCTTGCAAAGGCCGCTTACGCCGATAAGTTGGAGAAGGAATACAGGCCCGCTTCAAAGATCAAGCCGCAACCGTTACTTGCTTGCTATGAGAGCAAGTGGGTCGGCTTCCCTGCGACCGATGTCACCGGAATACGAGACAAGGTCGAGAAAGACCACGATCGGACGATCATCGACTTCCGCTACCGGCAAGTACCGTACTCGGTCATTTTCCTAGAGAGAGGCCATCTCTACCTGGAATAGGGACGACATGAACACCTACGCCACGCTCGAGATCGTGGCGTCCTATAAGTCGGTGCTCGGGCTGGATATATCGCGCGACATTTCCAAGGACTTTGACCGCTGGCATTTCGATAACGTTTTCGCCTTCGAGCCGGGTGAATGGATGAAGCATATCGTGGAAATGGCCGCGTATATCGACGCCAGCCAGTCTCAGCGGATGAACAACTTTGTCGACGAAGACGCGCTCCGCCGCGCTTCGAGGATCAATCTCTGAACCGAACACTCACTGTTTCGCTCTACAACGGCCTGTCCATCCCTCATTGCTCTCTCTTTCTATTCTCCCCGTCTATATCCGCTGCCCGCTCCGCGGGCTGATATTGCTTGCTTTTCCGCCCTGTTTCGCCACGCTTCCAGCTGCGACTTCCTTATTCTGGTTTGCTCTCTTTCCCTTGCTGCCCTTCATCTTCCTTCTCGTCGATGAGGGACACCCCGTCACCCAAAGCTATCGGACACCTCCCTCCGGTCGGCGTCGCGATAGCTTGTGCGCCGTGTGTGTCCCTGACATGTCCATTACTCCGTAATGGGACGGGCTCCGTTCCAGAATAAGGAAGTCGCGGCTGTGCTCCACTGGGCGGTCACTTCACAGTGCCGACCACGGCAGTGCAGTTGTCCCCAGTGCCACCAAGCCCGCAAGCGCGATTGCACACGTTCGCATGATACGATGGAGCGACAACAGTTCATTTATCACTATGGAGCAACAAACACAGAGGGTTATCAAGTTCAGGGCGTCGAACGGCAAAGTGCGCGACGCCGTCGTTTCTCTGACCACGCATCATTGGCGGCCCTGACGGATTTCGGAGTGTTGGCCTCGACCGCTGCACCCTTCAGCAGTTCACAGGCCTCCACGACAAGAACGGGAACGGGATCTACGAGGGGACATTGTTCAAGCGATGTCAGTTCGCTGGCAGATCGCCTGGAGTAAACAGTCACACCAATGGTACGGCAAAGGAGTGGGCGGTCACGATGACGTTCCTCTTGATGTAATTCAGCACACTGAGCACTTGATCGTCATCGGCAACATTTACGAGAACCCCGAGCTCTTGAAATAGATATGGAGCATTGCACACACAGAGGGGCTACCGGCCAAAGTTACGTAAATAGCATCGACGGACGTTGCGCCGTTTGTGGCGAAAAAGTTGGCTCAAGTTGCGGGGACCGCGCCTCCCCAACATGCCCAGGGCTTGATCTATGCCAGACTGCCACGCCTGCGGACATGCAGCGGCCCACCACCAGTGGGCCGTTCGCCCTATGTGGGGAAGGTGCGAAATCCGCCACAACGGACGGCGGTGCCTGTGCTCCCGATATTTGCCACCGCCTGACAGGCGGCCCAGCCAATCCCCTTATCGGAAGGCTGCGCAAACGGACGTAATGGACGTCCTGAACGGAGCTCGCTCCGCTCGCTCAATCCATCCGCCTCAAAAACACTCACGAACAGCTCCCTCCGGTCGCCGTCAGGTGAGCGTCCACGAGGCGCCGGCCACAATTTTCCTGACAGTTTTTAACGACTTTCTTAACCATCTGCGCCTATGTTCAGGGTGCCGAAGTGCCGAATCACCTGCAATTTGAGGCCCGAAATGAGTAACAACAGTAAGAATGTCCAGAAAATGGACGTTCACCCCGTAGACGCCATCCGATCCGCTCTAAATCAGGGCCTGAACCGGCTCAGCATCCGCAAGCGATCGTTCCGGCTGGACTTCTGGCGGGGGTCCTTTGCCGCTGAGGAAATGGTCACCACTGTGGAGCCGAACCATGACCGGAAGTGAACTCCGGGAGTGGCGGAAGCGCAACCGCTTCACCCAGGACATGCTCCGCGAGAACCTCAATCTGGGTTCGCGGCAGACGATCATCACCTGGGAAAAGTCCGAGGCGCCGATCCCGCGGACCGTCGAGCTGGCGTTGCTCGCCCTGGAATATCTGCCGGAGAAGTGCCGGAAAATGGACGGTCATCGGTTCACTGCGGCTGAGCTGCCGGCTGTGCGTGAGAATGTGCGGATGCGGACTTAGCCTTTTTGTTTTCCGCTTCTCTGGCCTCGGTCGGTCGCCAGCATGATGAACATGCCGCAGTGGTGGATCGCGCTCATCACGACCTGCGTGTGGGTCACCTCCCGGACGGCTTTCTTTTCCGGCTCGGTTTCCATCTGGGCGACGTACAGTTCGCGTACGTTCTCACTCAGTCTTTTGCTCTCGTCATCATTGAGGGATGCGCAAGTTCGTTTCGCACCCACGAGCATTTTGACAGCAGGTGCCAGATCGGCTGCTCGACTTCCGGCGGATCGATCTTTTTGCACTCTTTGATTTTGTTCTTCGTGAAAAAGAAGTGCTTCGAGTCTCTGCCATGGGCTTCGAGTAGGGCGATCATCTGCCGTTCGATGACGATCTGCGCCTTTAGCGCCGTCAAGATCATGTCGTCGACCCGCTTCAGGTCCTCGTCAAACCGTTTGCGGTGTTCTGCGAAAAACAGCTCACGTTCAGTCGGCACCCGCTCCTCAAGCTCCCATATCTCTTTAGCCATCAGCTTCCTCCCAGGTTGAAGTGAACCATGACATAATTCTGAGGGCAGTTCTATTTCCGGTCGGCGATCCCGCAGGACTTGGCACGGAGACCAGCCTGCCGTGACTGCCGGCCATGAACATCTTGAAAATCGGCTTAGCCGACAAACACTTTTCATATCCAAAGGGCTCGCTCGCCATTTGCGATGAGCCCATTTTGAAGCGGGGCGAGAAAGCTATTTGACCCCGCCAAGCACGGCCTCAACCCGCTCCCGATGCCATACCGAGAAGCTCGAGAATTTGCCGCTGCAGTATTCCCCGACAAAGACCTGATGACCTATCGAGAAGGCCGCCGCGCGCTCACCCGCTTGGTCATGAATGCCGATCGCCTTGACCGGCTAAAATACACCCGGAATGACGACGACGAGGAAGCCAAGGGGGTATGGAGGATCTTCTGCTCTCGCCGCTGTTACGGGAGGCGCTGCGCAAACCGATCCCCCGATGGTTTTATTCCGGCGCCACGGTCATGGTGCGGCTCAATCGAAAAGAGATCGGCGACGAGGACGCCAAGATCATCGCTAGCATTCTCATTTCTCAATTCAAGGGTCAGATCGCTATCGAGGACTTCGGCTGCTATGCTCGACCATTCCACTCTGCCCTGGTCCGTGAGAACCGCCTGATCGCCGGCGTCTATACGCTCTCCGAGCTCGACGACAAGCTGCGGCAGATGTGCGTGCTCATGGAAAACCGAGGCGGCCGGATGCACCTATGAGGACGCGGAAATGTTGGCCAGGTACGAGGAGCATATACCCGGCACCAACGCGTTCAATTCGTTTGTGATGCGGGTAATGGTAGCGTAGAAACTACATAGAAGGGAGAGGTTGGGGCGCTCAATTGGCGGGTCAGAAGCATCACTACCTTCCCGAGTTTTATTTGAAGCAGTGGGCCGGTCCCGACGGCCGCCTGTGCGAGTACGCGCGTCCCTATGACAAAGTGAAGGCGCAGATGAAGCATCCCGGCGGGACGGGATACGTGCGCGGGCTCTACACACTGAAAGGCGTCCCGCCCGAACTCGAAGACGCTTTTGAAAACCAGTTCTTGAGCATCGCCGACGGGACCGCTGCGGTTGCGCTGCGCATCATGCTCGACGACCGGAAGATCCCGCCGATGCGTGAGAAGTGGGCATGGGTTCGCTTTATTCTTACACTCATTCACCGTAACCCCGAGGGGGTCGAACGCAATTTCGCGAAGCTGAAAGCATGTTTCGATGGCGAGCGAGTTAGAGAGTTATTGAAAGACTATGACAAGCTGAAGCAAAAGGACGACCCGCCCACTGCGGAAGAATGGCTGGAAAGGAACAAAGATCGAGTTGCAGAGATCAGCAAATTGGAGGTGATGGCGAACGTCATGCAGAGCGAGCTGGTCGGAAATCGACTGCTCAGCATGTGCTGGCACCTCGGCAGGTTTGAAAATCTTAAGCACACAATCCTCACGTCCGACAGACCGATCATCATGACGAACGGGTTGAAGGCCGACGATTCCCACATGGTGATGGCTCTGTCGCCGCAGCACATGCTCGTCATTGCAGCCACTGAAAAGGTGGCGAAGGAAGTCACATCCATGCCGTCGCTCGAAATTGTGCAAACGTGGAACGACCGTATGGCACGCCAGGCGCGGAAGTATGTCTACGGCACCAATAACCGGCATCTCCGCTTCGTAGAAAACCGTCTCGGAGAAAAACTCGTCTGGTCTCCGTTCGAGTAGTTAGAACGCGAACGCTTCAAGTGCGCGGCGCACAACTTCGGCCTCGCTCAACTTCAGCGTGCGCGGTGCTTTCTTGATAATGGCGCGAAATCGCTGGAAGACCGTAGTCATTGCCTCGTCCACATCTGAGTTCACCGTCGCCCACATTCAGGTTGGAGGTTTGCGCTCGCCGTGCGGAGTGGTCGCGCATCCGTTCAACCGCCTTACCTGATACCATTGGTCGAGGTCGCCGCGGCGTAGCAGCTGCTACCGCCGCGGACGAGACGAGCATGTCATGAGTGTTCTCCTGCTGATCTGCGCCCAGCTCGGAGGAATCCCGCCAGCAAGCGATGTGGTTCGCGCTCGTGTATTTCGCCCTACTGCTTCGAAGACCCGCGGAACGTCAAACATTGGTCTCAGTCTCATCCCGGAGCTTCCGATTTCCGGAGGCGCAGTGAAATAGCCCAAGCGCCACCCAGTGATCGCTAGCTCCTTCGAGAATGTGTTGACCACGATCGTCCGTGAACGCACGCCGGGGTGCGCGAAGACGATCGACTCATGACGACCTGCGCCGGTGAATACAAACCCAGAGCTGCACTCGTCGGAAACGATCCAGAGCTGAGAATTGATTGCAAGCTCGCCAACACTTTGAAGGCCCATCATCCGCCATCGGTCTGAAGATGATCTTCCATTCCTCGGGGAGGTATTGCAGCGCCTCTTCGGGCAGAACGCAGTATTCTCCCGCATCTTCCCGATGAGAGATCAGATCGCCCTACGTCTGTGCCATCAGCGTGGATTCCTTGTTCATTGTGGCGGCGACGCGTTCTGCGTGAACTTTTGTGAGGAAGCAACCTAGCGAGTTGCAGTAGGTGTTCCTTACGATCCAGAGGGGCCAGGACTTGTTGCCCTTCATGCTGGCCGTGTCGGCGTAGAATGCTGGCCTCACGCCGATATCGCGCCGTGTCTTCAGCATCTCTTTGGCGAAGTCATCAACGTCTTCGTCGTCCACTTGCGATGTTTCCGATACAGAGGTTCGCGGCTTGTGCGGTCGACTAGACCTCTTTTTTCCTTCATGCCCCTCGCGACAATCTTTAGGGAGTCCGGCAGCGGCCGCTGCAATGCCTTGGCTTCTGCCCATGACGCGGTCATCCAAATTTCGACCTCATCGAGCGCGGCCAAGAACACCGGCATCGCTTTCGGGTGGATAGCGCCCACCTTCCCGTTGGGCTGGCGCCGGTCCGGACGATCGGCGCTTTGTAGTCCGGAAAGACTCCGGGCATCGGTACGACTGCCGACGTAGCGGTTGACCACGCGGATCAGGGCGCTGATCGCCGCCTCGTTGAGGTGATGAGGCACATCTTCACGTTTCTCGAGCAGCGTGACCTGACCGCTGCGCAAGCTATAGCAGGGTCGCCGAAGGGCGGCGGCGCACTTGCTGCAGCGGAGTCGGCTGGCCAGGTCTTGACGAACGTCGTGCGCGGGTGGCGCAGCGCGGCAAGGTCGACGTCGCGCCTGGTCTCGGCGAGCACTCGATCTCAAGCCAAGGATAAGAGAGAGCGATCATGAGGAAGCTACATCGGTGGCTTTTGATCTGAAATCCGACCGCCCTGCAGTGTCGTGTCGCTCATAGTGAGGCAAGACAGCCAGCCGGAATTTGCGGCTTGCAGCCAGAGAACGCAAAGGCGCCTTCGGAGCGATATTCCTGGCCGTGGGCGCTCTGTTTCGATTGTGTGTGCTCAACTACCGCGAAGCCAAGCGGCATGTACGCCAGAAGGAAAATCTACGTCTCCGGGTACAACGAAAGACACGGCATCACAGGGACGACCTGCATTCGTGCCGAGTGCAATTTCGAAAATCGAGGGATTAAGCCCGTTGTTTAAGCTGCATCTGAAGTTGCAGCCTTCTTATTTTGCGCTTCTCCCGCTAGTCCAAGGCATGACAGCAAGTGATCAGCTGATGAAACAGTCGCGCATTGAACAACTCCAACTCGCAAAAATATGATTAGAAGCGCGTTGAAGTAGTGTGTATAATATCATGCATCTTTAGGTAGATGATTTCGAGGCGGTGGGTCCCGACCGCTTCGCCGGTGCATGCCGCGAACCAGTTCTAATCTTCATCGTGCGCATGAGGCCTTGCGGGATGAATGAGGTACGACGCAGTCGGTGTTCGAAGATTTTCCAAGCATGAGTTCTGGGACGAGGCGAACGTTGCGCGAGCTTAAAAAGAAAGCTGGTTTCGTTTCATGGACTGGACATGGATCGCCTCTATGATCTGCACTGTTGATCAGGCTGCAAATCGATCTGCTGGCCTTACATGCGAGTGTCCTTCGATGAGAACGGCACTGGCCGTGCAGGCACGCAGAGGGAGTCGGATTCTAAGATGCTGGCGGTGTGTATCAGAATTCAGCCGCCTAATTGAGCGGCGCGGTGGGACGCATGCTCAGACAATTCGGGTGGTGTAGCATCAAGCTTGTTTTGCCGGGTTTGTCGCCAGACGCGACCACCACTGAGCTTGTTTAGACATTCACAGAAAGAGGCACCGTCATGAGTGGAGCAATGGCTGTTGAAAATGTCATTCCGCGAGCAGACATCGTCAAGCACGCGGATCGGCTTGGTGCCGAAATCAAGAACATTGCGCTGTCGGACGATTTGCCTGACGATGTCATCGTAGCGTTCAACCGGCTTCTGCTAGAGCATAAGGTCATCTTCTTCCGTGATCAGGGACATCTCGACGATGCCCAGCAGCAGCGTTTTGTGCTCCGTCTTGGCTCGCTGGTACCCAATCCCACAATGGCGGACACAATGGGCGGTTTAACGATCCGGCAGGAACTGCCTGGTCGCGCCTGCAATCATCTCAACCAGATGAACGATGAGCGGATCCCTGCAGCCATTTCGGTGCTACGGCTTGCAGCGGTCCCGCCTTTTGGCGGCGACGTTGCTTGGTCGAGCAGGGCGGCCGCGTATCTTGATCTTCCCGATCCCCTGCGGATGCTCGCAGATAACCTCTGGGCTGTGAGCTACGTCGCATCTGATCTCACTACGACAGAGAGGGCCGCCGAAACCAACAAGCGGCCTTGGTGCGGCGTATCCACTGGAACGATCTACGAAACGACACATCCGATTGTTCGTGTTCATCCCGAGACCGGCGAACGCTTGCTATCGCTCGGTCGTTCCGTGAACAACTTCGTCGGCCTGCAGCGCTATCCCAGCCAAAGACTGTTTGAACGGCTGCAGTCCTATCTCATTGCGCCCCGGAACACCTTGTGCTGGAACTGGAGATCAGGCGACGTCGTAATCTGGGACAATCGCGCGACTGAGCCGTACCCTGCGAACAACACCGGCAGTCCTCACTGGGCCATGGACCAGCTTGCGATTGACGCCCGCGTACGGCACGTGAAGAGGCCAAAATCAAGGGCCGCAGAAGCTGCCTGACATTGTCCACATCTCCCTGATTTCGCAAGAAGCCGCGAGACCTAACACTAAGTTGCGGCCCTGCAATGTCGAGCGGTGCCGGCCTTCTTATGCGCCAGACCGGCTAACGGCGCAGCTGCCACCTGCCAGGCTTCTTCCAGGCCCAACAGCATTGATCTTCAGGCATCGGCTCTGCTCGCCGGTCAAACCAATGACGCTGCATATTTGATAATCTGATGCATCCGTTGGCTCTCGCTACGCGAGCAGCATCCCTTCATCGCATCGTGATCGTCAGGCTCGGCCGAGCTCACACCCAATTCAGAACATATTCGCCACCATCTTGCGACGCGTCGGATGACCTTGTTCACGGCGCCTCGGCGCCGGCTGAAACTATCCCGCTCGCGATCGTGCCGGCGTCTTTGTCCCATGAACAAGCCGCCAGTCGAGCCTTCCCAGGAGCGCCTTAACTGCGCGCGTGCAAGCGCATCACACCTTCCGATCTTCGGCCAGCGGAAAGGTCCCATAGTCGAGGCGCACACCAGCTTGCTCTCATGCTCTTGCGCACCAGGATAGCACAGTCCCTCCGTACCCTCGCGGACTCCCGGTTGGGGCGCGGCCATCAACCGAACCGCACCCGTCGCCCCCAACCAGGCTCTTCGAAAACCTCGGGTTCAAGCCACCGCCGGTAGGTTTACGCGAGCGGCGCAAGCCCTCATTTCGAAGATGCTCAACAGACCGTTCCGAGGGAGCGCTAAGCGGAACTCTGCTGGGGCCACATCGGCTGGAGTAGGAGATCGGAAGCGTCGGTTGTATATCGATAAAACACGTGGGCCGCTCCGGCTCGATTCCGCCCAAGCGTTAGCCGAAACATGGCTCGCTCAAGAATTACGTCTTGTTTCGGCCAAGCCGTGCCGGCTTGCGTCCTCTGGACATCGTCTTGGGGGGCATTGCACCTTTAGCCGGCTGTGTGAATAATTCGGACAAGTGAACGCCCAAAGTCGCAGCGATGCGTTCCAGGAGATCAAATCGTCGGGTTCTCTTTCTTCTGCTCAATGCGTCCCATGTATGAACGGTCGATCCCGGCATCATAGGCCGATTGGTCCTGCGCAATGCCGCGCTCTACGCGGATCCGGCGCACATTCCAGGCCACAAGCGCACGAGCGTTCATGCGCAGAGGCAGCCATTCCGATGATTATAAAACCACTGGTTATAGCCAGACTATTACGATAAGCTCGCAACACTAGTGGCTGTCTTTCCCAATTGCTTCGAGGAATCAGGCAACGGTGGATGCAGGCGCAGCTAGCGCGTGCCCGTCTTCTCGTTGACCATCACATGCGTGCTAGCGGGCAATAGCTTGCCATTAGCGGCAGAGAAGAAATAGCGCTCAGGGGTACCTGCGGCGTTTTCCCGAGACTGCGACGAAATAGGACGGATGTGCAACTGTGGGTCGAAACGGAAACGAATATTCTCCAGGTTATTGTCTTTCACGAGTGCGGCCGGGCTCGTCACCACGGATCACCACGCCTTCCGCCAGGAACAACCGAGTTACAGGGCACATCTGCAATCGCTTGCAGTATGGACAGCGATGAAAAGGAAAAGCGCAGGATGGAGCCACCCCAGCTCGATGTGAGCCGATATGCGATTGCCGTCTCGGCGCGAAAAAGGAGGTCGGCGTGCGGCCATTGGACGAGTACCAAAACGACATCAGATTAGTTATCGTTGCTCTGATTTCGGTAGATTTTTCAGCCGGGTAGGAGTTTCAGGCAGTGCCGGCCGAGCCGAAGATCGCAGAATTGGCGCCCAGCGTCGACGAACTCACGTCATATGACAGGGAGCACGCTGTTGCCTACATGCGACTGCTTGATGCGGACGCTGACAAGGCAGATTGGCGCGAAATCGCACGAATTGTGCTTGGGCTTGACCCCATCGTTGAACCGGATCGAGCGCGACGCACATTCGAAAGTCATCTGACTCGGGCCAAGTGGCTGGCGGGCCACGGCTATCGCGATCTGCTACGTAGCGGTTGGCCGAAACAATGATCCCCGCGGATGTCAGGGGCGCCTTAATGCGTCCGATCGCAAAAGTTGATCATTCCATCGATTAAGTGCATGCAAGGCGTGCACACGGTACGCCAGCAACCGGAAAGTGCCACAATCATCGGATGCATTTCGACGCGTCTGAAGATTGTGCGGGAAAGGTGCGATGCCGGATACTGACTGGAGATCTGAGGAAGCGTACAGCGCCCTGAAGAAGGCGGATGCTGCCGACCTGGCCTGGGAGTGGCTGCGCCGGGATCGCGCCTACCAAGAGGATTACAAGCGGCTATCTCGCCGCGAACGTTCAAGCGCAGCGGCGGGCGAGTTCCGACGCAAGTGGGGGCTCTCGTTTTCCTGCTGATCCGCAAAAGACGTTCGACAAGCAAGCAGTCTTTTGGGCACCCGAGGTGCTGCCGACCGTACTGGGTGTGCGGGCGGCCAATTGCATTGCGCCCAGAAGTTATCAGCTCGATTTCGACAGTCTGCCGGGCAGCGAGCTTCGCCATGCGCCGGATGGATGGCATGCGATCGTGTCGCTCGGGGGCACGAAGCATCGCCTCTGGCTAAGAAAGCTTCCGGTGAGCGCACATGCTGTCGTCGTTGATCTGCCGCTCGATGCCGATTTCGAGCTTCGTTTGGGGGCCGCACGTCGATTTTGGCTCGCCCTTGAGCGCCGGGCGCTCGGAATGTCCCCTCTTGCTTTGCCTGCCTTGAAGCAGCGTCGGTTAATCCTTGCGCTACGCGCAGTGGATGCATGGCAGAAAGGGAATAGCTACCGCCAAATCGCGCAGGGCCTGTTTGGAAGCCGTCGTATTGCCGAGCGCGCCTGGAAAACAGACGATTTGCGCAGCCAAACCATTCGACTTGTTGAGCTGGGGCGGCGCCTCATGCGCCTTCGCTGGCGAGCATTGCTCCACAAACGCAGGCGCAGGGATGACAAGTAAAATGGTTGTGGCGAAAAATAAATGGCCTACCTTCCGCTCTGTCAGCCAATTCTTCTCCTGCCATGGCAAGATGGCGGACAGGATAAAGTCTTTGCGCTCCGACGTCTAACTGTTGGAGGCGCTGCACCAGAGCAGCGCCATCTCCGTAGGCTTTGACGACTGTGCTCGAGGTTTTCTTAAATTGAGCGCTCAACTTGAGCATTGATCTCCCGCTGTACCGGATTGAGGGACACCGCTAGACCTCAGGCAGCCTGCGGAAGTGCGACCTTTTTGCAAAGACGAGCCAGCCATCGGCAAAAAGAACGCGCGATCTCGGGGTGCGCGCTGCGATCTACGGCATAGGCGCGATATTGCATGCCACTTGGAGCGCGGGTGCCTGGGATGACTTGCAAAGCGCCCCCTCGCACGAGGTCACTGACGATGATTTCCGGCGCGACAAGAAGGCATTTTCCTGTCATGACGGCCGGCAGAGCAAGATAGTTGTGGTCATACCGCGCGCCCGCTCGTATGTCACTCGAAGACAGGTTCATGGCCCTCAGCCATGTCGGCAGGATGTCGGGGCGGGAGGTGATGTTCAGTATAGGGGTTGAGCGAACAATCGAGAGCTCTTTGCCCCCGACGAGATTTGGCGGGCCGACGCACACCAGCACCTCTTTGTAGATCTCCCAACTGTCGGCGGGCTCGATGATGGAAAGATCCCGTGTAATCAAAATATCGAAATCATCCGAAGATGTCGGCGGCGCCAGCGAGCTGACGATGTCCACGATAACGCCACCCGCTTCAGAAGAGAAAGCCTGCAGATTCGGAATAAGAAGAGAGAAAGCAAAGGTCGATAGTGAGGTGCGGACCACAATCCGATTCGTTCCTGCGCCTGCACGGCGTCGCATTCTCTTCGCGGTGAAGCTGACGGTTTCGAGCGGCTCAGACACCGCGTTTGCGAATAGCCTCCCGAACTCGGTCAAATCGCTGCCCCGTCTACGCCGCTCGATGAGATCAGCACCCAGATAATCCCGCAGTACAGCCAAATAACGGCTGACCGAACTTTGCGTTGTTCCCAAAGTGGTGGCCGCGCGCGTGGCGCTGCCTTCGCGGGCAACGGTCACAAACGCGCGGATGGCATTTAAAGGAACTTCCTCGTCTTGAGCCGCCATTGTCTGCTCCGGTGCCAGAATGAACATCCATCACATTATTCGATGCCCATAGCCGGATCGCCGCATATATGGGGCGGCCACGCGTGAAATCCTCGTGGGAGCGTGATACCGGCGCCAGTACCGCACAAGATCTGCGTCTCAGCTGGTGTTTGTCAGGGGCTAAGTCCTTTCGCCGCGTGCCGGCTTCGGCTCGCGACCTTTAGGTAATGTTGCAGGTGGCGGCGCGCCCTTGGATGGCCGAACAAACAGCTCGGAGACAGCTACGCCGAGCGTCTCGGCAAGGCGATCGAGAAGATCGATTGTGGGGTTCGCTTGTTGGCGCTCAAGTCCGCTCATGTAGGAGCGATCAATTCCTGCATCGTAAGCCAATTGCTCTTGCGGAATACCGCGCTGGACGCGGATCCGGCGCACATTGTAAGCCACAAGCGCACGAGCTCTCATGCGCGAAAGCAGCCATTTCGATGGTCATCAAACCACTGGCTATAGCCTACCTAAAACATCAGCAAATTGGAGGTATTCGCTCGAATTATTCGATGCGTTTCACTTTCCCGGACGCTACTGGGGCGGCCCGCACAAGCGCCAATATGTCGACCCGTCTTTCAATTCGCGCCGGCGCAGGTTTTCTGGGCGCTGGCCGAAGCTCACCCGAACTGCTGCCTCGGCAGCGGTTCCGCTGCCCAACTCGCACGAACGGCCTCGAAGCAAGGAAAGATGCTGACTGAGGGAGGCGATGCTCCTCCATTCATCGAAATGGAGTTGCAGCTCCGATGAAATGAGCCGGCGCAGACTATCGCGATCGCAGCGACAGCCGTTTTGTTCAGCGATAGCGATAACGTCAGGGAAATTGCCGTTTCTGCCTGCACTGTCTTCCACCTTTTTTTTGGGCTGTATGGTATTTAGAGTGTCGTCACGGCGATGCTTCAATCGCTCGGCAGAGCGCGTCTCAGCGCGTTGTGTGTTTTGCGAGGCATTATCTCTTCATTCCGGCTGTACTTCCCCATCATCTTTTACTTCAGCGGAGTGTTGGCCAGTCAAGCGATCGCGGAGCTAGGCGCCGGAACGATTGCACTGTTTATCATGCAGTGAGTTCGCTGAGCTCAGGCGATGCGACCGACACATTCGGCAAGGAGGAATGGGGAGTGCTTCTTGGCCTGATTAGACATCTTCGGAGCCAACATCAGACCGGTGAGTGCTCCAGGGTGACGACGAGCGTGATGTGCGAGACTGACGCGCTATATGACATCCATTCTCGCCGGCACCCGTGATTAAAGAAAAAGCGACTGTCGCGCGGGCCGGAAGCGAACGCTGGGCGAGAGTTTCGGGCCCGTCAAGACTGAGGCGCTTGATGGGGCGAGACCAAAGTCAAGACTACCGAGTGGTGCAAGTGGCCGCTGGAGGATTCCGCATCGCTGCGTGATGGAGCTACTTGGTGCTCCGTTAAGAAGGCTCATGAGCGGGATGGGAGGGCGGAACGTGCCCGATAACTTGACCAGAATGAGGCACAAGAGTTCTCTGAGCCAAATGAGGATGCGACTGAAGTCGTGGCCGACGGCTGAACTGATGACGTTAGCCGCGGCCGCAGTGACCATCGGCCTTCAGGTGTCCGATGGTCGGTTCGATGGCGGAGCGGCGGCGCAGCTCGCGCTTGATCACAAGGAAGGCGCCGCGCTTCTGGGGCTGCGATAAAGACGTGCTGGGGATTTGTGCCTCGTGGCTACGACATCCTTATCGAGTCGGCCCGCTCGCTCGCAGTCGGTGACTGTATCGGTGACGTGGATGACGGCTCGCAAGGTGTAACCGTCGTACTGGGGCAGCGCCCTGGCTTGCAGCACGAACAGACCGCCGGAAGAACGGCGGTTTGGTGACGATGGAGACGCAACGTGCGGATGCTTGCCTTTGCCAATGCAGGCCACCTGCACGGCCTGGAAGGAATAAGCTTCCAGCCGCGCTCGCGCTGCTGTTGCGGCGGATCTGCGAGGCCCGGCTGAGCGGGGGAACGCGTTCTCGAGCACAGCCGACCTTCGATCTTGCGATGGATGTCGCGGATGATCCGGCCCAGCTAGCTGTGCAGGATGCGCAACTGCCTCTGATGCCCCTTGATTTGCTTGGCGTGGGCGTAGCGCGCAGCCATCATTGACGCGGTTCTGGTGATGCGCAGATAGGACTGCTGCAGCTTGATGCTTGCTCGCCAGAAGGTCGAGCCCCTTGATGCCCCGTGCAGCAGCTTGGCATCAGCATGAAGGTGATCGCCTTCGGTTGCACGGTTGTGTCGACCGTGAGCGGCTTGAGATCTGGCTGCGCAACCGTGCCGGCCTCGTGCGCCGCCCCGCAAGCTCTCGGCCAGTAATAGTTCCAGCTTGTCGCTAAGCCGCTTGCGCCGGTGGCTCAGGTCCGAGCGCTCGTTCGGGAATGTGAGCTGGAAGAGTTCTTCGCCGGTGAAGCACTGGAAATATGGGCGCGGACCCAGCGCTCGCACACCCTTCTCCGACAGGCCGTAAATGTCCTCGAGCAGCAACGACCCGATCATGGAGCGGGTTGCGATCCTGGCCGACCATCTCGGTGTAGAGCGGCGCGATCTCGCAAGCGTGGCAGGGTGTTGTTGCACACCTCCAGAATAACTCCAAAAAGGTCACGTCGAACGACGAGATCGCCCAGGTCGCCACCATCTCCGCCAACGGTGACGCCGAGATCGGCAAGTTCGCCGCCGACGCGATGAAGAAGATTGGCAACGAGAATGACGATACTCGCAGGCCCTTCTCCGAAACCCGGATGTAAGAAACGCGACAGTTGGAGTATTGCGAGCGGCCCAGATCCGCTCGTCCTCACATGAACCACAGCGTGGACCTTTGGACATTGGTTGCGAACCCGACAGTGTGGGTACGACGTATTGCTTTTGAAGATGAGTGCAGGGGAGGCTGTGCGCGATCACCTGTTGGACCCCTCCTCGAAAAGATCGTCCAGACCTCGGCGAAACATGTCCGGCCGTTAGGCCTGACATTCGTGCCGACAAGGTAGGGTGCGGCTCACCATTGCGATCTCCGATCCTTGTTAAAAGGAAAACTGGATGCTTATGCGACTGAACACAGCAGGCTCCTCGAACCCGTCGAAACCGCAGCATTGATACGCACATACTCGAAGCCTTTATCCACACTGATCATCGAAGGCGGGCGGAACGGGTGCGAAGTGGTCAACGTCGACCGGATCTGACCAGCAACACTCGCAACGTTCGGAAAGTTCAAGTTTTCAGACTTGTTGCTCCCCTTCCCCTCCCTGGACGAGAAGGCCATCCTTTGGGACTCTGCGCGATTCATCTCGGCTTCAATCTTGACGACCGAGATCATGCGGAGCTTCGCGACGGGAGGAACTCGTTAGACTTTCTCCGTTGCTATTGAGCACTACGGCAGCGACGACGCTTACCTGCCGCGGTGCGCTCATTGGTACAGTGAGCGGATGTGCCGTCGACGTCCTCTTCCGAAGCCAGCATCGGGAGGGTTATTGCTCGGATGAATGGGAAGCTGATCGTTATTGGAACAACCGAAAGCGTTGGTGATTGGCGCCAGGTCAGCTCGTCGGACAGCCCGGTGAGGCGCCGAAATGCGTGCGGAAGTGATCCCGCCGCAGCTCAGAAACGCTGCCGCTGTTGCTAGCAGCTACCTGCGAACGCCGCTTCCTCAACATATGATTCCAAGTTTCCATACCAAGTTAAGTAGGTTTCGATACGTCGTTCACTGTGTACCATCGGTGAGTAAATGGCCTGCGGGTCAGGACGCAGCTCATCACGATAGGACAAGATGTAGCAATGACGAGCGCAGCTAATTCCCCGCCCGTTGGAGGGCATGTCATGAAATTCATCGAAGGGACGCGGGTCGTCACTGAGGGTGAATTGCAAGCCAACAACATCACCCGCCATCATGTCACGAAATACTACCGCAATCAGATTACTAAGGGTGGTTACTACGAGCAGCTCAAAAACATTGTGGAGCCCTCACTTCAGGAGTTCGAGAGTCGTGGCAGTTTAGATACGAGCGGCGAACACGATAACACGGTCGTGCTCGGCCTCCAGCATAAGTATCCCCAGACCGGTTTGTTGCTTGTCACGGACCGATGCGCTTCATATTGCCGCTATTGCTTTCGCAAGCGCCTGGTCGGCACGGAGTCCGATGAAGTGGCACCCGATTTCGCAAGGGTTGCCCAATATATTCGCGACCACCCAGAAATGACGAACGTGCTGCTATCTGGAGGCGACCCATTCGTGCTCAGCACCGCCAAGCTCAATGAGATTCTTGATCATTTGCTGCCCATCAGACATTTAGAGTCAATTCGATTCGGCACGAAAATGGTGGCCTTTGAGCCCAAGCGTTTTGACGATTCCGCTCTACCGGCCTTGTTCCAACGACTCCAAAAAACGGGTAAGACTGCAATAATCGTCACACATTTCGATCACATCGGTGAAATTTCGGGCGATGCGGTGCGCCGAATTCAGTCCTTGCGCGCACAGGGCGTACAATTCCTCAATCAGTCCGTTCTTCTCGCGAAAGTCAATGATGATCCCGAGGTGTTGGCGGCGACCTTTGCCAAATGTCATCAAATCGGGGTGCGTCCTTACTATCTTTTTCAGGGCAGGCCGGTCAAGGGCGCTTCGCACTTTCAGGTTTCATTGCGTCGCGGACTAGAGATTACGCGCGGCATTAACCAACGTCTCAGCGGCATCCAGAAGACATTCAAATACATCATGTCCCACTACACGGGCAAGATCGAGATCCTCGATCTGGGAGAAGATGGCCGCGTGTATATGCGATACCATCAAAATAAGATGCCCGAAAAGATCGGAAGGATCTTTTCCCGGCCGCACCTGGAGGATGCTTGCTGGTTGGACGACTTGCCCGAGGGATGAGATCGGTGGGACGCAATGATGAGTACTGCTGCACTGCGCGGGGACTACCAAAGTGCCGCCGGTATACGGTCAGCGCGGGTGGTCTGCTAGCCGCGCTCTCCAGAGGAATGGCCACGCCGCGGCGACGTGGGTAGGACATCTGCATGTGTGAGCCGAGTGCGTGTCCGACTGGCGGCAAATCGTGTTGCTCCTTTCATTTCGTGAATGATCGAATGTAGTTATCAGTGGGGCGCGGTCAGTCCCAGCGTTACTGCCAAGCGTAGTGGCTCCCGCGAGCAGGCGCGCAGAAATTCCCGTGCTGCTCGATGTAGGGCGGCAGAAAGGCGGGTGTGGCCCGCCCAATGACACAAGTCGGCCTCTGCGTCGGCCACAAGCATGCCGGTATAAGGCGCGAGAAGCCATCAACGTTCCGTCGCCTCCTGCTGGCATAAATCCTGCTCCGCCCCTAATCACCAAAAGTTGGAAGGACCTCATGCCGTTTCGCAACTTGCCTCAGCTCATTTTTGGCAAAGTCAAAATAAGTGTATCCTCCTACTGCAATCTTCATTGCAAGCACTGCTATGTTCCCGAACAGTATAGATATCAATCCAAGAGACGCCGGGATCCATCACAGTTGACTATCAAGGAAATCACTAATTTTGTGGACCTCCTCGTTGAACGACATAGGTTGGAAAAAGTCATCGTAACCGGTGGTGAGCCGCTTCTCAAAATCGTGTTTCCGCGTTCTGCAGCCCTGATGGCGCACGCTGCAAACAGACGAGGCATTCATGTCCAGTTGAACACTGGGGGACTTGGTCAGGTTCCAATTCGTGATGTTGCATCAATCTTCGACGATCGCGAGAAGCTCGCCTTCCAATTCAATCTTGATGCTGCAAACGCGGAGGCGCTTGACCGCGTTCAGACAAAGCGGGGAGTTCACAAAACGGCACTTCGGCAGATGGCAGAGGCAGTTAATTGCGGGGCCTTGGTGCAGGCTAGGATGATTGTGAATCGGCACAACATCCATGGGGTGTTGGACGCCTATCGCACATTGTCATCGATCGGGGTCGACACTTGCACAATCATGCCGCTGTTCGCCGCAGGCGCCGCTCTCGACTACGAAGACGCATGTTTGGACTCGGCTGAGGAAGTTAGAGAACTTCAGACGGCACTAATTGCAATGGCTGCACAGGCCTCGACGCGCCTTGAGCTGCTAACGCCAATTCTCGTCGAAGTGGCAAAGCAGCCACCGAACGTTCGATTCACCGAATGTAACTGTTATTTCGCTTCGGGCTATCTCTCTACAAACGGCGACCTCTATCCCTGTTCCTGCGCGATCGGCGATCCCGACAGCCATAAACTTGTTGTCGGAAACGTCCGGTACCCGGGGTTTGACCTAGAAACTGCTTGGGGAGCCGCCCTTAAGAAATACCAGACGAACAGCTGCGCCAAGAGTCCCATAGCCCTTCTCAATCATATTGAGAGCCGAGCGCGTGCTTGCGCTTAAACAAGAGAACGCCCTACGCCACATGCCTCGACTTCAGCGGTAGTCGAGAGTGCCTCGGGCCTTTCGATTATCAGCTTAAAGTGAGGCAACGATCCGCGTCGATCAAGGCAGCGAGTTCGTATCGCGCGATCTTGACCTGGGCCCATCGGCGCGCCGCCACGCTGGTCTTCTCGCGGCTCGGAAAGCCGACCGATAGCGCCTTCATCGAGCCTTCAACGGCCGCCTTCGAGTCGAATTCCTCAACGCCCATTGCTTCATGTCCCTCGCGGAGGCTCAGGAAAAGTGGAGACTTGGCGCAGTTGTCAGTAAGCGCTAAGCGGGAACCCTTGCTTCGGGACTGGGATGGCTGTGCGAAGAAGCCTCCGGTTAGGACGGAGGCTTCGGATGGGATTGGACAGCAAAAAGGACGTCTATTTGGACGGCTCATCGGCGGGGTCGGTGAGCCGGCTGGAAGTTCTTGAAGGGCCGTCAGGACGTCGTGTGCGGTCGGAAGCTGAGAGAGCTCGGATCGCCGCGGAGAGTCTGTTGCCCGGCGTCCAGGTATCCGAGGTGGCGCGCAAGCACGGAGTGACGCGCTGGCAGGTCTACGATTGGCGACGGCGGCTTCGACAGCGAGGTATGTTGCCGCCGTGCGAGGCGTCTCCACCAACGTTTGCGCCGCTGGTTGTTGAAGATGCGTTGGAGGAGCGTCAGGCTCCGGCGGTCAAGCTTGAGATTGCGATCGGCGATGTCGTGCTGCGGACTGACACAGCCATAGATGCTGACCAGCTATCCCGGGTGATCCGTGCGGTGCGAGCGTCACGATGATCGCGGCCGGTGCTGATCTGAAGATTTACGTTGCCACGCGGCCGATCGACTTCCGCTGTGGCCACGACGGGCTTGCGGCGAAGGTACAGGGGATGCTTCGTCTCGATCCGTTCAGCGGCGCAGCCTTCGTGTTCCGATCGAAACGAGCGGACCGGATCAAGATTTTGGTCTGGGATCGAACGGGTCTGGTGTTGGTGCACAAACGCCTCGAAGGTTGCAAGTTCGTTTGGCCAACGATCGCGGACGGAGTGATGCGCATGTCGCCGGCGATGTTCGCTGCCTTGTTCGAAGGGCTGGATTGGAGATTGGTCCGCCCGGAAGAAGCGCGGCGCCCGCAGGCGGCGGGATAACTGCGGCAGAATGACTCGGCAGCTATTTTGAGCGTGGCACGCGCGGCGGCGATGCGCTCGAAATAGCGCATGAGCATCGCGACACTACGCGACGAAAACGAACGCCTAAAGGCGCTTCTGGCGCAAACGCAGGCGGCCTTGAGCGAGCATCAGGGGGCACTGGCGGTATCGGAGGAAGCGCGGCGTCGGCTGGAGGTCATTCTCGGCGAATTGCGACGCGACAAGTTCGGCTCGAAATCCGAGAAGCTACGACCAGATCAGTACCATTTGCCGCTCGAAGACGTGGAGATCGCGCAAGGCATTCTGGACGCGGCGCAGGAAAGAGCCGAGAAGGTCATCCAGGGTCGATCGCGCAGCGATCCGGATCGAGGCTCCCATCGCAATCGCGGCTGTCTGCCTGCCCATTTGCCGCGAGTGGAACGGATCATCGAGCCTGCGAGCACGCTCTGTCCGTGCGGTTGCGGCGCCATGACGAAGATCGGCGAGGACGTCAGCAAGCGACTCGACGTGATCCCGGCGCAATGGCGCGTGCTGGTCACACGCCGCCCGAAATACATCTGTCGCCGCTGCTCGGGCCCTGTCGTGCAGGCGCACGCACCGGAGCACGTCGTGCCTAGCGGGCTGCCGACCGAAGCGGCTATCGCGCATGTGATCGTCTCCAAGTTTGGCGACCACACGCCGTTTTACCGTCAGGCCGAGATCTATGCGCGCCAGGGCATCCGACTTGATCGGGCGACACTGGGCAACTGGTCCGGTCGCGCCTGCTTCCATCTTCAGCCCATAGCCGACCACATGCGTCGCCGCCTGGCCATGGCGGATCGTCTGTTCATGGACGAGACCACGGCGCCGGTACTCGATCCGGGGCGAGGCCAAACGAAGAAGGGCTACTTCTGGGCGATCGTCTCCGACGACCGCGGCCATAGCGGCCCAAGTCCGCCGATCGTGCTGTTCCGATATGCTCCCGGTCGCAGCGGCGCCTTCGCGGAGCAGTTCCTGGACGGCTTTGGCGGAAGCTTCCTGCAATGCGATGCCTATGACGGATATGACCGGCTGACCGAAGTCGTTCGACCGCAAAGGCCTTGGACGCTCGTGCATTGCTGGAGCCATTTGCGTCGGCGCTTTGTGAAATTGGCCCGCAACAGCAAGTCGCCGATCGCCGAGGCCGCCATTCGGCACATCGCCCAGCTTTACGCCATCGAAGCCATGGTGCACGGCGCATCGCCGGACATCCGGCTGGCCGCGCGCAAGGAGCACTCGCTGCCCATGGTCGCCGCGTTGAAGTCCTGGTTCGAGAAACAGCTGTCGATGATCTCCAGCGGTTCGACGCTCGCCGAGGATATCCGCTATGCGCTCAATCATTGGCAGGGGCTGACCCGCTTCCTCGAAGACGGGCGTCTCGAGCTCGACACCAACCCGGTCGAGAACGCCATCCGGCCGATCTGCTCGACCAGGAAAAACGCGCTCTTCGCCCGACATGAAATCGGGGCGGAAAACTGGGCTTTGCTCGCCTCGATCGTCGCCACCTGCAAACTCAACGACGTAAACCCTGCTGCCTACATCGCCGAAACACTCGAGGCGATCATCGACGGCCATCCCCACAGCAGGATCGAAAACCTCATGCCGTGGCGATTCCGCAAAGCGTCAAGCCCGCATCAATAGGGTGACGCCTAAGCGCTTACAGTTGTCAAACCTCCATCGGAATACCCGCCTGCCTATGTGATTGATGAGAAGAGATTTCGCTGGTTGCGAGGCGATCCTGTGGGAGCTTTGGGTTTGCCGCGCCCTCCGGTGATGGATTGTGCGGCGGACGTTGTGAGGGCGGCGCGGGCGAAGATCTAATGACCATCCAACAGAGATGAGAGATTGGATCTGAGCTTGCCCCACGGGGCTTAATCCAGTTTGAAGTGCGCTCTGGCCCACAAGGACCAGAGCATGAAGCGCCTTGCGCTCGGGTAGTGTGCGGAAGGTTCTGCAAAAGCTGAGCGGCTGAAGCGGTCATGGTAAGTCCGGTGGTTGCGAAGATCACCGCTCGTAGAGGAGCAAGGACCACCATGACCGTGACAAAGATTAGGACGGATGTATCTGCCGTCAAACAGCTTTTGGCGTCGGACATGGAGTTCCTCAAGCCACTGATCCATGCTGCAGTGCAGGAGACGCTGGAAGCCGAGATGGCGGAGACGCTGGGCGCGGAGAAAGGGGAACGCACCGAAGCGCGGCTCGGCTATCGCTCCGGCTACTACACGCGCTCGCTGATCACCCGGGTTGGCAAGATCGAGCTTAAGGTGCCGCAGGACCGTCAGGGGCGGTTCTCGACGGA
Organism: Bradyrhizobium huanghuaihaiense; assembly: GCF_025200885.1. Classification (NCBI taxonomy): domain Bacteria; kingdom Pseudomonadati; phylum Pseudomonadota; class Alphaproteobacteria; order Hyphomicrobiales; family Nitrobacteraceae; genus Bradyrhizobium; species Bradyrhizobium huanghuaihaiense. The sequence goes on along the minus strand of NZ_CP104172.1, from coordinate 8,373,496 downwards.
GCTGTTCGAGCGCTATCAGCGGTCGGAGAAGGCACTGGTTGCGGCGCTGGCCGAAATGTACGTGCAGGGCGTTTCGACGCGGAAGGTGAAGCAGGTCACCGAGGAACTGGTCGGACATGCCTTCTCGGCCTCGGCGATCAGCGCCATCAACAAGCGGCTCGATGCATCACTGAAAGCGTTCTGCGAACGCAAGCTGAGGGAGCCGTTTCCCTATCTGATCCTGGACGCCCGCTACGAGCGGGTGCGGGAAGACGGGATCATTGCCAGCCAGGCGGTGCTGATCGCGATCGGCGTCGACTGGGAGGGCCGGCGTCAGGTGCTTGCGGTTGAGCTCGCCAACCGGGAGAGCCGATCGAGCTGGAAGGAGTTTTTGGAAGCGTTGACGGCCCGCGGCCTGCACGGCGTCGAGTTCGTCGTCTCCGACGATCATCCCGGGCTGAAGAAGGCGATCGCTGAAGTCCTCGCAGGGGTCTTCTGGCAGCGCTGTTATGTGCACTTCCTCAGAAACGCGCTCGACTACGTGCCGCGCAGGGTCGACGACGATTGTCTGCTCGAGCTCCGATGGATGTACGACCGGCGTGATCTTGGCGAGGTGCGGCGCGATCTCGCCGCCTGGCTTGCCAAATGGGGCGGCAAATACCCCAAGCTCACCGGCTGGGTCGAGGAGAACATCGAGGAGACGCTGACCTACTTCCGTCTGCCGCTGGTGCATCGCAAGCACATGAAGTCGACCAATATGCTGGAACGTCTCAACGAGGAAATCCGGCGGCGCACCTATGTGGTGCGAATCTTCCCCAATGCCGAGAGCTGTTTACGGCTGGTGCGGGCGCTGACCGTCGAGCGCCATGAGGCGTGGCTCGAGGATCATCGCTATCTCAACATGGATCTGTTGAAGGAGCACAAGAAGGAGGCGTTACGCCAGGCGGCCTGACGATGCTCAGGCTCACCAAGGGGATGGGCCACCCCTCTCCGCCGCCGTCGCTCGCCAGCGCTACGCTTTTGGGCAAGCGAGCGACGGCGGCTCCGAGGGGATGGCTCGGCCGGACCCCATGATCAATTTTGCTGAACTTGACGCACAGAACTTTGCGCTCGAATGCTGGCGGGTCGACTACAACGACGCACGACCATACTCGCAGCTAGGGTGGAGGACGCCCTCCGAGTTCGCCTTCACCTGCCATCCGCGCCGGGATTTGGCGCTGCGCTAGGCCGAGGGCTCCTCGCCAGCTCCCGTCGCTACCACCGCCCAACCGGGCAAATCCAACAGCCGGGCGAACTCAGGACTGGATAAAACTTGGGGGCAAGGTCAGATCTCTGCCCCTTCAGCCGCCAGCCGGAGCGTCTTGGGGGCGTGACGGCTAAGGCGATCTGACCGGCGCAGGCCGGCAGAGGGCAATGTTCAACAACAGGCGATGAACCATGCGATGAAATCCCGAAACGAGTGAAGCTACTGCCCCCATGCGCTCAAGCGCGTAAATTTGGTTTAGCTCAAGGCTAGCACCATGTGCCGCGCGAAGGCCGGAGATATATGACCGCACCGTTCCGATGTGTGAAATCAACTGAAAAGCTCGTGCCACGTCGGCCGTTCCAGCTGTTGCGGGCGAGGTCAGCGTCTCTGCAACAAAAACTACCCAGCCTAGTAGGTTCGTTGTTCGCCATTCTTGGATAAAAACTCGCCAGGGTGTGAATCGACGAAATCAACGATCTGGAATGCATCATGATGACCCGGTCGCTACAGTCTGAACATTTGTCGCCAACTAAACGTGTTCAGTCCCTATCGCTCAATGAGATGCATGCACACGGATCTCCAAGATGAATATCGACGTCTTCTCCGCTCATGAATCTAATGTTCGTCGCTATGGACGGTCGTTTCCCACTGTCTTTACGAGGGCGCTTGGGGCGACGGTTTGGGACGAGGGCGGCAAGAGCTATATTGATTTCCTCGTGGGGTCCGGCGCACTCAACTACGGGCACAACAATCCCAGTATCCTTGCGCCGGCAATTGATTATCTCGCCGGCGGCAACATTCTTTTGTCACTCGATATGCAAACTGCGGCGAAACGTGAATTTATTGAAGTATTTGTTGATACGATCCTGAAGCCGAGGGGCCTTTCGTATAAAATACAATTTCCTGGACCGACTGGCACAAGCGCTAACGAAGCGGCCCTTGCGCTGGCCCGTAAATATACCGGCCGTTCCAGTATCATGGCCTTCACAAATGCGTTCCACGGAATGTCACTCGGCTCCCTGGCTGTATCAGGTTCAGCCTCTACCAGGGAGCTCGGCGGCGTGGCTCGCCACGATGTGATCCGCGTCCCTTACGACGGTTATGCACACGGAGCTTGCGATTCAGCGAGTTACATCGACTACGTCCTGGGCGATCTCGGGAGCGGCATAGAAAAACCCGCCGCAATCATTCTGGAGACCATCCAGGCAGAGGGCGGCATGAACACTGCGTCCGCACGTTGGCTAAAGGAAATTCAGCGAATTTGTCGTGACTATGGCATAGTTTTCATCGTCGACGACATTCAAGCAGGAGCAGGCCGAACAGGTGATTTCTTCTCGTTCGAATTCGCAAAAATCGAACCCGACATCGTCTGTCTTTCCAAGTCCCTGAGCGGTTCAGGAAATCCGTTCTCCATCGTTTTGATTCGCCCCGACATAGACATATGGAAACCCGGAGAACATAGCGGCACGTTTAGAGGCAACAATCTTGCTTTCGTGTCCGCGGGCGCCATGTGCAAAATGTGGTCAGAGAGCAAATTTACTGCTGGCGTCGAGCGGACAGCTGTCAAACTGCAACGACGTCTTGATGATCTCGTCGCCAAATTGCCGAGTTGCATTGAAGAAAAGCGAGGCCGCGGTCTGATGGCAGGCCTCAAGTGTCGCTCAAGCGCGATTGTCAACCGCGCACACGACGTCGCTTTCGCAAACGGACTGCTGATCGAGTCTTCGGGACCAAACCGAGACGTCATCAAAGTGCTCCCGCCGATAACAATCACGGATGACGAGCTCGACCGTGGCATCACGATTCTCAAGCAGGCAATACAGGAGTAAGACAATGGCAACTGCCCAGCTGTCTCAAGTGCCAGCGATCTCTCTTATCACGACCAAAGAACGAACCGGCTCGATCAGGATTGGGGAGATCATCTCAGTCCTCAAGGGTGAGATCACCGGTCTGCACATCAAGCAGGCATTCAGTCCCGAGCTGGCCGAGGAGATTACCACGAACTTTAAGCGAAACCCCGGTCTCAAGGAGCGCAAGGATGGCGTTCCCGGCCAATATGTCGGCGCATCGCACTACAGCAGGAATGCAGCCACCTATTTAGCCGAGTCGGAAAGTGCGCGTCCTTTCGTGGAAGCCCTTTTTGCGGATCTGGTAGATCCAGTTCGCGCGCTATTCGACGCGCTGAAACGCGAGCTTCACAAACAGGAAATTGAGTTGCGGCCGGCTCGTTCGGAGCACGGTCAAGCTAATCTTTGTCGTGCCATCTGCTGGTCTGGCACAGGGATGTATTCTTTAGAACCCCACGACGACGTCGCCCAAGTTCTATGGGCTGGAAAAGATAGCGAGATTCCGCCGGTGGCGAACAATACGGTTGTAGCGCTAAACTTTTACCCCAGCATGCCCGATGAAGGTGGCAATCTGCGCATCTGGAGCCATAAGCCGACGGAGAGTGACCGAAAATCGCAAGGCCTGGAGACTACAGGCTATCCCTTTTCAACTGCTTATCTTGAGGACCTTCCTTATCACGATTTTCAGCTCAAAGCAGGAGATATCGCGCTCATCGACGGCGGCTACGTTCATGGGGTGACCCGACAGGCAGGCAATGGGAAGCCTCGCCTTCTGCTGAACTGTTTTCTCGGGTTTGCGAGACCGGATTTGGTCCTTTGGTGGACTTGAAGTCGGGCTTGCACGGACGGACGGCTCTACCTGCGGCCATGCTGTCTGACATTGTGGCGAGGAGGGCTTCTATCTATCGAATGTCCGGCTTCAATTGGATAGCGTTGCCGCACGCGCGCAGACACATTGAAACGCGTGGCTCCGAGCATATGCTGGCCTGATGATCACGAGGATCCACCAGCATGCTGAGCTGCTGCCGGTTTGATGGACACCAGGTTAAGCTAATCCCAGCTTGCGCTCGAACTCAACCGGGCTGAGATAGCCGATGGTCGAGTGCCTGCGGACCGTGTTGTAAAATCTTTCCATATAGTCGAACACATCGGCTCGTGCCTCGTCTCTGGTTCGGTAGATCTTGTTGGCGGTCCGTTTGGTCTTGAGCGACGAGAAGAAGCTCTCCATCGCCGCGTTGTCCCAGGCGTTGCCGGAACGGCTCATGCTGCAGAGAATGCCGTGGTCGGCCATCAAGCGCTGGAACTGCTCGCTGGTGTACTGACTGCCCTGGTCGGAGTGGTGCAACAGGGCGTCCGGCTTGCCGCGTCGCCAGACGGCCATCAGCAGGGCATCGGTTACCAACTGAGCTGTCATGGCGGCGCTCATCGACCAACCCACCACCCGGCGTGAGAACAGGTCGATCACCGCTGCGACGTAGAGTCAGCCCTCGGCCGTCAGAGATACGTAAAGTCGGCGATCCACTTCTGGTTCGGCCGCTCGGCGGCGAACTGCCGGTCAAGGAGGTTCGCCGGCACGGTCTCGAGCTGTTGATCGCCGCTGTCCTTCGGCAAGCGCCGGCGTCGCGGCCGCGCCCGCAAGCCTTGCAGGCGCATCAGCCGTTCGATTTGGTGCAGGCCACAGTCCGCCCCATCGGCGAGCAGATCACGCCACACCCGGCGCGCACCATAGGTGCGGTCGCTCGCCATGAAGCTGGCCTTCACCTTGCCGCCGAGCTCTTCGTCGCTGCGGGATCTGGCGCTGGGCGAGCGATTCAGCCAGGCATGGAAGCCCGACCGCGACACCCAGCGCATCGCATAGCCATGCCACCGGCCAGATCGCCCGGTGCTTCGCGATGAAGACGAACTTCATGTCGCTTCCTTCGCGAAGAAGGCTGCGGCCTTTTTAGGACATCCCGCTCGGCCTTCAACCTGGCGACCTCACGGCGCAACCGCTCGATCTCCTGCTGCTCCGGCTTCATCTGCCCGTGGCCGGGAAAGGCCTGCACCGGATCGGAGCCGAACTCTTTCACCCATTTGCGCAGAACGTTCTCATGAACATCCAGGTCGCGCCCGGCCTGCGCCACCGACACCCCACGCTCCCTAACCAGCTTGACCGCCTCGAGCTTGAACTCGCGACTGAACTTCCGTCTCTTCATCGCCCACCTCCGGCTTCATGAAACACCTAATCTCGCTGTCCATCAAACCGGCAGCAGCTCATGCGTAGAGAACGGCGTTAAGATACTCTGGGAGCCGGGTCGCTTTCAGCCTTCAACTTAACGCATGCGTAATAGCGTCTTCGGAGCGAGTCTACCGTTGCGATAAACTGAAGAGAGACGAAGCGAATGTGACTGAATAGGGACCCCATATCTTCACCGGCTCTCGTGAGGTGAGAAGCGAATGCTCCCAGTCTCCTCACGACTGCAAACTCATCAATTAACGGCGGACGTACGGCGCGCCTAGAACTCGGGTACTCAACGGAGTTTGGTCGCGGGGGTGAAAGAGATGAGGATTTCCAGCGCCTGAACGGAGCCAACGTCTACGCACACAGGTGACCTAATCACCTGAGTGTTGATGAACTGTAAAGTGTGCCTCTCTGGAGCAGCCTAAATCATGGCCAGTAGCGGGGATGTTGACTTTGCTCACCGCCCAACCTCCAAAAGTCGTTTACTTGTCGGATTGGCCGCCGACATCGACTACACCGAGACACTCACCGGCTGCGCGATCGAGCGGGCCTAAGTCGACAAAGGATACCGCGACCACGACGCACAAAATCCCCGCCGAATCTTCATCGCTGGCCAGAAGGGCGGCATCTTCGGTGTCATCAAGCGCGAGCTGCGGCGCCGCTCCGCCATCGAACCCGTCATCGGACACCTGAAGGCCGATGGTCACCTTGGCCGCTGCTACCTCAAAGGCCGCGCCGGCGATGCGGCCAACGTCATCCTCTCCGCCGTCGGCCACAACTTCCGCCGCATCCTCGCCTGGCTCAGGGAGCTCTTGCGCTTTATCCTGATCGTCCTTTGGCGCGCCTTGCAAACCTAATCGCCCTTAACCCCATTTGTTAACGGACGACTCGCACGTGAGAATAGTCGGCGATAGAATGCTCCGAGGGCCTTATCGCTGGCCCGTTGTTGTTGCTGTCAACCGGCCGCCCGACTGGAGAATCTCCCTGTCCGCGAAGATAACACCTAAAGCCAGAGAATTTGTTGCCGGTTGCGGGGTAGAGCCAGAACGTGAAGTGCTTGGGGCTTGACCACGCCTTATCTGAGCTGCATTCACCGACTAGCTTCAGTGCGAGCGACGGTCATAATCCGTGGATCCCGTGAGATCGACGCCGAGCATTCCATTGAGTGCCGTTTGTTGCCGGCGAGTGCCGCGCGGGAAGAGCGGCATCGGCCGTTAGATTGCCAAAGATCAGGTGCTATTGAACGTGCCGAAGAGCCCACTGAGTTGTGGGACGCCGCAATGCGCGACACCGGATCCAGCCCCGGCTCCCAACCACCGGCGAACACTGAATCCGGCAGCGCAGTTCCTTGACGACCCATGTAACTGAGCCGCCGTGCGACAGGACGAGCCCGAGCCCAACAACCTTCCGCTTATACTCCCTGGTAAACGGCCGACGCCGACGTTCCATTCGATACCTCCGGGTTCAACGCGCCTACTGCAAGTGTCCACTCATTTGGAGGAGAGGTTCATACGTCACCCAATTCCGAAGAGAGTGTCCGCTCACCTCAGCCGTGTTGCCCGGAGCTACATCCTGTCGGTGACTTATCCTAATCTCTCGACGCAACTAAGCCACCCACTCATATTGGGAGCTATCCTTCTTGGGCGGGTCTCCGACGCTGGATAATAAGCTACTCTTCACTCTCGAACTTGAATGAACGTCGACTGAAAGGCAAGAATTTCGTTCGATATCACCGGAACAACGACCTGTCGTGAGGAATGGAACGAAGGGAACGATCAATGTTCAAAAATAGTAAGGCACACTCAATGGGAGAAAAGGTCTTTGATCGCGGTAACGCGCTGTACGTCAAAACTGTGCCACGAAAGGGCCGCGGCGTATTTGCAAACATTGCGTTCAAAACCGGAGATGTAATCGATCGCGCTCCTACTTGGGGATTTGATCATGCTGCGGCCAAGCTGCTAGATCGTACGGGACTCTTGGAGTATTACTTTGTGCGGCACGAAAGGAATAAGGCGGAGCATCTGACGGGGTACGTTGTGTTCGGTTTGAGTTCGCTAATGAACCACTCCGCGAACCCAAATGCACAAAGAGTGTGGGCTGATAAAGAGTCCGGCACGTGGGTGAGCATTGTGGCGATACAAGACATCGCCGTTGATGAGGAAATAACGCATCGCTATATCAATGTTTCCGCTTATCCTCATAGCATCAAATTCATCGACTAAAGGGGAAGCAACGTTGATCAAAGCGATTTACGACTTGGCTGTGACCGAGAGAGACTCAGCCGGGCTTTGGCCTGCACGACGGCTGGCAGGTCAAACCCGCATCGTATTGGCCAATGCCTCGAACTTCGAGAACCAATGATGGCTTGACAAATTGTGGAGGTAAGGGGCGACGCGCGCTACATAAGAGAGTCGTAGCTCTGCGTCGAAGACTCCCAGGTCAGACCTGCTATGCAGATGGAATGTGGAGCATAAGACGCCATCTGTTGCCCGTCAGTGCCGATATACAGATTTCGCTGAATACGTTCTGCAGGTAGTCGCGTGCAACAAGGCCAAGGCTCCAGTCGCAGCCGGGTGTTTACAGCGACCGGGAGGCGCGATTGCACGAGAGTACTTGTAGGCTAGGGCCATGACGTGGATGAGAGAGCGGCGAATCAAGGCGGCGCGCGACACATGCCCGAGCCTCCAAGGAGAGCGATACGCCTGGGACCGAGACCATCACTTTACCCCTTGGGTGGCCATCTCCGAGGCTCACCGATAGAGTATTTGCGCAGTGTGAGTTGCTCGCCGAACGCCTACACGATGCCTGGCGGAAACTGGACGGCTTTATCGTGCGCGCGACATCGTCACGAAAACCGGCGCAAGGGAGGTCGCCTGGCCCAGGCCAAGCCAAGACGAGAGCAGCCTTGCCGCTGTCATCGCCATTCCGCCGCTGGGGCGGCCTGATCCCAGAGGTCCTCCTTGGGACGCTTCCTCCCTGACTTGCGGTCACTCTTTCGGCGTGCTCCCCCCTTCTTAGTGGCGTCCTCACTCGGATTTCTGCAAGCGGAGATCAAGTACGTACAAAAAGGGGCGCTCGCCATGCGTGATGCCAACTGTGCGACTCATCAAAGGAGACAGGCCGCGTCGCTGCACACACTCACAGCTGCTGGGCTTGTACGAAGATATTCTTTGAATACCTGGAAAATCGAACATGTGTCCGTAACCCGAGTACACGATCGCGGTGCATTAGGCTTATCTCGGAATCCAGAAGCTCGGATTCGAGAGTTTCGCCGTAGTCCGAAACCGTAGTGGAGAATAGCGTTAGCCATTGTCGGGCCGTATTTCGGACGCAGCATAGTCGGGCACGTCTTCTTTCCACCGCACTGATCCGAATGGGCGCTCCAGCATGCGGCGGACGCGCACCGGGTCAGGACCAGCATGGAAAGCCGCCGCGCGCCGGTCTAGCGCGCGCTCCGACTTGGTCGAGCGATTGCGTTGGTGCAAATAGTCTAGCCAAGTCGGGCAGTGATAGCGCTCGGTCCATAGTTCGGGGTCGGCGATGTCGCGCGCAATCGACCAGCCATAGGCTCCGTTGCGTTGCCGCAATAGCTGCACATCCCGCATGACGTTGTGAAACGCCCGCGCATTTTCCTGCGAGACGCGATATTCGCGCGCGATAAGCGGCATCAGCGCTGAAATTGAACCGCCTATCACACCGGTTAAGCACGTGCGCGTCAGCACGATCTTTGATCGACGGCGAGTTGGTAATATAGCGCACGCCTGAGACAATGGCGTGACCCAGTTGTTCGCGCGGCAGCCACGATGGCTCGGCGACACACTTCGAGGAATAGTGCGATCAGCAGTGGCAGGTAGAACCATGCGTTTGAGCGCGAATGCTGCAACTGCGCCCGCCATTGCAACCACAATACCACCGATTGCAGGACCAAAGCTGCGCGCAATATTGTAACTTATCCCATTGAGCGCAACCGCAGCCGGCAACGAGGCGGGCGGCACCTGCTCGCTGACAGAGGATTGCCAAGCCGGCCCACCTCAATGCCATGCCGCTGCCCATCACAAAGCAAAGTAGGTGCAATACAAATGGCGTGGTGAAACCTGACCATTCGAGTACAGTCAGTGCGACTGCGCCGCAAAGCTCAATCGAGAGCGCAACCAAAGCCACGACGCGACGATCGTGCATGTCAGCAATAGCCCCAGCTGGCATCGCAATCAGCATTATCGGCAGCAGGAGCGCCGTCTGCACCAGTGCGACCTGGTTCGCGGACGACGCCATCTGGGTCATTGCCCAAGCCGCTCCGACGCCTTGCATGAGGATGCCAAAAATTGGCCAGCAGGCTGGCAAGCCAGACACGTCGGTAGGTCCGAAAGCGCAACGGAGCAAAGATAGCGTCGGAGCTGAATGTTTGTGGTCTGAGCGGATCGATCATTGCTCTCGACTTCGCCTCTAGAGCCTGATTTTCGGACCAGATGTGCCATGTGAATCTTATCGCGAGCGCAAGTACTTTTCATATTCCGCAAGTACTTTTCATATTCGTTGGCGCACCTCGCGTTTGAGAGCGAGGGCAAGTCTGGATTGGTGCTTGCCTCCTTGCACGCGTGAACTCAACCTAGCTTCGGGCGTGCATACCTATGAAAGTTGTGAGAGGCTTGGGCGGAGCAGGATCATCATCCGCAGCAGTGCCGTAGTGTCCCGTGTTCGCAACAGAATCGCAGCACGTGAAGACCACGCTCCTACGTCTGGCGCTTGAGTTGGAGGAGGCGTATGCCGACTGCATGACGTCGTGACCGCCACATTGAGATCTCGCTGTCTTTGTTGTCGCAGCGATGAGCAGCGATGCTCGTTCTCTTTGAAGCTTGAAAGTAGCAAACCATACGGCAGCGCGACTGCAGAGTTTTCGCGTTCTATGAGCGTGAGCGGTGACAGCGCGCGCAAACGCATCACTCTCTGGAGCAAGATGCCGAAACCAGCGTTGCTTAATCCTCTGCAGGCTCGATTGGAATTGCAAAGCCCACCTTTACGCGATCTACGATAACCATCGTCTTAAACCCCTTGATGTTTGGATTTTCATAGAAGAAGCGCCGTGTGAATTGCTCATAATCGTCCATGGTGCGCGCTGTGACGTACAGGACAAAATCAGCATCGCCCGTGACATAAAATCCATTGACGACCTCAGCTGACGATTTGATAGCTTTCTTAAACCTATCGATGATATCCGTGCGCTCTCGCTCAAGGCTCACTAGCACGAGCATCTGAAGAGGTCTTCCTACGGCTTTCGGCGAGACGATAGACACATCGGCCTCAATGATGCCATCGGAACGAAGTCGCTTTAGTCGTCGTTGACACGCAGTAGCAGAAAGTCCTGCCATCTCCCCAATCACCTCGGAAGTTAGACGATTGTTTTTCTGCACGATCTCGAGGATGCGGGCGTCTGTTCGATCATACTGCATAACGGCTCCGGCCTTTGGGTGAATCGCAGCGCCGATCGCCTATACGATGCAGGAAATCTTCTGAACGACAGGAGATACGACGCAAATATGTGCATCACATCAGTATCCTGAATGCATAGGCATTTCAACAAAAGGGGCGAGTCGGACTTAAAGATGGTCGTTCGAACTATTCAGCAGCCGGTGCACACTCCGCCGGATGGAGTGGGGCTGCGCGGAGTGTCCGTCATGGCGGCTCTCGCGCTGCAGGAGGTGAGTGAAGGCTTGCTGAGTGCAGCGGGAGATGAGCTAGGACGGACTGTGCCTATCCTTCCCTTCGCTGATGCGCGTCTCGTGGCTGCCGGAGAATTGGAAAGTTGGCGTGCAGTCTTTGTCTGTATGTCGAGCTCCGGCAGGCTCATGCGTCCTAACTTAGGTGAATATAATGCGGGTGATAATCGCCTGAATGTTGGTTGGTCGCTCCGCTGCCGGAGCTAGGGAGGTGGCCGACCTCGTCCATCAAGAATCGGCGCATACTACGTTGAGTCCCGATACGTCTGCTTTGCAGACCTCGCAGCTTAAACAGAGAGTGGTGCACAATGGCAATCGATATCAAAGAAATTAGCGAAAAAGACAAAAACAGCGTCCTGCATCCCTTCACGCATCTCAAGGACTTTGCGATGGGTAAGCTGGGCGAGCCGACGATCATTGAAACCGGTAAGGGTATCCGTATCCAGGACGCCAGCGGCAATCAGCTCATCGACGGCTTTGCCGGCATGTACTGTGTCAATGTTGGCTATGGTCGAACCGAAGTAGCCGAAGCCATCTCGCGTCAGGCCTACCGTCTCGCGTACTACCACTGCTACGCAGCGCACACCACGGACGAGCTGGCGATTCTCTCCGACCGTCTCGTCAAGATGGCGCCAGGGAAAATGAGCAAGGTCTTCTACGGCATGTCTGGTTCGGATGCTAATGAGACGCAGGCCAAGCTCGTCTGGTACTACAACAATCTTCGAGGTAGGCCCAACAAGAAGAAGATCATCGCGCGAGAGCGCGGCTATCATGGTTGCAGCGTGCTTTCCGGATCGATGACCGGCATGAGCTTCTACCATGACTATATGGATCTCCCGCTGCCGCACATCGTGCGCACAGGCGCTCCGCATTACTATTGGGGATGCGCTTCTGGTGAGACCGAGCGCGAGTTCTCAGCCCGTCGCGCTGTCGAGCTGGACCAGCTTATCGAGCGACTCGGCCCGGACAACGTGGGCGGCTTCATCGCCGAGCCGGTGCTCGGCACAGGTGGTATCACGCCGCCTCCGGTGGGCTACTGGGAGGCGATCCAGGCTGTGCTCAGGAAGCACGACGTTCTCTTGATTGCCGACGAGGTAATCACGGGCTTCGGTCGCACTGGCTCGATGTTCGGCTCCGAGCACTACGGCATCGAGCCCGATCTGATAACGATCGCGAAGGGGCTGACTTCGGGCTACTTCCCGCTCTCTGCCGCGATTGTTGGGGACAAGGTTTACAAAGTGTTCGAAGACGGTGCTGACAAGGTTGGCGCATTTTCGCACGGCTACACATATTCGGGTCACCCGATCGGCGCGGCAACGGCGAATGCCGTTCTTGATATTGTGGAAAAGGAGAACCTTCCTGCTAATGCGCGCGAGGTGGGCGCCTACTTCCAAGCCCAACTCAAGGAGAAGTTTGCGCAGTTGCCGATTGTCGGTGAAGTGCGCGGGGTCGGACTGATGGGGGCCATCGAGTTCGTTGCCGATCGCGATAAGAAGAGGCGATTTGATGCGTCTCTTAAATTCGGTGCTCGCGTCTCCAAGGCGGCCCGTGACCGGGGACTTATTGCCCGCCCCATGCCGCATGGAGACATCCTAGGCTTCGCTCCCCCGCTTGTAATCACCAAGGCGGAAGTTGATGACATTGTTTCGATCGCCGAGAGTGCCGTCCGCTCCGTGATGGACGAGCTCGTGCGCGAAGGTGAAAAAGTCTAGCAAATGGTGGTTGGATACTTCGGCCACCTTACCCAGATCGCCTCCAGTGAGAGCTGATATGGAGCAGCATCCGCTTCTTGCGCGCGCTTGAAGTCGTGGGCTGCTCATCACCATCGGGGAATGGGGCACCGAGAGAAAAGCTGGGTCGTAGGGGCGAGTTCAAGCGGTACGCTTGAACTCGAAACGATCAAACGAGACAGGCACCGAACGGCAGAGCTGCGAGCACGCATGTCCGATAGCACGAACTGCAAACTCTTTATCGATGGTGGTTGGCGCCCAGGCGGGGGTGGCGTCGATCTGCCTCTTCTCAATCCTGCCACTGGGCATGAACTCGGGCGTGTCGCTGTCGCCTCGGCGTCGGATCTTGAGGATGCATTGGCTTCCGCGCAGGCGGGTCTGCTACAGTGGTCGAATACACCGGCCGAGGAACGGGGGGCGCTTCTCATCCGCGCTGCACGAATCCTGTCGGACAAAATCGAAATTGCGGCGGCGTCCCTTTCGGCGGAACAAGGTAAGACGCTGGCGGAAGCGAAGGGGGAGTATGCTCGCGCAGTCGAAATGCTCGAGTGGAATGGTGTCAACGCTGCCAAAACGTCGGCTCCATTCTCGATAGACGAAAAACGGGTCATCATACCAGAACCGGTTGGTGTGGTGGCCGCGTTCACGCCTTGGAATTACCCGGCCGTCCTCAACGCACGAAAGCTCGGCGCTTCGCTCGCTGCCGGCTGTTCGGTCATCCTGAAAGCGGCAGAGGAAACGCCTAGCGCCGGGATCTATATGATCGAGGCGCTACAGGAAGCAGGGATTCCGCCGGGTGTTGTTAGTCTGGTCTTCGGACATCCGCCTATGATCTCCGAACGCCTGCTCGCCTCGCCTGTTGTTCGAGCTCTGTCGTTCACGGGCTCCACACCGGTCGGAAAACAACTGGCAAAAATGGCCGCAGAAAATCTGCAGCGATGCGTTCTGGAGCTTGGTGGTCATTCCCCCGTTGTGGTCTTTGAAGACGCGGATCTCGCGAAGGCCGCCTGGGCAATATCGGAGTACAAGTTTGAATGTGCAGGTCAAAGCTGCAATGCTCCAAGCCGCATTCTAGTAGCAAGATCAATTTACCGGGAGTTTCTCTGCAAGCTTGTTCACGCGGCAGAAAAGATCAGGGTGGGGGCGCCCGATGATCCTGAGACAGACATGGGACCAATGGCGAATGCGAGACGCATTGAAGCGATGGAACGGCTGACGAAGGATGCTGTCAAACGCGGAGCGAAGGTTGAAACTGGTGGGGAACGCCTTGATCGACCGGGCTTCTATTGGGCCCCTACAATTCTAAGCAACGTCCATCCTGAGTCACAGGTGCTTCACGAAGAGCCCTTTGGACCCATCCTTACTGTTGCCCCCTTCGACACCATTGAAGGAGCGATTGAGGAGGCGAATAGGAGCCAATATGGCCTTGCGTCTTATTTCTTCACCGGATCTCCTGCAATTCAAGAAAAGATGATCCGAAGCCTTGCGGCCGGAGCAGTGAGCATGAACCACCTCAAGGGTGTGTCTGCCGATGCGCCAAATGCTGGGGTCAAACAGAGTGGTTATGGGTACGAAGGTGGATTGGAAGGCGTGAGGGCATTCCAAAACCTGAAGCTCGTTAACGGGATCAAAGCTGCTTCTGTCTCATGAGAGTGAAAATCAAGAACACACACGCGTGGTCCTGATGCACTTGTGCGGCAATAGTCCAAGTGCTTCTCAGCGCGGAGTGCCTCGTACAATTCGGTTGCTTAACGAATCGCCTCTCCCGGCGGAAGCCCTGGCTGTTCATAAACGCTACGGCCGAATGTCTACGGGTGGAGCGTACGACCCACGTGGACGTGGGTTCTTCGGCGTGAATGGCAGTCGATATGGCTGCGTGGATTGAGGCGCAATGAGAAACTCTCCTACGATAAAAGATGTGATTCTGGCCCCCGGAAACGGTAGCTTCTTCTATGACGATCAAGCTGCAATACGCTCCGGCTCTGCTCAGGACGGATTTCGCTATCTGGGTGCGCCTCTGACGCCGGGTTTCACGACCATCCGCATGCCATCGCGTTCGCTCAGCATCGGCCTCGTCATGTCCGACGATACGATCGTGTGGGGCGACATGATGAACGTGCAATACTCGGGCGCAGGCGGTCGGGACCCGGTGTTTCAGTTAGACACAATCGAAGCACTCACCAAATCTGTTGTGATCCCGCGGCTTTTTGCCTGCGATGCTGCCAATTTCCTGACGGCTTGTGATCGTGTTCTCGCATTCCATGATAACAAGCGCCTACCCCTTGCCATTGAGTATGGTGTGAGCCAAGCGTTGCTGCGCGCCGCGGCGCATATTGCACGCAGGACGCTGGCCGAAATGATCTGTGCCGAGTATCACCTGCCATTGCCGGACAAGCCGGTCCCAATATACGCCCAGAGCGGGGATGCAAGAGAAATCAATGTCGACAAGATGATCCTTAAGTCGGTGGATGTACTTCCGCATGGCTTGATCAACTCACGTGAAAAGTTCGGCCCTTCCGGCGAGAAGTTTCGCGACTTCGTCAAATGGGTCGTTAGACGCACAAAGGAAATCGGCCAGCCTGGATATCACCCTGTTTTGCATTTCGACGTTTACGGTTGGATCGGGCTCGAGATTGGTATGCAAGCGGAGAAAATTGCCGATTTCATCTCGCGCGTTGCGGAGGACGTGCCGGGATACCGGCTTCACATTGAATGCCCGGCGGACTTCGGATCAACTGAAGCTCAGCTCGAGGAGTACACCAAGATCGTTGCGCTTCTTGACAGCCGTGCCACCGAAGCCCGGGTGGTCGTTGACGAGCAATGCAACACGCTTGACGACATCCGGCTCTTCGCGGAAGCAAAAGCTGCTCATATAATTCAGATCAAGATGCCTGATGTGGGCTCGATCGCTGACTCTGCTCGAGCGGTGTTGGTCTGCAAGGAAAACGGCGTCGGCGCATATTTGGGCGGTAGCTGCACGGAAACCGACTTGTCGGCAAGAGCGGCCGCCAACATTGCAGTGGCGACACAGGCTGACATGGTGCTCGCAAGACCCGGGATGGGCGTTGACGAGGGCATATCCATCGTTGGAAATGAGCAGAGCAGGCTGCTATCCATTCTTGGCTACCGCCGGTCGCAGAACTCTCGTCAGAATGTTGGCGCGTCATTCGTATGAGGAAAGCACTTGAAGGTATCACGGTCGTTGCCGTCGAGCAGGCGGTAGCAGCGCCTTATGCGTCTTCCCGCCTTGCCGATGCTGGCGCGCGTGTCATCAAAGTCGAACGCCCCGAGGGCGATTTCGCGCGAAATTACGATAAGCTCGTTGAGGGCCAAAGCGCATATTTCGTCTGGTTGAACCGCGGAAAAGACTCTATCTGTCTCGATCTCACGCTTGAGCAAGACCGTGCAGCTCTCGCGGAGATGATCGCTCAGGCTGATGTCTTCATTCAAAATCTTAAGCCGGGCAGCATCTCAAAACTGGGATTCGGATCGGCGGATCTTCGCAAGCGCCATCCTCGTTTGATAACTTGCGACATCTCCGGCTTCGGTGATGGCGGTGCATTCTCGCATTTGAAGGCCTATGACTTAATCGTGCAAGCAGAGACTGGGCTTTGCGCGATCACGGGAACAGCGCAAGGCGCCGCGCGCGTCGGGGTCTCTGTATGTGATATTTCGGCCGGCATGACCGCTCTCAACGCCATCTTGGAGGCGTTGCTTCTGAGGGCGCGAACCGGGAAAGGAACGGCCATTCAGGTGTCACTGTTTGACGCTATCGCGGACTGGATGAACGTTCCGGTTCTTCAGTTCGATTATAGCGGCTATCATACCGCTCGCGCTGGCGTAAACCACCCCTCTCTCGCACCATACGGGGCGTACCGCTGTTCGGACGGTAAGGAGGTCATCTTCTCCGTTCAAAACGACCGCGAATGGGTCAATTTCTGCACCAAATTCCTTAAACGACCGGAACTCATCCGCCATCCCGATTACGCGGACAACATGGACCGGATCCGCAACAGGGCCAGTCTGGATGAAATTGTGATGGATTGGTTTGGGAAAATGTCTAGCCACGATGCCATGCGTGAGCTGGAAGCCGCCGGCCTTGCGTACGGACGGCTGAATCAGATTGAGGATGTAACCAAGCACCCACATCTGCGTCGAGTACCCGTGTCAACGCCGGCAGGCCAAATTCACGTTATCGCGCCGGGCGCGATTTTTGACGGAGAAACAGCTCCGGCACTGCGGCCAGTGCCCGCTCGGGGAGCCCATTCGGAGATGTTGCGCCAGGAGTTTGGGCGCTCTTCGTAGCGGCGGACCAGTAAGTCATTTGTCCTCGCGAGCGAATGCGCTCATCGATCGCATCACCAGGAGCGCACGCTCTGGTCTAGTCGACATTTACTTGGAAGCTGATGGTACGTATGGCGCCCATATTGTTGCAGGCAGAGACTCATTGTGCCCATCGGTCACCGATCGACCAACTTGACTAACACCTCGAGGGCCAGGACCGTTGTTGCTCCATCCAAGCTGATGGACGGCGCGACCGCGCTGAGCCCTCCGCAATGATCTGAGCGGGCGATCTTGCGCAGCTCCCAGGCCCAATCGTCTGTCGGGAGGAATTCGCCCAGTTGGACTCCAATTGCAGCGAAACGCCGTATAATTCGTCCAGGTGGAGAGTTCCGGCCACAAAGACCCAAATTAACAGGAATTGGGCGTGCAACATAGCGTATATATGTCGACGATCTTGCAGACCTCCTCGCTCTCCGGTCAGCGTATCAGTGACATCTCAGACCCCGCGCTCTCTCGGAATACTGGACCTCGAACGCGGGCTGCCTCCTGGCGGCGCGCGGCCGATGCTTCCAGGCTCGCTGATCAATCCAACTACGTTCGAATTCCCAATCATATTGGAGACTGTCGCGGGGGCTTGGACGGATATCGTCCTCCCTGGCGACCCATCGCTTGAGCCAGCTTGCATCGCAGCTGCCCGGCGGCTGATCGATCAAGGCGCCGTCGCAATAACCGCAAACTGCGGCTTTTTTATCCGACACCAAGCGGCCGTGGCCGCGGCTGTGAATGTCCCGGTGGCGCTGTCGAGCCTTCTCTTGATTCCTACCTTGCTTCGTCAGCTGCCGCCCGCTGCCAAACTTGCCGTCCTGACGGCTTACTCGCGGCATTGCGGCGAGGACATGCTGGGAGTAGAGGATCCGGTCGAACGCGCTAGGATCGTCGTAGACGGCATCGAAGGTGGTAAGTACTTGAACGATGCGATGAAACGTCCCTTACCACCGCCTGACGTCGAAGCACTTCAGACGGATGTCATGGGCTGCGTGGCGCGGGTTCATGCCGCGCATCCGGACGTTTCGGCAATTCTGTGCGAATGCACGGCGTTTCCCCTAGTCGCCCCGTTGATGCGCCGCGCTGCCAAACTGCCCGTCTACGACATCACGAACCTTTCGCGCTTGGTGATGGCGACGATTGCCTGAGGGCGGTCATTTGTGTGTCGCAGTGGTCGCGCCGCTACGACGTGATCGACCCGAACACGGCGCTGGCTGCCCGGCCCGCATACCCAAGCAGAGATGCCGCCTGGCAGGGGCGATCGTGCCTAGTGACAACTATGCCTGAACTATTTCACCCGGTGGTCGTAAGAGCGAGTGGCCGAGCGAGCGACAAATCGATGCCCGTCCCCGATCCTCTTAAGCCTGAATACCTAACCGGCTACCACGCCAACCCATTCCCATCGACTCAGGTATTTGCGCTTCGGGACAACCTGACGGCGGGCGGTTGCATCGACGTCCCTCGCGTCGGCATAAAGGTCTGAAAGCTTCACCTTGTGTCCATAGACGCGGAATTCCTTCCGTATGAGCTCGGATATCGATGAATTCCGTATCTGTGGACCGGTAACATTCATGTAGTGCCCAGTCCTAGGCAGAGCGGGGACTCCGCTCGATCTGGCGGGCATGCCGATCTATCAACCTTCGCAAATTCCAGCAACAAGTAGCCCGACGGAGGCAAGACAATGGCAATTGGCAAAGCACCTCAGGCCTTTCCCAGGTCAGAGTACCTTCGCCGTCTTGGCTTAGTTAAATTAGAAATGGCACGGCGCAACGTCGATGCGCTTGTCATCAACAGCTGGGCCAACATCACTTACCTGACGGGTAACTTCACCCGGATGCTTGCCATGCACGCGCTCGTGGTATCAACCCGCGAAGAGGAGCCGACCCTCATCGTACGGCGGATGTGCGCGCCTGGAGCGTTTCATCAATCGTTCCTCTCGCATGACAAAGTGATCGGCTACTCGGAAGGCTATGTAGGAAAGCATGATAGAGACGGCTTTGACGCGGTGATCGATTTTCTCCACGATCTCGGTGTCACAAGCCAGGGCGTTGGCCTGGAACTGGGCAACCTGACGGCGCAGGCAGCAGAGAAGTTCAGGGCGCGATTGCCCAATGCGAAGATTGTAGACTGTACTAAAGCTGTAGACTGGATCCGGGGAGTTAAGTCCGATCTGGAGATAGAGATGATGCGGCAAGCTGCTGCCCTCGCTGATGCCGCTGTCATGCGGGCGGCCGAAGTAATTCGGCCGGGAGTGCGGGAAGCGGATGCCGCGGCCGAGATCATGACGGCGCAGGTTCGCGGTGCAGAAGGCGTTCCACCTGCAACCGGATTGCGGCCGCTCTTGATGAAGTCTTCGCCTCGCGTCTGTACGCCCCACATTCTGTGGAGCGAGGACGTCTTTCGCGACGGCTCACAGATTGATATGGAAGTAAGCGGCAATCGCCACCAGTACATGGCTGCGCTCATGCGCAGCTTTTCGATCGGCGCTCCGTCCGACCACCTGCGCCGCCTAAATGAGGCGCACGCTGCCGGTATTGAAGTCGCGCTGAACGTCATCCGGCCGGGGCGCACGTGCAGCGATGTCGCCGAAGTCGTCTATCGCGCGATCGAAAAACATGGCTTCAAGAAGGAGTCGCGTTGCGGTTACGCGATCGGTATTGAGAGTCAGACTTCAGCATGGATAGAGCCGACAGCAAGCTTCGGAATTGGCGACATGACAGAGCTGAAGCCCAACATGACCTTCCACTTGATGATGGGCAACTGGGTAGAAGAGGAGTTTGGTTATGAGATTAGCGAAACGATTCGGGTGACAGATTCCGGCGTTGAAGTTTTAACACGCGCACCACGTCAGCTTTTCCAACTTTAATTTGCCGCATCAAAAGTTGCCGACTGAGCATCACGGAACGAATCTTGCGGGAAGCAACATGGTCAAAAAGACACTGGGCATTCTAGAGCTCGAAAACGAGCCGATTACGCGACCCGGGTTCTTGGCGGGTCCCGGGACATTTCAGTTTCCGATCAAGCGCATTAAGGTCATGGGCGCGACTACCAAGAGGGTGACCGATGGCGATAGATCCGTCACGAGTAACTATGTCGAGTGTGCCCGCAAGTTGGAAAGCCAAGGTGTCGCCGCGATAATGGCGAACTGCGGTTTTGCTCATTTGTATCAAACGGAGGTTGCCGGCGCGGTTTCAATCCCCGTTGCCCTCTCTAGCCTATTGCTGGTGCCTTCTATCGCCAAAACTCTTCCGCGCGGACGCAAGGTCGGAATTGTTACCTACGATGCCAACAAACTAAGAGAGGACCACTTTGTGGCTGCTGGCTGGTCGTCCGCAGAGCTAGATGTCCCCATCGTGGGTATCGAAGGAAGCAAGTCCTGGCATCGCTTGAGCCAAACTGTCCCTGATGCGGAACCCGCTGAGCTCGTTGAGGACGTGACGACGGCGGTAAAGCGTCTCTTAAAGTCGAATCCCGGCGTGGGAGCTTTGGTATTTGAGTGCACCGGCTTTCCAATCGCGGCGGAAGCCGTGCGGCGTGACACGGGCCTGCCGGTGGTTGACTGTACGGTTTTGGGAAAGATGCTGGTCGAAATAAGTCCTCTGCCTCATGACTAGAATGTGGATCGGATTAAGATCGCGCCGAGGTCAATGCTGGAGGATGCCGCAGGTTGAGAGGCCCCCTGCGCCCATTGTACGTTCGTCAAAAGCTGAATGTTTCACTTAACACAGAGCGCAGATCGAAGGTGCAACCCAGGTCGGAGGATCGCGCGGCGTTTCAATGAAGCGGCGATCGGAACGTTGTACGTTGAGCATAGCGCCCGATTCAACGGCCACATCGAACAAGCTCTTACGCGGTGCGGGAAACGCCAAACCGATCAAGGACAACCGATCGAGAAGCCTCCTGGTCGCGGCGATTACGCAGAGTGTCGGTGGCTCGCAATTTTGAGCGCATGTTTTCGGTGCATCGTAGGCGATCTGTTTCCCTCAAGATAATCCCATAGCAATTAGGATGGTCGGCATGAAACCGAATAGCATTCACCCAGCTAGCGCTGAATTGTCCAAGGTTTTTGAGCACATCGATGCGAATAAGGATCAGTTCGTCAGTCGTCTAATCGACTATCTGCGGCATCCCAGTATCAGCGCTCAGAACATCGGCATCAGCGAGGTTGCCGAGCTGCTCGTGAGCATGCTCCAGCGGGTGGGCTTCGAAGCGCAGAGTTTTCCGACACCCGGGCATCCGATGGTGATGGGCCGTTGGGAGCGTGCACCTGGAGCGCCGACCGTCTTGCTATATGGCCACTACGACGTCCAACCGCCGGACCCGATCGAGGCCTGGATCAGTCCGCCATTCGAGCCCTCCATTCGGGGTGGTCGAATCTATGCGCGTGGTGCTGGAGACAACAAGGGCCAGCATTTCGCTCAAATTCTGGCCGTGGAATCGTATCTGGCTGTGCATGGCCGCTTGCCTTGCAATGTGATCATCCTCCTGGAAGGGGAAGAAGAGAACGGGAGTCCGAACATCGCAGAGTTTGTTCGGGCACACCGCGACCTGCTCAAAGCCGACTTGGTCATAACAGCCGACGGCCCTCTGCACGAGTCAGGCCATCCAGTCATTACGCACGGCGTTCGCGGGATCGTAACGTTCGAGTTGCGGGCCCGTGCGGCCAATCAAGATGTCCATTCCGGTAACTTTGGCGGCGTTGTGCCCAATCCGATTTGGACGCTGGTCCACTTGCTGGCGACCATGAAGAACTCAGCGGGCGAGATTACAGTTGAAGGCTTTTACAATGATGTCGTTGCCCCAACTGACCTTGAGCGCGGCGCGGCAGCAAGGTTGCCGCTGGATCCCGAGGACGTCAAGCGGACGCTCGGCCTTTCAAAGCTGGACAATCCGCCAGATCGGCCATTGGCGGATAGGCTGATGTTTCATCCAACCTTGACGATCAACGGATTTCACGGCGGTTATGGAGGGCCTGGTCCGAAGACAGTCTTGCCGCACGAGGCGATCGTTAAGTGTGACGCTCGCCTCGTAGACCGACAAACGCCTGACGATGTCCTCGCCAAAATTGAAGCGCATATCAAACGCCACGCGCCGGAGGTCGAGTTCATTCGTCTCGAGGGCATGCTGCCGTCCAAAACGTCGCTAGAATCGCCGTTTTCGGAACGTGTTCAGCGTGCAGTACGTACTGCACATGGCATCGAGCCGCTCATTTATCCCTCGCTCGGCGGCAGCTTGCCGGACTACGTCTTCACGAAGATTTTGGGCACGCACTCGTTCATCGTGCCCTATGCGAACGCCGACGAGGCCAATCACGCGCCAAACGAGAACATTAAGATAGACTGCTTCATAAAGGGAATACGCACTGGCGCTGCTCTGCTGGACGAGTTGGGCAGGTCTGTCGGTTCATCGAGTCAGTCTCATCTCTAAGTTGGGCAAGCCAAGTTGGGCCAAGTCGCAAGGCTGGTGCTACGGCGGCTGTTCCCGCGCAAAGAAAGCCTGAAACAGTCGCCTTCAATTCGATTAGCTGGTTAGATCAGGAGGAGCTTGTTCGCACAATCAAAGCTCCCCGCCCAGCTCGGAGCGTGATGGAGTAGCGTCAATGGCCACTCGGTGCTGCGAAGGAAGTTCTGGTGCGCAATATGATGAATCGCGAAAAGAGGATTCAGCGTCATTCGTGCGGAATAGCTCGAGACGAATAAGTCCGAAAGGAACTGCAAGATGGTGGTCGCGTTTTCAAAGGTGGAATATCTCGGACGTCTGACGAGATTGCGTCAGCAGATGCCCGAAGAGGGTGTCCTTGCTGGTCGTGGTCGATCCGGCCCATATGAACTACATTTCAGGATTCGATTCCTGGAGCTATCAAAATACACAAGTTCTGCTGGTGCCAGGGAACGATCTGGAGCCGGTTTGGATCGAGCGCGGCGTTGATGCTGGCGGCGCGCGCCAGACAACGTGGCTCTCCTCGACAATATCGTGTCGTACGCCGACTTCTATTCCGATTCCCATTCACATCACGCGATGGAAGCCGTAGCAGACGAGATCAAAAAACGCGGCTGGAACAGTGGCCGGATCGGGTACGAAGGTGATACCTACTACTTCAGTCCTCGCGCCTTTTTCGTGCTTCAGACGGCAATTCCCAAGGTGGCATGAGTGGATGTCGGTCTCTTAATCAATCAGCTCAAGACCATCAAGACACCGCGTGAGAACGGATTTATGCGCCGGGCTGGGAAGATCGTCGACAAGGTAATGGACGTGGCCATCGAATCCGTTCATCCCGGAATACGTGAAAACGACCTCACAGGCCGGATCATGCAGGCACAGGCCGAAGGCACCAAAGAGTTCGGGGGAGCGTGGCCGAGCTCTGTTCCCCTCGTTCTCACCGGGCCGCGCGCCGCTTATCCTCATTTACCTGGACGGACCACACCATACCAAACAATACCAGCATAGCTTTCGAATTGGCGGGCTGCTATTTGCCCTACAATGCCGCGCTCGCCCGTACAGTCAGTCTCGGCAAACCCAGTACCGATCTGGTCAGACTTGGAGATACGGTTCGGGAAGGCCTTGAGGCTGCGATGTCGGCTATGAAGCCAGGCGTGATGTGTCACGACGTTGGGCGGCATGGCAAGCCGTTCTGGCGCGGGAAGGTTTCGAAAAGCACTCCCGCATTGCCTACTCCTTAGGACTAAACTATCACCCAACTCGGCGCGATCACACCGCAAGTTTGCGTTCTGGAGAACAGGTCGAGATCAAACAAGGCATGTGTTTCCACATTCTCTGTGGGATGTGGGCGGGGGACGGCACGAAGAAGGGAGGGGAGAACTACACACTCAGCGAGACGGTTCTTGTCACCCAAACTGGCAAGGAGACACTGACAAATTTCGAACGAGAGCTTTTCGTGAAGGGTTAAAGGGCACAATTGTGGCCGGAGGAAGCATCGCTTTGAGGCATCCATTGCGGATCGTATCGGCGCCCGTCAAATATTCCGATACGCGAGAGCGGAGAGTACAGCTGAATTCGGCGGCATAGGCTCTTGCCGCCAGAGATATAGGCTCTGTGTCATGCTTCGCCGAGACAGTGAGGCTCAACGTGCTGAGTTTAGACGGCCCATTCGCGTGGGATGCAGTCGGTAGAATGCGCGGTCGAGCGCTTCCCGAACTTGCAATCTGACTGGATCCGCCCACCAGGGCCGACAGACGCCTTCCTAGCGTGCCGCATGCATCTACAATCACTTTTACCGCTCCCTGAAGGCTATTGGGCGCTGCGGTCTCGGGCAAGGAGCACGCCGGTTTGTTGGAGTAGCTGGCGCTCTATTTCGGCAGATCGTGTCGAGAAGTCCTTTCGGGCAACTACATCGCCAATTGAACCGCGCGATCCTGCGCGCCTATGCGAAAAGCAGCTGAAATTCTGCGCTGATCGTCCCCGCTTCGCAGCGACGAAATGTCTTATCCAGTTAAAGATGATGGTGCGGTGCAAACGATTGCGTAAGCGTGGTCTCAGTCATTAATGCACGCGCAGGTGCCGGAACATCGTGATCAGCGCGGCGCGGATAGCAATGCACCAACGACTACTAATGATCGCGATCGGGTCAAGGAGCCTGTAATGTTCCAGTACAAATGCCAGCCATGCTGGAAGCATATGAACTTCGATGCTACTGCGCGATCGCAGGGGCTCGATTAAGCGAGTCTGATTGCGCGGCCAACTCCAACCCCGGGGTAGTGCGAGGTTAATTTAGAGCGTGCCAACCGTGAACAAGCCTGCTTCCCCCAAAAAATCGACAATCCACAAGCTGCTCGTTGCGAATCGCTCCGAGATCGCGATTCGCATCTTCAGAGCCGCGAGCGAGTTGGGGCTACGAACATTCGCGGTCTATGCGGAGCAGGACAAGCTGTCGTTGCACAGGTTTAAGGCCGATGAAGCCTATCAGATTGGCGAAGGCAAAGGGCCGATCGAAGCATATCTCTCCATCGACGAAATTCTCAGAGTCGCGAAAGACCGAGGCATAGACGCGATCCATCCAGGGTATGGTTTTCTCTCGGAGAGCCCAGAGTTCGCGGAGGCCTGTGCCTCCGAGGGCATCGTCTTTATCGGTCCGTCGCCGACGACCATGCGCACCTTGGGCAACAAAGTCGCTGCACGTAATCTCGCGATTTCTTGCGGGGTCCCGGTCATGCCCGCTAGCGAGCCCCTGCCGGACGATGCCGACGGAATTCTTTCCGCGGCAAGGACTATCGGCTATCCCGTAATGATCAAAGCCTCATGGGGTGGGGGCGGTCGTGGGATGCGACCAATCGAAAGTGAGGATCGCCTTGTGGAGGCCGTACTGAGCGCGAAACGCGAGGCGCGCGCAGCGTTCGGCAAGGACGAAGTTTACCTCGAAAAGCTTGTGCCGCAAGCGCGGCATGTCGAGGTCCAAATTCTTGGCGATCGCCACGGCGGACTGGTGCACCTGTTTGAGCGCGACTGTTCGATTCAGCGGCGCAACCAGAAAATCATCGAACGGGCCCCCGCTCCGTATCTCGATTCCGGAACGCGCGAGGCACTCTGCGCGGCTGCGCTTCAAATTGGCAAGGCGACGCAATACGTCGGCGCCGGCACGGTCGAATTCCTGATGAACGCCGAGACCGGCCACTTCTACTTCATCGAGGTGAATCCGCGTATTCAGGTCGAGCACACGGTGACTGAGGTGGTGACGGGCCTTGACATAGTCAAGGCCCAAATCAGGATCGCCGATGGTGGACACATCGGCGAGGTAGTCGAGACGGGAATTCCGTCGCAATCGAGTATCCGCCTGTTCGGCCACGCGATGCAGTGTCGGATAACTACCGAAAATCCAGAGAACAACTTTATTCCCGATTACGGGCGCATCACCGCCTATCGTGGCGCGATGGGATTCGGCATCAGGGTTGACGGCGGTACGGCCTATTCCGGCGCCGTGGTCACACGATTTTACGATCCCCTGCTGGAAAAGATCACCGCATGGGCTCCGGCGCCGGACGAGGTCATCGACCGGATGGCCCGAGCGCTGACAGAGTATCGCATTCGCGGCGTAGCGACCAATCTCGCGTTTCTACACAACGTCATCAGCCATCCGCGCTTCCGCGCCAACGAGTATACGACGCAGTTCATCGACGACACGCCTGCTTTGTTCGATTTCAGTGCGCGTCAGGATCGCGCAACCAAACTGTTGACCTGGATTGCAGATGTCACTGTGAACGGCCACCCCGAAACCCGAGGTCGGCTAAGGCCGCTCTCCAGTGCGCCAACGCCGACCCTTCCGCAGTTTCCAAATTCTCCGGCCGCGGGGACGCGACAACTGTTGGAACGACTAGGTCCCAAAGCATTCGCCGAGTGGATGAAGGCGGAAGATCGCGTGCTGGTGACCGACACAACGATGCGCGATGCGCATCAGTCGTTGCTCGCCACGCGGATGCGCACGAAGGACATCGTCACGATCGCCCCGGCTTACGCGAGCGGAATGCCGCAGCTGTTCTCTCTTGAATGTTGGGGGGGCGCAACGTTTGACGTGGCAATGCGATTTCTGGCCGAAGATCCTTGGGAGCGCCTGCGCGAGATCAGAGCGAGCGTGCCAAATATACTCACGCAGATGCTGCTCCGGGGCGCAAACGGCGTCGGATACACCAACTATCCGGACAACGTCGTCCGTCATTTCGTTCATCGCGCCGCGGAAGCCGGCATGGATCTATTCCGAATCTTCGATTGCCTGAACTGGGTCGAAAACATGCGGGTCTCGATCGACGCGGTGATCGAAAGCGGAAAGCTGGCTGAAGGCGCGATCTGCTACACTGGCGATGTTCTCGATCCAGCCCGCTGCAAATACGGCCTCAAATATTATGTCGCGCTAGCTAAAGAGCTCGAAGCGACCGGGATCCACATTCTCGGGCTGAAGGACATGGCAGGCCTGCTAAAGCCCGCCGCGGCGCGTGCCCTGATCACCGCATTGAAACAGGAGGTGGGCCTGCCGATCCATTTGCATACTCACGATACCTCGGGCGTCGCGGCAGCCACGATTCTTGCTGCTGTGGAGGCCGGCGTCGACGCTATAGATGCGGCAATGGACGCGCTGAGCGGAACGACATCGCAGCCGACCCTTGGATCGATCGTGGAAGCGCTGGCGCGCACGGAGCGTGATACCGGTCTCGATCCAGATGCAATCCGGCGCATCAGCTTCTATTGGGAGGCCGTACGGTCCCAATATACCGCCTTCGAAAGTGATCTTAAGGGGGGGGCTTCGGAAATCTACTTGCACGAAATGCCGGGCGGCCAGTTCACGAATCTGAAGGAGCAGGCACGCTCGCTGGGACTTGAGACGCGTTGGCACGAAGTCGCAAAAGCCTACCGCGCGGCGAACGAGATGTTTGGTGACATCGTCAAAGTAACCCCCTCGTCCAAGGTGGTCGGGGACATGGCATTGTTGATGGTCTCGCAGGGATTGACCTCGGAAGATGTATTGGCCGAAGACCGCGACATCGCCTTTCCTGCATCCGTGGTTGAGATGCTCCGGGGCGATCTGGGACAACCGCCGGGCGGATGGCCGACGGCGCTGCAAGAAAAGGCCTTGAAAGGCGACGCTCCGATCACAGTGCGACCTGCTTCGCTCCTACCGGAAGAGGATTTCACCCTCCGGCGCGAGGAAGCAGAGAAATCCTGCGGTCGTGCGCTCGATGAGGCCGAACTCTCCGCGTATCTGATGTATCCGAAGGTCTTCGCCGACTTCGTGGCTGTCCAGCGTAAGTATGGACCGGTCTCTGTGCTGCCGACGCCAGTGTTCTTTTACGGTATGAAGAGCGGCGACGAGATGACGCTCGAAATCGAGCGAGGGAAGGCGCTGGTGGTGCAGCTCACAGCGATCGGCGAGACGCGCGATGACGGCCAGGTCGAGCTCTTCTTCGAGTTGAATGGCCAGCCGCGGGTGATCACAGTTCCTGATCGGGCTGCGGCAGTCGGCGGCCAACTGCGTCGGAAGGCGGAGAGCGATAATGCCGCTCACGTTGCCGCGCCAATGCCTGGCGTCGTGTCGACTGTCAACATCGTCAAGAACCAGGAGGTCTGCGCCGGAGATGTCTTGCTTACGCTCGAAGCCATGAAGATGGAGACTGTGCTGCATGCGCCTCACGACGGAATCGTAGTCGAACTACTTGTCGGTCCTGGTGCACAGGTTGACTCGAAGGATCTGTTGATCGAGCTGAGGCCAACTCCAACTGCCTGAATCTGCTCCTTCTCTGATTCTACTGAAGTAACTGTGTCGTTCTTGTCCAATACTGGCAGGTTTCTCTATCAGCATAAGCTGTTTGCGAGCGGGTTTGTGCATGGCCCCGGGGACCAGTTAGAACTTAGTTTGAGGATGAGTGCATTCAAAACGCCGTTGAAAGGGGAGCTTATTACCATGGCCTTTGCGCTCTACGACGCAAGTGTTGCGACCTACCTGCAGATCCTTGGGGCGCTCGGAGGTGTCCTCCAGAAGGGCGCCTCGCATTTTCGCGAGAAGGGTGTCGATCTCGCTGAGATTATTGAAGCGCGACTTGCACCCGACATGCTACCGCTGACCTACCAAATCGCGTCAGTCACCCATCACTCGCGTGGTGCGATCGAAGCTGCGAAGAACGGTGTGTTCGTTCCGCCGAAAGTGCCGCCCGGCATCGACTATGCGGGCCTGCAGGCCCAGGTGAAGAACGCGCGCGACGAGCTTGCGGCGTTGACGCCCGAGACCGTGAACGGCCTCATCGGCCGTGAGGTCACGTTCAGGTTCAGCGAAAGCGCGCTGCCGTTCACGGCGGAGGGTTTCCTGATGTCGTTCTCGCTGCCGAACTTCTTCTTCCACGCAACCACGGCCTACGACATTCTGCGCCACAAGGGTGTGCCGCTTGGCAAACGCGATTTTATGGGACCGCTGAAGCTGAAGACGTGAGGTGTGCGCCTTGCGTTAGGGAATTTGCGTGCTCGGCTTCACAAATCCAGCTGAACGCTACTCACCGCCCGCACCAGTATGGGCGCCAAGGCTGAGGTGCAAGCGCGCTGGCGCCGCAACGTTGCGGGTGCTCTTCACCGTCCATCACCAATCGGCTGAAATCCGTCGGAAGGGGTGCTGAGATGCGGGATTTCATCGTCCATTCGCCGCTCATTGCACCAATCAAGCGAAAGTTCAGCTTATATTTTGC
Source organism: Bradyrhizobium huanghuaihaiense (assembly GCF_025200885.1). NCBI lineage: Bacteria > Pseudomonadati > Pseudomonadota > Alphaproteobacteria > Hyphomicrobiales > Nitrobacteraceae > Bradyrhizobium > Bradyrhizobium huanghuaihaiense. The sequence goes on along the minus strand of NZ_CP104172.1, from coordinate 8,344,254 downwards.
ATATCCGGCGGAGCGCTGCAGGCGTGCCCGGTGCTACGAAAGGATCATACGCCGGGTGTGCTGAATCGTTGTTCCAGGATACTGGCGAGATTGTACGAACGTGAAGAAGACGCGGAGCCCAGTTGCGAGCGACGGGAGCTTTATCTGTCCACATGCAGTTGGGTCCGACGAGTAGGCTCGCCAAGCTACTTGATCCATCAGGAATTCATCATGAATGCTGTCCGAATTGATGGAAAGGTCATCGCAGAAGCTCTTCGAGCTCGCGTCGCGCGCGACGTAGCCTTGCTCCAGACCAAATGGAATGTGACCCCCGGCTTGGCCGTCGTGCTCGTTGGAAAGGATCCTGCCAGCTCCGTTTATGTGAAGACGAAAGCCAGGCAAGCCCAAGCCGTGGGCTTCAAATCTAAGCAGTTCTTGCTGCCGAGTAGCGTCGAGCAAGCTGAGCTGTTGGAATTGATCGAGGAGCTTAACGCTGACGACTCCATTGATGGTATTCTTGTTCAGCTTCCGTTGCCGGCTCACATAGACCGTTGGCATGTGCTGGAGGCCATCGATCCGGCGAAGGATGTCGACGGGTTTCATCCCTACAATGTCGGAAGGTTGGCCGCGGGTCGACCTGCTCTTGCTCCATGCACTCCGCTTGGGGTGGTCCATCTCATCAACACGGTTGTGAACGACCTGAGCGGACTTGACGTCGTCGTGATTGGTCGATCGAATATCGTCGGAAAGCCACTCGCAACTCTCCTGGCTGACGCCGGATGCACCGTGACAGGTGCGCAGCTCCAAACGAGAAACCTGCCGGAGCTTTGTCGAAGGGCCGACATCGTGGTCGCGGCCGCCGGTTGCGCCGGGTTGGTTCGAGGCGATTGGCTGAAGGCAGGCGCAATTGTCATCGATGTTGGCATCAATCGCACGGTTGATTTGAGTGGGGCGGCCAAGATAGTGGGAGATGTAGTCTTTGCTGAGGCGAGCAAGCGCGCGAGCCACATCACCCCGGTCCCTGGCGGCGTCGGACCGATGACCGTTGCTTACTTACTTGCAAATACCGTAAGTGCCGCAATTTCTCGGCGAGATCTGGCGATGAGTTCGGATAACCGCCATATTTGTCCGCCGCGCTTGCCAAGCCGGGCCCTGCAGGTTGATCTACAGAATGAAGGCTAGAAGAACCGTCATCAGCGGGTCCCAATGAATCGCACCCTGGCCCTGGGCACGTATTATTGCTCGTCGTCGGCGATCAATTCCACTTAGCGATCCACGCCTCACAATGAGAATGCAAAAATGTTCGTCGTAAGCGCGTTATGCGCCCTGACTGCGCCCACCGACAATATACGTTTTTCAAGCGAGCTGACTTGCCTGACAGCGCAGCTGTGAAAGCAACCTCAGCCGGTCGGGCGTTACGAACGCTTGTCCCCAATTTAGCGTAGATTGCTCGATAACTATGGCTGCGGTCGTGGCCTGTCGACTCCATCGCTCCCGCCCCTTTATTCAACTCAGCCAGAAAAAAGACGTGTCTCGCTAATTGCGGCACTTCTAGCGCTCCGGCCGACCAGATCATAAGGACCAGAGTATGACGACTCAAAAACTCCTGCTGCTTCCCGGTGACGGTATCGGTCCCGAGGTGATGGGCGAGGTGAAGCGGCTGATCGACTGGCTCAACACCGCGGGAATCGCCAAATTCGAGACCGATACGGGCCTCGTCGGCGGCTCCGCCTATGACGCCCACAAGGTGTCGATCTCGGAAGGCGACATGGCCAAGGCCAAGGACGCCGACGCCGTGATCTTTGGCGCCGTCGGCGGCCCGAAATGGAATGCGGTTCCTTACGAGGTGCGTCCCGAGGCCGGCCTGCTGCGCCTGCGCAAGGACCTCGCGCTGTTCGCCAACCTGCGGCCTGCCGTGTGCTATCCGGCGCTTACGGAAGTTTCGACCCTGAAGCGCGAAGCGGTCGAGGGCCTCGACATCATGATCGTGCGCGAGCTCACCGGCGGCGTCTATTTCGGCGAGCCCAAGACCATCACCGATCTCGGCAACGGCCAGAAGCGCGCCATCGACACCCAAGTGTACGACAGCTACGAGATTGAGCGCATCGCCCGCGTCGCCTTCGATCTAGCGAAAAAGCGCAAGAACAAGGTGACGTCGATGGACAAGCGCAACGTCATGAAGTCGGGCGTGCTCTGGAACGAGGTCGTGAAGCGGGTCCACAAGCGCGAATATTCCGACGTCAAGCTCGAGCACCAGCTCGCCGATTCCGGCGGCATGATGCTGGTGAAATGGCCGAAGCAGTTCGACGTGATCGTCACCGACAATCTGTTCGGCGACCTGCTGTCCGACGTCGCGGCGATGCTCACCGGCTCGCTCGGTATGCTGCCCTCGGCCTCGCTCGGCGAGGTCGACGTCAAGAGCAAGAAGCGCAAGGCGCTGTACGAGCCTGTGCACGGTTCGGCGCCGGACATTGCAGGCCAAGGCCTTGCCAATCCGATCGCGATGATCTCGTCCTTCGGCATGGCGCTGCGCTATTCCTTCGACATGGGCGCGCTCGCCGACAAGCTCGACACCGCGATCGCCGCCGTCCTAGCCAGCGGCCTGCGCACCGCCGACATCAAGTCGGAAGGCACCACGGCCGCCTCGACCACACAGATGGGCGAAGCAATCCTGAAGGAATTGCAGAAGCTGCACGCGTAAGTGCTGTGCTCCTCATCCCCGACCGAAGCATTCATCGAATTGAGGGGAAATCTCGGGGGCCGGCTTGCCTCGCGGAATCCATAAGTGACGGTGGGGGAGCGCAGGCGGCCGGAGACGAGCAGCCATTACAATATTTCGGCGTCGGTCTCGCAGTTGGGCTCGCAAAAGCGTCGATACCTGCGGACGGCGCGCAGAATTTCGGCGTCTGTGTGTTCGATATTGAACAAATCCAGAGTCAGTCGTCGGTAATATGTCATGGCCTAAAGCTTCCGGCTGACGAGGTTACGGAACGAGCGCGCGTGGGAGGGAATCGAAACTTGTATGCTTCCGTACACGTCGCGCATGACGGAGTCGTCAGTCGGCTAGAGCGCAAGGATGGCACCAAAGTGCCGCATGCTGCGCGAATATCTCATTGCATCTGCGGCGAAACTGGTGCGCAGTTCGAATTTGGCTCGCGGCGCCAACCGGACGATTTTGCTACTCAACATTCCAATAACAGAGGGCAGGGCGCTACTCTCTTCCTGCATCGCGCTGTCCGATGGTGGGCGCGTGCTCAGCCAAATGGAGCCCGCGCCGACGCGAACGCAATGAGATTCGCGATATGACTCCAATCTGAACCGAACCCGCCCCTCTCAGTTATTTTGAGTTCTCGAATGCAAAGCAAGCTGCCCTCCCATGCGGAATACGTCATCGTCGGCGGTGGCATCATCGGTCTATCGACTGCCTTTCATCTCACGCGCCTCGGGCATCGCGACGTTCTCCTGCTTGAGCGTGACCAGCTCACCTGCGGGACTACATGGCATGCGGCCGGATTGGTGACTCAGCTTCGAGCCAACGAGAATATGGCGAAGTTGGCCCAGTACACCGCGGGATTGTTTCATGAACTCGAGAGCCTGACAGGTCAGTCCACGGGCTTCCGGCAATCCGGGTCTATTACGATTGCGGCCACGCCTGCCCGACTCGAAGAACTGAGGCGAGGTGCGTCGATGGGCCGCTCCTTTGGCCTCGAGGTCGAGATGATTGACGCTGCCGAAGCCAAAAGGCGTGTACCTTTGCTCGATGTGGCAGATGTTATTGGCGCAGCGTGGATCCCCTCCGATGGCATGACTAGCCCGGTGGATACGGCGCGCGCTTTCGCGGCGGGAGCTCGGCAGGGCGGAGCCAGAATCCTCGAGCGCACTCCGGTAACTCGCATCATTGTCGAAAAGGGCCGCGTCGCCGGCGTCGAGACCGCGGAAGGGATCGTGCGTGCCGAAAAGGTTATCATCTGCACAGGCATGTGGACGCGGACCTTGGCTGCCGATCTCAATTGGACGGTACCGCTGCAGGCGGCGGAGCATTTCTATGTCGTCACAGAAGCTATTGCCGATTTGCCGTCTGATCTTCCGACCATTCGCGATATGGATGCGCATTTCTACGCGAAGCCCGACGCAGGCAAATTGCTGGTCGGGTTTTTCGAGACCCGTGGCAAACCGTGGGGCATGGATGGGATTCCGCACGATTTCAGCTTTGATTCCCTGCCAGACGATTTTGAGCACATCGAGCCATATCTCATCAATGCAATGCGGCGCATGCCTGCACTGGAAAATGTGGGCCTACAACTAAACTTCAACGGGCCGGAGAGCTTTACCCCGGATAATCGGTTCCTGTTAGGACCTGCACCAGATATCGCGAACCTCTTTGTCGCTGCCGGGTTCAATTCGTGCGGCATCGAGTCGTCTGGTGGTGCTGGCAAAGTGATGGCCGAGTGGATGTCGACGGGCGTCCCCGTCAGTGACTATTGGGAAATGGACGTACGGCGAGCCATGCCTTTCCAGCGCAATCGGCGATATTTGCGCGATCGAACGGGGGAGGCGGTTGGCAATCTTTGGGCTCTCCATTGGCCTCACAAGTCACCCGAGACGGCGCGGAACGTGCGGGTTTCACCGTTGCACGATAGGCTGGCTGCGGCCGGCGCAAGCTTCGGCGAAGCCGCGGGGTGGGAAAGAGCGCAGTGGTTTGGTGGAGCCGGGTCACCGAACAGCACCCACGCTACGTTTGGTCGCGATGATTGGTTTAAGGCAAGCCGTGCGGAACATGAGGCTACTCGTTCGGGGGTTACGCTGTTTGATCAAACTTCCTTCGCGCATCTGCTGGTGCAGGGACGCGACGCCCTTGCCTTGCTTCAACGTCTGTCGACCAATAACGTCGATGTTCCCGTAGGCCGTATCGTTTACACGCCGTGGCTCAACGAGCGGGGCGGCATGGAGTCCGACGTCACAATCGCACGAACGAGCGACGACGAGTTTCTGGTGGTTACGGCGGCCGTACAGCGCATCCGGGATCTCGCGTGGCTGCGAACGCATGCCAAAGATGCAGGCCATGTGTCCGTTGCCGACGTCTCATCGGGATACGCGTGCCTCTCGGTCATGGGGCCACGTTCGCGTGAGCTGCTCATGCGTGTGAGCCCTGCGGATTTCTCGGATACCGCCTTTCCTTTTGCGACGGCCCGGGAGATCGAGATTGGCTATGGCCTTGCCTTCGCGTTCCGTATGACGTTCGTCGGAGAGCTTGGATGGGAATTGCACATTCCTGTCGAGCAGGCCCTCGGTATCTACGATGCGCTGATCGCGGCAGGCCGCGATCTCGACCTGCGACACGCGGGCTATGTGGCCCTGAATACGTTGCGCCTGGAGGCGGGATACCGAGATTGGGGCTCCGACGTCAGTGATGAAGACTCGCCGCTCGAGTCGGGGTTGGGTTTCACAATCGCCTGGAAAAAAGACGAGGATTTCATCGGACGGGCCGTCCTCGAGTCTCAGCGCGCGCACGTTCCACGCCGGCGTCTTGTTCAACTAGCTGCCCCGAAGGCGGTGCCGCTCATGTTCGGAACTGAGCCCGTCTGGCGCAATGGATCGCTCGTCGGCTATCTGCGGTCCGCGGGCTTCGGCCACACCCTGGGCTGCGGTGTTGGTATGGGCTATCTGCGCTCTGAAAGCGGGGTGAGTGCCGAATGGCTGGCCCAAGGAAGCTTTGAGATCGAGATCGCGGGCGAAAAACACGCTGCGATCGCATCTCTTCGCCCATTCTACGATTTGAACCGCACGCGTGTGAAGGGCGAGTGGCGGAAGGCCGAGGACCTCATTGCCCCGGAGCTGCTGCTAGCACGCTCTAAGGAATGATCACTGTTACCGCCTTTTAATTCCGTTTGCGAAGGGCCGCCAACTTGGCGTGTTTGTTATGTCTGACCATTCGATGATCCTCGTCTTGTCCTGCCCTGACCGCCCAGGCATTGTTTCGGCCGTCTCCAGTCGTCTATTCGAGGCTGGCTGCAACATCCTTGACGCACAGCAGTTCGACGATACGGAGACAGGTCAGTTTTTCATGCGCGTCGTCTTCGTTCGCGGCGAGCAAGCGCAATCAGAGCTCGAAATCAGTGGATCAATTGCGGAGCTCGCCGAACGTCTTGCGATGAAATTCACTCTGCGGCAGAGCTCCGCAAAGAAGCGCGTGATGCTGCTGGTTTCAAAATTCGATCATTGCCTGGCCGATCTGCTTTACCGCTGGCGCATCGGCGAACTGCCGATGGAGGTGACCGCCATCGTTTCCAATCACGGCCGCGAGCATCTGTCTTCGACCGATCTGGCCGAATTGCCATTCTACCACTTGCCTGTCACCAAGCAGACAAAGATGGAGCAAGAGACGCGCATCTGGGAGCTCGTGCAGGAGACAAATACGGATGTCGTCGTCCTTGCGCGCTACATGCAGATTCTATCGGACGGTTTCTCCGCCAAATTGTCTGGGCGTTGCATTAACATTCATCACTCGTTCTTGCCAGGATTCAAAGGCGCTAAGCCGTATCATCAAGCTCACGAGCGCGGCGTCAAGTTGATCGGCGCGACGGCCCATTATGTGACCTCCGATCTCGATGAGGGGCCAATCATCGAGCAAGATGTTGAGCGGATCTCGCATCGTGACACGCCGGACGATCTTGTTCGTAAAGGTCGCGACATCGAACGCCGTGTACTCGCCCGCGCCGTGCGTCATCACCTCGAGGATCGCGTGGTGTTGAATGGAAGAAAAACTGTAGTCTTCACTGGCTAAACACCGAGACGAGAACCGAAGACGATGACCTGCGGCGTAGTAGCTAAGCCCATGCGCGCATTGGTCATGAGCAGCTAGCAAGTTTGCGTAACAAGCAGACTGAAATTGAAAGAGGATCGATGAAGGTCTTAGTGCCGGTAAAGCGGGTGGTCGATTACAACGTCAAGGTCCGCGTCAAGGGCGATGGATCGGGCGTTGAACTCGCCAACGTCAAGATGTCGATGAACCCCTTCGACGAAATCGCAGTCGAGGAAGCGCTGCGCCTGAAGGAAGCCGGCAAGGCCACCGAGGTCGTGGTGGTCTCGATCGGACCGGCGCAGGCGTCCGAGACGATCCGCACCGGTCTGGCCATGGGCGCCGATCGCGGCATCCTGGTGAAGGCGGAAGGCACCGTCGAGCCGCTCGCCGTCGCCAAGATCCTGAAGAAGGTCGCGGAAGAAGAGCAGCCGGGCCTGATCATTCTCGGCAAGCAGGCGATCGACGATGACAGCAACCAGACCGGCCAGATGCTGGCCGCGCTGCTCGGCTGGTCGCAGGCGACCTTCGCCTCCAAGCTCGAGGTCGAAGGCTCTGACTTCAAGGTGACCCGCGAAGTCGACGGCGGCCTGCAGACCGTGAAGCTGAAGGGACCGGCGATCGTCACCACCGATCTCCGCCTCAACGAGCCGCGCTACGCCTCGCTGCCCAACATCATGAAGGCGAAGAAGAAGCCGATCGCGGAGAAGACCGTCGCCGATTACGGCGTCGACGTCGCCGCGCGCCTCGAGGTGCTGAAGACGGCTGAGCCGGCGGGCCGCAAGGCCGGCGTCAAGGTCAAGGACGTCGCCGAGCTGGTGTCGAAACTCAAGAACGAAGCCGGGGTGCTCTGATGACGACGCTTCTGATTGCCGAGCACGACAATGCGTCGCTCAAGGACGCCACCAACAAGGCCCTGACCGCGGCTGCCGCGCTCGGCGCGGATGTCGAGGTGCTGGTTGCCGGCCAGAACGCAAAGGCCGCGGCAGATGCCGCTGCCAAGCTCGCCGGGGTGAAAAAGGTGCTGCTCGCCGATGGCGACCTGTACGCGCACGATCTCGCCGAGCCGCTGGCTGCGTTGGTCGTGTCGCTGGCGTCCGGCTATGACGCGATCGTTGCGCCGGCGACCTCGCGGTTCAAGAACGTGATGCCCCGCATCGCCGCTCTGCTCGACGTCATGCAGGTCTCGGAGATCACCAAGGTGGTCGCGCCCGATACCTATGAGCGTCCGATCTATGCCGGCAACGCCATCCAGACGGTGAAGTCGAAGGACGCCAAGAAGGTCATCACGGTCCGCACCTCCACCTTCGCCGCAGCAGGCGAGGGCGGCAGCGCCCCGGTCGAGACCGTGGCAGCGGTCGCCGATCCCGGCCTGTCGACTTTCGTCGGTGAGGAGGTCGCCAAGAGCGATCGTCCCGAGCTGACCTCGGCCAAGATCATCGTCTCCGGTGGCCGCGCCATGCAGAGCCGCGAGAATTTTGCCAAGTACATCGAGCCGCTCGCGGACAAGCTGGGCGCCGGTGTCGGTGCCTCGCGCGCCGCGGTCGACGCCGGCTATGCCCCGAACGACTGGCAGGTCGGCCAGACCGGCAAGGTCGTGGCCCCCGAGCTCTATGTCGCTGTGGGCATTTCCGGCGCGATCCAGCATCTGGCCGGCATGAAGGACTCCAAGGTAATCGTCGCGATCAACAAGGACGAGGACGCGCCGATCTTCCAGGTCGCCGATTACGGCCTGGTCGCCGATCTCTACCAGGCGGTCCCGGAGCTGACCGACGAACTAGAGCGGTAGGACGATTATTGGGGGGAAGGCGACGTGTGTTCTCCTTCCTCAAGAGGATGTTTGCAGCTCACCATTGCATGAGGCAGCGCGACCGATTGTCGGCGCCTTACTGATCGTAAAGGTGTCCATCGATGTGCCCTGAGTTCGACATCGGCTGAGGGCATCGGCGTCGCAACCGGGCTCTGGAAGACGTACGGCGCCAAGCTCTACGCGCTGCTCGGCATCGGCGACGTCGCACCTCTGACCGAGGTCCTGAGCGAGGATCGCTCGGCTGGTGCTGGCGTGGAAGGAGAAGCTCGCCGAGGCGACGTCGTGGTCTGGCTCGACGAGCGCGGCTTCGACGTACGGCTGCCGAAGAGATCATCCGCCTGTGGGGCGCGGAGGCCGCAGCGAGGCTGCGGGAACAGCCCTACACGATGATGGCGCTCGCAGACTGGCCGGCGGTAGACGCGGCCGGCAGGCGGTCGGCATCGCGGTCGAAGTTCCGAGACGCCTCGTCGCCGCCGTGGAGGCCGTGCTCTACGCGCGGCTGGACCAGAACCACACCTGGATCGGCGGGCGCGACCTCGTCGCTGCGGTCGGCCGGCTTCTGAAGTGCGCTCTGGCGCGGGCCGAGCAGGCGGTGGCGGCCGCGGTCGCGCAGCGGGCGGCGATCCCGATCGCGGGCGGCTACCAGGCCGCCGGCGCCCACATGATGGAGCGCTACGTCGCCGACCGGATCCGGGAGATGCTGGCCGCGCCGGCCATGGGCGACCTCATCGCCCGCGAGGTGTCCGATCCGAGCTCTCCGGCTGGCTCGACCGGCGGGCCCCACGCGTGGCGCTCGACTAAGAGCAGCGCGAGGCTGTGCGCATCGCGGTCCAGGAACGGTTTGGCATCGTCCGCGGCGGCGGCGTCGGCAAGACCACGATCCTGAAGGCCGTCGCCCGTGCGTGCGGGGCGTTCGGCCGGACCATCCACATGATGGCCCTCGCAGGGCGCGCAGCCGTCCGCATCAGCGAGGCGACCGGCTCGCACGCCTCACCATCGCCGCCTTCCTGAAGGGTGTCGAAACCAGGCAGATCGCGCTCGGCCCGGAATCGCTGGTGATCATCTACGAGGCCTCGATGCTCGACCAGCCGACCATGTACCGGATCCTGCGGGTCTTACCGGACGGCTGTCGGCTTCTGCTGGTCGGCGACCCCCGGTCAGCTGCCGCCCATCCAGTTCGGCCTGATGCTGCACCGCGTTGGTCGAACGGGCCGAGATCCCTTCGGTCGATCTCAGCAGGGTCTACCGCCAGACCGAAGCGATCGGCATTCCCGCGGTCGCCGGCGCGATCTGGGCCGGCCGGTTGCCCAACCTACCTGACCAAGTGGATGCCACAACCGGCGGGGTGATCTTGGTTCCGTCGGGCGAGGTGACCACCGACCAGATCATCGATGTCGTCGCCGACCTCGGCGGCTTCTCCGAGGACCTGCGGATCGTCTGCGTCGTGAAGGCTGGCCCCGCCGGCACCGAGGCGTTGAAATTCACGCTTCCACGACATCTTCGCGGTCGGCAAGCGCCGGCACCCGACCAGGCGCTTGGCCGAGGGCGAGCCGGTCATGTTCCTCAAGAACGACTACCAGGCGAGCCTGCGCAACGGCAGCCTCGGCTGCATCACCGTCATCGAGGACGGGAAGGTGACCGCCGACTTCGACGGCACCGAGATCGAGCTGAGCGGCTACGGGCTCGACGATCTCGCGCTGGCCTACGCCATCACGGTTCACAAGGCCCAGGGCTCGTCGTTCAAGCGGGCGTGATCCCGATTCAGAAGACCCGGCTGCTGGACCGATCCCTGACACCGCAATCACCCGGCCCACGGACCTGGCGGTCATGGTCGGCACCGGCGAGGTGCTGCGGCAGGCGCTGGAGCGGGACGCCCATGCCGACAGACGGGAGACCGCGCTGGGTATCTTTTTCGGTTGAAGGGGGGAATTTTCCCGTGGATCTGGCCGATTCCCGGGCGCAACGTAGTGACTTCGGTCCGTCTGGGTGATTCGATCTGGTCGATTCGGTGAGGTTGTATATGATGCCAGGATACAACCACTAGCCTTCGAGGTCGGCGGAGCGTGGAGTGGAATGGATGCGAGGTTGAAGCAATCAGCGGGCGAGGTTGCGGTATCGTCGGTCACTTTACCCGAAATCGAATTCGTGAAGAAATTCCGGTTAGGTCGCCACGTCAGCTTGCTGCGATCGAGTAAGACCGACGAGGTCGTCAAGGTTGTCCGCGAACTCGCCTACGGCCGCACGTCCTTTGACGTCTGGGAGCTTGCGAGTGGCGACCGCGTCATGGTCGTCGATCGCAGGCTCCGCACGATTCCCGAGGGCATCACCGGCGTTTTGGAGACGACAGATCAGGGATACCGTTGGCAATGGCATTCCTTGATGGACGATTTCAGGTCGCGCGTGAACGCCGACGCCGGCTCGGTCGCCGATGACATCCAGAAAGCCTGGAAGGACAATTTCCGTTTCCGCATGGAGGAGACAGATGCGACCGGAGCGGTGCTCCCGGGCAACGAAGGGTTGAGGCCACCCCAGATAGGCGCACTGCACGCGATCGGCGCCCACTGGAGCATTTTCCCGCACGAAGTGGCCACGGTCGTCATGCCGACGGGTACCGGCAAGACCGAGACGATGCTTTGCACCGTGGTGAATTATCGTCAGGGTCCGACGCTGGTGATCGTGCCATCTCGCGCACTGCGGGCGCAGACCCTCAAGAAGTTCAGAACCCTGGGACTATTGCGCGATCTCGGCCTCGTCGATCCGGCCATTCCCAACCCGATCGTCGGCGTCGTCACCAAAGAGCCAAGCTGCGAAGAGGATCTCGAGATCTTCCGGGGCTGCAACGTCGTGATCGCTGCTATGGCGTCGCTTGGTGCTCCAGGCGTTGCCCCCTTTCGGCCGGGCATCGCGGCCGCCTTTAGCTCCCTGTTCGTCGACGAAGCTCATCACATTCCTTCCGACACGTGGAGCGAATTCCGCTCGCATTTCACCGCCCATCGGGTCCTACAATTCACCGCCACACCGTTTCGATTGGACACGAAACTGGTCGACGGCCGGGTCATCTTCAATTATCCGCTCGCCGCGGCGCAGCGCGACCGATATTTCAAGAAGATCACTTTTCTCCCGGTATTCGAGCTTGACGCCGAGGAGGCGGACGAGGCAATCGCGCGAGAGGCTCTGCGTGTTCTGCGCGACGACATACAATCGGGTTTGCGCCACCTGCTCATGGCCAGGTGCAGGCTCATTGCCCGGGGCGCAACTATCAAGGCGATCTATGATCGTCTGGCACCGGAATTCAATGCGCTTGTCGTCGATTCGGAAATGGAAGACTCCGCGATCGAAGCCGCGCTAGACCGCGTTCGCGCAGGCGAAAGCCGCATCGTTGTCTGCGTGAATATGCTGGGAGAGGGGTTCGATCTCCCTGAACTGAAGATTGCCGCGCTTCATGACCTGCACAAGAGTTTGCCGATCCTCCTGCAATTCACGGGACGCTTCACGCGCACCTCTGCAGCCGGCATTGGAGATGCAACCGTCGTCGCGAACATCGCCGACCCCAGGGTCTCGCAGAAGCTCGAAAAGCTTTACAGCGAGAGCGCCGATTGGAACGTTCTACTAAGCGAGCGGAGCTCGGAAGCCGCCAAGGAGCATGCCGAACTGGTGGAATTCCTTAGGAATTCGGACACGCTGATCGACGACTCCGGCATCGACGACATCAGGATCTCGAAAAACCTTCTGCGGCCCAAATACAGCACCATCGTCTTCAGATGCGCGAAATTCAGCCCCAAGAGCTTCCAAAAGGGCCTTCCTGACGGCGTCGTCGTTCACAACGCCTGGTTCAATCCGGGCGCCAACCTTCTGTTCTTCGTGTCCCGCAGGGAGGACGCCGTCCGCTGGACGAAGGGCAAGGTCCTCGCCGACCGGGAGTGGCACCTGTTCGTCCTCTACTACGACACGGAAGCCGGTCTCCTGCATCTCAACTCGTCCGACAAGGAGTCCATGCACGACGAACTTGCCAAAGCGGTCGGCGCCGACAGCCGGATCCAGGGCGAGACGATCTTCCGATCGCTTGGCGGCATCAATCGCCTGATCTTCAGCAATATCGGCGTCCGAAAACACGGCCGTCGCAACATGAGCTTCGCGATGTACACGGGCGCGGACGTCAAGCAGGCCTTGACGGTCACGGAGACCGGCGACGCGACCAAGTCCAACCTCGACGGGCGAGGTTGGGAGTATGGCGGAGTCGTCCACCCCGGCTGCTCCGCCAAAGGGCGGGTCTGGTCGAAGGCGCAGGGCTCCATTCCGCACCTGGTGAGGTGGTGTAGGCCAGTAGGAAGGAAGCTCATCGACGAGACCATCGACGCCACCAGGATCCTCGACAACGTGCTGATCCCTGTCGAGGTGAAAGAGAATTTTCCAGACGAGCAGGTGCTCTCCGTGGAATGGCCGCCGGAGCTTCTGAAGACGTCGGACGAGCGTGTTTTCATCCTGAAGGGCGAGCAGGAAGTCGCGACTGCTTTCTGCGAGTGGTCGTTCGACGAGGATAACTCCATGTCGACCGCGTTGTCGTTCCGCCTGATCTCTTCGACCGACGATCTGGACGAGCGGATTGTGCTGAAGCTGGAAACCGGACGAGGTTACCGGTTCGAGGGCGCAGACGGGGTCAGGATCAAGTCCGGACGGCTCGACATGCCGCTGTCGGACTACCTGTACGACTACCCCTTGCTCGTCCGTTACGTCAGCCTAAAGGAATTGGAGGGCGACCTTCTCTACGAGCAGAACAACCCGGCGGCAATCAAGCTTGACGAGCGCAGCCTCGTTCCTTGGCAGTGGCCTAGGTCCGAGGTTGACATCACGGTGGAGTCGATCTGGAAAAAGGGCCTGGAGCGGCCGAAGTCCGTCCAGGCCTATGTGGCGGCATACTATCAGGAGGAGGAGTTCGACGTCGTCTTCAACGATGACGATGCGGGTGAGGCCGCCGACCTTGTCTGCCTCAAGGACGAAGGCGACCGCATTAGGATGGTGCTGGCTCACTGCAAGTTCTCGGGCGCGGCCACCGAGGGGAGCCGGGTCAAGGACGTCGTCGAAGTGACCTCTCAGGCCGTTCGAAGCGCCGTCTGGCGCGGCAACTTCGACCGACTGTATCGGCACCTCCTGGCCCGGCAGAAAGTCAAGGGGTCGGGCAGCGAGGGGCGAAGCCGCTTCATCGTCGGCAACCTGACGTCGTTGGGGAACATCGCAAAATCGACCCGAAATAAGTCGGTCTCGTTCGAGATCGTCATCGTGCAACCTGGCGTCAGTCGCTCGGGGTTGTCTGATGACCAAAAGCTTGTCCTCGGCGCGGGTTTGACCTTTCTCAAGCAAACCGTCGGCGTGGACGCCCAGGTAATCTGCAGTGAGTGATCGGTTGAATGCGGCAATGCGGCGATCCAAGCTTACGATGTCATAACGCGCGGTCTGAAATTCACCTGTATGATCAAAGACTAACACACACAGATGACACACCTTTCTACACCCGTTCGTACCAGCGCGCGTGCCGGACGCATTCGAGACGTTTAGCGCTGACCTCAAGACTTGGTTCATCTTTTCGGCGCGCAGGGCGGCTATTCGACGGCTGCCCAGCGGTTGGAGGTACGCTCATCCCGGCGTGCCCATTGTCGGCTCCTCGCGGCCAAGCTTTCGCTCACGTAGAAAAATGTAGAACCCTGCGCCGGTGATGATGGCAGCGCCAACTAGCGTTGCAAGTGACGGCACGTCGCTGAAAACGAGAAAACCGAAGATTACGGCCCAAAAGATCTGAGAATACTGATAGGGCACCACGGCACTCGCCGGTGCGAGCTTCAATGAGCGGCTCAAGCACAAGAGTGCGCAGACTGAGATCATGCCTGCGGAGGCGAAAAGCAGCATGCTTTGAGGCGTCGGCGTGACCCAGCCTATAGGTGCGAGCACCGCGCCCAAAAGGAACGTCCCGGCAAATTGCCACGTGACGATCACGACATCGGGCGTCCCTCGCAATTGTCGGGTGATCAACATCAACCCGGCAAAGGAGAGGCTTCCGAACAGAGCGATTAGTCCCGGCCAGCTGAAGCTCTGTGCCGAGGGCTCCAGTGCGATCAGGACGCCAGAAAATCCAACGAGAATTGCACTCCAGCGCCGCCAGCCGACCTGCTCTCCCAGTACGATCGCTGATAGGGCGGTGACGAAGATTGGACATGCAAGATAATAGGTCACGACGTCGACGAGAGGCAGATACACCGTGGCCAGAAAGAAAGAGGCGACTTCGCTCGTTGAAAGTGCAACACGGAGAAATTGGAGGCCTGGCCGCTCGAGCTTTGCGAACTCCTCCTTGTTACGCCAGATCATGGGAGCGAGCAGTAGGAGTGCGGCGCAGGCTCGCAACCACAGCAACTGACCAACCGAATAGGTCGAGACGATCAGTTTTCCGAGCGCATCGCCACAGGAGAACACCAATACTGCAAAGAGCATCAGCGCGATGCCTGCCAAACGCCTGGAGTGCTCGCTACGAAGCGACGAAAGTCGTATAACTATATGCATTTAAATCGCCTTCCGTGTTTTCCATTTTGCGCGAGCTTTGCCCGCCTCTTCCGACGCTGCTCTAGAGAGACGATCGATCAGCGATCAGGTCGTTGGACCGGTGCCCTTCCCATCCGAGCTTAGGGTCGGTCAAGCCAATCCGGTCCTTTAGCGGGAAAACGTCAAATACCGAGCATAGGGAAACAGATTGTACTAATGTGATGCCAACCTCCGCAGGAACACTGCAACGATTTGGCCCCCGCGAAGCTTTGCTGCGGCACAACCAACCCGCTAGTTTAGTCAAGCACCTGACTTGCTAGCGTTGACGATAAACCGGGCAGCCGAGAGCTAAGGAGAGCAAGGCAGATCGAAGTCCCGGCCCTGGTGTGGATGGTTAGCGATTTCGATCGCCTCACCACTTTGAGCGCACCGCGCTGGGAGACTACGTTAAAACCTCGCGCATCGCCGGCCAAGCGCAGGATTGCTGCTCATGTGCGTATCATATTGGTCAAATTCGGATCCGGCGCTCGGTAAACTTTACACGAGAACGCCTCTTTTCAGTGATCGAGGCGAAAAAGAATTCGCGGAAGCGAGCCGACTTTACCAGAGTAGGCGCGGACGCCTGGTCGGCCGCCGGACTGTCGCTCAGCTGGCGCTTGCATGCTCTCGGTGCAAAGCTGTTCAGGACTTTAATGCAAGGCGCGCAGCTCCTCGCTCTGCATGCGCAGGGCAGGCGCTCGGTGGAATGAAAGGTCAGAAGTCAATGCGAAGCGTTGAAGTGTTCCGGGATTTGCACAGCGAGGCGACTTCTTGGCGGCGCTATCTTCATCAAAACCCCGAGCTCGATTATCGGCTACACAACACGGCGGGATTCGTTGCCGACAAGCTGGCGTCATTCGGTATCAACCACATTGAAACCGGGATAGCGGAAACCGGAATCGTGGCATTGATACAGGGCGAGGGCGGAGAGGGCCCAACTATCGGGTTGAGGGCGGATATGGACGCTCTGCCGATACTAGAGGAGTCAAACAAGCCATGGTCGTCGAAAACGCCTGGCAAAATGCATGGGTGCGGCCATGACGGTCACACCGCCATGCTGCTCGGTGCCGCAAAATACCTTGCTTCGACACGCAAGTTCAAGGGATCTGTTGCCCTGATCTTTCAGCCGGCGGAAGAAGTGCTTCCATCAGGTGCGCTGAAGATGGTCCAAGAAGGAATTATGGACCGCTTCGATATTTCCAAGGTGTTTGGCATGCATAACACGCCCGGCATCGAAGTCGGACAGTTCGGCATTTGCCATGGGCCAATTCTGGCGTCGCTTGACGAGTTCGACCTGGCTGTAACCGGTAAGGGCGGCCATGCGGCCAGGCCGCACGAGACAGTCGACCCAATTGTCATTGCGGGCCAGATCATAGTCGGTCTGCAAACATTAGTCTCGCGCAATACGAACCCGCTTGAATCGCTTGTCGTTTCCATCACCAAGTTAAACGCAGGCACGTCCCATAACATCATTCCCGGTCATGCTGGCATGGGGGGGACTGTCAGGACGTTTTCACCCGCTTTGCGCGATTTGGCCGAGAAGCGGATCTTGGCGTCAGCCCAAGGGATCGCGCGCGCATTTGGTGGTGACATTGAATTCCAATACCGGCGAGATTGCCCCGTCACCTTCAATCATTCAGGGGAAACCGATCTAGCAATTAGGGCCGCGCGTAGCCTCGTAGGGCTCGCCTCCGTGAATGACAAGATGACTCCGAGGATCTCATCGGAGGACTTCGCCTACATGCTTGAGGCGCGGCCTGGCGCCATTATCTACATTGGCAACGGATCGACCGCCGCTTTGCACAATCCGGCATATGATTTCAATGACGAAGCTCTGCCGTACGGCATCGGCTATTGGGTAAACTTGGTGGAGACAGTGTTGGCCCCCTGACATCGGGGTTTACCATGCCATCACGAAACTACGCAGGAGTTTGCGAGGGCTTCTTACTCTGCTGCGGAGTGCGTTCCTACTGAACTATGCCTGCCTAGCGCAGCGGCACCAACAATGAAAAGCCCACGTATCGTGTTCGGTTGCAGAAAATGCCGGCAGGTGCGTTCTTGCGAAGTCGGGCTCGAGGGGGCTGCAAGTTGCGCTTAACGGGCGAACCGTTTGGATCGCTCCTTCACAAAAGGGGATGTCATTGTTCCGCGCGCGCTGAGAGGTACGCAACCACTATTACCACTGGAAGGACAAAACGGAGGACATCAGAAATGAAAAGGCGTACTTTTCTAAGGTTTACGACAACGGCTGTGGCCGGCGCCCTGGCTGCACCCTACGTGCACGCCCAATCGAAGAAATTTGCTGGCGTTACTCTGAGAGTCAACGGATTCGGAGGGCTTTACGACGAAACCCTCAGGAGGTGCGTAGGCGCGCCGCTCGAGGAGAAATACGGGCTGAAAGTCCAATTTATCGCCGGTAGTCAGTCGGCGGACCTCGTAAAACTGATCGCTAATAGGGACAATCCTCCCTACGACCTTTTTCAAGCCGATAGTGCTTACATGGTCGAACTCCTCAAGGCCGGGGTCATCGAAGAAATCAAAGCTTCGGACGTTCCCAACATCAAGCGAATCCTTCCCGAGTTCCGCGAATACGGTGATCACGGCGTGCCGTACAGCGTCGCGAGCTCTATCCCTGTTTACAACTCGAAATACATTAAGCAGCCCCTTACGTCCTACTCGGATATCGCTCGTTCCGACCTAACGGCCCGCACCGTTATTCCGACCCCGGTACAGGACAGCATCAGCCTCTATCTTCTGGGTATTGCTGACGAGAATGGTGGATCAATCTCAAACATGGAGCCAGCATTCCAGGTCATGGCGGCGGCTAAGCCGAATATCGTCGCGCTCGCGCAGACAACCGTGGCCGAGTTGCAGATGTTTGAATCAGAAGAAGTCTACGCAGGCATCTTCTGGGATAGCCGCGCGCACGAATTGCGCACCAAGGGCTTTCCCATCGTGACTGTAATTCCACCTAAGGGCCTCTACTCCATCTGCAGCTACTTCAATGTTGTCAAGGGAATGAAGTATCCGGAAGCTGCACACGCCTTCGCGCAGCAATTGCTCTCCGACGAGGGCATGAGCGGTTTACCTCAGGCCCTTGGAATTGGAGTGACCACGGACGTTAAGTTGTCCGACGAAATTCAAAAGAACCTAGTGTACAACTCGCCGGAGCGCATCGCCCTCAAAAAGAAAGTTGATTGGCAAAAGTGGATGGCTGACCGGGGTGCGCGGATCGAGCGGATTAACAAGATAATTCGAAGTTAAGTGGGGCCTTCCTGCCGGACACACCCCACGCGCCAGTCTGCGCGTGGGGGAGCAGAGTTCCACGGCGTTAAACTATCTCAAGTTCGGGAGGGGACAAAGATTCGTCGATCTCTCATTCTCTTGTAGTGGCCCTCAGGTCCGTTACGAGCGAAAACGTTGAAGCGGACGTTCCGTGTGAATCCGCCTTGTCCCAACATGACGAGACCTCGCCGACGCTGCACGTTACCGACTCCTCCGGCTTCTCGGCATCATGCAGGGAGACTCAATTGCGTCAGCGAGAGCACGTCAGGCTGAAATCGTCCCGAAGCAGGGCTGCTCAGTTGTCCCAGACGCTTATCAAAGGAGCGCATCAATCGCCCCGAGAAGTCCTGGCTGCGCTGACACCTGGCGGGCCCGCCGTGCAGAAATCGATAGCGATCAGGCTTTCGTCGCAGCGGAGCAACTCCTCAGTGCTGAGGCATGTACAGGAACGCCTGGAATCTTCGGAGGCGGCCACATCGTTGCTGATCGTCTAGGTGCCGGAAACTCGTCAAGCAAAAGTTCCACTCGCACACTGTTTCTGCGCGTTCAACACTCGAATATCGCTGGAATCGCGCGCGCTTTCGCGCCTATGCGCGGGTAAAGTGCGACGCAGCGCGATAACATTGCGGTACAGTGCAAAAGCTTACCGTCGTTTCTCACGTGAAGAGATATGAGACCTGATCGCAAGCAGTGCCGAGGCCTCATCGGAAACTCGTTAGTGGACTAACGACAGACCTGTAGTCTTGCCCGAATGTCACTCGGGGATGATGCGGCGTCAACGCAATGTAGTGAATATTCGGAGATACACCGTATGGAAAAGATGCTGAACTTTGAGCGAGCTGAGTTCGATACTCGGCTTGCGGCCGCGAAAAGCGAGATGGCTAAGCGCGGAATCGACATTTTGCTCGTTTCTGAGCCGCCGAACCAGAATTACTTAACCGGCTATAACGCTTATTCCTTCTATACTCCACAGATGGCGGCCGTCGCACTTAAGCACGCCGAACCCATTTTCATCACACGGGGCATAGACACTACATCGGCAAGACTAACTACTTATCTGGCTGACGAAAACATCAGAGGCATACCGGATGAGTATATGAACTCGGCGACCTTGTCCGCGTACGATTTCATGGCGAGCGTTGTTAAGGAGCTCGGCGGTGAAAAGGCGAGAATCGGCGTTGAGATGGGGGGATATTATTACTCCGCACGTGCTCATGCTGATCTTGTTCGAGCGCTACCCCTTGCGAGCTTTGTAGATGCCGACCTCTTGGTCAACTGGATCCGTCTTATAAAGAGTCCGGCCGAACTGTCGTTCATGCGTCAAGCGGGCCGTGTTGCCGACGCGATGGTGAAGCGGGCTGTAGATGTCGCAGAGCCAGGTGTGCGTGAATGCGATCTCGCAGCCGCTATTTATCACCAGCAGATTTCAGGAACGCCCGAATTTGGGGGAAGCTATGATTCTTCATGCCTGCATTTCTGTGTCGGCGAACGTGCTCTCGCGCCGCACTCTACGTGGTCAGACAAGCCGCTGCCGGCTTCTACGACAATCAATTTCGAAGTCCACGGGCTTCGGCATCGCTATCAAGTCAATCTAAGCCGTACGATTTCCATCGGGAAGCCGTCACCAGCATACCAAAAGTTCTCGGAGATCGCCGTGGAAGCTCTGAATGCCGGCGTTGAGAGCGTCCGTCCCGGCCGCACCTGCTCGGAAGTTTTCGACGCCTTTGCAAAAGTACTGGCACACCACGGAATCGATAAGAACGAGAGGATCGGCTATCCCACTGGAATCGGTTACCCACCGTCGGTAGCAGAACGCACTGCAAGTCTGCGCAAGGGAGACGAAACGGTGCTTCAACCGGGCATGTGCTTCCATATGATGACCGGCCTGTGGCTGGACGACAAGAGCATTACCATTACCCAACCGTTTGCCGTCACTGAAAGCGGTCATGAAGCATTGACATCGACACCGCGTAAACTGTTCGTCAAATAGTCGGAAAATGGAAAGATTAAAGACCGCTCCATTATCGCATCGGCAGCATTCTTGTTGCCGGTGCCGCGCCCTCAATTGAGCGCTGCTGGCATCGGCGGCACGTTCAGGCAAAAGAAGCCGGGACGTTTACCGCCGATGTTGTATCGTTAGAAGCCGACCATTCCCGAAGCGCACTCTGCTCCCCACGAGCCGTTTGGCGAGCGTCGCTCGCAGTCTATTTTCCGATTGCTCAGGCGCCGCCGATTGAGTGGCTCGTGATCAGAGGTGCCCCGGAGGGGTTATTCAGCTATTGGACGTCGTGCTGAGCTCGCTGCGCTGCGGTCACGTTGCGCCGCTCCACTCATGACGAGCAGCATCGTGAGCTGAAGGGAGGCGGCGAGCACAATGTGGAGCAAGCCTTCCGTTGTGGAATGTGCGACGGCTTTGGCCCTGCTGCCGATTAGGTCCTGGTCTACCGCTGAAAGTCTACTCTTGGTCAAAGCGGGCACACCACGTCATCCGGCAGAGCGAACATCCAGTGCTGCGTATCTGGCTCAGCGGGGCGCACCATGTCAGCCTGTCGCGAGCTTCGAACCGGTGCGAGCTCTCAGCTAGACTACTGGGCCACGTTTGATGTGCCCTGTTTCCCAGCGCCTACGCGCTGAACAGGTCTACCGACCGACCTCGCGGTTCGAACCGCTCGTCGCGGCAAGAGCGCGCTCCACCAGATGTCCGCTCTCGAAAGCGTCGTGATTCGGGGCAACCACGCAGAATTTCTGCCTATTGTGACGCTAGATCGAGTAAATTCCTATTCAGAGTGCGGTATTTTTTAGATCAAATCGAGCTTGCGACTGATCGGGGGTCAGCGAACGGGAGGAGATCGGATCTGTCAACGTCGCGCACAGGTGCAGTGCTTCACGGCTCATCATTCATGCGACGCGTTCCTGACATTCTTGTTGGGCTTGAGCCGGACTACAGTGGCTGTGCTTCAGGTCGCCTGATGAGCGACCGGGGATTGGTGGCTTGGCAGTTGAACCATGGCTGCAGCGAGGCCTAGGGGATCTTCCTGTAGGCAGGGCCAGGATTTCCGCTCGAGAGCGTGCGGCAGAAGGGGGGGCTCAACAGAGCGTCCTCGCCGCGGTGCTTGCGCGGCCGAGTGGCGGCCTGTCCGGCGCTTAGCGCGTCTCGGCGATGGGAACGATCCTGCAGCCCGCCAGCGACGTGGTTCAACCGACCATAAAAAAACTAGGATATATTCTCGAGGTTGCCCGACGACCTCCGAGAGAAGCAGGTAACCATCATCTTCGCTGGGGCGAAGTTAAGGAGAGGAGATCGGGAGATGAAAAGGCGACTTTTTCTAAAGTCCGCGGCGGCGACTGCCGCCCTCGCTCTTGCTGCGCCTTACGTCCGCGCTCAGTCCAAAAAGTTTTCTGGCATTACACTGCGTGTAAATGGATTCGGCGGGGTCTGGGACGAAACCCTTAACAAGCGGGTCGTTGCGCCGCTCGAGGAGAAATACGGACTGAAGGTCCAATTCATGGCCGGCAATCAATCGGCGGACTTCGTCAAATTGGTTGCGAACAAGGACAATCCACCGTTCGACATGTTTGAGGCCGACAGCGCCTACATGGTAGAGCTTCTTAAAGCGAACCTCATCGAAGAGATTAAAACCACAGACGTTCCCGGTATCAAGCGCGTTCTTCCGGGCTTCCGCGAATACGGCGACTACGGTGTGCCATTCAGCGTCTCGACCGTCGTTCCGGTGTATAATTCAAAATACGTCAACCAGCCGCTTACGTCGTATTCAGACATCGCTCGGCCAGATCTGAAGGGTCGCGCGGTGATTTTGGCTCCGACCTTGGACACGAGCAGTCTTTATCTTCTTGGCATGGCCGAAGAAAATGGCGGCTCGATCGCGGACATGGAGCCAGCGTATAAGATTCTTGAGGCGGCGAAGCCAAACATTGCCGCCATCGCGCAGACAACGGTTTCAGAGCTGCAGATGTTTCAAGCCGAAGAGGTCTATGCGGGAATATTCTGGGATGGCCGAGCCCACGAATTGCGCAGCAGAGGCGTTCCCATCGTGACCGTTGTCCCACCTAAAGGCGTCTACTCAATCGTCAGCTACATGAACGTCGTCAAGGGCACAAAACATCCTGCGGCGGTACACGCGTTTATGGAGCAGTTACTCTCTGATCAAGGTATGCTCGGAATACCTGAAGCGATGCGGTACGGCGCGACCACCGATGTCAAGTTGCCAAAAGGTATCTACAAAGACCTGCTATTCAACTCGCCCGAGCGCAATGCTTTAAAAAAGAAGGTTGATTGGCAAAAGTGGATGGCAGAGCGCGGCGCCCGAATCGAGCGGGTTAACAAGATAATGCGAGGCTAGGTGTGGGCGCTTGGTCCCATTATGGTTCTACACGGATCCTCTGGGATACGCATAGCATCGCCGCTTACTCAACAGGTCCGTAGCAACTGTGAAAGGTCGACTCGTGAAGGAGCCTCTCCTCAAACGCCCCATGGTAACCGCGGCACTCTTGCTGGCGCCGATGGTCTTGCTTCTCGTCGGCTTTATGGTCGTGCCGGTGCTACAACTGCTGCGGTCGAGCTTTTTGCCCTCTAGCCATCTTCTCGATGGCTCCGGTTTTAGCCTGATCCAATACGTTCGCTTCTTTTCGGATTCGTATTATTCGTCCGTCCTACTGGAGACGTTCGTTGACGGGCTTATCGTCAGCCTGATCTGTTTAATCCTCGGCTTCCCCACCGGATACTCTCTAGCTCGTCTTCCGCCGTTAGCGCGGCGATGGCGAACCATTATCGTCATCATGCCGCTGACGCTCAGCCTTGTGGTTATTGTATTCGGCTGGTTGATCATTCTTGGCCGCAACGGTCTTCTCAATTCGGTGCTCACAGGTCTGGGTATCGCTGCTTCGCCAAAACAGCTTCTCTTTACGCGGCCTGCCGTATTAGTGGTCCTGGTGCAGCAGTTCCTTCCATTCATGATCTTATCCATCATGAGCGTGGTCACGCAGATAAATCCTGTGCTTGAGCAAGCCGCTGCGAACCTGCGCGCCAACCGTTTCGTCACTTTCCGAAAAGTCGTCATTCCACTTGCGGTGCCTGGCATTCTCGTCGGCTTCAATCTCGTCTTCGTACTCTCGATTTCAGCGTTCATCACGCCCCGTCTCATCGGCGGAAGTCGCGTTGCCATGCTCGGAAGCCTCATCTATGAACGCATGATGTCGGAGCT
Organism: Bradyrhizobium huanghuaihaiense; assembly: GCF_025200885.1. Lineage (NCBI taxonomy): Bacteria > Pseudomonadati > Pseudomonadota > Alphaproteobacteria > Hyphomicrobiales > Nitrobacteraceae > Bradyrhizobium > Bradyrhizobium huanghuaihaiense. The sequence goes on along the minus strand of NZ_CP104172.1, from coordinate 8,320,592 downwards.
TAACTGGCCTTCGGGCGCAGCGATGGCCTTCGTCCTTTTTGTGAGCGGGCTTGGTCTCACAGCGGCGTTCAACGCTTTGGCGGCGTCACGTCTCATCACTGGAGGGCGGCGACATGCGGTCTGATCTTAGTGACTATGCAATGGCTGCTGTCGGCGCCTTCATTCGCGCACTTGTCTACGCGATGCTCGCGCTGCCGGCAATTCTGGTGATCGTGTCGTCGTTCACCAGCGGCGACACCATGAATTTTCCGCCTAGAGGCTTTTCGCTGCGCTGGTATCAGAAGGCCGTGGAGAATGAGCTGTTTATGAATGCGCTCTGGACCAGCACCTATGTTGCCGTGCTCGTTGCTATCATGGCGCTGGTGATTGGTTTTGCCGGCGCTTTCGCGATCAACCGGTATTCCTTTCCAGGAAAAGCGTTCTTCCAGGGGCTCGCCTTCTCCCCCTTGATCGTCCCTGCCGTCGTACTCGGCATTGGGCTATTGCAGCTCTTCGCCTGGCTAGATCTTACTCAAACAATCTATCCGTTGCTCCTGGGGCATTTGGTCCTTGCGATCCCATACGTCGTGCGGACGATTCTCGCGAGTCTGGCCCTGCACGATCGCGTGCTCGAAGAGGCGGCAATGAACCTCCGGGCCGCACCGTTGCAAGTCATTCGACGCATCACCCTGCCGCTCATCCTGCCTGGCTTACTCTCGGCTGCGATCTTCGCCTTTGTAACGTCGTTCGGAAATGCCACGGTTTCGGTGTTTCTCACGTATGGCGGCAACGTGACCCTACCGGTGCAGATCTTTGCGTATGTCGATACCAGCTATGATCCGCTCGTCGCGGCCGTATCGAGCATCATGATCGTGGTGACACTGGTCGTCATTCTCGCGATCGAGCGCCTGATTGGCGCGGAAAGACTAACGTAGTGAGGACAAATGATGCTGGCTTCATCTAAAGAGTACGAGAATATGGCGTCTAAGCGAAATGAAAATGCTATGCAAGATGTCGGCGATCTCGTCGTGCAATTGCGCTCCGTCTCCAAACACTACGGTGAAACAGTCGCTGTAGCGAACGTTTCGTTGGATGCGCATCGCGGCGAACTGGTTTGCCTCCTTGGTCCATCAGGCTGCGGAAAAACAACAACATTGCGCATGGTCGCCGGCTTCGTAGAGCCGACATCGGGTACCATAAGCATCAACAACGTCGACATGACACATCAACCGCCGTATCGGCGGGATACCGGAATGGTGTTTCAGAGCTACGCTCTATTTCCGCATATGACGGTCGCTGAAAACATCGCGTTTGGCCTGGAAAACTTGAAATGGCCTCGTGCGGAACGGGAAAGCCGTGTCAAGGAGATGCTCAAGCTCGTCGAGCTTTCACACCTTTCTCAGCGATATCCGAGCCAGCTGTCGGGCGGGCAGCAACAGCGGATCGCACTGGCGCGCGCGCTGGCGATGCGGCCGGCAGTGCTACTTCTTGATGAGCCGTTCTCAAATTTGGATGCGCAATTGCGCGTTCGCATGCGGGAAGAACTGCGAGAGGTGATCCGGGGTGTGAATGTTACCACGTTGTTTGTCACACATGACCAGGAAGAGGCCCTGACAATGTCAGATCGCATTGTGGTCATGAACGCCGGACAAGTCGAGCAGGTTGGCACCCCTGGCGAGATCTATGAAACTCCGGCGACGTCTTTCGTCGCTAAATTTATCGGCTGGTGTTCTCTGCTGCAAGGAACGGTTGGGCCCGACGGTGCCTTTACGTCAACGGCCGGCCTGCGCCTCGCGGGCAAATGGGGCGTTGGCCCTGGGACCGCGGTGATCCGGCCGGAGCAGATCAAGCTGTCCGCGGATGGGGCTGCTGGGCAGGCGTTGTCGGCTCGAGTGATCCAGTCTCACTACTACGGCGGAGCAACGCGGCTCGTGCTTGAAGTCAACGGTGAGCGACTGACCATGCAGGAACGCTTTCCGTTTGGGTGCCATCCAACGCCCGGTGATCTCCTCAGCATTACTGTCAGCACGAGCGAGATCCGCGTCCTTCCATCCACCCAAGCGCAATCTTGAATGCCGCATTCAAGCAGATCCACAGATATGGTTTTTCGGCGAGCAGCTATCCGTTCTCGGATGCGCTCGCCACGTCACTTTTTCTGCGTCTGAATATGGTGCGTTGCCAGATAGGTCCGCACTGATGACTCGGGTCGATGAACAAAGTCCCAACTTCATCCCAGATAGCCTACAAGAGGATCCTCGGCCTCAGCTTCCGGCGACCACGCGAGGGTGGATAGTCGTTGGTGGTGGCGATTGTCTCGCCGGATTCGAGTGATCTGCGGCGAAACCGTACAGATAGCTTGGTCCCGACGGCTGCAGTGCCGTAATGGGCTGGCAGGGTTGATCTCGCGGAGCGATCCGGTCCGGATCGCCTGCGCTCTCAATCGCCGCGACATCCTCCACCGTCGTAGTGGCGCTGGCGGCCGGCGACCGGCATGGGTGTCGAGGATTGAACGACAAATTCGACGTCTATGCCTTCGACAGCGAGCCCGAAGGATCCTTCGCGCTGAATCCGTCAGCCGCTTGGCGTGTAGTGCGCAATTCCGGCATCAGTGGATATGCACATCAACCGGCCACTGTCGATTCGCACAAAAACCGGGGTTTTGGGTGAATGCTATGGCTCAATTTCTGCGTTCCTCGGGACTCCTCCGAAGAAAAGGAACTTGAATGTGAGGTATCATTTTCTAGATGATTTCGCAGGCGGCGTTCGTGGCAACAATGAACGTTCAGAGGCGCATGATGGAAAGCGGTTTACTTAGGGGCGGGCAAAACGTTTACGGTCATCGGGTCGGGATACTGATGATCGAAACACTTATTCCGCGGCCGCCCGGCGCGATTGGAAATGCATCGTCATTCGCCTTTCCAGTTCTGCACTATGTCGTCAAAGGCACCTCGGGGAATGGCACAGTACGCGATCTTGGTGCGCTCGATCCGGAAAGCATGGAGTTCCGGCAAGCCATTGAGCCTTGGCTCAACGGTGCTCGTTACTTGGAACAGCAGGGCTGTCATGCCATCACGACGTCGTGCGGGTTCTCGGTGTTGTTTCAACATCAATTGCTCGAGGCGGTCGGCATCCCCGTGTTCTCGTCATCACTCATGCTGATCCCATTCATCGCTGCCACTCTACGAAGAGAGCGTCGTGTCGGTGTTATTACCGCCGACGCGCGGAGCTTATCCGCACGCCATCTCTCAGCAGCGCACATCGACCCCGCGAGGATCCATGTGGCGGGAATGGACGGTTGCCCGGAGTTCGCCAAAACGGCATGGCAAAATGACACGACCCTAGACTTCCCACGTATCAAGAATGAAGTGGTTACAGTGGCCAAGCGACTCGTGGACGAGGCTCCTGATACTGGAGCTCTCCTTCTAGAATGCGCCTTATTGCCGCCCTATGCGGGGGCAATCCAAGCGGAAGTCGGCCTGCCAGTGTTCGATTTCACGCATTTGGTGACCCTCATTCATAACGCATGCGCGCGCACCTCTTTTGCGGGGTTGGTCTGACGCCAAGTGCTGGCATGACGGATGTCCTTCCATCGCGAAAACGTTCGCGTGTCTCATATGTCGTCTGCTTATCGGATCAAGTGATCGGGTGCGTCGGCGAATGCTTCTTGCTTCCGCCGTCATAGCCGAGTCTTGATCCACATCAGGGTAGTGCCGGTTGGTCGGTGCCGCTCGCAATGGTTCCAGTCGCAGAACGGGTATTGAAATGTACGCCGAAAACACAACCACGACGGGTCGGCCTCGCTCCGTTGCTCTGGTGCGTGATAGGTGCGACTTGAAGGTGGTGATCGGATGTGTTGCGCAGATGCGCATCGATGTCGTCCCAAGGTGTTCGTAGAGAGCTAGTGTAGGTCGCTTCTATCAGTGCCAACGATGCTGCTGAAATACACGTGGTGCTGGAGACTATGTGACTTGAGCAGCTGGCATGCTCCGGCACCTTTGCGGATCACGGCGGCACGATCTTCATCACTCACGCACGCGTCAGTGAACACATTCGGATTTTGGAGGAACTAGTCGTGACAACCCGAGAAGAAGTCTTCAGATCACATCGTCCCATCATTATGGGTGATCGCGGGATGGTGGTCGCTGGTCATCCCAAGGCCGCGGAAGCCGGAGCCGCTATGCTGCGAAGCGGCGGTAATGCGATCGATGCGGCAATTGCGGCCGCCGCCACCCTTGCCATTGCCATTCCGTTCATGAACGGCCTTGGAGGCGACGCTATCGCGCTGTATGCGAGGTCGGATGGCGATGTCACCGCAATCAATGGTTCTGGCGCAACGCCACGCGCTGCATCGTCTCACGAGCTGCGCAAGCGCGGTCTGACTCTAATGCCACAGCGCGGACCCCTGCCGGTCACAGTACCTGGCGTTGTTGCGGCCTGGGGTGAGGCACTCGATCGGTTCGGCACTCGCTCATTCGCAGAAGTGCTAAAACCGGCCATTGAACTCGCCGAGCAGGGCGTTGCTCTCGACGCGTCGGCGATCCACTTCTTCAACGGAGCCGAATACGCGGACCTCGTGAAACAATTCCCAGCGCTGGCTACCAATTTCGGTCCGGCAGGGGGGCGTCGCCTCGGAGAGCGTTTGAAGCAGCACGCTGCTGCCGCAACGATGCGGGTTCTGTCAGCCCAAGGTTGGCGATCATTCTATTCCGGTGATCTTGCTCGGAAGTGGCTCGCCGAAGCGCGCGCTAGCGGCGTGCTGATAGATTGTGAGGACTTAGAGGGGCACGCGACGGTGTTCGAGCGCGGATTGTCAATCCCGTGGCGAGGGCGGGAGGTGCATGTGGCGCCGCCGAACTCGCAAGGGCTTGCATTACTCGCGATGCTAGCCCTGTCGGAAGTTCAGCCAGCGCCGCCGCCCCCCGACAGATCGGATCCCCTCATCGATCCTGTTGCCTATCTGGCGCGGAAAACCGCAGCATTTACTATGCGCGACACCTACTGCGCTGACCAGCGAAGGATCTGTCTGCCGCCAGACCTGCTCTCGCCCGACCGCCTCAGGAAATTGGAGCTTCAAGCAGGCCCCGCCATGAGCGTTGCGGGCGGTGGCGACACGTCGACGTTGGTTGTCATAGATGCCGAGGGAAGCGCGGTGTCGTGGGTTCAATCGCTATTCGAATCTTTCGGATCAGGAATTGTCTGCCCAAGTCACGGACTCGTCTTGCACAATCGCGCCATGCTCGAGCGGCTCGATAGCGATCCGGTTCGCGGTCTTCGTGCCGGGTTTCGCACCTTCCATACGCTCTGCCCGGCAATGGTGACGGGGAAAGGGGGCGTGGAGCTCGCAATAGCCACGCCGGGAGACCATGGCCAGCCGCAGGCACTGCTCCAGGTCATACGACGCCACTTCGAGCAGGGGCTCGACATCCAGTCCGCTATTGAGTGGCCGCGCTTGCGCCACGACGACGGGCGGGAGGTTGTGCTGGAGAGCAGATGCCCCTCCGAGTGGAACGATGCGCTGACCAAAGCCGGCTGGACCGTGAAGCGAGTTGACAGCTGGTCCCGCTTCATGGGCGGAGTGAACGCGATCCGAAAGAGAGACGATCTGGTAATGGGTGGCGCAGATCCGCGGCGATCGTCATACGCGATTGCGGAGTGATTGAGGCCAGAAGGATCGCGCGCGCTGACGCTTCTCCGCGAGATAGCTGGCCCGATCGTATGCATCGCAACCCAACGGTCCGGCGGCACGTTCCCGTAGAACACAATTGCGTATACCCAGCTGCAGCTAGTGGGTGCCTGCGGCTGCGAGTTCAGGCAAAATAGGTAATATATTACTACGCTGACTCAAGACTAGTCCCGATAACGCGTGGGCGATCGCGCATGTTGAGCGAGCCGCGCCCGCGCCAACGACGGCAATATTCGTCGGAGATCGTGAATGCGACTTAGGTGCGCCGGCGCGGTCTTCGAGTGTGAAGCGGCTCACGATGTGACTCTAACCGAGTAGTCGCGCGGGCAAGGATTAGGGAGTGATGCTGGGCAATTCGCTCGGGCTCCGCCTCCTATTCCCGTCAAAGCGTGCATGCGAGGCCAACGCTTCTCAGGCTCGCATGGCCATATGATACGCGGCAGATGATAAAAGCACCGCACCAGGTATCCATTCGCCGCTAATCAGAGCGGCTATCGAGTTTGTCCTACACCCCATGCCCGTCGGTCGCCAAGTAGCCTAACGAAAACGTTCCGGCACCCGATCTTCGCCCCTTCGACGGCGGTCTTAGTGCCCCTCGAACTCGGGGAATGTGACCCGACGACGAAATGGAGAATCAGCAGAAAGCGTCGGTCACGCCCGTTGCGCACGCGTATGAAAGCTTCATATCGTTCGAGATTGCGCCGAATTTCATCGACGCAAGCTCTATAACAGCTAAATCCAGACCTCGCGACTATTAGTCTTTGCGATAGGTGCAAGCATCTCCAAAGGTTTGCAACGAGCAGTTGGGCGTGATCCGGAAGCTGTGGCTGTTCGGCCCTCGCAGCGAGTTCATAGACGCTCTGGCTACGAGCTATCCGCGCTGGACGGCAAGCTCAACGGCGCTCGGAGATTCGAGCGCCCCGAATGCGCTATCCCAACACCTTCAGCCCGTCGGCATACGGCCGATAATCACAACCTTCAAGATGTGCACTCCGGTTCCGCGAAACGTGGAATGATTGATCCATATTGCCGGGGAGTTTGTGGAATGAGCCGAGTAGCTGGCATTTTCAGAGAGCGAAACGAATAGAGAAGGGTGCGGACATGCAACGGCGAACATTCCTGAAGTTCGGAACAGTGGCTGCTGCCGGCGCTCTGGGTGCACCTTTCGTCCATGCGCAATCAAAGAAGTTCACCGGCATTACATTGCGCTTAAACGGATACGGTGGACTTTACGATGAAACCTTTTTGAAGAGCGTGGGGGCGCCGCTCGAAGAAAAGTACGGATTAAAGATTCAATTCAATTCCGGTGCGACGGGGTCGGACCTGATCAAACTGATCGCGAATAAGGACAATCCTCCGTACGACATGTACATGGCCGACAGTGCCGTTATGGTCGAACTCCTTAAGGCCGGTGTGATCGAAGAGATCAAGGAATCAGACGTTCCCAACATCAAGCGCATCCGTCCTGGGTTCCGCGAGTACGGCGATTACGGCGTTCCTTTCAACGTGGCGTCCGTAATTCCCGTTTACAATTCGAAATACATCAAGCAGCCGTTGACCTTGTATTCAGATCTCGCTCGGCCGGATCTCAAAGGTCGCGTGGTCATTCCAGCCCCGACACAGGATACTGCCAGCCTATATCTTCTCGGCTTGGCAGAGGAGAATGGTGGCTCAATCACGAACATGGAGCCGGCATTCCAGCTATTGACGGCCGCGAAGCCGAATATAGTCGCGCTCGCACAGACCAACGTCGCCGAGGTGCAGATCTTTCAGAGCGAAGAGGCTTACGCGGGCAGCTTTCTGGGATGGTCGCGCGCACGAACTGCGCACCAAGGGCCTTCCCATTGTGACCGTCGTCCCGACCAAGGGCATTTACTCGGTCGTCATCTACATAAACGTCATCAAAGGCATGAAGCATCCAGAGGCAGCACATGCCTTGGTTGAGCAGCTACTGTCCGATCAAGGCATGCTCGGAATACCACAAGTGCTTCGGTATGGTGTAACGACGGATGTCGAGTTGCCAGGAGAGCTTCGCAACGACCTCCTGTTCAACTCCCCCGAACGCAACGCCCTGAAAAAGAGGGTCGATTGGCAACGGTGGATGGCAGACCGCGGCGCTCGGATCGAGCGCGTCAACAAAATAGTTCGAGGTTAGGTGTTTAAGCCGCGCGCGTCACCATCGTTTCGGAGCACGAAGGTAAGACGCGCCGAACTCAAAGCAGGAATGCTGCGGGTGAGCTCGCTCCTCTGCTTTCAAAACGCCACCTCTGTGTAAGTCAAGCGTCTCTTCTCTAAGCAAGCGCCCCAAGGGAGGGTGATATGAACGAACCGAAAAGACCGTTTTCGAATGCAGAAATGACCCAACGGGTCAACAACACAAAACGCAAAATGCAAGCGTCAGGCATTGACCTCCTGCTTGTCAGCTGTCCCGCCAACATCTTTTACCTCTCGGGATACGATGCCTGCTCATACTATACGCATCAGATGCTGATCGTTTCTCTCACTCAAGATGAGCCGATCTTGGTGGTACGAAACATCGACGAGCTTGGTGCCCGACTGACGGTCTACATGAAGCCGGAGAACGTGCTTTCCTATGGAGATGAATTTGTGGGATCCGAGTCATCGCATCCGATGGCTTTTATTGCTTCTGTCATTCACTCAACAAAAATGAACGCAAAGACCATCGCAGTCGAGATGGATAACTACTATTACTCAGCGCGCTGCCACCAAGTGCTCACGACACAGTTACCGAATTCACGGTTCAAGGACGCAGATCGACTTGTCAATTGGGTCAGAGCCGTTAAGTCGCCCGCAGAGATCGAATACATGATGCAGGCGGGAAAGATCTCAACCCAAGCGATGCATGATGCCGTATCTGAGATCGCTCCAGGCGTAAGACAAAGCCAGGTCGCAGCAAAAATCTATTATAGAGAGATATACGGAGATGATGATCATTCTGGAGAGTACATGTGTAAGCCACCGTTGCTACCGGCTGGTCGGCTATCGGCAACACCTCATTTGACGTGGATAGATGGTCCACACAAGCAGGGCGAATTAACCAGCATTGAGCTCGGTGCATGCCGGCATCGTTATCATGCTCCCCTGGCAAGGGCGGTTCACCTAGGTAGGCCACCCACGCGATTGAAGGACACGGCAAATATATTGATTGAAGGTCTTACGGCCGTTGTCGACTCCGCCCGTCCAGGTATGACGTGCGGCGAGGTTGAGGGTCTCTGGCGCCAGGTCATCAATCGCTACGGGTTGACCAAAGAGTGCCGCATCGGATACCCCATTGGAATTGGATATCCGCCCACATGGGGTGAGCTCACCTATAGTCTACGGCCATCAGACCGCACTGTCCTCAAACCAAATATGACGTTCCATTGCATACCTGGCATCTGGACCGATGAGTGGGGTTTGATGATCAGTGAATCGGTTCGGATGACAGAGAGCGGAGCCCAATGCTTCTCCGATTTCCCACGAGAACTCATCGTCAAGTGACGTCTCTCTCCGCAGCACCGTTTCAACTGTGTACCCGGTCCGAGACGCCAACCGTCGTGTGACAACGGACCGGGGCGGCGCGCGGAGAGATGGTAAGTTACGCAGGGTCCAGAACCTAGAGGCTGTGTGGTCGGCAGAGTGCGCTCAGGCGCGATCGCTGACTAGCAAGTAGGGAAGGAGATTACGCCGACGGCCCGCAGTACGTTCGCACCGGCAGCTGAGCTAGAATAGTTCGAGATCGCGAGGCTCAAGCGCGGCAGTCCCGCCAGCGGCCCCGGTGTGACGGATGGCAAAGGGAATGACGAGGAGCCCGAAGGCCCAAGACAAGAGACGTGCCGGCTAGGCCGCGCCCATTCGAATTTCCCAAGTCGGCGGCCGAGCTTATCGAAAGACCACTGACATGAAAGCGTCAAATTCGGCCTGTCAGGCGCAGTATTTCTGCTAGGGGGTGTCTCATCCCGATATTTTTAAATCTGAAGAAGCGGGTACCGTCGCTTGAGAAATGCGACCCTCGGTTCAGCAAAACCCATAACTGAAAACGCGCGGGAGGATAGTGCAGCAGAGCAGGGCAAGCATATACCGGCGTATAGCGGGAGCCGAGCCACTAATCGGGATAAGTTCTTGATTGGACCGACGTTCCCGAAGGTTATCCTCCTGCCAGCGCTACCGAGGCACAGTATTTTCGAGCGGGAAAAGCGAGGGAGATCGGAAAATGCAAAGGCGACGATTTTTGAAGCTCGCGACGGCTGCCACGGCCGTTCTGGCCGCGCCCTACATTCAGGCTCAGTCGAAAAAGTTTGCGGGCATTACGCTGCGTGTAAACGGGTTCGGCGGTGCCTGGGACGAAGCGTTAATGAAGAGCGTAGCCGCGCCACTTGACGAGAAATACGGGCTCAAGGTCCAAATCATCGCTGGCAATCAATCAGCCGACGTCGTCAAACTGATCGCAAACAAGGACAATCCGCCATATGACTTGTTTCAGGCGGATAGTGCCCTCATGGTCGAACTACTTAAGGCAGGCATTATCCAGGAGATGGGGGCGACAGACGTTCCCAATATTCGACGCATCCTTCCGAACTTTCGCGAATACGACGGCTACGGTGTGCCATTCAGTGTCTACACTGTCGTTCCGGTGTACAACTCAAAATACATCAAGCAGCCGCTCACCTCATATTCGGATATCGCGCGGCCGGATCTGCAGGGACGCGTGGTTATTCCAGCGCCGACCTTCGACGCCGGCAACCTCTATCTTCTCGGCTTAGCGGAGGAAAATGGAGGCTCGGTCTCAGATATGGAGCCCGCATACAAGATTCTGGAGGCTGCGAAGCGGAACATTGTCGCTTTAGCACAGAGCAGCGTCGCTGAAATACAGATGTTGCAGAACGAAGAAGCGTACGCAGGCATCTTTTTCGACGGTCGCGCCTACGAGTTGCGTAGCAAGGGTGCCCCAATTGAGACTGTCGTTCCTGCTAAAGGCCTCTATTGCGTTAGCACGTACATGAACGTGGTTAGGGGCATGAGGCACCAGGAAGCCGCTCACGCCTTTGCTGAGCAGCTTCTCTCTGACGAAGGTATGCTAGGGCTGCCGCGGGCAATTCGGTATGGCGTAACCACCGACGTCAAGTTGCCGGAAGAGATCCGCAAAGATCTGTTGCTCGACTCGCCTGAGCGCAATGCGTTGAAAAAGACAATTGATTGGGAACGATGGATAGCAGGTCGCAGTGCTCGACTCGAGCGAGTTAACAAAATAGTGCGCACGTAAGTGGGCGGACGCCGATTGTCGCTTCGTTTGGAATGGAGCTAGAGGGCTCGAATTGAGGTCGAGAAACTGCCCGCGCTGCGCGCTTCCAGTTAGGAGCGACCGGGACCCCGCGAACTGTCAGTACTACAATCATCGATAAGACGTGTCACTAGACCTCCTTTCCTTCCCTTAGATGCGCTCTCGGGCGGCAGCAATAGGACAACCTCACTATGGCATTTTCCACGCCTTCGGCAGCGGATGCGATCACCGTTCTCATCCACGATGCGAGCGCCGATGACTATCTGCGTTTGATCCGTGGGCGATTTCCCAATGTTCGCGTGTTGTGCGCCAAAGATGCGAAGTCGCTAGAACGTCATGTGCCAGAAGCTGACGTCATTTTGACGAGCCCCTCGGGTTTTCCTGCCCGTCTTTTCGAAAACACGCGCAGACTGCGCTGGGTCCAGGCTACCGTCGCTGGTGTTGAAGCGTTCGTACCGATCCGCGAGCGCATTAGTGACATCATTGTTACGAATGCTCGCGGTATTCATGGCGACCTCATCGCCGATTTCGTAATGACTGGTATCGGCATGATGCAGTGGGACTTCCCGACGCTTATGAGCGAGCAGTCTCGAAAGGAGTGGCGTCCACGATGCGTTCCGCCCCTGGCGGAGCGCACGCTCGGCGTAGTCGGGCTTGGATCAGTTGGTTCAGCAATTGCTCGACGCGGCAAAAGCGCAGGAATGACGGTGATCGGTTCCAAACGAGACGTGAGCCAGCCGATCGCCGACGTCGACAGGCTCGTGCCACCGGATGCCCTTCCTGAACTCTTAGCGCTCTCCGACTTCGTTGTTCTAGCCGTTCCGCGCCTGCCAGAAACGTCGAGGCTAATTGGCGGCGACCAGCTTCAAGTCATGCGCCGGAGCGCCTTCCTGATCAACATCGCAAGGGGCTCCGTGGTTGTCGAAACCGAGCTGGTCGAGGCGCTGCAGGCCGGCACGATCAGCGGAGCCCTTCTCGACGTGTTTGAGCGAGAACCACTCCCAGCCGATAGCCCGCTCTGGACGATGCCTAATGTCATCATCGCTCCCCACATCGCAGGTTACCCGAGCGATTACAGCGCCCGCGTATTCGAAATTTTTGGCGACAACCTGCAGCGATTTATCGAGAAGAGACCTTTACGCAACGTGGTTGACCTGACGCGCGGCTACTGACGTCTCATTTACGTGAAGTTCCGCCGCCTATCGAAGGGACAATTGCGTGGCGCTACTCAAAGATCAGATCGCGGCCAACTTCCTGGGCGCGGTCGCAATGCAGCCCAACGTGAAGCGTTGTCGAGCTATCGGTCTGGGGATGGCACCCAATTGGTACCTGCGTCTCGATAATAACTGTCAAGTCGAAGGGCAACTCGGGTGAGCCGGCAGCGTGAGGCGTGACGCAGCACCGAAGCAGACCAATGACTTTGCCGTGCTTCAAGAACTGAATGTCAGCGCACGCGCGTCAAGCTGGTCGCCGTGAACCCTATGCGAGCGGAAAAGCGTTCTGCTGCAGAATAGAGCTAAGTGGAGATTGTGTCAGAGCCAAGTTTTACATGCCAAGTGAACTTTAGCGCCGCAACGCGCTTTCAAGGAACCTCACGGCGGCGAGTGCTTTGGCGTCGTCGCCGAAGAGTGTAATGATTTGCACTCCGACAGGTAAGTCGTTCTCTGCAATATGAGCGGGCACATTGACGCATGGCGCGCCCAGGACTGTCCAGAGGCTGTTGAAGCGCGCTCCACCTGTCGAATCCAAACTGATCGGTGCGGCGTCAGGCGCGGAATAGGTTAGGACCACATCCAGATCGGATAGTGCATTGGGGAATGCAGCGCGCGCGCTGTTTGCGGTGTGCAACGCCGCACGATAGGCGCTGGCGGAATGTCCACTGTTTCATCCATTCTGGCACGCAGCTTCGGCGCAATCGCGTCGTGATGCGTCTGGTATTCCCAGGCTAGCGCGCGGTGCAGCTCGAAATCCCAGATGTTGGCTTGGATCTGCCATGTTTCTGCAAAGATACCGGGAAGCTCGAGGTGCTGGACGTTGGCGCCCGCGCGCTGCGCCGCTGAAGCCGCTTTCCGCAATGCCGCTTCGGATTCTTCTTCCGCTGGGCCGGCAAAATCGTGCGTAACTACGCCGATGCGTAGCGGAGTCGGACAACCTGTAACCTGCAAACTCCGACTGCTCGGATATCGCTGCAAGAGCGAGCCCAAGGTCCTCCGCGCCGGCCGCAAACAGCCCGACTTTATCAAGCGTCCACAAATAACATTTCAGACCGACGGTCGGCAGCAGCCGATAAGACGGCTTGATCGCAGCTACGCCGCAGAAGGAAGCGGGGCGAATTGCCGAGCCAGCGGTTTGCGAACCTACCGCGAGTGGAACCATGCCGGCGGCGACGGCCGCCGCTGAGCCTGCCGACGAGCCGCCCGGTGTGTGGTTATGATTACGCGGAGTGAGTGTGGCAGTGGGATCGTGCCCGGCGAAAGCACACGTTGTGGTCTTGCCAACAATGCTGGCGCCCGCACGCTTGAGCAGCGTCACCACTGACGCGTCCGCACGCGGCTGCCAGCCCTCGTAGATCGGCGAGCCCATTTCTGTCGGAAGTATCTGATGTATCGATGAGATCCTGGATTCCGACGGCAATGCCGGCCCGTCATTTCTGGCCCGCGGGCTGTTCGCGCGGCAGACAAAGGCGCCGATTTTCTCTTCGTGCTTTCGATCGCCGCGAGTGATTGCGAGAGTGCAGCAGCCGGCGAGAGCTCGCCCTCATCGATGCGGCGCTTGAGATCCGAAAGCGAAATCATGACCAAAGCGACCCAGCGGAGTTTTCGGTTTGCAGGAATTTGCGTGGCGCGGCACAGCCTAAGGCTCTTAGGCCCTTCCGTTCGCGTTTACATGCGTCAGCAGCGAACAAGCGATCATTGAGGTATGTCGAGGACCAATAACAGCAGGAATCGGCCCGAATTCGAACAAATGCTGCGGAATGAAGGCGAGGCTTGAGTAATTTGAGCGCGTCGAATTGCAACGGCTAAAGTTGCTTTAGGCGAGGGACGCATGCAGCTGGCCGCAGGACACCGCTGCTGGTGCCCTGTACCGATCGCATACGTGCCGCGAAAGCAGGCCATGGACGCGATCAGTGTATCCTTGCGCAGACCTTAGCGAGAGAGACTGCGCGTCGACTTGCCCACCCGAAAATCTGTCGATTCGAGACAGCGCCTATCTTGGCTGATGGGTTTACCTGGCCTTCTCGGAGGACCCAGCGTCCATGTTCGTCATTCCATGTGCATGGTCGCAGTTTCGGACGTGCGCAGAACCGCCCAACTCTTGTGGCCGCAAACACTCGGGCTTGCACGTGATCCGGGACCTAAATCTCGCGAGGCACCCGCAAAACGCCGGGGCTCTTCAAACAAGATGCGCCGGCAGAGGAGCCCAGGTATGCGCCACGCGGGGCTCGCCGGAATGAATCGGCAGACGGCCTTCCATCGCAGGATTTACTCGCCGAATGCCGTCCCATTGCATGAATCGGGGGCGGCGCATCGCTAAACTAAGAATCAACAGTCCGTGAAGAGGGTGATCTAAAAAGATATCCTTAACAGAGGCGGACCGCAGCATGACCGACCAAGTACCCGCCGTCCGCGAAGCGCTTGAAGTCTCCGGCGCTGCAGCTCTCACGCGAACCTCCGACGCAGATCGGATGCTCCAGCGGTCCGGTGCGGCCCGCTCTGGTTCGCGGCGCTTTCTCAAAAACGAGATTCTGGCGAGGATTTCCCTTCAAGAGCTCGCGGCGATAGGGGAATTCCTTGAGCCCGTCATTCTAAAAGAACGCATGGTCCTGCAAGAGTCGAAGAGGCCACTCGATCATGTCTATTTTGTAGAGTCGGGACTTGTCTCGCTTAGAATTGTCGCCGCGGGAAGCGTTCTTGAAACAGCGGTGATAGGAATTGGCGGAGCTATCGGCGCTTCGCTCCTATTCGGGCCCCATCTTGCCACCCATCAATCTGTGGTGCTCTTTCCGGGAAGTGCGCACAGAATTCGCGTTGAGGACCTTCGACGCGTGATGCGCGAGCGCTCTGGAATTCGAGAACATCTTCTCCGGTACGTTCATGCACTGAGCTTGCATTGCGCTCAGACCGGATTGTGTGGCGTCCGACATGATCGTGAGAGACGGCTCGCGTGCTGGCTGTGTTTGGCGAGTGACGCTATTGATGCTGATGTGCTTCCAGTAACACATGATTACCTCTCTTCTGTTTTGGCGTTGCGCCGCGCTGGGGTGACGGAAACTCTGATCCGATTCGAAGAACAAGGATTGATTCGCAAAACTCGCGGCGTGTTGCGGATTGAGGAACGCGCGTGCCTCGAGCAGAAGGCATGCAGCTGCTACAAGCTTATTTCAGGCGCTTACGCTTCAACCGAGCCCTTGATGCCAGCCATCGATCCATAGCGACAGATAACGGGGGATGTCCCGATCGCTGTTGAACTACGTCGGCCGACGTTGCCGGAATGAATGTTACGCGGCCCTCGTGACGTGGGCAACGGGCTTGATCGTCATGCGATCGTGGTGAGCTTGAGGGGCCGCACGCAGAACCGGCAATTGCTTATGCGCCTTCAATCGTCGGAAGCCCTTGTTGGCCTAGATCATGCCGGCCGTGACCCAGCGCAAGGCCGTCCCGGCATCCCGCCAGCGTTTGACGTTGCACGTGACGCGGCGAATGGTGCCCATCATGTTCTCGGCGATGTTGGTACAGGCGAGCGATCGACGAAGCTGCTTCGGCAGCTTCAACCGGACGACAGTCAGGATTTCGTCGAGGCCTTCGAGGATGCTCGCCGCTACGCCCGGCCATTGCTGGTCGAACCGGCGCGCGAGATTGCGGATCGATTTTTCAGCCTTGTCGGCATCATCGAGCTCCCAAGCTTGGCGCAGCACCCGACGGGTTGCCGCATGATGCTCTTTCGGCAGGCGTTCCATGATGTTGCGCGCCTTGTGGATCTGGCAGCGCTGGATCGCAGCGGCCGAACCGAAGGTGCGGCGGATCGCCTTCGACAACGCTTTCGCGCCGTCGACGATGAACAGTCTTGGCACCGTCGGGTCGAGCGCGCGCGAGACCAGGTTGTCCAGCAGGGCCTGAACCGTTGCGGCGTTCTCGGTCGCCCCTTCCACCAGCCCCGGCGGATGCTTGTTGCCTTCGCCGTCAACCCCGATCGCGGCGACCAGCACGAGATCGCGCCGAGATGCAGCCCGTCGATTTGGACCACCAGAAGGTCGAGCGCGGACAGATCGGCAGCCATGAAGTCGGCCAGCCGCGCCGCCGACAGCGCTACGAACCGCCGCGAGGCCGCCGATTTCGAAACTCCCGATCCGGGCGGTGCCGGCACGTCACCCTCGGGCAGCCGGACAGCGCGGCCGAACCGGCGCGTCGACACATTGATCAGCATCAGGTTCATCGCCCAGCGACCGAGCCAGTCCTCCTGCGCCGCCGTTTCCCAGCTCGGGATGGTGACCTCGCGGCCGTCCACGCCCCGGACCCGCGGACGCTCGACCTCGATCTTGCCGCCGTGGAAGCCGATCCGGCCCCGCGTTCGGCCCCAACGGTGCGCCCGCCGCGCCGCATCGCGGCCGTGGCGCGGCCCCAGGCCGCCGTGACATCCGCCTCCATCATCGTGCCGAGCGCCTCGATCCGTGCCGCAAGGCAGAACCGATCGAAGCTTGCCCGCACTTCTGCAAACGCTTCGTCCACGGCCCCGGTCGCCAGCGCACCAGCCGGTGTGATATCTCTCGTCATGGCGTTGCTCTCCTTTGGAATCAGCACCCCGAGCCTACCGGCTCAAGGTGGGCAACGCCGACCTCTTCAGAAATTCAACAGAACCCGGGACATCCCCAGATAACGCGGGGCGGGCGGCTTGAATGTGTGCGACTGTTCATTACCGAGCCTGGCCTGATCGCGCTGGCCATTCTCGATCACCTCGCCAAAGCATGCCCCGAACAATGCGGACCACCGAAGCACACCATTGTGCGGCACAGTCACGCTCATTCAAAAGTTCGCGGCCCCCTCGATCGGCAGGGTCGTGCTGATTGGGTGCATGCAGCTCTGTTCTGCATTCGACACAGCCCTGGAATCTAGCTCTTCGTCAGATTGGGCGATGGTGCTTTCCTGTTCATCTGCGGTTCTCATGACTCCAAGGCGCTGGCTTTACAAAGCATTGCTCTCGGCGGAGCCAAGGCATGGACCGAATGTCCTTGCTGATTGCCGGCTTCAGCACGTCTACTTCATTCAATCTTCAATCAACACGAAGAGAAATCTTGGAGTAAACCTTCAAGATAGTCGAACCTGAGTTTGCCCGAGCGCTAATATAATCATTGGAGTAGTGCGTCCGATGTCTTGAGGAGATGTTCAGGCCTCAGACCTGGGAAACCTACCGCATGCCGAATTCAGCGCGTATCAGGGCGAACAAAGCAACGTGTAGATAGTCGTGCCACCGCAATCGGGTGTGCGAATTCGAAAAGCGAGGGGTACGCAACGTTTCGGTGATCCATCAACACGTGCGCGACGTTGCGCTCGTCCTCTCGAATCGTTGTGCTGTAGCTAGCTGTTCGCGCTCATTCGCATCGGCGTCGAAGATTGCGTGCGACGGAGCGCGCTGATTAAGCCTGATCAGATCTACATGCCTCTCAGCATGCAGCTCTCGAATTGAGTATCAGGCGCTCGCGAATAATCTCGGCGTGCAATTCAACCCGGACCCAAATGAATGATCGTGCGTACGAAACGTACGTTCATCTGCATCGTCCGTACTAATCGTACGGTTATGACGCGATTAGAACACTCTGGCTCAGTGCGGTGGCGCGTTCGTGCGTTTCGTACAAAGTTTTCACGCCGATATCGAACGCAATCTGTCAACGTAACCCTGCGAGCGGCGGGATGATCCGCACCGCGACGCCAGCGGTCAATCTAGTAGCCGGCGTTCGAGGAAGACCCTGTCGGCCGAGACCGATTGGGGGGCGAAGATGGTCAATCGCCGGGGTGAGCGGCCAATCTTCAAGTGAAACACTGGAGGTCTTTTATGAAGATGGCAAAGAGCCTTTTTCTGGGTTCGGCAGCGGCACTGGTCTCCTTGGGCGGGGCACACGCGGCTGATCTCCCGGTCAAGGCTAAAGCGGTTGAGTACGTTAAGATCTGCTCCTTGTATGGCGCTGGGTTCTTCTACATCCCGGGTACTGATACGTGTATCAAATTGGGCGGCTACCTGCGCGCTGAAACGACATTTAACACGAGTTACCATTATGATGCGCCGAACAACGGCGTCGGTGCCGCGCACAATCGCCTGAGCGACTATTACAGCTGGCGCACTCGTCAAGACCTCTTCGTCGATACGCGTACCGCGACCGAATACGGTCTGCTTCGCACTTTCGCCGAGTTTGCCTGGACCTATACAGGGGGTACCTACAGCGGTGCCGGGACAGGCGGCACGACGTATACGACGGGCATTGGTAATCAGATCGATCAGGGTACCCCCGGTCTCTATTACGCTTTCATGCAATTCGCCGGCTTCACGTTCGGCAAAGCGTCGTCCCAGTTCAGCACTCCCTGGGGCCAGTATGCGGCGAACTCTTTTGAGCTACCGGGCGCCGCCGGCTGGGACCCCGCGCTCCAGTTTGCCTATACGTTTGATTTCGGCCAAGGCATCTCGGCCTCCTTCTCGGCCGAGGATCCGGTTTCCCGTAACCAGCTTGCTATCTGGAACGTGAGCTCAGCGACGGCGGCAGGGCTTGCCACTGGTGTTTACGGTGCCAGCGACTTCGGTGGCGCGAGGGTTCCAGATTTAGTCGCCTCCGTTACTGTTGATCAGACTTGGGGTTATTTCAAAGCCTCTGTCGGGGCGCATAATAACCATGCTGCCTACTATGGCGCGACCGAGGTCACCGGCCACCCCGAAGATAAGTGGGGCGGGGCGGGTCAGTTGGCATTGTCGATCAAGAATATTCCGACCGGTGCTGGTGACACGATCAATATGTCAACTGTGTATACGTATGGTGCAAGCCGTTACAACTTTCACGACTATACATTTGCACCCAGCGTCGCGATGTACGGAAGCACGGGTTTAGCGGGTGCTTATCAGAGCGTCGGGCTCGCTGGTGTGTCTGACTCGGTCTTTGTGACTGGCTCCGGTCAGGAACTCACTAGGACTTTTGGCTTCAACGGCGGCTACACTCACAACTGGGATCCGCACTGGGCCACCAGCATCTTCGGTGCATGGGCCGCTGTGCGCTACAACAGTACGGCCAAAGGCTACCTCTGTGGCGCGTTCGTCGCAAACCTCGCGCTCTCGACTGGTCTTGGCGGCTGCAACCCCGACTTCAATTACGCGGCAGTTGGCACGCGCACGGGTTGGACACCGGTCAAAGGCCTAACTTTCTCGGCCGAACTCGTATACACGATGCTCGATCAGAAGTATGCGAGCGGAAGCACGGTGACGCTGCCGGTGCAGACAGCGATCGCCAAGCCGGGTGGCCTGTATGAGCTGAAAGACCAGAATGCTCTCACGCTCCTGCTCAAAGCTCAGCGGAATTTCTGATTCTCTATCAAGCCAGCGGAAGGAGACACGAAGCTCTATACATCTAAGTTAACCTCCAAGAAGGCCTCCGGCATGCCCGCCGGGGGCCTTTCTATTCACTGGTTCACAGCACGTGCAGCGAGACGGGTCCCCCGCGATCACGCGGCGGTAAAATCCGAGTAGGTGTTGACATCGGGTTAACTTGATCGGGGCGAGTTGCCGCGACGAAGCACGCATGGCCAAGCTAGATTGGTCGTCCGTGAAGAGTGGCTAAGCGATTGAGCTAGAATCGCATTTGTCGTTGTGGACTGTTTTGCGTTTGCAGGGGTTTGGTGCTTCGGGCGTCGGAACCTTGCAATTTCATTTTCAGGATTCCGTCGAATCGCCAACCATGATTCCGTCATCGCATCGGAGGTGGCGATGCGACCGAAGAAGCACAGGACGACGGGATCGGGCGATCTGTTCCGGGCCAGGCTGGACCAAATCATCAATATGAAGCACGAGCTGGTTCAGCTCGCCGGCAAGGTCGATTGGGACTGGATCGACGGCGAGATCGCGCCGCTCTATAGCGAGAATGGTCGGCCCGGGATCGCGACCCGCTTCATGATCGGGCTGTTGCTGCTCAAGCACATTTACGGGCTGTCCGATGAGGGGGTGTGCGAGCGCTGGGTCCACGACCCATATTTCCAGCACTTCACCGGCGAAGAGTTCTTCCAGCACGCATTCCCGCACGAGCGCTCGGACCTGAGCCACTGGCGCAAGCGGCTCGGCGACAAGCTGGAGCTGTTGCTGGCCGAGAGCTTGCGGGTGGCACACGAGGCCGGCGCGTTACGCAGCCAGGACATCAAGCGGGTCACAGTCGATACCACCGTGCAGCCGAAGGCGATCACCTTCCCGACCGATGCGAAGCTCTTGCACGCGGCGATCAAGGGGCTCAACCGGCTGGCGAGGAAGCACGGGGTCAAGCTGCGGCAGTCCTATCTGCGCATTGCCAAAACCGCGACAATGATGGCGGGACGCTACGGCCATGCCAAGCAATTCAAGCGGCATCAGCGGCAGTTGCGCATCCTGCGCAGCCGACTGGGCCGGATCATCCGCGATATCCGCCGCAAGATCGAAGGTCAGGCTGTGCTTGAGAACACGTTCGCCCTCCCGCTCAGCCGGGCCTCGCAGATCCGCTCGCAGCAGCAGCGCCAGCGCGGCTTCAAGCTTTATTCCTTCCACGCCCCGGAGGTGGAGTGCATCGGCAAGGGCAAAGCAGCCGCGCCTTACGAGTTAATGGCATGGACCACGCCCGCTCTCAGCGGCAACGTGCAGCCCGGCGGGGGGCAGCAGCAGGAGCGCAAGCCATGTCGAATACGAACCTTGTCACAATCGGCATCGATCTCGGGAAGAACACATTCCACGTCGTCGGTCTCGATGCCACAGGCGCAATTACGCTACGCAAGAAGCGGTCGAGAAATCAGCTTGACCAGTCGCTGGGCAATATTCCGCGTTGTCTGATCGGAATGGAGGCGTGTGCAGGCGCACATCATCTGGGGCGCAGGCTCGAGAAATTAGGCCATCAAGTACGGCTCTTGCCGGCGCAGTACGTCAAACCATACCTCAAGGGTCACAAGAATGACTTTCGGGATGCTGAAGCGATCGCCGAGGCCGCTCAGCGGCCGACAATGCGGTTCGTTCCAGTGAAGTCAGCCGAACAACTTGATTTACAGGCACTACACAGAGTTCGCAGCCGATTGGTGACGCAGAGAACGGCGGTCATCAATCAAATCCGGGGCTTTTTGCTTGAACGAGGGCTACCAGTGCGGCAGGGAGCGGCAGCACTCCGACTGGCACTTCCTCAGATTCTCTCAGCGCCAAACGACAACTTATCGCCTCGCGTGATCCAGCTCATTCAGGACTTGGCCGAGGACTGGCGCTATCTCGACCGACGGGTCGCGTCAATGACGAAAGAAATCGACGAACTCGCTGATCAAGATCCACACTGTCGCCGCCTAATGAGTGCGCCCGGCGTCGGGCCGATCATCTCAAGCGCGATGGTCGCCGCCATCGGAACCGGTGATGCCTTCCATAAAGGCCGAGACTTTGCAGCATGGCTTGGTCTGGTACCAAAGCAAATCTCGACCGGCGATCGAACCATTCTCGGGTGCATATCGAGGCGCGGTAATCGGTACCTGCGAACGCTGTTTATTCAAGGTGCCAGAGCCGTACTTCTGCAGCGTCAGAGTTGGCCTCGGCATGGCTTCGCAGCCTGGTTAGAGGCAGCGTCGAAGCGGCTCCACTCCAATGTCTTGGTTGTTGCCCTGGCCGCAAAACTTGCGCGCATGGCCTGGAGCATGCTCGCAAAGGGCCGTGACTACGACGCCAACCTCCTGGGCCGCACCGCATAAGAAACAGGGCCGGAAAGAAAAATCCAAGGTCGGGATCAGAAGGCACAATAACCCGTCGAGGTTTGCGAGACGGAAAGGACGAATGGAGAAACGGTTCCACCGACACTTCTGAAGCCTGGTTCGACTCCATGGCCCTTCTTGAGGCCGGCGAGTTATTGAGGACAGAAGTGAGCGGATATCCATGATGGCTCGGGGCAACAGCCCCAAATTGAAGCCGGATAGATTGGCGCAAACCGCTTCATCCCTTTGTCGATTCCTCTTGCAACGCGGGCGTGGTCCATAGATCGGCGTCAAAGCCTCCATCGTCACCAACAACCGCCGTTCTCCCGGGGGCCTGTTCGTGCTGCACGCCAGGGCGCTACCCGATAACCCGTACGACGGTCACACCTTGCGGGACGTCATCGACCGCACCGAGACACTCACCGGCTGCGCGATCGAGCGGGCCTATGTCGACAAGGGATACCGCGGCCACGACGCACAAAATCCCCGACGGATCTTCATCTCCGGCCAGAAGCGCGGCGTCTTCGGTGTCATCAAGCGCGAGCTGCGCCGCCGCTCCGCCATCGAACCCATCATCGGACACCTGAAGGCCGATGGTCACCTCGGCCGCTGCTACCTCAAAGGTCGCGCCGGCGATGCGGCTAACGTCATCCTCTCAGCCGTGGGCCACAACTTCCGCCGCATCCTCGCCTGGCTCAGAGAACTCTTGTGCCTCATCCCGCTCCAGCTATGGCGCACGTTCGGCCGTCCCGCCCCGCTCAATTCGCCTTCTTAACGGACGACTAGATTGGGCCGTGATCCATCGGGCTAAAGAAGGAGCGCGTCGCGCCTGCGATCTCTGGAGCAGCACATGGTCCGGTACTGACGAACAGCCGGTTCTGCAATCTTTGTCGTAGAGGGAAACGCTGTCGGTCACGATGCGTTAGAGCGATCGTTACGAGCCCACAGGTCGTATTCTGTCCTCGACTAAGAGCCCCCAGGAGTGCGTGGATAGTGGCCTGCACCATTGCGGGCGAAAGGTTCGGCGACGCGCAGCGGCAAACAATGCGCCGCAACGTCGCTGGCACGCGTGACGACCGCTCGCTTAACGATACCTAACTTTGCAGGCAACCCCTGGCGCTTGCGAACTGAATAGCTCGGGGTTTGCGGTTGCTGCACAGGACATTGAACTCTCGCGGCCTGCTCTCGTGAGCGCCAACGCCGACGAGCCAAAAGCTTCGCGTTCTGATGATTCGGCGCAGAATTTCTGGTCTGCGAAGTGCTGTATTGATTAGATTCAGATCCCGCGACCCGGTACTACTACGTCGATAAGACCTGTCGCAGACTGGGCTACGCCAGGAGCTCACGCTCGAAGTTCGTGCCCGAGGAGTTAAAGGCGATGCCTGAGATGCCGTCGTTTTTGCCGGAGAGGTCGCGAGTGGTCGCGCCGCTGGGCGCGGGGCATGATCGGTTTGCGCCAGACGGACGGCCTCCCATGCATCGGCGCGATCAATCGCGTTATTACTATTCATTATGCGCTCGTGCGCGAAGGACTAGGACAAGCTGGCCATGACAACCTCCGCACCTGCGGCTAACGGTGCCGTCACCATACTCATCGATGATTCCGACGGTGCTCACTATGCATCCTTGATCCGTCAGCGCTTTCCCGATCTGCGCGTTTTGGTCGCTAAGGATGCGGCTTCCCGAGACCGCCACGTTGCAGAGGCCGACGTTCTCCTCGCCTCCCGTTTTCCTATCGAGGACTTCGACAAGGCGCGCCGGCTGCGTTGGTTCCAGTCCACCGCGGCTGGCGTAGACAAGATATTGCCGATTCGCGACCGCCTCGGCGATCTCATCGTCACCAACGCTCGCGGGCTCCATGGAGAAGTCATCGCCGATTTCGTAATGGCGGGTATGACCATGATGCACTGGGATTTCCCCCGGCTTATGCGCGAGCAGTCTCGTAAGGAATGGCCCGATCCCCGCTACATCGCACCGCTCGCCGAGCGGACGCTTGGCGTGGTCGGGCTGGGCTCGATCGGCGCTGCCATCGCGCGTCGCGGCAAAAGCGCTGGGATGACGGTGGTCGGCTCGAAACGCGATGTCACCAAGCCAATCGAGGGAGTCGACCGACTCTTCCCGTCGGATGGCCTCGCTGAACTTTTGCAACTCTCCGACTTCGTTGTACTGGCCGTTCCTCACATTCCCGAAACGACCAAGCTAATTGGCAGCGAGCAGCTTCGACTTATGCGCCGCACGGCCTTCCTGATTAACATTGCCCGCGGCTCAGTGGTTGCGGAGAGCGAACTCATCGAGGCGCTCCAGGCAGGGACCATCGCCGGAGCCGTCCTCGATGTGTTTGAGCGAGAACCGCTGCCCGCCGACAGCCCTCTCTGGACGATGCCAAACGTCATCGTTACTCCCCACGTCGCCGGTTATGCGAGTGACTACACCACCCGCCTATTCGAGATCTTCGGCGATAACCTGCAGCGATTCATCGAGAATAAACCGCTACGGAACGTGGTTGATCTGACGCGAGGCTACTAATCGGATCCCTAAGCGAGAAGTCCAGGAGCTTTGAGCTGGCCGCCGAAACTCGGTGTGGTCAAGACGACGTCGCGCAGGTGGTTGTCACGCAGCCGCTGGATGGCTTACGCGATGAGCGAAGGCCGCGAGCAACTGACACGACCAAATGATGAGAGCATTAGGCCATCATCTTAATAGGATGCGACCCACTGAAACTCGCGCGGCTCTGCGAAGAAGGGTAGACGGGCCGTCGGTTTCAAGCGTGCAGCGCATACCGCGGCCTTGCTCTGCAGCCTCAATCGAATTGAGACATTCAAGCTTTCGATGATCCGCATTTTGTAACCCACGCGGGCAATGTGGTCGGCCCTCAACGTCCCCGCAGCCCGGCGTGACATCGTCCTGTGTGGACAAAAGTCTCAAATGAAGGCGCTCGACAGCAGAGCCCATGTTCCCCAAGCGCCCCAAAGCACGCCGAGCTCGATTATCATGCGTCATTCTCAAGTGGCTGCTACAATCCAAGTGCATGTTCCGTAGCCACATGCCTTGCGAACCTGCAGATCGTATTCCGGCCTGCTATTGAGAGCGATTCGGAATGCCCGGGTAAAACGACTACGCGCACTGACAGCGAAAGCTTCGCCGACCCCGAGCGGCGACCAAAGTGGCAACGTGCCGGCAACTCTGACCACTGATTCGTTAACGATGCCTCCGGTTGTGCGCGACAGTTCTTGCGAACCCGGGATTTCATAGCCTGTTTTGCTCCCTCGAGCGCCAAATCCGACAAGATAAAAGCTTCGCATTCTGGCGGTCAGGCGCAGAATTTCTGCTCCGTGTCTTGCTCTATTAGTTAAATTCAGACCCCGCGACACGATAGTACTTACTTGCGACAAAACTTGTCGCAGGATTGGAATGCGGTTGTTGGGCGCCGATGACGTGCGCGAGAAGCTCGGCTCAAAGTTGGTGCCTGAGAGGTCAAAGTCCATGGCGGAGGTGTCAAAGTCCATGGCGGAGGTGTCAATGTGCTCGCCGGGGAGGCGACCGCGAGAGGTCGGCCTACTGGGAGGGGGCATCATCGGCGGTGGGTGGGCCGCACGGTTTCTCCTTAACGGAGTGGACGTGCGTCTATATGACCCCGCGCCGGGTGCGGTCGAGAGAATGCAGGAGACTTTGAGCAGCGCGCGGCGGGCGTATCGAAGGCTGACGCAGGTCCCGCTGCCAGCCGAGGGGGCGCTGACGGTGGTGACTTCGGTTGCCGACGCTGTGGAGGGCGTGGATCTCGTGCAGGAGTCCGCGTCGGAGCGCCTTGAGCTCAAGCAGCGCCTGCTCGTAGCTGCCAGCCAGGCAGCCGCGCCTGAGACCTTGATTTGCTCCTCGACCTCCGGATTTCGGCCGTCGCTGCTCCAGGCGGGGGTGGATCACCCCGAGCGCCTGCTCGTCGCCCACCCGTTCAATCCAGTGTATCTGCTGCCGCTGGTTGAGTTGTGCGGGGGGCGGAGCACCACGCCTGAGGTCCTAGGTCGGGCGGCGGAGATATACCGGACAGTGGGAATGCACCCGCTAGTGGTGCGCAAAGAGGTGGATGGATTCGTCGCGAACCGGATGCAGGAGGCGCTATGGCGCGAGGCGCTGTGGCTGGTGCATGACGATGTGGCCACGGTGGAGGAGGTTGATGATGCTGTCCGGTACTCTTTCGGGCTGCGCCGTGCAGTCGTGGGGCCCTTTCGGATGGGGGGCGGGGGGGCTGCGATGCGCATGTTCCTGGAGAAATGGAGACCCGAGCTGACGTCGCCGTGGACAAAGCTCACCGATGCGCCCCAGTACACCGACGCCTTCATCGACAAGCTAGCCGAGCAGACGGACGCTCGGGCTGAGAAGCTCACTGCCGCAGAACTCGAAGAGAACCGCGACAATGCTCTTGTGGCCGTGCTGCGGGGGCTGCGCTCAGAGGGATATGGCGCGGGCGAGACGCTCGCGCGCTGGGAAAAGGGGCTGCTTGATCGCATTCCCCAGCTCACAGATGGTTCCGGCCCGCTTCGAATAGCAACAGTAGAGATACCGGCCGACTGGATCGATATCCACGGGCACGTCAACCAGGGCCGCTATCTCGAGCTCTGCGGCATGGGCACCAGAAGCCTGTTCAGTTGGATCGGCATGGACGCCGTGTACCGCTCAAGATACGGGTCGTACTACACGCGCGAGACGCACCTGTCCCATCTCCGGGAGCTGTATGCCGGCGAGCGCGTGCAGGTGCTCACACAGGTCCTCGGCGCTGACGACAAATGCCTACATATCTTCCACGTGCTCACGTGCGAGGGCGAGGAGCGGCCGGCGGCCACGGGCGAGCAGATGCTGATTCACGTCGACGCAGCCAGTCGGCATAGCGGTCCCGTGCAGGGGAAAGTGCGCGAGCGCGTGCTGAAGCTAGCCCGACTGCACGCGGACCTGCCTCGTCCCCGGCGCGCCGGCGCAAGCATCGGCCTGCACTGAACGGAACGTCGCTGCGAAACCTCTCAACTGCCGCTAGTCGTCCCGGGCCAGCCCTCAAATACTGAGAAGCATTTGATTGTATGAAGGAGATAAACGCCATGGGAAGCGCGAAGCGCGATTTAGCCCGCGGATCAAGGGTGTCACTAGGAGTGCTGCAGTTTTAAACGGGCTTTGCTCGGCTCCTGCCAAGAAAGAGGCTTCAAGCTTCGAGGGAGAGGGCGTCCGGATCGCCGATGTGTTGCTAATGCTTGGAGAGAAGAATGACTGACGTTATCACTACCCGCCGCGATGGCGCGGTTCTCGAAGTTACGCTTGACCGGCCGAAGGCCAATGCCATCGATCTCAAAACGTCGCGGGTGATGGGGGAGACCTTCAAGGCGTTCCGCGACGATCCAGACCTACGCGTCGCAATCCTCAAAACTGCCGGAGACAAGTTCTTCTGCGCCGGTTGGGACTTGAAGGCCGCAGCCGCGGCCGGCGGGACGGACGACGGCGCCTACGGCGACTACGGCGTCGGCGGCTTCGGCGGCCTGCAGGAGCTGCGGGATCTCAACAAGCCGGTGATTGCCTGTGTCAACGGGATGACCGTCGGCGGCGGCTTCGAGCTCGCACTCTCCTGTGACTTGATCTACGCTTCCGATCATTCCTCCTTCGCGCTGCCGGAAATTCGCGCAGGCGTCCTGGCCGACGCGGCGTCGATTAAGTTGCCGAAACGCATCCCTTATCACGTCGCAATGGACCTTCTGCTCACCGGCCGCTGGATGGATGCCGCAGAGGCGCATCGTTGGGGCTTGGTCAACGAAGTATTGCCCAAGGAAAAGCTCGAGCAGCGCGTTCACGAGATCGCGGGCTTGCTTGCAAGTGGTCCGCCGCTGGTCTTTGCCGCTATCAAGGAGACAGTACGCGTGGCCGAGCCGCTCTCCTTCCAGGACGCCATGAACAGGGTAGGACGCCGTCAGCTCGCGACAGTTGATAGGCTGAGCCGCTCAGAGGATAGGCTCGAGGGGCCTCGAGCGTTCGCTGAAAAGCGCGCTCCGGTTTGGAAAGGCAGATAATGCTGTCCCTCAGAATAATCGCGATAGCTCGAAACTGAATTCGCTCAAGGGGACACTCTCATGGATCTCGCGTTTACAAAAGAAGAGCAGGCGTTCCGCGAAGAGGTGCGTCAGTTCCTGCGTGACAACGTGCCACCGGGGATTCGGCGCAAACTGATTGAGGGCCGGCCGCTATCAAGAGATGAGGTGGTCGCGGGCGCACGCGTCCTCAACAAAATGGGCATTCCCTATTGGCCTAAGGAATATGGGGGGGCAGGGTGGACCCTTATGCAACGTTACATCTTCGAACAAGAGGTGCGAGCGTATCCCGCGCGGATCGTGCAAAACTTCGGCGTGTCACTGGTGGGACCGGTAATCTACACCTTCGGAAATGAGGCGCAAAAGAAATACTATTTGCCGCGTATCCTCAACCTTGAGGACTGGTGGTGCCAGGGCTTCTCAGAGCCCGGTGCGGGCTCCGATCTCGCCTCACTCAAGACGCGGGCCGTGCGCAATGGCGACCACTACGTCGTGAACGGCCAGAAGATCTGGACGACATCGGCGCAATACGCCAATTGGATCTTCTGTCTGGTCAGGACGAATCCCGATGTGAAGAAGCAACAGGGCATCTCCTTCCTTCTCATCGATATGAAGACGCCGGGCGTTAGTGTGCGTCCGATCCAGCTGATCAACGGCGGTCACGAGGTGAACGAGGTCTTTTTCTCTGATGTTCGCGTTCCGATCGAGAATCTTGTCGGCGAGGAGAACAAAGGCTGGGAGTATGCCAAGTTTCTTCTCGGCAACGAGCGCTTCAGCGACTCCAGCGTGGGCAATTCCAAGGAGCGCATCCGGCGCATCAAGGAACTTGCGGCCCGGACTTGCGCCGACGGTGAGAGGCTATTTGACCAGGCCGCCTTCCGGGAGAAGGTCGCCGCAGTCGAAGTCCAACTGAAAGCGCTTGAAATAACCCAGCTTCGGGTGATCGCCAATGCATCGAAGCAGCAGACGAGCGCGGACCCAGCAAGCTCCATCCTTAAGCTTCGTGGCTCAGAAATCGAGCAGGCGACGGCAGAGCTTCTGATGGATGTAGTCGGACCTTATGCGCTTCCGTATTTCTCGGAAGAGGAACTCGAGAGCGGTAGCGAACAGCAGATCGGCCCTGACTGGGCCGCGACGATCGCGCCTGCTTATTTCTACAGCCGCGCGGCGTCGATCTATTCGGGCTCCAGTGAAATTCAGAAGAACATTATCGCCAAGGCAATCCTCGGCCTCTGATGCTTTGAAGCCCGCACGCCCCGATTCAGGAGAAATTCGCCAGTGAACTTTGATTTATCGGAGGAGCAACGGCTCCTCAAGGATAGCGTCGAGCGGCTAGTGCTCGACAGCTATAGTTTCGAGAACCGCCGCCTGTATCAGGGGGAGGAGCGGGGCTATAGCGAGGCGATGTGGACGCGCTATGCCGAACTTGGGCTTCTTGGATTGTCTTTCGGCGAGGAATATGGCGGCTTCGGCGGCGGCGCGATCGAGACGATGATCGTTATGGAGGCCTTCGGTACGGCGTTGATCTTGGAACCTTATTTTGCGACTATGGTGCTTGCCGGCGGGATTCTCCGGCACGCGGCGAGCGAGGCGCAGAAGGCGGAGATCATCCCCGCGGTCGTGGAAGGCCGGACAAAACTATCCTTCGCCCATGCGGAGCCGCGGTCGCGTTACGACCTTTTCGCGGTTGAGACGCAAGCGAAGAAGGACGGAGAGGGGTGGGTCCTGAACGGCGCCAAAGGCCTAGTCCTCCACGGCGATACCGCCGAGAAAATCGTCGTATCGGCGCGAACAGCCGGAGGACCGCGGGAGAAGGATGGGATCGGCCTTTTCCTGGTCGACACCGATGCGCCGGGCCTCACGCGCCGCGGTTATCCGACACAGGATGGTCTACGCGCGGCGGAGATGGCGCTCGAGAATGTACGCGTTAACACGGTCAATGTCATTGGCGACCCGGCAGGGGCGTTTCCAGTCATCTCGCGGGTGGCGGACGAGGCGGTCGCAGCGCTCTGCGCAGACGCCGTCGGCTCCTTCGCCAGAATGCAGGCCATCACACTCGACTATCTCAAGACGCGCGAGCAATTCGGTAAGAAGATTGGCACCTTCCAGGTGCTCCAGCATCGGGCCGCCGACATGTTTGTCGAATTGGAGCAGTCGCGCTCGATGGTCATGTACGCCGCCATGAAGGCGGGCGAAAGCGACGCGACCGAGCGTGCGCGCGCCATTTCAGCGGCAAAAGTCCAGATCGGCCGGTCGGCGAAGGTGATTGGCCATCAATCGATTCAGCTCCATGGTGGCATCGGAATGACCATGGAGCACAGCATCGGCCACTACTTCAAACATGTGACCGTGATAGACAGACTGTTTGGCGATGCCGACCATCACCTGAAGCGGCTTGCCGCTCTCGGAGGGCTCGAAACCGAGCAAACGAATTGACAGAAACCAACTGAGTAACGCGCGTATGCGAGTTGATGATGTGGCGAGGGAAACATCCGATCTTGCCGGCCAGGAGGCCGGTCAGCGCGACTCAGCAAGAAGGATCGACGGGCTTTTCCGGCCGCAATCCGTCGCCGTTGTAGGGGCTTCCCTGAAGGGGGGCTATGCCACGGAAATTCTCGCGAACATCAACAAATGGGGTTTTTCGGGCGAACTCGCGGCGGTCAACCCGCGCTACGAGCGGATTGAGGGTATTCCGTGCTTTCCGAGGTTGACTGCGATTCCGCATCCGGTCGGACTTGCCGTGATCGCCGTCAACACCAACGCCATCGCCGCAGTACTCGACGATTGCGAATCCGCGGGTGTTAGTGCGATCCAGATCATCTCAACGGGCTTCGCCGAGCAGGGCGGGGAAGGCATCGCGAAGCAGCGCTGGCTCGCCAATTGGGCCGAACGAACAGGCATTCCAGTCGTCGGTCCGAACTGCTTTGGGCTGATGAACGCGGCCAACCGGCTGGTGGCGACTCCGATCGACTTTTTTTCCATGAAGGCGGGTGGCGTCAGCGCCGTCCTGCAAAGCGGCCAGCTAGGCTACAGCCTGATCGCACCGATGCTGGCTCGCGGAATAGGAATCGGTCGCGTCGTTACCACGGGCAACGAAGCCTGCCTCGACGTTGCGGATTTTATCGATTATCTGGTTGACGATCAGGAGACCCGCGTCATCGCCTGCTACTGCGAGCAGTTCAAGCGGCCGCTGGAATTCATCAAGGCGTGCGAGCGTGCGGCTGACAACGGCAAGCCGATCGTCATGATCAAGGTCGGTCGATCCAAGGCCGCCCGCGAGGCGGCCTTGGCCCATACTGGCTCGCTAGTGGGCTCGGACGTGGCGGTCGACGCCGTGCTGAAGAAGCTAGGCGTGGTCCGCGTCGACACAGTCGATCAGCTGATCGAGACCGCGGCCGCGCTGTCCTCGACCAAGCGGCCCCGCGGCCGACGCGTTGCCTTCGTGTCCTTCTCAGGCAGCGCGGGCGGCATGCTGTCCGACCTCGCCGAGCCCTGCGGCATTGAATTCCCCCCGCTGCCTGTGGCCGTGAAGGCACGACTAGAGGCCGTCGTGCCCCAGGCCGGGAACTTCGCCAACCCACTCGATCTCACCGCGCAAGGCTTCTTAAACCCGCGCGTCATCGATGAATCTCTTGAGGCACTCAGTACGTGTAACGCATATGACGTGGTGGTCTGGGGCCGTGCCTTCCCTCACTACCTTGATATGTGCTCCGACCTTGGTCAGGCGCTGACGCGCGCTGCGTCGGCCACGCCGGACGTAGTTTTTTCTGCGATGAGCCTTGTCGGAGGCCATTTCCATCCAGGTATCGGCCCGAAGTCCGCGGCGATCGAGCCTGCGGCCGAGTTCGACGGCATGCCCCTCCTGCAAGGCATGGACACCGGACTGAAGGCGCTCTCTGCGCTTATTGGCTATTCCGAGTTTCTGCGCGCCCACAAATCCAGCAATCGCCTCTCCGAACATTCGGGCCAGCGCAGCGCCCATTATGCTGAGGCGGTGCGCATAATCCGCAACGCCAAGGGCGACATTCTGACGGAACGAGAAGGCAAGCGTTTGCTTGCACTTTACGGAATCCCTGTTACCCGCGAAACGCTCGCGACTGGAGCGGATGAAGCGGCACGCGCCGCCAAGGATATCGGCTTCCCCCTGGTTATGAAGGTCGAGTCGGCGGAGATTGTGCATAAGACAGATGTCGGTGGCGTCGTGCTCAACATCTCCTCGCCCGAAGAGGCTACGAGCGCGTTCGAGCAGATCACCTCCTCGGTCCGATCGCACCATCCCGAATCGCACATCGCTGGCGTGGTGGTGCAGGAGATGGTCAAGCCGGGTATCGAGGTGATGCTCGGCGCCACTTTCGACGCGCAGTTTGGGCCGGTCATTGCCTTCGGTTTGGGCGGGATCTGGGTTGAGGCGATGAAGGACGTCCGTGTGTTGCTACCGCCTTTTGATGCGTCCGATGTCAGTGCAGAGATCTCTCAGTTGCGGGCGGCAAATGTGCTACGCGGCACTCGCGGTGGAGCGAAAGCAGACTTGGACAGCTTGGCCGAATGTATCGTCAGATTCAGCACACTCTGCACGGATCTTGCCGACGAGATCGGCGAGATCGACATCAACCCCGTCATCGTCGCGGCCAATGGCACTGGACTGTCCGCGGTCGACTGTCTCATCGTCAAAAAGACCGTTGGTGTTACCAGGCAGCCCAGCGGACGCTGATGCCGTCTTACGGTAGGCTTGGAAGCCTTTTGTGCCGCACGATGATCTGTCAGTCGATGTAGACGGCAGCACTGCTCACTGCAACGTCACTCCCACGATGTGTTTTAGGCGTCCCATTCAGAAACGAGCCATGCACCGCAACATTTACCGGGTGGTACGCTCGCGAATTCAAGGTGTTCACCATTTTCTCTGCGGGACTGCTTAGCAGCGCCGGCCGCGTTGTCGGCTTGGTCGTGCTGGACGTTCCCGCATTGTTGATGCGTAATGGAGCCCACCTCCGATACTGCATGACGACGCCGACCATCACCACACACTCCTCGGAAGCCATCTTTCCGTACCTACAAATCCAAGACGATGTAAGTATCTTCGACTGAGACACTAAAGGTCTCTGCAACGAAAGGCCCCCTTTCAAGTTCACGGCCGGATTGAACTTCCACATCGTAAGCTTTTGTCTTCACCGATCCCGGGCTGCAGTATGACCGACCTGACCGAATATCAAACTCCCAGCCATGCCAAGGGCACTTGATGATCTCTCCTGGGCGCGAGTAGTTGAAGCAGCCTGGGCCATCCGACCGAAGCAACCCGGTAAGAACTCCACGACTGAGACGTGCACCGGAATGAGGGCATCGGTCAAGCAGCGCGAAGTACTGTCCGTCGCGATTGAACACCACAATCGGGCGGCCTTTCACCGTTGTCGCCAATCGGCCACCATTCGGTATATCACCTACGGCCGCGATAACGTGCTTAGCCATTCCGCGGCTCCAGTCCGTACAATTTGGCGGCGTTCGCGAAGTAGATTTGGCGCCGCTCTGACTCTGAAAGGGCGTACTTGAAAGCCCGACTAGGATCGTCAAAATCCCAATGTGGATAATCTGACGAGAATAAAATCCGATCCCAGCTAAACCAGGATATTATTTCACGAATGTCATTCACCCTCTCGGGCTCTTCCATAGGCTGCGTCGTTAAATAGACAGACCGTTTGACATACTCCGACGGAGGCATTCTTAGGTGCGGCACCTCGGTTCGCATGCGGTGCCATTGACGGTCTGCACGCCAGCACCAAGCATTGATCCACGCGAAGCCGCCCTCAACAAGCACCACTCTTAAGGTTGGAAAGCGCTCGAAAACGCCCTCGAAGACCAAGCTTGTTAGAAGCTCGCTGTGTTGACAGGGAAATGCTTGGTGGCCCTCTTGATAAAACGAAGCCCACCCCGCCCCTCCGGGGCATCCGTTTCCGCCGTTAACGTGAAGTCCCAAAGGCAAATTATGTCGTACCGCTGCTTCATAGATCGGCCAATAGCGTTTGCGACCTAGCGGCTCGGTGACGCGGGGGGCCATGCAAATCTGAACAAAGTCACCTTTGTCAGCCCAACACTCAATTTCCTTCACAGCACCTCGGGCATCCTCTCCATTAATAATCAAGCTAGCCTTTAGCCGACGATCCTTTTGCGTCCACTCATTGTACTGCCACCAGTTGACCGCACTGGACATGGCCGTTCCGAAATCCAAGTTCCTCTCCATCATCCCGGATGGGTGTAAAAGGAACAGGATCCCATAGTCGACCCCGCACGGGTCTAGATATTGTTCTTGCATGAACGACAGTGAGGATCCGGGAGCACCATCCCCTGGTGGCCAAGCATCGCGCCTACTGAAGGCGGGGGTTCCCGGCGGACATCTAAAAGCATCGACAAACGGTTCGCGATAACGCATTCCGAAGGCATCGAAATGCTCGCGCCATCTCTGGCTTAAGTAAGGGAGCAAATCATTGTATGACCGCAGGGACGGATGGATATCGCAATCGATGATCCTTTGTTTGACCTTTCCAGCCGACTGGAAAGCGCCCTGCTCGATTGGCTTGTTCATCGTTGAAGCTCCTTCAAACGAGGATAGGTCGTCAAGGGATTGTCAACGCAAATCTTCCGCGCGAGCGTGGCCGAAATGCCTGTCGGCAACGCTCGGACACCATCAAAATGATGGTGCGGATAATCGGTGGAAAAGAGGATCATCTCGTCAGATTGGAGTTGGTCGAAAACTCGCTCAAAGACGTCGGGCGCAAGAGGTGCGTCGGCCGGCTGGAGCGTAAAACGAAAATTATCTCGAATGATTTCGACAGGGGATTTGTCGACCCATGGCGTCTCAAAACGAAGACCCCGCCAGGTCTTCAAAGTGCGCCACAAGAAGGCCGGAAGCCACAGAAAGCCTGATTCAGAACAAACAAACCGCAGCCGAGGAAATCTCTTGAACACGCCCTGAGTAATAATATTCAATATTTGCAATTGAAAAATACTGGGATGATCGACGTATTCGGCGACGAAGTACGATTGCCAGCCGAGAAATGAAGGCGCGTGTTTGTAGTTGCTGCCGCAATGAATCGCGATGGGCAATCTGTGATTGTTCGCGGCCTCGTAAATCGGCCAGTAGAATGGCCTTCCAAGCGGGAGCTCATTACCTGCGAGCATTAGAACTTGGACAAATCGCCCATTCGAAGCCAACCTTTCGATCTCCTGAGCAGCGGCACCGGGATCCTCAGGAGTAACGACAATTGAGGCGCAAAAGCGCATGTCGTATGGCAGCCATTCCTTTGCAATCCAGTCATTTAACGCTTTGGTAAAAGCCACTGCCATTCCGATATCGGCAATGGATTGAACTCCAGACAGCGGGTTCAATATTGCCGCGCGCGTGCCGAATGGCGCTATTGCGTGCTTGATCAGGTCTTCCGGACGGGAGCCCGGCCTCCCATGTTCGGGGCGCCAGTCTGGCCGGCATAATCCCGGAGCATTAGGTGGGAAGCTGGAGCTGGTAAAGTCGCTACGATAAATTGCGCGTTCGACCACTTGCCTCTTCCAATGCTCGTCCATGTAGGGGAGGAGCGAAGCTATGCCAGGCACCGTGGGATGGATGTCGCAGTCTATACAACCTACATCGGGCACACTTTCCCCATCGGAAAAAGCGGCAGTGCGATCAAGTGTCTCATTTTCCATTTTGGCCACGAGCCTCTACATGCCGATAGTCGGATTCACATACTGGGGCAAAAGGACTTCAAGCCGACCGCCACAGATGCGAGTATCAAGAACATTTAGATCGCAAGTAACAGGATCTCCGAGGGCGAGGCCGGTTTTCAGATCGAACTGACCGGCGTGCAGGAGGCATTCGAGAATGTTCTCCTCTAACCATCCATCAGTTGAGATCGAAAACGCATGCGTACAAACATCGTGTGCGGCGACGAACTGAGCCGATTGTGATCTGCCGATCGCCGACTTCAACGCCAACTATTTCACCACAGGCCAAGCCTTTGATACTCAAAACGTCGGTCCATTTGCCGACAGCTTCTTTCATGGGTGCGCCCCTCTCCGAGGCCGTCAATCAAAGCCATGGTTCTTTTACAGACTTACGTGCCGGCTGAGCTCTCAGTTCCGATAATCTGGCGTTTCCCTGCGCTCGAGCATGCGCTTCAACGCATCGAAATGGACCTCGCAAGCTTTGCGGTCCGGTTTCGGGTTGCCAAAAATGTAGCTACGCGCGGAGGATTCGGTCATGTCTTTGACCACTAACGGGTCCACTTGGCGAAGCTCCTGGTGCGTCCACATCGCGTAGAGTTGCACCTGGCAGGCGCGTTCAAGGTAATAGAGTCGATCATAGGCCTCGGCGACCGTCTCGCCGACAACCAGCACGCCATGATTGCCCATAAACAACACCGACTTGTCGCCGAGGATCCCGGCAAGACGCTCACCTTCCTTGATATCATTGGCACCACCGGGATAGTGCTCGTCATAGGCGATGTCCTTCATACATAGGATTTCCGTCTGGCCTATCGCTTTGATACGCGAATCCTTAAGCCGGGTGAGCGCGCTGGCATAGGGCATGTGAGTATGGAGCGCGGCTCTCGCCTTCGGGTTTAGGCGATGAACTGGCGCGTGGATACAGAACGCGGTCATTTCAATATCACCCTGGCCGCTTAGAACCGTCCCGTCATAGCTCACTTCAATGAGCGAGCTGGCAGTGACCTCCGACCAATGCAACCCGAACGGAATCGAGAGGAAACCGTCGGACTTGCCTGGCATCGCTACCGTGAAGTGATTGAAAATGCCCTCGCTGAAGCCCTGGATAACGGCAAGACGATGAGCGGCCGCGAGATCGACCCTTGCCTGCCATTCGGCAGTGTGATGAGAAGCAGTTTCCGCGGTGTCGGATATGTCCTTAGATTTTTGAATCAACATTGGCTTGTCTCCTTACCTTTACGTCCTATTCGCGGGGTATAAAGACATTCCCAACTGGCACGTCCCCAGTCCATTGCTGATTGGAACAAAGAACTTGCTGAACGGGCAAGATCGGTGGTTCAGCGACTTGCGAGATTCTCATTGATTGCGGTATTGTGACGTTGGCAGGTCGACAAAGATATGAACCATGTTGAGCCGCAGAGTTATCCCCCCGACTAACCTGCTGGTCACCTTTTGCGTCACCGCAAAATATTGCAGCGTAGTCCGGGCGTCGGAAGATCTGAACTTGGCCCAAAGCGCCGTGTGCCGCCAAGTGCAGAAGCTTGAGGACCTGCTCGGCGTGAAGATGTTCGAGAGGGTCAAAAAGCGGCTGGTGTTAACGGAAGCCGGCAGGGCCTATGCCGAAACCGTTCGCCCATTGCTCGACGCCATTGCCTCCGCCAGCCCTGCACTTACATCACTCTCCGATGAGAACATTCTGAACATCGCGATCTTGCCGACGATCGGTAGCCACTGGCTGGCGCCCCGGATTCGCTCATTCCACGACAGGCATCCGGACATCGTCATCCGCTTCACGAACCCATGGGAGCCGTTTGACTTCGGGGTCACTGCCGTGGATGCGGCGATCCTTAGTTACGAGGATGGATGGCAGGGGGCCACGTTGGATTTCCTGGCAGATGACATCCTAGTAACGGTCTGCAGCTCCGCCTATGCCGAGGAGCATGGGTTGCGCGAAGAGGGGGATCTCGACCGATGCAGCCTGCTCCAACTTCACTCGCGAGACGAAAGGTGGCCCCTGTGGTTTGAACAAGGCGGCTTGCCGAGAAAGGCTATGCATCTTGGCCCGAGTTACCAACTCCACTCGATGATGACCGAGGCAGCCGTATCCGGCCTAGGTGTTGCTCTGGCGACAATCTTTCTGGTTGAACGTGAGCTGGAGACCGGGCATCTGATCGTGCCGCTGCCGCGGACGTTCAAGTCCAGCGTGCGGTATTACCTCGCTTATCCGCGACGCACGCGCTCAATCCGCGCCTTTCAAGCTTTCCGGGACTGGTTACTGTCCGAGGCAAAGTCCCTACCCACGGCCGGATGGCAGCCGGAGGTGGCTGCCGTCGCGACCATACCAGCAGCCGGCATCAGCGCATCGGGACAAGTGGCCCACGGCCACTAAGTGCCTCAACCAGAATGCCGGATTTCACTCGCGCGACTGCCGAAGCTCGATTGCGCATCAGGCGGCGAAGACGGATCAGCCTTACCTAATCGAAGTGGCCCGCGTTGGGATGCTCCCTTTCCGATCGCAAGCTTCGGGATACACTGCTTGCGCAAAAAGCTTCGCGATTGCGGACCAGAAGCAGCATTTCCACGAGATCTGGTCCGAAATCGGGGAAATGCAGCCGTGCGTGTCAATAGTCTAGCGAAGTGCAAGCTCTTGGAGACCTGAATGGTGTCGCAGTCCACAAGCTCTCTTGGAATTCTGGATCTCGAACGTGGGCTTCCAGCCGGCGCTACGCCGCCGACACCAGCGCCCGGATCGCTGATGAGTTCGGCTACGTACGACTTTCCTGTCATTTCGGAAACCGTCGCCGGAGCTTGGGCAGATGTCGCT
Organism: Bradyrhizobium huanghuaihaiense; assembly: GCF_025200885.1. Classification (NCBI taxonomy): domain Bacteria; kingdom Pseudomonadati; phylum Pseudomonadota; class Alphaproteobacteria; order Hyphomicrobiales; family Nitrobacteraceae; genus Bradyrhizobium; species Bradyrhizobium huanghuaihaiense. The sequence goes on along the minus strand of NZ_CP104172.1, from coordinate 8,282,122 downwards.
ATGCGCGGTGATCCTGAACTCGAGCCGGCCTATGTCGCGGCTGCTCGGCGATTGGTCGAGCGAGGCGCCGTCGCGATCAGTTCAAACTGCGGCTTTTCAATACGCTATCAGGCGGCGGTAGCCGCATCGGTCAATGTCCCTGTGGTGATGTCGAGCCTGCTTCTGGTGCCGGCTTTGCTCCGCCAGCTGTCGCCGCACGCTAAGCTCGCCGTAGTAACCTCCGATTCGAAGCAATTCAGAGAAGATCTGCTTCCGATCAGTCGTCCGGACGAGCGCGCGAGGATCGTTATCGGTGGCATTGAAGACGGCGTGTTCTACCAGAACGTGATGAAGACTCCGCCGGTACCGACTGATGCAGCCGACATTGAGAAAGATGTCGCTGCCTGTATCGCACGGCTGCGCGCCGCAAATCCGGAAATCGCCGTGATCGTATTTACGTGCACGGGGTTTCCGGTAATAACGCCAGCGATCCGTCGTGCGACGGGCCTGCCTATCTACGATATCACGACCCTCTGCCGATCGACGCTTTCGTCGCTGGTCTAATGGACTGCGTCCTGCAGCATTCGAGATGCTGCCTTCGTCCGCAACGGCCGTTGACGAACATCGTCAAGCGACCCGCGAGGTGAGGGGCCGCTTGCATCTCGATTTGAGGGGCGCATTCATGGTGCATTCCTCCATGCTTCGGCCGCCTCGCTCTGGTCGAAAACGATAGCGTAGAGGCATCACTGACGACTTTCGGCGCACCCCGGAAAATTGTGCCCTGACCGGCCTGGAGGAATTGATGTTCATCTATCGTTGCCATGTTCAGGCGTCTTGGCTTGACCTAAACGTGCATATGAGCGCTCGCGCGTATCTCGATGTATTTACGGATGCCGGCGTGTTGGCCCTGCGAGACTTGGGGCTCGGCCCGTCCTATCTCGAGGGAGGTCACTCCGTTTTCACAGGCGATTTCCACATCACCTACGTGCGCGAGATTCGTGCCGGAGGAACCCTGACGGTCGCCACCCGCATTCTCGATTTGGACACGAAGCGCTTCGTGTTCCACCAAGAAATGACAGACGACTGCAACGGCGCGCTCGCGGCAACGGCGGAGCACCTGCAACTCAACGTCGGCCTCGCGAGCCGAAAGGTTGAGCCGTTTCGTCCAGAGATCTTCGATCGTCTTCGGAAAGCGCAGCAGGACCAGGGTTCAAGCCCGCCGCGTAATGTCGGCCGCGCAGCGTCTCTGATGGCAGCCGCGCCCGCCCGATGAGTTGGCTGCGCGAAGCGATCGGCGGCTTCAGACTGTTTTCGCCAAGCATTGCCGCTTTCCTTGTGCCAATCGAGCGTTAACTGCGTGAGTTTATGCTCCGGGCTTGCAAGTGTCGGCCCCCAATTTCGGATATGTCCCTGAGGGAATGTACTTGGCTAGCTGAGCGCGAAAATCCGCTGGATCGAGGAGCGACTGAACGCCCGCCTTCACGAGGCAGACCGTTGCAACTCAGATTTCGTTCCGTCTCTGATTCCATCGATTCAGGCTTTCGCGGAAAAGCTTTGCGAGTCGCGCCCTAGCGCACGATTTCGCTTGGGCGGATGGTTGTTCCGGCGCAATTCGACACGTACAGCAGTGTATCCTCTATTCTTTAAATCATAGCCCCGCTCGCTCGGAATCCTGAATCCAACGGGTCCTACCGCGCGACGGCCGAGTCCCTGATGATCAAATCCGTTTTGCAAGCCAGGAAGAAGGGCGCAAACGAACGGCTGAGTTCGCCTGCCATGAAACAAGAAGGAGTATGAGAATGATTGAGCTACCCTCGCTGGAGCTTGCGGGACGGCGCGCAGTTGTGACCGCGGCAGCGGCCGGCATTGGCCTTGTTATCGCGAAGCTCTTCGCTGCGGCCGGAGCACGGGTGGAGATCTGCGATCTTAACGATGGAAACTTGAAGGCCGTCACTGAGACGACTCCGTCAATTGGCGTAAGCCGGTGCGACCTAGCCGATGCAGGGGACGTTGAACGTTTTGCTCGGGATGCCTTCGGACGGCTAGGCGGCGTCGACATCCTGATCAATAACGCCGGCATCGAAGGTCCTATTGAATCTATCGAGACAATGAAAGTCGAGGAGTGGAATCGAACGCTGGCGGTCAATCTCACCAGTCACTTTCTGCTCGCTCGGACGGCACTTCCTTACATGCGTCAAGCCGGCGGAGGCGCCATCGTGAATATTTCTTCGGTTGCGGGTTTGACCGGGTATCCATTTCGCGCCCCTTACAATGCGAGCAAATGGGGAGTCATTGGACTCACCAAAAGCTTGGCTAAGGAGTTGGGCCCATCCGGCATCCGTGTAAATGCGATTTGCCCAGGTACGGTTGAAGGGGACCGTTTGGAACGAATCATGGCAGCTAAGGCGCGGGGGCGAAGCACTACGGTGACTGCGATCCGCTCGCAGATGGTGGGGGATTCCTCACTGGGAAAGACGGTACGGCCCGAGGATATTGCGGCCATGGCGCTATTCCTGGTGTCGAATGCCGGCGCCAGTATATCCGGGCACGTATTTCCGGTGGACGCGGATGCCATGTGATTTTCGTCTCTTTTGCTCGGGGTGAGTGCGAGTGCTGCTGTGCCCGGATTGTCAAGCCGCACGCAGGCGGAACCTGCTTCTTGGCAGGAACGCCTTAGGGGCAGGGGGGCGAGCTTGCGCGGGTGGCTAGACGTGACTCGCCGCGCTGCGCGGCGAAGAAAGCTGGTGCGTTGGCCGTCGCCTCCGAGGCGGCTTCAAACAGTATGGCCGTGCGTTAGCACGGCTTTGTTGGTGGATTGGATAGGCTGGGCCGGTGCGAATCCGAACTGCCATACGGTCGGGTTCGGCCAACGTACAGACCAAGTTGTCGGAAAAGCCAAGAAGGCGACATCGCCGCAGCGATGGCAAACGTTCCGGCATGTTGCCGCCGGTGGATGAATGTCAGGTGATGCTGCATTCGAGCGGCGGTCCAGGTCCCGCTTCATAGTGGCGACCTCTTCGGTCAGCCGGTCACCTCGCGCTAGCGCTCATCCATACGCAATGGTTGTGCGGCCGGCCACGCCCCTTCTTTTTGGTTAAAGAGATCGGTTACCGGCGGCTCGGATCAAAAGCGTGGGTACAAGACGTCGGTGGCAATGATGTCTGAGCGATCAGGCGTGTTCGACCCGGCTGAAGGTTCATGGGGCTTCGCCTGGAGCGATGAGCGTCGTCATCGTTTGTTCAAAAGCTCAGCCGGTTCCTCGGGCTTCGCGCGCGTACTCGTTTTACCTGCTAGGACGCAGGATTTCGGCCGCTCCCTGCGCCACATTGCTGAAATGCGGCTCTAAGGTTCGATAACCTTTCTGTGAAAGCCAAGCCTCGTGTCGGACGAAGCGTGCAGCGTCAAAGGCAGGTAGGGCAGGATGCGCCACTTGGTCAACCCCAAACGTGCACTGCAGACCTATTCCTGCGACCTCGATCGCATGGTGAAGAAGCTGCAATCGGTCCAGAAAGACCATCGTGGTCTGGCGGTCGGCGATGCCTCAGCGGGAGAAGCGCCAAGCCCGCGGGGAGGGGGATGCTAGGCATGGACAATGTCTCTGTGAGATTTTCCGAGATCCAGAAGACCTATGACGGCGAAATGCTGGTCGTTAAGAATCTCAATTTGGATATCACTGGGGGAGCTCTTGACCATGCTGGGGCCCTCCGGCTCGGGCAAGAGGACGACGCTCTTGATGCTCGCCGGCTGCGACGCGTCCCCCCGGGGCGGCATTATTCCGGAGGAGCGCTCGATCAACAAGATGCTTCCGCACAAGCGTGACATCGGCATGGTGTTCGAGAACTACACGCTTTTTTCGCACACGACCGTGGAGGAGAACCTTGCCCTCCGGCTGAAGGTCCGCATCGGCAAGGCCGAGATCGAGACCGGATCAAGCGGATGCTCGAGATGGTGCGGCTCGGTGCGTACGGCAACCGCCGGCGCAGTCGGCTTTCCGGCGATCGGCAGCAGCGCGCCGCGCGGGCCGGCGCCTTCGATCCCGAGCTTGCGCTGATGGATGAGCCGCTCAGCGCGCTGGACAAGCAGCTGCGCGAGCAGATGCAGATCGAGATCAGGCATATCCACGACGATCTCGGCGTCACTGTTATCTACGTGACGCACGGTCAGGGCGAGGCGCTGACCATGTCGGACCGCACAGCCGTGTTCAACGACATCCAGCAGCCCGACCTCACCCGTACGAGCGGCTGCAGAACGCCTTCGTCGCCAAATTCATGGGGCGAGAACAACCGGCTGCGCGGCAAGGTCGTGGCGATGAATGGCGCTGCCTGCAACGTGGAAATTGCAGGCGCCGGCATCGTGCATGCGCTGGCCAATGTCGAAGCGGGCGGCCGGCCGACCGTGCTGTCGTTGCGGCCTGAGCGAGTGGAGCTGAACCGGTTCTCTGCCCAATGTCTTCAGCGCACAAATCGCGGAGGTGATCTACCGGACGACCACGTGCGTATCCAAGCTCCGATCTGCGGCCCATGATGATTTGGTGATCAAGCTGCAGAATTCGGAAGGCATGGTGCAGGCCAAGCCGGGTGCAACGATCACCGTCGGCTCGACAACGGAGGATTGTCGAGGCGCCATGACGATGATCCGCGGACTGGACGGGCCGGTTTTTTGTAACGCCGCTCCCATCCTGGGACGGCATAGCAGGAGAGGGTCTAGCAAGATGACGAGGACATCCTTGATGATGGTCGGCGCTCTGGCCAGCGGCTTGGCGATGAGCGCGTTGATGCCACTAAAGCCCGCGTTCGCGGCCGAAGAGCTGAGGATCGTCTCCTGGGGCGGTGCCCTTCAGACGGCTCAACGCAAGGCCTTTTTCGAGCCTTTCACGAAGGAGACCGGGATCAAGATCAAGGAGGATGAGTATAACGGCGAGATCGGCAAGATCCGGGCCATGGTCGAATCCAAGACCGTAAGTTGGGATGTGGTCGGCGGGTTCAATGACTGGGTCCAGCTGCTGTGCGACCAGGGCATCATTGAGAGGATCGACTGGAAGAGGCTGGGCCTCGACCGGTCCAGGTTCGTGGGCGCTTATGACTGTGGGGTGCCTGCGGAAATGTCCGGCACGGCAGTTGCCTATGACAAGGACAAGCTACCAAACGGCCCGAAGACGATCGGCGACCTGTTCGACTTGCAGAAATTTCCCGGCAAGCGCGGACTCTGGAAGCAACCGCGCCAAAATCTCGAATGGGCGCTCATGGCCGACGGAGTTCCCATCAATGACGTCTACAAGGTCCTCAATACGCCTGAGGGGGTCGACCGCGCCTTCAGGAAGCTCGACACAATCAAGCAGGATGTCATCTGGTGGACGTCCGGTGCCCAGCCGCCACAGCTCCTCGCCGATGGCCAGGTCATCATGACCTCGGCCTATACCGGTCGAATCTACGATGCCAACAAGAACTCCGGCAAGCACTTCGAGATCATGTGGGATGCCGCGACCTGGAGCGCGGGTGACGTCTGGGTGATTCCTAAGGGCACTCCGAATCTGGACAATGCCTACAAGTTCATCGCCTTCGCCTCTACGCCTCAGGCGCAGGCCAATCTATCAAAGTACATCGACTACGGGCCCAGCAACAAGGACGCGATGCCGCTCATAGATCCGGCGATCGTGTCCCATTTCGGAAATGCACCCGAGCATACCAATACTTGGACGATCGACAGCGCCTTCTGGAATGTGAAGGGCGACGAGTTGCGCCAGCGCTTCAGCGCCTGGCTCGCGAAATAGGTCAGGGAAGGAACGGTGGGTAGGCTTGCAGCCTGCTCACCGCCTCCAACAGACGAACTGAGAGGGGCAGCCGATGGTGACGATGGCCGTCCAAATCGCCGACAGCTCCGACGGAGTGCCGAAGGCGCTTGGAAGACGGCTGCTGCGCTGGGCGATTGTGGCAAAGCGTCGAGGGCGCGCGTGTGCAAAACGGCGCGCGCCGACGTCGCAGAGTACCTGGCCTGGTGCAACAGCCAGTGAATGCATTCGAAACTCGAGCGGCTCACGCCCGACGAAAAGTACTTCCGCGGCATGCCGCAACTGAAAACTCGCCGCGTAAACCCGAATCCCTCTTGCGCCCCGGGTTGTTCACGACGCTGCATCTGTCGCACGCGACACTCGCCGCACAGTGGACAACTCTGCACCGTGGCACCCCTCCTGGGTTAGATTATGAATCGGGGAAAGCAGTTCAAACAGCGAAGCCACTTCTGAATTCAGACCGCTAGTGGACGTAGCCGATTCAAGCCGAGCGCCGCAAAGATTTCGAATTACACACTCGATACCCCGCTTCAACTATCATTCGTGTCTTGGCTGCGTCCATTTGACGACGGGACGATGAGCGCATCGACAGCGACGACACCCCGTTCGCGCACGAAGAGAGGATTGATATCAATCGAGCGTATTTGGTCGCCAAGGCCTCGCGCAACTGCGTCTAGCCGCCTCACAGCTCCAACAAGAGCTTTCGTGTCGAGAGCGGAAGCACCGCGTACCCCGCGGAGAAGTTTTTCTACGCGCAGTTCAGCGAGCATGTGCTCCGGTTCATCGACCCGAAGTCCTGCGGGGCGCAGTGCTACGTCCTCCATAATCTCCGTCCAGATACCGCCCTGACCAACCAGTACGAACGACCCGAGGACGTCATCGGTTTGCAGGCCTAGGATCATTTCGATGCCGTCCCGTACGTACGGCTGAATCATGAGAAATTGCGAGCCTGCTGCGAACAGCTTTGTCGCTGCCGCAGATAATTCCTCCGCATTTCTCAAGTTTGTTATCACGCCGGACAGCTCGGTTCGGTGCAGCACGCCCGTATCACCGATCTTCGCGACAACCGGGTATCCGAGTTCGTCTGCAGCGCTGATGGCGGCGCCGGCGCTCGTTACGAAACGGCTTTCGATAACCTGAATGCCCGCAGCGGCCAGGAAATCAAGCGCCGGCTTCCCCGCGAACGGCTTCCCCCCGAACTCATGAAGCCGCGTCGCCATGCTGGATATGTCGATCGGCTGCTCGTCTGCTATCGGTGGTGTAGGTCGCGCCCATGCCACGGCGCGATCGAGCGCGCGAAAGACGTCTCGCTGACCCAAAACCAGGACATTCTTGTCTAGGAACTCCTCAACTTTCTCGGGCGGGATCGATCCATCCACCGGCGTAATCAAGGTAACGAGCTTGTTGGTTGCGGCGGCGGCTGCCACCGCACAGTCAGCCCACAACTTGTACGCGGCGCCGCTCGCGCCAGGATGATTGGGATCATAGGGGGCTGCGAAAATGTCGACGTTCGGGTCGCTTGCGATCGTCTGAAAAATCTTTCTGGAGCCCTCCTCCAGGTCTTCGATTCCCCAAAAGTCCAGAAGATTCCGGCAGGGTACCGAATCCGGTAAGAGGCTGCGGAGTGCGTTCACTGTACGCGGTTCAAACTCAGCGTAGCTGAGCGCTGGGCATTTCGCGGACTCATCCAGGTACATTTGGACCAGCCCACCTGACGGACAGGCCACTCCAAGCCTTCCTTCACCCGGAGATCTTCCCGCCTGTGCAATGAGCGCGGACGCAAGCAATTCCTCGAATGAATCCACCTGCACCACGCCGTGTCTTTTAAACAGTTCGCGGTAGAACTGATATGGCGAGGTAAGTGCGCCTGTATGCGCAGCGGCCATCTCTCGAGAGGCCTCCGTCCGTCCTGGCTTCAGCAGGATGACTGGCTTTCCGGCGGCGCGTGCCCGGTCGCATTCGAAGAAGAAGCGGTCGGGATCGCGAACGGCTTCAACGAAACCGCAGATCACTCGTACGCGCGGGTCGTCGACGAAGTAGCGAAGAAAGTCGGCACTCCCTGTGACGGCTTCGTTCCCACATGTGATCGCGTGGCTCCAACGCACTCCGCGCCTACTTGCGATTAATGCGGCCCGTGTTCCTCCGCCTTGTGAGAAAAAGGCAACCTGGCCTGGACGGCGAACCTCGAATGATGACATGTTGAGGTGCACGCGATCGAGCCAATTGATCACCCCACCTGAGTTCGGACCTAGAACGGCCATTCCTGACGTTCGCGCTATATCCACGAGCCGTGCTTGCGCTGCGGTCCCCTCCGCTCCAGCTTCTGCGAATCCAATCTCGGGGACCACTGCCGCCCGCACCCCGACGTCTGCGGCCTCCTCAAGCGCGGCCAGCGTCGCCTCACGATTTCGGAGAATGAGCACAGCATCCGGCACGAATGGCATGCTCTTGAGCGATGGATAACACGGATAGCCGGCAATCTCTTCGTACTTGGGATTCACCGCAGCTACTTTCCCCGAATACCCGATCTGTTTGTAAAGTTCGAGGGATTGACGACGTACGTCTGAAGTTGGACTTGCACCGATCACCGCGATCGAGTTCGGTCGGAAGAGCGCCGATAGCCCGCCCTGGCTAGCTGGCGTCGACAACGCGGAACGGGAGTGTGGAAGCATCTTATCCTCTCTGCTCAGGGTGGGCTGGCTCAGGCAGCCGCAGGAAGACAAATCTTAAGCTTGTCGTCGCCAAGAAATGGCAAAGTTTGGGATTTATTGGAGGAAATTATGCAAAATGAAGTGCTTTCGCGCCGCGTCCTAGCTGTGGTCTTTCAGGAGGTTGTCCATCTGGTCTGAACCGAGGAAGCTGAGGTTGCGAAGCTTCAGTGTTCCAAGGAGAGACCAGATGAACGTGCACAAGAATGCGCCTTTGACGCCCAAAGGTCGAGAGGCGATGGTCCGAAGCGTGGTGCAAGGTGGGCTAAGCCAAGCTGGCGCGGCCGACCTGTTCAATACGACGCCGAAGACGGTCGCCAAATGGGTCAAGCGGTTCCGCGCGGAAGGTGTAGAGGGATTGCGAGATCGGTCCTCCAGGCCCCTTTCATCGCCAAGCCAAACCCCGGTCGCCACGTGCACCGCTGTGGAGGCGTTGCGCCGGCAGCGCCACACCGGCAAGCAGATCGCTGCCGAGGTCGAGGTGTCACCGGCCACCGTCAGCCGCATCCTGCGCCGCTTGGGATTAAACCGGATACGCGACCTGGAGCCGGCCGAACCGGAGCGCCGCTATGAGCGCGAGAACCCAGGCGAGATGCTCCACATCGACATCAAAAAGCTCGGGCGTTTCGAGCGTGTTGGCCACCGCATCACCGGCGATCCGAGTGGTCCAAACAAGAGCCGCGGCGCTGGGTGGGATTTCGTCCACGTCTGCATTGACGATCATTCCCGCGTCGCGTTCTCCGAGATCAAGCCCGACGAGACAGCGGACAGTGCTGTTCCCTTTCTCAAGGCGGCTGTGGCTTATTACAAAAGCCTCGGCGTCACCGTCACGCGCGTCATGACCGACAATGGCAGTTGCTACCAGTCCTTCGCCTTCCGCGACGCTTGCCGGGACCTGGGCATCAAGCACATTCGCACCAAGCCCTATACGCCCAGAACAAACGGCAAGGCCGAGCGCTTCATCCAAACCGCGCTTCGCGAATGGGCCTATGCCAAAGCCTATCCAACATCAGATCGGCGCGCCCAAGAGCTGCCGTTCTGGCTGCACCAATACAACTGGCATCGGCCCCACGGTGGGATAAAATCTCAAACGCCGATCAGCAGGCTCGGTTTGACCAAGGACAACCTCTTGAGGCTCCACACCTAGCGCGGGACTTGGCTAGGTTGCCGTACGCCGCCTCAACCCGTGCGGATGATGGCTTGTCAGCTCGGACTGGGGCAAGCGCATGAGTCTGATTGAGCCTGAACAGGCCGGTCTACCGGCCCGGAGCGCGAGGCAATATTGGCCACCGCCATGAAGGTGCGGAGGTCGAAGCAAAATGAAGCGCCGGCCACGCAAATGAACTAGCTTAGCAAGCCTGCAAGGCTCTCTGGTGGTGGCCGCCCATCGGCCTTGCGGCTATCAAATGACGCATCCCGTGGCCACGCGCCGCCACCTTCGCGTGCTTCCGGTCGGTAGCGAGAATGCACTGGTTTGCCCGAAACAGCATCTAGAGTGTAGCGCGCCCGTCGACGTTATCCCTCTCCTTGCTTTCGATTAGTTCGCTGCGGTGAACTGCTGGCGAGGTTCAATTCTCTAGACCTCAGCCCAAACTGCGCCGTCGTTCATAGGCCGGGCACGGCAGCTTAATCATGGTCAGATCGCTTAACATGCATTCCCAATGCGATGGAAGATCGCATGAAAGCTTTGCTCGTTCCCCGCTCAAGCGCACGATTTCAGCCAAACCAGCTCAAAAATTGATGAATTCGGCTTCAAACCCTCGCCTATGATCAAACCAGATCGCGAAAAGCCGCTGTGCTCGCGGCTGAGCTATCAGCAGTTGGGGGTCCCTTTTCCGCGCCGATCGCTCTTATTCCTGTTTTATGAGCAGGTTCGGCTCGGCCGCAAAAAAAAGCGCGATCATTTTCTAAGTCTTTAGTGGGAGGAAATCAGGAATGAAAAGGCGAACTTTTCTGAAGTTTACGACAGCGGTTGCCGCCAGCGCTCTGGCCGCGCCCTACGTCCACGCTCAATCGAAAAAATTTTCTGGCATTACATTGCGTGTGAACGGATGGGGCGGCCGTTGGGACGCAGCCATTATGAAGGGCGTGGCCGCTCCGCTCGAGGAGAAGTATGGGCTGAAGGTTCAGATGGCCGTCGGAATTCAATCGGCGCAGTTCGTCAAACTAATTGCCGAAAAGGACAACCCTCCGTTTGACATCTTTCAGGCTGATAGTTCTGTCATGGTCGATCTCCTCAAGGTCGGCGTCATCGATGAGATCAAGGCCTCGGACGTTCCCAATATCAAACGGATCCTTCCCGGTTTCCGCGAATTTGGCGACCATGGTGTGCCATTCAGCGTCTCGGCCTTAGGTCCAGCTTACAATCCAAAATTCATCAAGCAGCCATTGACATCGTACTCGGATCTGGCTCGGTCGGATCTGAAAGGTCGCGTGATCGTTTACCCCCCAACCTCACCAACCCCCAGCCTATATCTTCTTGGCTGGGCTGAGGAAAACGGCGGCTCGGTCTCAAACATGGAGCCGGCATTCAAGATTCTTGAGGCGGCGAAGCCAAATATTGTAGCCATCACGCAGAGCCAAACGCCCCAATTGCAGATGTATCAAAGCGAAGAGGCCTATGCGGGCCCATTCTGGGCAGGCGGTGCCTACGAATTGAACTCCAAAGGTTTTCCGATCGTGTTTGTTGTCCCACCGAAGGGCATTTACGCGACAACCACCTATTTCAACACCGTCAAGGGTATGAAGTATCCGGAAGCCGCGCACGCCTTTGCAGAGCAGCTGCTCTCTGATCAAGGGATGCTCGCAATACCTGAGGCTGCGCGCTACGACGTAACCACCGATGTGAAGTTGCCGGAAGAGCTTCGCGAGCAACTCCTATTCACCTCGCCGGAGCGCGTTGCCCTGAAGAAGAACGTTGACTGGCAAAAGTGGACGGAAGACCGAAGTGCTCGCATCGAGCGGTTCAATAAGATCATTCGAGTGTGAAGGATTTAGCCTTTTCGCTGGCGAGGTGACCAGGGCGATCGCTTGTCGGCACTTGCATCACTCCTACGAGAGTCGCCCCCGGAATCGTTCGAGGCGGTGTGGATTGAGATGCGCAGCGATTGATTGTCCAGCATCGCGCAGGATCGTGCCTCGATCTCGGCCGCATAAGCCGAGGTCCGCAGGAGCTCGTTGGCGTGCATCCGTTATTGGCGCCTCAGCACCTTTAGCTGCTACGCTATCGCACCGCCGATTATCTCCTGAGCCAGAGCAAGATTGACCAAGCTGCCGCCTATGGCGGGACTTCGTGCCAGGCTTGGCGATTTCGTCGTATTGCCGATGCACTGAGCGTTCGATTGATGGCTGAATGCCACGACCCGCACCGAGTCTAAGGGGCGCTTTCGGTGAGATCAACAGAACTGAGGGAACACGAGATGCAGGATGATCTGGAAAATGCCTCGCGCAGATTCAGGCAGCTGGAATCCGTGTATGAGACCGTCACGGTGGCTCAGCTGGTCTCAACGCGGGCGCGAACACACGGCTCAACAATCGCCATCGACATCTTCGAGCGGGGCGAACGGGCGACCTACTCGGAGATGGACCGCAGGTCCAGCCAGTACGCACATGCGCTGCGCGAATTCGGGGTGGGAAAGGGCGATCGCATCGGCGTGATGCTGCCCAATCGGATCGAATTCCCGATCCTGTGGTTCGCGTGCGCGAAGCTCGGTGCAGTGCTGGTCGCGATCAACATGCGCTACACCGCGAGGGAAGTCGCGTACGTCCTGGGCGATGCACAAGCGAAATTCGCCGTCGTCGATGAGTCGGTATCATCCGTGCTCTCCGCGATAGACACTTGGCCGCAATATCTGGCGAAAGAGCGAGTGATCTTCGTCGGGCGGCCTTCGGACGGGACAGCCACTACGCTCGATAAATTGCTCAAGCGCGTCGACGACTTACCTGTAGAGGAGGATGTCCGCCCGGGCGACCTGCTGAACATCCAATATACTTCGGGAACGACAGGCTTTCCGAAGGGCTGCATGTTGACGCACGACTACTGGGGCGTGCAGACGTACCAATATGCCCTCATAGACCGTCAGCCCTACAAGTCGTATCTCTGTTGGTCGCCCTTCTCCTATGTTCTTGGGCAACTGTGTCTCTTGAAGTCATACAGACAAGGTGGGACGCTGTACTTGGCTCAGCATCTCAGTTCAACGCGCTTTGTTAGTTGGCTCGAGACATACCGCATCGAGTGGTGTCCATTCCCCGGGCCAATAGCGGAAACCGCTGACCTCGTATCGACGTGCCTGAAGGAGGCCGCGCAGACCGGCGGCTCCTGGAGTGTGGACACGGTGCGGCGATTTCGCGAGCGGTTCAGCGTGCGTGGCCAGAACGCCTACGGAATGACGGAGATCGGATGCGGCACGCAATTCCCCAACGACTTCGAAGAGATGGACGACTCCGGCTCAGTCGGGATTTGCTCCCCGTTTCGGGCGGTCCGGTTGGTGTGCGACGACGGCAGCCCGGCGCCAGCCGGTGAGATCGGCGAGTTGTGGATCAAAGGTCGTGGACTGTTTGTGGGTTATTGGAACAAGCCGGAAACGAATTCCGAATGCTTTGAAGGCGAATGGTTCAAGACCGGCGATCTCTTCCGCAGGGACGACGCTGGTCTCCACTGGATCGTCGGACGCAAAAAGGACATGATCCGGCGCTCGGGTGAGAACATCGCTGCCCGCGAAGTTGAATCTGTCATCCGAGAGATCCCCGAGATCGCGGATGTGGCTGCGGTGCCGGTTCGCGATGCTAAGCGCGGGGAGGAAGTCAAGATCTACGTGGAATTGCACAAAGGTCTCAAGATGGCCGATCTGCCGGTGGAGCGCATCCTTGGGCATGCTCGTGCGCGGCTGGCACCGTTCAAGGTGCCCCGGTACATCGCTTTCACACCAGCGCTCCCAAGGACCACCACCAGCAATAAAGTGCTAAAACGTGAGCTGATGGAAACCAGCGATCCGATCTCGGGTGCATACGATACTGAGGAAGAAGGCTGGCGCTGAACGGATCGGCGATGGACGTTTTAGCGGAGATAAATGTCGAGATGATGTCGTAACGCAGAGGCAGGTCGTGCCGCCCATCGCCAAAGAGCTGCCGGGAAATGGGCGATTCTACTTCGCGCCCCGAGGAACGCTGAAACGTCCCTTGTTGAAGTCTGGGACCCTGACAGCACGCGGCGACAAGCGCGGTCGCGGTGATATTTGCCAAGGCTCGCGGTCTCACGAGCACCCGGCCCGCTCTTGCTGGGGCTGACGCCCATTAGCAGGCACTTCAAACTTCGAGGAAGTTGGACCTAGCGATTTTGGCGCAACACGTAGGCCGCCACGGAAGTGATCTACTCGCGTTGCGGGCCTTGACGTGCACAAGCAAACGCTCATCTTCTGCTCGGCCATTGCAGCCTACACGAGGCTCGCGCAGCAAGCACCAACGTTCGAGACGCCTCTTCCGGACTGCGACAGCTTGCGCTTTAAGCGCTCAGGCTGAAGCAGATCTGGGTCACCAGCGAGTGTCCCGCTCCGGTAGGCAGGCGGGTGAAACCGCACAAGCGATCCCGGCCGTTTACTCGTAGTACACGAAAAAGCGAGCCTCGACGCTCTCACGGGGCTTTGCATCGGGGTGTCTGCGGCGATCGTCAAATGCCGAGTGAGCAGACCTCGGCTGGTAATGCTCCTCGGAATCATAGCCCTTAAACAGAACAAGCTCGTCAGGGGTCATGTTCGGGAAGTAGTACCACCGCTGAGCAGGATCGAAGAGAAGGTAGGAAGTCTTAAGCGCACTGTCAGCTTGATTCTGGATTGAAACGTAGTCCGCCACGGAAAAATCCGTGTCGCGAATGGTGGTAGCATCGCAGAATGCCAAGGGGAAATCCTGCGGAGGGGGCGAGAGAGCACGCCAAGCCTGAATGACCATCAACCGGGAGTACGGCCGAATGGGAATGCCCTGCACTTGGTTCTCGGCCGCGGCGAGCATGTGGGCGGCGATCGGCGCGAAATCAACATGAGCAAGTCCGGCTGGCGCCCTTACCGTATCGGCGTTCCAACCGTCTTTGGGAAGGGCGGTCCCAGCAGCGCGGCGAACATGGACGCGGCTGCGGTTAGGCACGACCCAAGAGGCATTGAAGTAGTTCTTGATGAACGGAACCATTTCTTCGGTATACTTCTCGCGCATGACCTCTGGGTCGCGCAGGTCCGCACAGGAGGTCTTGTGCCGAGTCAGGATGAAGCCTTCCCTGTCGAGGGATAGTTCGTCCACGATCGGGCGCGCGTTCCGCATAGGAACGTCGTACATGACCATAGGATAGTTCTCATGGCCCGGCACAACAATCGTAGGAGCCTTTTCGTCGGGCGTGCGCCGGGCAAAAACAATTTCACCTCGCCCGCATTCCAACTGATCGCGGTTTACTGGGCCCGTCGACCAGGCTGATTTCGCACTTGTCATAGCTGCTTATCTCCATAGCACGATAATTAAAGCCTACGGAAAGTCGACGCCTAAAGCAGCCGAATAAGTGTCTAGATCGGCAGAAATCCTGCAATCCGGGCGGCGCCTACTGCCAATTGGACGGTAAACGATTGCGTAAACGGCCGCTTGTGTCTCAGTGGATTGGCAAGACTTTCATTCGTGTGCTGCCGCAGCTTGGCGAGGGTGTGTTAAGTTGGGCGGGCGTGCGCGATAGCCGCAGAGCCAGATAGCCGCGCATACGACTGACAGGCTGAGCACGTCGCGTTGAAGCCCGGCCGGCCTATCCGTATGAGGCTCTCCGCAGGATAGGAGACTGAGTTCAGGATCCTATTGTCCGGGACCTACGGCCGCCCTTCGCGATCGGCCTTGTCTCAACTTCGCACGCCTCCTCCGCGATGCCCAAGAATGTTCATCACCTCAAGCTCTGGTCCGCCTTTGACGTGCGCACCGCGTCCAACTTGAAATCCAGACTGTAGCAACGCACTAGAGCCATGACTCTTTGTCATCGTCCCGTCCTCCGATGGATCGCCACTGGAATGGATGTGGGTCCCGACCCAAGTGATTAGAGGGCCAATAAGCCGGGGTGACGATGAAACAGAGCGCGGAAAAGAAAGTCTCCGCGACCTAACGAGTTACGTGCGTTCCCTAATGCGCGAGGGGGACGGCTCCCAATTGAACGCACAATTTCGGCTAAACCTGCCAAAATTTGATGAATTTAGCTTCGAATCCTCCCCTACAATCAAGCCGGTGATTTCTGCAAGGCGCTGTTTACAAGCAGGCTCGGCGCAGCTGCAAAAAGGGCAGCGCCGAGAAGCAAGTGATTGTCATCTTCTCTGGGGATCGGGAATGAACAGGCGAACTTTTCTAAAGTTCACGACAGCGGCTGCTACCGGCGTTCTGGCCGCGCCTTACGTCCACGCTCAATCGAAAAAGTTTGCGGGCATTACATTGCGTGTGAACGGATGGGGCGGCCGCTGGGACGCAGCCATTATGAAGGGCGTGGCCTCGCCGTTGGAGGAGAAGTACGGGCTGAAGGTTCAAATGGCTGTCGGCACTCAAGTAGCGCAGTTCGTTAAGCTAATCGCAGAGAAGCAAAACCCTTCGTTTGATCTGTTTATAGGGGATAGCTCTGTTATGGTCGAGCTCATCGAGGCTGGCGTCATCGAAGAGATCAAGGCGTCAGACGTTCCCAATATCAAACGGATCCTTCCTGGTTTCCATGAATTTGGCGATCACGGTGTGCCATTTTGTCTCTCGGCCATAGGTCCGGCATACAATCCAAAATTTATCAAGCAGCCGTTGACTTCATACTCGGATATGGCTCGGCCGGATCTAAAGAGTCGCGTGGTCCTTTACTCCCCGGCCACGAACACCAGCAGCCTATATCTTCTTGGCTGGGCCGAGGAAAACGGGGGCTCGATCTCTAACATGGAGCCGGCGTTCAAGATCCTTGAGGCGGCGAAGCCGAATATTGTCGCCCTCGTGCAGTCGCAAACTCCTCTAATGCAGACGTATCAAAGCGAAGAGGCCTATGCAGCCATAGTGTGGTCAGGCGCGGCCTATGAATTAAACTCCAAGGGTATTCCCATGGTCTTCAACGTCCCACCAAGAGGCATTTACGCGGCGACCACCTATTGCAACCTCGTCAAGGGCATGAAATATCCGGAAGCCGCGCACGCTTTTGCAGAGCAGTTGCTCTCCGATCAAGGTATGCTCGCAATACCTGAGGCTTCCCGGTACGACGTGACCACCGACGTCAAGTTGCCGGAAGAACTTCGCAAGGACCTCCTGTTCACCTCGCCTGAGCGCGTTGCCCTGAAGAAGAACGTTGATTGGAAAAAATGGACGGAAGGCCGCAGTGCTCGTATCGAGCGGTTCAATAAAATCATTCGAATCTAGCAGGGACTTAGCAGCGCGAGGGAACAAGCGCGGTCGCGATGATGTCTTCCCAAGGCTCGCGGCCTCACGCGCCGCCGGCCCGTTTGCGCCGGGGGGGGGGCTGGCGCCTCTGAGCAGGCAGTTCGCACTTCGAGGACGTTGCCACGCGGCGATTCTAGCGCAACACGGATTCTGCGACGGGAGTGATCTACTCGCGTTGCGCAGGTTTGACGTGCACAACCAAACGCTCGTCTGCTGTGCGCCCATTGCTGCCGACACGAGTCTCGCGCAGCAGGCACCAACGTTCGAGACGCCACCACGGGACTGCTGCATCTCGGCGATGGCTGCGGTCCTAAAGATCCGGCATACCGCTCCGCGCTCTTACACGATGCATGTCGGCTCATGCGTGGCTTTCCAGATCGCTTCGGCATCGGCCGCCTCCCTTGACGAATCGCATCGCGTAGTCTGGCGGCGATAGCCAGGTCGGGGCCCAGCTTGGCGGAGTCTCGACCGGCGCGGGTGATGCCGCGCGAACGCCAAGATCCCGGGGAGCGCTCGTCCCGCACCAAGGCCGCGCCAAACTATTCCATTGTGCAGAATTTCCTCCAGTCACATGCGAACCTTGCGGTTTCTTGGCGCCAACAGGCCTTACAGTTTGTTTGCGCGATACCCGAATGAAGTGATCGGCGTGATCTCGGCAATTGACCTCAAGGAGGCATTTTCATGGCGTACAGCACCATTCTCTACGAAGCGGACGATCGTGTCGCGTGGATCACTTTGAATCGCCCAGATAAGAACAATGCGTTTTCCATCGAGCTCTGCAACGAATTCCAAGATGCGCTCGCGATCGCCGAGCGGGATCCGGACGTGCGTGTCGTCGTAATCAAGGGAGCGGGTGGTCGGGCATTCTCTAGTGGCTTCGATATGAGCCAAGATAAATCAGAGTTCGGCCCCAAAGAATCTGGTGATTGGGGTTTTGATGAACTGAGCAGGTACTTCGACCACGGCGTCAAATTCATGCGTTCCGTGTTCCACTTCTCCAAGCCGGTTGTCGCGATGATCAGCGGCTATTGCCTAGCCGGCGGCTTGGACTTGGCCATGTGGAGTGATGTTCGCTACTGCTCTGATGATTCGCGCTTCGGTGCGATCGAGGCCCGCTTTGCAATCGGCGACACGGAAGTGCCGATGATGTCGCACTTGATCGGCCAGCGTTGTCGTGAGCTGGTCTACACGGGAGATATGTTCGACGCGCAGGAGGCGTACCGGCTCGGTATCGTTAACCGTATTTTCGCCAGAGATCGCCTTGAGGAAGAGGTCACGCGTATCGCGAAGCGCATGTCTCGGGTTGCATTGCCAACGTTGGTATGGAGTAAGAAGGCACTCAACAACACACTCTTCGCGGCCGGATTGGAGTCTGCTCTACGATACAGCTTCGCCGCTGACCTTATCATTAACAAGTCGGATTCCGAGTTCCGGCGGTTTGGTGAGTTGCTACGCACTGAGGGTGCGAAGGCAGCATTCCAGTGGCGTGATTCGGTCTTCGCGCCGTTCGAATCCGAGACATCGTGGGCCCGCACGGCGTCCAAACAGCCGGCTAAGCCTAAGGATGGAAAAAGCTGATTTTCATTCAGCCCGGATGCGTCTTAACCAGCGCGAGACCAATGGCCGTGCCGAGCCCATTCCGGACTTCCCCGTAGTGAGTAGCGGCTAGGGGACGCGCCCGACGACTAGGCGCGTCCCAAGTCGTCGATCCCTAGCCTTTTCAGCGACTAAGGATCGACTTCCAGCGGAGCGCCTGTGACGGCGTACAGGACCATTCTCCACGAAGCGGTCGGTCGTCGCGTGGATCACACTGAATCCACCGAGCCAATGCAATCCGCCATCTAGGGCTGTGAGGCTCTACGCCGAAGCCCAAGATGTGCGCGTGATCGTCGATCGCAATTAGCCCGCAGACATGAGCGCAGGGTCTGTGCCCTTGCCGACTTGCAGACTGCCGCCGTTCGAATCCGGGTGGGCATCATGGCACGTGCTAACCCGCTCCTTCCTAATGCTCAGGTGATTTCTCGTGGCTTGCGTAGGTCAGCGCCAAAGTTGAGGAGCTGAAAGCCCACGTTTGACGACAAAGGCGCAGAATTTCTGCTCTGCGATGGGCGCTATTGGTTAAATTCAGCTCTCGGGCCCCCGTACTATGTATTTTGACATGAGGCCTATCGCCGGTCTGGCCCGGCTTGGAGCAGGTCAGGCATTCAGCGAGGGAGACGGCGAGAATGATTTCCGAGGTGTTCATCACGTGTGCGGTGACAGGGGGCGGGAATTCGGTTGAGCATAGCCCGCACGTGCCGGTGACGCCGGAGCAGATCGCGGACTCAGCGATCGAGGCGGCGCGAGCGGGCGCGGCCGTAGTGCACATCCACGTCCGTGACCCGGAAACTCGGCGTGGCTCACGGGATCTGGCGCTGTATCGGGCGGTGGTGGAACGGATTCGGCAGTCGGATGTCAATCCGGTGCTCAACCTAACCGCGTCCATGGGCGGCAGCCTCGTGCTGGGCGGAGTGGACTCTCCGCTGCCGCTGGACCCGGCGGCGACGGACATGTTGGGCGCCGAGGAGCGATTGGCGCATGTTGAAGAGCTGCGCCCCGAGATCTGTACCCTGGACTGCGGATCGATAAACTGGGGTCGCCGTAGTGATTACATTATGGCCAACAGTTCGGCGGTGCTGTGCGCGATGGCCGCGCACGTGCAGAAACTTGGGGTGCGCCCTGAACTCGAGGTGTTCGATACCGGGCATTTGGTGATGGTGCACGATTTGATTAAAGAGGGCTTGATCAACGATCCGCCGCTAATCCAGCTTTGCATGGGGCTTCGGTATGGCGCGCCGGACGATTTGACGACATTGATGGCGCTCGTGCACAGCCTACCGCCGCGCGCCGTCTACTCGGCCTTCTCGATCGGGCGGATGCAACTTCCGTATGTGGCGATGGCGCCGTTGGTCGGCGCGAATGTGCGGGTGGGGTTAGAGGACAACCTGTATCTCTCGCGCGGGCAGCTGGCGACCAACGACGAGCTCGTGCAGCGGGCGGTGGAAATTCTCCAGCGGATCGGGGTGCGGGTGATGAGTCCAGATGAGGTCCGCGAGAAGCTCGCGCTCAAAGTTCATGCCCGCGAGGTCAAGCTTCATGTCTGAGAGTTCAAAATCCATGTGTGAGAGGTGCCCGCAAGCGGTCGGTTTGCTAGGGGGCGGGGTCATCGGCGGAGGGTGGGCCGCACGTTTTGTCCTCAACGGGGTCGACGTGCGTCTGTATGATCCGGTCGCTGGTGCGGTCGAGCGCGTCCAGAAGGTGCTCGCCAGCGCCCGCCGGGCTTATCAGCGGCTGACGCAGGTCCCTCTGCCAGCCGAGGGGGCGCTGATCGTGGTGAACTCGGTCGCGGACGCCGTGTGCGGCGTGCAGCTCGTGCAGGAGTCCGCGCCTGAGCGGCTGGAGCTCAAGCAGCAGTTGCTCGCCGCAGCTAGCCGGGCCGCGGCACCGGAAGTCGTGATTTGCTCCTCGACCTCGGGTCTGCGGCCATCGTTATTGGCCGAGGGAGTGGATCACCCCGAGCGTGTCCTAGTGGGTCACCCGTTCAACCCGGTTTACCTCTTGCCGCTGGTTGAATTGTGTGGCGGGCACCATACGGACTCCCAAGTGATGGACCGGGCGGCGGAGATCTACCGGGCCGTCGGGATGCACCCGCTCGTGGTGCGCAAAGAAGTAGATGGGTTCATCGTGAACCGGATACAGGAGGCGATATGGCGCGAGGCCCTGTGGCTGGTACACGACGATGTGGCTACCATGCAGGACGTCGATGATGCTGTCCGCCACTCCATCGGACTGCGCCGGGCGATCTTAGGGCCCTTCAGCATCGGCGGGGGTGGGACCGGTATGCGCCAGATGATGGAGCAATGGGGACCCGAGCTGAGATCGCAATGGACGAAGTTCTCCGCCGTACCCGAGCACGACGAGGCCTTCCTGAACAAACTCGTCGAGCAGTCAGACGCGCGTGGCGACAACCTGACCGGCGCTGAATTCGAACAGAAACGGGATGACTGTCTTATTGCTGTGCTGCAGGGATTGGGATCACAAGGCTATGGCGCGGGCGAGACGCTCGTGCGCTGGGAGCAGGGGCTGCGCGACCGCGCAAACTGACCCACGTTCGAGCATATAGTCGATCGGTTCGGCGACTGAAGTTGATCGCGAGACGCGGGCTGTTCGTGCTGCCCATGCTTCCATCTCCACCAGACGCGGCGCGCTCTCATGCTCGGTTTCGAGAGCCTAGTGGATAACATCGCCGAACTTCCCTCGGAGAAGCGAGAGAACGGACCGAAATGCAATCTAATTATGTGCTACGGAGAAACATTCGGCGTCGTTAGCCAGGAGGCCGGTCAGCGCGAGTCGTCATCCGGCAGGATCGATCAGCTTCTTCGCCTGACATCCGTCGCGGGCGGCAATGCGCGGCGCGCGGATAGCACGAAGACAGACCTAGCAGACTGTTTGTCAAATTCGCCACGCTTTGACATCGATCTCGTCAACGAGATCGAAGTTAGCGCAGTCATTCGCGAGGGCAGAAAGGCGCCCAGAACTCAGTTAGTTCCATCCTCAAGATCAGGGGTTCTGAAATTCAGCAGGCGACAGCAGGGCTTCTTCTGGAGGTGGTCGGCCCCTACGCGCTGCCGCATGCGTCAAAAGAGGATCTTAATAGCCGAAACAAGCTGCCGATTGGACCCGATTGGGCTGCAACGATCGCACCCGCTTTTTTCAACGCCAGAAAAGTGTCGATCTATGGCGGCTCTGACGAGATCCAGAAGAACATCATTGCGAGGGGGATTCTCGGCCTCTGACAAGATGGCAGGTCGGCCAGGCGCCCGCAAGATTTCTATAAGGCGGCGGCGATCGCGATCAATCCACCCTTGGGCAGCACGACGGCTTGAGCCCTGGTGAAGCGCGGCTTCTCGGCCTACTGCATTCGGTCCGTCACAATATCCCGAGCCAAATCGTTGCCTCGCATGCTCACTGGGCGTAGAAATCGCGAGAGGCGCCCTGATTTTGCAGAAATTATCCAATCCCAAGCAGCCTTTTGCGGCCTTTATGCGTCCCAGCATTTTAGTGTTTTGTCTTCTCGGCTGGTTTGTTCGAGATGCCGATTGCGTCCCATCGGCTAGGCTCCCTCGCCAACGGGGCGGTCGGAGAGAGGACGACAAGAATGAAAAGCCAAGTGGGGTACCGTGGATAAAGTAGTCGAGCTCGTACGTCATGACGTGATTGCCGTCGTGACCATCAACAATCCTCCTGTGAATGCATTGAGCGCTGCGGCCCGCCGCGGGATCTTGGAATCGCTAAATGTTGCGATCGCCGCTCCCGAGGTGAGGGCGATCGTTCTGACCTGCGGGGGGCGCACCTTTGTCGCGGGGGCGGATATCACCGAGTTCGGCAAGCCGCCGCAGTCGCCCGGGTTGAATGAATTGCTGGCGGCGGTCGAGAACTCGCCAAAGCCCATCGTGGCTGCAATCCACGGCAACGCTCTCGGTGGAGGGCTGGAGCTGGCCTTGGTTTGCCATTTTCGGGTTGCAGTCGAGGACGCCAAGTTCGGCTTTCCCGAAGTCAAGCTTGGAATTTTGCCCGGTGCCGGCGGTACGCAGCGCCTGCCGCGCGCGGTAGGGCCTGAGCTTGCAGTTAAGATGATCGCTGGAGGCGAGCCGATTTCCGCAGCGGAAGCGCTGAAGGGTGGCCTGATCGATGAGATTGTTCAAGGACCCGCCTCGGGGGCCGAAGCATTCGCGCGCAAGGTGCTGGCCGAGAAGCGCCCGCTGCGCAAGCTTCGCGACGACGACTCCAAACTTGCATCCGCCAGGGCCGACCGCTCGATTTTCACGAACGCGGTCGCCGCCATGACCAAGAAATCGCGCGGCTTGCAGGCGCCGTTCGCGGCCGCCCACGCGGTCAGCTATGCCATCGACTTGCCGTTTGATGAGGGACTGAAGAGGGAGGGCGACGACTGTATGAAGCTGCTCGTCGGCGACCAGTCCAAGGCGCAGCGCTATGCCTTCTTCGCCGAGCGGACAGCGCAGAAGATCCCGGACGTGCCGGCCGAGATTCCACTCCGCCCAGTCAAGAAAGTGGGCATTCTCGGTGCTGGCACAATGGGTGGCGGCATCGCCATGAACTTCGCTAGTGCCGGTATCCCGGTGACGATTGTTGAGATCAAGCAGGAGGCGCTCGACCGCGGCCTGCAGGTCATCAAATCGAACTATGACCGGACGGCCGCGCGCGGCAAGCTGACACCCGAGCAGGTGGACCAACGCATGGGTCTGCTCACCGGCTCGCTCGATATGAACGACTTTAGAAGCTGCGACCTAGTCATCGAAGCCGTGTTCGAGCGAATGGATGTCAAGAAGGGCGTCTTCGAGAAGCTCGACATCATCTGCAAACCCGGCGCAATTCTGGCTACCAATACCTCGGCCCTCAACATCGACGATATCGCCTCGGTGACCAAGCGTCCGCAGGACGTGATCGGCCTCCACTTTTTCTCCCCGGCCAACATCATGAAGCTCCTTGAAGTGATACGCGCCGAGCATACGGCCAAGGACGTGATCGCCACTTCGATGAAGCTCGCCAAGCAGATCGGCAAGGTGCCGGTTCTCGCGGGCGTCTGCCCCGGCTTCATCGGCAATCGGATGCTCTCGAAGCGCGAGCGTCAAGCAAACGAGATGGTGCTTGAGGGCGCGATGCTCTCTGAGGTAGATCGGGCATTGTACGACTTCGGCTTCCCTATGGGGCCGTTTCAGATGAACGACCTCGCGGGCCTGGACATCGGATGGGTGAAAGAGGAGTCGAGGAGCTCCACGTTGATCGAATTGCTTTGCGAGGTGGGTCGCTTCGGCCAAAAGACTGGCGCGGGCTACTACGACTACGACGACAAACGCAGCCCCAAGCCCAGCCCCGTGACTGAGAAGCTTATCGACGAGCTTATCGGTAAGTCAGGCAAGAAGAAGCGCCAGATTTCGAACGACGAGGTCCTGGAGCGCTGCATCTACTCGATGATCAATGAGGGCGCGAAGATCCTCGAGGAAGGTAAGGCAATCCGAGCTTCCGATATCGACGTGGTCTGGGTGAATGGCTACGGCTGGCCGGTCTACCGCGGCGGGCCGATGTACTACGCCGACCAGATCGGCTTGGCTAATGTCCTGGCCAAGATCAAGGAATTCCACGTCAGTTTGGGCGACGACTTCAAGCCGGCTGCTCTCCTAGAGAAGCTGGTCGCGCACGGCAAGAAGTTCGCCGACTTCGAGCAGTCGCCGCGCTAGCGGTCCAACGTGACAACATGAACCTCCGCTTCCCATTTCTCCATCGTGCAGAAGTGGGCGACGCGAGGAGCCGGGCGAATACGTGATGCGCGCTCTAGTGCAGGTAATCTCGGCCGGCCGATTGGGCGTGCCTGCCTATCGCGAGCGGAGGTTCCGGTGCGCACCACCACCGCCTTCGTCTATCGGAAGCGACCGCAACCGGTGCTATCGCGGCGGGATGACGACGACTTGGTGCAAATCGACCGAGGCAAGGGGCCTCATGGAGTGGTTCTGGAATGGCTCTGAAGTTTTCAAAAGTTGAACGCGCCGGGCCGGTCACAATCGTGACGATATCGCGGCCGGAGGTCTTGAACGCGGTGCATTACGAGGTGAGTCTCGAACTGGAAAAGGTGTTCGACGGCTTCGCCGCCGACCCCGACCAATGGGTCGCAATCGTCACGGGCGCGGGCAACAGATCGTTCTGTGCCGGCGCCGACCTGAAGTGGCTGGCCGCAGGTGGCAAGTGGGCTAAAGTCAAGTCGGGCTTCGGGGGCCTCAGCACGCGCTTCGACTGCGACAAGCCGATCATCGCCGCTGTCAACGGCTACGCAATGGGCGGCGGCTTCGAGATGGCGCTGGCCTGCGACCTCATCGTCGCTGCGGAGAATGCGGTCTTCTCGCTGCCGGAGCCGCGTGTCGGGCTCGCCGCTCTTCCCAGCGCCGTGTTGCTCCTTGCGCAGCAGATCGGCACGAAGCGCGCGATGGATATCATCCTCACGGGCCGGTGCGTGTCGGCACGCGAAGGGCACACGATGGGCTTTGTAAATCACGTGGTGCCGGAGGGCCAGGCACTGGCTACTGCCTTGCAGCTGGCCGAGGCGATCTGCGAGAACTCGCCGATGGCTATCCGTGCGTCGAAGCAGGCCCTGCAGCGCGGCCTCGGCAGGCCGATCGAGCAGGCAATAGCTGAGCAGGACGACTACCCGGCGGTGACGGCGCTCTTCAAATCACAGGACTACATCGAGGGGCCAACGGCCTTCGCGGAAAGGCGTGCGCCGAAGTGGGTGGGGCAGTGATCGAGCCAGGAGGAAACATGCCGTCGCTTCCACTTTCCGGCTTCAAGGTCCTCGACCTCACACGTGTGCTCGCGGGGCCGATGTGCGCGCAAATCCTCGGTGATCTCGGGGCCGACGTGATCAAGATCGAGCGTCCCGCCACAGGCGACGAATCGCGTAGCTACGGCCCACCCTGCCTTGAGGATCCCGAAGGGAAACCGACGGATGACAGCTACTTCTTTCTGTGCGCAAATCGCAACAAGCGCTCGGTCACAGTCAATCTCACCACTTCGGAGGGCCAAGAGATCATCCGCGCGCTGGCCAAGGTGTCCGATGTGATGATGGAAAATTACAAGGTCGGCGACTTGAAGCGCTTCGGCCTGGACTACGAGTCCATCCGCAAGATCAATCCAAATATCGTCTATTGCTCGATCACGGGCTACGGTCAGAGCGGTCCCTACGCCACTCGCGCGGGTTACGATGCTGTCTTCCAGGCCACGACCGGCATGATGAGTCTGATCGGCCACGCCGATGGCGAGCCTGGCGCCGGGCCGATGATGGTCCCGCTCGGCATCATCGATTACATGACCGGCCAGAACGCCGCGATCGCAGTCCTGGCGGCGCTCCACCACCGAAAAGCCGGTCGCCGGCAGGGCCAGCATATCGACGTCTGCCTGTTCGACAGCGCGATGGCCTCGCTATCGCACCTAGGGCAGCAGTATCTCGAAAGCGGCAAGCCGCGCCCCAGGTGCGGCAACCGCGTGATGGGCAACCTGCCCTCCGGCGTGTATCACTGCGACGATGGTGAGCTGATACTCATGCTGGGCAACAATGGGCAATTCGCACGTGCCTGCGCCGCACTGGGCCTTGAGCACTTGAGCAACGATCCAGACACAATTGGCAAGGGAAGCGATCTGGACGGCGACGCTTTAAGGGCAATCTTCGCCGCGCGGCTCGCGACGAATAAGGTGGCCCACTGGCTTGCCGAACTGGGCGCGGCCGCCGTGCCCTGCGGGCCGGTGAACGATCTCGCTCAAGCATTTGCAGACCCGCACGCGTGCGCACGCGGCATCCAGGTAAATGTGCCTCACCCGCTCGATGAGTCGCTGACCCTCATCCGCAACCCGCTTACCTTCTCGGCCACCCCATTGAAGGAGTATCGTTATCCACCGCGGCTCGGGGAACACACGCAGAAAATCTTGTCATCGGTGCTTGGGTATGATGAGCGGAAGATCGCCGAGTTGAGGCGCAGCGGGGCGATTTAGCTCAACTTGCGCAGAAACGACATTTCCCCGTAGTTGAATCAACCTTAGTCAAAAAACTGGAATGCATTGTTTGCAGGATGCTATTGTTCGGCGCTGCGCGGGAGCGGCAGGCGCTCGTGTTAACGAGGCACATACTTCGAGACGATCGGGAAGAGCGGCCTGAGCCGAAACGGGTTGAGCTGTACGCAGACAGTCTGGCCGTGTATTGCGGTAGGTAACACTGGGTCGCGTGAGCGGAAGTGCGCGAGTGCTTCAAGTGCTGTGCACGGCGATTTTTCCGAGACGGCGCGCTGCTGCGATATCTCGAGGCTCTTCAGGACGAAATCGGGAAAGCACATGGGGACGCGGGCCTGCATTTGGACCGCTCATAGCAGATTGGCCGCGCGTAGTCCTTCTGGATCCGAAGGGCGGATTCGGCCTCGTTGAGCTGGACGTGACCTCCAGAGTTGCTCATCGCTCCAGTCGACAAGGTCGGAGCGCAGCCGAGCAATCTTGAAGTCAATCGCTCGCGCCGGCCGACTTAAACCCGGCAGTATTCCGAAGGCCGGAATCCTCGTTGTTTCCCCCCGGGTGCGTCTTGTCGACCCGATGCGTCCTACAGCACGACCTCCCGTCAGCCTGCTCGCGTCGCCGTAAAGTTGACGAGACAAAGCTTCATGTTCTAACCGTCAGGTGCAGAATTTCTGCTCGGCGACGGGCTCTATTAGTCAAATTCACACCGTGCAACCCGCTAGTACTTGCTTGCGATCAAGCCTTGCGCAGCATCAGGGTGATTGTGATGAATCCAGATGACGTGCGGGAAAGCTCGCGCTCATGTCCTGATCGACCGCAAGAAAGGGGCTGATCAGTCAGGTGGTTTCAACGGTGTTTCCGACGATTACCGAGGTGAGGCAGCCAAAGACCTCTATCAAGCTGTGTGACGGGGCAAAGCCATTCTCGATCAACGAGCGGCGCACCTTCTTGATCGGCAAACCTTCGCGCCACGAATTACGCAAGCAGACTCACATCCAGCTCAGGCAACAACTCATAACAGGAGGTCGTTCATGGCCGACGCCGTCATCGTTTCCACCGCCCGTACGCCAATTGGCAAGGCCTATCGCGGCACGCTTAACGTCACCGAGGGCGCGACCCTGCTCGGCCACGCCATCGGTGAGGCGGTGAAGCGCGCCAACGTGGATCCCAAGGAGGTGGAGGATGTCGTAATGGGTGTGGCCCTCCAGCAGGGCGCGACCGGCGGAAACATCGCCCGCAAGGCGCTCCTGCGCGCCGGCCTCCCGGTCACGGTCGCCGGTGCCACCATCGATCGGCAATGCGGGTCGGGCCTGCAGGCAATCGCGCTCGCCGCGCGCTCGGTGATTTTTGATGGTGTCGGGATTGCGGTGGGCGGCGGCGGCGAGTCCGTCTCGCTGGTGCAGAACGATAAAGTAAACACATTCCACGCCCAGGATCCTGCGCTCATGAAGATCAAGGGCGAGGTCTACATGTCAATGATCGACACAGCGGAAGTCGTGGCAAAGCGGTACGACATCTCTCGCGAACGCCAAGATGAATATTCGCTCGAAAGCCAACGTCGCACTGCGGCCGCGCAGCAGGAAGGCAAGTTCAAGGACGAGCTTGTGCCGATCACCACTCAGATGGCGGTGACCGACAAGGCGACCGGCGGGGTGTCATTCAAGGAAGTTCTGCTGTCAAAGGACGAGGGCAACCGTCCCGAGACGACGGCAAAAGGCCTCGCCAGCCTGAAGCCAGTGCTCGGTGACGGTTTTACCGTCACTGCAGGCAATGCCAGTCAGCTCTCAGATGGCGCCTCGGCGAGCGTTATCATGAGCGACAAGGAGGCGGCGACGCGTGGCCTCAAGCCCCTCGGCATCTTCCGTGGCTTCGTCGCCCATGGCTGCGAGCCGGATGAGATGGGCATCGGGCCGGTCTTCGCGGTGCCGCGACTACTCAAGCGTCATGGCCTGAAAGTCGACGACATCGATCTTTGGGAGCTCAATGAAGCCTTCGCGGTGCAGGTGATCTATTGTCGCGACAAGCTCGGCATCGATCCTGAAAAGATGAACGTCAATGGCGGTGCAATCTCAGTCGGCCATCCCTACGGCATGTCGGGCGCGCGACTCACCGGCCATGCCCTGATCGAAGGCCGCCGCCGCAAGGCGAAATACGCTATTGTCACGATGTGCGTCGGTGCCGGAATGGGCGCGGCCGGCCTGTTCGAGGTACTTCAGTAAGTCGGCCAAAGAACAGAGATTCGATTGACCTCAGCTTCACGAATAAAGGGCATGCTATACGGCTTTTTTCATGAGCCCCACTTGGAAGCGGTCCCTCGCAAAGCCGGGTTCTTGGCCCACATGAGTGTGCCATCTATCAAGGCCAGAGCGGTAAGCGCGATTATCCGCTTCGGTGGTTAGCTTGCGCCTGTAGCGCGCGTGCAGGTCCTATATTCGCCGTGCCTTAAGGTTTCTCCCGCCTCGCGTGTCATTGCTGGAGTCTCTTCGATCCAAAACGCAAGCTGATACAAATCTTCAATCGGTCCGGGAGGCGGGGCAACAATGAGGCATTTAACCAACCACAGGCTGTTGCATCTCGACGGACCACGCAAGTGCTGCAATCCGTCGTCCGCGCCTTAGTCCTCGATCCAAGCTCGTGCTGATGGACAAGCCGCTCCGACCAGCAACTGCGCGAGAAGATGCAGCTCGAGATCAAGCAGATCCGCGAGGATCTCCATCGTCTACGTGACGCGCGACCAGGACGAGGCGTTGACCATGTCGGACCGCATAGCTTGTTCAACGAGGCGGCATCCAGTACGCTCGCCTCACCTGAGCCGCCGCAGAACGCCCTCGTCGGCCGGTTCATCGGCGAGTACAACCGGCTACACGGCAAGGTCGTGGCTGTCGTTGCTGCCTGAACGACTGAAGGTGGATCCGATGCCAAGCTCGCTGCCGGGAATTTTCAGTGTGCAGGCTATTGAGTTGATCTGTCTCGGCGACTACGTGCGCACCCGACTTTTGGTCTACGTATCGGTGAGCTGGCATCCAACGCGGATGCACTCGGAATCCGGCAGGAGACACACCATGCTGGACCCTCGAGCCCAAACACTTAGCTTCTGTCAGTCACGGGTCCGCACGCTTGGATCTAACGATAGCTGTTTGAAGATTGTCGCGGGGCCGCGCGCGCGCCAGCGAACATCGCGATTCGCATGGACGAGTCTATGGAGGATCGTTCATTTAGGTTACACTTGCTCTAATTGATGATGTCCTGCGTGGTTGGACACGACCAGATCCCGGCCGATAACGCGATCACAAGGGCCTTTGTGCACGCAAGCATGGATCCGGCTTATCCCTCCAAGGCTCAGAACGTCGCTCGTGGTTGCACGCGTCGACTGTGCTCGCGGACGACATAAAGCGCCGCACTTCGCCAACACGGCGCAGGATTTCGGCGGCCGGTGCCACACAATCAATGAAATTTCGCTGTTCGCGCCGAATAATGTTCCCCCGAACGACAAGGCTTCTGTGCGAGTTCTAAGTTGCACAGAGAGGTGGGGAAACAATGCACTATTTGGTTCGCAGGCGTCTCATACAGGCCCGTCCCCGCGGTCTCGACCGCGCGCTTGCGAAGCTGCAATCCGTTAAGCAAGACCATGGTGGTGACGGGGCCGGCAGCAGTGGGAGAAGCGCCAGCCCCTGGGGAGGGGCGATGCCAGGCACGAACGATGACTTTGTGAAGTTTTCCGACATCGAGAAGACCTATGACGGCGAGACGCTGGTCGTGGAGAATCTCAACTTGGAGATCGCTCGCGGTGAATTCTTGACTATGCTGGGGCCCTCCGGCTCCGGCAAGACGACGACGCTCATGATGCTCGCCGGTTTCGAGGCGCCCACCCGGGGCGACATTTTTCTGGAGGGGCGCTCAATCGACAAAATGCCACCGCACAAGCGCAATATTGGCATGGTGTTCCAGAACTATGCGCTCTTTCCGCACATGACCGTGGAGGAGAACCTCGCCTTCCCGCTGAAGGTCCGCAAGATCGGCAGGGCCGAGATAGAGGCCAGGATCAAGCGGGCGCTTGAGATGGTGCGGCTCGGCGCCTATGGCAAGCGCCGGCCCGGCCAGCTTTCCGGCGGTCAGCAGCAGCGCGTCGCGTTGGCCCGCGCCTTGGTCTTCGATCCCAAGCTTGTGGTGATGGACGAGCCGCTCGGCGCGTTGGACAAACAGTTGCGCGAGCGGATGCAACTCGAGATCAAGCGTATCCACGACGATCTCGGCGTCACCGTGGTGTATGTGACGCACGACCAGGGTGAGGCGCTGACCATGTCGGACCGCATAGCGGTGTTCAACGACGGGGTCATCCAGCAGCTCGCCTCACCCGCCGAGCTGTACGAGCGGCCGCAGAATGCCTTCGTCGCTCAATTCATCGGCGAGAACAACCGACTGCACGGGAAGGTCGTGGCCATGAATGGCGTGAACTGCCACGTGGAGATTGCGGGCGCCGGCAACGTCCAGGCGCTGGCAATCAATGTCGATGCGGTTGGCCGGCCGACCGTGCTGTCGTTGCGGCCGGAGCGAGTGAAGCTGAATCCGACACCGGGTTCGCTGCCTAACGTCTTCAGCGCGCACATCACGGAGGTGATCTATCTAGGCGACCACGTACGAATCCGGGCTTCGGTCTGTGGCCATGATGATTTTGTGATCAAACTGCAGAATTCGGAAGGGGTGGCGCAGGTCGAAGCTGGCGCCGCGATCACCGTCGGCTGGAAAACGGAGGATTGTCGGGCGCTCGAAGCGTCATGATGATTGAGGCGCCACAGCAAGGGTTTGACGATGGCGTTCCCATCCTGGGGCGGCATAGCAAGGGAGAAGCAAGTTGTTCGAAATGTGTTTGAAAGTCGCCGCGTGCGCGGCCATAGCATCCCTAGCGCTCGGTTCCGCTGTGGCGGCTGACCAAGTAACAGTCGTCTCGTTGGGGGGGGCTTTCCAGGCGGCACAGCGTAAGGCCTATTTCGAGCCCTTTTCCAAAGACTCCGGAATCAAGGTCATCGAAGACGAGTACAATGGCGAGATCTCGAAGATACGCGCCATGGTGGAGGCCAAGAGCGTGAGCTGGGATGTGGTCACCACTAGCGCACTCTGGACCATTGAAATGTGCAACCAGGGCATCGTCGAAAAGATCGACTGGGCGAAACTCGGGCTCGACCGCTCCAGCTTCATCGGCGCCGAGCAGTATGACTGCGGGGTTCCCGATGCTGTTTCCGCCACAGTCCTCGCTTACGACAGGGACAAGCTGCCGAACGGCCCGAAGATCATCGCTGACTTGTTCGACACGCAGAAGTTCCCCGGCAAACGCGGACTGTACAAAGGTCCAGACGTTAACCTCGAATGGGCGCTGATCGCTGATGGCGTTGCCATCGGGGATGTCCACAAGGTCCTCAGCACGCCGGAGGGAGTCGACCGCGCTTTTAGGAAGCTCGACACGATCAAGAAGGACGTCATTTGGTGGTCGTCGGGTGCGCAGCCGGTGCAGCTTCTCGCCGATGGGCAGGTGATCATGACCGCAGCCTATAATGGCCGCATCTACGATGCCGTTAAGAACTCCGGCAAGCACTTCGAGATCGTCTGGGATGCCCACACGTGGAGTCCAACCGTCTGGACGATTCCGAAGGGCACTCCCCGCCGGGACGAGGCCTACAAGTTCATCGCTTTCGCAGCTTCGCCCCGAGCCCAGGCCAACCTCACCCTGCATATCCCCTATTCCCCGACCAACAAGGAAGCGATGACATTCGTAGATCCAGCAATCGTGTCCCAGCTTCCGACCGCGCCTGAGCATGTCGCCAGGTCCGTCATCTACGACACGAAGTTCAAGGTTGAGAAGGGCGACGAGCTGCGCCAGCGTTTCAACGCTTGGCTCGCAAAATAAAAACCGCTGCAACGTAGGGCGGGGTAGTTTGAGCCCCGCCTCTACATGGACACCAGCAAAGGACTCGAGCTCGATGGCAACGACGGCGGCCCAAACCTACGACCGAGCTTTTGGCGAATTTCCGTTGCGGATATCGTTTCAGCGGGTCGAACGACGTCGCAAGGCGCGGGCCTTCATGCTCGTACTGCCGCTCCTCCTCTTCATCCTAGTTACTTTCGTTGTGCCGATCGCGCGGATGATCTTCAACTCGGTCCACGACGACACCTTGCTGACCAGGATGCCGAGAACGATGGCAGAGCTTAGGCATTGGGACGGCAAGGACTTGCCCAGCGAAGCGGCCTTTGCGGCTCTGGCGGCGGACCTTAAGGAGGCAGTGGAACAGAAGACCGCAACCCAGATCGGCACGCGGATCAACTACGAATTTCCCGGCGCAACCAGCCAGGTGACATCGAGCGCCAATAAGATGAGCGAACTTGCATCCGGCCCGTACAAGTCAGCGTTAATCGGGATTAGTCCCCTTTGGGGACGTCACGACGTCTGGAACATGCTGAGGCGCGGAACGTCCGCCTACACAGCCTATTATCTGCTTCGCTCCGTCGATCACCAGTTCGGCCCAGATGGCCAAGTCGTGCCCTCACCTCGGGACATTGCCATCTTCCAGGACGTGTTCGTGCGCACGATGGCCATCAGTCTCGGCGTCACGGCCATGGCACTGTTCCTTTCTTTCCCCGTGGCTTATCTTTTGGCGACATTGCCCGCGAAGACCAGCAACCTGCTGATGATCATGGTGCTGCTACCGCTCTGGACCTCGCTGCTCGTGCGCACAACTGCTTGGGTCATTCTTCTGCAACAGAACGGTGTTGTCAACGAGGTGTTGATGGCGCTTCACCTGATACCGAGGCCGGCCGAACTCATTTTCAACAGGATCGGCACTGTGATCGCCATGACTCATATCCAGCTGCCCTTCACGCTGTTGCCGATCTACAGTGTGATGAAGAACATCCCGGACAGCCATGTTCGCGCGGCGCGTTCGCTCGGTGCTGGCCCGTTCTACGCATTCTGGCAGGTCTATTTTCCGCAAACGCTCCCGGGCATCGCCGCAGGCTGTCTCCTAAGTTTCATCATGTGCCTAGGCTACTACATTACTCCGGCGCTCGTCGGCGGAGCATCCGATCAGATGGTTAGCTACTTCGTCGCCCTGTACACGAACGAAGAGCTCAACTGGGGTATGGCATCGGCGCTTGGCGCCATCCTCCTCACCGCGACGCTTGTGCTTTATTACGTTTTCAACAAGGTGGTCGGCATCGACCGGATCAAGATGGGGTGAGAACGATGTCGATGTCTGCCTATGCCTCCCCCGTCGAAAAGGCATGGTACTACCTGCACCGGCTCATCGCGGGAGCAGTGCTTCTATTTCTGATCGCGCCCATTCTCGCGATTATCCCGCTCTCCTTCAATTCCGTCCCGTTCTTCACCTATCCTATGCCCTCGCTGTCACTGCGCTGGTATCAGGAATTTGTCTTCACCGCGCGATGGCAGGGCGCGCTCCAGAATTCGATGTTTGTAGCGGTGTCGGTGACATTGCTGTCGACCGTGCTCGGCACCCTCGCCGCCCTTGGTCTCAGCCGGCCGCACTTTCCTTGGCGAACGGCTGTCACATGTCTCCTGATCTCTCCGATGATCGTGCCGGTGGTGATCACCGCGCTCGGCGTGTACTTCTTCTTTGCCAACGTGGGTTTGCTCAACAGTTTCGCCGGGCTAATCCTCGCGCACACGGTCTTGGCGACTCCGTTCGTCGTCATCACCGTGACCGCGACGTTGAAGGGCTTCGATTATTCGCTCAGTCGTGCGGCAGCGAGCCTCGGCGCGACGCCGGCCACGGTGTTTTTCAAGATAACCCTGCCGCTGATCCTGCCCGGCTTGATTTCCGGCGCGCTCTTCGCCTTTCTCACCTCATTCGACGAGGTGGTAGTGGCGCTGTTCGTCGCGGGCCCCGAGCAGCGCACGCTGCCCAAGGTCATGTTCTCAGGCATTCGAGAAGAAATTAGTCCGACCATCACTGCTGCGGCAACGGTGCTGATTCTCATGGCCATTACGCTGCTGGTCACCCTCGAACTGCTGCGTCGCCGTTCCGAGAGGCTGCGCGGGATCCGCGAAACATGAGGCGCTACCCTCGGCGCGAACACTTCCCACGTGCCGACGAAACGGACTTCACCCGATGAACACCCGCAGAGGGGCACCTCCCGTCGTCCCGACCGCATCCGCCGTGTCGCGTTTCCGGGCACGGGCCTGATCGGCGGTGAGTTCGCGGCGCCCGTTCTCGCGCGGTGACCGTTCGCTGACAGCCGCGCGCAGCGCATACCAGGCATCGAGACCCTATCATGGGATCCAAGTGGCGGGTTGCGGGCGACCAAGGGCTCGCAGGTCCTGCATCGGATTGCCAGTTGCCGACAGCGATAGTGAATCAGTACGCCGTTTGCGGATCGTCGGACGCTTGACGCGCTGCGACGACGACTGAGCCTTCGCCGCGAGCGCGTGGTTTAGCCATGTATCGCCTGCCGGCTGACGCTCCAGCGCGCAACGATTACGCCCTTATCAACGGACACAATTGCGTCTGGCGAGCCGATGAGCTTGATATTTGCCCGATGCATCAGCCACACGTCGGTCGGATGCGCAACACCCTTGGGCTGCACGTTGGTATCGACCACCAACCGTGCTAGGTTCTTAAGACCGAGGGCGCCAGTCTCGTGCGCCACCGACAGGCTTTCCTGGATCAGCGCGACGAGCTGTTCCTAACCAAGCCGCTGGCGACAGCTCGTCATGGGCGATCGATCTTTCGGGGACCACAGGCCCGCCTTCCCAGCAGCAGCGCCCGCTGCAATATTCCCGTAGCGCCCACAACTCCGCAGCTTCGTTTCGGCCGTCTATGAGGTCGCACGCACGACAGCGCCTGCCACGCGACCTCACAGGACCCTCAAGACTCCTTTTTTCTGCGAGCCACGATTCTGTGGCTTGTCGGAGGGAAAGGTGCGGCCGAAGAAGCACAAGACGACGCGATCAAATGATGTGTTCCGGACGCGACTGGACCAGATAATCAGCATGATACACCAGCTGATTGGCCGACTTTCAATTACCCATAACTTTGACCACTCGGCCTGATTTGCTGATCGGCGAAATCTTGAGTCGAAAGAATCACTTGTGATTCCTTGCTGAGCACCTGATTCGCGAGGGGGTGCTCTATGGGGCTGACATTAAGGGATCGATCGGCAAGAGGCCGGTTGCGATCCTTGGAGGGTGAATGTTGGATTGATCGAGAGACTAGTGGATGCGAGTTTAGGGACGTGCGGCTGGGCGACAGATTCCGCAAGCTGCTCACGCAGATTGGAAGCGCCATGGGACAAAGCATTCCGCTCGTCTGCCAGGATTGGGCGAATACCAAGGCAGCCTACCGCTTCTTCTCTAATGACCGGGTCAGCGAAGCGGACATTCTGGCCGGCCATTTCCAATCGACAAGTGATCGCGCCGCAGCCACAAAAGGTCTCGTTCTTGTGCTGCATGACACAACCGAATTTAGCTATCGGCGCGAAAATTCCGAAGCAATCGGCATCACCAAGAGCATAAACAGTGGATGGGATAGGCGGGGCGCCTCAGATCTCACACGGTTTGCGGCATCCTCATGCATTCGAGCCTCGCAGTTACAATCGAGGGTGTGCCGCTGGGGTTGGCGGCCGTTAAGTTCTGGACCCGGAAGAAATTCAAGGGGACGGCAGCGCTTAAAAGGAAGATCAATCCGACCCGGGTTCCCATCGAGAAAAAGGAAAGCGTCCGGTGGTTGGAAAATCTCAAGCAGTCTACGCAACTCTTGGATCATCCGGGACGATGCATCCATATTGGTGATCGCGAGAGTGACATCTACGAGCTCTTCTGCGCAGCACAGGAGATCGGAACCCATTTCCTGATCAGGACCTGCGTCGACCGCTTGGCTGGAGACGGGGATCACACGATCGCTGACGAAATGGACGAGGTCGCCGTCAAAGGGCTCCATCGCATCGAAGTCAGAGACAGCAACGGCGATCCCGACCAGGCCATTCTTGAGATCAGGTATCGCAAGATTCGCGTCCTGCCGCCGATTGGAAAGCAGAAGCGCTATCCCGCTCTGACCCTGACGGTGATCCATGCCGAAGAGCGCGGGACGCCGAAAAACAGGAAGAAGATCGATTGGAAGCTGATCACCGACCTGCCTGTTGGTTCCCGCACCGACGCCATTGAGAAGCTGGAATGGTATGGTTTGAGATGGAAGATCGAGGTGTTCCACAAGATCCTCAAATCGGGCTGCAAAGCTGAGGAGTCGAAGCTCAGGACCGCCCAGCGTCTGACCAATCTGATCTCGCTCTTTTGCATCCTGAGTTGGCGGGTCTTCTGGATGACGATGCTCAACCGTTCCGCCCCAGACGCGCCGCCAACCCTCGCATTGACTGCGACTGAAATCGGCGTGCTCGATCGCCTCGTCAACGATAAACCAAAAGCAAGACGGAAAACGCTCTCGCACTATCTGATCAAGATCGCCCGGCTCGGCGGTTACCTCGCCCGCGCCAGCGATCCGCCGCCCGGCAATACGGTCATGTGGCGCGGGCTGTCACGCCTCACCGACATCGCGCTGGGCGCCATGGTCGGAGGAGAATTTGTGGGTAATTGAAAGATTGGCCGAGCGCCTACCAGTGGCTCACGAGCTCGGTGCATTGCGCAGCCAGGACCTCAAACGCGCCACGGTCAACACCATGTGTGCAGCCGAAGGCCATCACTTCTCCGACCGATCTTGCATGCAGCCATCAAGAGGGTTCAACCGCCTGGCGAGACGAGGTTAGCAACCATCGCCCGAGAGGGACGAGCCGAACGTATAACCCCACGACCGACTCGCTCCCATCCCGCGGTTCAGCCGCCGTTCGACAATAGCCTTCCAGGTGCGAACGCTTCGAACTTGTAGATGTACCCTCCGTTCTTGCCGCCCACAACCATATAAGCCTCGGTCGAACCGGACCGAATTGCCAGATTTGTTACGAAAAGCTGCGAGCCTTTCGGAAAATCATCCTTCGCCTGGATGATGCCAATCAGTTCGCCGCTAGGCGCATACACCATGAGCCGACCAGCACCCCACACGCTCTGGTAGATGTTGCCAGCAGAGTCCGTTGCCATTGAATCCAGCCAGCCGCTGCCAATATTGGCGTGAATGCCGACATCCACTACGGTCGACTTGGTGCCATCCTTGGACAGATACACAACATTGATGGTAGATCGGTATCCCTCGGAGACCCAGAGCAGGGAATAGTCCGGCGCGAACGCGATTCCGTTAGCTCCCGCAAACTTATCGAACAATACGATCGGATTCCGCCCCTCTTGGTCGAGACGGAACAGTTTTCCGCTAGGGTTATCCAAAGTTCCGTTCTCATCGGTGACGTACATATAGCCGTTCCGATCGAAAGCGATGTCGTCGGACTTTGCTCGATAATCGCCTATCATGCCGTTGAAAGTTGTCTCCAGGGTTTTCGTCTTAAGATCGAATCTCGACACGGCCCCACTGGCGAAGTCGACAACATATGCGTTTCCATTGTGCGGGCTGAAATGGATCGCAGAGAGTTCGCTATGATTGTCCTTGTAAAGCTCTTCGACCTTTTTTGTTGCAAGGTCTATCCGAGCAATCTTGGCCTGATCCGGACTTGCCATGACGTTAGTAAAATAGAGCTTTCCATCAGGTCCGAAGGCAGGTGACTCGAGCACGGCTACGTCGCCATATCGTCCAGGAGCAGTCTCGGCCACCTTTGCGAATACCGTTGCCTCGACGACCTTCACATCCCCGTATTTCCAGTCGGCAGCCTGAACACTGCCAATACACAGTGTAGTGGCGGTCAGAAACGTACAAATCTCAGCAGATATAGCTCTAATGGGCGACGCGATTGACACAATTTTCCTCCATACATAAAGACGTTCGTTGCCTCTTCATTTTGGTCGGACTTTCAAGAAGAGGCACTTTTTCGATCGTTACTTATATCGGCTGACAGTTTCCGCCGTAATTTTATCCTCGTATGCAGAGAATCCGGCGAGTATGCCGTATGTGCGCCTTATTTCGTCGCCCACGGAACGCGCCATTGTTGCTAAGGGAGTTTCTTGCGCCTCCGCGAGCAGCGCGCGATCGCGTGTGTCGATCGATCAATCCAATCAAATGTGCCGTCCGCCTACTTGTTGGCTTTGCGTTGCCGTGCCTTCCTTCGACCCACAGAACGTTCGCGGGCTGCACAGCTCACGTCCCACTATGAGCGCAGGCCCAAGGACAAAACCAAATTAGAAGTGCCCGCGCAGATCACCGAGGCACTGGCTCCTGGCCCGGCTGCGCAAAGAATGACCATCGATTGCGTGGTTTTCAACTTCTCCATCGACCTGAAGGGGCAGGCCGCGCTGTCACAAGAGCCTCTGCCGGACTAAGCGCCCTGTTTACGAAACGCTTGCGCACTGCGGCGCGCAGGTGGCTCTCTGACAGCGCGGCTGCTCAATCGTCTTGAAGGTGGCGCGGCGAAGATCGCGCGGCACGGGCGGCAAGGAGGGTCGCTCTCAAGATGCGCCAGGATCCTGATCTTGCCTAGGATCATGTGCGTCGATCGTGCGATCTCTGCTAAGCGAACTTGTCTTTTGCTGGTTGGTGATTTCGTTCCGTTACGCTCGAGAGTAAGAGCGGTGCCCGTTCAGCTTTGGCGTGAGCGAACTCCGCGGCTACTAGCGTGTGCCTTCTTCGTGCCTCCACTCACCTGCATTCATATGTGAGTATCGCCCGACGTAAATCTCCGTATTCGCGGCGTGGGCGCAGAATTTCGGCTATTCGAGGTGCCACATTAATGGAATTCGGCTTCAGTGCACCCCAATAGTTTGGGGAACATAACAACTCCGAACCGCAACGTCGGAGTCAAGAGCGCGGGTGGGGAAACAGTGAGGCAACCGCAGCCGACTCAACCGTACGCATTTTAGCATATTGGCAGCCCACGCAACTGCTGCAATCTGTCGAAAAAAAGAACATCGTGGTCTTGTGGTTGACGACGCCGCGGCAGTGGGAGAAGCGCGGGGACCGGGGAATGTGGCAATGCCAGGCACGAACAATGCCTTTGTGGATTTTTCGATATCCAGAAGACGCACAACACCGAACCGCTGGCTCGTTGAGAATCTCAACTTGGAGATCGCGCGGTGAGGTCTTGAGGAAGCTGGCGCCATCCAGCTTCGGCAAGACGACGACCCTCATGATGCTCGCCCCGCACAAGCGCACTATCGGAATGGTGATCAGAACTACGTGCGTTTTCCGCACATGACCGTGGAGGAGAGTGTCGCCTTCCCGCTAAAGGCCGCGCGCTGCCCATCGTGGGGTGGCATATAAGGGAGACTAGACGATGAGGACGTTATTAATGATCGCAGGCGCTTGGTCGTAATGGGCTCAACAGCGGGGGTGCTCGCGCCAACGAACCCAGCCTTTGCAGACGATCAGCTCACGATCACCGCGGGGGCGGAAGCTTCCATCAGGTCCTACGCAAAGTTATTTTCGGTCTCTTCTCGAAGACGAGAGGGTCAAGATCACTGAAGCCGAGTACGAGTACGGCCTCGCCAAAATTCGCGCCATGGTCGAAACCAAAACCGTGAGCTGGGACGTGGTGTAGGCCAGCGAGTCGGGGGTGCGGCAATTGTGCGCGGAGGGTACCATCGATTCGATTGACTGGAAAAAGCTGGGCCTCGACCGGGCCAGCTTCGAAGGACCTAGCAACACGCAATGTGGGGCGCTGTGATGCTCAACGGGACCTCTTGGGTGATTCCCAAGGGCACTCCGCGATTGGACAACATCTACAAGTTCATTGCCTTCGCCAGTTCGCCCCAGGCGCAGGCCGGCGTGGCAAATTACACCGCCTACGGGAAGGAGGCGATAGCCTAGTCGAGCCGTCGATCCTGCCGAACCTTCCGAATGCGGCCGACCATATGGGGAATGCTCTGCTGAGCGACTCAAGCTTTTGGAGTGAGAAGGGCGACGAACTGCGTCAGCGCTTTACCGCCTGGCTTGCGAAGTAACGCCGGCGTAAGAGCAAAAGGGTGTCGGCAGCGAGGCTGCGTCGACGCGAGTCAAAAAACATAATCAATAGTGACGGCAACCGTGCAAATCTCTGGCCGCAAGCGGTCGCCATAGGCAGTCGTGCGGCTCTGCCGGTTCAGGATGTTGGGAATTATCGCATCGGGATAATGCACCACCGTGGCGCATCAATTCATCTAACCTGCTCAGAAAGCTGGATTCATGCGAAGGTTGATGGTCTATCGCATAAAAAGGGAATTGAAGCGTGTTATGCTTGTGCTCAAGAAATCTCGTTGTGAACGCTGAGCAGACTGCTGATGTCCGCCGCGCACCGCTTCACAAATGTCAGTTTCGTTTGGCGGAGAAGCCTGTCGCATGATGATCCTGCATTCGCACCCAGCTTCGCCCTTTGTCCGCAAGGTGCGCATTGCCATTCAGATGCTCGGTCTTGCCGATCGCGTCGAAATGCGCGACGCCGATGTCAACGATCCCGCTGACCCGCTCCGGCGGCACAATCCGCTCGGGAAGGTCCCGGCGTTTGTGCGTGAAAACGGCAGCGCCCTTTACGACTCACCCGTCATCCTCGAATATCTCGATCATCTCGCCGGTGGCGGATTCATCATTCCCCGCGAACCCGAGGCGCGCTTCGCCGCCCTGGCGCTGCAGGCGTTGTGTGACGGGGCGCTCGATGCGAGCTACCTCCTCATGTGCGAGGGCTGGTACCGGACTCCCGAGCAGCGCGTCGCCCGCTGGATCGAGAAGCAAGCCGGAAAGGTCGAGCGCGCCCTTACCACGCTCGAAGCCGCGTCGCCGGCGCTGTCCGGCATGCCCAATGTTGGCCAGATCGCGCTCGCCTGCCTCCTCGGCTATCGAGATTTTCGTTTCGACGGCACCTGGCGCGAGACCCATCCGCGCCTGCACGCTTGGCACGACGCCTTCGCGGCGGCGGTGCCCGCCTTCGCCGCGACCATGCCCAGTTCAGGATGAATTCGACCGTGAACTTGATCTATCAGAAGAGCGTTGCTTCATGAAAGATGGCGTCGAGCGGCTGATGCTCGACAGGATGGCTTCGACAACCGGGGAAACAGGTCTCGGCCCTTCTTTGAAGAACTCTCCAATCCCGGGATCGAGTGTTCTGCCCTTTAGGCGTCGACACGCTTTACATTCATTGGCTCATCCGACTGCTCAGTCTGTCCATTGCTCCGTACACCGCAGAGCGAAGGAATAATCCACGATGAAAAATAGACTTAGTTCTAAAAACTCTCGCGCGGCACAGGCCCGCGACCGTCGAGACGTGGTTGGTTCAGGCCTTTGCACCGGATGTGGACTATGCGCCAGCATCGCCGGTCCGGCGGTATCCATGGGTATCAATTTCGAAGGCGATATGCGGCCCCTCGTCAGAAAGAAAGTCGAAGACGAGAAGAACACGCAGATCATGGCCATCTGCCCAGGCGTGTCGGTACAAGGGCCCGGCAGACCAGAAGGAGTCGCCGTTCATCCTATGTGGGACCGATGCGTGAGATCCACCGATCCTGGTCGACCGATCCGGGCGGCCGTCATAAGGCCGCGGCAGGTGGCACTCTGAGTGCGCTTGGCCGCTATCTTCTGGACAACGGTCGTGTTGAAGCTGTGTTGCATGTCCGCGCCGATCCTCGAAAGGCATGGCTTACAATGTCAACAATATCGAGAACGCCTGACGAGGTGCTGGCTTCGGCTCAGTCGCGCTATGGCCCATCATCGCCTCTCGTCAACGTGCACCAGTTGCTCGACAAGGGCGCACGGTTCGCCGTGATTGCGACGCCTTGTTACATTTCCGCTATTCGCGCCCTTGGTCGTACCGATCCTCGGGTTGAGCGGCTTGTTCCATACATGCTGACAATATTCTGCGGCGGTATTCCTAGCGCTCACCTTGCTAAGGCCATTGTGCGCCACCATGGCGTCGACGAGCAGGACGTCGACTTGTTTCGATACCGAGGAGAGGGGTGGCCTGGCCCGCTACGCGTCCGCACTCGAGGCGGAGCCATTTATGACTTGTCATACGAAGACGCTTGGCGAGGAAAAAAATGCGGAATGAAATATGGCTATGAAGTTCAATTTCGCTGCAAGATTTGTCCCGATGCGATTGGAGATGTGGCAGATATCTCTGCACCCGATGGCTGGGTACTGCAGGATGGAAAGCCCATTTGCAAAGAGGCGCCCGGAACTAACTTGGCCATCGTTCTCTCTGTAGCTGGTGAAGAATTGTTACATGCGGCCATCTCCGCCGGATACCTTGAAGTTTCCCCGGTCTCGGTTGACGAAATCGGACAAATGCACGGGGGCCAGTCAGAGAGGAAATTACGCGCCTCTGCCGCTTTGTTCGCGCTGCGGCTCATGGGCCAAAGGGCAATCAGGGCTCCTGGGTACCGAAGCGCAGACGCTGTGAAGCGCGCCGGGATACGCGCTGTCTTTCGACAATTTGCAGGTACGGTCAGACGAGTCAAAGCCGGAGAGAACCGAGAGCACCTTATTTAGCCATTGACGATCATGTTGTTAGAGCGAGTGCGTTAGGCTTGACCTCGCAACAAAAGCCAACCCAACCAGCGGTTACCTGCTGGATAAAGCCAAGCATGCTCCGGAGCCTCTCAGGGCACGATGACCCTGTCCGGTTGGCTAGGCAGCGAGCCGAGCCGTGCCGTCCTAAAGCCCGGATGACTTCCCCGTTAGAAAGCCTCGCGTTCTGACCATGGCGCGCAGTATTTCTGCTGCGCGAATGCCCACTTTAGTCAAATTAAGATCCCGAGCGCGGTACTACCTATTGCGCGATAAAGGCTGTGGCCGGTTCTAGCCGACGTAAGCAGATCACGGTTCCAGCGAGAGGAAAGTTCAGAGAATGATCTGCGAGGTGTTCATCACCTATGCGGTTACAGGGCTCCAGGCTTTGTTTGACCGAAGCCCGTGTGTCTCGGCGCTCCTGCAGATTTCAGACTCCCTCGAGGCAATGCCTCTACGATGGGAGGCGCTTCATCAGGAAATACTGGTGCTGCGCATTCGGAGACCGAGTGTGAATTCGCTGATCCCCTTGATCGCAAAGAAAGCCGGCGACCGCCTGGCGGGTGCGTCAGACTGTTCCTTGGATCCAGGCGGGACTTGTGCGAGCTGCCGCCAGAACGCATTTGATGCGATACCCGCGGCGAGCGCGTCAGGGAAGTGCGTCGGACCGGCGCCGTATCATCCCACGGGCGCTCGTGCGCCGGTTGCCGGAGCGATTAATGCATAGATTGGAGCGTCTTCTGCGTCCGAAATCAATCGCCGTTTTCGGTGGCCGGCAGGCGGCCACTGTTGTGGCGCAATCGATCAAGATGGGCTTTGCGGGCGAGATCTGGCCCGTGCACCCCACCAAGGACGAAGTCGCTGGCCGCAAGGCCTATCGCTCGGTGGCTGATCTGCCAGGCGCGCCCGACGCCGCTTTTGTAGGCGTCAACCGGCACCTCGCCATCGAAGTGATCAAGGCGCTGGCCGAGCGCGGTGCGGGCGGCGCAATCTGCCACGCGGCCGGTTTCCTGGAGAGCGAAGCCCAAGATGAGGACGGCGAGAGGCTACAGGCTGAGCTTGTCGCCGCCGCCGGCGAGATGCCGCTTATCGGCCCGAACTGTTATGGCGTGGTCAACTATGCCAGTGGCGCGGTTTTGTTGCCGGACCAGCATGGCGGCGTCAGGCTGGCTGAAGGTGCGCGTGGTGTCGGAATCATCACGCAGTCCGGCAGCATGGCCGTCAATATCACAATGCAGAAACGGGGGCTGTCGATCGCCTTCATGATGACCGCCGGCAACCAGGCGCAAACCGGCATTTCCGATATCGCGCTCGGCATGATCGAAGATGATCGCGTCACCGCGCTCGGCTTGCACATCGAGGGCTTCGATTCCGTGTCCGGCTTCGAAAGGTTGGTGGCGCGGGCCCGAGAGCTGAAGAAGCCAATCGTTGCGCTGAAGGTAGGCCGTTCCGAGCAGGCGCGGCAGGCAATGATGTCGCACACCGCTTCTCTTGCCGGCTCGGACGCCGCATCAGGCGCCTTTCTGAAGCGACTGGGTATCGCGCGGCTCGATTCCATTCCATCATTCATCGAAGCACTGAAGCTTTTGCACGTCACCGGACCTCTGTCCGGTTACCGGCTATCGTCGATGGGTGGCTCGGGCGGCGAAGTCTCGGTGATGGCTGATAGCGCGGTGGGGCGCCTGGTGTATTTCCCTCCTCTTGCCGACCAGCACCGGGCCCATGTCAAATCGACGCTCGGGCCGCTGGTGGCGGTGGGTAACCCGCTCGATTTCAACACCTTCACCTGGTACGACGAACCAGCGCTGACCAAAACTTTCACCGCGATGGTGTCGGGTGGTTTCGACTTCAACTTGCTAGTGCTTGACTTCCCGCGTTCAGACCGTTGCACGAACACCGACAGACTGGCGCTTGTACGTGC
The DNA here is from genome assembly GCF_025200885.1 of Bradyrhizobium huanghuaihaiense. Lineage (NCBI taxonomy): Bacteria > Pseudomonadati > Pseudomonadota > Alphaproteobacteria > Hyphomicrobiales > Nitrobacteraceae > Bradyrhizobium > Bradyrhizobium huanghuaihaiense. Next base: position 8,237,179 of record NZ_CP104172.1, on the reverse strand, counting down.
GCTCGAGGTGGCGCTGAAGACCAACAAGGCGCAGGGCGCCATCGTCTCCTCACTGCCGGAGAATATGCCAGAGGAGTACACGGCCGAGGTAATAGCGCGCGGTATCACCCCCTTGTTCGGCTTTTCGGAGGCCATGGACGCCGTTCAGGCCGCTGCTTTCATCGGCAAGGCTTGGCGCGAGCCGAAGGCGCAGCCGGTCGACACCGCGGCTGTCGACGCGTCCAGCGGCTCGCGCGTGGCGCCGGACGAAGCCGAGGCCAAGCAAATGCTAGCCAAGGTGGGTCTGCCGGTGCCCAAGGGCAAGCGCGTTAGTAGTGCGGTCGAGGCAATGTCCTCGTCCAAGGCGCTCGGTTTTCCGGTTGCATTGAAGGCGCTCGGCGTCGCGCACAAGACCGAGGTTGGCGCGGTACGCCTCGACCTTAACGACGCCGAATCGGTTAGCGCGGCCGCACACGACCTGCTGAAGATCGGCAACGGTCTCTATGTCGAGCGCATGGTGCGCGGCGCAGTCGCCGAACTCATCGTTGGCTTCATCCGCGATTCGATGTTCGGTCCTGTGATGACCCTGGGCAGCGGCGGCGTACTGGTGGAGCTCTTGCGCGACAGCGTCACTCTGATGCTGCCGGCCACCCGCGACGACATCGAAGGGGCGTTGCGAAGCCTGAAGGCTTTCCCGCTATTCGAAGGCTATCGCGGCCGGCCGAAAGCGGATCTCGCCGCTGCCGTCGAGGCGATTTCCGGCATCGCCACCTTCGTTCAGCAGAACGCGGGCAAGATCGAGGAACTGGACATCAACCCGCTTATCGTCTGCGCCGAGGGGCAGGGCGCCTGGATTGCCGACGCGCTACTGGTGCTCAGAGAAAAGAAGATAGAATGTCCGACACCATCACCACCCAACGCGACGGCACGATCGTCGAAGTCGCGCTCAACTCGAAGGCCAATGCCGTCCGTATCAAAACCTTGCGGCTGATGGGCGAGACCTTAAAGGCGTTCGGCGGCGGCAATCCGGACCTGCGCGTCGCCATCAAGGCGGCGGTAGACAAGTTCTTCTACTCCCGATGGACCTCAAGGCGGCGGCGAGCGGCGAGGCAGCCAACACCAACTATCGCGCCGCGGGCACTGCGCGAAGTCAAGCTGGAATGCATGATTTTCGAATTCGAGCTATGGGCAGGGTGGTTGAGTGACATATGTCGACTAGAATGGCGCGCTTGAGTTACGTGAGTAGTCGATATTGGCCGACCCAGTCAGCCTCGAGATGTAATGGAAAGGAGCAATGATGTACAAGGAAATCCTCTATTCGGTCACCGACTATGTTGCGACTATCACTCTCAATCGCCCAGATCGATTGAACGCTTGGACCCCCCAAATGGGGGCGGAAGTACGAGCTGCACTGACCGCCGCAACTGCTGATGATAACACCCGAGCGATTGTGATCACGGGGGCCGGGCGCGGCTTTTGCGCTGGGTACGACATGTCGCTTCTGACCCCCCAACAGAGCGATGACGAGGGGGTAGATGTGGCGGGCAGCTCCGACAATTTTAACCAGATGTTCTCCTATCTGCTCGCCGTGCCCAAGCCTATCTTCATGGCGATCAACGGTCCGATCGCAGGATTCGCGCTGTGCTTCGGCGTTTTCGGCGATTTCCGCTATATGGCCGAAGGTGCAAAGCTCACTACGTCTTTCGCCAGGCGAGGCCTAATTGCCGAGGCCGGTATATCCTGGATGCTCCCTCGCCTAATTGGCACGATGAACGCACTCGACCTTCTTTGCTCGGCGCGCGTCATCGACTCCCGGGAAGCGGAACGTCTCGGCCTAGTGCGCACGCTCCCGGCAGAAAACTTTCTTGCGGAGGTGCAAGGAATCGCGCGCGAGATGGTGAAGATGGCCTCGCCGCGTTCAATCTCGGTCATCAAGCGACAAATCTACCTTTCGCATTTCCAGTCGCTCGCCGAAGCCTGCTCGTTAGCCGGCAAGGAAATGAAGGCCGCGAGCACTTCGGAAGATTACAAGGAGGGAGTCGCGCATTTCGTGGAGAAGCGAGCACCAAACTTCACGGGTCGCTAGCGCTGCGGTAGCGGGACGACGACGCTCATGATACTCGTCGCATCGGCGAGGCCGAGATCGCGGCCGGATCAAGCGGCCGCTCGAGATGGTGCGGCTCCGTGCGTACGGCGAGCGCCGGCCGGGTCGGCTTTCCGGCGAACGGCAGCAGCGCGTCGCGATGGCCCGCGCCCTCATCTTCGATCTCGAGCTTGTCCTGATGGACGAGCGGCTCAGCGCGCTGGACAAGCAACTGCGCGAGCAGATGCAGGTCGAGATCAAGCATATCCACGACGATCTCGGCGTCACCGTTGTCTACGTGACGCACGATCAGGGCGAGGCGCTGACGACCGCATAGCCGTGTTCAATGACAGGCTCATCCAGCAGCTCGATCTCACCTGTGCGAGCGGCCGCAGAACGCCTTCGTTGCCAAGTTCATGGGGCGAGAACAACCGGCTGCACGGCAAGGTCGCGGCGATGAATGGCGCGGCCTGCAAGCTGGAGACTGCAGGCGCCTGCATCGGGCAGGCGCTGGCAGCCAATGTCGAAGCGTTCGGCCGGCCGACCGTGCTGTCGTTGCGGCCTGAGCAAATGGAGCTGAACCGGTTCTCTGCCCAATGTCTTCAGCGCGCAAATCGCGGAGGTGATCTACCTGGGCGACCGCGTACGTATTCAGGCTTCGGTCTGCGCCGATGATGATTTTGTGATCAAGCTGCAGAATCCGGAAGGCATGGTGCAGACCAAGCTGGCCCAGCGATCGCCATCGCCTGGAAAACGGAGGATTGTCGGGCGCTCGAGGCGTCATGACGATGATCTAGGCGCCGCGAACATGGGGGCGGGCTTTTGGTAAGCCAACAAGAACCCCGGCAAGCATTTCGAGGTCATGTGGGATGCCGCGACCTGGAGCGCGGGTGACGTCTGGGTGATTCCTAAGGGCACTCCGAATCTGGACAATGCCTACAAGTTCATCGCCTTCGCCTCTACGCCTCAGGCGCAGGCCAATCTATCAAAGTACATCGACTACGGGCCCAGCAACAAGGACGCGATGCCGCTCATAGATCCGGCGATCGTGTCCCATTTCGGAAATGCACCCGAGCATACCAATACTTGGACGATCGACAGCGCCTTCTGGAATGTGAAGGGCGACGAGTTGCGCCAGCGCTTCAGCGCCTGGCTCGCGAAATAGGTCAGGGAAGGAACGGTGGGTAGGCTTGCAGCCTGCTCACCGCCTCCAACAGACGAACTGAGAGGGGGAGCCGATGGTGACGATGGCCGCGCAAACGCTCCGGGTGTCGCTGCGGATCAAGTTGCAGCGGGTCGAAGCGCCGGCGCTTTGCCGCGAACAATGTTCGGCGGGACTCCAGTAGTAATCGTCCCAGTCTCTGATACTAGAAGCGGGCGGATTGCTCATCTAACCGGCTCGGGTGGAACGAAAGCGACGTAGCTAAAATTGGCTGAAGACATGATCCCCTTGGGCGAAAGGCTGTCCCGCCGTGCCTAGGCGACGCCCGACGCTCCGGCAGTCAGTTGCAGCGAGACCACCCCCTCCTGGGCCAGCTGGAGGCACCGACCAACGGCATCGCCCGCACTTCAGGGCTGGGCGTCAAGTTCGGCGACCTGATCACCATCGGCTTGCCAAATGGGATCAACTTTATCGAAGCCTGCTGGGGCGTCTGGAACTTTTACGCGCAACACCGCAACCAGTGTCCTTCCGATTACCGCGTGCCGAGCTGCAAGCCGTAGTGGAACTGGCCGACCCATCGATCGTGATTGCCTTGCCGGGCATGGGACCGACCGACGGCGTGTCGCGGCCGACGACTTCATTGATCTATGCGGGGATGATGGGCCCATGGAGCCACGAATAGCTCCAGTCTTAAAATGAGCGCCAACGGCAAAGCGCAAATATGGGCCTGGGGAGGTCCGTTCCGAATCATCACGGACCTCGCCACCCTTGGCGCCCGTGCCGAGCGCGAAGAGCACTATGCCACGGTACGTGCGCGCACTTGCTATGCATAGAGCGCGTGAAGAGTTAGCTATTGATGGGCGCCATATGCGTCGGCTACGCGAGTGCTGCCAAAGGCTCGTAATCGGACGTAACCTGGCGTCGCGACGATTGAGGTGCTGGCGGAAATCGCGACCCGATTGGCAGCCCGATCACTGCAGCGTCAGATAGCGGGGCGTTCAGCGTGGCGGCGATATCCCCAAGGGGTCAATGCTCAAACGGTGTTTGAAACAGTTCCTCGTACGAGCCGAGTTCGCGCCTAGCCTTTAGCCGATATAAGGAAGTGCGGTTGATCACGGCCCCGGGGAGAAAGAGCGGTGTGCCGTTCGGTGTTAGCTTTCGCCTCTGCGGGTTCTATATTCGTCGGTCGTCGTGCTCTTTTGCTTAGTTCTCGCTTGAAAAAAGTGCTCGACACTGTCGGTCGAAAATGCGGCTGACAAAAACCTCAGATTTGCCCGGATCAACGCAGGATTTCGGCTACCGCGGCGGCCACATCAATCAAAACAGCTCGAGCATGCCGATAATATTTGCGTGAGAGAAAACGTAACGTAGGCGGAGGACAGTGAGCCGTTTGGCCGCGCGCAGATGCTTCCTGCCGATCTCGACCGAGCACGCAAGTGCTGCAAATCAGTCAAGAAGAACATCGTGCCTGACTGTCCACGGGCGCCGCAGTAGCGGGAGCGCTAGGACGCACGCGGCGGGATAGAGCATCGGTGTCAGGCACGCACAATACCTTTTGTGAAGCTTTCCGGCGGCCAGAAACGGCGCTTGCCCGCGCCCTCATCTTCGATTCCCAAGCCTGTGCTGATGGACGAGCCGCTCGGCGCGTTGGACAAGCAGTTGCGCGAGCGGGTGCAGCTCGAGATCAAGCATATCCACGAGGATCTCGGCATTACCGTGGTCTACGTAACGCACGAGCAGGAAAGGCGCTAACTGCGTCGGACCGCTTGGCAATTTTCGAGGACGCCATTATCCAGCAGCTCGCCTCACCTGGCCCAGCTGTACGAGCGGTCACACAACGCCTCTGTCGCCCAGTTCATCGGCAAGAACACTGCACAGCAAGGCCGTAGCAATGAATGGCGCGACCTGCAACGTGGAGATTGCGGGCGCCGCCAACGTGCAGGCGCTGGCGATCAATTTGGAGGCGGTCAGCCGGCCGACCGCGCTGTCGTTGCGGCTGAAGCAAATGAAGCTGAACCCGACGGCGCGTTCGCTGCCCAATGTCTTCAGCGCGCAAATCGCTGAGGTGATCTATCCGGGCGACCACGTACGTATTCAGGCTTCAGTGTTTGTGATCAAGTTGCAGAATTCGGACGATCAAGCCGGGCGCTGCGATCACGATCGCCTGCAAACGGAGGATTATCGGCGCGCTCGATGCGTCAGGCGACGACGCGAGACGCCGCGCACCGGGCGGGACAGGTGTTTGACAACGCTGCTCCCATCCGGGGACGGCATGGCAGGGGAGAGTGGACGATGAGGAAGTCATTGATAATCACGTGCGCGCGAGCCGTGATCGGCCTGCAAGTGATCGCGCTTGCACCAGCGAAGCTCGCGTTTGCAGGCGATCAGCTCACGATCACGGCCTTTGGGGGCGCCGTGCAGACAAGCCAGCGCAAGGCCTTTTTCGAGCCCTTCTCGAAGGCTACCGGGATCAAGATCATCGAAGACGAGTACAACGGCGAGGTCGCGAAGATCCGCGCCATGGTCGAGACTAAGACCGTGAGCTGGGACGTGGTCGACACGGCCGCGGGTGGGGGCTTTATGCAAATGTGCGCCGACGGCATTATCGAGAAGATTGACTGGAACAAGCTGGGCCTGGACCGGGCCAAGTTCTTGGCCAACGACAAGCTGGACTGCGGCGTGCCGACGATCGCCGCTGCCACGATTATCGCCTATGACAAGGACAAGCTGCCGAACAGCCCGAAGACCATCGCCGACCTGTTCGACGTGCAGAAATTCCCTGGCAAGCGCGGACTAATTAAAGATCCTTGGGGCAATCTCGAATGGGCGTTGATCGCGGACGGCGTGGCCGTCAAGGATGTCTACAAGGTGCTCGGGACGCCCGAGGGTGTCGACCGCGCCTTTAGGAAGCTCGACGCCATCAAGAAGGATGTCGTCTGGTGGACGGCCGGCGCCCAGCCGCCGCAGCTACTGGCCGACGGCCAGGTCGTCATGACCGCGGCCTATAACGGTCGCATCTACGATGCCGTCAAGAACTCCGGCAAGCATTTCGAGATCATGTGGGACGCGGCGTTGCTGGCCTGGAACGCCTGGGTGATTCCCAAGGGCGGTCCACGGCGAGACGACGCCTACAAGTTCATCGCGTTCGCCGCTTCTCCTCAGGCGCAAGCCAACCAGACGCGCTACATCCCCTATGCGCCTGGCAACACAGACGCGATGGCGCTTGTTGATCCGGCAATCCTTCCTAATCTTCCGACTGCGCCCGAGCATATGGGTAATGCTATCCTGACCGACCCAACCTTTTGGGCCGAGAAAGGCGCCGAGTTACGTCCGCGCTTTACCGCCTGGCTCGCGAAATAACACCAGATGAAGGAATGCCGGAGAGCGCTCCCGTTCTCCTCGCCGTCTCCAACGGACGAGCCGAGAGAGCAATCGGAGGCGACGATGCCATCCCATATCCTCGGCCGCGCCGACCACGAGCCGCTGCAGATCAAGCTGCAGCGAATCTATCGTCCGCGCGGGCTTGAAGAGTACTTCGTCCCGCCGCTCCTGTTGTCCATCTGATCGCCCTTGTGTTGCCGATCGGCCGCACGATATTTCAATGGTGCCAAAGATAAAGATAATGCGCGAATGGCACTGCTGCCGCCGATCATGGCGGCGCTCGGCGTGCGCGACGACAAGGACTGCTCCACGAGAGCGTCTATGCTGCGCTGGAGATGATGATGGTGGCGAGGGCCCGCCGCACCGTTGGGTTGGTTGGAGGTCTTATCTTCGTTCTGCAGGCTCGCGCCGCTGCTGTCGGCGAGAGGAGAACAGTTAAACCTCACGGCTTCAGCAGGCAATCATCAAAAAGCCCGCAGCTGCAAAGGAGCACCGCGTGTGGAGATTCAGGGATGCAGTGACAATACTGTGCGGTGGAACGGTGTCGAGATGCGCGCTCGAACGCACCATTTAGTGGTCGACCTGCGGTCCGTTGCAGCTAAACCATTTTTGCCATCGCGCGAAAGAAGGGCCGCGACAGAGGTGATACAACGTCCAACAACCTCGAGCGGATCGGCAGCGGAACAGTTTCGAGGTACCGAACACGTGGTCATGCGCGCGGACAACGTGATCTTATCATCAAGCAGGAAATGAAATGTCTTTGATCCGGCGCTCCGAAAACCTTTGGGAATTTCCGGATACCTGTAACGTTTATGTTCTAAAAAGTGGCACGGAGTGCCTGCTGATCGATACAGGGTCCAGCGCCGTTATACAGCATCTTGCCGCTATCGGTATCGAGCGAGTCGACTGGGTTCTACATACACATCACCATAGGGACCAGTGCTGGGGAACGCCTAGTCTTCAGCAGGCCGGAGCAAAAGTCGCGGTGCCGGAATACGAACGCCACTTGTTCGACAATGTCGAGGCATATTGGCAGGCTCGGCGGGTCTATGACAACTACAATGACAGCAACACATTTTTCTCGCTGGGCGAAAATCTTCCGGTCGATGCTGTTCTCGAAGACTATGGCACTTTTGTCTGGAGGGAATACCAGTTCCGCATCTTGCCGGCAAAGTACATATGGCATGATCGCTCTGATTGCGGAAGTGGACGGAAAGAAGATCGCTTTTATAGGCGATCTAATGACACGAGGCGGAAAATTATATCAACTTCACGCTATGGAGTATGCCCATGGCGATCTTCTCGGCGTTGAATTTACAATGCAATCGATCCTCGCCTTGAAAAAGGAGGGGCCCGAGGCCGCCTATCCTTCGCATGGAGCGCCGATCAGTGAGGTGAAGGCGGATGTTGAAAGGCTTGAATCAAGGCTTGAGACGCTTGCTAATGTAGGTCGGCTTTTTACGTCAGGATACGGCAGCCCTTTCAAGGACAGGGAGACACTTCGCGAGAGCAGGTTGCAGAGAATCGCTGAACATCTGCTGTGGGCCGGGTCGTACACTTGCTCCAATTTCTATGTTGTTCTGAGTGGAAGCGGCCACGCGATGCTGATTGACTGCGGGCTGGCGACGGCAGGACATGCTCATGCGGCCTCCGATCACGGTGGTTCGCAAGCGCTCCGCTTTATCGAACACCATATCGATCAACTGGGCGACGATTATGGAGTGCGAGATATCGAACTCGTGGTTCCTACCACATTCACGACGATCATGTCTGCGGAATACCTTTCCTTCAGCAACATTTCGAGACCCAGTGCTGGGCGCTGGATCGCATCGCTAAGGTTATTGCCGATCCTGCTGCATGGGCGAGTACGCCATGCTGCTTCCACAAACCGATCGAAGTGCAACGGATCCTGCGCGATGGTGAAGCATTTCACTGGAGAGGAGTCGATTTTCAAGTTCATTATGCACCCGGACAAAGCGAATTCCATTCGATGGTCTTTTGTGAAATCGACGGAAAGCGGATTGTCTTTGGAGGGGACAATCTGTTTCTGTTCAATCCTCAGGCCGGAGGAATTGAGCGCGAAATTCCTATCCAGACGACAGTTATGCGCAACAGCTTTCAGCTAGAGATGCATCACCGATGTGCGAAGGTGATGCGAGCGACCCTGCCTGATCTGATATGCCCCGGGCACGGAGAGCTGATTATCATGGATCAGTCGAGGGTCGCCGAGTACACGGATTACATCGAACGTAAGGAAGCAGCGTTCCGCGATGTCGTAGGTGAGCCTGTGAACCATTTCATCGATCTATTTTGGGCGCGAATGCTGCCGTATGTTTTGGAGGTCGGTCCGGATAGCGAGGCCGAGTACACGATTGAGATACGCAACAATTTGGAGCGCAGGGCTGTCTACAGCGCTCGCCTTCTGCCGCCAGTCGGTTGGAGCTCGCATGGAAAAGCGGAAAGCATCGCGCTTCAGCCGGGGGAGCAAGGCAAGATGCTGCTTTGGGCTACTGCGCCATCTCAAGTCGATCCGCAGCGTAAGCTCATGACGGCTGAGATTCTGATCGACGGTGTATCACAGGGGCCTGTCTGTGAAGCCCTAGTTTCAGTTTCCGGACGTCCGCTAGGTGGGCCTTTATCTGTCCTTGCGGGCCGATAAAATGCTAGACGCAACATTCTTGCCATTAGCCCTCTCGCGCTGGCGAGATCGGCTATGCGCTGGTAATCCAGCAGTTTACGCGGTTGAGCTGGTCATCTCGTGCTTCTCGAAAGGACGCTTCCGGTCCCAAGTCGTGCAGCGCGCTCGTCTGATGTGCTCACTTCGCGCTTCACGACCGACGACTGAGAGCGGCCGGCGCCGAACGAATTCGGAAGGGCCGCGCGCGCCTTCGTGCCGAGCCTCAGGCGCCTGCCTCCATGCGATACCGCGGGCCCCACGTCCCTCGCGCACGGCTATTGGGACTGATGCCGCCGAAGACGGTGCCGTTCAGGCGGAGCAAGGAGTTGGCCGACGGGAGCATCTAGTGCCGTTCTCGCCAAGGACCTCAAGCAGGCCCAGGCGCAACGCGCGCCTAGCTTGATTGAACGATGATGCGGGCGACCACTGCGCGATCTCACGAAATCCGGATCGTCTTCCAATCATACGAGCTCTACGACAATCCGCGCTTGTGAATGAAATCTTCGCAGGCGCAAATCCAAACACACAATTTCGGCGATGCCCGCCCAGAATAGAGGAAATTCGGCTTTAGAGGGCCTCTATGTTGAGCCAATCACGCTCCCTCGGAAGGCCTGATGGCACCGCAGACCGCCAGCTCTCGCGACGTCCTGGACCTCGAACATAGGCTGCCGCCCGGCGCGCCCAAGCCGGAGCTTGGAGTGCAGACGAGGTCGGCCGCTTTCGATGTTGCTGTCATCTCGAAAATTGTTGGCATGCCCGGCAGCCCCGTGCTCTTGCGGTGCCGCTTACTGCGCCCCGGCAAGTTGTCGAGTGAGGTGGATTCACATTGGTGTCGATTGCATGTCGATCCGGAATCGGCGAGTTGGCGCGAGGTGGTGTCTGAACCGTAATGTCGAGCCTGCTCGCGATACCGGTGTTGCTCCGCCGCAGCTGTCGATGGTCACTAAGCTTGCCGCGTCGTTTCGTGCCGAGGATGCGGTTCGCGTCGATCCCTGGGCGGGACAGTTTTTTTAAAAAACTCCTAATCCGAGAGAAGGAATCGTAATGGACATTTATCATGCCGGTGGGCTCAGCGGGCTTGAGGTCAACCCATGAGCGGCTTCCGGGGACCTGATCGCATCCGCAGGGTCGCCTGCCTCGGGACAGGACTGATCGGCGGTGGGTTCGTCGCGCTCTTTCTCGCGCGCGGGCTTGATGTGGTCGTGTGGGACCCGGCGGCAGACGCCAGGGACCGTCTCGACCAACTCCTTGCTACGGCCTGGCCGACGCTGGAGCGTCTCGGCGCGCGCGCCGAGGACCGCGGCACACTGAGCTGGGCGAGCACAGCGGCTGAAGCCGTGACAACGGCAGACTTTGTGCAAGAGAACGCTCCCGACCGACTAGAGCTAAAGCGAAGCCTCTACAGCGTGCTTGAGCCCCTGGTGCCAGCCGACGTGGTTATTGCATCCTCCACCTCGGGGTTCACTGTCACCGATCTTCAGGCGGGAGGGCTGCGCTCGCCACGCGTCGTGGTCGGACATCCGTTCAACCCGCCTTACCTGATCCCGTTAGTGGAGGTCGCCGGGGCGCCGTATACCAGTAGAGAAGCGCTCGCTGCTGTAGAAGCGTTCTACCAGTCCATCGGAAAGGTCGTGATCCGCATGGATCATGAGATCCCGGGCTTTATCGCCAATCATCTGCAGGCGGCGCTGGAGCGCGAGGCCATCCACCTCGTCGCGGAAGGCCATGCGACCCCCCAGCAAATTGATACCGCGATCGTGCATGGTCTCGCCCCGCGATGGACCGCAATCGGTCCCTTCATGGTGCGCCATCTGGCTAATGTAGCCGGCGTGGGTGCCTATTTCGAGCGCTTCCCTCTCGGCAGTGAACCGCTTCTTTCCCACCTTCGTCCCCCAGAAGGCACGCCTAAGCTTATTCAAGCGATGGAAGAGGGGTGCCGCGCCATGGCGGCTGATCGCGACAGAGCCGCCCTTGCGGCCGCGAGGGACCGGATGGTAATCGAGACAATCCTCGCGCAGCGCCGCGCGAAAATTTCAGAACACGGTATCTGATGAACCTGGACCAACATCGGCCTTTGTCCCGGTAAGATTATCGTGATCTGCGCCGTAAACGACGATAACAGCGCTGTCGTCGTCGCGGAATACCCGCTCATTCACATGTGCCTGAAACCGTTCGCGTGTGATCCAAACGCCACTCGTCCGACGCCGGCTGGGGCTCGAGCTCGCGGCAATAATATAGGAGTTCTTGATGTCGCAGAAAGTTATCGTCACGTGCGCAGTCACCGGTGGGGGAGCCGCAGTCCTCGCGAAACACCCGGGCATCCCGAAGACTCCGTCGCAGATTGCGCAGGCCGCACTGGAAGCAGCGAAAGCGGGCGCTGCGATCGTTCACATTCACGTCCGCGATCCAGACACCGGAGCCCCATCGAACCGATTCGATCTCTACGAACAGGTCGTCAAGAAACTTCGGGACTCGGCCACTGACGTAATCATCAACTTGACGAGCGGAATGGACGCCGAGTTGGCGCTCGATTCAATTGAACCGATAAAAATCGGCGAAGCGACGACACTTAAGAAACCTATGGCGCGTTGTCTCCACGCCATCAAACTTCGACCAGAGATCAGCACCTTGGATTGCGCTACAATGGCGTTCGGAGAGCGCATTTTTGTTGCGCGCATGTCGGATCTCAGAGAGATGGCGACACTTATGCGGGATGCTGGCGTCAAGCCCGAGCTTGAATGCTTCGATCTGGGCCATATTGCAACCGCCAAGAAGCTGATTTCAGAAAACCTGATCGAGGGTTATCCCCTGTTCCAGTTCTGTCTCGGAACGGACAATGGTGCTCCTGCTACTCCCCTTGCTCTACAGGCGATGCGAGAGCTTCTACCTGAAGGGGCGCTGTGGGGTGGATTCGGCTGCAGCGCTGATGCAATGCCAGTGGTTGCCCAATTGATCGCAATGGGCGGGAACGTCCGGGTCGGGCTGGAGGATAACATTTATCTTCGACGTGGCGTCCTGGCATCCAACGCCCAACTTGTTGACAGCGCGGTTGGGATTATTGAGCGCATGGGCGCAAGCGTCGCTACACCGGCTGAGGCACGGGCGATTCTTGGAGTCGAAAAGCGCGGGTAACCGTTGTCGGAGTTCGGCAGGAGATTATGACTAATAGTCAACATCCTCGCCGGGCGAGCGCAACAGGCAAACTCAAGCGCCAAGGGCGGCAAGTGCGTCCACAGTCGCTCTAATAGAAACTGCGGTTGATAGATCAAGCACTGGATTATTCATCATCGTAGTCCAGCGGCGTTCCTACCCTGAGTTCATCAGGTTGGAACGCCGCGCTATTCAATCTCGAGCATGCGACTCTCGCCGAGCGATCTACGAGCCTACCTGTTTCGTCGTCGCTTAGGCAAAGGGACCGCTCGATGCGCCTTGCAGGACCACTGGGAACGCGAGCAAGCACCTCAGTGTGCTCGTGATCGAGCTACACCGCGACGCCAGGTGATCGATCGCCGGCTTCAAGCAGCTCGATCGTACCCCTGTGCGCGAACACGCACGTCTCTCTTCGCTTCCAAGATAGGACACCTCTCGCCAGTGGCGTGCCCGTGCTTGGCCACATTGAGCGGATGCGGTCGGCGTTGACCCGGCTGCGTGCACACTCGAAAGCAGCGCTCAAGCGCGACGCGGCCTTATTTAGCGCAAAGCATCCCACGCGTATGAGGTTAGCGGAAAAGGCGCTCAAATACTGATAGAGGCGCTTGCCCTAAGAAAACGCGACCTTGGCAGAACTTGCGGCGTACGCCCACCCCTATCCTGACGGGGCGAGACTCCCTGCGAGCCGCAAGAAGTTCAAAAGCAGCTTGTCGCCCTCCTCCGTAAGTATCGATTCCGGGTGGAATTGCACGCCAAACGTTGGATGATGACGATGCTCAAGCGCCAGAATCTCTCCCTCCTCCGAACGAGCTGTCACTCCGAGGGAGGGATCTGATGACTCATCAAGTTCAACAACAAGAGAATGATAGCGGCCCACGCAAAGTGGAGAAGGGAGTTCTTTGAACAAACCTTGACCAACATGCGTTACGTACGAAGCCCTACCGTGCATAGGACGTTTTGCGCGAACCACCCGTCCTCCAAAAATGCTGCCAATGCACTGATGCCCGAGACAAATGCCGAGAATCGGAATGCGACCTGAAAATTCGCGGACAATTGTTGTGGACAATCGAGCCTCGGTTGGACTGCAAGGGCCGGGCGAGATGACGATGGCGCGCGGTTTCAATCGAACAATATCGCCGACGCCGACGATGTCATTGCGGATTACCTCTGTTGCTTCACCAAGCTTGCGGAAGTAGCGCGCAATATTGAAGACGAAAGAGTCGTAGTTGTCGATGATGACAATCAAGAGGCACCGGATGTGGCCGCACCAAACGCGTCAAAGATTCGCTGGGCTTTGACCAGCGTCTCGTCGTATTCGGCCTCTGCGTTGGACATAGCCGTTACACCGCCTCCCGCATGAAATACAGCCAGCCCGTTCGCGATCGTTACGGTGCGGATCGCTATATTCGTGTCCATACGACCGTTAAATCCTATGAAGCCGATCGACCCGCAATAGATCTCTCGCGCGACACCCTCGATTTCCGTGATAATTTCCATCGATCGCACCTTTGGAGCCCCGGTAATTGACCCGCCGGGAAAGCAAGCTCGAACAAGCGAGACAGCATCTTGTTCTCCTGCAAGCTCACCCGAAACGACGGAAACCAGGTGGTGGACCGAGGCAAAGGATTCAAGCCGACACAACGCTGCAACGTCGACTGAATCCGCGGTGCAAACGCGCGACAAATCGTTGCGCAGAAGGTCGACGATCATGATGTTCTCGGCCCGGTCTTTTTCGGATGCAGCCAGCATTGCGGCTCGACGCTGGTCTTCCTTAGAATCATCACTACGGGAAATCGTGCCTTTGATGGGGCGCGTTTCGAGGTGCCGCCCATCAAGCTTGAGGAAGCGTTCCGGCGAGCTCGACGCGATGGTGAGCTCGCCATAACACAGGAGGGCTGCAAATGGGGCCGGGTTCGATGTTCGCAGCTGGAAATAAAAATCGAGCGGATCAAACGAGGCTGGTAGCTTGGCGCTGAAGCGCTGCGCGATATTGGCTTGGAACACGTCTCCGGCTAAGATGAGTTCGATAACCCGGCGTACCGCCGCAATGTAGGCTTCCCGACTGAAGTTTGAATGCCACGCGCCCACCTTGCCCGCGAAGAGATCTCGGCGTGTTTCTGAGCCGGCGAGCAGTCCAATAAATTCGTCCGCTCGGCGGTGGGCACGCTCTCTTCGGCGCACGGAATCCTGCTCCGGCCATCCAGTAGAAACAATCCAGCATCTGTCATCACGGTGGTCGAAGCTCACCACCACGTCATAGAAATGCAGTATTGATTGCGGTAAGCCCTGACCGGGAGTTGCGGGGATCGGTAATCGCTCCAAAGTCCTGTTCAGATCGTAAGCCAAGAAACCTGCCGCACCTCCTTGGAATGGCGGCAGATCATCGTGATGGTCTTGGGTATACTCGGCGAGCAGATCGCGAAGAGCTGCCCACGGATCTCCGTCGAGAGCCGCTCCATCGCAACTCGCTTGTCCGTCATCGACCCTATAGGTGCTAAACGGGTCACAGGCGAGATACGAGTAACGTCCGAGCAGCTCATGCCGGGCCGCGCTATCCAGGAATGTGAGGTGCGGGCGATGCGCGAGACGTCGCATTGCCGCGACAGGTTCAATCCACTGCAATTCGCGGACACGCATCTTTATGAACCGCCTGCAAGCTCATGAAATCGACGATCCGCGGGCATCCCGCGATTTGCTGCTGCCTTGCGCGCGATAACTTGGGTTATCAAGTGCTTCAAGGTAACGCCGGCTGTGTTGGTACATAGTAATCGGCTGCGAACCGTAGCTCTCGAAGCGGCCGTACCCGCCTGATCGACTCCTGGTATAGCTCATGGGCTTTGTAGGCGGCGAGTTCCATCTCGTTGTCAAATTCACCATAAACCACGACGTCAATCTCATTTCCGAGCTGATCGGTCTTCTGGTTGCGAGCAATCTCGATCCGGCGCGCATGCGGAATTGTGGTCAGAATGGACAGGCCCTCAATCATTTGAGTGATGTGCGCTCTATCCTTGGCGGTAAACAAGACGATGTGACGAATCATGGATGACGGTGGTGGTCCTGTGACTGGCCACCCCAATTAGCTTGGGACCCGCTACACCGCAACAGCTGCAGCCAGTTCTGCTGCGCTCGATGCGGTCTCCCAGGATTCCCAACCTGGGGCAACACGATCGAGACTTTGCCGTGGTGCTGCCCCGACGATCTGAACCGCACTCGGCTTCGAGTTCACACTCACCGAGCTGGCTGAGCTTAACGACGGATTTCTGCGCCAAAGCAGTAATAGACGCATGATGAGCGCGCGTCTCATGAAAGTTGGCGATTTTTCCCCATTCTGGAAAGTGTAGAAGCTCCGCTTGCGAGTTGCGCTCGACAGTTTAGCTAGTTGGAAACCGACCTTATGGTTGCTGCTGTACGACACCAACAGAAAGCCGGTGACCGCAGCGCGCCGGTCCGCAGTGACTGGGGGCGTGCCGAAGCCGAAGCGCTCTACGGCCTGTCATTCTCCGACCTGATGCATCAGGCACAGAGCATTCATCGCGAGAACTTCGATCCAAATCACGTAGAAGCGGCAAGCCTGCTCAGCATAAAGACTGGCGGCTGCCCAGAGGATTGCGGCTACTGCTCACAGAGCGCGCACTACGACACGGGATTGAAAGCCACCCGCCTGATCCAGGCCGACGCCGTGGTTGCAACCGCGCGCCGCGCCAAGGACGCCGGCGCAACCCGCTTCTGCATGGCGGCGGCCTGGCGCAGTCCAAAAGATCGCGATCTCGATCAGGTCTGCGAGATGGTCAGCGCAGTCAAGGGCCTTGGCATGGAGACATGTGTCACCCTTGGCATGCTGACGCCCACACAGGCTGCTCGGCTCGCCGGGGCTGGGCTCGATTTCTACAATCATAACGTTGACACCTCGCCAGAGTTCTACAGCAAGATAGTCACCACTCGCACCTTGCAGGATCGCATCGACACCCTGGCGCATGTCCGTGAGGCCGGAATCAAGGTCTGCTGCGGCGGCATTATCGGCATGGGCGAGCGCGCCGAAGACCGGGTCGGCATGCTGGTGCTGCTAGCCAATCTGCCTAGCCATCCGGAAAGCGTTCCGATCAACCTGTGGAATGAGGTTTCGGGTGTGCCGGTCAATGACACGGCCGAGCGCCCTGATCCGATCGCGTTGGTTCGCCTGGTCGCGACCGCCCGGATCATGATGCCGAAAAGCGTCATTCGGCTGTCGGCGGGGCGGCAATATATGACCGATGAGCTGCATGCGCTGTGCTTCCTGGCCGGAGCAAATTCGATCTTCATTGGTGATGTGTTGCTCACCACCAAGAACCCGCAGCGCGACCGTGACGCGAATTTGCTGCTCCGACTCGGCGTCAAGTCCAATCTTGCTTGAAAACAGCTCTGCGCCTGCGCGATGCGCAAAATCGCCAGCTTAGGTGAACAATGAAGATCACGTTGATGAAAGGCAAAATCCATCGGGCCTCGGTGACCGAAGCCGATCTCCACTATGAAGGCTCGATTTCCATTGATCGCGCTCTATCGGAAGCGGCAGGATTCCTGACCAATGAACGCGTCGAAATCTACAACATCGACACTGGAGCGCGGTTCGCCACCTACGTGATCGAAGCGCCGCCAGGGTCGGGCATAATCGGCTTGAATGGTGCGGCCGCACGACTGGCAATGCCTGGAGACAAAATCATCATTGCTGCATATGCGTTGTTTGATGAAGCGGAAGCAAAAGTGTTCAAGCCACGCGTCGTGCTGGTCGGCCGCGAAAACCATATTCTGCCACGCTAAGAGCTGCTCGGCGGATCGGTTACTTTTAGTCCTTTGCGGCCATCAAAGCCGGCTCATAGCTGTCCCCGGAGTGAGCAATGAACCCCACCGGTATCGGCAAAGCTGATAGGTACGCCAGGGCCTTGCATGCCCTGAAAGATGACAACCGCTTGCGAACTCTAAAGCCACGCGTAGGGATAGATTTTACCTCGAACGACTACTTGGCGCTCGCGAGCTCGCCGCGTATGAAGAATGCCGTCTTGGCAGCGCTCGAGGCGGGCATCCCGATTGGAGCCGGCGGGTCACGACTTCTTCGCGGAAATTGCGAGGAACACGAACATCTCGAAGCGGAAGCTGCGAGGTTCTTTGGTGCGGAGACGGCGCTGTTCTTTGGGGGCGGATATGTCGCAAACTTCGCTGTCCTGACAACGCTGCCGCAACGGGGCGATCTACTTGTTCTCGATTCTCTTGTGCACGCGAGTATCCATGAAGGCGCGCGAGCCGGCCGGGCAGAGTATCGGATAAGCGCTCATAACGATCCCCAATCAGTTGAGAACACCATCCGTGACTGGCGGTCCCAGGGCGGCATAGGTCGCATCTGGATTGTCGTCGAAAGTGTCTACAGCATGGACGGCGATTTCGCGCCGCTCAAAGACCTGACCCAGATCGCGAGCGGGCATGACGCGTTCCTGATGGTGGACGAGGCGCATGCCACCGGGGTTTACGGGGAGCAGGGACGAGGACTAACTGCGCCCTATGAGAGAAACGACAACCTGGTGGTCATCCATACCTGCGGCAAAGCGCTGGGCGCCGCCGGGGCGCTTGTAACTACTTCCGCGGCGATGCGCGATTTCATGGTCAATCGCTGTCGTCCGTTCATCTTCGCGACGGCGCCATCGCCCTTGATGGCTGTTGCCATCCGTGAGGCGCTGTTGATCCTGCAGCAGGAACCCGAACGCCGACAGCGATTGGCAAAGTTGGTCGCGTTCACCCATCGCGAGATGAAGGCGCGCGGTCTGCAATCTCCGTCGGAATCGCAGATTGTGCCGTATATTGTCGGCGACAATGCGCAAGCGATGCAACTTGCCTCAGCGATGCAGGCGCATGGCTTCGATATTCGCGGAATCCGCCCCCCAACCGTACCGTCAGGCACAGCCCGGTTGCGAATATCGTTAACGCTCAACGTCGAAGAGCAGGACGTGCGTGCGATGCTTGACGCACTGGTTGAGCAAACCAGAGTCGGGTCTCGATGAGCCTGCGGATAGTAGTAACCGGTACAGGTACGGGCATTGGCAAGACGGTATTCTCCGCAGGGCTCGCCGACCTTATTGGAGCCGATTATTGGAAGCCGGTCCAGGCAGGGCTTGAAGAGGAGACTGATAGCCAAGTTGTTGCAAAGCTGGGTGGTCTCTCGCCTGATCGCATCGTTCCTGAGGTATATCGCCTGCGAACCCCCGCTTCGCCACATCAAGCCGCCGAGCTTGACGGAATTCACATCGATGTGGATTCGCTCAACCTGCCAGACACCGGGGACCGACCGCTCGTGATCGAAGGCGCTGGCGGGCTCCTTGTGCCCTTGGATGGCCGTACACTCTACATAGACATCTTCGAGCGATGGCGAATTCCAGTCGTGCTTTGCGCGAGCACGGCGTTAGGCACGATCAATCATTCCCTGTTGTCGCTGGAAGCGCTGCGCCGGCGCCAGATTCCTGTCTTTGGGATTGCATTCATCGGCGATCAAAATGCCGAAACTGAGAATGCTATTTGCGACATGGGGGGCGTGCGCTGGTTGGGTCGATTGCCGTTTCTGTCTCCACTCACATCGACGACGCTAAAGGCTGCGTTCAAATCCGCATTTCCTGCACGACGATTTCAGCCAACGACGCAAAGGAAGACCTCGCCGATCTGGCATCCATTTACACAACACGCGCTCGAACACAAAATGAGCAAGGTGGTGCGCGGCGATGGCGCCTATCTTCACACCGCAGACGGCCGTCGTGTCATCGACGCGATCTCATCGTGGTGGGTCGTGACCCACGGCCATTGCCATCCAGCGATTGTACGCGCTATTCAGGAACAGGCAGGCAAACTCAACCAGATCATTTTTGCCGGCTATACCCACGATCCTGCTGAGGACGTTGCGGCACGCATTCTGAGACTCGCACCGCGCGGCCTTGATTATGTGTTCTTTTCCGACAGTGGCTCAGCCAGTGTTGAAGTCGCCATCAAGATGGCGCTCGGGTATTGGCATCACAACCGCAAAGACCGCACTCGCATTGTGGTGATGCAACATTCCTATCACGGCGACACCATTGGAGCGATGTCGGTCGGCGCCCGCGGCGTCTTCAACGCAGCGTACGGTCCATTGCTATTCGACGTTGCCTCCATTCCGTTCCCCGCAAAAGGTCGGGAGCGAGAAACGCTAAATGCGCTCGCATCTATATGTCAAAGCGAACGACCGGCGGCCTTTATCGTGGAGCCCCTGATACTAGGGGCGGGTGGCATGCTGATGTACCCACCCTGGGTGCTCAGAGAGATGAAACGGGTCTGCGAAGTCTATGACGTCCTGTTCATTGCCGACGAAATCATGACAGGTTGGGGCCGCACGGGAAGCATGTTTGCTTGCGAGCAGGCGAATGTCACGCCCGATGTCGTCTGCTATTCCAAGGGAATCACGGGGGGAGCGCTTCCACTCGCTGTGACACTTTGCCGTGCAGAGATTTTTGAGGCCCACTATTCGACAGATCGAACGCGTACGTTCTTTCATTCAAGTTCATATACGGCAAACCCGCTGGCTTGTGCGGCGGCCAAAGCGAACTTGGAGCTCTGGGAGGATCCGGAGACGCGTCGTCGCCTAATTTCGGTTGTAGCTATGCAAGAGAAGGCACTTGAACCGTTCCGCACTGACGCGCGTTTTGAAAACGTCCGTCGGACCGGCACTGTCACGGCACTTGATCTCAAAGTGAACGATGCCGGGTATCTCGCGGGGGTCGGTCCAAAGCTTCAGTCGTTCTTTAAGGATCGAAATCTGCTGTTACGACCACTCGGAAATACGATCTATGTGATGCCACCCTATTGCGTCACGGCAGCAGATATTGACGAAATCTACGCCGGCATACGAGAAGCTGCCGATGCCTGCGGCGGTCTCTGTGGTTCTAAAGCTTAGCAACCAGAACTCAGTGTGGCTATTCAGGTGGCTGACGCGATCGTCTCCGAGGCGACCCGAGGAAATCTTGCGTAAAATGCCCAGAATCGCTGAACTCCTGCGCCATCATGGCGTGCTTCAGGGAGAATCGAGGCGCTTCTCCAATTACAAAGACCTTTAGCGTCGTAAGCCGCAATGGCCTTTTCCCGATCGAAAGTTTGGAGGGCCTGGTGCAACGATCTGGAGCATTGTCGTCTTCAGACAGACCGGCATCCACCTAGAATGACCGCGTCGAAGCGTCTGCGTTGCCCAACACGGGGCATTGCCTTCACGCGCTGAGTAAAGTTCATAGCCCGCGTCCGCGCTTGATATCTATGGACGATTGTGTTTGCGGATCGTTCGGCAACCGAGTTCACTCAAAGCAAAAAGTGGGTTGATGCAGATTTCCGCTCTTGATTTTGTGGCGCCCCTCTTTGTTCCAGCAAACCGGCCTGAGCGGTTCAGGAAGGCCGCTACTTCGGGTGCGGACGCCATCATTCTAGACCTTGAGGATGCGGTTCCGCCGGAGGCAAAACAAGAAGCGCGTCGATTCCTTCACCTTTGCCGCGGTCTTTCGGATCATCCTGTGCTTGTGCGTGTCAACGGTATGGGTACCGCGTGGCATGGCGATGACGTGGCGCTTGTCTCATCGCTTCCCGTCGACGGGGTTATTCTTCCCAAAGCTGAAATAGGCAAACCGCTGTTGCGGTTAGCCGCTGATTTAAGGCGGCGCTTACCGATAATTGCCCTTATCGAGACAGCTCGAGGGCTCAGGTATGCCTTCGAAATTGCCGCTTTCCCCGGCATAGCCCGGTTAGCTTTCGGCTCTATCGATTATTGCGCCGAATTGGGTTGCTCCCACACCCGCGAAGCCTTGCTTTCGGCGCGATCCAGCCTAGTGCTTGCCTCCCGACTTGCAGGAAAGCCGCCTCCACTTGACGGCGTCACGACGTCGGTAGATGACGCGGACCTTGCAAGGGAAGACGCCCGCTATGCGCGCGATCTTGGATTCGGCGGAAAGCTCGCGATTCATCCCCACCAGATTGAGCCGATCTGCTCAGGTTTTCGCCCCGACGATCGAGAAATCGCGTGGGCACACAAAGTGCTCCGGGCGGGCGAGGGCGCAGTTGCAGTCGATGGCGCCATGGTGGATGCTCCGGTACGGAGTCGTGCTCGCTCCATTCTTGCCAGAGCGCAAGCTCCGCCGCTCTGCTGAACTTGTCAGTGTTGATGGTGCACTCGATGAGCTCAGCGCAGTTTCAGAGTTTGTCCGGGGCGGCCCTGCGCGGGCGGCTGGCTCGGAGCCGGCACATCGTGCCATCTTCCTCATATGCATCATCGCGCAGTACTGGATAGATAGGAATTTTGTATGAGCCACATGTCGGAGCGGTCCATCGAACGCGTCACAATTCCAAGTCTCCAGCAATGGAAGGAAGAGGGGCGCCGTATTGTAATGACTACCGCTTACGATGCCGTTACGGCACGCATCGCCGATCCGGTCGTGGACATCATCCTTGTCGGTGATACCGTCGGAAACGTCTGTCTCGGATTTGAAGACACTTTGCCGGTCAGCATGGCCATGATGAAGCATCATCTCGAGGCGGTCGTGCGCGCAAAGCCTCGTGCCTTACTCGTTGCCGATATGCCCTTTCTCAGCTTTCATCTCGGTATCAAGGAGACGATACGCAATGCGGGCGATTTCGTGCGGCGTGGCGCCGCGGCCGTGAAGTTAGAGGGGGGCGCCAATCGTGTCGAAACGGTCCGCGCTTTGGTCGACTGCGAAATTCCTGTTATGGGCCATCTTGGCCTCACTCCGCAGAGCGTCAATGTCATGGGCGGATACAAGGTGCAGGGCCAGCGAGCCGAGGCCGCCTTACGCTTGCTTGATGAAGCGCACAGACTCCAGGAGGCTGGATGCTTCGCGCTGGTTTTGGAGGGGATTCCCGCCGAGCTTGGTGCGCGAGCGACCGAAACCCTGACGATACCGACAATTGGGATCGGTGCGGGACCGGATTGCTCAGGTCAAGTCCTCGTCTTCCATGATGTGCTGGGACTAACCGAAGGTCGACGTCCCAGATTCGTTCGCGTCTATGAAGAAGGCTTTGCATTGTTGCAGCAGGCGCTGTCACGCTGGGCCGAGGATGTCCGCAATGGTGCATTTCCGACCCCACAAGAATCCTATCGCCTTCCCCAAGGGCTGGAAGACCAGATCTCAAACTGGACGCGTTCGAATAAGGCCTGACGTGGAACTCGACATGAAAACAATTACAACGGTCGCCGGGCTTCGTGTAGCTCTTGCAAAAGCTCGCAAGGCCGGCAAGCGCATCGGATTCGTCCCGACGATGGGTTACCTGCACGATGGACATGTGGCGCTGATCGAGGCAAGCCGCGCGCAAAGCGACACTACGGTCGTAAGCATCTTTGTAAATCCCACTCAGTTTGGGCCGACTGAGGATCTTAGCAGGTATCCGCGCGACCTTCTTCACGACGAAAGGCTGTGCCGAGATGCGGGAGTCTCATTCGTCTTTGCACCAAAACCGCGGGAGGTTTATCCGAGAGGCTTTGAGACCTTTGTTGAACCGGGCGAACTCGCAAAGCCGTTGTGTGGAGGTTTCAGGCCTGGCCACTTTCGCGGTGTAGCGACGGTCGTGTGCAAGCTGTTTAACATCGTACAGCCAGATGTCGCGTTCTTCGGACAAAAGGACTTTCAGCAATGCGCTGTCGTACGTCGCATGGCGATCGATCTCGATTTTTCAGTTGAGATCGTGACAGTGCAAACTGCTCGCGAACCGGACGGTCTCGCGATGAGCAGTCGCAATCAATATCTGAACGGCGAGCAGCGCCAGCGCGCCCTTGCGATTAGCCGCGCTCTGTTCGCGGCAGAAGCCGAATTCCGATCAGGCGAGCGAGCGGGACGTCGACGCTCTCGTAGGAATTGCCAGACGTCATTTGGATCGAGTCGATCTGCTGCAGTACTTGGAGCTCGTCGACAGCGACACTCTGAAGCCTGTCGAAAGTCCCCTCAGGCGTCCTGCGGCTCTTTGCGTCGCGGCCCACGTCGGCAGGACCCGGCTCATAGATAATGTGGTCCTTAGTCAGCAAGCGCACGCGCCGGCCGCGTCGAAGGCCGTAGCGAAATGACGTGGCTCGACCGAGCACGGATGATAGCAAATGCGAGGTGACGCTGGAACTTCCTCCATCGTAGCAGCCGAGTCGGACGGTCCGGTGAGATTACGATCGAGGCGATCTTCGGTGGTAACCAAGACGAGCATGTCAGTCCGGACGGTCCGGCAACACTCATAAGAACAACGATACGGAGGCCAGATATCTGGAAGCATTGGACACCATTACCTCGATGTAGCGCTGCGATACTGCGATCGACCATTCCGAGAGGCAACGATAAGTCTTGCGATCGCGCACTACATTACGATGTGAGCCCCCAACTGTGATGGGCCTATGAGTACTGTGGGCAGACCACTGGCAACGGTGCGGCGCCGGGTTTTCGGTGCGGATAGCCGGTGTAGAAATTCTTAATGCAGTACGGATTCTTGCCGCTTCCGCATTTGTGGCACCTGGTGACGCAATCCTCGTAGGTCACTCCGGGCCGTATCTTTTCAATCAGCATAGGTTCGCGGTGCGATTTCTGAGCAAGTGCTGGACTGACGAGCAACCCGGCAACGAGTAATCCAACCGCGTGCTTCATGTGCTCCTCCTGTCTTGACGGAGGCGTTGATTCAGGCCGCGAGCTCCGCCGAGCTTCTGACCAAGCGAAGCTCACAGCAATAATCGCTTGACCGCTCCCAGTGCGGGATTCAAGCAGCTTAGAATGGCACGTCAATGTTCTCGCCCGCCCCCTAGATACTTAGGCACCATCCCGTCGTTTCCGACGGCCGAGTAAATGCGACACATCGATTCCTGGAGGCAGATTCCTGGAGGCGATCGCAGCCATGCGCAGGCGCGGTCAGGCGCGTCGAACTCCGTTGATAGATCGAAGATCCACGCAGTATAGCAGCGACAAACCGCAAATGATCACAGTAACTAGGATTGCAATACCGGTACAGTTAACCATTCAGACTTGGCTGGCGAGGCACGCGACGCAACGTGCCGCTTCGCTTAGCGGGTGCTCATCAGTGAACTGTTGCGCCAGTATCTGTTCAAGCAGTGGGAATCGGATTGTTGACACGCACTGAGCGTGCGGGCGAGTGCGACGCCGCAAAGAGGGGCGGCTCCGCATGGCATCAACAGGAGGCGAGAATGCGCAACAGCTCTCATAAATCCCTCCATGGGACGGCAGAGTTCTGTGCCGTCTGCGGCGGAAAGTTCGGGCTGATCCGCCACTGCTCTTGGCGGACTGCCCTTTGCTCCAAGAAATGCGTGGACCGCTTTACGGCGCGCCGACAGGCCGACCACAAATGGTTCGCTGCTGCGATCGGCTTGATACGGCCTACCGAGCACCGGTGCCGACTTTGAAGGCGAGTTAGGCAGACTCCGCGCGCAGTTCTTGAGTGGGCCGGCCCAAGCCATGAGTTCAACCCTAACCAGGTTGGGTCATGCGCAGCCGCAAATGGAGCGGAAACAGGAGCAGGGGGCCTGCGGCCATCTGCACCATTGGGATGATTAAGGCCATTGGCTACGCATACCCCGGCAGACGCTCCACTTAAACCGTGACTTTCGGGCGCCGTCGAAGACGGTTGCCTCGATCAGTAGCCTAAAGCCGCTCTACAACGGACGGGCGAACAGGGGCGCATTCGCCTGCCGGCGTAGCTTGGCAGAGTTCTATTGGATCAAACTGACCGACAGGCCTCCTCTGATTGTCCGATCGTCCTTGCAGTCTTGTCAAATCCTCGCGCGTCGATTGACCCGACTTTCTTGATGAAGTTCTGCAGCAAAACGTAAAAATAGCCGGATGTGTGCATGTCAATCTACGAGTCGGCCGAATTTCTTCGTCAATCCAGCATAAGTATCATTTGTAGACGGCGCCAGGTGAAGAGCGCAGGCGAAGGAATCAAGCCAAGAAATGAGCGCACGCACCAGCAGCGTTTTTATCGGATGCCGAGCGCGAGGCAGCGGTTGGGCTAACCAAACACGATGCGCCGAAAGAGATGGCTCTCGGACGCAGTATGGCGCACGCGGGCGATGCGGCCCCGAGGCGTACTGCAGGCCTTTCGGCTTATCGGCGTCATGCCTTTTCGATACTGGTCGCTATGTCGATACCGAAGGCAGAACCTCCGGCCCGAAGCGATCAACATCGTACGCAGTGACATCGTTGCGCAGTCAATCAAGGAGGCGCAAGAGGACCTTCCCCACTCCCAGGTCACTGGTCTTACGCGTGCCCGGGGATGACCCGCACCACTGCATCGCGCTCGGCATTGCGCGCGTTCGCTTCCTTAGGCGATCGCCATCGGCCTTACCGGATGCAATCGGCAATCGGTACAGGACTCGTTTTCAGCAAGCAGCTACGGATCAGGTGCTGGTCGGCCCTCGCAGAGACAAACCCATTCCCCCGGCGCCGACGCGTTGCTACGATTTCGCCTAACAGCCCGGGCCAGTATCAGCGGTCCGCTTCGGACCTTAAGCCCTCCATCAGGTCAGTCATTCATGAACAAGGTCTATCCCGACGCCAAGTCGGCCCTCGACGGCATTCTCAAAGACAACATGATGATCATGTCGGGCGGCTTCGGCCTCTGCGGCATTGCCGAGTCGCTGTCGGATGCGATCGGCGACTCCGGTGTGAAGGGACTGACGGTCGTCTCCAACAATGCTGGCGTTGACGGCATCGGGCTCTCGCGTCTGCTGGAAACCCGCCAGATCAAGAAGATGATCTCGTCCTATGTCGGCGAGAACAAGCTGTTCGCCCAGCAATTCCTGGCCGGCGAGCTGGAACTCGAATTCAACCCGCAGGGCACGCTGGCCGAGCGCATCCGCGCGGGCGGCGCCGGCATCCCGGCTTTCTACACCAAGACCGGCGTCGGCACGCTGATCGCCGAAGGCAAGGAAGTGAAGGAGTTCGACGCCGAGAAGTACCTGATGGAGCGGGGCCTGTTCGCCGACCTCGCCATCGTGCACGCCTGGAAGGGCGACACAGCCGGCAACCTGATCTACCGCAAGACCGCGCGCAATTTTAATCCGATGATGGCGACCGCCGCGAAGATCACGGTGGCCGAGGTCGAGCATCTGGTTCCGGCCGGTGAACTCAATCCCGACCACATCCATACGCCAGGCATCTTCGTGAAGCGCATCGTCGAGGTCGGTACGGCCAAGAAGCGCATCGAATTCCGCAACACCCGCCCGCGCCCCAGCGCATGATCCAGACCCGAAGGGCCGCGTTAGCGCAAAGTGGAAGCCGGTTTTCCGATCAGATCATGCGCCATTAAAGAATCGACAGGAGATCAAGATGGCCTGGACCCGTGAACAGATGGCTGCGCGCGCCGCGAAGGAATTGCGCGACGGCTACTACGTCAATCTCGGCATCGGCATCCCGACGCTGGTCTCGAACTACATCCCCGACGGCATGGACGTCAGCCTGCAGAGCGAGAACGGCATGCTCGGCATGGGTCCGTTCCCCTATGAAGACGAAGTGGACGCGGACCTGATCAATGCCGGCAAGCAGACCGTGAGCGAGCTGCCCTCGACCTCCTATTTCTCGAGCGCCGATTCCTTCGGCATGATCCGCGGCGGCCACATGGACCTGTCGATCCTCGGCGCCATGCAGGTGGCCCAGAACGGTGATCTCGCCAACTGGATGATCCCTGGCAAGATGGTCAAGGGCATGGGCGGCGCGATGGACCTCGTCGCCGGCGTCAAGCGCGTCGTCGTGGTGATGGAGCATTCGGCCAAGGACGGCCCGAAGCTGTTGAAGAAGTGCAACCTGCCGCTGACCGGCGAGCGCGTGGTCGACATGGTCGTAACCGATCTCGCCGTCTTCACCATCGACAAGCATGGCAATGGCGGCATGGCGCTGATCGAGCTGGCCGACGGCGTCTCGCTCGACGAGGTCAAGGCCAAGACCGAAGCCGAATTCCGCGTCGCACTGAAGAATGCCTGAGCGCCTGCGTATGGGCCCGCGTGGCGACATCGTCTGTGCGTCCTGATTTCATCGCCGAAACCATCCGGTCCTCGATGCGCCGTAATCGCGCGGTCAATTCGATGTCACGGCTTGCTTGAACCGCACTGAAGCCAAACTTGGCAGGCAGCGGTCGAGACAGCGAGCACTTTGTATTCAGGCGGAGACAATTAAATCGGATGGTGCGATTGCCGAAATTCGAGTCATTATCGGAGGCATTGCGGCGATCGCCCTTACGGTAGTTGAAGCGATCCGAGAGCCGGAAACCACGAGCAAAGGCGTTACGCTGCGGGCAGCGTCAACAATGACGGCTGAGATAGCAGCTAGCTAGAACCGGTGGGGCTTGGATGCTGGTCCTCATATCCGCCGAACTGCTGCCCAAAGAAGGCTGCCAGCTGAAGCGCGAACTAGGATTTCGGCGGCTTAGAGTGGCTCGGCTATTCTCGGAGCAGGAAGAAACAACGCTAGAAGACACCGACTCTGGCGAACAGAGCAAGGGCACACTCATCGATCACCGGGACCGAGCTGAGTCGTGCGCTCCCGAAGCGTTGGGGGGCCATTTGCGTTGGCCGATCCGGGCCAGACGCAGGATTACAGCGCCAAAGTCCAAATCATTGCATTAAGCATGATGGACTGCACCCCTTAAGTGAGACACGATAATTACAGTGACAGTGGGGTTGCCACGATGCGTTATCGCGCGTTGTTTTGCGCGAACGCGGTTTCGAACTCAAGGGGCGACTGGTATCCGAGCGCCGAGTGCAGACGCTCTTTGTTGTAGACCTCCGCGATGAAGCTGTTGATGTGGCGGCGGGCGTCGACCAAGTCGGCGAAGGCTTTGCCGTTGATCTGTTCAGCCTTGAGCGTTTTCATGAAGCTTTCAGCCTTGGCGTTGTCGAAGGGATTGCCCGGCCTGCTCATGCTGATGGTGATGTCGCGATCGGCAAGCCGCTGGCGATAGGCGATGGAAGCGTATTGCACGCCGCGGTCGGAGTGATGGATCAGGCTGCCGGGGGCCGGTCCCCGAGCCGCGATGGCTTTCTCCAGCGCGGCGATGGCGAGCGAGGCATCGAGCGTGTCCTCGAAAGCCCAGCCAACAGCCTTGCGCGAGAACGCGTCGAGAATGACGGCGAGATAGGCGAAGGTTTTGGCGAGATGCACATAGGTGATGTCCGCGACCCAGATCTGGTCGGGCGCGGACGGCACCAGGCCTCGGACCAGATTGGGGACGACGAGAAAGCCCGACGGCCGTTCCGCGGGCGGCTTCAGGAACGGCGTCTTGCGCTGCGCGAGCAAATTATCCTCGCGCATAAGCCTTTGAACCTTCTTGGCATTCACGACCATGCCCTGGCGCCTGAGGCTCGCCGTCACGCGCCGATAGCCATAGAAGATGTGTTTGAGGCAAATGCGTTGGATCAGGTCGCGCAGCTCGCAATCTGCGGCCTTGCCGTCGTGACCGGCGAGGTGTCGATAATAGGTCGCGCGCGGCAAGCCCGCGAGGCGGCACAGGCGTTGAACATCGGCATGGGAATTGGTTGCCTGCGCTGTCATGGCTTTGACGACTTCGGCGATGCGGATGCGGTTTTGCCTTGCGCTGCCGGCCGCTTCAATGCGCGCAAGGCTTGCCGAAAAAAATCGAGGTCCATCTGCTGGCGGCCCACCAGCCGTTCGAGCTCGGCGATGCGGGCTTTGGCAAGCGCGAGGGCGGAGCGCTTGTCGTCGTACGTCGGAAGCGGCTTGAGCTTTCTGGGACCGGGCTTGGGTCCAGGTTTGCGATTTAGCCCCTCCGGCCCATGAGCGTTCCAGGCTTTGATCCAGTCATGGAGAATCTTGCGGGAGATTCCAAGCTCGCGGGCTACAGGGAGGACGCCTTCGCCCCGCTCCACCCGCTTGATCGCCTTCAATTTGTAAGCCGTCGGAAACTGACGTCGTCCTGCCACAGGTCATCCTCGGAATGCCTGTCACCGTAATTATCGTGTCTCACTTAAGGGGTGCAGTCCAATGAGTCAAATATGGTTACAGTTAAACAATCAAGATCCGGCTAGCGAAGCACGCGATTGAGCGTGCCGCGTCACCCAGCAGGCGCACATCGCCCGGATCTGTTCATGCAATGAGACTTGAAATGCCGACGCCTTACCTGGCGTGCGGGTGTGCTGCGCTGAAAAGGCACGAAGCCTAACGACGTAACATCAAGAGGAGGTTCGCATGCGTAACAGCCTCCGTAATGCCGCCCATGGTACGGTAAAGTGCTGCGGCGTATGCGGCGGAAGGTTCGGGTTGATCCGGCATTACTCTTGGCGGACTGCTCTTTGTTCCAAGAAATGCGTAGACCGCTTAGCGGCTCGCCGAGAGGCCGACCACAAATGGTTCGCTGGTTGCGCGTCGTCTAGTGCAACTCACCAATTACCAGAGAGACTTTGAGGGAGATTACATGGAGCTCTGCAATGAAGCTCAACGTCGGATCATGCGCCCGGCGGGAGAACGCAATGCGAAGAATGCTGCGATAGTCCGCTGCTGATCTGTCGCGTGTCGTATCCCCGGTTCACCCGGTGCTACGTCGCATCACGGCGCGCAACCTGCCCTCATCTGGGTGAGTCACCGAAAGCGACCCATCCGACGTGCCTCTTGCTTGTTGCGGCCCAATCAAGGACGGCCATTGTCCACCAGTCGAATCACGGTGAAGTGGTCGAGACCCAACCTGAAGACACTAACGAGCCAACGCGATGCAATTCATCCTCGTAAATCACAGATCCCCGTGTGGCCATAAGACTTGCGTCGGATGTGGTCGGTTCTTAGGACCAGGCTATCTGCGAGATGTGAGGTCACAGAGACATTACTGCGATCACGATTGCTACCGACGCAACTATTGCAGGGATGTCCTCTTCCCTTACTTCACGGCAAGCGCTCATGACCCGGTGGGTATCCTCCCTCTTGGCCTCCGGGTCTTAATCACCGCAACGTCCTGCTGGTTTCAGATCGCGGGAGCCTCGATGCCGTGGCTCAATACATCCACTCGTGCCGGCGAGCAGCCCAGGACTGACCGATAACCCTCAGGCAAATCCTGCTGAGCCCTGCAAAAGATGGAGCCTCAGGTGCCGAAAATCAGTACGCATCCGGCGAAGGCCCCGGCCAGGCTGTTTTTGGCGGAAGGCTGATCGCGCTATGCGGCGTAGGCGACGTTCTGAGGTCGCCAATTCCAGGGCATGAGTTCGTCAATGCGCTTGGCGGGATGATCCGGCAGGCGGGCCAGCACGTCGGCAAGCCAAGCCTGTGGATCGATGTCGTTGAGCTTGGCGGTGGCAATGAGGCTGTAGATGGCAGCCGCTCGCCGGCCGCCCTCATCGGACCCGGCGAAGGTCCAATTTCTTCTGCCCACGGCGACAGCCCGTAGCTCCCGCTCGGCGGCATTGTTCGACATGCAAAGCCGTCCATCATCAAGGAAGCGGCTAAATGCATCCCAGCGGCTGAGGCAGTAATTGATCGCCTTGGTCGTGTCGTTGTTCCTGGAGAGCTTGACGCGCTGCTCGCGTAACCACGCCTCCAGCTCGACGATCAGGGGGCGGCTACGCTCCTGGCGCACACGCAAACGCTCCTGCGCAGTAAGACCCTTGATCTCGCGCTCGATGGCGAACAGAACATCGACGCGCTTGACCGCCTCGACCGCGATCGGCGCCTTGCTGAGCCGCGCGAGATCAAAGAACTTGCGCCTGCCGTGCGCCCAGCACGCGGCCTCGATGATCGGGCCGCCCTTGCGATTGGCCTCGTAGAGCCTACCGAACCCGGCATAGGCGTCGGCCTGCATCAGTCCGGCATAGCCGGCCAGATGCTGCTCCGGATGCGCACCGCCACGATCGGGCGAGTAGAAGAACACGGCCGCCGGCGGGTCTGGGCCGGCAAACGGACGGTCGTCGCGGACGTAGGTCCAGAGCCGGCCGGTCCGGGTCTTGCCCTTGGCCATAACCGGCACCGTGGTGTCATCCGCGTGGATGCGCTCCGCCGCGAAGACGTGGCTCCGGATCGCATCGACCAGAGGCATCAGGGTTGCCGCGGAGGCACCTACCCAGTCCGCGAGCGTCGATACGTCGAGGTCGATGCCTTCACGCTGATAGACATCGCTCTGACGATGAAGCGGCAGGTGCAGGCCGTACTTGGCGAACAGGACATGGGCCAGCAGCTTGGACCCTGCACGCCCGCGCGCAATTGGATGCGAGGGGGCCGGCGGTTGAGTGATCGCTTCGCAGGCCCGGCAGACGAGCTTCTCGCGCACGTGCTGGATCACCTTCCACTGGCGCGGAACGAGCTCCAGCGTCTCGGTTACGTCCTCGCCAATCTTGCGCAATCGACTGTCGCCGCAGCATGGGCAGGTGGCCGGCACGGGATAGACAATGCGCTCCCGCGGCAAATGCTCCGGTAGCGGCCGGCGGGCTGGCTTGCGGCGCTCGAACGATGGCACCGCGATCTTCTCGGCGGCCACCTGCGCCGCGGTCTCGGCTTGCGCCGCGTTCTCCTCCAGGTCGGCGAGCTGTAGCTCGAGCTGGTCCAGCAATGCGCTTCGCTCGGAGGACTGTCCGAACTGCTCGTGCCGCAGCTTCTTGATCGTGAGCTTGAGCTTCTCGATCAGCAACGTCCGTGCCTGGGCCTCGGCTTCCGCGGCCAACCGGGCCGCTCGCTCGGCGCGCAGCATCGCCTGCAGCGTGGTCACATCGTCGGGAAGAGAATCATTGGCGCCCATCGCCGACCAGAGAATCACAAGGCGCGGTCTCTGTCCGGACCGCTGATCGTGCCACCGATTCAAATCCCAGCGATCAGCCAGCCGCCTGCGGTCGCCAAGTCTGTTGTGGCATCCGCCAGTCGATGCCCTCAAGCAGGTAGCCAAGCTGGGCTGGGGTGATTGTCACCACGCCATCAGCCGACGACGGCCACAAGAAGCGGCCGCGCTCCAGCCGCTTGGCATAAAGCGACATGCCCAGTCCATCGTGCCAAAGGATCTTAATCAGCTTGCCGCTCTTGCCTCGGAAGACATAGAGGTCGCCGCCGTGCGGGTCTCGCTTGAAGGCTTCCTGCACCAGCAAGGCCAGCGAGTTCATGCCGCGACGCATATCGGTGTGGCCGGTCGCAATCCACACCCGCACGCCCGACGCAATGGGGATCACCGCGGCCGTCCATCTGCCAGTGCCGCCACCGCGGCCTTCAGCGTCGCCGCATCGACCGTGCCCGTGATCCGCATCCGAGCCCCGGCCGCAAACTCGATCTCGATCGACCCGCCGCTGCTGGACGGCGCGACTGGACAAGGCATCGGCCCTGCTTCCGCGACCACCATCGCCGGTACGAAGCCAGGTTGATGGGCGGCATCCTTCGGCTCAGGCCGAAACGACCGTCGCCATCGCAGCAGCAATGAGCGCGAAACGCCGTACCGCCGCGCCGTTGCCGCGACTTGGCGCGGCGCCTGCAAGCTCTCCAGGACGATCTTGAGCTTCTCATCCTCGGACCAGCGTCGCCGCCGGCCCGTATCCACCACCTCTAGCCGTTCGACTTGGGCACTGCGCCTATCACTGTCCATAAGGACAGTTCTCAACAACACGCCTCATTCGGCAAGGCGGCCTTCACCGGCTTTCAATTACCCATAACTTTGACCACTCGGCCTGATTTGCTGATCGGCGAAATCTTGAGTCGAAAGAATCACTTGTGATTCCTTGCTGAGCACCTGATTCGCGAGGGGGTGCTCTATGGGGCTGACATTAAGGGATCGATCGGCAAGAGGCCGGTTGCGATCCTTGGAGGGTGAATGTTGGATTGATCGAGAGACTAGTGGATGCGAGTTTAGGGACGTGCGGCTGGGCGACAGATTCCGCAAGCTGCTCACGCAGATTGGAAGCGCCATGGGACAAAGCATTCCGCTCGTCTGCCAGGATTGGGCGAATACCAAGGCAGCCTACCGCTTCTTCTCTAATGACCGGGTCAGCGAAGCGGACATTCTGGCCGGCCATTTCCAATCGACAAGTGATCGCGCCGCAGCCACAAAAGGTCTCGTTCTTGTGCTGCATGACACAACCGAATTTAGCTATCGGCGCGAAAATTCCGAAGCAATCGGCATCACCAAGAGCATAAACAGTGGATGGGATAGGCGGGGCGCCTCAGATCTCACACGGTTTGCGGCATCCTCATGCATTCGAGCCTCGCAGTTACAATCGAGGGTGTGCCGCTGGGGTTGGCGGCCGTTAAGTTCTGGACCCGGAAGAAATTCAAGGGGACGGCAGCGCTTAAAAGGAAGATCAATCCGACCCGGGTTCCCATCGAGAAAAAGGAAAGCGTCCGGTGGTTGGAAAATCTCAAGCAGTCTACGCAACTCTTGGATCATCCGGGACGATGCATCCATATTGGTGATCGCGAGAGTGACATCTACGAGCTCTTCTGCGCAGCACAGGAGATCGGAACCCATTTCCTGATCAGGACCTGCGTCGACCGCTTGGCTGGAGACGGGGATCACACGATCGCTGACGAAATGGACGAGGTCGCCGTCAAAGGGCTCCATCGCATCGAAGTCAGAGACAGCAACGGCGATCCCGACCAGGCCATTCTTGAGATCAGGTATCGCAAGATCTGCGTCCTGCCGCCGATTGGAAAGCAGAAGCGCTATCCCGCTCTGACCCTGACGGTGATCCATGCCGAAGAGCGCGGGACGCCGAAAAACAGGAAGAAGATCGATTGGAAGCTGATCACCGACCTGCCTGTTGGTTCCCGCACCGACGCCATTGAGAAGCTGGAATGGTATGGTTTGAGATGGAAGATCGAGGTGTTCCACAAGATCCTCAAATCGGGCTGCAAAGCTGAGGAGTCGAAGCTCAGGACCGCCCAGCGTCTGACCAATCTGATCTCGCTCTTTTGCATCCTGAGTTGGCGGGTCTTCTGGATGACGATGCTCAACCGTTCCGCCCCAGACGCGCCGCCAACCCTCGCATTGACTGCGACTGAAATCGGCGTGCTCGATCGCCTCGTCAACGATAAACCAAAAGCAAGACGGAAAACGCTCTCGCACTATCTGATCAAGATCGCCCGGCTCGGCGGTTACCTCGCCCGCGCCAGCGATCCGCCGCCCGGCAATACGGTCATGTGGCGCGGGCTGTCACGCCTCACCGACATCGCGCTGGGCGCCATGGTCGGAGGAGAATTTGTGGGTAATTGAAAGCTTCACCGGACGGATACGAAAATCACGGTCGCCCAGACGCTACAGATATCTTCGTTAGCGGAGGGTAGGACGCGAGCGGATGGCTGAGCTGCTCCGGGCCGACGGCCACAGGGGGTCTTTCGAAAGGTCGGGCGAACCGGATAGCGCTCTTCGAGTCCAGCTGCTGCTCTGTGCGCCCTGCATAGCCAAGGCCCGATGTTGCGACAATGCGTTGGAGAGGAGATTGCCCGTAGCTTGAGATGGCACGTCTCGCCAGACGCACTCAGATGTGCCTATCATCGGTCGTATGCATACGATACGCCCGGGCACAGCGGGAGCTTGAAATTGGCTTGGCTTGAATCGGGATATCGATCAGACGCCTATAAGATACGTTTCGTCTCGATCTTTCCGCGTAACGACCACGCTAGTGGTGCCCCGCAGCGAAGGCTGAGTACTTGCAAGCTCCCTCGCAAATCGTTCGGCCGCACGAAACGCCTGCAGCTCGTTTTCGAATGCCAACCCAAAGGGGTCGTCGACATTTTGCTGCCCAGCAAGACTGAAATAGAAGCGAAGCATTGGCTCGCCGACCTCGTTAAAATGGAAACTATAGGCAGAAAGATGCGGTACTCGGTTGTGGCCCGCATTCGGATATGCCTTCGCGACTAAACTGACCACGATGGCACAAGTTGTTGCTTATTGGCGCTACTGCATCCCGTCACAGGCCACACGGGTTGCAGATGAAAAGAATGATCGACTGTGACGGGAGCGACGGCCGATCGAGTTGGAAGATAAGGAATTCTGGCGCATCGTAAGCAGCATTCCATCGTTGGTTGTCACACATACGTCAACTTGAAAGGAGGAACAATGACGCCGATAGAAATCAAATACTCCGTACGTTTCAGACGGATCAGGCATTGTGATTGCAGCGACGGTATCAAGGAAACGCCTTGGACTGACGTCGAAGCTTAAGAGCCCGCAAACCTCACAGAGATCTGATAGAAGCCGTAGCGTTGGTGGCGCTGAGAGATCGCTCGTTTCGCGCAAGCTCCGATGTTCGTCTCACTCGGCTTTCTAGATACCGCAAGCGGCACTCTAAAGTCTCGGCGGACACGAACGCCGAGTGCGAGTTCCTTTAGAACTCCAGAGCGGCTCTCAGCCGAGCTTTCTCTAGACGATTCTCTTGGCAAAATCGGTCAGCTCGTGAAACGCGAGGTCACCAAAAACAAATTTATCGAGTGCTTCCTCTTGTGCGGTCACACTCGCAAGATGCTCGTAAGTCTTGTACGTTAGCGACATCTCGACGACCCGGGCATCGCTTGTGGAGGGCTTGCGCCGCAAAAAGCCTTTCTTCTCCAGTACTTTTGATTGGGTGGTGACGAACGAAGGATCGACGTGGATGAATTGGCGCTACCACGTGCATAGGAACGCCGCTTTCCTTGTCCAGCTCCATTAAAGCCATCAAGATGAGCCACTGTGGCCCGGTGCACCAAGTGCATCGGCGCGAAACTGGCGGAGCTTGTCCAAGCGAAAATTGATGGTTCTGATTTCCCACATCAACCGCCAGACCGTGCCCTGACGCTTTGCTGAGCGAACACCGGCCACACTTGCTGGACTTGGAAGATCCGCAGGCATCTTTTCTCACGGTCGTTGGTCGCGCGTTATACCGAACAAGCGGTCCCGCACATCGCGCGCTCGCGTTACGCAACTCGGATCACCTTGGCGTCACCGCAGCATCAGTTGTTTATCGACGGTGTTCATCATCCTGGACGAGTCAGCGTAATGAAATTCATCGAAAATCCGTGATCAATTGCCGAATTCCGGCGCTAGTCCATTCCTTCATGCGTTAATCACGTTCGGTAGATCGTTATTATGAAGGGGGCAAGCGCGGCGTTTTCATGAACAGATTGAAGGCGGTTTGCGAGGAAGCCACCTCGTTTCAGGAGGCGTAAGGGGAAGGCATGACCAACTACCTTTATCAACTCCGGATGGGCACGTACGCCAATGCCTTGTGCCGGCGCAGCAAACGGGAAAAGCAGCAAACGATCTGGCTGCAGTACAACCCGATGCTGCTAGGGTGCGAGCTCGCGCGACCTGAGCAGCCGTCCGTCCCGGCCGGCAAGTGCCAGAGAAGCAGCGCGAAAATGCCAGCTCGCTGATGTAAACCGCAGCTAGTCCGTGCGGAGTTCGGGAGAGCCTCGGACTGTGCGGGCCGGAAGGCGCGCTGTAGGGCGCAAGAGTGGGTCGAGGTCGCCGTCTGGGAGGCTGAGAATGCCGCATTTGGTTGCCGGGTGTTCTTGATCCACTTGAATTATGGAGCGTCCAGTACGTACTATCCTCCTCACGAAAGGTTGGGGGAGATCTTGAAATGCTCGATGGCCCCACTTCCGCGCTGCTGCGTGCGGTCCTTGACGAAGTCTGTGAAGATATTTCGCGGGACGAGACCGATGTTCGCGCGCATGTTGCGTCAAAGCTTCTGGAGGCGGCCAGCGGAGGCGAGACGATGCCCGACCGCCTCAAACAAATCGGCCGTGACGCCCTTCCGCCGACCATGTGGCGCTAGGCGTCGGCAAAGTTGATGTCATCACACACGTGATTTCCAGGTCACAGTCCTCAAGAGCCTGGTGAGCTATCCGGACGGGTTCGCGACCATGTTGGATGTTAAGCGCGACATGGCCATTTGAGCGACGAGCGGTCGGGGCTGGGCCGAGCGCACGAAGAGATTGGCCGCCCGTGTGCCGAACTTAGATGTTTTTTCCCAGAGACTCATTGAGCGTGTGAACGGCGGATGGCGCATCACTGATGCGGGCCGTGCCACCTTCAAATTCATGGAGGCGCGGCCGAGTCTTGCGCGAGCGATGCCAGAGACGGAGCTCGTCGCTCCCGAGCGGCTGGCACCGATGGTGGCTCAATCCCTCGCTGTCGACCCGGTTCGGCGGCGTCATGAACGTCAGCAGCAACGTCGCACCGCGAAGCGAAGGCGCGACACCCGCTCTTAACCGTGCACCGTGCATTTTCGTCCTGAAGCGGTCCTCCAGAAATTGGTGCGTTCAGCCACAAGTGGAAACTCGACAATGGGATGCCGCGCGCACGTCTGATTGAGACATCCAGTATGTCGATGGTCATGCTGAAGATCCTCCAAAAGGATGCTGTAACACGGGGTTTAGGGCGTCCGCGCTTGCTGAGTTGCATTCACCATATTGCTGCACGGCTGCTAAATGGGCGACGGAGGCGAGACGGGGATACCAATCTGACGTAACTTAAGCTGAGATGGCCGGACGATTTTGTTCACCCTCCCAACGAGACAGTTGTCCGCGGACAGCATCGATAGCGGTAGCGATGGATCTTCGTGCTGGTGCATGCCGCAACGGCCGTGCTTGCCGCAGGCTCGATTGGGCCGCGGACGATTGGCGTGAGGGCCGCGCTTGCGAACCTCTGCGTGCTCGGGGTTGATGCAAACACGGATCCCGCGTTAGACGATGACCTGATCGCCCGGCGAGACCTCTCGCTGCTTGCTCAATCCCAGAGATGAGGTTTTATCGAGCGCAACTTCCGCGTCGGGTCGGGCGGAGTGCTCCTCGGCTTAGTCCGCACAGAGTTCTCTTGTCGCCGGTTAGCTTCGCCGAATCGCGCGCCGCTTAGTCGGCTGCCATTATCCAGGTTTTTTGTCGAAAATCGTTGCATTTCGTCTCTATTAGGTCGATTTTCTGCAACGCAGCGAGATTTGGCGGTGAAGTTCACCTCATTGGTAGCAGAATATGCGATACGATCGAATAGACGCCCGCATCCTCGAGATTGTGCAAAAGAACAACCGTCTGACTTCCGACGTCATCGGGGAAATGGTCGGCCTTTCCGCTACAGCGTGTCAGCGACGACTGAAGCGGCTCCGCTCGAAAGGCATCATCGAGGCCGATATCTCGATCGTTTCTCCGAAGGCGGTCGGTAGGCCCATTCAAATGCTCCTGCTGGTGAGCCTGGAACGGGAAAGTTCGGAGATAGTCGATAGAT
Source organism: Bradyrhizobium huanghuaihaiense (assembly GCF_025200885.1). Classification (NCBI taxonomy): domain Bacteria; kingdom Pseudomonadati; phylum Pseudomonadota; class Alphaproteobacteria; order Hyphomicrobiales; family Nitrobacteraceae; genus Bradyrhizobium; species Bradyrhizobium huanghuaihaiense. The sequence goes on along the minus strand of NZ_CP104172.1, from coordinate 8,198,560 downwards.
TCAAGAAGGCCATCAAATCGTCTGCTGAAGTCGTGAATGGATTTTACGTCACTGGCGATGCTGACTTCCTTCTATACATTACCGCGGCGACCATGGAAGATTATGAGCAGTTCACCAGGCGGTTCTTCTATACGAACCCGAACATTAAGGCGGTCAAGACAATGGTCGTAGTAGACCGCGTAAAGGTGGGTTTTGCCATCCCAGTTGAGGAGTCGCCGGAGGATTGATGAAAATTGTGACGCATGCGGCTGCGTCCACGGACCAGGCAGCTCCTAAAGGGCGCGCCATATTGTGCTCGTTACCAAACGTCCTTGTCTGCGAGTCCCCTGAGCACCGCTCGCCGTATCAGCGGATGTTATGGACCTAATCCGAAATTAGCCTGAGCGCGGGGCCTGTAGCCGTAGCTCTACGTAGTCTCCGGACTAATCCAATCGGACCTCGATGACCTCATGTCGGCCGGTTCTGCCAGACAGACCAGGCGCGAGTCTTTTTCAGCAGTCGTAGCTGATGTCCACGCACTTCCACGCGGGGTTCGACATCAACGCTAGACTCTCGATTAGTCTCAGCGAAGCGATCAGCCAAGAAAAATGGCCGTGCAAGGTCTTCGCACGGCCAAGTCAGGGAGGAAACGCCCCAAAGCGGGCGACTGAAGGGAGTACCGAAGTGAGTAGATCGATCACTCACCGAATACTCCAGAACTTGCGCCGACGTGTCCGGCTGCGCAAGTTGTGCACCCAAATACCCGCTTTTTCGCGCTGGTTGTCGGCGATTTAGATGCTAATTTCGCATGTATTGTGCGCAAAGGAAGCTTCGATCGCAGTAGTTGCTCAGTGGTTGACGCAAATCCCTCGAACCGGAAAGTGGAGCGTTGTCCTTGATCGAGACAGCAATCGAGTTCTGCTGCTATTGCGTGTCGCCTTTCGCGCACGAGTTCAGGATTTCGAAATCAATTTAAACTACGCAGCGGCTTGTTATCGACCGCGCGAACCAAATAACGCGATTTTCGCTCAACGTGGATGGGCGCTTAATGCGCCAATTGGACACCACCTGTAGGGTCAAGTCATGTCAAATGGACACGAATGAGCAGCATTGCCTCCGGTGATTGTCAGAGATCATCGATCCGTCGCGGCACTCCGAATTGGACTGCGCGAGCAAATGGCGCTGCTCGGGCTTTCCGGCGTCCTTGTCACGGCTGCAATATGTATTGGCGCGTGGAACTATGCGAGCCTGGTCCAGCGCTAGCAATGAAGTGAAAGCTCTTGTTGTATCGTTGTCACAAAGCTTCCTGGAATCCGGCCAAATCGCGAGCGACTTCCTCCACAAGCCGACTGAAATGCTGATCAAGAGGCATGCCGATCATCACGAGCACCAGTTGACAACCCTATCTCGCCTCCAAGAGTTGGGGTCCGCGTTGCCGGACGATAGCCGCCGAAGCAGGCCGGCGTTCTGCAGCCGATTATCAATCTCTATGCAACCCGCTTTCAAAACGTGGTCTCAGCTCAACGCAACCTCGGCTTCAATGAAGATGATGGCTTTCAGGGCATGTTGCGGAAGGCCGTGCACGCTGTAGAGCAACAGCTGGCCGAAGCGAACCAGCCGCGCCTCACGATTTTGATGCTGACTGCGTCGGCATGAAAAGGACTTCATTTTGCGGGGTGAAGATAAGTACGGGGATAAACTGACCAACCTGGAGACGGAATTCGAAGCCGAACTTGCTAAGGCGAGCCTGCCTGCAGAAGCAAAATCTGACATTCTCAAACTTGCCCGCGCTTACAAAGACAATTTTGTGTCGTTCATGACGCAGCAAACGCTGACCGACCAGGTGAGCGATCTGGGACAAATCTATGACCGTATTCGCCCGGCAATCGTGCGAATCATGACTGCTGCTGACGCCTATTCGCAGGCCGCGGAAATGCGGGCGGAAGACATTCGGCAGAAATTGCTCTGGGGGGATCGGGCTAGCAACGCTGCTCGTAGGTGTGCTCGCCTTCCTGTTCGGTCAGAGCATTGCCAAAACAGCCGCTTTGATGGCCTCGGCGATGCGCCAGCTCGGCCAGGGGCAATTTGATGTGGTTCTGCCAGGTCTGGGCCGGAGGGATGAGCTTGGCGAGATGGCCGAAGCAGTAGAGAATTTTAAGCTGAGAGCTCGCGAGAAGGTGCAGGCTGAGCTCGACGCCAAGGCCGAAAGGGACGAGACTGCCGCCGAGCAGCGCAAAGCCGAGATCGCTTTGTTCGCCGGAGAATTTGAAGCAGCCGTGGGGCAGGTGATCGATACCGTCTCGGCCGCCTCCGCGCAACTTGAAGCGTCGGCACGAAGCCTGGCTATTTCGGCTGATCAAAGCCGAGAGCTCTCGATTCAGGTTGCATCGTCATCGGAAGAGGCGTCCGCCAACGTCCAGCGTGTTGCGGCCTCAACAGCGACAACGATTTCTGATGCCGGCCATCAGGTTGAGGTGGCGGCCGATATGGCCCGCGACGCGGTTCGCAAGACCGAAGTGCGGCCGCAGCCGAGCGGATGGGCAGCGTCGTCCAGCTAATCGCAGCGATCGCCCGGCAGACCAATTTGCTCGCATTGAATGCGACGATCGAAGGCGCACGCGGGGATCGCGGCAGAGGTTTTGCGGTTGTCGCCCAGGAAGTGAAATCTCTCGCGACGCAAACTGCGCATGCGACTGTTGAGATCCGTGAGCAAATTGAAGGCATTCAGACAGCGACACTCGAAGCGGTCGGCGCAATTACCGAAACAGGCGTTATCATCGCTCGTATTTCGGAGATCGCCAAAGGCGTCGTCGCCTCGATCGCGAAGCAGAAGACTTCAATTTGCAGGAAGCTGCTGTCAGGACTAGTCAGGTAGCCGAAAGCGCCAGTGATGTCACCGATCGCGCCAAGAAAGCGGCGGGGCTTTGATGCAGGTGCTGAGGTCCGCCGAATTGCTGTCCGAGGAAAGCTATCGGCTGAAGCACGAGCTAGATGGTTTCCTCGGAAGAGTGCAAGCGGCCTAACTAGGATATCAACTCGCGCTCGCGTAATTCAGTTATTGATCTTCCTTCGCAGCTGGAGCCGACCCTTCCTGCGAGGCGGGCGAGGGGCATCAGTTTGAGGCTTGCCAACCCGTGCAAGTGCAATCGATTAGCGGCCTACGCTCAATTGCGATACCGACTCATCTGAAATCTCTGAGACAGGAGCACGTCTTCGGACAGATGGATGGACGGACGTCTGGAATCTCGTCAATTCGTCGTACTGCTTGCAAGGACAGGACCGGCCTGCAGCCGGCGTGAGTTGGTCCGGTCAGATGGTCAGGAAGTGCGCGTAGCCGGGCTCTTCGGCCCGACCACGGCGGGCAGTAGATCCGGCCCCATCTCAGATTAGACCACAACTCGTCTCCATGCGGCCGATCTTGGCGGGCATCGACATCCTGTCCGATGCCCCCATCTGTTCACCCGTGAAGCCGCGACGGTGGCATCGATCTAGGACGGCGCCCCCAAGATGACGTGTGATGCGCCCAGCTCTCTGGGGAGCGTTGCGCCGGCTCCGGAAGGGGATTGATATTGTCGCGCCTAGACCGCTTCTCCAACAAGGCCGGCGCTATCGGCTCCTGCCGGGGGTATTTTCATTGAGCAGAACGTCGTTCTCGCGGTTGGACTTGTCTTCCTTCGAGCGCACTGATCCAAACGGGCGCTCTAACATGCGCCGAATCCGCACAGGGTCAGGGCCGATGTGAAACGCTGACGCCTCCCTCTCCAGCGCGCGCTCAGATACAGTCGCTCGGTTACGCTGACGCAGGTAGTCGAACCAAGTCGGGCAGTGATAACGCTCCGTCCACGATTCCGGGTCGGTAATGTCGCGCGCTATTGACCATCCATAGGCGCCGTTGCGTTGACGGAAGAGCTGGACTGCCAGCATCGCGTTGTGGAACGCACGCGCATCCTCCTGCGCAACTCGATATTCGATCTCGACAATCAAAGGGCCACTCCGGCCGGTCAACGCCAGCTGCACGTCGGGATCCTCGAGCAGCTCGGCTTCTTGACCCCGAGCGCCGACGCGCGGCATCGGCAACCAGAGCCCTATCAGGGGCGAGAGCAGCATTAGGGCGCCTGACATCAGAAGTGCAGTGTCGATACCAGCCGCGTCAGTCAGCCTGCCCCAGCCCCAACTACCGATCGCAATCCCGCCCGATCCCGCTGCCTGATAAGCCGCGAGCGAGCGCCCGGCAACCCAGCGGGGCGCTGACAACTGTATGCCGAGGTTGAACAGCACCCACGCCATCATCCATACGGCTCCCGCCAGCACCAGTGCGGCCGCTGTCCAGATCAGGTCTCGGCTCAAGGCCACTGCGAGAAGGCTTCCACCCATCGACAGCGCGCAAGCGCGAATGGCCGCTTCGGCGCTCAAGCGCTTGCGCATTTCGGGTACATAGAGTGCGCCGATTACTGCTCCGAGGCCAAAGGCGCTCAGCAGAAGCCCATAGGTCTGCGCGCCACCGTGCAGGAGATCTCGCGCAACTATCGGCATCAGGGATATGATCGCGCCGCCAAATACACCGGTCACCATCGAACGGATCAGGACGATTTTGATGGAAGGGGAGTTCGTGATGTATCGAATGCCGGAGACAATGGCACGGCTGAACTGTTCACGCGGCAGTCGCGAGGGTGGGACCACGCGCTTCCAGACCAGCAGTGCGAGCATCAGGGGTAGATACAGCAGCGCGTTTAATGCGAATGCAGCGACTGCGCCAGCGGTCGCAACGACGATGCCGCCGAGGGCTGGGCCGACGCTGCGCGCGATATTGTAGCTGATGCTGTTCAGCGCGACGGCGGCAGGTAAGGCGTCGGGCGGCACCTGCTCACTTATCGAAGATTGCCACGTCGGATCCATTAGCGCCACGCCGCTGCCAACGACAAAGCAGAACGCGAGCAGCAGGAGCGGTGTGACCATATCGAGCCATGCAAGCGCTGTCAGCGCACTGGCACCCGTGAGTACGATTCCGAGCGAGATGAGCGACACGATTCGGCGGTCATGCATGTCCGCGATCGCTCCCGCTGGCATTGCAATCAGCATGGTCGGAAGCGTCAGCGCAGTCTGAACGAGCGCGACCATGTCGGCCGACGAGGTCATTTGCGTCATTGCCCACGCAGCCCCGACGCTCCGAATCAGAGCCCCCATGTTTGAGAGAAGGCCCGCCAGCCAGACGCGACGAAAGGTAGCATGGCGGAGCGGGACGGTGATGCCGTCGGCGACAAACGTCTCGGGCTTGCGTGCCTGGCTCATATCAGCCCTTGCCGTGCCTGGAACTAGAAGTCCGAGCGTCAGGAGGCACGATGACGCGGAGCTTCTGGCCGGGGTCAGGTAATGCTCGTCCTTCGGTTTTGGGCGTCGTTCTCGAAAAAGGGGCGATCGCACTGTAGTTTGACATCATAAGGCACGGTCGCACAAAGCTTGAGCCCGTCGATTTAGCTGGGAATTCAGATTCTCGGCGAGTTCTCGCATTTGGCCAGCTTTGAGCGTAGATGGATCATTCACTGCAACGCCACTTGCATCCTTGTTTGAGAGTGCCGGGCTCTCAGCAATTGCTAGGTTACTGCATCAGCAGTGCATAAATCTCTCGTAATAGAGCAATGGAGCGAAGAAAAACCGCGCGCACTCCGCTTGGTCGCCATCATCACGGTTCGAGAGGGGGCTGGGTGGCTCACGATGATCGCCGAGATGCAAATGCCCCCTGAGCTGTGGCATTCAAACGCTCGGACCTTCACCCGAACGGGGTCAGCACACGCCGACAACCAACGCAAAGATAAAGGCAGCGAGCAAGGCCCGGCCAAGGTAGTCCAGGCAGACGTTGGCTCGCGTCCTATGCAGCCGCTGCAAAAATGCGCAAGCACCTACGTCGAGAAACCATGTCGATGGATCTGTGGTGCTTGCGGACCCTAAGTCGAGACGAAATGTCCCGTCTAGCCACGCGCCAGGATGAGCAGAGCGGCGCACGATAAGTTCGTCAGCTTCGATAAATTGCCCATGTCTTCTTTTATGATCATTTTCTTGCACAGAAAGCGTACTCGAGTTGGAAGGTAATAGCCGATTGACTGACTGCGACAAATTTGGGAAGGCATGGTGCAAATGGTCGCGATTGCCGGGTGTGGATCACCGCAAGATTATTCCGAATTGCCCGGGTAGCTCGTGTTTGCCCCGCATCGGCGCGAGAGGAGGGGGCTACAGTCATACGACTAACCTAGCATCGCGGGATCGAGATAAGATCTTCGGGCGACTGGAGAAGTGGCCCGCAAAAGAGAGGCGTGCACGGGATCATCAGTGCCGGGAAACTTTGATCGAGACCGTGAGTTGTCGGTTCGAATAGCATAACGCGACGACAAATGATCCGTGCGCCATCGATTTAAGAACGCAAGTTTTCCAATTGCGATGGAATATAGTTCGTCTTCGACTCGCGCGATCGATCGTTCTTTGCGACTATTGATTAGCTGATCGTGCTTGCGAGAACTGAGCGCGCTGATCTGGAATGATCTTTTCGACCAACGCATTATCGCTGGACGATGCACGTCTGAGCGCTCGTGCGATGGGGGGCCTATTGTTTGATCCAATCGCTGCGTCCCCGCGTGTTGAAATTGCAGGTCGCGAGGCTATTGCGCAGCCACGCTCCTCCGCTCTCCGGGCGATGGTGTTGGCGAGGAGTTGAGCGAATAGGTCGTCGCCTCTCGATGGTGTGAAGCAAGGCGTCATCCGACGTTCAACATGACAGCATATCTGTCTGGGCGATTACCGCGGCAGCTTTTCCCGCGTTGACGCAGCGGCTGAGCTACGTAGTGAGTTTGAAGGAGGATTTGACATGGTGACCACACGTGAAGTGTCTGTCGATGACGCCACAACGGTGACCCGGATGGTTGCTGCTCTGCTTGCCGAACTTGGGGCTGGCCACACGCAGTCAGCACTAGATGAGCAGCTGGTCGCCGATCTCCTTGCGATGAAGGAGCGCGTCTCAGGCCTTCTCGCTTTTTCAGAGGAATGCCCAGTCGGCATCATCATGTTATCAGAGGGCGCTGCCCTTTTTGCGCGAGGAACCTACGGCATAATTACCGAGCTCTATGTCGTGCCGGATCAACGGTCGTCGGGCGTTGCAATGCGCCTCATTGAGGCCGCGGCGGCCCTGGGGACGAAGAAAGGCTGGGGCCAGCTTGAGGTGGGAGCGCCTAATCAGCCGATGTGGAGCCGCAGCCCCAAGTCGGCATTGTACCTCAAGGCCGGTTTTGCAGAGATCGGCCCCCGGCTCAAATTGCCATTGCATGGCTTGGCCAGCCGGCGAGCGCAAGCGTGCCCTCCAGCGCCATCGCGGTTGGATCGTCGGCAACGACGTTCGCCTCGACGCGATTCATCCACTGCAAGAGTTGCCTGAGCGACGATTCGCGGCAACGCACTTGGCCCACAACGAGCTTGTGATTACTGGCTCGAACTCGGTCGATATATCGGAGAGCGCCGCGTAGCAGCGCTCGCCGATCCGCTCGCCACAACTGAGCCGACCTCTTGTCCAAGCTACAAAGGCAAAAACCTGCAACATCGCAGGGGAGCCATCGGATGCTTGCGGCTCTACCCGCTTCGTACGAAAAACAGAAACCGACGTTGTGTGGCCGATGATCTTCGATCGCCAAGTACCGAGCGTTTGCAGGCAAGCCGCCAACACACCAGCGGTGCCAGCCTCGCCTATGCAGAGGTCCGCGGCCCGATTCGGCCACGGATTGAACGTCGAACCAGGATCTCGGCAAGCATGAGACCTCTATCCCGCTAACATTCCCTGGTAATGAGTTCTGCTTGAGGAGTCGATTGGGGCTTCTGAAAAGCGATGCTGGCTGACTTGGCTAAAGCCGGCTGGCCGGGTGAGGCGGCGATCGACGCGACCGTGAAGTACATCGCTCAGGGCGAGCGGTGAAGGGGGGCCCAACGGGCTTGCGATCGGCCCTCGCGCCGCGGTCAGCCATGCCCTCGTCATTTTCTCGGCCGTCCCGGCGTTCCCTTGCGGAACAAAGCCAGCGACGTGCGCACCGCCCATGACTTTTTGGCCGACGCGCCCGGTCGTATCCGACGCTTGATCGTCGGCTTACGACGCCGACCCGCTACGCGTCGATCGGTTAGCCATAGTATAACTTCAATCATCCTCAGCGAACGCTAGCGCAAGAGCTAAGCGAGAAACGGCCGTTCCACTCGCTCGATAGCAGCTATGGGTGCAACGGACATCATTCTCGTGATATCCGGGCCAGCTCCAACAGTTAAGAGCGGTGAACATAAATCATGAGTTGCGAGCCAATGCCGAGAAGGCGATTGCCGCATATCGACTTCGTTCAAGTGTGCACAATGCGGTAGCGCCAGATGCTTCAGGAAAGTCCACCTACGACCCTCCGAGCGCATCATCGAGAATGGCTTTGAGGCGCGCTGCCCCTTTTGCCAACTCAGTATCCAAGTCCACTTTTATGGCTACAGCGTAATCGTTGCTAATGTCCACGGGATGGCTCGTGTCGTTGTGGTCGGGCGTTCCTGGCGGCAGAAGCTGATAAGCCCTTAGTCCGACAGCGTGGGTATCGTTGACCCACGCGGCGATGCGTGCTTCGTCATATGGCGGCGCTTCCACGGCCGGTAGCGGATTGGCATCGAGCGCGTCCGCGTAACTGCCCCACGAATATGCCTGCAGGTCGATCAGGGAGTCGTCCCACATGCTGTGGAATGTTGATGCCCGTGTGTACGCCGTGCCGTCGGAGCGCCTGGCATGCAAGACGACATGCAGTTTATTGCCGCCTTGATCGCGATTGCGTTCGCTTGCATGCAATTGCTGCTCCAGATCTCCAGATAACGAATTTGAGCGCGCGCAATCTGTCTTCCCTTGGAGCGAGAATTGTCCTTCAAAATCGCAAGGGCGGCGGGCAAGCCTTGGACGATGCAGGCACCCTGGTTGTTAACGTCGTTGCAATCGAAAGCGGCGTCGTAGCCCGAACGTTCGATGTTGATATCGACGAAGTGCCACCGATAGGTGTTGTTCCGTTCTGGCGTGAATTTGAAGTCATCGGCTCAATTTGAGATCGCGGCCGGAGAGGTATCTCCGATCAAATCCCTGAGCTTGGCTTGCGCGGCAGGACTTGAGCGCCGCTGCGCCAGCTCTGCAATGACAGAATGACCTAGTTGACCCCAGGCAAGGACGGATGACGTGCTGGCGACGAGGGCTGCAGCGCAGATCGGGCGTATGAGTCTGAGTGATGTCAATATGATCATCGGGATGAATTGTCTCAAGTAAGTTGCTGCGCCCTCCAAGGTTTGAGTCACGGACAATTGTGGGGTTGCATCGGCAAAGTCGGGAGTTGGTACGAAGCAGCGAATCTGTTTCTAAAAGTCCCCAACTCAATATCCCCTCCGCCTTGCTGCAAAAACCGCGAACATCGGCATGGCGACGGCGAAAAGGTGACGCGGTCCCGCCTACGTCATTGTCGCGCTGCCGGACGGCCGGCCGCGGGCGGTTCGGATCGCGTCGACGGACCTTGCCGAGATGTCGATCGCTTCCTGCCCGAACGCCGCCGATCTGTCGCGCATCAGTGTACGTACGCTGATCCCACTGATGCAACATTTGAGCGCGAGTCTGAGCCTTCTCGAGGAGAAGGTGGTTCGCGATGACCCATCGACCTGCCCCGAGGTCGCGTCGGGTATCGACCCCTGCCAACGTTGGCAAATCCGCCCGGCCGTCCGACGGCCGACATTCCGCGCCTCTGGCCGAATCTGTCGACCGCGATGCAAACCCCAGATCATTCAAACAATCGCCGCGCCGATGCGGCGAATGCAAGCGATCCCCGGCACGCCCGGAAGGGGAGCGCGCGCCTGGGTCGTACCGATCAGCTCGACCGTCGCTGGCTGCTTGGACCATCTCCACACGAGATCGTCTGGCGTGTGCCAGATAGTCCACGCGTCCTCAATATCCTTCAGAATCCGGCCTATGTTACAAGGAATTCGGGTCTGCGGTCGTTGTGGACGGCGCATGAGCATGCGTTAGACGGGCCCGAATGCCGACTATCCGGTCTATTGCTGCCGCTCGGATCGGGACCAGCAAGGCAGTGCACTGTGTCAGGGAGTCCGCGCGCCTTGGCGGTTGACGCGCTGGTCGAGCGGATGGTCCTCGATGCCCTGGTGCCGGATCAGATTGAGATCGCACTCGCGGCCGCGGGCCAACTGGAGCAGGGGAGCCGTCAGCTCGAGCGCCAGTGGGCGCTTCGCGTGGAGCGCGCCCGCTACGAGGCCGAGCGCGCTCGGCGTCAGTACGACGCCGTAGAGCCCGAGAACCGTGTTGTGGCGCGCTCCCTTGAGCGGGCTTGGGAAGAGAAACTGCGTGTCGCCGAGGCGGTCGAGCAGGAGCATGCGCGCGTTGGCGCGTGCAAGAGCCGCTTTGATTGGTCCAACGGAACGCGCAGGGCTAGGAGCGCTCGGCGAGAACCTGCCGCGGATTTGGAATGCAGCCACCACCTCGGTAGCCGATCGCAAGCGCATTCTGCGATTTGTCGTTCGTGAAGTCGTTCTTGACCAGAAGCAGACCCGAGGTCAGGTGTGGCTCAAGATCGTCTGGTATACCGGCGCAACCAGCGAGCATCACGTTCAACGGCGCGTTCAGACCTACCGCGATTAGGTCGACATCGATCGACTGCGGCAACGGATCGTCGAGTTGAACGCTGAACACCAAATGGATGGCGAGATTGCGGCAATACTCCATCAGGCAGGCTTCGTCGCGGCCCGAGGCTGTGCCTTCAAAGGCGAGAATGTCCGTCTGTTGCGGACCCGCTGGGGCATTCCTACCGTCAAAATCAACGGCGTGGCAAGAATTTGATGCGCTGGCCCGATGGGAGCTTCTCAATTCAGGACGCAGCGGCTCAGCTCGGCGTAACCCCGCAGACGAGTTCGACTATCTCGCGCGGGGATTGCTGGAAAGGTCGTCAGCCATGGCAGATCGAGCTCTCAGACGACCAAAGCCGTCAGCTTCGCAACCGGGTACGACGCGTTAAGCGTTCGCTGAAGGGGCATCATGAAGTCATAGGCTCGGGGAAGATACGCCCCCGCGGCTGATTGGCCGTGATCAGCAGCGAGCGTCGCTCGTAACGGGCGACGATCAGCTTTAACCATACGGTTTCAGCCTGATCCTTGCTCACATTTGTGATGTAGTCGAGGATCAGGAGGTCGTAGCGATCGAGTTTGGCGATCGCGGACTCCAGCGCCAGCTCGCGCCGACCACCTGCAGCCGCTGCACCAGCGTGCGAAGAGAACGCGCCAACCGTTCTCGACAAGAGCCAGGCCGATCGCTGACCCGAAATGGGTCTTGCCTCCGCCGGGTGGACCGAACAGCAGCAGATTGGCACCCGCCTTCAACCAGACGCCGCCGGCGGCGAGCGCCATCGCCTGTGCCTTTGATAGCATCGGCACCCTCGTGGCGAGCGTCTTGCCGGCGGGGAACTGCGCTTCCGCCATGTGTCGCTCGATGCGACCGCGGGTGCGATCCGCAGCCGCGTGCTCGGCAAGGGCCGCGAGGAAGCGGGCGGCAGGCCATTCTTCCTTGTCCGACTGTGCGGCGAGCTTTGGCCAGATCGCCTTGATGCCGGGCAGGCGCAGCTCATTGAGCAGCAGCTCGATGCGAGCGGCATCAATTAAGGTCGCTATGCTGGTCATGCTGCATCTCCCGCGTTCGAGTGGCCGACACGGTGCTGACGGAAGCAGCTCATCGTAGTCCGTCGAGCGGCCGCCAGCTTGACGGCAACACTCGGGATCGAGGCCGCCGCGGGTCGGAAGCGGTCGCGTAGCGTGGCAGGTCGGGTAACCGTCCGGCATCGAGATCCGTCGCGATTGTCTCGGCGAACTCAGCTTCGCAGGCTCGCTCGTGGCCATCGCCAGAAGCTCAACCGTCACCCTGCAGGCGCGCCGGTCATCACCATGTTCCCGCATGGTCTCGAACAGACGTTTGTGAGCCGTGCGCGGAGTTGGTGGCGACGGACGAGGCTGACGAGCGCCATCGGCTTGCGGCGCAGGGCATGGATAACGTGCCGGTAATCGACTACATGCCCGCTTAGCTTTCCGAGACAGGCCGCCCGCGCCACAGCGTCACGACCGGCGTGACGCCGAGGAAGCATCCGAGCCGGTCGGCGAGCACACGCAGGCGATGGCCAATCAATCTTGAAGGCACAGTGTAGAACACGCTCCGCGGGATGAAGCCGCCTGACGACGTCACCGGAGTCACCTTCTCCTCGAAATCGGTCGTGCGGCGTTGGGCAGTGGCGCCAGTACTTCCTTCTCAAGCGCGTTCCGCTTGGCGAGGTTGGCGTTGCGTCGGCCAACAATCTCGTCGACAAAAGCCCGATAGGCATCGAGACTAACGAAGTCGCGCGTGCCCCGCAGCAAAAGTGCATCGTCCAGAGCTCGTTTGAAACGGCCTTGCGCACTCTCGATCGAGCCGTTCTCACGTGCGATGCCCGCATTGTGCGCGTTGGTGCCATGCCGTAGTGGCCCATCGATGCGGCTAGCGCTGTGTCAGATCCTTCCGCGCGTCGGCCACCAGATTGCGGAATGCTGCCGACAGGCTGTCGCTGCGATGCTCCAGCGGCACGTCGCCGAGCGCCCAGCGTTCTGCAAGCCCTCTGCCAGCGCGACGAAGCTTTCGCTACCCAGCACGATTTGGGCATGCTCGAAGCCCGAGAACGCCAGCCGGAAGTGATAGAGCCGGTGATCGAGCGCCTCACCCGCGATGGCAATCCCAAGCGCGCTTGTATCGGTAAAGTCGGACAGACCCAAAAGACCCGGCGCGTGCTCCTGGCGGAAGATCACGTCCTGTTCAGGGCTGTTGAGCGCCCGCCAGGCGTTGCGACGCGGATGGCGCAGTCTCACCCTGATTGTCGCTGAGTTCTCACCTTGATCGCCGCCGCCCACATACCCGAGCCAGAACGCATCAGACACCGTGATCCAGCCCTTTTCTGCTGCAACTCGCGACTCCTCGGCGACGGCGTCGTCGTACCAATCTACGCGGTTCTCCCGTTCCAGCGCCTTCAGCTTCTCGGCCATTTCGGTCGGAACGCTAGCTCGATGCCCGCTGTCGATCTCGGCCTTCTTGACCTGGTCATGCAGCGTCTGCGGCGTGCAGCCGATCTTCCGCAATCGATGTCACTGCCGCCCAGCGCGACGAGTGATGGCTGGCGTAATCCTGAAACCATCCGAACCGCAAGAGCTCGGAGCTTGGGTAAAAACTTGTTCGGTCGCCGTGCTTGTCATCGCTCCATCCTCTCAGCAGTTGGAGCCTCCGGCAAACCGGGGGTGGCGGTTCAGCTCGAGCCTGTTGAAGCCAAGGCCAATCTTCAAGCGGCGATCGCATCGCTCTTTTAGACAAACACCGAGACGATGGAATCGGCGCCGCTAAACTGTTTTGCGGCCGACGAGGCGGCAAATGCCAGCAGACCTTCGAGGTCAGCATGAGTGGCGACCGGCATCGCCTTAAGCCCCCAATGCTATGCCATCCGTGTTCGATTGATGACGCCGATGTCCCGAACCCAACAAAGCGTGCCGTCCATTCCAGCTAGCACATCGGCAGCTACGCGTCTCGCACTCTTGCTAGCGAGCGCGCACCTCGTTTCGCGAGTGGCATGCCGGTTGCTTGGATGCGGCAGAACAGTGCGGAGATCGACCTATGAAACTCGCTTTCGGATACAAGGCCTTTTGGGAGGCCGCTTACCAGAACTACCCCGATCAAATGAAGCCCGGCGGGCTTCTTGATCAGTCGATGTTTGAGGGAATAAACAACGTCCTGAACGCGGACCATTCTGACCGCTTTGCAAAGCCATCCGACCGATCATGGATGTCATCTATCTACCCATGGAGTGCCGACAAGCGCTCGACAAAAGTTGGAGCATTGGCCAAGACTTATAGAGGGCTGATACTGCTCAAGACGCCCTTTGATCTGGCTCTGTATCCAAGGCTCATTTGGGAACTTCAGCCGAGGACAATTCTGGAGCTCGGCTCCTATCAGGGTGGCAGCGGATTGTGGTTTGCTGATAACATGTCGGTGCTTTGCGAGAATCCCGGTGAAGTTCACTCCTTTGATTTGCACACCAAATGCGTCCATGAGAACGCAAGAAGGCATCCACTGCTTACGTTCCATCAAGTTGATCTTTCTGAAGTCTCTAACTTAGATGAAAAGTTGCTGATGAGGCTACCTCATCCCTGGCTTGTGATCGACGATGCGCACGTGCAAATATTTTCGATTTTTTCTTACCTGAACAACTTTCTGGTGTCAGGGGACTATTATATAATCGAAGACAATCCTGCGGCCGCAAATAGACAGATCATTGATGGCTTCCAGTTGGTCGAGCAATCAGGATTCTTGATCGATACTTATTATACCGACGCGTTTGGTACTAATGTTACTTGTGCGCCGAATGCATGGCTTCGAAAATCGTAAACATGAACCGAATAGCGGCCGTGCCTGGGAACGTCATCGCGCTCACAGTTGAGCGATTTCGGTATAGCGTTAGCTGAACGGATCTACGGATCTTAAGAGTGGCCCCGAAGAAGCTGTAAAGCCCTCATGTTTCCGGTGAAGGCGTTTTTTGACATGATGTGCCACGGTGATCCCAGCACCTGGAGACCGATGACGTGCTGGGGGCGTTCGTATCGATTGGCTAAGACCGCATTCGGGCGGAATCTTAGATGGGTGCCACTGCGCCCGCAGGTCTTCGGGACTGCAAACGTGAGCAGATGCTCGCTGAACTAGTAGCACGAGGGAGGACCCCGCCGCGACCGTATGCAGTGCTGTTGTTCTCGATACCAAGGACTTCTTGAAGCTACGAGGAGCTAGACGCGATTGTGCGAAGCCTCGGAGTTCAAATAGCTAGATTGATATCGATGCGGTTTTGCCGGGACGTCAGCAAGCGATCGGCAAACGATGTTGCTATGTCGAGAGCATGAAGATGTCTTCGCCCAGGCGGCGCCGAATTCGGGTTGAGCCCAAACGACATGAATGAGAAGTGATCGGCGTGATCTCGGCAATTGACCTCAAGGAGGCATTTTCATGGCGTACAGCACCATTCTCTACGAAGCGGACGATCGTGTCGCGTGGATCACTTTGAATCGCCCAGATAAGAACAATGCGTTTTCCATCGAGCTCTGCAACGAATTCCAAGATGCGCTCGGGATCGCCGAGCGGGATCCGGACGTGCGTGTCGTCGTAGTTAAGGGAGCGGGTGGTCGGGCATTCTCTAGTGGCTTCGATATGAGCCAAGATAAATCAGAGTTCGGCCCCAAAGAATCTGGTGATTGGGGTTTTGATGAACTGAGCAGGTACTTCGACCACGGCGTCAAATTCATGCGTTCCGTGTTCCACTTCTCCAAGCCGGTTGTCGCGATGATCAGCGGCTATTGCCTAGCCGGCGGCTTGGACTTGGCCATGTGGAGTGATGTTCGCTACTGCTCTGATGATTCGCGCTTCGGTGCGATCGAGGCCCGGTTTGCAATCGGCGACACGGAAGTGCCGATGATGTCGCACTTGATCGGCCAGCGTTGTCGTGAGCTGGTCTACACAGGAGATATGTTCGGCGCGCAGGAGGCGTACCGGCTCGGTATCGTAAACCGTATTTTCGCCAAAGATCGCCTTGAGGAAGAGGTCACGCGTATCGCGAAGCGCATGTCTCGGGTTGCATTGCCAACGTTGGTATGGAGTAAGAAGGCACTCAACAACACACTCTTCGCGGCCGGATTGGAGTCTGCTCTACGATACAGCTTCGCCGCTGACCTTATCATTAACAAGTCGGATTCCGAGTTCAGGCGCTTTCGTGAGTTGCTACGCACTGAGGGTGCGAAGGCGGCATTCCAGTGGCGTGATTCGATCTTCGCGCCGTTCGAATCCGAGACATCGTGGGCCCGCACGGCATCCAAACAGCCGGCTAAGCCTAAGGATGGAAAAGGCTGATTTTCATTCAGCCCGGATGCGTCTTAACCAGCGCGGGACCAATGGCCGTGCCGCGCCCATTCCGGACTTCCCCATCCGTCCTCACGTTCGCCGGGAGGTCAGGTTCCAGGACGAGATGTGTGATAGCGTACCGTCACGAGAGATCTCGAACGTCCTCGGTGACCCTGCCCCACGGGCTTAATCCAGTTTGAAGTTCGCTCTGGCCCACATAACGACCAGAGCATGAAGCGCAGCCGCTTTTCGGAAGAGATGGGGTATTCGGTCCCGATCGCCTGACCTATTTGCTGCGCGGCACGTTTTGACTGACGATCATGGACCAACTCTATCCGAAGGAGAAACGTCATGATCTACGTCGGCCCCGATGTTTCGCTGAATTCCGTTGCGGTATGTGCGGTGGACGAGACCGGAAAGCTTATCCGGGAGGGAACGACGTTGGCGGACGCGCCATCGATTGTGCAGTACCTCGAACCATGGGCTGGTCAAGTTGAACGGGTGGGCCTTGAGGCAGGACCGACGTCAGAATGGCTGACCGCAAATCTAATCGAACTGGGGCTGCCGGCCGTCAGTTTAGAAGCCCGCCAAGTTAAGGCGGCGCTTTCGGCCATGCCGGTGAAGACCGATCGGAATGACGCCCGTGGGATCGCGCAGGTGGTGAGAACGGGATGGTTCAAGCCTGTTCACGTCAAGAGCATCGGCAGCCAAAGGGCGCGGACGCTGGCCGCGGCTCGCAAGCATATCATCCGCTCCATCGCTGCCACAGAGCAAGTCATCCGCGGACTTCTGCGTCCGCTCGGTCTCAAAGTCGGAATCGTCTCGCGGACTCTGTTCGCGACGCGAGTTCGTGAGTTGGTCGGCGATGACGCCTTGCTGGAGGCGATCATGAATCCACTGCTTGCCGGACGCGAAGCGCTGATGCGGGAGTACGCCCGACTGCATCGTCTGGTTCTGAAGGCCGTGCGCAGTGACCCGGCTTGTCGGCTCTTGATGACGATGCCAGGGATTGGCCCGGTCTCTGCGTTGACCTTCCGCTCCACTGTGGACGATCCCAGGCGCTTCCTGCATTCCCAATCTGTCGGCGCCTATCTCGGGTTGACGCCCCGGCGATACCAATCTGGCGACGTTGATCGGGTGGGACGGATCACAAAAGTCGGAGATGGAGAGACGCGCACAGCCCTGTTCGAAGCTGCCAACGTCGTTCTCAGGCCATCAACCCGATGGTCTCCGATGAAGGCCTGAGCGGTGCGTGTTGCCCACCGGCAAGGAAGCAAGCGTGCGAAGGTCGCGCTGGCCAGAAAGATGGCTGTCGTCCTTCACCGAATGTGGGTTGATGGAACCGAATTCCGATGGACGGCGGTGGCGTAAGGACGCCATCGTCATCCCAAGAGACGCCCGTCGCGGGGCGTGGGGATGGTCGAGTTCGTATGATCTGTCGTGGCGTCCGCCTCCAGGTCGGATGACTACGCCGAAGAGCTTGAACCGACCATTCAACCGAATCCCATCGTGTGGCGGCTTTGCCGACCACGAACAGAAGCAAGGTACCCGCGGCACGCGCTCTTAAGGGATTGACAGAAGCAGACCGAATACAGAAGCAGATCATCGGGATTTAATGAGCATGGAGCGCCGCCGCTTCGGCTATCGGCGCCGGAGGGCTATGTGATCAACCACAAGAAGTTGTTCCGGCTCTACCGGGAAGAGAGGCTTGCGGTGCGCCGTCGTGGCGGTCGCAAGCGGGCGATCGGGACCCGGGCGCCGATGACAATGGCGATGGTGCCGAACGACCGCTGGTCGCTCGACTCGTGTCGGATCAGCTCACTGACGGCCGCCGCTTCCGTATCCTGACCGTGGTCAATGATTGCACCCGCGAGTGCCTGGCGCTAGTGGTCGATACCTCGCTTTCCGGTACCCGGGTCGGGGGGAGCTGGACCGACTGGTCATGGAGCGCGGCAAGCCGAAGATGGTGGTCAGCGATAACGGCAGCAAGCTCACCAGCAACGCCATCCTGACGTGGGCCGATCAGAGCCGTGTCGCGTGGCACTGCATCGCCCCGGGCAAGCCCATGCAGAATGCCTTCATCGAGAGCTTCATGTATAGACGGCCCCGCGGATGCAAGAGATTTCAGCACCACCTTTGGCTACCGGTCGGGTGCGTTCATGTATACGGCCTGTTAGTGCGACCGATGCCATGACCGCTGGTCCTGATGGAGATCGCGGATCGAGGCCTCATCAAGGGGTCGCACTTGTTGCGCTTAGGGGTCTTCGGGCTTGCTCGATCCCCAGCTCCGCCGGTGTCCATCATGCTGTTATTTGCTCGCACACCATAAAGCGGCCAACATACGCGGAAAGTCAGGCGGTGATCTTACCCCGATAGAATTCCCCGGTCGTCATCATCGCCCAGACGATCCGGGCCAGCTTGTTGGCAACCGCGATGGCGACGACCATGGGCCGACGCCGTTCGAGCAGGGCTTCGATCCAGCTGCCTCCAACCCGGGAGCGTGCCTTTGGGTACCGAACGACGTTACGTGCTCCGATGACAAGCAAGTACCTGAGATAGGAATCGCCCTGTTTCGCAATCCGGCCGAGCCGATCCTTCCCGCCCGTCGAATTCTGCTTAGGCGTCAGGCCAAGCCAGGCCGCGAGCTCCCGCCCGGAGCGGAACATTATGGCGTCCGGTACGGTCGCGGCGAGAGCCGTGGCCGTTATGGGACCGATCCCGGGAATAGAAGAAAGCAACTTCGCCATCCGATTTACTCGCTGAATCTGGGCTAGCTCGCGCTCGATGGCCTCGACCTGCCGGTCCAATTCCTTCAGTTGGTTCACAAGGACGGCTAGTGCGATGCGGGCGTGGGCTGGTAGCGTCAGTTCCTCGTCATCCCACAAGTCCCCCAGACCATCTACCTGTTGCCGGCAGATCGCGGCCGCGTCAGCGGCGTCATTCCTGGCTCCTCTTCGTACGTACGGTTTGACATAGGCTGGCGGAATCAATCTCACATCGTGTCCGAACCGCCGAATCTCCCGCGCCCAGTGGTGAGCAGTCGCACAGGCCTCGATGCCGACCAGACAAGGTGCGAGCGAGGAGAAGAACGACAGGATCTCGCCTCTCCGGAGGCGTTGGCGACACTTGGCCTTGGCCATCAACTGCATGGACGTGAAATACGTGCTTCGAAATATCCAACCCAATTGTCGCGGTTTCCATGGTGAATTGCTCCTGTTAGCGGGTTCGTCCATCGCCAGTATATCGCCGGCGCCGAGGGGGCGGGGCCGTCTTCCCCATCAACGGCCGGCTGCGGGACGAACTGTTGAACGAGACGCTATTCACTCGCTGGCCCAGGCCCGCCTTGCGCTCGAATGCTGGCGGGTCGACTACAACGACGCACGACCACACTCGCAGCTCGGGTGGAAGACGCCCTCCGAGTTCGCCTTCACCTGCCATCCGCGCCGGGATCTCGCGCTGCGCTATGCCGAGGGCTCCGCGCCAGCTCCCGTCGCTAGCACCGCCCAACCGGGCAAATCCAACAGCCGGGGCGAACTCAGGACTGGATAAAACTTGGGGGCAAGGTCAGGGCTCTCGTCTCTCGGTCGCAACGATCGAGAGCGAATGCGACGTGAAAATATTCGGCATAATCGCAGCTATCGCAAACCCCTCCAAACACCACGGACAATCGAGCGCCCCGCTTGCGACTTACTGTCATAACACCTCTCATCTTGTTCATGCGCTCGACGCTGAAGCATGAGACCGTCGGCGCGCATGACGCGATACATGTGCTTTCGGTCAACTCGGAGTGTGCCCCGCAGCGGCAGCGTCTTGCGCGCAAATCGGCCAGACGCGCGTCTGTAAGAGAGTATATGACAAACCATCACTCAACGGCTGCAGGTGCCTCTGCGCTTCGGGAGCGCAGAGGCCCACTGCACCCGCTAAGGGACATTCGAGCGCGAGCGTCGCAAACCGCTTTCATCGATAATCGTTCCTCGACGGCAACGTCCGTTTTGAGCGTCTCTTGCGACCGCGAGTGCGTCGGCAGATCGGTCGACAGAGCGAAGTGACCGAATCTGACTGTTGGTGCCATCGTTAGGTGGCGGTCACGATTCTGTCTGGTAAAGCCTTGGGAGGCGGGCAGGAGCCGGCAGACGATTTGATCGTCTGCCGGATGTTTTGGTCTTCGAACTGATGCGGATCCGATCCTTCATGGGTGGTGGCTGTATTATGGGCAGTTCTATCCAACGGAGATGTCGAGGCTGTTCACGTTACTTTGACGAACGTCTCCGAGCGTGGGCCAGGCGGAAGTACAAGTAGCTCAAAAGGCCGGCACGGAGCTTGCTGCGGCTGAACAGTATTGCGAAGCGCAATCCCCTCATTCTTCGTTTACTGGGCGCACCTTGGTCACGCAACGGTTGGGTGACAAGAGCCGGATGATGCGAGGTATCACGTCCTGTTCTGTGAGGGGGTGAGGGTGAAACTCCGTCGGCACACCCGCCTGTTGTTCTGCGGCGAAGAGCTCTTCCAGCATCGCTTGGTGGTCGATCTTTCCTCGCTGACCCGTTCGCGCCAGCACATGGCCGAGGAGAAGCTGCACGCGCTGTTGTAGGAGAGAGCCTCTCGGTCGCCGCCAACCGAGGCGTTCAAGCCGTCCGACCTCAACCGCGTCATCGTGGACACCAGTGCAACCCAAGAACGTGATGTTTCCGGCCGATGCGCGGCTTCTTAACCACGCCCGCGACATCCTGGTGCGGCTCGGCAAGGGAGCTGGCTGGCCTCAAGCTGCGTCAGTCCCTGTGCACGGGTGGGCAGCCGCGTCATCCGCGACATCAACCGCAAGATCGAGGGCTGCACCGACCTGCTTGGCGTGATTGTCCTAGGCCACATGCTGGCGCTGGCGCGACGGGTGCTTGACCAGGAACAGCACCAGCGTGGACCGAACATCTATTCGCTGCACGCCGGAAGTGGAGTGTGCCGCGCGGCAATCTGGATGGAAGCGCGTATTGCCGCATGTAGCGATGTTCCCGATGCGCCTCTTGTTGCCTCATCTATTTTGCTCCCCAGCCCTGGGAGCGACCCGGCCGCACAACCGATAGGCGTTTCGAGCGCGCCGACGTCGCGCTCGGTCCTCGACCGAGCGCTTGCAAAGCCAACAGACCGGTGATCGGGCGTGGTCAAGGCCGCAAGCCGCCGAAGGCGGTGGCGCATCGCGCCAGCCTTGAGCACGGTCGATCACCGGTCTACTTCACACGACCGTTCGTCCGTTGGCAGCGGGGGGCTTTCCGGTGATGTCACGATTATGTCGGTCTGTGCTGCGTTTACCTGGGAGCTAAACAACAGTGCGCTTGCTTGCTCGCTGCGCCACGATTTGAGACGACGTTGAAGAGTTCGGAGTACTTTGCTCGGGTACACGCCGGGGCATTCTTCCTGAAGCTTGCACAGGAGTTCGCTGCTGGTCCGCCACGGCTCGGCTTCGAACCATTCGCGCAGCTGTGGCGTAGCCTTGACGAGTGGATCAGGGCGTCGTCGCTCTCGCTTCGGCTTCACAATCGGCTTGTCGGTCGGGCGGACCGCCCCTTCCTTCCATGCGATTCGCAAGCTCAACAAAAACTGTTCGGTCGGTGGCACCGCGGTTGGATTGCTTGCTGGGGCGGCGTCTGTGACAATGGCCAACTTCATCTGCACGGCCCGGATATCGCGCAGTAGGGCGACCGGATCTAGGCGGGCATAGATTTCATTGACGTGGGCGCGGACGGCATCAGGTGTTCTTGCTTCGGCAACCAGGCGCTGATGTGGGGTCGCGGGGGCGCTATAGGTCTTGCCGACGCGCGCTCCGTCGCGTTCCTTTCGTATCAATTTGAACGATGGCTGGAAAAAGTTCACGAACAAGCGGGCCGAACGATACAGCTGAGCCAGCAAAGCAGCCGCTTCGAGCCCCTCGTATCGACGGTAACCGACCATTCGTCGGACCACCGCGCCATTCTTCTGCTCGACAAAGGCTTGATGGTTCTTGCGATAGGGGCGACAGCGCGTGAAGACGACGCCAGCCTGTTCGCAATATTCCTTCAAAGTCTCATTCATGAACACAGACTCGTTGTCGGTGTCCAGACCCAGGAGCGCAAACGGTAGCTGTTTACGAAGTTCGGTCAGAACCGTGCTCAACAACCTCTGTTCGCGCACCAGAAGTGGCGCGCATTCCGTCCAGCCGGTCGCGATGTCCGTGAGAACGAGCGTCTGGACGAAACTGCCGCGCGCCGAAGGACCGCTGTGAGCAACAAGATCCGCCTCGACGAACCCGGGCGCAGGATCTCCCCAATCCGCCGATGTACGAACAGGGATGCGCGTCGCAGGGCACTTGCTACAGAGTGACGGCGCTGCCGGCCGCTTTGTTCACGAACGCTTCGAAGCGCCCTATCGATCGTCGCCGCACTCATCAATAACGATTTAGCCCGAATCTCTGGCGCCAAGTCGATATGATCGTGCCGCTCCATCGATTCAATCAAGATCGGCAGCAGGGCCTTCAGACGCTTGCCGCACACCCGATCTGCGGCCTCCCAAAGCAGTATCAGCGCAGTTCTCTCAGCGTCTTGGTAGATCCGCTCACGATTGCGGCGCTCCGTTGTCTGGCCGTTAGGGTCGCACCGTAGCAGCCGCATCGCATGCTTCCGATGCAAGCCCGCAATCGCGACGAACTCGTCGAGAATACGGCCCTTTTCGACGCGGCTCGACATCCTGTAGCGCCGCGCCAAAGCAGACTTCAATTCCTTGCGCGTCGCCATACTCAATCGCCTCATCGTTGCCTCTGCGCTCCCTTGCCATTGGGGAGCAATTTACGTGAGGCAACAACTCAGCATTTAGGAACATTGTTGGCGACGCAATGCGCTTCCCAGCCAGATTGTCGCGCTATAGGAGTGCATTGGCAAGGGCGAGGCCCACCGGCTTACCAGTTCGGGGGCAAGGTCTCCGTCGCCACGACGCTGCCGCACGCCAAAGGCAGCTAGTTCGTCACGCATGTGAAGGCTCTGCCCGGCAGCCCCTACGATGGCCAGCTTGTTCAACAAAGGCTGTCGCGGCCACAATGCGCCACCCGACTACAAGTTCAGGGTGTTCATCTCAGGTCAGAAGGCGAGTGACGCCCAAGATCGAACGCGAGCTGAGCCGCCCCTCGGCCATCGAGCCGGTCATTCCAATCCGAACGTCGGATGGGCCGGAACTATCTCTGGCACTGCCAGGGGGATGCCACCAATAACGTCCTCGCTGCCGCCGGCTACAACTTCTGTCGCCTCGTCCGCTGGAGCTCTTCTTGCAACAAATCCTCGTCCATCCTCCGACTTCACCTCGCCCTGAGCTGAAGTGCGCATCGTACACGGGCGACTCTCCATCGAGCCCGCTACGCTCAAGAGCGCTGGGCCGCCTTTGAATGCTGATACGTCCAATTCCGTGTGCGTACTCACCAGAGTAAGTAGTGTCTCGGTCCCCTGTTAATAATGTACCATGACGCATGAGTTCGCTGTATGGGGGCGACGCAGCCCACCGCCATAGGCCAAGATCCAGCAATGACAAGCCCAGCTAATCCGTTGCACGTATCAGGTTTTCTTCAGGTAAATGCCTTGCGACCGTCGCCACGCCGTACATCTGCTCGAGCAGTTCGCAATAGTCGGAGCGAGTTTCTCATATGACGATCGTCGGAGCGCCATACGAGCGCTCCCCGCACCCATGAGTGCATCTCGGACCATCAGCCGCGGCGGGCACGGGATGAGGGTAATTCCACAGCAATGTCGGAAGCCAGACGGCTCTGATGACGGCGGTGGGCATCTGCTGGCCGTGCCGTTACTCGCGGAAATCGCAAACCACCGCGAATCGTTGCCCGACGAGCAGAGCCGCGATCGCGGTCTCGATAAGTTCGAATGTTAGGGCAGATCAAGGGAGCATTACCATGGTTGAAAAAAACGAGTGTTGCACGAAAGTGCTATCGCATTTGCGGGTCATCGAATTAGGTAGCTCGGCCGCAACTAGCTATTGCGCGCGCTTGTTTTCGGATTTCGGCGCCGATGTTCAGAAGGTCGAGCCGCCAGCGGGCGATCCACTTCGCCGGAGCGCCCCACTTACGCCCGACGGCCAGAGCGCGTGGTTCGCATTCCTAAGCTTCAATAAGTCAAGCATCATCATCGACCCAAGTAAGCCGGACGCGAGCACACGGCTGTTAGCACTGATCGAGGATTGCGATATTCTTTTAGATGGCCGCGACATTGACCGCGCGGATTGCCCTACGATTAATATCGCCGCAATCCGCAAGCGCCGCCCCGAATTGATCTACATCGAAGCGAGCTGGTTCGGCCGTGATGGCCCTTATGCAGGGTTTGCCGCAACTGATTCGACCGTTCGTGCGCTCGCCGGCCTCATCAAGCTGATTGGACCGGCCGAGGGGCCTCCGTTGCACGCACCGGATTTCCAAACGGGCATCCTAGCGGGTCTATGGGGCTTCATTGCCGCGAGTTCTTCGACGATTGCAAGAATGCAGGGTGGAACCGGGCGGTCGTGGTCGCTCAGTGTTTTCGAATCGAGCGTCGCCCTCAGCGAATATCTTATGTCTGAAGCGTCTGAGCGCGGCAACGTGATGCGTCGGATTGGCATTAACCGATTCTGGCCGGGGTCGATCGGCATCTACGAAACGAAAGAGGGGCGGCTCGGGGTTACGGTGGGAACGCCGGCACAATGGCACGCATTCTGCGATATGCTCGGCCTACCCGAATTGCGTGACGATCCGGGACTGGCCCTCGCCGAAGATCGTCTGCAGCACATGGAGCAGATCGAGCGACATTTCGTGCCGAAGTTGAAGACGCGGACAGCGCTGGACTGGTTTGCGGAGGCTCTAAGACGCAAACTCCCGGTCGTACCAGTACCCGAAATATCGAATCTGCTGCAGGATTCGGAGAAAAAGCTGCATGGCGCGATCGTGCCCATTTTATTTGGTGAAGAAAAAGCCGCTACGGTTGGCTCAGTTCAGCAGCTGACGTTGACTCCTCCGCGCCGCGGGGGGAAAGTTCCAGCGCCTGGCGAGCAACAGGTTTTCGCGAATACTCGAAGGCGCTTGCCTGGTACCGACGCGGTGTCGTCAGACTTTATCGATACCGATCGGCCGCCGTTGCATGGCATTCGGGTTATCGACTTCTCAATGGGCTGGTCAGGGCCATTGTGTACCCGCACACTAGCTGATCTCGGTGCGGACGTCATCAAAATTGAGGCCATACAATATCCGGATTGGTTTCGTGGCGTTGATCGGCGGCCGGCTTATGTCGACGGACAGATGTACGAAAAGACCACGCGATTCTGCATCATGAATCGGAACAAGCGCGGTATTACACTCGATTTGCGCCGACCGCGAGGCGTCGCTCTAGCGAAACGGCTTTTGGCGGGAGCCGACATTGTCGTCAGCAATTATTCAGCTGAAGTGCTGCCGAAGCTTGGGCTTGGTTACGACGTGCTTCGAGAGCTCAATTCTAGGCTCGTGATGATGTCAATGTCAGCATTTGGCGCAGACAGCGTATATCGAGATTGCCGGGCCTACGGTTCGACTCTGGAGCAGGGCTCGGGCTTGCCGAGCGTGATCGGGGAACCTGATGGGCCACCCGTGATGAGCCACGTCGCCTTTGGAGATGCCGTCGGCGGACTGAATGGCTGTGCTGCAGTTCTGATAGCTCTGGTTCATGCCCGCGCAACCGGGCAAGGACAATTAATTGACCTTGCCCAGATCGAATGCATGATGCCGTTTGCAGCGCCATGGATTACTGTCCAATCGATCGACTGCATGCCACCGAAAAAGTATGGCAATCGACATCCACAGTTTGTGCCGCATGGCTGCTTCCGATGTGCAGGTGAGGACAACTGGATTGTTGTAGCCGCGACGGACGAAGAGATGTGGCATAGACTTGCGCTGCTTATTGGCCGACCTGACTGGGCCGAGGACGCATCACTAAAATTAGCCGAGGGTCGCCGGGCTATTGAGCATGTGATCGAGACGGAGATCGCAGCCTGGACGCTCGCCCGCGACGCGGATCAGGCAATGACCGAGTTGCAGGGCGTGCAGGTTGCCGCCGGAGTGGCCCTGCTGCCAATTGATCTGCTCAAAGATCGGCATCTCAAGTCGCGCGCATTTCTGCAGCAACTCGAACGTGCTTTCGTAGGCTGGCATCCGCAGCCCTCGATGCCGATCCGAGAGGGCGAGCGGCCTACTGCGATCCACACTGCGGCGCCGACGCTGGGACAGCATAATAGAGAGATCCTATCAACGCTTCTCGGCCTCTCGGACGCCGAAATAGAACAATTAGCGAGAGAGGGCATCATTGGAACAGCGATGCTTTCCGAAAGGGAGCTTGCGAAAACGCAGAAGATGTTCTCACACTAGGCAATCAATCTAGGAGCTACAATTTTCTAAGCCCGTAAGCCTTGCAGATCGGCATCGGCAGATACTTAATTCACAAGGTCTCAAAGCTTTGTCCGGTCCTAGGTGCTACCTATGCTGACGATCTTTGATAGATCTCAGGACCTTCGGCTAACCTATGTTCGTTCGCTAAATTAGGTGTTGCCTGACCAGAATGTCTAGTGAAGGACTATTCGGTTCCGAAGGTCACGAACTCGATAGCAGGATGACGGCCTGTGACTGGTCAACACAACGAGGAAAGCGGTCAACGTTTGACTTCAACGCTCGTGGCAAGCAGGTCTGTGCTCTTTTCGCGGATTGCGATAAGAATTCGGAAATGCGGGCGGTAGAAACGAGCTTCAGGGCTGACGAGCTAGTCTGTCGTCCATCAAACGCTTTCAATCGCTCCTCTTTCGATTCGGCAGTGAACCGCCCCGGGTTTGCTGGAGGCGATTTGGTTTAGGTTAGGCCGCCATGGTCGTCTGTTCTAGCTTTTTTAGTAACGTTGCTCGGCTTCGGCCGACGGGATGTTGCCGATGGGCTCCAGGAGCCGCCAGTTGTTGAACCAGTCCACACTTTCAAGTATTGCGAACTCAACGGTCTCAAAGCTGCGCCATGGCCCGCGCGATGGATCATCTCGGCCTTGTATAGGCCATTGATGGTTTCGGCGAGAGCGTTGTCGTAGGAATCCCGGCGCTGCCGACGGGGGGATCCACGCCTGTTTCAGCCAAGCGCTCGGTGTACTTAATATGAGACGTATTGGCTGCCTCTGTCGCTTTCGCGCACGAGCCAGCCGCGATGGACCGGCCGTCAATCGTGCAGTGCCTGCTCCAGCGCATCGGGCACGAAGCCCGCGTGCGCCGTGCGCGAGACCAGCCAGCCCACGATCCTGCGGGCGTAGGCATCGATGAAAGGCAACGTAGACGAAGCAGGTCCAGGTCGCGACATAAGTGAAATCGGAGAGCCAGATGGCATTCGGTCGTGGCGCCTTGAACTGGCGTTGACGTGATCCAGCGGGCATGGCGTGACGGGTGTTCCCCGGCGCGATCCAGAACCATCCCAACCGCTCGAGTCCGGACTCGGGTGAAAACTTGTTCGTCGTCTTGCTTGTCATGACTCCGTCCGCCACCAGCACGAAACGCATGATGCCCGACGATGCACTGATGTGGAACGCGTCGGCCACATCTCAGGGCGCGTCATCGTCAAGCAGCGTTTGAGCTCGACGCTAAGCGCGACCGGCCTCACACGAGGCGCGATCTTGTCACGCCAGCCGTGTCCGGTTGATGACGACGATGTCGGAAGTCCGATAAGCAGCAGCGTCATCAGAAGCCGTGCATCGGATTCTGCGAGTGGCACACCGTTTGCTGGATGAGGACTGCTGCAGCAAACGCGTTCGTCGGGGTGCCGTGTCGCCAGGAGTTCCCAATGAGACCTGCTCCAGTTCATCGCGATCATGCGTTGACCTCTTTATGCGCGTTACCGCAGAAGCGAAAAGCGATGAGCATCACGAGATAAAAGTTATCGCCGGGCTGCCGGTCGAGGAGAGGGTCAAGCGTTTAGCGAGAGGAGATGGTGAAGATGATTTCTGATGTGTTCGTCACTTGTGCAGTCACAGGCGGTGGGGAAGTGAAGCAGGCGAATGTACCTATAACTCCCGAGCAGATCGCGGACTCGGCGATCGAGGCGACGCGGGCGGGCGCGGCGGTGGTGCACATCCACGTACGTGACCCAAAAACTCGGCGTGGCTCGCGGGATCCGGCGCTGTATCGGGAAGTCGTGCAACGCATTCGGAAGTCGGATGTGAATCCGGTGCTCAACCTGACCGCGGGGACGGGCGGTGGCCTCACGCTGGGCGGAGTGGACTCTCCGCTACCGCCGGATCCGGCAGGGACGAACATGCTGGGCGCGCTGGAGCGCTTGGTGCATGTGGAAGAGTTGCGCCCGGAGATCTGTACCCTGGACTGCGGGACGATGAACTGGGGTTCCCGCAGTGACCTCATCATGGCCAACACCTCAGCGATGCTGTGCGCGATGGCCGCGCGCGTGCAGGAGCTCGGGGTGCGGCCTGAGCTTGAGGTGTTCGATACCGGGCATCTGGTGATGGTGCACGATTTAATCAAAGAGGGGCTGATCGACGGTCCGCCTCTAATCCAGCTTTGCATGGGGCTTCGCTACGGGGCGCCGGACGATTTGACGACGCTCATGGCGCTCGTGCACCGGCTGCCGCCGCGCGCCATCTACTCGGCCTTCTCGATCGGGCGGATGCAGCTTCCGTATGCGGCGATGGCGCCGCTGGTCGGCGCGAATGTGCGGGTGGGGTTAGAGGATAATCTATATCTCTCGCGCGGGCAGCTGGCGACCAACGCCGAGCTCGTGCAGCGGGCCGTGGAAATTCTCCAGCGGATCGGGGTGCGGGTGATGAGTCCAGATGAGGTCCGCGAGAAGCTCGCGCTCAAAGTTCATGCCCGCGAGGTCAAAGTTCATGTCTGAGAGCTCAAAGTCCATGTGTGAGAGGTGCCCGCAGGCGGTCGGCTTGCTAGGGGGCGGGGTCATCGGCGGCGGGTGGGCCGCACGTTTTGTCCTCAATGGGATCGATGTGCGGTTATATGGCCCGTCGTCTGGTGCGGTGGAGCGCGTCCAGAAGATGCTTGCCAATGCCCGCCGGACTTATCAGCGGCTGACGCAGGTCCCTCTGCCGGCGGAGGGGGCGCTGATCGTGGTGGACTCGGTCGCGGACGCGGTGCGCGGCGTAGAGCTCGTGCAGGAGTCTGCGCCTGAGCGGCTGGAGCTCAAGCAGCAGCTGCTCGCTGACGCGAGCCGCGCCGCGGCACCTGAGACCCTGATTTGCTCGTCTACCTCGGGGCTTCGGCCGTCCTTGCTGCAGGCCGGGATAGATCACCCCGAGCGCTTGCTTGTCGCGCACCCCTTCAATCCGGTGCACCTGCTCCCGCTGGTCGAATTGTGCGCCGGGCAGCGCACGGCGCACGAAGCGCTTGCGCGGGCAGCCGAGATCTACCGAGCGGTGGGGATGCACCCGCTCATCGTGCGCAAAGAGGTGGACGGCTTCATCGCGAACCGCCTTCAGGAGGCGATCTGGCGAGAGGCCCTGTGGCTGGTGCACGAGGATGTAGCGACGATGCAGGAGGTTGATGAGGCAATCCGATACTCCTTCGGGTTGCGCCGAGCTGTCATCGGCCCGTTCCGCATCGTGGGTGATGGAATCGGTATTCGGCGCTTTCTGGAAAAATGGGGATCCGTGCTCAACTCGCCATGGACGAAGTCTACCGACGCGCCCGAACTGTCAGGCGCGTTCCTGAGCAAGCTCGTCGAGCAGGCAGATGCGCAGACTAAAGCCGACAACCTGACGATTGCTGAGCTCGAACAGAAGCGGGATGACTGCCTCACAGCCGTGCTGCAGGCACTACGGGCTGAGGGGTTCGGTGCGGGCGAGACGCTCGCGCGCTGGGAACAAAGGCTCCGCGATCGCCTTACGCGGCCCGCTGACGGTTCCGGGCCACTGCGGACGCCGGTACTGGAGATGCACTCTGACTGGCTCGATCACAACGGCCACATCTCAGAGTGGCGCTACCTCCAGCTCTTCAGCAACGCCACCGAGACCCTCCTCAGTTACATCGGTGTCGACAGCGAGTACCGCTCAAAGAGCGGCAGTTACTACACTGTCCAGACGAACCTATCCTATCTCCGCGAACTATACGCCGGGGACCGGATTGAGGTGCTCACCCACATTCTCGGCGCCGACGATAAGCGCCTTCATATCTTTCACGTGGTCACGCGCGAAAGTGACGAAGGGCGGGTGGCCACATGCGAGCAGATGCTGCTTCACGTCGACGCCGTCGCCCGACGCAGCCGACCGGTGCAGGGGAAGGTGCGCGAGCGCATGCTGGAGCTGGCCCGGCTGCACGCGGAGCTGTCTCGTCCCGAGCCCGCCGGCACGAGCATCGGGCTGCGCTGAACGCGAACTCGCCGGTGGCACGTGATGCCCGGCAAGCCAACCCCTCGAATCACGCTGCTCACTGCGCGCAGGACTGGAGAACTCCCCAATGGCCCGTAAGCAGTTGCGCAGCAAGCGAACGTTCTTCGCCGCGCCCGCCCGTGACGTCGAGGATGTAGTGGGCAGCGGGCTGTGCACGGGCTGTGGCCTGTGCGCGAGCATAGTCGGCTCTGCGATATCGATGGGCATCAATATCGAAGGCAACATGCGGCCTCTCGTCCGAGGTGAAGTCGCTGCCGGTAAGAACGAGCAGATCATGGCCGTTTGCCCGGGCGTGTCGATCCACGGGCCCGGCAGACCCCAACGGGTCCCCATCCATCCGGTGTGGGGCCCCATGCGTGAAATACACAGGTCCTGGTCCAGCGAGCCGATCGTCCGTCAGAAGGGGGCCGCAGGCGGCACGTTGACGGCCCTAGGTCGATATCTCCTTACGAGTGGCCGGGTCCATGCCGTACTGCACGTCCGTGCCGACGATCGACAGCCCTGGCTGACGATATCCACGATCTCGAGGACGCCGGACGAAGTACTGCGCGCCGCTCAGTCTCGCTACGGACCATCGTCGCCTCTCGTCAATGTGCACCGGCTGCTCGACGAAGGCAAACGTTTCGCGGTGATCGGAAAACCTTGCGACACCTCGGCTGTTCGTGCTCTCGGAAGTATCGACCCGCGGGTCGAACGGCTGATCCCCTACATGTTGACCAACTTCTGTGGTGGCGTTCACTCTGCTCACGTCGCCAAGGCCGTAATGCGTCACCACGGCGTCGACGAGCTGGATGTCGTTTTGTACCGATACCGTGGGGAAGGGTGGCCCGGCCCCCTGCGTGTGCAGACACGCGACGGAACCATTTACGACCTGCCCTATCCAGGGGCTTGGCACATGGGTAAATTCCGCTACGAACTTCCTTTTCGCTGCAAGATCTGCCCCGATGGAGTAGGCGAAGTCGCGGATATTTCCGTGCCCGATGGCTGGATCCTTCAGAACGGAAAGCCTGTTTACGGCGAAGCGCCCGGAACCAATGTGGCCGTCGTTCGCACGCCAGCCGGCGAAGAGTTGCTCCATCGGGCCGTCGACGCAGGATATCTGGAGCTAGCGCCGGTTTCGGTCGAGGAGATCGAACAGATGCATATTAACCATCACAGGAAAGCGGCCGCGTCAGTCGCTTTGTTCGCTCTCCGGCTCATGGGCCAAAGGACGATCAGGGCTTTGGGCTACCGTACTAAGGACGGCCTTAAGCGTGCCGGCTTGCGCGGCATTTTCCAGGAATTCGCAGGAACGGTTAGGCGTGTGCTCGCCGGTGAGAACCGGGAGCACTTAATTTAATCGTCAGCGTTTTGAAAGCCAATCCTGCGATTGCGAACTCACGTCAGCGCGAAGTCGGGATCATCATGTGCTGGATGGCGGAGGCCCATGACATTGCAACGGCGCCTTAGCATTGGTCGAGCGCGCTGGCGGCTGGCAGGCAATGACTTCGCCGAGTTCAGCGGGCGTCGCGCAAGGGCGCACATTTTCGCGGTTCATGGCTTTACAGAGGTCAGATACGCCCATGCAGATGGCGCTTGCCGCGACCGAATGCTGCGAGTGTTTTCGTCGATGGCCTCTGTGCTGACGAACGGGCCACGACTTCTGGTGCCTTGCTGTTCGATTTGGCGTAAAAGTCGTTAATCTTGGCGACAGCCACGGGGCTGCCAAAACTTCGCATCGCCAAGTTTGGCCTTGTTCTCGAACTCAAACGGTTCGCCTTGCAGCGCTCTTCACGGGCATAGATCGGGTCCTCGACGCTGATGTTCAGCTCCTCGGCGAAAACTGCGAAGGCATCGGCGGAGTTGAGTCATGGCCGCTCCCCATCTCGGAGACGTCATCGCGCATGGGTGCGGACCTCCCAAGATCAGCATGAGGACCTGTGCGAACTGGTTGCTGTCCTTGTCGCGTTCGGCGCCAATCGCAAGCACGGTGCACGATCCCGCGCTTCGAAGGATGGAGAACGGAAGCGCAGAGAAATCGATATCGAGCTCGAGCTCAGAGGTTCTCAAGCTGGGCCATCAACTTTTCGATCGTCGTTGATCCTGACGTGCGAGCGAGGCGTTGTCGTCTGCTGCGCCGTGCTGATTGTCTCGGGGCAGCGCGGTCGGTGGCCGAGCAAAGCGCGATGTATGCGACGTAGTCACCTCGACAGGTTGATGCTGTTGCCCCACATACAAGTATGTAAGATACTTCAGTTTTGGACATCAGCGATATCGACTATCAGAGTTGATAGTTGCGGGGGTGGCAGTACGCTTTAAAGTGCTTAGCCTAGTCGTGGGACAACTCGGCTTATTATCACCGATGTCGCTCCCGACGCGTGTATCGGAGAAGGCGATCGCATCCTCATGAGCGCCATCGAGCAGATCAGGGCGGGAGTGACGAAATAGCGACCGGCTTCAACGGCGCTTAGTAATGGCTCATCGACAGCTCAAGTGTCGATGCTGTCAGATGTTGAACATGTTGGATAGGTGTGACCACATGCCATTGTTTGTCATCAAAAGACAGGTATTCATCATCTGCACCGTTACTGGATCAGCAATACACGGGCAAGTATCGGCATTCCCCCCCTTGCTAAAGGAAATCGCCATTGACAGTCGGCGCCGCGAAGGCCGATGCCGCTTCTGGGTCGGCTCGCAACAGTTCAGCTTTCAGCGAAAAGGTAGGCATGCGGTGGAGCGCAGTGCGCGTGCTGGTGAATCCGGAGATCGAAAGATCGCTGCGAACAGCATACGCCGGATCCGCGGGATCATGTCGCAGCCGGCGCTTGCCGGATATATGCCCGTGTCGAATGGAACTCGAGCGTTGTCTGCCAGAGCGGTGCTGGTCTGGCGAGAGTTTGCGGGCGATATCGCCAATGGCATTGCACTCGGCACCACGATGACCGGCTGTGAGCAAATCCGATTGCGATGGGCCAGCCACTTGTGTGGAAGGGGCACGGACTGATTGCCCATATAGATCCCCAGCGGGAAAACTGGTGCGCTTCTCCCCCTTTATGATCACCAGGAAACCGGCGGCCTTCATCCTCGCGAAGCCAATCGGCATCCGTTGCACTCCCAGCACCGTCCCGGACAGCCCACAAAGTGACAGAGATGCGACGTTCAACCCTTCCTCTCTTCGGAGTCAAGGTCCTCGATTTTGGTCAGTTCATTGCCGGCCCGGCGGTGACCATGATCCTCGCCGATCTTGGCGCCACCGTCGTGCATATCGATCCGCCATCAGGTCCGCTCTGGGACAGCCCGGCCAACGCGATACTCAATCGAAACAAGCTGATCGTTCCGATCGACTTGAAGACTGACAAGGGCGTGT
Source organism: Bradyrhizobium huanghuaihaiense (assembly GCF_025200885.1). Classification (NCBI taxonomy): domain Bacteria; kingdom Pseudomonadati; phylum Pseudomonadota; class Alphaproteobacteria; order Hyphomicrobiales; family Nitrobacteraceae; genus Bradyrhizobium; species Bradyrhizobium huanghuaihaiense. The sequence continues at coordinate 8,164,860 of NZ_CP104172.1, read as the reverse complement.
CGCAGGCGCAGGCACTTGTCCGGGAAGCGGAGATCGTAGTCGAGAATTTCCGACCAGGAGTGCTGAGCCGCCTCGGCATCGACTTCACCGCCGAACGCAAGGCGCGGCCGGACTTGATTACCGTGTCCATTCCCGGCTTTGCTTCCAACGATCAACTCCGTCGCAAGCGGCGCGCCTACGAAGCCGTGATCTTGGCATCCTCGGGCGTGTTCACCGATATGGGACTGGGCCGCGTGCTGAGAGGTGTCAATCCATCCTTCTCGCCGCTGCCTTTGGCATCCGCCTACGGCACGATGCTCGCGGTTTCGGCCACGGTACTGGCGCTTCAGGCGCGGGAACGGAGCGGGATCGGCGATCAGATCGAGGTGCCTCTTGCATGTGCGGTGATGGAAGGCCTCGCCTACAATTCGATCAGCATTGACGACCTTCCGCTCCGCTACAAAACTCAACGTGAGCGCGAGATCGCCCGGCGGGGCGAAGCGGGATTGCCCATGGATATTTCCTACGACTCCTCGCAGGAGCTGCTTGATCCATTTTGCCGCAACTACAAATGTAAGGACGAACGCATGTTCTATGTCGTCTGCCCGGGCCACAAGTATCATACCAAGCGCTGCTTGCAGGTTCTGGGACTGTACGACGAACTCGTGGGCGAGGGACACGCAGAGGAGACCGATATCTATCGTCCTATTCGCGAATGGCGATCCGACTTTTCGCTCAGCTCCTATCCGTTGCCGAAATACTGGGCGGATAAGATCGCGGGGCGGATGAAGGCTGTCTTCCTGACACGAACAGCAAAGGAATGGGAGCGTATATTCGGGGAAAGCCGAATTCCCGCGGCGGCGCAGCATTGGTTACATGAATGGATTGGCGACGATCACGCAAAATGTACGGGCCAGATGATTGAGGTCAGCGATCCGGTGTATGGACGGATGGTCCAGCCCGGACCTCTGGCCTGGCTGGAGGAAAGCGGGAAAGCGATGCTGAGCCCGGCACCACGGAAATGGGCCGCCTTCGACCAGGCCCTCGCCGCGCTGTCGGCAATCCCAACGAAACGGCCGAACGCCCGATCGGCCGAAACGCCGGCGGGATGGCTCGACGGCGTACGGGTTCTTGACCTGTCTAATGTCATCGCTGGCCCACATTCGAGCTACTATCTCGCCCGTTTCGGTGCGGAGGTGATCAAGCTGGATCCCGCACGCCCGCTTTACGACTGCTATAATACAGTCATTTACGGCATGGCTCACATGCGCGGCAAGCGCTCGGTTCTGGTGGATATCGGTTCATCCGGTGGCAGGGAGGTTCTCGAGCGGCTGGTGAAGTCGGTTGATGTCGTCATCTGGAACGCGACTGACCTGCAGGTCAAGGGCATGGGCCTCGACCTGGAAAGCCTGAAAGCGCTCAATAACGACGCGATCTTCTGCCAGCTCGATTGCTTCGGCGGCGTCCACCGCGGCCCACGCAGCGACTATCTCGGCTATGAAAATAACGTCCAAGCGGCGACGGGCATCATGTTGAGATTTGGTGGTTCGGCGGAGACACCCGAGGAGCACGCGCATGTCGGTACAATTGACGTACTGGGTGGGTTCGGCGCGGCTCTGGGCGTTGCTGTCGCACTGTACCAGAGAGCCAAGACTGGCCACGCAGGGCGGGCTCGGATATCACTGTCGTCACTCTCCGGTATCCTGCAGATCCCGTTCTGCTACCAGTATGATGGGCGTGGACACTTCGATGAGCCGTCCGGTCCCGATGCTCAGGGCTATGATGCACTAACGCGTCTCTATAGGACGGGTTCTGGCCGCAGCGTCCTGCTCAGCGCGCGCGAGGGCGATCTGTCTCGCCTAGCGCGGGTCGAGGGACTTGAAGGGCTTGCCGATGTGCCGAAGGAAGACCGCGTCTCCTTCCTTGCAACGGCAATCGCGATGGAATCGGCTGAGGAATGGTTGTCAAGATTTGATGCAGTCGATGTCGGTGCCGCGATCTGCGAGAGCATGGCGGCCATTCGATCGGCGCATTCGCGGCCTGCGGATGGTGCTCCGGGGATCGATCAGGGCAGCTATTCCTTTTCAATATTCCATGGCCATCCGAGCGGCCATACCGTAACGTTGATTGATCCCTATGCAATCCGCTTGGCGACGGCAAAAATCTATGCGCTGTCTCCCGCAGAAAAATACGGCGCTTCGACCCGGTCGGTCCTGCGGAGATTGCAATACGACGAAACCGACATAGACGCGTTGCTCGCCGCAGGCGCCATCAGCGAGGGTTGGAGTCGCGAGTATTTGCCTAGCTGAGGACGGCAGCCCAAGTCCGATCTGGCTAAATGCTGTTAACCGGCTCTGCTGCAGCATGCCTTCGACTGATGACCGGTTTTTCTGTTGAAAGCTGCAGAAATTTCCTGATCCGGCTTCGGTGAAGTTCACGGCAACTGCGACATTGATGTTCCCCCACTCGAAAACGAAGCACAAGTCTCGATCCATCGGCCAAGGTCTATGGGCTTTGCAGGTGGCTCCTTCTTACTCATCAGACCAATCAGCATGCTATGCGGGATATTGACGAGCCTTGCTGGCAAAACGAAACACACCGCGCGATCTCGGTGAGGTGGGAGCCCGGCGAGTTTCTGCTCGAGCGTCCTCGGCGGCACGTAAATCTTTTTCTCGTACTTGCCGCCCTTCTCTGTTGGTGAACAGCTCAATCTGCGCCAGCGTGGCCACAGGCTGGGCATCTCGGTCCAGGCGAGCGAGATCTCCTTGCCAAACATCGGTGAGCATAATGTCCTTGGCGATGCAATTGGCGAGGCCGGCTTTGGCGTCCATGAAAGCGTCTTATTTGTTCGCTCGTCATTCCGGGCGCTCGACACGAGCGAGGCCGACATCCGAAGGTTCGAGATCCAAGTTCGCCGCTCAAAGCGACGCCTTAGTTGAAGTCAGCCAACCTCGGGGCCGCCGCAATCGATATTGAGAAGATTGCACATGGCTGCGGTGAACTCGGGATGCGCTGACATCCTGGCGCGCATATTCGACACATTCACATCAAACCTGCATGCATGATTTAGCGAAGTGGTTCGAGGCTTGTGGCGTGACCAGTTTTGCGATGGAATCCGCATGCTGCGGGAATCGACCAGGCAGCTCTTCCTTTTTTATATTTAAGCCCATCCAAGCGGCCAGACCGTAACAAGGTAGGTCGACCCGCTTGGCGGTAGGAAATGTCCATGCGCTGTCTACCATGGAAGAATACGGCGCCTCAACGCTGCACATTCTAACGGTAGTTGCAGTAGCCCGAAGCCGAAATAGACGGGTTGCTCGGCTGCGGGCGCTATCAGCGGAAGCTGGAGTCCCGAGTATTTGCCTAGCTGAAGCCGGCAGTCCAAATTTGATTTGTGTCTTCAATACAGTCATAGTGCTTAGCCTTCGATTCATGGCCAGTTTTCTCTTTGAAAGCCGCAGAAATCTCCTGGTCTGGCTGTCGCGGAAACCGCGGCACCTCAAACAGAGCGACATCAAGCACGAAAGCCCCAAGCTGTGCCGGGGCTTTTCCAGAGATGTGCGATCAGTAACGGTAGTGATCCGCCTTGTACGGACCTTCCACCTTCACGCCAATATAGTCCGCCTGGTCCTTGCGCAGCTCGGTGAGCTTGACGCCGATCTTGGCGAGGTGCAGGCGGGCGACCTTTTCGTCGAGGGTCTTGGGCAGCACGTAGACCTCCTTCTGATTTTTGCCGTCCTTGTTGTTGGCGAACAGCTCGATCTGCGCCAGCGTCTGGTTGGTGAAGGATGCCGACATCACGAAGGACGGATGGCCCATCGCGTTGCCGAGGTTCACGAGGCGGCCCTCCGACAGCATGATGATGCGGTGCTTGTCCGGGAACTCGATCTCGTCGACCTGCGGCTTGATGTTGGTCCACTTCAGATTGCGGAGCGCCGCGATTTGGATCTCGTTGTCGAAGTGGCCGATGTTGCAGACGATGGCGCGATCCTTCATCGCGCGCATGTGCTCGATGGTAATGATGTCCTTGTTGCCGGTCGCCGTGACGAAGATGTCGGCGCGGGGCGCGGCGTCTTCCATGGTCACGACCTCATAGCCTTCCATCGCCGCCTGCAGCGCGCAGATCGGATCGACTTCGGAGACCATGACGCGGCAGCCGGCCTGGCGCAGCGAGGCCGCCGACCCCTTGCCGACGTCGCCGAAGCCCGCGACCATCGCGACCTTGCCCGACAGCATCACGTCGGTACCACGGCGAATGCCGTCGACCAGCGATTCCCGGCAGCCATAGAGATTGTCGAACTTTGACTTGGTGACGCTGTCGTTGACGTTGATGGCGGGGAACAGGAGCGTGCCCTTGTTGGCCATCTCGTAGAGGCGATGCACGCCCGTGGTGGTCTCTTCCGAGACGCCCTTGATGTTCTTGGCGATCTCGCCGAAATAGCCCTTCGGCTTCTCCTTCAGCAGGCGCTTGATCAGCGCGTAGAAGATCTCCTCTTCCTCGGAAGCAGGCTTGTCGAGGAAGGCGGTGTCGCCGTTCTCGGCGCGGACGCCGGCATGCACCAGCATGGTGGCATCGCCGCCGTCATCGAGGATCATGTTCGGCGTACCGCCGCCATGCCAGTCGAACAGCTTCGCGGTATAGTCCCAGTATTCCGTCAGCGTCTCGCCCTTGACGGCGAAGACGGGAATGCCGGCGGCGGCGATCGCGGCCGCAGCGTGGTCCTGGGTCGAATAGATGTTGCAGGAGACCCAGCGGATGTCGGCGCCGAGGGCTGCGAGCGTCTCGATCAGCACCGCGGTCTGGATGGTCATGTGCAGGGAGCCGGCGATGCGCGCGCCCTTCAGCGGCTGCTTCGGGCCGAATTCCTCGCGGGTGGCCATCAGGCCGGGCATCTCGGTCTCGGCGAGCGAGATCTCCTTGCGGCCGAAATCGGCGAGCGAAATGTCCTTGACGATGTAATCGGTGAAGCCGGGCTTCGCGTTCATGTCTGTTTCCTAATCAGTGAGGGCTGGCGTGTCAGTACCAAGGCAAGCTGAACGCTATGTGGCACATTCTCCCTCTCCCCGTTCTTACGGGGAGAGGGCTGGGGTGAGGGGCTCTATCCAAGCACAGAGCTTGCGGAGGGTCCCCTCATCCGCCGCTTCGCGACGACCTTCTCCCGCAAGCGGAGCGAGGTAAGAGCGTTACAGCGCGCGCTTGAGTTGCTCGACGAGATCAGTCTTCTCCCAGGAGAAGCCGCCCTCGTTGTCGGGCGTGCGGCCGAAATGACCGTAGGCTGCGGTGCGCGCGTAGATCGGGCGGTTGAGGTCGAGATGGGTGCGGATGCCGCGCGGCGTGAGATCCATCGCCTTGGCGGCGGCCTTCTCGAGCTGGTCCTCCGACACCTTACCGGTGCCGTGGGTGTCGATGTAGATCGACAGCGGACGCGCCACACCGATGGCGTAAGCGAGCTGGAGAGTGCAGCGGTCGGCGAGACCGGCGGCGACGATGTTCTTGGCGACGTAGCGCGCGGCATAGGCCGCTGAGCGGTCGACCTTGGTCGGATCCTTGCCGGAGAACGCACCGCCGCCATGCGGGGCCGCGCCGCCATAGGTGTCGACGATGATCTTGCGCCCGGTCAGGCCGGAATCGCCGTCGGGACCGCCAATGTAGAACTTGCCCGTCGGGTTGATGTGCCAGATCGTCTTCGGCGTGATCCAGTCCTTCGGCAGCGCCTCGCGCACGTAGGGCTCGACGATCTCGCGCACCTGCTTGGAGGTGAGGTCCTCGATCAGATGCTGGTGCGAAACCACGATCTCGCGCACGCCGACCGGCTTGCCGTTCTCGTACTGCATGGTGACCTGGCTCTTGGAATCCGGACCGAGCACCTTCTCCTTGCCGGAGTGACGGGCTTCGGAGATCAGGCGCAGGATCTTGTGAGCGTAGAAGATCGGCGCCGGCATCAAATCGGGCGTCTCATTGGTGGCGTAACCGAACATGATGCCCTGGTCGCCCGCGCCTTCTTCCTTGACCTCGCCCGGCTGCAGCGCATCGACGCCCTGGGCGATATCGGCCGACTGCGGATGCAGCAGGATCTCGATATCGCAGGTCTTCCAGTGGAAGCCCTCCTGCTCGTAGCCAATGTCCTTGATCGCGCCGCGGACGACGCTCTCAATCTGCTCGTTGGTGACCGATTTCGGACCGCGGGTCTCACCGGCGATCACCACCTTATTGGTGGTCGCCAGCGTCTCGCAGGCGGCGCGAATCTGCCAAGGGTCGATGCCCGCCTTCGGCCCTTCACGATAGAACAGGTCGACGATCTCATCGGAGATCCGGTCACAGACCTTGTCCGGATGGCCCTCGGACACGGACTCGCTGGTGAAGAGATAGGACACGCGCATCAGCCAAACCTCTCAATTGCCGCCATCCCGGCGGCTCATATCACGATGTGTCATGGAATGTTAGTCCAGACAGCACGGGATGACGCCGCTGTGCTGCGCAGAACGTCACTAGCGCCGTCCAGAATGCGGCGTATGACTGATTTTTGTTAATCTCGCTCCTCCTGCTGAAGATCGGCGCAATCGACTGCACCAAAGGCATCGCATGTGCCGAGTCAGTCCAAATAGTCGTCGAGTGCGCCGGTAATCCGGCGAGACACGTTCGAACGATCTGCAGGACCACGGCGAGGTTTATTGTGAAGCTGCCGGCACCCCCACCCCCCCGGATGACCTCGATGCGCATCAACACTGATAGTCGCGCGTAGCAGGCAGGCCGTGCTTCCACCGAGGTGGAATCCGGAGCGTTGCCACATTCACGAAGATCCGCGTCGCTTTGCTGCTGGCGTATTGAGACATTGAGCCGTTCTCGCTGACCGCGAGTTGTGATGGCGCGTAAAAGCCAATTTGGGTTGCGGACCTGTTGATAGTGATGACCAACTCGCCTGCAGAGCCACACTGGCGGAGCGCCTGTGCTGCGAATGCGCGATGACGTGCCCCGGCCAGGTGAAGGTCCAGTTCCTTGAGAGGCGCCGTCTTAAGCACCTCCGCGCAGTTCTCGAAGGTCATAGGCTCGCTCGATAGCACGAGTTCACCCACTGCATAGGTCGAGTAGCATTTCTGAAAAGAAACAACCGATCTCTTCGAGCGCGAATGGCCCTCGAAAGGGAACACCTGAAACCGCCTCACTGCCATGATAAGGCTCCACAAGCATGTCCGCTTGCGCGCATGTCCGCTTGCGCGAAGGAAGCGGCCTAGTGGCCGATCGTTTGGTTTAATGACTCTGCAGTTTCTTTGTCGGGTTCGGTAAAGTTCGCTGCAAACCTGATCGGCTCTCATCGTGAGCTCCTGGCGGACAGCCGAGGCGAGCGCCTTCGCTGCGGCTGGCATCTACCTCCCAGCAATCGGCGTGCCGTTCGCCGGACAGGAGAAAACATGTGAGGTTAGCAGATGAAGTTGGAATGAAGCTGCCGGTTGTAGAATTTCTGACATCGCCGTATTCAACCGGACTGGCTGCCATCGCGCGGATGTGATGGCGACCGTCACTCGGCTGAACCTGAAGCTTGCCAGCGCCCATCATCCGTTCGATGGGGGAGTAGACGGGGGAACGGACAATCCTCTACAGAGCATCGAGCAGAGGAGAGCAACCATGCAAATCTAGTTGAGAGAGCGAACGCGTAGGTTCTTTCGAAATCAGCCGCATAAAATATTACCGTGGATGACGCGTTGAAGATTAACGTCGTTCGTTAATGCCGGCTCATCACGCACCTCAACGAGGTTCAATCCGTCATCGCGATCGGTCTCGCTGAAAGCGATCTTGGCAGAGAGGAGAACGGGCTGAGAGACGTCGCCAACAGATAGACCCTGGGACGGCTTGGTCCGGGTGTTTGGGTCCGAGACGCAGGCGTCAAGGCGTTCACCGACTATGGCGTTCAGCTCATCAGGATGCACAAAGTCCATTCCCTAACTCCTCAAGTAATGAATTCGATCCGTCCGCGGCTTAGCGCGAAAGGATGTTTCCAGAATGTGGGGAGTTCCCGTTCTCAGAGGTGTGCGCAAACTGTCGATCGCTCTGGCGGACTTCAGGATCTACGGCCGTCCGCTCCTGCATTACGCTTGTCGAAGTCCGAGCTTTTCATGTTCTTTGGAACAGTTGCTGTTCTGGCGGTTGGAATCTTCTCGGCGGTATTAATCGTGAGTTGATGCAGCGACTGGCGAAGGATGGGAGCTGCGTACCGCTCCTTCTCTGCCGCCAGCGGATGCGTATGCCTGCTATCGTCACTTGCTCACATCGACATTATTGTGCTCACCAAAATAGGTAGTCGCGAGCCAATGTCGATGGTGTATCGTTCAGTCCGCGACCCGCCGTGCGGCCTATGACGCAGCTCATCACGACAGGATAATGTGCAGCAATGAACAGCGAAACTGACCCGCTGCCAATCTCACGTTTGGTTCAACTACATAGCGACGCGGCCGCGCAAAGAGACATCAAGCTTTTCATAGGATTCGATTTTCAGGAGTATGTCTCAATCACCCGCGGCATTCCAACGAAAGGGCGGATATCTCCGAATTTTCGGCCAGATCGCTCGCCGATTAAATCTGGCGAGGGCTACTGGATAATAGGGGTCAACCAGAATGAGGTCGCCCTTTCATATGCTGCCCGGCTATATGACCTTTCACAGACCAACTTTGCCGAGCACCTTGAATCTCTGAAGGCGTTTTACGGTGACCCGAGCATACATGCGCATCCTCAGGACCGTTGTGCTTGCGCAGCACCAAGCGCCAAAAAGATGACCGGAAAGGTGGCCTACGGCGGGGATCTTTGGGTCCGCAGAGATCTTAGGGGAGGGGGGATGGCCGAACTCATAACACGAACAGCACATGGCGTGTCCTTTGCGCTGTGGGCTCCTGATTTCGTATGTGCGCTTGCAGCGCGCTGGCGAGTGGATAAGGGCAACGTTTCGCAGTATACCCATCATGAACCCGGCGGGGCGATATTGCGGTTGGTAGAAGAGGATATAGTGGGCGACGAATGGCTTATTTGGTTAACTGGGGACGAACTAAGAAGCCGGCTCGACGAACCAATAGCGGCACAGGCTGCTGAAAGAATAAACTCTTGAAGGACGATTTTCCTGCTAGCGTTGGCGAAGATGATGACGGGTCGCAAGCGGCTCTGTACGCGCAGTTATCGATATTGTTTTGGTTTCGTGTTTGATGGTCTGACGAAAGTATCGGATTGGGGCCTGTATCTTCGGAATATAGATGGATTGAAGGCTGCAGAGCAGCGCATGAAGAACAAATCGAGCGGACCACATGGATGCCAAGTCTAGTGCAGAGCACCGGGCCGTGTTGAAGCACGAGATATCAGTCTTGAGCAGGCGATTCCGTCCTCACGGAACACGTGACGCCAATCATCTATCTTATGCCGCCGAAACACCGAAGCAACCGATGCTACTTAAGCTGCACATATGCAGCAGCAGCGCCCGCGCAGCCTCTCGGCCAAATCGGCGGCATCCCGCAACAGTTATCAAGTTCGCGCAACAGATTCTTTGTATGCCACGGTCGCGATCAATAGACGATCCGCCGGAACGCTCGGAAAGCAGAAATGACTCTTTCGATCTTGCAGGAGGTGGGTAACGTGACGCGCACACTCGGTATATTGCAGCTAAATAGTACTCCACAGATACTGGCCGGATCGGTCAGCAATCCTGCGACGTTTTCATTTCCAACAATTTGCCGCCGCGTCCCGGGGGCTTCGGTCAAGAATGTCGTTTTTGGCGCGGATGACGATCAAATGGAAGTCGCGTTCGTAAGCACGGCAAAAAGCTTAGTGCGCGATGGCGCAATTGCGATCACGACCAATTGCGGTTTTACTATCAAGTATCAGAAGGCAGTGGCGCAGGCGCTATCAGTGCCAGTTTCCATGTCCTCATTGTTACTTCTGCCGTATATCGTTGCGACCATCAAGGGGCGCGTCGGCATCGTGACGTTCGACTCGAAACCACTGACGTCGAATTTGCTGAGGATCGCCGGTGTTGAGTCGCATGATCGCATAGCAGTTGCTGGCATCGAGAATTCCGAGACCTGGAGAGCGATGTCGGAGCCCGAGAATAACACCACGGTTTCACAGATGATCGAGGATCTGCTGGCTGCCATCGCGCTTATGCGCAAACAACATGATGACGTTGAGGCGATGTTATTTGAATGCGCGGGATTTACAGCAGTGGCCCAGGAGGTGCGCAAGCAGACACGGTTGCCGGTGTATGATGCCGTAAGCAACGCGAAGTTATTGATGAGCGGGATATGCTAGTGCGATAAAAAAGGACGCCGAGTGTCTTGCGCGCGGGCACGAGTTCAGCAAGGTCGCGGGCGGGCAGGACGAGAAGGTCTAAGAACATGCATCTCGCGTCGTCTCCGGACCTCGTCCAGGTGCAGCTGCACTTCTCGACGCCGTCGTCACTGACTCTTAGCTGGTTTGAGTCTGCGGGTGAGGGCCGTTGCGGTAGCGCATTCGGTGTCGAGCGATTGTGCATCGTCATCAAGAAGATGCGTCGACAGCTCAAAGATGTCGCTCTCGCGATCACCGATATGAATGCACCGGCCTCAATCGCCAGCAGCTCCGTCGACTGCTGTGGATTCTCCAGCCAGCGAACTCTGCTCGATCCGTAACATCCGTCGGAGTGATCTTCCGCTTCAGCACCGTCGTTCCTTTGAACTTCTTGTGGGTCCATAATTTGATCGCCGCGAGGCCGAGCGGAAGCCCCTCGGTCGTTACGGCGAGGCTCGAACGCATCAGGATGCCGCACTGCATGCGCACTGCTGTCGGACCGCCTCTGCATGTCGAAAGCTGCGTCATACCCATGAAGCCAATTAGTTCCGGCTTGTCGCGCCTGAAGCTGAATTCTGTCGTGTCATGGAGGACAAGGATTGATCCCTCCTTGCCGTCGCGCGCCCGCGCGTTGCCTCAACGTGGCCGCTAAGAATGTCCGCCTCGTTGAGCAGCTCGTTGGAGAAGAAGTGATAGGCGGCCTTCGTGTTGGCCAGTCCTGACGAACCAGGGGGATGCTTTGTATCGCTCTCGGCGGCCAAGCCGCTCATCCTTAAACTCGCATCCGGAGTTTCCCGATCAACCCACGTCTGGGTTATACCGATCGTCAATCGCTGAGCACGCGCCTCAGCGCGTACACCAGCCCCATCGGGCATGCCATGCTCCCGAATCGGGTGCTCAACAACGAATCACGAAAGTGTGTTGCCCATTCAAGATTGCGCCTCCGACGCGTCGTTCAAGTCGGGCGTGAAACTATGGGTAATTGAAAGGGGAAATGACCTCTTACGGTCGGGCGAAGAGTGCAACCAGAATTTGGTTCGCCAAACCTCATCCACTGGATGGCATGGCGAAAGTTGTAGGTGGCTGGGCTGAGCATGGCGTTGGCAGCGTCCCTCGCCGAGTTGGGGTCCGTGCGGTTGTTCAGCCTTGAGATGAGCGATGACAGGCCGGACGGCGGGTCTGTGGCGCCTGCCGCACTTTAACCTGGATCTTGCAATCCTGCCAAGAGATAAAGCCCCTGAACTTGTGGTCTCGCGCTGCATTGTGGCGGCGGTATTCCTTATCTGCGAGGATGCTCGCGATAGTTTTGCCGACTGGCGGCTCCCATATTCTGGTCCGTGTTCACCGATTGGTATCCGAGATGACGTCTCGCCACCAAAAGTTTCTGCACCGCGCACGATAAACAGTGCGTGCCATGCGAGGTCGAAATAGTGATCACTACTTTCGCCAAGAAATTGCTTGCACCATTTCAATGGTTCTCTGAGAGAATTGAGTGTCACAGTGTGCGGATCCGCGCCAAGCCGCTTCATCATGGCGAAGGATATGCTCACCAGAGTAGGTAGTGCCCCGATCCTTGTTAATGAGGTACGATCAATTGCGTATTCGCGAAGACCGGCGAGCGCGCAGCTTATCATAATAGAAAGGTGCACCAATGGCAGCCGTAGTTAATCATTGCACGTCTCACGATTGCCTCAAGTGCGCCGGCACGAACAAGGCTGCCAAACTCCCGCCTCGCTCACGCGGGCCATGCCGAGTCGCAAGGTGATATCCACATCTTCCTGCGTGTTGGCGCCGCTTGATCTTGATCCGAATGAGAAGTTGCGCGTCAGCACGCTGGAGCGGTGAACCTGACGGTCCTGTCTCTACGACGGGCATGCGGAATCGGCGAGCTGAGGACTAGGAAATCTGCGCATCGACAGTGGCTCTGGTGATCCACAATCCCAGCGAGGTGCATCAACTCGAAAAGGTTAGAGCGCTGGGTGGACTTGTCCCGTGCTCTCGAAACAAGGGTTCCAATTATGATACTCGAAAAATTGACAGCAACTCAGCTGCAAGAGCGCGTCGCGAACGCGTTGCGCAAGATCGAGGCGCTGGAGTCCGCATATGAGACGATCACAATCGCGCAGCTGGTTTCAATGCGAGCCAGGACGAACGGCTCAACCACGGCGATCGACGTCTTCGATCGCGGTGAGCGCGCAACCTACTTGGAGATGGACCAATTGTCTAATAGATGTGCGCATGCGCTACGTACGGCTGGCGTACGCAAGCGCGATCGCATTGGAGTGATGCTACCCAATCGCATCGAATTCCCCGTCCTGTGGTTCGCCATTGCGAAGCTCGGCGCGGTGATGGTCCCGATCAACATGCGCTACACGCCGCGGGAAATCGAATACGTTCTCAGCGACACACAAGCCAAGTTCGCCGTTGTCGACGGGGCGGCGTGGTCAGTGTTCGCGGCGATGGAGCCTTGGCCGCGAGACCTCGCGAAGGAGAGAGTAATTCTCGTAGGGCAACCTTCCCACGGGACAGCCACTACGCTCGATAAATTGGTCAAAGGCGCTGATAACGGATCGGTACAGGAAGATATCTCTCCCAATGACTTGCTAAATATTCAGTATACCTCGGGGACAACGGGCTTTCCAAAGGGCTGCATGTTGACGCACGATTACTGGGGCGTGAGGTCGTATCATGCTATGTGCTCGGAGCTGCAGCCATACCAGAGATATTTATCAGCGCAGCCCTTCTTCTACGGCGATCCGCAAGAGCATCTCCTAAGGTCATATCGACAGGGCGGCACGCTCTACCTGGCTCCGCAACTCAGCTCGACTCGCTTCATTGGCTGGGTCAAAAAGCACCGTATCGACTGGTGCCAAATTCCCGAGCTGATAGGCCGCCAAGCCGAGGCTTCTGACGAGGATGGGGCGACATGCCTAAAGCAGACCCTGAATTGGGGCTGGAGTCCTGACTTGGTGCGCCGCTTCCGGAAGCGTTTCGGAGCCCACACCCAGGACGCTTACGGGATGACGGAAATTGGCTATGCCACGCTGATGACGAACGAGTTCGACGAACTTGCGGACTCAGGTTCGGTGGGGATCCGTGCGCCTTTTCGAGCGCTGCGGCTGATGAACGAGGATGGCAGCCCCACGCCGGTCGGCGATGTAGGCGAGCTGTGGGTGAGGGGGCGCGGGATCCTACAGGGCTACTGGAACAAGCCAGAAGCAAACGCAGCCTTGTTTGAAGGCGAATGGTTCAAGACCGGCGATCTGCTGCGCTGCGATGAGCTCGGCTTTCATTGGCTGGTGGGACGCACGAAGGACATGATCCGCCGCTCGAGCGAGAACATCGCTGCACGCGAGGTGGAGGCGGTGATCCGAGAGATTCCCGAGATTGCAGATGTGGCCGCCGTGCCCGTTCCCGATGTGAAGCGCGGCGAGGAGGTCAAGATTTACGTCGAATTGAGGGACGGCGTCACGCCAGACAAGCTGGATGTGGAGCGCATTCTCAAACATGCCCGCGCGAACCTTGCAGTATTCAAGGTGCCGCGGTACATTGCCTTCATCCGGGCGCTGCCTAGAACCACCTCCAGCAGTAAAGTGCTCAAACGTGAGCTGATGGCCGTGAGCGATCCGCTTGCTGGCGCGTATGACGCCGAAGCGATGCGCTGGCATTGACGCGCACTTTTAAACCCCAGTTTGAGCCGCGCGTGAAGGTGCTAGTGCATCTGCACGGTGATTATGACTCTTTGGAAGAATGGGATAGGCGCGGCCCATTTTGGCGCGGGCCTTATCTGTCGTGAACACCCGCGGCATTTCGCAAATACCCGAAGACGTCTGATCGTCACCGCGTCGCCGTTGTCCGGCCGCGAAAATGCTTACCTGCATCCGGCGCATGGGAGCCGCGCCATCGACTTCAGCATGGGCCGGACAGGCGTGGACTGGGACGACGCTCGATGGCAACGCAAACGGCAACATGCATTCGACTCGCGTTAGCTTATGAAATTTCCCCGCCCCGGCAATGCGCGCGTGAACCGACCAGACCTGCAGAGCAGCCGTTCATTCCGCCGACGTCTTTGCCAAAAGGTGGAATGGCTCATGATGCGTGGCCTTCGGGAGTTCCGATCATGCGAAGCAACCAGAGCCGGTGCTCAAGTCCAACCATAGGCCCGCCAATGTGATAGGTGCAGTCCGCACCAAAGGCTGACATGGGTCATGACAGGTTGAATGTTCTGAGCACAGTGTAAGCCAACGCGAGCTTCGGCAGCACATCAACGGATTGTCGACAACGATATCAGTACCAGCCGTAAAAGGCGCTTGCGAGAGCAAGAGCGAAACCTAGTGGCCGCGTCAGGTCGAGTGTGACGTCGCAATGGCTAAGAGTCAGGAAACGCAGAAGCACATTGTCTTCTCAAACATCTGGCCGTCGACGTAAGCGGCACTTCGATCAACACCGCGCCAACAATCAGGATATTGGTTGGCTTTGACTTTGAGAACATCCGCACCGAGATCAGCCAGTATGCCGGTCTATACCCCTAACCTAATCTGGATAGCTCTACTTGATTTGGTAGCTGCCCAAGCGAAAGAGCCAATGATTTAACTCGTCGAGACAAAGGCGACAGCCGAGCTGCCCGTAAGAATCGAACAGGATCCTTCAGTTCGCCCATTGGCGTAAGTCTCGCTGAAGGTGGACATGGCTGAGCGATCGGCTGAGAATGGAAGTCTAGAATGCAAAAGCGGATCGCGCCCTCGGATAGTGGTGGCCGACTGAATACCTTCGGAACACCCTCTAAATGATTAGCGAGGGCAGGCAGTACTTGGGTGCGGCCCACACGGCTGGTCTTATGGCGGTTCATGGACGTTCCGCGACCGGACGCACTGTCGCTTGGGACAACGGTCAACTTGAGAGTCGCCCGAAGGTAATTGACTTCCTGCGATGCTCCTACCTGGGCCTCGACAATCATCCGGTGGTCGTCGCTGGCGCGATCGAGGCGATCGAGGGGCAACGGTCATTGCATTCGTCCTGTGCGCGCACGCACCTCAATTTCGATCTTCTTGGAGAGCTTGAAGAAACTCTGTCCGAGATGTTCTGCGCGCGCGTGCTCGCTTTTTCCAGTGTCATGCTCGCCAATCTGGGCGCGATGCCCATTCTCGCCTCGGGCCAATTGACAGGCGGAAGAAAACCGGTCGTGGTATTCGACAGCTTTGCACACGTCTCGCTCGCCTATCACAAGCCGGTGGTGGCTGATGAAACGCGGGTGGAAACGATCGTCCACAACGACGTCGACGCGATCGAACGCTTGTGCCGCGAAAATCCTGTGGTCGCCTATGTATGCGATGGTGTTTACTCCATGGGAGGCTATTCGCCGATCAAGGAACTGCGTCAGCTCCAGGAACGGTATGGGCTCTTTCTCTATATCGACGATGCTCACGGCATATCGATCTTCGGACGCCAAGGGGAAGGATTTGCTCGCTCTCAGTTTCCGCATGGGCTCGGTGAGCGAACGATCATAGCCGCCTCGCTGGCCAAGGGTTTCGGCGCGTCGGGCGGAATATTGATGCTTGGAACGGCCGACCAAGGGACGCTGTTTCGGCGATACTCCATTCCTTATGCATTTTCGAGCGCACCCTACCTGGCGGCGATTGGCGCGGCGCTCGGGTCGTGCAAAATCCACCGGTCGGCAGAACTCAGCCAGCGGCAGGGAAGATTGGCGCGAAGAATTGACCTCTTTGACAGTCGTGTCGCAACCGCCGAGCAAGGCAATTCACTTCCCATCAGAACGATGGCCATCGGACCGGAGGCCAATGCGATCGCAATCGCAAGACGCCTCCTCAGCTGCGGATTGTATACGTCGCTGGCGTTCTTGCCAACCCTCGGCCAAGGAAAAGCGGGGATTCGGGTGTGCATAACAGCGGAGCATGAGGTCCGCGACGTAGAGCGGCTGTGCGACTGCTTTTTGGAGCAGGTAGCCGAGACAACCGGTAAGCCCTACCCGTTGAGGTGATGTGACGATTCAGAGAAGAACTCATAGAGCCGCCCATAGAATTCAAATGGGCTGGCTCTTGAAGCGGCGGAAAGGCCGGAAACCGTTCAATCCTTCAGCCTTTGCGGAGGACAACTACATCCTACTTAGATACGCGCTGATCCTCGTTCAGTCTATGTTTCACGCTTCACTGGCGCGATCGTCAGGCGCTGGTATCACTCCTGTCGTCGACGCGCTTTCGCAGCTCTCAGCCGAGAGCTGAGGCGTCGCGGAATTCAGAGTGGGCTGAATCGCGACATGTTGCGTTCGGACCTCGAGGTTGGGAATCAAGGAGAGATCCTTTCTTCGACCGGCGGATAAACGTTACGCTCAGTACCGTATCGTGCATACAACAGGGTCGTGCATGCTCGAGCACATGCGATAAAGTTATTCGGCAGCTGGTTGCCGTCGCCGCGGAGTGGCTATAACCAGCGCGTGCGCTTGCTCGCGCGTGATGGGCAGCCCTGTGGTTTCCTCCTGCGTGACGAGCCGTTCAGTTCGGTCGATCGCAAAGCGAGCGGAATCCTTTTCCAAATCGCCGTGGGACCGGCTCCTAATCCGGAAACGCAAGTGACTGTTAGCGTCGCTGAGAGGAGAGCGGGAAATGCAAAGGCGAACACTTCTGAAGTCCGCAGCAGCGGCTGTGATTGGCGCTCTAGCTGCGCCCCACATACACGCTCAATCGAAAAAGATGTCTCGCATCAAGTTACGTGTAAACGGATTTGGCGGTGCGTGGGACGAAGCCCTTATGAAGAGCGTCGCCGCGCCACTCCAGGAGAAGTACGGCCTGAAGGTTGAATTACTCGCCGGGGCTCAAACATCTGACTTCGTCAAGTTGGTCGCGAATAAGGATAATCCTCCGTTCGACCTGTTTCAGGCCGACAACGTTTACATGCTCGAGCTCCTTAAGGCTGGCCTCATCGAAGAGACGAAGGAGTCAGATGTTCCCAATGTCAAGCGGATCCTTCCCGGATTCCGCGAATATGGCGACTACGGCGTGCCGTTCAGCGTTTCGTCTCTCCATCCAGTCTACAATTCAAACTACATCAAGCAGCCGCTTGGGTCCTACTCGGATATTGCTCGGCCTGATCTCGCTGGTCGCGCCGTTATTTTTTCTCCGACCTTGGATACCAGTAGTCTCTTTCTTCTTGGCATGGCAGAGGAAAATGGCGGCTCGATCGCGGACATGGAGCCGGCGTATAAGATTCTGCAGGCGGCGAAACCGAATATTGTCGCGATCGCTCAGACAACCGTCGCAGGATTGCAGATGTTTCAAGCCGAAGAGGTCTATGCAGGCATATTCTGGGCGGGCAGTACCTACAAACTGCGTACCATGGGCATTCCCATGGTGACCGCTGTTCCGCCTAAAGGCATTTACGCGACCACCAGTTACATGAACATCGTGAAGGGCACGAAATATCCTGAAGCCGCCTACGCGTTCGCGGAACAGCTGCTTTCCGATCAAGGCATGCTCGCAATTCCTCAAGCGCTTCGGTATTCCGTAACGACGGACGTCAAGTTGCCGGAAGAACTCCGCAAGGACGCGATACTCGGCTCGCCGGAGGTCAATGCTCTGGTAAAGAAAGTCGATTGGCAAGCCTGGATTGCGGGTCACAGCGCTCGGATCGAGCGGGTCAATAAGATCATTCGAAGCTAGTCAGGTGAATCTAAAGTTCGCCACATAAGGTCTGCTGAACTTTGCAACGAAGCGTTTGACAGAAGCCAAGATCTGGTCTGCGGACTTGGTCCATTTGAAGGGCTTATGGTTGTTGTTGTGCAGTTCGATGAAGGTACCGTGTCCGCCTCGAGCTGCCTGACGAAGGTGTGAACACCTTGCCGGATTTTGCTTTCTGGTGAGCTTAGCGTCAGCGCTCGACCTGATTGATCGATGACGCGGAAGTCGGCGTGAAGTGGACATGATAGTGGAGCCGGCGGGGCGAGCCACGCTTTGATCTTGGGTGTTTTGTGGGTGGCGTAGTTGCTGGACATCGAGGCCTTCAGGATTTGGGCGTCGATCTCTTTGAGGAACTTCTAGGGCTTGACCGCCCGATGGCGCTTTTAGCTTTCGCCGATGCCGAACCCGGAAGCGACATCGAGCGCGGCAAAAAGCCTAAGCGTAACGTCGCTGTGCATGCTACATTCCGGTACGCCATAATCGGCAAGACCGGTTGCTCGCGATCGAGTGCCTGTGGGGAGCCTCAGGAGGTTATCCTCGGTCAAACCGAGCCTGCTGATCGGTGTACGAATTTTATACGACCGCGGGCCAGTGCCAGTTGTATACCCTGATGCAGCTAGATCGGCAGCTCTTGGGCGCGCCGATCTGAGGTGGGGTAGGCTTGTGCGTAGGCCCATTCCCGAAGTGCGGTCTGGATGAAGCGCGCGGCCTGGCTGTTTATTTTGGGCGTGTAGGGTCTGGGTGCGGATGTGCTTATGCCCAGGTCTCGGCAAGCGTCGCGGAACGCGAAAGCCTTGTAGCAACTTCCGCTGTCGTCATGACGCGTGTGACGGTGACGCCGAGACTCTTGTAATAAGCCACGGCCGCGTTGAGGAAGGACACCGCGCTGTCTGCCGTCTCGTCGGGCTTGATCTCGGAGAAGGCGACGCGGGAATGATCGCCATTGCAGACATGGGCCAACTCCCAGCCGACGCCGCGGCTGTTGCTCTGGCCGGTCCGATCGCCCGTGATGCGGTGGTCGACCCGCTCTAAATGCCCGAGCTTTTGATGTCGATTTGAATGATCTCGCCTGGGTTCTCGCGCTCATGCCGGCGTTCCGGCTCGACCTGCTCAAGATCGCGTATCCGGTTTCATCCTAAGCGACCAAGGATGCAGCCGACGGTCGTGGTAAGGCCTCGACCTCGGCTGCGATTTGTTTGCCGGTGTGGCGCTGCCGGCGCAAGGTCTCGATGGCCGTGCACGTGGCTGGCGGGGTTTGGCTCGGCGATGAATACGGCTTGGAGGAGCGATCGTGCATCCCCTCCACACCTTCTGCGCGGAACCACTTGACCCATTTGGCGACGGTCTTCGGCGTCGTGTCAAACTTGTAGGCCGCGTCGGCTTGGCTCGGCCCCACCTCCCACCACGCCTCGGGCCATCGTCTCTCGGCCTTTGGGCGTCAAAGGCGCATTCTTGTGGACGTTCATCTGGTCCTTCCTCGGAACATTGAAGCTTCGCGACCTCGGCTTCCTCGGTTCAGACCAGATGGACAACTTCCTGAAAGACCACACCTCGCCATGAGTCCCCAGGCCATCCTCTGGCGGGATGAAGCTGTTGCGCTCGGTCAACTATCAACGTTGATGATTGATCTAGAAGATAGAAGCATGTCACCGTAAGCCTCGGACCTGTCAGCTGCAAGAACTTCGGCATGCAACATCAACCACAATGTTTTGTCGCCAAGCGCCCTGATCGATGCGCTGGCTCGTCGCGTGCAGGAATCTGGTTTCCTCCAGCAGTGAGCCCTCCTTTCTCATGCAAACGCAGTACGGGTTCTCCAGCGCGTTCGCCGAGCGCGCTTGTCTAAATAGGATCTGGAAATCCAGGCTGTCGAATGCGTGCTTACTGCGGTGCGCAACGAAAATCCAATTCCAAGGAGTACGGCATGCGGCGTGATCAAATGAAGCTCGGACTGTTCCTCGTCCAAGCCGGATATAATCAAGGTGCTTGGCGCGATCCGAGTGTGCCAGCGAATGGCGGCATTGATATCGAGCATTATGCTCATCTGGCTGAACTTGCCGAAAGTGCGGCATTTCACTTCATTTTTTGCGCTGATAGCCCGAGCGTGTCAGAGCGTGATAATGCAACGATAGCTCGTGCAGGCCGAAACGATGGCTTCGAGCCAATCACGCTGCTGTCAGCGCTTTCCTCAAGAACACAACAAATCGGTCTTGTCGCGACGGCGACGACGACGTACCACCAGCCCTATCATATTGCACGCATGTTCGCTTCACTTGATTACTTATCGGGGGGACGTGCGGCCTGGAACATTGTCACCTCGGCAGGTAAGTTCGAAGCCGCAAACTTCGGCGAGAAGGAACTTCCAGACTATGATGCGCGCTATGCTCGAGCGAAAGAATTCGTAGAGGTTGTGAAGGGTCTTTGGGATACGTGGGAAGATGACGCCTTCATTCGCGATAAGCAAAGTGGCATTTTCGTTGACACCAATAAGTTGCATTTGCTTAACCATCGGGGGAACTACTTATCAGTCAGAGGCCCACTGAATGTGGCAAGGCCGCCGCAAGGGTACCCTGTGTTGATTCAGGCCGGCGCATCCGACGCCGGAATACGGTTCGCTGCAGAAGTCGGAGAGGTCGTGTTCACGGCCGAACCTTCGTTAGAAAACGGTGTACGATACTACGCAAATCTCAAAGAGAAAGCGCGCGCCCTTGGGCGGCAGGACGATCAGGTGTTAATCATGCCGGGCATTGTCCCGATCGTTGGAAGGACCAAGCAAGAGGCGTCTGAGAAGCTTCAGAGACTGCAATCGTATACGCCTATCGACGTCCTAACTAGCAGAGCCGATCAATGGCTCGGATTTGTCACTGACCTACGTTCAGAGAATCTCGACGCATTGGTCCCCGAGGCTTTACCGCAGACGAATTTCTTCCAGAGTCGTCAAAAGGTGCTCCTCGGCCTGGCCGCTCGCCACAAATTCACCTGGAGACAACTGATTCGCTTGATAGCGGACAGCGGAGGCCATCTATTGGTTGTTGGAACACCAGACGACATTGCCAACACGATGGTGAATACATTTGATCAGCGTGCCGCTGACGGCTTCAACATCCTGCCGGCAACTGTTCCCGGTGGGCTCAAGGATTTTGTTGACCTCGTTGTTCCCGAATTGCGCCGACGGGGCAAATTCAGATCTGGATACTCTGGAAGAACACTAAGAGAGAACCTCGGGCTGAAGCGACCGCTCAATCAGTTCACGCGCCCGGGTGTAAGCGGCCCTTCGCAAAAGCATACTTAGAGCGCATACGCGGAAGTCGGCCCTCGGCACGGTCGTGAGTTTTGGATTGCAAACTTTCCGGGGCTGG
Source organism: Bradyrhizobium huanghuaihaiense (assembly GCF_025200885.1). NCBI lineage: Bacteria > Pseudomonadati > Pseudomonadota > Alphaproteobacteria > Hyphomicrobiales > Nitrobacteraceae > Bradyrhizobium > Bradyrhizobium huanghuaihaiense. The sequence continues at coordinate 8,143,531 of NZ_CP104172.1, read as the reverse complement.
TGGCTCAAAAAATCCACTGCCGCGCTGCTATGCGTGGACCGAGGAGGCCTACGAGAAAACTTCGGACGAGACCGGCATCGTACGCTTCCGGTGTCGGCCCCTGTTTAGGTGATCTGAGCGGATGGCTGACCGCGCTTATGCTGCGTGAACGACGTTCTGAGGTCGCCAATTGCAGGGCATCAGTTCGTGGATGCGGAGTTTGGCGGTGGCGATGAGGCTGTAGAGGCCGGCTGCACGCCGGCCGCCCTCATCGGATCCTTCGAAGGTCCAATTTTTTCGCTTACGGCGACCGCCCGTAGCTCACGCTCAGCCGCATTGTTAAAGGGCATGATGTTTTCAGCGCTCAAACCCGGTGGAGAGGACCGGTCGTCCGGATTAGTCTGTGCAAGCCGGGATAGGGGCGCTGGAGCACGAAACGGTGGCAGGCCGCCATGACCATGAGCTGTGAGCTCGCTTTGTTACTTGGCCGCCCCTACGACTTGCCCGGCTGCGCTGCGAGCGCGGATCCGTAGATGTCGTGCAAGCCACTGGCTCCTGAGACAAAGGAGAACCAAGCATGCAAATCGTCGGCATGGACATCCACCGATCGTTCGCCCAGGTGGCGATCCTGGAGGACGGAACAATAATCCGACAGCTGCGCGTTGATCTCGTCCACGATCGGCTTGTCGCCTTTGCCAACACACTCAGCCTCGAGGATGAGGTGGTTATCGAGGTGACGGGCAACAGCGCGGCGGTCGAACGTATTCTGCGCGCGCACGTTAAGCGCGTCGCGGTCGCCAATCCGAGGCTCGTTCGGGCGATCGCTTATGCGCGAGTCAAAACCGACAAGGTCGATGCTGGGATCCTGGCAAAGTTGCATGCTGCCGGCTTCTTGCCGGAGGTCTGGGTTGCTGACGAGGACACCTACAGCCGCCGGCGCCAGATGGCCGAGCGCGCTGGCGTCTTGGCGCAGATCATCCGGATTAAGGGACGCATGAAGGCTATCCTGCATGCCAACCTCATCCCGCCCTACAAAGGCTATCTCTTCGGTAAGCGCGGACAGCATTGGCTGGACAGTCTGCCTCTGCCATCGGAGGAGCGTGCAATGCTCCGGCGTCTGATCGCGGAACTCGAACGCGTGACAAAGCAACTGTCGGAGATCGACAAAGTCGTGGCCCAGCAGGCTCTGGACGATCCACGGGCTCTCAAGCTGATGACGATCCCCGGCGTGAGTTCGGTCGTCGCATCGACTGTGCTGGCCTCGATCGGCGACATCGCGCGCTTCCAGTCACCGGATAAGCTCAGCAGCTACTTCGGTTTGACCCCTCGAGTTCGGCAATCGGGAGAGCATCCGGCAAGGCATGGTCGTATCTCGAAACAGGGCAATCGTGACGCCCGCAAGATGCTGGTTGAAGCGGCCTGGTCGGCCAAGACGGCACCGGGGCCTCTGCGAGCCTTCTTCAACCGCATGCAGAAGAAGCATGGGCCCGGAGTCGCGGCCGTCGCGACGGCACGTAAGCTCGCAGTGATGATCTGGCACGTCCTGACGACCGGGAAAGATTATGCTTACGCACGACCGGCGTTCACAGCGATGAAACTGGTGGCACTCAAGGCTGGAGCGCCTCGTGCCTATGGCAAGGCTGGCCCGGGTCGGGACTACTGGATCAAGGAACTGCGTGAGCGGGAAGCTGGCTACGTCGCACGCGTCGAGCAGGCGTACGAGCGGATGGTGGCGGCCTGGAAGGAGAAGCCAAAAAAAGTTGCCTTGAACTGACGGCAGGGCTTCTCAACACCATCCGTCGACATGCAAAGCCGTCCGTCATCAAGGAAGCGACTAAATGCATCCCAGCGGCCGAGGCAGTAATTGATCGCTTCAACGATGTGCTCCTGCTGTGTGTCATCAGAAAAATCCATGTTGGGGCGACCGCGTAGTCGTTTTCTGGAGACTCAAGGAACGGAGTTGTTATCGCCGCATCTCGTGACCGTCGGGTCTGATCCTCCCTCGGTACCCATGGCGCCGATCGCGCGACATCGTGGTGACGCTTCGGCTCCGTAGGGTCCGCAGGGTCCGCAGGGGAAGCGATCATTTGGCGTCCGCTTGGCCCTCAGCTGCATGGGATGCCTGCCTTGGCACGATGGGTATCGCGTCTCGTTCCATTAGCGGTATAGGGAAATGAGCGCACATCGGCGTGCGGTTGCCTATCCATCTCTTTTCATACGCTCGGAGATCGCGGCAACCGCTGTCAAGAACGAGTCCATTTGCTCCTTCGTGCCGATGCTGATGCGAATACAGTCGTCGAGACCGTCATCTGCAAAGACCGCAACGAGTATGCCTTCTTTCTCCAGCGCGGCATGCCACCACCTGCCGTCGTGTCCATTCGGCACCCGCGCCAGCAAGAAATTGGTATGAGAAGGCGCAACACCGAATCCGAATTGACGCAATTGGGCCGCAACTCGTTCTCTTTCGTGCTTGATATGCCTATGATTCTCCTCGTAGGCCGCGCGATGTGAAAGGATGCTGACTCCGACCGCTTGCCCTATGATGTTCATGTTGAAGACGTTCTGGATGTTTCGCAGCCGTCTAATAATCTCTGGATGACCAAGGCCGAAGCCGACCCGAATGCCTGCTGCCGCATAGCTCTTCGAAAAAGTCCTTAGGAGCAGAAGGTTGGGATAGCGGCGGACGAGCCCCAGACCGTTATCCGGTGCGAAGTCGACATAGGCTTCGTCCAGCACGATTAAGCGATCAGACTGTGCAACGAGGCGTTCGATATCGGCGATAGGGGCGAACGTACCGGTGGGGTTATTGGGATTTGCCAGCAAGATGAACTTGGCGTCCTTTGCCGGACCGAAGAGCAACTGGTCAATCGGAATCGAATGCGAGTCGCTCCACGACACTTCGAGGAGCTTGGCGCTCTGCAACAGAGCAAGCTTGCGATTGAACGAGAATCCAGGAGACATCATTGCGACGCTGTCGCCCGGTCCAAGGAAGGCCCTGTAGATCAGGGCGAGAAGCTCCGACGATCCGTTGCCGGCGATCACATGGTCCTTTGAGAGGCCGTAGGCATCAGCGGCGGCTTCTCTCAAGCCGATGTTGTCGTCTTCCGGATACAAATACTGACGTTCGAGCGCCGAGATCGCAGTTCGCCATACCATTGTTGGTAGTGGAAATGGGTTCTCATTGGTGTTTAGCTTCACGTAACGTGCATCTGGCGCCCGCCGTCCGGGCGATTGAGCGCCTAGCTCTTTAGCCGGCTGCGCAAGAGAAGAGAGCACACTTTGCAGTTTTACATCGATCATGTCCTTTTCCCTCTTGATGCGCAGACGGCAGTTGCCATCGAGAGTGCGCAAGACGTTCCAACAACAGTCCGTTTCGCGGACGCGGCGCCGCGCAGTCTGGAGCGTTGGCGGTCCGCGAGCCGAAAGTCGGCGGTTAAAGTACAGCCCATTGCTCGTAGGCCCTGGGCGGTGGTGCGCGAGGTTGAGAGCGCTTTGTCAATCTCAGCGCGACTGCGTGCAGCGGAGCGGAGTTGGCAAACCAAGCCTTCCAGACCGAAGCCGCGAGCCTTGGCCTAGAAATCGGTACATACGTGACAGCGTCATGAGATTGCTCCCCGGGGAGGCACACTGGCCTGCGCCGGCTTTTCCAAAGGCCGTGGCGGCTTGTTTCTCGAGCCTACAATTTGACGCTTCGTGCGAATCAAGTCTTGTCGACGTGCTCGGGGGGCTCGCGCGAGCTTTGAACTATCGATCGGGTTTGCAGCGCCATTTTCGCGCCGCCTCCTTGCCCAGGACCCGTGTCACCACCTCAGTGTCCGTATCGGAAGCAAATCTGGCGTCATTCTGCTCAAGTTCAGCGCGCAACTCACGAAAATTATCGATGATTCCGTTATGGACGACCGCGACAATGTCGTCATATGCGGTAGGAGCTCCAGCGACCAAGACAGGCATTTTATCTGCCTGTGGCTTCATGCTCTTTACGGGGCTGCTGTGCCGTTCGGGGACGATTGCATCGCGGCCATGGGAATAGCTGTGCGATTGCTCACGATTGGCGCACTGCTTATCACCAGCTTTTTTATGGGCTCTCAAGCTGTTCTGGGTTTCGGTTGTTCAAGGCCGCAAAGCTCATGCTGTCGATGACTGTTGTGTATTCTGCGGCCCTTGTGAGTTTTACCCGACCTTTGGTCAAGCTGTTCAGCGATAGCGGGAACGTCACGGAAATTGCCGTCTCGACTTGTATCTTTTCCATCGCTTTTTGAGTTCTTTGGTATCGAGAGTTTCGTGACGATGATGCTTCAGTCGTTCGGGAGAGCACGACTTAGTGTGGCGTATTCAATATGCGGCCGATGGATTCCATGTGATTCCGGAGATTGTTCCGAGCGGGCCCAAGGAGTTCACGGAGTTCGTTGTTCCAGAATTGCGCCGACGCGGCAAGTTTAGGTCGGCAAGCTCCGGACGCACTCTTAGAGGAAGCCTCGGGCTCACGCGGCCAGTCAATCGATTTTACGTGAGCGGCGTAACCGCTCATCTCGAAGATCCTCTGGCTTACTTGGGCACAGATCGCGCTGGGCGCCGTTTTGCAGCCGGAGGTCAGAATGGCCGCCGCACACTCGAAGTGGCACGTGAGCCGGTCCGGCCCGTATGCCCGCGTCGTTCGCGATAAAAATGGCTCTCTCGATATTTACCTCCTGTTCCGACACGGGTGGGCCGGCTTGCGTCCTCTCGACATTGGTTTGGGAGGCGCCGCACCCCTGGCCGGCTCAGCGAACAATTCGGACAAGTGAATGCCTAAGGTCATGGCGATACGGTCCAGGAGATCAATGCTCGGGTTCTCTTTCTGCTGCTCAATGCCGCCCAAATACGAGCGGTCGATCCCGGCATCATAAGCCAATCGCTCTTGCGGAATGCCGCGATCTACACGGATCCGGCGCACATTCCAGGCCACAAGCGCACGAGCGTTCATGCGCAAAGCCAGCCATTCTGACGGCTATGAAACCACTGGTTATAGCCGAGCTATTATGATAAGCTGCCACACAAGCAGTTGGCTGTCGGCGGACTATTGCTTGAACGCAGCAGGTCAGGGGGAGACGCAGATGTCCTGGAGTTGTCTTCTTAATGCCGTTGGCCCCATCACAAGCGACCTCGCAGCGCGACAGCTCGCTATTGGCTGGACAGCAAAATAACCCCGGAGCTTCCGGCAGCTTTTTGGCGGCGCCGCGACCAAATAGGACAACCGTTCAGCTGGAGCTCGAAAATTGAACGAATTCTTTCCACTTGGCTGCCCTTTTGGGCTGCGGCCGTCACCAGCCGGCGGGTAAACGACCGGCCTCCACTCCGTTGCCGTAGGGTGAAGAGAAGGACAGCCTCAGCTGTGGCAAGTCTGCGATCAGCCACCGCGTGGACTGCGGGCAGATTCAGCGCCGATCAAAGGGCAAATGCACAGAATGGAGCCTCCATATGCGTTCGCGGCTACGGGGCCGGTCAAAAAGACAAGGGGCCGCGATGATTCGAGCGGTACCAAAATGACCCTAAGTTCGTTATCGTTGCTCGGATTTCGATAGAATTTTCAGTTCGGTAGGAGTTTCAGTCAGTGCCGGCCGACCCGAAGATCGCAGAACTGGCTCCCAGCGCGCACGAGCTCACGTCATATGACAAGGAGCACGCCGTCACCTACATGCGACTTCTGGATGCCGACGCTGACAAAGCAGATTGGTGCGAAATCGCGCGCGTTGTGCTTGGGCTTGACCCGACCGTTGAACCGGATCGTGCGCGACGCACCTTCGAAAGTCACCTGACGCGGGCCAGGTGGCTAGCAGGCCACGGCTATCGTGATCTGCTGCGTGGCGGTTGGCCAAAGCAATGAACACCGCCGCTCTCAGGATCGGGGGAATTTCTAGCAATCGCAAAAAACGATCATTCCATCGATTAAGTGCGTGCAGGGCCGGTACGCGGTACGTACGCAGCCGGAAAGCGCCACAATCATGGGGTGCGCTTCCTCGCGTGTGAAATCTTGCGGGGAAGTTGCGACAATGGCGGGTACTGACTGGAGATCTGAGGAAGCATACAGCAATCTCAAGAAGGCAGAAGCTGCCGACGTGGCCTGGGAGTGGCTGCGCCGAGATCCCGATTACCAGGAGGACTATAGGCGCTTGTCTCGCCGCCAACGATCCAGCGCAACCACGGAGCAGTTGCGACGGAAGTGGGGGCTCTCGTTTTCCAGCTGATCCGCAAAAGGCATTCGACAAGCAAGCAGTCTTCTGGGCACCCGAAGTGCTGTCGACCGTACTGCGTGTGCGGGCGGCCAACTGCGTGGCGCCCAAAAACTACCAGATCGATTTCGGCAATCTGACGGGCAGCGACGTTCGTCGCGCGCCGGATGGCTGGCATGCCATCGTGCCGCTCGGAGGCGCGAAGCATCGCCTTTGGCTGAAGAGCCTTCCGGCGAGCGGGTCTGTTGTCGTGGTCGACCTGCCGGTCGACGCGGATTTCGAGCTTCGCTTGCAGGCCGCACGTCGATTTTGGCTCGCCCTTGAGCATCGGCCGCTCGGAACGCCTCCTCTTGATTTGCCAGCCTTGAAGCGGCGTCGCCTTATCCTCGCGCTGCGCGCACTGGATGGATGGCAGGAAGGAAATAACTATCGCCAAATCGCGCAAGGTCTGTTTGGAAGCCATCGTATTGCCGAGCGGGGCTGGAAAACAAACGACCTGCGCAGCCGAACCATTCGACTGGTTGAGCTGGGGCGGCGCCTCTTGCGCCTTCGCTGCCGCGCATTGCTCCACAAGGGCAGACGCAGGAATAGCAGGTCATGAGCTCTCGGGCGATCAATGGCATACCTGCCTTGCAGCCAATTCTTCTGACATCGCACGATCGCGGATAGGAGGAGACCTTTATTCCGATCTCTCCCTCTGTCCCTCGTCGTCGGGATGGCCGAGTTCTATGCGTCAAGTTCAGCAAAATTGATCATGGGGTCCGGCCGAGCCATCCCCTCGGAGCCGCCGTCGCTCGCTTGCCCAAAAGCGTAGCGCTGGCGAGCGACGGCGGCGGAGAGGGGTGGCGTGCATCCCCTTGGTGGGCCTGAGCATCGTCAGGCCGCCTGGCGTAACGCCTCCTTCTCGTGCTCCTTCAACAGATCCATGTTGAGATAGCGATGATCCTCGAGCCAGGCCTCATGGCGCTCGACAGTCAGCGCCCGCACCAGCCGTAAACAGCTCTCGGCATTGGGGAAGATTCGCACCACATAGGTGCGCCGCCGGATTTCCTCGTTGAGACGTTCCAGCATATTGGTCGACTTCATGTGCTTGCGGTGCACCAGCGGCAGCCGGAAGTAGGTCAAGGTCTCCTCGATGTTGTCCTCGACCCAGCCGGTGAGCTTGGGGTATTTGCCGCCCCATTTGCCAAGCCAGGCCGCCAGATCGCGCCGCACCTCGCCAAGATCGCGCCGGTCGTACATCCAGCGCAGCTCGAGCAGGCAATCGTCGTCGACCTTGCGGGGCACATAGTCGAGCGCGTTGCGCAGGAAGTGCACATAGCAGCGCTGCCAGAACACACCGGCCAGCACTTCGGCGATCGCCTTCTTCAGTCCGGGACGATCGTCGGAGACGACGAACTCGACGCCATGCAGGCCGCGGGCCTTCAGGCCTTCCAAAAACTCCTTCCAGCTCGACCGGCTCTCCCGGTTGGCAAGCTCGACCGCAAGCACCTGACGCCGGCCCTCCCAGTCGACCCCGATCGCGATCAGCACCGCCTGGCTCGCGATGATGCCATCGACCCTAACGCGCTCGTAGCGGGCGTCCAGGATCAGATAAGGGAACGGCTCCTTGAGCTTGCGTTCGCAGAACGCCTTCAGCGACGCATCCAGCCGCTTGTTGATCGCGCTGATCGCAGAGGCCGAGAAGGCATGGCCCACCAGTTCCTCGGTGACCTGCTTGACCTTCCGCGTCGAGACGCCTTGCACGTACATCTCGGCCAAGGCCGCAACCAGCGCCTTCTCCGAGCGCTGGTAGCGCTCGAACAGCTCGGTCGAGAACCGCCCCTGCCGGTCCTGCGGCACCTTCAGCTCGATCTTGCCGACCCGGGTGATCAGCGAGCGGGGATAGTAGCCGGAGCGATAGCCAAGCCGTCCTTCGCTGCGCTCCCCTTTCTCCGCACCCAGCGTCTCCGTCATCTCGGCTTCGAGAATGTCCTGCACCGCACCCTGGATCAGCGGCTTCAGGAACTCCTTGTCCGACCTCAACAACTCTTTGACTGCAGCGACATCCGTCCTAATCTTCGTCACGGTCATGGCGGGTCCAAGCTCCTCTACGAGCGGCGATCTTCACAATCACCGGACTTACCATGACCGCTTCAGCCTCTCAGCTTTTGCAGAACCTCCCGCACACTACCGATGGCCGCAACCGAGAGGTAATCTTGGTCGGAAGAAGACGCCGCCCCTTGTTCGGATTGTCTTTCAGGTTGGCTCCTCTCGACATGAATGGGGCGGTACAGCGATCTGGCGCACCGTCATCGAGGAGACCTGGAGGGGCGTTTCAGGTAACCTGAGCTAGCGCCGCCTTCTTGCAAAGACGAGCAACCCAGCGGCAAAAAGAACGAGCGATCTCGGGGTGCTCGCTGCGATCCACCGCATAGGCGCGATATTGCATGCCACTTGGAGCGCGTGAGCCGGGAATGATTTGCAAAGCGCCCCCTCGCACCAGATCACTGACGATGATTTCTGGTGCGACAAGAAGGCATTTTCCTGTCATGACTGCCGGCAGAGCAAGATAGTTGTGATCATAGCGCGCGCCCGCTCTGATGTCGTTTGAGGACAGGTTCATCGCCCTCAGCCACGTCGGCAGGATGTCGGGACGAGATGTGATGTTCAGTATCGGCGTTGATCGAACGATCGAGAGCTTTTTGCCCGCGACCAGATGTGGCGGCCCCACGCATACCAGCTCCTCATTGTAGATCTCCCAGCTATCGGCAGGTTCGATGACGGAAAGGTCGCGTGTAATCAATATGTCGTAGTCATCCGAAGATGTCGGCGGCGACAGCGAGCTGACGACGTCCACGATAACGCCGCCCGCTTCAGCAGAGAACGCTTGCAGATTTGGGATCAGAAGCGAGGAAGCAAAAGTCGATAGTGATGTGCGAACGACAATCCGATTGGTGCCCGCGGCCGCCCGCCGCCGCATTCTCTTGGCGGTGAAGCCGACTGTCTCGAGCGGTTCAGAGACTGCGTTAGCAAATAGTCTTCCGAACTCGGTCAAATGACTGCGTCGGCCGCGCCGCTGGATCAGGTCCGCACCGAGATAGTCCCGCAGGACGGACAAATAGCGGCTGACCGAGCTCTGAGTCGTTCCCAAGCTGCTGGCGGCGCGCGTGACGCTGCCTTCGCGTGCGACGATCACAAAAGCGCGGATGGCATTTAGAGGAACGTCATCGTCTTGAGCCGCCATTGTCTGCTCCGGCGCCAGATTGAACATCCATCACATTATTCGATGTCCATAGCGGGATCGCCGCGAATCAAGGCTCGGCTGCGCACAAAATCCGCGTGGGAGCACTTTCATACTTGATCCAGTACCAAACAGATCGGTGCCCACGGCTTGGCCCTGTCAGGGGGACTAGATCCTTTTGCGGCGTACCGCCTTGGGCTTGCGACCTTTAGGTAAGGTGGCGGGCGGCGGCGCACCCTTGGATGGCCGAACAAACAGCTCGGAGACAGCAACGCCGAGCGTCTCGGCAAGGCGATCGAGAAGATCGATTGTCGGGTTTGCCTGTTGGCGCTCAAGTCCGCTCATATAGGAGCGATCGACACCTGCATCGTAGGCCAATTGCTCTTGCGGAATACCGCGCTCGACGCGGATCCGGCGCACATTGTAAGCCACAAGCGCACGAGCTCTCATGCGCGAACGCAGCCATTTCGATGGTCATCAAACCACGGGCTATACCCTACATAAAAACATCACAAAGTTGCAGGTTTCCGATCGAACCATTCAATGCGTGTCACCGAATCGTGGTTTCGCTACGCTATTGGGGCGGCCCACCAGCGCTGGCATGTCGATCCGTCTATCACTTGTGAGGGCGCAGGTTTTGCCGGCGCTGACCGGAGCTTGGTCGTTCCGCTGGCTCGTCAGCCGTTCGATTCCACTGCCCCATTTGCGTGAGCGGCCTCGAGCCAAATGCGAAGATGCTGGCTGAGAGGGCGCCCACGGTCCTCCATTCGAAATGGAGTTGCAACGGCCGATGAATGAGCAGGCCCAACCGAGGGATACAGCGACAGCCGATCAGGCGAGGTTAGAGTCGGCCTCGGGCCCTGCATCAGCGCAGAAAGCGCGTTTCAGCTGCCTTAATCTCATCCATTCTCTGCAGTCTGAAGATTTCTTCTACCGGTACGATATCCTTATGGACGTTCTGGACGCCGCCATCAGCGATGATGCGGCGGAAGGTGTCTCTCAAGGCCGTGCTTGAGGCCCGAATGGCGTAATTGCCATAGATCATCATCTGGACGTTGCCCAACGCCTTGACCCGACGGGCATCCAGATCCGGATAAGCATTGGGCACAATGGCTAGCGGCACTGAACCGGTCCAAGCGCGGGAAAAGCTTTCGATCTCGCCAGAATCCTTTTTCTTTGAATGGACCAGGATCAGGTCCGCACCAGCTTTCACATATGCTTGCGCGCGGTCTAAAGCTTCAGCTTCGCCAAAGCCCGCGATGAGCGCTTCGGTTCTCGCGATCACAAGAAAGTTTGGATCTCTTCTTGCGGCGAGAGCAGCCTCGATCTTGCCTTGGAATTCCTCGATGCGCAGCAGTTGCTGCCGGCTGTCCGCAGCAAGACTTGTAACCTTCGGAAATGTCTTGTCCTCGATGACAACGGCGCTCGCCCCCGCCCTTTCATACTCGCCAACCGCATGTATGACATTGATGGCATTGCCATAGCCTGTGTCGATGTCGGCCACAATCGGGATCGTCGTGCGCCCAGCGATTGCTCGCAGCATATCCAGATGCTGTGCCATCGAGATCAGGCTCATGTCAGCCAAGCCATAAAGTGCGGAAAGTTCGAAACCGGAGGCCCACAGCCCCTCGAAGCCGGCTTCCTCCGCGAGGATCGCTGAAAGCGGGCTGTGAGCTGCCATAATGTGGACAAGACCGTTTTCGGCCATTCGGGCGCGCAGGCGTTTGGCAGGGGACATCCAAGTTCTTTCAAGATTGGGCGGTGCAAGCGGTGATGATCCGATCGCAGGCGCGGGTGAGATCTTCAAGCGAGGAAGCATGGCAGATGCGAATATTGGGCGAAGTCTGCAAGCCGCGGGGCACTACTACGGGGGTCCAAACACGTAGAAATACGACGGCAAATATGGCTGTCAGTCCGTCACATTGCCGTCCGGCCGGCCTTTGCCGACCAAACTGGCGCAGGAGGAAAAAGCGCAAGATGAGCCGGGTAAGGGGCACGATGGTCCTTCCGCCTGGTTCAGCTTAGCGACGAGGAGTTCGGGGCGGTTGCGGAAGCGCGCGCAACGGGTTCGCCTTGGCCGAGTGTGACCGCTTCGCATTTTCGCGTAGCTCGGCTGTTCGCGCCGGCTGGCCTCGGGCTCTGAGGGACGGACAGCTGCTAACGAGAGACAATAGGGAGGACCCGAAGTGTGGCGCAGGATGGTTGATGGCTTCTACTCGTTGGCAAAGTTGCAAACAAAACGGACATATGTGTTTGTTGAATGAAATTATCGCAACTTGCGATGACTTGCGTCGCATCGCCGAAGACGGCGGTGAGTTTCGCGGCCGCGCCTTACCAGCAAGAGCAATATACTCGGCGGCTTTGTGGGTTTGGTGCCGCGCAGGCGTGTGAATGTTCTCGTCCAAAACGAAATCAACCGGACTCGAGCCGCTTTCCAGGCCACGACGAAGAAATTGCGCGAGCGCTCCTTAGGCAAGCAGGGCCAAGGCTAGCTCGCTGCGCCGATCCGTTGTCAAGCGACCTCGCGCGACGCTGCTTAGGGCCACACTGTTTAGGTCCGCAGTACCACTGTTATCGCATATTGCAGGTGCTTTAATCTACTTATTCGATGCGTGTCATCCAGCTGTAGCAGGATGGGTCTTGAAGGTCCGCAGCTTGCGCAAAGAGTTTCATGTCAGCAAGGAAGTGATGCAATGGCATCTGTTTTGATCGAAAGCATCTTTAAGGCCTACGGTCAGACGCCCGTCCTGCGCAACGTCTCGTTGTCGATAGCCGATGGTGAATTCCTGACGCTGTTGGGGCCGTCGGGCTGTGGTAAGTCGACGCTGCTCCGTATCCTGGCTGGACTTGAGGTGCAGGACGCCGGCTCCGTCTCGATCGGCGAGCGCGTGGTCGATGGAATGCCACCAAAGCGGCGGGACATCGCAATGGTGTTTCAGTCCTATGCACTCTATCCCCATATGAGTGTCGCGTCGAACATCGCGCTGCCGTTGCGGATGCGTCGGCTCTCTGCCCTACAGAGGCTTCCTCTTCTCGGCCGTCTTCTGCCTAGAACGGCGCAGATCGCCGCGGACATTGGGCTGGACGTCTCCCGTACGGCTAAGTCCCTCGGAATCGGTCACTTGTTGTCGCGCAAACCGGGGCAGCTCTCGGGCGGCCAGCGCCAGCGTGTCGCGGTCGGTCGGGCGATGGTGCGCCATCCAGCTGTTTTCCTCATGGACGAGCCCCTATCCAATCTCGACGCCAAGCTGCGCGTGCAGATGCGCGCCGAGATCAAGGAGCTGCACCAACGGCTCGGGGGCACCTTCGTCTATGTTACGCATGATCAGACCGAGGCGATGACCCTTTCGAACCGAGTCGCGGTGATGCTCGATGGTGAGTTGTTGCAGGTTGCTCCACCGCAGAACATCTATTCCGATCCAGATAATCGCCGCGTTGCCGAATTCATCGGCTCACCCAAGATCAACCTGCTTGATGGCGTGATGCGCGAACGCGGCCTAATCGACGTGGCTGGTTCGACGATCCCGATCGAAGCCCATGCCCTGGCAGGAACGCCGCTTTCGCTCGGCATTCGTCCAGAAGCTCTTTATCTCACGGACCACGCTGGTCAGGGGGTGCTGACAGGTTCGGTGCGAATGGTTGAGCACATGGGATCAGATCTCTTTGTACATATCAATCTTGCCGGGATCGATCAGCCGCTCGTCGCAAGGTTGCTCGCCGAGCGAGCGCCACATATCGCGCCCGGCCAGACTTTACACGTCGGCGCGAGACCGGATCGCATTCTTCTGTTTACACGGGATGGACGGCGATTAAGGCGGGAAGCGGATCCTGTTTGCAGATACGTCGCTCCGTTCCGGGAGGCCGCGCGATGAGCGAGCCTCATGTTTTTGCCGACGCTTATATTCGGTCCTTAACGCGGCGATGTCTTGCGATCTCACCAGCTCGTCAGCAAGCCTTTGTGGCGGCATTTGCAGGATACGGGCTGGCCGGTCCGGCGGTCTTCTTTCTGCTCGTGCTATTCTTGGCACCGGTGGTTGGGGTGTTTTTCATCGCGCTTACCGACTGGCAGCTCGGAGCGGGCTCTTTTTCCTTCGTCGGCCTCGCCAACTACCGGGAGGCGTTCGAAGACGCCACCTTTAGGGCCTCCCTCGCCAACACCGCTGTCTATGTTCTGATCGTCGTATCGGGTACGCTGCTTACCGGCCTTGTTGTTGCACTTCTGATCGAAAGCAGAAAATCCTGCCGCTCGTTCTATCGTGCCGTCCATTTCCTCCCCTTTATGGCGACGGTCACGACGATGGCCATCGTCTGGGAGGCGCTGCTGCATCCCACTATGGGCCTCGTGAACCAGATCTTCGCCGCAATCGGCGTTCCGACCGCCAACTGGCTGCGCAATGAAAATACTGTCCTGCCGGTGTTGGGCGCTTTCGGCATTTGGCAAAATCTAGGCTATGCGATGGTGCTGTTTCTCGCGGGCCTCAAAACCATCCCGCGAGATCTCTACGATGCAGCCGATGTCGACGGTGCCGACTTATGGATCGACCGCCTGCATACTGTCACTCTGCCCTTGCTTGGGCCAGTCTCGATGTTCATTGTCATTGGCGTGACACTGCGGGCCTTGGAATGCTTCGACGCGGTGAAGGTACTGACGCAGGGCGGCCCTGGAGATGCCTCCGAAGTGCTGCTCTACACTCTCTATCGAGAGAGTTTTGAGTATCTGCGCACCGGATATGGCGCCGCTATCGCCGTCGTCTTTCTCGCCGTCGTTGGAACTCTCACGCTGATTAACGCCCTGGTCATGGATAGGAAGGTGCATTACCAATGAGCGCGGCCACTTCCGTCAAAGGCTTCTCATCGCTTGCCGGTATCCTTCGTCATGCCGTGTTACTCGTCACAGCAGCGTTGATACTCGCTCCCTTCTTGTGGATGATCTCGCTATCGATCAAGGCGCCGGGCGAGATGTTCCACGCGTCCTTCTCCTTTTGGCCCGTGCAATTCTACGGCTTTGAGAATTATGAAAAAGCCCTGACTGAAGCGCCGCTGCTCCGCTACATGGGCAACGGCGTGATGGTATGCGCCGTCATACTGGCCTTCCAAATTCTCCTCTGCGCCCCCTGCGCTTACGCCATTGCAAAACTGCGATTTTTCGGTCGCGACCTCGTTTTCGGTTTGGTGCTTTTCGGTCTGATCCTCCCGCACCAAGTGCTTTCGCTGCCGCTGTTCGTCCTCGGGTACAAGCTCGGCATTCTCAACACTTACAGCGCGCTGATCCTTCCTTATGTCGTCTCCCCGTTCGGCATCTTCCTGTTCCGGCAATTTTTCAAGACGATTCCGGATGATGTCGTGCACGCTGCACGCCTCGACGGTCTCTCTGAACTCGCTATCGTCTGGAAGGTCATGGTGCCGATGGCACTACCGGCCGTGGTCGCATTCGCAATCTTCTCGGTGGTCGCGCACTGGAATGACCTGTTCTGGCCACTGATCGCCGTGCGTGATCAGTCCCTGATGCCACCACCGCTGGGTATTCTGGTCTTCAAGAACGAGGAGGCCGGCAGCGACTACGGTCCTCTGATGGCCGCATCCACTGTTGTTGTACTTCCGCTCACCATCGCCTTCCTTGGCGCCCAACGTTGGTTCGTCGAGGGACTGACCGGAGGGGCCGTCAAATAATAGGCGAACCGAGGGGATCGAAATTGTCCTCTCGTCGCATGCACAGGCAATGCCCTACCGGCAAGCGCCGAAATGGATATGGTAGAAAAGGAACTCGATGTTTACGATAACAAAGCTTTCTTCCGCAATCGGCGCGGACGTTGCCAATGTCGATCTACGCAGATTGGCGGAATCGAAAGACGCCGCCGTTGTCGCCGCGCTTCGCGAAGCGCTTGAAGCGCACCTTGTGCTTCGCTTTCGTGGTCAACATCTGTCACCAAGCGACTTCGTCAGGCTGGCGTCAGCCTTCGGCCATACAAAGACGCTAAAACGCGCAGCAGCGCCAAGTAGCGCGCATTTGGCTGGCCATCCTGAAATCAAGGTCGTCTCGAACGTAGCGAATGATGATGGCCGCCCGATCGGTGACGGTGGCGCCTCCGAGAATTACTGGCACACCGACGGCACCTATCTGCCACAGCCGGTGAAGTTGACGTTCTTGTACGGACGCGAGTCGCCCAAAACAAATCCACCGAAGACCTTCTTCATGAACCTGTCTGATGTCCATGATCGCCTGCCTCACTGTTTGACGTCCTATTTGAGCCGGCTGAGTTGTATCCATTATTCGCCGTATAACTTCGCTCCTGAATATGCCGAGCAAATTGCAGCACTCCCCGAAGGGGCGGATCGTCGGCATATTGGGCCCAGCTTTCCGCTCGTGCGGCTCAATCCCTATAGTGGAAGACCATCTCTGTATCTCCCTCGACAGCGACAATGCCTTATCGAGGGCTTGACGCGCGCAGAGAGTGAAAAAATCTCTGACCTGCTATGGACATACGTCGAAGCCTATAACGATACATGGGGCGACGTGATAGGTGTCGATGATCTCTTCGTTTTCGATAATAGCTACACCCTTCATAGACGAGAGGCGTTCGACTCTCGAGAACGCCGTGTTCTATGGCATATCACGACGCAGGGCGAACCACCGATTCCGTATGCATCGGCGTCCTAATCTAGCTCGCTAGGGTCGAGTGGCAGCAGAAAGAGTTGCGGCGGAGTGAAGGTGAGCGGTGCCATTCGCCCTGCGGCAATCATCCATGCCCGCGAAGACGAGCAGAGCCTCGGTCGGATAGCCACGAAAACTGGTGAGCCGTTTTCCCGAAACACAAGTCGCGCCATCATTGGAGAAGTGGGGTGGTTCCCTGTTGCCCGACAATGTCAGAGCCCGCCGCAAGATCGGCGGCCACGCTGTTTTCGAACGAGCTGTTTATAAATGGCGGCTCGTTTCCTGCGATTGTGTTTTGGCGTCCGCCAACCGGCACAAACCCAACCGTCGTTTTCTTGCCTGGCGGTGGCCATCTGGCCCGGGTCGCATATGGCCATCCGGGGGCGGATCCACGTGACTTCCTCGACTTCTGGCTGCGCGAGGTCGGATGGGGGCTTCTGGCGGCCTCCTATCCCAGCGATCATCCCACCTTCCCCCGGCTTTATCCCGAGATGACCGTGAGCGACTGGGGGGCATCGGTGACCGCGATCACTCTCAGCCTCTTGGCCCCGAGCCCGGAGCCACGGCGGGTCATCGTGGCCGGCTGGAGCATGGCGGGTCGAGTTGCGCGCGCAGTCTGTCAAGGGCTCGCCCGCGGCGGTTTGCCGCCGATCGGCTTTATCTCGCTCGCTGCGAGCGCTCCGTTTCCCGGCTTGGTGCCCGT
The DNA here is from genome assembly GCF_025200885.1 of Bradyrhizobium huanghuaihaiense. Lineage (NCBI taxonomy): Bacteria > Pseudomonadati > Pseudomonadota > Alphaproteobacteria > Hyphomicrobiales > Nitrobacteraceae > Bradyrhizobium > Bradyrhizobium huanghuaihaiense. The sequence continues at coordinate 8,126,765 of NZ_CP104172.1, read as the reverse complement.
CTTCGAGAGGGGCGAACCGGTGACGGAGGCGGGCTTGTGGGCTCTCTCGGCCGATGAGCCCGGTCTGCCAAGGCGTGACTCTAATTGGTGCGCTGAACTTGCTGCGCAAGCGGCCGACAACGGCCGCCTGATCATCCCCGAAGATGTCTATCAACGCGACTATCGTGTAAATACGCCGCTTCTGCTGCGCGGAGAGCCTCAATTTCTGCGATCGCGCAGCTCGGCCGTTTCGGTTGCCGATGTCACGGACGAACTCGGCACTTTCGATTTTGGTTCCCATCCGCTGACGGGTGTAATAGCGCCGACGCGGCCTTCTGATGCGCGTCATGCGTTGACGGATTCAATCACCTGGGGTTTCCTGAACGCACAGCACGTCTTCGAGCGCTACGTTAGCGGATGGCCCGACCTTTCCACTATCGATCTTCAGCTTTGGGAGCAGTTGCGCTCGCTTATGTTAGATTTGCCACGCCGTCTCACGCGTACTGTATCGGGCGGTCATTTCTTCTTTGTAGGCGAGCGCGGCGCCGAAGCAACCGTACGTCATCTAACAGATCTCGCCACCGAAATCGCAATCCTGCAGGCCGAAGTCTCGGCCATCTTTTGCAATCAACCCATACCAACCCAATAGTGTGACGGCCTTCAGCCGTTCCCAAACACTCACTTCCTGCATTTATATGCATGTCTGATGATGCCCGCGCCCTCACAAAGTGTCGGCTCCCGCGATAACAATGGATAGAGCATGCGCTGCTCTGGGCAGTGGTGGCCGCCGGGTTGCTCGCCCTCCTCTCCATGGTAGTGTGATCAGCGCTCGGAGAGGAGCGGACCAGCAACGGTCGGCGGCTCGGTAAATCCCTCAATGCTTGCAGAGACAATCTACTGGCGCCGTGCTACTGTTCGGTATCACCGGCCTCTACCGATGACTGAGAGCCAAAATGCTCCCGCCGTTTACGGGATCGGGAGATGGCAACGGAAAATGAGGCGGAGCCCCTTTCAGAGACTGAGCTGACGGTCGTGGAGCGCTATAAGCGTGCCGCGATTGAGGACATGGGCGGTCCCGAACTCCTCAAGTTGCTGAAAGAGCTGGAGGACGAGAGAAAAGGCGTGGCGGCTGCGATCTCTAAGGCTCTGCAATCCTGAGAAAAATGCTGCGCTTGGCGCTTGCGGAAGGGAAGCCGCGCATTCAGGCTCAAGAGTGGATTCTTTATCTCCACTCCGAGCCATAGTGGCGCACCATCTCGCGACGCGCGCGGCTGACAAACGCCGCTGGGCGCTGCGCCAGGCAATGCATGAAGCGACCAAGGCGAGGCCGCAGGCGAGATAGTCGTTCATAAAGCCCGACAAATTGTCGCTGCCGACGACGATGGCGAACGCGAGCAGCGCCGCCACAGCCGGAAAAGTCCCGGCCAGGTTAGCCCCAGCGAAATAGAGGTGCATGCTAACACTGTCGGCGATGCGATAGTCGGCGTTCATCGCTATCGTGCGCCGTATTTCTGCTCAATCGGTCTAGGTTGTGCGCATTTCGCACACCCTGAAGGCGTAGACGGCGGCCCGGCGCCACTTGACACATGTTAAGTCCGCGTCGGTAACTTCAGCATGTCGGGGCCGGGTTGCCCGCGGTGCAAGGCGAGCGCAGGCGGCGATCCGTTTTGTCGCGGTGCGGTTTGACCTGGAACTATCAAGGTGGCCCTCGCGCGGCGGCTGCGCGTATTGCGAAGAAGAGCGCCTATTTACCGACGAACATCCGTTTCCTGACCGGTTGGGCGACCACTTCGCCCGGCCAGAAACGATCATTGTGCACGAGCTTGGACGACCAAGCACAATTCCCACCGAGTAGCAGACCTGGAATGTCTTCCGGCAACATATTCCACAGCATTGGCAACCAGCACGCGAAGATCGTCGAGGCGAGCCTTACCAACTCCAATACCCCTATGTCAGCGGGGAGTGCAACACGGGATGGAGGAGTACGCTACAGACCGATGCTCTTCCTAGAGTCCTAGGTTTAGCGCTCGGTGTCAGGCCGAAGATGGATGCTCGCGCCCCCGTGAGATCCTCGCGCGCTGGTCTGCTATGATGACGATCACCCCCGGCTGACACGTCGCCGGCGGTCAATTGAGCGATAGCAGCGCCGCCGAATGCAGTGGCATCGCACAATTGCTACACCGATAATAGGCCCCGCAGAATGAATTCTTTAGCCAATTTTTTACTGCATCGAACCAGCCATCTCTCCGTGCGTAGGCGCACTCGCAATAGGAGCCGCGCCTTAGCACGGCATCACCTCTTCAGAATGAGCTTGCGCGCCTCCTTGGCGGCATCCCCGAGCGCCGCCTGCGCCGAGAGTTTACGGCCTAACACTAGTTGCATTTTGTCCACGATCATCGCCGCAGCCTTCGTGCTGTTCTCGCCGGGAAATGCATACCAAGCCCTCAGATTGCCAAGTTGCCGCAGCGGAACGTTGTAGTTCGGCTTTTCCAGATAAAGCTTCTGTAGCTGTGGATCCGACAGAGCAGCCGTGTTGATTGGTGTATAGCCGGTCATCGCCGCCATGATCGCCTGTGCCCGCGGGCTTGCGGCGAACTTGATGTATTTCCACGCTGCTTCCTGCCGCGCCGGGTCCTTGGTTAGCATCATCATTCCGTTGCCGGCGGCCAACGTCTTGCCGTCGTGAGCCAAAGGGATCGGCGTCATCGCAAGCACGAAGCGCTGACCGATTTTCTGTTCGAAATCAGCGAGAAGGCTGCTGGACGTCAAGTAGATACCAATCTTGCCGCCAACAAAGGACTGACGGGCATTGTCACGCGACAAGTCGATCATACCTGAATCGGCGGCGCGCGCTACGGTTGCCATAGCGGCAAGGCCCTGCCGCTGGTCGAATGTGATATCGTCTTCGCCCTCGGTCATCATCTTGCCGCCATGCGCAAAAAGCAGTGTTTCAAAGCCCCATGCGCCATTGGCATTGTACTCCACGTAGAACCCGCTGACGTTCGGCTCCAGCTTTGAGATCTTCTGTGCCAAATCGAAAACGCCGTCCCAGGTCTCGGGGAGATTCGCAGGGTCAGCGCCAGCGCGGGCGAGCAGGGCACTATTGTAGAATAGCACTGGCGTCGTCAGTGCATAAGGAACGGCATAGGCTTTGTCGCCGATCGATCCGATGTTTCGGATGGCGTCGGCAACACCCTGCTGGTTCCACTCCTGTTCGCCCGAGATAAAGGGTTCGAGCGGTACGGCGAGGCCCCGATCGGCCAGCAGTCGTATATAATTGAGGCCCTGGTGCGCGACGTCAGGCGCGTCGTCGATCAATTGGGCGCGCAAAGTACTCTGTAATAATTCGTCGTAGCTCTTCGCCGTTTCGAACTTGATTGTTATCTCGGGGTACGTTTTCGTGAATTCAGCCGCGATTGCATTGTACATCGGAGAAAAATTGGCCGGCGAATAGCTCACACGCAGTTCCAGGGCGTAAACCATGCTCGGTCTGGCCATAACAATCGAAACCAGCAAGAACAAAGCCACCGCAAGTAGACGTCTCATCGTTAGTCTCCAATAAAAGAATTCAGCGAGCAAGCGCTTCAGCCGGCCGCTCGACCCGCAGGCATGTGTTTGTGCAGCAATTGCGCCGATGACCAGTGGACTCAAGGGGCAGACGTCAGGCTGGAGCGTTTCCGATAGGTCGGCCGTCAACGGCGCGTTGCCATTGCTTCTACATCTCATCACAGGATATTCCTCGACCTCTCGATCGCGCTGGTTCGCGAAGGACTTCAAGATGGAGATGGCGACATGCAAATGACATGCATCGAGAAAGTATATGAGAAACGCGCAACATGTGATCACTGCGTGGTCTGGGGAATGCTCAGCATTCAATTGTGCGTGTCCTCGGAAAAAAACGACAGATCATCTCCGCGGCCGAGCGCGACGCGCGAGATCGAGCCCTGAAGGCGTCCGCCCCTAGCAAGGGCCGGTTCATTGCGAGAACCGCCCAGGCTGCGGCTGGCAGGTTGAGCGCCGGGCTAGAAGCGCAGGCGTTCAGCTCCTCTCTGACGCAAAAGGTCGAAAATTCCCACTAACGAGCCGCTCGTTGGGGCTCTGTATGCATGGATCGGGTGTGGACCTACCCATGAAACTGCGAGGGGACGCCATTGGCGTCGCCCGCGCGTGCTTGAGTATAACTTCGGCCGCATCATATGCGTGTCGGCTCGCCTAGTGCTCCGAGGCGCTACGATCTAGCTGATCCAGTCTTGAGCGGCTTCATGTATTTGGCGAGCGACTTTGCTAGAAGAATATCGATGTAGACGCTGAGAAGTTTAGGGCATGGCCGATTTGGGGCGTGTATGTGATGCTTGTCGGGTGATCAATATATGTCAGCCCCAAGCTCGCGTAAATTCCGGGGCCAAGATGCGCAGTATATGTTCCGGAGATTGCTTTCGCGTCCCGATGAACGAGATTTCCTTTAGCCGCCGCAGCATCAACTGCAAATCCGCTCCAAACCGTGTAAAGCCGAACCTCATAATACTGGCTAACCTTGTTGAGGTCAGGCGGAGCTCCCATGACCGAAAATCCACCATAGATGCCACGAGATGCGGTATCATGGACATGGCTCTGCCAGAGTTGCCTGTCGGCAGCAACGTAATAAAGACTATTCTCGTCAGCTCTCGGTTGGGTGGGATGTGCCAAGTTCGTGTAGTGACTGTTGTTGAAGCCAACACCCGCTCGCAACCACGTCTCGGGTAAGCCGGGAGCCGCGCGGTTGCGATAACCGCTCTCATCGAGCAACAGAATGCCCGCGTTCGCTGTACTCCAGTTTAAGCCCGTTGGATTTGCAGTTATATGCGCAAACACCCCGTCTGGACTGGTAGAGCGTTGGAGTGACACCTTATTATACAGCCGATCATCGAAATGGTAGGTCAGGTTGAGAGATGGCGTCGGCGCCGGCGCGAAGTTCATCCCACCTTGATACAGCACATTTGATGAGGGTCCAAAGACGTTTGCTCCTGGATTTCCTCCGACCACGGTGCCGGCTAGTTCATATGAGTTCATGAGATACCCGACTTTGAACTCGAGCTTCCGATCAAGAAAGGTTTGGTAGTAGGCGATCGTATTGATCCCCCATCTATCTGGGCCGCCGGGCTGCCATGTCCAAGATTGCTGCTCGGTTCCGACAATGATCTGACCGTCGGGTATCCCGTATCGGCTGAGATCATAGGTCACCATCATGTAATTTAGGGTATAGAAAGTCGGATTTTGTCCGCTATAGAGTTGGTTGGCGATAGTGCTCTTGGCTGCATTGGGCAGAAGGTTGTTAACGAAAGTATTTTGCGTCCAGGCAATGTATCCGATTCCAATCTCTGCCAGCGCGGATCTTATGCCCCCTTTGTCCTGAATCAAACTATCGGCTGGCCCAGGCAAGTTGACTTCCAATCCCTTTATGCGGAGGTTTTCGAACTTTGCGAATTGGTCGGATTGGAGTGTGGTAGCTTTGGCTGCGCGGGCGCCAGGACGCGCTGTTCGTTTATTATCAGTATCAGTTCCAACTTGGACCATCTTCTTCTGAACATTTTTCTTAGCGGTCTCGCTCGGAGCGGCTGCTTTGGAATTGGGCATGTTGGTCGTCTGTGCCAGCGCCGTTCCGGCGATAGAACTAGCTGTGAGGATACATGCAACCGCTAGCTCCGCTTTGGCAATGAAGCGAAAGCGGAGCGCATGTCCTGATGTCGAGTATGGCAGTCTTGTCTGATCATTTTGTACATGGTTACTGTTCATCTTAACGCGCATAGGGTCCCTCAGACGCGGTTAGAGCCGTTGCGCGCTGTGTTTGGCATCGTGACCGCAACTGCAGGATGACAGGCATCGGATAATTCGATGTGATTGCCTGTAAGATGCGATGGCGCTTGCTATTTGCCCGCAATGCTATTGCGAGGGTGTACTCGTGCGATTGCGAGCGAAATCAATCTATAGGCGGACCATCCAATTCATCCACCGGAGGCAGTCTGAGCCGTCAAGTGGAAGACGCCCGGATCAAGAAGCTGTCCGGGACAGCTCATCGGCTTTTGGATTATTCGAAAGTGCAGTTGAAGCGTGGTGTGCTATGACCTCGGCCCACATGTGGTCCTCGTTTGATCAGGTGCATATTCGGCTGTGGTGACACTCGAGACGGCTGTCGAGCAATCGGACAACTTCCGGCTTGGTGCGGTGCCACACCGCTGCCTTGAGGCGAAAGCGTGTCCTTCCGTTTTCAGCGGGAAGGAAGGCTGTTCGGTTGCGCTGAGATGGCCCGGTCATTATCTGGGGCACTCTCAAGGACCAGCCGTTGTCAGCATGTTGGGGATGCGAAGAAGAGACCAAGTCCATGGCAAATCATAGCCGGCTTGGATGGCTCCCAGCTGGTGCTGACGGGGTGACGAACACAATCCTGAGACGCCTCCTTCTCTGCGTGCAGTCTAGGCGGCGCCGCAGACAGCCCAGGCCTATTCCAGCGCAGCAGCGCGAAACGACCCATCTCTCTAAAGATGGGCCGACGAGCATCTGCACCGATCACGCGAGCTGCTGCGGCTCCCTCAACAGTCCTGCGCGACCGGCATCGAGCCTAGATGTCAGCCAAACGTCGATCACCCAGCGACTTTCGGCAACTCGGATAAGGTGAGTAAGCGATTCCGCTCGGGTTTCTCCTCAAGGTGGGGCTCTGCTCAAGACGAGATCGGTCAGCCAGTCAACGGTGACATAACCTGACGCGTCCTGGTGCCGGTCTAAAAGGGCGTCGAGCTCCCTGGCGATAGTTGCCGCGCCAAACTTAGCTATCGCCGTCTTTATATGTCCTGATTGACAGTAGCCGCGAAACTGCTCTGCCGTGATCGTCTGGCGCCATTTGAGATTATGGCGCTCTACAGCCGCCCAATCGTGACTCGAGCGAAGTTCCGCTTCGAAATCAGCTTTCCCATAACCGCCCCAGAAATCAGAGTAGTGGTCTCGGCAAAATCCAGGGATGTAGCGCTCTTGAAGGCTGGCGAAATCATCGAGAAATGTGCTTTCCTCGTGCCGATGCTTGTTCTGTAGGAGCAGCAATGTTCCGGAAGGCTTCAGCACCCGTGCAGCCTCTTGGTAGAATATAGGCCGATCGAACCAGTTAGCTGCCGTTGCTGCCGTCACAAGTTCACATGAATGATCTGTGAGTGGGAGATTTTCAGCAAATCCGGCGAGGACGTCGAGGCCGCGAACTGTCGCGGATCGTTCCTTGGCTACGGCGGCCATATCGCAGTTTGGCTCAATACAGGTGAGGCGCTCAATGCTCGGCATTGACGCCATGAGCTGTCTGCTGAAAATCCCAGTCCCCGCGCCGATGTCTGCGGCTGACCGCAGTGGCGCAAGTGCCGAATGATAGTTGGTGAGGATATCAAAGACCACGTGAGGATACCGCGGCCTGTACTCGTCGTAGTCCAGCGCGGCGCCGTTATAGAGCTGCCATGTCACCCGTTCATTCATATCGATCCTCGAGTGGAGTATTAAATAACCAAGAGCAGCGCTTCCCCACGCGGACGGATGCCGCCAAAAGTCCAAGGGTACCTGGAGTGAGGACGAATGCGTCAGATCTGCGTTCAATCAGGCGGTCGATCCTATCAGGCAGCGCTCAAGACGCAGACTACAAATGCCAGTAGGTGAAGAGCGAGAAAGGAGGTGTGTCCCCATTCCGTTTGCGCTGTGGTGCGGATAGCGACGCTCGGGTGTGGTAGCGCGCTCTTTGCCGAGGTTAGCGACCGCAACAGCGTCTGCGGGGGAAGAGCATTGCGGCAGTTCTGGATTGAAGAACCGGAAACGAATCGACGATGATGACATCAATGACCACGTCATCAATGTCTTCAAAAGACAGGAGTTCGCCATGACTGGTGTGCGGTATTCGTTCCAGTGGCGATGGCTCGGTAGATCTCGATCAGCTGGCGTGTGATAGCTCCGGGTTGACCACTCCCTACTACTATGCGGTCGACTGAAATCACCGGAGTGATCTCGGCGCCGGTGCCGCAGTAAAACACCTCCTGCGCGACGATGAGTTCCGTCCGATCGACATCGCGCTCGACGGTGTCTACCCCGAGGTATTCACGCGCTAGCTGAATAACAGTCTGGCGTGTGATCGATTCCAGTATATCGTTGGTCGCGCTTGGCGTTACCAACTGAGCATCGCGTACGATGAAAATGCACATTGCTGGCGCCTCGGCCAGTTTTCCTCTTGAATTAAGGAGAAAAGCGATGTCGTACCCATCAAGTTTGGCCTGCATCATAGCCAATCGTGCATTATGATAGTTCGCATTGCATTTGATGCGTGCGGGCATGACGTTGTCCGGCATGCGCATCCAAGAACTGATCTGAGCAGAAGCGCCTTGAATTGATTGTCTGGTGGTTCCGCGCGGCACGGCAGTAATGGCAGTCCCTATAGGTCCTTTTGCTACCAAGTCGCCAGGCCCATCAATGAAAGCCATCATCCGAATATGCACTGTCGTGCGAAATGCATTTGAACGGCAGAGGTGAATGAGTGCCTCGATCAGCTTATCGCTGGAGATCGGCTCATCGAACCTCATTGCCTTTTGCGAGAAGGCATATCGCTCGAGGTGCTCTGCAACACGAAACAGATAGAGTTGCTGGACATTTTCGTTCCAGTAGCCGCGTATTCCTTCAAAAACACCAATGCCATACTTCGCCACCGGCGAGAATACATGTACCCTGGCGTCATCCCATGGGACAATTCGGCCGTTGAGATACGCAAATTCTGGCGCCAACATCTATCCTTACACCTATCCTGAGTTGCCGTGATCGCGAGTTAAGTCCGACTGAGGAGTAAGTCCGCCAGAACGCGCAGTCCACGTCGGAGGTCCTCGTGGGTGGTTGGAGCGATCAACGACACTCTGATATTGTGTTCGACGTTGACGCCAGATGTCGCAAACACTCGTGGATGCCGCAGGCTTACGCCATTCAATCGAGCAGCTTGGATGAATGGCTCAGCTGTCCAGGGAGATGGCAAGTCGATCCAGACGTGCAAGGAGGATTTGTTCGTGTGCATCACCCCTAGAGGCCCAAGCATCTCCTGCGCAATGTCTTGCCTGGCCGCGATCTCCTTGGATATCTGTCCGACAATCTGGCTTGCAGCACCACTTTCAATCAGGTGAGTGATAATTGCCGCGGATAACCCTGGTACAAACCAACTCGAGACGCTCGGTATTTGTCGAAGAAGATCGGCAAGGCTGTCGTTCGACGGCGCAATAAGATACGCAGTCCTCAATCCGATGCCCAAGCATTTTGAGACGCTCATCAGGTACCAGGTGAGATCGGGGGCGATCGAGGCCAGCGGAGGGGGCGCGTTCTTCGCTATAAGGCCATGTACATCATCTTCGATGATGGGAAGAGCGTACTTGCGGGCCACTCGAACGAGGCTCTGTCTGCGTTCAAGCGACATCATTGAGGTCGTCGGATTATGACCGGTCGGATTAATGTAAACGGCCGCCAGATTGTGAGCTTTGCATAATGACTCAAGAGAATCGTCACACATACCGTCTTCGTCTATGTCAACGGGCAGAACCCTAATCCGCCCCAGCATTGCGAGTTGGCCGATCGCTGCATATGTCAGCTTTTCGGCCGCAATGGCAGCTCCTTTGGCAGCTAGGAGCGAGAACAGGACCGTTAGCGTGTTCTGAGTGCCACCTGTCATCAGTAGGCGCGTAGGAGTAGGGGGCGCGCCGAGGCGGTTCCTCAACCAATAAGCAGCGGCCTGTTTGTCACGTGCACTCCCGTGGAAGCGATGGCGTTGTATTGTGCTAGCAAGATCCGGTGCGCGCGCCGCCGCAGTGAGGCTTCTTTCGACATGTTCGCGGAAAGCTGGCACTTCAGGCGCCCATGTCCGCGTCATATCAATCTGCGCCGTCGTTTCACCACCAGACATTTGGAATCTCCTCGAGCGGCCGATACGCCACTACATCAACGCTGTGGCTGTTGGCCGAATCTCCGCCGGCAAAGGATAGAAGCGAGGTCGGGAGGTGAACTTCGCATGATGTGGTTGATGGCGGAATCGGCGGTTCCGTCTCTACCACAAATACCGCGTGTCCCGGTCAGCCGCAGTTGCTCCGGGACGAGCAGCAGGGCTTTAAGACTGATCAGAGCTCTGGGAGGTAACTGGGATTGGCTCGATGATCCCGGCCAGGGCCACGCGCAGTGACCAAGCTCGTCAGCAGACGTAGAAGCCGGTGCATAGTCGTTCTGCCGCTCAGAATGGGCTATTATCGCGAGCCGCGACAGAACGCGTCCTCGATCAAGGCTGCACCTAGAGCGATTGAAACTCAGCACAATCTCCATGTGTGCGAAGCTCCGTAGGGTTAAATGTTTCCGAGTACCCGAAGAACGATTTCGTCTGCACTCCGCCCTTAGTACCGGCCGGCGTACAAGATTTCTAAGTGGCATCTTTCGATGAACGTATGAGCCGGGGACAGTCGGTGAAGTAGAGAGCGCAATCGTTCGTCGAATTCATCTCTCCTCTGGGTTAGTACGCCTGGACAGGCCTTTGATGTCGAATACATATATTGGACGAGTTTCTCGGACGTCCAAAACACCGTGTAAGGGATGTGGCTCCTTGTGATGCTCGAAAACGCCGACCGGCGCAGAACAGCTTCGTGGTCCACCCGCAATTCGCGGCGCTTATCGCCAGGTCCGGCGGGAAAATGGCCTCCCCACCAGGTGTGCACGAACTCCCAGACTCTGTTCCACCAATCATTCGGTACGCCTTCGTCGCGAACTCTTGTGATGATCGCTACCTTGCCGGATGATAGCAGGCGACGATCAAGCGTCTCCATAACGAGCGAGCGGTCCATCCAATGAAAGGCACTGGCGATCGTGGCCCCTTGGTAGCCGGTCAAGCCCGAATCCATCTCCTCGGCGGCGCTTTCGATCAGCGAAATGTTGAGCAGCCCGCGTTCGGAGGAAAGTCGGTCGGCCTCGCCCAGCATGTCGCGGTTTGGATCGACGCAGTCCACATGTCCAACGCCAGGAGCAAGCCCAAGTCCGATCTGTCCGGTACCACATCCAAGATCAAGTATCCGACTTTCACGTGTTAGAAAAAGATGCTCGCTGAGCGACCTGAACAGTTCGTGCGGATACTCCGGTTGGTAGCGAGCATAGTAAAACGCTGCTCCCTTAAAGATGCTGCTTGCTAACATCCAGCCCTCCTTTCGGCTGCTTAACACCCCAAACCGGCGTCTGACGTCTCTCGGGCACCTAAGTCTGGGACGAACTTGCGAAGGTCTAGCGATCCGTAGCGATAGCCAGGCTGGTTTAGCTGAGGCCTCGCAATCCCAGGGTCGATGAAGCGATGACGGCGAATATTGAGATTGCGACGTACATCGTCACATTCGGCGCCGCGACGCGAATCGACGCGACATGGAGTCCTGCGAGTAGGATGAAAGTGCTGAGCGTGAAGTGTGCGAAAAGATCAACTGGAACCCACGGTCGAGCCAGGAAAATGATCGCCATCACAGGAATGTCGTATGATAGTGGGAGCCCTAGAAAGCTGCCATCACGTAAGTGGCCGAAATTGTCAAAGTAGCTCAGCCTAATTGCTCCTGCTGCGAGCAGGCAGGTCGCAGTGACTAGGCCAAAAACGGAGGGCCCGCTGAGCTGGATCAGGATTACCGCGGGCAAGACGGCTCCGTAGATAATGTCGGCAAACCCGTCGAGGCTCTTTCCCATCTTGGCAAAATCTGGGTGGCGATTTTTCGTGTGAGCTGCCACTACTCCGTCGAGGTGGTCGGACAGGACCGCCCAAAGTGCTGTCGCTATCGACAGTTCAAGGCGATTGGAGAGCGCAAGAAACAGACTGACGGACGAAAAGATAAGGCCGCCAGTCGTTATGACGTTCGCCGGGTCCCAGAGGTATTTGAGCATCGAAATGTCACCCATTGCGAAGCATGCCTCGGTCTTGCACGCTCCTGAAAAGTCGCTCTGCGACTTTGCAGATCTTCAGTCGTGTCAATTTCGTACCATCTGACATGCTCGCACCGCGTCGTGGCGAGCTGAAGGCCGCGCAGTGCAATAAGGTACGAAAGAAGCTCTTCGATGTAGGCCTGAGTCGCGCCGGACCCCATGATCTGGTCTAGCGCTGGAACAATCGTCGCTTTGAGGGTCGGCGCTGAAAGTCGCAATAGGTGTTCACTCGAATCTACGAAGCGTTCAACCGCGTCGACAAGCTGGGTCCGCGACGCTTCGTTGGCGTCGCGGTAGTCCAGAGCGCAGGCAATCGATAGACCGGACGCCCAAAGACCCTTGAAGCCTGCGCACTCGGCGATCGCAGCCGAGAGGCCATCATGTTCTTCCATCAGGAAAGAGCGTTCGGCGCTGGAGCAGACCTCGCGACGCAGCGTATCAGCACGGGAAGAACTAACCTCTTGATCGCTGCCGTCGGCGAGGAGAGAATTTGATTGATCTAGCATGCGGACTCCCGGCGCGCCGGTCGGTCTGTGTTCTTTGTTCGCCGAAGTGACATTGTTCTAACGGCTCGATCAATTGCTAGCATTGGTAGGTGACACGCGAAGAAAAAGCTGGACATTTCGCTACGGATGCGGGTCGGCAGTTAAGCTGGATTGCTCGGCTAAGGTCGATCCCAGTACTGGCGTCCGGCATGGACGGGAGCGGCGGGTATGGCAAGCCTGCATTGGGCTAAGGTTGTTTTTGGCTAATGTCCGGCTCACCCCTTCGAGGATGATCTGTTTGCAAAATATGACGCTGCGGCGCTCATGAGCTAGTGCAAAACTCCAGTTCAATCTCACGCGTAACCTCGATGATGCTTTCTGGATGGCCTCCATTCTTGAGCAGCGCATATTTCATGGCATGCGCGCGGTTGACAAAAAGGAGAAGCCCCGTTGTTCAAGCGCGACCCAGTAGCCGGCCGATTCCTGCCAACAAGAACGATCCGTGTGGCGGATCCGCGCGAAGTGTATTCGAGGAGCGGAGTCATCCTGTCCCCTCGTGAAACCACGACTGAGGCTCATGTGACCAAATCCATAGCGGAGGCATGCCAAGTCGCATCTCGAACAGTCGCGTAATTGTCAGGCGACTTATACAAATGGCGTGACATCAACCTCGTTGTCGCCAGGGTCCGCACAAGCTATGGCGTTAAGCGGCAGCCGCGCACCGAGCTCGCAATGAATACACCGAATTCGACCGACCTTCTCCTACCCGTTCTGGCACAATGAGAGAGGAGCAAGAATGTCCGGCCCAAGCAGGCTACATACGATGTATTCGCAGATTGGCAATGCAGAAGACATGCGGGGTCGAGGCGGGGCATTTGATGCCCGATCATGTTCGCATGATGATGAGACGTCCGCCCTGGCCAACCGATCCCGCTGGTGCCATGCCGTTCGGCATCTACCAGCCGAAGCCGAATGGCGATAGCGCGTTGCCGCTCTGCTCGCACAGCGTCTCCTAAGGCCTTATACGCGACGTGCAGGGCGTCCGCGGTAGCATCTGCAAAGGCATCATCCTTGTCCGGATGCTGATAAAATTGCTCCGCTAAGTCTATGGCCTCTCTTGGATGCACCTCGGCTATTGCAGTACACAACGCAACAAGCGACATCAAAATCTCGCCTGGATCTCCGGCGGCTTGCGCGCATCTGTGGTAGTGGCGTGCGGCTTGCTCGATCAGCGCGGTAATCGCACCAGGCGTCGCGAGATCGAGATCGCCGTCCTGTACCGCCGGTGGATTTCTTCTTCGAGATTCTGATGGCGCTCTCGCGCGGCGATCAGTTTCTGACGGCTCCTCTTTGGAGGAAAAATATGCTGGTTGAAAATACCTACCCATTTCAGCCGCAGCAGGGTCGGTAATAGTTATATTGTCATTTAGCAATATAGCGAAATAGATCGCGCTTGCTGGTTCTGAGCGAGTTCCTTGTCCGCCAGATGCCCTATTGTGGGTCATTTTCGACGCTACCCGCAGGGAACTCGCCGACTATGAATGGGTTGCCCATCAAGCCGATGCTGCCAACAAACCGCGTGGCATTCCTCGGGCTAACGACCGACTTGTCCTCAACGATATCTTCTGGGTCTTGCGATCTGGAGCATCTTGGCGTGATCTGCCGGCGGCGTTTGGCCCATACACCACTTGCTACAACCGGTTCGTCCGCCGGCGGCGGGCTGTGTTTGGGGGCCGCATCATACACGCACTTGCCGCTGCCCACGATGCCGCTGTCCAGATGATCGACACCTCGATTGTCCGCGTGCATCAGCATGGAGCCTGCATCACAACGAACCAGCCAATCGATGGGAAGATCACGCGGCGGCTTGACCAGCAGGATTCATGCGGCGGTCGATAGCAATGGTTTGCCGGTACGGCTGGCGCTGAGCCCCGGCGAGGTACACGACATTCGACTTGCCGGGAAACTGCTGTCTCCTCTGAAATCCGGGTCAATGCTGCTTGCCGACCCTCGCCATGACGCCGATTGGATGAGAGCGCTTGCCATGAAGAAGGGCGCGTGGGCCAACATCCCGCCGAAAAGGCAATCGCAGCGATCCGATCTGCTTCAGCCCGTATCTCTACCGCGCTCGCAACCTGGTCGAGCGGTTCTTCAACAGGATCAAACAATGCCGTCGGGTGGCAACGCGCTACGACAAACTGGCAGCGAATTATCTCGCTTTCGTTCAGCTTGCCTCGATCAGGCTATCTTAGGCCGGGATGTACCAGTATTTACAGACGATCGGGGGTTGCAATCGGGTGCGGTTGGATTAGGCTCGAGATATCGGGCATCGCCGGAGACGTGAGATGTCAAATGGCCAGCAGGAAACAAAACCTGACTACAAGCAAGCGCTCGATCTTGCGCGATATGAACTCGATTATCGCCGCAAGAAGCAATGGGATATTTTTTCCTGGTCAGTCACCATCCTGGTGTCCGTTATGGGCGGCATCATCGTCCTGATTTCGAAGGAGAACATGATACCGGATCCCGCATCGCGCAGGGCCATGGCGCTTGCACTGGGCTTCCTCACAATTTATGCCGGTTTCTGGATTTGGGAAAACATCCAGGCGGAAGACCATGCGGATGGAAAAATCAGAATGTTGCACAAGGCCGCAAACCTGCCGGACGATCTGCTCAGAAAATCCACCGCATTCGCCCTCGGCTATGTGCCGATCGTGTTATTGATCGGTGCGGCGGCGGTAGGCGCGGTCCTGCTGGTCAATACCCCGGTCGCGTTTGGCATCGCACAACCAGGCTAAGAAGGTTAGCTGCCCGGTATGATTTGCCGCGTTAGTGGGGGACGGAGACCTGGCGCGGAGTCAGGCTGGCGGGACCTTCCGAGAACAAACGCCGAGGCTTTTCCTGCCATGGACGCCGGCAGGCGAGACATAAGGACAAGCGCCGACTATGATCCGTTTCAATTCAGGACCGGTGACCGTCGGTAAGATGTCACCATACTTGTTGGTACGATGGTCATGGTGGTGTCAGGTGACATGCAAGATCGCAACCGTCAGATGCCGAAGCGACGCCGCTCCGGTGAGAGCTTCGCGGACTGCGCGGTTGGATCAAACGTCGGCTTTTGCGAAGATGCGCTCGGCGGTACGCAGATCTTCCGCGTCGTCGATTTCGTACCACCTGAGATCATCGCATCTCACCGCAGCAAGCAGCAGGCCTTGTGTTTCCACGAGAAAGGAAAGTAGCTCCTCGGTGTAGGCTTGGATAGCTCCGGCCTTGATCATATCGTCTAGGGCCGGAATAACCTCTGTCCGCAGAGTAGACGCGGACAGCCGTAACAGATTCATCGTCTTGTAAAGAGGCGGGTCACCCGCGATGAGATTTCTCGCTGTTTGCTTCAAACGAAACCCTGAAATGAAGCCAAGATCGGACAACAGCACCGCGGATCCCTGCATCAGCTTGTGGAAGGGAGCGACAGCAGCCGCGTCGGGCGCTTCACTGACGAGCAGCTGCCGCAATACATCTTCCTCGAAAAAGACGTCGCCCTCAAGAAGGAAGCAGTCTCCGGAAAGCAGTGCGGCACGCGCCAGCCATAGCGAATAGGCGCTGCCAGTACGATCGTAAACGGAGGATTCGACATATTTGACGTCAACCCTGCCAAAGCGGCCACCGCAGCTATCTTTGATCGCCTCTTTGCGATATCCGACAACAATCGTCACCTGTTCGACGCCGACACGGTCAAGGTTATGTAGCGCGTTGTGCAGGATGGGAGTGCCGTTAACTTGCACAAGGGATTTCGGGGTTAGATCCGTTAGCGGCCGCAGACGAGAGCCAACGCCAGCGGCAAGAATGAGAGCATTCTTGGGAGCATTCACTGGCATTTCATTCGCTTTCTTTAATCCCCGCCGTAACTGCGTGGGCATCGCGAGCGTCCTGTTCTGCCGTTCGGCACCGTAGACCTGTCTAGATCGTCTCGGAGATCGAAAGGGGTAGGTCGTCACCCAAGTGCATCATCCGCTGTGTGGATTGCATACACCTGGCGAGGGGAAGCTGTTTAGTGCTGTGCAAAGGTTTTCCGGCATTATGGGTCGACTGCCTGTTGTTTGACACTTCAAGTGAGACCACGAGAGGGGCACATCGGAGGACTTTCGAGGAAGGGGGCGTTATGTGATAAACCCTCTCAGCATGGACTACCGAGGCTGCAGATATCGCTTTTCGGCCGCGGCAAGCTCGTCATACCTCAAAAGCTCGAATATCTCGCTGAGCGGGGCGATATGGGATTCAATGCCCGTAACGTCCTCTTGAGCTGCGATACTATCGCAGACGCGCCGCATTGCAGCTGCCGCAGCTCGCAAGGAGTGATTGGCCCAGACGACCGTGGAGATCCCCGCATCGCGAAAGGTTGACACTGGCGTTCGATAGTAGGTCGTCGGAACAATCACAACGGGCAGCCGGTTCCGCCACTCGCTGACAAACGATAGCATCTCGTACGCGGTACTTTTTCGCGAGTGAATCAAGATTGCATCGGCACCTGCGTCGGCATAGGCATGAGCACGCAAGATGGCTTCATTCAATCCATGTCCAGCGATCAGCGCTTCGATCCTAGCCACGAGAACAAGGTGTTCAGCGACGGTATCCTTCACGGCCCGTAGGCGACCGGAGAATTCCTCGATATCAGCGAGCGGATGCCGCTCACCAATGAGCGAGTTCAGCTTCGGGAAGCAACTGTCCTCAAGCGAGACGCCCGCCGCGCCAGCCTGATGAAGTTTCCGTGCGACAAGCCGCGCATTGTTGAAATTGCCGAAGCCGCCGTCACCGTCAACGAGCACAGGTAGCTCGGTTGAGTCTACTATGCGTTCGACGCTCTGGACGAGCTGGGTCCATGAAGCTTCATTGGCATCGCGATAGCCGAGCGAACTGGCAATCGACAGACCAGAGGCCCAGAGCCCCTTGAATCCTGAGCGCTGGGCGATCGTCGCAGACAAGCCATCATGTGCTTCCATCAGAAACGATAGATCATCATTCGAGCACACCTGGGCGCGAAGCACTTCGACAGGCGACGGACGAGTGCATTGATGACCTGCGTTAGGCCGCACGGATTGTGGCTGATACTGCATACAGAAATCCTGAAGCCCGAGCTTCGATTGGTGCAAACTTCACTGTTCATATTGTTTTGTCGTGATGTCGATCAATGACCAGCGTTGGTAGTTTATTGGGGCGTAAAAGCTTGCATGATCGCCATAGGATTGGCGCCGAACGCTAGCCTGTCGTTATGGTCGATTAGCGTCGAGCCGACACGCTGGAAAGGAAAGCTTTAGTGCAAGTGAAAGATCTGGGCGCGCGAGCCGCCTGCTACGGCCCTTCACAGAGCATTCAGCCCTGGCGGGAAGAGCGCCTGGTCAAAGGGTGATATCCAGCTCACACAGATGTGGAAATATCGACTGCTACCGATTGTCGTAAATGCTACTATTGCGTTGCGGCATATGTCGCAAGCCCGTCGAGAGGGCTGCAGTTCGATGGCCGTCTCCCGAGAACGGACCGGCAATCGAAGAACTTGTCCTGCCGCGAGAGTTTGCGGGTGCCACTGAGTGGCATGGCACTTGCTGATCTCGTTCTTGTCCTCTCGGCTCCAGGAGAAATTCATGGCGGATGGGCAAGAAGTTGTGCTGTCGAAGCGGGAAAGACAGTGTTTGCGATGGGCGGAGAAGGGGAAGTCATGCTGGGCCATCGCAGTCATCCTGTGCGTGAGCGAAAACACCGTCAACTTTCATATCAAGAATGCGATGCGAAAGCTGGAAACGACCAGCCGGACCGAGTGCGTCGTCAAGGCGCGGCGTCTGGGTCTTCTTAAGTAACGGCCGCAGTTCCGTTGCCACTGAAGAGGGCGTGCTTCTATTTCGTCGCCGATTGTGACGCGGCGCCGTGGACCACTAGGCGAGGTGAGATCACCGGCGCATAACGCTCTTGAAAGCTCGACGGCCGTCGGATCCCTGTATTAACGTTGTGGTCGGTCCGTCCCCCCTGGCGGGGACGTGGCGGCCGTATGCGTGTCGCAAGCTGAAGAGAGGTGATCGTACCGGCTTAGGTACTGAAGTCGTGCTGATCGGAACAGCGGGGGTAGGCGGACTAGCCCGTACACGAAGACGGCAGTGATGGTTCGTAAACGCAGTTCGAAAGCGTGCTGCTGGTCGACGTTCCACCACACACTCTGCGCGCTCAACCAAGTGCGGGCGATCCTAACAAGCGTAGCTAGCTGAATGAATTACCCGTTCGCGGACCGGTAATGCGAAGGCTGCGTTTCTCGATGATCTAGGGGATTTGGGTCATAAGCTGGATATGTTTGCGGCGTGGCCGCGATCCTGTGTTTCCGGAATGGCAGGCGACCCGAAGTCGATTTTACTGAGTTGGACCACGACCAGAGGGCGTCATCGATGATTTCTAAAGGAGAATTCGAGGCGCGCGACGTGACCACAAATCGGTGCGCAATGTGCAGCCCATATGCATTCTGCGCAGGTGGGTGCGACTCGCAAGGAGCCATTAATCACGCACGCCCTCCGCTAAACTGGTCAACATTCGAGCTACAATTTCGTTCGTTGTCGCATAGTGGGGAGCCGGCCGCATTCTTTGTGCCGCCGGCAGAAAACAAGCCGACCACATCGGAGGTATCTTCCTCACGGTATGAAGGGGCATGTCATGGAAGCGGATCGTATCGTCGCACCGGGCCACAACCTGATAGAGCCAAGGTCGTGGGCCGATGCAGCTTGAAAGAAGCTTCTCTGCAGGCTTTTACCTCGCATTCGGATGCGCGCTGATATGCCACGGAGGACCACCCCAGGAGCCATATGATGGCCGTCTATATCGTGCCGTCAGGATGCCGCAGCGCGGCCGATGTTCGCGAGCCGATCTGCGACATCCAAAGGATTGACCTACTCCATAGACCTCGTCAATGCGCGCTCGCGCCGTTCAAAGGGAGCCGATCAGGACGGTGACCTCGCCAGAGCGCCCGAATCTTCATAGCGTCGAGACCGATTGTGCGTCGCCGGCTACGACGGCAACGCTCTGCTTGCACTCATTAAATCGACAAGCCGACCGTCGTCTTGCCTTAGGCCGACAAATTCTCGCCTCATCCCCACGACCACCTTGAAGTCCTGGTTGGATGCGTAATCCGACCATTTTGCTCGACTGGTCAGCTTCCGGAAAGCTGGACCTGTCATCGTGGCGTAATGGAGATATCTCGGGGCCGATCTGCGATCTGCATCGAACTTAAACATCGCTAAAGGGAGTTGCGAGATGGTTCGAATCCATGACACCCTCGACAGCGCAACGTTGGATTCCAGCAGCACATCAGGCGCGACCCAGCGAGATGAAACCTTAGGCCAAGCGGCCTTTGCCCTGCATCTCGATGAGATACCGTTGGAGCAGGAGCAAGAAGGAGGTGCAGGTCCTTCCCATGCTGTTGCCTCCGCCGACGTGGAACATCGCTCGGTAAACCAGCAACCCGACATGAAGCTGGTCGTCATTTCGAACCGCGGCGCGCCATTCGACCCCAATAAACCCCAGACCGGCGGACTTGCCGCAGCCCTCGAGCCGGTCGTCGAACGTTCCGGCGCGGTCTGGATGTTCTCCTCGGAGAACCGCGGCGACGGGACTGAGCGGCCCCTGCCACTCGTGAAGGCTGGCGAAGGCCATGTGGCCGAACTCGATCTGCCGGCCGCGCACTATCGCGGCTACTATCGAGATTATTCGAATTCAACCTTGTGGCCGGTATTACACTCCCTGTCCGACCGGATGTCGCGCGCGGAAGAGGGATACGACAGCTATCGGCAGATGAACAACTTCATCGCGCGTGCGGCGTTCGACTTGCGGGATCGGGACGCATTCTGGGTGCATGATTATCATTTGTTCCCGCTCGGGGGCGATCTGCATAACCTCGGCATCGAGCGGCCGACCGGCTTCTTTCTGCACACGCCATGGCCGACGCCCGACATGATAGAGCGCGTACCCAATTATCGCGAACTGATGAAGTCGATGCTGGAATACGATCTGCTCGGCTTCCAGACAAACCGGGATCTGAACAATTTCTTGGTCTCCTTGCGAACCTATTTCGGGCTGGAGAGCAAGGATGGCGTCGTGACCACGGAGCGTGGCCAGACGCGACTTCAAAAATTCCCAATCGGTATCGATCCCAGGCAATTTGCAGAGTATCTTGCGGCGGAGCTCTCGCCCGCAGAGCAAGAAAAAATCTCGTCATTATTGCAAAGCTTCGAGGGCGCCAAGTTCGCAATCGGCGTGGACCGGCTCGACTACACGAAAGGCATCGACAAACGCGTCGAAGCGTTTAACCAGCTCTTGGCGGCCGAGTCGGGCAGCATCTCGCTGTTGCAGATCGCGCCGTCCTCACGCGCCGACGTCGACGAGTATCGAACGTACAAGGAGGACGTGGAGAATGCGATCAACCATGTCAATGCCGAGCATGGCACAGAGGAGTGGAGGCCGATCCACTACACGAATGACCCGTTCAGCCAGGCTGCACTCGCGCGTCTTTACCGCGCGGCACATGTAGGTGTCGTCACGCCGCTGCGGGACGGCATGAATCTGGTAGCGAGAGAATATGTTGCTGCCCAAGATCCGAAGGATCCCGGCGTTCTGGTATTATCGAAGTTTGCTGGGGCGGCTGAAGACTTCAACGAGGACGAGGCCCTGCTGGTAGATCCAAACCATCCCGAAGAAATTGCGGACGCTATTTCGAAAGCGGTCAATATGCCGCTTGACGAGCGTGTGAAACGCTGGCGGTCGATGATGGATAAAATTGAATCCTATACGATCCACGACTGGTCGGCGGACTACCTCCGGGAGCTGGACAAGAGCCGCATCACCATTCCGGCCGATCAGTTCCACCATCTCGGTCTCGGCTGGACCAACGAGGCTCAAATGCCCCTGTATCAAAACTATGCCGCGGCGCTGACCGCCTATAACGAGATCGATCCCGCTGATGCCGCTTTGAGGCAGGCTGCCTATGAAGACGTGAAGTTGGCCTTTGAGGCGTTGGCGGCCCCACTGAAGCATACACAGGACAGATTCTGGGATCTGCCGGGGCCGACAGCTTCACGCGATGGTCATCGCGGACAAGAGCTCGGTGCCCGCGAGGACTGACCGCGAAACGCATAGCACGGCGGATGACACGCTTCTATAGCAGGATGGAGGAGCAATCCAGGCTTTGGCGCTGACGCGGTTCTTGCCGGCGGCGCAGGGCCGCATGAAATCACGACATCATGCGAGTGGTCCATGATTAGAAGGGGGCGATACAGTCAACTCAGGTTCTATCTCTAAACGACGCTGATGAGAGTGGTGGCGGCGCCAGTCGGCGCGCTGCTGCCTGTTGATCGCTCCGCCCCGGAAATCGGCGCTTAACTGCGCCGCAACAGCACCGTTACGAAACAGTTCGCAGTAGGGGTTGCACTAGCCTTGAACCAGCCCGGATGATCCGGCAGCCGCGGGCATTCTCGATCGAAAATCTCGCCCTTGATCTTCTTTGTGCGATAGGACTTCGATGAGGACCACGGCTCGTGCGTGGGTCTCCGCCGGGTGGATCAGGATCGTTTAAGCTGGACCGTAGCCCCTCAATTGCGGCTGATGCCCAGCTTCATTTCGCCGTTTTGTGCCGAAGAACCTGATCTGGTGCTTGTACCTGTTGTTGATTGTTGGCTCAATCTCAAGACGTGTTGCAACGTAGGCTGTTTCTAGGGCGCTTTTACTCGCAATCCTCTCGGCAATCAGTCAACGAACCGAGCTATCGGCGTGACTAGTGGATTTCGCGAGGAAAAAGCTCGTCCAAATGGGCAACGCTTGCAGTCAACGAGTCGGAGGTCGCCATGCATACCACCTTTGCCGACGTCGACCTGGCTGCTGATCAATGCGCAGCTCTTCGTGGGGATGATGCCTGTCGACAAGTCTGTCCGGTGGCGCCAGCGAGAAGGAACAAGCTCATATGCGGAGGAAAGCAGCATCGCTGCGTCCCGGGTTTTTGCCACTGAAGACTAAAATGAAAGGCGCTGTCTGGCAGGTGGTTCGCCGACACGCTGTGATGTCCGCTTGGCAACCAATGTCGGCAACCGAACAGGGTCGTGCAGCTCCGAACGGCTGAAACTTGCGACTCTTTAGCCGGCACGCAGCTTGCAGTGAACGGCCCGCCACATAGCCCAGCCGCGCTATGTCATGCGTTTGCGTGCTTTCCGCCGCTTTTGCTTGACGCGCCGCGGCCTGCGAGCGTGGCCTCTCGACCTTAGCCGGAGCGAATCCATGAAGACATCACTCCTCTCCGCCACGTTGCTTTCGATTGCCTGCTTCGCCTCCACGGCGCTGCGAACGGATGCGGCGGTGACTGATGACCCATTCCTTTGGCTCGAGGAGATCGAAGGGCCAGACGCCGTGGCTTGGACTCGCGCCGAGAACGAGAAGACGCTCGGGGTGCTTCAGTCAGATCCTCGCTATGGGCACTTCTACGGACAGGCGCTCTCCATCCTGCAGGCCAAGGATCGGATCGCATATGTTTCATTGAAACGGCGCGGCTTGGAGAATTTCTGGCAAGACGAGAACCAGGTGCGCGGCGTCTGGCGGCGCACCACGCTCGAGAGCTATCGTAGCAAAGACCCACAATGGCAAACCATTCTCGACGTGGACGCCTTGGCGGTCGCCGAGAACAGGAATTGGATCTTTCATGGTAGCAGATGCCTTCCGCCTGAAGAGCGCCTCTGCCTAATTAGTCTTTCCGATGGCGGCAAGGATGCCGCGACCATACGAGAGTTCGACTGCGACACCAAGACCTTCGTTGCGGGTGGCTTCTATCTCCCTGAGGGCAAGCAGCACGTCAGCTGGGTCGATCGTGACACACTCCTTGTTGCACGAGGCTGGGGCGAGGGGACTTTGACGCAAGCCGGCTACCCCTTTGTGGTGAAGGAGCTCAAACGCGCTCAGCCGCTCAGTGAGGCTCGCGAGATCTTTCGTGGCGAGCCCACCGATGTTAGGGCGTCCCCCTTCGTGCTTCGTGACAGCGACGGCAATATTCATGCGACCGGCGCGATCCGCGCAATCAGCTCTTTCGAGTCCGAGTATGTGGTCTTGCGCCCCGATGGGCCCGTCAAGCTCAATCTGCCGAAGAAGGCCGCAATGGTCGGTGTAGTGGGTGGTCGCCTGCTTGTAAGGCTTGATGAAGATTGGAGGCCGCGAGGCGATATCAGCTTCGCCGCCGGATCGCTGATTTCGTATGATCTGGCCGAATGGAAACAGGATCCGCTGCGCGCCAAAGCTTCGCTCGTCTTCCAACCTGGGCCCCGCCAAGCCCTGAGCGGGTTAGGCGCCACAAAGAATTTGTTGATCATGACGATCCTTGAGAACGTTCAGAGCAAAGCGTTCGCTTATAAGTACGATCAGGGAGCTTGGTCGGCGACGCCGATCCCGTTGCCGGAACATGCAAATATCAGCCTATCGGCCAGCTCCGATGAAGCGGACCAGGCGATGTTCGCGGTCTCGAGCTATCTCAGACCAACCTCACTCTGGTATTTTGATGGCGAAAGCAAAAGGCTTGAGGAATTGAAGAAGACACCGTCTGCCTTCGATGCGTCCAACCATATCGTGGAGCAGCTCGAAGCCACTTCGCGTGATGGCACGTCAATTCCCCATTTTCTGGTGCGGCCCAAGAACGCAAGGTTTGATGGCACGCTCCCGACGCTTCTCTATGGCTATGGCGGTTTCCAGGTTTCGCTTCTGCCCTCGTATCTGGGACCGGAGGGCCGGCTATGGCTCGAACAGGGCAATGCCTATGTCGTTGCGAACCTGCGCGGGGGCGGCGAGTTCGGCCCACAATGGCATCAAGCCGCCCAGGGGGCAACGAAGCAGACCACATGGGATGATTTCATTGCCGT
Source organism: Bradyrhizobium huanghuaihaiense (assembly GCF_025200885.1). Classification (NCBI taxonomy): domain Bacteria; kingdom Pseudomonadati; phylum Pseudomonadota; class Alphaproteobacteria; order Hyphomicrobiales; family Nitrobacteraceae; genus Bradyrhizobium; species Bradyrhizobium huanghuaihaiense. The sequence continues at coordinate 8,102,425 of NZ_CP104172.1, read as the reverse complement.
CGCCGAGGACCTGATCCGCCGCAAGATCACGAGTCCACTCCGGCTAGGAGTCATTGGCGGCAGCCAGGGCGGCCTGCTCGTTGGCGCCGCAATCACCCAACGTCCCGAGCTCTTCAACGCGGCGATCATCCAGGTGCCTCTGTTTGACATGCTTCGATACACCAAACTGGGCGCGGGCGCCTCCTGGATCGGCGAGTACGGTGACCCCGCCATTGCCGAGCAGCGTGCCTGGATCGAAGGCTACTCGCCTTACCAGAAGCTGGTGGCGGGCAAGACCTATCCTGTTCCCTTAATTCTTACCTCCACCAAAGACGACCGCGTGCATCCAGCGCACGGCCGCAAGGCTGCCGCGAAGCTCGCCGCGCTCCGTCAGCCTTACTTCTATTACGAGAACATCGACGGGGGGCACAGCGCCGCCGCTAACCTCAGGGAATATGCGCGTCAACTGGCCCTTGAATACACCTATGCATCGAGGCGCCTTTGTTCTGAGTAAGATTCGGTCAACGGACTGATCGAAGCAGATAAAATGCAGACCATTGGTTATCTCAACGCCTTCACGGTGCTCAGCTGAATTCGTCGAGCCCAAGGCGAGAGGCTGAAGAGCCGCCGGCGGCGCGACGAAGTTCGTCAGATGCGCAAGGTACCGGTTTGAACAGGATCCACCGTTGCCGAGCGGGTTTTCCGGCTTCCGAGCGGATCACTTGCCAAATGCGCTTCCTTCAGGATTGTATCGGCAGACCCTGTTCGTTCGACAAGGCGCGACGTGCGGTTGACATCCGAAGACGAACAGTCAAAGCACAGCACTGCCGGCGTCTTCGTGCTTGAGAAAGCATGTCAGGTAGCTTCAATGCAGCCATGCGCGCATTGATAATCCTGCTCGACGCTGCACAAAGGAGTTCACGACCGTCCTGTTATTCAACGTCGAAAGCACCCGCCGGCTCTGGATGAACGCGGCATGTTCGAAGCTCCGCACGTCTTTAAGCCGGTCGCGCGCGACGAGTGAAGCGAAGGTCAAAACGTCATCTGAGCTGAAGCCTTGAGGCGAAGTGTCGTCGACGTCAGGACGCTCTTGTCGCTTGCACAATACGGCCGCAGCTAGACCACGCGATAAAAACGAGCACGTAACCAGGGCAGCGACTCGTCTCTTGCCGACCCTCTTGATGGCCGGGAGACTCTTCGCTAGATCACAACGGTTCACTATGGAGATGCCGCCGTGGCAATGGGTATTGTGAAGTGGTTCAACTCGACCAAAGGTTATGGGTTCATCAGGCCTGAGGACGGAAGTCCCGATGTCTTCGTGCACATCAGTGCCGTCGAAAAAGCCGGTTACACCACCCTCGAAGAGGGAGCCCGGGTAAGTTATCAGCTCAAGGCCGGGCGTACGGGTAAGATGTCAGCTGAGGATCTCCGGGTTGGCTGATCTAACCCGCCTCCGGAAGCTGCTCTCTCCAAAGCGTGTTCTCGCACCTGTCCGACAATCCCTTGTCACGGCGCCGGGCGTTCGGCCATTCGATTGTCTCTTCCCCAGCCATGAGGCTGTCTCGCAACCCGCATGACAGCCTTGATCTCCCGAGGCCGTCGACTGATCACTACGGTCAGAGTTATATGAGTTGCGGGGCCGATCGCAGTGTGGCGTGGCAAGATATTCCTGCCAGCGGCCCACGAACGGCCGCGCCGTACGCTCGTGACCAACGCGCCGGGAAGTGGCACGCCAGCCAGGCTGGTGCTCCCCTGTGCAAGCGTGATGTATATAGCTCATGAAGGTGCTCGCACAACCGGGTTCGTCCGTTACGGTTCTGGCCGGCTGCGCTGACGCTGCAGGTCTGTTTCTGTTACGCTCATGCCGTGAGCCATCGAGAGCCGGTGTAAACGAAAGCGCATTGGCTGATGCGGCGCGGTGAGGTGAAAATTCCAGGCATCGGCGCTTGGGGTGAGCCGATATAGTTGAGATTAATGCGCCTTAGTTGTTTCGTACGAGGCGGAACGCGCGCGGCTTCGATCCAAATGCCTGACACGCGGTGGAAATGTCGCACATGCGCAAGCGGTCTTTATTTGGGGACGGCGATAACCCGATCTTTGACCAATATTATCTCGGACATCCTGCGGTCGCAGCTTCTGCAGGTGCTCCATTACGCATGAAGGCAACAGTCAGCCCGATGCCGATGAGACCAATCAGGAGCGATGCCGCGGCCAGGGACGCGACGCCGCTAGTCTCAACAAGGATGCCGCCGAGAAAGGCGCCAATGGCGATCCCCGCGAACGTGGTCGAGCTGTTCATTGCCAAAACAAGCTTCGAACGATTTCCGGCCAGACCGAGAAGCCGGTGCTGGATCGGGACGAGATACATATAACTCGCATTACCCCAAAAGAAGGCGATGAGCACGGTGAGGGCACCATGCTGTCTGAACGCAACCAAAGCTACGAGCAGGATAAGTTGTGCGCCTGCAACCGCGATGAGAACTCTATACGGGCCAAAACGGTCTGTCAGAACGCCACACGCAGTGTTTCCCGTCACGGCTCCAAAACCGTAGGCAAAGAGCGCGGCTGAAAGCAGCGGCACCCCGGCAAGCAGAGAACCGGTGATGAAGACGCTCACATAGGAGTAAACGATGAACTCGGAAACGACGATGAATAGTGTCACCGAAAGCATACCGTAGATGCTCTTTGACAGCCCTTGGGAGATCGGGCCGTTTCCGCGCTCCGGCGCCTTGGGAGCTATTCCGGACATCATCGGAGCGAAGATTACCAATGCGAGAAGCCCGGCAATGACCACGAAACCGAATGAGAAGCGCCAGCCGATAGCATCTGCGATCCAGCTTGTGGCTGGAGCGCCCACAACTTGTGAAACAGTCATACCGCCAAAGATGAGAGACAACGCGAACCCCTTGCGGGCTGGCGGCAGGAGCTCCGCGGCCAGCGCGGTAGCCGCCGGGGTGAACATCGCCGCGCCGTAGGCCGCAATGACGCGACCTGCAGCAACGGTAAGGAAGTTTGGAGCGATCGCGCAGATCACGTTACCGATGATGAAGATCGAAACAGACAGAATCTGAACATTGTGGCCGCTCATCGCCGTGAACATCCAGGCATTCAGCGGCGCGAAGACGGCGTAGCAGAGCGCGTAAATCGAGATGATCGAACCCGCCGCGCCGGGTGAAATCGCAAGATCGCGAGAGATTACATCGAGTGCTCCAATGATGACAAAAGTGTCCAAGCCAATAGCGAACGCAGCGACGGTCAGAGCAGCAATGACGAGTTTCGTTCGCGCGTCGGGAGGGGATAAGGTCATGACGGTGCTCGTTCGTGTTGTTGTGGTGTGTTCAAAGGCAGCGCGTCATGCAACTCAGGATAGGGGCTGGCGATGATCGTACCCGAGTAGCGGGGACGTGGGCCGTATAGCAGGGACTTGGTCACCACCTCGCCGATTTCTTGCGCGATCTCCAGCTTGTCGGGTGTTCGAGTGTCGATATGCTGTAAACTCCCGGATCATACACGCCTTCAAGGAGTGTTTCTCGACAACCGGCTTTGTTGTTTCGAAATTCATCTTATTCCATGCTTTTGGGTCGATATACCCCAGCGTCGACTTGGGACTCGCTGCGTCCGAGGCTACTTCACTTCCTTGCGTTTAATACCGCAATGCTCTGACTCGGTAGTATGAAGGTGTTGACGACCTGGAGACCACCGCCAAACTTCTCGATCACGAGATAAACTTCAGGTGCGCGCTGCACAGAAGGATATAGCTGCACCGTGTTTTGCGGCTTCGACCGTGGCAACCATGGAAATCGTCGAGCGAGTATGATTTCGTACACCTCGAGAGTCTTTGGAACGCAAGACACTTTAAGGTCGCATGAGCGTGACAGCGACTCGCTCGACGGAACGTGTAGATGCGCACCATCAGGAGAGAGCCTTCTCATCTAGTTTTGTCGCTTCGAGCTCGCAGGCTTCGCCTATCGTTAGCGCATCCGGATCGGCTCGCATGACCAAGTGCTCACCGACAAGGATTTCGTGTCCAACTTCTGACATGGGACAAAGTCCGTCAGGTTCAAAACACCGGCTGCGTTTGGGGCGTCTTGGAGTTTTCAAAGCGTAGTCAGGCGTTTGATGCGTGCGAACCGAGATGGCACGCCTTTTGCTGTTGGGATGCAGAAACACGGAGTGAGGGCTGAGCGCACACAAGATGCGCAAAACGCGTGATGCTCTCCAACCCGTGTGCTCCGTATGAGAGAAACAGGCTAGCGCTAAGTCGCGCAACGAGTGGCAATAGTTTTGGAGAGCAACATGGTGCTGCGCATGGAGTCCCCAGCTCCTCCGATCAAGGTGGAGAACTGGCTGCGCGGCGAGCCCCTCACGAGCTTCCAGCCCGGGAAGGTGTACATCGTCGAATTTTGGGCAACTTGGTGCGGACCATGTGCGGAAGTCATGCCTCATCTAGTAGAGCTGCAAGAGAAATACAAAGACAGCGGACTTGAGCTGCTCGGCGTCGCAGCTTGCGAACAAGCTCCAACGGCGGACGAGGCCCGAACAACGTTGGACGCGTGGTTGACGGACAAGTTCTCGAACCTGAACTATCGGATCGGGTTCGACTCCACAGGCGAAATGAACAAGCTTTGGATGGACTCCAGCTTTTCTGTGGGGATTCCCACCTCGTTCGTCGTTGACCGTGACGGCCACATCGCCTTTATCGGTCATCCGATGGAGCTCGATGACGTCTTGCCGAAAGTTCTTAACGGCAGTTGGCGGACCAGCGATGAAGCTAAAGCCGCCGATACAGAGCGGATCGACAGCGGACGACGCGAAATGCGCGAAAGGACGCTGACTAAGTCGATTCTCGCCAAGCTTCGGCCGGCGATGGAGGCGGAGGATTGGGCAAAGGCGGTTTCGGCGGTCGAAGAGGCCGTCGCGGTGATGCCGGACGATCTCCGCTTCCGCGCACTCCATGCGGAACTGTTGCTTCACAAACTGCGCAACTTGCAGACCGGCTTGCCGGTTTTGAGGCAATTCGCTCGCGACGCGATCGACAAAAACGATGAGCGGTGGATGGAGTGGGCGCTGCGCCAACTCTTTGATCCGGCGAATGACAACTCCCACTTCCCGTCTGCCGAGCGCCTCGCGATGGGCAAAGAGTTGTCCGAACACATTCTTGCGCTGAATCCTCCGCAAGGGGACTGTGGCTTCAAGTACCTGTCCTATGGGATGGTCGCTCAGTATTATTATGAGTGCGGCAACAAGGATCGCGCAATCGAATTGATCGAGGTGGCGTTGAACTCGCTAGGCGGTCCTCAGCCTATCCCCGACGAACTGAAACAGGACGTCATGTCGACGTTGGTCGAAGCGCTGGCCAACTACAAGGGTGAGAAGGCTTGCTATGGGACTGTTTGTGCAACTCCACAAGACGGGTTTCCGATAGCGTCAAAGCGCAGGCAACGGAGCAAGCAACAAAAAGAAGGGTGATCGTGGGAATTGCTCGCTTGCCATCATCAATTTCTGCGCGGCCAGTGGCAACTAAATCTGACGATCTGACGGTTTACACGAAATGCTAAACGACTCCTCCGTCATCAAGATGCACGTGCGCACAGCCATCGGGGCTGCCGGACCTACGCGGGCATCGCCACGCTTCTGCAGACAGGCGAAGATGAATGTTGTCAATCCGCCGTACGCTCACCGCCATCCCGATGCAGAACGGAATCATGAAGAGGGCAATTGCGAGTTGGAGGGCAATCTGATGGGCGGCAACGGCTGTCGTGCTGATCACACCCATCGGAAGCGCCGTCGCGAAAAAAAGGCCCGAAAACGGCACCGAAACCGGCGTCCCGGGTCGCCGAACCAAATCCCGGCAACGAAAGTCGCACTGTTCACAAGGCCGGTTGCGGCAAGCCGAATTGGCCTGATCAACAGAGTGCGTTGGTCGGAATGGCGGCGAGAGTGATCCACAAGCCTGGCGTCGGGTAGTTGACCGCCGCCATGAAACTGCGGATCGCCAGGAACCACAATGTCGGCAAGATGCCCCGGCCAGCCCGAACAGATATTGTTGAGCTAGTCTAGAATCGCGATGGCTGGTTCGTGGCCGAGCGCAAGCACGATTTGCTCGCCCTGCACCGGCAAAAACCATAATCGGCGCCCACAGAAGGAATGCAGCCGATAGCCCCATGCGCAGCGAGCGCCATACCAGGGCTCTGTCCGCCGCGCCACATGCTAGCGCCGCGGGCGCATCCAGCATCGAGATCACAATCACTACACAGACCTGTGTGGTCTTGAGGGCATTCTCAAATTCGGCAAATTCTGATTCACCGAGTCGAGATCCGGGTGAACTCAAGCACGGAATCGACGTTGCGCGAGAGTTTGCGCAACAGATCGCGGCCGGAGCGGATGGGCGCTCCCGCCTGTTTATCGACTATCTGCTCGACCTAACGATAATTTTGCTTCGAACGATGGAAATTCTTCATCGCCTGCTTCAGCCGGGCGCGCGGCGATCTCGGGCAACCGCGAGCGTATGCGGACAACGGCCGGGGCGTCGCATCGGGCTCTCGCCTTCGATCTTCGCGGTTCATGACAAACCGCCTGCAGGGCGGCTTCCCGATTTCCTCGGAGCCGTTCGCGACCTCGACGAGGTCTGCCGCCGACATGGCGCATGTATCGAGGAGGCGGCCTTCGGCTGCGCAAAGCCACCCTAGTTTGGTGTCAGATTGCAACCGGGATTGCGTTCCTTGGATCATTTGGCGCTTGGTCATAGCTTCTCCATTGATCTTGAACTGCGTGGCTTGAATCATCCGGCCTTTCACACGAATGGGAAGTGCGCTGGCAATCATGGGCACGCCCGGATCACCTAGCGCCTCATGTTTTGACGCGGTTACTCGTCGCAGCGAGCTCGTCTCTATATCCCCCATCCGCTGCCAGTCGCGGAGATCGTTGTGGGCCGGCAGCGCCGCTCGACACCGAGCGGAGGCTAAGGACCATGCTTCGCTCGATCGGGCTCGGATTTCCCGGCGCACGGTCGTCGTCGATCTCCTCTTCAATGAACCCAGTTGCTCGGCGCAGAATTCCCGAGCGGTAACTTTCCGGACCGCTCTCGGTTTGAGATAATGTTCCCGTTCGGTAAATTTTATCCTCTTTCCATCGGATTTCCATCGCATCGTGCGAAAAGTTCCCGTTCGGTAACTGTCCTCTGGACATTTGCTGTTCCAACCCATAAAGTTCCCGTTCGGTAACTTCATGACGAGAGGGCTATGAACACGCCTCCAAAACGCACTCCCCCCTCGGGCGGAGACGAGGCTCCTGGCGAGACCGGTGTCGCACGCCAAGCCGCGGAGTTCGCTGCAGCATTCGGTCGCCTCATCCAGGAAGAACGCAAACGCCAGGGCCTCCGGCAGGACGAGCTGGCCATGGTGAGCGGGACAGGAAAGCGCTTCATCGTCGACCTTGAGGCCGGAAAAAGCACGTGTCAGCTCGGGCGCAGCCTGCACGTGGCAAACGTGCTCGGGCTGCGCATCGAAGAGGTTCTCAAGGATGCGCAAGTCCGCCGCGCGAACACTTCCGAGACACCGGACATTCCCGACAGCGACGAGGAGGAGCCTCATGGACCGTCTTCCGGTCTACTTTGAGACGCGAGAGGTCGGTTGGATTACTGCCGCCGACGAAGCGTCAGGCTTCACCTATGCCGAATCCTGGCGCGGGCTGACCGGCGCCTTCCCTGTGTCGCTCACCATGCCGCTCTCGCGGGCGTCGCATGATGCTTCGGCAATTCTGGTATGGGCGGCAAATCTGCTGCCGGAGAACGCAACTCTCGGGACCGTAGGTCATATGCTCGGCAAGTCGCCGGCCGATGTCATCGGTCTTCTTGCCGAGATGGGCCGCGACACCGCCGGCGCGCTCTCCATCGGACAACCTGGCACCGGGCTGATCGCCGGCAAATGGCGAGAGATCCCCGACAAGGCCTCGCTCGCGCGCATCCTCAATGAGCTACCCCACAAGCCCTTCCTCGTCGGCGAAGATGGCGTGTCGATGTCGCTTGCCGGTGTGCAGACGAAGCTCGCCGTCGCTCTGGATGGCGACACCCTGTACATACCGATCGACGGCGCGCCATCGACCCACATCATCAAGCCCGATGGCGAGCGCTTGCCTGGCGCCGTCCAGAACGAGGCATTCTGCCTGACGCTCGCGCGCATGATCGGAATCCCGACGCCGAAGGTGACGACCGGGACGGCAGGCGAATGTAGCTACCTGCTGGTTGAGCGCTATGACCGCCGTCACGACGGCAAGAGGTGGCGGCGGCTGCACCAGGAGGATTTCTGCCAAGCCCTGGGCCGTCCGCCAGCTGCCAAGTACCAGAACAACGATAGAGGCCTAAAAGGACCATCATTGGCCGACATGATCGGCGTGACCCAGCGCCACATGACAGCACAGGAGACCGCCCGCTTCGTCGATCTTGCCATCTTCAATCCGATGGTGTGGAACACGGATTCCCACGCTAAAAATTACTCGCTGATGCTATCGGCGCGCGGCGCCGCCATGGCGCCAGGCTACGACATCGTCTGTGCGGCGCCATATCCGAAGATCACCCGCAACATGGCTCAGAAGATCGGCGGGCAGAAGCAGGCCGACCAGCTCGGACGCAACCACTGGGAGCGCTTCGCCATCGACTGCAAGCTCTCTCCAGCGCAGACGATCCGGCGCGTCTCCGAGATTGCTCAGGCCGTGACGCACCATGCAATGGCGGCCAAGGCCGAGGTCGAAGCCATGCCTGCCGGCGGCGATCCCGTCCTGGACACAGTGGTCGAGGCGGTTATTTCGCGCGCACGCGGCTACCTAGAGCGCCTGAAGCAAGCGGCGCCAGCGCCGGAAGGCGCAGCAGCCCCATCGCCCTAGGAATAGACGCATGTCGCGAGAAAGCCGAGCCCGCCTGCCTCACCGTCTGAAAATGTGGCTGCAGATCTGCGCTCAAGGCTCCCGGGGGGACGCGCCCGACGATTGTCCGCACAACGATACGATCATCGCACTCGAGGCGCTGCTCGAAGACGACGACAAGGATTTCACCCAGCAGGCCCCGATCTTCCGCATCGCTCATGTAGCTTGGCGCGGCGCGCCGGATAGCAAGATGTCTGCTGCCGGCACGATATTCGCGACGTGGCATGCGAAACCGCAAACGGCGGTTTATCGCAAGGCCTGATGCGTGCCGATCGAGTGGCAGAGCGCCCAGGCTACGGCGAGCTTCGTGCTGATGGTCGTCGCCTTCTTCGCCATCAAGGAGACGAACTCGGCGAAGCCGCCGCGCCTCATGCTGGTCGTTGTCTCCAAACTCTTGCCTCCAAATCCTTGTCTCCAAACGCTTGGCCCGCTCGCGTTGCGAATCGCGGAAGGGGTCATTGGATGCGTACCAGCCGCGACAGGGTCAATGTGCGAGTTTTTGCATTTCTACCTTCGTCAAAGATGCCGCTTAGCTCATGGCTCTCGCTTCGGAGCAATTGGCCGCTCTGTGACAAAGTCGCGCCGGACCGGAGAAGGTCGCTAGCAAGGCGGTGTCGGAAGACATGGACCATGCAGCGGCAGGTCACGGCGGACATATGACCTGACGTTCAGTGGACCACGGGGGTAGCGACATTGCGATGCTTCCCAGCATGAATTTTCCGGCACCCACAAGCGCGGACGTTCTTGAGAGGCTCAGAAATCGGCTTCTCGACCAGGGCAGTTACAATCATTCTCATTCCTCGTCAGCTTCTCGAAAGCTAAGCCGCGTAGCGAGAACGTGTTTATCCGGGTTCGGCGTTCGCTGCTCAGATTTGCCAGGAGAATTGGATGGATCCGAAGCACCTCCACCCATTCGAGGCCCCGGATGTCGAGCGGGCGTACGACGACGAGCTGCAACAGCAGCAGGAGTACCAAGCGGGGTTTCAGCAGCACCTGAACGAGTTGCGTCCGCACGAGCGCCCGCCCCAGCATTCAAATAGTCTCGGCGACCGCGACGTTGTGTCGAACAGAGATGCAGATTTTTTGAGAATGCCGCACGGGCATCGCGTCGGACAAGGCACCTCGCCGTTGCCCTCGGATTCGCCTGCCTTCTCTGGACAAGGGGTCAATCAAGATCTGCTTTTTGCGGCCGCGGATCGGGGTGGCCAGTTGCCAGCCGGCAGTTTCAGTCTGACGGATAGTTGGCACGGCGTGGATGCAGCTGCCGATTGGCCGACGCAAAGTTTCGATCAGGAGGGGCATTGGTGGGCGGAGCCCGCTGATGTGGTGCCTGAGTGGCCAACGACCCCAGCAATTCCTTGGCAGCAAAATCTCGGAGCATCAATCCTCGGCCGACAGCTCCGGCCAGGCGATGGCAGTACGACGGACCTTGAAGACCCCGTCCTCAGGCAATCGCGGCTCGACCACATCTTGGACAACTGGGCCGCCGAGGAGGGGCAGACGGAAGACGAAGACCGCCAAGAGGCCGTAAGACGAATAAGAGCCTGGGCAGAGGCCGGCGACGTCTATGCAGGGCTGGAGCTGCATGATCTGGGCCTGACGACACTGCCCGCCGCCCTTCCGCCCGGGCTCCAGTCGCTCAACGTCAGCGACAACGAGCTGGTGCGCCTGCCTGACACCCTCCCGTCCGGACTCCGGACGCTTGGCGCCAGCAACAACCGCTTAACCGGCCTGCCCGACACCCTCCCGACCGGACTCCAGTCTCTCGTCATCGGCGGCAACCAGCTGACCGGGCTTCCCGAAACGCTTCCGGAGAGCCTTTCGACACTCGCCGTCTGCAGCAATCGGCTGACCAGCCTGCCAGACAACCTGCCGGCCGGGCTCCAGGACCTCGATGTCCGCGGCAACCTGTTGACCCGCTTACCCGACACCCTACCGACCGGACTTCAGTCGCTTGCCCTCGGTAGCAACCGGTTGACCAGTCTACCCGACACTCTCCCGCCTGAACTCAAAGAGCTCGAAGCCGACGGCAACCGGCTGACCAGCCTGCCCGACACTCTCCCGGCCGAGCTCCTGTTGCTCTTCGCCCGCGATAACCGGCTGACCAGCCTGCCCGAGACACTCCCGACTGAGCTCCAGAGACTCCACGTCAGCGGCAACAGCCTGTCGAGCTTGCCCGAGAACCTCCCGACCGAGCTCCAGATGCTCGAGGCACGCAACAATCGGCTGACCAGCCTGCCGGAGACCCTGCTAACCCGGCTAGGTTCTGGGTGCATGGTTTATGTGGAGGATAATGCGCTGCCCGAGCAGGTGCGGACGAATTTGGCGGCAGCCCTGAATGCGCGGAGCTATGCCGGCCCGCGCGTCTTCTTTTCAATGGATGAGGGGACGATGGTGGACCAGGAACGGCCGCTGGCCGATGCGGTCGCGGACTGGTTGAAGGGCGAGCCGGAGGCGATCGCCGCCTGGCAGAACTTCGCCCACGAGGAGGGTGCCCCGCAATACGCGCTCTTCCTCGACAAGCTGCAGAAGACTGTGAATTATGACAATCCCGAATTCCGAGAGGCGGTGGCCGAGGATCTACGGCAGGCGGCGATCAGGCCGGAATTGCGGCGGCAGTTTTTCGAGCTGGCCTACGGGGCGAGCGAGACCTGCCAGGATCGCGTCACCCTGACCTGGAACGGCATGCAGACCGCACGTCTGAAGGCTGATGTCGAGGACGGAGCCTATGACGATCGGCTCGGCGAACTCATCCAGCAAGCGCGGGTCCTGTTCCGCCTGAACGCGCTCGAGCCGATCGCCCGTCAAAAGGTCGACTCGCTCGGCTTCGTCGACGAGATCGAGGTCTATCTCGCCTATCAGGTCAAGCTACGTGAGCGGCTGGACCTGCAGCTCATCGCTCCGGACATGCGATTCTTTGATGTCGCCCACGTCACTGAAGACGACCTCACCGCAGCCGAGATCCAGGTGCGCAATGAGGAGGCGGCGGGGTTCGCCGACTATCTGGCAACTCGCTGGCAGCCCTGGGAGATGGTGGTGAGCCGGATCGCCCCACAAGCCTATGCACAGATGGAGGGCCGGCTCAGGCAGGCGATGGACGAGGAGTTTCCGAGCCGCCTTGAGCAACGGCTCGCCGAGCATCAGCTAACCGGAGATAGCGATGCCGAGGTGCAATTCGGAGCCCAGATCGGCGAGGAGATCGCCCGCGAGATCAAGGGCCCTCTGATGCGCCAAGTGCTTGGGGACCACGGGCTTGAGCTGTGAAGCGGCCATCCAATTACGAGGAGCGTCAATTTTGCTTCCACCCGGCCCTCGCTAGGTCCTGTTGTTTTCGGATGCCGGCACGCTGAATGGGGCGCTTGTTGAAAACGCTCGGCCGGCAGATCTACGGACATGGCGGCGCTCGATCTCCCCGAAAGATGACCGCGGAGGCGCGCGGCAACGGCCCAGATGCAATTCATTGCGCCAATCGCGCTCCAGAGGCCCTTCGTTCTGCGGACTGACGCAAGCGCGCCTTGAGCTCTGAGCGCACGTCTGACTGCAGAAAGGCGTTCTCACGGGCAGCATCGCGATGCGCCCTTACCGCCTCTTCCGCGGGACTTTCAGATTTAGCGAGGATGCAATCCTCGCCGAAATTGATCCATTCACTAAATCTTATAGCGATGACGACGGCTGTAGTGGATACAGTCGGCGTTGGCCGGGAAGGGGCTGTATGGCGACCAAGAGCGCGGAGATCGCGCAGGAATTCGCGCAGGCGGCGCTCAGCGCCGCACCGGTATCATTCTGGGACCTCGGCGTGAGCGGAAGAGGCTCAAGGGGCAGTTAACTGGCGGCCTCAGCGCGTCGAGCGTGTAGGACGTCGCTCATGTCTTAGGGTGCGTACTCATCGGTGGACGCCCCGCGAGATGCAAGCGATTTTTGAAGAAGATCGGCACGTAGTCGGATGCTGCCATCTGTCCGGCCTCTGATGGTGCAGCGATGAAGCTGCGGGCCCGTATGGGAGTTCGCAGACCGGAACCAAATCATAAAAGCGTGCTCTGGGCACGATGAGTACGCCTGGTTCTTCGGGCCTCGTCTCGCCGACTGTTGCGCCATACTCTCCTTCGACCGACTACACTTCCGACGACGATCACGCCTTGGCTGCGACCGGAGCCCTGTAATTCTCCTGCTTGATAAGTAGCGCCCAGACGATCCGCGCCATCTCGTTGGCAATCGCGACCATTACCAGCATGCGTGGTTTGCGAGCCAGCACTGTTCGAGCCACGAACCACTTGGCGCACCGCGTTTGCTCGCCTATTGCACAACCGCGCTGCTGCCGATGATGAGGAGGCGCCTAAGCGTGCGTTCGCCCTTGGATGTCGCACCGAGCTTCTGCTTGCCGCCTGTCGATCTTTGAAGAGGCGTGAGACCGAGCCCATGCCGCGAAGTCACGGCCTTTGGAAAGGGTCTCGGCCGGCGGCGCTAGAGCGGCGATCGCGGTGGCGCAGATTGGGCCAATGCCAGGAATGGTCATCAGCCTGCGCGATACCTCGTCTTCGCGAGCGCGCCGAGCGATCTCCTGGTCGAGATATGCGATCTTGCCATTCAACTCGGCGAGCAGGTCTAGCATCATTCGTAACATGGGGCGGGCCGCTTCGGGAAGTGAACTGGCCATGGCTTTCTTCTTCGATGTGATCGGTAAGTTTCGCCACATGTGATGGCCCCTTGGGCGCGATCCAGCCATACTCCGTGAGGTGTACTCGGATCGCGTTGATGAGCTGGGTTCGTTGCCGCACTAACAGGTCACGGGTTCGAAATACCAAGCCCGCAGCCTGTTGCTCCTCGCTCTTTAGGGCAACGAACCGCATGCTCGGCCGCTGCGCGGCTTCGCAGATCGCCTCAGCATCAATCGCGTCGTTCTTTTGTCGCTTCACAAATGGCTTTACATAGGCGGGAAGGGATCGGCCAAACGCTATGGCCAAGCTGCGCGAGCTGCCGAGCCCAGTGATGAGCTCCTCCACATGCCTCTAAGGCTACTGTGCAAATCGGCTGAGCCGCGAAGAAATCCAGCAACTTTCCCCGGCTGATCCGTTTGCTGAACAAAGCCCGTCCTTTCCCGTCCGCGCCATGAAAGTGGAAAACATGCTTGGCGATATCCAGACCGATTATGCTAACCTACACGTCCACTTTGGCCATCGATGCCGTCGGCGGGGCGTCCACCCCATCATAAAATCTGCTGCTAAGAGAAGGCGCGCGTGATGTCCGCTTCTCATCCAACAGCGGCGCGAAAGCGGACGCTGTCGGACTTCAGAGGAGGGCCAATAGTCGACATCCAGATGCAGGGAGCCCCAATTCAGGTAGCCTTAATCCTCGCAAATGCGCTTGCAGTACGCGCGTCGCAGACTTGGGCGAACTACACCGCCCCAACGTGAATTTCGAGCGGGCCTGGCGATCAGCTCTGGATGGACTTTACGGTAGAAATCGGCCATTGGCCCTCATGCCCACTGATCGATATACGAAGTCCGTGTAGGTCGTCGAGGTCGATGCGATCGATCGCGCCAGCCTTGCCGTCGCTCATGACAACAGCCCTACCGACCAACTCGTCCTCGGCTGCATGCAATTCGCGGAGAATGTTTATCGCTCGTTCCTCGCCAGAGCTCGACCAACTCATGCACAAAAGCCTTTCGCACAACAGAATCTGGAAACAGAGAGGACCTCAATCTTTGTCTTCGCTGGAAAAGGGTTCTTGGGTCTTGCGGCCTAGGAATGTGTCCGGCAAAGGATCGTGCAAAAGTTTAATAGCGTTGCCTGCCAGTTCGCGTTGTTTGGCAACGCATGCCCCTTCTTGATTCAGGGAATGCCGAAGTTCCTCCTCAGCTGATGCTCGCATCCGCTCTGCCCGTTCAGAGGCAGCTCTGCGCTTCACCTCACGGATTGCAACGCCCAACTCGCGATCTGACATCGGTCCTGTCGCTGAAGGGTTCGGTCGATTACGGTTCGGCGTGAGGCGATCTAGCACTTGCGCTAGGACGGAAGTTGTTTTCATTAAGATCATCTCGCGGTGCAGAGGTGTGAGCGGGCTAGAACATTCCAAGTTCTGCCCGAAAGTGCCTCAATCCTCATTTGAAACCTTGGGCAACAAGTCGAGTTTAATCGGGCAAAGCTTTGCCGTCGTATCAAATGATGCGGCGTCGAAATTTTCCGGATTGCGCTTTGAACCGACCTCACGAAACGCTAATACGTAACCTGAAGGAGCACTCCCGCCTTCCCGATGAAGACGTCGCGGAAATCTGCAAGTTTTCGATCACAACCCGAGACCTTACGCCTGACGAGGATTTCATTCGTCAGGGAGACCATCCAGAAATGGCGGTTTTGGTCGTATCCGGGATGGTCGCCCGCTATCACCTACTGCAGAGCGGCCGTCGACAATACCTTTCGTTCCATATGTCCGGCGATCTTCCCGACGCACAGGGACTCTTCATCGAAAGAATGGACCATGCGCTCTGCGCAATTGGCCCTGCGACCGTAGCCTTTATACCGCACAGGCAGATATTGAGGGCCTTCCAACGACGTCCCTCGCTAGGCATTGCCATTTGGAGGGAAACGCTGTTGGACGCCGCAATCTTCCGGGAAGCCATAACAAACAACAGTGCGCGACCAATGCAGGCCCGAATGGCACACCTCTTCTGCGAGCTGTTCTATCGCGCCCGCGTCTCCCGGCTGAACAAGGGAAATAGGTGCTCGATTCCGCTAACTCTGGTCCAGATTGCGGAGACGCTCGCCATGGCAATCGCTACCGTCAATCGGACCCTTCAACAGTTGCGTACCTCGCGCACTATGGATTTTCGCGACGGCGAACTGGTGGTTCTGAAATGGCGAGAATTGCAGGAGTTAGCTGACTTCAACCCAGACTACCTGCACATGAAGAAACAGTCGTCTGTTTGATGATTGGCCGGACCACCGAGTCTGTCAGCCGGAACTTCTCGCTGCGGTACGCTCGATGCACGCGCAAGCCCGCGGGTCCGCTGTGAGTCACGCCCGGAAGAACTCAGGTCGCGCATATCGGGTCCGCTGCACCCCGAGCAGCTGACATCCGACGGAAGACCGGGTCGGCCCCTTCGGGCCAATTCCGGACCCACACACCGAAATGATCCGTCTGTGTTCGACCACGCCCATAGGCTGTCGCGTTCCAGATTGCGCGCAATGTCGCTTTGCCTTACCTCACTTCCGTATACGTCGTCTTCGCTTGATGGTCAGATGCGGACTGAGCTTGCTTAATCTTTTCGCATTCGCCGCTACACGCCGCCTGTATCGACGAACGATATCTTCGCCCGAAGCACCAGCCATGAGGCTCGCACCAGCTCTGAATGCCTCGTCTATCTTTTCACTGACCATTAGTTCGGCTTCTCGCCGGGCGCGTTTGCCGCCCGCCGTCAGCTTCCACATCCGCAGCCCAACGACCTGGTTAGCCTCCAACGCCAGCATCATCCAGGAATGAAGCATCCGCTGTTTTCCGAACTGCCGCAATTCAGCCGCTCCTCTGGTCCGTTCGCGTTTCGCCAGGAGCCGTTCGCCCTGCGACGAGACCGCCTACCGTTTCAACGGCCTCTGTGATATCGGCCGTGTCGGCGTAGGTGACCATGTGCCCGGCATTCGGGACCAGGTGTAGCTCGGATCGAAGCAGCGCCCGGTGCAGATTGCGCGCCTGATCGGGTTCACTTATTTGGTCCGCTGTTCCGTGGAAAATGCATACTGGACACCGAACGGAGTGATAGGAAGATTGGAACTGTGCCGCCATCGGGATCATAAGCGCGCTTTCCTCTGCAGCCGCTCTCAGTTGTTTGGGCCTGACCGTTAGCGAAGCTGGAAACTCGTCTCTGAATTTTCGCGGCACAGGGCGCGGTGCGAACAGCTTGCGGATCAATGTCGGCAGCATTGCCCATGAGATGATCGGAGCGATGGTGTATCGGAACAGATCGCCCACTATGGGGATGGCAGGTCCCGACATCACCCACACGTCCAACCGTCGAGTGCGAAAATAGTAACCGGACACGAGCACGAGACCGCGGATCGGATAATCATTGCGCAAGCCCAACGCGATGGCGACGAGCGCCCCCCATGAATGGCCCAGCACGACCGGGTCGCGCACCCCGAGTTGCATGAACGCCTTAACGAATAGATCCGCTTGGGCTGTTGCGGTCCAGACATGTGAACGGGGCCGCTGGCTGTGTCCGAAACCTGGCCGGTCAAAGCAAAGAACGCGATTGCGACGGGCAAGATGGTCAACAAGCCCGCTAATCATGAAATCCTGGATCATAGAACCGTTGCCATGGAACAGTACCACCCATGGAGCGGCAGGATCGCCTCGCTCCACGTAATGAAGTCGTGACCCGGAGCGACATGTCAGCCATCCGACGGCCGCTCTCAAGCACGCTGGCGACTGGCATCGGCTTGGCTGCCACTCAGGTCGGAGACGAAATCGCTCAGGGGATGGGCCATGTTGATGTTCCCTCTTTCGTGACGAGTGATTTGTATATCAGCACATCTGCTTCACCGCACAGTGCCGTACTTCGAGGGCCAACGTGGGCGCGTGAGGACCGTTCCTCCTATGATGATCCTTTTCATCAGTGCTGGAGGTACGAAGGAACGAGAGCTCCGAGGCCCGGTTAAACGGGCGGACGAACTGCTTCCCAATGATGCGGCTCATCGAGGGTCCTCAATGTCCACGCGCCGCGTCTGCTCGGCGGCCTTCTCGCCGGTACGCCGAACCGTCTCTTCAGCACTGTGGGCAGTTTTCTCCTCCTGGCGGCTGAAAGCGTCTCTATCGTTGTTGCCGGGTTAATACTCGCTCTGGTCATTGGTAATGTCGTATTCTCGGTGCTGGCGGAACGGAGCAACGCTCCTATTGGTCGCTTCGTCGAATGCGATGGGATACGATGCTAAGAAACCGATAGCTGAAAGCATGGGACGCGCCGCTTAGCCGAGCGGTATGCCGCCGACAGGGCCAGCGTTCGCCGGAAGAGAACTGGAAGGCCGGTCAGGTTCGAACTTACTGAATCCACCCGTCAGGCCATCGATGACTAAAAGACGACCGGCAAGAAGCCGGGCGACCGCTTGTTCACCGGCCGCAAGGGGCCCGAGTGCAGCCTGACCACTCGGGCGCGCCTGTTGTCGGATTGGCTGGCTGGTATAGGGTTAGACCCTCACCGGTTCGGAACGCACTCACTGCATCGACCAAAGGCGACGCTCATCTATCGGCGCACTGGCAACTTGCGGGCCCGGCAGCTTCTGCTGTGGCATACGAAAATCGAGAGCACCGTCCGCTACCATGAGCGCGGCAATGTCGGCTCAGGGTCACGAACGACAAAACTCAAGGTGAGCATAATAGGTCCGCTTTCGGGTGCATAACGGCCAGTTGAGCCTGCCAGCCGAGCCATGATTCAAGCCATCCATCGGAAGGGCTCGAATCGTGCGCTACGAACTCACTGACTATGAGTGGTTTGCCATTAAGCCGATGCTGCCGAATAAGTCCCGCGGCGTGCCACGAGTGAATGACCGTCGTGTCCTCAATGGCATCTTGGTCTTGCGATCCGGGGCACCGTGGCGCGACCTGCCGGAAAGCTTCGGTCCGTACACGACCTGCTACAATCGGTTCGTTCGCTGGCGACGGGCCGGCGGTGTGGGCCAAGCTCCTGAGCGTACTGGGTGGTGCCCATGATGCTGCCGTGCGGATGATCGATACGTCCATTGTTCGCGTCCATCAACATGGAGCCTGTATCACAAGGAACCAGCGCCAATCGATGGGAAGGTCACGCGACGGTCTTACAAGCAAAATCCACGCGGTGGTCGATAGCAATGGTCTACCGATACGGCTTGCGTTGAGCCCGGCGAGGCGCACGACGTTCGACTTGCCGGAAAACCGCCATCTCGTCTCAAATCCGGATCAATGCTCCTTGCCGACCGTGGCTATAACGCCGACTGGATTAGGGCGCTTGCCATGAAGAAGGGCGCGTGGGCCAACATCCCGCCGAAAAGCAATCACAGCGATCCAATCTGCTTTAGCCCGTACCTCTATCGCGCTCGCTCGAACGGTTCTTCAACAGGATCAAGCAGTGCCGTCGGGTGGCGACGCACTACGACAGGCTTGCTGGAAACTACCTTGCCTTCGTCCAACTCGCATCTATCCGCCTATCTAGCCTAGTTTAGTTTGGAAACGCAGTCGCTGTTGGAGCTTGCACACGGATGGCGCGGGCCGCTCGCCGTCGAAGGAGAGCGGCCATCGCCGATCTTGAACCAGGCCCGCTTCTTGAGCCGCGGGTTGGCTGCTTTCGGGCAACGCTCCCTGTTGCTGATCGCGCTGCTGCTCCTCTGGTAGGCAGCTTCCAGGTTCGGATTGGTCGATCCGGTCGTCCTGCCACCACCGTTCACGGAGGTCATCGTAGCCGGCCGGCAGCTTGCGCAAACCGGCTATCATTCACGACTTGAGCACAGCTAGCGAATTCACGCGGCGCTTCGCGCCATCGGCAATCGATATGGCCATCTTCTCCGGAAATCCTTTTGGAAGTGCATTCAGCACCTGATCTATGGCTTTTGCGGCTGTATCGCCGAGCTGCTGGATGACAACCTTGACTGTTTTGTCGGGTAGACCGCAGCTTTTCGCAGTCTGCACGAAATGTCGGCCGAGAACCGTGTGGACGACGTAATGCCGGCTGCTGCCGATCGCCATGGCCAGCTTCATTTGGTTTTGGCTGATCTGTCCAGCGTCCAAACTCGGTTGGGTCGAAATGATGTCGTAAAGCGGGGCAAGATGAAAACGTCCGCCCGGCGCCAAATGAATGCTAAAATTCTTCGCGTGGCCATCGGTGGCGGCAAGCAGCCAAAACACGATCTGCGCCTTAAAGAAAATGGCCTGGTCGTCCTCAGGTGTATCGCTGCCCTTGAGGAAATCCGAGATTTTGCGGATGCCGGGTCCGCCATCGCATTCATACTTTCGCGCGGGTGGAACGGACAGCGCCTGGCAGCAGTCTTCCTGCGGCAGCCGCAACAGGCGGCCGTCGCGCGTCCAGATGCGATCGAACCGCTCAACTGCGAGCACGCGGCGCCCGGCGAAATCGATGATGCTTGATTTGGCGACAGGCAAGCCGAGTGCCGCAACCAGCTCAAGGCAGAGATGCTCGTTTTCAACGCTGCCGGTCAGGTCGATTCCGTTCGGCAACTTCCCGATCTGCGGCTTGATGATGTGCGTAGTTGCCGTCGTGCCATGAGGCACGTGCCACTTGTCTTTCCAGTAAAGCAGCGCTGTCTTTTCTTGCGCGCCCGCGAGAGAAATGCGGAAGTCCTGTTCGAGGCTGATGCCGAGCGGATTGCTGGCAAGATTGCCGAGAATGGCGGCGATCTCCTGATCGCTAGTCGCGCGGCCATCGATGGAGCCGGCGCCCCCGGGTGCGGCACCGTCGGGAAGGAATTGCAGCGCGCCAATGCAATCGCGGCCGATGGCGGAGAGCAGGTTGTAAGCGTCCGCGCCATCAGCATGCGCGCGTTCGGCGACGCGCCGGCGGATGTCGTCATTGTCGGGCAGAAGATTGTCAAAAACAGCGACGACGGGATCGCCGATGTAGTGATCCTCCCGCAGAGGCAGCGACACCGAAACGGGGATGGCATTTTCCCACGCGAGCCACTGCTCGTCATACTGGAAATCGATTGCACCGCTGCTCTCGCGCCGCAGCCGCCCGACCAGCCGTGCGTTGAGGTAGACGTTGAGCGGCGCGCGGGCAGGACGACGCGCCATCAGAACAGATCCTCAACCGCTTCAGCCGTCAATTTGGTGCGCGGCCGGATGACCAGCTCGAGGTCAAGCGCGGCCAGCGCATCCATTAAGATGCGCAGCTGCGTTGCGGGTTCGCCGGCCTCGAGCTTCGAGACCGTCGCTTGACGCGCATGCATCTTCTCACCGAGGTCAGCCTGGGTGAGCTTCTTCTGCCGCCGGTAGCGCCTGATCCCGGCGCCAATCTGTTGGGGGGTGCGGGCAATCGTATCCATAAGCTACCATACGCGAATGCGTATACATCGTCAATATACGCGACCGCGAATATCTCGCGGTTATACGTTTTCGCGTATATTTTCGCATAATACGCAGTTGCGTATAAGGCCCCGCGATCCCACTGCCTCTCTTATTGAAATTACCAAAAAACCTAAAGCTGATGATCGCTGTAGAGCTGGTGGCTCGAATCTGCCGGTGGGCGAGAGAGCCTCCGCGACATGTCGAACGTTCGTATCACTATCGTGCCAAGCAACTCCTTATATCCATTTTGCCGCAATAGTAACCACAACAAATTCAATGACTTGAGGCTGGATTATTCCGTATCTAAGACCGGACACTAGCTTCCGATCGGACTTTTGGAGTCTCGACAGCGATTGAGCTGGAAAGCTATACTAGAACATACTAAGAACGGATCTCTTCTGGTTGTATTTTCAAGACCCACTCTCAATAACAATGTTGTCCGGCACATCACGCGTTTAGCGTCGCCAACTCAGGATGAAGTCGGGCCCGGGAGCCGCGTCATTGACCTTGTTCCGCCATCTGCATGACGACGCCTTTTTAGCTTTTTCGCGCGATCACAAGCACCTGTACGCAGCGTGTCTGCTCGATCTACACGAACGCTTCTTTTCAGGCGCGCCGTCGTTCCCGACGCCGCAGCAGGTGGTCCACGCCATCTACGACGTCATGCGTGCCAACCCCGTCCTCTGGAGCGAGGGCGATGATTTGGCCAGCCTGCCGGAAATGATCTCCGCGGGACGCCGCCGGATGCGGAAGGCCGACGTCGCGCTCGCTTCCGAGAAGGGCGACAAGGCGCTCGGTCTGGCCCGACAACTATACGCTCGGCTGCTCGCCTGGGGATGGCTTGAAGAGGAGGAATACGGACTACGCGTTACCGTGGACATGGCTATGGGACCGCTGCTCGTGATCCAGCGGCTCGCGAGCCTCAACAAGGATCTCTCGCAGCGATTCGGCGGCTTGATCGTGCAAATCCGCCTCAACCTGGAGGCCGTCGAAAAACTGAGGCCTGAGATCACCGACCGCAAGCAGCGCGAAGCTGCGCTCGCCGTCCGCGAGGCGCGCAATCAGGCCGACCAGTTCACTAAGAGCCTGCGGGCCATTCTGGCCGACCTGAAGCGCGTCCGACGGACCGTCATGGAATCGAAAACAGTCGCTACCCGGCTGGAAGCCTTTTTCGAGGAGTTCATCGAACAGCTCCTGCTGAAGGATTTCGAATCCATCCTCACCGTCAACCATCCGTACCGCTTCCGCGACGCCATCGTCGATCTCGCGCGGAGGATCTCCTACACCCCCGAAACCATGCAGGTCCTCGCCGAGGAGTACACAGCTTCCAGCATGGCAGCCGACATCGAGGACGGTCGAATGGCCGCGGCCGACGACCTGCTGGCCATCGAAAGCATCTTCGATCAGATCGGGGAGATGTTCGATAGGATCGAGGCCTTCCGCAGGCAGCTCGAAGCCCGGGTCCGCAACACCATTAAGTACGCCGAGCGGGGCGGGCAGGGACTCGTCGGCCGGGCCGGCGACCTGGTGCGGCGCCTGGATGCCCTCCTGCGGGACGGCAGACACCACAGGGCGACAATCGAATGGAGCATCGAGCCGCTGCGGTCCCCCTGGTCGGAGCACCATCAGGCGACGACCAGACAGCCACGCCGTCCCGTCGAAGCAAGGGAGCTCGCCGAGCCGCCGTCGGATCCGTTGTATGAACTGCGCAAGAAGCTCCGCCTCGAGTACATCGCTCGCATCGCGCCCCGCCCCGAGGATGTCAGACGATTCCTCGAGGGCCAGGTGCCGCCATTCGCGACCAGGGAAGCCCGCTTCATGGAAATCGATACCGTGGACGACTTTCTCGCCTTCGATTGCGCCCGCCGATATGCGTTGACGGGCGAGGTTCCGGCGCAGGTCGCGGCCGGATTCGACCTGGAGCCGCGCCCAGACACACCGCCCCACGACAGCGAATGGCTTCGGTGTGCGAACTTCGTGGTCAGGCGCTCCGGCCCCCTCCGGAAAGCAGAGGCAGCCCATGCTCAGTGAGTTCGAAAACGTCGAGCGCTCCTTCGGCGCGGAAAAGGCAGCCGACCTCCGCAAGGCGCTGCACTTCCTGCTACGGCGGCAGTTCGTGTTCGCGGGAGATCCCCGGACCGGGACAGTCTACAACACGATCATGGATGGCCGCTTCCGCGACGTGGTCGACGGCTTCTTCGATAGTTGCGGATACCGCCTCCATCGCGATTCGGAGGCGCAGTGGGCCGGTATCGTCGCCATGGACGAGGACGTGCCGCTGCCCCGGATGAAGCTTGACGAAACCATCGTCATGCTCGTGCTGGCGGCATACTGGCAGCAGGAGGTGAACGTCGGAGCAGTCGAGGACCGGGCCGTCGTAGTGGCCACTTTGAACGACCTGTTCGATCGCTACCGCGAGATGGCGCAACACGGCGGCGGAGGCGCGATCTCGCCCGCCCGCTTCCGGGACGTCCTGCGCGAGGCCGCCCAACGCAGTTTGGTCGAGATCGGTGATTTTGACGACGAGCAGCAGGACTGCGAGATCAGGATCCGCCCGATGATTAAGCTGATCAGTGGCGGCGATGCCCTCCAACGGCTTGAGCGCTACGTCCGTAGCGAGGAGGCGCGGTTTCCGCAGCCCGCGGGAGACGAGGCATGATGGAGCTACGCCACCTGACGATGGTGAACTGGCACCTGTTCGACGTCGCCGACATCGACGTGACAGGACACGTCGGGGTCCTGGGCGAGAACCGGTCCGGCAAATCCACAATCCTCGACATGGCGCAGGTCGTTCTCACCGGCGGGAGCCGGCGGTTCTTGCGCCTGAACGCGGTCGCCGGCGACAGCGGAAAAGCGCGCAGCGGCTCGAAGCGCAGCGTCGTCGATTACTGCCTTGGGACGCTCGGCGAAGATCAGCGCCGGCGCGACGAGGCCCGCACCTACATCGCGCTCGGTTTCGAAGACACGGAAGGCGCCCGGCCACCGGTCACGGTCGGCATGGCGCTCGAGGCGCGCAAGTCCGACAGCAGGGAGACCGTGCTGGCACTGTTCGTCGCCGTCGGGACCGTTCTGAGCTCCAAGGACTTCATCGAGCAGCGAGGAAAGTCGCAATTTCCGGCGCCGTGGGAGGACGTGCGCGCCCGGATCGTCGCGGCGGTCGGCGAAGGCAACTTCGTCAATCATCGCGACCGGGCGAGCGACTACGTCCGCGAGTACATGCGCCATCTTCTGCCGCATTCGCCCTATGGCGAGCAGAACGCCAGCGCCCTGCAGAAATCAATCGTCAACGCGATGACGCTCGACCACAACCAGACAGCCACGCAGTTCGTGCGGAACTACATCCTCGAGGACAGTCCGATCGGCATCAAGGAGCTGCGCGAGTCGATCCAGACATACCGCAACATCAGCGAGACCATCCGGAAAATGCGCCTCAGGCTCGAAGCCCTGAGGGCGCTTCGGGGCGTCCTCGCCGCGCTTGAAGAGGCGCTCGAGACCAAGTTCAGGGAGGAGTGGATCGCAAAACGCGCGACTTGGCTCGCGGCGCGAGCCACGAATCTGGACTTCAAGACCAAGCGGCGTACCGAGATGGCGCGCCGGGACGCCGCAGCAAAAGAACTCGACTTTATCGACGACGACGTCAAAGCCATCGATAACGAGATCGAACGTCTCACGGCCGCGATCGCCGAGCACGATGCCAAGACCGGCAGAAAGTCCCTGCAACAGACCGCCGATGTGGCCGGGCAGGCGGCGCACCGCGCCTCGGCGGACTTCAAGGCTCGCATGGAGAACATCCGTCTCCTGGAGCCGCTAAGGGCGATGTGCGCGGACGGTTTCGAGGACTTCGTTCCTGCGCTTGAGCGTCTTCTGAACGCCACCGCCGGGGCCGACATCGGGGGCGTCTCCGACGAGGTCTCCGCGGCCGAGAAGTCCTTCGCGGCAAGCGGCGCCAAATGGCTGCCGAAGATCGACGAAGCGCGTCAAACGATCATCGCGGAGCTTTCCGGGCTCCGCGGCCGGCGCGACGAGGTGCTCGAACGGATCCGACAGCACGCCGCCGGAGGGGCGCGCGCCTATCTTGGCGACGACACTGAACTCCTCTGCCGCAGGCTGCGGCAGAAGGGAATGGTCCCGCGCGTGCTCTGCGACATCATCGAAGTCGCCGAACCCGAGTGGGTGGGAGCCGCCGAGGCGCTCCTCGGCCGCGACCGGGAAGCCGTGTTCGTGGACAGAGCGGATATCAGCGCCGCCACGTCAATCTTCAAGGAAGGTCGCCGCGAGTTTCGCCATGCATCGCTAGTGAGCCTAAATAAGCTCGAGCAGTTCAGGGCCAAGCCGGAGCGCGGCACTTTCCCCTCGATCTTCCGGAGCCAGGATCCGGATGCGATGGCCTTCATCATGCGCCGCTACGGCACGGTCCGCCTCGCGGACACGCTCGACCAGTTCAACAGGCCCGGCCGGGCTGTCATGAAGGACGGCCTCTACGACGACGGACTCGTCAGGACCCATCGCTGGATCGAAGCCACGCAGCACAAGATTGGAAAGGCAGCGCAGGCGAACGCCCTGCGATCCCTGCAGGATCAGGCCGAGGAACTGGGTCGCATCCTGACCGACAAGGGGAAGGAGGCCCATGCCGCGGAGCAGGCTTTTGCCGCTCTGAAGAACATCTGCGAGGGACGTAATGACCTGGGGGCTTGCGCGGCCGCCTTCGCGGCCGCGCAGATTGAGGTCGCTGAAGCTCAGGCCAGGCTCGAAGCGCTGGACGGCGCGGGGGACGGCGGGCTTCGCGACAAAAAGAGGGCGCAGCAGAAACTGAAGGAAAAGAGGCTGGAGGAGAGAAAGGCACAGCAGAAGGCGTTCGGCGAGCATGACGGCGAGGTCAGGTCGGCGGAGAGGAGGCTCGGAGAGGGCGAGAACGTGCCCGGCTCCGAACTCAACCTCAGGGTCGCCCGGTCGATATACCGCAAGTTCTTCCCACTCTACTCCACCGCGAAAGGCAGGGCCGTCTACCGCGACCGCCTCGATGCCGCAGCCCAAAAGGGCTTCGCGGAGATACACCGGGCCATCGCCGAGAAGGCCTTGAAGGATGCGAACACGTCCGACAACGAGCGCGCCCGGATCGAGCGGCGGGTCCGCGAACTCCTTTACGATTACTTCGACCAGTTCGGGA
The DNA here is from genome assembly GCF_025200885.1 of Bradyrhizobium huanghuaihaiense. Lineage (NCBI taxonomy): Bacteria > Pseudomonadati > Pseudomonadota > Alphaproteobacteria > Hyphomicrobiales > Nitrobacteraceae > Bradyrhizobium > Bradyrhizobium huanghuaihaiense. Next base: position 8,076,320 of record NZ_CP104172.1, on the reverse strand, counting down.
TGAGTTCGCAGGTCGGCGCGGAGAGCGAGCCGCTGCGGGAGGTGAAGCCATGGATGGAGCAGCTCATCTCGGATATCGAATCCAATGAGTTGCGCCAGTACGAAAGGCAGGCGCGGGAAGCGGCGGAAAAGGCCTCTACCCTGCTGCGCGGCGAGTTCATCAACGCGCTCACGGCCCGGATCGGAAAGATGGAGCGGGAGCTGCAATCGTTGAACCGTAGCCTCTACGCCCATCCCTTCCATAACGAGCGATATTCATTCCACCGCACCCAGATGGTGGAATTCCAGCCCATCCTGAAGATCATCGAGATCGCCAAAACCTCTCCGGAGGCGCTCGATATGCTGTTCAGGGGTGACGTGCCCGATGACTTCCCGCACAAGGATACGATCGTCGCACTTGAGGCGCTGCTCGAGGATCCCGACAAGGATTTCACCCAGTTCGAGGACTACCGCAACTTCTACACCTTCGAGATCCACATGGAGGATGTCGGCACCGGCCGCTCGACGCGCTGGGAGCAGCGGCGCGGCACCGGGTCTGGCGCCGAACAGCAGGTGCCTATCTACGTTGCCATCGGCGCTTCGCTGGCGGCCGTCTACGGCAGCGCGGAGCGTCGTGCCGGCAAGCCCGCGGGCTTCGCCCTCGCCATGTTCGACGAGGCCTTCTCCAAGATGGACGGCAAGAACCAGCGGCAGATGATGAGCTTTTACAAAAACCTCGGCCTGCAGTTCGTGATCGCGGCGCCGTTCGAGAAGCGCGTCGCCGTGCTCGAGCACATGGACACCATCGTGGAGGTGGACCGGATCGGCGAGCAGTCCAGGGCTACCGTGGTGGAACTGAAAGAGAAAGCCAAGCACGAGCTGATGGCCATCGATCCGGACCTGATGTCCGAAGATGAGCTCGCCAGCCGTCTGGCCGCCGAGTAGCCATGGCTCGGCGTTTCACTGATGCGATCGGCCTGCTGAACGACCTGCTCAACCGCTTCGAGGCCGGGGCCGCAAGCCCGATCGCCCACCCGGACTACCCTGCCTTCCCATCAGTAGTCGCGGCGGACGCCTTCCTGAAACAGATCAGGGAAGCCGAAAGTGCCGGCGCGGTCTCCCTTGGTTGGGGGCGCGGGGCCAACCGAGACCAAGTGGCGCACGTGCGGTTGGCCTCGGCGGAGATCTTATACCGATATCTCGGCCGCACCCCGGCCTCACGCATCGCCGAGCATGCCGCCGTGCGGCTTGTAGCCGGAGTGGCGCTGCACGAGTCCTTGAAGAACAGCGTCTCTCAAATCGCAGAGGTGTGGGCGCGGGGTAAGACGTGGCACGGATTTGCCTCGTCCGACGTCGACACCCTGCGCCACGCATTCGTTCTCGCTCAGGCGATCCTCGATAACAAGCATCTGGACGTCGACTACAAAACTTTCTCGCGACGTACGGTGGGGCACAGCAAGATACTCGAGCGCATCGAGGGTGCCGTGGTCCGGCTTTTGAGCGGCAGAATGGACTTTCCGCCCGGCGCGCGGCCACGCGAGGCGCTCCGGGCAATCGGCCTTGAGCGCTTCGCGCCACCGCTGCTGATCGCAGGCAAGATCGACCTCGATGGAGCCGACCTCTCCGGAATCGCTCCGCTGTATCTCGGAATCACTCCCAAGGAAGCAGATCGCGTCCGCTTCCGGGAGCCGCCGGCCTACGTTCTAACGATCGAAAACTTCGCAAGCTTCAACCGGCACATCGCCGAAGCGGACCCCGGCCGATTAGGAACGACCATGTATGTCGGCGGGTACCCCTCGCTTGCCATCCAGCAGGCGCTGCGGACAATCGCAGGCCTGGTATCCGAACAGACGCCGATCTTTCATTGGTCGGACATCGATCCGGACGGCACCTGGATATTCCACACCATCGAGCGCGCCGTCGATCGACCGATCCGTCCCCACCTCATGAGCGTCGGAGTTGCCGAGCGTTTGGGACAAGTGCCGTTCAAAAAATCGGCACCCGCTCGATGTCCACCGGACTCCGGTATCGCAGCTCTGGCAGCGTACCTGGCGAAAGATGGAGCCAAGACACTCGAGCAGGAAGAACTCGATCCAGTCCTGCCAGAGTATCATTAGAAAATGCGCGCGGACGCTCGTGTTTGCGGCTTTGGCTGTCTCGCTCAAGACGTCGTTTGTTTCAAGCGCGACAACAGCACCGCCTGCAACTACGTGCTGCGGGAAAACCGACATCGTTTCTTCATAAATACGCTCAACCGGCATTGGCATGCCGGTTGCTTGAAGACGTGACGAAACCACTTGTGACTATGATGCTCGTTCAGCATCCGGCTGAGGTTATTCAGATGAAACTTGTTCCGTTTGATCATGGCAGAGGTCCCTTGATGCGCATTCCAAACCGGGCGCATGCCTTGACTCTGCCATCTTCGGATCGCGCTGCGGTTTGCCGGGCAGAAGCCGATTGTCTTGTAAGGGGGCTCGCAACGAATGGTGGTTCTCAACAAGAACCGCCAGCGTAAAGGCGTCCTCAGGACGATCGTTGGCATCGCTTTAGCCCATGGCTCAGGGTGGGCATCTGCGACATGCGGACCCTGCGTCCTTGAAGCTAAGAGCCGGCCTTGCATCGGTGCTTGTAGATGGTCAATGAGTTAATGCAGAACGATTGGGATCTTGAGAAAATACTCAGGCAACAGGACGAGCTCAAGGTCAAGCTGCTTCGCGCCCAATCGGTGGTCGCCGAATGTAAGGCAGGATTGGCGGATCTGGAGCGGAGGCTTGAGCGTCGAGCGGTCTCATCATCGATCGATGAACGCCAGCACAACTCTGCGGCAAACAATCCAATACGCAACGCACGACCGCCCAAATCGCGAAGCGTCGATAATCCTGTTAACCCGGATGCAGCCGTAGCGTTTTCGCCTCGATCATGGCACTTTTGAAAGCTGCCGCCGCGCACGTTAACGGCGACAGGTTTCGTCACGGACCTGGCGAAAGATCTCAAGACGCATGGTGTTGCGAACCCGGCGGCGAACTGGACAATTAGGTGCGGCCCTGCCGATAAATTCTCGCTTAGTCTGGGTTTTAGTGTGGGGAAATTTTCGAATGCGCTCTCGCCACGAGCACAATGGAGGTTAGAATCACCTCCCTCTCCGCCAGAACCCTCGAAAACTTCCGAAAATCAGCAGCCCTTTTTGATCTGAAAGGTTTTTCCGTCTCTTCCGGACGACCATCAGTACACAACGTCCGCCTGTTGCATTGGCGGAGGAAGAAACCCATCGGCGTGCGCTTGATCGGTGGTTCGATGGACGCGGGTAGCGAGGTGACTGCGAGTTCCCGGTTTCAACAGTTCGGTGCTATTTTCGATGGAACTGTTGAAACTATTGATTTCAAATGATAAATGTTGTTTCAACACCAAGGTCCAAAATCAGGCCGGATTGTTGAAACCATGGATTTTCAAGAGCTTAACAACGACCAACGCCGCGAGGTGGTCAATAGTCAGCAACGCTTCCAGGCCTTGAGGGATGCCAAGGAGGCCTACGATGCCCATAGGGGTTCCCTGACTTGGGTGGAGTCGAAAGGCCGCGAATACCTCGTCCGGAGCTACTACGACAAGGCGGGCCTCAGGAAGCAAGCCTCGCTCGGCGCGCGTTCGCCCGAAACTGAAAAGATGAAGGCGGACTTCGAAGCTAAACGTGCTGCTGCAGAAGACCGGGTGAAGAACTTGCGCGATACCATGGACCGTCAAGCCGCGGTCAATCGTGCGCTCGGCTTAGGCCGCGTTCCGTTGATTGGAGCCCGGATCATGCGCGCTCTCGACGGCTTCGGAATGTTGGGTTCTGGGATTCGGATTCTCGGGACCAACGCGATCTACGGGTATGAGGCCTCCTCGGGCGTCAGACTCGATCCGGGCTTGGCCACGACGGAAGACATCGATCTGCTGTTCGACGCGCGCGGCGGGCTTACGTTCGTCGCAGACGACGACGTCTCTGAGTCATCGCTCATGAAGATACTCAAGCGAGTGGACACCAGCTTCGAACGCGCCAAGCAGACGTTCCGCGCTGTAAACCGGGACGGCTATCTCGTCGATTTGATTAAGCCGATGCAGAGCCCACCTTGGAAGAAGGCTCCAGACAAGATCGGCTCGGATCCGGAAGATTTGACCGCCGTGCAAATCGAAGGACTCGATTGGCTGCAGAATGCTCCCGCGTTCGAGGCGGTCGCTATCGACGAAAAGGGCGAACCGGTACGCATCGTAGCTCCGGATCCGCGGGTTTGGGCCGCCCATAAGCTTTGGCTGTCCCGTCGGGCGGACAGGGAGGCGCTCAAACGCCAACGAGATGCAGCGCAGGCTGAAGCCGTAGGCGCTCTGGTGGCGAACTATCTTACTCACCTCCCGTTCGACGCAGAGCAATTGAGGATGCTTCCGAAAGAGGTGGTTAACAGCGCGGCGCCTCTTTTCGCTAAGAAAGATGGTGCTGCGCGAGCTTAGCGGCCAGGGTGAGCAACAACGGCTCCGGCATATCCGGCGCCGCCGATCATCAGCGGCACCATGATGATGATCAGCATGCTGCTGCTCATCGACATGCCGATGATCATGATGCCAGCATCATCATCATCCCCAGCAGCACCAGCAGCAGCAGCACGACCAGCACCACCAGATTGAGCATCGGCGCCGCCGGCAGCCCAGCGGCTGCTGGCGTCTACCTAAGAGCTATCGAAACGGCTTGCGATCGCTGCGAAATCGCTTACGAACGTACGAGCAAATCTTTGCGGCGTTAACGTTCAGTTTTCAGGCTTGGTCGCTGATTTCGACGACGGGGCCTTACAGAATCGAGTCGTTCTTAAAGCCCGCAATCGAGTCGCTCTTATAGTCCGAGCGAGTCGTTCTTAAAGTGGACCAACATGACCAACGATTATTATTGGTGGGCCCGCCTGGATTCGAACCAGGAACCAGACCGTTATGAGCGGCTGAATAACGATCAGCCTCGTTGATTTGCTGCATTTTTTGCTTGGGTTCGTCCGCGTTCGTGGCATTTTGGCGAGGTCGTTTCTGGTGCGAAACTGGTGCGGTCCGCTCGATCGCTATTGCGAGCTGCGAAGTCTGGATGAGGCCGACCGCCAGGCCGTGGGCCTCGACCTTATGCGCATTCAATACCGCTGGCCGGTGGGTATGCCGCTTTGCCGCGCACTGGGCGATGGGTTGTGGGAGGTGCGTACATCGCTGCCGAGCAACCGGATCGCTCGCGTTCTCTTTAGCGTGCAGCAGGGCCGCATTCTGGTCCTTCACGGGTTCATCAAGAAGACCCAGAAGACCCCGCCAGACGACCTAGCCCTTGCCCGCCGCAGGAACCGTGAGTTTGAGAAATGAAGGAGATCAAGATGGCCAGGAAGAAGGACGTGGCCAAGAAGAAGAGAGTAATCCGTTCCACCGCCAAACTCACCACGCTCGATGATTTCCTCGGCGAAGAAGGCAAGCTCGACGAGTTCGAGGCCATTGTCGTCAAGGAAGTCCTCGCGTGGCAGATCGAGCAGGCGATGAAGGAGAAGAACATATCCCGCAGCAACCTGGCCCAGCGCATGAAGACCTCGCGCAGCCAGATCGGGCGCCTGCTCGACCCAAAGGATGGCAATGTCACGCTGACCACGCTTCAGCGCGCAGCGCGCATGGTCGGGCGGACGCTTCGGTTGGAATTGGTTTAAGAGCTATCGGGTTCCTAATCCGTCGGCCTTCGAGCCTACAAAGCGATCAGGCTCATTGAGTGCACTGTCACCGTTTTCCCAAAGGCCCCAAGGGCGCGGTGTGAAAAATGAGGGATACCGGCGGCTTAATGTGATTGACAGAAGCCGATCATGCTACCTTGGCGTGGGCTGATTCGCTGAGGAGCACCATTCAATGCCGGTCCAGTTGCCGTATTTGAGTAGCTATAAAAACCTGCAAACACTTTTCGATAAGATTGGCTCCGCCAAGATCCCAGAGTCATTTACGCACGCGTTCTTGCAAAGCACGATCGGCCTCAAGGGCAGTATCCCTCCGGCGGCGGCCGTCTTGTGAAGTTCGGGCGTCTTTCTGAGGATGTGACCTTAAGTCTAGCCTTAAGGTCATGCCGCTAATGCAGGTGAAGGTATTGGGCGCCGAGCGCCGGCGCCGATGGAGTTACGACGAGAAGGTCCGACTTGTTGAGGAGACCTTGCAAGCTGGTGAGACGGTCTGCGGGATCGCACGCCGGCATGGGGTGGCTCCGAGCCTGCTGTTCACTTGGCGTCGGCAGGCGCGCCAGGGCCGCCTGGGCGGTGACGCCGTGCCAGTTCTCGTTCCTGTCGAAATCACTCCGGCGCCGGCTCAGATATCGATCAGCGCGCCGCAACCGGCGTCTTCGCCGCCTGCGCAGCGAAGGACTGGAATCATCGAGATCGAACTTGGCGGAGGCTGTCGCGTTCGGGTTGACCGGGACGTAGACGGTGAAGCGCTGCAGCGCGTCCTTGAGCTTCTGAGGCGGCGATGATCCCGATACCGAGCGGCGTCAGGGTCTGGATTGCCACGGGCTACACGGACATGCGGTGCGGCTTTCCGAGCCTGGCTCTCCGCGTGCAGGAAGTGCTCAAGCACAACCCCATGAGCGGTGGTCTTTTCTGCTTCAGGGGAAAACGCGGCGATCTTTTGAAGGTGATTTGGCATGATGGCCAGGGGGCATGCCTGTTTACAAAAAAACTTGAGAGAGGAAGATTCATCTGGCCTTCGGTTGCGGGCGAAGCAGTGACGATCTCTCCGGCGCAGTTGAGCTATCTCTTATCTGGAATCGACTGGCGCAATCCTCAAGAAACACGGCGTCCAACGCGAGTTGGATAGGCTTTTTACGATTGAATCTGCAGCCTGATCTGATTCAATGGCTTCATGACATCGAAGCCGGGCGCTCTTCCTTCGGACCTCGCGAGTGCCTACATGGCGCTGCTGGCTGAGCGTGAGGCGCTGCTGGCTGAACGCGATGTGGCCGTCGCGGATGCCGCCAACGCGCGGGCGGAGCTGTCGGACAACGAGGCGCTGATCGCGCATCTCGAGCTGCGGATCGAGAAGCTCAAACGCGAACTGTACGGGCAGCGCTCCGAGCGCACGGCGCGGCTGATCGAGCAGTTGGAATTGGAGCTCGAAGAACTCGTCACCACGGCGAGCGAGGATGAGCTTGCCGCGCAGGCCGCGGCGGCAAAGGCGCAGAAAGTCCGCGCCTTCACGCGCAAGCGACCGGTACGCAAGCCCTGGCCGGACGACATCGAACACGAGCGCGTCGTTATCGAGGCTCCGACGACCTGCGCCTGCTGCGGCGGATCGCGGCTGGCGAAGATCGGCGAGGATGTGACCAAGACGCTGGAGGAGATCCCGCGTCGCTTCAAGGTCGTCGAGACGGTGCGGGAAAAGTTCACCTGCCGCGATTGCGAGAAGATCAGCCAGCCGCCCGCGCCGTTCCATGCCACGCCGCGCGGCTTCATCGGCCCGCAATTGCTGGCGACCATCCTGTTCGACAAGTTCGGCATGCATATCCCGCTCAACCGCCAGAGCGCGCGCTTCAAGTGCGAGAGGATCGACCTGCCGTTGTCGACGCTGGCCGACCAAGTCGGCCACGGGACCTTCGCCGTCATGCCGCTCTTCCACCTGATCGAGCGTCATGTGCTCGCGGCCGAGCGCCTGCACGGCGACGACACCACCATCCGCATCCTGGCGAAAGGTAAGTGCGTGACCGGGCGCATCTGGACCTATGTCCGCGATGACCGCCCCTTCGCCGGACCTGCGCCGCCGGCGGCGGTCTATTACGCCTCGAGCGACCGACGCGGCCAGCATCCGCAGAAGCATCTGGCCGCCTTCACCGGCATCCTGCAAGCCGACTGCTACAATGGCTTCGAGCCGCTGTTCGACCCGCAAAAGAAGGTGTTGCCGATCACGCCGGCATTTTGCTTCGCCCATGCGCGGCGGGGCTTCTTCGAACTGGCTGACATCGAGAAAACCGTCCGGGAAGGCCAGAAAGGCAAACCGGTCTCCCCGATCGCGCTGGAGGCGGTTAGGCGCCTCGACGCGCTGTTCGAGATCGAGCGCGCCATCAACGGCCGCGGCGCGGACGAGCGGCGCGCCGTGCGCCAGGAGAAGAGCAAACCGCTTCTCGACGACATGCACGCCTGGTTGCTGCGTGAGCGCGAAACCCTCTCGCGCTCCTCCGAGGTCCTGAAGCCCATGAATTACATGCTCAGGCGCTGGGACGACTTCGCCCGCTTCCTCGACGATGGCAGGATCTGCCTCAGCAACAACGCAGCCGAAAGAGCGTTGCGGGGCATCGCATTGGGAAGGCGCAACTGGACCTTCGCCGGCTCCCAACGCGGCGCCGACCGCGCCGCCATCATGCTGACGATGATCACGACCTGCCGCCTCAACGACGTCGATCCCAAGGCCTGGCTCGCCGACGTCCTCGCCCGTATCGCCGATCTTCCCGCATCGCGTCTGCACGAACTGCTGCCCTGGGAATGGAAGCTCCTGCGCCAAGCCGACAAGCCCGCCGATCAGCCGGCCGCCTGACCTTCACGCAACGCCATCATAGAGCTCGCCGTGCCCGCGCGCATGCGTCAATCATGCGGTCCTCGTCGTATGCGTACCAAGGGCACAGGTGACAGGCCTTTGATCCCTTTCCTTAGGAGCTTGGGCTTTATTGAGCAGTCGGGTAAGCCGACCCCTGAATACAGCAAACTAAAAGGTTCGGAAGAACAGCGCCGCGTCACGATCGGCGAGGGTATCAAGAAGGCGTACCAGCCGCTTTTCGATGCCGATGAAGATGCCCACACACGCACCGGTCAAGAGCTAAGGGGCCTCGTCGCGCAGGTTGCCGGCACCGACGAAGATATGACCGCGCGCATCGCAAATACGTTCGCCGCGGTCGCGAAGCTCGGCAAGTTCGTCAAAGGCCCAAAAGATGACACCGACAAAAGCAAGGAGAAAGATAATCAAGACAACGAGGCCGACGAACACTTGACCGTGAGCAAGAAGATCAAAGGCCTGCGGACTGAATTTCACTACAACATACAGGTCGTGCTGCCATCCAACGCGACCGAGGAAGTATATCTGAATACCCGCGTGAATAACCTTTTGAGATCGCCGCCCTGAGCGCTGCGATCTCGTGCTTCAGAAACTCGTTCGCGACGAGCAGCACAGCGCTTTTGCCATCTCCCGCGCGGCGTCCCCGTAGGCTCGATGGTCAGCAGGGAGTTTATGTCGCGACCGTGTTTGCAATCTGGCGCACCGATTCAGGTTATCGACTGGAGAGCCGGCAGAATGGGCGCAGCGAAAGAAAGTCGTCCCAGCGCAATTGCAGACATCTATACGGGCCGACGGTCACGCGTAGTTGTGCCCGACCGATAAACCGCATGAAGTCCAGTTGACGGCTGCGCCTCAGCTTGAGGGTGGTGTCCCCCGAGAGACCCAAGGACGATGCTTTGGCTCAGGATCGCAAGCAGCCAATCGGATCGACGCACGTAGGACTGCCGGCTTTGAGGATTCCCAAGAGAACACTCCTTTAGACGCGGCGGAGGAAAGCGCGGCCCTTCTATCCGGATTCAGCGTCAACATCTCGATGGATGCCTGATGTACAAATTCTGGTTGAAACGTCATTCTCGTGCACGATAATGACAAAGCAATTGGGGGGTAGGCGCCCTTAGTTTGGAGGTGTCAATGTATAGATTTGTTTTCGCAATTTGGGGAATGCTGCAGCTGCTTCTTGGTATGCAGATCGCCGAGGCCAATGACGCTCTGATCAAGCTTTCTCAAGATCCAAAAGGTTGGGTCTTGCCGACCGGTGACTACGCTAACACACGATATTCGAAGCTCCGTCAGATCAACGCTAGCAACGTTGACCGATTGCAGGTGGCATGGACATTCTCAACGGGCGTTTTGCGCGGGCACCAAGGCGGGCCGCTCATCGTCGGGAACACGATGTACGTTCACACCCCATTTCCGAATAAGGTTTATGCTCTGGATCTGTCGGACGACAATAAGGTTCTTTGGAAATACGAGCCAAAACAAGATCCGAACGTAATTCCAGTGATGTGCTGCGATACCGTGAGCCAAGGTGTCTCTTTCGCAGATGGCAAAATCTTCCTGTATCAGGCGGACACTAAGCTGGTAGCTATCGACGCGAATACCGGCAAGCTCGTGTGGAGTGTCGCGAATGGCGACCCCACGCAGGCGCAGACTGCGACCTCGGCGCCCTTTATTGTGAAAGACAAGGTGCTGGTCGGTCTATCCGGGGCCGATTTCGGAGTGCGATGCCACGTTACGGCCTACGACATTCGGTCCGGCCAGAGAATCTGGCGGGCATTCTCAGCCGGTCCGGACGACGACACGCTTGTTGATCCCGAGAGGACCACTGAGCTTGGCAAGCCGGTAGGGCAAAACTCGAGCTTGAAAACTTGGCGAGCCGAGCAATGGCAGACCGGTGGGGGATGCGCGTCCGCCTGGATGTCCTACGATCCAACGTTGAATCTCTTCTACTATGGCACCGGAAAGCCGGGAAATTGGAATCCAAAACAACGTCCTGGCGAGAACAAGTGGTCGACAGCGATCTTCGCCCGCAACCCTGATACTGGTGTCGCCAAATGGGTCTATCAGCTTACTCCGCACAATGAGTGGGCGTATGACACCGGCGAAATGATCCTGACCGATCAGCAGATCGGTGCGACACAGCGCAAGTTGATCACCCACTTTGATGGAAGTGGCCTCGCATATACGCTGGATCGGAGTAATGGCGAACTGATCACCGCGGAAAAGTACGACGCGTCGGTCAATTGGACGTCTGGCGTGGACATGAACAAGAATTCGCCGACCTATGGGCGACCCAAAGTAGTCGATCGGTACTCAACCGATGTTGCTGGAGCTGACGTCAACACAAAGGGCGTGTGCCCGTCATCTTTCGGAGCCAAGAATGAGCAACCGGCGGCCTACTCACCCGATACGCAGCTGTTCTATGTTCCGACGACTCATGCGTGCATGGACTATGAACCGTACAATGTAAATTACACGGCTGGCCAACCCTATGTTGGTGCGTCAGTTTCGACATACCCGCCCCCCGGCGCGAGCAATCTTGGCAACCTCATCGCCTGGGATGGCAGGTCTGGCAAGATAGTTTGGTCGAATAAGGAGCAATTTTCCGTCGAGTCTGGGGTGCTGGCGACTGCAGGGAACGTCGTGTTTTATGGAACGCTTGAGGGGTATCTCAAGGCGATCGACGCAAAGACCGGAAAGGAGCTTTACAAGTTCAAGACGCCCTCGGGAATAATTGGCAACGTTACGACATACGAGCATGCTGGCAAACAGTACGTTGCGGTGATGTCTGGAGTAGGCGGCAGATCGGGGCAAGGGATTGCGATGGGAAGCGATGATCCAAACGCGAATCTCGGAGCCGTCGGAGGATATTCTCAATTGTCGCAATATACTGCTCTCGGTGGGACGGTTACTGCGTTTGCATTGCCAGATGGCGCCGACGCGTCAGCTGACGCAGCCGCGCTACCGGATGGGGTCAAAGCTCTCCAGCCTGTTTACTATGCGACTAATCGGGTAGTTACGGATAGCGGGACGCTCAAGACGAGCTCATTCACTTCCGAGAGAAATGCTAATCCGAACTCGGAAAGTCTAAAATACGGATTGACGGTCGTAAGTATACCGGAAGTTCATCAGATCGGGCAGGTGGAGCGTCCATTCGACATTTGGCAAGCTCTATATCAGCCATGGAATATTATAAAATTGCTGACGGATAAAGAGCGCGACGGCGAACACTTCAGAATTCGATCAATCACCCCTTTGGGTGAGCGCCAGTTCGTTGAGGCGCTGCGGACCAGAACAGAGTCCGATAGCATTCTGCTCTTTGTTCACGGATACTACACATCATTCGAGCGTGCAGTCTTCAAGGCTGCCCAAATGGCGTATGATGCAAACTTCAAAGGGCACGTCCTCGTTTTCTCCTGGCCATCGGCGGATGCGCTGGCTGACTATGACTACGATGAGGTTGCTGCTGATACTTCGAAAAACGATCTGCTGAAAGTATTTCAACTCCTGAAGGAAGTGTCCGGAAAAAAGCTCTACATCGTTGCCCACAGTCTGGGAAACAAAGTAGTGCTTGACACACTCGAGCTTGCCGCAGCCAAGAACGCTGATCTTAACATCTCAGAGTTGGTGATGGCCGCACCTGACGTTGATTATATAAGATACGGGGACGCCACTAAGGCGATAAAGGCGTTAGCTCACAATATGACCATGTACGCATCGTCCGCCGACTGGGCGTTGACGGTGTCGAGCATCAAAGCGCGGGCCATCCGTGCAGGATATATAGATTCAGGCAAGCAGCCGAATCTCTACAGCGGGGTCGATACAATCGATGTGACCGCCGTGGGCGACGACATGCTGAAGATCAATCACGATACTTCATCCAAGAGTCGCATGGTTTTGGAAGACATTGGCCACTTGATAAGTTCACGCAATCACCAGCTACCAGACGAAAGAATCACCACTTTGAAATCCCTGGTAGGAAAGGAAGCGATGAAGTACTGGTATTATCCCCGATGATGAGAGGGGGCTTTCAAGATCGTTCTTTCCATAGAGTGCCCGGGGAGCCATCTCTCAAGGCGCGTAAAACCGAGGACGATCTCCTTCCTGATGTGTGACCCCGGCTGAAGCAGCTAGCGACGGGCGGCTCCCTCAATGCAATACGAAAGTTCAGCTGTAACCGCCTTGGCTACTCTCTTCTTGTCGAAGCGTCTGGAGCGCGACCTTGTTGGAAGTTTCCTTAAAACGACGAGCGAAGGCGGCTCGGCCGGCCTGCTTATGGAAGGACTCCACTTTCGTTTCCTCCACGAGGAACAGTCGCAGGAGATGGCGCAGGGTTGCATCGTCGCGCCGGCCATGACGGTTAGACAATAGTTCGCGAGCCGCCCCCGATTTGGCGTGGGCCGCGAGTAGCCGGGGCGCGAATACGGGATTCCGGAGTTCCGCGCTACGCGCGATCAGGATTGTTCTGACGCACCACAGAATTCTCTTCGCTTGCAATGAGGAGTTAAGTCCCTCGCCAAATCTCGCTAAGAACCATCCGAATTCGCTCGCTCTAGCTATCTCGGACTGATAGTCGGACTTGAAGCGAAAGGACTTCTTGAGCTTCAACAGATATCCTTGCGGATCGATTATGGCCTTCGCCTCGTAGGCGAGGTGACAAGCAAAAAGATCACCTTGCTTGGCGTCGAGCTTCAGTCGAAGCCACGGATACAGAAAAATCGATGCATGCCCCACCGAAATGTGGCGTGTCTCGTCGTTAAGATTGACCATCAGTAGATCGGTGTCCGATCTCTCTTCTTGGTCCGATCTTGCGACACTTCCGAACAATAGAGTCGCGACTACTGACATGACCAGCCGTCTGCTCGTTTCGAAAGTCGCAGACTTTCTAGGAATCGAATCAATTGATCGATCCCGATGCCTGAGCGCGCGCAAGCGCCTCGATCGCCATCTGGCGCGCTGCAGCACGTGCCTGCGTGACTTCGTCTCGGTTTTGCAGGACGATCTGTTGCTTTTCGGGTTTGAGAACGCCCAGCTCGACGTCCAGATTGTATTCGTTCATGAGATAGAAGCTAAGACTTAGCCGGCATGGTCGTATCAGGCGCCCGCCTGACATGGCGTGCTCCGCGGCAACAGCGGCTTGGCGCTCCGGCGTCAGGCCTGGGTTCGGAACGATCACGAGATTGATCCTGTGGATCCACTCGAAATCCAGTGCGGGATCGACGGGAGAAGCCCGCTGCGCGCCGACCGAGCTAATGCGGTTCAGATTGTAGTCTCGAAAGTCGTTGTGTTCGCGCGACCAGCATCGCAGGTACCACCGGCCTGCGCTATGGGCCAGTGCATGGGGAGCGATGTCTCGGGGACGCCGTTCGGAGCCGGTCAATGAAGAGTAGGTGACGGAGATCTCAAGTCTGTTCCGGACCGCGTCGAGAACGCGCAGCAAGATCGCCGGATCGGTAGGTGGGCGACCCAAGGTCACGACCTCGACCGGCGGAATGGAGTCGAACCACGTGTCCTCTTGCCGCATCCAGCGGTTCTCGATGGCGACGAGTTGCAGCAGATACCGCTCGACCGTCTCGCCGATGAAGGCCGGCTTGAAGTCGCCGGTTCGCTTGTAGGCCTTCTCCACACGGTCGTACGCCAGATTCATCGGAGCGATTTTCTCGTACTGGGAAATGTCGGCCGAGGCTTGCTGGGCGGAAATTCCAAAGGTGTCGACCATGTCGCTACGATTGAACCGGCTCGCCCAAAACAAACGAAAATCGATGAATTCGAGCCTTCGTCGAACGCCCCACCGCAGTTTTTCGCCTTCATCCATTTGAAGCACCTCGTAAAAGTCGACACGTAACCAAATTATTGCTCTAGTTACTTGACGCAATATCGACTCCTACCCATATATATATTATGGACAGAGCCTCGTGTGCGCAAAGCCTCGGGCCTTGGTTAACGCGATTGCCCAAGGTTTGGGCGGGATAACTTGAGAGGCACATCAATGAGCGACTTGAAAGAAAAGTTTGCGTTCGACGTCGAGGGCGTAGAATATCATAGCGAAAACAAAGAGATGAGCGGCCGTGAAGTTCGCTCGCATTCGGGGCACAACCCGGCGGCCGACTGGTGCCTGATCCAGATCAACGACGGCTACACGAGTTCGGTTGGTCTCGAGGCGTCGGTGAAGCTCGGCGGCGGGGCCAAGCCGCACTTCCGCACCATGAAGAGCGACCGGGTCTTCGAGTTCACCGTCGAGGACCTCGGCTGGGAGTGGGGCTCCCCGACCATCGCCGAGGCGGACGTGCGTACCTACGGCAAAATCGCCGACGACCGCGAGATCGTGGTCGAGGTGATCGGTCAGGAAGAGATCGTCGTGCCGCGCGGCGGAACGATCGATTTGGCAGGGCCGAAGATCGAGCGCATCTATACCCGCGAAAGCCATCTGCCGAACAAGTTGCACGTCATCTTCGTGATCAACGGCGAGCCCACCCCCGTTGAGGGCAAGCCTGCCGAGCAGTTGGTCAAGCTGCTCGAGAAGGCGCTCAAGGAGAGCGAAAACACCGGCCAGCCCGTCGACGCCTGGCAGGTGACCGACGAGCCCGGCAACGTGCTGGACGTGTCGAAGACCCTTGCCGAGCTCGACATCAAGGACGGCGCGACCCTGCTGGCGAGCCTCAAAGCCGGAGCGGCAGGCTGATGATGCAGGCCGTCGACAGCGAGGTCAGCCGGCGCAAATTCGAGCGCGAAGTCGGTCATCTCCGCGAGATTGAGCCCACGCTGATCTCGCGCGGCTGGTGGGTCATGTCGGCCGATTTTCCGTGCGTGAAAGTCGCCTTCGCGACCGTCGGGATGCGCCCGCGGGTCATCCCGTTCGCGGTCAAGGCGGATTTCACCGACTACGATGTCCGGCCTTTGGCGATCACCTTCGTCGACCCCTTCGAGGATCGGGAGCTGGCTGCGTCGGAGATGATGACGCATCTTCCGCGGCTGCTGCCAGTCGATCCCGCTGTCCCGACAGAGGTCGCCGCGCAAATGCCGCCGCAGAGAATTAACCTGTACCAGCACTATCCGCACATGCCGACGACGCCGGGCTTCCTTTGTTTGCCTGGCACTCGCGCTTATCACGAGCATCCCGCGCATTCGGGCGATTCCTGGGAGCTTCATCGGAACACAGGTGAGGGGCGCCTTTTCGCCTTGCTGGAGACGGTGTGGCGCTACGGCACGGCGCCCATCCAGCAGTTTCAGTTTGCGGTCAATGTCATGCTCGGCCAGTCAGAGATTCCGGCATGAAGGTGTCCTTGACGGAGGTCGTCTCGGTGACGCTGCCGCGTTCCGTGGTGAAGCGCACCCACGCGCATCTTGCCGCGACGGGCAGGCGTGGCCTCGAGGGCATGGCGCTCTGGGCAGGCGTTCAGGAAGGCGAAGTCTTTAATATCCGCGAAGTCATCATTCCGGAACAACAGGGCGTTCGCAGCGATCACGGTCTAGCCGTCATGGTGCCGGGTCCCGAACTGCACCGCATCAACCTGCACCTATACAAGTCAAAGCTGCGGTTGTTGGCGCAGATTCACAGCCATCCGACGCACGCCTTCCACAGCGAGATGGACGACGAGTACGCGATCGCGACGGCGCTCGGTGCGTTCTCGGTGGTCGTACCGGACTTTGCGCGCGATCCCTTCTCCTTCGCGGGTTGCGCGATCTACCGGCTCACGCCGCGTCCTTGGTGGAAGCCGGGTACACGTCCTGAATGGAAGTCGGTCGACGCCGCCGCCACCATCTTCAACATCGTGGAGGGCTGACGATGGGCCTTGCCCCTTTCTTCGACCGCGCGCGCCAGAGCGCTGCGCAAGTGCTGCGCGACATCCATCCCGACGCCTTCGAGCGTCGATTGGCCGAGACGGTGGTGACGCTCGCCTTCGATTCCCAAGCGGCTTCGACCGCAGAGGGCTTGGCATCGCTCGATATGGCGGCGCGACTCATTGCCCGGCTCTATCCGCGCGTTCGCGTGCGGATGCTTGACGGCGACGACGTGCTGGTGGACGAGCTGATCGCGTTGATGCGCAACATCAATCCGAATCTGGAGATCGTGACTGAGATCGGCACCGAACTTCACGTGGCGGTGGTCGCCGGCGGAACAAACCTCGAGTCCGACGCGACCATCTACATGGGGTCCGATCGGTGGATCGCCCGCGTCTCGACCGTCGCTCCGGTTCGCTCGGTCGGAAGTCCGAACCCTTTCGGGGCCGGCGCAGCGGCGTGTATCGCCATGGCGAACGTGTTCCGGGCGGTCTTCGCGTCGTGGATGGCCAAGCCGGGCCTCGACATCGAGGTCACGTTTTCTCTGCTCAACTTCGAGATGGGATCGCGTGCTGCCAATACCGACCTTCCGGCCGGTCTTGATTTTGGCCTGGTCCAGCTCGCCGGGGTGGGCGCCATCGGAAACGCTTTCGTGTGGGCCCTGTCGCGGTTGCGTGGCGTGAAGGGCGAGATCGACCTTATCGACCACGAAACCGTCGACCTGACAAATCTGCAACGTTACTTGCTCACCGCAATCACTGACGTCGACGCCTCCAAAGTCGCGCTAGCGGCCTCGGCGTTGAAAGACAGCGGCATCGAAGCGCGAGCCTTCGCGACGACCTGGGCCGGATACGTGGAACAAGTGGGCCATCATTGCTTCGACCGCGTCGCTGTGGCGCTCGACACCGTACGTGACCGTATTCAGGTCCAAGGCTCGCTGCCGCGACGCGTGTACAACGCGTGGACCCAAGCCGGCGACCTCGGAGTCTCGCGACATGGGTTTGACGGCAACGAGGCATGCCTGGCGTGCTTGTATTTGCCTACCGGTAAGCGCCGGAATGAGGACGAGATCGTCGCGGAAGAATTGGGGTTGCGGACGCAAGAACAGATTCTTCGCGTGCGCGCCATGCTCCACCTGGGCACACCCGTCGGCGAACAGTTCGTGCGGGAGATCGCCGCCAACGTCGGCACAGACGCGGCGACTCTCCTGCCGTTTGCCGACCTACCGCTTCGCGCGTTTCGTCAGAAAGCGATCTGCGGCAACGCCATCTTGCGCGCTGCTGACGGTGCAGGACCAGAACTGGAAGTGCCCATGGCTTTCCAATCTGCGCTGGCGGGCGTGATGCTCGCGGCCGAGATCGTCGCGTCGACACCTAATGTTCGGGCCGCGCCTCCTGCAACGCGCTCGGTCGTCGATCTGACGCGTGCTCTACCCAGCCGCATCACGTTTCCTTTCTTGAAGCGGGCGCCGGGTCCGATTCGTTGCATCTGCCAGGACCCGGACTACGTCGGCGTCTACCGCGCGAAGTACGGCGCAGAAGCGGTCTGACGCACGATCACAGACGAAGAACGGAAACAGCGATTTGGGTCATGGAGATCTGCATTAACACCCGGAGATAAGACGTGACGGCACAGCTCAAGGCGCTTTCCGCGGAGATCGAACTTCCCAAGGGGATTCAGCGCATCGTTTCCCTTCCAAACGACCAACTCGGCGTCCTCTGGAATTCGATCGTCCTGGATGCGGCGATCAAAGAGAAGCTCCTGGCGCAGGCGACCCTCAATTTCGCCATGCGGGGCAAGGTATCGCGCACCGTGATTCCCCTGCACGGCGTCATCTTGTTGGTCGGCCCCCCGGGCACGGGCAAGACCTCGTTGGCCCGCGGCCTTGCGCATCGGGTCGCGAAGGCATTTCCTCAGGAGAAGTTCCGCCTGCTGGAGGTCGAGCCGCATCAGCTGGCCAGCTCCTCGTTGGGCAAGAGCCAGCGGGCCGTCACCGAACTCTTCAGCCAGGCGATCGCCGAGGCGGCCACGTCGGGCCCGGTCGTGGTGCTGCTCGACGAGGTTGAAACGCTCGCCGCCGACAGGACCAAATTGAGCATGGATGCCAATCCGGTCGACGTGCACCGCGCTACCGACGCGGTTCTCGTTCAGCTGGATCAGCTCGCCGAAAAGTACCCGCAGCTGCTCTTCGTCGCGACCAGCAACTTCCCCCGCGCAGTAGACGACGCGTTCACCTCGCGCTGCGATCTCGTCCTAGAGATCCCACTCCCCTCGAAGGATGCCTGCGCCGAAATCCTCAAGGATTGCTTGACCGGACTTGGCACGACCTATTCCGCGATCGGCAAGCTAGCCGACAAGTCAGGCTTCGCTGAATGTGCGGGCGCCTGCGTCGGTCTTGACGGCCGGGCCATCCGCAAGCTGGTCGCAAGCGCGATCGCGACTGACATCGATACCGCACTGCATCCGGAGAAGCTCACCCTTGCTCAGATCCTGGCCGCTGCCAAGGCGGCCAAGGCCGCCCGCGCGGCGACGGAGCGCTGACCATGAGCACCGTCTTCCGCCGTACCTTCGCCGCCACGCCCGCCCGCGACGCCCTCTCCACCTGGAGCGCGATCGTCGATCTGCTGGCGCCCGGCGCCTCGCATCCGGCCCGCAAGGAGATGACGGCGGTCGCCGGCATCGCGGCCAGCATCATCTCCGACCGCTCGCCGAAGGACCACGCCATCGTGGCCACCTGCGAGGGACCGCGCACCCGGGTCTATTGCATCTTCGACGACGACGCGGTCGACAGCACCGACGCCAACGAAGCCGCTCTCGGTTACGACCCGCTGAAGGGCGACTGGGCCGTCTCGCTGCCCTGCGACGTCGACGAGCTCGATTGGGTGCAGCGGGCGCTGAAGAAGCACAGCGACAGGATCACGGCGCGCGAACTCGACGCGCCGGTCGCCGCCGACCAGGACGAGCCGGCCACGGCGGCGAAGCTTTCGCTGGTCCCCGACCTGAAGGGATTGCTCGAACCATGACCGCAGTCGCCGTAAACGTCTATACGCACACGCACTCGGTCACTTACGTGGCCGAAAACATCCTCAAAAGCATGAAGGACATCATCCGCCTCAGCGGCCTCGACCCGTCCGAGTTCGTGAAGGACTGGGACTTGCACATGCGCGGCATCGACGGCTGGCTCCGCTCCGGCGAGCTCGAGCGCGTCAAGCTCGACATCTTCCATCCGCGCACCGGCGAGCTGCTCTTCCAGTGGAAGATCGATATCTCCTACAGCTGGACGGGCGGTGACGGTAGCTTCTGGACCGACACCGAGCAGCTGAAGTACGCGATCCGCAAGGCCGGCGTGGTGCCGAGCGAGGCGAAGTACGACCTGCGTCTCAAGGTTAAGCCGGGCCACCGCGAGATCGACGGCTGGAGCACGGGCGCGGCGCGGTCGACCGACGGGATGGTCCGCCAGAGCCTCGGCACCACCATCGGCCACGGCAGCCTCAGCGGCAGCACGTCTTACCTGAGGAAGCCCTGATGCTGACGACCAACGAAGCCTTCCGCAAGTTCAAGAGCAAGCTCGAGCTGAACCAACGCGAGCAGGAGAACGCCTCGTCACGCGAGAAGGAGGTGCGCGAATATCTCGACACCAAATTCTCGATCGACAGCGACTTCCTTACCGGCTCATACGCGCGATGGACCAAGACGAAGCCGCTCAAGGACGTCGACATCTTCTTCGTGCTGAACCCGAACAAGCACGACTACCGCTCCAAGGCGCCATCTGTGGTGCTTGGCGACTTCAATGATGCGCTCGTCGACAAGTACGGCGACAAGGCCGTCAAGAAGCAGGGCCGGTCGATCAACGTCGACTTCGGCGTGCACGTCGATGCCGATGACAACACCGACTACCGCATCATGAGCGTCGACGCGGTACCAGCCTTCGTCGCCGGCGACGACTATGAGATCCCCGACAAGGATCTAGGCAAGTGGATCAAAACCAACCCGAAGACTCATGCAGAGAAGGCGACGGCGGCCCACCAGGCCTATTCCAGGAAATGGAAGGGGCTGGTTCGCATGGTCAAGTATTGGAACAACAATCCGAAGCACGGCGAGAAGCCGATTAAGCCATCCTTCCTGATCGAGGTCATGGCGCTGCAGGTGCTGTACGGCGGCTTCGGCGGCAGCTTCGACAGGGAAATTCAGAGCTTCTTCGCCACGCTGGCCGACCACATCTTCGACACTTGGCCGGATCCGGCCGGACTCGGTCCGCCGATCAGCGATGGCATGGACCAGGCGCGCAAGGAACGCGCACGTGGTCTGCTGCGCGCGGCGGAGCAGGAAGCCGCATACGCGATCGATCTCGGCCGCAAAGGCCGTCAAGGGGATTCGCTGAAGGCCTGGCGCGCCCTTTTCGGCGCGAAGTTTCCGCTATCGTGAGGAGAACTTTGCCGTGACTGAGTGGTCCCTTTCCGTGCTGCTGTCCGGGCTGCACGACGACATCCAACAGAAGCTCGCCATCGCGCGCCGCTCGTTCGCCCATCCGGGAACGAAGGGCGACGCAAGCGAACAAGTCTGGCTGGAGATGCTGCAGGACTACCTGCCCCAACGATACCAGGCCGCATCGGCCCACATCGTCGACAGTCACGGCAATTTCAGCGATCAGATCGACGTCGTCGTCTTCGATCGGCAATATTCACCGTTCATCTTCAAATACCAGGGACAGACAATCGTGCCGGCGGAAAGCGTCTATGCCGCGTTCGAAGCCAAACAGGCGATCAACGCGTCCATGGTCGAGTACGCGCAGAAGAAGGTGGCCTCCGTGCGGCGCCTTCACCGCACCAGCCTGCCGATACCGCACGCTGGCGGGACCTATCCGGCCAAGCCGCTAATACCAATTCTCGGCGGCCTGCTCACCTTCGAGAGCGAATGGAGCCCGCCCTTCGGCGCGCCGCTGGAGCGTGCGCTCGCGGTAGTGGACGAGTTCGAAAGGTTGGAGATGGGGTGCGTCGCCGCCCATGGACACTTCACGTTCGACACGATCGCGAAAACCTACACCTTCACGAAGGAAGGACGACCGGCGACGGCGTTCCTCTTCAATCTGATTTCCACGCTCCAGTTCAGCGGAACGGTCCCGATGATCGACATCCAGGCCTACGCCCGCTGGCTGTCATGAACCATCCGGAACGCATGTCATGAAGAAAATTCTCCGGTTCTTCGAACGCCCGCGCACACCATCGGCTTCCTTCTCGCCAGCGTCTGGATCAGAGTGCGGGTCGGCCGGCCTGCAGAGAAGAGCGGTAGCCAGCCGACGTTCGCCGGCGCGGACCAGAAGCAGAAGCGATAGGCGATCTACTTCGACGGCACGTGGACGAACGTCTGGTGGATGCTGGCGCTCACCGCGGCGAAGAGCAAGGACGACAAGCCTCAGCTGGTCTATTACTCGGTCGGCGTCAACGGCGTGCTCGGAGGCATGTTCGGCCAAGGATTGGACGACAACATCCGCCTGGCCTACGAATGGCTGATCGAGAACTACAACGATGGCGACGAGATCTTTATATTCGGATTCAGCCGCGGCGCATGCACCGCGAGAGCGCTCGCTGGTCTGATCGCCATCGACGGCGTCCTGAAGGCCGGCTCCCCGATCGGCGTCGGCGAACTGTTCGAGCGCTATGAGAAGGGCGACGAGCCGCTAGGGTGATCCGGGTGCAGACAGAGCGCCGATCGCTCCATTTCATATCGTCGGTCGAGAGGGGCGCGCTGGCTCCTGAGAAACGACCTGTTCGGCCCAATTATCAAGGGTCTCGTCGGCGTTCCTGAATAGCGCCGCGCGGGCCGGGTCATGGAGCATGATCTGCTTCAGAGTTTGGCCGGCGATAGAATCCTTGAACGCGACTTGACGACCAAAGGATTCTAGGGCGTGCAGGCCGAATTCTGGCTGAGAAGCCGCACGTCGTCGCTGTGGAGGTGACCGAGAAACATTTGGGGCTCACGTGCGGTGTCGTGGCAAACCGTCCAGCCAGGCGGGCCTGAAGGCATTCCGCGGCGCTGCCATCCTGTCTCAGAATAGCAAAGACATGGAAGAGCGAATGCCTTTCCAATGAGGTTGACCTGCCACTGCATTTTCATCCAGCGGCAGTTAGAGTCTCGCGGTTTTGTACGCCAAGTGGCGCGGATGGAGCAACGGACGATCGGCGGAGCTGGTCGGGGTTGCGCAGCCGATCGTCCGTTGCGGTGAGGTGGGCGGCGTAGGCCGCGGGGGTCAGGTATTTCAGCGACGAGTGGGGACGCTGGAGATTGTAGTCGGCGACCCAGTTGGCGATCTTGGCGCGGGCGTCATCGAGATCGAAGAACAGGGTCTCGTTGAGTAGCTCATCGCGCATCCGGCCATTGAAACTCTCGACGAAGCCGTTCTGCATCGGCTTTCCCGGCGCAATGAAGTGCCAATCGATGGCTGCGTCCTTGCACCAAGCGAGCATGGCGTTGCAGGTGAATTCGGTGCCATGGTCGGACACGATCATTCCTGGCTTGCCGCGTCGCTGGACGATTGCCGTCAGTTCGCGGGCCACGCGCCGCCCCGAGATCGACGTCTCCGGAATGGCGCCCAGGCATTCCTTGGTGACGTCGTCGACGATGTTGAGGATGCGGAAGCGTCGGCCATTGGCGAACTGGTCGTGGACGAAGTCCAGCGACCAGCGCGCGTTCGGCCTCGCCTCGACCAGGATCGGGGCACGGGTCCCCACGGCCTTGCGGCGAGCCCGCCGTTTGCGGACGGTGAGCCCTTCCTCGCGGTAAAGCCGGTAGATCCGGTTGATCCCCGATGGCTCGCCCTCCCGCCGCAGCAAGACGAACAACCGGCGATAGCCGAAACGCCGCCGCTCGTTGGCGAGATCGCGCAATCGGCCACGCAGAACTGCGTCCGGCGGGCGGCTGGAGCGATAGCGGATCATCTTCCGATCCGCCCCCACAATCGAGCAGGCCCGCCGTTCCGACAGGCTCATGACGGCCTGCAGATGCGCGATCGCAGCGCGCTTGGCGGCGGGCCCTACCATTTTTTTGAAAGGAGCTCGCGAAGTGCGGCCGCATCGAGCATCTGCTCGGCCAGAAGCTTCTTCAGCTTCGCGTTCTCCTCTTCCAAGGCCCTCAGCCGCTTCGCTTCGGAAACGTCCATACCGCCGAATTTGGCCTTCCAATTGTAGATCGTCGCCTCGGAAACACCGTGCTTGCGAGCCAGGTCGGCTGTCTTCGCCCCAGCCTCATGCTCCTTCAATACCGCGATAATCTGCTCTTCCGTGAACCTTGCTCGCTTCATCTGTCCGTCCTTCTTCGGGCCGGACTCTAACTCCTTCTGGAGGAAATACGCAGTGGCAGGTCAAGGTCTATACTGGACTCGCGGCCGCTCGAATTCACCATGTAGAGAATGACGCGCCCAGACTCCACCATCGCACGAAACGTGACGTCGGCGACTTCCTGTTCATGGAATACGAACTTCGTGGATGACTTCCTCATAGCTTGTTCCTCAAGTGGTCTTTGAGTGCCTGTCGGGACTTGCAAATCGAGGAAGAACGCTGAATAGACCCCCCTCGCTTTGGTCGAGCTCCAGAATCGGCGAAAAAAACGAGACGAAATTCGTAACTGTTTACAGGGGATCTGCGGTCGAGTCGTTCTCAAAACGAAATCGAGTCGTTCTTAAAGCGGAAACCGAGTCGTTCTCAAAGTGTCCGCACCACAAAAAAAAGAAGGGCGAAGCGTGGTGGGCCCGGCAGGACTCGAACCTGCAACCAGACCGTTATGAGCGGCCGGCTCTAACCATTGAGCTACAGGCCCCGCTGCGGGCAGCGCTGAAAGATGGCCGGCAACGGTGCGCGGGTCGTCTACAGGATGGCCGGCACTCAGGCAATCCCAAATTGTTCCTATTGAGTCACGTACTGAACCGGAATTACAGCCATCGCGGCGGATCGAGGTAAGCGACAACAACCCCGATCGTTGCGCGCCAGACCATCACTTGCTCCGGACGTGATGCTGCTCACGTCCACGGACTCGGCTGCGGCCATGACGCGATTCCGCATGGCGATCATGTCGACGATCTCGTCGCCGAGCATCTGCACCATCCCCACAGTGATCACTGCGATGACCATGGTCCACTGGAGATCGTTCGAAATTAGGATCGTGGCTGAGCTGTTCTCTCAACGCAGTAAAATTGGCCGTCGAAACCGCACGCTACCGTCATAAAGCTGCAAGAGAGCGCTATTGTTTCGGTCGAGAGACAAGCTGATGCAGCGTCAGCGGGCGAAGCTGACCGGTGCGAGGTAGGTGTCGCGCGTCCTCGGCTTGGCGGCCGGAAATGCCGGGAAGGGGCTGGCGCGCCGGAGGAGGTCAAGCGCCTCGCGGTCGAGCACCGCATTACCGGAGGATTTTGCCACCGCGCTGTCGATCACTTCGCCGGCACGGTTCAATTCAAACCGTACGGCGACCGTGCCGGACGCGCCGTGCGCCGCCTCGGGATAGCGCTTGAACCGCTGCAGGTGACCGAACACCAGTGCGTTGTAGGCGTTCGCGCTCGCTTCGGTGAATTTCCCGACATGCTCTGTTTTCGGCGGCGCACGGGTTTCCGGCGCGGGCGGCCGAGGCTCCGGCTTCGGCTGCTCGAGCTGCTTCGGTGTTTCCTGCGGCAGCGTCACCTCGGCCTGTTGCTGCGGCGGTGGCGGCTGCTCGACCTGTTCGACCGGTTGCTCCTGCTTGGGCGGTTCCCTCGGCGCCTCCTCAGCCTGCTGCATCGCTGGCCCGACCGCGATGTCCTGGTCCTGGATTTCGGGCGAGCTGGCGTCGACCGGCGCGAGCGTCACGCTGATGGCGGGGATGATGTTGGGTTCAGGCGCCGGCCGGTGAGCGTACCAGAACACAATGCCCGCCACGAGCGCCGCATGCGCCAGCAGGATAATCACGCCGGCGATGCTCCAGCGCGAGAGGCCTTGCCGCTCCGGCAGGTGCAGCGTGTGCGCGTTCATGGCTTTATCGCCGGCGTTTCCAGCCCGACCAAGGCGAGCTTCAGATAGCCGGCATCACGCATGATGTTCATCACCTCCATCAGCTCGCCATAGCTCAGCGACTTGTCGGCGCGGATAAAGATCGTTTCATCCCTGTGATTGTTGGTCGCCGCATCGAGTGCACCGGGAAGCGCAGCGTGCTCAACAATGGTTTCACCGATGGCAACGCTCTGGTCCGACTTGATGGTGACGAAAACCGGCTTGTCGGGCCGCGGCTGTTCCGGCGCCGTACTTGCCGGCAGATTGATGCCGATGTCGACGGTCGCAAGCGGCGCCGCCACCATGAAGATGATCAGCAGCACCAATATGACGTCGATAAAGGGGGGGACGTTGATCTCGTGCTGGATTTCGAGATCGTCGCCACCGGAACGTGAGCGGAGACGCATCGCCATGGCCGTCACTCCGCCGCGTGCGGCAGCGGCATGGTCCGGCTGCGCTGCCCACGGCTGATCAAGAGCAGCAGTTGCGCCGAGGCGTCGCCCAACAAGGCGCGATAGCCCGCGATTAGACGGGCTAGATGGTTGTAGATCACGACGGCTGGAATGGCAGCAACCAGCCCGAGGGCGGTGGCGAGCAGCGCCTCGGCGATGCCCGGCGCCACCACCGCGAGGTTGGTGGTATGCGACTCGGAAATGCCGATGAAGGCATTCATGATGCCCCACACCGTGCCGAACAGCCCGACAAAGGGCGCGGTCGCGCCGATGGTGGCGAGGATGCCGACGCCGCGCGAAATCTGGCGTGTCATCGCCGCTTCAACGCGCTCCAGCCGCAGCGCGACGCGCTCCTGGAAGCCGTCATCGACGATGCCGCCGGACAATTCCGCCTCGCGCGCGGTCGAGAGGATCGACTGCGCGATGGCGTCGCGGTCGCCGTCGCAGTCGCGGACCGCATCGTGCAGGCTGCCGCCTTGCTCGAGCATCCCGATCCGGCGCCGCGCGCGGCTGCTCGCGAGACGCAGCTCGATGGTCTTGGCAAGCCAAACCGTCCAGGTCACGATCGAGGCGAAGGCAAGCCCGATCATCACCGCCTTCACCACGATGTCAGCATTGAGGAACATCCCCCATGGCGACAGTTTGTGTGGCAGCAGGGGATTTGGGGCTTGCGCGAACGCTGTTTCCGACAACGCGGTTGCCCCCAGGAAGCCGAGGACACCGAATATCGGCCATTGCCAGGTGCCGCACCGAAGTTTCTTTCCGATATGTTTCATCTCATTCTTTCTTGCCAGTTATCCCCCCAGTTATTCCCCAGCATCTTAGATCTTTTGCGAAATGCCGAAATAGAAGCCGCGCCGCGGCCCGAATTGCGGTGCAAACACGCCGATGCCACTGCCGTCCCTGATCTCATAGATTTTGTCGAACACGTTTACGACATCGAAGCGCAGTGTGGTCGGCTTGTTCGGCGCGGCAAGGAAGAAATCGTGCGATAGCCCCATGTTGACCTGCGTGTAGGACGGCACGTGCTCCGTGTTGGCAAAGCCCGATCGAAGTCCACTGCCAAAGATCATGTTGGCGGAGAAGCGCGTGCCGTTCCACAAGTAGGACGCGCCGGCCGATGCGGTCAGGATTTGGGTGTGGTCACTATAGATGTAGTGACTAGCGGCATAAGCCAATTCATCCGGATTGAAGAGATACTGATTCGAGACGACCTGGGTGGCGAGCTGCCGTGCCCAGGCGAGATTGCCGTACATCTTCAAATTGCCGTTGGTGTAGCTCAGCTTGAGCTCGACGCCGAGATTGTTTGCCTTTGCATAGTTGAACCCATCGAGCACATAGGCTTGGCCGAACTGACCATCATCCAAAAGATCGGTTGCGATCTTGTAGTAGCCGTCGAGACCGAACTCGAGACCCGGGATCGGGTAGATCTTCTGGACTACGCCGACATCGAAGACGTGGGCCCGTTCCGGCAGCACCGGATCGTTCTGGGTTACGGCGGGGGCAGCCACAGTGTTCTGGTAAAGCGCCGTGTTGGCGGGCGAAGCGACGATCTGCGGAGGCGGCGTGAAGGTTCGCGCGTAGCCTGCATGGAACGTGGTTCCGTCGTAGGGCTTCCAGGTCAGGCTAACGCGCGGGCTAAACTGGTGACGCCGACATATTGCCACATCTGGTCGAAACGCAATCCAGCGTTGAGGGTCAACTGGTTGGTGATCCTCCACTCGCCCTGCAAATAGCTGCCGAACAGCCAGCCTAGCTTCGAGCTGGAGTCGTAAAGGGTGACGGGCGAAAGCGGGTTGCCTGTGACCGGATCGAGCGCCTGCGGATTGACGCCAGTGGGATCGCTCAGGAACGTGGTATTGATGCCGGTCACCAAAGATTGTTCGGCACTGACCATAAATCCAAATCTCAGCGTGTGCGCATCGGCCACGCGCCAGGCGGTATCCTCTTGAAAGCCGTTGACGTAGCTCTGACGGTAGACGTCCGAAGCAATTCCGTTGATGATGAGATCGCCGATCGGGTCGGGCATGAAGTGGAGCTGGTTGTAGCGGTTAAAATAAGAGATCTGATAGTCGATATCCTCGTGCGAATGTTGGTAGGCGAGCACGTTGAACTGGCTGAGTTCCCGCTGCCGCTCGTTGAGATTTGAAGAATCAAAACTGGAGACGGTCGGGGTCGCAAGGCTGGATGGCTGTCCCGGATTGTTGGGGATCTGAAACAGCGAGTTTGACACGCCGCTGATCAGCGTCAGGCGGCTCTCCGGATCGATGACGGTGGAGAGATAGAGAAAGCCCTTTTCCTGCGCCGTGCGGTCGTGAATGGCTTGATTCCCGGGTGTCGGATTCTCGATACCGAGTTGATTGCCGAAATAGCGGCCCGACACGTAATATTGGGTTTGTCCGACCGTGCCGCCGTATTCCGCCCATGGAGTGATGGTCGAATGACTGCCGCCGTAGACGCTGACCGTGCCGGAATTGTTGAAGGCATCCGCCTTGGTCTGGATGTCCAGCACACCGGCGGTGCGCAGGCCATATTGCGCCGGCAGGGCGCCGTAAAGCAGCGCCATGCTGCCGACAATGCCGGAATCGAGGAACTGTCCGAAGCCACCGGCAATGCTGTCCGGGAGCATGACGCCGTTGATGCGGATCGCCAGGTTAGCGTGCTCGTTGCGCACGTGCAGTTCGCCGCTCGCCGCCGAGTCCTGGGCTACGCCCGGGAGCTGCAATAGCGCCTTGTCGAGCGTGGCGTTATTTCCCTGCGGCAAGGCTTCGATCGCCTGGCGGCCCAACTCATATGAGGTGGCCCCGATTGGCGGCAGAATGGTGTTCTGTCGCGCCGCATCCAGCTTTTGGTTTTGCTCGGTCACAACCTGCGCATGCGTCGGCGCTGCCGGTGGCGGCGCCGGGTTGCTCACGACCTGCCTTGGCGGGGGCGTGCGCGGCTGCCGGCGCTTAGTCGGTGCGATCACTCGGGTTTCCGGCAGAACGTTGGTACCTGGAGGCTGCGCCTGCGCGGCGGGCGTTGATTGCGGCGTTTGCGCCGGGACAGGGGGCGCCATGGCTTGCGGGGTCGGCGAAGGCGATGCCATCGGAGAGGCGGTGGGCTGCGATGCACCGGGCGGCGATGTGTTGTCGTTCTGGGCCAATGCGGGTGCGCTCCAAATGGCCGCGAGAGAGAGCGACGACGCCGACAGGAGCAAGTAGCGAATGGCACGCAGCGAAGTGGGACTGTTCATCTGATGAGGATTCCCGACAAGACAATTGCCATGATGCGAGGGCACCTGCAGCCCGGAACGAGCTTCGGCTCGTTGGCCTGCGGGGCGCCTCATCGCACGGCGCTAGAGACGGATTGACAAGCGACGTCAGGAGATCGGAGGGGCGCGCGATTGAAAGCCGGCGCGAGACGGCTGCGGTGCGGAGAGCAATTGATCGAGCGGCCGATCGATCCTCACCTCAGTCAACTCGACCGGCGCCGTCGCCGGTGGTGTCGACGCTAGCGCGTTGCCCATGATGGCAACGGCCATGCAGATCGGGCAAAAATCCTCGTCGTGGTGATCCGCAGGATGGTTCTGGCTTGGACCGCTGTCGCCCATTGCAACAGCGAGGATCAGCGGGTGCTCTGCGCCCCGTCCGCCCGAGACGTGGACATGACCGAAGGCGAGCGTGAAGTTGATGGCCAGCGCGACAAGCGCGAGCCACGCACCATGCCCGATATGTCTCCGATACCAACGCATGCGATAGCTGTCGTCCCTCACGCCGCCTGCTTGTCCCACCGGGGAAAGGGATCAGGGAGGTGACGCCAGGCGTCAGGGGTGAAGGCGTCGACCATACCGGTCAGCGCGGCATCGAGTTCAGCACGGATTGCCCTTTCGTCCATCTGATCGGCGAGGCCGATGAACACGATCTCCTGGCGCCTGTCACCCCATATGCGATCAAGATAGGGCTTCATGCTTTCGTGCCATTCCGGATTGTCCGGCCACCGTTCGCGCGGCACAGCTGACCACCATAGACCGCGCTTGGAGGTCCGGACGAGCGCGCCGGCCTGCGCGAGCTCGCCGACGAAGTTCGGTCGTGTCGCCAGCCAGAAGAAGCCTTTGGCCCGAACGACGCCAGGCCAGGACTTGCTGACGAAGGCATTGAACGCCATCGGCGCGAAGGGGCGCCGCGCCCGATAGACAAAGGAGCGAATGCCGTATTCCTCCGTCTCCGGCACGTGGTCCTTGAAACCGTTCAGCTCCTTGAACCAGAGCGGGTGGGTTTGCGCGCGCTCGAGATCGAACAGACCAGTGTTGAGGACGGCGCTGAGCGGGACGCGTCCATAGTCGGCATCGATGATCCGAGCCTCCGCGTTGAGCGAAGCGATAATCTTGCGCGCCAACTCACGTTGTTCGAGCGAGGCGGATCCGGCCTTATTGAGGACGACGACGTCGGCGAATTCGATCTGCTCGACCAGAAGGTCGACCAGGGCACGCTCGTCGCCTTCGCCCGCGATCTCTCCGCGATCACGAAGAAAATCCGGGCTGGAGTAGTCCTTCAGCAGGTTTATTGCGTCGATAACGGTGACCATCGTGTCGAGCCGCGCGACATCCGAAAGAGAGCCGCCGTACTCGTCCCGAAAGTCAAAGGTGGTCGCCACCGGCAGCGGTTCGCTAATCCCGGTCGATTCGATCACGAGGTAATCAAAGCGCCCGTCGTCGGCGAGGCGCCGCACCTCTTTAAGGAGATCGTCGCGCAGTGTGCAGCAGATGCAGCCGTTCGACATTTCCACCAGCTTCTCGTCGGTGCGCGAAAGGCTGCCATCCTGCCTCACCAGTTCGGCATCGATGTTCACCTCGCTCATGTCGTTGACGATGACGGCGACCTTCATGCCATCCCGGTTGTTGAGGATGTGATTGAGCAGCGTGGTCTTCCCGGCGCCGAGAAAGCCGGACAGCACCGTGACGGGGAGACGACGGTCTCCCCCGATTTGGGACTTGGTCATGGACGCTCCGGATATAGCAACAGTCGGGGAGTGGCTTTGCGCGCGCTACAGGATCGATTCCGCGAGGGCTCTAGATTTCGGTGTAGTCCAGAATGCTGTGTTCCCCCGACCAGATCTTGTCTGCGTCGTAAACCCGCTCGCGCCGCCTGGACCTGAAGTCGATTCCGAGAACGACGACGCCCGCAGTCGAAGCCTCGCCGACTACTCGCGCGCGATTGACGGGGAAGCTGGGGTTTTCCGCGACTTGGGGCTTGGTCATGGACGCTCCGGGGTGTAATATTATCACATGGAGCCTGTTATAATATTACACTCGTTGTCGTCAAGGCGCGATCTGAATGGTTCGTGACCCGGATCAGAGGGCGAGTAGCGTGGATACAGATGCGCATCATCATCATGCCATCGATGCCGATGCCCTGCAGAGCCGTGCGCGCGCCTACGCGACATCGAAGGGAATTCCGTTCACCGCGATGCGTCAGCGCGTGCTGGCGTTGCTTGCGGCGTCCGGAAAACCAATGGCGGCGTACGAGATCGCCGAAAAGTTGAGCGATGCACGCAAGGTGCAAGCGGTCCAGGTCTACCGCGCGCTTGAATTCCTGCAGGAAGCTGGGTGTGTGCACCGGCTGGCCTCTCGGTCAGCCTATTTCGCTTGCGATCATCTTCATGGGAGCGGCGAGATGGTGGTCTTTATGGTCTGCAGCCAGTGCGGCGCGGTTCAGGAAGCGGCCTCGCACCTGGTCGCGCGGGGCTTGCGAGGCGTCGCGAAGACGACCGGCTTCAAGCCTTTACACCCGATTGTCGAATTGGAGGGAGAGTGCGCGAACTGCACCGGCGAAGCCGTGCGTTAGATCACTTCGCTTGTCCGCTCTACGGCGCGACCAATATCTGCCGGCAAGCGGCCGGGAGTTCAGCAAGCGTGATCCCCCGGCTTGGCGTCACTGGAGTTGTCGGTAACTTTGGATGCAGTGTCGGCTCGCTGAACCAGTAGGCGAGGTCGCTTGCGGCACAGCCCTCATTTTCCGAGGGCGGCGGTTGCGGCTGACATTCGCTGCTGCCCGACGGGCATTTGATCCGGACATGAAAATGATAATCGTGCCCGTACATCGGGCGCACCTTTGAGAGCCAAGTCCTGTCGCCTTTGGCGTCACGGCACAAGGCCTTTTTTATCGCAGCATTGACGAAGATGCGTTCGACGGCGGGCTCCTGCGCTGCGGCGCGGATGACGAGGAGGTGGCTCGGGGTCCAGACTTTCGGATCGACATCGAGATGATCCGGGCGCACCATCATGATCGCCGACATCTCCTCACGCTCTTCACGGGACAGCTCCCGGTCCGGCATCGGCGTCAGCCAGATATCGGCATCGAGCCCAACCTGATGACTGGCATGTCCGGTGAGCATCGGCCCACCGCGCGGCTGTGAGAGATCTCCAACTCGGTTTTTCATCGAAAGCGCACGGTCTGACAGCGACCAGAACCTCGCCAATGTGCGGCGAGACAATCCATCGTGAACCAAGCCCTATGCAAACGTTGCCTGGACGACTGTAATGTTATAACATTACAAGTCAAGCGGTTTAGCATCACCTCGTCCGAGCGCCAGCCAGGTCCTACCGCCAATTGAGTACCCAACCCGCCCATGAAAATAGACCAACCGATTCCCGTGACGATCCTCACGGGCTTCCTGGGCGCCGGGAAATCCACACTGCTCAACGAGCTCCTGGCGAGCGAGGCGTTTGCGGACACAGCTGTCATCATCAACGAGTTCGGCGATATCTCCATCGATCATGATCTAGTTCGCGTGAACAAGCGCGAGCTGATGGTGACAACGACAGGCTGCCTCTGCTGCACGGCTGCCAGTGACATCAGGTCTTCCCTGTTCGAACTTTACGACGCCGTGGAAAGCAAGGCCGTCCCGCCGTTCAAGCGCGTGATCGTCGAGACGACGGGCTTGGCCGACCCCGCTCCCATCATCAATCAGCTCATACCCGGCGGTCTTCCGGCGGTCGGATATCGGGATCACGTCGTCGCAAGATGCTTTCGATTGTCCGGCGTCGTCTGCGCCATCGACGTGACCACGATCGAAGAATCGATGGAGCGGCACTTCGAATGCATGAAGCAGGTGACGTTTGCGGACATTGTCGTGCTCACCAAGACGGATGTTTGCGCAGAAGCTGCCGCGGCTCCGGATCGGTCCGGCCTGCTGACGAGGATCCGGCAGATCAACGCTGCCGCAGCCGTCGCGGACCGTCACGGAAACGACTTCGATCTCGCCGCAGTCTTTGCACCGCGTCGCTACGTTCCCTCCGAACAGGGGGGCGATGTTGAGGGGTGGTTGGCCTTAGAGCAGGCGTTGGCCCAGCAAGGGCAAGCTCACGACAATGCCGCAGGCTCAAGCCGCCACGCGGCGGCTGGCATCCAAAGTCTGGCGTTGCTGGAAAGCCGCCCTGTATCGGTACGAAATCTTACCCTATTTATTGATCTTCTAAAGGCCGTGACCGGCCCACAACTGCTCCGCCTTAAGGGCCTCATTGGACTCGAGGACGATCCGGAGCGCCCCCTCGTCGTGCACGGCGTTCAGCATGCGATCCAACAGTACCGGCTGCCGGCCTGGCCCTCGGACGATCGTCGCACGCGAATGGTCGTCATCACCCACGGCATCGATGAAGCGACCATCAAAAATCTCTTCACGGCGATCACAGGCATTCCAGCGCGCGCAAAGGTAGAATTGGTGCTCACTGCCGCTGGTCTGGCTGTTCTCGGCTTTGCGCTTGTCGCCGGGTTGTTGCTGCTGTTCCACGACCGCGCCACCGCCCAGTTCGAATCCTCCGCCGTGATCCACAATCTACCGAATCCGAAACGTTGAAAGGACCAAGCATGGACAATGCGATTTCTCAGACACCCGTCACCGTCCTCACCGGGTATTTGGGCGCGGGGAAGACGACTTTGCTGAACCGGATCCTGACCGAGACCCACGGCAAACGCTATGCGGTGATTGTGAATGAGTTCGGCGAGGTCGGAATCGACAACGATCTGATCGTCAATGCCGACGAAGAAATATTCGAGATGAATAGCGGGTGCATTTGCTGCACGGTGAGAGGTGATCTCATCAGGATTCTCGAAGGGCTGATGAAGCGGCGCGGCAAGTTCGACGGCATCATCGTGGAGACCACCGGGCTTGCCGATCCGGCGCCCGTGGCGCAAACCTTTCTTGTCGATTATGACGTGCGTCGCAACACGAGACTGGATGCCATCGTCACGGTTATCGACGCAAAACACCTCCTTGGAGAGATCGACCAGGCGCGCGAGGCGCAGGAGCAGATCGCGTTCGCCGATGTTGTCTTGCTCAACAAGACCGATCTGGTCTCGGAGGCGGATCTCAAGCTCGTCGAGGCGAGAATTCGTTCAATCAATCCCTATACCGTAATCCATCGCACGGAGCGCTGCGCGCTCGACCTCGAGAAGGTCCTGGATCGCAACGCATTCGATCTCAACAGGGTTCTTGAGTTCGAGCCCGGCTTTCTCACCGAAGCTCACGACCATGAGCACGACAGCCACGTCAAGAGCCTGTCATTGACGTCACAGACACCTCTCATTCCCGAGAAATTTTTCCCCTGGATGCAGGAGACCGTTCGTCAGTTCGGGACCGATATTTTACGGCTGAAGGGAATCATCCAATTCCAGGATGATCCTGATCGCTTTGTTATTCAGGGCGTGCACATGTTGCTCGAAGGGACCATCAACGCCCCTGGAAGCCTGGTGAGCTCCGAGCAAGCCGTCTTGTCTTCATCGGGCGCGACTTGCCCGAGGACGTCTTGAAGGCAGGCTTTGAGCAGTGCCTGGGCTCAAGTCGCTGATGAAGAAGGATCATGTGTGAAGCCGCAGCATGGCACTGGAGTCTCTCCGTTGCCATGCTGAGGCCGCGCCAGCCCTCGCAAATCCATTCGGATGCCAAGAACATGCAAAAGATTGCCTTACCTATGGGGCGGCGGGTCCAGAAGGCAGGTTATCCTCAGGCAGTTCAGCAATTAAAGCTGCAAACCCAGAACCTGTTGGGCTTGTCCGATGACGTGACGATCTCGGTGAGCGAGTTGACCTGTCGAGAGCCAGGATGTCCCGATGTGGAAACCATCGTCGCAATCCTGAGAGACGGGGAAAAGTCAAAAATCGCAAGGATCCACAAATCGATTCCCGAGGTCACTCTCGATGAGCTGAAAACAGCGTTCAATCTGAGGCTTCGTAGCTAAAGTCGCGGGGTGGCTATTGCGGGTCCCCGCATGGCAGTCCCTCAGACTACGAATCTGAGGGGCGGACGTTCGAATCGTTCCGGGCGCGCCACTTTACGATTTCGTCGCGATATCGTGGCCAGTCGTTCGCGCACCCCGCATCAAGCCGCTGACTGCCGCCATGACGAGACGACTTGTGCGCGAGACTGTGCATCGCCTCCTCGGCCTCGTGGTGGGGGCGCAGGCAGCGCCCTCATGCTGCCTTCTGGAATCTGATGCCGGGGCGCAGCCCTGCGCGCTCCGCAAGTCGAACCAGCATGCTCAGGCTAAACCGATTGATCTTTCCGTTCTTGATCTCCGACACCCGAGCCTGAGTGATGCCGAGGCGCTTCGCCGCCTCGATTTGCGTCAAAGAGGACTTGCTCAGCCATTTATTGATCCCTGAGAGCAGCTTAGCGCGCATTTCAAGCTCGGCCGCTTCTTCCGCTGGGAACAGGTCGTGAAATACGGACTTTGTCATCGTGGTCACCTGATCTGTCTGAGCCGCGCCCTCGCGAGATCGATGTCGCGCTTAGCCGTTGCTTGGGTCTTTTTCTGGAACGCGTGCAGGACGTGAACAGCATCGCCAATGGTCGCCAGATAGATGACGCGATATGCGCCCGACGCCTGACGGATCCTGATCTCGCGAACTCCAGGGCCAATAGACGTCATCGGCTTCCAGTCGGACGGTTCTTCGCCAATCTGGACCTGAAACAATTGATATCCTGCCTCGCGTCGGGCATCGACCGGAAATGCTTCAACATCGGATCGGCTGCTGCCGTGCCATCGCACCTCCTTCATGATCGAAATATTCCAGAATTGGCATAGTTCGTCAACGTGCTTTCGGCTCCGTCGGGCAACATCGCAGTCCGTCGCTTGTTATCGGACCGGATCGTATGCGCGGCCGCGGCGTCATAGTGCCACGGCGAAGCAATAGTGCCCATCTTCATCGGCTATAGCGCGCCAGCTAACCTCTTCTGGCACAATGAATTTTCTGACACTAACGCAACTACCCCGGACTAAGAGTTCTGTTTAGTCTGAGATTTGGTCTGGGGATTTTTGCAGTACGGAAGCCTTCGACAGTCGGCGGCATACTCAGCACGTCGAACTTCGGCCCGTTTACGTCTCACGTCCGGTTGGGCGAGGATTTGCTTATTGCAGGCTTGTGGCCGACTGGAGTTCTCATCAGTCTAGACGTATTCATCAACGCCCTCGTACGAGATGCAAGCGGCGCCAAGATGTCGAAGTCCAAGGGAACGTTATGGACCCTCTGGAACTGGTGGACGAGTTTGGAGCCGACGCCTTGCGCTTCACGCTGACCGCCATGTCCGGAGCTGCACGCGATATCAAGCTCTCGCGGCAGCGCATCGAAGGCTATCGCAATCTCGGCACCAAACTCTGGAATGCCACGCGCTTCGCCGACATGTCCGGCGCAGCTCTTTCGTCCGCTTCTGACGAGGCAACCAGCAGGATATCGTTGTTTTCCTTGTGATGTTGAACGCGTCATCCATCATTCCTGCCAGTGATGGAGTTCACGAACTCTTCCTCATTAAGGTGCGTCGGCAGATGTCAGCATAGACGATGTTGTGGAGACGGGGGGGCAGCGCAGCGGCTCCTGTTTCGCGCCGCTGACAAGCCGCAGTGCGGGCCGCGAGTGCGGTCTTTCGGTCTTGGGGTGTCTGGCACGGAACGGGCTCTCTCAACGCGTGGGCGAGGCTAGTGGTGGGGTTTTGGGCAGGCGGCAGGCGCGCTTCTCCGCATCCACAGCGATCGCTGAGAGCGTTTCGTTCTGATCAATGAGCAGAGAGATTGCCTTCGTCGACCAGTCCTCGTAGCTCAGTGTGCCGGAGTTCCACAAGAAGACGAGCGCGCGGGCGACCGCGTTATTGCGCGATAGTTCCTGCAGTTTGCGGTAAAGCTCGGCGTTCATTTGCTCGGGCATGCTCTTCTCTTCGTTGAGGCCGTGTCGGGGTTATCAGTCGACGCTAAGCTCGACCACGCAATGCCTCGAGCCTGTTGCCGCCATCGCGCCAGTGGTCCCGACCTTTCGTGATGTCGCGCTCGGCCTGCTCGGCGACCGACACGCGCTCATGGAGGGGCTCTTAACATCGCAACCTATGCGATAATCGGCGCCGATGGGCCACCTTGTGCCGTCTTTCTGCTTGATCAGCGGAGGGTTAGCAAACACACGCGCGAGCAGAGCGGAGGCGACTGCGACATAACCTCTAGAGAGATCCAATAATGCAGCTGCCCGGCGAGCGGCGGCAAAAGTTAGCGCCATCGCCGACCAGAAGGTCTTTAGCACCCTCGCGAATCTGGCGGACCCCGAATGTGCGCTTTTCGGCGAAATGATCCGCATCTAGGGCGAAAAACGGCACGCATTCTATGCGATCCTGCGTCTCGATCCCCTCCGGGATCAAGCGGCTGCGAGGTCCGGTTGGATTCGTCTCCATTGCCGGGCCTCGCTTCCGGCCAGTAGCGGAAGCGCTAGATCTTTGGCTGTTCAGCCGGCGCCAAGCCTCATTGTCGGCGTCTATGTGCGAGACCGCCAACCGTCCAACCGATTTGGAAGCTGGCGCTGGGCTTCCTCAAGCTGACCTCATCTCGGCAATCCTTCTACTATGCGGAGGCCGGCCAGACGCGAAATCAGCACGATCGGTTCCTGACCAATATGTCGGATGTCACAAGGAATCCTGGAGGAAACTCAAATCGGCGATGAGAAGCTGGGCTACCGCTTAGGATGGGGACGACCGCTCCCGACATGCGCATAGTTATGACTTGACATCATCTTTCGGATTTCGTCAAGCTATAGCTTTACAAAATCATCTTATTTGTATATCTATAGCTATCTGAATGGATCCGTTTGCAAAGCTGTGAGTATACAAATGGGTGTCAAAGACGTAGTTCAAAAGCAATATCAGAGGCTTGTCGACAGTGCGGCAAGCCACACAGTCTTACGGATACCTCCTGAGGGCTGGCTTCGCACGGTACGAAACGCCCTCGGCATGTCCGGCTCCCAGCTAGCGAAGAAGTTGGGCGTCACACGCGCCCGCATTCCCCAAATCGAGCAAGCCGAGCTTTCAGGGGCAGCCACCCTGAAGTCGATGCAGGCTGCAGCGGAAGCCATGGGATGCCGATTTGTCTACGCCGTCCTTCCCGTCGGAACCATACAAGATGTAATAGCTGCTCAAGCGCGAAAAAAGGCGCAGGCGTTGGTTCGTCGGGCAAGCACACATATGGCGCTCGAAGACCAAGCGCTTTCAAAAGAAAAGATGGCCGCGGAAGTCGAGCGCATCGCAGCCAAGCTTGTGCGGGAGATGCCGTCTGATTTCTGGAGCGACAAATGACCGGACTGACAGAGTATCCGGAGGGCGCGACACCCTTAGATCCAAATGAACTCGGGGGGGTGAAGTTCAAGCACATTACGACCCGCGAAGAGCTGGACGAGCTTGAGCAGGCGAATATTGAGTCTGGCCTGCAATGGCTTGGTCGCCATCGCGGCGATGTTCTGACGGACGATTTTGCAGTTGCCCTTCACAAGCGCCTGTTCGGTGACGTGTGGGATTGGGCAGGTACGTTCCGAAAGACGGGCAAGAATATCGGCGTCGATCCCATTCACATCCCAGTTCAGCTGCGGACGCTGATGGATGACGCGCAGTACTGGTCAAAGACTAAGACTTATCCTGAGTTAGAGGCAGCGGCTCGGTTTCATCATCGGCTTGTTCAAATCCATCCATTTCCAAACGGAAACGGACGGCATTCTCGGATCATGGCGGATACGATGCTTGAGCGCGTCTACGGAGCGAATCCTATCGATTGGGCGGGCGGCTACGATCTTCAAAAGATGAATGATCGTCGCACCACCTACATTGTGGCGCTCAAAGCTGCCGACGCAGGCAACATCATTCCACTGATAGACTTTTGCAGCCCGCGGGGCGGCCATTGACAACGACATGAGACAGCGATGGCCAAGAAGAAAGAGCTAAGTGAATACGAGGCTGCCTGCCTTAGGCCAATGCTACGGCTATCCTTCGTGTGCCCGGTCCCGATGTCCAATTGTTCACCGCATGCGCCCAAGTTAGGTTGTTCAGAATAACAAGGTCCCCTGGTTTTAGCTTGAGAATAATCTCGTCACAAAAAAGTTTCTCGTAATCAGCGCCTGAACACCAGCTCCGTCCTGCATTAACGGGGTCCAGTTGGTGCAACTCAAAACCGTCCGGTGGGAGCTTGAGAAGTTCGCGCTCCTGCAACATCCGAACAAAAAAGTGAAGACAGCTTTGGTCAACACTACCGATGTTATCCCAAAGGACATTCACATCGCGCCCTAGGAGAAGGGAAAAGCTTCTTTTCGGCCTTGCCATAACAATCGCCAGCAAAAGGCCCGGGATCTCGGATTTCACCTCGGCAACTATTTGGTCATCTGGTACCAAATAGTCATCCGGCGAGCTCAGACGATAAAGTGCTTTTGCACGAGTGATCACGCCCCGAGACAATGGTCTTGATCCGGGTAAGATTTTTGTCGTTTTTTCTCGTAAAAGTCCCCATGCTTCACTTGTGTCGTCGATGTTCAATAGGATTGTTTCTCCTCCGTCTTTACTATTCTCGAAACAATAAAAGCACGACAACTGCATATTAGATATCCTATCTCCTTCGGAATGCGGGGTGACAAACTGATAATCATCCCGAGAATTAACGCTCATGAAGTATTTGTTGATCCGTCGTCGGTGACCAAGAAAATCGGAAAAGCCGGCCTCCAGCTCTAGCTTTTTTTGCAATCCTAGTTCACCGGCAATTTGATGTACGAGGCCGTCCGCCTCGCTCGGTGAGACGTTACGAATCAAAATGACACAGTCTCGACTGAGTGCCTCGATCACGGAAGTCACATCCAAGCCGCTGCACCCAAGAATCAACAGCATGCGCCGATGTGAGAGATCAGGAGTCAATTGTGGTTGCGACATTCGCCGTGGACCCGTTCTTCGTCGCTTTCGTCGCCTCACGAGCAAGGGCCGTGCCAGTAGACGTCAGCGGGCATTAAGCGAAAACGCTACTTAGTGCCGAGCACCGGCCAGTCTGCGAAAACGCGATCCGTGGCGAACTTTGCAACATCGAGCGGAATCCCTGTCGCACGACACTCTCTCACTCGACAAGCAGACCACCTGGAGAAAGCAGCGGCGAGCATTCTGGCTCGCGAAGGCGATTTCGGGCGAGTTGACGGCGCGTGCTGTTGTGTTGAGCTCTGTTCGGTTCAAAGACGTTAATGTCCCAAGCCCGACGGCATGTCGGCAAAATACGGCCAGCCCGGCGAGAAGCGAATTGTTTTCTTCAGAATGAGCTCGCAGAAGGTCATTGGCGCGTCCGTTACTTAACGTGAGTGCCAAGGAGACCCCACGTAGTGCGTCGGCAAGAGATCTGAGAGTCCTCGGCATGGAGTGCCGAAGATTTGGTGATGGAAATTTCCATAAGTCTGCCTATGCCTGATGACAGAAATTATCAGGTGATCGAAGCGCCAGGCGGTGTGGACTCTAAGAATTCCCTTTTGGGAGCTGACCAGCCACTGCGAAGCGGCACGAGAAATCGAATGTTTGCTGACCTAAGATTGGCACGCATCGGATTTAGCTCAATCACGCACAGTTGCTGGCGCTGGTTGACGGGCAGGATTGGGCGAAGGTGCGTCCGGTGGTTGTGAAGCGTCCGCTATCGGTCGGTTGATATCTGCGGGCGAATTGAATCAGGGCGATGAAAGGTTTGGAAGATTGGCGGCGATTCTGCTGTACGTGCGGTGATGACGGCGGCGGTTGCAGAGCTTGCGATGACCTTTGCGGACGCCCATGCGCTGATCGTCGCCATTGACGTCTGTATTGTTGTGGTGAGCTGTGTCTGGTTCAGGACGTCGATGTCCCAAGTCCGACGGCAGCATTCCGAGCGAGGCGCGTTGTTTCTTTAGGAAACGCTCGCAGAACGTCATTGGCACGTCGATTGCTTGAAATGCAGGGTGATCCGTTACGACGGTTGGCCAATCGCTGATTGTCGCAGATTCTCCGAGCTCCTGTGCGGACTATCTCGGCTTGGGTTCCTAAGCGCTGGACTATGGAAGTGGATTGCCGCACTCGTGGCACACGCGGGGGCTTTGTCGTGGATGCGGAGCACGAAAATTACGAGGTGAGAATCTTGCCCTCGTCGAATTCCGAATTGGGCGATTGGGATATGCAACAACCTGCGGCCTCACCGGTTGGCTCTTGCATCTTTGTTGGTGGTGGTACGCTAGCTATTAGATGTGCTCAGCTAGTGATGGAGATGGGCCACGTGATCCGGGCGGCGCTGTGTGCCGACGCCATATTCCGCGATTGGGCCGCTCTCGCCGATATCTTGTGTGTGATGAGCATTGAAGAGCTATCTGCGCTGCTCAACGCCGAGCCAGTCGAGTGGATATTTTCCGTTGCCAATCCGTTCATATTGCCAGCAGATGTGTTTGGGCAAGCGCGTAGAGGCGCTTTTAACTACCACGACGGTCCGTTGCCGCGATATGCCGGGACTCATGCGACGTCTTCGGCGCTTCTTGCCCGAGAGACCGAACATGGCATCACGTGGCATCGTATCGATCATGGTGTTGATACTGGTGAGCTGGTCGTCCAACGCCAAGTGTTGACTGCGACGAGCGATACGGCGGCGACGCTGAACCTCAAATGTTATGAGGCTGCTATCGATGGCTTCCGCGAGCTTGTAACTGGCTTAACAAATGGAGAGCTTAGTGCTCGTCCGCAAGCGCTAGCGGACCGAAGCTTTTTCCCGAAAGGTCGACGCCCAGAGGCTGCGGGCTGTCTGCGATGGGATCGATCCGCACAAGATCTGGAAGCGATGACGCGCGCCTTAGACTTTGGCCCGTATCATGCCAATCCATTGGGGTTGTCCAAGGCTCTCGTTGGCGATGACGTTGTCGCCATCAGGCGCTTGGAGGTGTCGGCTCGGCGCTCGGGCTTTGCTGCGGGGTCTCTAGTTGAGATCCACCCCAGCCACTGGCGTGTGGCCACAGGGACAGAGGATGTTGATGTTTGGCTTAGCAGCTTGGATGGTAAGGCTCTACACGCGCGGGCACTCGCGAGGCGTTCTGATTCCCATGTCGGCGACCGCCTCCCGATTCTGAGCGATGACGAGGCGCGGAGCATAACGGTTGCGCATGAAATGTTGGCGCCTCGTGAGAGTTTTTGGCGACGGCGGCTTGAGCAGTTCAAAACATCCCAGCTTTCTTTTTTGTCGTCTTCAGTAGCTTTGGCTGCACCTCAATGGCAGTCGAGTTCGTGGCGAATTCCAGGTGCTTTGGCTGAGCTGTCTCCCAGTAATCGCACGGAATTCTTGCTAACGGCTTGGCTGATCTACCTGGCCCGCATCACGGGGGAATTAGAGCTTCAATTGGGATGGACTCCAGCGCCCAGTGGATCGCGAGCGGGCTTGAAAGCGCTCGAGGTGCTTGTCGCTTCTGTTGTGCCGATGGCAATTACCATCGATCTCGACAATGATTTTGCAGAGGCGCGCACGGCGGTCGCGGCCGAAATCGCTCAGCTGAAGGAGCAGGATAGCTTCGCGCGGGATCTTATCGCGCGCTGCCCCACGTTGCTCGGTATGGAGGCGTTACGATTGCGCCGCCCCTGGCCTGTTGGCGTTATGATTAATGTAAGTGGCGAGTCTGCCACTGGTGACCGAGCTTCGAGCCCGACTTCTGAGGCAGCCCTGCCTGGTGAGGCGTTAACATTTGAGGTTTGCGCTCTAGATGGGAGCTTTCGATGGCACTTTGATGCAAGTCGCTTGGAGCCCAAGCAGATCGACCGTATGACCCAGCATTTGCAAAATTTGTTGGGTGCTGTGAAGGTTGATCCGCGGCAGCCGGTGGGGCGGATTGAACTCTTGTCATCCGCTGAGCGCGCGTATCTGCTGGAGGAGCTGAACCGGACGGCATCGGCCTATCCGTCGGACGTGTGCATCCACGAGCTGTTCGAGGCACAGGTTCGCCGTGCGCCGGACGCGGTGGCGATGGTCTATCAGGACCAGCGCGTCAGCTATGGCGAGCTCAATGCGCACGCCAACCAGCTGGCGCATCATCTGATCGGGCTCGGGGTCAGGCCGGATCAGCCGGTGGCGATCTGCGTTGCGCGCAGCGTGGCGATGGTGGTCGGGCTGCTGGCGATCCTCAAGGCGGGCGGGGCGTACCTGCCGCTGGATCCTGCCTATCCGTCGGCGCGGCTGCGGCAGGTTCTCGACGATGCGGCGCCGCGAGTGCTGCTGGCCGATGCGGCGGGGCGATCGGCGCTGGGCGAGGATGCGCTACTCGATCTGACGGTGGTGGATCTGGCGGCGACGCCGGAATGGGCAGATCTGCCGGCGTCGGATCCGGACCCGCGTGCGCTCGGGCTGACCTCGCGCCATCTCGCCTACGTGATCCACACCTCCGGCTCAACCGGGACGCCCAAGGGCGTCATGATCGAGCATCGCGGAGTGGTGCGTCTGGTGGCGGGGAACGATTTCGTCGAGATCTCGCCGCAGGACGTTTTTCTCAACGCTTCCTCGCCGACATTCGATGCGACTACGTTCGAAGTCTGGGGAGCCTTGGCGAACGGCGCCAGTGTTGTGCTCTATCCTGAACGCTATCTCTCGACGGCAACGCTAGCCCGGATCATCCAAGACCAAGGCATCACAATCGCTTGGATGACTGCGCGGTTGTTCGACGTCTATGTCGGGGAGGGGCGGAGCACCAGTGGGCTGCAGCAACTGCTGGTCGGGGGCGAAGAGGTCTCCATCGCTTCCATCAGAGCATGTCAGAAGCGACATCCGATGCTTCGGATCTCAAATGGCTATGGCCCGACCGAGAACACGACCTTCAGTCTCTGCTACCCGGTGCCTGCTGGCTTCGATGGCCAGCAACGGGTGCCACTGGGACGACCAATCCGGAATTCGGTGGTCTATCTGCTTGACGGTCATGGTGCGCCCGTTCCGTTTGGCGCGGTCGGGGAGCTCTATGTCGGCGGGGCGGGGGT
The DNA here is from genome assembly GCF_025200885.1 of Bradyrhizobium huanghuaihaiense. Taxonomy (NCBI): domain Bacteria; kingdom Pseudomonadati; phylum Pseudomonadota; class Alphaproteobacteria; order Hyphomicrobiales; family Nitrobacteraceae; genus Bradyrhizobium; species Bradyrhizobium huanghuaihaiense. Next base: position 8,032,271 of record NZ_CP104172.1, on the reverse strand, counting down.
GGCGCGCGGCTATCTGAACCGGCCGGAGCTGACCGCGGAGCGGTTCATCGCCAGTCCCTTTGTGGACGGCGACCGGCTGTACAAGACCGGCGATCTGGCGCGCTACCTGCCGGACGGCAATCTGGCGTTTTTGGGCCGCAACGACGACCAGGTGAAGATCCGCGGCTTCCGGATCGAGCCGGGGGAGATCGCGGCGCGGCTTTGCGAGCACGTGTTGGTGCGCGAGGCGGTGGTGGTGGCGCACGCGGGCCCCGGCGGCGAGCAGCGTCTTGTCGCCTATGTGGTGTGCGCCCCGGAAGCTGCTTCGAACGGGCTGGATGGAAGCGAGCTTGCCGGCGCCTTGCGCGCACACATAAGTGCGCACCTGCCGGACTACATGGTGCCATCGGCGTTCGTGCGGCTCGCGGCGCTGCCGCTGACGGTGAACGGCAAGCTCGACCGCAAGGCGCTGGCTGCGCCGGACGATGAGGCGTATGCGCATCGCGCCTATGAGCCGCCGCAAGGCGAGATCGAGACGGCGCTGGCCGAGATCTGGGCCGAGCTTCTGGGGCTTGAGCGGGTCGGACGCCACGACCACTTCTTTGCGCTGGGCGGGCACTCACTGCTGGCGGTGCAGCTGATCGAGCGTCTGCGGCAGCGGTCGCTGGGGGTCGACGTGCAGACGCTGTTCGCCAGGCCGGTGCTGGCCGATCTGGCCGCGAGCCTGGGCAGTCATCAGGAGGTGGCGGTCCCGGCCAATCGGATCAGCGAACAGAGTACGGCGATCACGCCAGAGATGCTGCCGCTGATCGAACTGGCGCAGGGCGAGATCGACCGGATCCTCGCCAGGGTGCCCGGCGGGGTCGGCAACGTCCAGGACATTTATGGCTTGTCGCCGCTGCAGGACGGCATCCTGTTCCATCATCTGTTGGCGACAAAGGGCGATCCGTACCTGCTGGTATCGCAGATGGCGTTTGCCGACCGTGGCGTGTTGGAGCGCTATCTGGCCGCGGTGCAGCGGGTGGTGGATCGGCACGACATTCTGCGCACCTCGTTCGTCTGGGAGGGCCTGTCGCGCCCGGCCCAGGTGGTGTGGCGGAAGGCGCAACTTGAGGTGAGCGAGGTCGAGCTGGACGGGTCTGCTGGTCATGGCGCCGCGCAGCTTAAGGATCGGTTTGATCCGCGCCAGCACCGCATCGATCTTGGCCGAGCGCCGCTGCTGCGGTTTGTGATCGCGCGCGAGCCCGGCAGCGCGCGCTGGCTGCTCTTGGAGCTGCAGCATCATCTGATCGGGGACCACACCACACTGGAGGTGATGCATGCCGAGGTTAAGGCCGAGCTGGAGGGGCGGGCGCATGAGCTGACGGCGCCGCAGCCGTTCCGCAATCTGGTGGCGCAGGCGCATCTCGGCGGTGATGCCAAGGCGGATGAAGCGTTCTTCCGGGGGTGGCTGGCCGACATCGACGAGCCGAGCACGCCGTTCGGCTTGCGCGAGGTGCGCGGCGACGGCAGCGGGATCAGCGAGGCGCAGCGGATGCTGCCGCAGCAGCTGAACGCGCGGCTGCGCAGCCAGGCGCGACGGCTGGGGGTGAGCCTGGCGAGCTTGTGCCATCTGGCCTGGGGACAGGTGGTGGCGCGCAGCAGCGGGCGCGAGCAGGTGGTGTTCGGCACGGTGCTGTTCGGCCGCATGCATGGGGGTGCGGGTGGCGACCGCGCCATGGGGCTGTTCATCAACACCCTGCCGCTGCGGCTTGATCTCGATGACACCGCGGTCGAGGCGAGCGTGCGAACCACACATGCCCGGCTGGCCGAGCTTTTGGCGCACGAGCATGCCTCGCTGGCGCTGGCGCAGCGCTGCAGCGGCGTGGCGGCGCCGGCGCCGCTGTTCAGCGCGCTGTTGAACTACCGCCACACCACGCCGGCGACCATCTCCACCTCGGCAACCGATGACGCGCTGTCCGGCGTGGCATGGCTGGGCGAGGAGGAACGCACCAACTATCCGCTGACCTTGTCGGTGGATGATTTTGGCGAGGCGCTCGGTCTGACGGCGCAGGTGGCGGAGGGCGTCTCTGCGGATCGGATCTGCGGCTACATGCAGCGGGCGCTCGAGCAGCTGGCGGAGGCGCTGGAGCATGCGCCGAGCACGCCGGTGCGCGAGCTGGACATCCTGCCAGCCGCCGAGCGGGCGTATCTGCTGGAGGAGCTGAACCGGACGGCGGCGGCCTATCCGTCGGACGTGTGCATCCACGAGCTGTTCGAGGCACAGGTTCGCCGTGCGCCGGACGCGGTGGCGGTGGTGTATCAGGACCAGCGCGTCAGCTATGGCGAGCTCAATGCGCACGCCAACCGCCTGGCGCATCATCTGATCGGGCTCGGGGTGAAGCCGGACCAGCCGGTGGCGATCTGCCTCGAGCGCAGCGTGGCGATGGTGGTCGGGCTTTTGGCGATCCTCAAGGCGGGCGGGGCGTACCTGCCGCTGGATCCGGCCTATCCGCCGGCGCGGCTGCGGCAGGTTCTCGACGATGCGGCGCCGCGAGTGCTGTTGGCCGATGCGGCCGGCCGATCCGCGCTGGGCGACGATGCGCTGGCCGATGTGAGCGTGGTGGATCTGGAGACGGCCATGCCGGCGTGGGCAGACCTGCCGGCGTCGGATCCGGACCCACGCGCGCTTGGCCTCACCTCGCGCCATCTCGCCTACGTGATCTACACCTCGGGATCAACAGGCACCCCCAAGGGGGCACAGAATGAGCATCGGGCTATCGTCAATCGCTTGATTTGGATGCAAAACGCCTATGGTCTCAAGGCAACTGATGTCGTGTTGCAGAAGACGCCATTTGGCTTCGATGTCTCGGCCTGGGAGTTCTTCTGGACCTTGCTTGAAGGGGCGACCCTGGTGCTGGCGCCTGCGGGTACGCACAGAGATCCCACTGCATTGGTCGACTTGATCATCAGCCAGCGCATCACGACGGTTCACTTCGTGCCATCCATGCTGGTCAGCTTTATGGATGCGAAGAGTGTTGAGCGCTGCACATCGCTGCGACGAGTTTTATGCAGCGGCGAGCCGCTCCCTGCCGCCAGTGTGCATAGGGTTCGGCGCCTCTTGCCTTGGACGGGCCTGCACAATCTCTACGGTCCGACGGAAGCTGCGATCGACGTGACAGCGTGGAGTTGCCCCGATGAGTTTGATGGGGCCATTGTCCCGATTGGCCGCCCGATTGCGAACACGCGGATCTATCTGCTTGACGGTCATGGCGCGCCCGTCCCGTTTGGAGCGGTGGGAGAGCTTTACATTGGCGGGGCGGGGGTGGCGCGCGGCTATCTGAACCGGCCGGAGCTGACCGCGGAGCGGTTCATCGCCAGTCCTTTTGTGAACGGCGACCGGCTGTACAAGACCGGCGATCTGGCGCGCTACCTGCCGGACGGCAATCTGGCGTTTTTGGGCCGCAACGACGACCAGGTGAAGATCCGCGGCTTCCGGATCGAGCCGGGCGAGATCGCGGCGCGGCTTTGCGAGCACCCGTTGGTGCGCGAGGCGGTGGTGGTGCCGGATCGGGCCGGCGAGCAGCGTCTTGTCGCCTATGTGGTGTGCGCGCCGGAAGCAGCTTCGAACGGGCTGGAGGAAAGCGAGCTTGCCGGCGCCTTGCGCGCACACATAAGTGCGCACCTGCCGGACTACATGGTGCCGTCGGCGTTCGTGCAGCTGGCGGCGCTGCCCTTGACGGTGAACGGCAAGCTCGACCGCAAAGCGCTGGCTGCGCCTGCGGATGAGGCGTATGCGCATCGCGCCTATGAGCCGCCGCGAGGCGAGATCGAGACGGCGCTGGCCGAGATCTGGGCCGAGCTGCTCGGTGTGGAGCGCATCGGACGGCACGACCACTTCTTTGCGCTCGGCGGGCACTCGCTATTGGCGGTGCAGCTGCTCAGCCGGGTCTCGCAGGAAATTGGCTTCACACTGCCGCTGACCACGCTCTTTGCCAAACCGGTGCTGGCCGATCTGGCCGCGAGTATCATGGATGAGTTGAGCCGCTCCGGCGCGCAAGACCTGCCAGCCATTGCGCCGGTGTCGCGTGAAGCGCCGCTTGTGCTGTCGTTTGCGCAGCAGCGGCTGTGGTTTTTGGCGCAGCTGGATCAGAGCAGCACGAACTATCACATTCCACTGGGGTGGCGGCTCAAGGGCGGGCTCGACCGCAGCGCCTGGCAGCGTAGCCTGGACCGTGTGTTGGCGCGCCATGAGGCGCTGCGCAGCGTGTTTGTTGCGCCGGAGGGCAAGCCCCGGGTGGAGCTGCTGCCGGAGGATGCGGGGCTGCCGGTTGTGGAGCACGATCTGAGGGATAGGCCGGATGCGGACGAGGCGCTATTGGGTCTGTGCAGGGAAGAGGCGCGCACGCCGTTCGATCTGGCGCGTGGCCCGCTGATCCGCGGCCGGCTGATCCGGATCTCGGATGAGGAGCACGTCTTGCTGCTGACGCAGCATCACATTGTCTCGGATGGTTGGTCGCTGGGCGTGTTGGCGCGTGAACTCAGTCAGCTGTACCGGGCGTTCGTGGCCGGAGAAGGCGATCCGCTGCCGCCGCTTGCAATTCAGTATCCGGACTATGCCACCTGGCAACGGCAGTGGCTGTCGGGCGAGCGGCTGCAGAGCCAGGCGCAGTATTGGCGCAGCAATCTGTCCGGCGCGCCGGCCCGTCTGGCGCTGCCGACGGACCGGCCGCGGCCGGCGCAGCAGTCGTTTGCGGGGGCGACGGTCCCGATCGTCATTGATGCGGAGCTGACGCGGGAGCTTAAGCGGCTGGGCCTGCAGCATGGCACGACGCTGTTCATGACGGTGCTGGCGGCGTGGGCGGCGGTGCTGTCGCGTCTGTCGGGACAGGACGATCTTGTAATTGGCGTGCCGAGCGCCAATCGCGGGCGCCGCGAGATCGAAGAGCTGATCGGCTTCTTCGTCAACACGCTGGCGCTCCGGCTGGACCTGTCGGGCGAGCCGAGCGTGTCGGAGCTGTTGGAGCGGACGCGGCGCACGGTGCTGGCTGCGCAGGACTATCAGGACCTGCCGTTTGAGCAGGTGGTGGAGATCGTGCAGCCGCCCCGGGCTCTTGATCACACGCCGTTGTTCCAGGTGATGCTGGCCTGGCAGAACAACGCCGCTGGGACGTTCGACCTTTCTGGGCTGCGTGTGGAGGCGGCGGCAGACGGCTTCGATCAGGTCAAGTTCGATCTGGAGCTGAACCTTGGCGAGCAGGGTGAGATGATCGCCGGGACGCTGGGCTATGCCACGGCGCTGTTTGATCGCGCGACCATCGAGCGGCAGCGGGATTATCTACTGGCGCTGCTGCGGGCGATGGTTGCCGATGCGCAGCAAGCGGTCGGGCGGATAGAGCTGCTGCCAGCCGACGAGCGCACCTATCTGCTGGAGGAGCTGAACCGGACGGCGGTGACGTATCCTGAGCAGCAGTGCATCCATGAGCTGTTTGAGGCGCAGGTCCGCCGTGCGCCGGATGCGGTGGCGGTGGTCTATCAGGACCAGCGCGTCAGCTATGGCGAGCTCAATGCGCACGCCAACCAGCTGGCGCATCATCTGATCGGGCTCGGGGTGAAGCCGGATCAGCCGGTGGCGATCTGCGTTGCGCGCAGCGTGGCGATGGTGGTCGGGCTTTTGGCGATCCTCAAGGCGGGCGGGGCGTACCTGCCGCTGGACCCGGCCTATCCGCCGGCGCGGCTGCGGCAGGTTCTCGACGATGCGGCGCCGCGAGTGCTGTTGGCCGATGCGGCCGGCCGATCCGCGCTGGGCGACGATGCGCTGGCCGATGTGAGCGTGGTGGATCTGGAGACGGCCATGCCGGCGTGGGCAGACCTGCCGGCGTCGGATCCGGACCCACGCGCGCTTGGCCTCACCTCGCGCCATCTCGCCTACGTGATCTACACCTCGGGATCCACCGGAACGCCCAAGGGCGTCATGGTCGAGCATCGCGGTTTGGTCAATCTCAGCTTGGCTCAGATCGGGCTTTTTGGCGTTTGTTGCAACAGCCGCGTGGTGCAGTTCGCCTCCTTCGGTTTTGATGCAAGCGCCTCGGAGCTTGTTATGGCGTTTGGTTCGGGCGCCGCATTGCATTTGCCTGCGGATGAGCTCCGTCAAGCGAGTAACAAGCTATCGGATTATCTGCGAAGCGAAGCCATCACGCATGCGACGCTGCCTCCAGCCTTGCTTCAAGGAAGCCAAAAGCTGGAAGGCTTGGGATCGCAAGTTCTCATTCTTGCTGGAGAGCTGCCGAAGGCAGAACTCATCCGGAGTCTGGCTCCAGCATCCATTGTCAATGCTTATGGACCTACCGAAGCAACAGTTTGTGCGGCGACCTGGCGTTGCCCCGATGAGTTTGATGGGGCCATTGTCCCGATTGGCCGCCCGATTGCGAACACGCGGATCTATCTGCTTGACGGTCATGGCGCGCCCGTTCCATTTGGCGCGGTCGGGGAGCTCTACATCGGCGGGGCGGGGGTGGCGCGCGGCTATCTGAACCAGCCCGAGCTGACCGCGGAGCGGTTCATCGCCAGTCCCTTTGTGGACGGCGACCGGCTGTACAAGACCGGCGATCTGGCGCGCTATCTGCCGGACGGCAATCTGGCGTTTTTGGGCCGCAACGACGACCAGGTGAAGATCCGCGGCTTCCGGATCGAGCCGGGGGAGATCGCGGCGCGGCTTTGCGAGCACCCGTTGGTGCGCGAGGCGGTGGTGGTGGCGCACGCGGGCCCCGGCGGCGAGCAGCGTCTTGTCGGCTATGTGGTGTGCACGCCGGAAGCAGCTTCGAACGGGCTGGATGGAAGCGAGCTTGCCGGCGCCTTGCGCGCACACATAAGTGCGCACCTGCCGGACTACATGGTGCCATCGGCGTTCGTGCGGCTGGCGGCGCTGCCGCTGACGGTGAACGGCAAGCTCGACCGCAAGGCGCTGGCGGCGCCGGACGATGAGGCGTATGCGCATCACGCCTATGAGCCGCCGCAAGGCGAGATCGAGACGGCGCTGGCCGAGATCTGGGCCGAGCTGCTCGGTGTGGAGCGGGTCGGACGCCACGACGACTTCTTCGAACTGGGCGGGCACTCACTGCTGGCGGTGCGGCTTCTCAGTCGAGCGCTCGATGCCGGGTTCAAGTTTACCGCAGCCGATCTCTTCCAAGCTCCTGTTCTGAAGGAACTTGCATTGAAGGTTCATTTGGAGCCACAGCCCAGTAGTCCGGGAGTGATTTGTGTTCGCGCAACCGGATCGCAGCCGCCGCTGTTCTTTGTTCCCTCAGGCTTAGGAGATTGTTCCTATATCCTCAACTTGGTGGAGGAAATGGACGCAGACTGTCCGATCTATGGTCTACCGTGGCCTTCTTTCAGTGAAGTTTGTTCACCAACTCTTGAAGCGATAGCCTCGCAAGTAATTCCGGCGATCCGCAAGATCCAGTCCCATGGTCCATATCGATTTGCTGGATACTCATCAGGCGGAATATTGGCTTACGCCATAGCCGAGCACTTACTGAGCCTCAATGAAACTGTCTCATTTATGGCGTTCATTGATGTTACGTTACCCGCAAAGCCAGCCGGCATGACGCCCACCCAGATGGTGTCCGAAGTGGTGCTGGAAACTCTTGAATCCCTAGAGGACGAGCACTTCAAACTATTGAAGCGCTTTGCAGAGCACAGTTCAATTCCTCGGCTACTTGAGAAGGCTCAACAAATAGGAGCTATACCTCCGGATCACAATGACGCTTTGATGTACGAAAGAATTGAGCAGTTTCAAAGGGCGCTGCAGCTATATCGGGCTCCGTCGCTGCCAATTGAGATACATCAGTTTTACGCGACGGATTCTTCCGTAAGTCGCTGCGCACGACTAGACAAGCGCTCAATAGCTCAAGAGAGGAGCTCGCCGATGCGAGGCTGGGACAGGGTTTTGAGTGCAGCGGCCATTGATACCACACCGATTCCAGGCAATCACGCGACGATGATGAACACTCCAGAAAACCGCAAAGTCCTGGCACGCTCGTTATCAAGAGCCTTAAACAGCTCACCGACGAAATGATCTGAGGCCGCCGGCGAACTGGACCATTTTGGTTAGATTTTTTCGCGATTTCCCCGGCCGGGAGGAGCGAAGAACGATGAAGTCTCGAAGTTTTCCGGCGGCCAGAAGGCGTTCATTTTGAAGCTCGACTGGAAGTCCTTGAAGCCGCGTGCGGATTGATCGGTCTTCTCGGCCGTAGCCGGGCTGCCGTCAGTTCGTCCGCGATCATGGCGAGCAGGCGCGTATTGGGGCGAGCCCGAACAGATAATCCACGTGGTTGTCCTCCCACCGCACCATCAGCGGCTCGCGCGCAAAGGTATAGCGGCTTCGCGCCTATGTCGGCGTTAACCAGTTGACGGACCAACTTGAGATACCGCTTCCTCACAAAGCGGCTATTCATGTATTCGCCACTATCGAAAACATGGACAACAAACGCTCTAAAACGCAGTGCTTGGACCATCTCGCGCCAGCTCTGGTGGGGTCATCGCATCCCGGCTTGGTTCGGTCCGGATGGCGCCATCTTCGTCCAGGAGACCGAAGAGAAAGCCAAAGCTCAGGCTCGCGCGCATTATGGCCATGACGAGCCGCTCACTCAAGACAAGGACGTACTCGACACTTGGTTTTCCTCGGCGCTGTGGCCGTTCTCGACCCTTGGCTGGCCCGAAAAGACAGGCGATCTTGAGTGCTTCTATTCGACGACCCCCTCATCACAGGTTTCGATATCATACCTTTCTGGGTCGCCCGGATGATGATGCAGGGCCTGCAGCTAACGGGCAAAGTTCCGTTCAAGCGGGTGTTCATCAACGCGCTAGTTCGAGATGCAAGCGGCGCCAAGATGTCGAAGTCCAAGGGCAACGGCGATCGGCAGCTCGAGACCGTGCCGGCGAACCTCCTTGACCGGCAGTTCGCCGCCGAGCGGCCGAACCAGAAGTGGATCACCGACTTTACGTATCTCTGGACAGCCGAGGGCTGGCTCTACGTCGCAGCAGTGATCGACCTGTTCTCACGCCGGGTGGTGGGTTGGTCGATGAGCGGATGTCCGCCCTGGGTCTTGGCTGTGTGAAAACGCCAGGACGCTTGAGCGCGATAGAAGAAGTTATTCGTCCAAGCCTGTTCTGGGGCTCAAGCTCGCAAGCGCCTTCAACTTTGACGACGAACTGAAGAATGTAATTCTAGTTGCGTTTCGATCCTTCGCGTTTTCACACAGCCAGGGTCGGAAGCCGAAGAGGCTCGTCGGGTCATCTTCGCGTCGAAAAGCGGAAGTCGAAAATCAAAGCTGCGGGTGTGACCAACCACCTGCCAGTGCGCGGCCGACGTGTGTCACGAGTAACCCTCGGACGCGCAGTGTAGGGCGAGCCACCTCACCGGAAGAGGCAGACATACGGTGGTTCGTGCCATCTCTTTGCAAGCCTCTCAATGATGCGCCTGGGCGCGACAATGCTGCGCTTTGCGCGATAGCAGGCTGAATTGTTTCGAATCGTGATCCGCTCCGGGTCGTGTGCCCCGAGCGCGATGACGCGTTCTCCGCACCAGGTTCGGGCAAATCCAACAGCCGCCCACTAACTCAGAACTGGATTTTCACTTCGAGGTCACGGTCCAGTTACTGAACTTGAAGTTCATTCCGCCAGGGGACGAGGTGATCTCGACGCCGTATTGGACGCTACCCACATTTATGTCGCCGAAGTAGCCCTTCGACTTTATCCACTCCAGGATGCCTTTGATGTCCACTGTCCCGCTGTTGCTCTTCGAAATGGGCACGAGTGAGATGACGTTGTGACCATTGTTCCCTTCAAAAACGTTCCAGGTCGTCCCACCCACCTCAACGTTAGTGTGGACCGGGATGGCCGCCCCGGAGGGATCCTGCCGATAATGATAAGATATGGGCTTCACGTTGCCGCTACCGTCCGGGTTTCCGGTGTAGTTTGTCCAGATCATGATCTCATGCTGGTTTGAGCTGTCCCAAATATCATAGGCGGTGTCCCAGGCGCCGCCTTTAGGAACGTCCTGATTAAAGGTCGAGCTCAACGTGTTGATTGCACTGAGCGGCTTTCCGACATGGACGGTCTCGTGCGGATAGCTCTTGATGCCACCAGTTCCTGGCTGGTTCGACCACACGCTCCACTGGTTCGCTCCATACACCGAAATGGTCTGAGGCCCGGCACCACTGCCCCAGACGTCGTTATTCCAGGAGTAGCCATCGCGTGAAAAGTTCCCATACGGAGCGCTCGAACTCCAAATCGGGGCCTTTGCCGGTGCAGGAGCGGCAGCCGATCGCCCAACTTCGTTCACAGCCTGCCCAAAAAGATCATGATGCTCCTGTGAGCAGACGTACCCCAGGGGGGACTCTGGCGAGCCGGCACGGTTTATCCGATCGGAATCCATAATGCTCTCCCTTGCTCCTATGGGAACACAGCCTCTTGCCGATCCGCCCAGCGGGTGCCCTGGGTTTGCGACCAGTTCGGTCGTGGGCGGCATCGTCATCCAGAGACTGGCTTCCCAAATCTAAAAAGGTTGGCTTTCGAGAAGCTGACTAGCGCAAGAGTGCACCGTGCGCGCCTGGCCGCTCCTTTTCCAATCCATGCATGCGGCGCAAATAGAAGGATTTGTAGAAGGGTCATCGAGCGACAGGTTCGAAGGACACCCTGGGCCTTCTTGTCATCCAGCAACGACGTTGATGGAAAAGGCGAGTGGAACGTCAAGGAGGGCACTCGCAAGGGCCTTGAGGAATTCTATCAATCGCTGAAGCAGGCCAATGAGGGCTACACGCCAATGGCCTATCACCCCGGCGGCGGTGGTGTTTCGCGCGGGGGATGGTTCGGAAGCAAGGAATTTCCAGCGATCAACGCCACCGGTGGCGGTGCATTCTCCAATGCACAGCGCGACGCCATCGGCGGTAACGCAGATGTTCCTGCCGGCTCGAGCCCGCGGCCATCAGGGCTAGCCGCCAACAAGCGAGAAACGGCCAAGATCATGACGGACGAGCTGCGGCGAGCCGGCGTGTCCAAGGAAGCGATCGCCGGCATCATGGCCAACCTGCAGGATGAAAGCCGTTTCAATCCGATGCTGCGCCATCCTGACCAGCCGAATTGGTCCGGCGAGGCTCATTACACCCACCAGGAGGGCGGAGGAACAGATACGCCGCATGGCTCGGCAAAAACTATCCAGGATCCGATTGCCCCGACCCTCGCCCTCAGACCCGCTTCCTCGCGAAGAACTTGAAGAAGAACTATCCCGGCACCGGGCAGATGATGGCAAATCAGGATCGCTTCCACGCCGGCGCGACGTTCGTGAATGAGTACCTCAATTGGGCGCGGTATCGCGCGGAGCGAATGCGTCGCTATCTGAACGGTGGGGTGGGGGCACTGGAGAGCTATGCCGGGCCCCCCGAGGATGCCCACGGGGCGAGGCTTCGCGACATGGTGCGGCGAGGGCGCAATGCGCCGCAACGATGCGGAGCTCTTGATGCGCGGCATGCGCGGGACCGATGCCAGCGACGCCCTCAAGGGATCTCTCGGTGTGAAGATCTCGCTCGATGGTTTTCCGCGGGGTACACGCACCGCGATCTCCCAGGAAGGAAGCCTGCTCAAGGAGGTGCAGCTCAACCGCGGCCGGTCGATTGTCTCAGGCGAGCGAGATCTCATAACGACACGCTACACCCTTGCAGGATCCTCTGTGGCCTTCGAGAGCGTGAGGCACAACAGGGCGGCCGGTTCAAACTCCGTCGGTTAAGGAAAATTCAAGCTTAACGGCGCTCGGCGTCTCGCTACGCAGCAAACGCGCGCATCGGCGCGTCAATTGACTGCAATGATCTTCAGCTGAACGATCTGCTGATATTAGACAGCATTGTCGTTGCGGCTCGGAAATACCGGCCGCTGCTGTATTGCTCGTCCACGACATGAAGAGCGAGGAGAGCAACAAGTGTGGCGATTGCAACTCTCATGAGGACCGAGCCTACTCGTACCCTGTAAAACCCCGGTTAAAGCCATGGCGTTAGGTGGGTCTATATGCTTGACGCATCGGTCAATCCGGCTGTCCGGTACCGGGCCGATCTCCACGCCTGCAAGGCAGGCTATGTTGGAGATCCTGGCGTGAGGCAAGCCATTGATCAGCGACGAAGAACTGAGCGCCGTTACCGCGGCGATCGAGTAGTGGAAGCGCTCCCGCCAACTGCGCTACCTGCCCCAGCGCCTGCACGCTCAATCAGCTGATCGTCGCGGCTATGAATGCCGTCCTGGCACACCGGGCCGTCGCCGAGGACTATTCAACGGCGCTATGATCCCTGGCGCTTGTGCTGCTAATAACGCTGGTCTTCTGAGCGGAAATCAGGCGCCCTTCGTTTCCAGCTTCAATACTCGATCCGGCGTACTTTGCGGCTGTCAGAGGCAGATCAAATTCGAGTAGATGGTGGCCGGCCTGGCCTCGGCCCCACGAAGCACATCACCGCTGTCGATCGTGCGCGCGCCGCGGTCGCGGCCGTCGAGCAGGCCTTCGAAGGGATGGCGCAGCGCGGCGAACTGCGTGAGTAGAATGCTGCCTTCAAGGAAGCCGGAGCGTCGACCCGACCCTCCGCTATGCGACCTTCATCTCGGCTAAAAAAGCTGCCATGATCGCGGAGCTCGCGCGGCGAGCAAACAGGACTTAGGATCTGAGCCAGTGGGCGGGCTCACGGAGTGAGAAGCGTGACCTCAACTTTGAAGTTACCATGTCGGCAAGTAGGTAGGGGTGGACAAATGGACGGCCGGAGAACCTGTCTGGAGGGGGGCGCGTTCAATGACACGATGGTCCGCTATGGCCTTCGGGCAAGGCATGCGAGTCGCGGGCGGTGCTGACCACGCAAGCCTAACATGTCATCCGGCATCGCATGGATGATGGACGAGAACTGGCCAACTATGTCGCGCATGCGATCACAATGCGATTCGAAAAAGGGCGGGTAACGGCACTCACCTCGGTTCGTGAGAACCCAGGAAGAGGGTTCCCGGCGCGAATGCATCCGGTGCCGGCCGTAGCCTCGTCAGCTTCTCGAAAGCTTCTCCGAATACGGACTAACCCACTGATGTGATCCTGGACGGGAGACTGGCATGGACTCGCACTATTTCGACATATCCAACACAGGACCTCCACCATCGGTACAGCACGCCGTCAGACGATCGGTAGCCGAGCCACCCGGGAGACCGCCTTTGAGCAGCAATTGGATGCGGCGCGCGGGAACGATTTCGCTGGCCTTGCCCGACGCCTTATGTATTCGCGCGGATTTTGAAGATTCGCGAGATGATGAGCGGTGTCATACTTGACGAAAACTGTGATGGTTGGCCGCTGAGAAGTATCTTAAAATGCTTTACAAGGCGGCGCGTTTCCCGAGCGCGACCAGTCGCTCGAAGCCAGTGATGACAATGTACGAAATCGGCTCTCTAGCACCCTGTGGGTATGGCTTTGCGGGCGCTTCAAGAACAGCGCGCAAGTTCATCAGCAGTCAAGGTCAGGCGCGTGCGTGCCGCGGCTTCGGCGAGGTGTCGGGCGCACACCTGTTGCTCCCACTGAGGCGATCTGGCAGCGGCTAAGTAGACGAGCCTCAATCGGAGCGCATCGGATCGCTTTCGACAGCTCTTAGCGCCAGAGGCGGTGAACAGTCCATATCCTTAACCGCGCGGGCGCTCGACCTCGATCTCGCCGCCGTGAAAGTCGATCGCCCGCATTCGTCCAACGACGTGTCGCTACAAATCTTGCGGTGCGCCTTCCCGGCTGAACGGCGGCTTCGGTGCCAGGTGACCCTCGGCGCGCCTGTCAATTCTTGTAGTGCGGCTCTTCGATCAAAAATCGATCTGACGCAGCGTCGGGATTCACGCGCAGTTGTTGATGCCGAAAATCGGGACCGGTTGGGCAGCAGTGTGAGAACGCTGAGAAGCTGTTTGGATTTTGGACTATCGCACAACGCTTCGTCTTGTTCGCGCATAGGCAAGGTGCAGCTCCGCAATCGCAAGGTTCAGGCCTCTGCTGCGTCTTATAAATGTCATCTTGCGCGGGCCAGTGACGCGCGCGGCGGCTCGATCGAGCCAGCGCTCAATATCAGAAAAGGCACGCGGCAAGGATGCGCGTGACAAAAGCACGAGCAGGTCAATGACAAAGCGTTTTCGCAACTGTGCCCTATTCTCCGTACTCGCCTCCATCGTTGTCTGCCCCGCCGCAAAAGCGCAAGACCGCCGGACTATCGTCGAACCTGTTGCACCTGATACGGTCTGCGATCGCCCTGTGCCTTCCGGCAAGAACGATACAGTAAGCCTACAGGACGCCATTGAACATTGCCCCGCTGGCGCTGCAGTTTATCTCGGGCGCGGCGAGTTTCACTCAGGTCCACTCGAGATGAAATCGGGCGTGACCTTATGGGTCGGACGCGGTGCGACACTGATCGCCATCCCCGAACCTGCTGCTTACGACAAGGGCCTCGGACAATGTGGTCGCATCGCGGAAAAGGGCGACAGTTGCCGGCCATTCATCAGCTTTTCCAAAACGCGCGGCGGCGGCATCTACGGAGAGGGCATCATCGATGGTCAGGGCGGCGCAATGATCGGTGGCGGCGCGGAAACCTGGTGGCAGCTAGCCCGCCGCGCCCAAGCCCAGGGCGGCAATCAGAACGCCCCACGCTTGATCCAGATCGATCATGCGCAGGACATCACGTTCTCTGGTGTCACCTTGCGCAACGCTGCCAATTTTCATGTCGCGATGAACCGGGTTGAAGGTGCCACGTTTTGGGGCCTCACGATCGATTCGCCGGCGGATGCCCGCAACACTGATGGCATCGATGTTGGCGCCAGTCAGGATGTGACCATCACCCATAGCCTGATCCGTACGGGTGACGACAACGTCGCAATCAAGGCCGGCGACAATGGCTCAAGCAGCCATATCTCGATCATTGATAATTATTTCGGCTGGGGGCATGGCATGTCGATCGGCAGCGAGGTGAATTCCGGGGCCAGAGACATATTGGTGCGTAATCTGACGCTGGATGGTACGACGTCGGGCCTGCGCATCAAGAGCGATGTTAGTCGAGGCGGTCTGGTCGAGAGTGTGACCTATGAGTACGTGTGCCTGAGGGGCAACCGGTGGCCGCTGGCTTTCGATACAAAATATGACCCGCGCGCTCAAGGCACGAGGATTCCGGTCTATCGGCAAATCGTTCTGCGTCATGTGCATGGCGACAGCGGTGTGCTGCTGATGCGCGGTGTAGACGAACGGCATGCCCTGGACGTGACACTCGAAGATGTCCGATTTGCCAATTCCGCGACTTGGCAACTTGAACATGCAAAGGTCGCCGCAAATAACTCTGACGTATGGCCCCCGCTACCCGGGCGAGCTACACAACCGCTGCTGCGCGGATCGGAGGTATGTTCCAGGGCATTCCGCGACGGCAATCGGTAAGCACTACAGCCGGCGCCGAAAACAGGTGGTGCGGACGAGGTTCGGCCTCATGTCCCGAGTTGGTGCAACTGGCCGACGGTTTTGCAGGGCCGAAAATGCCAATGTGACGTGCAGGTTCTGATTTGGATGAAAATCTGGTGTCGATGCGCGGCAGCTATCGCGCTGAGAAACGAAGTGTAAGATCACATGCGAATTTTCACTTCCTCCGCTGCACTTCTGGCGGGATGTTTCTGCATCCCCGCGTCGTACGCTCATCCACTGTTGGTGTCGCATGCCGGAAATGCAGACTATCACTCCGTGCAGCAAGCCATCGACGCGTTGCCTGCGGAAGGCGGAAATGTCCGGATCGCGCCGGGCATCTATCGCGAGAAGATCAAAATCACCAAATCCGGTGTTCATCTCGCAGGGACTGGCAACAAGCCAGAGGATACGGTCATTGTGTATGGCGACGGCGCGATCAATGTAGGAGGAACGGCCCGTTCGGCGACGCTTGATGCCGCTGGCGACGACTTTCGGCTCGAGAACCTGACGATCCAGAACGACTACGCCCTCAATCCGGCCAATCCACCCTCCCAGGCGGTAGCGCTGTCCGTTACCGGAGACAGGGACGTCATTACGCGCGTCCGCCTGCTCGGCGCCCAGGACACGCTGTTTGCCGGTAAGGGACCAAACAGCAGAATGTCACGACAATACTTCTCGAACTGCTACATCGAAGGGCATGTCGATTTCATATTTGGCAACGCCAAGGCCTGGTTCCGGCAATGTCAGTTGCACGGCATCGCC
The DNA here is from genome assembly GCF_025200885.1 of Bradyrhizobium huanghuaihaiense. Classification (NCBI taxonomy): domain Bacteria; kingdom Pseudomonadati; phylum Pseudomonadota; class Alphaproteobacteria; order Hyphomicrobiales; family Nitrobacteraceae; genus Bradyrhizobium; species Bradyrhizobium huanghuaihaiense. The sequence goes on along the minus strand of NZ_CP104172.1, from coordinate 8,016,061 downwards.
AATCAAGCGGTCATCTATACCGCTCAGAGCAAGGCAACGCCGGATGAGGACAGTGGCTATGTTTTTGATCATTGCAGGCTAAGTGCCGACCCTGCTGCGCGCTATATCGCACTTGGCCGCCCCTGGCGCCCCTACGCCGCCGTGGTGTTCCTGTCGGCGAAGATAGATGCCCCTGTGATCGCGGAAGGGTGGCGCGAATGGACGCCCGGCAAGACCAATACGTTGAGGACAAGCTATTATGCTGAATACAGATCCTTCGGCGTCGGGGCTAACTCCTCAGGCCGCGAGCCTCATTCCCATCAACTGACAGATGGCGAAGCTGCCAGATGGTCGCTGAGCGTGTTCTTCGGGGGTGTCACAGATTGGCTGCCAACGAACCTTCACGCTGCGCCACAGAGCAACGTTCATGGCGAAGGGCTTCGACGGCGATCCTCGGGTGAATGACGGGAGGAGAGCCTGGTTGTGATGGAAAGTCTTGTACAGCAACCTAACTGCCGCCGGATTCAAACCGACAGAGGGCCTTGAGAACGAAGTGGGCTGGTGCTTCGCGGCTCTCTTCGTTCGGCCAGTGATGGTCAGGCCCTCGTAGCTCAGCCAGCAGCCGTCGCCTCGATCAGCCGGTACGCGCGGTGCAAGTACTGTGGAGTACGGCGTTCTTCCATGCCGGCTCCGGAGCCGTATAAACTAGCGTATCGGCTCTCCGATTTCGGCAATTCGCCCATATCCATGCGGCCCTCGATAGCAGTCGACGAGCATCCGCATCATAGAGATCGGCCATCGTCGCTTTAGGAAAACACCCGCCGGAACGAGTCGAGCAGCGCCGGTTTCTAGGTCGGCGCTGCGCCGCGCTTGCTGCGCATCACGTGAAGGCTTTCGGGCACAAACCGGCGCACCAGAGGGAAAAGATGGCTTTACAGGGTGTGGCCGTGATCATTGAGCACCTTGTCTCTTAGAACGCCCTTGATCTCACGGGCGATGTCTTTACGAACTGCAGCACCCAACTCTCGTTTGGCATCTTCGACGAGGTCGGCTTCAGCCCCGCTGAAGCCTTTGTCGACGAGCTGTTGCTTCAGTCGGCCGTCGAACTCCTTTCCCATTGCAGCAATGAGCTGGTCCTGTGTCCTGGCGTGGTCTTCCGGCGCGATACGACGCACCACGTCGTCCCAAGGTTGCCAGTCCACCGCCAAATAGTCGGCGAATTCCTCCGCCTCCCTGTTCCGCACGGATGTCTCTGCGCTGTCAACGTCAGCGTCGGTGACGCTGGAGACCTCAAAGAAGCGCATGTCCGGTGCGACGTGTTGCAGTCCCAGCCGCTCGCGTAGCTTGCTTTGATAAGCAAGAAAGACCTCAATGGCGTCGATGTCTTCGACGTCGTTGCCCGAGGCCAGCGAGTGAACCTTCTCGCGCGCGATCCCTTCCAGCGCGTCTAGTCGGAACATGACGCGTCCCAGATCGACGAGATCGGGAAGCCGGGCCTTATTGTCATAGACGCCGTTCTCGACATCTGCGATGAGGCGTGCCGTCTGCATGCCGTTCCAGGTCAAAGTTCTGCGATCCTCGCAGCTCTGGTTGACGTCCAGCGCCAGTTGAAAGTACTGCGCACGCAATTGCGGGTTTTTCGCCGCCTGTCGCAGATCATTGGCCACCGAGCGCCGGAATCCTTCATTGCTAGAATTGACGGAGTCGAACAGTTTGCCAAGGAAAAGGCCGTATTCGCGGGCGCCCGGCTCTTCTGCAAAGCTCTGCCAAGCCGCCAGCACCTCTCGATCGCCGTTCTGTGGATTGTCCCTGAGCCAGTCTGCGACCGTTTCAATGAGAGCATCGGCCTGTCCATCGTCTGTCGCGGAGAATTCACTTTCGTCATCGCGCGAAAGGTGGACGGTCGGACCGACATAGCTCTCGGCGCTTAGGACTGTATCCAGGTTCGTTAGCACCTGCTCGGGCAGCGGATTTTCAGTCAGAACTATGCTGCTACCTTCGCCCAGCTGCGTCAGCAGGTCACCGGGCAGACTCGTCAACTGGTTTCGGCTGGCGTCGAGAAACTGCAGTGAAGCAGGCAGGGCCTCCGGCAAACGCGTTAGTTGGTTTTCGCTGACGTCGAGAAACTGGAGCGTGGCAGGAAGGACCTCCGGCAGATTGGTCAACTGATTGTGGCTGGCGTGGAGAAACTGGAGCGAAGCAGGGAGGACCTCGGGCAGATCTAGCAACTGATTGTGGTTGAGGCCGAGAAACTCCAGCGCAGCAGGTAGGAGCTCAGGCAAGCTCCTCAGCCGGTTGGAACTCGCCTCGAGACCTCTGAGCTCGGTCGGAAGCGCGGGCAGGCTGGTGAGCTGATTGCCCCTAACGTCAAGACGCTGGAGCGAAGCAGGGAGATTATCCGGTAGAGTGGTAAGCCGATTGAGGGGCACATCGAGGACGACGATACCGGTCGGAAGTCTCGGCAGGCTAGTAAGAGACAGCGATTCGAGATCGAGTCTAGTGGCCTCACCCCGAGCATTCAGTCGCCTTAATGCTTCTTCCCGATCCTCGAGTGGACCCACCTCCGGTTCAGCTGCCCAATTCTCAAGCCCCTCGTCATCGTCCTCTAAATGGGCTGAGTGCTCGGGGTTTGCTGCGTAGCCTGTCGCGACTGCGTTCCACTGCGCCGCCGCTCCATTTTCCCCGCCCTCTTGTCCGGAAGATGCAGAAGGGATGCCACCGCCGCGCTGAACTTGTCCTGCCTCAAAAGGATCCATCTCACCCTCCTTACGAAACTGAGTAGACTCAGTCCATGGTGACATGCTCTAGGACCTAAGACGCTTAGCTTTCGATAAGCTGACGCAATATCACAGTAAGGTGGCAAGGATGGCATCGAATACGGCATGACTGTCGGTAAACGATTTTGGAACAGTGACTCGATCTCGACGGACGGTAGTTATCTCCGGCCTACAATTTTTGCGGATACGAAGGCGGCAGCGACTTCAGTATAGAGCCCCAGAGCCGCGATGGTGCTTAATCTCAAGGGTGGCCAACGGAGCCTTTTCGGCCGAGTTTCTGGAAACCAAGGGCAGCAGGTGGTCCGAACGGCCACGTTCAGGTCCCTCTCAGATGCCTAGGCAGTCGACGTCGAGCTGGTCTTTGCGAAGCTTGATCGGTTCACCCGCAAGCTCGATTGCTTCGCTCATCAGTGGCAAACTGAGCAACTCTGAGGTTTTGCAGCGGCACTCGTCAGCTGATCGACAGGTAGGCCTGCTAACGGCAGAACGTTCAGCCACCCCGTTACTGTCCTAGCGCACTTAACTGTCAACGAAAGGCAGTAAGCTCGCGGCAGTATCGATCGTTTTGCCGCGGCAGAGCTCGTGTGAACGTGCACCCAGTTAAGTCGGGCTGGAGCCGCAGAGCACGTGCACGGGCGGTCCAAGCATCATTGCGCTGGCAACCACCTGCTTCGCAGCTTGAGAAGCGGGGGTATTCTTGTTGTGACCATGGAGAAATTGATGAACACAGGACAGGCACTGTCGAGTGCAGGTTCTTCTTCCGCGCCTTCTGAAGATGCGGACCAGGAAAGTTACCTCGGCGGCTTCAATCGTGCCGTGGCGAATTTGATCGAAACTTTGACAGGCTATCGGACCCCAGCCTCCGCGCGCGCGCAGGTCCTCGACAATTGGGTTGCCGAAGAGGGGCAGGGCGAGGCCGAGAATAGGCAACAGGGGCGCAGACGAATCAGGAATTCGGATAACATAGGCTCGCACTCGCTGGATTTGTCCTCGCTCTCGCTGACCGCTCTACCCTCCGCGCTGCCGCCAAGGTTGCTGGAACTGCGCGCCAGGCACAACGAGCTAAGCAGTCTGCCCGCTATGTTCCCGCCCGGTCTCCAGCATCTTCTCATTAGCCATAATCGCTTGACCAGTTTGCCGGACGATCTTCCGGCGACCCTCTCTGCGCTGGAGGTCGCTGACAACAGATTGACCAGTCTGCCGGCAAACCTTCCGGCCGGGCTCCAGATCCTGAACGCAAACGACAACCAGCTAACCAGCCTGCCGGACGCTCTCCCGAGCAGGCTCACCTCGCTTGCGGTCAGTGGCAATCAGCTGACCGAGCTCCCCGAGTCCCTCCCCTCGTGGCTCACTGAACTCAATGTCAGCGGCAATCAATTGGCCGACCTGCCCAACCCTCTTCCGAGCACGCTCGAATCACTCAATGTCAGCGGTAACCGGCTGACCAGCCTGCCTGAAGGTCTTCTAGAAACTCGTGTACCTCTTAATAGCCTGTACTACCCGCATCTGGAGAGCCTAGACGTCCGGGATAACGCGCTGCCGGACGAGGTCCTCGCTCATCTGGCGGCGGCTGAAGCGCCACCGCAGCTCGCGCAGCAATCCCTGCATGAGGCGGCCGCACACTGGCTCGCAGACGATCCGGCCGCGCTGGCCGAATGGCAGCACTTTGCGGATGAGCCCGGCGCCCGAGAGTACGCACAGTTCCTGGAGAGGCTACGAGGCACTGTGAACTACGGCAATGACGAGTTCCGGCAGGCAGTGGCTGATGATCTGCGGCAGGCGGCCACCAATCCGACATTGCGCGAGCAGTTTTTTGCGCAGGCGTCCGAGGCCAACGCGACCTGCGAGGATCGTGTCACCTTGCACTGGAATGGTATGCAGACCGCGCGCCTCAACACTGATGTCGAAGACGGGGTATATGACGATCGGCTTGGCGATCTGATCCAGCTCGGCCGTGTCGCCTTCCGCTTGGAGGCATTGGACGAGATCGCGCGCGACAGGGTCAACTCGCTCGCCAGCGGAAACCCGAACGTAGACGACATCGAGGTCTACCTGGCCTATCAACATCGGCTGCGCGAGCCGCTTGAGCTCAGTCATGTCGCCCCTGACATGCGCTTCCTGGTGGTCTCTCATGTAAGCGAGAATGATGCGACGGAGGCGCTCGACCTGGTCCGGGAGCGGGAAGCAAGCCAGGTCACCGACTACTTGGCAAGCCGCTGGCAACCCTGGGAGACGGTGCTGAGGCGCATCGCTCCGGACGAATATGCCGCGATGCAAGACCGGCTCGTCGAAGCCATGGGCGAGGAGTTTCAAACCCGCTTGGATCAGCGACTGGCCCAGCGCGGTCTTCTCGGCGATCCGGATGCCGAGCGGGTGCTCGGCGCCCAGGTCCGAAACGAGATCGGTGGCGAGATCAAACGCGAGGTCATGCACCGTGTGCTCGCAGAGCGTGGCCTCGAACTATGAGGCTCCCAAACCGCGGCAGAGATAATAATCATTGCTCTGCGGGCGGTACGTAAGATCCATCGTGAAGCCATCGCTGCCAAGGTGCTCTTGCACCTTGCAAAGTGCGTTGCCGTCGATCAGGGCCTCTCGGTCTTGCCGAGGGACGAAAGTTCCCGCGCGCGAGGCGAGGGCGTATCTGCATCCCGTCGAAAGCCGCTTCGGGACGAGAGCCCGGTCGCTCGAAAAGTTGTTGAGGAGACCAAGGTGGGCAGCGGTGAATCGTCTATTGGAGGCGCTGCCGCAGCCAACCAGCTCGATTTAGAGGCAACTAACTGTTCGGCAGGTCTATTTGACTTCGGGTGCTTGGTGCGAGCTCGATCTTGGCAAGCAAGCTGTGGAGTCCAAGCATGCACCGCGTTGGCAGCTTACGACGGCCAAGCCAAGCGGTCGCGCAGGTGAGGTCGTGCGCGCGCCCGAGCGGGGCGGTCTCGAGACTGCACGAGAAGTCTTGCGGCCCCTCAGTCAAAGCTGAACCCGATTGAAGTGAACAAATCGAAGTCTGCCGGATCATTGCGGACTTAGCTTGCCAGGCCGGTAAGCGAATTGCGCGCTGGATAATCTTTAAACCTATCCCATCCCGAGAGGCGCTCACCGTTACTGCTGCGAACTCTTGTCGAAAAAAATGTTTTGATGCCTGAACGCGCTCGTCGCCACTAGGCGAGAATCTCGTCTTCAAGGGCGGAACGTCCCTTTGTGCGTCATCAATGAGCAACTGCAACAGGACAAGCTCACTACCAAAGTTGATGCCGAGGACGACAAGATGCTCGTTATGTATGATCCATTGGAGACTGGTAGCGGCTATGTGATCCCGCGGACGCTCGACTTCGGCGCTCGATCGATCGGCGATCCATTGTTATATCGGTCGACCAATTTGGTCAGCTCGAACACGGGGCCGGCGAAGACGTGCGGCAAGATTGGAGCGACTCGCTCCCGTCGTCAGGCGGGTGCCGATGCGAGGCCGGTCTCCCGCGCAGCAATATCCTGATCTCGTCAGCTTTTTGAAAGGTTGCGGCTACAACAATCGAAAATCTGAAGAGCTGCAATCTCGCCGTAATCCAGGCCGTACGGATTGATGCAGAGTCTATACAAACATCGGGAGAGCAGGATGGATCCGGTTGACCCATTCTTCCATTCAGAAGCTTGGATCCGGGAATACGCCGCGCTGCAGGGGCGGGCGGGGCAGCGACAGGGCGACTCAAGCGAGCAAGGCGACTTTGAGAAGCGGATGGAGGATTTGCATCTCGATCCGTCTGATCAAAGCAAGTCACCTTCGCCTGATCGGCCTCCCGCAGGCGGTGGTCGAGCAGTCCGGCGGGATGATTTCGGCGGTTCGATGCGGGCGCCGCCGCACTCCGCTTTCAGGGAGAGTGTGCGAGGCGACACGTGCCGGAGCGTAGACATTCCCAGCTTTCAGTTTCCCGTTTCGCCGCAAGTGCCGCAGTCTAGTTTGCGAGATGATCTGTTCAGCAGCGCGCGCTACAGCTTTCCGGAGGCAGAGTCTGCCGCGTCGGCCAAGAGCGCAAAAGGCCGCGGATTATGGTCGCGCTTCAAGTCGGGAATCGGCAAGGCGCTTGGCCGGAGCAGCAGTGGAAATTCGTCGCGCGACGCTGGGCGATCTGATGTCTTTTCGACGAATTTGCGAATTGATTATGCGAGGCAGCCAGGCCGGACGCGCGGGGCGCCTGTCCCTGAGTCCGACGAGGTGCTGATAAAAGATTTCAGAGACAACGCGGCGGGTAACCACACCGACGGCACGATCAAGAATGCAGCAGCCGATTTGCGCTATTTGAGCGCGCGCCTGAGCACGGCCGGCAGGCCCTCAATTGCGGATCGAATTGGCTGGGAATTGGAAAACGCGCAGCAGGACCATCCGGAGGTGGAAAATCGTCAGCTGGAAGCTGAGCTGGATGTGGACGTGGACACCTACGCGAAGGATCGCAGCAGACGCATCAAGGCGGCCTTGAAGAAGTTGCGTGACTTCCGTGCCGGCAAGGTCATGATGGCCGATCTCCGCCGACTTGCCCCTCACGGCGCGGATGCAGTCCTCATCAGCATGTGGGCGGCGGCGGAAAAGGCAACAGGCAGGATCGAGCCGGAGACGATCGACAGGCAAGCTCGCCGCATGTCTAGGCTGAGTGAGTGGCTGCAGACCCATGATAGGCCACCGATGGCCGGCCGACTTTCCACCCCCGCGTTGGTCCAAGATGTCGAGGAGTACAGGCGCGAAACCCACGACAGCAAGATCAATGCTGATCTGGTCAAACTTGCCCGATACGAGCAAATCCTGGAGGCGAACAGGGCGCTTGGATTGAGGCCTCCTGAGGATCCGGGCCAGCCTTCTTGGGAAGCTGCTCGACAGCCGCTTGCCCTGCAGAATCCTCCCGCAACGCCAGCTCGCCCGAGCGCGGGAGCCTGGGATCCGCTTGGCGAGCAGGTCCACTGGCCCAGCACATTGATGCCGGCGCCGCCCAGCCATGGGCAGGCCGGTTCGTCGCAGCAGCTTCCCGCAACTCCGGCGACGCCGAGCGTCGGAGCCTGGAACTGGCTTGGCGAGCAGATACACGGACCCGCCTCACCAGAGCCAGCGCCGCACTGGGTCGCGCAAGCTCATCCGCCGCTCGAGCTTCCTGCTACACCGGCCACCCCCAGCCAGGGAGCTTGGGCTTGGCTTGGGCAACAGATGCAAGACCCCGCATCGCCGTCGTCCGTGAGGCCTCGATCGTCAAACATCTACGGCGGTCTCGACTCCTTCGTTGATCTGGATCCACCCACACCTTACGACTTGCGTGACGATGCGCGCTCTGCGCCAGCATCCGAATTTGTAGCCGCCTCGTCGTTCGCGGGACCGCCGGGGGCGGCTCCGGAGCTGCGGGATATTGGAGCGATCGTTGGCGCCGGCTGGCGCCACGGCTCCCAGGCGGCTTCAGACGTGTTGATCGATGTATTGGGCAATATCCATCTGCTGCCAAACCAGTTCGGGCCAAGTCAGTTTGTGATCAATGGGGAGCGCTATTCGGCGACGCTTGGACCGGGAGGCCGCAGGGATGTTCGCCTGATCCATCATCCCCACCTGAGCCAACCGGATGAACCTGGCCCGTCTCAGTCGCTCTATCGTCCCCGGCCGATCGTGCCAGCCGCGCAATCCGGTGAGGGGCCCGTTGATCTTGGGTATCTGATCCGCGGCGGATGGGAGCATCGCGAGCGATTCCTGCCGGATTATCTTGTCCGCGCCCTCGAAGGCCAGCGCATCATGCCAGGAGTTGGGCGCCCAACCTATTTCGAGATCCGCGGAGTGCCTTACAGGGGCGAATTGCTGGAAACCGAAGGCCGCCAGCGCGTACGCATTTATCCTGAACGTGGCTGAAGAGGCAGCAGGGCTGCATCGGGCTTTCGGCGGGCGCGTAAGGCGTTCTATGCGAGGCTTTTGGCAGGCGATGGATCGGTAGCAGGGGCACGGCCTGAACCGTCCTGCTTCCTCTTTGCAGAATCTGCCAAGCTCAATGGATTCTACGAATTTGGTGCATGTCCGAACCTGCTTTCTGCATCCCTGATCCTTCCACATAGTCCGCCAATTCTTGTCTTGAAAACCGAAGCTATTGCGGGTCGAACGCATTCGTGATCGACGGAGCACGGCGCCGAGTGCTGGCGATGGACAAGTGCCAAGAACATGGCCACCAAACGAAAGCTTGCTGACGAAGGCTTTTCCTAATGGCGGCCCACGCTTGTGCCCTACTTGATTTAGGGTACGGTATTCCGTCTTATGGATTCCATACAGTATGGAGAACTTTGGGACCCCCCAATGAGGTCTGCTGCGGCTGCATTTCTCGGGACAATGATTGTTGCCGCCGCGCTAGCGGTTCGCTGGACGGTGCGCGACATCCCTTATCTGTCTCAGCTCATGCTCGGAGTGCCACCCCGCTCACTTCGATAAGTAGCCGTAACCGAGATCTGATCAGGAGGTCTCCCAAACTATCGTAGATTGCGTGCCTTATGAACCTGCTGTGTCTACTCAAGGCGAGACAATCTGGAAAAATGCCCTCGAAATTGGGTCGTTGCCCCGCGTAATTTGCTTCCCCCGAACGTCTAGCGCAGATGCGGCCGAGGAGGGAGCGCGAAGGTCCGGTCCCATGCGTCATGATAACTGAGAGCAGAACGGCGCTTGCGATGATCAGAAGAATATCAACGTAGATACCAACAGATTGAGCGCGTGTTCCGTTTGGCGCGTATGTGTGATGCTTGTCGGGTAATGAATGTATGACAGTCCGACGCTTGCATATATCCCGGGAGCGAGATGCGCGATGTATGTTCCCGTGACTGCTGTGCTATCGCGATGCGCAAGCTGGCCTTTAGCCAGAGCAGCATCCACTGCAAGCTTACTCCAGGCCGTATTGGTCGCAACAAGAGCAATCAGGTCACTGGGCCGGTTATCAAAAGGTCCCTTCGCATAAAGACGAAGCTCGTAATACCGGCTGATCCTGTTGCGCTCAGGTGGGGCTCCCATAACGGAGAAGCCGCCGTAGATGCCGCGAGACGGCGACCCAAGGGCGTCACTCTGCCAGAGCTGCCTGTCCGCAGCGATGTAGTGAAAATTATTTCCGCTCTCCCTTTGTTGCTTGGGATCCGCCAAATTCGTGTAGCGGCTACTGTTCAAACCAACGCCCGCCCGCAGCCACGTGTCGGGGACGCCGGGAGCAGCCTTGCTCTTGTAGCCGGCTTCTTCGACGAGAAGGATGCCTGCATTGGCCGTGCTCCATTTCAAGCCGGTGGGATTCTCGGTTATATGAGCATAGGCACCATCTGGACTGATTGAGCGCTGGACGGAGACCTTGTTGTACAAGCGAGCGTCAAAATTGTACTTCAAGTTGGCCGCAGGCGTGGGCGCGGCATTGGTGCTCATCCCAGCCTGGAACAACGCAGACATGTTCGATCCTGTACCTCCGAACAATGTGCCGGTGAATTCATTCTGGTTTCTGAGGTAGCCAAGTTTGAGCTCTACTGTCCTGTCGAAGAAAGTCTGGTAGTAGGCGAGCGTATTGAGTCCCACTCGATCTGGCCCTGGGCGATCCCACGTCCAGTATTGCTGCTCGGCTCCTACGACAATCTGTCCGTCGGCAATGCCAAACCGGCTCAGATCGTAGGTGACGATCATGAGGTTCGTCGACGCGAAAGTCGGATTCTGGCCCATATAGAGCTGGTTTGCGATAGTGCTTCTGGCTGCATGCGGCAGCTGGTTGCTTGCAAAGGAATTATGTGTCCACCCGATATAGCCGATGCCGACGTCCGCCAGCGCAGATCTAACGCCCCCCTTATCCTGATCAATCGTATCTGCAGGACCAGGGATCGGAAACCAGAGTCCTTTTTCACGCAGATTGTCGTACCTTTGGAAGGGATCGACCGTTTTTTGCGGTCTCGTCTGAGCAGCCCTGTCCGCATTGCCGCGCTTCTCGAAAGGTGCTCCGGGAGCTGCTGCTGGCGCCGGGGCAGGAGGGCGGATTGCCTGACGGATCAGGTCGATCGGGAGCTTTGCGGCCCGGTCGGAAGTCTTTCCTCTTTTGCTGGCCTGATCCACAGGGGGCTTACTAGGATCAAGTCCGCTCGCCCTTTGTGCCAGTACGGAATTGCCGACCAGACAAGCCGCTAGCGAAAGTGCGATCAGCTTTCCCCTTGGGCTTAAATTGAAAGAGAGTGCTGCCGTAGCCGAGTATGTGCGAGGCGAGGTCGTCGCGAGAAGGCAATCACGCATGGCGTAGTTCGGGTCCATGTCGACTGTTCATGAATAGATTGAACTGCGGCCTGATTGGCCCAGAGTGAGCTCCGGGTGGCCTGCGGCACGCGCCTGCTTCCACACCGTCATTGCGAACTCAGCGAAGCAATCCAGAATCCCTCCGCGGCGGCAGTCTGGATCGCTTCGTCGCCAGCGTTCGTCGCAATGACGGAGCACGCGGCATCGCCGGCGTCCTTTCGCGTCCGAGGGCGAGGGGGACGAGCCAGAACTCGATCTATCCGAACAGAGCCACTCGGGTTCCTGAACCTCTTAGCTCGCGGCGCTATGATGATCTGGTCCGAAACTCTGCTCGCGCATGACGCCGGTGCGCCGAGAGCCGGCGGAGAGCGCTGGCTCGGCAAATGCTCGCGAGCGCGCGGGGGCGTGCTGCCTTGGGCGCATTGCGAATGTCCACCTTGCTCACTGTGATTCTGGCGAGAATGGCGCCGCGCATTTGCATCGAAGGCGGCTTTCTGAACCAAACGGCAGCTACCAGAAAGCAAGCCTCGCCTTGCAAGAGGCTCGGCTTCACGAACCGCTTCATTGGTATCGTTGTTAGCGAAACACGAGACACTCGCCGGGCTTGAAGGCCGAAGAGCTGTTGGATTTGCGCGCGCGGCAATCACACCACAACCTCCAACGTGATCGGCCAGAAAACCGGAGGAATCAGCCATCGAGCAGCTTTTGGCGGATATCGGCGAGCAGTTGCTTGCTGCCGCCGGCGCGGCAAAACCTGTCTTGCATCCGATACCTTGATGTGCGCGGCGTTCGTTGGTCACGCTTGCCACGTGCCCGTCATCTCGAACAACCTGCCGGAACAGGTAGTTGATCAGGTGCGATGTTGCCGGTCCAATCGGCCATTGCGGTCGGCCGATCAGCGTGGCGCCTACGTCGCCCGTCCCAGACGAAGTTGCTGGTCTGGGCACTGCGCGAGGCGGGAAAATCTGCACGGTTCTTTTGATTGTTGAGAGAATGCTGCGCCATCGCCGACGAAGACGAGAACCATTGCTCGCTGGTGGCGCTATCATGGAGAACGCGCGCAAATTGTCGCGTTGCGTTGCTCAAGAAGGAGCGTTTCATAGGAGCAGGCGCAGCCGATCGGGAAGCTCGCCAAGTATTGTCGACGCCGCAGCTCCTCGAGAGGGGGAGCATCGCGGGCTATCGCGTCGACCAAATAAGCCTGCTGGGATCGGATCTTGAGCGAGGGACAATGGACTTGATTGATCAAGCGGCCGCTTCAGACGTGCGGCCGCTCTTGCACGGGCCGTCAAGAAGGATTCTTCCGGTTTTGGTGCTCCCGCTTGTCCTCGTCGGCTCGTGTGCTGCTGGCGCCTGGCTTTGGGCTAACCTTGCAGAATTTGTCCAGACGCCGGAAGGCAGGGAAGTCCTTCAACAATGAGCCTGTCACCGGAGGACAGGGCATCCCTATTCGAAATAAAGTGGGCACAGCAGAAAACTGACGATGAGATCGCAGAACTCAACCGCCGGATTGATGCTCAGCGGCATGCCCTCAAGGAGATCTTGGATCAGATCACCATGCTGACTTCGCGGATCGATTCGCTGCAGAGTTCAACACCTATTCCATCTGCTGCTTCCGAGCCTCCTTTGTCGCAAACCCGGGCTGTTTCGAGCGTCGCCAGGAAGCGCTTCGGGAGGTCCAAACCACAGGGACCTGTTTCCGTCGGAGGCGCGCCAGTGATCGCCGGACCGAAGACAGCCGAGCCTTGAGTCTGAGACTGCAGGCGTGGTCGAGTCGAGGCGGACCGTGGCTTCGCAAAGTTGCCTCCAGCCGTAAAATACCCGAAGCTAGTGCGGGCACCGGCGTCTCCAGCGGCACGTCGCTCAGGCCGTCACCATTATCAAAAGCAAATAAGGGGGGTAGAGCCCATTCGGCATGATTAGCCGTGCCCTAGACGGGGGAATCCGCTGCGCCTCTCCTTCAAATCAGCTTCCTTTTAGTCAGCCCTCCGGGCTTGAGGCTATATCTGAAAGGTCGTTGTCATCACACGGCTGCTGCATCCTCGAAATCTGGCCTGTCTGCCGGAGGTGGCCTCTTCTGATCAGTTCCTCCCGGAGAGCTCAGATGTTTGGATCTGCTTACATGCGCGGCTTAGTTAACAGGGGTGCGGTCGAGATAAGTGTCGAATGCTGCGGCAACGGCGCGAATGACCAACCGGTGCTCCTGCTTGACCCGAATGAATCCCTCTTCAATCTCCACTATCCCGTCTTCGGCAAGCATTCCCAGGCGGTTGGCCGAATTGAGAAGAGGAATCGGATCAAATCTGTGAGCAGCACAGATCGCTGGTACGTCGGCCTGCAAATCGCACATCAGACGCTCGATAATTGCGGCGCGGAGCCGATCTTCGGCGCTGAGATAGTGGCCTTTTGAGGTTGCCAGACGGCCAGCCCGAATGTGTTGGTGATAGGAAGCGGCTGCGATCTCATTCTGGACGTAACCGTCACGCAGCCGGCCGACGGCTGACGGACCTAAGCCGATCACGGTTTTGCAGGTGTCAGCCGAATAGCCCAAGGAGTTGCGGCGCAGCCGACCAGCTTTCTGCGCCAGCGCCAGCTCGTCGTTGGGCAGGGCGAAATGGTCGAGCCCGATCTGGCGGTAGCCGGCCGAGACCAGCGTATCTGCAATCGCCGCGGCTTGCTCGGCGCGGGCGAGATCATCCGGCAGCGCCGTCTCATCGATCTGGCGCTGACGTTTCATATAGGAGGGGACGTGAGCATAGCCGAAAACCGCAAGTCGGTCTGGCCGCATTGCCAGAGCCGTCCGCGCGGAGTCCACGCAGGACCGCACCGTCTGATGTGGCAGTCCGAAGAGAAGGTCGAAATTGATGCGCCTTATCCCATGCCGACGAAGGCTTTCGACGACAGAAGCCGTCTGCACGTCGCTCTGGACGCGGTTGACCGTCCTTTGAACCACGGGGTCGAAGCTTTGCACGCCTATGCTCGCGCGACTGATCCCCGCCGCTTCTAACGTTTCGACCATCTCGGCTGTGAACGCACGCGGGTCAATTTCTACGGCGATGGTAGCTGATTTGGTGAACGCGAAGCACCGGCGCAGGAGTTCCATCACGCCCAGGAATTCGGTCGGCGCAATGATGGTCGGCGTCCCGCCGCCGAAATGCACGTCGTTCACCGGCAGAGCGGGCGGCGCTTGCTCTGCGACCAAGCGTATCTCATCCTTCAGCGCCGCCAAATAATTGCGGATGGGTCGCTCGCTGCGAGTGCGGCTTGTAGGGAAGCCGCAATACCAGCAGATCGAGCGACAGAACGGAACGTGGAGGTAGAGCGAGATGGGTTCGTTCGGCGGCAGCCGCCTCAACCATGTCTCACAAATCTTTGGACCCACCATCGCGGAGAAATCCCGTACGGTTGGGTAGATGGTGTACCAAGGTAGGCGAGCATCACAATACTTGTTTAGGAGGGAGGTCTGCAAGGCTTAACTTTCCAATGCTCAAACAGCGTGAAGCTGACCGGTGCCCTCTCTTGTGTCTTTGCGTTATGTCAAACGCGCCTACTGTTTTGAGATCGGTCCCGCTTCGATGTCACTGTCGACGCAGCTTAGGGGCCGGGAGTGGGAGTGAGCGCCGCCCCTTCGATTATCCGGATGTTTGTGGGTAGAATGAACGTCTCTTACGAGTACGGCCCAAGCGCCTAGACGTCCCCGACTAGCCTGCGTGCAGTGCCAATTATTCATCCGAGGGCGCGTCGCTTCTGCACTCCCTGGCATGCAGCCTTGCGACGAAGATAGGGATCAGGGCGTCATCAAGAGCGGGCCAGGCTCGCGCCAGACTTTGAAGCTGGTTTTCCGTGGAAAAATCGATGTGCATGCTCCAGCATTCGACGGATGCCTCGCGTCCCAAGGCCGGCGTGTCACGGAAAATACGTTACTTGCTGGATGAAGAGCGCCAAGTTCGCGATCGTACAACGTGACGCTACGTGCGATTCAAGTCCTTTGGAGCAGCTCACGAAAAACATTGTCGAAGTTCAACTACAAAACGTAATGAGCCTCAATTCCGCCACGCTGCTTGTCTCATTGCAGCGAGCATCATCACGGATGTACTGATGGTGTTGGGGCGAGCCCGGCGCACTTTCAGTACCCGGCAAAGTGCGTCGGGTGCGCCTTGCTTCGGCGTCTCGTTACGGCTCCAATGCGGCTCACCAACACTCAACAACTTGCAGGTCCTGCTTATAGCGAACGCGAGCCCGGCCAGATCCACACGTGACACTATCTGCAATGTTCTATTTTGCTTTAGCGCTTGACGTCTTTTGTTTTTTTTTACATCGCCTTTGCGGCTAGCGGTCGCCGTCAGAGCGCACACAATTGCAGTTGGCCCCGCATTGGCGTCGCGATCAATCCGCCCATTTCGAATTGACTGCGACTTTCTGGCGCTCAGCACATAATCTTCCTGACAATCTCCATGAGCAGCGCGCCGCAAGGACGGACGCAACTGACTTCGAACTTGGCTTGCAGACCCTCCCCACCAAGCTCCTCGACGCAGTCGACGCGCGAGCCGACAACGAGATACTGAAAGATCTCACGGCCCCTGTCGCTCTCGAGGAAGCCGAATGAGCCTCCCTGGATTGATCCGCACGAGCGTACCTAGCGAGAGCGCGCTGAGTCGGGGATCCCTCGGGGGGAGGTGCAGTCAGTCAAGTTCCTCGACGATTGTCATGTGGACGGCCCTCATCAATTGCCAAGGCTAATACTTGACTGGGCTGGGAAAGGGCTGCGCTTGAGAGACCGACGGTTGGACTCGCGGCCGCAACCGAGAGAAGGTGCGCACCTTTCTTGGTCCAGGTCAACTCGTGCTGCGGCTCGTGCAAATGGCGCTGTCGGCTTTCCTCCCGATGTCATGACTGCTTCAATGCACTTACCTTGAGACCAATCGGGCGCCTTTCAAGCCCTTGTCTCGGCGGTGATTTTCGCGAAATCAGCAGTTGGTATGACACTTGCTGGACTGGTGCGATCCGATCCGGAGTCCTCTCCCTTCTGGAGATGCGCATGCAAAGTGTCCTCTGCATCAAGCGGGTCGCGCGACTGCGCGTATCTTCCATTGCGCCTTTGACCTGGCCATTTTCTGCCCGTTCGATTCATTTGCGCCGGACCTGCCGGGCGGACCCGCTGCGACGCCGGCCAATCATGCGAGGAGTATGGCTTCGGCTTCGACTGTTCCGTGTTGCCCATCGATCGCGTGCCCGACGCCGTCACAAGGCGGAGCAGCAGCGAACGGTTAGCGATGACAATTCGCAAGATTGGGAAGAAAAATGGCGCTCCTGTTCTCTTCGTCGGCAAGCAGACAATCGATACCGACAACGCGCAGGTCGAGGCCGGCACCGCCGGACGCATCGGCGTGCTCTACCTTAGCTGTATCGCGGAGTTCAGTGCCCAGGATCTCCTCGTGCTCGGCCTGGAGACAAAGCGAAGCATGGTTCGGACACAACCCTATTTTCTCGCCATCCAATCTGAATAGAGCTGAGCCTGTGACCGCTCGTGCTGTTCGGTTCGTCTCGCCAGCTGAGTCGTCAGGGCGCTCGGACTTTCCTTCACTGCCAGACCATCAACATGGACGACCGCCGGTGATCACCGATTTAGCCAGTACGCTATCGGTGAGCTCGACCGATCACTTTGCCTGTGCAACGGCGCTTCGATTGCGGCATGGCGTTCAGCCTGGGACTAGGGATGATGGTGGCAGCTCGGCTGTTTGAGGGGACGATCATGCCGGCGCAGCCAGCGGCGGGGCAACGAATCCGGGAATGGCGTCTGACGCAGGTTGCGGCGCTCAGGCTTCACGAAGAACAAACGCAAGGGTTCAGGTCATGGAATTGAATTTGGCTCCGCCTGAAACAAGCGCAAGCGAACACACTGACAGGGAGCTTGATCGAGGTTCTGAGGCGCCCATCAGGGATCTCTTTAGCTTCACCGAATGCGCGAACCAGACGCATTCGCTCAGAGCGCTGTTCCAGCTTCTTGTAAGCTGTGCCACCGATGAAGGGTTCAGTGAAGTCGCTTTCGGCGCTCTCAACTTCGTCGAGCCACTTCGGCTAGTGGAGTATCCACCTCCGGCTGTGGCTGTGAAGTGGCCGCCAGACTGGTGCGACCGGTACTTCAAACGCGAGTACCATACTATCGATCCGGTGGTCCGGAGGACGCCGATGCTCGCGCGGCCGTTTTTGTGGGATCAACTCGCCGACCACTATCAACTGCTACCGGACGAGAGACGCGTATTGGACGAGGCGAAAGAGGCGGGCCTGAAGCATGGCATGAGCGTGCCATTGTTTGGCCCTGCGGGTCGAGTATCTGTGGTGTCGTTTGCATCCGCGTCCGACGATGCTGATCCTCAGGACCGCATCGGTCATCTCAACGCGCTGGCCGGGCAGTTTCACAACGCCTATGGCGAAATCGCTCGTCCCTGCAATAATGGCTGCGAAAGAAAAGTTGCACTATCGCAGCGGGAGATCAATTGCTTGCGGTGGGTGGGAGAGGGGAAATCGTCATGGGAAATTGGGAGGATCCTGGACATCAGCGAGAATACGGTCAATTTTCATATCAAAAATGCGATGCGAAAGCTGGATGCGACCAGCCGGATTCAAGCGGTCATTATAGCAATTCGCCTCAATCTTCTTTGAATTCATCAGTCGAATGGAACGAGCACCACGTGCCAAATCTTGCTTCAACTTCTGGCAGGTTAATCGATGCCCCGCGATAATGGTTGCGAAAGAAACGTTGCATTATCGCAGCAGGAAACCAGTTGCTTGCGGTGGATCGCAAAGGGGACATCGTCTTGGAAAACGGGGGAGATCATGGACATTAGCGAGAATACAGTCAATTTTCATATCAAAAATGCGATGCGAAAGCTGGGTGCGAGCAGCAGGACTCAAGCGGTCGTTATAGCAATTCGCCTCAATCTTCTTTGAATGCATCAGTCGAATGGAACAGGTGCCAAATCTTTCTTCAGCTTCGTCTGGCAGGTTAATTGATGCTTATGGAGCGACACAACCTGAGGCGGGGAAAGGTTTCAGACTTGCCTTAAGAAGTGTTGTATTTGTGGCTTCGCCGAAAGTGCTATCAAATGTCGTGTCGACACCGCCAGTGTTGAGGTCAGGCGGCGTCGTTCCATCCAGCCGGTGATCGCTGCTAAGACGAACTCGGACCTTGGTGCTTCGGAAGTGCGGCAGGGTTGCCGTGAACGTGTGAAGAAAGAACCCCGACCGCGGTCGGGGCTCCCGATTCACACAATCGCGTGGAGATCACTATTTGGCAAACCCCGGGCCGAACTTGTAATTGAGCCGTGCCGTGACGAGATCGACGTCCTGGTGGACGCGATCGGCGGCAACGGCCGCTGGGAAGCTTACGTTGCTGCGCTGCATGAACAAGTGGGTATACTCGAGGCCAGCTGACCAGCTGGGCGCGAGGCTGACTTCTGCACCGGCGCCCAGCGCGCCACCCCAACGCACATCATTTTCATTGGCAATCTCGGTGCCAGTAGCCACCGAGTTCACGTGATAGGTGTTGCTGGTCACCGCAGCACCGCCCTTGGCGTACAGCAGCACGGCATTGAACGTGTAGCCAATATGGCCGGTGAGCAGGCCGAAAGCATCTGTCTTGGTGCCAATGGTGTCTGCTGGGAAGGCGGCGCTGACATTGGAGCCGCTGAAGTCGGCCCAATTGCCCTGGCCTTCGATCCCGTAGACCATGTTGAAGATGTGCCAACGATAGCCAATCTGGCCGCCGACGGTACCGCCAGTCGAATTATGGCAACCCTCGGGAGTGACTCCATTGAAATCCCAGCAGTTGCGGCTCGTTCCCCAGCCGCCATTGACACCGATATAGTAACCGGACCAATCGATAATTGGAGCTGCGACCGGCAGCGGTGGCGCCTTGACTTGGACGGGCTGCCCGGCGAGGTCCGCGCCGAGTACGGGAGCGGCCGCACTGAGTGCGCCGATGCTTGCGGTCAGAATCAGAAAATTCTTCATTCGAGTGTCGTTCCTTTCGATGCCCCTCCGGCGCCGTGCGTTTAACAATATGATCGCGAATTGCTGTAACTGCCGCACAACATGTCTTCGAAAGAAATGGGTCAAATCGCACGCGGCGTCAGATTGTGACAAAGGCCACTCTGCGCGAACACGTCCCCTGCATGCGCGCTGTTCAAAGAGTTCGGCAAATGAAGGCCGCTGATCGAAGACGCGTCTCGGGCGCTCAAGCTCATTATTCCGGCAGGAGGGTCGTGCTGCCGCTTGCAATCGTGGGGCGATGCGGCGGTGACCGATCACAGGCGTGGATCGCTTTGGCTCCGGACCTATCTTAGGTGCAGCACGATGCGGGGCTGAACATGAGTGGAGGAAGGTCAGCTCGACCACGCTCTGCCCCGGCTATTTTCCCGCCGCATAAGGTTCCCAAAAGCCTTAGCGAAGCCGAACTTATATGGCAGTAGAGGTGCAAGCGGCTTGTTGCTCCGTCGAGGGCGCCAGTTCAGCCCGCAAGCTGCGTATCGCCTCGTTTGCCAGGTTCAAAACATTCCGTTCGCCTTTGCTTATCGAAGACTCAAGGAAAGTGCGCAACCGGCTATGGAGGACCGTCTTGAGATTATGCGCCAGCAACGGATCCTTCTCAACAAAGCGCCAGGCCTTATCAAATGCGACGCTCACGATAGTATCTGTCATCTGCACTTGTTCGGGTAAGAACGGATCCATCTCAACACTCCACGACGTCCTGATACAAGGAGGTACCTTGGCAAAAGCTAACCGAGAGCCTGTGGCTTGTCCCCAGAAAGTAAGATCAGAGCGGCAGGACGCTCGGACATCGAGCTGCTCTCGGTGGTTCAATGAATTTATAGATGTTTGTTGAAATTCCGATGACCCCGCAGTCGTATTGCCAGGCGCAATTTGAATAATTCTGAAGCGGCTGAAACGGGCACGCGTTGTTCGCACGGATTCTTGCCGAAGTGCTCTTGTTGCTCGGCAACTGTCAATAATTGTGGCTCTTCCTGCAATCGGAAAATCGGCGCCACGCCAATCACGACGAAAGCCGAACACAATGAAAATGGATCGTTCCGCTCATCGCAGACTCAAGCTAAGAAGCGTTTATGGAAGCGTGTGGTGTTTTCCGAACACTGCTTGTTTGCTTTCTGACATGTGTCCGCGGCCCGTCATCCTTTGCTCGGCCCTGCGCGTGGTCTCCTGGTCTCGGTGCAGCTCCAGCTTTCTAGCATGGTGGCGAACAGTTGCGATTTGGAAAAGCCAGCGGAACCGGCGCGCTTACGGGACCGTCAGCCCATAAACGCCAAGTCGTCGATCCCTGGTGCGTACGGCCGCAGAACTCAGCCCAACGATAAAGGTCAATAAGCGCACCATCAAGCGCAGAAAACGCAAATGAAATCTCAGTCCGTTGCTGAACGTGACAGAATTAGTTTCGCGATCTTCAGTTGATTGGCGGGAGTACGGAGCTCTGCCGGTAATGCTGCCACGGCCTGATCGAGAAGGCGTCCCAAAACCTGAAGGTCTTCTGGGTAGTAAACGCCACGGTCTCGTGACAGTCGCGTCGTTCGCCGGTCGCTAGCGCGACCCCCGCCCAGCTGGCCGAGCTCCACTTCCGCCGTTATCATTTGGTTCGTGAGTGCGTTTAGCAGTCGGATGGCCTCGAGCTCGTTGCCTTGTTCGCGTATGAGGGCGGCCACGATGTCGAGTTGCAGGTCGACGCGTTCCTCGAGGTCCTCTGCGCGTGAATTGGAAGGGTCAAGTTCCACGGTGTCGCTCCAAAGTGGTTAAATGCAGGCAGCAGGCTGATTATCGGTTGTGGCAGACGGCGATTGAACGAATGGCTGCTGCACAAGGCAAGGTGCGCACGCACGGTCGCCGAAGGGGGGAGGGTGGCGGGCATGTGCCGCGAAACGACCGCAAGGGCAAATCGACGGTATAGAACGCTCCGAACTGGTTGTAGATGGCCCGTCATTTGATTAGACCGTCGAGCCGGTCCAGCGCCTTGGGCAGTGGCAGTGACTCCAGCCAGCGGGGACACCGCTAATGACGGCAAGTCCAGAAGCCAGGCCCGAACTGCTGCGGGATTGCTTACTGCCTGACATAGCGATCTCGACGGAACCGGAGGCCTCGCTAGACAGGGGATAACCGCGGCGGGATATCGTCGAAGAGCGCCGGCGCATACAATGAGATAGGGTAGCGTCAGTCTGTAGAAAGTGGGTGTGGGGGCGGCCCACCGACGAAGACTGTGCATGCGAGCAGAGTGCGAATCCACGATCACACGACGTATGGGGGTGGGCAGTAAGATCGCGAGGCTGGTCTCATCACGTCGATCGACATCAGTGCCTCGTCCTGGCCGGAGGATATGTCGCTTGCACTTAGCCTGGTCAGATAGCTGATCGCACTGCTTTGTTTGAAGGCCGCGACAGCGGCGGATTGTCGACGCTGCCCACCTGGTCCGGGCGAAAAGTCCAGCCCGCACCGGTGTAGAGGGCAGTTCGCCTGCCGGAATTTTATGCAGCGCACGCATTTACTTTGGCCAAGCAGTGTGCGTGAGAGCCGATCTTCTTGGAGAGCCTTAGTAAGATTGCAAAGGGGGAGGCGACAGCGCGATAGATTGCGCGCCGGACGTTGCGAACCGCCATCCGACTGGATTTGCGCCGCACGCGCCTCGATTCCAAAGTTTGATGGGGGTCGATGGGGATGCAGCCACGAGAAGCTTGAGTCGGCCTGCGACTATGCAGAAAGCAAAAAGGATCCATGGTCACACGACATTCGTGAAATGTGCTTTCCGGAAACCGGCGATCGACTTATGGGGTATTTGGCTGAAATTGGTAAAATCGAAAGTGTTGATGGGATGCATTCAGTTCGTGGATCGCGTACGCGCGCAATCTCATCGCCTAAATGGACTGCTTAGTGTTTCCCGCTTCTTGGTTCAGTGAGTTTAAGGGCCTTGAGGCCAGCCGGCTGATTCGTTGATGACCGGCCATGGTAGAGAAGACAAAAATCGCAGCGAATACCTCGAAATTGGACTTCAGATGTCACGAGGGTGTCACAAAAACTCCATCGATCGGCGTAAGCCAAAGAGAAGGGCATGGAATCTCGACGCCGACTATCCACCAGCTCCGGCTCCCGCAGATGCAGGATGACCCAATCGCTGGCCTTGATGATCGAAGCGGACGAAGAGCGTCCCCTGCGGATGAGTTGATAAACGCTCGCAAACACTACCTAAGCCAAAGCTCGCTCCCAAATAGAAGCGGCAGGCGGGTCAGATATCGCCGATTTTCTCCGGTATAATTTGTACCAGGCTACCCGCAACCATGAGCGCCTGTGGCTTCGCATCTGAGAAGTTGGCAGGCCAATCAAGCGTCAGGCTCCATCTGTTGTCCGCCGGTACTACAAGCGTGCCGCCGGTTGGCCGCATACAGGTGACAGTCCCCTTTTATGCGGCCGCCTTGCTCGATGTAGATGCCACAATAGCGCTCGTTTCCAACATCGACCGCACAATCTTGCCGTTGCCGACGTAGACGGCACCGCCGCCGGTTCGCCCGCGCCGACAGTCCATTGCGTAAAGCGCGCACAGAACGGAAAGATTCTCTTCGAACGCCGAGTTTCATGTGCCGAAGTAAGGAGAAGCGCCGTCAGGAACGGTGAATGTTTGATCGTTGCCATTGAGGCTGACGATCGCGTTCGCGCCCAGGACAAACGACAACGAAAATCGCATTCGGACAAACCTCGGTACGCCAGTCTCCTTGCCAAGCATATGATTCCCCAATGTAGACATTAGCCACGAAAGCTATCGAGAATTTCAGCTTTGATTGCGGTTGCCGTGTACAGGGAGATCTCCAGCGGAAGATTTCCAAATGCAAGCTGGCAAAGCAAATAGTTGGCACCCGCCTCTTCCATCTGATGAAGAAGAAGCTGCCGGACGGAGGCTGGCGTTCCAACGACACACAGTTCGCTCTCAAGTGCTGCTTCGAAGGTCAGCGGAAGGGCAGGCGGGGCCGGAATGGCATTCAGGTCGTAAAGAAACTTGAAGCTCTCCAGCCATCGCCCATACGCAGTTTTGGCCGCCGCATGAGCGTCCTGGTCAGACTTAGCAACTACGACCATGCGGAGCAGGCCGAGAAATGGCTCGCGGCCGTGTGCGGTTGTAGTGTGGGTTCGTTGGGAGCGGTAGGCCTCCGTAACTTTCCGGACAACAGAGGCGGGGCCTATGCACGCCAGATTGGCGCCATTTGCAGCGGCCCACTGCGCCGACTCGGCCCGATTGCTGGCGATCCAGGTCGGTGGATAGGGACGTTGATGGGGCCTCAAGGTTAAGGGAATTTCGTTCAGCTCAAAGTGGTGTCCCTGATAGGATAGCGTAGGTCCCTTCAGTGCAATATTCAGGATTTCGCTGGCTTCAGTATAACGGCCTGGTGCGGCTTCTGCACTGATGCCGAAATAGCTCCATTCGATCGGCTGGGAGCCGCGGCCGATCCCGAGTTCGAGCCTGCCGCCGCTCAACTGGTCAAGCATGCAGATCTCTTCGAATGCGCGCAATGGGTGATAAAGGTTGAGCAACAGGACGAGCGGACCAAAGCGCAATTGCCGGGTGCGCTGCGCGAGGCTTGATAGAAAGAGGTTCGGCGAGGGCCCCCTGCCATGAGGTGTGCAGTGGTGTTCGGCCAGGTGATAAGCGTAGAAGCCCAGAGAATCACAGACCTCCGCCAGCTTGAGACGATCTTCATATTGTCGTGCGGCATCTCGACCGTCGTCATCCAAATGGTCGAAAATGCCGCACGTTAGTCTTGAAGGAAGGCCACTCTTCACTCGATCAATCTCCGATTATGGCCGGGGCGGCGAGCCCTGGTTGCTTCATGCCGTCGCCCTCAAAGAGGTGTTGCTCCTCATTTGACGGCTTAGGCTTTTCTCTTTGGATGCGTGGATCTGCCGTTGCACGTGTGATTGGGTCACGAGAATGCGTGGATGGCGGTCCGGCAGTTACTTTGAAAAGAGGTGGCGAAGCGCCTCCACACCGAGCATGTGCTCGACCAGAAGCATCTTTAGCTTCGCGTTCTCCTCTCCTGGGCCTGCCCCAACGCTTGGCCGCAGAAACGTCCATGCCCGAACCTAGAACAATTGGGGCGCTTTAGAGGTCATGTGCCTGCGAGCCCGGATCAGCGAGACAGGGCTACTATTTGTCTATGGCGGGACGCAGCGCCTCCTTCAGTTCGACATCAGGCAGCTCTGCGAGGGCTGCAGCGAACGCGACGAATGCAACGAAAGCAGCAAGAATAAGAGAGCTTGCGAGTATCGCTGCTCCAATGTCCTGAGGGCGTCTTATCATCCGTGTCACTTCGGGTTCGGGGAGGCGGCGTTGACATCAATCAGTTCTGCTCGACAGTTTCAACACGGCCGTCGCGCCAGCGGTAAACCAGAAAGTGAGGAACCGCATTGTCTCCCTTTATATCGAACCGGACTGGCCCAATCACGGTATCGATCGCCCGTGAACGAAGTGCGCTGGCCACTCGCGCAGCATTGAGCGAGCCGGTCCGGTTCACCGCCTCTGCCCATGCTTGCACGGCGGCATAGGCGTAAAGCGTGTAGCCCTCAGCGGACAGGTTGGAAGCTTTGAGTCCGGCTACCACGCCGGCCGCATTGGCGTTCTTGGCGGGGTCCGGCATGAAGGTAAACAACGTGCCATTTCCAGCGGTGCTGGTAATGGCCCAGAACTCAGAGGTCATCAACGGATCGTTCGCCATGACGATGAGGCCCGCTCCTGCCTCTGATGCCTGGCGCACGAACAAGCCGATTTCGGTATGATAGCCGCCGATATAGACGACGCGCACCCCATCCTTCTTCATTCTTGAGACCAGCGCCCTGTAATCCTTTTCGCCGGCTACGTAGCTTTGCCGAATAACTTGTTCACCGAACCTCTGAAGCTGTGCCTCAACCACGTCGGCAATACCCTTGCCTGCGGTGCTCTTGTCGTCGAGCACTGCGATCTTGGCGTTAGGGTAGTTCCTGTGAATGTACTCAGCGGCAGCGGTGCCCTGTTGGTCGTCGCGGCCGCAGATGCGAAAGACGGTCTGAAGGCCTCGTTCTGTTAGTTGTGGATTTGTCGAGCCGGGGGAGACCTGAATGATGCCTGCTTCGGCATAGATGTCGGAGGCTGGGATCGACGACGAGGAACAAAAATGGCCAATTACCAACCGTACCCGCTCGGTTGTGAGCTTATTCGCGACTGCGACAGCTTGCTTCGGGTCGCAGGCGTCGTCGGCGACACTCATAATCACCCTGGTATCGGGAAGTAGGCCCGACGCGTTCAACGCCTCGACCGCCGCGGCCGCGCCATCGCGCATTTGCAAGCCGAACGCAGCGCTGCTTCCGCTCATCGGGCCAGCCACGGCAATCTTGACTTCGGAGCCGCGCGCAGGCGAGGCGAGGGCGCAGAAGAGAAGCGCTGTACTCGCAGCAGAAGCGTAATGCCTATTTAACATTGTAGAGCTCCCAATGCTCATCTGAAATAAAACGCCAGCAGCTGTGATCAGACGTGCCTGCAGGTCGAGGCCACCTGCCAAGCGAAGCGTGCGTTGCGACCACGTAAGAGCCTACAATTTGACGTTACGTGCGGTTCAAGCCCCGTTTGAAGGGAGTCTCGATCAAGGCGTCAACGAGCCCGGGACCGGCGAGGCCATGACGATCTGTCCGGTCGAATCCGTAAAACTGTCGGCCAGCATCAGAGCCGCCGATCAGCCAAAGTACGGCTGATCTTCCAACCCGCCAAGGGCGAGATCGAGATATTGCATGAGGCAGGGATCCCAACCAGCCAGACTACGGGGAGCGCTTAATCGTGCAAGTACCTTCAGGATCATCGAAACCCGTGAATCGGTTCCGGCGATTTCGCTGATTAGCAGGCGTGCTGCAACTGCGACAGCTTTTGCCCGCTCGCCGCAAGGGTGCTCACCCCGATCCATACAATCACGCAGGTCGTCGCGGATCCGCCGCCAGCGCTCCTCGCGGTCTGCAGCCAACTTGCAGCTGCATCGGGACGTCTGACTACGCGTCTCGACCCGCGACATGGCATTCAAGGTGGCAGGCAGCTCATCCACACTTACCTGGATCTCGCTGTTGATGGTCATGTTGCGCAAACGATCTCGCAACAGAGTTGCCCGAGTGACTTGAAGTTCTATCCGCTCTAGATGTTTGCGCAGAAGGTCAGTGAGTGAGGTCGTGCCCTCCATAGCTTTACGGATCTCGACAAGCGAGAAGCCAAGCTCACGTAGCGCCCGGATCTGGTAAACGCGCTGGACGCTTTCGCGGTCGTACATCCGGTGGCCACCGTCAGTACGCTCTGAAGCTGCCAGGAGCCCGGTGTGTTCATAATGATGCAGCGTGCGTACCGTTACTCCGGTCGCCTCTGCAAGTTCGCCAATGCGCAATCGACGCCTTCGTGGTGTAGCTTTGCTCATGTTGCTCAATTTCAAAGCCTACAACCTGACGTCACGTGCGATTCAAGGTATTTCAAAGCTCTAGCTGGATCGTCTTCCATTCCAGCGCGAGAGTGGTGACTATCCTCAGAATGGCGGGGGATCAACCCTGAGGGGAAATGGTGATCAACAAGTTCGTCAGGCATGCCAGTTGAGCATCGGTAGCCGCTGTACGCTCCAAGATGAGTTTGGCGATCGCAGTGCAATTTTCCGGAGTTTGCATGGATGGGGGTAGTGCGGCGACCGCACTATCATAAAGGTTTCCCAGGGCGGAAAGCTCTTCCGGATCGAAAACGCCGCTGCATTGCTCCAACGTTCAGCTCCTTGTTCGTCATTGCGTCATGGCAGCGCACGTCGTCAAGACGTTTGGCGGCGTTAGGGCAAAAAGAGGTCAGACCTGCGGCGCGGGGCGACGAAGATGCGATGTACTCCAGGCTGATGCGACAGGGCAACACGCGGGCGCGATGCTTGCTTGGACAGCGCATGAGATCGTGGTCATGTGCATGATCGATGACCACGACGCTCGCTGGGGATGGTGGTACGACTCCGAAACACGAAGAACCGTCTCCGCTCGTCGGGAGCCACTACTGATTCGGAGAGTTGACGACGACGTTCAGCGCCGATCCTGCTGTATCGAGGCAGGTGCGCACGATGGCCAGGTGCAACGTACGTCCCTTTTTCTAAAAGCAGGCCAACGGTCCACCGCCGCTCGCACGTCGCGTGCAGACCTACACAACGTCGTCATGAGAGCCGTCCGCTGCGACGATCTTTATGGAACGACCATGAATTCGAGCGAGGAGAACCCAAATCGCTGTGCGTTGAGACATTCGTTGAGATATGAGGTTCGCACATCTTTGCGGACGTCCTTTACGACAACGGCGAGGCAGATCGTGCGGAATCTCCGGCAGCATCCGCTCGTTCCGAAGTGCAGATGAAGGGCTCTTGTCCAGTGGACATGCGGGTAGCCTCCTGCAACAATATCTCTCGCATCCACAGGCTTGCCGGGTCGCTATTGTGCAGCACGGGCCATTGGACCGCCTCAGTGAAGGCGGGGAATGGCTGCGGGAGCTCGGCGATTCGAAGGGGGATCGTTCGTTGGAAATGCTTTACGAGCCCTAATGGCATCGTCCCTATGCGGTTCGTGCCTACCAGCAGGGGCGGGATCATGCTGAAGCTCTGCACGAGAATGTCGATGCGCCGATTGAGGGCGAGATCGAGTAGAAAGGATTCCTCGACCGGCGTCTTGCGCGCGCCTCCGAGCTTAACCGCAACGTGGCCCATGGACATATACCGGTCAAATGTGAGCCGCCGTAGCAGTTGGCTGTTGGTGCAGCAACCTACGCAGACGAGTCTCTCCTCGAATAGAGCCGCCCTGGGGTGCGCGGTGGACATGAATAATTCCGGCAAGATAACAAAATCGACTTCGCCGCGGCGGAGAAGCTCATCGTGCTCATCAGTGAGCGCGACGAGTTCGAAGCTGACGGCAGGTGCTTCTCGCGCAACGCGCTCCACCACATTTCGAAAGAACACTATTGTTATAAAATCAGAAAGGCCGATCCTGAATCGCCGGTTCGATCGAGCTGGGTCGAACACGTCCCGCGCGATAATTGAGAGGTCAATGTGCATTAGAGCCTCGCGCACAGGAGCTGCGAGTCCTTCTGCGCGTGAGGTCGGGACGAGTTCCCGCCCCCTCATTCCAAACAGCTCATCACGGAAATAGGAGCGAAGCCGGGCGACGGCAGCGCTCATGGCCGGCTGACTAAGGTTGATCTTGCGTGCCGCTGCGCTGAGGTTGCGCTCGGTCATTAGAGCATCCAGCGCGACGAGGAGATTTAGATCCAGACCTTTGAAACGCATGTCTTCTTATCCGGCACGAACGTAATTGCGGCGCATACAACGAGCGGTGAGGGCTGCGTCTGGAGAGGTCCTACTCACTCACCCGAATGGACGTCGTTCCATCGTGCGATCGCGAGAAGACGCTCGCGAAATGACCGCAACAATAGAGAGCAAGGCAGTAGGCCGGCCAGCAGCGGCCGGAAACCGTCAGGAGTTCCGAAGCTGATCGGCCTCGCTGCTTCCAGCGAGCCACGCAACGGGACCCGGTCAGTTGGTTAATGGTAGATCAACCCAGTGTCCGGCCAGCGCCGTGAGTTCGCCAAAGCGTCCAGTCGACGGTCGCGTAGCGCAGCGTTAGTCACGGCGGCCAGCCTACAACCTGACGCAGTGTGCGGTTCAAGCGATTTTATCGGGCAAGGCAAACATTATTGCACCGGAGGAAGCGTGTTTTGCCGCGATAGTGCCGGACGTCGCTGGTGCAAGCACCCCAAACCGGACCTTCGAGGTCACTACGCTCGCTACTCGGCAAGTCTTCGCAACCAATCGCCATCTCTGGCAGCTTCGCCCCGGAGACGTTGAAGTGACGAAAGCGGCCGAGCATGTCGAAGGATTGTTAGCGTATTTGTAACGTGCCGAGAGCCGCTGATGGTTCTAGCAGCGCCGGCGAGTTGGAGGCTCCTGAGGCCCAGATGCCATGTTGGATGCTTCCTCCAGCAATATCCGCCGCATCCAGATGCTCGCCGGGTCGGTATTTTGGAATGCAGGCCACTGCACAGCCTCGGTGAATGTGGGCAGCGGGAGCGGTGGTTCGACGATCCGCAGTGGCATCCGCTGTTCGAAGTGTTTGGCGAGTCGTAAGGGCATTGTGCCGATACGGCGCGTGTCTAACACTATGGGCGGAATCAGGCTAAAGCCCTGCACAACGATCTCAATGCGTCTCTTGACGCCGTGCTCAAGCAAGAACCATTCTTCGAGGTTTGGTCTGAGCGCCCGTCCGAACTTCGCCGTAACGTGGCCCATCGACATGTATTTCTCGAACGTAAGTTGCCGCGATAGCTGCTTGTTCGCGCGGCATCCCACGCATACGAGGGTCTCATCGAACAGCGTTGCCTTAGGATGCGCGCTCGACATGAACAGTTCCGGCAGAATGAGAAAGTCGACCTCGCCCCGGCGGAGCAGCTCATCGGGTTCATCGGAAAATGGCAGCAATTCGAAGCGCACCGCGGGAGCTTCCTGTGCAAGACGGTCCACAATCTTGCGCAAAAAGACGATCGTCATGAAATCGGAGAGAATGATCCTGAAGCGTCGGCTCGACTGAGTCGGGTCGAAAGTGTCCCGTGATATGATTGAGAGTTGGATGTGCAGCAGCGCCTCGCGAACCGGACCGGCAAGCGCCTCCGCGCCAGGTGTCGGGACGAGCTCGCGACCTCTCATGGTAAATAGCTCATCGCGGAAATAGGTGCGCAGCCGCCCAATCGCAGCGCTCATAGCCGGCTGGCTCAGGTTGATTTTGCGCGCCGCCGCTGTGAGGTTGCGTTCTGTCATCAGAGCATCGAGCGCAACGAGAAGGTTTAGATCAAGTCCCTTGAACCGCATCTTGTGAGTCTATCCATCGGGTGGATGTGTTCCATCGGAACTATCGATTTTACCAAAGCGCGGGATGTTGGATAGCAAACATCAGTTTGAAAAAGTAATCGGGCATATGACGATGGCTGCTGCTCGTTCACGCGGGCTGAGAGAGCAACTCCTGGACGTTCGAGCTGCCGCCGCTTGCGTTTCGAGAGCGGCTATGGGCGCGCCGTGCGAGCCGCGAAGCGTCTTCTCTGTGCGAAGCTCGCTCGAGCAAGACGTCCGGCGCACCTCGATAAACGTTGGTATGCGTGTTTCATCCCTTTCCATATTGCAGGTTTACCCGCGTACACTTGAGAGTGCGTTCAGCGGCATTCTAGTGTCGCGACATAGCGGCAGGCGCAGATTGCGGATGCCAAGTAATTCAGGCGGCTCTCCAGATGGCTGGCCTGTCCACCGCAATCACGGCGTGTAGAAGATGCATAAGGACCACTGTGAGCTGATGCCACTCCGATGCACCATCGTCGAGGCCCCGCGCATCGAAGACCAGCCCTCAGACGTTAAAGCGCCGACAGCGATGCTAGACGAAGCGGAAAAGCTCCGTGGTGCAGACATGCTCTCACCAGTCCAATCGCCTCGTCGGCATCTTTCGGCGTATCTCGCGCAGGGCGTTGGCCGGATCACGAGCGCGAACCATGCGCTCGCTTCATCGCGAGCGAAGGCGCACGGCGCGGTGCAGGCGGGCAGTGCCGCGCTCCGGCGGGTCATAGCAGCGCATTTCACTGTCGACCAGCGCTTCGGCGACTAGCGAGTTCAAGTGACCATTTCCGCTCTTCATTCCACTGGCGCAAGGAAGCCCGCCATGAATATTGCCGTATCCCGGACTGCGGAAGCTCCTCCTGCACGCGCTCAAGTGCAGTGGAGCTGTCGCTGGGAAAGCGAATTGCAGCTTACCGATCATGCCGAACTCGCCGAGTTCTTCCGCAAGAGTTACGGGCCGACAGGTGCGTTCAATGCGCAGCCATTTGAGGGCAGCCGAAGTTGGGCCGGAGCGAGGCCTGAGGTCCGCGTTATCGGTTACGACGCGCGCGGGGTAGCCGCTCACCTCGGGCTACTTCGCCGCTTCATCAAGATTGGTGGTGTCGATCTCCTCGTTGCCGAACTGGGGTTGTATGCGGTGCGTCCGGATCTCGAAGGGCTGGGAGTCAGCCACGCGATGCGCGTGACGTATCCGCTACTGCATGAGCTTGGGGTTCCGTTCGGCTTTGGTACGGTCCGGCCTGCGCTTGAGAAACATATGACCCGACTGGTCCAAAGGCGGGGGCTCGCCACCCTCATGTCTGGCATTCGCGTCTGCTCCACGCGTCCCGATGTCTATCCCAACTTGTCGCCGATCCGCATCGAAGACGTGATCGTCCTGGTCTTCCCGGTCGGACGCTCGATAAGCGAGTGGCCGACGGGGACAATGATCGATCGGAATGGGCCTGAGTTGTGAAAGAGCATCTCCCCCTATCTGCTGTCCGTTGCGATTATGCTGACGCGGCCGGAAGTCGCCCCGTCTATTTAACGTTCGATGACGGGCCAAATCCATTTTACACGCCAGAGGTGCTCGATGTCCTAGCGCAACATGGGATTCCGGCGACGTTCTTCGTAATCGGCACGTACGCGGCCGAACAACCTGAACTCATTCGACGAATGATCGCGGAAGGGCACGAGGTTGCGAACCACACGATGACGCATCCGGACCTATCCCGATGCGGACCAGCGGAAGTACGCGATGAACTTCTGACGGCGAGCGAGGCGATCCGTTCGGCGTGCCCGCAGGCCTCACCCAGGCACATGCGAGCACCTTACGGCATGTGGACGCAGGATGTGCTCGCTGTGTCAGCGAGCGCCGGTCTCACAGCTGTGCACTGGTCCGTCGATCCAAGAGATTGGTCCCGACCCGGTGTCGATAGAATTGTGAATTCAGTACTGGCGAGTGTTCGTCCGGGTGCAATTGTGCTCCTGCACGACGGATATCCTCCTGATGAGGAGCGACCGTGCACTGATGCCACGCTGCGCGATCAGACCGCGATGGCCCTGTCACATCTGATCCCGGCATTACAACGGCGCGGGTTTGTAATCCGTCCACTCCCTCAACTCCACTGAGCCAAAACTGACACCCTATGGATCTGCTCACTACAACCAGTGCTGTAACTGTTTCGTCTTATGCGTTGCTCTCGACCATCTACAAGAGCGCGCAAGCGCTTTATGCCCAACCGGCGATTAGCTCATCGCTGCACGACAACCTGGAAGGATCGGAGGTGGTCCTTCCCAGTGTAGACGTCATCGTGCCGTGCTTCAACGAGGATCCAGTCACGCTCGCCGAATGTCTGGAGTCGCTTGCGAGTCAAGACTACACCGGAAAGTTACAGGTCTATGTGGTCGACGACGGATCTGCAAATCGTGACCTTGTCGCGCCCGTGCACAAAATCTATGCGAACGATCCGAGATTCAGCGTCATCCTGCTGGCCAACAACGTTGGAAAACGCAAGGCGCAGATCGCTGCGATACGTAGCTCATCCGGTGACCTGGTGCTCAACGTCGACTCGGATACGATACTTGCCGCCGACGTTGTCACGAAGCTGGTATTGAAGATGCGTGACCCGCAAATCGGCGCGGCCATGGGTCAGTTGATTGCGAGCAATCGTAGCCAAACCTGGCTAACCAGGCTGATCGATATGGAATACTGGTTGGCGTGCAACGAAGAGCGCGCGGCCCAGGCGCGGTTCGGTGCCGTCATGTGCTGCTGCGGTCCATGTGCCATGTATCGTCGCTCCGCGCTCGCCTTGCTTCTTGATCAATACGAAGCGCAATTCTTCCGTGGAAAGCCGAGCGATTTCGGCGAGGATCGCCATCTAACGATCCTCATGCTCAAGGCGGGCTTTCGGACCGAATACGTCTCGGACGCGATCGCAGCAACGGTCGTCCCGGACCGCCTTGGGCCATATCTACGTCAGCAACTCCGCTGGGCCCGCAGTACCTTCCGGGATACGTTTCTCGCATTGCGCTTGCTGCCGGAGCTCGATAACTATCTGACGCTAGACGTTATCGGGCAAAATCTCGGTCCGTTGCTTCTCGCCCTTTCATCACTGGCTGCGGTCGCGCAGGTCCTAATCGTAGGGTCTGTACCCTGGTGGACGGGATTGACGATTGCAGCAATGACCATGGTCCGGTGCAGTGTGGCAGCCATTCGTGCTCGCGAACTGCGGTTTCTCGGCTTCTCGCTCCACACACCGATCAATATCTTTCTCTTACTTCCTTTGAAGGCCTATGCGCTTTGTACATTGAGCAACAGCGATTGGCTATCGCGCAAGGTCGCCAATGTCCCGGTCGAAGGGGAAAAGGAATCTGTCATCCTGCACCCGAACGCGGGACGAAGTGCTGCAAGTAAATGGGGAATGTCCAGTACAAGTCGTAAGGCGAGGATTTCCCAGTCTCCATCGAGCCTGACGGCAACAGAGAGTGTTTGCGGTAGCGATCGTTCGACTGCCTGCAAATAAGTAATTGGCTCATGATTCAGGACGCAAACCATCAGCTACTAGTGCGAGAGCTGGCTGTCGACGATCCATGGCGGCTCGACAGTAGTTCCTTCGAACAGGAGCGATACGCGCAAATGCTCCGGATGTCGCGTTGCAACGGAGATGTTTCGTGTGCCCTCGAAGTAGGGTGTGCAGCCGGTGCATTCACGGACATGCTGGCTCCGCTATGCGAACGGCTCATCGTTGTCGATGTCATGCCGCAGGCGATCGAGCGAGCACGACTACGAACCAGGAAGTGGTCACATATCACCTGGGTGAACTGCGACATTCAGCGGTTCTCGACCACTGAACAGTTCGATTTGATCGTCGTGGCTGAGGTTCTTTACTACCTCAAGGACATTGTCGAGATGCATGCGGCTATCCGCAACCTGGTGAGTATGCTTGCGCCAAATGGAGCTCTGATTTTCGGGTCGGCACGGGATGCCACGTGTCAACGATGGGGGCATGCTGCTGGTGCAGAAACCGTGATCGCTCTCTTCAACGAGGGACTGTCGGAAGTTGAACGTCTGCACTGCCACACCGAGTCGATCAACGAAGACTGCTTGATCGTCCGGTTCCAGAAGCCGGGTCACTCGTCAGATCAATCAAACGTGGACCACTAGACCAGGGGATCGTATGCGTATCTGCGGCATCAAAGTAACACATGACGGGGCAATTGCGGTCGTCGAGGACGGGCGGCTTGTCTTTTGCACCGAGCAAGAGAAGCGCGGCAACGGTCCACGCTACCAATCCGTCGAGAATCTCGATGCAGTCGTGCTCGCCTTGGCGGAGCACGGCCTGGACCCGCAGGATATCGATCAGTTCGTCATCGACGGCTGGGATGGGGAGATTGAGTCGCAGTTCCAGGTCCTAAGCGGAGCTGTGCCGATCGCGCTGAAAGGGGCACCATATGTCGAGCGCCATGCTGAGGGCCTTCTTGATTCCGTGGACGGCTTTGGCCTGATCCTCAGAGGCAAGGTGTTTCCATATAAGAGCTACCCGCATGTCACAGGCCACGTCGCATCAGCATATAGCACCAGTCCCTTTGCCGGCGCGGGAAAACCCGCGTTCTGTCTGGTATGGGACGGCTGCATCTTTCCACGTCTTTACTATGTCGAACCTCGGGGGGCACGGCTGATTGCATCCCTGTTTCCGATGATCGGACATGCCTATGCTGCCGCGGGCCTTCACTTCGGCCCGTACAGGCAGCCGAATCGCTCCAGTTGGGATTTGGGCATCGCCGGCAAGCTGATGGCTTACATCGCGCTTGGCTCTGTCGACGAAAGCATCGTCGCAGTCTTTCAGGAGCTCTATGAAAAGCGCTTCGCCGCTGACACGGAGGAGGCTCGTCGCTGCCGCGCTGAGATCAACAATCCCGAAGCGTCTCTTGCAGCTCTGCACGACTTCTTCGAGGCAAGCGCTTTGCGCCTGACAGCGAAGCGAGCGGAGGACGTCCTCGCGTCGTTTCATGTGTTCGTGGAACGTCTTCTTGTCAAGGAAATGGCGGTGGTTCTACTGCAACACTCGTCGCTTCCGGGAGCGAGAAATCTATGTATCGCCGGAGGTTGTGGTCTCAACATCAAGTGGAACAGCGCGCTTCGTGCGACTGGATTGTTCGATGATGTTTGGGTGCCGCCGTTTCCGAATGACAGCGGCTCGGCAATCGGCGCTGCTTGCGGCGCGATGGCGGCGCAAAATGGCTTCGGGCCATTGGAATGGTCAGTCTACAGTGGTCCGGGCCTGCAGGACAGCGAGCTTCCGCCGGATTGGGAGGCGGCGCCGTGCAGTCTGCGTGAACTTGCGGCGATTCTCGCGGACGATAAGCCGGTTATCTTCCTTTCCGGGCGCGCCGAACTTGGGCCGCGGGCGTTGGGCGGCAGAAGCATTGTTGCAGCCCCGACCTCCCCGGCAATGAAGGATCATCTCAACGACATCAAGCGTCGCGAGTACTTCCGACCGGTGGCGCCGATCTGTCTGGAGGATCGAGCGCCGGAGATTTTCAGCCCCGGTACGCCAGATCCCTACATGCTGTTCGATCACCAGACCCGCGCGGAATGGCGCGACAAGGTCCCCGCTGTCGTCCATCTCGACGGTTCGGCGCGGCTACAGACAATCTCCCGCAACTCTCCGCACAAAGTCGCCGAGCTTCTCGTCGAATTTGAAAAACTTACCGGCATTCCGCTGCTCTGTAATACGAGTGCCAACCTCCACGGACGTGGCTTCTTCCCCGATGCTGCCGCGGCATGTGAATGGGGACGCGTTGAACATGTGTGGTGCGACGGCCTGCTCTGGACCAAAACGGTCGTAGGGAAGCCATCGTCGGCTGAACGACTTTTGCCGGCCTAAGGTGAACATGTCCACCGTAGCAGTCGACCTTGCCGGGGTAAGTAAGTCATTCGGCGGCAAGCTCATCGTCAATGAGCTGTCGTTGTCGGTTGCCCGCGGAGAATGCTTCGGCCTGCTCGGGCCGAATGGAGCTGGCAAGAGCACGACTGCACGTATGCTTCTCGGCATGATCTCGCCGGACGCGGGCAAGATTACAGTCCTGAATGAGCCTGTACCTGCACGTGCCCGGGTAGCACGTGTGCGAATCGGCGTGGTGCCGCAGTTCGACAACCTCGAACTAGGATTCACCGTAAAAGAGAACCTGCGGGTGTTTGGCCGCTACTTCGGCATGAGCGCCCGCAAGATCGAGGCGGTCGCTCCCTCGCTGCTCGAGTTTGCGCGCCTCGAAAGCAAGGCGGATGTGCGTGTCGCCGAGCTGTCCGGCGGCATGAAACGGCGGCTGACGCTGGCGCGCGCACTGATAAATGACCCCGACCTGCTCGTGATGGACGAGCCGACGACCGGTCTCGACCCACATGCACGTCACCTGATCTGGGAACGCCTGCGAGTTCTGCTTGCGCGTGGCAAGACGATTCTCTTGACGACGCACTTCATGGAAGAGGCCGAGCGCCTATGCGATCGGCTGTGTGTGCTTGAGGGGGGACGCAAGATCGCCGAAGGCAAGCCTGACGCCTTGATTGACGAGCATATCGGCTGCGACGTGATCGAGATCTATGGTGGTAATCCACATGAGCTCAGTGAGCTGATCAGGCCTCATACGCGAAACGTCGAAGTGAGTGGAGAGACGCTGTTTTGTTATGCGGCACATCCGGAGCAGGTACGCGCGGAACTGCGCGGGCGAGCGGGCCTTCGCGTTCTGCAGCGCCCGCCGAATCTCGAAGACGTGTTCTTGCAGCTGACCGGGCGCGAGATGGAGAAATGATCGATGGGTGAAAACTATGCGGCGGTGATGCCGGCTAACGCGTACAACTGGATCTCAGTGTGGCGTCGAAATTGTCTTGCGTGGCGGAAAGTCGCTCCTGCGTCGGTACTCGGAAGCCTTGCAGATCCTCTAACCAATCTATTCGGCCTGGGGCTTGGCCTTGGCGTAATCGTGGGGAGCGTCGACGGTACCTCGTATGTCGCGTTTCTGGCGGCGGGCGTGGTCGCGACCAGCGCGATGACTTCCGCGACCTTCGAAACTCTCTATGCGACCTTCGCACGCATGGACATGAACCGCACCTGGGAGGCGATCCTGTCCACGCAGCTCACGCTTGGCGATATCGTGTTAGGTGAGCTGGTCTGGGCGGCCAGCAAGTCCGTTCTCGCCGGAACAGCAATCGGCACTGTCGCTGCCACGCTTGGTTATGCCTCCTGGCCGTCCATCTTCTATGCAATGCCAGCTGTCGCCCTTACCGGCCTTGTCTTCGCCAGCCTGGCGATGGTCGTCATATCTCTCGCACCAAGCTACGACTACTTCGTGTTCTACCAGACGCTTGTGCTAACGCCTATGATGTTTTTGTGTGGCGCGGTCTTTCCGATGAACCAATTGCCGAGCTCGTTTCAGCACTTCGCCGGCTTGTTGCCCCTCGCACATTCTGTCGACCTCATTCGGCCTGTGATGCTTGAGCGCGGCGCCGGCGACGCTGCTCTGCACGTCGCCGCGCTGTGCATGTACGCAGTATTTCCTTTCTTCGTGTCGACGGCACTCCTTCGGCGGCGCCTGCTCCGTTGACATGAAGTGCCGCAAGAGCAGACCAAACTCGATGAATGCGGGCTCTCGATGCCCTTTGCCGCAGCATGAGGCGATTCGAACCCTCGCGGCTGCGCTGATTGCTAAAGGAGGCGATCAAGCCGGGGAGTAGGGCCTGTTGGTTCGAGACGCCACAACCTCAATAGGCGCTAAGCAAGGAGACGGACTTGGACGCTTGGGCGTGCTGTCTGTCCCTTGCAGCCGCCGGAGCGTGACAGGACAGATAACGTAGGGGGAATGGCAGCTGGCCTTTCCGTAATGATCAAATGGAGAGCGAGATGTTGTGTCTGGGAATAAGTGGTGGTCTAGACAGAATTTTTGAAAGTTCGCCTGAGTTGCCGAATACATTTCTGCACGATGGCGCTGCCGTCCTTGTGCGGGATGGCCGCGTGATCGCTGCCGTCGAAGAGGAGCGGCTCAATCGGGTCAAGCATTCCAACAAGTTCCCGAGCAACGCGATCCGATACTGTCTTTCTAGTGCAGGCGTTGAGCTTGGCGATATCGACCGGATCGCCTTTTATGCAACCGAAGCCTACTGCAACGCCATGCTCGAGCAACAGTTTGTTTCTCGGCCGGTTGAGTTGAACGCCAAGCTGTTGGCGCGGCATCTGCTGGCACAGGTGTTCGGTACCGATGTCGATGCGTCGCGGGTTTCATTCGTGAATCACCATGAAGCCCATGCCGCGAGTGCGTTCGCGATGTCCGGGTTCGAGCAAAGCCTCATTTTCGCGGTCGACGGCGGAGGCGATTTTTGTTCCGGTCTACTGGCGGTGGGGTCTGGTACCGAAATTACGCAGCTCGCAAGCTTCCCAGAAAGCGACTCTCTCGGGCTGTTCTATCTCGAGACGATCCGATATCTCGGCTATGGACTATTCGACGAGTACAAAGTCATGGGGCTCGCCCCCTATGGTGACCCCGCTCCCTATCGCGAGCTCTTCGCGCAGTTCTATGAACTGTTGGACAACGGTGGCTATCGCCTCCACCTGGACCGTATAGGGCCGGCCCTGATCCGCAATATCGAGATCCGGCGAAAGGGCATGCCATTCACGCAGCAGCATCGAGATGTCAGCGCTACGCTGCAGGAAGCGCTGGAGCGGATCATCTTTCACATCCTGCGGCACCATCGCGAAGCGACGGGTATGGCGCGTTTGTGTCTGGCTGGAGGGGTTGCTCACAACTGTACGGTGAACGGTAAGCTACTCTATTCGGGGCTTTTCGAGGACATATTCGTTCAACCCGCTGCACACGACGCCGGTTGCGCCCTCGGCGCTGCATTGATGATGTCAAACGAGCTGGGCCAGCCTGCGCCGCGCGAGCGACAGCGGGAGGTCTATTGGGGGCCTGATCTCGGAACCGAGCAAGCGGTGGAACACGAGCTCAATGCATGGTCCGGCCACCTCGATATTCGACGCAGTGACGACATCGCAGCCAGTGCGGCTGACTGGATGGCAAATGGTGCTGTGATCGGTTGGGTTCAGGGCCGTTCTGAGTTCGGACCACGTGCGCTTGGCAATCGCAGCATTCTCGCGGACCCCCGGCCGGCAGAAAACAAGAACCGGATCAACGCGATGGTCAAAAAGCGTGAGGGCTATCGTCCGTTTGCCCCATCCGTGCTGGAGGAGGATGCAAGTGAGTTCTTTGAGCTCCCAGGCGGCAAGCGTGAGTTTCCCTTCATGAACTTCGTGGTTCGTGTGCGTGAGGCCCACCATAGCGTGCTCGGTGCGGTCACCCATGTTGATGGTACTGCTCGGCTGCAAACGGTCTCGCGCAACTCAAACCCTGCCTATTGGGATGTCATTAATGCATTCAAGAAGCGAACCGGCATCCCGGTTCTTCTAAACACGTCCTTTAACAACAATGCTGAACCGATCGTAGATTCTGTTGCCGACGCGATCGTAACGTTTTTGACGACTGACCTGGACGGACTTGTCGTTGGACCATTCCTCGTCAGCAAGCGCGCGGCAGCGCTGCAGGATTGGTGCACATTGAGCGTTTCATTACCGCCGTATGCATCGCTTCATCGAGTCCGCTCCCACGTGGCGGAAGATCGTCAGGAAACGGTCTGCGAGATCCGCACGGGACATTCGGGCGGCGACGGCGTACGCATATCACATGAGCTTTTCGAGCTGCTGATGCGGATCGAGGGGGAGGCGTCGCTCGGTGATCTTCTCGACACAACCATGTTGGACCAGGCCAAACGCGAAGATCTCGTGAAGGAACTGCGGTTCGTCTGGGAGCAGCGCCGCGTTCGGCTGCAT
This sequence comes from Bradyrhizobium huanghuaihaiense, assembly GCF_025200885.1. NCBI lineage: Bacteria > Pseudomonadati > Pseudomonadota > Alphaproteobacteria > Hyphomicrobiales > Nitrobacteraceae > Bradyrhizobium > Bradyrhizobium huanghuaihaiense. Next base: position 7,976,265 of record NZ_CP104172.1, on the reverse strand, counting down.
CCCCCGCGAGCGGCGTGCGGCCACAATAAGGTGAAAAGCGAAACATAGCCGTCATGAGCATGGCCTGCCGATGCCTGCAAGTGAGGGAGCCAGGCCATCCGACGCACAGGGGTCATCGGGCACCCGACTCCGGGCACGTCGACGCAACACCGCTGAGGAAGAAATGGAAAGTTCGAGAGAACGCGGCAGATCAGGGATAGCGCTGCTATGAAGTTCTACCGACGCAGCTCGCCGGCGGCGCGATTTCAGGCGATGGGCTCGGACGAGATGATACGTGAGATTTCTGCAATGGCGTCTGTTGTCCAACCAGGAGCCCGGGAAGAGGAAATGCGGATGCTTAGCGGCTCGAGGAAGGACCGGTTCGTCGTTTCCCGGCGACGTACGGGGTTCGGCGATTGCCTGTGGTCACTGGCGGCAGCCTGGCGTTTTGCAAAGCAGACGGGGCGGACGCTGGCCATTGATTGGCGGGGATCTTGTTATCTCGATGACCCATTCACCAATGCCTTTCCAGTTTTCTTCGAACCGGTTCAAGACATTGCTGGCGTGCGGGTGATTTGCGGTGACGAGATCAACCAGTGTTCATTTCCGGGACCATTTTTCCCGACATGGTGGAACAAGCCATCCATCGATTGCGTCTATCGGCCGGACGAGCAGATTTTCCGGGAACGCGACGAACTCGATCAACTGTTCCAAAGTCAAAAAGATAGCGACGCTAACACGGTTGTGTGTGACGCCTGCCTGATGTGGCGCTGCGATCAGGAGGCCGAACGAGAAATCTTTCGGAGCGTCAAACCACAACCTCAAATTCAGGCCCGGATTGATGCTATCTACCGCGAGCACTTTGAATCGTACAGCGTAATCGGCATCCATGTCCGGCATGGCAACGGCGAGGATATCATGGGGCATGCGCCCTACTGGGCTGACCCGGAGCGCGCCTTGCGACAGGTCTGTAATGCCATTGATAAGGCAAGGGGGTTATCCCACGCAAAACCCGTGAGGGCTTTCCTTTGCACGGACAGCGCGCTCGTCGTTGAGAAGATTTCGACTATATTCCCTGATGTTTTCACGATCCCAAAACGATTTCAGGCGCCTCAGGCTGGGCCATTGCACAACGCGGCACTCGGAGCCGAGGGCGGCTTTTGCGCCCTCATCGAAATGTATCTCCTTGCGCGCTGCGACACCGTGATCCGTTTTCCCCCGACGAGCGCCTTCACCCGCTACGCGCGTCTCTTTGCCTCACGCGTTATAGAATTCGATTTGAATGATCCGAGCCGATTGATCTTGATTGAAGAAAAATCGAAAGATTTCGTAGCTTCATGAAAGTCGTAGCCCGATTGATCGACCTGATTGCCGCTCTTTGCATCCAGCGGTACTGGCAGTTCTTTTCGGGGCGGCAATTGTCTGTCCAAAGGGATGCTCTGCCGCTTTCCAGCGGAGACCAGAACGATACGTGCTAAAGCTCGACGTCGACAACAATGGCGTCAACGTGCTGCCGCCGCGTTAAACAAGTGGAACACTTCTTCGTCTTCGCCTCGGGGGACCGGCAAGTCGAAACTAATCAGTCGTCGATCGCGGATGAACATTCGAAAGGGTCGCCGTTCAGCCGGCGAGTTCCGTCGTGGCGGTCGGGCGCTCGCAGGTGCGGACGGGCGCTCTCGGGATCCGGAAACGTCAGCACGCCAGGTCGTGATCCGGAATCAATCCGCCCGGCGGTGTGCCAGTGCTAGACAGCGCAGGACGCGATGAAGTCGGCATCAGTTGCCGGCGAACCTAACGTACGAAGCTGGTAACGTCAGTTTTCGAGCTAACGCGGCTACTGGCCGTGGCCATTATCCTGATCGATCGTTGCTTCGACGAGAGGCGCTGGCCTCCGCTGGCTCTTCCGCTTGTGCAATCAGGAGATAACATGCGGCTTGCAGCCTGGTCTTGACGCAGGCAAGTGTGCTCGTGACATTACGTAGCTGATGCGCCGTCACTGTCACAAAACAAACGCTCCGTGTCTTGAACCCGCCAAGTATTCCGCGTGCGCGACATTAGGACGCAAAACGGAAACGGATTTACCTGCATCGCGGTGGCCCAAATCCTGCTACGCGTGCGGCGCGCAACAGGAGAGGAGGCGGGCGTGGGTCTCGATCTGCCAAACGTCGATCTGATCACAGGCTCGCTGCCCGAAACAGATTTTTGTTGCCCCGTGCACGCCGATAAAGCCCGCGTTCATGGCGGAGAACAGAAGGCCATGTTGCTCACCGGAGCATCACGCGGAATTGGTCATGCCACTGCCAAGCTGTTCTCGGAGGCGGGCTGGCGCATCATTTCTTGCGCGCGTCAACCGTTCGACGGCGAGCGGTGTCCCTGGCACGCAGGGGACGAGGATCATGTTCAGATCGACCTCAGCAATCATCGAATGCTGCCGCGCGCGATCACTGAGGTCAAGAATCGCTTGGCCGGTGCACCTTTGCACGCGCTAGTGAACAATGCCGGTGTCTCGCCAAAAACGCCCGCTGGCGATCGGTTGACGTCGTTGACGACGTCAACCGAGACCTGGATGAGGGTGTTCCATCTCAATCTGGTGGCCCCGATCCTGCTGGCCCAGGGTTTGTTTGACGAGCTAAGAGCCGCGTCAGGATCGATCGTGAACGTGACCTCGATCGCGGGATCGCGGGTGCACCCGTTTGCCGGCAGTGCCTATGCAACGTCGAAAGCTGCGCTTGCGAGCCTCACACGCGAAATGGCACACGATTATGCGCCGCATGGCATTCGTGTGAATGCGATTGCTCCAGGCGAAATCAGGACGGACATGTTATCGCCCGACACAGAAGCGCGTCTCGTGCCAAGTATCCCGCTGCGCAGAGTGGGGACTCCGGATGAAGTGGCTAAGGTCATCTTCTTCCTGTGCTCGGATGCGGCGAGCTATGTCACGGGGGCCGAGGTGCCGGTCAATGGTGGGCAACATCTGTGAATTGGCCGGCCTTAGCGACGCAGCTAAACTGAGCTGCAGCAGCGGCACTTATGTTCTCCGCTGACGATGCGCACGCAATCCGCAAAAATGAATGAAGGCACACTGTAAGTTTATCGTCGTGCCATGAAAAGGTCTTACGATTCTACGTCATCTCGTCAACACTTGGCGTTAGATCGAGAGTGACATGCAAAACGAAGCTCGCCAACCAGGACAGGGTACCAGGGAGGACGATCAACACAACGGAGGCCGCCTCATGCTGGATATTCCTTTCTCACACGAAAGATCTGCCTCGCAACCTGAGCCGGAGGGTAAGCTCCCGGGGGAGCCGTTGCGTGAGAGCGCACTCACCGGTATCTTCGAGATATCGAAAATTCTTACCGCACCTTGTCGGCTCGAAGTCACGTTGGCCAACGTTGTTGGTCTTCTGCAATCGTTTGTGCAGATGCGACACGGCATCGTCTCACTGTTCGACGAGGACGGCATGCCGGACATTACAGTGGGCGACGGCTGGAGCGAAGGCAGCGACGAACATTACCGGATGCGACTGCCGCGGAACGCAATCGACCAGATCATCGCGACGGACAGGCCTCTTCTCGCCGAAAACGTGGCCGCCGAGCCGGTATTCAGCGCTGCCGACCGGGAGGTGCTCGGCGCCTCGGATAGTATCCCAGTGTCGTTCATCGGGGTTCCCATTCGCATTGATCGGAAGGTCGTGGGTACGCTGACGGTCGACCGCATCCGGGACGATAGGTCGAGTCTCCGGCTTGAGTACGATGCGCGACTGCTCGCCATGATCGCCAACCTGGTGGGACAAACAGTGAAGTTACACCGCTTGTTCGCCTGCGATCGCGAACGACTGATGGCGGAGAAAGACCGGCTACAAAAGGAAGTACTAGAGCTCAGGCAACCATCTCGGGAGCGCAAGAAGCTACACGTCCATGGGATCATTGGCGACAGTCCGGCGCTGCGAGGGCTGCTCGAGAAGATTGCGGTTGTAGCCAGATCGAACAGCACAGTTCTGCTGCGTGGCGAATCCGGCACCGGAAAAGAACTCGTAGCCAAGGCCATTCACGAATCATCGTCCCGCGCCAAGCGCCCGTTCGTTAAGCTGAATTGCGCGGCGCTTCCTGAGACCGTCTTGGAATCCGAATTATTTGGTCATGAGAAAGGCGCCTTCACCGGTGCGTTCAGCTCGCGCAAGGGACGCTTCGAACTTGCCGACAAAGGAACGCTGTTTCTTGACGAGATCGGCGAGATCTCAGCTCCGTTCCAGGCGAAGTTGCTGCGCGTTTTGCAAGAGCAGGAGTTCGAGCGCGTCGGCAGCAACCAGACTATTAAGGTCGATGTTCGAGTGATAGCTGCGACCAACAAGAACCTTGAAGAGGCTGTCGCAAGGAGCGAGTTCCGGGCGGACCTTTACTATCGCATCAGCGTAGTTCCCCTACTGTTGCCGCCGCTACGCGAAAGACGCAGTGATATTCCTCAGCTTGCCAGGGAATTCCTCAGAAATTTCAATAACGAGAACGGCCGTACTCTGACGTTGGAGGCGAGTGCGATCGATGTACTGATGAACTGCGGCTTTCCGGGAAATGTCCGCGAACTCGAAAACTGCATCGAGCGGACAGCGACGCTGTGCGCCGGATCATCGATCGTGAGAAGCGACTTTGCATGCTACCACGGGCAGTGCCTTTCCGCGATGCTGTGGAAAAGCACGTCGGACGAGAGGAAAGAGCAGCCCGCACCCACGCCACCAGTGCCCGCAAAGTCCATCATTCCGCTAGCTGAAGCGACCCAGCCGGTCCAATCTGTCGGCGGCGAACTTGCCTCACTGGGGCCTCCCGGCACAGTTCTCGTTAGCGGCGCGAAGATGGCCGATCGCGAACGGGTCATTGCGGCCATGGAAAAATCTGGCTGGGTGCAGGCAAAAGCAGCGCGCCTGCTCGGACTAACGCCGCGCCAGATCGGCTACGCGCTGAGGAAATATGGAATCGAGATAAAGCGGTTCTGAACGACGACATCGGCCGGAAGTGCTGCTGCCAAATAGCTATATGAGGACGATCTTCGATAGGCAATCTCATCGCGATCTGAAGGGAGCGGGTCCGCCCTCGGCGGCAACTTGGCCCCGTGCGAAACCCCCGCCCACTTGCGGAACTGCATCGGAAAAGTGTGAAGCGGATTTCCGAAAAGATCATGCTCAAACAAAGGATCTAAAGCGCGATGACGATTCATCTTAATCTCATCGCGCTTTTGTGTGCGGCAATGCTCAATGAAAACCGCTTCGCGGCTCGCTAGCGATAAGCGGCGGTAATCTGTCGCAAGCTGGACTCACTCAGCTGGCGCGTCCTGCGGAACAGCGCTGTCGCAGCCCTGACTTATGTTGGCATTGTTCGTCGGGAAGAGCGGGCTAGAGGGGCGGATGATCCGGTCTAAGCCTGTGTAAAGGCAAGCCGACTCCAAAGGGGCGGGTGATGGTACAACACTTGCTCTGCTCTTCGCAGCTGTCGCAACTTTTGGAGCAACACCTTGCACAATGTCGTCTGCATCAAACAGGTTCCGGACTCGGCGCAGATCCGCGTGCATCCCGTGACCAATACAATCATGCGTCAGGGGGTGCCGACCATCATCAACCCATATGACCTCTTCGCGCTCGAGGCCGCGCTGGAGCTGCGCGATCGGTTCGGCGGCGAAATCACCGTGCTTACAATGGGACCGCCATCGGCGGAAGATTCCTTGCGAAAGGCGCTGACTTATGGCGCCGATCGCGCCGTCCTACTCACCGATCGCTGCTTTGCGGGCTCCGACACCCTGGCAACAACGTATGCACTTGCAACAGCCATCCGAAAAATTGATAAGGAATATGGGCCGACAAACCTCATCTTCACGGGAAAGCAGACCATCGACGGCGATACGGCGCAGGTTGGGCCCGGCATCGCAAAGCGGCTGGGCGTACTGCAGCTAACTTACGTTGCGAAGGTAAGATCGTTAGATCTCGCCAACCATACGATTGAAGTGGAACGACGCTCCGAAGGTGGTGTCCAGGTGCTGCACACGAGGTTGCCCTGTCTCATCACCATGCTGGAGGCGACGAATCAGATTCGGCGTGGCGCGATGGCGGATGCCTTGCGTGCCGCGCGTGCCCAAATCGTGAAATGGAGTGCGCACGATGCCGGTATCGAAGACGTCTCCAAATGCGGCCTCAAGGGATCGCCGACCGTCGTCAAGCGAGTGTTCGCTCCCTCTGCGCGGGCTGAGAAGGCGGCGCTGGTTGAGGCCGCCGAACAACCGGCGCAAGCGCTGATAGATGCGATTTTCAAGCGTCAACCGAAGCTCGAAGCTGATCTTACGGCACTTGTCCGTGACGCTTGATCTGGAGAGTCCTGGCAACCGCCGTCCCAACGCCAAGAGGCGCCCGCGCCAAGTGAGCGCGCTAGATGTAGCTAGGCATCTCGGCCCGCGACCAGCTCTTTCTGGGTGCATCGTGTTCGCGATTGCTCGCGATCACCTGGGACCGCATGTTCCGTAGACCACGTTATGGCCTCGATCAATGTCCGGAGTTGGCCGCGATTGTCAGGCAGATCGACAAAGGCCTGCGCATGCGTCCAGGTCCCACTGCATGGTCGTGTTTGACGGGGTTGAGGCGAGTGTTTCGCGCGTAGTTGTTACGAGCGAGGACGGATTGCGTCCGCGACCGGCATACTAGCGTCCGAACGCCCAAGGCACTGTCGCGCTGTCGAGGGCCCGAAGCCCACCTATGTGGCACCTTTGGACTAATTTTCGCGATTCAACAGCCCTATACCATTTTGAGTGGCGCTTCGCCGTTTGGTTTTTGGCGGCCGGCAAGCGCTGTCAGGTTCAATACACTTGCAATGAGAAATCGGCCGCTAGCGTTTTTTTAATGTATTCAAAACTGTGGCGTGAGTGCACGAGTTGGCACGGTGATTGCTGTAAGCATGCAAGAGAACGGCGGGGTGGCGCTCGCTACGCGAAACCTAGCGGCGGTATCTTTGAGAAGCTCGTGCCGGCCAGCAGCCGGCATTTCGCGCGGCTTGCGACCGAAGGCCCCAAGAGCCAGGTAGATGCGGATAGTCCTTGTAATGCTGTATGAAGCTCATAGCGGTTCGCCCAACTGGCAGGAGCAGAAACCGAGAGGGCCTGCGCGGCGCAAATCTCACCATGGCTCTGCAAGCGAACGCTGGCTGTGCCGGGAATTCCCGTCGCGGACCGGCGTCCGTTTGGATCGCCGCCGCTCAGTTGATGAACGCGTTCCCTTCGAATGCGCGTGAGCAGGACTGAGCATGCCGATGTCTGCTACCGCGAAGGTCGCCACCAAGAATTTCGCTTGGGTTGTAAACGCGATCACAAGTCCATGGCAACCAACGAAATCGCGGTAGCCGATAGTTGTCCCGCGGACGAAGTTGCTCCGTCAGGGAGCGTTCTCTCCTCATCGCCAGGGGTCAAATGACATCTCAAGCGTCTCGATTTACACCCGATCAGCATCCGCAGATATGCTGCGAGTACTTGACTGAGCAAGCGCGAGCCCTGTTCGGCCCGCACCCGTTTGCTGCGGAGATGTCCCAGGGCCAGGTCGCTAGCCTGCTGCCCGAATATCTGGCCATGTCACAGGCGTTCCCGTACCTGCAGGCTGGGTCGCAAAAGGATCTCATATTCGATGCAATGAATCACAATCGAGATCTTGCGAGGGACGTTGAACTGACCAGCGTGGTCGCAAATTTCATCTGTTGGGATGAGACGGGTGGTTATGGCCAAATTCTCCAGGGCGGAAAGGCGGCGCTACCCGATATTCTGATGACTAAAAACTTCCACTCGAACCTGTTTAGAAAGGATGCGTCGCAACTACTCGGCAGAGCAATACGGCCCAACTACAGCGACACGACGAAGCGGTACTTGCATTCTCTCTATACCGGATTGTCATCGAAAGATCCCTTAGTGCGTTGCGCCTACATGGTCGCTTTTGAGCTACATGCTGCGGACATGATCCAGTCGCTATGGACCACTCTGGTCAAAACCTTTGAGGTGCGGTCTGACGAGCTTGAGTACTTCCGCAGCCATGTCGGCGGAGAAGATCCCGCGGAGAAGTATCACGGAGAAATGACAAGCCGGCTGATCGGCGAACTTGTCCCGGCTGACCGTAATGATCGCTTTCTGGATGAGTTCGATCGAGCCTATCGGCTCAGCTTACAGTGGTGCCGCGATCTGCTCCGAATTGTCTCACTTCAGGGAGATGATTATTCGGAGATCACACATTATGGCCGTTGTCATTGTGGTTCCGTCAAGTTCTACGTCCAAGCGCCGCGAGAGCTCTCTGCAGTTCGATGCAATTGCTCAATCTGTCAAATGTCTGGATTTCTGCACTTGCTCGTACCTGGCAATAAGCTTGGCATTGAGTGCGGCGAAGAATTCCTCACGACGTACCAGTTCAACAAGAACATCGCTCGGCACACGTTTTGTCGGGTTTGCGGCGTAAAGCCATTCTATAGGCCGCGGTCGAACCCCTCCGGTTTCAGCGTAAATATTCGATGCCTGGATAACAGGACCATCGAACGCATAACGATAAGCGAGTTCGATGGCGAGCATTGGGACCGAGCCTTCCGCTCGATGCACCAGGACCTGGAGTCCTGCGTCGAAGATAAAACTCTGGAGTGAACTCGAATGGCGCGCGCAATGAATCATAAATCCCGTCTGCTTTCAGAAGAAGCTTTGACAAAATACCGCATAGAGCTGTTGGTGAAGGGGACGGTCGTGATTGGTCCCCAGATATTGTTCACCCAAGATGACTTGGCCAAGATCGATCAGCTGCAGGCTGAGATTCCCGAAGAAGAGGTGAGGGAGGGAGATGCCGGCGACTCGCACAATGTTTTCGTCAAACGCGTGAGGATAGACCCGCCCGGCCGCGCTCCTAGCGACGCGAGTGGTGCAGCTCCAGGCCAGCTCATGGAGCTACTTGAAAGGAAAGATCGCAGCTTTGCGCTAAAAAAAATCTTGGGCGACACGTCAGATTGCGTGATTCGCCGATGCCAAATGCATCGGATGCCTCCAGGTTCCTTTGTTGGCATCCATCTGGATGCTGCGAGCGATCCGGATTTCGAATACTCGGTGATTGTGCAGCTCGCGAGAGACTTCGAGGGGGGTGAGTTCGTGGTATATCCAAGCAGGTACGAACAGCAGGTGTTCCGACCGCCATTTGGGGCAGTCCTTGTCACCACATGTAAGCTCCGGCATGAGGTGAAGCCTGTGTTGACCGGGGAGCGCCGATCGCTGGTCTACTTCTGTTCAAAGCGCAGCGGCGCGAACCGCCGGATCATCGAAAGCTCGACGGCGGCCTCTGATTGAGGTGGCTGAAATAGGTTTCGAATGACTTGGGTAACCGGTGAGCTCTCAGGACAGATTGCTAGCTTGCCATCTTCTGGTCAGACTGTCCCTCGCAAAGGCCGCCACAATGCAGGTCGGAAGCCGCAGCTAGCTTTGCTGCCTGTAAAGGTCATCGCGCGTAATCCGAGCAAAGGTTTGCTCAGGTAGTTGTGGTAAGTCATCGTCACGGCCTCGAACTGAGAGGCGTGTCGGCGCGTGCGCGATGGTGTAATCGCGCCGAGCGCAGGAAGGCCCTGTTCTCATCAGGTTCTCGAGAGCTACACACCTAGCAAAACAGCCGAATGCTCGGGCTAATTTGGGACGGATGTGCGCGAACTGGGCCTTTGCAGGGTCCATCAGAAGAGAAGTCTGATGTGAAAATCTGAAGGCCCTAATCGCGCATGGTCTTTTGCTCGATCGTCGTGCGTTAGCCGAGACCTGAGTATTCATTCAGAACGTGAGAACGGATGGGCTTTACCCTCAACTCGCGGGAGACTCCATGAGTCGGGCAGCGCGGGCCAACAAGACAACTTGTCGGTTTCCCCCGTCGGCAGACACCCGGGCGACCGCGCCCTCGTGGACGAGTTGCACAGGAACGATCCGGATCTCACCACCCAGACTCGATTCCTTCAACCCAGCAAGCCCAGCTGCTGCGTTTAAACCGGAGCAGCTCGCAGCAGGTCTCGGCTGCCGCCTGCAAGCGGCTCGCATGGCCCGGCAGCAGAACCGCCTAATTGCGGAGTACTTTGACGCGAAGCGAGCGATAATTAGACGATTGTCGCAGGGTGAGCAGCCAGGCGATGAGCCGCTGCGCATCGAGCACCTCATCGCCGATCGTGGCCACGGAGACGTTCAAATGGTTAGCCATGTTCTGCTCCTGTGCAGCAAATAGCCAAAGATTCCCGTTGTGTTCCTTCCAGGCGCCGAGATTTCCTTCGTGAGGCCCCTCGTCATTCGTAGCGCTCAATGCTCGATGAAAACCGATTAATGCAACAAATGCCTCATGGGCGCCTAAATTCGGCGTTCCATCGCCTTCTTTCCTGGACTTGCTGCTCGTATTTTCGGTTTGTCCGGCAGAGCGCGATGTTTGATCACTGCGCCTACTGTGATTCATCGATGAAAATCCGTCATGTAGCGGATTACGAAGAAAGTCGCGGCCACGACGGCGGACGTTACAGCGAGCGAAAACGCTACCCGCGCCAAGAACTGGCCAGGGCTAAGTCCGTCCCATGAACTCATTTTCGTCCTTTGCGTTACGACTCGAATTTGCGCCTGCAGCATGATCGTTACCATACGAACTTTGCGAGTAATCAGCGGAATTCGGTTTGTGCGCGCCGCGAATCGTCGCGCCCCTTGAGGCGGTCACTCTGCAACCCTAAGCTCCGTTAGGGGCACAAAATTCCACTGCTGAGCAACTGGCCGGCTGAATTGGTAGAGCCAAGTAGAATTGCCATCTTTCGTGACGCGGGTTTTGTTGTCGATGCACAGCTTATTGTCGGCGATACTCAGAATAAAACCTGGACTTGAGTAGTCCCGCTTGGGATCGGCAGGGTGGTAGACTTCAGGCGTCAGCGATACTTCCGGAGCCATGCAATCGCCTTCCCGTGCGATTGCGAGCTTACCTGCGCTTGGGTTCAGCGTTGACGCGCGAATGTCAGGTTGCAAACATTCTGCGTCCTCTTGGACGGTGGGACAGAACAAAATGGGACAAACTCGAGAAGTACACACAGCCAGACGAGGTACAGCAGCCTTTTGACAAAAAAGGCACGTTGCTTGCTTGGGTGCAGTGAGCGTCACTGGTCTTGAAGGGGCTGTGATGCAGGGGCGGGCCTGACGTGATTCATGGCCATTTCGGGTCCGCCCCGTTATTGCTCGCGAGGCAACATGGAGCAACCTATTCGAGCAGCTTCAGCGGCTATCGCGTTCGCTCATGCGCTCGGTCGCGAAGTCCTCAGCGTGTACGAACATGAAGGCCGCAGGTCCAACAGAATCAGAGTCCGCGTAACCGGGAGCATAACAAACGGTTACGACTTCGAAAGTGAATGTCACATCGCCGGTGCGCTACCGATATATATCACTTCGGTGCGGAGTCGCATTGGCTACTAACGCCCAAGTGCCCACGAATCTACAGCGGCCTTGATTATTGCACCTCAACCCACTTCTCCATGAGAGTGACGGACAATGGTGTCCAGATGGTCGATTGGCGGAGGAATTCATTCACATACACCGTCTGGTGGGTGGTCCGCGCAATAGAAGGAAGCCGACGATGGAAATTGCGCTAGCGATTGGCGCTGTACTCGTTTTCACCGCGATCATGGTCGCTTGCCTGTGGGCGCTTGGAGCCGGGGGTGGCTGAGTATCTTGGTGAATGAGGCCGATAGAGAAAGCGTTTGTTACCTTGCCGCCCCTTCTCGTCGAATTTCCGTCCTGTCCCACTGGATTGGCCTGGTGGACCTCCCTAGCGGTCGTGCTGTTGTGGGTGTTGATTGTTTGCGAATGCCGCCGGAACAAACGTCTCCCTCCGGTGAGGGCCGTCTTGCCGGGTTAGGGCGAGTGCTGTGTAACAGCCCTTATGGACAGCAATAAGTGCAGTGCTCAGATTGAACGGTTCGAGGTTGTCGAGACCGGCCGGCGTCGTCGGTGGACCGATGACGAGAAGCTCAAGATAGTTGTGGAGAGTTTGCAGACCCCGCGGTCCGTCTCATCGACGGCGCGGCGATACGGCATCTCGCGCTCGCTCCTGTTGACTTGGCGACGATCCTTCGGGACGCGGACGAGCGAACAAACTCAGCCAGCCTTTGTGCCGGCGATGGTGATGCCGGACCCACCGTCGGCGCCGCCAGTAGCTTTGGCGGGGCCAGCGGGCGGACGCATGGAGATTGTCGTCGGCAAGGCCTGTCGCGTGATCGTGGACGCCGGCGTTGATATGACCGCGTTGTCTCGTGTGTTGGATCTGCTGGAGCGGCGATGATCCCGATCGCAGCAGGGGCGAGGATCTGGATCGCAACCGGTCACACGGACATGCGCAAGGGCATGCAGGGTCTGGCATTGCTGGTGCAGGAGGGCCTCGGGCGAGATCCTTTTGCCGGCGACGTCTTTGTGTTCCGTGGTCGTGCCGGCACACTGATCAAGGCGCTTTGGCACGACGGGGTCGGGCTATCACTCTACGCCAAGCGACTGGACCGTGGCCGCTTTATCTGGCCGGCGACGGTGGACGGCGTGGTGTCGCTGACGGCAGCTCAGATGGGCTATTTGCTGGAGGCGATCGACTGGCGCAACCCCCAACACAGTTGGCGGCCGCAGAGCGCAGGGTAAGCAGCGCAATAGTCCCGTGAGATTGCAAAAAGGCCGCGCCAAATCGCGGCTTTTGTGATTCCATCGGTGCATGGGTGACGGTCCCGAAAATCTGCCGGAAGATATAAAGGCGCTGCAGGCGGCGTTACTGGCCACGCGGGCCGAACTTGCCAGCGTTCGCGCCCAGCAGTCCGACGACCAGGCGCTGATCGTGCACCTGAAGCTGCAGATCCAAAAGCTGAACCGTGATCGTCATGGCCCTCGCTCGGAGCGTACCGCAAGGCTGCTGGATCAGCTCGAACTGACGTTGGAGGAGCTCGAGGCTTCTGCGACTGAGGACGAACTCGCTGCCGAAATGGCCGCGGCCAAGACGACGAAGGTGGCCTCGTTCACGCGCAAGCGGCCGTCGCGCCAGCCGTTCCCGGACCATCTGCCTCGCGAGCGGGTGCTTGTGCCGGGACCGACGCCGTGCATCTGCTGCGGCGGTTTGCGGCTGTCCAAGCTTGGCGAGGACATCACCGAGACGCTGGAGGTGATCCCGAAATCCTGGAAGGTGATCCAGCACGTCCGGGAGAAGTTCAGCTGCCGTGATTGCGAGAAGATCAGTCAGGCCCCGGCGCCTTTCCACGTCATCGCCCGTGGTTGGGCCGGCCCCAGCTTGCTGGCGATGGTGCTGTTCGAGAAGTTCGGCCAGCACCAGCCCCTGAACCGGCAGGCTGAACGCTATGCCAAGGAAGGCGTGCCGATCAGCCTGTCGACCCTAGCCGATCAGGTCGGCGGCTGTACGGTAGCGCTGACGCCCTTGTTCCGGCGCCTCGAGGCCCATGTGCTGAGCGCCGAGCGATTGCACGGGGACGACACTACGGTGCCGGTCCTGGCCAAGGGCAAGACCGACACCGGCCGCATCTGGGTCTATGTGCGCGACGACAAGCCTTTTGGTGGGCAGGCCCCGCCGGGGGCTGTATTTTATTACTCGCGCGATCGCGCCGGCGAGCATCCCCAGACCCATCTGGCCGGCTATAGCGGCATCTTCCAGGCCGATGCCTATGGTGGCTACGGCAAGCTTTACGAGGCGGGCCGCAACGCAGGTCCGATCCTGGAAGCCGCGTGCTGGGTCCATGCCCGACGCCCGTTCTTCGTGATGGCTGATCTGGCGGAGAATGCGCGCCGCAAAGTGCAGGGCAAAAAGCCGGCGGTGATCTCGCCTCTGGCGCTGGAAGCAGTGCGCCGGATCGACGCCCTGTTCGAGATCGAGCGCGGCATCAACGGCGAGACGCCCCAGCGGCGCCGGGCCGCGCGCCAGGAGCTCAGCGCCCCACTGGTCGCTGATTTGCAAACCTGGATGCGTGAGCAACGCGCCAAGCTCTCACGGCGCAACGATGTCGTCAAGGCGATGGACTACATGCTCAAGCGCTGGAGCGCGTTCACCCGCTTCCTCGACGATGGTCGCATCTGCCTGTCGAACAACGCCGCCGAACGAGCCCTGCGCGGCATCGCCCTGGGGCGGAAGTCGTGGCTGTTCTGCGGCTCTGATCGCGGCGGCGACCGTGCCGCGATGATGTACAGCCTGATCGTCACAGCCAAAATGAACGACGTGGATCCACAAGCCTGGCTCGCCGATGTCCTGGCGCGCATCGCTGCACATCCGGTCCAACGGCTCGACGAACTTCTGCCCTGGAATTGGCGCGACCGAAATAAGCAAGTCAACCAAGCAGCCTGAGTGACCGCTACGCGGTCCTCACCGGCTTTCAATTACCCACAAATTCTCCTCCGACCATGGCGCCCAGCGCGACGTCGGTGAGGCGTGACAGCCCGCGCCACATGACCGTATTGCCGGGCGGCGGATCGCTGGCGCGGGCGAGGTAACCGCCGAGCCGGGCGATCTTGATCAGATAGTGCGAGAGCGTTTTCCGTCTTGCTTTTGGTTTATCGTTGACGAGGCGATCGAGCACGCCGATTTCAGTCGCAGTCAATGCGAGGGTTGGCGGCGCGTCTGGGGCGGAACGGTTGAGCATCGTCATCCAGAAGACCCGCCAACTCAGGATGCAAAAGAGCGAGATCAGATTGGTCAGACGCTGGGCGGTCCTGAGCTTCGACTCCTCAGCTTTGCAGCCCGATTTGAGGATCTTGTGGAACACCTCGATCTTCCATCTCAAACCATACCATTCCAGCTTCTCAATGGCGTCGGTGCGGGAACCAACAGGCAGGTCGGTGATCAGCTTCCAATCGATCTTCCTCCTGTTTTTCGGCGTCCCGCACTCTTCGGCATGGATCACCGTCAGGGTCAGAGCGGGATAGCGCTTCTGCTTTCCAATCGGTGGCAGGACGCGAATCTTGCGATACCTGATCTCAAGAATGGCCTGGTCGGGATCGCCGTTGCTGTCTCTGACTTCGATGCGATGCAGCCCTTTGACGGCGACCTCGTCCATTTCGTCAGCGATCGTGTGATCCCCGTCTCCAGCCAAGCGGTCGACGCAGGTCCTGATCAGCAAATGGGGTCCGATCTCCTGTGCTGCGCAGAAGAGCTCGTAGATGTCACTCTCGCGATCACCAATATGGATGCATCGTCCCGGATGATCCAAGAGTTGCGTAGACTGCTTGAGATTTTCCAACCACCGGACGCTTTCCTTTTTCTCGATGGGAACCCGGGTCGGATTGATCTTCCTTTTAAGCGCTGCCGTCCCCTTGAATTTCTTCCGGGTCCAGAACTTAACGGCCGCCAACCCCAGCGGCACACCCTCGATTGTAACTGCGAGGCTCGAATGCATGAGGATGCCGCAAACCGTGTGAGATCTGAGGCGCCCCGCCTTATCCCATCCACTGTTTATGCTCTTGGTGATGCCGATTGCTTCGGAATTTTCGCGCCGATAGCTAAATTCGGTTGTGTCATGCAGCACAAGAACGAGACCTTTTGTGGCTGCGGCGCGATCACTTGTCGATTGGAAATGGCCGGCCAGAATGTCCGCTTCGCTGACCCGGTCATTAGAGAAGAAGCGGTAGGCTGCCTTGGTATTCGCCCAATCCTGGCAGACGAGCGGAATGCTTTGTCCCATGGCGCTTCCAATCTGCGTGAGCAGCTTGCGGAATCTGTCGCCCAGCCGCGCGTCCCTAAACTCGCATCCACTAGTCTCTCGATCAATCCAACATTCACCCTCCAAGGATCGCAACCGGCCTCTTGCCGATCGATCCCTTAATGTCAGCCCCATAGAGCACCCCCTCGCGAATCAGGTGCTCAGCAAGGAATCACAAGTGATTCTTTCGACTCAAGATTTCGCCGATCAGCAAATCAGGCCGAGTGGTCAAAGTTATGGGTAATTGAAAGCCTCACCGGATGCTTACGAACAAACGGGTGCGGACTCCTCGAAAGCTATACGGGTGCGCGGTGGTCTAACTCGTGGCCCGCTCTCACGGCCGCGCGTTTTGAGCGGATCACTCTGCAAGCGTAAGGTTCAGGTAGTTCGGAGAGTAGGGCAAGTCAGCGGTTTCGTTGGCCTAACAGCACCGAAACGCCGATCTTGAAGGCCACGATCTGATTGGTAAGTTCGGATGAATTGAACGGTCCAAGATATGGTCGATGCGATCTCAATCAACCATGCTCAGTAGGCGGTGCTGTAGATCGCGGGCCGCGGGCCTGTCGCGCGCAATCACAAGGCACTCCACCGTGCCAGCCTCTTCGTCTGCGGCAAGCGGGATGACGCCCTCCTTGCGTGAGCGGTCGAATAGAAATCCTTCCTTGCCGAAACGATCATGCGCTGTTTGGAGGGATCGTGATCGAACATCTCTCACGGATAAAATAACCTTGCAACCGGAATAGTCGAAGCCCAGCAGCCGGACGGCAATACTGTGTAACACGGAGCCGCCACCCCAGCGGCCATTCGCTTCATTAAACAGCAACCGTCCGCTATTCGCGAAAATGGCGTCAATGTTGATCATCCCGCGATATCCCAGGTCTCGCGCAAGCGCCACAAATCGGTAGGCGTGCGCCTGGGCGGTCAACCATTGCTCGTTCGTCAGGTCACTTGGAAGCTCAAGTCCTGTCCAGATCAGAGCTCTCTCGGATCCATCTGTGCTTTTGCGCAGTCGTATGTTTCCACTGTTGATGAAAACGATTGAACCATCATCCTCGATTTCATACTCGAGATAGAACAAAGACCGGGCCAGGTGGTACGATTCCACCACCAGCGTCTTACAAGACACTGTTGTCATCTCAGACCAAAGCGCGTCAGGATCAAACGACCGCCATGAAATTCGCCGGGTATCTCTTGCCCCAGGTAGTGGATCGCTTTCATTGCCGGTCAGGATGACATTTCCGACTCCACCGGCTCCGTTGTCCAGCTTTACAATGACTCTGCCGGTCTCGGATCTGAGGGAAGTGACCGCTCTGAATAGTTCGTTTGCGTCCGTCGTGACAGATCCATTGGGCAGCGGAAGTGCGACGCTTGTCGCCAATTGACGGAAGTGGCTCTTGCGGTTCAACAGATCAGGCCCTCGCTGCAGAGCGAAGTCGTCGCCGGTCTGCGGTATGCCCAGCATGGCCGCCAGGCGTGCGACGCCTTCAGTAGAGTAGCAAGGATACAATCGCCAGGTTGATTTCTGACGAATATGTCTGTTGATCCGCTCAACAACAGTCTTGGACAGCAATGTGCAGTCATCAAGGACCGGCGATTGGCGGCCGCCTACAGGTACAAGCAGAAAAAGACTCGATGCATCGAAATCGAGCGTCGCGCCAATGAAGGATAGCAGATCCGCCGGGATGACTACCGGGGAGACTATCAGGTCGCCGTGCTGGGCAAACCATGCTGAACGATATGCCGAGTTGGCGGCCAGCGAAAGTTGAGCTGCTGTCAGATCGGCGCCCGACATTTGAGCCGTACCGGCATTCATGATCAAGATCCGCGGCATCCGCGACCTCCAGGCATCTGGACGCGATCAGACAGGGATCGTCATGCGAGCAATGTTGAACTTGCTGCGCCGTCGTGAGGCACTGAGCGAAGGTTGATTTTGCGCCGTCTCGATGTCACCTGCGATGTAGAGCACGGCCCGCCTCCGTTCTGCCGATCTCAATTGATAGCTCCTTTCGGGCTGATCGCGTGGCGATTTCCTTCAGCAAAAAATGCTGGATCTTGCCCAACGCGGTTTTCGGTAGCTCTTGTGTGAAAATGATCTCGCGCGGCACCTTAAAACGGGCGAGCTGTGACTGGACATGTGCCGTCAGCGCTTCCGCCTCGACCCGGGCCCCCGGTCGCTTGACCACATAGGCGACGGGTACTTCTTCCCACCGCGCATCAGGTCGACCGACCACGGCGCATTCCGCGACATCCGGATGGTCCGTAAGCACACGCTCTACTTCTGCCGGATAGATATTCTCTCCGCCTGAAATGATCAGGTTTTTCTTGCGGTCGTGGACCCAAATATATCCATCTGCGTCGCAGCGGCCAATGTCCCCAGTGTGATACCAACCATTGTTCAGAGCCTCACGCGATGCCTGTTGATTGCCCCAATATCCGCAGAAAACGTTGGGCCCACGGACTGCGATTTCGCCAGGGGTGCCGGGCGGCAACTTGCTGCCCGAATCATCGATGATCGCCGCTTCGCAGCAGAGACCTGCCAAGCCGCTTGAGCCCTCAGGCACGGGATTTGCGCCGAGCTTCGTATACACAGCGATCGGGCAGGTCTCCGTCGAACCGTAAACCTGTAGGACTGGGACGCCGCGCGCGACAAAGCGCTCGACAAGGTGCTGAGGCACCATCGTCGATCCGGTACAGATTGCTCTGAGCGAGGATAGGTCGGTGCTTTCCCATCGACCATTGCTGGCCAGGGCTTGCATCATGGCTGGCACCAGGGCTGCCAGGCTCGGCCGGTCATGTTCGAACGCATCAAGCACCGTCTCCGCCCCAAAGCGGGTGTGGATACTCACCGTCGCGCCGTGATGCAAACTCGGCGTCGTCTGGATGTTCAAGCCCCCGACGTGGAAGAACGGCAAAACAGCCAGCGTGTGATCAGCCGAGGTGAGGTCATGCATGTGCTGACTCATGATGCCGTTCCACAGCAACGCTTCCTGACGCAGCACGGCGCCTTTCGGTCGCCCTGTGGTGCCCGAAGTATAGACGATCAGAAGCGGGCAAGACGGCTCCGCGCGAGGATTGCGTCCGTCACCACAGTCTCCGTCCAAGAGATCGTCCAACTTGCAGCCGCCGAGAGGCGTAAAATCCAACCCGACAAGAGAGGCACGGGGTACTTGCTTCGTCAGGACAGGCAAAGCTGCGCCGAAGCACTGCTCAAGAACGAGCACTTTTGCCCCCGAGTCTGACAAAATGAAAAGGTGCTCGGCGGCCGCAAGACGCCAATTCAATGGTACGAGGATTGCGCCGAGCCTCGCGCACGCATAGAGCAGCGCCAGATAATCAGGCCTGTTGAGGCTGAGGATCGCGATCCGGTCTCCCCTTTGGACGCCGAGCTGGCTCTTGAAGGCGCGAGCGATCCGCTCGATCCGCCGATTGAGGCTGGCGTAGCTGAGACTTTTCCCTTCGAAATGGATCGCAGTTTTGCCGGGAGTATACGCAGCGTTTCGCTCGATCAGTGTGCAGAGATCCAACTTGTTATCCATGAGCCTCTGGCCCGCACGTTACGTTTGTCCCGATGCGCTTCAGCCGCAACCCGGAATTGCTCGGCGAGGCTCCGATCACATGCTTCGGTTGGCCTTTGTACAGGCTATGAGCACACGGCCTAGGCCGGACAGGGTTCTTGATGGATGTCATGGGTTGCGAACAATGGATATTGCTTGAGAGATCTCGGGCGATTGATCACTCACTCTGTTCAGCTCGGCGTCGGTCGTGTGCATCTGTCGGTAGTGATAG
This sequence comes from Bradyrhizobium huanghuaihaiense, assembly GCF_025200885.1. Taxonomy (NCBI): domain Bacteria; kingdom Pseudomonadati; phylum Pseudomonadota; class Alphaproteobacteria; order Hyphomicrobiales; family Nitrobacteraceae; genus Bradyrhizobium; species Bradyrhizobium huanghuaihaiense. Next base: position 7,956,786 of record NZ_CP104172.1, on the reverse strand, counting down.
GCACACCACGAAGACAGTTTCTTGCCGCGTCTTTGATATACAGGCTCGCCGCACATATAGGCCGCTCTGGCATCTCCATCTTTGAAGCCGATGATGCAACGGCATTGGCCTTCAATATGGTCGATTAACAGGACCTTCTTGACGTCGTCGGGCTCTTTCAACTTGCTGCTCCAGAATGCCAAGCAATATCTCCGATGCCGGGTGGTTGCGCGGAGCGACACTTGCAGCTCAGGCTCTTTGAAAACCAACGCAGGCCCGCCGTTTGCCTTGCCAGCCATGGAAAAGCAGTTTGAACAGAGCGGAAAGCCGGTTCGGCCAACTGATTTTGGCGCGGTGTCGCACCAGAGGAGAGGTTTGGTTCAGATCCAGGAAGCAGCGCCCGTCGGCAGGGGCTTCGGATGGAGGTCTAGGTCTATCAATTCCGACCTCAACGCCTGTCTGGTGGCCCGGCCCAGGACAGCCACATAGTCTCGGTTCCGGAATGCCGAACGATTCAAAGCTACGTGCGAGCGGTAGCTCCACAACCGGCGCTCGCTGCATAGCCCTTCCGACCGACCCCGCATCGGGGACGAGGATCATGACCGACCATCGGGGCTCGGATCTGACCAGCTGAGACATGCTCAATCCTTCACAATCCCGGCGGCAGACCGAGATAGGTGCTAACCAGGACCGTACAGCTTAACGTTACGTCAGATTCAAGCCCTTTTTGGCAGCCTGTGAAAATGGCCGCCGGCCGGTGTGCTGTCGCAAGCATTCAGCGCTGCGATGCGAGCCCAGAAAGTTCGTCTCCCGTCGAGATCAGGGTCGCTGCCAAATGAGCGCATTGTCGGAAACGCTCGCCCTTCCGCGACCAGGCGCTCGCTGCCCTTGCAGCCGATTGCGCGCCTGAAGTGCACTGCGCCGTCATTGAATAGCTCAGTCACTTCTATCTGGCGCCGACCGTGGGATGCCAAATGCGGCCGACCGATAGTTGTCGATGAGGTCGGCCTGATAGGGGCACCAGCCTATAGCCCTTGCGGCGTTCGAGAAATGATTCGGCGAATGTGCCGGCGGGCGTCATCCAACGTCCGTCGCGGTCACTGCCTTCGCCTGGTCCTGGGATTATCGCAGTGTCTGATAGAGGCGGTACAGCAGCCGCGCGCGAGGTCCAATCGACGAGATGTAGAGTTGCTCATAATGCGTATGCGCGCCCTTGCCATCGACGCCAAGGCCGTCAAGGGTCGCGGTATGCGGCGCGGTGAAATTGCTATCGGAACCGCCGCCGCTGAACGCATCGAGCAGCTCGAATCCAAGCTCGGCAGCAAGCTTTTTGGCGTGTGCGTAAAGCGCGGCGCCGGCGCTGGTCTTCTCATATGGCGGACGGTTCAATTCGCCTGATACCTTCACCTTGACGCCCTCGGTGCGCGAGCTGATGCCCAGAATCTTCGGCACCAGCTCCTCGGCATGGGCCATGGTCGGGACGCGCATGTCGACTTGCGCATAGGCCAATTCCGCGATCACGTTTGGCCTGGTGCCGCCGCGGACGACGCCGACATTGACGGTGATACCGCGCGTGAGATCGTTCATCGCCTCCAGCGTCTGGATCACATGGCCGAGTTCCCGAATCGCGCTGCGGCCGTCCTCGGGGCGCGTGCCGGCATGCGCGGGCGCGCCCTTGATGAATACCTCGAAGCGCGCAACGCCCTTGCGCCCGGTGATGACCTTGCCGCCGTCGCGCGCCGGTTCGGTCACGAGCACGTATTTGGCTCTGCGGCCCTCGGCCTCGATCAGCGCACGCGAGGTTGGGCTGCCAATCTCTTCGTCCGAGACGTAGAGCTGGGTGATGCCGAGCGGCGGGCGTGCGTCATCGGCGCAGATCTGCCGGAATGCGTGATAGGCGAGGTAGGCGCCGCCCTTCATGTCGTAGATGCCGGGACCGAACGCACTGTCGTCCTCGATCTTGAATGGTAGCCGTTCGATGGATCCCATCGGATGGACGGTGTCGAGATGGCTCAAGACCAGAATTCCCGGTACGCCCCGCCCCCAAGAAGAGCGGATGACCAAATGATCGCCGCAGCCGTCACGCCCCGCAACGCGCTCGACGCTGGCCGGCAGGTCGCGATAGCCTGCTGCGACGACATCAGCCAGCTTGTTGATCTGATCCGGCCGCTCCGTCGGAGATTCGATCACGACCCAGCGGCGAATGCCCTCAAGAATCGGGGCGATTTGGAACGGGTTGCTGGACATCTGACGCCCTTGAATTCGATTGTCATTGCTTCTGCAAGATGATGACATCATCTCTCACATCAGAATCGAGGCCGAACATCTAGAGAGTCACCAACCGTTGTGACCCAGGCGAGCCTCCGGATCCGATCTTGCTGCGGCAACGATGTACGCGCCTGTCGATTCTAACTGAGCTACCAAAGCTGGTAGTTTTCGACGGGATTATGCGGCCCCAAGAAGAAGGCCTTCTGGAGTTGGCCGTTCTGGTCCTGCGACATCGGCGAAAATCGCATTGGCCTGACCACCCCCACGCGTCCCAATGCGGGAGGTCGCCGCCCAGCGCCAGCATAGCACGAGCGGCGAAGCGCCAAAAAAATCGCCGGAGCTGAGGGACCTCTCAGTACGAGCTCTAATCTGTGAAATAGTTGCAGCCCGGTCGATTGTTCGATGACTGTCGCTGGAAGCGATCAGGAATCGAGGCCATTCATCGTTCTGCTCTCCCATCTGCGCAACCCGCGCTCAGTCAAGCAGTAGGGTTGAAGCGCGCCCGCAAGTTGATCAATGGATTGCAACGGCCTCGTCGGGTCGCGATAATTCGGTCCGATAAAGATGGTATGGGTGCCAAGCACCTTGTGATCATACAAAACGCATTCGAGCGCGCAAAATGCGTTCGGCAATAGCGGTACGTTGAGAACGCCTTGATTCTAGGGCGCTGTATCGAAGCGGTGAACGCCTTGGGGCCCCTCCCGACCGCCAAAATGCAGGGCAAGGTCTTCCTGGTCACTGCGGAGAAGACTGACTCGAAAGCTGCCGCTGGCGAGGATCATGTGCCTGGGAGCAGGCATCGATACCAACGACCAGGCACGGCGTCTCCATGCAGATAGACGTCACAGAACTCACCGTCAGTCCACGTCGTCCGGCCGTCGTTCCGGTCGTCACGATGGCGACGCCGCTCGCCAAATTACGCATGACCTGACGGAACTCTGCCGCTTGGATAGACGGCATTTCAAACTGGTGACTCATGATCTGCCTCTGGAGTTGTACTCGATTCCGACTTTGATCCGTATTGGGCGGCCTGTAATAAGGTACCCGGTGTCGGAAATTACGTGACGAGCAAGCTCAGATCGAGCTCGGGTATGATTTCGATGTCCTTTGGATTAGCTACAATCATGACCAGACCGACCCGCAGTATCTCGCCTTGTTACTGGCGATTGCAGCGGCGAGTTTCAATAGAGTGCCATAGAGTTGTGGTCGCGATCCGACCAGCGGGGCTGGAACCTCGCTGGGCCGTCGTGGGGAGAGGATGGCCGATTGCGGTACCGGCGCGCGCCTGCCAGAGTTTCTCCGCATGTAGATGGCATCGGCGCACCTAAAGCGCCTTTAGGAGAATACGTTTTTTTGCCTCGATAAGATGCTTATCCAGCGTCGCGTGCAGCGCACCCCGCAACTCCGGCGGGATCGAGCTATCTGTATCGATCAATTCCCGGAACTTCCGAATGATGTGTTCTAACACTGCAATAGATCCTTGTGTTTCAATCTTCAGCCAGGACATCATCGATTCTCTCCTTTGCGCGCAGCCGCTTCGTCGTGGGTCCTCACCGCGGCAATCCTGGCTGCAACAGGCTCTCGTCGATAAAAAAGTTGGCGCTCGGGCCGCGTGCTCAGCGCGAAATTGCTGCGGTGAGGGCGAGCGCAGGCGGCGTAGCTCCTTGAAATCCAGCAGAAGTGAGGCGCATTCGCGCCTGCAATACTTTCGCGCTCGTGAGCAGCAGACTTGGTCGGACTCGAACATCGGCCAGCTCGGCTGTCACGCGTTCGAAACCGCGATCAGGCGCTTCAGTCGAGCGGCTGCGGCGCCGCCATCAAGTGCTTCTTGTCCAAGTGCTACGCCTTCCTGCAAGGTCGAGGCCCGGCCGGCCACGACCAATGCCGCCGCCGCGTTCAAAAGCGCGGCGTTGCGAAATCGACCTGGTTCGCCATCAAGCACATTTTGCAGAGCAACGGCATTGGCCTCGGCATCGCTGTTCTCCAGCGCGTCGTTGCGGCAGCGGGAGAGCCCTGCTTCTTCCGGCGTCACTTCGAAGGTGCGGACTATACCCGCCTCAAGCGCAGCAACAAGGGTTGGACCCGTAATGGTTATTTCGTCGAGCCCGTCCGAGCCATGAACAACCCATACCGATTCGGCACCAAGGTTCTTCAAGACGTACGCCAGAGGCTCGACCCATTCGGGAGAGAATACCCCAACGATCTGCCGCTTGACCCTGGCCGGATTGGATAGAGGCTCGATTAGATTAAAGATCGTGTGGGTTCCAAGTGCGGTCCGGATCTGGCCGACGCGCTGCATCGCCGGATAACGGGCTAACGCAAACATGAAGCCGATTTTGGCTTCCTGTACACAACGTGCAATAGCTTCAGGTTTGAGATCGACCTTCACGCCGAGGCGCGCCAACACGTCTGCGGCGCTTGAACCCGAAGGTGCAGCGCGGTTGGCATGCTTGGCGACAGGAATGCCGACCCCGGCGACGATGAAGGAAGCACACGTCGACACGTTGACCGAACATATAGGGGTGTCGCTCGTGCCGACGATACCGACGGGGTCGCATGCCGCCTCCACGCGCGGCACTCTATTCCGCATCGCGGAGGCGGCGCCGGTGACTTCTTCGACCGTCTCGCCCCGGACCCGCATCCCCATCAACAAGCCACCGATTTGCGAGGGAGTCGCGTGCCCCGACATCATGCTGTCGAAGGCAGACGCAGTTTCCTCGCGCGTCAGAGTGGCGCCGGTGGCAACTTTGCCGATGATCGATCTAAGCTCTTCCATCGAACTTTACTTGTCCAAACTCTCGATCTCTTCCGCGACGCTTAAGGCAGCAGTCGGTTGAGTGTGGGCGCCCTTGGCGAGGCTACAACCTGACGCTACGTGAGGGTCAAGCTCTCCTTTTCGTGGTGCCGTCGAGAGGAGATCGTCGGCCAGTTAGAACGCTGTAGTTTCTTGCCAGGACCGATGGCACTGTCTCGCGCCCGCTTGCCGCGTCCGCAGCGGCCTCTTTACCGCGGTGTTCCGGCCGGATCACCGCATCCTTCAAACCCTTTTAGCTTTCGGGCGCCGCCGTCGTGGAGCATTGAAGCGGCTTCCTCTACCTGCTTCGCGAGTGATGGTGCTGGGAGATGGAGCCCGATCTCAGCTGGGCTCTACAAAAGAACTCCACCTGATTGTAAATGAGGGTGCGCAGCAGAGCCTTCATAGAGCGATAGACGCGTCCCGTTGATCCGGCCGCATGAGGCGGTGAGACGTGTTCGGTCCTGCCTTACAGTCGGAATACGCCGTACTGCGGCGCATCGATCGGCGCATTGAGCGAAGCACTCAATGCGACTGCGAGGGCAGTTCTGGTATCGACAGGATCGAGAATGCCGTCGTCCCAGATTTCCGAGGTCGCATAATAGGCACTTGACCTCTCGCGATATTCTTCAAGAATTGGTGCTCGAATGGCTGCCAATTCCTGCTCCGAGAGGCGCCCTCCGGCGCGAGCCAATTGTCTCGCCTTGACGTGGGTGAGAACTCCGGCGGCCTGCTCGGCGCCCATCGCAGATATCTGAGAATTCGGCCAGCTGAACACGAATCGAGGGTCAAACGCGCGTCCCGACATGGCGTAAGTTCCTGCGCCGTGCGAGCTATTGCAAATGATCGTAAACTTCGGCACGGACGCTCCGGACACCGCCATGATCAGCTTGGCGCCGTCCTTGGTGATCCCACGTCGTTCATATTCGCGCCCAACCATAAAGCCAGTTACGTTCTGCAGGAAGAGCAGGGGCGTCCGGTTCTTGTCGCACAATTGAATGAAATGAGCCCCCTTTAGCGCGCTGTCGCCGAACAGCACGCCATTATTGGCAAGGATCCCGATTTGATATCCATGAAGTCGCGCAAGGCCGCACACGAGTGATGTCGCATAGCGCGGCTGGTATTCTTGAAATCGGCTGCCATCGACCAGACGAGCGATGATCTCACGCATGTCGAACTGCGCTCGCGAGTCCTTTGGAATGATGCCGTAGAGTTCGGACGCACTATAGGCGGGCGGCTCGGAGGCCACTCGATCGATCGAGGTCTTCGCCGGTTGGTGGAAGCGAGCAACGACGTCGCGGGCAATCGCAATCGCATGGATTTCGGAGCTTGCGAAGTAATCACAGGTACTCGACACGCTGGTATGCATGAGGGCGCCGCCAAGTTCGTCGGCGGACACTTGTTCACCGGTGGCAGCCTTCACGACTGGAGGGCCCCCGAGAAAAATCGCTCCAGTGCCTTCGACAATAATGTTATATTCACTAAGCGCAGGGACGTAGGCCCCTGCCGCGGTGCAGTGGCCCATGACGATGGCGACCTGCGGCACCCCCATCTTCGAGAGAACGGATTGATTGCGGAGAATTCGACCGGCATGGTAGCGATCAGCAAAGAATTCCGCCTGCAAAGGCAGGAATCCGCCGGCGCAGTCGCACAGGTGAACCACCGGCAGACGGTTCTCGATGGCTATATCCAGTGTCCGCACGATCTTCTTGACCGAGAGTGGATACCATGCGCCGCTCTTCACGCTGGCATCGTCGGCGTGAACAATAATCTCTCGCCCCGCCACAATGCCGATGCCGACAACCTGGGCCGCGCCGGGCACCTCGCCGTCGTATGCCTTGTTAGCCGCCAGCGTCGAAAGCTCTAGGAATGGAGTTTCCGGATCGAGCAGGGCCGCGAGCCGCTCACGAACAAACAGTTTATTCTGCCGACGTAGCCGCTCGAAGTCCCGCTCAGGCCTGTGGAAGCGGGCAACACGTTGGCGCTCCTTCAATTCGGCGGCAAGTTGTCTGTTGTGCAGGTCGTTGCGACGAAAATCCTGCGAGTTCACGTTCGCCACGGAACCGATCCGCTGCATTTCAGCGCCCTTCTTTAGAAAGCGTGACCAGCACAGCGTCGTGCTCGAAGCTCTCACCTTCCTTGACGTGAATTCGATCGACGATGCCACCCTGTGGTGAGCGTATGATCGTTTCCAGCTTCATGCTTTCAATCCGCATCAGTGCCATTCCCGCCGAGACCAATTGACCAGACGAAACTGTGACCGCAACAACAAAGCCAGGCATCGGCGCCCGGGCCACCAGGGCGTGAGTCTCGCTGTTCTTGGATGCGCACGCTCGCAACGGGTCATTGTAGCGCAAAATGCGCGTCCTGCCGCGGATGTGGAGGTGAATGAGATCCCCCTCGATGGCGAACCTGACGGGTTCGCTCTGGCCCGCAATGGTCAAGATGCCGCTACTCTCATTGCAATGGGTGAGCGCGACAGGGGCAATTACCTGGTCCCGGAGATGGAGCCGGTAGCCCTGCTGGCTGGGTGAAAGCCACAATTCATGATCCACGCCGTCGACCTCGAATGAGTGATGCACGTCAATTTCTCCAACTACCGAGCGCTGCGTGAAGCTCGGGCACGGCATCGGCCGACTCGCGGACCGGTCTTGTCAGAAGAGCCGCAGATGCCAGGAACGCAGAGGTTTCCGCAGCAAAGTTGCCGGCTGCGAGATGTGGGTTTTCTTCTAGGTATCCAGTATGGAACTGACCGCCAAGAAATGCCTCGTCGCGAAGAATCCGGGCGAGCAAGCTCGCGTTGGTCTCGCACCCAAGTAGAACCAGTTCGCGAACGGCGCGATGGGCTTTCAGCGCAGCCTCTATACGGCTCGGTGAATGCACGATGATCTTGGCGAGCATGGAATCGAATGCCGGCGTTATGTGCTGGCCTTGCATGATGCCGCTGTCGATTCGTACGCCATCCGGATATTCGATATGAAGTACTTTGCCGGTGGTCGGGACGTATCCGCGTTCGGGAGCCTCCGCGCAAAGCCTGAGCTCGATTGCATGCCCCTTTGAAACAATGTCGGACTGCGAAAGTGCAAGTTTTCGGCCCGCTGCCGCATAGAGTTGTTCGGCGATCAGATCGACGCCGGTGATCATCTCGGTCACCGGATGTTCGACCTGAAGGCGTGTATTCATTTCCAGAAAGTAGAACTCTCCGCCGCTGAAAATGAACTCGACCGTTCCTGCATTCTGATAGTTCGCTGCACGCGCGATGCCGACGGCGGTTTCGCAAATCCGGGTCCGCAATTCTGGTGATAGCGCTGGCGAGGGCGTTTCCTCGATGATCTTCTGGAAACGGCGCTGCACCGAACATTCGCGCTCGAAGAGATGGACCAGGTTACCGAAGGAGTCACCGAGCACCTGTACTTCAATATGTCGCGGGTTTTCGATATATCGTTCAACGTAAAGTCGGCCATCTCCAAAGTAGCGACGCGCTTCACCGCTCGCCTGCTCAATGGCTGCCTCCAACGTAGCGGGGTCGCGTACAATCCGCATTGCCTTGCCGCCACCGCCACCTGATGGCTTCACGAGCAAAGGAACTCCAATGGCCCGCGCTCTCGAAACGAATGTGGCCGGATCATCTTCCTCGATGGCGCACGGTGCGACTGGAAAGCCATTGCCTTGGACGAAATTACGGGCGCGGATCTTATCGCCCATTAGCTCGATAGTTTCTGGAGCGGGTCCGATGAATACGATGCCGGCCTTTATCACTCTACTGGCGAATTCCGCATTCTCGGAAAGCATTCCATAACCCGGATGTATCGCGCCGGCGTTCGCCTTGTGGGCGGCAGCAATGATCTGCTCAATATCCAGATAGCCTGCGATCGGCGTGCGGCCGCTGATCGGAATAGCCAAGTCGGCCATTGAGACGGCCGGGGTTCCCGCGTCAACCTCATGGTAAGCAATTGCAGAACGAAGCCCAAGCTTGGTCAAGGTTTTGATGATACGAGCGGCTATCTCACCCCTGTTGGCGATCAGAACGGTATCGAAGGGTAATTTATGCATTCGCCCATCCGAACAAGCGCGATTGAACCAGAGCGTCGGTCAATTGTAGGCGGCCATGCTCGTCACCTGACCTCAGGTGACCGTCCTGCAGGTCAGGCTGGGGCCACTTCTGTGGATGAGGCAAACGAACAGGCCGGCACATCTTCACTTCGAGTCGCTGCTCTTCTTGCCAGTGTCTCGCACGGAGATCACGTAGCGACATTGCTGACTGAGGCTCGCTTGCCTGGATCTGAGGCAGGCAGTGATGGCGGTGGGATCTGGTATGTGGCTGCTACAAAGGCGGAACACGTCCTCCATGCAAGCCTCTTTCTCCTCTGCGGTCGGCGCTTGATCGCGCGCGTTGAGCAGCGTGGGCATTAGAGCTGTCATTGCGACGGCAAGCGCGACGACGCAGTAGTTGAGTTTGAGGCGCGAAGGCAGCTGAGTTCGTTGATTTTGAGCCATGATATTCCTTTAGGTCGGAGGGCTACGGTATTGTTCTTCCTGCGCGAAGCGCCAACATGACCTGTCAGCCGCGAAACAGGCCGGAACTGCTTAAGTGCGGTGCCGGCAAGCTCGTCCTTTCATTTTTGCGGTCTGACCCTACGGTGCTGGTCATCTGTCCGGCATGACGAAACGACACCTGCTAGTGGCGGAGCTCCGCGAAGAGAGGAAGCACTGGCGGGTAAGCTGGCCAAACAAGTGATCATTTCGGAGCTTCCGGTGATTGTGCGGTTGGTGCCTGCTTGGATGTCGCGAGGTATTGCTTGGGCGGGACATGTGCTTAGGTGCTCTGGCTCAGCCTACTCGCCAGCCGACTAATGATGCCGTAGCAGGCGCGACGCCGGGTTGAAGTGGCCCGGGCCGCGAGGCAGAGAGATCAGGCAAAAGCTAGGTCCGCTCAAGCCATTGTTGATGATGCATTCGATCGTGCAGAGCGAACCATGATGGCGCGCGCCCAGACCGTTTGGTATATCCGCACCTGTGTTCCGCGTGATGTGAAGACGTTGGGCAGGGTATCTGGGGCGGAGCCTCAGTCTTGCGTCGTTCCGGTGAGGCTACGGTGGTGGAAGCGCCTGCCGTGCAGACCTCGAAACGTGCGATTTCGTCCAGCCGCGATAGGAGCAGCTCCGACAAAGCGCGGACAAGGATGCGCCTGGAGAATCTTGTCATCCTGATCGAGCTGCGCCAGGTGAGTTTAGATGTTTGAAACATTCGCAATTCTTATGATGTGTCCGGACCACCTGGATTGTCGGGCGTGGTTCCAACTTGTCCAGGATCGTACAATCTAACGCTACGTGCGATTCAAGCCCTTTGTGCATCCCATCGTCTGAGGAGGTCGGGGCTGTGCATTCTTCGTACGAGCCTCGGCTGCAAGGCGCGTTTTGGTGCTTCAGAATTGCCTCTGTCCATGGCGATCGTCCGCGTGTGTTCAACCGAGGCGACGAGCGTCGCTGTTACGTGATTATACGGAGCGCCGGTGTCGCATTTCTTTGATCTGCGAATTGCATGCTCTCGGCATGAATCCGAAAAGTAAACTCTACCAGCCCGACCACTGGCGAGGCCGCGCGGAAGCAACGCGCAAGAAAGCGGAAGCGCTCGCTGACGGAAAAGCCAAGGACAGGCTGCTTAAAATTGCCGTGGAATACGACATGCTGGCTCGGCGTGCCCACGTGTGGCAGATGCACAAAAACGAGGACGATACGTGGCCTGAGGAAGAGCTGTAAAACATCGCTGCGGATCATCAAAAAGGCCCTAGCCTGTTGATCGCTACCCGGCGCAATAGCCGCGCAAATGTCGCTCAGCAAGCAGGTCAGTTCTTGGAAGAGACTTTGAGGGGCACCGTAGGGCGAGGGATCCTGACGCTCCTGTGGCGCGCTCCAGATCGCGATACGTAGGTGAAGGCGGAGCAGGCCGCCTGCCCAACGCTCCTTCAGGTCTACTCGGTTAGTCAGCTTCTCGAAAGCTAATCCTGATATCACGAACGTGCGAAATCCTAGACGTCAATTTGCAGTCACTGCGTCGCAACTAATGCGGAAGCCCGGATGACATCTACGCGCGGACATGTTGAGCCGTGACAGGTCAGTGTTTGGCACTTCGTTGCGGCTGCAATGGCATATCGGTTTCGCCAATTCGAGATATCGGCGGTATGCCTCAATATTCCTTTGCGTTCGTCGGAGGGGTGGAGTTCCAGGTAGTCGCGCGAAGTGTGGATTGGAATCAAGTCCGTGAACGAGGTCTCCACCTCCGATTGATGGTGCGCATAAGGTGCGGCCGCGACACGCGAGAGGCGTCGGTAAGCTCCGCGCGCCTTGCCATCCGCGAGATTAGAAGAGCGCTGAAATGATCCAGTAGATAGCGGCCCAAAGCAGCGCATTTATGAGGAGTGCGGCCAGCGGCCAAAGGTTCCACCTCCTTTGCACCAGCCGAGAGCGACAATTGGCGCCGTAATGCTTGCCCGTTGGTTGCTTTGGTGCGCGCCAATGCGTCATTTCATCAGACGTCGCGCTGGTCCACAGAAAAATGCCAGGCTTTGCATGCCTCGTACCACTCATAGGTTCGCGGTCCTCTTTCATAAGGCGAGTATCAGAATTGTCTGCGCGCGGCGAGCATCCGGCCGATGATATGCTCGTGTATCGTCGGTGCATTGAAGGTCGCGTTCCGTTGCCACAGCAATCTACATGCCACGACGGAAAAGTGTCGGCACCGCTTTTGATGCATACGAAAGCGCGTCTGTCGGGCGTTGGCGACACCAAGCCGCTGTCCAAGGTCGGATTCGCGACGTCCATGTCTGAAAGAAAACACCCACATTAGCAGCAAAAGCGCGAGCACGTCGCCGGGCGTCATCCCCTGAACAATGCGTTAGGAGTTGCATCGTAGTAACGCTGGAAAGACGGCCGACGGTCGCACCCATTGAGACCGACTAATCATTGTTTCTGACCGTCACCTTACGAGGGGACACCGAGATGGCAGGCGAATCGCTGGATGTTATCAGCGCGAAAACAGTTCACGCCCGGCGTCTGCTGCTCTGGTGCAAGCCCGTTCGAGTTGGCCCGTACAATTCAGTCGTGCTCACGTAGACGGCGCTTGGCACCGTTCAGACTCGTCGAAAGCTGCGAATGGTCAAGTCCCACGATCTCACCAAGCAGGATCGCCGAGAATCATCAACTGGTGCCGGCAGTGGTCTTGCGAGACAACATGGAATGTGGATCTCAAACGCCGCCATAGAAGCATGCCATGATGACGACCAATTCATTGAAGAGGAGATGACGGCGCCAAGAACCGACAAGTTCTTGTGCTCAGAAGGTCACCATGAAACATGAATGGGGCGCTAACGCTTGCTTGAAGAGTGATGGCGGACATTGCTGTTGCTGATGCGCGCTCTGTTCGGCGACGGCCTGCCATCGCGCAGATCGTGCTATCGCGCGTACTCACGCAATCAGTGGCCCCTGAGAGCGATCTTCGTCCACAATGCGAGCGTTAGAGACTCTATAACAGGAGAATGAGTGATGATGGACATCTGCGGCTTTCTCAGATGGTGCACTGAAGTGGGGTACAGGAGCGCTGGGCCGAGGATCGAGCCGGTTGACGAGTTGCGAGACAACGTCATCTGCGTCGAGTTCAAGGCCATCCGAGAGGCAAAGGAGCGGGCGTGCGGGCGCAGGTGATAGAGAAGCTGGAGGCCGGCCGCGTGCAACACGGCCGGTTCGCTACCGTTCCGGGATCAGGCCCTTGCGGCGTGTTCCTTGTGCAGGGGCCTTGCGGGTGTGAACTAAAGATAAGTGGATTCGTCCGTCCTGGGTGGGAGCATGTCGCTGTCTCGACGCCGCGGCGCTGTCCGAATTGGGACGAGATGTGCTTTGTCAAAGACCTGTTCTGGGATGAAGAGGAGTGCGTCATGCAACTGCATCCGCCACATTCGCAGTATGTGAATAACAGCCGATATTGCCTGCACCTGTGGAGACCCACTCATCGCGGCATCCCAATGCCGCCGCCGAGCTTCGTAGGCATCGTTGGTCTAGGGCCATCAGAAGCTGCAATGTTGTTCGCCCAGATGAGCGCGACAGCATGATGAGCTGAGATAAGGATATCCGAGCGGAAGATGAGGCCGAGCTGGTGCAGAAGCGCCGGTTCGGCGCCGCCGGAACGCGCGTCGCAAGCGGATATAATCAGAACCGATCGCCTGTTGCGCTGTGCAAGGGTGCCGAGCCTGAATTCGCTGTTCTCAAGGGAGCTGCTGATAGTGCTCTGATCTGGTTCAAGAGATGTCTCGTATGCGCTTGAGACCTATTATTGTCGAAGGAGCGGATTGGAGTTCGGGTCTTAGCGGCATTCAAACGAGTGTTTGCGGAAGCGTGCTGAGCGTCGGTTCGGCAGCAACAACGACGTCTCCCGGGACAGGCGACTGGTCGCAAGGCAATCACTGAACGATCCGACGAAGCGATTGCTCTTTGGAACGAAATGCATGTGCCGACCGAACGGCATAACGCGAAATAGTGAGACCGAAGCTAAAGCGGCGGCCGAATTCAGTTTGACGAAGGCGCTGCCCAGGCGCCGCCTAGGCCACGAGCCGGGATCCGGTCACCCTGACGGCATCCGGAATTGCTCAAGCTAGGCCTATCGGTCGCTCGGCCAGAGCCGGTCGCTCGGCCAGAGCCGGTCGCTCGTCGGCCACTACCCTCATCTGGAGCGGGGCGGAGAGCAGAGACGGTCGGGGTCGCCGAGTAGCAAACTGGGGCGGTAGCTTCTTCAATCCCATTTGGTTGTCAGCTCGTCGTCAGCTTGCCGCAATAGCATTCACGAGGGCTTAAGCAGCCCACCCTCGCTCTGAAGACACGTACGATGAAGAGGCAGGCGAGCCGCCATGTATAATCGAGTTAGTGGTCAATCCACACGCTCTGATCAAGCTAACGAACCGAGTCAGCCGGCAGACAGCAGCGAATTTGAGCAAACACTGATGGATCTCGCTCGACAGGAGAGCCCGTCACCTGGGGAATTGCCCGAGAAAATGGGGCTCTGCTGCAGCAAGCCACATACCTCCGACGCAAACATTTACAGTCCAAGCACCTCAGATTCCAGCATAACCTCTCTGTCCTCCAGCTCAAGTCCATCCTCTCCAGCGAGGCCTATTCCTGCTCTGTTCGATTACAGGACTGCGGAATTGTGCGAGGCCAATGTCAACGGCATCTGCGTCGGATTGGCAGCGGAGTGGATCCGCAATCTCCCAAGCAGTCCTTCATCCCGGATGAGGGCGCTGCGCCCGGGTACTCAAACTCACGGCTCAGCCGCGGTGCTGCAGCAGCGGTATCATGACTTAAGGACGGCGGAAGGTTCTCACAATCGTCATGCAAGAAGCATGATGTTACGCGAAGCCGGCCTAGAGCCGTCCGCCGAACAAACACGATATAGGTTTGGTACATCTTCGCGCATCGACCAGATCGTGAACGAGGTCACCCAGGATCCGTCAGTCTATTTGGTCAGCTTGCGTTTCGTCCAAGGTGACGCCCACATGATCGCAACGTCGACATCGAATGAAGTGACGACCCTCTTTGATCCTAATTATGGAGAGTTTACTGTTCGGCCAGATCAGATGGGTGATTTGTTCAAAAGTCTTGCCGACCGTTACCGCAACCCGCCGAACGGACTTGATATATCGATGGTCGTCACACAAAGGATGAGATGAGTGTTTCGGAGGTTCCGACTGACCTTGCCGATCCCACGCGCGGATTCTTTCGTGATCGATGCCGGACAGCCGCGTCGCGTCCGACAGTGTAACACCACGGCAGAGACAAGACGGATTGGGGCACTCTGAACGTGCGTCCGACGTGGTAGCGTAGCTCACCGCGGCCCTTCGGACGTTAGAGGGGCACGCTCGACGGAAGCTCTCCCGAAGTAGTGCAGCGAGGGGAGAATATTCAGAGAGAGGCTGGCCGGTCACTCAGCTTCATGAACTCCCGCCCTCGCGCGTCAAAGCCTGATGGGCTGCGCTTGCACTCGAGTAGGACCGTTGGCCGCTCGCCACGAGCTCCGCAACCATCCGCGCCCTGTCCTCGTGGCTGCACTTCCGCTGACGTCCGGCTTCTGGTGAAGACCTCAAAACCGGAACCGACGCAGACACTATGCACTGTTCCAAGGCTGATGGTCAAACTTTGCATCGAGCTAGGCTACAAGGTCGTTTGACAATTTACGTCCCGGATAATGCCAGGTGACATGCGGCCCTGGAGCTCCTCGCCGCGGAGCGCGCGCAAGCAGGCTATTAGTTCGATCTGGAAGACGTCGCCCGGTGGTTTAGAGTTGATCCCGGTCTCACACCGGAAGCAGCGCGGGCGCGACTCGGCGCTGGTCGGGCTGGATGGATCAGACGCTGTCCCTGCCCCGCCCGCACTGATTGAAGTTAGCAGAAACGTGACTCGGCGCCCAAAAGCCCCACGCATACACAGGGCAAGCGCTGTCCCTACCACGCGCCGCTAACTTCAACGGCGTTGTACACGGACTAGCTTTCCGAAAGCTGACGAACCCGACGCGGTTCGTAAAACGAAAGCGGCGGGTGTGGGGCGATGCCCTCCTGTCTGGAACGCACGCGTCTGTCCAGCGGACATCCGACTTAAGGGTATGATGCATAAACACAAGCCGATCTCTTCAAAGAGGTCGTGAAACTCGCATATGCCATGTGCCGCGGAAGGTGTCAGCAGAAGCCCATCGATGTCTGCACGGCGCGGCGCCGCGACATCATTCACGAAAGACGATCCATCATCTCTGCTACTTCGATGGCAGCTAGGCCCATCCGATCAAGCGCGAAAAGTGATCCGACAACAGGCCAACGAAC
The DNA here is from genome assembly GCF_025200885.1 of Bradyrhizobium huanghuaihaiense. Classification (NCBI taxonomy): domain Bacteria; kingdom Pseudomonadati; phylum Pseudomonadota; class Alphaproteobacteria; order Hyphomicrobiales; family Nitrobacteraceae; genus Bradyrhizobium; species Bradyrhizobium huanghuaihaiense. The sequence goes on along the minus strand of NZ_CP104172.1, from coordinate 7,940,887 downwards.
GGCTTCCAGACTCCATCGGGGGCTGCGCGGCAAGGCCGATCATCTCGCGCCAGAGATCGGCATCAGAGATCTTCTCCAAGAGCGTGCGCAGGTTCATCATGTCGGTCATGGGTGGTTCCTCCCTTGCGTTGGCGGGCTTACTCATGGCTGATGGGTTCAGCATAGTGGCTTTGCCGCTCTTGTCCGAAACAACAGAAGCCTCGTGGCACTGGCTAAGTTATGGCGGTCATCTCGTTGCGGCATGCGCTTCGGTGCCCCCAATTCCAATGGAGCAAAACAGTACCAGGAATGAAGGGCGCGGAGTTTTTGCGTGTAGGGCGGAGCTTCGGTGGTGCATAGCATTTCTCGGGCAGATTTACGAGAAATGTCGGAACACGCATCCGTCTCGCGCAGTCGCCAGGCGCGAGTATCGACCATGGGAACCACGAAACGGTGGCCGGCCACCATGGATGGGGGAGACGTGCTCAAGTTCATCGAGGCCGCCCGTCCTTGTGGAGCGGCAGCGGGTCGAGGAGCGGTCTCGGGTCCTCCTGAACGCGGCACGCTGCCCCGAGCGAGATTAGGTTAGGCCCTCATAGCAGTGCCTGCGGGATTTAGAGGTGGCCAGTGCTCAGGGATGCTTCGGCTTTCCCGAGTTGCATCGTCGCGCGCGGGACCACCAGGTGGAAAGACGTCCGGCATCCGCCAAATCTCAAACATACTGCACGAGCTTAAGGTAATCGTCTGTGAGAACAGGTGAGCGAATAGAACAAGCCGCGTCTTGAAGGAAGGTGGTCAGAGTCCGACTGGCCCGATACCGGACTTCGACAGATTGCCGTGCCGGCGCGCGAGTACGGAGAGTTGCTAGTTCGGAACTGACCAGGTCAGCCGCTGCTGCGGCGCAATCTGAGACAGAGAAGCAACCAGCAGACACGACAGCGTTTGCCAGTCCCAATGTGGTAAGCCAACCCGCATAGATCAGCACGGCACCGTCTGCCTCATCGAGTCCAGAGAGCTCTTCAATTGCAGCAGCATGGACTGATGCTGCACCAACTGATCGAAAGAGATCGGCTATTTCATCACGGGTGGCTTTAGAGAGGAGGCAGCGGCCGAGATGTGATAAGAGCGCCTCAGTCGGGCCTTCGAAGATGCGAAGGATGCGAGCGTCTCGATAGATTTTGGCCAAAGGCGTTCCCTCATCGTAACCACGGCCACCTAACAGCTGGACGCATTGATCAGCGACAAGGCCACACCACTCCGAGGACAAAACTTTCGTTGCCGACGCAAGGTAAACGTTGGGCGCGCCCTGCGCTGAAACAAATCGGCAGGATGCCGCCAGCATCGCCTTTACGACTTCCCGCCGCAGCACCATCTGCCCAAATAACTGCTCGATGTAGCTGTTCTCGATCATACGCAGTTTACCGAGCCGACGATGGCTTGCATAAGAGGCTGCGAGCTGGATAGCGCGCTCAAGCGCTCCAAGACCCATAGCAGCCACACCGATACGGCCGCGGTTCATACTAGATGACGCCGCGCCCCAGCCGTCTTGATCGCGGGAGAGCACGTAAGCACGCGGCACCTCGACATCCTGGAACTCCAGCGTATTCTGAATAATGCCACGTAGACCGAGTGTGCGATGCTCGTGCGTGACCTTTAGCCCTGGAGCCTGCCTGTCAACGAGTACACCAACGAGCCGACCTTTCGCATCGGGACCAGACGCGCGAGCAAAGCAAACGATCCAGCGAGCCCAGTCAGCCAGGCCGATCCAGATCTTGCGGCCAGAGATCTGAACTTTATCTTCGCTCATGAGAGCCGAAGCTTCTATATGCCTCGGGGCAGAGCCTGCTCCAGGCTCGGTCAAAGCGAACGCGCAGAGATCGCCGCGCGTTGCACCCCAAATGATATGCTTTTGTTCGGGGATGTGCGGTGCCGCTTCGATGCAGGGCAAGGCTAGGAAGTTATGGATCACGAGGGTAGAGGCAGCGGAGACATCGAAGGATGCAGTGGCGGAGATGAGGTCGATAGCCTCTTGCAAGGGAAGAGCTAATCCGCCGTGCTCTCCTGGTGTGGTGAGTCCGAACAGTCCGTGCCTTGCCAAGATGCTGTGTAGGGTTGGAGGGAATGCTCGGCGGTCATCCGCGTCTGCGAAATTCAGCTGACTGAGGTCGGCGATCAAACTGGAGTATAGTGCAGCTGCACGGCTCTCAGCTGTGCGTTCCTGCGCCTCACCGTATTGGGCGTAAACCTGAGTATACATAGCCATAAGGCCCACAATGACCCCGGCCCCGCTTCGTGCCAATTCATCCGCGTGGCTAGCTTGGCTACACATTGGTATAGTGTGGATGCAAGCGCAGTATAAGCACGTTATCAGGACGGGATTTATTGCGGCCACCTTCGCTTCCGGGCCGATCTCAGCACCGATCAGTTCCTCAGTCTTGCAGACGCCCAGGAAACGTGGAGATTTGGCGCAAATTCTACAACAAGAAATGCTCCCAGAGGGCAATCGGCAACAGATCGCCGATTGTGCTGCGAAGCCCACGTGGCGCAACCAGCCCGCCAACGTGTTCAGAGTCGTAAAGCTCGACTTCTGGGTAGTCCAAAGTTCGGTCTCGCTGCATCCTCAAAAGTCATTCCCCGTGATTTGCCTGGCCGTATGCTCAACAGCATCAATTGCGCAACCTGCTGACACACACACTCTCTAAAACAGATATCATGGTAGGACGCTGCGGCGCAGTTCAGGGGCCCGGCAGGCGAAGCGGAGCCCATCCGCGAGGACAAAAAGAAGCGTACACTAAATCATGGCACTTCCGCAGGACATCTTGTGGTTCTTGACAATGAGCATTCTCGCTGAGGGGTTTCAAACAAGCCCTCTGGCCATGAGATGTAAGTGCGAAATTGCAGGAAAGGGCATTTGGGCGCTTGGGACCACGCGTCAGGACAGGAAAGTAGGCAAGAAGGTCGAAAGCGGGTAGACGGCGCCGGATAAGCCCCAGACGAAGTGTTCAAACACTCAGCAGGGCAGCCCGTGAGACTCAAATAGCGACAGGCCCACTTTCCATCGCAATGTTGGACCCGTTTAACTTTGACCGAGGCCCAGTCCCCGCCGAAGGAAAAGTCACAAGCAAATTAGGTCTGGGCCCTAGCGCCGTTCATATGGATAGGCGGACGGGTTGGGCCTTTTGGCGCGGCTTGCAAGGGCTACGTTGCAAGCTCGCCCGAAGCAAAACCCTGGCATTCGTGCCAGGGTTTTGATGTCATCGCCACTTTGAGAGAGCGGATCAAAAGTCCATACCGCCCATGCCGGCGCCTGGAGGCATTGCTGGACCAGGCGCGGCCTTCTTCGGCAGCTCGGCAACCATCGCTTCCGTCGTGATCAGCAGCGCGGCCACCGAGGAGGCGTTCTGGACCGCGATGCGCACGACCTTGGTCGGGTCGATAATGCCCTTGGAGACAAGGTTGCTATACTCGCCTGTCTGCGCATCGAAGCCATAAGAGTACTGCTCGTTGTCGAGGACTTTGCCGACCACGATCGAACCGTCTTCACCGGCGTTGATCGCGATCTGGCGGGCCGGCCAGGACAGCGCCTTGCGCACGATCTCGACGCCGGTCTTCTGGTCGTCGTTCGTGGTGCGCAGACCCTTGAGCTGCTCTGAGGCACGGAGCAGGGCGACGCCGCCGCCCGGCAGGATGCCTTCCTCGACCGCCGCGCGGGTCGCATGCATCGCGTCATCAACGCGATCCTTGCGCTCCTTTACCTCGACCTCGGTCGCGCCGCCGACGCGGATCACCGCGACGCCGCCCGCGAGCTTGGCGAGACGCTCCTGGAGCTTCTCACGGTCGTAGTCCGAGGTGGTCTCCTCGATCTGCGCCTTGATCTGGGCGACGCGCGCGTCGATGTCGGCCTTCTTGCCGGCTCCGTTGACGATCGTGGTGTTCTCCTTGTCGATCATCACCTTCTTGGCGCGACCGAGCATGTTGAGCGTAACGTTCTCGAGCTTGATGCCGAGGTCTTCCGAGATCGCCTGGCCGCCGGTCAGGATCGCGATGTCCTGCAGCATGGCTTTGCGGCGATCGCCGAAGCCCGGAGCCTTGACGGCCGCGACCTTCAGGCCTCCACGCAGGCGGTTGACGACGAGGGTGGCGAGAGCCTCGCCTTCTACGTCCTCGGCGACGATGACCAGCGGCTTGCCGGTCTGCACCACGGCCTCGAGCAGCGGCAGCAGCTCGTTCAGCGAGGAGAGCTTCTTCTCGTTGATGAGGATGTAGGCGTCGTCCATCTCGACGCGCATCTTGTCGGCGTTGGTGACGAAGTAGGGCGAGATGTAGCCGCGGTCGAACTGCATGCCCTCGACCACGTCGAGCTCGGTCGCGAGCGACTTGGCTTCCTCGACGGTGATGACACCCTCGTTGCCGACCTTCTTCATGGCGTCGGCGAGGAACTTGCCGATCTCCTGGTCGCCGTTGGCCGAGATGGTGCCGACCTGGGCGATCTCCTCGTTCGAGGTGACCTTCTTCGAGTTCTTCTCGAGGTCTGCCACCACGGCCTCGACCGCGAGGTCGATACCGCGCTTCAGGTCCATCGGGTTCATGCCGGCGGCAACCGACTTGGCGCCTTCGCGGACAATCGCGGCGGCCAGGACGGTCGCGGTGGTGGTGCCGTCGCCGGCAGCATCCGCGGCCTTCGAAGCCACTTCGCGCACCATTTGGGCGCCCATGTTCTCGAACTTGTCCTCGAGTTCGATGTCCTTGGCGACAGCAACACCGTCCTTGGTGATGCGGGGAGCGCCGAACGACTTGTCGAGCACGACGTTGCGGCCCTTCGGACCGAGCGTGACCTGCACGGCATTGGCGAGGATGTCGACGCCGCGCAGCATGCGGTCCCTCGCGTCTACTCCGAATTTGACTTCTTTGGCTGACATAAAGAATTCCTCAGTTTCTTATTTTCTCATCCTTCAGCACGCCCGGCGGGCGCTCGTCAGGGGGTGAGCTGTGCGAGCGCTGGGTTAGGCCGCATTCTTCTTAGAAAACACATCGGTGAGAACGCCCATGATGTCGCTCTCCTTCATGATCAGCAGGTCCTGGCTGTCGATCTTGACTTCGGTGCCCGACCATTTGCCGAATAGCACGCGATCGCCGACCTCGACGTCGATTGGAATCAGCTTGCCGGTCTCATCGCGGCCGCCCGGGCCAATTGCAATGACTTCGCCCTGCGAGGGCTTTTCCTTGGCTGTGTCGGGAATGATAATGCCGCCAGCGGTCTTCTCATCGGCGTCGATGCGCTTGACCACGACGCGGTCGTGAAGCGGACGGAAATTCATACAAGTCTCCTGAGCGTCTGAACAAGTTGGAGATAGTCAGATTGTGACGAGCCCAATTATAGCAAGAGTCAGGCCAAAAATGAGCTGAACGATCATGCCTGCAGTTCTGCTGAATCGTTGCCTGGTCTGCGCGTGTCTTTGTCCGTAAGTAAACGCCCTCAGGTACACAGCCCGCCAAACTGTTGCGAAAATGACATTGCGTTTCGTCGGAACACCCGGTTGATCCCAGGATTCCTCAACTTGGCGGCCCTTACACCAATCGACGCGCCGCGTATTCGACGGCGGCGGCCTGACTGCACACAATTGGTTCGTCTTACAGCAGCATCTGGTAGTCGGGGAAACGTACGGCGCACAAGATTCATTCGAAGGGCGGGTTCGAACAATATGAGATCCTCGCGCATAATAACAATTATGACGACTATCTAGAGCGCGGGACCTTCAAGAATTGATCTGGACCGAGCTCGATCAGGTCATTGCACGCTGCGGCACGAACACAGCAGAGGCGCGCCATGAGGAAGGCGCACGGCGGTCTCCAGACAGCGAGAGGCAATTTGCATTGCAGGGCAGTCGCTGCACCTATCGGTCCGAGAGGTTTCCCTTTTGATGTCGATGGCATCCAAATAGCCGTCATGGATCAAGGGGACTGAGGGGCATATGAACTATATACGTTGATATACGTTGTGCCGGCGCATCTGGCGTGTGATTGCAGCTTCGAAGTTCGAAATTCACGCGATCTCCGCGCCCAATGGAAAAAGCATCTGTGTCCTCTGTAGAAGTCCACCAGTACATCGTCTCACTTCTTCAGAAGCCGAATCCAGTCATCCTGGATATCGGCTGCAATGACGGGACCGATACGCAACAGTTTCTCAACCTCTGCCCGCAAGCTCAGCTCTACTGCTTTGAGCCGGACCCCAGAGCGATCGCGCGCTTCAAGAAAAAGCTGGGCTCATCCCTCAATAAGGTGAAGCTCCTTGAAATCGCGATCAGTGATCGAAACGGGATGATCGACTTCCATCCAAGCAACGCAGATGGTGATGCGAAGGAATGGGACCTCTCCGGCTCAATACGCCGCCCGAAGAATCATCTTACAGAGTATGATTGGGTCCGATTCGATCGCCCTGTCTCGGTTGAAACGCGGCGGCTGGACGACTGGTGCAGCGAGGTAAAGCTGAACACGGTCGATCTCATCTGGATGGATGTCCAGGGAGCCGAAGCCGATGTTATTACGGGCGGCATGCGGACCTTGAGCAACACGCGCTTCATCTACACGGAATATAGCGACCGTGAGCTCTACGAAGGGCAATTGTCCCTGCAAGCCATTTTGGACCTGCTACCATCATTCGAAGTAGCGGCCCACTATCCACGCACAGTGGAAGGGGATGTATTGCTCAAAAATACGCGCTTCTAGTGGCTGCTCGTATCGAGCGCCTCATTCATCGCTAGAAGACTTGACCAGCGCGCTCCATGCCACCCAAAGCTGCACAACTGGTGGTCATGAAGGCGAGGGATGTCAGTAGCCGAACGGGCACTCCGGTTGCCGGCTGCCATTGCAGACCGCACGGATCAGGTCGGCGTCGGGCGGGTGGTGGATTTCCGACGATCATCTATTTGGCGAGCCGGCCACAAGCGACGACTTCGTGGCCAGCAGGCCGAGCCGTTTCATATACTTGAATCAACACTGGCAGCTGGGGCTCGAAGCGTTAAATCACCTGAACGGCTGCTGTTGGTCTGGACCTCTTGTAAGCTGGTGCACTGCTTCGAATAAATGCCAAAGCAACTGCATGGGTTCTCGTAGTTCCTTGTCTCAACGGGAAACCGAGCTGAAGCATGTGCTCATTCCATGAGGATCGCCGTGAGGCGTCCAACGTAACTGCAGCGGCCGATCTCGCGCCGGATCGGATCAAGACCATCATCGTAATCGCGGTTACTTGCCTGCTCATTTGCCGCAGGCGGAGCCGATCATCGAATCTGCGAGCACGCGCGGCCTATGCGGCCGCGGCGCGATGACGAAGATCGGCGAGAACGTCAGTAAACGCCTCGACGTAATCCGGCGCAATGGCCGAAGTGTCTCCTAGCCGCGCCGCCAAATCACCCGCAATTCCAGATCGGCCCGATCGGGGTCCGCGTCCAGCATGGCCCGAAACTGCCGCCATTGTAGCGGCCGCCGCGGAAGCCGGGTCGGCCGAAATAGTGCCACTCGCCATCCCAACCATAGTACTGAGGAACCGGATCAATATACCAGTGGCGCCGGTCGGCGCGTGAGAGCCGGCGCATCGCGTCCTTCTGCTTGTAGAGCGGAATGCTGTTGCTCAGGGGCTGGCGATAGCCGGGCAGGAAGCCGTAACTTTGCCAGACCGGCTTGGGTCGCTTTTGAGTTGACGCAGCGTTCGCGTCGACGGACAGCAGCGACAGGACGATAGTAGCAGTTAGACACACAAGGCGCGACATGGATCGGCAATAGTCGGTCGGTTGCGCGCAGTCCATTCAAATTTTGGTGCAGAGTCGTGCGCAATCTTGCACAGAATTGTTCTCTTAGCTGATCACGCCCTTCCTGATCGGTAAGCGCGCATATCACGTGCTGTCACCCACCTGCACCACGCCGAAGCCCGAAGCTGTAGCGCGAGAAAATCCGGACCTGAGAGCTTGCGGCGACTGAATGGGCGACCGACCGAGCGCTCGATCTCGGCCAACATCGTGCGTGCGTCCGGGCACACGGTCGAGATCGTCGACCGGCCATCACGCCGCGGACGGACGAAATCCTCGAGCGGATAGAGCGTTAGGATGGCGCGGACAGTCTTCTCCATACTCATGCCCGGGAGCCGGATCAGTCGCTCCGAGCAGAGTCGCGGGTGGCCGGGTGTTGGTGTCGACGGCCATGAGGGTCGACGCCATGGCCCATGGAGGCGAGCAGCCGGAGCAGCTCGGGCGCTAAGATCGGATCAATCGATTTCAGGGTGTGATGAACTATCCTCCCGATCAATCTTACGTCTGTCTCTGTCTCCCTAGCCCTTCGCAATCATCAGATACAGCGAGCCAGAACAGTCCAAACTGTCGTTGATGGGTGGCAAAAAAAAGCCCGGCCTCATTTCGATAGCCGGGCCGAAGTCAGTCGTCGACAGAGGGAGAACTGCCGACGGTTATTTGCGGAAAAACGATCACCGCAAATTCTAATTACGAAACAGTCAATGACCGGAGAAATCTGGCGTCTTTTCCTTCCATCAGACGATATTGACCGAATGCGGCTCAACACTGCTCGCACAAACCTTGAAGAGTGTACTGTCCCTTGCCCTAAGGATCGTCGAAAGCCATGGTGACAAAATGAGCGGCGCCGAACAGAGACGATCCGAAGCTGTTCGAAAGGCGTCAACTACGTGTCGGCCGCAGAGCGCAGCAACCCAGCTTCCCCTGGGCTGGGACGAAGTACGTTGTTGTTCCCATGCGAGCACTCGGAACCCCGTTCGCGCGATCCCGCACGCGAGGGCCCGCTGCTGCATACACAACGACCGAATTGGCATCATCGTCTCACCGATGGCAGCAAGCCGCTAGCCTCTCCGATTGGCCGGGCATCCTAAGCTATTCGCATGGTACACCGTGACGTCACGTGCGATTCAAGGCCGTTTTAGCTCATCCGCAAAACTCCAAGCCGGCGACTTCTCACAGGCAGCCGCGTGGCTGCACGCAGCGGGATGCTGAGAGGCCGGGCGGGCAGTGGCGGATCAGACGAGCCTGCCGGCGAGCGTTGAACAGCAATTGAGCCAGTTGCAAACAACTGTGCCCCCGCAAGGTCTCTCTCTCTCTCTCTCTCTCTCTTGCCCTTTAAACAACGCCGGCAGGCCGCCAGGTCCTGTAGCTGCAGGCCGCATCATATCGCAGGTCCCGGCAATCCGTTGCTGCGGAGCGTGCGGGAACGTGGGTGAACCACTTCATGGAAAGCCCGGCTGTGCTGCGCTTCCGAGCAGGAGTCGGCCGGCGCTCTGGAGCGTTCCCTCGTTTAGAGCGGCGTGCTGGGCAACCACAAAGCTGTCGCACATGGCGCGCGCCAGATTGCTGGTGGTATACAGCGACCCACTTCCAGCGAGACCGCTCGCAATCCTACAGACCTCAGCGCTCTGCCGCGCGGCGTTCGTCGCGGCGAGTCGCATTAGCGTCGCCGTGCTCGGGTTTACCGCACCCTTGAGCGCTTCTTTCCATAGCTCCTCGGTGGCCTCATAGAAGAAGGAACGGGCGGAGCGCAGCATGGCTTCGACCCTGGCCATCTCCAGTTGGACATAGCCGCGCTCTGCCATCACGGGCGCTCCAGTGATCGAGGCGCGACTTCCGGCCATGGCGATCACCTCGTCTAGCGCGGAGCGCGCGATACCGATGCCGACAATCGCATGCACCTGCGCAGCGAAAGCCACGGACGGATAACGATAGACCGGCCCGTCGAGTGTCGGCGGACCGCCGCGGATCAAAGTCCATTCCTCCGGCACAATGACATCGTTGACAACGACGTCGTGGCTGCCGGTGCCTTGCAGGCCGATGACGTCCCAATTGGGGCGGATTGTCACCTTCTCGGCCGGCATTACGGCTACACGCACAAGACCACCGGTTGGATCGTCTTCCACAGTGATGCCAACGCCTATCAGGTCCGCGCCCGGTGAGCCGCTGGCAAATGGCCACACGCCGTTCACGACAAATCCGTCGGTGCTTCGCCTGGCGGGCTGGAGTGGGAAAACCGCACCTGCCAACACCACGTCAGGTCCATTCGCGTATACCTTGCGAAGCGTGTCGTCCGGAAGAGCAGCGAGGTAGCGAGCCCCATCGCCGAAGCTGGCGACCCAACCGGCGGAGCCGTCGGCTTCGGAAATACGCTCGATCAGGCGACAAAAATCGGCCGGCGTTCGCTCCTCGCCGCCGAATCGCTTGGCGGCCATAGCCCGATAGACGCCAACGCGCTTGAAGCCGTCGATGATCTCGTCGGGAATCTTTTGCGCGCGGGCGAACTCGTCTCGACGCTCGCGGATAGCGATCAGTAGCGGCGACAGGTTATCCCAGGTCGCAGCCGTAGCGTCGGTTTCTGCAGTGATCTTCTCTGGTGGAGCGTTCATAAACTGTCCTCGGTGTCTTGGGCCGATCGACGGCGCGCGTCATTGATATGGATTGCGCGCGCATCGTGAAGCCGGCCGGATTGAAATCCGAGCCGGAGGGGATGGTCGAAACTGTCGCAGTTGATACTCGACTGTGATGCGATTGCAGGCGGTTGCCGGTCCAAACCGCACGCCGAACGGATTGGCTCAAAGAAAAAGAGTTGAGGGCCGACAAGGCTGACGGAGATTTGGGCGTCGAAGTTGTCATTGAGGCTGAACCCGCAATGCAGCCGACATGCGGCGGCGCGATTGATCCGCCTCTGCAGCACTATGACGGCTGAGGGCAGCGCTCGTATTGTCATGTCTTCTCCAACGGGCGACTTGTCACACTTGGCGCCCGGTTGGCTCGAACCACCTTGTGAATTCCTAACTTGGCGACCCCTACGTCGCCCAAGCCTGCGGCTCTTTTCCATGTTGCAGCAATCGACGTGCCATCAATCATGGTCTGCCGGTCGTGTCTGAATCGAGCGAGATCACGTGGCCCATGCTGCGCCAGCAGGATGCTCGCGCCTCCCGTGTCTGATTCCAGGCACAAGATGTCATCAACCGAACACGGCGGGAGGAGAACGACTGAAGTGAACCTCGACCGCGGACCGGTCGAGCGCGGCTTGCCTGCCGGAGTTTCAGGCCCGGTCCGATCTCCTGAGATTGCCAAAGGCGCAATTTGCCGTGGTCTCAAGGAGCTGTCCGCATCGGCAGAACGAACTTCAAAGGTGCGCGCCGGCCGCGAAGATGCTCCGTTCCGATGCGCCACTTCGGAACTCCCGATGACAAGACCCGCCTGCGCAGAGCCACGAACGCCCTTTAGATGGCACGTCAACGCGTCTGTCGATAGTTGACCGCCAGGCTTGACGCACTCCGGCGAGGGCATAAGAGATTGTTCTCCGCTCGACCCGGTGGTCGCAATTGTCGTACGCGCGACAAGTTTCTGTTTATGCTGATCCAAGGTACAGGCCCAAGTCAGATGCAACGAGGCTGCTTTTCCGACACTGGCAGTCTCCCAAATGGCTGATGCGGGAGAGACGTCCGATGCCGACGCGAAGCTTTTGTCTTTACGTCGGTGGGTCGTTGGTCACGGCGGTCGTAATCCTGCTCTGTTGATCTTCGGCCCTGGCTGAGCCTGGTGGTCATAAGCAGGACCATAGATGACTTGCCGGACCGAGCGTGAGAGTCTACCGGAATTGTCGCGTGTTCCGGAGGCCGAGAGCTCAGACCCTGCATGCCTCGCACTGCGATCTGCCGCTTGAACCACGTGCGTCGGCCTAGCGCGTTAAGGTGCAGGCATGAATAAAGTTGGTCGCTGTATGAGTGTTTCTTGGTGCTGGCCTCGCGTTGCCAACATGAGCACGTAGAATACGAGGAGGATTAAGAGGCCGCGCATACCTAAGATCTTCCCGAAGCTATAACAACTGTGGAGCGGATTGTATCCGGTGCATTTGATGCAGCCGATGCACGAGCGAGTTGCGCGGAACTCGACCGGAGCCCTGTATCAGGCGGCAAACGACCAGCCGGCCGCGCGAAGTGCCAGCGTCAACTCAGCAAATCGACCCTGCCGGTGTCGAGCCGATACAGCCCCCCGACGACCTTCAGTCTGTTCTGCTCAACTGCCGCGTTCAGAATCGGTCCCGTCGATTTGAGTTTGTTGACATTATCGACTACATTTTGTCGGGTTGCTTCTGCCAACGTGTCACCGGTTTGCTGGCGAGATGCTTTTACTGCAGGCGCAAGCGCGCCGACGAGGGATGAAATGTGCCCCGGCGGCGGCCTATCGTCGTGGAGCGACTTGATCGTGGCGTCAATCGCACCGCAATGATCGTGGCCAAGTACCAGGATCAGCGGCGTGTTCAGCACGGCGACCGCATATTCCATACTGGCGAGCGTGTCATCATTGGCGAAGTTGCCGGCGAGGCGGCACACAAACAGATCACCAAGTCCGCTGCCGAAGACAAGTTCAGGCGCCACGCGAGAGTCGGCGCAGCTCAGAACCGCGGCATATGGATTTTGCCCGTCCACCAAAACAGAGCGCTCGCGCGTGAAATCGTCGCCTCGTGATACGCCCTGGACATAACGATCGTTCCCTTCCATTAGCCGCTTCAGGGCAGCATCCGGCGAGAGTAGGTTATCCGGCTTGGGCGGCGCTTTTGCTTCCTTCGCATCGACAATGTTGTTGCCAAGCCGCCAGTAAACCGCCGAAACAGCGAACAGCAAAAGCAAGCGGCGCGAAGGCGCGATCTTGGTCAGATAGGACATATTCGGATAATGGCCTGAACGCATCTCACCTCATCGCGCGGCTTTGCGCCACCCGGTGGCTTCGGCTTCCGCTTCGCTGCAGAGCCAGCGTTCACCGGATTTCTTCGTCATGTCGATTTGTTCGTAACCGAGTTGCCCGGGCAAGTAATAAATGCGCTCGCCGTTACGGTCCACGGTGCCTTTTATCAGACACTCTGACGAGGGCGGGTCCGATAACAGCGCGGATCCGAGCAGGAGTTCCTGAGCGTCGATCGGAACCGAGCTCGCGCCGATGATGATCGTCCCCTTGTTGCGGCGACGCCAGTCCCAGGGCGCGATGAACGCCCCCGACCACAGCCCCGCATAGGCTTTGCTCGCCACAACCTCATATATAACGTAGGTATGGGTCGAGAGACCCGATAGTGCCCACCCGGAGCGTACCATCCAGGCGTTCACGTCCTCGCCTTCGATGAAGCAACTGCCGCGCGACCTGCCGTATTCATCAACTCCTGTGGTATGACAATCCCACGTTCGTCCGTTCGAATGCTTGATAAGCTCGTCGCGAGCCGCTACGCCGCAAGCCCATTTCCGGCCGTGTGCGTCGAGGCAAATCTGGTCAGTCTCAGGAGCGTCGATGCCTGAAAGCCGAAGCTTGGTGTTCTCGAGCTCGATCGTATTGCCGTCGAGGATGCGCGGAGGGCCGCTGAGCTTCGCCGCGCAGACCGGAGATGTGATGACAGCGAACAATGCGACCATCATTACGCGGTGTTTCATCCCGACAATAACCTTTCGCTCTTGATTCATATTCACGCAACTTCCGGCGCCGCCACATTCGACTGCTTAAAACGCACTATGCCCGTTATTGGGCCGCATCTTGCACGTTCGCTTTATGAAAGCTTGGCCCTCATTTCCAAGCTACGACCTGACGCTGCGTGAGGTTCAAGCGATTTCTTCCGGTTGCGTGTCGCGATATCCATCGAGCCTCGCCGGTCTCACTCACTGGGCGCGCACTGCACCCTCTCGGCCTGAGGAGCAGGTCCCCATACCTCAGCCGCCAACTCGGTATGCGGAGAAAGCCGAATCTCGAAACGCTGTTTTCTCATGAGATTGAAGAAGAAAAGCGCCTGTGAAATTTGATGGTCGAGTGGAAGTCAGGCGTGGAGGAGCAACCTGGTTATGATTTGTGCCAACCCTCATCGGCAGACAGAAGGCTGCCGGCGGTTTTGGCGAGGGCGATGACATTTTAAGTTCTTGTCACGAAAAGTCTGATGTTCGAAAGAAATCTGGTCTCGCGTCCTGTCTGAGATTTGGTCGAAATGCGCCACGGAGTTCAGCTCAACGCTCGCTGCGCAAGTGAATCGGTATCGTTTGGGCAAACCGCGCAAAACCCGCAGCTCTTTCGGAGAGGCAGCCGGGATGGTCGTTGATGCAAATCTCATTGTGGCTTTTCGCACCTCTGCGCTGCACCATAATTGGTCGTAGTGCCGCGGCCCCGTTCGTAGCGTTTGCGCCAGGGAAATTTGGAAGGACAACCATGTGGAGCTGTGGCTTCGTCGTATACGCACCGGCGAGGGGTAAGCTGCCCGCGTGTTCGGACGACCGCGAGTGCCGTCCTGATGCCATTCGGTGCGAGGCATCAATCCACAACATGGGTTGGCCCCCAACGCGGCACCCGAGCAGGTAGCTCTGGTGCGGTTCAGCCGACTCAAGCTACACATCATTCTCAACCACCTCACTACACAATGGGAATGAAATGGTTGCAGCCCCGCGGGAATTGCGGGTCTCTTCTTACGCGCTTGAAGTGGATGGCCGACTCAGAGCTGAATTCGCAACCAAAGACGGCGCCAAGGCAGGTGGAGCAGAACTAAAGAAGCGTTTTCCCATGCTTCAAATCCGGATCTATGATGCGCAGACGAATGCGCGCGAGGAAATCTAACCGCCGACTCAGTTCGGTTCTCGATGCCTCGGGCACGGCTCCGGGCTGCTCGCCCGTGGCGCTCAAAAAGGACCGGTGGTCGGGGGGTATGCCGGCGGCCGCTAACACCGCCCCATTACCCTATTAACCGGTTTCGTCGCAGCACTCGATCCCGCCTGCCGTCTCGGCCTTGGAATGCTTACGCTCTTGCGGGGGCCAGTCAGTCGCGCGATGGGCGGTTCGCGCGCCGGATCGGGCTTGGGCCCGAGGCATCTGCAGGCCCGGTCCCGTGAAGAATGGCATGGAGAGCTGGTTCCCTCGCAGACGGTGTCCTCTCACTGCGTGGGGTGCGCTGACCAAGCCACTTCTCGCAAGCTGGCACGCGCCGCTGAGCTCGACTCCTCGCAGAAAGGGGCGGAGGTAATCGTGCTCCCATTTTTTCGATGCTGGCTGAAGGCCGCGGGAAAGGCTCGCGACTGTTCAAGGCGTAAACACCCGAGAGTTTAGAGCTGATATGTCTTGCCGTTGCTCTGAGACGTTCGGCCCTACAGGAGCTGCGGCGCGATCTTGCTCTGCGCGATCATTAACCGAGGCCTTTCGCTCCCCCTCTACTCTTCCCGTTCCTTTGGCTCCATGCGAGCGAACCAGGAGCCAGGAGGAAAGCCCGCGATACGCTTGGCAAAGGAGGATTGCGGCTCCCAATCTTGTCCTTCGCTCTTCTCGAAAGTGATGACCCCGTTGTGTGTAAAATAACGCGGCCCTGGGATATTACAGTTCACCACAAGCAAAACGCGCCACAGATCACCTTTCTCGGTCGGCTTGTCATTCTGCTTCGGCAAGTAGTCCACTCCAACAGGGTCAACGATAGTGCAGCGGCCCTGCCGCAGAAGATCGCCGAGCCGGCCTTGCTTGGTCGTCACAAAATTGAAGTTGGTCGTGTCACGCAGAAAGCCAAGATTTGCGTCTTTTTCGCCATCCGAGACTTCACGGGCGATCAAGGAGAGCGCGAAGGCGCGCCAGCCCAATTCCATGGGCTTTGCATAGGTCGACGCAAGTTCAATCGTCCCGTCGAGCGCGATCTTCCAGGTGATAACGTACTGTTCGTCTGATTTATCATCCCGGTGCCTGGTCCACGAGAGGAAAACATGGTCATTTTGGTCAAGTTCAGCGACGCCCCACATTCGAGGGACGAACTGTGCCACCTTCGAGACGTTGGAGATAACTTCTTCTATTGTCTCACCGTCTTGCGCTCGCCACGTTGACTTAACTCTTTCAATAAGGGGGCTGTCGTTGGCGCGAACACTGTTGCTCGTCGCAGCCAGCCCGGCCAGGCAGATCAGGAATCGAGCGAGGCAAAGCCATAGCGCGCGTCTTCCAGACATTTTCTTCATAACCGTCGGCCTATCTGGTCTCATCCACACGTCATTCCAGAGCGGGCAACCTTCAAACTGTTATGCGCGAGCGCAAGAAGTTAGCGGCGACGCGACGGGGCGACCGCCGGTTTCCCGTGCGAGCAGGCGCTCCCCTCTATGTCACGCGCCGCTAACTTCACTGCCACCGACAGCCTCAATTTGCTGTGCTGGACATGCCCAGCAGGAGGACTGGGCATAGCGAGGACGTGCATTCTTCGTGCCAGGTAACAGACGTCAATTCGCAACGGTTTTGTGTCCTCTTTGTCGACTTTCCGACTGGCGCACGTCTCGATGTTTCCATTCAACCTATCCACCCGGGCTTATGCATCCCCGTCGCGGATCGGATATTCGACGGCTCAGCGGAGCGCCTCGGTGCCAAGTTCCTGATGAGAAGTGGCAGCACGTTTGCCATCACTGAACGGTGTGGTTCGCTTATCGTTGCCGGAATGTGGGCTTTCGATCTCTGTCATGCCTTGGGCACATGTGGCGCCATGGTGTCTTTTGCGCTCCTTTCGCGACGTGCGGCGACTCCGGAAGTCGAGAACAGCCTCAGTCAGGTGCGCTTTGTACTCGATGACGAACGACGCGAAGCCGATCTTCACCGTCGAGCATTTGGAATCTGGCCGGCGCCGCAAACCAACGTGCTGGCCGGATATGTTGCTGGCTTCACAGGTGTGTTGGGCCTACGGATCCTGTTGGTCGAGAAGGTGGCTGGTGGCGAACGTGCTCCAAGAACCGCTGGTAAGCCCGGACGCGCAACAACTTCATTCTGCTCGAGGCAGCGGTCCCGACCGCGGAAGCCGCATTTGTTCCTTCCGATCTGGCGTGCGGCCGGCAGACAGCTGTGATCGCCATTCCGATATCGCTGATTTGGAGTGCACTTCTGCATCATCTCAACGATAGAGATGCACGGTCGTTCGCGTCGCAGATGTCGCAGCATCTGCTTGAGACATAATCTGAGAGGTTGACGGAAGACTCCTCTTGCCGATAATCCAAGTCGTCGAGGTTCTCCGGTTTCCATTTGATCCGGAGCTAAGAGGGAAGCCGGTGAAAATGCCGGCGCTGCCCCCGCAACTGTGAGCGGCGAGCCGCTGTCCAACGATGTCACTGAAGCCTGCGCGGCTTCGGGAAGGCCGGACAGCACCGATGACCCGCGAGCCAGGAGACCTGCCCCGACAATATATTCGTCCACGGGCGGGGTGTCCGGTGGTGCGCCAAGCAGCCGTCGCACCGCGCGACTTCCTCTGCCTGCGTCCGCCATGGCCTTTGCCCCCAACATGGGGTTAACGCTATGTCTCTTCTCTCCCTTCCTGTTGCCACGCTCGGAACGCCACGCATCGGTCCAAGGCGCGAGCTCAAACTCGCTCTAGAAAGCTACTGGGCCGGAAAAAGCAGCGAACAGCAGCTGCTCGAGGACGCAGCTGGCCTGCGTGCCGCGAACTGGGCTCGTCAGAAATCTATCGGCGTCACGGTCATTCCATCGAACGATTTCTCGCTGTATGATCAGGTGCTCGACACAAGTTTCATGGTTGGCGCCATCCCGCAGATCTACGCCTCGAAAGCCGAATCCGTTTCGCTCAAGACGTACTTCGCCATGGCCCGCGGTTCACAATGCGACGACCAAGAAGCGAGTTGCGGTCACGGACCGCGCGGATTTGGCGCACCCGTGCAGGAGATGACCAAGTGGTTCGACACCAACTACCACTACCTGGTCCCCAAGTTTCACAGGGGACAGACTTTCAAGCTATGCTCCCGCAAGCCGATCGAGGAGTATGAGGAGGCCAAGGCCCTTGGCTTTCAGACCCGCCCTGTCCTGATCGGGCCGGTCACATTCCTAAAGCTCGGCAAGAGTACCGATTCCACATTCCAGCCACTCTCATTGCTGGATGAACTGATACCGGCCTATATCGAGGTTATGCAGGAATTGGCCAAACGTGGGGCAAATTGGGTTCAGTTCGACGAGCCCTGCCTAGTTCTTGATCTGGATGAGGGGGCGCGAAAATCTTTGCGACATGCCTATAACCGGCTCGCCAAGGAGGGGCCGGCCATCAAGATCATGGTTGCCAGCTATTTCGGCGACCTCGGCGACAATCTGAACACTGCCTTGGGCCTGCCAGTTGCCGGATTGCACCTCGATCTTGTTCGAGCGCCACAGTTGTTGAACCAGATTATCGCTGGCGGCCGAAATGATCTCGTCATGTCGCTCGGTGTCATCGACGGTCGGAACGTATGGCGGTCGAATTTGTTGTCGCTGCACCAGCGGCTCGAACCAGCGATTGCGAAGCTCGGCAAGGATCGTGTACAGATCGCCCCATCCTGCTCGCTGCTTCATGTGCCGGTCGATGTTGAACTCGAGACTCGGCTCGCTTCCGACGTGAAGAGCTGGCTTGCTTTCTCGGTCCAGAAGATGCGGGAGCTTGCGATCCTGGCGCGGGCACTCGCAGGCGACCGGAATGTTGCGCTAGCTCTTGCCGAGTCGGAATGTGCCGCGACTGTTCGCCGGACTTCGCCGAAAATCCGGGATGCCAATGTCGCTGTCCGGATGAGAGCGATCGACCAGACCATGCGTCGCCGCGCGAGCCCATTTGCCCGTCGTGCCGAGATCCAAAGCAATCGTTTCGGACTACCGGCTTTTCCTACCACGACGATAGGATCGTTTCCGCAGACCACAGAGATCCGGAATGCCCGTGCGGCGCATGCGCGAGGTACGATAAGCGACGAGCAATACGACAGGTTCCTCAAGGAGGAGACTGCGCGCGCCGTACGTTGGCAGGAGGACATCGGTCTTGACGTCCTCGTGCACGGCGAGTTCGAGCGCAATGACATGGTGCAGTACTTCGGCGAGCAACTCGCCGGCTTCGCATTTACCAGGAGCGGATGGGTGCAGTCCTACGGCTCGCGCTGCGTCAGGCCACCGATCCTGTTTGGCGATGTAGCGCGACCGAAGCCTATCACCGTGGACTGGTGGCGCTATGCGCAATCACTAACCAGGAAACCGATGAAAGCGATGTTGACCGGGCCTGTGACGATCTTGAACTGGTCCTTTGTTCGCGATGATATTCCCAGAAGCGAGGTCTGCCGCCAGATTGCGCTCGCGATCCGAGACGAAGTCCGCGATCTCGAGAATGCTGGTGCGACCATGATCCAGATCGACGAAGCGGCAGTCCGCGAAGGATTGCCGTTGCGTCGATCGGAGTGGGCGGCTTATCTCGACTGGGCCGTCGATTGCTTCCGCATCTGTTCATCGGGCGTCGCCGATCAAACGCAAATTCATACACATATGTGCTACTCGGAGTTCAACGACATCATCGGTGCGATCGCTGCAATGGACGCGGATGTCATCTCGATCGAGACATCGCGCTCGAAAATGGAACTACTCGACGCGTTCAGGAACTACGATTATCGAAATCAGATCGGGCCGGGCGTGTACGACATCCACTCTCCACGGGTTCCCGAGGCGGGCGAAATGAAGGAGCTGATGGCGTTGGCTCGGACGCGGCTGCAGGATTCGCAGCTCTGGATCAATCCAGACTGCGGCCTGAAGACGCGCAAGTGGGAGGAGGTTCGGCCAGCGCTAGCGAACATGGTCGCTGCCGCCCGCGAACTGCGCGCTGCACTCGATCCGCGAGGCCGTTGATCCGGGCTTCGGCCTCTTCTCGACAAGCTGATCCGTCTGTGATCATTTGCGCGGGAGCCTTGGGAACACAAAAAAGATGCCCGGCCCCGCTTAGCGGGCCGGGCGAAAGTCTGGAAGGAGCGAAGCTGACGCATTCGCGCGGATTTCCATCGGCGGAGGGAGGACAGCCGCCGGTTCGATCACGGCGAGGACATTCTCCGAAAATCTGAGCCGAGTTGAAGCACAAGCTCAGCGCAGCTCAACTATGCTGTGGTATGCGACCGTATAGCCTGAGAGTTAGAAATCTACACCAAGGTTTGTGGCTCATGAGCGCGTCGGCACGATTACGACAGCAGCGAGGGGGCATGCCGGGCGGTCACCGCAGGGCACCAACAGCTAACTTGGTGCGCTTTCCTGCCTGGAACCTTTATGTTCGATCAGCGAGACGTAAGCGCGGCTCCAAGAATCTCGCTAGCTTAGCCAATGCATAAGCGGTTACTATTGATTTGAACCTCTGCTTAAGGCAGTCCTTGATCGACCGGTTCCATCCGATAGTCGGGGTTCGGCTTGGGCGCTGAGGAGCACCCTATCGGCACCGCGGCATCTTCAAGCTCGTGATATCCCCCGCATGGTCCGCTCATCGATCTCAAATAGAAGTTTCTGGACCCGATCACCGGAGTGTCGCCGATGGCTATGACGGCTCCAAGGCGCAATGGGAGGGCATGCTGCACGCCGCATACACGTATGTAGGATCACGATGAAGCAGTCACGCGTCAGGAATGAGCATCGTTTACGATGTGGATCCCATAGCTTGTTGAAATCCAGTCGCGCCAGAACTGCTTGTGGCGATCCACGTCCAGCGCCTTGCTGTTGGTGCTGAACGTACCCGGGTCTGGCAGCGCCTTGCATTTCGCGTGCAGTGAGTAGAACCGGCTGCGGCCGAATGATTCAGAGCGTATGGGGCGGGGCTCAAAGAGTGGGAGTGACTTCGCCGCACCCCGGGCGGCCGCAATCGTCCGTCCTCATCGGTCGGCGGACATGAGAGGCGTCCGTTTCGCGCGATATCATTGCGCAACTACCGGACCTGCGAGGGTTACATTGTGGTGCCGGAACCAGAGCTCAGCTAGGATCGGCCAGGCTGTTTGCGCCGGTGGTCGAGGAAGCGATCATATTGCGCAGAAGGCATTTTGGGGTATGGCACTACGTGGTCGCGAGCAACCCCATTTCTTTGAGCAAGAGGTCCTCTTCCTGCTGTCAAACGGCCGCGATTAATACGGCCCGTCCGTCTCGGCGCCGTGTCACGGGTTGCCGGGCTCGGCGGACGAAAACGCGACCGAACTCCGTGCGGTCTCAGCTTCTTGCTCCAATTGCAGAATATGCCCTCTTAGCGCATCGGAAGTCGCTGCCGCTGTATCGCTAAACAGCGGATCTCCATCATTGGTGAGGGCTGAAGAGATTTCGGTCCAATCCTGAGCCGAGAGAGCCTTCAGGGCGGCGGGAAAGAAATCTCGTTCTTCCCACATCATGTGGTGCCGCTCGCGTATTATAAAGTCGCGTATGATATTGCCGACGTCTTGCCGAAGGAGGTCACGATCCGCGAGGATAGCGTCAATAGCTCGCGCGAAGTGGTGCAAACGGTCGATGACTTCCTGGTGTTCAAGCGCGAGATCGCCGACCATTGCAGCTGCATCCGGATCGCGAGACTTAAGCTTGGAAAAAATCAAGTCTTCCTGTGGATGATGGTACACCTCGGGGTAAACCTCGAAATAGCTGATAATGGCGCGAATGACCTCATAATCCGGGCGGATCCCTTTCTCAAAAATCTCCAATTCGCGTTGAAGAGCGACCAGAAGCAGATCAATGTTGCGATGCTCTCGAAGCAGAAGATCGATGGTCATAGCGGTGCTCCTGGAGGCACAATCTAGGCTGGAAGCGTTTCAGCCATTTGCAAGACTGCCCAAGCCGAATTCGGTGTCCTTCGCTGCGCTGCGATGCGTCCGCGCCTTTCGACGTAAAAAGTAGCGCGCTTCAATTTGAGCTGGCGTAAATCAAGTTAGCCGAAGTGTTGCACGAAGCTCCTGGGCTGCGTCGCTACGCAGCACGACTCGGCCTGAGGTCGGCAGGGCGATCACGCGTCCACGACGATGAGCTTGCCCACGCAAGACGCTGGTCGGATGGCGTCTCGTCTTGTTAAAACTGGCGGCCTGGGCGTGCATGGCGGACCCTATCTTGCGAATGGCGATGGGACGCAGATTGGCTGCTCCTGACGAATTGGGAAATTTGGATGTTTTCCCTAGGTAGAAACCCCTAAGTATTTACACATAAGGCCCATGAGGAGGGCGTCTTGAATTGGGGGCGGCGCGGTCACTTAGTCTCAAACATGCTCAAATCGGATTAGAAAGCCGCATGCTGGCTTCGTCGGCCGCGTCCATGGAAACAGGCGGAAACGCACTGCCGTACCCCTGAAGAGCTCCAGTCAGCCGGAACGTTGTCGTCCACCGCCACTTTCGGCTCACCGCAAGAGGTCTTGTTCGGCGCCTTGACTTTGATCCTCGTCAGCATCGGTCGGCCGCGGATCTGACGGGGCGGATATTGATGGCATCCTTATCGATGTAAGCTGGCATGGTCGACGTGCTTGATGATCATGCGATAAGTGCGCATGTGAACCGAGGTGGGGCCTGACCCCGGATCATAGGACTCGGCTTGCGTGACATATTCACCTGGCGCAACGGCCGGCCTGCGTGTGTTGCATCGGCAGCCGTCACCGAAAACATGATCGGCTCGGTGCGCGCGAAACTCACCGTTCGTCGTCTGGAGTGCGCAGCTTGAATGCATGAATAAGCCATTTACGCTATTTGCGCTGCTGCTAGAGTCCCGCGGTAATGGCGATCCGCATCAACTCGGACATGCTGCGGACATTGGTCTTGGCCATCAGGTTCGCACGGTAAACCTCGACTGTCCGCGGACTTATGCCGAGATCATGGGCGATCACCTTGTTAATCTTCCCGGCCAATAGTCCCTGCAGGACGTCGCGCTCGCGCGACGACAGGTCCGCGAGGCGGGCTTCCGCCTGCAGTTTCGCTGCGTCGGCTGGCTTTGTTGGCCGCGCTTTCAAAGCACTATTGATCGCACGCAATAGCACCTCCTCCTTGAACGGTTTCTCGATGAAGTCGACCGCACCTGCTTTCATCGCTTCGACTGCGAGCGATACGTCGCCATGACCAGTTATCAAGACGACGGGGCAGTCGACGCGATCGGCTTTCACGTTTCTGACCAGTTCGAGACCGCTCATACCTGGCATATGGATGTCTGACACAATGCAGTCAACCGGACCGCTTGCGACGTCATTGAGAAAAGCGGTCGCCGTCTCATAAGTTGCTACGTAGAAGCCATTAACATCAAGCAGAAACGCGAGCGAGTCCCGCATGGCGGCATCATCGTCGATCACGAGAATGCGCCGCCCAGTCATGTGTCTTCACTAAGCTCCGCAAATCGCGCGGTGAACTGAAAGAGCCTGCCGCCGCCCGGATTCGTCCGCGACGATGTGGCCACCATGTGACTTGATGATCGTCCGGGAGATTGATAGCCCCATACCCATGCCATGCGTCTAAGTCGTGACAACTGGCTGGAACAGGCTGTCGCTGATCCAGAGCAGGGTAGCAAAGCTCGCCCAGTCCGCAGCCGCGGCGAAAGCGGCAAAAACGACGACCGGAAGGTAGATGATCGTGAACGTGCGGTCCTGAAGATACGGATTAACGCCGGGCGCAGCACGAGAGCCAACGCGGCGTCTGCCGCGTCAGTCCCATAGCCGTACCAGATGTGGTCCGACATGTTTCTAGCAGGCCCTCTCATTGATCAACTCTACATTGTTTGCCACGAGAGGCCAGCCCGAGGCAGTCCGGGCCTCAACTCACGCCAATCTATTGTGCAGGATGGCCGCCGCTATCCGGGCCAGATGCGCCAGTGCGTCGGCTGCACGGCGACGCGTTCTCCGGTCTTTGCCTTGATCCAGCCGTCGAAGATCCAGCGGCAAGGAAAGACCACCCGGTGAATGGTATTACCCTCGATCACGGCAATCTCCAGATCCTGATTAAAGGGCGGCGAAGCTTCGAGCCGCTCCCAGGTCAGGTCGCCACTAGATCCTGGACGGAGTTCCTCGCTGCGGGCTGACAAACTCAGGCAACCTTCTGAACATTACGGACGAGATCCCTTGGGCGCAGCGCGAACAGGCTCAACTCAGTATAACCCAGCCTGCGCGTGCTCTCGATGGGAGCGGCCCCGGCCGGGATTTTATCGGCCGTGGCGCCGTTGAACGTATCGTGCCGGGACATGATCCGCTCGCCAGCCGAAATATTAGGGTTGGCGCCGCGAAACAACTCCCGGGTTTCGGTCGAATCGATCTGGATCAGCTCAAGCCCGCGGCGGTTGGTATTCATCGCTGTTCTGTAGAAGTTAAACTGGACTGCCGCTCCCGCCATCTGGCCGGCGCCGGGACAAAGGTCGCCGTGGTCTGTCATGTCGAAACATCCTCCGTGGTGAGAAATCTCCTTGTCCCACGGCTTCAGCGCGGGGCGTTGGGTTGTGATGACGTCAGCCGCGCCGCTTGCGAGTAGGGCGGCATCCCCGAGCGAGAACGGGAAGACGCCGGAATTCCCTTGACAGCATTCGGATGGGCCTCGGCGCCGGTCATCCCGGCCGTCCGCAGGTCGATGAAGTGAACGCCATCGCATGCGGCGCAAATTGTTGTGTGCAGGTCATCGGCAGCGGCTCGGGTGCGTCCGGCAGCAGTCCTTGAACTCGGTCGCCGGGATCTGGACATGAAGGGATGATGGGGCGCCAAGTCTTTCTGTCTGCCATGTGTCTGACCTTGGACTGGAAGCTCACTTCTATCAGTAGGAAGTCGCCGCAGAATTGATACAGCTCAAAAGAGCTGATGCGCGTCCAGAAGGGCCAAGCTCGAGCGGCCGCTGCGAGCCGGACAGGCTCGCGTTGGTAGGCGACATGTCCCAACTTGGGCGATCCGCCAGGACCTCGCGTTGGTCTGCAACACGCCAGCGTGTAGCCGGGTTGACCTGCCACTGCGTATTTCCTCCAGAAGGAGTTAGAGTCCGGCCCGAAGAAGGACGGACAGATGAAGCGAGCAAGGTTCACGGAAGAGCAGATTATCGCGGTATTGAAGGAGCATGAGGCTGGGGCGAAGACAGCCGACCTGGCTCGCAAGCACGGTGTTTCCGAGGCGACGATCTACAATTGGAAGGCCAAATTCGGCGGTATGGACGTTTCCGAAGCGAAGCGGCTGAGGGCCTTGGAAGAGGAGAACGCGAAGCTGAAGAAGCTTCTGGCCGAGCAGATGCTCGATGCGGCCGCACTTCGCGAGCTCCTTTCAAAAAAATGGTAGGGCCCGCCGCCAAGCGCGCTGCGATCGCGCATCTGCAGGCCGTCATGAGCCTGTCGGAACGGCGGGCCTGCTCGATTGTGGGGGCGGATCGGAAGATGATCCGCTATCGCTCCAGCCGCCCGCCGGACGCAGTTCTGCGTGGCCGATTGCGCGATCTCGCCAACGAGCGGCGGCGTTTCGGCTATCGCCGGTTGTTCGTCTTGCTGCGGCGGGAGGGCGAGCCATCGGGGATCAACCGGATCTACCGGCTTTACCGCGAGGAAGGGCTCACCGTCCGCAAACGGCGGGCTCGCCGCAAGGCCGTGGGGACCCGTGCCCCGATCCTGGTCGAGGCGAGGCCGAACGCGCGCTGGTCGCTGGACTTCGTCCACGACCAGTTCGCCAATGGCCGACGCTTCCGCATCCTCAACATCGTCGACGACGTCACCAAGGAATGCCTGGGCGCCATTCCGGAGACGTCGATCTCGGGGCGGCGCGTGGCCCGCGAACTGACGGCAATCGTCCAGCGACGCGGCAAGCCAGGAATGATCGTGTCCGACCATGGCACCGAATTCACCTGCAACGCCATGCTCGCTTGGTGCAAGGACGCAGCCATCGATTGGCACTTCATTGCGCCGGGAAAGCCGATGCAGAACGGCTTCGTCGAGAGTTTCAATGGCCGGATGCGCGATGAGCTACTCAACGAGACCCTGTTCTTCGATCTCGATGACGCCCGCGCCAAGATCGCCAACTGGGTCGCCGACTACAATCTCCAGCGTCCCCACTCGTCGCTGAAATACCTGACCCCCGCGGCCTACGCCGCCCACCTCACCGCAACGGACGATCGGCTGCGCAACCCCGACCAGCTCCGCCGATCGTCCGTTGCTCCATCCGCGCCACTTGGCGTACAAAACCGCGAGACTCTAACTGCCGCTGGATGAAAATGCAGTGGCAGGTCAGGGTGATTTGAGGCGCACCGCTCGCGTTGGGCCACGACAGCATTCGTCCTCAATGCTGTGTTAGCCGGCAAGCAGATAGTCAATTGATCGCTCGCTTTGCATTGTCGGTAGCCTTGCCGGCGCTGATCCCAGCGATAGCCTTGGCGCTGAAGGCCGGAATCTTGGGCTTATGTTGGCTGCGACAAACCTGATCATCGGCTTTGCTGTCGAGGCGGCAAGGTGGACCGTCAGAAAGTCGGGGCGGTTCGCCTCATTGGCCCACGATCATTTCGCGTAGGTCTCGCCGTCGCGGCACGCCTCAGAAATGCCTCTGCCCGGTCATTGGCGCAATGACCTGGTGTTTGCGGCAATGCCTCGTGAGGCACCAAATATCGCGCGCAAGATTCTCGCCGTCTCGAGCCTCCATATTGCCAGCGGTTGAATATGGGATCGATAGAGATCAATAGCCGGCATCTCGGGCGTGACGGCGCATGCTGCTCTCAATACTCTCTTCGAGACATTACCCAATTTATCGGCACCCCAATTTGTCGGTCGAGGGCTTGAGCAGACCAGAAGACGCTTTCCCTGGGCTCAAACAGAGTGCGATCTGCCAAACTAGACCGATAGAGATCGCGTGGTTTGCGGGACAACAGGAGCGCTCGGGCCGCGCTGCCGAAGTCTCGACCTTATCTTGAGCAGCAGCGGACAACCTCTTGGGGATGCTGCTTGAGGCAGATCAAATACTCTTGAAGCGCCAATGGCAGAATGGTGGATAAGCAAACCCACAAGAAGAGGGTGCCATGCCTTCATTTAACGTTCGGTTCATCAAGACCGTTTGTGACGATACCGGTCACGAACATCGTGCCTGTGAGGCAGCGTTTAAGATCGATGCCGCCTCGCTAAGTGCTGCTGCACAGCAGGCGGAGACCGATTTCTGCAAGCAAAGGAGTGTCCGCGATTGGACAGTCTTCGCCGATGTGATAGAGCTTCGAACCCCGCCTGTATCGGCTGGTTAGCTTGACTTTGGCAAGGGAAGTCTGTGAATTGAATTGTGGGGGTCAATCTGTAATCTAACCGTGATCCCGGACAGGGGCGTGCCGGTCGTCGATTCGAGAGCACCTGGTAATGCTGTCGTCAATTCCGGAGGGCACCCTGTTGTCTCACGATAAGCGGACCTCGCTGGAGGGTTCGCCGCCTGCCGTTCAATTGGCTCTGCAGCGCTCCGCCAAGCACCGTACCGGCAGGGCCATTCCGGATCGAAGGATCCCCACAAATCGGTCTTGTTTGATTGAATGTCAAAATACGTTCCCGGCCGCTATGGCTGTTTCGAAGAGTATGTCTGATTGACAGTTCTGCACACATGCCGATGACGGTTTAGGCATTTTATCAGCCGGTTACGCGCGAGCCTGTCCCAGACATGCTAACCGGCTTACTTGAGCCCGCAGGACATCGATGCGATCGCACGTGAGCTTAATCTGTCCGCATCCGCCTTTCGAAACATGGCGCAAAGACCGGTCTCTCTTGAACTCCTAAGCAAGCGCCTCGCACTTGCCGGGTTTTCCGAGAATGCGCTTGCTGCCGCCACATCGAGACGCATTGCGCGATCTGCAACGCGTGCGCGGCCTGTGTCAGACCAAAGTCCGATGCGCTGATGTGGCGCGCTGCGTGACAAGAACGGCAATATCCTCAAAAAGGCGGACGGTCATTATCGTGTCGATCTGACGAGGCCTCGACAAGTGGATCTGCTAGCGACAATAAGGCGTGCGAAGCTCGTGTGTTCTCGGCGATGCGGAGCACACCTGAAGGAGCAACGGAATTGCGTCCTGCACGCTCAAGTGCTGGCGACATCCGGAGAGCACTCGCGTAGAGTTCTTAATCGCGACTGTTGCTTCGATGTCACCAAATGTATGAACCCGCGATCTACGCTCGTGCCAAACGAGGGACGACATGTTTGATATTTATTTGAACGGAAGGCGCGATCTTTTGGTCGTTCCGCGAGGCTTTGCGATCCCCGCGGGGGTGGACGGCAATTGGAAGCGAAAGAAACGGGCGGTGCGTTCAGTAAGCGATGTCATTCGCCAAGATGTCCAACAGCGCGGTTACCACCGACGTAGTTTGATCTCAAATCGGTCGGGGACCGCAGTTGATACCTCGTCACAAACGTAGCCAAAGCGGCTATCTCCCGCTGACCCATTCTTCGAAACACTATGGGCAGAAAGCATGAACGAACTTATACGTTGGCGTGAGTTCCGATGATTACCTCTTTTTTACGGTCGTCGCTCCGAAAAAAATGTGTTACAGGCGCTCCTCTCAGAAGGAGCATTCATCGTGAAAAAAGCAACCAAGAAACGCGTTAAGCGGCGCGAGTGGACAAAGGCAGATATCAAAGAGCTCAAAGTCCATTCGAAGGCTCGGACCCCGGTCATTAAACTAGCCAAAATGACCAAACGCAGCGAAGGTGCGCTACGCCAGAAGGCCTTAAATCTCGGAATCGGGCTCGGACATCAGCGGTAATTGTGAGCAACGCTGGCTAGTGGCCCAGTAGGGCGGCTCGCGGGCCGCCCTCGCTGTCCGTAGAAACTTTTGTCGCACATTCGCTTTGCGAACCCGCGCTGAGAGAATTTTTTACGCACGTGCTGGATGCCTTCAATGTCGCGGAACGTGCTCCAGCGCCTCCTCATGTTTGATCAAGTTTCCTGGAAGGTTGTTTCGACAGCCGCTTGCGATGTATGATCGCGAGTGAAGAGATGGTCTTAACCATAGCCCTGTCTCGAAGATGAAACCCCGAGACACTCGGCCCCGGAACGCATGGGATGGGGCCACAAAGCCCAGTCCCAGGCGCGTTAGTTCGAGAAGCTGACCAGTCTCAGAGGAACTCCTGTAGGGGCCGAATCTAACATCCGTTCGGGCAGCAGTTTCTTCAGCTTGGGCGAGGCAGTCTTGGCCGCGCTGGGCCGAACAGATCGGCTGATAGCTTTAGCCAAATGGAAACAACTCGCGAATGGGGCATCCTCGAAGCTCTTGAAAGGCTAAAGTTTGGGCGTAAGCGGACCTCGCCGAGCCTGTTGGCTAGCTCGAGCTCCGAGGCGATATGGCGCGCTCAACAGCAATTGAAAAAGCGCTCTGTTAGCTTGATAGATGGCGGCGGAGCGGTTACGTCCTGAACCAGTCATCACCCGAGCGCCCTCGGCGTTGTGAACGGACCACAACCACCTTCGACCGCGCTGCTTCAAGACATATTCGAAGGATGGGAGACTCATGTTAAGAGCTCCATTTCTGACAGTTGTTCGTTTGATCTTCTGAATGCCAGCGCGGGCCCTTTCCAGGCGAAGCCTCACCGTAGCAGCCTTGGCAATGAACTCGCTTGATCGGTCAATGCCGCTTTCATCAAAAGCGAGCTCATCCAGCGCGGCCTCTCGTGGCTCCAAAGTCGCGAGATGCTTGCGCGTTTTGGCCGTCAGCGACATCTGCCCGATCCGGGCATGGTTTGCGGAGGACTTATGCCGCAGAAAACCGCTTTTTTCTAGCAGCTTTGAGCGGGTTGTCATGAAGGAAGAGCCGACGTGCATCAATCGTGACACCAGGTCGCCCGGTACACCCTTTTCTTTGCCCAAATAGGTCACAGCCATCAGGATCGTCCACCGTGGCCGAGTGATGCCCAGCACATCTAATTTGGCAAGTGCTTCGAGACGCGCACGGATCGGTCTGATCTCCCACATAGATGACCGGAAAAGGTCGTTTCCGTCAGTAGAGATGCGGCCAAGCGCGCTTGGTAGATCAGGTAGATCCGGAGGCATCTTAAGTCAGGTTCCATCGTTTACAAGCCTCCTTAGCGCCGAAAAGGGGAGGGGCAACGCTCCAAGAGGAGGCAAATCAAACACTTGGTGTAGTTAAGGATAGGCTGGCGAACGACGGGCTGGCCGGAGCTATGGCTCAGTGTCTTGGCAGACCAGGGGCAGCATTCACGGTGCGTCGGGAGCCAGCTTGTGATTACGTAATAACCTTCCATGTGCCGTGGGCGGAATTCGGCAAACGTCCGTATGGTTCGTTTCAACCTTCCTATAACCGCAATCGATCTTCGTGTAATTGAGTTGGCTCGTGACTTCGTTTCAACTGTCGAGCAATCGAGGTGGCAATTGCAGTGTCCTTGTGTGATCCAGCCGATCGATCAAACTGAACGGTTCTCAAGTCATGAGTGGCAGACTAAATTCTTGTCGTATTAGCGCTTTGCGGCTGGCTTTCGAGCGAGTGCCTACGGGGTTTGTTTTTCAAGCACGAGGGTCTGGCCGATGAGCGGACGTATTGGCCGTTCGCCTGCGGTGTGCTTTCTCCTCGGTCTTCCACGATCCGGGACGACACTCCTGGCGCATTTGCTCCAGCACCATCCAGATGTTGTGGCTCCGCCTGAACCCTGGTTGATGCTGGCGCTTGAAGCATTTGGCAGGACGGATCAGCGCCATCCGGCGGGTAGCTCACTGATTGAGGCCGCAACCTCTGAATTCCTGGGGCGCATAGATCGCACGATCCCCAGCCGCGCTTTTGCCGATGCAGCATATGATCAGTATCTGGCACAAGCGGGCAAGCGCATCATCCTAGACAAGACACCACGCTATTGGATGGCGCTTGAGTTTCTTGAATCTGTCTATCCAGAAGCGCCACACGTCCTGCTGATGCGCAATCCCTATGCCATCGCGGCTTCACTGAAATCGACGTGGGGCGTCCCACTGCGGGCAGAAATCTCGCATCCGGTCAGCGTCTCCAGTCTCGTCGATCTCATGCTCCGTGTCCCAGACGGCATCATAACTTCACTCGCCGATTTGGCTCTGGGCCTTCCCAAGCTCGCCGCGCACCGCACTCGCCCGCACACACAGTTCGTGCAATACGAACGGCTCGTGGCGTATCCGGACGAGGAAATCCGGCGTCTGTTGACGGGGCTCGGCTGTGATCCAGCGGCCGTCGCATCGGCGGAGATGAGACAAGCGGATTATCTTCGATCGAGCAGCTTCGGAGACCGAAAAATCTTGGAACGTGACGCGGTCGACCAAAGCTCTGTCAAGGCATGGCAATCGCAATTGAGCGTCGAAGAGATGCAAACCGTGACCGATCTTGTAGGCGCCGAGCTTTTGCTAGAACTCGGATATGAGCAGGAACTGGTACATGCACGGCAAGCCGGGGTCCTGGATAGGGGAGGGGAGGTAACTGAACTTTATCGTCAGATATTCCGAACTTGGTGGGATTTGCGAAGTACCAAGGCGGGAGCATTATCCGGCTTATCTGACGCCGGAGAGCCGGTCCACGCGATGGCTGCCCAGTTGCAACAGACGCTGTCAGCGTCAGAAGTTGATCGAGCTGCGGGGCTGGATGGCATTCGCACCCGCGACGCGGCTATCGAGATGTTGCGAGGCGAAGTCGCGCGGCTTGAGCGGATCCTCAATATCCACTAGGGGATCTGAACGCTTGCGAACAAAACACGCTGGCGGATTCAGCCAAGATCCTTAACCCGCACGAGGCTGATCTCCCGATCAGGTGTGACGCAGGCGCCAGCCGCACCAGCGGCGGAATGCGATATCCTCCCAATCTGCAAGTCTGGTGTCCAGCGGGGCTTGAGCTCATCCAGAGCCCATGCGTCTTAGCCGGCCGTTTCCGCCGCTGGATATTCCCACTCTAGGCTGAAGCCATAGAACGGCGAAGAACAGAGATCCTGCATCGAAAAGAAGACATATGCTACCGAAACATCTGCGCCGCCTCGAAGCTGAATCGATTGAAATTATGCGTGATGTGGTCGCCGAGTTCAAAAGGCCGGTCATGCTTTACTCGATCGGAAAAGACTCAAGCGTAATGCTGCACATTGCAATCAAGGCGTTCTATCCGGCAAAACTGCCTTTTCCCCTGCTTCACGTTGATACGACCTGGAAGTTCCGCGAGATGATCAGCTTCCGGGACGCTACAGCCAGGCGACTCGGCCTCGACCTGATCGTCCATGTCAACAAGGAGGGCCTCACGCGCGGGATCAACCCGATCGATTCCGGCTCCGCGCTTCATACCCAGGTGATGAAGACCGAGGCGCTGAAGCAGGCGCTCGACCTGCACGGATTTGATGCCGCCTTTGGCGGGGCCCGGCGCGATGAGGAAAAGAGTCGCGCAAAAGAACGGATACTCTCCTTCCGTTCGGCCGGACACGTATGGGACCCCCGTAACCAGCGGCCGGAGCTCTGGAGCCTGTTCAACACGCGGATCCGCCAGGGCGAAACTATGCGCGTGTTTGCGATGTCAAATTGGACCGAGCTCGAGGTGTGGGAATACATCATGATCGAGAAGATTCCGGTCGTTCCGCTCTACTTCGCAAAACAAAGACCGATAGTGCGTCGGAATGGTGCGACGATCATGGTCGATGACGAGCGATTGCCCCTTAACCGCGATGAGACGCCGGAAATGCGGATGGTCCGCTTTCGCACGCTTGGATGTTATCCTTTGAGCGGAGCTATTGAATCCGATGCGACGACGATCGAAGATATCGTCGCGGAAATGCAGACTACGACTGTGTCGGAGCGCCAGGGACGTCTAATTGATACCGACGAAGCCGCTTCAATGGAGAAGAAAAAGCGGGAAGGCTACTTTTGATGTCTACGAATCCGACAACGGAATCGGTCCTGGCCAGGACAAAGGATCAGCTGCGATTCATCACATGTGGCTCGGTAGACGACGGCAAATCGACGCTGATCGGCCGACTACTGCACGACAGCAAGATGATCTACCACGATCAGCTCACGGCGCTGGAACGCGACAGCCTCAAGCACGGTAGCACCGGGAATGACATCGACTTCGCGCTGCTCGTGGACGGGCTGGAGGCCGAACGGGAGCAGGGCATCACGATCGACGTCGCCTACCGCTTCTTCACGACGCCGCGGCGCTCCTTCATGGTGGCCGACACTCCCGGTCACGAGCAGTATACCCGCAATATGGCTACCGGCGCTTCGCACGCCCAGCTCGCCATCATCCTGATCGATGCCCGGAAAGGCGTGATGGTTCAGACCCGCCGCCACTCCTTTATCTGCTCGCTGCTCGGTATTCGTCATGTCGTGCTGGCAGTGAACAAGATCGATCTTGTCGCATATAACAAAGATTGCTTCGATCGGATCGCCCGTGACTATCTGGCCTTTGCCGCCGGTCTCAGCTTCACCTCGATCGTTCCGATTCCGATCTCGGCCCGCTACGGCGACAACGTCGTGGACCGCTCCGCTCATGCTAACTGGTATCATGGTCCCTGCCTGCTCGAGCATTTGGAGAGCATTGACATCCAGTCCGGCACCGCAAGCCAGGCTTTCCGCTTTCCAGTCCAATGGGTAAACCGGCCAAATCCGGATTTTCGGGGCTATGCCGGGTCGGTGGCTTCCGGGAGGATCTCGACAGGAGACGAGATCGTTGTCGCTGCGTCGGGGCGGACCACGCGCGTCAAGCGGATCGTGACCCACGATGGCGACCTTGTCGCCGCCGAAGCCGGGGATGCGGTTACCATTACACTGGAAGACGAAATCGATATCAGTCGTGGCGACATTTTGTCGCGACCGGACGACCGACCGAAGGTGGCCGACCAGCTTGCCGCTTATGTGATCTGGATGGACAGGGAGCCGCTCGTTCCCGGACGCAATTACGTCCTGCGGATTGGATCGCAGACGGTTTCCGGCAGCATTACCGCAATTAGGCATCGAATCGACGTCAACACTTGTGAGCATCTGGCCGCCGCGACGCTTTCCCTCAACGAGATCGCCTTCTGCGATGTTGTGACCGCAACGCCCGTAATATTCGATCCTTACGACCTCAATCGAAAGACCGGATCATTCATCGTCATCGATCGTTACACGAATCGTACGGTCGGGGCCGGCATGATTGCCTTTCCGCTACGGCGGGCCACCAATATTGCTAGGCAAGCGCTATCCGTGCACAGGATGGAGCGCGCCGCGCTCAAGAATCAGAAGCCTTGCGTCATCTGGTTCACTGGCCTGTCTGGCGCGGGAAAGTCGACGATTGCCAACCTCGTTGATCAAAAGCTGTTTGCGATGTCGCGGCATACCATGCTTTTGGATGGCGACAACCTCCGGCACGGATTGAACGCGGACCTCGGCTTCTCGGAGACGGACCGCGTGGAGAACATCCGGCGCGTCGGCGAAGTTGCCAAGTTGATGGCGGACGGCGGCTTGATCGTGATCTGCTCGTTCATCTCGCCCACCAGGGCCGAACGGGACAGGGTGCGCAGCCTGGTTGGCAAGGAAGAGTTCATAGAAGTCTTTGTCGATACGCCGCTCGAGGAATGCGCGCGGCGAGACCCAAAAAGCCTGTATTCAAAGGTGAAATCCGGCAAGATCAAGAATTTCACCGGGATCGATTCGTGCTACGAAGCACCAACGACACCGGAGGTTCATCTCAGGACCATGGAGCAGACCCTAGAGCATTCCGCGGAAGCGGTAGTGGATGTCTTGATGGCGCGCTCAATTCTTGATGGTTAGCGGTCCCTCGCGTCGCATCATCGATGCGCTAGTATCCCGCAGGCCCGGCCAAGGCGATCCAGCTCAGCCGAGCCTGCGATCGGACTTTTGGCTATAAAGGAACAAAATGGTCTCATCCACTCGCCGATTGCCCGTTTCCGGTTATGTGCTCGAAGTGGATGGTCAATTCAAAACCGAGTATGCGAGCAGAGATGGAGCATTGGCGGGAGCGGAGGACCTCAATAAACGCCGTCCCATGCTCCGGATCAGAATCTACGATGCGACAACAAAAGCCAGAGAGGAAGTCCGACTTCCAGTAAGTTGACTTTTTGCTTGGCGCTTCTTGCTGGGTGTGCGGCTAGGACACGCCGAGCTCCCGTTAAAGCCGAGCCGGGCAGCGTCTCGGCCGGCTTCGATCTCTCGCGCAGTATGAGGCACCTGGGTTTCGGGACGGTCGCTTGCTTTCCAGTATATTGACCAATCCGAACTTGGCAGTCGACCACGACTCCCTCCTGTCGCGGCCATGCCGGCTTTCGGCAAGCTTGCTTCCTTTTGGCCCGCCGCTCGACGGCGGACACTGCCTGCCTACGCCCGCGCCTTCGCATTGCGAGACAAAGCAGCCGCGAACCGTAGCCATCCCGTGCTGCGCTACGGACCTCCGCCGCGCTTCGGGTTCTGCTCCGTTCCGCCTGTCGTCGTTGATCACCATGAAGGCGGCCATGGCGCGGCCGAAAAGGCCAGGGAGCTCATCCATGGCAAGCGACAAGGACGATCGAATTGATGGCTGCTCTGGTCAACCGTCAACCTGTTCGACTGCGCGGTAGACCGCGTCGAACGCGAGCTCGCCATCAACGAGCAGGCGCTGCAGAGGGGCCAACGCGAGCAGAACGGCTGGGAGATGCGATTCGTCGAACCAGAGCGCCTCACCGCAGAGGTACTTGCGCTCATTGATTGCTGGGCGCGATGG
The DNA here is from genome assembly GCF_025200885.1 of Bradyrhizobium huanghuaihaiense. Classification (NCBI taxonomy): domain Bacteria; kingdom Pseudomonadati; phylum Pseudomonadota; class Alphaproteobacteria; order Hyphomicrobiales; family Nitrobacteraceae; genus Bradyrhizobium; species Bradyrhizobium huanghuaihaiense. Next base: position 7,905,524 of record NZ_CP104172.1, on the reverse strand, counting down.
AACTCCGTTCACCTTGGGGCTTACGGTTTGGACCAGCCGTCAACCGCGGCACGCTCGCCCCGGCGATGATTGTCCGTGAGACTTTCTCGCCGCAAAGCGGCGTGCTGAACCGACAGATACTGCCAGCCTAACCATCGTGCTCACAGAGGGACACTGCCACTCATATGAAGTCGAGTAGACCTGGTCGTAGCAAAGCAGGACGACATGTTCTGCGTCACGGCGTCCTCGCCGAAAGGTCTCGAACTGTTCGTTGCTAAAGGGACCGCAATCGCAAGGTCGCTCAGATTACCTTCAAGCCCGATTCGACCCACAGCCTGCCAAGGGCGCTTCATTCAAGCGCAACGACACCTGACAGCGATGCTCATGTGCGACGAGGCGCACACTTTCCAAGTGCCAGCTATCCAGGAGGATCCGGCCGCATGGCGGAGAAGCTCGGTACCTCCATCTGCGGTATGGCAAGGAGCGTACGTGAACGGGAAGACTGGGCCATCATTACCTGCTGGTATGCGGTCGCAGGCGGAATGCCGACGGTCCTGATGTCGAACTCTCAAATTATTTCAGCTCGCTGTGAATCTCCCCACTCTGCACCCTACGTCGGCTTGTCGCCGAAAGATGGGAGTACGGCAGGAAAAAAATCTCACGAGAAAATCCCCCGAGAGGGTTGAAACGCCCCTAACGTCAAGTTGTACGATCTCGAAATGGACAACGACAGTCATCAGCGTCTCAAACCCTCCAACGAGCTACGAAGTGCGAATGCATCAAGTCCAAGCCCATGCATCACACTCCCGCTGCCAGCGACGTCATCAAGTGTGCCATGCCTTAATCTGCATCCCGGCGCGGTGATCCGGCTGCATCGCGTTCCTAATGTCAGGTTTGCCTGAATGACGCAGGTTCGCACGTAAGTCGGTCGGTCGACCTGCCGCTTCGCGACGCAAGCAGGCGCGCTCAAGCCCGCGCGTGCGTGATGGCTAATGATAGCGCGGGTCGCCGCCGGTTGTGTTCAAGGGCGCGGTCGCAAGGCCAATTTCTAGGAGGTGATGAATGGTATCGGTGAGGAGCTTTGTGGAAGATCGCTCTGCATCTGCGATGAGATGTGGAGCTTGTCATCCGGCAGGGTTTCGGACACAGACCCGAAGCGCGCCGGCAATCTATGGGCATCTGACCCGAAGCTGTTGACCCGAGGAAGTCGACCCTCGCCACAGGGGCTCCCTGGTGGGGTGGGCGTACTCCAGATCCATTAAGGAATACAACTTGAGGAGGAATGGTTTGATAAGACAGCGCTTTTTGCTGACGCCTGGTCCATTGTCGTTATCGATGGCGGTCAGGAGCCAGATGCAGCTTGATCTCGCATCGCGCGATTGCGAGTTCAAGGAAGTGACCGCCTGCATGAGGCGGCTGATGCTCAACTTGCTGGGAAATGCTGACGACTATTCGGTCGTGCCTATTCAGGGAGGGGGCTCCTTTGCGATGGAGGCAGCTCTCTCTTCATTTGTGTCCCCAGCCCATAGGCCGCTCGTTTGCATAAACGGCATCTATGGCGAGCGCATTTTGCAAATTTTGCGGCTGTGGGGCGTCGAAGCACTGAAGCTCGTGAAGCGAGCGACCGATCCTTTGGATCCGCAAGAGATTGGTGAGCATCTGAGCCGAAATCCTGGCGTTACGCACTTGTGTTTCGTGCATTGTGAGACGACAACCGGAATCGTTAATCCGCTGGACGCGATCGTGGAGGAGGCGAGAAGACGTGGCGTAAAGACCATCATCGATGGGATGAGTTCCTTCGGCGCCCTTAATATTAACCTGAGCCAGCGTGGGCCTGACGTCCTGGTCACGTCGAGCAACAAGTGCATAGAGGGGCCGCCGGGAGTGGCGTTTGTCATCGCATCCCGCGAGCTGCTCGAGAATGCGGTTCAAGAACCGAGGTCGTTTGTGCTCGACGTGAGAGATCAATGGCTCTCGCTCGAGCGCACCGGTGAGTGGCGGTCGACCCCTCCCACCCACATCGTTCAGGCAACGACAAAGGCCCTGAAGATTCTGCACGAGGAGGGCATTGATGCCAGGCGCTGCAGGTACGAGAAGGTCAGGGACGATCTCGTCAAAGAACTCGAAGGACTGGTGTCTCCGCTGCTGTCCGCGAATTTGCAGTCGCCGGTCTGCGTCGCGTTCAGTGCGCCGTCGGGAATCGTGGACCAGGTAGGATTCGATGGGCTTTATCGCCACTTGGCGGCCCACAACCTTTACGTCTACTCAAAGCTGCATCTTGCCACGCGGAGCTTTCGCGTCGGTTGCATTGGGGAAATCCAATCCAGCTGGATCGAGCAGTTGGGATGCGCTTTTCGTACATATTTCCGGTCCGGTCAGGCTCGGTTAGCAAGGCCGATGTCGGGCCAAGAGGCATGCGGGGCTCGCGTAAAGATGCCGGCTCGAGCGGCTGGGGACCCGCGGCTGCCGTTTTCGGCCGAGACTGCTGTTCTGCATGCGGGCTATCGGCGAGACCCGGTGACGAAAGCCGTCGCAGTGCCGATTTACCAGAATACGGCTTATGAACTCGACGGCGATCTAAACCACATCGCCGATGTCTACAACGTCAAGGCCGATGGGTTCACCTATACAAGGATCATCAATCCAACGACCCGCGCGCTTGAAAGGCGCTACGCCGCCGTCGATATGGGAAGCGACTCGCTCGCCGTTGCGTCAGGTCAAGCAGCGACTTTCCTTGCGATCGTCAACCTGTCAAGTGGCGAGGTGGGGGACAATGTCGTCGCCTCTCCGTATCTATACGGCAATACCTGGAACCTGCTCCACAACACATTAAAGCGTCTTGGGATCAGCGTGAGGACGGCCGATCCTCGAAGGCCCGAGACGTTTGAACGTGCGATTGATGATCGCACGATATGCCTGTTCGGAGAGGTGATTTCGAATCCTTGTCTGATTCCGCTCCCGGTCAAACAGTTGGCCGAGATCGGCCGAAAGTATGGTGTGCCTTTGGTCGTGGACAATACGACGACGCCACTGGTATGCCGGCCGTCAGATCTCGGCGCTGCTATTACGACGTACTCCGCAACGAAATATATATGCGGCCACGGCACGACGCTCGGTGGACTGATCGTTGACAACGGAGAGTTTAGCTACCGGGGAGCCTCTCGCTTTCCCTTGTTCAACTGTCCCGACGATGCGCATGGCGGAATTGTTTGGCATAACGCGGTGCGCGATGTCGACGATCTTGGAAAGAGCGAGTTTCTTCTCAAGGCTCGCATGACCTGGTTGCGTGATACCGGCGCGGCCATCGCCCCGTTTGCGAGCTTTCAACTTATCCAAGGGCTTGAAACGCTGCCACTTCGCATGAAGCAGCACTGCGCGAATGCCAGGATCGTGGCCGACGCTCTCAAGGGGCATCCAAAAGTACGCCGTGTCTTCTACCCGGGGCTCTTCGAAGGCGCCGATCGGGAAACCGTTGAACAGACACTCAATGCTGCATACGGACACGGGGCGATGGTCATGTTTGAAGTGGAGGACGAACAAGCCGGGCGCAAGTTCATCCAGAACGTCGACTTGATGTATCATGTTTCGAATGTAGGCGATGCCCGCACGCTCGTGACCCATCCTGTCTCGACGACCCACACCACCGTCCCGCGGGAAAAGCGCGAAGCCGCCGGCATATTTGGCGGCTCAATCCGGCTTTGCGTCGGCATTGAAGATGTCAACGACATCCTGCGCGATCTGGACAAGGCGCTTTCCGCAATCTGACAACCTGCAAGGCGATCAGGAGGAGGTTCTCATGAATCAGGCAGACGCTTGGAAATTGAGGTCATCACGCTATGAGGCCGTTCAGTTCAGCCGAGAAATCAATAGGCAGCTCTCCGAGCTGAGGCCCGACAACATAACGGGAGCGGCTTATATTGCCAAAGATTACGCTGTCATCACAGCGTGTACGCTCGCGACTGTGTCGGTCTCATGGTGGCTCTACCCGCTGGCCGTGCTTCTGATTGGTGCCTATCAACGCGGATTGACAACCATCGCTCATGATGCGGCTCACCGCACGCTCGCGAAGAACACGACCTGGAACTACGTCCTGGGCATTCTGTTCGCTTCCTATCCCTTGTTCCAGCGCCACTGGGCCTACCGGATCTCGCACGTCTATTTGCATCATCCCTATCTCGGAGATCCGGACAAGGATCCCGACCTGAAGTTCTTCCTGTCCAGCGGCGTTTACGACGTGCAGCCTCCGAAGCGGTACGCTTTCAACATGATCTGGAAGCCGATCTTCGGCGGCGCGACAGTAGCGTATCTGAAGTATCTTTGGACCAATCGATTTTCGATCACGGATGTCGAGGATCAGAGCCGCTCAGGCGTACTTATCGACAAGTATGGCTTCTATCTCTTCTGGATCAGCATCCTGGCCGGGTCATATGCTGTTGGGCTGCTCCATATCGTCGTCCTGTTTTGGATCGTGCCCTATCTCACCACGTTTCAGGTCCTCGGATGGTTTATCGAACTAGCCGAGCACTCACCCATGTGCGAAACCGAGACGCAGAACGTCTATCTCACCAGGAATCGGAAAGGAAATTTCCTCGAGCGGGCCATCCTCGGGCAGAATCTGGATGAGTACCACCTTGAGCATCACCTTTCGCCGGGGATCCCGTTTTGGCTGCTGCGCAAAGCTCAGAAAATCCGAATGCAGGATCCGAACTATGCGAAGGTTGCCGCGACCTGGGGCGGGCTCTTTGTCAAGGGACCTCAAGGTCAACCTAGCGTCATAGCTCAGCTAAAAGAGCGAAATCGACGCTTGTATGAGCAGGCCGTTGCCGAGGTTCGCGCGCGAGGGCAGGTCGCGTGACGTTGCTACGGCCAGAGAGCACCCGAGTCGTGGTCGGCGTCACTTCGAACCGTCTTCTGGTCGATGGTGTGCATCGCGACTGGTTGCGGCGCAAGTACTTGCAGGCACTCCATCGTCACGCGGGAGTGGCTTGCGTCATGTTGCCAACGGTCGACGCCGAAGATGCGAGGGAGGAGGTCGCCCCGGCGATCATGTGCCGGCTCGACGGCTTGGTGTTGACAGGTGATGAATCGAACATCGACCCTGCCGCCCTGAGAGCGCCTGCGTTCCTGACGCAGGCTGATCGGCAGGACGTTGAGGTTGGGATCCTTGACCGTCCGCGGGACAGGCTCTCTGCCGTAACCATAGAGAGCGCCATCGCGCTCGGAATGCCTATTCTGGGCATCTGCCGTGGGCTTCAGGAACTCAACGTCTATTTCGGCGGCACGCTCCGCTCATCGCTTGCGGAGTGGAGGCCGGAAAGTGGCGCGATGCATGCCGAGAAGCCAGATCGTCCAAGAGACCGTCAGTACGATGCTGCGCACAGCGTCAGGATATGTTCCGATGGCGCGCTCTTTCCGATCGCGCGGACGATCGAAGCGCAAGTCAACTCGCTGCACAATCAAGGCATCGACGCGCTTGCCCCGGCGTTGAGGCCGGAGGCATGGGCTCCTGACGGTTTGGTCGAGGCGGCTTCGGTCATTGGCGCCCCGACCCTCCAAATCGGTGTGCAATGGCACCCCGAATGGCACGTTTCAACCGATCTCCTCAGCAAGCAACTGTTCAAGGCATTTGGAGAGGCGTGTTTTGGGTACTACCGAACTAAGAACAACTAGAGGCCGGTTGTGACATTTCAAACCAAACGTGGCCCGTGCACGTCGAAAGGACAGTCCCTCGGAGCCGATGCACGCGTCCGGTCCCGCGAGGGCCGTGCGCGGCCTCGCCGGTACAGGAAGACTGGGCGATTGGCGACTAGCTTCGCTCTGGGAGTTCTATTTGTGGCGCTTTATGTTGTCGTGAGCGCGGCAGGCGAGGTTTATGCGGCGTCGTATTTTCAGCAAGCGGATGTGTTCGTCGCGCTTCTGCTGTCCTTCACTGTGGTTTGTCTGATGTTCAATCTCCTGGCTCGCGACGAGGGAGCCGAGGCAACGGTGACGAAATCGTCGCTCCTGGTCTTCGTCGCGCTCAATGTCGTGACGGCAATCAGCTGGATCGGCCTATTTATTGGACTGAAATACGCTGAACCTGCGATCGTCGTCGCCTTCATGGTGGCGCTGGGGCCCACCGCAACAGTGTGGTTAAACGCACTGATCAGGCGCCAGGGTGCCCCGCCAGCATCCGATATTGTGGTGAGCGTTACGATCGCAACGATCGGGAGCTACATGATTTGGATCTCGGCCAGCGGCAACGCGGGCGTGGAGTGGGGGCCACGATCGTCCTTTGGCATCGTGTTGGCAATCGTGGCCGGCCTATCGCTGGCCCTTACAAATGTACTTGTCAAACTGCTGTTCGACCGTGGGTTTTCTGGCCGACAAGTCCTGGCGCATCGCTTTTATGGAACGATTCTCTTGCTGCTCGGACTGGTCGACCATTCATCTATCGTGCCTGAGATTTCGCAGCATTGGTTTGCGATCGCGGCAATTGGGCTGTCGACGATCATTGTTCCTTTGCTCTTGATCCAGCAAGGCATTCGCCGGATAGAGCCCTTCACCGTCAACATGGTCCTGTCCACCGCCCCTATCATCACCTTCCTGTTCCAGTACTTCGATTCTCGCATCGTGCCTTCGTTACATACGTTCATAGGAAATGCTCTCATTACGGCTGTTGCTGTCGGCAACATCTACTCGCAGTATCGGAGATCCGCATGAAAGAACGGAATTGTGTAATCGTAGACGCATACTCTACCGGCCGGTACCTACCGGAAGAATTCAAGCGCTATGGAATTGGAACTGTGCATGTGATGTCGGCTGCACAGATTCCGCCGATATTCCAATCGCATTTCAATGCGGATCTGTATGAGGAAGTCATTCGTCCCAGCGAGCGCATGGGATATGACGAGATCGTTGATTATCATCTTCAGGCTCTCCATGGCCGGGAATTGGAGTTCGTTATCGCGGGCTGCGAGACCGGAGTTGAACTCGCCGATTCTTTGTCGGAGCGGCTGGGCTTACCATCAAATGGGACCGCGCTATCCGCTGCGCGGCGTGACAAGGCGCGATTGTCTTGCGCGCTGACCTCTGCAGGCGTGCGATCGATCAGACAAGTCGTGTCCGACAGTCCTGCAGAGATCGCGAGGTGGAAGCGTGAAGCGAAGTTCGATCAGATCGTGATCAAGCCGCTAAACAGTACGGGTACCGAGGATGTATTCTTTTGCTCGACAGATGCTGATATTCAGCGGGCTCTGAGCGCAATTGTCGGGAAGACGAACCGTGTCGGAGCGTTGAATCGCTTTGCCCTTGGCCAAGAAAAAATAAACGGCCAGCAATATACCGTAAATGCCGTCTCGATCGACGGGGAAGCCTTCGTTACGGAGGCCTGGACCTATGACACGGTTCCGATTGAGAGGGCATCATCGGTCTGCTCACTTGAGAGATTGTTGGAGGGCAGCGAACCAATCGTTCAGGAATTGTCCGACTACTTGATGCGTGCGTTGCAGGCACTACAGATCGTCGACGGACCGGCTCATGCTGAGATCATCGTCGATCATGGGGGACCGGTTCTGGTGGACTTCGGAGCAAGGCTTCAAGGGACCATGTCGGCAAAAGCACGAACGATGGCGTTGGGGCACAACCATATGAGCCTGACGGCCTGGCGCTACGCAGATCCCAAGGGCTTTGGTGAATATATGCGGTTGCGCGGGCCCTACAAGCGGCAGGCTCACGCACTTTGCGTCTCGCTGATCTCCGATATGGGCGGTGTCGTTGCCGGTTATCCGGGACTCGAAGCAATCCGCAAGCTCCCGAGCTTCGCGGATGCCATTGCATTCGTTCCGATTGGTCAAGAGCTAGTTCCCACGATTGACTTGGCGTCGACACCAGGCATCGTTTATCTCGTCAATAGCGACTTGACTCAGCTTGAGAATGATTATCGCAAGTTGCGAGCCATGCGAATGGACCAGGTGTTCGATTTAGTGATGCAGGATCGCGACTAATGCCAACTGATCCCAGGTTGACCGGAGCGAATCGAGCCCGCGCGGCGATGGTCGGCGTAAGCGACTTCGATGGCGTTCTGCGAGGCAAACACGTCTTGGGTGATGGTCTCTCGGATGGAGATAAAGTTATCAAGTTCTCTGAAGCGGTGCTGGCGTGGGATTGCACGGACCGGGTCATTCCGGCCAGTTTCACGCAAAAGCCGCTATCAGCGTTCGGAGATGCTGACCTGCGTATTCTGTCGGGCTCCGGCCGTTCGGTGTCTCATCTCGGCGATCAATATCTCTACCTCGCGGAGTTCGCGGGCGCACATGAGAACATCTGCCCGCGCGGTGTCTTGCGTAAGGTCCTGCGAAGAGCTGCTGACCACGGATACGACTGCACTGCCGGGTTCGAGTTTGAATTTATGCTGTTCAAGGAGAACGCAGACACGATTGAAGAAAAGCCATTCGGCGAATGGGCTCCTTTAACGCGCGGCCCGTTCGGCTACTCAGTTGCGCGCTCTGTCGCGCAACATGAGCTGTTCGATGAGATCTTGGCGCTTTGTGAGAAGGCTAGAATACCTCTCAGCGGACTACACTTTGAAACGGGACCTGGCGTGGTCGAAGCGTCACTTCGTCATTGTGATGCGCTGGAATCTGCCGATCGGGCAACCATATTCAAGTCGATGATAAAAGCCTGGGCGCAAACGCGAGGCATGATGGCTACATTCATGGCCAAGGTTTCCGAGAAATGGCCCGGCCAGTCCGGCCATATTCACATCTCGATATCCTCGGATAGTCAAAATGCGTTTTACGACGGTGATGCGTTCGGCAACGTCTCGGAGCTTATGAAGCAATTCATCGCCGGACAACTAGAATACATGAATGAGTTCTGTGTACTCGCTGCGCCGAACTTCAACAGCTACAAGAGATTGGTGCCTGGCTCCTGGGCACCAATCTGTCCAAGCTGGGGAGTTGACAACCGCTCCTGCGCGGTTCGCGCGATTCCGGGAGAGCCATCTGCCCATCGCCTGGAGTATAGGCTGCCTGGCGCAGACGTGAACCCATATCTCGCGCTGGCATGTGCGATTGGTTCGGGAATATTGGGCGTCGAGACAGGTCCGGCACTACCCGATTCGATCGTCGGTGATGCAAGCGTGGAAATGTGTCGTTCGTCCGCGACGCTGCCTCAAAGCTTATCGGAGGCAACATCTCGGTTTGCGCAGTCTGCAGCGGCCAGCGATGTCTTCGGAGAAAGGTTTGTTGAAGCGTTTTCTTGCTCGCGCCGTTGGGAGTGGGAAGCCGTTCAACATCGGGTCACCGACTTTGAACGTCAAAGATACTTCGAGATCATTTAGCTTGAGCTCTTCGACAGTTCTGAACCCTCATTACTCTGGCCGGTGCCGGCGGGGCTACTGCGGCTGTCTGTGCCGCTGATGTTGGACTTCATACAGAGCAAATGTGCTTACTCGTTAAGTGAGGACCTTGGGACACTGAGGAGGTCTGCTGGTAGCTGCTCTGTGGTAGCAACCGCGATTGCGTTTGCGATGCTAGATAATTCTAGCAACGAACAACACCATTTCCATTCGCATCAATGAAGACGTGCTCGGCTTCTTCAAGAGGGAAGGCAAAGTCGATTATGCTCAGAGGCGAGCCGAAGAGGACCGTGATGCGCGACGCTGTAGCCGAGCCGCGGAGCCACGCAGGACGCGAGGCGCAGCATCAATGGGGGCTGCGCGACCAGACGATGGCTTAGCCGCCGCCGGCTACGACGAGGCTGGCGTAGATCGGTGCTGACCAATACGCGCTTCGCGCGGCGCACGTGAATTTATGGTCGTCCGCCCAGTTTGAGATAGCGGCCAGCGAAGTATGCCGATCGGCTCCTTGAGCTTGGGTGTGCGCCCGGACTTTAGTGCGGCTACGCCAGTTCCGCAGTGACATAATGACGTAGCTGTCCCCACGCTGGGGAGGAAGATGTGCTGCCTACAGCAGCGGTGCAGATCGCAAGCTGAGTCTGAGTAGTTGCCAATGCTGATGAAGTGCGTCAAGTCATCGCGGACAGAGGCAGGTGCTTGGGTTACGGCACGTCGACCGGGGGCATAGATGCCGTCGGGCGTGGCACGAAGCCATTTTGGTGCTGGTCACGTACCGCCAACATGATCGTAAAAGCCGCGAAGAGCATTAGGAAGACCCGCATGCAACAAGGATTACTCGAAACGATATATCGCAATTATGAAACGGCTCACATCCCGTGCCTTGGAGGAGGGGCGGCTCTTACGGGGCATCCCACGCACGCAGCCTATTGGCCAGCAAACACCTCACAATTTTTGATACTCGTTCGTTCTCGCCTGTAGCCGCCGAACAATGGGACGATTGCGCTCAAAAAATGCATTTTCCTTTGCAGACCGCAGGAATAGTGCAGCGAATTTGAGTAGTAATCCGGTGATTGGCTACTCACCGCGAAGGCAGCCACCCCCTCGTGCTGCTTCCGGGCGCCATGAAGGACGGTTCATGCGCAATCATGACATTGTGTCCGGCAGCCTGTTGGCGCTGACCGCCGCTGGGCTTGCGCTGCTTTGCTCTAGCCTGCTCGCATTTGCTTTCATTTAGATCCCGCGGTCGACCTTTGGGCGCTAGGATCCCTGCGAGACCTCACGCAAGACGGTACGCAGCCGGACAGGGGCGCTGGTATGGTTTTCTACGTATGGAGGCCCGGCGGTTGCAGATGATCTGCTCAGGGTAGGGATTAGCTTCCTCGAATCTCTTCATTTTCGCATGTAGTGCCCGTCATTCTGAACGGCCGACCTGATCTCGTGGCTGGACTTCGTGCAGTTGCCCACTAGCAACGTAAGTCCTCTCCATCGAACGATAGAGTTTGTCTTATGGTTGCGCTCGCGTCACGCATTTTTTGCGTGGGTTGGGCAGCATTTTGCGCCAGGTCAACTTCGGCGCTACAAATATCGATTCTCGAACAATCAGGCACAGGAGTGCTGGAAGCGTCACCTCGCAAATCCCCGACGTGCACAGCCTTTCGGTGAGCCTCTCAAGAGCAAGCAGGTATGAATGTACTTCATAATCCCCTCTACCGGCCCTCATTATTTACCTGGTCACCTGCAGCGCAATGCCTGGCCCGTAAAACCCCTGATGCATCAAGACCCGGCTTTGGGGACAACGTTGCTGAAAACGATGCAGCGGGGGCGGCTCGCGTCAGCTCTTGACCATCTTCTGCTATCGCGGCAACGAGAACGATCAAAGCAGATCGAGATGATGAGAGCGGGGTGACGGCTGTGACGGAACAATCCCAAGCATCGGAATTGCCGCCGGTCCTGCAGAGACCGTCAAAAGGCTTTCGGTGGATCTTTGGTCTTCTAGCCGTATTGCTCGTTCTTTGCACCGGAGGAGCCTATTTTTTGACAAAAATCGAAACGTTTGCCGAGGCGGCGCCGGCGCATGAAGTCGTGCCGCCCACACTTGGCTTGTCAACTGAGGATAGGGACGCGCTTTTAGGGATCCAATCGAGGCAGCAGAAGACAGCCGATGAAATTGCCGAGCTCAATCGCAACGTCGGTGCGCAGCAAGCCGAGCTAAAGCGGATCTCGGATCAGATCGCAACACTGACCCAAAGAATGGAGGAGCTGCAGAATGCTGCGCCTGTTGCTTCTCCTGCTCCTGCTCCTGCTGCTTCCTCGCCGCCCGTGCGCACCATATCCAAGCCGGCCAAGAGAGACGTCCGTCCCTCGAAACCACAAGGTCCGGTTTCTGTCGGAGGCGCGCCGCTGACTGCGGAGCCGAGCACGGAACAGCGCTGATTACCACAAAACGCCTGCCACATGACGCTGCGCCTTCCAACCACGTCAGAAACCAACTGTCCACCATCTTGATCGGCAGGCGAGCCTCTCATTGCTCCGCGTGGTTTCGAAAATCCTCTATGAGTCGCAAGAAGTTCATAAGCAGGACGTGCCCCTGTGAGGTAAGTATCGACTCGGGATGGAACTGGACCCCATAGGTGGGATAGTAGCCGTGCGTGAGGCCCATGATCTCGCCTTCCTCCGAACGCGCTGTCACGATGAGGTTCTGCGCACATGACTGGTCAAGCTCGACGATAAGAGAATGGTAGCGTCCGACGTCAAGCGGGGTTGGCAGCCCCTTGAATAACCCTCGGCCGTCATGCGCAATGTATGAGCGCCGACCGTGCATGGGCCGATGCGCACGCGCCACCCGTCCTCCGAAAACGGTCCCAATACACTGATGTCCAAGGCAGATGCCGAGAATTGGTACGCGTCCTGAAAGTTCGCGAACCACTGCTGTCGATATTCCTGCCTCATTTGGGGTGCAGGGGCCGGGCGATATGACCACCGCGCGCGGGTTGAGACCAACGAGCTCGCTGATGCTGATAGCGTCGTTTCGGATCACTTCCGTCGCTTCACTGAGCTTGTGGAAATAGCGGGCAATGTTGAACACGAAGGAATCGTAATTATCGATGATGACAATCAAAATGCACCAACTCGTTCAGAACCAAATGCGTCAAAGATTCGCTCTGCCTTGGCGAGCGTTTCCTCGTATTCGGCCTCGGGCTCCGACAGGGCGGTTATACCGCTGCCCGCATGAAATACAGCCAGGTCGCCGTCGATCGTGACCGTGCGGATCGCAATACTTGTGTCCATGTGCCCGTTGAAGCCGATGAAGCCGATCGCCCCACAATAGACCTCTCGCGCTATGCGCTCGATTTCTGTAATAATTTCCATCGACCGCATCTTTGGCGCTCCGGTAATGGAGCCGCCGGGAAAGCAAGCACGGAGCAGGCTAACGGCGTCTTCGTCTCCGGCAAGTGTCCCCGTAACGATCGACACGAGATGGTGCACTGAGGCATAGGACTCGAGATTGCACAGGGCCGGAACCTCGACCGAATGCGCGGTGCAAACGCGTGACAGATCGTTGCGCAGAAGGTCGACAATCATCGTGTTCTCGGCATGATCCTTTTCGGAAGCGAGGAGAACAGCCGCACGGCGGTGGTCTTCCTTGAAATCAGGAGAACGCGCGATCGTGCCCTTGATTGGTCGTGTCTCGACTTGTCGCCTTTCAAGCTTCAGGAATCGTTCCGGCGAACTTGATGCGATGGTCAGCTTTCCCCATCGCAGCAGGGCCGCAAAAGGCGCCGGATTCAATGATCGTAGCTGGCAATAGAAGGCGAGTGGATCAAACGAGGTCGGCAGGCGGGTGCTGAAACGCTGCGCAATATTCGTCTGGAACACGTCACCCGCCAGGATCAAGTCGATCACGCGTTGTACCGCCGCAATGTAGCCCTCGCGGCTGAAGTTCGAGCGCCATGCGCCCGCTTTGCTGGGACACCCCTCCTGTGGCGCCTTTGAACCGGCAAGCAATGCCGCAAACTCGTCGGCTCGACGACGCGCTCGTTCGCTCCGTCGCACGCGATCCTGCTCCGGCCATCCGGTCGAGACGATCCAGCATTTGTTGTCCCGGTGGTCGAAGCTGATGACCGCATCATAGAAATGCAGGATAGATTGGGGCAAACCCAGACCGGCAATTGCCGGCGCAGACAATCGCTCCAATGTCCTGTTCATGTCGTAGGCAAGGTAGCCTGCCGCTCCTCCCTGGAACGGCGGGAGATCGGGACGATGCTCTTGCGGGTACTTCGCGAGTAGCGTGCGAAGGACCTTCCATGGATCGGCCTCGAGAGTCAGTCCGTTCCAACTGACTTGGCCGTTGGCGACCCTATAGGTGCTGAACGGGTCGCACGTTAGATATGAGTAGCGCCCAAGCAGCTCGTGCCTTGCTACGCTATCGAGAAATGTGACATGCGATCGATGCCCAAGACGTAGCATCGCTATCACAGGTTCAACCCACTGCAACTCGCGAACATACATCGGGTTATCGGTCACCGGCGGCTGACGTCGTGAAAGTGCCGTTCCATCTGTTGCCCCACCCAATGAGAACGACGCTTGTCTGCGATGGGCCGAAACTTGACGCCCATTGCCAAGTTAGCTCGGCAGTGGACTTTTTGCTGCGACAGCACCTGATCATCCTGCCGTGGAGGCGAAAGGGGTATCTATTGATGCATCGTAGTCGGCCGCGAACCGCAGCTCGCGGAGCGGTCGGACCCGTTTAATCGACTCCTGGTAGAGATCGTGCGCCTTGTACGCTGCGAGCTCCGCCTCGCTGTCGAACTCACCATAGACCACGATGTCGATATCGTTGCCGAGCTGATCGGTCTTGCGGTTGCGGGCAACCTCAAGCCGGCGCGCATGTGGTATCGTGGTGAGAAGCGAAAGACCTTCGATGATATGGTCGATATGCGCCTCGTCCTTGGCGCTGAAGAAGACGATGTGACGAATCATGGCCGTCCATGGAGATGTCGCTAGCGGGTGCCATAACTATCTGGGAATAGAGCCCGTTGCAATGAGGCTAGTCGCTTGGAGCATGATCGTCGATTGCGATCGTCGGCGATCCGCAAGGAAGCTTGCCAGATTTGCTCAGGACGCCGGAAGGGCAAGGCGCTCAATGGTTTGAATGTGCCGCGTGAGCAGGTTACAGGCTTGATCGACGTTGCGCGTTCGCAAGGCTTGCAGAATCAGGCGGTGATCTTGATTGGAGCGCGGTCGCCAGCCCACCGATCGCGCCATCGCGAACACCAATCGAGAATTGGCGAGCTGCAGTCCATCGAGGCTTGCGAGCAGACGCGGCATTCCGCACGGCGCGACCAACGCTTGGTGAAAGGCGCGGTTGGCTATCTCAAACTCCTCGATCGTCTTTGCATTGTCTCCCTCGATCAGGGTGAGCTCGATCTGCGCCAAATGAGCTGTTGTGAGCCTTGGCCCCGAATGGCGCAATGCCACCACCTCGAGCGCGGCGCGCATTTCGGCGATCTCCTTCACTGAACGGCTATCGAGCGGGGCAACCCGAACACCGCGACGCGGCACAGCGACAACAAGATGTTGTGCCTGCAACTGCCGAAAGGCCTCGCGCACGGGGACGTGGCTGGAATTGAATTCTCGTGCCACGTGATCCTGACGGAGTGGCGCGTCTGGCTCTAAGGCGCCACTGATAATGCGCTCAGCGATTGAGTCCGCGATGCGCGCGACCGTCGTCATGTTGTCGGTACGGATCATAGATTATCTACCGCAATAACGGGTGCATTTGCGAGGCAGCTCGATTAGCATCTCTTCAAGAGCGATGACTATAGATAATTGACGCGATTATCTATAATTGAGCGGGATTGAATTATGGATGCTGCTGCGCAAGTCCAGATGGAAACAGGCGACGGGGCGCAGATCCGTTATCATTGGAACGTCGAAGAGGCTAAGGCGCTCTACGAGCTTCCTTTTGCCGACCTGATGCTTCAGGCGCAGCGCGCTCATCGCAAGAACTTCGATCCAAACCACGTCGAAACTGCGAGCCTGCTCAGCATCAAGACCGGCGGCTGTCCGGAAGATTGCGGCTACTGCTCGCAAAGCGCACATTACGAGACTGGCCTGAAAGCCACCCGTCTGATGCGTTGCGCCGATGTGGTTGCGACCGCGCAGCGCGCGAAGGATGCCGGCGCCACGCGCTTCTGCATGGCTGCGGCCTGGCGTACGCCAAAAGATCGCGATCTTGATTCAGTCTGCGACATGATCAACGCGGTCAAAGGACTCGGCATGGAAACGTGCGTCACGCTCGGCATGCTGACACCGAAGCAGGCCGCGCGCCTCGCCGAGGCCGGCCTTGACTTCTACAATCACAACCTCGACACATCGCCCGAGTTTTACAGCAAGATCATCACCACCCGCAGCCTGCAGGACCGCATGGATACGCTGGCGCATGTGCGCGATGCCGGGATCAAGATCTGCTGCGGCGGTATTATCGGCATGGGCGAGCGCGTCGAGGACCGCCTAGGTATGCTCGTGCTGCTCGCCAATCTTCCCAACCATCCCGAAAGCGTGCCGATCAACCTGTGGAACAAGATCGAGGGCGTGCCGGTGGAAGACACCGCGGAGCCTCCCGATCCGATCGCGCTGGTCCGGCTGCTGGCGACCGCGCGGATCATGATGCCGAGGAGCGTGGTTCGCTTGTCCGCCGGGCGGCAATACATGACCGACGAATTGCAGGCGCTTTGTTTCTTGGCCGGCGCAAACTCAATCTTCGTCGGCGACGTGCTCCTGACCACCAAAAACCCGAAAGTTGATCGCGACGCGGATCTGCTGGCCCGGCTCGGCATCACGTCCGGGCTCGCCTGACGGAAGCAGTGCGCTCAATATGTTGCCCTACATCCAGCCTAGGTGAGAGATGCAGATAACTTTGATGAAGGGAAAAATCCATCGCGCCTCAGTGACCGAAGCTGATCTGCACTATGAAGGCTCGATCTCGATAGATCGTACGCTCCTGGACGCAGCAGGAATGGTGATCAACGAGCGCGTCGAAATCTACAATGTCGAAACAGGGGCGCGCTTTGCCACCTACGTGATCGAGGCGCCGCCGATGTCTGGCAAGATAAGCCTGAACGGTGCGGCCGCCCGACTGGCGATGCCCGGAGACAAGGTCATTATCGTTGCATATGCCTCATTCGACGAGGCCGAAGCAAAGATATTCAAGCCACGCATTGTGCGTGTGGACCGAGACAATCGCATCCTGGCAAGTTGAATCTAGCGGGTCATCCTTCGTTCTTGCACGGCCAACGCATCTTTTGCGTGATTTGATGCGATCCTGGGAGTGATGAATGCGGTCAGTCCAAACAGCTAGACTTGGTCCCTACGTCGCAGCGTTGAATGCCTTGAACGAAGATAAACGGCTGCGCTGCCTCAAGCCGCGCGTCGGGATCGATTTCGCATCGAACGACTATCTGGCGCTCGGGAACGCCTCGCGCATCAAAAAGGCGATGGTTGCCGCGCTCGAGGCGGGCACTCCGGTTGGAGCCGGCGGGTCGCGGCTTCTGCGCGGCAATTGCGAGGAGCATGAACTGCTCGAAACGGAAGCGGCTCAGTTCTTTGGCGCGGAGGCAGCGCTTTTCTTTGGAGGCGGCTACATCGCAAATTTTGCCCTCCTGACAACGCTGCCGCAGCGCGGCGATCTGCTCGTTCTCGATTCGCTCGTGCACGCCAGTATTCACGAGGGGGCGCGGGCCAGCCGCGCAGAGTGTCGAATTCACGCGCACAATGATCCCCAGGCAGTCGAAGATGCAATTCGCGACTGGCGAAACAAAGGCGGGGCGGGCCGCGTCTGGATTGTGGCCGAAAGTCTCTACAGTATGGATGGCGACTTCGCTCCACTCGAAGAGCTGGTGGCGATCGCCGATCGACAAGACGCGTTTCTGATCGTGGATGAGGCTCATGCCACAGGTGCTTACGGGCATCAGGGACGAGGGCTCACGGCCCCTTATGATAGGCGCGAAAATCTCATTGTCGTTCATACCTGCGGCAAAGCGCTCGGTGCGGCGGGTGCGCTTGTTACGGCCTCCGGCATCTTGCGCGATTTTATGGTCAACCGCTGCCGTCCGTTTATTTTTGCCACCGCCCCATCACCATTGATGGCCGTTGCCGTTCGAGAGGCACTCCTCACCCTGCAGAAAGAGCCGGAGCGACAGCAACGGCTGACCAAACTCGTTGCGTTCGCGCATCGGCAGATCACCTCGCTTGGCTTGCGCACACCATCGACCTCTCAGATCGTGCCGTACATCGTAGGTGACAACGCGCGTGCAATGCGACTTGCCTCTGCTCTGCAGGCGCGCGGCTTCGATATCCGCGGAATTCGGCCGCCAACCGTCCCTGCAGGCACCGCCCGCTTGCGAATTTCGTTGACACTCAATGTTGGGGAAGCGGACGTGCGCGCAATGCTCGATGCACTGGTTGAGGTGACGCGAGGAGCTCGTTTTGATGAATAAGCGAATCGTCGTGACTGGTACGGACACCGGGGTCGGCAAAACGATATTTTCCGCAGGGCTCGCCGGCCTTCTCGGCGCGAATTACTGGAAGCCGGTCCAGGCTGGACTCGAACAAGAGACCGACTCCGAGTGCATCCGCCGCCTCGGGGGCCTCTCGTCCGATCGGATTGTCCCGGAGCTCTATCGACTTCGGACGCCTGCGTCGCCCCATTACGCCGCGGAGATCGACGGCGTTCGCATAGATACAGAGACGCTTCGACTGCCGGACAGGGGCCAGCAGCAACTCGTGATCGAGGGCGCCGGCGGACTCATGGTGCCGCTGACAGCGCGCACTCTTTACATCGACATCTTCGAGCGCTGGCAGCTTCCCGTCGTGCTTTGCGCAAGGACCGGACTGGGCACAATCAATCACTCCCTGCTCTCCATAGAGGCTCTGCGGAAGCGTCAGATTCGAATCCTTGGAATTGCGTTCATTGGCGAAAGAAACGCCGAAACTGAAAGCGCGATTTGCGAGATCGGGAGAGTGCGTTGGTTGGGACGGCTCCCGTGGCTTGTTCCCCTCACGCACGATAGGCTGCAGGCTGCTTTCAAAGACTCCTTTGTTGGTACCGATTTCCTGAACCTATGAAGATAGCTAAGAGGTCGCCGATCTGGCACCCGTTCACGCAGCATGCTCTACAGCTGGACATGACGAAGGTGCTGCGGGGAGAGGGGGCTTATCTCTACACCGAAGATGGCCGACGCCTTATCGATGCAATCTCCTCCTGGTGGGTCGTGACCCACGGCCATTGCCATCCATGCATCGTGAACGCGATCCGAGAGCAGGCAGGCAAGCTCAACCAGGTCATCTTCGCCGGATACACTCACGACCCGGCTGAGCAAGTTGCGACGGAACTATTGAAGGTTACCTCGCCGGCGCTCGAGCATGTGTTCTTCTCCGATAGCGGGTCAACCAGTGTCGAAGTGGCGCTGAAAATGGCGCTCGGCTACTGGCGCAATACCGGAAGACAGCGAACCCGAATTGTGGTGATGCAGCACTCCTACCATGGCGACACGATCGGGGCGATGTCGGTAGGTAGCCGAGGCGTCTTCAATGCGGCCTACGGGGCGCTGATGTTCGAGGTGACCTCGATTCCGTTCCCGGCAAGGGATCGTGAGCAAAGAGCGCTCGACGCGCTTGAAAACGCGTGTCGAAGAGAACATCCCGCAGCCTTTATCGTTGAGCCCCTGATATTGGGTGCCGGTGGAATGCTGATGTATTCTCCCTCGGTACTAAGAGAGATGAAGCGGATCTGCGAAGCCTTCGACGTCCTGTTCATTGCGGACGAGGTCATGACCGGCTGGGGTCGGACGGGTACCTTGTTTGCGTGTGAGCAGGCCGATGTGACGCCCGATATTGCCTGCTATTCGAAAGGACTCACGGCTGGTGCGCTGCCGCTCGCTGTCACACTCTGTCGTGCCGATATTTTCGATGCGCATTATTCTGAAGATCGCACGCGTACGTTTTTTCATTCGAGCTCATATACGGCCAATCCAGTGGCCTGTGCCGCCGCCAAGGCTAATCTGGACCTGTGGCAGGATCAGGAATATCGCGGGCGGCTGGCATCCTTGGCCAGGATGCAAGAACAGGCACTCGCGCCATTCCGCGCCGATTCAAGGTTCGCAAACGTCCGACGCACAGGAACAGTCACGGCGCTTGAACTCAACACGAGCGATGCCGGCTATCTGGCGGACATCGGTCCGAGGCTTTTGGCTTTCTTCCAAGCGCGGAATCTGCTGTTACGCCCACTCGGTAACACAATCTACGTGATGCCGCCTTACTGCGTTACGGCGGCCGACCTTGATGAGATCTATACTGCCATCCGCGACGCTGCCGACTTGCTGATGTGAGATGCACAAGACTCTGCAATCGTCTGCAGTGACAGGATCTTGCAAGGCGAAAGTGTCCGTATTGCTGCAGTTTGATCGTGCAGCGAGGATGCAGCACCCAAGGCCAGCAGGCTGATCGCGCTTTAAGCACTTAAGCGCTCCCGATCCAACTGCCGCAGCAATCCTGCGGGCTAGCCATGAAAGGCGCAGCATTTGGCCGAAAATGTCGGGCGAATTGCGTTAACCACGATCGAGAAATCCATTATCTTGAGCAAATTCTCGGCGAGGCTTTCTGCGGAAACGACTGCTTCGCGAGGCAGCCGCACATCAGAGTCAAGGCTCTTGATGGCTGCAAGAACCAGGAGACGGACCGCTCGGCGAGCGCACCTTTGGTGCGCCCGTGGTGCTGTGGTCGGAGGGCAGCGGGGCTTCCCGAGTAAATGTCTGACAGGAGGCGAGAATGCACATTGGCTTGCGTAATTCCCTCGACCATTCAGCCACATGCTGCGCGATATGCGGCGGAAAGTTTGGGCTGATCCGCCATTACTGCTGGCGAACGGCCCTTTGCTCCAAGAAATGCGTCAACCGCTTCAAGGCGCGGCGGGAGGCTGATCAGAAATGGCTTCGATGGCGAGCGGCTTAGGAATGGACTGAGTTGTGCCGGTACGGCCCTGGTCAGAGAATTCGAGTGGGCCCTCTAGACCGCGTGGAAATGAAGTGATGGAAACATCGGCAAAAATAATCGACTTTAGGGCCTACAGGGCCAGCAGGCTGGCTCGGTCTGAGCGCCTTCGCGACGACATCTACTCGACCCCGACTCTCGCTGCGCTTACAGCGGCCTGTCACCTTTGGACGTTCCTGGCCTGCCATCCGTTTACTTTGCTCGGTGCGCCACCGCCGAAGCAGGAGTCTAAGGAGTACCCCTAGGGGGCAGACATGCAGATGTGCCCTAAAGACGAAGTCCGCACTGCGTACATTTGCAGCTCGGTCCGGTCGAGCCGGCACCGTTTGGAGAGACTGCAATCAGCCCAGAAACGCGTGCAGAAGGTGGCTCGTCGCGAGCGCCCGCTCCTCGATTGAGGACGCGGCTGGCATAGCCGCTGAAACGGCACGGGAAGACGAGCCATCGGTGGTGCAATCGCGATGAGCAAGATCTTGTCTCATGGTTGCGCGACCATTGGATTGTTGTTGCGCTGTTCTCCAGTTCTAGAGAACTGGGATCTCCATACTCCATGCCATTGACATGTTTCTCCAGCCTTCTCTAGGAAGCGCCGACGGTGTGTGGAGAGCGGATTGAGTATGAGCCACAGTTCAGAGCAGCCTCTAGAGCGTGTCACGATTCCGGCACTGCAGCAGTGGAAGGATAAAGGACGGCGTGTCGTGATGACCACCGCCTACGATGCGGTTGCGGCGCGCATCGCGGATCCCATTGTCGACATCATCCTGGTCGGCGATAGCGTTGGAAACGTCTGCCTGGGATTCGACAACACGCTGCCTGTCAGCGTGGCCATGATGAATCATCACCTGGAGGCTGTTGCGCGCACGAGGCCTCATGCGCTGCTTGTGGCCGACATGCCCTTTCTGAGCTTTCATGTCGGTTCTGAGGATACGATTCGCAATGCAGGAGGTTTTCTGCAGCGTGGCGCCGATGCTGTGAAACTCGAGGGTGGCGCCAAACGCATCGAGATGGTACGCGCTTTGGTCGACTGCGAAATTCCTGTGATGGGACATCTCGGTCTGACCCCGCAGAGCGTCAACGTCATGGGTGGTTTCAAGGTGCAGGGACGGACAACGGATACCGCCTTGCGGCTGCTCGAAGACGCGCACCATCTGCAGGAAGCCGGCTGCTTCGCGCTGGTCTTGGAGGGCATTCCTGCCGAGCTCGCGGCGCGAGCGACCGAATGTCTCACGATACCCACCATCGGGATCGGAGCAGGACCTGATTGCTCGGGCCAAGTGCTCGTGTTTCATGATGTCTTGGGGCTAACCGAAGGTCATCGCCCCAAATTCGTTCGGGCCTATACAAATGGATTCCAGCTGTTCCAGGAGGCGCTGTCGCGCTGGGCTACCGATGTCCGCAAAGGTGCATTCCCGGGCTCAGAGGAGTGCTATCGGCTTCCTGATCAGCTTCGGGATGCCGTCGCCAACTGGGTGCCCTCCAATTCAACCTCAAGGTAAGAAATGCAAGTAATTACGAAGGTCGCTGAGCTTCGTCGCGCCCTTGCAGACGTTCGCAATGCCGATAAGCGCATCGGATTCGTTCCGACGATGGGATACTTGCACGACGGCCACCTGGCCCTGATCTCGGCTAGTAGGGGACACTGCGACGTCACTGTCGTTAGCATCTTCGTCAACCCCACTCAGTTCGGCCCAAATGAGGATCTCAGCAGGTACCCTCGCGACTTCGCGCGCGATGAAGCGTTGTGCCGCAGTGCCGGGGTCACCATCATCTTCGCGCCAAGTGCAGAGGAGATCTATCCGGCTCTATTTCAGAGCTTTGTCGAGCCGGGCGAACTCGCAAAACCGCTCTGCGGGGCTTTCAGGCCTGGACATTTTCGTGGTGTAGCGACTGTCGTCTGCAAGCTATTCAACATGGTGCAGCCGGACGTCGCGTACTTTGGACAGAAGGATTTTCAGCAATGCGCTGTGATACGCCGCATGACGGTTGACCTGAATCTTCCGATCGAGATTGTCACTGTGCCAACCGTGCGGGAGCCAGATGGGCTGGCAATGAGCAGTCGCAACCGTTATCTCAGCCCGGAAGAACGTGGTCGGAGCCTTGCGATCAGCCGTGGTTTGTTCGCCGCAGCGCAAGAGTTTGCCTCAGGGGAGCGCGACGCGGCAACGCTGATTGCGCTTGCAAGAAAGCATTTGGAAAGGGTCGATCGACTGCAGTACCTTGAGCTTGTCGACGCTGGGACCTTAAGGATTGCCGAGAGTCCTCTGCGCTATCCGGCGGTGCTCTGTGTCGCAGCGTACGTCGGCTCGACTCGGTTGATCGACAATGTAGTCCTGTCCTGGTCGCCATCGTAGCCAGATCCGCAAGTGATTGCGCTCAGAAATCGTCGAACCGGGGGCACTGAAATCCTCAACATCCTGGAAGAACTCTCGGGGCGATCCGGAACTGCCCTTTGCGTGCTGAACAACTGCCCCACGCTCGAACTTATGATGTCGGCTGGAGATTGGCTCTGCCGCTGACAGGGTAGAGCGAGGCCGGGCCGCTCCCACGCTGCCGAGAGCAGCGAAGTACGAGTTCGCTTTCCGTATTATGACTTCGGCGGATCGCTCAAACACTCCGGGACGTTCCGACCGCTTTGCGCGCTTTTTACGACGTTGCGCAAAGCAATTTCAGAAAGTCGTACAACCAGCTGTTTGAGGCGCTCAATCTCCTGCTTGCAGCGCTCCAGCTCGTGCTGTTCGTCTGTCATCACAGATGGTGTAAGACGATGGTTGCTGCCGAGATGATTCATGTAGTTCCCTTTTCGGATTCGACAAACGCAGCAGATAATCTGAACAGCCCAGTCGCTTCGTCGGATCGGAGCGTTTCACACGCAGCCCGCGGTGGGCTGGTTGCTAGCCCACTCCCTGCAAAGGGCTTCCGCCTAGCTCGCCGATGCGAAACTTTCGGCGACGCCATCTCGCTCGTCGCGTCATGCTCAGTTGCAATAATGGCCCCAACAATGTGGCCGCGGAATATGCTGCTCTCCGGCTGCATGTCATTGCTCTGGGCGGAGACTGTAACAAAGTGGCAATATCTATTAATGCAACGAGCCGCGCTCTCGCGCTCAAATCCTGCATTACGGCCGCGCTCCCGATAATTTTCACGCGACGTTCGCGTGCTGGGTCCTTCAGCTACATCAGCTTGTATATCCAAAGCGCAAGTCGCTACCGAGATCACCGCCTGCAAGCGGGCATTGCCAAAGGAGATTCGCTCAAAATCGTGTGCTGCCAATACGTGCGATTATGGATCAATAAACACGCCCTGACCATGAAATTACTTCGCGATCGCGCAGACGCCCTCCTAAGCTGCATAAAGCCGAAGTTCCCTCAAGAGCGGCCAGGGGGCGAGTCAAGGGGGCAGTGAGCGCCGGCGCCGGATCTTGGCCCGATTTCGTCGCCAGACGTGGGGCGGGCGCTGGTTTTTGACGTACTTCACCGCCTGAATCGAAATCCCTCTACAGTGCGAGATGCCAAGCGCTCGGATTTGGAGCCGCAGGGCCGTGTCGTGAAACGACATCGGAGCAGAGCAGTGGCAAGCTATTTCTACCAACTCCATCGGGCAGGTATGCCAAAGCATTGGTTAGACGCAGCGGGCGCGATAAACGGCAAATCCTCTAGCCGCATTTGAGATGCTGGACATTGCACCGCGCTGGAAATCTGCGGACCGGCAGTCGCGGAGGCTTATATGATCTGATGTACTTGAGTTCCGGTCCAGCAAATGCCCATTATCTTCCTCGATGGTATGAGGGAGATCTCCCAATGCTGGACGGTGCCACGACCGCGCTTCTGCGTACGATCTTGGATGAGGTTTGCGAAAGCGTCTCACCGTATAACGCCGGCGTCCGCGCCTACGTTGCCTCCAAAATCCTGGAGGCCGCCACCAGAGGTGAGACGCGACCCGATCTGCTTAAACAGGTCGGTCAGGAAGCTCTTTCCAGAGCACCAACGATGTGGCGATAGATCTAGGACGTGGCTTGTCATTGAGTGAATCTCCAAGTAACAGTGCTGAAGATCCTGGCCTGCGCGCCGTGGCCTCGCCTGCGGCATAGTGATCCGGTCACCTCGCAGAGGTGTATCGTGGTTGCAAATCGATGGCGGCCTAACGTCACCCAAGACGCGGCCTTATCCGATGTGAATCGGTTGGCGCGTTGCTCGCTGCGGGGCCGCTCGTTGAAACGAGAGAGCAGCTCGCACAACAGGCGGCGCATCAAAGCCTTGGCACACGCACCCTTGCGCGCCACGATGTCGGTGAGCCGTCGCGCTAATAACCTTCTTCCGGAGGCGAGGGCGAACTCAGTATTCGGCACCGGAGCGCCATCGCTCAAGCGAGCCGGTGCGCCCTTGCTGTTTACTCCTGTGCGAGCGCCGCAAGTGCCCTTTCGATCGCTGTGATGTCTTGACGGACCTGAGCGATCGCTGGCTTCGGATCAACTCCGGTAACGCAGTTCAACTGCTGCAGTAGCTCCCGCCGATGCGCCAGAAGATTCTCCAGCGCGCTGCGGTTGTTTAGTTTCACATAGCCGTCGACAATCAATCCAATCGAAAGAGACATCGAAACTCTCAAACAAAGCTGTTCTCAACGAAGATGCGTATAGCACATCGGCAAACGATGTTCAGCTCGTCGAGAGAGAATACTGACGGGCGAGCTTGTTAGCGGCAAGCGTCCGGCGCCGGGGCGTGACCGCCTATTCCTTGCGCCTTACAAGCGTCCAGCTCTGTTTGAGCGACTAGCCGAGCAGAAAGACGGCTATGGCGAGCCAAAAAACGCTGCGGATCGTCGCGATGGAAGTGCTAGGGTAGGGGAAAGAATGATGTCACGAACTAGCATGGTCCTGATCCGCCTGCCGACCGGCTTCCGAGATGCGATGACAGACGGCGCGCTGATCGACGACATGCTCGCCTGAATATGTCTTCGTAGAGATTGCGACGACCTCAGGAGCGTCCAGGATGCTTGATGAATATTTGGCCCGTATTCGTGCTCACCGCAACACCATCTATCGCTATCGTCGCCTGCTGAAGTCGAACCTGTCGGATGTCGAACGTCAGGATATTGAAAAACGCCTCGCCGAAGAGCAGACCGGACTCGAATCTCTTCGGCCGAGACCTTCCCGCTCGCGTTTAGCCTTCCGAGGGGGACGGACATGCCGGCAAGCTAGGGGCGGAGCCGCGAACGACGCACACATTCGGGGCCACGCGAGTTCTGCCGACGGCGTCATCATGAGCTCGCGACCGGGCAAATAATCGATGATATCCGCCAGCTATTGGACTAGCCCCAGGACCTGATCTGCTGACCTGCACGTGAGTTCACTCCGCTCGGGTATCAGGTGCTCAATCTACATCGGCATTTGCCTATAGCGGATTAGAAAGCCGCACTGTTCGACCGGTTCTCGCTCCGGACCTGTTTGTATTCGGCCATATCTCGGCAGTTTATTTGATTGGCTACACGACCAGCCAACTCGTTCTCACTCGCTAGCCAGCTGAGACAGCCACAACTTCATCTTTCATCGGCCTGCGACGACGGCATGAGATTTGCTCTACTGGCTGAGACGCTGCGGAACCGTATTCGCGGCGAGAGGCACAGCAAGGAAGGAAACGACTTGCCAAATCTGGGATTGGGGACAGTTAATGTCGCCGGCAATATCTCCAGCAGCATTCTGGGGAAAGCAAGGTAAGCGGCGGCACCACGCGAAACGTGGGACATCAACTTCGTGCGCGTTGATCCTGTTGATGAACCGCTCGACCCGATTGCGAGCGCGGTAGAGATACGGGCTGAAGCAGATCGGATCGCTGCGATTACTTTTCGGCGGGATGTTGGCCAACGCGCCCTTCCTCATGGCAGGCTCGCTGATCCAGTCAGCATTATAGCCACGGTCGGCAAGCAGCGTTGATCCGGATTTCAGACGAGATAGCAATTTTCCGGCAAGTCGAACGTCGTGGGCTTCGCCGGGGGGCTCACCGCCAGCCGCACGGGCAGACCATTGATATCGAACACCGCGTGAATCTTGCTCGTCAAGCCGCCGCGTGACCTTCCCATTGATTGGCCGTGATTCCTGGTGATGCAAGCTCTCTGTTGATGGCCCGGACGATGGAAGTATCGATCATCTGAACAGTGGCATCATGGGCAGCGGCAACTGCGTCTATGATGCGGCCCCAGACACCAGCTCGCCGCCAGCGAACAAAGCGGTTGTAGCAAGTGGTCCACGGCCCAAACTCCGCCGGCAGATCACGCCAGGGGGCTGCAGATCGCAAGACCCAGAAGATACCATCGAGGACACGGCGGTCGTTAACCCGATGAACGCCACGCGGCTTGTTCGGCAGCATAGGCTTGATGGCAGTCCATTCATGTTCGGCGAGTTCGTAGCGCATGATTCGAGCCCCAGTTTGGGTGTGAATCACGGGCGGCCGGCCGAGCACAATGCTTCTACCATGCGTGCATTTAGGCCGACTTGTCCTGGCTGCTCTCAAGCTTCTCTCGCAAGGCCGTGATTATGCGATGGACCGTGCGTATTTCCTTGACCGACAATCCTTCTGAAAGACCGTTGATCCAGGGAGCTTGCAATTCCATTGCGGCTTCGAAGGTGCGTCGTCCATTCTCAGTTAGCACGACGAGCTGCGCCCGTCGGTGATGTGGATTGATCTCAAAAGACACGAGGTCCTCTCTGTGCAGATCGTTGATAATTCGCTGCACATTTTGACGATTGCCGCCGAGGTCGCGCGCAAGCCAAGCGACCGGTTGGGGACGTTCGGCGGACACAATGGCGCCAAGCACCTGCCAGCGTGCGCTGGTCAGGCCAAGCGAGGCGACCAGCCGGTCGCCGGCCGTCAAAAGCAGGCTGTCGAGCCTGAATAGATCGAGAACAAGGTCGGTCAGGGCGTCACCTTCGGGGGTCCGCTTGGTTCTTTTCATCTGTCACCATTATTTTATATTGACATCATGTTGTCGATTTGCTATGTAATCATAATACCAATTAGGCACCACATATCAAATAGCGATGGAGCTTCTCATGTCCCTGCTACGCCCACTTGACCCTTCCTTTCCGATCGACCGCCAGATCGCGATCGAGGCAAATTCGGTCGTCCTGGTGAACCCCTTCACCCTCGACAGAGCCGATGAGAAGGCATTTCTCAAGACTTGGCAGGATGACGCGGAATTCATGAAGCAACAGCCCGGCTTCATTTCCACTCAGCTCCACAGAGCTCTGGGCGAGAGCCCGACCTATCTGAACTACGCCATCTGGGAATCCACTGCGCACTTTCGAGCGGCGTTCACCCATCCTGGCTTCCTGGCAAAAATCGCCGGCTATCCGGCCTCAGCGATCGCTTCACCTCATCTGTTCCAGAAAGTTGCTGTGCCTGGCATCTGCGTTGCCTAGCTCTGCTGTTTTCGGAAGACACTCATGATCAGGTTGATCCATCCCGTCGCGGGCGCACTGCCTGTCGCAACGATTGGCACATTTTGGCTATCGACGGTACTTAGCGAACTCTTCGCGTCCCATGCCACTGTCGCAGCGGTTAAGGGCACCATTCCGTGGGGCTTCTTATTGTTGATTCCAGCACTCGCCACCACCGGTGGTATAGGTATCAGCATGGCGAAAGGGCGCCGGGCTGGCTTGATTGGGACCAAATTCAAGCGCATGCCATTCATTGCTGGAAACGACATACTGATTCTTATACCGTCTGCACTCTTCCTTGCGTCCAAGGCTCAGGCGGCAGAATTTGATGTCACGTTCTACGCTGTGCAGGTGCTCGAACTGGTCGCGGGCGCAACAAACATCACACTGCTCGCCCTCAACATGCGGGACGGCCTTAAAATGAGAGGACGGTTGCGCCGCACACCCGTTTGATCAACTAAACCGGAACAGCGCGAACAACTGACCTAATGGCCATTTACAGTCATGACTTTATGAGTACGCGCCCTAGGTGTGGTCTTTCAGGAGGTTGTCCATCTGGTCTGAACCGAGGAAGCTGAGGTTGCGAAGCTTCAGTGTTCCAAGGAGAGACCAGATGAACGTGCACAAGAATGCGCCTTTGACGCCCAAAGGTCGAGAGGCGATGGTCCGAAGCGTGGTGCAAGGTGGGCTAAGCCAAGCTGGCGCGGCCGACCTGTTCAATACGACGCCGAAGACGGTCGCCAAATGGGTCAAGCGGTTCCGCGCGGAAGGTGTAGAGGGATTGCGAGATCGGTCCTCCAGGCCCCTTTCATCGCCAAGCCAAACCCCGGTCGCCACGTGCACCGCTGTGGAGGCGTTGCGCCGGCAGCGCCACACCGGCAAGCAGATCGCTGCCGAGGTCGAGGTGTCACCGGCCACCGTCAGCCGCATCCTGCGCCGCTTGGGATTAAACCGGATACGCGACCTGGAGCCGGCCGAACCGGAGCGCCGCTATGAGCGCGAGAACCCAGGCGAGATGCTCCACATCGACATCAAAAAGCTCGGGCGTTTCGAGCGTGTTGGCCACCGCATCACCGGCGATCCGAGTGGTCCAAACAAGAGCCGCGGCGCTGGGTGGGATTTCGTCCACGTCTGCATTGACGATCATTCCCGCGTCGCGTTCTCCGAGATCAAGCCCGACGAGACAGCGGACAGTGCTGTTCCCTTTCTCAAGGCGGCTGTGGCTTATTACAAAAGCCTCGGCGTCACCGTCACGCGCGTCATGACCGACAATGGCAGTTGCTACCAGTCCTTCGCCTTCCGCGACGCTTGCCGGGACCTGGGCATCAAGCACATTCGCACCAAGCCCTATACGCCCAGAACAAACGGCAAGGCCGAGCGCTTCATCCAAACCGCGCTTCGCGAATGGGCCTATGCCAAAGCCTATCCAACATCAGATCGGCGCGCCCAAGAGCTGCCGTTCTGGCTGCACCAATACAACTGGCATCGGCCCCACGGTGGGATAAAATCTCAAACGCCGATCAGCAGGCTCGGTTTGACCAAGGACAACCTCTTGAGGCTCCACACCTAGGGCGTGTACTCATAAAGACGCAGATGCCTGAGCAATGAGCTTACATTCACAAATTCACAAAGAACTAGCCGGACGGAGTTGGCTCGTTCCATCGATGTTGGAGCGAAACGTTCTCGTAACCCACTAGAGGAGCGCGCTATGTCTTGGAAGTCGAAGCCGAGTTGGCACAATCTGGGCGATGCGAAGGACGAAGCGCCATTGCAGACCTCAGAGGATTTTGTGCGCACCTATGGTGCTGTCGTCGAGGCGCTCACAGCGACGATCATCAATGCAGAGGCCGGGTTAAACTGGCTGAGCGCGCAACAGCCGGATCTGGAAGAAGTTCGGCGAACTCTCAAGACCATCGCTAACGACGGTAAGCGTGCAGGCGAAATTGTCGTTCGACTTCGGGGCGCCGATGCGGGATGATGCTTCGATTTATGAGTACACGCCCCAGCCACCGCCTTCTGACGGATAAAGGACGGCATGGGTTTTAGCACCGTTTCGCTTCTGCAATACCGGAATCATTTCGAAGCCTGCTGCTGCATCGGCGGAGAGGGCGCCGTCGAGGACATGGACAGCAATGTCTTTCCCATTCGCAATGATGACATGTATGTGCTTGATAAGCATTTCCTGCGCGGGGGTGCGGAACAACGACATGATCCTCGTTCGCATCTTCTCGCGACGCTGTTGGACAGCTGACACAGCACTGCTGTGGCTATCGCATCGATTGCACTCGATTTCACCTTTGGCACGATACATGCTTAATCGTCTAAAGGGCGACCATAGAGGAGACGTCGTTCGATGAGAACGCCTACCAGAAACTCTGACGCGGTTGAGTGGCGGCTGCGATACTGCTGGCACCATATGGTCGCGTCAGTCGGGGTAGACTGAGTCTACGGGTCTTCGCACAGGTAAGCAATTGAGCAGCGGCTACTCGACCTGGTCACTCGAGCCGAAAGCCTAAGCGTCATCCTCGACCTGATCAGCGTTGCCAAGCGCATTAGCGGATCGACCCGCGTGCGCGTCAGCGGCTTGCTGGACGGGGGTCGTGCGCCATATGAGCTCTATCCCACTGACATGTCGAGGAGAAGATGCGAACCCGAGCGCGTGACTGCGTCTTTATGTTGGCGCGGCTTACAATGTGATCCCGGCTCCCCAAGCTGCGGGGGCGGCCATGAGCGTACGAGGCAAATTGGGGGGAAACGCCAATCGCGGCTTGGCTGCGTTAGGCTCTTTCATTCTGTTCACAAACGTAGGCGGTGATTTCGCGGTGGATTGCTCGCGGGGGCAATACATGTCGCGAGGCCTCCGTGAGCTGATCTGTTATTGCGTTCATTCTGGCATGCCACCTAAAGAAGCCGAGTGACGGTCAGTTCCTGCTTCAAGTTACGCTCTGGTCTCGTCAATTTTGCGAGGAAATTGCCAATCCTACGATCCAAGGAAGGAAAGGTTTACTTTCAATACGGCGCTGACATCTTAGTTCGGTTTTAACAGCCGCGCTGTGGCGTTGATGCCGCGTCGAACGCAACCTGAAATTACACCTGATACTCCACTTCGCCTTGCCGATGCCGTGAAGATGCATTCCCTTTGGGAGGAATGACGGTCGCGGGTTTGCGTCGTGAGCGCGACCGTAATCGACTGGTTATCGAGAAGATTGCCGGCAAGGAATTTACAACGCTAGCTCATATCGGACGGATGAGAGAGCTATGCCGCGAAGACGCAAGGGCGCCCGACTTCAGCTCAAGGCTGCCCGCCGAAACAAGAGCGCATAAATCACTCACCTTGCAACCTGGATCATCAGAGACAACGGCCGGGATGTCAGCACAGGCTGCGCTGCAGATGAGATTGCGGCCGCGGAGGAAAAACTAGGAGATTACATCAGCTCTAAACACGAGCCAAAGCGAAGAATCGCGAGCAAATGAACGAGGAACGAATCGCGGAAGGCTGGTCGTGGATTTGCGAGAACGATCCGGATCAACTGTGGCGTGGCACCCGTACGTGCACCTGCGGCGCCGCCGGTATGCCGTTTTGCAACCCCAGCAATGACGAGTCGTCGGCTCCCATGCCGCCGCAAGACTTCATCGGCCGGGAGGAGGGCGGCTCCTGAAACCCATGAAGCCCTGCGACGATCGAGAGCCGCGGGGCAGTTTCGTTTTGCAGATGTCGCGATGCATTGCCTCACGAGCAATGGCCTCGTCAGCTTCTGGAAAGCCAGGATGGCTCCCAGCCGGTGTCGGATTTCTTACTCGATGTCCTGGATAACATCGGGGGCCTGCCGGTCCAGTTCAGCGGCCCAACCCAGGTCTCGATTAACGGTGAGACCTACTCGATCACATCGGGGCCGCGAGGACGCCGCGGTGCGCAATTCATCCACCATTCTCGCCCGTCCCCTGTCCCGGATGCTCAGATCCGCCCGTCGGCTACCGTTGCCTCTTCCGACCGCCGCAGCGGACCCGTGCTGGGGCCCACGCAGTGGCTGGGCGACGAGCATATCCAGCGGGACTATGAGCTTCTGGCGCAGGAGTTGCAGCAGAACAATCCGGATCTCGCCGCCCGGATGCGGTTCGTGGATCCCCTAATAGCCCAAATGTTGCGATCCCCCTCCAAGGAAGCCGCCGAACGAGCATTAGGGTGGGTTCGCCATGATACAGCCGACTTCCTGCCGGTAAGCGATGCCAGCGATACGGATAGACATCAGCGCGGCGGTCACTGATCGCTGCTGCTGGTTGATCGCCGCGATCGTTGCCGGCCGGTCGCCGATCACTATGACTCCACCCAGGAATACAATGACAGGCCCGCAGCGGAACTCGCAGGCGAAGTGAATTGGAGCCTCGCGAATAAGTTAGGCGCGATCTATGGATGCCTGCACAGTGCTTAACAATCCTCTATGAAAAGGAAGTCGTATCGTTGTGACGCAGTGCCGCGCAACAGTCGAGGCGATGCAATTTTGGCCTTCGATCGTCGAGAATGGTGCCCGGCAACACGCGTCAGAGCGAATGAAACGACCTAGATTTGACTGCTAGACGAGTATTCCGCTGCGCGAAGGCGCCAAGTCGCGCTTAAAACATGCGTTTCGCGGGGCGCTGTCGCTGGAAGGCTGCTTCGAAATGCGGGCGGGTTAGCTCAGGACCGAGGACGGGTCGCACAATCCGCTCCAACCCTCTCATTACAAGTGTCTCGCTCGGGTCTCCCCACGGGTGATGGTCTTGCTGACGATAGTCCGACTGGACCCACCATCTGCCATTGATTAAGATCAAACCGTTTAATTCGGATCTTCTATCCTTCAGCGAATTAACGGAGGCAAGAGATCTCATGCGCTACGTTCTCGCTATCGGAGTGCTAACACTTCCTATCCTCGTCGGCTTTGGATCAGGCTCGACCGCCGCTTCACGGGTTCATTCGTACACCCCACCGGCCCGCCAAGACGTTTATTGCTTGCAGGGCCGAGCCTGGGGATATCCGGGCAACTGCCAGTTCTCGACCTATAGCCAGTGCATGGCTACCGCATCCGGCACATATGCCTATTGCGGTATCAATCCGATCTACGCCTTCGAGCGACAGGAAAGGCAATTCGGCTGGAGCGAACGTCGTTAGGTCAGCCAAGGACGGCGTTGGATGAACGGGCGGGCCGTCCACGCTCTTGTTGCCGTTCGCTCGACCCCGCCTATTCTGCGCTGAATCTGTTGGGACTTTTCGTTTGATTGCGTCCAGTGCTAGGCGTGCTTGCATCTTGGACTGCAATAGCCGGTCCGACCATGCGAATTCGATGCTCCGATCTCTTCGGCAGAGCAAGTGATCTCGGATGCCGGCGAATGCGATTGGAATATTCCAGTCACCGGCCGAAGCCGCAGTATTTGGTGCAGGTCGCTATGCCGTTGCCGCCGTACGGCCGTGGCGATTGAATGACCTTCTGCGCGGCGAGGAAATGATCAGCTTGCACCCACACAGCAACAAGCGACGCGTTCGCCGCCAAACAAAAGGAAGCTGATCTTCTCCGCGTGGCGAAAAATAGTTCGTCTTGGACTCGCATGGTCGAACAATCTCTGAGAGGATTGACCATCAGGCGATGGTCCCACTCAGGAGCACGGACAATGCGCAACTACGTCTTCGACAGCGTTACGCATTCGATTCCGAGCAGGCTTGTCGACCGGTTCTGTTCGTGTTGTTCCTGAGCGGCGTCTTAATTCATAGGGACGATCTGGCCTGAGATCTCCTCGAAATCAACAACGCAAACGCTGGCTGAACAGCAGTGTCGGCGCCCGCTCGTCTTGAGCGGCGTGGTCGCATGGTGCTGCGCGCTCATGCCGCACTTACCTCGCAGTAAGTGTCATTCTCAAGGGACAAACCAGGATGTCTGTAAACAACGAACCGATCAAATTCGCCTACTGGGTGCCGAACGTATCCGGCGGCCTCGTGATTTCTTCGATCGAGCAGCGTACCAGCTGGGACATCGACTACAACCGGAAACTTGCTCAGATCGCCGAAAAGGCGAGCTTCGACTACGCACTCAGTCAGATCCGGTTCACGGCGGGTTACGGAGCCGACAAGCAGCATGAGCCGGTCAGCTTCTCGCATGCGCTGCTGGCTGTGACTGAAAAGCTCAAGGTGATCGCCGCTCTCCTTCCCGGGCCATGGAATCCGGCCGTAGCAGCGAAGCAGATTGCGACGATCAGCCAGCTTACCAACGCGCGCGTTGCGGTGAATATTGTATCCGGCTGGTTCCGGGGTGAATTCCACGCAATCGGAGAGCCCTGGCTCGATCACGATGAGCGCTACCGGCGTTCGGAGGAGTTCATCAACGCTCTGCGCGGGATTTGGACGGAAGAGAGCTTCACACTCAAAGGGGACTTCTATCGGTTCAACGAGTACTCGCTGAAGCCGAAACCGCTCGATCCTCTGCCCGAGATCTTCCAGGGCGGCTCTTCGCGCGCCGCCCGCGACATGGCCGCTCGCGTGTCCGACTGGTACTTCACGAACGGGAATACGCCGGAGGGGCTGAAAGCGCAGGTCGAGGACATCAGGTCCAAGGAGAAGGCTTTCGGCAAGAGCTTTAAGACCAAGATCGGAATCAATGCATTCGGCATTGTCCGGAAAGCCGAAAAGGAAGCCAAGGACGTCCTGCAGGAAATCCTCGACAAGGCGATCCCCGATGCAGTTCGCGGCTTCCACCATGAGGTCCAGAACGCCGGCAATGCCAGCCCCGAGCGAGAGGGCAACTGGGCCAAGTCCACCTTCCAGGATCTCGTTCAATATAACGACGGCTTCCGCTCGAACCTGATCGGCACGCCGCAGCAGGTCGCTGAACGGATCATCGAGCTCAAGCATGCCGGCGCCGACTTGATCCTGCTCGGGTTCCTGCACTTCCAGGAAGAGGTCGAATATTTCGGCAAGCATGTGATCCCGCTGGTCCGCGAAATGGAGGCAAGGACGCCCGTACGTGTTCAGGTTGCGGAATAGGTGTAAAGCGAGGGGCAGCCACGTGACAGCGATTGCGACAGGGGCGTTTCGGCTGCCTCCACGCGGATGTATCGACCGAAGGCGCGTAGGAGGCGCTGGACGGGGGCGCGGGCGAGTCTGTCAAAGGCGCCCGTGCGGCCAATCCTCGGACTTTTGAACATTTCGCTGACATTCGGCGGCGTCGCAGCGCTGCGCGAAGTCGATCTCGAGGTCGCGCAGGGCGAGATCCTCGCCATGATCGGACCGAGCGGCGCGGGCCCATCGAGCGCGCCTTCCGCGACGCGCGCAGCCATCGCCATGGGAGCCTCCAATGTGATTGCTCGGGACTGGATCGGCAGGGCGCTGGCCGGCCTTCCCCTCGAGCTATTCTACGAGGGCGGTGAGTAGTTTTCGGGTCGGGACCCTGACACCCTGTCGGCGATTGCGGTGTTCGGACCCGTGCCCGACACCGCGCAGCTTGCATGGGCTTGAGCAGGTCGGCGCGCCGGGACGGCGGGACGACCCACTGTCCGAAACGGATCTTTCCGGCTCAGATGGTCTCTCGCGGGCGCGCAGCATTCGCTCCAGTATGTCTCAATCCGTCTCAGAGTTCAGCGCGGCGTGCAGCCGAGCCTTCTCCAACCGAGACCTGAGCCCAGTCAAACAGCCCGCCAGTTTGGCGAACTCCTGAATGCTGAGATAATCAAAGACGAACTGCTCGAGCTCTTCCTGCTGCCTTGCAATGCTCGCGAGGCTCTTGCGAGCAATGTCCGTGAGCGACAAAAGGACGTACCGGGCATCATTCGCGTCAGATTTCCGGCGCACGAACCGCTTGCTCTCGAGCTCCTTGGAATGCTTGGTGATGAAACCCGACTCAACTCTCATCAGCTTCGCGACAGCGTTGACGGGAACACCATCATCTTCTTCCAGTTCCGTCAGCGCCATCAAGATCATCATTTGCGGGCCTGTAATGCCAAGCGCATTCGCCTGGTAGGACCGAAGATCGTCGAGACATATGTCGATCGATCTGATCTCCCATGTGAAGCGCCTCAGTAGATCCTGACTCACGCGCTGCTCCTTCCGGAGGCGTGTTGCTAATCCAGGCAGCTTCGGTGGCATCTGATCTCAGGAGCTCCATCCTCGAAACGATTGGCTGCTGGCCGACCTCAAAAAACGGGACCGATTTTCGCTGATCGCTTCGACGTCCCCGGCGCGCGATCTAAAATCAATCGCCACACTCAGACGAGTTCGTTCCGTTTCGATATCTAAGAGGAGGAGCCCCGATCCAGGTTCGAGTGTACCACGTAACTTCACCTGATCGTTGTGATTAAATTCGTCAAATACTTGAAAATGTCCGCAGGATTTCCGTGGATCGCGCCTCTTGTGCGCGGTTATTCCGCAGGCGTCTTCTATCTGATGTCGCGAATCGCAGACACTGAGTTCGAGTTCGGATAGGGCGCAGGAGCAGCCGATTCACCATGCCCACCAACGCCAGTATCAAACCCACTGTTTTCTAAGCCTGCTAGGATTGCAGGCATCGTCTCGCAGTGATTTGGTCCTCTCAGAGCGATGTCCGTCTCGACGAGGCAAGTCATTCTATACGGAGATTTTCTGCCAACACTTTATCCGAGTTGTCCGTCTTGGGCTCGAAGCTGATCCGGGCCCCTCAGCACGGTGTAGTCCGCCTTCTCGACTGCCCTAAGGTGCCCAAATACGTCGGGTTGGCCATCAACCGGCCTGATAAAGCCATAGCCCTTTGTCGCACTAACCACTTCACAATGAAGGACACAAACGAGGGCGTTCTAAGCATGATTGCTGAGGCATCAAGGTCTTGCGGGGAGGCTCTATGAGATGTTGCCGGCCCTGGATATGCAGCCACATCGTCGCCGGCCGTGAGCTAAAGGGCTAGGTGGACCGGCCATCGCGCGTCCTCAGGCGCTTACGTCGACGATGCCTACGACTGGCGCTGTGATCTTGTCGGCCCGGGGCGAGCGCGGGAAGCTTACTTGCGAGAGGTTTCTCATCCGTGCCTTCGAGCGCTCGCTCCTGAGAGGTCGGTCGGCCCGTCTGTTCTAGCAAAGCAAGAAAGGCCCGGCCTTTTTCCGTTATGATCCAGTGTCCGGGTTCTCGCGCAACCAGCCCTTGTCCGAAAATGTTGAGATCCGGTGCTCGCTCTGCCAATCGCTTCATACGAGCCCTCCACTCCGGACCGCTGGTGTAGAACACCGCCAAGTAGTCCTTCAGGACGGCGAGACTCGCACGGCCTTCCGGTTGGCCGGCGAGAATTTTAAGTATCGAGACCTGAAAACTCAATTTCTAACCAAACGCGATAGAACGAACGCCGCACATCTTAGCGGCACCTGCCGGACCCCGCGCTGGACTTCAAAACAAGAACCTGAAGACAAATGCTGATGAGCGGATCATCCAGCAAATTTGGATGAAGCTTAGACTGTCCTGTCTGATCCAGGGAGACCCATTTGATGCAATTCTCGGCCCTTCCTGGATGGCCTGCAGGCTATCGAGCATCGAACCTGACTGATCGTGGACAGCCCAGAGCCTTGCGAAATGAGCTTGCGCGTCTCACGTCAGGTCGAAACTCGCGAGCGCGAGTTTTCGATCTAAGGTCGACGTCGCAAGAAAGCTGAAGACTACCATACGCGCGTAAATGTATCGGCGCCCTTCAGCTTGCTGGGCTTGCCGTTCTTATCAACGTAGAACAGCGTCCATGACGTTGGCATTTGAGGACCGTTAATCTTTCCAACCCACCGGGTGAAAGAATTGCACTGACCAAAAGTAACAATAAAATATAGTCCGGTTGGACGGACGGCTCCCGATGCGGGATAAGGGATACCTTGGCAGGCAAACCCTTGAGCATGGTTTGTGAAGGTCCCTTGTATGGCGCCGCCAGTGGCGGACCAAACAAACAGTTCCGAGCCCCGTTCATTCTTCCAGTATGAGGGAGCAGGAAGCGCCTGGGACTGGGCCTGCCCGACGGCCAAGAAAAACTGAGCGATCAACAAAAATGCCAGAAGTCGCTGCATATTGAAGCCCCAAAAGTGTTCGCGCCTAAAGTAGCAATTTGGATCGCCAGTCTGATACAATCTCAGTAACGTTCGCTGCTCTTATCTCGCGTTCAGCAATGAATTGCGGCGCATATGCACTAGTTCGTGCTGGATCTCGACGTCGCTCCAGCTCCGCGGCTCTGCATCCGCAAGCCACTCCGCCCAGCGGCCGAACTCCGAGCCATGATCGGTTAGCTGCCCGTCAAAGTCTGGTCTCTAGACGCAACGCTATTGTTGACGGCGATAGGGCGACTTCTGGCTGAGATTGCGCTCGGCATCCTGCCTCGCCCGCAGCTCTTGAGGCGAACGCCTCGAGAGTTACCGCATGTTTTGCACAAATCCTCGCGGGGCTTGTCTTGGATTATCGTCCTCGTGCTCATTTCCTTTGGTCTGTTCGCCGTGGCGGCCTATACTTGGACCAACATGGAGAGAATTTTGGCCAGGTCGCCGGCGCCTGAGCCAGGCTTATCACCTGAGGATAGGGAAGCTCTGTTGGAGATTCGATTAGGACAACAGAAGGCGAGCTATGCAATTGCAGAGTTCATTCGCAACGTCGGTGCGCTGCAGGCCGAGTTGAAACGGATGGCGGACCAGATCGAGGCGCTCACCGCGAAATCGAATCCTTGCAGAATGTACCCGTCCCTGCCTCTGTTCTCCCGGCTCCTTCTCCGCCGGCCGCCCATCCCGTCTTGAGGCGAGCCAAGAGAGCAGTCAAACCCCCCTAACCTGAAGTGCCGACCTCGGTGGGGCCGCTCCCCTGGTTCCGGAACCAGGCCCGGCCAGCGTAGCGGCTTTGTCGTGAACGGGTTTCGTTGTTGCAGCGCTCCCGGCCGTTCTCGCCATGGCGCGTTCAATGGTTCTGTGCGTCCAAACACACACGAAGAAGATAGCAGATTCAACATCGTGATTGATGCGCTATTCTCAGTCGGTGATCATATACGTACGGCGGTTCACGCTTTCTGTGTAATTTGCAGCAGATGAGAGGCGCGGGTTCTCGATGACGGTCCGGATCGTCTTGAGAATAGCGTGGGCGATGCCTGCCTCTTGCAGCTCCATCAGGAGGCTGTCGGCTGCGCTTCTGACCCGCTCTGCCGTTTGCCTTCGCTTCTTCCGCCGATTCTCGCGCGCGGCATCAGTACCCTCCAGCGGGCAGATGATTCGTGCAAATAAAGCGTGTTTTCGGAATTATGGCGTTCGCTTTGTAAATACTGTGCTCGCTTTGAAGGCGGCAAGCTGACGCTTAGAAGAGATTCGGCAACGAACAACATTCCCGCAGTTCGCTAGTCATCTCTCATGGTTGTCCTTAGCGAACATGGCTGATCGACTTGGTGCCCCGCAAGCAATTCTCAACTGCGCTCGAGCACTTTCTGCCCTTGCTGAAGGAAGCCTCAGCCAATCCTTTCCAAATCGGCCAAGCACTTTTCGAGGTTGCCCTTGGCTTCGTTCAAAAGCCTTCTCGTTTCGCCCAGTCGCTTGAAGTCAGGTTTCACCGGGCCGGCCCCCACCGCGCTCAGGTGATGGCAAACAGTCGTGAGATCGTTCGACATGTCCTCGAGAACGAAAGCTATATTTTCGAGGGGCACGAGCTCGGAAAAAAAGGTCTTGGATATGGTGTCGTCCTGGCCGGTGGGTCCCTCGAACTTCAACTCGACGAGTGGGACTAGGACATCGCGATTGTCACGTGCAGCTCTGCCCATACTCATGACCAGCGAGCTGAATGTCGTCGAGATATATGTGAGCCGGTCGACCAGGGCGCTTCCATACAACATGACGGCGTCGGGATCACTTTGCGCCTCGTCCGGCTTCGAAGCACTAAGATCTTCAGTCGACATGTTCGGTCTCCTCTCCCTGTAGATGCAGCATCCCCACGGGGAATGAGGCGGGTTTGGGATTGTTCATCGGCTCTATAGTGTAGGAGCCGTGAGCTTCGGCCTTTTTTGGCTGCACGACAGTTACGGAAAAGGCTTGGTAGGAGCTTTTCGTTCTCGCCTTCATATATCCGGGCGCGGCAGGTGCCGGCCCATGAAAATGGAGCAGATAGTCCTCCATTGCTCGCCGGACGTCGATGGCGTTCGCGTTCAGCGACCCAGCTGTGTTGGCGTGCAACGAGCCCTGCACTGCCAGATCAATAAAGGTACGAAGAACCGTATCTGCATCCGCCGTTACGTGGAGCGGGTGGGCGGCTGCTGGAAATTTGTCTCGCACGAGATGGGTTGACCGGCCACGCTCTTTTGCTTCGCGCTTTTCGCGCCTTTCTAACTCAAGCAAGCCGTCGCGCGTCAGGGCGAAATGAGCGAACTTGCCCTGCGTTGTTCGCTCCACGAAACGAGCATTCGTCATGAGGCGGAGGATGCGGCTGAGGTTGGCATCTCTCAGAGACAATCTCTTGGCGATCGCCGCCTTCTCCATCTGCCCCGAGGGTGTGTCGCGCAGCAACCGAAGTACGTCGATGACGTGCTGACGATGCATGACCTCCCTCGGACGTACGAGCTTGGAGGTGTTTATCGACATCTGCAGTAGATCGTAGAATGCTCTGAAGCGCTCCGCATAGACAGCATTCCTTGACCCGAGAGTTGCGCTCGTCCGACGCAAGATATCGAACCATTCCCGCAGCTCAGGATCACGCCGGCGGCTTTCAAGGGCGTTCCAAACCCACGCGCCCAGTGTTGCATAGAGGCGCTCCAGGCTTCTTTCGGACCCCTCTTTGAGGAGTTCCGATATGACACGCCTTGCTTCGTTCGCCGTCGCTTCGCCCGTCTCTATCTTTTCCAATGCTACGTCCGACATGGGCTAGCCCTACATCACAAGCGTTAAGAACGTTTTACAACGCTTTACTCTGATTTTAGTCCCCGAATCTAGCTGTCAAGAGCCCCATTTGTAGGCAGCCCAAACGGTTTTTTGACCAAGTTTCTCGGCTGAAACCGAGTTAGGTTCCTTCAATGGAGGTAAAATAGTACCTAATCTATGATCTTTGAAGACGGTTTGGGTTGGATGCTGCACCACAAAGCTGCGGGTGCCGAACCTCACCTCAACTTGAGCCGCGGTGGTTTGGTGGCCCTGCATTGTGCGGTCGTTCCCCATCGAGGGGACCAGCATCAAGTCCAACTGCATCGAGCTCGCTGAAGGGCGTCTCGCACACGTCACAGAAGTCCAGGCAAATGGCGATTCCGATCAAAGCGCCTTCGGTGGCAAGGACACATACCCGGTCACCCGCAGTGATGTTTTCCGTGCCCCAGCCATCGTCAGCGTAGGGAGCGATCTTGTCGTAGATCAGGCGCTCCTCGCCATAGCCGTCGTAGATCCGGGCCCGGTTCACGATGCCATGGTTGGTCGTCTCGTGCCAGGTTCCTGGAATCAGAATTTCGGGAGCTTCGAGCGCGTCTGCAACGTCGCGGTCTCGAATGAGCTTAATGATGTTCTCGCGCAAGTCCGGGGAGACGGTTAGCTCCGGCCACACGACGGCGATGCAGTTCTCCTTGAGAGCCTGAGCAATCTGCTCCGAAATGGCGTCACCGGCTGATGGCGCCTCGACGGCCGCGACAATGAAACGCTTATCGCCTCCTATGGAAACAAATTCTGGCTTGATCTCGAGCGCCTTGAACAGGCAAGCACCCATCTTCCATTTGCTCGCGTCCGGTGTCGTACTATGCAATGTGCGAGTATCTACGACATGAACAGGATAGCCCTGTATCAGTGCGGGCAGAACCCTGTGAAAAAGCAGGCCGCGCTTCGAGTAAGCCTGCCCCCTTCGAGCCGGACGCAAGGCGCTCACCCCCTGCCGCGGAATGAACCAGCATCCGAGCTCCCCGAGGTGCCACTCACTTGGTGCAATCGGCCACTGAGACCGTCGCTCGGCAAGGACCCGGTCGATTTCCCGTATGAAGCCGCCCATCCTTAACGCTGCTAGTTCAGGCGTCTTCTCATCGGACAACGACCACGAAAGATGGCCATCTCCTATTGAGTGAGTGAAGCTCTCTCGTGCCTCCTCGATTCGCTTTTCCGTGAGATTTCGGTAGGCCTTGTGCACGCTTCCTGGGGCTTTCCGAAACAGCGCATCGAGCTCGATCAGAGCTCTTCTGAGCTCATCTCGGCTGGCATTCCTGATCAGCTCCTGCCGCCCGGCAAGCGTCTGGGCCTCCTTCTTCCAGGCATCAAAGGCTGACGTTTCGGCTCGGTTGTCCACGGGCCCAGGCAAAATCTTCGTCCAAATCACACCAGCAATATGTTCCATCGATAGGCGTACGCCGACGATTTTGCAATCGGCTCGACACTGTTGCTCACACTTCTTCGCCTCTGCTGTAAGACCATCACTGAACACGATTGCCAAGACGTGGGAGGTCGCGCGGAAAACCTGCGAGAAATCCGACGGGGACAACGAAAAGCTGCATTGTCATCACGATGCTATTGACGAACCCATGTAGACTGTTTTCCAATCTGACCGGGAGATCCGCGCGTGCTCAGCGACGCGGACGGGGGCGTTCATATGTGGAAATTCAGCCGAGCCGCGGCTTGCGTTGGCATTTGCCTCGCTATGGGCGGGTGTACCAGTCTGTATCATATCCATGATCCGCAGACAGGCGTGATCACAGCGGGCGAGCTGCCGTACTTTCTCAAGTCGATCAGGTGTGAGGTCGTGACCTTCTACCAGATAGAACGAGAGAGACGGAAGGCATACCTGAAGATCTACAAGACGCGGCCTGAAGAGGCGTTCGACAGGTACGCTCATTTCGACATCGACCCGTTCCTGTACGGTACCTTCTTCCTAGAGTTAAAGGTGACTGATACAGGCGGATTCGGATCCGGTACGGCATTCGACTATAAGCGGATTCTGAGCGCGACAAGTAACGAGGTGACCCATGTGGGCCCCACCGCTTCAGCCCAGGACA
Source organism: Bradyrhizobium huanghuaihaiense (assembly GCF_025200885.1). Taxonomy (NCBI): domain Bacteria; kingdom Pseudomonadati; phylum Pseudomonadota; class Alphaproteobacteria; order Hyphomicrobiales; family Nitrobacteraceae; genus Bradyrhizobium; species Bradyrhizobium huanghuaihaiense. Next base: position 7,862,791 of record NZ_CP104172.1, on the reverse strand, counting down.
CCTATGACCTGATCTGGTCGTTCCTTCTGAAGCAGAATGCCCAGCTTGCGTCCGATACGACCCCGCAGGCGGCGAGTTCGGCATCGTACGAACGCGGCTGTTACCGCGGAGCACCTGCCGATCTGGTCGAGCTGGAGGCCTTGGCCGAAAACAAATATCCGGAGCGAACCGCCTATAAGCGCATCATTGTAGATGCTTCCAAGCCGCTAGCGGCCTGGTTGCGGGACAATGCGATTCTCATCGCGGCCAACGATCTGACGCCGGCCATGCCCACAGAGAGAGCTGAGCCGGCGCAGATGACGTATACCTTCTCGATCCAGGTTACTGGCGGCGTGGAAGCAAAGTACTCCCTGACTTCGTCGCGTTGGACACCCGCTGCGGTTCAAGCTTCTGCCTCCGCTCAGCAGTTCAGTAATCTCGGAATCTACATCAACGGTCCGAATGCGGTCCTTGCTAATGGAGCCAAATCCGGCTCGGCCGGCTATGCGGAGAAGGCGCCACCGCTCGGATCGAAGGAGAATCCTATCTACACGACTCCCTTGCCGGGAGGAGAGAAGTCGCAGGAATTTCCCGGAGGTCCCGCGGCAGGCCGCCCAACGGGCGCCGGACCTCGGACCAAGGGCTTTATCTTGGCGCCGGTGCCTGTTTTCCCCCCGACACCAACCCCGACGCAGTAGGAAAATGTTTCGCATCTGGTTGCCCAGACTCGTTCTTCTGCTCGCGCTCTTGTTCTGCTGGGGCGCGAATGCTCAACCTGCTCTTCCTTCGGGAGTGTCCGAAATGGAGCTGTACGGCACGGTCATCCGTGGCTCGAAATGGGAGATCAAGGAAATTCCGGTCTGCTGGGAGAACCTACAGCCGAAGGATCAAAAGTATGCCGAGCTGGTTCGAAAAGCGGTTGCGGAAACTTGGGAAACAGCGGCGCAAGGTGGCGTGTGGTTTTCGAAAGACTGGCCGTCATGTACCGACGGCGCGCCCGGTGTACACGTGCGGATCGCTGACGAGGGCGCCCACACTGACGTCGTCGGCAAGTACCTCGACCGCAAGCCATCAGGCATGACTCTCAATTTCAGTTTCAATCATTGGAGCAAAGGCTGTCGAAATAGACGCGAGTTCTGCATTCGTGCCGTAGCGGTTCACGAATTCGGACATGCGCTTGGCTTCACGCATGAGCAAAATCGTGACGACGCGCCGGAGCAGTGCCGCAATGAGAAAGCTTCTGGCTCGGTCGGCGATTATAAAGTCACCAAATACGACCCCAATTCCATAATGAACTATTGTAATCCAGCATGGAACGGAAACGGACAACTCAGCCCGCTCGATATTGCCGCTGTCAGAACATTCTATCCGTCCTGACACTCGGTCTCTTCGTATTCATGAGCGCTCCCGCGCATGCGGATCGCGCGGCGGTGCAGATTGCTGCGCGGTACAACGTCAGGACGGTTCACGTCCAGTACGTTGGCGTCATGTACAACGATAAGCAGGAGGTCGGCGGCGGCTCCGGGCTGCTCATCGGCGACAGCCTCGTGCTGACCAACAGCCATGTGATCGGACGCGAGGAGAACTACAAGAGCTTTGAAGTCAATGCCCGCCTCGGATCGCGCAATGCGAACCCGATCAAGGTCACCGCGATTCACCGCGACGATGCCAGAGACCTGGCGCTTCTCGAATTGTCGCAGTCCGCCAGCAACAGCGGAGGCACCTCTCGTTGTCCGATGCCCGTGATCGACGACAACCAGCAAGCCCCTATGGGGACCCAGCTTTATCTTCTCGGTTATCCCCTTGATCTCGATCTCAGCATATCCAGCGGTCTAATCAGCAACCAGACCAGCCAGAACGGTCGCTGGCAAACCGACACGGTCATGAACGTCGGAAACAGCGGCGGGCCCGCATTCAACGAGTTCGGCGCGCTTCTAGGGATCGCGGTCGGCGGCATCGTCAAGTGGAACGATGCTCAGGTTTCCGGCGTCAATTTCATCATTCCCGCCACCGTGATTACCGCAAGCCCGCTATACAGCATGATTACGGCCCTTCCTCAGCCATCTGTGTGCTGGACGAAGTGGGTCGACACAACGATCTCGTTTGAGAATTGGAGCAAGCTGAATTCCACGCACATACAAACGCAAGCGAATTCCGGCATGAAAATCCCCGAAATTCTCGCCGGAGCGATCCATACCATCTTGCCCGAGGACCGTCGGCTTATCGTGAACGTTCCGGTATCGCAGCTCGCCGAGCCGAAGCAGATCGAGCGCTCGTATACCGTGGACAAAACCAAGGATGATCACCCGGTCGTATTTGCCGAGCATTCGGCGGACTACGCCGAGACCTTCGCGGCTGAACCCGGCTACCGAATCACCGGGTGTTCATGGCATGTCGAGACCGCCAATGGCGCCGGCAATATCGCTTGCGCGATCAACGATGGCGGAGCGCAGGCTCGCTTCACCTACAAGCTCACCAGCGGTCCTGCTGTCGACAGGTATCGCGGATGGCTGGGGGCTACGGTCAACCTCTCCCAAACGCTTGCTAAGTAGGTCCCTGATCAATGGTCACGCTTGCCTTGCCAATGAACGCCTTGAACCGATTGCGCCAGCTCGGCCGTGCGTTCGAAGGGATTTGGACAGTTCTCGTTGTCTTGGTCTGCGCGCTCGCGACCGGTTGTGCCCACCCGGGTCCGGCCTCACAGCCGACCAAGCCGCCGCACGTACACAAGGCGTCTGAGAAACATGGGAGCGCGTTCAAGAGATACGGCTATCGCTATGGACCTGGGTACTACCACCACCATGTCCGGCACTATCATGCCGATCGGCCGTGGCGACCGACAACCGGTGAGGCGAGCGAGGAGGCGCCTCCCGAGAAGACCACCTCCGAGGCCGCAACCAATAAGTCGGCGATCAAGGGCGTGGTGCCAGTCTACTTTGCCACGAATCGAGTGGTAACGGGTGGCCCTGGTTTGGAATTAAGGCAGGTCTCCTACGGCCGGGCTTCCACCAACACCTTGGGCTATGTGATGGTTAGCATTCCGATCGTCCACAAGATGGGCGAGGTGGAGACGCCGAAGACAAGCTGGTTCGGACTGCGCAAGGAGGCGGAGGAAGCCGGAAAGCATTTCCGAATCCAGAAGCTCTATCGCCTCTCCCGCGAAGAGTTTGCTTCCGCTATTGCTAATCCCGCCGACAGCCTGATGCTCTTTGTGCATGGCTATAACGTTGCGTTTTCCGATGCGGCTTTCAAGGCGGCGCAAATCGCGTTTGACGCGAACTATAAAGGTCGCGTGATGATGTATTCGTGGCCGTCCAAGGGCGGCCTGCTCGACTATGACTACGATCGCGAGAGCGCGCTTTATGCGCCGGATGGATTGTTCGATCTTCTCCAGCTCATCAAGAAGGAAGGCAAGGTCTCGAGGATCATCGTGATCGCCCATAGCCTGGGCAGCGAAGTGGTATTGGGCGCACTGCAGCAAGCAGCTCTCAGCCAGACCACGCTGGGCATCACCGAGTTGATTTTTGCCGCACCCGACGTAGATCACGACCTCTATTTGGAGAGGGCGAACCAGATCAAGTCGGCAGCCGGTGCGGTGACGCTGTATGCCTCCTCAACCGATCGCGCGCTGCTCGCTTCGATGAAGAAGGCGCAATCCAAATCCAGAATGGGCTTTGTGACCGACGCCGGTCCTACGCTCGCGCCAGGTATTGAGACAATCGACGTCTCCGCCGTGGGGAGCGACATGTTCGCCCTCAACCATAGTACATACTCCACGAGCCGCGCCGTGCTCGATGACATAGGCCGGATCATCGCTTCTTCGACGCACCTCAAACCTCCGCAGCGCACGCCCACTTTGCGGTCCATGCCCAACGAACTCAACACCACCTATTGGATGTACCCGTATTGAGGTTTTCGCGTGCGACAGCTTATCTAGGATCCCTCGGGGATTGATGTTGGATTGCACCAGGCCTTGTGCTTGTTGACGATTGTATCTCGCTTAACGTGCAATCTTTGCAAGAAACGAATTGGTTCGAGAAAATAGGACGACAGATAATGGCATTCGAGCACGATGCCCATCAGTGTGTATCACAGCTTCGCCAAACACTCTCTGCTGACAAGCTCCCGATCGGGTTCTTCCTTGGCGCAGGCTGCCCCTGCGCCGTGATGGTTGACGGAGCTGATGGGTCGGGAATGTCGTCCATTATACCCGATATTCGAGGTCTCACCGCCTATATTCATGAAGTTCTGACTGCGACTGACGATGCGAAGGAAACCTATTCAAAGCTGCTGGGACTTTTCAAAGAGGACGAAATTGAATCTCCCAATGTTGAGCTGATGCTCAACCGTGTGCGACAATTTCGCCAAGTGGCGGGGAAAGTCGGTGTCAGAGGCCTTTCAGCTGATGAGTTGGCCAGTCTCGATCGGCACATCTGCAAATCGATTGGTGCACGCGTTAAGCGATCTCTTCCACCTGATTGGACCCCGTATCATTCGCTTGCGGAGTACGTCGGGCGCCACCGCTCTCCATCGACTGAGCTATTTACGACGAACTACGACATGCTCCTTGAGGAAGCTCTCGAGCATCAGCAGGTGCCGTATTTTGATGGGTTTGTGGGGTCCTCTCGTCCCTTCTTCGATCAAAAGGCGATTGAGGACGGTGGGATTCCTCAAAGATGGGCTCGCTTGTGGAAGTTGCATGGATCCATCAACTGGCGGTTCAATAAAGCCTCAAAGGTCGTCGTCCGTACTGATCGAGAGGAAATCGGCGATGAGCTCCTCATTCACCCCTCCCATCTGAAGTACGACGAAAGCCGGCGAATGCCCTATCTGGTCATGGCAGATCGGTTGAAAACATTCTTAAAGCGTGGTGAACGCCCGGTTGCGCTGTTTATCCTGGGATATTCCTTTGGCGACGAGCACATCAACGAGGCGCTTATTGACTGTCTGCGTTCCAATCCATCCGCCGCGTGCTTCGCCATCCAGTACGATGCTCTCTCGCGTTATCCTGACGCCGTGAAGCTTGCGACCGAAAATTCAAATCTATCGGTCATGGCAAAGGATCGCGCCGTCATTCGACGGCGGGAGTCCGGCTGGCTTGTGAGACCGACGCGTGATGTCGCCAGCCTGGCAGAAGTTTTCACGGTCGGTGCCGAATTCGCCGGAACGGATTCCGATGCGCCTCGTCCCTGTGAATTTGAGATTGGTGACTTTGCGAGATTTGGAGACTTCTTGCGTATCGTGTCCAGCGCTGTCGGCGAAGCCAGGTAGCCATCATGATTCGGTCAGATCCTACATTGTTGGGTACAGTTGAAGACGTCAGCGGGCCAACAATTCGAGTAAAGCTTGGACGCGACACAGTTTCCGGACTGAGCTTCATTGAGGGACAAAGCTATCGTGTTGGACAAGTCGGTGGCTTTATTCGAATTCCACTCGGATTTGCGAATCTTTATGGCGTGATTTCGCAGGTTGGTGCGAGTGCAGTACCGGAGCGGCTGGCGGAGGTCGAGATCCATGGCAACAGGTGGATGACGATCCAACTCGTCGGCGAGGGGCAACCTGGGGCTCGTTTTGACAGAGGGATATCTCAATTCCCCACTGTTGGCGACACGGCTCATCTCGTCACTGAGGCCGATCTTAGAATGATTTACGGGCGGCCGAACGACGATCGCTTCGTGCAGGTTGGGCACCTCGCGAGCGCCAGCAGCATTCCTGCTCTCATCGAGATTGATAAACTCGTTACCCGTCACAGCGCTGTACTCGGGACGACCGGTTCCGGAAAATCAACGACGGTCGCGGGTTTGTTGGCCGCCTTGTCTGACCGCATCTGCTATCCGTCGGCACGCATCCTGGTTATCGATATTCACGGAGAGTACGGTAAAGCTCTGCAGGATAGAGCCGCGATATTTCGTATCAATCCCGACACCAGAAAGGGAGAGCGTCCTCTCTACATTCCGTATTGGGCGATGACTCTCGACGAGTTGTTGCCGATAACGTTCGGTACGATTGAGAATGCCGGTGATCGCGGAGCTGTTATCGACCGCATCATGGCGCTGAAGCTGGAGGGGCTCGGCGCCCGACCGCGTCCTGGCGTCGATGCCGATACCTTAAGCGTTGATACACCTGTCCCGTTCAGCATGCACAAGCTGTGGTTTGATTTGCACTGTGAGATGCGCTCAACGCACGTCGAGCGGGATGGGCAGGCCCAATCACGTGAGACGTGGGCGCTGGAGCGCGACCCTGCGACAAATAAAGCCGTGCAGGAGGGGAGCGCGATAAGAGGAATACCGCCACGTTTTCGGGCCGTGAAAGACATAAAGGGCGATCCCGAAAAGATAAGGCATAGTCGGTCGCCTCTTTCGATCAGTAGGCAGATCGATGCGCTCGGCTCCAAAATTCGTGACCCCCGGTTCGACTTTTTGCTGCGGCCGGGGCCTTACTGTCCTGCGGAGAACGGGAGCACCGAGCAAGATCTCGATACATTGCTGGCGGATTGGCTCGGTGACCGCTGCCCGATCACCATTCTTGACCTGTCGAATATCCCACCCTCGATCCAGTCAGAGCTTGTCGGTGCGGTTCTGCGCATCGTTTATGATGCTCTCTATTGGGCGCGAAACATACCAGAAGGCGGGCGAGAGCGTCCATTGCTCGTCGTTCTCGAAGAGGCGCATGCCTATCTGAACGAAAAACAAATTGCCTCCACGGCAGTTCGCAGGATTGCGAAGGAGGGGCGCAAGTACGGCATAGGCATGATGCTCGTCAGCCAGCGGCCGGCGGAGATTGATCAAACGATTCTTTCACAGTGCGGAACCTTGTTCGCTCTGCGTCTAAACAACGCCGAGGACCGCAACCACGTAAAGGGTGCCGCTTCCGACAATTTGGATGGACTCTTTGCCATGCTGCCCATTCTTCGAACTGGAGAGGCGGTTATCATTGGCGAAGCCGTGAACTTGCCTATCCGCACGCTCATCAACCCTCCGAGCAACAGTCGGAGACCCGACAGTGCTGACCCGAAGGTTGTCGTCGCTGGGTCAAAAGCTGATGGTTATGAAGGACCAGGCGGGTGGAATCAAAAGCAAGATCCAGCGAACTACTCCGAAGCGGTTGAATTGTGGCGGCGTCAGAACCCGCGGCCGAGCAACGTTTTTGTTGAGGCAATTGCTGCAGAATTTTCTGACACAGGAGGTACCAAGTGAGGCGGGAGCCAGTAACTTCTTCCAACGTGGCGGAGATCGGCTACGATGCCGATAGCCGCATTCTCGAGGTCGTGTTCAAGACGGGCTCGGTTTATCAATACTTCGAAGTTCCGCGCCAAATTTATGAAGCGCTTATGCAGGCTTCCTCGATAGGGGGCTTCATAAATTCGAACGTAAAAGGGCAATACCGCTATGCCCGCGTATGACAGCAGTATCGAGGCGCTTACTGATCTAGCATGTATAGTTCGAAACTCTCAAGCCGGCTTGTCGAACGTTGTCAGCGGCTCGGTCGCTGACGGCGAGCTAGCGATCAAAAGCGCTTGACCTAATGGGCGGTTTCAGGAGTGCAGCCCAAGCGGGGTCGGCCACTGCGAGAGGTCGCTGAGGCTATTTCCGAATGTGCGCGGAATCTCCCCGTGCACTACGAGCCTTTGAAGGGAGCAGCGGACTCTCGAGGCTCCCGACGTTCTGATGACGGCCCAGAACTGCCTTTGAGCGTGTTCAGCTTGGTTTCAGTGGAAAATCTGACTTGGATGTCAAGTTCATTCGACTAGAGTGTGGAAATCGCAGTAAATCCGGACGGCAAAGCTGGCAAAGCTAGCCGGATCGCGTTTTTTTTCCGGTAGCAAAGCGATCTCAACGAGGAGGGTTCATGAGCTTCAAAGCAGTCGCGATCGACACCGCTCATGAGCCCATCTTGCGTTGTCCGAGCTGCAACCATGAAATTCGGTTGACGGAATCACTTGCTGCTCCACTGCTCGAAGAGACACGGCAACATTTCCACGAGCTGCTGGCGAACAAGGATGCCGAGATCGCCAGCAAGGCCGAGGCCCTGCGTCAAGAGCGCGCCCAGCTCTTAAGGGACCGCGAGCAAATCGATGACCAGATTACAAAGAGGCTGGCGGCGGAACGCAGTCAATTAGTAGCTGCCGAAGCCAAGAAAGCGCGCGAAGCCGCTGCAGCCGAACTGGGGGCGCGCGAGCAGGAGGCGGCAGAACTTCGTCAAGCGCTTAAAGCGAATGACGCCAAACTGGCTGAGGCGCAGCAGGCACAGGCCGAGCTCATTCGCAAGCAACGCGCGCTCGACGAGGAAAAGCGCGAATTTGATCTAACAGTGGAAAAGCGTGTGCAGGCTTCCATCGAGCAAATCCGTCTAAAGGCCAAGCAGGAGGCCGATGATGCTGCTCGGCTGCGAGTCGCAGAGAAGGACCAAACAATCGAATCCATGACGCGCACCATCGAAGAGCTCAAACGGAAAGCCGAACAGGGTTCGCAACAGATCCAGGGCGAGGTGCTCGAACTCGAACTTGAAGGTGTGCTTCGCGGCCGTTTTCCGACCGATCTGATCGAGCCGGTCGGCAAAGGTGAACTCGGCGCGGACCTAGTACAGCAGGTCAATGGCGCAATCGGCCAACCTGCCGGGGTGATTCTCTGGGAATCCAAGCGGACCAAGGTGTGGAGCGATGGATGGCTGGGAAAGCTGCGTGAGGACCAGCGGCGTAGCGCAGCCGATGTCGCACTTATCGTATCACAAGCGCTGCCCAAACAGGTTGAGCATTTCGATCTGATCGATGGAATCTGGGTGGCGCATCCGCGCTGCGCAATCCCTGTAGCTGTCGCCCTTCGTCAGGCGCTTATCGACATTAGCAGTGCTCGTGTGATCCAGCAGGGCCAACAAACCAAGATGGAGCTGGTCTACCAATATCTGACGGGGACAAAGTTCCGGCAACGCGTGGAGGCGGTCGTCGAAAAGTTCAATGACATGCGCGAGGATCTTGACAAGGAACGCAAGTTCATGGGCCGCCAATGGGCCAAGCGTGAAACACAGATTTTGTCCGTAATTGAATCTACCGTTGGCATGGTAGGTGATCTGCAGGCGATTGCGGGTAAAGCCATGCCCGAGATTCCGAGCCTCGACATGCCGTTGCTTGAAAGCCTCCCTGAGCCCGCGCGGAAGGCTGGATGATCATCAATTCCAACTATTTGCCGATTGAGACGACAAGCCGGAAATGAAGTTTATGTCCGCTTTTCCTGAGAACAGGTCCCGTTGCCAATCAGGCCTTTTCAGCTCAAGGCAGCGAAGCCCGGCGTGTGCCGGGCTTCGCATCTCGGTTGCATGGAGGGCAACCCAAGCTACCGATAGCAAAGCCAGTTTCGCAAGCCGGCCTAGAAGTCGAAGCTGAGTTGGTTCGGCCAAGAGCGCCAATGTTCGCACACGTGCTCTAGGCGACCGAGCCGCTTCCGCGTGTACGAATTTACGTGCACGCGCTTCGTCTCCGAACTGGGAAAAGACCCCATTTCGATTCTCCACACTTTCGCGGGTAGAAGCCCGCTGCTCCAGACTGCATTATTGCAGTCGCGCGGCGAGGAGCCCGATTGGCATTGGTTGTGGTGAAGCCGCTGACGGTAGCCAAATGAGGTTACCTGATTCGTCGCGTGAACGCACAGGCGGACCCTGCCTGTCGGGCTTATGCACGCCGTGGTCGGCTCGGCGACCTTGCTTATGCTAACCGTCTCGCAAGCTCCGATTCGTACTTTGCAATAGTGGGCGTGGCTGCATTGTCATCAGCAATTGCGGTTCTTCTTCGGATCTCAGCACGACCTCTTATCTCGGGCCAATCGCCTTTTGCGGCTCCTATCGGTAGCATTGCAGGCGCCTTGTGCTTGCCGCCGCTCGGGTCAGGCCTGCCGCGATCTCGCGCGAGGTTTTACGCTGGCGTACTCCTCAAACACCCGCCCAACGATCTTGGCTCGCTCAGGATCAATTTCGCGCTCGCCCCGCTTAGTGAGACTTTCCAGGACGTTTTCGGCGTCCAACTGCAAGCGACGTTCTCGCCAAGTAAATCGGGCGACTGCTGTGTGCGAGACCCGATGATTCTACGCTCAAGCTTGAGATCCTGCGACTGTGCGGACCTGCTTGCGAAGTAAGCCAAGAGGCGGGAGCAACGATGTGGTCACTCTCAGGAGCGCCTGTCTTGACCCTCAAGTTGCGCCACGAGCCAGTCTGCAAAGGCTCGTACCGCAGATCTTTGCCGGCCTGCGCGCGGGTAGATTAGGCGGTGTCCGACGTAGCGGATGTCGTTGGCGCGTCCTGTCAGCGGCGCAACCAGGCGCCCGCTCGCCAGTTCGCGTTCGCCCAGAAGCGTCGATTCCAGCGCGACTCCCAGACCTTCCGCCGCTGTCGCGGATCGTGTCCCCGGGCGTGGTGTAGCTGGCGGCGGGCACCGCGTTCGCCGGCGTGGGCCGGGCCGGTCAGCTGGCGATAGCCGGAAGGCTGACGGTTGGATCATCGCTCAAGGGCGCGATGGTTTCCAGCGTCATGTAACGGGCACGCTGGACGGCCCATTCATCGTTCTGCTCGAGCAGGATCGCACCGATGAGGCGGACGATCGCATCCTCGTTGGGGAAGATGCCAACCACCTCGGTGCGCCGCTTGATCTCGCCGTTGAGACGCTCGATCGGGTTGGTCGAGTGCAGCTTGGTTCGATGCTGCGGCGGGAACATCATATAGGCCAGCACATCGGTCTCGGCCTCGTCGAGGAAGCCAGCAAGCTTGGGCAGCTTGGGACGGAGCTGGTCAGCGACCTTCCGCCACTGCGCCGTTGCAGCTTCGGCATCGTCCTGGGCAAACGCGGTGGCAATGAAGGCGGACACAACGCGCCGCCCGCTCTTCCCGGCGTGCGCCAGCGCGTTGCGCATGAAGTGGACGCGGCAACGTTGCCAAGTGGCGTTGAGCACCTTGGCGACGGTGGCCTTGATGCCCTCGTGGGCGTCGGAGACGACGAGCTTGACGCCGCGCAGGCCGCGGCGGGCAAGTTTGCGCAGGAACGCCGTCCAGAACGTCTCGGCCTCGGAGGGACCAATATCCATGCCGAGAACCTCGCGCCGGCCGTCGCTGTTGAGCCGACCGCGACAATCACCGCGATCGAGACGATGCGGCCATTCTGGCGCACCTTCACGTAGGTGGCATCGATCCACAAATACGGCCAGTCGCCCTCGATCGGGCGGGCGAGGAACGCCTTCACCTTGTCGTCGATCTCACCGCACAGCCGGCTCACCTGGCTCTTGGAGATACCGGTCATGCCCATGGCCTGCACCAGATCGTCCACCGAGCGGGTCGAGACGCCTTGCACGTAGGCCTCCTGCACCACGGCGGTGAGCGCCTTCTCGGCCATGCGGCGCGGCTCCAGAAAGCCCGGAAAGTAGGAGCCCTTGCGCAGCTTGGGGATGCGAAGCTCGACCGCGCCGGCGCGGGTCTCCCAGATCCGGTCGCGATAGCCGTTCCGTTGGGCCAGACGCTCAGGATTCTTCTCGCCGTAGGCCGCCCCGGTCTGGCTTTCGACCTCCAGCTCCATCAGCCGCTGGGCGGCGAAGCCGATCATCTCGCGCAACAGATCGGCATCAGGGGTCTTCTCCACGAGCGTGCGCAGGTTCATCATATCGTCGGTCATCGGTGGTTCCTCGGTTGCGTTGGCGTGTCGCAACCCGATCCTACCGACGAATCGCCGGTGACCACCGCAAAGCCGCCCGCCCGCTACGGCGCTATTTGAGGCGCGCGTACGGGCGGCTTTGCTCTACCGAGCTACACCATCACTGGGGACACGACCCTGTCGCGATCGCGAGAAAGCTACGATCGAACCTCATGCCGTGGAGTGCAGGGGCCTCCATTCCATTGGCCGTGAACCATTGGTGCCACTGAACCTGCTTCACGTCGGAGCGGATCAGCGTCTGATCGAGGAGATCGGCAGGCTTCCGGATCGATTTTGCGAGGGCAGGTGAGCAGAGCGGGGTGACCGTCTCCTCCGGAAGAGGGACGACCTCGACGCCCTTCGCCCGCGGTGGACCGTAGACGATATCGATGTCGAAATCATCGTTGCTGAACCGCGCATAGTCCGTATTGGCAGCCAGTCGAACCTCGAGCTTCGGGTAAGCGGCGAGAAATTGTGCAAGCCGGGGTGCCAGCCATTGTGTGGCAAAGCTTGGTGCGGAGTGCACGCGCACCAATTGCGGTCCGCGCGCGGCAACTTCTTCAAGGCCGCGGCGGAGCTGATCGAAAGCGGCTCCGGTGTGGCGCATCAGATTCTCGCCGGCCGGCGTGAGTCGCACAGAGCGAGCGCTGCGCTCGAACAGAATGGTGCGGAGCGTGTCCTCCAGCTTGCGGATCGCATGACTGACAGCACTCGGCGTCAGGTGAAGCTCATTCGCCGCATCGCGGAATGATCCCGTGCGAGCAGCGGCTTCAAAGGCGCGAATTGCCGATATCGGGACATTCGACAGCATTCCATAAGTGAACCAGATTCATCGATCCGTGACAACTGTGCGTTTGTCTGTTGTGCGTCCGCGGGGCATTTCTAGCCTTAAGGAAAAACAATTTGCGGGAGGAACTGATGCTGCTCAGCGGTAAGACGGCCATCATTTCGGGTGCGGCATCGCCGCGCGGCATCGGGCTTGCCACGGCACGGCGGTTTGCCACCGAGGGCGCTCGGGTCGCCATTCTCGACGTTGACGCGAGCGCGGCGGCGGATGCTGCGGCATCCCTCGGAAAATCCCACATCGGACTTCCGTGCGACGTCGCCGACAAATCATTCTGCGAGCAGGCGGTGGCCCGAGTGATCGAATTCTTCGGCGGCGTCGATATCCTGATCAACAATGCTGGCATCACCCAGCCGGTCAAGTTCCTACAGATCTCGGCGGCCGATTGGGATCGCATTCAGGACGTCAATCTGAAGGGCATTCTGTTCCTCTCCCAGGCGGTGATCCCACATATGCGCTCACGAAAATCCGGATCAATCGCCTGCATGTCTTCGGTCTCGGCCCAGCGTGGCGGCGGAATCTTTGGCGGCCCGCACTATTCGGCCGCCAAGGCGGGTGTGCTTGGTCTCGCCAAGGCGATGGCCCGTGAGTTCGGTCCGGACGGCATCCGCGTCAATTGCGTGACGCCGGGCCTGATCGGTACCGATATCACCGCGGGCAAGCTGACCGACGAGATGAGGGCGAAGATCCTGGAAGGTATTCCGCTCAATCGTCTCGGCACGGCAGACGACGTCGCCGGCATCTACACCTTCCTGGCCTCGGATCTTTCCGCCTACGTGACCGGTGCCGTGATCGACGTCAATGGCGGCATGCTGATCCACTGAGCCAGGAAGACAAGGTCCAGATCGATGGAAACGCTGACCAACACGCCCAAGCTGGCGGACCGCGCCTACAACATTCGCCGCAATGCGCTGCGCATGGGCGAGGTCCAGGGGCAGGGCTATATCGCACAGGCGCTGGACATCTCCGACGTCCTCGCCTTGGCCTATTTTCACGCGATGCGCTACCGGCCGGAAGATCCGTCCTGGGACGAACGCGACCGCTTCCTGCTCTCGAATGGTCACTATGCCATCGCGCTCTACGCGGCTTTGATCGAAGCGGGGATCATCCCCGAGGAGGAGCTCGAAACCTATGGCAGCGACGAGAGCCGCCTGCCGATGTCGGGCATGGCCTCCTATACGCCCGGAATGGAAATGTCGGGCGGCTCGCTCGGGCTTGGGCTGAGCATCGCCGTCGGCATGGGCCTGGGGCTGAAGCGCAAGAAATCCGAGGCGCGAGTGTACACGTTGTTCTCGGATGGCGAGCTCGACGAGGGCTCGGTCTGGGAGGCCATCCAGTCGGCGGGGCACTACAAGCTCGACAATCTGATCGGCATCGTCGACGTCAACAATCCGCAGGCGGATGGTCCTTCGACTCAGGTGATGGCGTTCGAGCCGCTGGTCGAAAAGCTTGAGGCCTTCGGCTGGTTCGTGCAGCGCGTCGACGGCAACGATCTCGATGCCGTGCTTGCCGCTTTCGACGCCGCCAAGTCCCATCCCGAGCCTAAGCCGCGGATGATCGTCGCCGACACGCTGATGGGCAAGGGCGTTCCTTTCCTGGAACAGCGCGAGAAGAACCATTTCATCCGCGTCGAGCAGCACGAGTGGCAGCTCGCGCTGACCGCGCTGGAAGCCGGGAGGCAGGCATGAAGACCGTCAGATCAGCACCCCAGCCGGGCAAGCCGCGCCTGACCACCTCAGCCATGATCGCTTCGATCGCGGCGGAGGGGCAGAAGACGAAACCGGCGCCGTTTGGACACGCACTCGTCGAGCTTGCGCGAAGTCGGCCCGATGTGGTGGGCATGACGGCCGATCTCGGCAAATACACCGACCTGCACATCTTCGCGAAGGAATTTCCGGACCGCTATTATCAGATGGGCATGGCTGAGCAGCTTCTGTTTGGCGCGGCTTCGGGCCTCGCCGCCGAAGGCTTCATGCCGTTCGCGACCACGTACGCGGTGTTCGCATCGCGGCGCGCCTACGATTTCATTCACCAGACCATCGCGGAGGAAGACCGCAACGTGAAGATCGTCTGCGCATTGCCGGGCCTGACCTCGGGCTATGGTCCGAGCCATCAGGCTGCAGAGGATCTCGCGCTGTTTCGCGCGATGCCGAACATGACGGTCATCGATCCCTGCGATGCTCATGAAATCGAGCAGCTGGTGCCCGCAATCGCAGCGCATCAGGGGCCGGTTTACATGCGCCTGTTGCGTGGTCAGGTGCCGGTCGTGCTGGACGAATATGACTACAGGTTCGAGCTCGGCAAGGCCAAGCTGATCCGTGACGGGAAGGACGTCCTGATCATCTCATCCGGCATCATGACCATGCGTGCGCTCGAGGCGTTGCAAACTCTGAAGAACGACCGCGTCGATGCTGCGGTGCTCCACGTGCCGACCATCAAGCCGCTCGACGCCGAGACGATACTGCGTGAAGCCGGTAAATCAGGTCGTCTGGTCGTCGTGGCCGAAAACCACACGACGATTGGCGGTCTCGGCGAGGCGGTCGCCGCACTCCTGATGCGTTCAGGGGTCCATCCGCCGTTCCGCCAGATTGCATTGCCGGACGAATTTCTTGACGCCGGCGCACTTCCGACGCTGCACGACCGCTACGGCATTTCCACCGCCGAGGTCGCAAGGCAGATCAAGCAGTGGCTTTAGCGCACCGGCACTAAGCGTCAGCCAGGTCAAATACGAGTGAAGAGTTCCGCCCGCTGCATGTAGCGGCGGGCGAGCGATGGCTGTTGCCCGAATGCGCCGGCGAAGAGCCCGGACAGCTGAAAACAGCGCAGGCTCATGCAGCCGGCACAACGTCAATACAGGGACCAGGAGGAAAACATGACTGTCTCGAAGCCCGGACGCATCAGCCGCCGTTCGCTATTGATGGCGGCGAGCGCCGTACCTCTCTGCGGGATTCTAACCCGTCCAGCGTCTGCCGCCGAGTTCGTCTACAAGTTCGCAACCGGACAGGACCCGACCCATCCGGTGAACATCCGCGCGCAAGAGGCGATCGACCGCATCCGCGAAGCGACCGGCGGACGGCTGGAGATCAGGCTGTTCCCGGCCAACCAGCTCGGTTCCGACACCGAACTGCTGACCCAGGTTCGCAGCGGTGGCGTCGAGTTCTTCAACCAATCGTCCTCGATCCTCGCCACCCTGGTGCCGAGCGCGGGCATCGTGAATACCGGCTTCGCGTTTGCCGACTACGACAGCGTATGGAAGGCGATGGATGGCGATCTCGGCACCTACATCCGGGCGCAGATTGCCAAGACGCCGATCATGGCGGTGTCGAAAGCCTGGGACAACGGCTTTCGCCAGGTGACCTCTTCCGGCCGCGAGGTGCGCACGCCGGATGATCTGAAGAATTTCCAGATCCGCGTTCCGCCCGCGCCGCTGCTCACCTCGCTGTTCAAGGCCCTCGGCGCCGGACCGACGCCGATCAACTTCAATGAGGTCTATTCCGCGTTGCAGACCAAGGTCGTCGACGGGCAGGAGAACCCGCTGCCAATCATCGCGACCGCGCGTCTTTATGAAGTCCAGAGCACGTGCAGCCTGACGGGGCACGTGTGGGACGGCTACTGGATCCTCGGCAACAAGCGCGCTTTCGAGCGCCTGCCCAAGGACATGCAGGAGATCGTGACACGCGAGCTTGACCGCTCCGCCATCGATCAGCGCGCCGACATCGCAAAGCTCAGCCAGTCCCTGCGCACTGACCTCTCGGCCAAGGGTCTCAAATTCATCGACGTTGATCGCGCCGCCTTCCGCCAGGCCTTGTCCAAAACCAGCTTCTACGCCGACTGGAAAGCCAAATTTGGCGAGGAGGCATGGTCCCAGCTCGAAAAAGCAGCGGGCCAGCTATCATGAGCAGCATGAGCCATACGCCGCGTGTCGATGCCGGTATGGCGGCCGGCGCGTCGAAGGCAGCCCCGCGCAGTTGGGTGATAACGGCGAACACGGTGCTTGGTCATGTCGTCGCGGTCCCGGCAGCACTGCTCGTGCTGGCGGAGATTGCGGTTCTGTCTGCCGGCATCGTAGGTCGATACGTGTTCCGCTCGCCGATCATCTGGTCCGACGAACTCGCGGGCATTCTCTTCCTCTGGCTCGCCATGTTCGGTTCCGTGATTGCGTTCCAGCGCGGCGAGCACATGCGGATGACCGCGATCGTGGGCGTTCTCAGTGCTCAGGTTCGAGCGTTTCTGGACGTCGTCGCGGCCGCGGCGTCGCTTGCATTTCTCGTCCTCGTCGTCTGGCCCGCCTATGAATTCGCCGCAGACGAGGCATTCGTCACCACGCCGGCGCTCGAGATCGTCAATAGCTGGCGTGCGGCGGCTTTGCCGATCGGGATCGGATTGATGCTGATCGCAGCGGTCCTCCGGCTCATCCGCATCGCGAGCCTGCGCAGCCTGCTGGCGTCCTTGGCGATCGTCGCGGGCATCATCGCGACGTTCGTTCTGCTGGCGCCGGTCTTGAAGCCGCTCGGCAATCTGAATCTTTTGATTTTCTTCGTCGTCGTGGTTGGCGCCATGGTGTTCGCGGCCGTGCCTATCGCGTTCGCTTTCGGCCTCGCCACGGTCGGCTATCTCGCTTTGACGACCAGCACGCCCGACGTGGTGATGATCGGACGGATGGACGAGGGCATGAGCCACCTGATCCTGCTCGCCGTGCCGCTCTTCGTATTTCTCGGCCTCCTGATCGAGATGACTGGCATGGCGCGCGCCATGGTCAGCTTCCTGGCGAGCCTCCTGGGCCACGTGCGCGGTGGATTGCACTACGTGCTGGTCGGAGCGATGTATCTGGTCTCGGGCATTTCCGGCTCCAAGGCGGCGGACATGGCTGCTGTAGCTCCGGTGTTGTTTCCCGAGATGCGGCAGCGGGGAGCCAAACCGGGAGACCTCGTTGCGCTTCTCGCGGCGACCGGCGCCCAGACCGAGACGATCCCGCCCTCACTGGTCCTGATCACGATCGGCTCGGTGACCGGCGTGTCGATCTCGGCATTGTTCACCGGCGGCTTGCTTCCGGGCGTGGTGCTCGCGGTTATGCTCGGGGCCGTGGTGTGGTGGCGATATGCCGCGAGGACCTGTCCCACGTCAAAAGGGCGAGGGCCCGCGAGATTGGCCGCGCCTTCGTCATCGCAATACCGGCCATCGCGCTGCCGTTCGTGATCCGGACCGCCGTCGTCGAAGGCGTCGCGACCGCAACGGAGGTCTCGACCATCGGCATCCTCTACTCGGCCTGTGCGGGTCTCTTCATCTACCGCCAGTTCGACTGGCGCCGCATCTATCCGATGCTGGTCGAGACGGCCTCGCTGTCAGGGGCGATTCTGCTCATCATCGGCGCGGCGACAGGCATGGCCTGGGCCCTGACCCAGTCGGGATTTTCGGCCTCTCTGGCCAAATTCATGACCAGCCTTCCCGGCGGGGTCCCTGTCTTCCTGGCAGTTACGATCGTGACCTTCGTGATCCTCGGCAGCGTGCTGGAGGGAATCCCGGCCATCGTCCTGTTCGGTCCTCTGCTGTTCCCGATCGCGCGGCAGGTCGGGGTGCACGACGTCCACTACGCGATGGTGGTCGTCCTCGCCATGGGCATCGGCCTGTTCGCGCCACCGTTCGGCGTCGGCTACTATGCGGCCTGCGCCATCAGCCGCATCAATCCGGACGAAGGCATGAAGCCGATCGTGGGCTATATGATCGCGCTCCTGATCGGCACGCTGATCGTTGCCGCCGTGCCCTGGCTCTCGATCGGCTTCCTTTGATAACGGGCGAGGCGCTCTCGCGAAACAGCGCGAGGGAATCTCGTCAGGCGAATTTCGGCAGATGCAGCGGGAGACCTTCGCAAGGCATGTCGATCTCCTCGACCTGGCCCTTGCCGACCTCAGTGACGCGTAGCTTCCTGCCTTCGAGCGCAAAGGCACAATTGGTCGGTTGGGGTCCGTCCAGGACCAGACGATCGGCGACCTCACCCCGCCGGTCTAGCACCGTAACGTTCTTCTGGTTGTAGACCGTGCAATAGAGCCGGCCGTCCGTTCCGAAGGCCATCCCGTCCGGTCCCTTGAAGTCCGGATTGGCATCCGGCTGCAGCACGTTGCCGAAGACGACGCGCTTCGGCGCTGCCTCGCCAAGCACGTCATATCGGTAGATCTCGCCCGTGAAGGACGCGTTGGCGTAGAGGTGGTTGTCGGGACCGAAGGCAATGCCGTTGGTGAAGCGGATCTTGCGATCGAGCACGCGGAGCACCTTCATGGCTGCGGGATCGATCTCGTATACACGGCCGTCCCAGTCGAGATCCATATACCCGTCGACGAAGGCCTGGCCGTTGATGAAATCCTCGGCGGCCATTCCGGAGTCGGTCATGTAGAGCAATCCGTTCGGACCGAAGCAGAGGTCGTTCGGAAACAGAAAGCGCTCCGCGCCTTCGCCCTGCATGCGCCGGATCTCGTTGCCGCCCTCGTCGATGCAGATCAGCGCCCGCAAACCAGCTTCCGCGATCCAGATGCGGCCGTGGCCGTCGGTCGTCAGTCCATTTGGACGGCCGCCGGTCGTTCGGATCACGCGGCGGTTGCCGCGGGGATCGAGCCGCGTGACACAAAGGGTCGACGCGGACATCTCCGTGACATACATCGAGCCGTCAGGTAGGCACACCGGCCCCTCCGGCGCGCCAATTCCGGTTGCAAACAGTGTCGACGCCATTCATCCCTCCCGTTTTCGAATGTTGCTCTCGTTATGCGATAACCAGGCCGCTGGCCGGGTCGATCAGCACCACCCGATTGAGGTCGATGACGAGATCAATTCGCTCGCCATGGCTGCTGACGTCATGGGCCTGCAGTTCGGCAACGGCATCGGTGCCGCCGATCTTGATGGTGGTGAAGGTGCGTGTCCCTGTCGGCTGAATGAGATCGGCAGTGGCCGAATAGGGGACCACACCTTCGCGCAACGGCCCGCCGGCTCGACTGAAGTGCTGGGGCCGAATGCCGACGAGAATTTCTCGCCCATCCATACCGGCCAGCGGCCTCGCCTTCGCGCTCGGAAGCGTCAGTTCACCGCCGGATTGAAACACCACGGCTGCCTCGAGACCGTTTGTCCTGAGGGTCGCCGGGATGAGGTTGATCGAGGGAGAGCCGAGAAAGCCGGCGACGAACCCCGTACGGGGCTGCTCGAACAACTCGAGCGGTGCGCCCTGCTGCTCGATCTGTCCGTCGCGCAGCAGCACGATGCGGTCGGCCAGCGTCATCGCCTCGACCTGGTCATGGGTAACGTAGATCATGGTCGTCGTGATCTCGTGATGCAGGCGCTTGATCTCGGTGCGGATCTCGTCGCGCAACTGAGCGTCGAGATTCGAGAGCGGCTCGTCGAACAGGAACAGGTCGGCCTTGCGGACGATGGCGCGGCCAATGGCGACGCGCTGACGCTGTCCACCGGAGAGCTGCCGCGGATAGCGCTGCAGGAAATTGCCGATGCCGAGCATCTCGGCGGCTTCACTGACGCGCTTCCTGATCTCGATCTCGGGAGTCCTGCGGGCGCGCAGACCGAAGGCGATGTTCTCGCTTACGGTCAGATAGGGGTAGAGCGCATAGTTCTGAAACACCATCGCGATATTGCGCTCGCGCGGGCGCAGATCGTTGACCACCGCGCCCCCGATGGTGATCGTTCCACCATCCGGATCCTCGAGACCGGCGATGGTTCGCAAGAGAGTGCTCTTGCCGCAGCCGGACGGCCCCACCAGCACAGCGAATTCGCCATCGGCGATGGTGAGATCCACCCCCCGGACCGCATGCACACTGCCGTAATATTTGTGCACGCCGGACAACTTGACGTCAGCCACTCCGCTCTCCCTAACCCTTGACTGCGCCCAACGAGATGCCGCGCACGAGATAGCGCTGCATCACCGAGACCGCGACGAAGATCGGCAACGTCCCCAGGACCGACATCGCCGCGATCTTCGCCCAGAAATTCGATTGGCCGCCGAAATAGTGCGTCAGCATGACCGGAAAGGTGATGACCTCGGTGCGTGTGAGCACCAACGCGAATAGGAAATCGTTCCAGGCGAACACGAAGGTGAAGACCGACGTCGCCATGAGACCGGGGCGGACCATCGGGAAGACGACTTTCCAGATCACCTCCCATCGGTTCAGGCCGTCGACGAGCGCGCTTTCCTCGAGCTCCAGCGGAACATCGACGATGTAGCCGCGCATCATCCAGATCACGTAGGGAAGATTGAACGCCGTATAGAGCAGGATCAGTCCAAAGTAGCCGTCGACCAGGCCGAAATAGACGTAGATCAGAAAAATCGGGAAGATGACTGCTATTGGCGGGATCATGCGCTGGGAGATGATCCACATCGCTAGGTTTTCCCCGCCGGTGCCGAACCGGGCGAGGCTGTAGGCGCAAAGCGTCCCTAGAACGATTGCGATGCCGGAGCTGACGCCTGAGACGATCAGGCTGTTCAGGATGGCAAGAACGTCGCCGTCTCTAAACAGAACATAGTAGTTCGAGAACTGGATCTGCCCGGGTATCCATAGGGGCGGCACGTGATAGATCTCGTCCGGCGTCTTGAACGAAATCATGAACAACCAATAGACCGGAAACAGGAACAGCAGGGTCACGACGCCAGCGCCGAGATAGCGGACGGCGAGAATGCGAGCTTTTCTCGCCGGTAGCTTGCCGACCCTCATCGCGCAAGCTCCATGCGCTTGAGGACCAGCGTGGTGATAACCGTGAGCAGCGCAATCACCAGGAAGGAAATCGCGGCCGTATAGCTGGTCTCAAATTGCGAGAAGCCCTGCACATAGGTGTAGAGCGAGATGGTCTCGGTCATCGAGCCCGGCCCGCCTTCGGTGAGGGCCCAGATGATGTCGAAGATGCGAACAAGATCGAGTCCGCGGATCAGGCAGGCGACGGCGACCACCGGCGCGATCGCCGGCAAAATGATCGCGCGAAGCACGCGCAGGTACGACGCCCCATCGATCTCCGCAGCCTCGAGCTGCGACTGGTCCACATTCGACAGCGCGGCCAGCAGTAGCAGGAACATGAATGGCGACGACTGCCAGACCTCGCAGATGATGATCGCCGGATAGACGTAGGCCGGATTGACCGTCCAAAGGATCCGGACCGGTTCGCCGGCGAAGAAACTCAGGATCTGGCCAATCGGGCCGAAGCGGACGTCGAACATCAGACGCCACGTCGCACCCGCGACGATCGGAGAGATCACCGTCGGAAGCACCAGCAGCGCGACGAAGATCTGTCGACCCGGCATGCGATCGATGAAGAGCTGCGCCATCAGGAATCCGACCAGCAGCTCCAGGGGGAGGGCGACCGCGGTGATGATGGCGGTGTGGCCGAGCGAAGCCCAGAGGCGGGCATCCCTGAACAGCTCCGCATAGTTTAAGAAGCCAACGAAGGAGGTGTCGTTCTCGGTCATCGTGATGCGCTGGAAGCTCACGATCAGCGAGTAGATCAAGGGAAACAAGCCGACCAGGAGGAGGATCAGAATGGCGGGCGCGACGATGAGATAGGGCAGGCGGTCTTCGAGCATGCGCCCGAAGCGGCTGGGGCGGCGCTGCTCGGCAGCCTTGAGACTCTCGGAAAGTGTCATCATCTGTCCAGGAAACGGCCGCACGGGAGGGCGATGCCTCCCGTGCGCTGTCCAAAGCAGCTATTGCGGGTAGGCACCGGGCTTCGCGGCCCAGACCTTGTAGACGGCTTTCTGGTTCTCGATGCCGACCTTCTCGGTGATCGAGTCGAACTGTTGCGCCATGCGATCGAGAATGGCCTTGGGATCTTCGCCGGCCCAGAGGCTCGAGATCGCCTTGGTCATCGCTTCGTCGTACTTGTCTTGTTGCAGGAGCGAGAGATCAAGCAGGCCCTTCTCGCCCGACGTCTTGATCGTGTCGAGATAGGCTGGAGCATCGGGCCAGAGTGCGCGGTATTTCTCGCTTGCGTAGTGCGAGAGGCGGAACGGATCGCGCAGCGTATAGGGGAGCTGGTCGATGCTGGTTTTCTTGCTGTTCAGCCACTGGATGAAGAGATAGGCGGCCTCCTTGTTCTTGCTGGTGGCGGACACCGACAAATCGAAGCCGACGCCGAGCTCAGGGCGGCCGAGAGGCGTGAGCGCGTAGCCAACCTTGCCGGCGACCTGCGATTTCGGCACCCACTTCAAAGCTTGCTCGCCCGAGCCATAGCCCGCGGCCCAGCGGCCGTAGGGCGGCCAGGAGATCGTCATGGCGGTCGTGCCCTGAAGGAACGCAGCGAGATTGTCGACGAAATTCCACTGCTCGACGCCGGGCGGCATGAACTTGTTTTCCGCCAGCATTTCCTTGAACACCTTGAGGCCGATGTCACTATTCACCGTTGCCTTCATGGTGTCTGCATTGAAGAACTTGCCGCCCTCCATGCGGAAGCGCTCCTGAAACATGTATTGCGGATAGGGCGCGGTACGAAAGAATCCGGCGCCGTAGACCTTCGGCGCCATCTTGTCGGTGATGAACTGGCCGATCTCGTCGAACTGCTTCCAGTCCTTTGGCGGCGCCAGCTCGTAGCCGAACTTGGCCTTGAACTCGTCCTTCATCTTCGGATCCTCGAAGATGTCCTTCCGGTAATAGAGCAACATCACGTCGCCGTCGTCCGGGAAGCCGTAGATCTTCCCGTCATACTGCATCTGGTTGTCGCGATAGGCGGCGGCGACGTCCTGCAACTCCTCGCGGTAGCCGAACTTGTCGACATATTTGTCGAGCGGCTCGAGCGCTCCTGCACGCGCAAGATCGGGCATCCAGGATGGAATGACGTTCAGCGCGTCATAGGCCCCGGCGCCCGATTTGAAATCCTGCATGATCTTGGTGAACATCTGGTCGGTCGGCACTTCGACCACCTTCACCTTGATGCCGGTGAGCTTTTCCCATTGCGGACCCGAATAGTTCAACGGGTCCAGAGACTGGAGGCCGGCCTCCCAGACGATGCTAATGGTCGCACCCCCATACTTCTTCGCGGCTTCGACCGCGGTGTCGGCGGCATCCTTGTCGGCCGCCGGCGCCGAACCAGCAGCCAGCACTAGCACTGCGGCCGCGCCGAGAAACGTCCTGAACTTCATCCCTTCCTCCTCCTCTTGGGCGTCCGGAGTCCGGGAGAGCCGGCTTCGGAGCGCTTCTCACGTGATCCTTGGCGAGTTAGCCAGCCGTAGGCGTGAACGGACGCTGTCGGCGGCGACCTGGCCGAAAGAAAAATAGGTTCATCTATGTCGAGGATTTGCAGCGCGGGCGCATCGCGGGTCCGGGCTTGTCGCCCGCAACCTGAATGGACGCCAGTTGGCGTTGTAGAAGCACGCATCCTCCCCAAAACGCTCAAGAGCGTTGACTTTTGGGGCTAGTCTGCGTCGGGGCGGAACCGGCCGACAAATGAGAACTTTGCAATCATTGGTGAGCCGCATTCACCTGTGCTCTGATTTCTCTCTGAAACGAAACGGAGCGCGAATCTGCCCTATCTGCCTAGCTCAATCCGCTCGCGCGGCAAACGGCGCCCCGCTCGTTTTTGCATCTTGCTGGACGTTCTCTTAGATGACTGGCTCGCAGTCACATCGCCAGAAGTGCGACCACGATGTGCAAGGCTAGATGCTGCCATATGCACTTTTTCTCTTCGCGCCTCGTGGTAACGGGTCGCCTTGGGAATGATTCACGCAGGGAGCCATAACCCATAATAAACGGCTTCGAGGAGGCCGGTAAGATAGGGAAGAAACTCCGGCGGCCACTCGCCATCGAGGCTGATAGAAGCGGGCATATCAGACTCCATAGATGCTCGATGGAGCGTCCTTGGATTCCGGTTACTGGAGATGGCGGTCGCTCAGCGAAGCGGTTCCTCTACGGACCTGTGTCTCTGTTGCAGAGATTCAATAGCGGCGAGGGGTCCGTGCACCACTTTATCAGTAGCGTTACTGCGAAAGGCACCAGAGGGAAGCGACGTTCCGCGATTCCGATGTCAATGAACCGCATCTGCCATGATACTGGCCCACAGTCGAAGCCGCAGAAACTATGACGAGTGCTCGAACTGCGGTTGCCACCGCAACAAATAGGACTGCAGTGCGCGGACGGCGACCGCCAGCAAGATGCCGACGATCATCATGACGAAGATGGCGACCATCATCTCGCTGGCGTTGGCGCGCGCCTCCGCTTCAATGATGAGCTTGCCGAGCCCGCGCTCTGCGCCGATGAACTCGCCAACGATGACGCCGATCAGCGCAAAGGATACTGCGGGCAACAGCGAAGCGAACACCCAGGCGAGCGCGGACGGGATCACGACGGTGCGCAGCACCGTGAACTCGCTGGCGCCGAGCAGGCGCGCGGCGGCGATCTGGTCGCGGTCGACCGCGCGCGTGCCCTCGAAGGTGTTGAAAAACACCACGAAGAACACGACGAGCCAGGCGGTCGCGATCTTGGAGAGGTCGCCGAGGCCGAAGATCAGGATGACGAGCGGCACCAGCGCGATGCGCGGGATCGAGTTGAGCGCGACGATATAGGGCCCGAACACGCGGGCCAGAACATCCGACCGGCCGAGAATGAGGCCAGCAGCGATGCCGCTCGCCGAGCCGAACAGAAAGCCCCACCAGGTGTTCTTCAAGGTGACGAGCGTCGCAAGCCACAGATTGTTGTCGTTGCCCGTGACGCAGGCGGCAAAGCCGGCGGCGTCAGCGAAGCAGCCAAGCCGCAGAAAGCTCTGCCAAATCAGCGACGGCTTGGCGACGAAATAGGGATCGAGGATCTTCGGCACGTACGCTTTCGGCAGCAGCGCCTTGCTCCATTCGAAGCCCCACTGCCAGACGACCAGAATGGCGACAAGGATGGCCAGTTGCCAGAACAGGATGGAGGTGCGGCTGTTGGACATGGTCAGTCGGCCCTGGTGCGGCGAAATTCTTCGCCGAGGGAGTGCCAGATGTGGGAATAGAGGCGGCCGAACTCGGCGGTCTCTCGCACGGCGACGGGATCACGCGGACGCGGGATGGCGACGTCGAAATCCTCCTTGAGGCGCCCGGGCCGGGCGGAGAGCAGGATGATGCGGCTCGCCAAGGTCAGGGCTTCGCCGAGATCGTGCGTCACGAACAGCACGGTCTGTTGCTCGCGTTCCCAGATCTCCAGCAGCGTCTTGTGCATCTCGAGCTTGGTGTGGGTGTCGAGCGCGCCGAACGGCTCGTCCATCAAGAGAATCTCGGGCTCCAGGATCAGCGTGCGCATCAAGGCGACGCGCTGGCGCATGCCGCCGGACAGCATGCGCGGAAAGCTCTGCGCAAAGCCCGAGAGCCCGGCCTTCTCGACCGCCGAAGCGACGCGCCCGGCGCGCTCGGTCTTCGGCACTCCCGCGATCTCGAGCCCATAGCCGATGTTCTGCTCCACGGTCCGCCAGGGAAACAGCGTATCGCGCTGGAAAACGTAACCGACTCTGGGATTGACCTTGCCGGTCTCGACCGTCTCCCCGTCGATCAGGATGCGTCCGCCCGAGCGCGGCAACAGGCCCGCGACCATGTTGAGGATGGTGCTCTTGCCGCAGCCGGACGGACCGAGCAGCGCGACGAACTCGCCCTGCCTGACCTCGAAGGAAACGTCATCAACCGCCAAGAACTCGCGGCCGGAGGCGTTGAAGCGCTTTGCGAGCCCCTGCACGGTAATGCGCGTGCGCGCAGCCGCTGCTTGATCTTCATCGCGCGCAAGCGCGAGGCCCTGGCTTGGCGCGACGATCATTTGTATTTCGCCCTGGCGGTCTCGAGAAAGCTCATGTCGACGACATCCCCGTACCTGGTCTCGGGAATGTCGGTCCCTTTGCGGTACCAGGGCTTGGCGCCGCGCTCGAACGAAGCCTTGTCGATAACACCGTCATAGGCCCAGGTCGACTTGTCGAAGCCGAGCTCGGCGCTGACCGCATCGGGATCGATCCCTGAGAAATATTTCGGCGTGACCAGAGCCTGCACCTCGGCAAGCGGCGCCGCTTTGACGAAGGCCATCGCGCGGTAGACCGCGTTGACATAGGCCTGCACCATCGCCTTGTCCTGCTCGACCGTGTCCTGCAGCGTGTAGATCACGAGTACGGGCAGCGTCCCGCCGAAATCCCTGTCGAACACGCCAGGCTTCGACGTGTCGTAGATCGTCCGGCCAAAATCCTTCTTCTCGACCTCGACGATCCAGCTCGGTGGCGCCATGATGGCGTCGAACTGCTTGGTCTGTAGCGAAGGGAACATCGTGTTGGGCCCGCCGCCCGCGACCCAGTTCACCTTGGTGCCGAGCCCGCGCGCTTCGAACACATAGGTGCCGAATACCCAGGTGCCCGATCCGATGGCGGTCGCGGCGACGATCGGCTTGGCGCCGTCGGGGCGCTTGTAATCCGCGAGCTTCTCGACCGAATTGATGCCGCTGTCGTAGAGGTCCTGCCGGACCATAATGTTGGCATAGGAGCACACCATCTCGGTCGCGAGCAGGATCTTGCAGGGCTTGCCGCGCGCACCGAGCTGGAGCGGATGGCTGGCATCGCCGTGGGCGAACAGCGCCTGCCCCGCCGCCAATGTCTGGCGGCCGAATGTACCGGCGTTACCCGTGACGAGCTTGGAATTGAGCCCTTCGTCCTTGAAGTAGCCCTTGAGTTCCGCGATCATGCCGATGGCGTAGACCGGCGAGACCGGCCCGAACGCGAGCGAGACCTGTTTCGTTTCGGCGTGCAACCGTCCCGGCAGCAGCGACGCGCCGGCCCATGCGCAGCCCGCGATCAGCGCCTGGCGCCTCGTCATGCTCATGTGCTCCTCCTCCCTTGGTTCTTGTTCAGTCGGGCTGGCCGGGTCAGGACGACGCAACCTTGATCGTGCCGCGCTGCCGCAGCGCTTCGATCTCGTCCGGCGACACGCCGATCTCGCTCAGGATCTCGCCGCTGTGCTGACCGATCCCGGGAGGATCGTAGCGATTGGGCAGACGCATTCCGTCCATGGAAATCGGCAACAGCGGCGTCTTGGCCTCCCGGCCATCGGGCAGCCGAATGTCGGTCAGACCACCCGACCGGTTGAGATGAGGATCGTCGAAGAGATCGCCGGGCTTGTTCACCGGGGCGTAGGGCAGATCGAGTTGCTCGAGCCGCGCGGCGAGATCGGCCTTGTCCCATTGCTTGAAGATCTTCGCGATCTCCGGGATCAGCCAGCTGCGATGATCGACCCGGTCGTTGCTGCTCGCAAAGCGGGGATCCGAGAGCCAGGCTTTGCGATCGAAGGCGCGGCAGAACGCTTCCCATTGCTCTTCACCGACGATGGTGACGAACAGTTTTGAGCCATCCCTGGTGTCGAAGAGATCGTAAACGGGCCACGGGCTGTCCTTGATCGAATACGGGATCGAGGGCTGACCGCTGACCACCTCACACATCATGGCCTGCGCCATCAAGAACACGTTGTTCTCATAGAGCGCGCTCTGGATGTAGCGGCCCCGGCCGGTGCGCTGCCGCTCGGCGAGCGCAGCCTGGATCGCGATCACGCCGAACATGCCGCCCATGACATCGTTAACCGAAGCGCCCGCGCGCATCGGCCTGTCGGGCAAACCGGTCATGTAGGCGAGGCCGCCCATCATCTGCACGACCTCGTCGAGCGCGAGGCGGTTCTCGTAAGGGCCGGGCAGATAGCCCTTCAGCGAGCAATAGATCAGACGCGGTGCGAAGACCGCGACGCTTTCGTAGTCCAGACCGATCCGCTTCAGCAGGCCCGGCCGGAAGTTCTCGATCAGGACGTCGGCGTTCTCGATCAGCTTGCGTGCGATGCCCTGGCCTTGCGCGGTCGACGTATCCAGCGCGATGCTGCGCTTGTTGCGGCTGTAGGTCGCAAAGAAGCCGGCGGCAGGCCCCTTGAAGGTGCGGGTGCGGTCGCCCTTGGGCGGCTCGACCTTGATCACGTCGGCGCCGAGATCGGCGAGGATCAGCCCGCAGCTCGGCCCCATCACCATCTGGCTGAACTCGATGACCCGAAGGCCCGCCAGCGGTCGAAGCTCCAATGCCGTCTCGCGCGCAGCCGTGGTCATGCCGCGCTCCGCAGGACCTTGGGAATTCCGGCTTCGTGCAGATGGCCGGTCAGATGGCTTGCCGGGATGTGGCGGGCGAGAATCTCGCGCGTCTGCATCAGGCGGTCCAGGTCGATGCCGGTGGAGAGTCCCATGCGCTCCAGTATGAACACGAGATCCTCGGTGACGATGTTGCCGCGCGCGCCGGGTGCAAAGGGACAGCCACCGAGGCCGGACACGGCAGCGTCGAAACGGCGGATGCCGGCTTCGAGGCCGGCGACGGCATTGGCAAGGCCCGCACCGAGCGTGTCGTGCAGATGCAGCCGCAGCGTCATTTGCGTTCCGACCTCACGCTGCACGGCAGCGACGATCTGCCGGATCGATTTGGGCGTCGCATAACCGACGGTATCGGCTAGCCCGATCTCGTCGGCACGCGCTTCGGCAAAAGCGCGCGCGACCCGGCATACCGCCGCTTCGCTCACCTCGCCTTCCAGCGAGCAGCCAAAGGAGGTGGAGATCGCGCCCATCAATTGCGGCCGCTGGCTCGCCGGCCGGGCATCGATCGCGGCGCGGACTGCGCGAAACCCCTCGACCTGTTCGTCGACCGAGCGGCGCACGTTGGCGCGGTTGTGGGTCTCGCTGGCCGAGATGACGAAATAGACGACGTCGACGCCGGCGCCGATGGCACGCTCGGCGCCCTTCGGGTTCGGCACCAGCGCGCCGATGGTGGTCGATTTGTGCGTGAGCGCATGCGCCATCACCGCATCGACGTCGGCGAATTGCGGCACGACCTTCGGCGGAACGAACGACCCGGCATCGATCTCGCGTACGCCCGCGGCCGCGATCGTGTCGATCAACGCGCATTTGGCTTCGGTCGGAACGAAGATGTCCAGGTTCTGGAGACCATCGCGGGGCGCGACTTCGCAAATGTGGAAATCGGGCTCGCGGGCCATGTGAGTCTCCCTAGGTCGATTGTATATTGTTGCATAAAAGAACAATCCGTGGGACAGTCTGTCAAGCCCTAAGACTGCGTGCACTGCGATGACGGCTACCCAAAGTTACCGACGTTCCCAAGGCAAAGCCGGTTCCGAGCGCGCCGAGCACCTCGCCGGCTTGATCATGGCGCTCGCCCGGCGCGACGGCATGAAGGCAGGCGATCGTTTGATCGAGCAGAGGCTGGCGGACGCGCTCGACCTGTCGCGCGCCCCGATCCGGCTCGGGCTGAAGGCGCTGGAAGCCGCAGGCCTTGCGCGCGGCGAGCCACATCGCGGCTTCGTGCTGGCGAAGAATCCGACCAGCGGCGCGGCCCAGCCGGCGCTCGCGGCCGTCAGGCGCGGCGAACAGGTCTATGCGAGCATTGCCGGCGACGTACTGGCGAGCCGGCTTTCGGCTGACGTCACCGAGGCGGAATTGATGCGCCGTTATGATCTGAGCCGGGCCGAGCTGCAGCGGCTTCTTGATCGCATCGCGGCCGAGGGCTGGATCGCGCGCCTGCCGGGCTATGGCTGGCGCTTTGCGGAGACGGTGTCGAGCCCCGCCGCGCAGGCTCAGGCGATGGCGTTCCGCGTGGTGATCGAGCCGGCGGCGATGGCGCAGCCGAGCTACGCGCTATCGCATGAGGTGATCGCGCGATTGCGTGAGCGGCAACAGCGCGTCCTCGGCGGCGAATTCGAGAAGATGACCATAGGCGAGATCTATCAATCCGGCTGCGAATTCCACGAAGAGATCATCCGCGGGGCGGGCAATCCCTTCTTCCTCGAAGCGCTCAAGCGCGTGAACTCGATCCGTCGCCTGTTCGCCTACCGCAGCTTCGCCGACCGTGAAGGCATGCGCCGTCACGTGCGCGAGCATCTGCGCTTGCTCGATCTGCTGGAGGCGCGCCACTATGCGGAAGCGGCCGAACTGATGACGCGGCACCTGCAGCGCCCGCTAGTCGAAGGCCTGTCTTGATGTTTCGGGGGCAGCGATTGAACGATTTAACACCATGCTTCCGTTGCACGTCGCGGTATCGCACAAGCTACCTCGGGATTCGTACCTGAAGGCTAGATTGCCATCGAGAACGTCCGTGATCTTCGCGCCGCTGGAACTATTGATCCAAGCAGCTAGGGGTCAACACGCGATCACCAGCCGACGTCAGCAGTGATGGAGAAGCTTATGCGTGGAAATCCTCGTTTCGATTTCGTTGCTTGCGCTCACAGCGGCCATTGGCGAGCCGGCTCCTCGTCGGGGAGGTGATGCCAGCTCGTGGCTCGTGATCCATTAGGGTACCGCACTAACTTTTAGCGCTTCTAGTGGCATAGCTTTGTCGCATCAGCCCTGTAATCGCGGGTACTCGGCCTACCCCAAGCCGCCGGGCTTTTCCAGATCGGCCCAGATCTTCGCAAAATACTCCTGGAACTTCGGGGCGGTGCGCAGGCCTGCGGGGTCACAGTTGGCGCGCGGCAGGTCGATTACAAGCATTGACTGGACCGTCGCCGGGCGGGCGCTCAGCATCAGCACGCGATCGGCCATGGCGATGGCTTCGCCGATGTCGTGGGTGACGAGAATGGCGCTCTTGCCGCGCTCGGCGATGACGCGGGAGACGTCGGCCTGCATCAGCAGCCGGGTCTGGAAGTCGAGCGCCGAGAACGGCTCGTCAAGCAGGATTACTTCAGGGTCGAAGGCCAGCGTGCGCATGATGGCGACGCGCTGGCGCATGCCGCCGGAGAGTGCGGCCGGCTTGGCATGCTCGAAGCCAGAGAGGCCGTAAGTCCGGATCAGCTCCAGCGCGATCTCGCGCGCGCGAGGTTTTGGCGTCTTGCGGATCTCCAGCCCGAGCATGACGTTGTCGAGCACGCTGCGCCACGGCAGCAGCAGGTCCTTTTGCAGCATGTAGCCGACATGACCGGCGGCGTCGTCGACGCGGCGGCCGCCGACCTCGACATGGCCGCGGGTCGGCCGCAGCAGGCCTGCGATTGCGTTGAACAGAGTAGATTTGCCGCAGCCGGAAGGGCCGACGATCGCCAGCGTCTCGCCGCGGCGGAGCTCGAAGTCCACTTTCCGGATCGCCTCGACCGGCCGGCCCGCACCGTCGAAGGTGACGCCGACATTGTCGGCGCGCAGCACGATCGGCGCCGCTTCCGCGAGATCGTGCGCGAACGCGTTCATCGGTCCACCTCCTTGCAGAAATCGAGCAGCGTGTCGTTGAAGACTTCTGGTGTGACCACGCTGAAGGCATGTGCGCCCAAATCGACCTCGTGCACCCGCGCATCGGGAATCGCAGCGGCGAGCTCGCGCGTGAGATAGGCCGGCACCAGCGCGTCGTCTTTCGCGGAAGCCAGCAGCGTCGGCACGTTGATTGCGGCGAGGCGCCTGCCGCCCTCGAACGCCAGGAACATGTCGATACGCTGGTTCATCGTCGCGACGGACGGGAAGTGTTTCAGGATGCGCTCTTCCTCGGCATCGAGACGGGCGATGTTCTCGGAGATCCATTGCGGCGGATAGAGGAACAATGGCTGTGCCCGCACATAGGCTTGCGGACCGGAGTGGTTGAGGAGCGCTTTGCGGATTTCGAAGCAGCGCCGCAGGAACGGATCGGCGCAGCCCCAGCCGTTCACGACGGTGAGGCTGCGCAGCCGTTTCGGATGACGCAGCGCCAGCTCGATGCCGACGATGCCGCCGA
This sequence comes from Bradyrhizobium huanghuaihaiense, assembly GCF_025200885.1. Taxonomy (NCBI): domain Bacteria; kingdom Pseudomonadati; phylum Pseudomonadota; class Alphaproteobacteria; order Hyphomicrobiales; family Nitrobacteraceae; genus Bradyrhizobium; species Bradyrhizobium huanghuaihaiense. Next base: position 7,830,614 of record NZ_CP104172.1, on the reverse strand, counting down.
TGGCGTGGCCGACGACGTGGGCCGCGTCGACGTTCGCCTGGTCGAGCACGCAGGCGATGTCGTCGGCCATGCCGGCGATGCTGCGGTGGCCAGCTGCGCTGCGGCCGGTGCCGACGTGATCGTAGAGGATGACCTGGTGGCGGTTCGCAAGCGAGTCGAGCTGCGGCGCCCAGAACGAGCCGCTGCCGCCCATGCCGGCCGAGAGCACAATCGGCGTGCCGCGCCCGTGAACTTCGTAATAGATCTCGGCATCCTTGCCGCGTGCAAAAGCCATGACGTCCCAGCTGTTGAAGTGATGTGGTTTCGGATCAGGACAGCAGGCGGCGCTCGATCAGGTCGATCGCGCCGTACATCAGCAGCGCCACCGCCATCAGCGTCGCGATGCCGACCCAGACCGCGTTGAGGTCGTAAAGCACGCCGGCATAGTAGATCATGTAGCCGAGGCCCTCCTTGGAGGCGATGTACTCGCCGACGACGGCGCCGATCAGGGCGAAGCCGACATTGAGGCGGAACGCCGCGACGATCCACGGCATCGCGCCGGGGACGATGACGGTGCGCCAGGTCTTCCAGCGCGAAGCGCCGAGCGAGCGCAGCAGCTTGACGAGATCGGCGTCGACCTCCTTGGCGCCCTGCAGCGCGGTGATGACGGCGACGATGAAGGTGATGATCGTCGCGATCGCGATTTTTGATGAGAGGCCGATGCCGAACCAGAGGATGATCAGCGGGGCCAGCGCGATTTTTGGCAGGCCGTTGAGCGCGACGAGATAAGGTCGCAGCACCGCAGCTCCTGTCGGGACCAGCCACAGTGACAGCCCCGCCGCGCTGCCGAGCACTGTCCCGATCAGGAAGCCGGCGATGGCTTCCCATGCGGTGAGCGCGGCGTCGCGGAGCAGCTCGCCGCTTGCGATCAGCTTGGCGCCTTTCGCGATAATGCCGCTCGGCTGGCCGTAGAGATAGACCGCGATCAGCCCGAACCGGATCGCGAGTTCCCAGGCCGCGAGCAGCGCGACCAGCAGCGCGATCTGGAGCAGCGCGATCTTCAGTGCAGGCGGCAGCTTGAAGCGTGCGCCGCCGGTCGCAGCGGCCTGGCCGGCGTCGAGTACGGCCACCTCACGCCCTCTTGTGTGCGATCGAGGCGATCTCGACGAGGCAGGCAGGCTTCACCAGGCCGCACTCGATGCAGTAGCGCGCCGGCTTCTCGCCCGGAAAATACTCGGCATAGACCTTGTTGACCGCGGTGTAGTTCGCCCAGTCGGTGATGAAGATCGAGTTGAAGGTGACGTCGGCAAGGCTCGAGCCCGCCGTCTCCAGCACACGCTTGATCGTCTCCAGGATGTGCCGGGTCTGGCTGGCGGCATCGCCCTCGTGGACGACGTCGTTGTTGGCATCGAAGGCCAGCGTGCCCGACACGTAGATCACGTTGTCGGCCATCATGCCCGGCGAGAACGGGGCGATGGGGGCGTGGGTGCCCGGTGGAATGATGGCGCGGTCGGTCATAGCGTATCCTCTTTGGCTGGAACGGCTTCGGTCTGGGCAAAGGCGCGGCGGAAATCGCTCGCACTCGAGACCCAGCCGAAGAAGGTCCAGATTTTCCGAGGCTTGTCCGTCTGCTGGACCGGCTTGGCGGAGCACTTTCGGGAGGGGAGCAGCAGTTGTTAGCGCTTGCAAGATGTCTCTGCGCCAATCCAAAGCTGATTCTGCTCGACGAACCTACTGAGGGCATTCAGCCGTCGATCATCGAGGAAATCATCGAGACGTTGCTCGCGCTGAGGAAGCGCCGATCCCTTTCGATGATTGTTGTCGAGCAGAATCTTGAGTTCATTGCTTCGCTCTCGGATCGCGTGCTCAGCATTCAGAAAGGTCGTATCACGGGCGAGGTAAGCCGTGAGGATCTGCTTGCCGGCCGCGTCGGCCTTGCCGTGCCCTAGACCGGCTAACCGGAGTCCCTGCGGCATTTCCATATTTGCGGGAAATGCATGCGAGAGCACCATTTCTCTCAAGTCCGCTTTAAATAGCCCACTGCCTGGAGTAATTCGTGATCCATAAACTCGAAGATAGCGAGCGTCGCATCGCGCAGCTCGAAGACATCGAAGCCGTTCGACAACTCAAGTGTGAATATGCGCGCAGTCTGGATGCAATGATCAACGTGAGCGGCCCTGCTCAAGCAGTCCTCAATACCTTCAATGAGGATGCGACTTGGGAGTCGCTGCATTTCGGAGTCTACCGGGGATACGCTCAGCTGTCGGAGTTTTTGGCGTCATACAAGACCAAGATCTCGTTTTCGCTCAACTTCATGATGAACCAGATTATCGAGATCTCGTCCGATGGGAGCAGCGCGACGGGGCGATGGACGACTTGGGCGCCGCTGACGGTTGGAGGCAAGCCGATGCTGATGGCTGGTCTTTACAAGGATGCATACGTAAAGCGCAATGCGCAATGGTTAACGTCTCGCGCTGAGTTCACGGTGAAGTTCATTTCCGATTATCGGATCGGGTGGGCGGAAGAACGAATCTCAAAGTCGTGGACGTGGCCCCAACAGTCTTGTGAGGACGGCAATGTTGCTTGAGGCGCGCATCTCAAGGCTAGAGGATATTGAACGTCTTCGTGAGAGGGTCGTCGAATTCTTCGAGCATTGTGACACCGGTGGTTCGACCGGCGAGGCTTACAATCCGAAAGCGCTCGCTTCGCTATTCCTCCCTAACGGATGCTTTAAGAGCGGCGAGCTCAGGTGCATGGGAAGGCCTTCTATGGAGGAACTGTTCGCGGATTTGGCGCAGACCTTCTGCCTTCACTATGCAGGCAATTATGTATTCGACGTGCGCCCCGGAAGTGATGCTGCTTACGGCCACTGGAGCGCATGGGAAACCCCGGTTCTATCAGGCAAGGCAGTTTGGGGCTGCTTCGTTCACCGGCACTCTTATCGGAAGCGGGATGGTGAGTGGTATTGGCTAAATTGGGATCAGACGATCAAGTTCTTTGTTCCTGTATCTGACAGCTGGGAGCAGGCCGATCGGATCGTGGAGCAGCGCCTCTCACACGGGGCCTAGTTCTGAGCCGGCAGCTCCGGGTTGGGTTGGTATTGCTGCGAACTGACCGTCTTCTGCAGGTAGAACGTCGATCAGGACAGCGGCCGCGGGCGCGGCGCCATCTCCGAGTCGAGGATAAGTCGACCATCGAGTCGGCCATCCAACCGCTTCACGTATTCTGACGCTTCCCCCATATGCGCTTTCATGAGCGCGCGCACGCGCTCGCTGTCGCGTGCGCGGGCGGCCTTGGCGATCTCGGTGTGAATCCTGACGTTGGCGCATCCGAATCTGGTGTGCTCCTCCGGAGGCGTTTGGGTGCTGAAGACAACCAGCCGACGAAGCATCTCGTTGATCAGCTCGCATGCGAAGCGCAGGAAGGGATTGGGGTTTGCTGCAGCCAGGATGTCGTGAAAGTCGAGATCGGCCTGGCGTTGACGAACCAGAAGAGACGGCTCCTGCGAGGTCGGCTGGCACGTTTCGATGTTGTGCTCCAGCGCGTCGAGCTGCTCGTTCGACAGAAACGGCACCGAGCCGGCAGCCAATTCGGGCTCCAGCAGGCGCCGCGCCGCATAGATGTCCTCCATGCTGACCTCTTTGAAGAACAGGTAGTTCTGCAACAGCTGAAAGGTGCGCTCGAGCGGGACCTCCATGATCGTCGCCCCGCCAGTCGGGCCGGTGCTGATGGTGATAAGTCCCTGCACCTCGAGCGACTTAAGAGCCTCGCGGATCGTGCTCTTGCTGACCGAAAACAGCCGCTGAAGCTCCTTCTCCATAGGAAGCTTGTCGCCCGGACAAAGGTTCTTCTGCGTGATCAGCTGCTTGATCTCTTCGGTGACGAGATCGGCCCGCTTTTGAATTTTCAGCCGGCCCCCCGGTCGCGGCAATTTTTCCAGTTCGACCGTCATTCCGAATTCTCCAAAGCTCCCAATAGTTTCCAGGATCGGCTCCACGGCGAACTGGCGCGGGGCCAAGCAAAGAACCGACTCGTCCATTGACACTTCTCCCATAATAGGCATATTAATGCAAATCCGGTTTATCATGATAAATAGGATAGACCGGTCGGATCAAGGGAGCGACCATGGCGATCGGGCGGAACATCCCGGAAATCTGGGCGGCGATTCACACGCCCTTCGATGCATCCGGAGCCATCGACGAGGCCGGCGTCCGCCGGAACGTCCGCCACTACATCGCAACCGGATTGGCCGGCGTTTTCTGCAACGGGCTGATCGGCGAAGTCTGGTCGCTCACGCTGCAGGAGAGAAAGCGTGTCATCGAGGTCATTGCGGACGAGGCGGGGGGGCGCCTTGGGATTTCCGTGGTGATCTCGGGTCCTTCGGTGGAAGAAACCATCGATCTCGGCGAGCATGCGCGTCGGCTTGGCGTCAGCCATGCCGTGCTCATGGTCCCAACCTCCGGGCCGCGATCGCCTGCGCAGCAATTCGCCTATCTGCACAATATCTGTGTCCGCTTGGAGATGCCGATCGTCATCTTCAACGCGCGAACTGCCGCGGGCAGCCCGTTGGATCCCGGCGTTTTCACGCAGCTCTGCTCGCTACCCAACCTGAAGCTCCTGAAGACGACGGGCAACGCAGCCGAGAACGCGGCGCTTCGCCTGGCTGCGCGAAACGGCGTGCTGGTGTCAGACCCACTGGAGGAGAACTTCTTCGCCAACATGCAGGCCGAGGGTCAGTCGATCCTCTATGCCGACCCCGAGCCCTACCTCTATCAACGCGGCGAGTTTCGCCCGATCGCCGAATACGTCGCTCTGTTGGCGGCCGGACGGACGGAAGAAGCAGCCCGCATTTGTGCTTCACTCGCGCCACAGCGGATCATCTTCAATAAGTGGATCATGGACCCGCTGAAGCGCGGTCACATGCCGAACGCGGCGGTCAAGCATTGGTGCGATCTGATCGGCCTTGCCGGGGGCGCCGTGCGCTCGCCGGTGACGCCGCTATCCGCTGCTGAAAGGCGAGAGCTGGAAGCCGATCTCATTGCATGTGGTGCGCCGGGCCTGCTGTCTGCTGCCGAACGAATTTCGTCGTGACTTGCTGATTGCAATCTTCAACGGAGGGGAACATGAGTTTGAAGCCTGTTGACCGTCGATCAATGCTCCAGATGCTGGCCGCTGCCGGTTCCGCACCATTCGTTCTCAAGAGTACCGTTGCCCGCGCGGAGACGCCGCTCACCGTCGGAGTTCTCTACTCCGGCTCCAAGCAGGATTACGGCTTCAACCAGTCCCACGCGCAGGCCGCCGCGGCCCTGAAGAAGCTGCCCGGCATCAAGGTGATCGAGGAGGAGCGCGTTCCGGAAACGATCGCGGCCCAGCGCAGCATGGAAGGAATGATCCGTCAGGACGGCGCTCAACTCATCCTGGCGACGTCCTTTGGCTATTTCAAGCCGCACGTTTTGGAGATGGCAGCCAAGCATCCGGACGTCACCTTCGCTCACACCGGCGGCGTGTGGACGGCGGGCATGCCCGAAAACATCGGCACGTTCTACGCCTACATCTTCGAGGCGCAGTACATTTCGGGAATCGTCGCCGGCCACATGACGAAGAGCAAGAAGCTCGGCCTCGTCGCGGCGAAGCCGACGCCCAATCTTCTGCGCAGCATCAACGCGTTTGCGATCGGCGCGCGATCTGTCGATCCGGCCATTCAGGTGCAGGTCATCTTCACGGGCGACTGGGTTCTTCCAGTCCGCGAAGCGGAGGCGACGAACACGCTGGTCGACCAGGGGGCCGACGTCATCGCCGCCCAGGTCGACAGCCCGAAAGTCGTGGTCGAGACGGCGGAGAAGCGCGGTGTCATGTCATGCGGCTACCATTCGAGTCAGGCCGATGTGGCTCCCAACGGCTATCTCACCGGAGCCGAGTGGAACTGGATCACGCCCTATCTTGTCTATGCCGGCAGCGTGCGTGGCGGCAAGAAGCCGGAGCACTATCTCCGTGCCGGGCTTGGTGATCATTTCGTAAAGAACAGTCCTTTTGGAAAACTCGTTACGCCTGAGGCGCGCGCAGCGGCCGAGACGGCGCGGGCAGACCTCATCGGCGGTACGCGCGTGATCTACAGCGGCCCGCTCAAGGACAACAAGGGCAACGTCGTCATCCCAGCCGGAATCATGCAGAGCAGCAACGACCGTGCACTCGACGGCATTAATTATCTCGTCGAAGGCATCATCGGCCAAGTCTAGGAGGCGCTCTTGTCTTCGATCTCCGGAATCGAACCCGTGCCTCCGAAGCCGCTGGTAACCGCAGCTCAACTGAGTGTGGCCTTGCCTGTCCTGGCGGTGCTGCTCGCCTCCGCCATCTTTGCGGCGTTCGTGGCCTTGTACGGACAGAACCCCGCCACGGTGTTCGGTCTGATCGTCCAGGGCGGCTTCGGTAGCAGCTTCGCCTGGCAGGATACCTTGTCACGCGCAGCTCCTTTGGTCCTCGTGGGCCTCGCCGTTGCGATCCCCGCGCAAGCGGGGCTGGTGATTATCGGCGGCGAGGGGGCCTTGGTGCTAGGCGGGCTCGCGGGTGCCGTTGTGACGTTGCCGTTCGCGGGAGCGCACGCGCTTCCCATGCAACTCTTGATGTTGCTGGCCGGCGCCTTGATCGGAGGGCTCTGGTTCGGTCTGGCGGGTGTGCTCCGCCAATACCGCGGCGTCAACGAAACGATCTCGAGCCTGCTGCTCTCCTATATCGGAATCGCCGTCTTCCACCACCTGACCGAAGGCATGTTGCGCGATCCGGCAAGTCTCGACAAGCCATCGACCCACCCTGTCGATCCCTCCTACATGCTGCCGACGCTGCCAGGTGTAGGCGTTCACGCCGGCCTTGCCGTCAGTCTATTGCTGGCGATCGCCGTACATGTCGTGCTCGGCTACACCCGCTGGGGGTTTGCGCTGCGAGTGGTTGGCGGAAGTGCCCGGGTCGCGAGGATGATCGGTCTTGCCGTGAATCGCTGGATCATCGGCGCCTCGGTCGTGGCAGGCGGCATGGCGGGCATTGCCGGCGCGATCGAGGTGGCGGCCGTGCAGGGGACGGCCAACTCCTCGCTCATCGTCGGCTATGGCTATAGCGGAATCCTCGTCGCCTTCCTGGCGCGGCACCAGCCGCTTGCGATTGTCGCCGTCGCGCTGTTGATCGGTGGCCTGCAGGCGAGCGCCAGTTTGCTGCAACGGCGTCTCGGACTTCCGGATGCGACAATGCTGGTGTTTCAGGGCTTGATCTTCGTTTGCGTCCTCGTCGCGGATGCAATTGCGCAACAACTCCGAGAAGCGACGCGGAGGTAAGACATGGACGCTACATCAATCGGCTGGCTTGCGCTGCCGCTCGCGATCCTAGGTGGCGCCATCCGTGTGTCGACACCCTTCATTTTCGTCAGCATCGGCGAGCTGATTACCGAGAAATCGGGCCGTATCAATCTTGGGCTCGAAGGCACGCTGATGCTCGGGGCCATGGCGGGATACGGGATCTCCTACCTCTCCGGATCGCCCTGGCTCGGCGTGCTTTCCGCGGGACTTGCCGGCATGGCCTTCGGGCTTCTGCATGGCCTTTTGTGCAGTGTGAAACGCGTCAATGACACCGCGATCGGCATCAGCCTGATCGTGCTGGGTACGGGCCTCGCGTTCTTCCTGGGCAAACCCTTGATCGAGCCCAAGGCGCCGCCGCTTCCCTCGATCGCGCTCGGATTTTGGTCGAACGTTCCGCAGGTGCGAGCTGCGTTGGACGTCAACGCACTGTTCTTCGTCGGAATTGCATTGGCTTTTGCGGTCTACGTCTTCCTGAACAGGACCGGCTGGGGGTTGATGCTGCGCACGGTGGGAGACAGCGAGGATGCGGCACGCGCGCTTGGTTTTCCCGTATTGCGGGTGCGCATCATCGCGACCATGGCGGGCGGCTTTCTCGCGGGCATCGGCGGCAGCTTCCTGTCGCTTTCGTATCCGGGGAGCTGGAGTGAAGGCCTGTCGAGTGGCCAAGGCATCATGGCCGTCGCGCTCGTCATCTTTGCCCGCTGGCGTTCGATCAATGCCCTCGGCGCATCGCTGCTGTTCGGCGGGGCGGGTGCTCTCGGTCCTGCGCTCCAGGGCATTGGCGTGACCGGCTACTACTACCTGTTCAACGCGGCCCCCTACGTTCTGACCCTTGCAATCATGGTGGCGTCGACGTCGCGGGCTGCTCCGTTCGCCGATGCGCCGGGCGAGCTCAAGCTCCACCGGTGACGGTGTGACGGGAATTCATCCTCAGAGGATAGTCCGATGACTGCTCCGCAAGTTGAGCTCAAGAACATGACGAAGCGTTTCGGAGCGAATCTTGCTTTGAACAACGTGTCGCTGCTGATCCGCTCGGGCACCGTCCATGCGCTGCTCGGGGAGAACGGCGCCGGCAAGAGCACGTTGGTCAAATGCCTCGTGGGCTTTTATCATCCGGACGAGGGGCACATCCAGGTGGATGGGCGCGAGCACCGGCTAAACTCGCCGAAGGATGCCGATGCGCTCGGCATCGGCATGGTGTATCAGCATTTCACTCTCGTGCCGTCGATGACCGTGGCGCAGAATCTGGTCGTCAGCAGTGCGAAATTGCCGGCCTATATCAACTGGCAAAGCGAGCTGAAACGGCTGGGCGAAGTCACCAGGAAGCTTCCGTTTCACGTGCCGCTTGACGTGCGCGTCTCGCAGCTCTCTGCGGGCGAGAAGCAGAAGGCTGAGATCGTCAAGCAACTCTATCTGGGGCGAAAGCTACTCGTCCTCGACGAGCCGACGTCGGTGCTGACGCCGGCAGAAGCCGACGAAGTGCTCGGCCATGTTCGCAGCCTGACACGGACGGGCGAACTCAGCGCTATCCTGATCAGCCACAAGTTTCACGAAGTGCGCCGATTCGCTGACGACGTGACGGTGCTGCGTCGAGGTGCGTCAGTGCGAACGGGGGCCGTTGCCGATTTGACGGACGACGCTCTGGCGCAAGCTATGATCGGAGAGCCCGTCAGCAAGATGGTGCAGCACGCGCTGAAATCACCGCCGAGGTCCGACATTATCCTCTCCGTTAGGGACCTCTGCGTGAACGGCGACAATGGCCTTCCGGCCGTGAAGGATCTCTCGCTCGAGGTGCGAGCAGGCGAGATTGTCGGGATTGCCGGGGTCTCCGGAAATGGGCAGTTGGAGTTGGTCGAGGCCATGATGGGGCAGCGGGATCGCAACGGTACGATTGCCGTCTCCGGCTCGTCCTTCAACGGTACGCGAAAGGAAATCGCCCGCCTGGGCGTCTATGGCTTGCCGCAAGAGCCCCTCAAGAACGCCTGCATCGATCGCATGTCGCTGGCCGAGAATCTCGCCCTGCGCAATTTCGATCGGGCGCCGCTCTGCCGCGGTATCGCAATGAACTACGGGGCACTCGTGGAGCAGGCTGAGAGGCTGGTGGCGCAATTCCGTGTCAAGGCGCCTGGCTTGACCGCAAGCATGAGCGCGCTGTCCGGTGGCAACGTGCAACGCGCCGTTTTGGCGCGAGAGCTCACCCAGGATGTTCGCTTGCTGGTCGCGTCCAATCCGACGTTCGGTCTTGATTTCGTTGCGTGCGAAGAAACGTACCGTCGGATCCTCGATGCACGGAACGGCGGAGCCGCAGTGCTGCTCATCTCGGAGGATCTCGACGAGTTGCTTGGCTTGGTCGACAGGATCCTCGTCATGAGCGCGGGCCGGATCGTCCATGAGGTCTCGGCCGAAGGCGCCGACAAGCGCGTGATCGGCAAGTACATGGCGGGAATGAAAGCGGCCTGACTCGAGGGCGCTTGTCTGATCAAAATCTATAAGGAGACGTTCGTGGTCACGCAGATCAATCATTTCATCGATGGCAAGCAGGTCCCGGGTAGCACCGAACGCAGTTCGCCGGTCTTCAACCCGGCAACGGGCGAGCAGACGGGCCGTGTTGTGGCCGCCAACGCGGCCGTGGTGGCGGACGCGGTATCCGCCGCGAACAGGGCGGCACAGGGTTGGGCCGACACGACGCCTCTCAGGCGTGCACGCGTCCTCAATCGCTTTCTGCGGATCCTCGAGGATCGCGCAGGTCAGCTTGCCGACGTGATCGTCTCCGAGCACGGCAAGGTTCACTCCGACGCTCTCGGGGAAGTTCAGCGCGGAATGGAGGTGGTCGAGTTTGCCACGGCCGCTCCGCAGCTCCTCAAGGGCGAACTCACCGAGAATGTCGGTACCCGCGTCGACAGCTATTCTACGCGCCAGCCGCTCGGTGTCGTCGCCGGAATCACGCCCTTCAATTTTCCGGTCATGGTTCCGATGTGGATGTTCCCGGTCGCTCTCGCCTGCGGAAATGCCTTCATTCTGAAGCCATCTGAGCGCGACCCATCGCCCTCGCTCATCATCGCGGAGTGGCTGAAGGAAGCCGGCCTGCCGGACGGTGTGTTCAACGTGGTGCAAGGCGACAAGGAAGCTGTCGATGCGCTGCTGCATCACCCGGATATTTCGGCGATCAGCTTCGTTGGCTCCACACCGATTGCGCAATACATCTATTCGACGGCCGCGAACATCGGGAAGCGCTGCCAGGCGCTGGGAGGCGCCAAGAACCATATGATCGTGATGCCCGATGCCGACATGGATCAGGCGGTCGATGCTTTGATGGGGGCCGCCTACGGTTCCGCCGGCGAACGCTGCATGGCGATCTCGGTTGCCGTGCCGGTCGGCGAGGGGACCGCGGACAGGCTGATCTCCGCGCTCGAACCCAAGGTTCGAGGCCTGAAGGTCGGGCCGGGTACCGACCGCGAAGCGGAGATGGGGCCTCTCGTCACGAGGCAGCACCTGGAGAAGGTAAGGAGCTATATCGATGCCGGTGTCGCCGAGGGTGCAAAGTTGCTGGTCGACGGACGCAGGTTCAGGATGCAGGGCTATGAAAATGGTTTCTTCGTGGGCGGAAGCCTGTTCGACTATGTCAAACCGAACATGAAGATCTACAAGGAAGAGATCTTCGGACCGGTGCTGTCAGTCGTTCGATCGCCGGACTACGCGACAGCCGCGCGCATGATCAATGAACACGAATTTGGCAATGGTACCGCCATCTTCACGCGTGATGGCGATGCCGCGCGTGAATTCGCCCATCAGATCAAGGTGGGGATGGTCGGCATCAACGTTCCGATTCCGGTGCCGATGGCCTTTCACTCCTTCGGTGGATGGAAAGCATCGATCTTCGGCGACCACCACATGCACGGCCTTGAAGGCGTCCGCTTTAATACGCGAATGAAGACGGTCACCAGCCGCTGGCCCACCGGAATACGAGCTGGTGCGGAATTCGTCATGCCGACAATGTCGTAGCACAACTGCGACCAAGTCTCTGCATACCGGTTCCTCCCTGACTGCGAGGGCCTCTCAGGCCCTCGCTTCTTTTCAGGCGACTTCATCCGCCACAAGACTCCTTCAGCGCTCGTAAGGGTTGCTCGTCGCCGCAACGGCGCAAAATCTCTGCAAGCTCGCAAAGTTGATCCGCTGCTAGCTAGGCTAGGCCGCTCATCGTCACGTAATCGTGTCCGCTGCGTCCTGGCCGTAACGGATAGCGAGACCAAAATAGCGCGCCTTTGATGTTTCGCGAAAAAGGTCGCTTTGACGCTAGCGTCGCCAAGACCCTCCTCCAATATTGCTTCGTACGAGTTTAGAATTGCGCTTGCCCCAGGCTCAAGAACTGCCTCATGCGAAGGACTGGATGAAATATCGTAGATTTGACTTTGTGGGGAAAGGCGGTAGCACTCCCCGGCTGCCAACCGTACGATTTTGCACGCTAAACTACCATTGCGGGAAGCCCAATGAGAACGGCGGCGGTGCAATGACCATCCATTATTTCTTATGGTTTGGAACCTAGTAACTTCCTGTTATTCATTTTTTTTGCCCGCTCCGGAGGCTTAGGCGTCCGGCACGAGCACCATGAACACCACCACCATCAGGGCCGCGACTAAGCGGGCAAGGATGGTCCAGAGACAATTAAGGCCGCCCTTGGAGGCGGCCTTAGTTCCTTGTCAGAGGCTGTCCTGGTTCTTCTGCCATCGCCCCGATTTCAACGCGGGGAAGCCCCGCGTGTGGTCCTTTTTCGGCTCCCTGACGAATGAGGCAGACGCAACCGTTGGGGTCCTTAGTTGTGTCAGCCATCCCCAGCAGCGTCGACGCGGCCTCACAAGGCGAAGTAGTTGGAGGACGAGCGGCAGACTGGCAGGCGACAGAGGAATTACTTCATCCCTTGCGGAGCCGAGACGGCATTAGCCGTCCTCGATTTTGGCTCGTTCATGGTCGCGCCGGGATTTGCCGAATTCGGGGGCCTTGACGAACCAGGCACCCTGACCACCGGTGGCAGCTGGCGAATCTCTCTGACCGCCGCCTCCGGCCGCCAGCGCCTGCGGCTCGATCTAATCTGTTTAACGCGCAGACGAACCAGATCGAATATTATTATCTGTCGCGATTGCCGGGTGAGCCGATCGGTGGCGCCGCTGCTTGCCACGTGCGAGCCGACGATTGATCTTACCGACGAGATTCACCCACGCCGGACTTGCACGACCTCGTCCAGCGCGCTGCTCTCGCCTCCATCAAAACGAAGAGGTGGGAGCCCGCGGCGGTCACCGAAAGGACGCGGTTCACTTTGCAGGACGGCTTTAGAGTGGTCAAAGCCCGCTTTTCCGAAGGTGGCTGACCTGAACAAAGCAGACACGTGGCGACATAACCTAAGTTCAGCCACGGAGCAAAGCCAGCCGTACCAGCTTGGGCGGCTTCCGCTTGAAGCAGAACGCAGCTTAGGTATCTGGGGCCTGCATCAAACTGCTATCGTCGCGCGCGTAACAGCTAAATTGACCGTTGCCCGCATCGACTGCGGTGCCCCATACATGCACGAGCGCCAGAGCCACTCGATAGGACCGAACCGATACCGGCGCAGCCACCACGCGCTGAACACCACCTGCGCGACATACACGAAAATCCCGATCGCCAGTGTCGCGGCCACGCCGAGGCGGCCAAATTGGCCTAGACCATAACCGTAGAAGATCCAGCCGCAGATCACAGATTGCGCCAGATAGTTGGTGAACGCCATGCGGCCAAGCGGCGCGGCCCAGCCCAGCATCCTCTGCCCGCCCGAGAGGTTCACAGCGGCGATGACCGCGGCCGCATAGCCGAGGGCCAACACGACCGCGCCCAGCTGTTCCACCGAAAAATGCGCGCGCCCGAGCGACGGCCAATCGAAGAGCTCCTGTCCTGCTGCCGCGAGACTCAATCCGCCGCCGAGAACAATGCCAAAGGTTGCGACGACGAACAGCAGGGACCGGCTCGCCGAAGCCCGCCGCAAGACCCCGCTGCGCCACGCGAAGGCGCCGACCAGGAACAGCGCGACAGTGGGCGGCAAGGCCATGACCTGCAGCGGAAAAATCACCGTCACCTCGCGGATACGGAACGCGAGCACATCGAAAAATCCGCCCGTGCCGTAGGCACGCGTCGCGTCCGCGGCAAGAGCGGCCATCTCGGCCGCATCCGGCAGCGGCACGATCGGCGGTAGCACCGGCATGGTCACGTAGAGCCCCAGGAGCAGCAGGGCTGCACCCGCCATGAGCCACCGCGCGCCGCCGAGGAAGGGCAGCACCACGAAGCCCGCCAGCGCATAATGGACGAGAATGTCACCGCTCCAGACCAAATAGAGATGCACCAGGCCAATCCCCAGCAGCACCACCAGCCTGCGCACGAGCAAGATCATGCGCCGTGGATTGCCGGCAAGCCGCTCGAATTGGATGGCGAGGCCCACGCCGAACAGCAGCGACAACAGCGCAATCGCCTTAGAGTCGACGGCGACCGTCAGCACGGCCGCTACCGCTCGGTCGAGCGGCCCCGCCGGCTCCGCTTTCGGCAAGAGCGAAGCGAAGATGGAGACCCGAAATATGGTCACGATGTTCATGGCGAGCACGCCGAATAGGGCCAAGCCCCGCAGCACGTCAATCGCGTCGAGCCGCTCCGACGGGTTCATAGGCTTTGGAGGCGCGTCACTCGCCGTTGGCGCGGCGCGCGAGCCGATGCTTCCGCTGGTCATCGCAGGACTCCCCATTTCCGGTGGAGAGATTTAGAATCCCGCCTCGTGCCGCGTCAAACTACCTGAATTGAGGAGCTGAATCGAACCGTGACAAATTGATTCACCGCTGACCTGCCACTGCATTTTCATCCAGCGGCAGTTAGAGTCTCGCGGTTTTGTACGCCAAGTGGCGCGGATGGAGCAACGGACGATCGGCGGAGCTGGTCGGGGTTGCGCAGCCGATCGTCCGTTGCGGTGAGGTGGGCGGCGTAGGCCGCGGGGGTCAGGTATTTCAGCGACGAGTGGGGACGCTGGAGATTGTAGTCGGCGACCCAGTTGGCGATCTTGGCGCGGGCGTCATCGAGATCGAAGAACAGGGTCTCGTTGAGTAGCTCATCGCGCATCCGGCCATTGAAACTCTCGACGAAGCCGTTCTGCATCGGCTTTCCCGGCGCAATGAAGTGCCAATCGATGGCTGCGTCCTTGCACCAAGCGAGCATGGCGTTGCAGGTGAATTCGGTGCCATGGTCGGACACGATCATTCCTGGCTTGCCGCGTCGCTGGACGATTGCCGTCAGTTCGCGGGCCACGCGCCGCCCCGAGATCGACGTCTCCGGAATGGCGCCCAGGCATTCCTTGGTGACGTCGTCGACGATGTTGAGGATGCGGAAGCGTCGGCCATTGGCGAACTGGTCGTGGACGAAGTCCAGCGACCAGCGCGCGTTCGGCCTCGCCTCGACCAGGATCGGGGCACGGGTCCCCACGGCCTTGCGGCGAGCCCGCCGTTTGCGGACGGTGAGCCCTTCCTCGCGGTAAAGCCGGTAGATCCGGTTGATCCCCGATGGCTCGCCCTCCCGCCGCAGCAAGACGAACAACCGGCGATAGCCGAAACGCCGCCGCTCGTTGGCGAGATCGCGCAATCGGCCACGCAGAACTGCGTCCGGCGGGCGGCTGGAGCGATAGCGGATCATCTTCCGATCCGCCCCCACAATCGAGCAGGCCCGCCGTTCCGACAGGTCATGACGGCCTGCAGATGCGCGATCGCAGCGCGCTTGGCGGCGGGCCCTACCATTTTTTTGAAAGGAGCTCGCGAAGTGCGGCCGCATCGAGCATCTGCTCGGCCAGAAGCTTCTTCAGCTTCGCGTTCTCCTCTTCCAAGGCCCTCAGCCGCTTCGCTTCGGAAACGTCCATACCGCCGAATTTGGCCTTCCAATTGTAGATCGTCGCCTCGGAAACACCGTGCTTGCGAGCCAGGTCGGCTGTCTTCGCCCCAGCCTCATGCTCCTTCAATACCGCGATAATCTGCTCTTCCGTGAACCTTGCTCGCTTCATCTGTCCGTCCTTCTTCGGGCCGGACTCTAACTCCTTCTGGAGGAAATACGCAGTGGCAGGTCACCGCCAACGCGCGAGGAAATAATCATGAACTTGGATTGGCGGAATTTCTCCAATGGCTCAACTTGATCTCCCGGTATTGCCGCGGGTGTTATTTCGGTACAGTTCGATAACAGACGAGACCACCAAACGCGAAATCTCTGCTATTGCCGAGCAGTATCTGGTTGTCCGAATTTCGGCCTTTGAACGATCCGATGGAAGGATTCTTCCAACCAGACGTTCCGAAGTTTATCGACCCCACGGGGCGGACTAAGGGTGTTCTCCGCAGCAATCCAAAAATTCGAAATTTGTTGCTTTAGCTAAACCAACGACAACGAACTAAAGTGGGCGCATTGCGCGGCCAGGGTTTGAGTCGCATATTTGGCGAAACGCTTGATCGCCGGGACTCTTGATCGCAAGGCCGCCGGCCTTGCGAAACTGCAGCCCATCACCGATCGCGGCAAGTAGAGCGGTCGCACCCAATGCGCCGATGCCGGGGATCCGGCATCAGCCGGCGTGTGACGTGCTCACGATCGGCTACCGATACGATCTCCTCTGTCACTTTCGCGGATCCGTTCTTCGAGGCGGCGGAGATCGGCGAAGAGATCGCCGACGAGGCGATGCATCACTGGTGATAAATCGTTTCCTTTCATTCAAAGCGCGCGGCAACCCGAGCTTGAATATTCCGGCACCCTGACACAAAGGTACACCCTACTCGAGGCAGAAAGCCCGCATCTGATTGATCAGGCGTGTCCTCGAGCCAACCATCTGGTCACGGACTCGATGCCGCGCTTGAAGATCGGCCTGGTCCTCCTCCTTGACGGCGACGAAGCGAATCGTCGGTTGTGTTGCGGGCCTCGCCGTCACTGATATCGTTCTCGTTTGGCTTCACCTGGGGCTTCACGAATTGCGCGGGGATCAAGCGTGCCTGGTGACCAAGTGCCTGCATTTTCCGGCGAGCCACCTTGAACCGGCGCAGGATTCCATGCCAACGATGCTTGCTTGTGCGCGAGCAAAAAACTGAAGAAGGGTGTCACGTCGAGGCGAACTTTCTGAACAGGTGTGCGGTTGCAGCGTCCCCTAGACTGTAAGGCGTTACGGCCTTCCCGTCACTAGGGCTAGTGCCTGCTCCTTTCGACAAGATAAAAGCACCCATCGTCTGTTCTGACCATACGATCCCGTATTTCGAGCCATTCGCGCATCGTCGGGTTGATGTAATCAAACGCACGCGTCGCAAAACAACGGCGAGGCGCTGCGCTGTCGGTTTCCGTTTTTCCACCTTGCAGGTGCGCTAAGGGATTAGCCCTTAGTGGCGTCACTTGTCGTCTGAACATCTTCCCTTTTCCTTAGCGGCTCACCCTCACGCACTGCACAGCCGCGCATTCTATCGATGTGAGAAGCACTTTTGCCCTAGCACACCCTGCCGGTCCTCGCTTTGGGCGTGGAGGTCCACTATCTACAAGACAATTGGGTTTCCTGCGTATTGTGGTCTGACGTCCAATTCGGCCCCTGACCGGGATGTAGTCATGGCACTGGGGAACGACCGACGAGAACGGTGAGCAAGCCGCCGCCCCACAGGCGCGCCGCTGCTCTCTTGGCATCCTCCAACGTTACCGCATCGACGACGGCGTCGTGTTTTTCGAGATAGTCGATCGGCAGCTTGTCAAGCTGATGCTGCAACAGCGTTCGCGCAAGCTTCGATGTTGTATTGAGAGCTAGTATCTGCGAGCCCTTTAGGTAAGACTTTGCATCATCAAGTTCCTGCTGGGTCGGTCCTTTCTCGGCAAGTTGGCGGACCTGCCTCTCGATCTCTTCGACTGTCCCGCCGGCGCGGTCAGCCCGCGTGCCGCTATTGCCGACGAACACGGCTGAATGATCCATCCAGACCAGCCGCTCGCTGACGGAATAGGCCAACCCGCGCTTCTCGCGGACTTCGCGGAAGAGCCGCGAGGTCAAACCGCCGCCGCCAAGGACGTGGTTGACGACACAGGCTGCCATGAAATCCGGTTCGGTGCGCCGGACGCCGGGACCGCCGAATATCACAAACGTCTGAGGTACATCGAGCGGAATGAAGATGCGCTGCGGCGGCTTTGCTGCGACCACGTCTGCAACGGGCGTCGAGTTCGAGCTGGCCGGCAGGCCCCCAAAAGTCATGTCGAGCCATTTGCAGAGAACCTCTGGATCGATGTCGCCGACCACTGCGATCTTGAGTGTGTCTTTTGCGAGTACGCTTCTGAGATAGCCCTTGAGATCTGCTACGTCGATCGTCGGCACGCTCTCGAGGGTGCCTTCGGCGTGCCGAGCATAAGGATGATCCTTGAAGGCCACCTCGAAGAATTTGCGATTTGCGAGCGACGCCGGATTGGTCGAGTCATGTCGAAGGTTCGCAAGCACGCCAGCACGAATTCGTTCGACATCGGCCAGGTCGAAACGTGGTGAGGTTAGCGCCATCCGTAAAAGGTCAAAGGCGTCCTCCTTGCAGTCCTTAAGCGTGCGCAAGCTACCGCGGAAGTAGTCGCGGTGCGATGCAAAGCTTAACTCAATGGCGCGGCTATCGAGCCGCTCATGAAACGTCTTGGAGTCAAGATCGCCGGCGCCTTCGTCGAGCAGGCTAGCCACCATGTGCCCAACACCGGCTTTTTCGGTGGGATCCTGCGTCGCGCCGCCGCCGAAGGCATATTCCAGGGCGATCAGCGGGACAGTCGCATCCTGCACCAACGTCGCCTTTATACCGCAAGGCGAGACCAGGTGTTTGATCTTGGCCACGGCAAGCGTGCTGGTGGCAGCAAGCAAACTTGGTGATGCGAGCATTGCGATTGAAGTCGACGCCCCGGCGACGAGGACGTCACGTCGTGTGCAAGACTGGGCCATTATCGCCTCTCCGCGTGTCTTTGGGTGGGTTCCTTGACGAGATAGCCTGTCACCGAGCGCTTTTTGTCGAGCCATTTGCGCGCGGCCGCGAGCACCTGCGCGGCACTGACCTCGCGGATGCTGTCCGGCCAGCCTCGGATCTCGTCGATGGTCAGTCCAGTCGTGAGCCGGCGGCCGTACCAGTCCGCAAGCTTTGCTTGATCGTCCTGGACATAGATTGCTTGAGCGAGCAGCCGCGTCTTGACCAGCTCGATATCTTCTGTGCGCGCAGGATGCTGCGCAATACCGGCAATCACGCCGTCGATGGCGTTTTCAATCTGCCCGAACTCGATGCCTGGTTCTGGTGTAACAGAAATTGTGAGTCGCGACGAATCAAGGGCGGTGGGCTCGTACCTCGCCGAGGCACTACTCGCGAGCTTCTTGTCGATCACCAGCGCGCGATAGAGATATGAGTTGATGCCGCCGCCCATCAATTGCGCGAGCACGTCAAGCACCGGACTCTCGCCTGCGACCGCAGTGCACGCCGACGGCACCAGATAGTAGCGGTGCAGCACTGGCTGCTCGACGCGGGGATCGGCCAGTATCACCGTGCGTTCCGCGGCCGGAGGCGGCTCCTGAGGTCGCAAGCGTTCCGCCGGGATCCGTGGTTGCGAGGGAATGCCGCCAAAACTCGTCTCCACCAGCGGGCGGAGCGCGTCCGCCTCTACGTCACCGGCGATGATTAGGATAGCGTTGTTTGGTGCATAGAACCGCTTGTAGAAGCCGAGCGCGTCTTCACGGCCAAGCTTTTCGATCTCCTGCCGCCAGCCGATAATGAGCCGACCGTAGGGGTGGTTAAGGTAAAGTGCCGCCAACATCTGCTCGATGAGCCGCGCACCTGGATTGTTGGCGACGCCCATATTTAATTCTTCGAGCACGACGTCGCGCTCGGACAGCACGTCCTCATCTTTAAGAACAAGATTGGTCATGCGATCAGCTTCAAATTCCAGCATCTTGCCGAGCTGATCGCGCGGAACATGCTGAAAATAGCTTGTATAGTCGGTGCCGGTGAAAGCGTTTTGGTAGCCGCCGACGCGCTGCACGGCCTGGATAAATTCACCCGGCGGATGTTTGGATGTGCCCTTGAACATCAGATGTTCGAGGAAATGCGCCAGCCCCGATCTTCCGGGTGGCTCGTCCGCGGAGCCGACCTTGTACCAGATCATCTGAGTTACGACGGGCGTCCGATGATCCGGTATCACCACAACCTCGAGCCCATTCTGAAGCGAAAAGATGGCTGGTCGATCCCACCTGGCCTGAGCAAGAACGCCGCCGTCGTGAGAACCGTATTGGTTAGGAGTAGTGCTATCCCTCGTTCTCTCTTCGACTAGTGTCGTCCGTGTCATCGGGAAGGCACGTGCGGCGATCTCCTTCGTGTTGGCGGTGACCGAACTCCGATCGCTCATGGTAACGCCTTTCGTTCCATACATATGCATCGACTGTGGCGGAGCAGAACAAGGCTTGGCAGGCGCTCGCCGTCCGAATTGCAATGAAGCAAAGGCTGGGCCATTTGCCATGGGATGCGCAAGGGCGTGCGCCACCTGGATATAAAGCAGAACCAACGCCTATCCTGTCGAAAGGCCGCTGTCGCCATGTCGTGAACACGACATGGCGCAGGGAGCCTTACAATTTGGCGAGATTGTACAGCGACAACTTAGTCACATAGATTGGGCTGAGACTTGATAGGCGGCTCAACTTGTTGGAGTTTGCTATTAGACGTTTTGCTGCTGTGGCTTTTCCATATTGTGAAGCTACTACTCTGACGGTTGGTTCGCACGGAAACGGCAGAGCCAACGAGCGCCAGCTCCTTCCGGCATTCAACCGTTGTGGGCGCCCGCTGAAAGCGGCGACGACGCTCTCAAGGATCTCCCTCTGGCTTGGCCATTCAATCGCTTACTTCCGTCATTAGTGTCAGCATCCATCAACGACCAAGAACGTCTGATTCAATTAGGGTCCAAGGTCGTGGCCCCA
Organism: Bradyrhizobium huanghuaihaiense; assembly: GCF_025200885.1. Taxonomy (NCBI): domain Bacteria; kingdom Pseudomonadati; phylum Pseudomonadota; class Alphaproteobacteria; order Hyphomicrobiales; family Nitrobacteraceae; genus Bradyrhizobium; species Bradyrhizobium huanghuaihaiense. The sequence goes on along the minus strand of NZ_CP104172.1, from coordinate 7,810,322 downwards.
GTGATGGTGTAGCTCGCAAACAGCGCTGTAGCGGGCGGGCGGCTTTGCGGTGGTCATCGATGATTCGTCGGTAGGGTCGGGTTGCTAACCCCAACCTGATTCGAGGAGCCGCCGATGACCGACGAGATGATGAACTCTTCCAAGCTAGCGCGCCGATTCGCTTCCCGACGCCGGAGCCGGTTGGATGATTGATCCGACTCAGCTTCTTGGTCATCCAGGGACGACTATTCTAAGTGGACCCCACCGGCTCATATCCTGCGGCAAAGTCGGGGGCCGACTTCCTCGAAGCCGTTGCGCAGATAGAAGTCGAGGGTACGCTTCCATTTCGGCTGCCACGGTGCTCCGACCTCCAACCGCTTCCATCCTCGCACGCGTCCTTCGGACAGAGCGACCGCGATCAGATGAGGCGCAATGCCCTGCGATCTCATGTCGGGGCGAACATAGAGCTCCGAGATTTCTCCGAACTTGCCGCCCGCGTAGATCGCAGTGCATTCGTTTAGAAGCATGACGCCAGCCGGCTCGTTGTCTCCGCAGGCGATCACCGCGACGACGCTGACATCCGCAAGAACTGCCGTCGCGCTTCGCGTGACGATTTCGATCCCGGGGGCCATCCGGCCCAAGAGCTCGACTTGGAGAGCATGAACGAAGCGGGCGACGGTTCCGGCATCTGTGACTTCAGCGCGGCGTGTGGATATGACCGGCATCTTTCTTTCCTGTCTGCTCCGCATCGGAATGGTATTACTCTGCGCCACGAGCGTCAGCGTGACATTTGTGATCTGCTAGACAGAGACAAGCCTAGCTGAGAATCCCGAACACCGCGAACCACAGCCGATTGGAGCACTTTCCAATTAGCTGATCTCTGCTGCGGGTCTTGGTTGAGTGAAAACGCCTGATGACCTGCGATTTCGGCTGTCAATCAGCGTCCACAACTGAATTTCGATCCAACCGATCGCTCTCACGTCGCAGGGTACACGAAGTAAAGCTCGCCTCTCCAAGATAGGATCATGATCATCGCGAACCTCATTTGTCGAAACGGTCCTTCAAGCGGCTGCTGATCTTGAGCCGACAATCCGATGAGACGATCACGTATTCCAGGTCAAAAAGCCGATGGATGTCGGTACGTAGAAGGAACCGTTCAGAGGTGTATGCGCTCCACCGCATTTTGACTCTCGGGAACCGAGCTCAATTGCTCCGTGACCGCAGTCTATAGATATTGGCGATCTCCTTCCTCGGTGCTGAATCCTTTACCAGTCACAATGTTTGGAGGCCAGCTCTCTGGAATGGTAGCCATGAATCCCCCGGCCAGAAGTACCGCTGGGGTAGGATTCGACAGCCGATAACAGGATCCTCTCGGTCGTCGGCAGCGATGGGATCGAGACGGTAACTCCCTATTCGCGCATTTCACGACGACTTGAGACGCGTTCTTTAGGCTAAAGGTGTCCTGGCCAGGGAGGGTGGCGCAACAAGTGGCGAGAGTCGCAACATCGCCAAGGCAGTCGGGGCGCGGTCGGGCGAGATCAACCGTACGGTCACCGCCTTTGAGCACGACGATCTCCGGCGATCGCTGGCGCTGTGACGAAGACTCATCTTGGCGAATCCAAGTCGATCTCAATCTCGCCCGGACGCTGCTCGATTGAGTCCTGCGAAGGAAACTGGAGAAGGCAAGCGCCGTGGGCGGGCTGGCGGGTGGGATCATCACCCGCGGGAGGCCAGTCGTCGACACCGGTGTTGCGCCCGCCGACCAGGAGGGACTTGCTCGCCTCCACCTCCGGCGATCCGCACCATTAGTTTGGCCGCGACCTCTCGCCCCTCGCTCCACAATCTCGAGGCATAGCCGAGCAGCAAGAACAGCACAAGCTCGCGGCTGATGCGCCCATGCATCAGCGAAACTGTCGCTACGTAGACCAGGGCGGCGGCAACGAAGCAGTATTCGGGCGCGATCGGCGCGAGCTCGCGGACTACGCGCCAGCCTCCAATGACGAGCGCCACGAGCGCGAGCCCGGCGAGCCAGCCGAACTCGAGCGCCGCCCGCAGGAAGACGTTATGCACGCCGATGCTCTCGATGCAGCCCGTCGCCTCAAAGCCATCGAGGCTGATTCCAGACGGACCTGCCGCCAGCAAGAGACGCATAGCATCGGAAAGATCCGGCCGCGGATCGCAATCCGGATGTCGCGATCGACCGCATCGCAGGCGGTCGACCAGGCGCCGGCGGCTGCATAAAAGGCAAGGTCGACAAATACCCGCGTGGTCTGCGAGCGCAGCGCCAGCGCGCCGACGATCGCGAAGAGCGCCAGGGCGGTCACGGCCGCAATCACCTTGCGGCTCTGCACGCGCGGGCCGAGCACTGCGGGGACGAGCAGCGCCAGCGCCACAAAGCTAAACCGCACCATCGAGGCGGCGAAGATCGCAGGCGGCACCATAGCAAGAACGCCGCGCGCGATTACACCAGAGGCACGGGACGGGCTCGTCAGCCAAGCCAGCAGGCAGAAATCCATCAAACTCGCGAACTGCGGTCGGCGCGGGGGCGAATTGGCAAACACCCTTGACTTGCCATGCGGCGCCAACCATTGCTGGATTAAGGCAACCACGTCGCCAGTGCGCCGGCCGCCATCACCGCGGACTCGATCATCATCAGTCTCCGCCGGATCTCGCGCTCGCCGCAAAGGCGCCCCGCCAGGTAGCCGCCCAGCGTGATCACCAGAAGCGTCAGCTACTTGAGGTCGACGCCAATCACCGGGTCGATTAACTGTCTGATGGCTCCGGGGCGGGTAAGATTTGGCTGCTTTTGCTGGAGCTTCAATCGTGTTCGCTTGTCGGCGTGTATGTCTGAATCCCGACACGAAGGCGCAGATGATCGGCCCGCGCGGCACAGTGCATTGATTTTTCTTCCCCAAGCAAATGTCGCACAGATACTTTTGCGGCATGCTGATTGCAGGGAGGCGATAAAGGACCGTTTCGGCAATAGTGGTCTCTCGGTCAACGACGCAGGAGAGATGAAAGTTCTCGTTCGTCACAAATTGATACCAGACACTGGCCCCGGTAAGGCACCTCCCCAATTGAAGCGTTGTCCGTCGCGGGTCCCTCCGTCGTTCTTCACGACGACCGCAGATCATGTCGTTCACGCAAACTAAAAGCGAAGTGCCGGCACAGGATTTCTGATGAGCTCTACGCAAGCAATTCGTGAACGCCTGCGCGACGCCGGCGCGTCGTTTGCGGCAAACGACAATATCGCAGAATATCTGCTGCCTGGCGACATTGATGTGATCCAAGCCGAAGTCGAGCAGCACGTGCAGGCTGTGCTTGAAGCCCTGGTTATCGACACCAGCCGCGACCACAACACCAAAGCGACCGCAAAGCGCGTTGCCAGGATGTACGTGCGCGAGGTTTTTGCCGGCCGCTTTGAGCCCGCGCCCGAGATTACGGGCTTCCCGAACGCGAGTGGCCTGAACGAACTCTACACGTTGGGTCCCATTGCCGTGCGCTCGACGTGCTCGCATCACCTCGTACCCATGACCGGCCGCATGTGGGTTGGCGTGGTGCCCGGCGAAAAAGTGATCGGTATCAGCAAACTGGTGCGCGTTGCCAACTGGATCATGTCGCGCCCGCACATCCAGGAGGAGACCGCTGTTATGTTGGCGGACGAGCTGGAACGCCGCATCCAGCCGAAGGGATTGGCCGTCATCGTTAGGGCGCAGCACCAATGCATGATCTGGCGCGGTGTTCGCGAGACTGGCACCATCATGATAACCAACATCATGCGCGGTGCTTTCCGCGACGACAGGACATTGCGCAGCGAATTTATGGCACTGATCAAGGGTCAACCGTGACCTACCTATCGACGAAGACATACGGTCATGAAATCGGACTATCCACTACATTTCGCCAGTGGCGCGCGCTGTCACACTGTCGTCTGCTGCACGGTTACTCGTTGTCATTTCGCTTCGAGTTCGAGGCCGACACTCTAGACGACAAGAATTGGGTCGTTGATTTTGGTGGCCTCAAAGAGCTGAAAGCGATCCTCGAACACACGTTTGACCATAAGACCGTCGTAGCTGCGGACGATCCAGAGCTTGAATGGTTCCACGAAGCGGCGCGGCGTGGCGTCGCGGATATCGTTGTGCTACCTGCTGTCGGCTGCGAAAAGTTTGCCGAGCACGTCTACGGCATCGCGAGCAAGTGGCTGCTGACAGAGCGACTTGCTCCGCGTTGCCGGCTTGCATCTGTCGAAGTCAAAGAGCACGGTGCGAACAGCGCGATCTATCGGGGAACGAGCCGTGCTGCCGGTCAACGAGATCTTTGAAAGTATCCAGGGCGAAACCTGCAAGAGCGGGACGCCGTCCGTGTTCTTGCGGCTACAGGCTGGCCCAGTTGGTTGCCCCGGGGTGTGACAGCAAGCGCACATGGATCGCAGATCCAGCATGCCAAGTGCCGATAGCCGAGATCCCGCCAAGATCGAGGACGCCAACACCTGGGACTATGATGTCGCCGGAGGAAATGCTCGCCGTGCAGGGGTTTAGGGCTTGGCATGTCATGATCACGGGCGGCAAGCCCGCAGGATACGACCTTTAGCCATTGATGACGCTACTTATCAAGTCTGGTTCTGTCACTGAGCCGCTCCCCCAAGCGGAAAGCGTCCTGAACAGGACCTCTCCTACTTTCAGCTATCGCTTCGGTGGCGACGCCGCTAATATTCACCTTTAGGATAAGGCTCTTTGCAAAATCGCGCCAGAAATCTCCCCTGTAGTGAGTCGTGACTATCCGAATATTCCTTTTGCAGGCGGCAGACAGGAGACTGTCGAGCAGGGCGCAGCCGGTTTTCAGCCTTTCTTGTTCTGCCGCTGGTTCGACAGCCTGGGCGAACAACAGGAGCCATTCCGAGCCGATGTGCAATGCAGCGGTAGCCATCAGTCGAGTAGAGGCACCTCACGTTTCGGATCTCGACAAGCCTCTCAATGAACGTTCCAGGGGCGACATCAAGGTGATCTGGATCATGGATTTCGGAAGCGGTCTGGCCGGGGTTGGCAAAGATCTCTTTAAGATGAGCTGTCCCCAATTTCCTAAGAAGGCGAGTTGTCTTTAGGGCTGCGGCCGCTTTATCGACGCACAGCAAGCGTTGCTTTTTGTTCTTCACTGTCGCGCAGTCCGTTATTGGCATACTGGCCCGCCGTACATCGGCTGCCAATGCGGGCGAAGACGAAAAGAGGATGATTGCGGCGCTACAAAGGTACGAAGCATCTCTGCTTCTGAATTGGCTGCTGAGACTCATCCGGACTCATCTTTCCACAAAAAGAAGGCATGAAGGCTGCTCGAAACTCGGCAACGGCCCTCCGTGGGCGGTTCGCCCGGGGGCTGCGGCGCCGCGCAGCCTACGCGTTGCAGGCTTTCATCGTGCATCGATTAGGTTAGCTATAAGACTTATGCGCTTGCAGACCAATTCACTGAAACTTGTAGGACGCCTCTAAGAAGGTACCCCATCGCTCCATGCTGTACTTCGCGAGTGCAGGGATCTGAATGAACGTGGCTCGGCCGCTGCAGCCGCTGCAGTTGAATATGAAATCGCTGTCGTTCTTGGTCCACATTGCCCAGTACCGAGCGCCGACGCCGATACTGATATTTCTGCCGAGGAGGTACGACAGCGTTCCTCCCCCACCTTGCCTGCGCTGATCGTAGAAAGTTGTTTCAGGACGGAGGAGATGGTTATCGCAACCGGTGAAGTCGGTCCAGGCAGGTAAGCAACATCTGCGCTCACGCGCCAGTCCTCAAACAGCATAGTCTCGGCTTTAAGCCCGATGCGCAGCGCATCCCAATTGGCATGTTGAGTGCCGATGATTTGCTGGGCCGGAACCGCCATGCCCCCTATAGCGAGGCTGTGTGCACGGTCGAAGTAAGTACCACCGATAAATACGCGCGCATGCGATCGAATCCGACTTCTGGCCCGGGAGCGGATCGGCATTCAGTATTGGCGCAGCGCCTCGACGGTCGCTGGAACGTCGAGGTGGGCATTGCGGAGAAAGTCCTCAGTCTCGCGGCCGCTTCGCGCTCCATTAGCCTAAGCCGGGATGAGCTCGAAGCCGGTCCTGGAGGGACCGCCGATTGGCGACGAGGTTGTCAAGGTGCAGCAACTCGTGCCCTGGCCGCTCTCCTTGGGCCAATCGTCGAACCAGCGCCCGCGTGCCGTCCACCACAAAGACGCCACAATCATAGCTGTTCCGCTGCTGGGCCATGTTGGGTGACTCCAGGCGGGCGCGCAGCCGTCGTGCGAGGTGCGCTGCCGCCTCGTGGTTGTGTCCCCGGACAGAGTCGTAGTGATAGGCAACTGGCTCTCCTCGCGTGTGGCGATCAAGGAGCAGCAGCGACCAGTGCGTGCCGAGGCGATTAGGATCCATAGCGTCGTTCACTGGCAGGAACAGGAAGTCGGCCGTATCATTACCATTTGAATCGTAGACGATGCGCTGGAACGCGCGGAGCATGTCGGGCTCGGCGCCGAAGCGCAGTTGATAGTGAGCTATTAGGGGGTCCACCAGCTGCGTCAGGGCGGCGAGTTCCGGACGGCTCCGCCGCAACTCCTCCGCCAGGAGCTCGTAATCCCTGTTGATATGCTTGTCGCCCAGCCATTCCTTGGCACCGAGCTCTAGTTTGCTGCGGCCGTAGGAGAAGGCTGTCGGATCCATAGCCCCGATTTGAGCATCGTCGGATGTGCGCGGGAAGGGCGCAGAACGAGCATCATCACGCAGCTCCTGCAACGTGGGCGGATTTAGATCAATCACCTGCGGTCTGGGCGCATCCCGACCAACAACTGATACAGAACCAGCGTAGGTGTCTGAGCGAGCCCTGGCAGGATCGGCTGGCGCAAAGTGAGCATCGTCCCGCAAGTCGGAGGGCGTTGGCGCATTCAGATCAACAAATGGCTCAAGACCAGCGTAGGTGTCTGAGCGAACCCTGGCAGGATCGGCAGGCGCAAAGTGAGCATCCTCGCGCAACTCGGACGGCGGTGGCGCATTCAGATCAACAAATGGCTCAAGCCTGCCCTTAGCATTTGACGCGGGCCTGGATGGTGATCCTGGTTCTTGCAGCTGTTCACTCAACCAAACCCAAGCTCCAGCGCTTAGGCTGGCCGGCGTTGAGGGAAGATCGCGCGAAGAGCCGGAAAACCGATCGCCCTGCGCGGCCGGCGAGCGCGGCTGCTCAGGGCCTGGCAGCCCCAGCTCTCGGTTCGCCTCGACGAGTTTCAAGTAGCTGCGAAGATGCGACAGATCCGGACCGTGTACTCTGCCTCCAGTCCGTTGGAATGCTACCACGTCATTGTCGAGGGATACCTGCTCCCTGCTCGAGCCGTTTAGCCGCCCGATGATGCTCCCTTTGCCTTTCTCTCTAAGCCACGCACTCAGCGCGCGAAGACGCCTCGCCCGCTGTTGCGCAGACTGCCTCAGCTTCACAGTCGGATTATTAAGATCTTTCAGAGCTTGGCTCAGCGCGCCCTCGATGAGGGGCGCATCTTCTGGATGAGGAACTAGGCGACGGGGGGCACCGAGGACGCGGGGTTCGGGTGCTTCGACTTCTTCCCCCCCACGCAGCAGCCGCCGGAGAACGTCCACAGCCGATCTAATGCGGTTCTGGGGGTCACGGCCCAAGCTCCTGTACTTCGCTATTTCCTCATCGAGCGATGAACCGTCTCGCAGCCGAGAAGCTACAGGGCCCCGATGACTTGCGTTGACCCAGCGGACAAAAGCCCCAAGTCCGGAAACATTGTTGTTGATGGCCCCTGGGGTAAGCTTGCGCCGCTCGGCGTGCACGCGAAACCTCGTCAAGAGCTCCGCGTCTTCGGCCGGAAGCTGCTCGCCGATCAGCTCGTCCGGCGACGACACCGGAGCTTGTCTCTGCGCTGGTAACGTCGCCAGTTGATGGGATGGGATCTGCATCAGCGGCCGCTCAACCGCGTCGCCCTGCGGAGGCGGCGAGGAGCTGGGTCCGTCCATCGTCTCTAAAGACAGATCCTGCTGGTTCGCAGGCAGAAGCTCCGGCCAGCTGACAGCTCCGTTCGACCCGCTGTGCTGCGCAGTCGCGGAGAGGGTCGGCTTCATCTCGGCGCGAACCGCGTCTTCGAGATCAGGCAGGGGGCAAATATGACGCAGGAGTTCGATCGCTGTAGCACCCGCCGGCGACTTCAGGAGATGAGCCAGTGCGGCTCGGGCTTTACTGCGGCCATGGGGGTCCGCCTCCTTATACCGATTGACATCTTCATCCAGCGAGCCGTGGCCAAGCCGAGCAGCAATGCCGGGCTTATCGTTTTCACGGAGGTAATCACTGAAATCGATAAGAAGAGTTGCATAGCTCCTGGCGGTGTTGGCGGTGCTCGGGGGTGCTTCTTCCTTGTACCTTTTGATGAGATCCGCATCCTGGGGATAGGGATTCCGCTCAACCCGGCTTGCAAACGGCATGATGCCGCCCGGCGATTGGGAGGCTCGAAGATGATCCAGTGGGGTAGCGATGGCCTGCCCCTCCTGCTCGGCGAACTCCTGGGCATCCTTGTCCAGCGACTTGTCGAAAAGCCGGGAAGCAATGCCCGGCTTGTCGTTCTTCACGAGCCAATGCCCCAAGCTGAGAAGACCACGTAGATTGCGACCGACCGTGCTCTCGGAGGCCCCAGCTTTGATGAGTGCGGGCCTCAGCCCCTCAATAAGAGAGGCATCTTCGCAATAAACAGGATCTAGGCTGCTACCTGCGAAAACCAAATTTGCATGGCCGGGCGGTAGCGCCGAGGCATTCAGCATCGTTCTACCGCCTTGACCGTGCGGAGGCGGCGTAGATGGGTGCCCACTCGCCCGCATGATGGGAATCTGCTCGCCTGGCATGAGGATGTTGCGGTAACGTTCATCCGTCAGCTCGTCGTCCTGGTGGCGCCAGTTCACGGGATGAGGGGACTCTGTAGGATTCAATGCCAGGCCGTGCCGCGGTGGCTGAAGACACGACGATGCACCGGCTTCGTCGACCGTCCCAAAGAATAAATCTCGATCATCCCCCTCAGCGAGTGCCGCTGGCCAACTGAAGGCGGGCTGCGACCAGCCCTGCTTGGCCGCGGCCTCAATGCCCTCTGCCCGGACAGTGATTGACGCGACTCCGCCCGGCGACTGAGAGGCGCGGAGACGATCTAGTGCGGTAAGAACGAGGTGCCTGGGACTTTGATCGAAGATCGCAGCGTCGCTGCTGAGCGATTCGTCGTTAAGCCGAGCAGCCACTCCCGGCTTGTTTTGTTCGAAGAGCCACCGGCTGAATCTGCGAAGAGGACGAACATAATTCGTCTTAGCGGTGATCTCCTCGTACCCAGCCTTAACGAGTGCTTCTTGAAGTCCGGAAATCAAGGGCGCGTCTTCGGGATGAAAAGGCGGACCGTTGAGTTTTCTCGCTCCATTACGGAGATGATCAAGTGCCGCGCCGATACTTTTGTTACCCCCGGCGTCCTTGTAGCGCTTGATCTCTTCATTCAGCGGTTCGTCCTCGTTCCATGTCTCGTCCTGAAGCCGAGCAGCAATGCCAGGCTTGTTGTTTGCACGAAGGTAGTGGCTGAAATCCGTGAGAATGGATGCATAGGTTTTGGCGGTACTTGAAGTTCCGGCCGCCACTGCTTGCTGTCTGTATTCTTTGATGAGAGTTCCGTCCTTGGGATAAGGAGTCAGGTCAGGGCGGCCTGCGATCGGTACGGCTCCCCCCGTCAATTGAGAGGTCCGCAGATGAGCTAGTGCCCAACGGACGTTCGCCGTCCCACCTTTGGTTATGAACTCCTCGACATCCTTGTCCATCGACTCGTCATGAAGCCGATCAGCGATGCCCGGCTTGTCCTTTGCAAAGAGCCAGCGGCTCAAGCTGAGCAGATAACCGACGTAGCTCGTGGCGGTGCTCTCGGCGGCTCCAAGGAGCGCCTGCTTAAGACCGGAAATAAGGCGCGCATCCGTAGCATAAAGCGGCTCCTTGCTGCGGCCTACCAAGACCCAATTTGACTGAACGGTCTGGAGCGCTGAAGCGCCCAGCACCGCCTCATCCTCTCCGGCATGGGCCTCAGATCGCGATGCATCCGCTTGATGGGCGCGGACCTGGATGAGCACGGGAGCCGACGGGACAACGATCTCGCCCAGCTGCCGCTGAAAGGCCGCCGCCTCTGCCGATGAGTCAGCCGGAGAGGCATCTTGCGCGTCCACGCCATTGGTTTGTTGTCCCACCTGATTCATCGAGACGAAGTTCATCTGTACTCACTTTCGAAGATGGAGGACCGGAGCAGGCCGATGAGTGCTGACATGCTGATCTGCATTGCAAAAGGAATGAAAATGACAAATTTTGGGAGAAAGAATCAACACTCCGCGCGTTAGAAAGAGCATTGCGGCCGCCAAACGCCCGATGAGATCAAAAAAACGCATTTCAGAGTTAACCTTGTGCCCTCGTAGCACAGCCGGCGTCGCGCACGACCTCAATATAATCTGCTGGCGACGGTCGCCGCAGGAGCGATGATGACTTCGCCCGATGGCCAGATCGTGTTCAAGTTCGAGCCGGTCGATCAACCTCATTGCGAAACGAGCCTGCGGATAGCGGCGGCAGGCTCGACTTCGACGCGCAGAAGTTGTCGCGGCGACACGAATACAGGCTCGGCTGCTCCGAGTGTTCGCTGAGGGTTGGTCCGAAGCACAGGGCTGGTCTCCCGACAGAGTCTTGAGAATGAGGCCCATCCCGCTGGTCGGACGTATTCGATATCCAAAGCTTCGTCATGAACGCTTTCGGTTGCCTCGAAAAACCTCGCCTGGATCTGGCAAGCCCTACGTCCGCAACTCGTTTAGTGCCGAGTTCAAGGCGTTCCGAGACGGCAACAAGGACTGGTCGGCGAACCTGATTTCTCTCCGTGACGGTCTCGCGCACCGGATCCCGCTCGTCCTATGTGATCGATAACGCCTCGACCGAGCAGCATAGGACGCTTGGCGCCGCCGCAGTCGCTTCAGGCGTCGCCGGCGACCAAGCTGAGTAAAGATTGTCTTCTCAGCAAGCAGCAGGCGCTCGGCCAATTCCGTCCGTGGATTACCCATTCAGTCTACGAAGAAGCACCGACCATCCGCCATTGGCACGACGACCAAATAGTCACTCGTGGGGACACGCTCTCCTTTCGATCGACACCAAGGATCTACCGCGGATCAGGCCGGGAGTTCCTCACCCAGTCATCGAATCGTGGTTCGTGGAGCCTCCTTTACGGAACTTAGAATCGTTGATCGGTTTGTGGCGGATTGTTGTCCGTCAGCTTGTCGCTGGTGAAATCAATCGATCTCGCGGCCCAGACCGTGAGGACGCCTTTCCTTATCTCGGCGGATCGTCCCCGAACGTTAGTGCCCGGCTCGGATTTCGCCCTGGCGCGCTTGAAGCACCACCCCGGCGGAGTATACGCCTCCTTGTTGGCATTCTCTAATCGAGCCCGGGCTTCCTTGTGTTCGGCCTCGAACACGTCGAATGGCTTGTAAGGACCTTTGCGGCGAGGTCCCCGAAAAGGATAGGTTCTTGTATTCACCAGCGAGCCGCATGGCCGTCGGCAGATGCTCATCCAGTTTCAACGCCGCGTAAACCGCCGGCACGATGCCGGCGACCAGCGCCATGGTAGCCGTGAGGTGTTCGTACTTGTTGTCGCCTTTTAAGATTTCTCGGCTTGGGAAGCACGCCGAAGATGATCGACATCACAACGAACGCAATGCGCAGAGTGCGCAGCGCGCGAAGCCAAACCATGAGGGTGTTTGACGTATAGGCACCGTATTCCTAGTAATGCTGCACCTCCCCTTCGCGGCGAATTGCTCAAGTATCGCCGGATGAAGGACTGCCTAGCTCTGCACTTGACGTAACCCTTGGGGTCCACTTGGCTTACCCCCGCAAGCGACCGGGTCGCACTCGTCGTGCTACGGACCAAGCGGATCCGGAGTCAGCTTTAGGAATCTATCGTCTGCCTTGATGCCGAAGCCGTCGGGCGTCTTGCCGTCGGGAAAGCTCTCGGCCGCATGCGCCATCCAACTCAGCGGAATGTCGGAGAGGCGAGCTTCGTTTTCCGGATAGCTACCGCCGACATCGGGTGTTTCCTGCGAACCACACCGGTTGCAGCCAATCAGGATGCTTGAAATATCGCTTGGGCTGCCCCGCACATTCAGCGCGAGAGCGGGCCTTTGTCGGGCACTTGCTGCGCCGGTTGTCGGCATTGAGACTCAATGCCAGAAACCTGACACTACACGCCGCTACGGAGTGCCTGCTGAGCCTGCGAATTCACTTCGGCACGCGATTTGCTCTGTTCACGCATCATCACCAATCGCAGTGCATGGTCTTCGGGACGGGCACCGCGCCGACCAAGCTGGAGCTCAAGGCGGTGTTCGGTTCGATCTTCCAGCGCTTTCCCGCGCTCCGCCTGGCCGTGGCGCCCGAAGAACTGAAGTTGCGCAAGGCGATCGTCCTGGCGGGTTCGAGGAGTTTCCGGTGCTCTGGCGATGTGGCGGACGCCGCCGGGAATCGCGATCTTCTCCGCAATTTGCCGGCGGGCATGGCGCGAGCCGGTCGGATCAGCCAGCCAACAGGTAACGAGGATGGACGTGCAAGAAACCACGGCAGCATGCCGGGACGCGTTCGCCGAACTGGCGTCGCCAACCTGCACCCACGACCCGTATCCGGTCATGCGGTGGTTGCGCGAGCACGATCCGGTGCATCGCGCGGCGTCGGGCCTCTTTCTGTTGAGCCGCCACGCCGACATCTCCTGGGCGTTCAAGGCCACGGGCGATGCGTTTCGGGGACCGGCGCCGGGCGAACTGGCGCGCTATTTCCCGCGTGCGGCGAGAAGCCTGTCGCTCAATCTGCTGGCGTCCACACTGGCGATGAAGGACCCACCGGCGCATACGCGTCTGCGCCGGCTGATCTCGCGCGATTTCACCATGCGCCAGATCGACAACCTGCGGCCGAGCATCGCGCGCATCGTCGCAGCGCGACTGGACGGCATGGCGCCCGCGCTGGAGCGCGGGGAGGCGGTGGACCTGCATCGGGAATTCGCGCTGGCCTTGCCCATGCTGGTTTTCGCCGAACTGTTCGGCATGCCCCAGGACGACATCTTCAGGCTCGCCCCCGGCATCGGCGCCATTCTGGAAGGCCTGAGCCCGCACGCCAGCGATTCCCAGCTCGCCGCGGCGGACGCGGCCAGCGCCAGAGTGCAGGCCTACTTCGGCGACCTCATACAGTGCAAGCGCACCAATCCCAGCCACGACATCGTGTCGATGCTGGTCGGCGCCCATGACGATGATGCCGACAGGCTGTCGGATGCGGAGTTGATCAGCATGCTTTGGGGCATGCTTCTGGGCGGCTTCACCACCACTGCTGCGAGCATCGACCATGCCGTCCTGGCGATGCTGGCGTATCCCCAACAGCGGCACTGGCTGCAGGCAGACGCCGCGGGGGTGAAGGCATTCGTCGAAGAAGTCCTGCGCTGCGACGCGCCCGCCATGTTCAGCTCCATCCCGCGCATCGCCCAGCGCGACATCGAACTGGGCGGCGTGGTGATCCCGAAGAACGCGGACGTGCGCGTGCTGATCGCGTCCGGCAATCGCGACCCGGACGCCTTCGCCGATCCCGATCGCTTCGATCCCGCGCGGTTCTACGGCGCCAGCCCAGGCATGTCGACCGACGGGCAGATCATACTGAGCTTCGGCCACGGCATTCACTTCTGCCTCGGTGCGCAACTGGCCCGGGTGCAGTTGGCCGAGAGCCTGCCGCAGATCCAGGCCCGCTTCCCCACGCTGGCATTGGCCGAGCAGCCGACCCGGGAGCCCTCGGCGTTCCTTCGGACGTTCCGCGCGCTGCCGGTGCGGCTGCATGCGCGAGGGAGCTGAGATGCGCGTCATGGTCGACCAGGATCTGTGCGGAACCAGCGGGCAGTGCGTGCTGACGCTGCCGGGCACCTTTCGCCAGCGCGAACCGGACGGCGTCGCCGAAGTGTGCGTGGCGACGGTCCCTCAGGCGCTGCGCGCCGCCGTGCGGCTCGCGGCCAGCCAGTGCCCGGTCGCCGCCATTCGGGTCATCGAAAGCGACGCTGGCAATGGCGAGCGCGGCAGCGCCGACCCTGCGTGTTCTCCAGCGGAGGCCGAGCGGCATGCCGCGAAAGACCAGCACAATCTAGGATGACACGATGGGGCGATTTGAAGGCAAAGTGGCCGTGGTGACCGGCGCCGGCGCCGGCATCGGCAAGGCATGCGCCCTCGCCATCGCGCGCGAGGGCGGCAGAGTGGTGGTGGCCGACATTGATGGCTCGGCGGCCATCGCCTGCACCGCGCAGATCGCGGCCGAAGCGGACCACGCGCTCGCCCTGGCGATCGACATCGCCGATGCGCAGGCGGTGGCAGCGTTGTTCGAGACGGCGGAGCGGCACTTCGGCGGGGTCGACCTGCTGGTGAACAACGCGAGCGCGATGCATCTGACCCCGCGCGACCGCGCGATCCTCGAGCTGGACCTAGCAGTCTGGGATCAGACCATGGCGACCAATCTGCGTGGCACGCTGCTCTGCTGCCGGCAGGCCATCCCCCGGATGATCGCCCGCGGCGGTGGCGCGATCGTCAACATGTCGTCGTGCCAGGGCCTCAGCGGTGACACTGCGCTGACATCCTACGCCGCGTCGAAGGCGGCGATGAACATGCTGTCGGCCTCACTCGCCACCCAGTACGGTCATGCGCAGATCCGCTGCAATGCGGTTGCGCCGGGTCTCATCATGACCGAGCGGCTCCTCGCCAAGCTGGACGCGTGCATGCAAACCCATCTGCGCCGCCACCAGCTCCTGCCGCGCGTCGGCCGCCCCGAGGACGTGGCCGGGCTGGTGGCGTTCCTGCTCTCCGACGATGCTGCGTTCATCACCGGCCAGGTCGTGTGCATCGACGGCGGCATGCTGGCGCATGTGCCGACGTACGCCGACGGTGGCAACAGCCGCGCCGCGCGGCCTGCCGGCGAGACCGCCGAAGCGGACGCGGCGCCGCGCTGCTGATGGACATGCTGCTCAACCCGCTGAACCGTCGGCATCGGCTGCGGCACGACATCCCGGTCGTGCCCGGCGCTTTCCCGCTGGTCGGGCATCTTCCCGCCGTCGTCTGCGACCTGCCGCGCCTGCTGCGGCGCGCGGAACGGACGCTGGGCAGCCACTTCTGGCTAGATTTCGGCCCTGCCGGACACCTGATGACCAGTCTGGATCCGGATGCTCTCACACTGCTCCGGCACAAGGATGTGTCCTCGGCGCTGATCGAAGACATCGCGCCCGAATTGTTTGGCGGAACGTTGGTCGCCCAGGACGGCAGCGCGCACCGGCAGGCGCGCGATGCGATCCAGGCGGCGCTTCTGCCCAAGGGGCTGACCCAGGCCGGCATCGGCGAGCTGTTCGCGCCCGTCATCCGGGCGCGGGTGCAGAGGTGGCGCGACCGGGGCGACGTCACCATCCTGCGCGAAACCGGCGATCTGATGCTCAAGCTCATCTTCAGTCTCATGGGAATCCCCGCGCAGGACCTGCCGGGATGGCATCGCAAGTACCGGCAATTGCTGCAGTTGATCGTCGCGCCCCCGGTCGACCTGCCCGGACTGCCCTTGCGGCGCGGCCGTGCCGCCCGCGACTGGATCGATGCGCGGTTGCGCCAGTTTGTCTGCGCCGCGCGCGAACATGCCTCGCGCACCGGGTTGATCAACGACATGGTGAGCGCCTTCGATCGCAGCGACGATGCGCTTTCCGATGACGTCCTGGTCGCCAATATCCGCTTGCTGCTGCTTGGTGGTCACGACACCACCGCCTCGACGATGGCCTGGATGGTGATCGAGCTAGCGCGGCAGCCTGGGCTGTGGGACGCCCTGGTCGAGGAGGCGCAACGGGTAGGCGCGGTGCCGACCCGGCACGCGGACCTGGCGCAGTGCCCGGTCGCCGAGGCGCTGTTCCGCGAGACGCTGCGCGTGCATCCGGCGACGCCGCTCCTAGTGCGTCGCGCACTGCGTGAATTGCGACTTGGCCAATGGTGCATTCCTGCCGGCACCGACTTGTGCATCCCGCTGCTGCATTTCTCGACCTCGGCGTTGCTTCACGAGGCGCCTGATCAGTTTCGGCTGGCGCGGTGGCTGCAACGCACCGAGCCGATCCGGCCGGTGGACATGCTCCAGTTCGGTACCGGCCCACACGTCTGCATGGGCTACCACCTGGCATGGCTGGAACTGGTGCAGTTCTGTATCGCTTTGGCGCTGACCATGCACGAGGCCGGGGTGCGGCCGCGGTTGCTGAGCGGCGTCGAAAAAGGCCGGCGCTATTACCCGACCGCATATCCGTCGATGACTATCCGCATCGGATTCTCATGAGCTGGCATCGCATGTCCCGGGTGGTGAGGCCGCGGCGCCGGCGACGCGCTGCATTGCTGCACTCGGCGCGAGGCCGGCAACACCGCGGCGGCTCGCCGCTGCCCCTGGTCGTCTCCTGGCAGGTACAAGGACATGAACAACATGCAGACCGGTTCCACGCCACACGACGACCGAGCTGGCGTTTCCGCGAACGGCGGATTGGGCGCGCAGGCCCGCGGCGCATCCGGCAGGCTGCTGCCCGAGATCTGGATGCAGGACGGCGCAAAGCGGGTCGAACAGGCGCTGGCGCGTCTTCTCTGCGCCGAAGACGACGGTGAGACCGAGCTGATGGCGGCGATGCGCTACGCCACCTTGCATGGCGGCAAGCGCACCCGCGCCTTGCTCTGTTTGGCTGCCGGCGCACTGGCCGACACGCCGGCGCACATGCTCGATGACGTCGGTGCCGCCATCGAGATGATGCACGCCTGTACGTTGGTCCACGACGATCTGCCCGCGATGGACGACGACGTACTTCGCCGCGGCCTTCCAACCGTGCACGTCAAGTTCGGCGAAGCCACCGCGATCCTGGTCGGCGATGCGCTGCAGGCGCACGCCTTCCTGACCCTGGCGAGCCTGGATGCGCCGGGCGACAACCGTATCGCGCTCGTGCGCGAACTGGCGCAGGCGGTGTCCGCCGAGGGTGCCGCGGGCGGGCAGGCCATGGATCTGTCGCTGGTTGGAAAGCACGTCGAGCTGGACAGGATCCTGGTGATGCACCGGATGAAATGCGGAGCACTAGTGCGCGCATCCGTTCGCATGGGCGCGCTATGCGCCATCGCGGAGGATGCCGCGCACGCTGCGCTGTACTGTGCGCTCGATCGCTACAGCGCCTGTTTCGGCCTGGCTTTGCAGGTGATCGACGACATTCTCGACGCGACAGCGGATACCGCGACGCTGGGCAAGACCCCCGGCAAGGACGCGGCGGCGCGGAAGCCGACCTGCGCGTCGATCATGGGGCTGCAGGCAGCGCGGCAGTTCGTGACGGATCTGTTGCGCGACGCCGGGGAGGCCGTCGCCCCGTTGGGGCCGCGTGGGGGACGGTTGGCGCAGATCCTGCAGCGGGCCAACGCGTATCTGTTCAAGCACGCACCATGTGCATGAGCGCGCCGGTACGGATGGAGTCGCCCCTGTGCCGCTGCGATCGGCCGGCGGCAGCGGTGCATGTTGTCCGAATCCGTGGCGCCGATCGCAGCGGTTGCCCAGCACGGCCGCGACGGGCCTGCGCCCACGTGCGCGGCGTCTGCCCGATCCTGGTTCCTGTCAACCATCTGCAGAAGGAACATCCCGCGTGAACGCGCTGGCTGAACAGATCCTTTCCGAATTGCGCCACCTGCTGAGCGAGATGCGCGATGGCGGCAGCGTCGGTCCATCCGTCTACGACACGGCGCGAGCCCTGCAGTTCCACGGCAACGTGACCGGTCGGCAGGACGCATACGCGTGGCTCATCGCGCAGCAACAGGCCGATGGCGGATGGGCAAGCGCGGACTTCCCGCTGTTCCGTCATGCGCCGACATGGGCGGCGTTGCTGGCATTGCAGCGTGTCGATTCTCTTCCCGGCGCTGCCGACGCTGTCCAGGCTGCAACGCGGTTCCTCCAGCGCCAGCCCGATCCCTATGCGCATGCGGTGCCGGACGACGCGCCGATCGCCGCGGAGCTGATCCTGCCGCGGTTTTGCGACGAGGCCGCATCCTTGCCGGGCGGCGTGGCGTTTCCGCGCCACCCGGCGCTGTTGCCGTTGCGGCAAGCGCGGGTCAAGCTGGGGGCCGTGGCGACGTTGCCGAGCGGCCATCCGTTGCTGCACTCCTGGGAAGCCTGGGGGACGTCGCCGACGACCGCATGGCCAGATGATGACGGCAGCATCGGCATCAGTCCGGCGGCCACCGCCGCGTGGCGTGCGCACGCCTTGACAGAGGGGAGCACGCCGCAGGTCGGGCGCGCCGACGCCTATCTGCAGGCGGCATCGCGAGCGACGCGCAGCGGCATCGAAGGTGTCGTTCCCAACGTTTGGCCGATCAATGTGTTCGAGCCATGCTGGTCGCTGTACACCTTGCATCTGGCCGGTCTGTTCGCGCATCCCGCGCTAGCAGAGGCGGTGCGCGTGATCGTCGCGCAGCTCGACGCCCGCCTGGGCTTGCGCGGTCTGGGCCCGGCCGTGCAGTTCGCGGCAGATGCGGACGACACCGCCGTTGCGTTGTGCGTCCTGCGCCTTGCAGGGCGCGACCGGGCGGTCGATGCGCTGCGCCATTTCGAAATCGGCGAGCTGTTCGTCACCTTTCCCGGCGAGCGCAATGCCTCGGTGTCGACCAACATCCATGCCCTGCATGCGTTGCGACTGTTGGGAAAGCCCGCCGCCGGCACCAGCGCCTACGTCGAGGCCAATCGCAACCCGCACGGTCTCTGGGACAACGAAAAATGGCACGTTTCGTGGCTGTATCCCACCGCGCATGCGGTCGCAGCGCTGGCGCAAGGCAAGCCCCGGTGGCGCGACGAGCGCGCGCTGGCGGCGCTGCTGCAGGCGCAGCGCGACGACGGCGGCTGGGGCGCCGGTCGCGCGTCCACATTTGAGGAAACTGCCTATGCGCTGTTCGCGTTGCACGTGATGGACGGGAGTGAAGAGCCGACAGGGCGGCGGCGCATTGCGCAGGCGGTGGCGCGCGCGCTGGAGTGGATGCTCGCCCGCCATGCGGCGCATGCATTGCCGCAGACTCCGCTGTGGATCGGCAAGGAACTGTATTGCCCCACCCGGGTCGTGCGCGTGGCCGAACTCGCCGGGCTGTGGCTGGCGCTTGGTTGGGGCCGGCGCGTCCTGGCCGAGGGAACAGGAGCGGCGCCATGATTCAGACCGAACGCGCGCTGCAGGAGGTGCTGGAATGGGGGCATTCCCTGACCGGGTTCGCCGATGAGCATGCCGTGGAAGCGGTCAGGGGCGGCCAGTACATCCTGCAGCGCATCCACCCGAGCCTGCACGACATCAGCGCCCGCACCGGCCGCGATCCGCAGGACGAAACGCTGACCGTGGCGTTCTATCGCGAACTGGCGCTGCTGTTCTGGCTCGACGATTGCAACGACCTTGGCCTGATCGCGCCGGAGCAGCTCGCCGCAGTCGAGCAGGCACTAGGGCAGGGCGTGCCGTGCGCACTCCCCGGATTCGAGGGCTGCGCTGTGCTGCGCGCCTCGCTGGCCGCCCTCGCCTACGATCCTCGCGACTATGCTCAGCTTCTCGACGATACCCGGTGCTACTGCGCGGCGCTGCGCGCCGGACACGCGCAGGCGGCAGGGGCGGGACGCTGGTCCTACGCCGAGTACCTGCACAACGGCATCGATTCGATCGCCTACGCGAACGTGTTCTGTTGCCTGTCGTTGCTGTGGGGACTGGACATGGCGACCTTGCGCGCGCGTC
Source organism: Bradyrhizobium huanghuaihaiense (assembly GCF_025200885.1). Classification (NCBI taxonomy): domain Bacteria; kingdom Pseudomonadati; phylum Pseudomonadota; class Alphaproteobacteria; order Hyphomicrobiales; family Nitrobacteraceae; genus Bradyrhizobium; species Bradyrhizobium huanghuaihaiense. The sequence continues at coordinate 7,790,518 of NZ_CP104172.1, read as the reverse complement.
CGGCGTTTCGCCAGGTCCTGCGGCTCATCTCCACGATAGGGCGCCTGCAGAACGATCTGCATGGACGCGACATGGACAGGTCGGCCGGCGAGGCCGACAACGCGGCGATCCTGCTGCTGCAGCGCTATCCGGCTATGCCTGTGGTAGAGTTCCTCAACGACGAGCTGGCCGGCCATATGCGCATGCTGGATCGGGTGATAGCGAAAGAACGCTTTCCCGCGCCCTGGGGACCGTTGATCGAGGCCATGGCGGCCATCCGCGCGCAGTACTACCAGACCTCGACCAGCCGCTACCGCAGCGACGCTGCGGGAGGAGGTTAACGTGCGCCGGCCTGAACGCGCGGGAGGGCGGCGGCGTGCGCGCGCTGCCGTCGGTCCGATCCGACGCAACACCGTCGCCCGATGCGACGGATGCCCTCGTTGTTACGCAGTGGTAGAGAGTCCTTGGGAAGCGAATAGTTGGTCTATGGATTGCCGATGAAAGGGGCTGCCATCGCTCATCGCGAAATCCCAGCGATCCGGCTGCGGCAGTAGCAAGAACTCCGCTTATGTGCGCTGTGGTTGGATGCCCCCAATACGCGTTGGCGATAGATCTTCGATATATTCGTCAGAAGTCGACGTCAGCAGCGCAACGCCTGCCGCATTCAGGCCGCTGACTCAGCTTCCGGCAGCTGGAGCCAAGCTCAAGATTTTGGCGCTTGCTCAGAAAACCGCCTCTGTGTGAGACAAGGGTCCCTGTACGCGCAATAAGAGGAACCGCGCTGTGTCAGTCTCTCTTGACGGCGAAGTTCGAGACGGACGGCACTATATGCAGGTCCGTGTCTACTTTGAAGATACCGACGCCGGCCAGATTGTTTATTACGCGAATTTTTTGCGTTTCATGGAACGTGGCAGAACGAATTACTTGCGCCTGCTCGGCAATCAGCAAGCGCTGCTCGAGGAAACGCGGAACGATGCGCCTGGCTTCGACTTCGTTGCCCGTTCGATGACAAAACGATTTTCTAAAACCGGCAGTCTTGGACGAGCTGCTCGACGCTGTCACGGTCCCGCAAGAGGTGAGAGGCGCGTCGATTGGCTTGCTGCAGGAGTGCAGGGCCGGCGGCGATCTCTTGGTCTGAGCGCGTGTAAGGGGCGCGTTTATCTCAGGCGGAAAAGCGCAGCGCATCCCAAAGGCTCTGTGGCTTGCTATGGAAGAGCACAGATAAATCTGTCTTTCATTTACGCTTAACGCTCCAGCGACCCAATGATATCAATGCGTTGGCCTTTTGCGATACGGCTCCTTCATACAAGGCGATCGCACGCTGCTGACCTCGAGCCCCCAAGTCGCTTTTGAGCCGGTCGTAAACAGTCGTGCTCATTTCTGGAAACGCCGCAGCAAGCGGATGAATGCGATACATGCCGAAAACCCTACTCTATTGGTGACTCGTATCGTCAGCGCGCTTCAGAAGAAGCTCCTCAGACAGGCGCCTCTCGAGATATTGGCGCTCAAGTCCAGTCATGTTTGTTTCAAGCAAATGGCGATAACGATGGATGCGGTTGCGGCGGGTGCGCATGGCGGCCAATTGATCGCTGATCATCGGAAATGGATCCTAAAGGGCCGTGCAGTGGTCATGCACTTCGAGTTAGCTGTCGAGCAGATTCTGTACGGTGCTCTGGTGAGATCCCGCCGGAAGAAGGCGCCTATGAGCTTCAGTGTCTTGCATCAATCCAAGCGCGGATGGGCGTAAAGAGGCGATGCAATTGCAAGAAAGCCCGCAAGCAAGTCGGTCACGGCCCACCATTGAAGGTCGGCAAGCATGCTGTTTGTGGCTTCAGGGAAGGGGCGTGCTGATCTCGCTGTCAGATACCAAAATTGAGCGAACCCACTAAAGCTCCTTAGTCAAGCGGGCTACCGTGACGGATTATTGATTGCGGTAATGGAAGGCTGTACGGTCAAGCGATAAAGCACGAGGTGGGCCGCTCCGAGCTCCTCGATCAGTGTGCCGCAAACAGGGCAGTGGTAGTTTCCTTAGAGCCACGTTCAGACGTAAGCTCAAGACGGCCAAAACCAGCACCGCATTTCGAGCACGTCACATCGCTCTTTTTCATGCGTGGCCTCCTCGCGCTGGCAGTCGTCACATTTCTTTAACATGCGCTTAGTTGTCGCGCATCTCCCTGGGACGGTCCTTCAAGCACAATTAACATTGAGGATCTGCTGACGCCTGCGCCGTCGGCAAATGGTAGTCGTACAAATCGGACATCCGATAAAAATTCGCGCGCAACTGACGAGCGTTCCTTCGTAGAATACGTGACGGTCAAATCATTCGTTCGAAGATTCTCGTCGTCACAGCGGCGCTGGCAAACGCTTTTCGTCGAAATTATCCACTACCCCTGCGGATTTTCTGCGTTATGAGCCTTGAAGATGGTCGCGCCTGATGTTTCATGCAACGGCATCGATCAGCAGGGGCCGAACGCGATCGTCTCGTCTTTTAAGAGCGAATTAAGCCAAGCTGGATTTGATGCCGCCCCAGGAAGCTTAGGTCTGTAGGGCGTGTGATGAGTGCTGCCAACGAGCAATCCGCAGAATCAGATACGAGGCTGTTTAATGACATGCCGGTCCTGCGGCGCAAGTGGCAGGCTGCGCTCAAGCCCGGCGAAGCGCTTCCCCGCTACGAAAATGTGCTGCTGGGGAGCCTCGGGCGGCTTGCCGATCATCTTGTGCTGCTCAGGTGTGACAATGACGCGTTTGTCGTTTCGCGCACTGGCCGTTATGTGCAGAACTGGTTGGGCGACGCCCGTTGGGACATTCCGCTGGATGCGTTGCGTCCAGATTGCGTGACAGCCCTCACCGGGGCGGCCTCGAATGCGATTGCAAACAACCATCCCTATCTGGCAACCGCTCATTGCGTGCACGCCGGCATGGTGCGGACCTATGACGTGCTGGCACTGCCGACCTTATCGCGTTGGGCCGGTACGCTGGTCGGCGTCTATGTCAACGAGCGCGCTACAGAATACAATTTGATCGATGCAATCTTTTGCAAGACCGACGATGGCGTTATCTCGCTCTCAACCGTTCGCGATCCCGCAGGCAGACCATTTGATTTTCAAGTTGTGCACCACAATCAGGCAGCAGCAAGACTCCTCGGTGTGGAAGAGGGCAGTCTGTTGTGGCAGCGCCTCGGCACTTCAGACCATCTGCTTTGTTCGAAAGAGGTGATGGAGCGGTTAGGCGCCGCGGTCGCGAATGACGTCGGTGACCAGTTCGAGCTCGAATACGGTGATCAGAGCCTGCGCTTGCGCCTCAGTGCCTTCGGAGACATCGTGTCCGTGGTCATTTCCGACGTTACGTCGTTCAAGCGCCGGGATGCCTCGTTCAGGTTGCTGTTCGACAGTAATCCGATGCCGATGTGGGCGTTAGATGCCGAGACAATGGACTTCGTGAGGGTCAATGACGCGGCAGTGCAGCACTATGGCTATGCTCGCGAGACCTTCCTGCGAATGAAAGTTCAGGAGATCTGGCCCGACGACGTGCGGGTCAGCTATACGCGGGCGCTGCGAGAAGCGGGCGACATCTCTCAGTCCGAACATCCCTGGCGCCATGTCAGGGCTGATGGCACTGAGATTTCTGTGCTGACCTTTGGGCGGCGCCTCATGATCGAGGGACGCGAGGGCTATCTGGTTGTGGTGGTCGACATCACCGAACGGCGCAAGGCCGAGGCTCGCATCGCCCATATGGCACTTCACGACGGGTTGACCAACCTCGCCAACCGCGCACTCCACCAGAGGTGGCTCGGAGAGGCGCTCGAAAGGGCTAATGCAGCCGGCAACAGCGTCGCGGCGCTGTGTATCGACCTCGACCTCTTCAAGAACGTCAACGATTCGTTCGGCCACCTCATCGGCGATCACCTGCTCGAGCAAGTGGCCGACCGGCTGCGGTCCAGGGTGGCCGGCAACAATCTGGCGGCACGGCTCGGCGGCGACGAATTTTCGATCATTCTCACGGATGACACCTCGCCGACGCATGTGAGCCAATTCGCGGCCGACCTGATCAAGACGTTGAGTACGCCTTACGAGGTTGATGGCAATCAAGTCGCTATCGGTGCCTCGGTCGGAATCGCGCTGTCACCGGGCGACGGCACCAGCAGCGCCGAGCTGATGCGTAACGCCGATATGGCGCTCTATCGCGCCAAAGAGGATGGCCGCGGAACACATCGATTCTTCGAGCGGGAGATGGATCAGCAGGTGCAGCGACGCCGCGAGATGGAGCTTGATTTGCGCCGCGCCTTTGCCAGCAGCGAGTTCGAGCTGTACTATCAGCCGCTGGTTGACATCGCGAGCGACAAGATCTCAGGTTTTGAGGCGCTTCTCCGCTGGCCGCACCCAACGAAGGGCATGATCTCGCCGGCCGAGTTCATTCCCCTTGCGGAAGAAATCGGGCTGATCGGGCCCCTCGGAGAATGGGTGCTGCGCGAAGCCTGTAACGAGGCGGTAAAGTGGCCTTTGGAGATCAAGGTCGCGGTCAACCTGTCGCCGGTGCAATTCCGTAGCCGCAATCTGGTTCAGGTGGTGATTTCAGCGCTGGCGAATTCCGGCTTGGTCCCGAAGCGGCTCGAGCTTGAAATCACCGAATCGGTGTTTCTGGCCGAGACGGAGGCAAATCTTGCGATCCTGCATCAGCTCCGCGAGCTCGGCGTCTCCATATCGCTGGATGACTTTGGAACGGGCTATTCGAGCCTCAGCTACTTGCGCAGCTTTCCCTTCGACAAGATCAAGATTGATCGCTCCTTTGTGAAGGATCTGGCGAAACGCTCCGATTGCGGGGCCATCGTGCGGGCGATCTCGGGCCTCGGCCGGAGCCTCGACATCACGACGACAGCGGAAGGGGTGGAGACCACGGAGCAGCTCGATTGGCTTCGTGCCGAGGGTTGCAACGAGGTGCAAGGATTCTTGTTCAGCGCCGCCAGGCCAGCCGCCGAAGTGGGGCAGCTCTTGTTTCGCTTTGGCGCAAGGGCCTCCAGGGCGGCATGATCGCCGTGCCGCAGGGACAGCTTCGTCACGTTGAGGCTTCGCAAATCGATCAGGCCACGAGGTCGTCCGTAGCCGTCTCTGCATCAGGAGTTGATCTCCGACACTTCTCGCGCGCCTTCACTGCGGCAAGGCGTGGTGCCAAGACGTCAATGGGGCTTCAGCGCTCCTGGCCGCAGCCGGCACCAGATGCACGATCCGATACCCGTTCTGATGCAGGTAGCGCAGGAACGCAGGCAGCATGGCCGCCGTCCGCGTCTGCGCATCATGCAGCAGAATGATGCCCTTACGAGCGGCCTCGAGCCGCTCGATAAGGATTGTGAGCTCCTGCTCTGGAGTTATGTTCTCCCAATCGCTCGCCCAAAGGTCAGCTCCGAACACGACAATTCCGCGCGCCTGCAAGAGATCGAGCGTCGCAGGTGTCGCGTCGAAGTAGGGGAACCGGAAGAACGGTGTCGAGGGCATTTTGGTAGACACACCGTTGAGCGCCATTTCAACGGCGGCTATACCGCGGTCGATGTCCTCCTTCGCCTGCTCGAACGGGATTTTCGACATCATTGGATGCGACCAGCTGTGGTGCGCTACCGTGTGGCCTTGGGCGGCCATACGCCGCACGAGCTCGGGAAATTCCGCCGAGGATCGGCCGACCAGAAAGAACGTGGCTCGCGCGCATTCCTGTGCGAGCGCAGCCAGCACCCTATCCGTGTTCGGCGGTCGCGGTCCGTCATCGAAGGTGAGGACGACTTCATGGTCCGCCAGAGCAAGCGTCTCTGGAAAGCTCTTCAGCCCCACGCGCGGGAACCACAATCCGTAGGCCCAAGCCAACCAAATCCAGCCATAGTTTTGAGGTAAAAATCCTAGAGTTTGCGGGTAGTTATGGCCTATGGGGCCATAGCCGGCCATAGCTGACCTTACCACATTTTGTATGCCCCCGTTGTGCCCGCCGTCGGTTTTCCCTTGGGGCACAAAAACGGGGGCAGGTCTGAGACCCGGTTCTGTTCGAGGCTGACCGCCATTCTTGCGGGGCACACCCGGGCACAGAGAGAGGCAATGAATCATGACGGAGCCGGCCAACCAGCTGACACTCACTGATGCGGTGATCCGCAACGCAACGCTGCCGCCGGGTAAGGCGCAGCATTATCTCCACGACGACAAGTTGCCCGGCCTCGCCTTGCGCATGCGCGACACCGGCGGCCGGACCTGGGTCTACCTCTTCACCAAGCCGGGGGTTAGGGGGACCCAGCGCAAGACCCTTGGCGCGTGGCCCAAATATAATGAGAAGGCCGCGCGCAAGGCCGCCACCATCGCCGCAGGCGAGGTCGTCAAGGGCTTGGACCCGAACGACGCGAAGCGCGAGGCGAGGCGGCAACAGGTAGCCGAGAAGCAGCGCACCACGCTCGCGACCCTCATTGTTGAAGATGGTCCCTACCAAACCTCCCTGACCGAACGTCAAGTCGTCAACTGGAAGCCAGCAATGTCGGCGCTGCGGCGCGGGCTCAAGGATCACGCCGAAAGCGGTGTGGGGGACCTAACGCGACGGCAGATCATGGCTGCGGTCGACAAGATTGCCAAGACTGGCAAGCGCGGTGCAGCTAGGGACTTGCGCAAGCACGTGCATACCTTCCTCGAATGGTGCGTCGGCGAAGGTTACGTCGAGCACAACGTGCTCGCCGGTTATCGCGCGCCCAAGGAAACCCGCGCGCAAAGGGTCGGACGCCGAACGAAGGGTCGCGCGCTGACCGATGAAGAAATCATCAAGGTCTGGGATGCATCCGGCAAGCTCGGAGCTTTCGGTCTCCTGGCACGCATGTGCCTGCTCGGCGGCCCGCGCCGCAGCGAGCCTACCATGATCGAGTGGCGAAAGCACATCATGGATGACCGTATCACCTTCGATGCGGCATGGACCAAGATGGGGTTGCACCACGATGTACCGCGCACTCACCTGGTTGACGAGGTGCTCGCGGTCGCGAAACATTTCCAGCGGGCAACCTCCGACTATGTCTTCCCTTCACCGAAGACCGGCGGCCAGATGTCCGGCTTCACCAAGATGGTCAACCGCCTAGTCAAGGAAGCGGGCGTTGCCAAGTTCACCATGCATGATCTAAGGCGCAGCCTGCGCACTATCATGTCACGCTGTGGCTACGACAACGAAATCCAGCGGCTATGTGTTGGGCAAAAGCCAAGCGGAATCGATCAGGTCTACAATCACGACGAACAATGGATCATCCGCAAGATGGCGTTCGAAGCGGCTCACGACTACATTGCGCAGTTGGTTGGCGCCAAACGGGTCGGCAAAATCGTGCGCCTGCAGCGGACGAACCCGCTTGACCCAATCAAGGCCGAGCTCCTCGGCCGTCTCCGTGAGCATTATGCGGCTGAGGCGCCTTAGTGGTTCTATTGCGCTGGGCCAGATAGTCGCGCACTGCGTCGACACGATAGAGCGGCCGGCCATCGACGTAACGCCATTTCAGCGGGTGGTTCGGATGCCTCCGCCACTGCTCCAGCGCGCCGGGCGTGCGCCGGAGAACGGCAGCTGCCTCCAAAGCCGTCAAATTAGAGCTCCCGGGCAGAGTGTCGATGTCGAACGGCGCGGGCGGCGGCATGCCACGGTTCTTGCGACCGCGCTTCGTGGGCCGGGGCGTTTCCGTGCGATCTGGCGACCCTAACGCCTCGACCCGAGTTCTCTCGTCCTTGCCGTCCATGTCTCCCACCGAACCTCGACCGGCCTGGGCCATAGGATCGCAAATCTTGCCAGCAAAAAAGAAATCTAGAGCGCCGGTGCGGCTGCTGGATGCCGTGGCGTACGAATCGGACGAACGATGCGAAGCGTCGCTCACCCTAGCCGGGCAGATGAAGGTCGGGCGGCATCAAGCGTTGCACATTAGGCAGCCGAGAGCACGCCATGCGCATTTTGCCCCCGCGGTGTCCTTGGCAGGTCGCTCAGTCTGCCCCCTACATCGGTCAGATTACTTCAGTTCGAATTGGCCCACCAGGAATTGCTAAAACAATTCAATAGTTGGGCAAATCCCCGCAATACTGCCGTCGAGAGAGTTCACCGATGTACTAACACATAGGGTCAGCCGACGGAGAGTTGCGCCTCAACGCGACTGTGCTAGTACGCCACTCTCGAATCGAGGAGCTAAAAGTGGCGAAGAAGGCAAACAAGACGGCTACGAAGAAAGCAATGCGTCGCGAATACACAAAGGCCGACGTGAAAGAGCTGCGCGCTCATTCGAAAGCGAAGACGCCGGTTGCAAAAATCGCGAAGCTCACAAAGCGCTCCGAAGGCTCACTCCGTCAAAAGGCACTCAAGCTCGGAATCGGGCTCGGTCACCAGCGCTAGAGGCGGTGTCATGAGGCTCTTCAATAGGGTGTTCTCGACCAGAACGTTGCTGCAAATCATCTGCGTTCTCGTCGCTGTTGTCGCAATGAAGTTGTTGAGCGCTCACTATGACTTCAGCTAGGCAACCGCAGTTAGCGGTTGACTAGAAGAGCACCTGGAACGCTGAGCAGAAAACAAGCCCTCGAGTGGCGAGCTATCACGGGGCGTTCAGGTCTGCGAGGCCCCTCCAAGCCGCAAGGTCAGGAGGCCAGTCAAAAATCAAGTGGGGCGATTTCCCGATATGCCCGGCAGGTCTCAAACCATAGATCAGGCGGTTATGAGCGGCCGGCTCTAACCATTGAGCTACAGGCCCGCCGGGCCGCGGCTCGCCAGACTGCACGGCCGGCAATGGTGCGCGGTTCGCTGGCAAGGCGCTTCGCCGCATCTCTCTAAATTGTGTCATGAAGTGGCTGCTGCCTGTGGTAGATATGCCGGTGCGCAACAACCCAGGCAGGGGTAGAGCATGCAAGTGGCTGATCGTTTCATCGGGCGTTCATCACGAAACAGGGCGATGCTCGGCATGCTTGTCCTGCTCATCTGCGTCCATTCCGGCGCCGCGAGCGGACAGAGTAATGAGGCGGTGTGGCCAACAACGCAATGGCAAACCTCGACGCCGGAAGAGCAGGGCATGGATTCGGCCGCACTCGCCAGGGTTGTTGCGTTCGGTACCACGCGCAGCTTCGACAGCCTGCTGATGACCCGCCACGGCCGCGTCGTCCTCGATGCATACTACGCGCCGTTCACTGCCGACATGCCGCACACGATTAATTCCGCCACCAAGGCGGTGGTCGCGACGCTGACGGCGATGGCTTACAAGGACGGCCTGCTAGATCGCCTCGACCACCCAATGCTGGATTTCTTTGCCGATCGGAAAGTCGTCGATGCCGACGAGCGCAAGAAGGCGGTCACGGTTCAGCATCTGCTCAACATGACGTCCGGCCTCGAGTGGGACGAAGGGTTTGAAGGCGGCCGCGAACAATCGATGCGAGACATGGGCGCGAGTCCCGATTGGGTAAACTTCATCCTCGACCGTCCGATGGCGCATGCGCCGGGCGAGAGCTTCTATTACAACAGCGGCGGCTCGCATCTGCTGTCCGCAATCATCAGCAAACTCACCGGAAAGAACACCGCCGATTATGCTAACGAGCGGCTGTTCGGCCCGCTCGGCATCGCGCCGCCATTCTGGCGCCGCGATCCGCAACGGCTTCCGATTGGCGGCTTTGGCCTCGCGATGCGGCCTCGCGACATGGCGAAGCTCGGCTATCTCTATCTGCGTAACGGCGAATGGGATGGCAAGCGGCTGCTCCCAGCGGACTTTCTCGGCGTCGTCGGCCATGCCACCATTAACATGAACGCGCGGTCCGATCCCGCGCTGCGCTACGCCAACCAATTCTGGGCGATTCCCGGCAAGCACGTCTACATGGCGGTCGGATATCACTGCCAGATAATCATGGTCCTGCCCGAAAAAGATATCGTCGCCGTAATGACGGCGCGGGATTTTTGTCCTTTGGGTAGACTGGCCGACGACATCTCCGGCGCGGTCAAGGCCGATTCTGCGCTGCCGGCCAACCCGGCGGCAGCCGGTCGACTGGCCGAGGTGATCGCGGAGGTCTCGACCGAAAAGGCGACCAAGGTCGGCGCCGCGCCGGCGATCGCTGCCGCCATCTCGGGGAAGACTTACAAATTCTCCGACAATGCGCTCGGCATCAAATCGCTGGTGCTCTTCCTGGGCGACGAGAACCCACGCTACATCGTGCAGATGGCGGCGGGCGATCCGGCGCAGCGACAACTCGATGGGCCGATCGGGCTCGACGGCCTGTACCGCAAGAGCGCGCCGAGCTTCCTCGGTATTCGTGCCGCCAAGGGCTCGTGGCAGAACGAACAGACCTTCATCTTCGATTTCCAGTATGTCGGACTTGGCGAAACCTCGATGTGGACGCTGACCTTCGACGGCGACAAGGCGACGCTGCGCGGCAAAGCGCGGTACGGGCGCGAGGCGACGGCGGAAGGGACGTCGGGCGGTTGAGCGATACGCACCGCGGCGGCGGTCGAGCACGATTGTGCGTTTTCCACCGCCTGCTCGAAGACAATCGCTTCGAGTTGCGTTGACAGTGCTGGCCCGCCTCGCCCCGCGAGGGCTTCGGCGAGGCAGCCTTCGCTACGACGGCGCTCGCCGAGCCGAAGCTCGCGAAGCGAGCGACGGCTAGTGGGCCCCGCAGGACTCGAAGTTGCAACCAGACGGTTATGAGCGGCGGGACAACGATTGGCTTCGTTGATTTTGCTGACGCTTTTTTGTTTGAAACGCGTTATTGCGCTCCGGCTGGGTCGGTTCTGGTGCGAAACTGGTGCGGTAGCGCCTGCTCGCGCAGACGAGCCGTGCCTGACGTCCGTAAGGTCTGCCATGGCCGTAGCGGACGCCGTGGCGCTCGTCGACGAAGTCGAGATGAGCATCGATCTGTACCAGATGGATCGGATCCTGATCGCTGAAGGCGGCGATGCAGGGGATATTGATCGAATGATCGCCGCCAAGCACCACCGGCAAGGCGCCGGCCGCCAGGATATTGCGGACCCCGAGCTCGATATTGGCGTGGCTTGCGATCGTATCGGTATGGATGATGTCGGCGTCGCCGAGATCGACGATGCGCACGCCTTCAAGATAGGTGACGTCGTCCTCGTGATCGTAGGCGCCGGCATGGCCGAAGGAGAATAGCGTCGATGCTTCACGAATGGCCCGAGGCCCAAAGCGCGCACCGGCACGCCATTGAGTTCCGAAGTCGAAGGGCGCGCCGAGGATCGCGACATCCGCCTCGATCCGGTCCCAGTCCTGGACATAGGGACTCTTGGCGAAGGTCGCGATGCCGACGAAGGGCAGGTCGAGACGACCCTTCTCGTAAGCGTGAGTTGTCATGATCGTCCTTTCCGTCCCTCACTGTGGGCTGCGCATTCGCGAAAAATGGTGTCCGGAAATATTCAAAGCGCCGCTGACATGCGCTGTCGTACGCGAGCGCCCTCGGATGTTCGCATTGACGTTGCTCGTCGCACAATCAACTCTTGTCCCGTCGAGCTCTGTGCGAATGGAGGGCCACGTGAGATACAATCGAGGAGAGAAAACTGGCGGACAACAGTCACAAGTCAGTCTATCCGCACCGAAAGCAGCAGAACCGAGCACGATTGCCATTCGCCCAGCGGCTCACCTGCACTATTGACGATGCATGCGAAGTGACCGGCTTGGGACGCACGAAGCTTTAAGAGTTGATAGGGGCTCGGCGTATCGTCACGACAACGGTCGGACGTCGCGACCAGTAGTGGTCCACTCACTTCTGGCGCTCCTTGACGCCAACATGTCGAGCTAATGGACGTGCCGAGGTCCGACTAAGTGCCTGATTTTTTGACAAAGTTGGCGATGCTGCTCCTACGTTTCGGGTTTGCAAACGCTGCAATGTTCAATACACTTTTTTGCGACACAGCGGCATGCTGTTCTTTGCACTGCCGCTCCTTATGCATAGGATATTCCAAGGGTCCGGATGACGGAAAATTTTTATTTTGATCAGAGCAAAACAGTCTCTGAGAATCCCGGACCGTTCTATTTCTGTCAGACGTCGCTCCGGGCGTTCCAGCAGTGACAATGCCGGAAATAACGAGCGCCCGCACAACGCCGGGTCACGAACCCGAGACAGTGTCGTTTGGTCCATTCTCGCTCAGGACGCGGCTGCTTGAGAAGGACGGCGTGCCCGTCAAGCTGGGCGGGCGGGCAACGGATATCTTGCGGCTGCTGTTGAGCCGCGCGGGAGAGGTGGTTCCGAAGGAGGAAATTCTCGCCTACGCCTGGTCAGGCCTCGTCGTCGAGGAAATCAGCCTGCGGGTCCATATTGCAGAGCTGCGCAAGGCGCTTGGTGATGGCAAGGACGGGGCACGCTACATCACCAACGTTCCGAGTCGTGGCTACTGCTTCGTCGCGCCGGTCCAACGCAGCACACTGATGCCGGCCCCGCCGCCGCCCCCGGGTCCACCGGCGAACGCCGCCCCGGAGAAACCGGCGCCGGTCTCGCTGCCGCACCGGCTGGAGCGGATGGTGGGGAGGGAAGACATCCTCCAGGATTTGTCGGCTCGTATTTTGAGCGATCGCTTCGTCACGCTGAGAGGTCCAGGCGGAATTGGCAAGACGACCGTCGCCGTCGCATTGGCCCACGACATGCTGGCGGCGTTCGAAGGCCAAGTGTACTTCCTTGATCTCAGTCCTCTAAAGGACGCGACGCTTGTCGCGAGTAGCGTCGCTGCGGCGCTCGGCCTTGTGGTTCATCACGCCGATCCCACAGACAGCATCGTCGCCTTTCTGCGCGATCGTCGTCTCCTTCTCGTCCTCGACGGTTGCGAGCACGTGATCGACGTCGTCGCGACGCTTGCGGAAAATATCCACCAGCGGGCATCCCACGTCAGTATCCTTGCGACCAGCCGGGAGTCGCTGCTGGTGCAGGGTGAGCAGATTTTTGAGCTCGTCCCGCTGCAGGCGCCGCCCCGAGGAGCCGGGCTGAGTGCCAGCGAGGCACTGAGCTATCCAGCGGTGCGTCTATTCATGGAGCGGGCGACGGCCGCAGGTCATCGGGCCGACCTTACAGATGACGACGCCGACGTGCTGGCGGAGATTTGCGGCAAGCTCGATGGCATTGCGCTGGCGATCGAACTCGCAGCGGTCCGTGTCGGTGTTCACGGGTTGCGGGAGGTGGCAACGCTGCTCGACGGCCGCCTGAAGCTGGAATGGCGCGGACGGCGAACCGCGCCGCCGCGGCATCAGACGCTCGGCGCCACGCTGGACTGGAGCTATGGTCTGATCGACGAGAGCGAGCGGACAACGCTGCGGCGTTTGGCGATTTTCGCAGGGCAGTTCACGCTGCAGGGTGCGCTTGCCGTGGCGGGCGATGCGCGCTCGCCGGCCGATCAAGTCGTCGATGCGCTTGGGCAACTCGTCGCCAAGTCTCTGGTTTCGGCGCGGCCGGATGGCGTCTCGACACGCTATCGCCTGCTCGACACCACCAAGGCTTACGCCATGGAGAAGCTGGTCGATTGCGGCGAAGCGCCGGGCACGGCTCGCCGGCATGCCGCCTACGTTCAGCAGGTGCTTGAGACAACGATGGCGCCCGAAGCGAGCGGGAGCGGTCAGGCACCTCGTGCACAGGAGCGTGCAAGTCTGCTCGCCGACGCCCGAGCCGCGTTGACCTGGGTCTATGCCACTGATGACGGCGCCGACCTGCGCGTGCCGCTGGCGGGCGCCTGCGCCAGATTGTTTGTCGAACTCAACCTGCTGAACGAGGGGCGCATCTGGTGCAGTCGCGCGCTTGCGGCCCTTGACGACAGCAGTCGCGGGACTGCATGGGAGCTTGAGCTCCAGTCGACGCTGGGTCATGCCTTCATGTTCACCGAACGCAACAGCGAGCAGGCTGAGGGAGCGTTACGTCGCGGTCTCGAGATTGCGGAAGGTCTCGATGATTTATCCCACAGGTTCAGGCTGCTGGCGCGACTGAACATGTTCTATCGCCGGACCGGCGAGTATCAGCACCTGCTGCCGGTAGCCCTCGAGGCCGAGAAGGTTGCGCGGGTGATCGGCGACCCTGCTGGGCTCGCCGGCGCCAAGGCCCTTGTCGGGGTCTCCTACCACCTTGTCGGCAACCAGACCGAAGCGCAGGTCCATCTAGATGAGGGTGTGCAGGGGGATGCGGCGTTGCGCAGCGCCCAGCCGGGGCATTTTGCCTACGCGAGAACGCCGCAGATTCCGCTCGCGCGCGTCCTGTGGTTGCGCGGCTTTCCAGACCGGGCGGTCGAATGCGTTCGCCCGCTGACGAGCACCGCTACGCCGCGCGACGTCGTGATGCACAGTATCGCGCTGTGCTGGTCAGCATCTCTGTACGGATGGGTCGGCGACTGGGAGGTTGTCGAATCATTGGCCGGCCGGTTATCCGCGCATGCCGGCATTCACGGACTGACACCTTATCAGGCCGTTGCTGCTGGCTTTCGCGGGCAGATCATGATTGCCCGCGGAGAGCTGAAAGCCGGCATCGATCTGTTACAGTCTTCGCTGCCGCGCCTGCATGCCGACCGCTACGAACTCTATGCATCCGCATTCGCTGCCGAGCTGTCGCAGGGGCTGGCGGCATTGGGCAGGTTGCCGGAAGCTCTCAAGGTGCTGAACGAGACGATTGCGCGCGTCGAGCCGGAGGGGGCGGCCTTTGACATGCCCGAGCTGTTGCGCTTGCGGGCCGAGCTCGAGGCGCGTCGAGGCGACCTTGCAGCTGCGGAAGCAAGCCTTGCGGAAGCGGTCCTGCTGGCCGAACAGCAGGGGGCGTTGTCCTGGCGGTTGCGAACGGAGATGTCGCTTGCGCGGCTCCAGCGTCGGAAGGGCCTCCCGGATGCCCTGACGGGGGTGGCTGAAACCTATGCCCGGTTCTCCGAAGGATTTGAGACCGCCGATCTGAAGGCCGCGAGGCTCATGCTGAACGAGACGCCAGCGCGGTAGCGATGGCTCAGCCGAAGCGAAATGCGGAGAGATCGATCGAGACCATCAGGGTGTCGAGCATCGGCATCAGATTGTCGTCACGCAGGTAAACTCTCCGCTTGGTCGGGATCCTTATGCCGTCGACGCTGACTGGGTCCGAGATGTACTGGGCAGCCGAAAAATTTCCGGCGATTTCCACGCTGTAATCATGCCGCCGAATGAGCATGTCGGGGCCGAAATAGAAATCCTGCTCGGTGCTGTGGCTTGCGATCGTGGCAGGGAAGGTCGCGCGAAGTCCGCGCCAGACCTCCGCACCTTCGCGCCATGGTTCGATCTCCCGGAGCTGAAATCCCTCCATCGCAAGCAGGAAGGGCGTGGTCAGGCAGGTCCAGAGGGCGTAGCCGTTGAAATAGCCGCGGTGCAGCGGATCCCAATGCGTGCGCAGATCATGCTGCGCAAATGACGCGCGTGGGCTGTTTCGTTCCGCGATGACGCGCTCGTCTTCGGCGACAATGGCGATGTGCCCGGGCGTGAAGTCCATGCGCTGGCCGGGCCTTCCGAATGGCGCGATGGATGCCCGCTCGCGATGCAGATCGATCCGCATCGTTCGCGGCGTTTGATCCTGATCGATTTCCTTCAGGGCCCACAAATCTCCGCCGCACCTGATCGCGGCCGAGAGATGTTGGTGCGCCTTCCACTGGTGTAGGCCACCATGGGCCTCGATCGCATCTGCCAATAATGGAATCATTGGCGGTTACCTCTTGCATGGGCTGCCTTTGTCACACTGAGGTAACCCCAAACGTCGGCATTCGCCCGTTAAGCGTTGTTATGCCCTGTTGTATTTGCCGGCCAAACCCGTAGAAACGCGGAAAAAAGGTCGTCTTTTTTATCCGCTTCTACGCTTGTCACCGAGGGTTTGAGCGTAGGTCTTGCCGTAGGGATAGAAGCGCTCCTTGCGGCCCTGCTGCCATGCCGCCTTGAGATCCGCTGTCGTGATGTCCCAGTCCGACCGGCATTTAATGGTGACGGCGCGCAGGTCCACCCGGAGTTCCTCGACTGTCGGACGACCGAAGACCAGTAGCCGTTGTAGATCTTGTGAATGACAAGGCCGGGCTGCAGTACGATCACGTGCGGGATCATCGGGTCGTGAACGGGATCGGTGTATTCGGCGATGTCGAGGTCCTTCTGAACGATGCGCCGGGAGTCGGAGAGAAAGGTCCAGTGCGCTCCCACGCCGCTGCGGTATTCGTTCGTCTGGGTGATATTGTCGGTCGTGATGGTGACCAGCCGGCAATAGCCAACCTCCATCTCGCGATGGAGTTCGAGCAGGCCTTCAGCCTGACGGCGATCCTTGGGACAGAAGCCGCCGCGGCCGAGCACGACCACCATCGGATCCTGTTCCTGCAGCTCCGAGAGCTTGCGATGCTTTCCGGTGTGATCGCTGAGCTCATAGTCGGGAAAGACAGCGCCTTGGATCATGTCGGATCGCATTTGATCTTCTCCGGGTTTTGCGAAATCAGCACATTCACAAATCAATCACGACATCGCCTGCCGGCTGTGCGCAGCAGATCAGCACATTGCCGTCCGACGGTGCATCGATTGGGTCCGGCCGATAACCGACGGTCCCCGCCACGAGCCCGCTCTCGCAGGTGTGGCAGACGCCGGTTCGACACGCGAAGCGCACGGGTACGTCGCACGCCTCGGCGAGCTCGAGCAGGCTCTGGAACAATGGCCCCCAGTGCACATCGAGACCGCTACGGGCAAAGGAAACCATCGGTCCCGTTGCGACGGCCTCTGCCGGCGGATGCGGCTGTCGGCGCGGCGAGGCCTCGATGCCGGGAGTAATGGATGGGCCGGCGCCGAACAGCTCGGTGTGGACCTGAGTCGGTGCGACGCCCAACGCGGCGAGGCCGGCGGTCAAATCACTCATGAACGTCGATGGGCCGCAAATGTAGAAATCAGCATTGCGCGGCAGGCCAAGTTTCTGGAGCGCCTGCATGTCGAGGCGCCCCGCAGTGTCGAAATCGACATTGGGCCGATCCTTGGGGTCGGGCGAGCTGTAGCAAACGTAGCTATGGTGATGGGCAAGCGAATTGAGCAGCCCACGCGTCTCATCGGCGAAGGGATGCTCGCGGCCGTTACGTGTTCCGTGCAGCCACCAGACTTCCCGCGTCGACGCTTCGGCCGCCAGCACGTGAAGCATCGCGAGCACCGGCGTTACGCCGATCCCGGCACTTAGCAACACAACAGGCCTGTCGCCGGGGCGCAGTGTGAAGTCGCCGCGCGCCGCGCTTGCTTGCACGATGTCGCCGATCTGCAGGCTGTCGTCGATGAAGGCGCCGGCCGCGCCATGGGCTTCGCGCTTGATGCTGATGCGATAGTGGGATGCGCCGGGTTCCCCCGACAGTGAATAGCTGCGCATCAGCGCAGGCACAGATGCCGGCTCGAGCCGCAGCACGACAAACTGCCCGGGGAGCGCGGTTGCGATCGGCTTTCCGTCCACCGGCTCGAGCAGCAGCGAGATCACGTTGCCGCTCTCGCGCACCTTGCGCGAGACACGGAAGGGGCGGAAACCACGCCACGCTGGCGGCGGCCCAGCCGCGGCATTGAGCCCTGCGTTTCCCGTCGTTGTACCGCAGTCACGCGCCTGCGTGAGCAGCGCTTCGAGGGATCGGCGCCACCCGACGCTCAGCATCGGGATGCGCAGCGCCCGCTCCAACTGGTCGCGGGGATGACCCGGCTTGTAAAGGAGGGCGTCGATCTCGGACACGCTCATGTGCTCCGGTCCGGAAGCGACCTGAATGATCTCGTCGCCGGCCTGTACTTGCCCTTCCTCCAGCACACGGAAATAGAAGCCGGGCCTTCCGTGCTTGACCACCAGCGCGGCCATCTCCGGCTCGTTCATACGGATGCCGAGCCGGTAACAGGTGACGCGCGGCTGCGTCACCTCGAATAGCGCGCCGCCGATCCGGTAACGATCTCCGATGCACACCTCCGCATCCGACAGGCCGTCGACCGTAAAATTCTCTCCGAACTGCCCATGAACGAAGTCGTCTCGTCCAAGATGGCTTTGCCAATACCGATAAGAATCCAATTGATAGACGAATACAGCTCGGCGTTCGCCGCCGTGACCATTCAAGTCCCCCTGGCCGTCACCGTCCAGGTTGAGGTGACGCGCCATCCGCGGCCCCTCGACCGGCGTCTTCCAGATGCCGGTGTGCACCGTTTTGCCCTGCCAGACGATGTCACGCGGCAGACCAACATTGATTGAAATCAATCGTCCCATCGCAGCCGGCCCTATCCAAGCAGGAAAGATGGCGCAAACTGGATCAGCATGACCAGGATGATCGCAACCAATGCCGCGATTGTGACTGCTTTGCGCATTCTCGTTTTCCACTTGCTGGAGCGAGGCAACCTGCGGGCCGCAACTGGCCAGCCCGCAAGTCCCGCTCTGGCGTCCCGTCAGCTGTCGGCGACGACGTCGATGATGGCCTCCGCGAATGCGCGGGGCGCTTCCTGAGGCAGATTGTGCCCGATGCCACCCTTGACGGTCCGATGCGAATATTTTCCCGAGAACTTCTTGGCGTAGGCAGCAGGCTCGGGATGCGGTGCGCCGTTCGCGTCGCCCTCCATGGTGATGGTGGGTACGCTGATGACCGGAGCCTCGGCAAGTTGCTTCTCAAACGCGTCGTATTTTGCTTCGCCTTCGGCAAGGCCTTGCCGCCAGCGGTAATTGTGAATCACGATCGCGACGTGGTCTGGATTGTCGAACGCCTTTGCGGTACGCTCGAAGGTCGCACCATCGAAATTCCATTTCGGTGAGCCGAGCTGCCATATCAGTTTCGAGAACTCGCGACGATACATGTCGTAGCCGGCCCGGCCGCGCTCGGTCGCGAAATAGAATTGATACCACCATTGCAGCTCGGCTTGCGGCGGCAACGGCTTCTTGCCGGCTTCCTGGCTGCCGATCAGATATCCGCTGACCGAGACCAGTGCCTGGCATCGCTGCGGCCAAAGCGCCGCCATGATGTTGGCGGTTCGCGCGCCCCAGTCGAATCCGGCAAGGGTCGCCTTCTGGATATTGAGGGCGTCCATCAGCGCGATGATGTCGGCTGCGATCGCTGATGGTTGTCCGTTACGGAGAGTCGCATCGGACAGAAAGCGGGTGCTGCCGTGGCCGCGCAGGAACGGCACGATGACACGGTAGCCTTCAGCCGCGAGAAGGGGTGCCACGTCGACGAAGCTGTAGACGTCATACGGCCATCCGTGCAGCAGGATCACCGCCGGTCCTTCCGCAGGACCGGCTTCGGCATAGCCGACACTGAGCACTCCGGCATCGATCTGCTTCAGCGGCGCGAACGATGTATGCGTGCCCGCCTTGACTGGCCCAAGATTGGCCGACTTCGGCTTCGACAATTGGGCTTCGGCCGCGCCGCTGAACGCGAGCTGGCTCGTCACAAAGGTGAGGGCGGCAGCGCCGACCAGGCGGCGACGATCTTGATCGATCTCATTGGACATAGGTCTCTCCCGTGAGTTTGGGCTGCAGCAGTGCGGTGACGCCAGTCAGGTCGCTCGAACCTTCCGATGTTTCGGTGCCGGGCTTGGGGGCTGACGCTCCCCTGACCACATTCGTCAGTTCCGGAGTGAAGCTTGTATCGCCTGGCGCGATGTGTCCGGTCAGTCGTGGGGTGACTTCCTGGAACACCCACGCGTTGCCGTCGGGATCGCTGAACGAGGCGTAGGAGGCGTAGCTTTTCCGTCCCGGGTTTGGGCCACTGACCAGGTCTTTCGAAGCGACATGATGGAACACGCCGCAGGCGTCATGGAACAGCTCGCTGATCGCGACACCACGGCGGAGCAGATCGAAGCGCGTGGCCTCGATGTCGGACACGATCAGGTGCAGGCCCTTCGCCGAGCCTGGTGCAGGCGTCGTGACGTTGGTTCCGAAGATGATCGAGCATCCGGATCCGGCCGGCGTGAACTGGATCATCCGATAGTCGTCGCCGGTTGCGTAGTCGATGTCGAGCCTCCAACCAAGTCCGCTGTAGAACAGCTTGGCGCGATCGACGTCGGAAACTGGGATCACGACGACTTCGAGCTTCATGTCCGATTTGTCGGCGGCCACGGATTCCCGGAGTGCCGACTCCAGGATGTCGACGTCCTGCTCAACGGTGCCACCGCTTACGCCAACCCCCGCAACCAATTGACCCTCGACGACGAGCGGCGCTCCACCGCCCATCGAACAATACCGTCCCCCGGAGACTCCCATCAGAGGGAACAAAGGTTGCCCTGGCTGTACGAGCAGGAAAATGTCGGCTGTTCGAAGTCCCACCAACGCAGACGTGTAAGCCTTCCGCTCCGATAGATCGGCCGCAAAGACTGGCACTCCATTCATGCGATATTTGAGGATGATGTTGCCGTGGATGTCGATAATTGAAACCGCGACCGGTACGCCGGTTTGCGCTGATTGCGCCTCCGTCCAGCTATGTTTTTTGCATAGGTGAGTAAGTCCATGACGGGTGTCCTTGCATGAGGATTGTGGAGAAAAGTAAATTCAGGACCGCGTCACGCTTTGAACGTATCGCCCTGCAATGGTGCCACCTTCGCCCTATTGAGAGGCGCTAATCAAAGCACCGCTCCGGCAGGAATTCGCAACCGTATCGATGGATGATAGCCTGCGAAGCTCAGGCAGCCGGCCTGACGCGCTGCTTCACGGCGGCGAGCAGGGTGTGCGCAGCCGGGCCCGAGGAATGCGGGTTCTGACCGGTGATCAGCAAGCCGTCGCTGACGACATGAACTCCCCAGTTTGCCGTTTTCGAGAAAACGGCGCCGAGCTTCAGCATCTCATCTTCGACAAGGAACGGTACCACCTTGGTGAGGCCTACATCTTCCTCTTCGCCGTTGGTAAAGCCGGTTACTTCCTTGCCCTGTACGAGGGGCTTGCCGTCGGGCGTCTTGACATGACGCAGAGCACCGGTGGAATGACAGACGACGGCGATGATTTTGCCGGCGGCGAGGAAGGACTCGATCAATTTGACCGAGTCCTTGTCCTCGGCGAGGTCCCACATCGGGCCGTGACCGCCGGGATAGAACACCGTGTCGTAATCTTCCTGCTTGACGCTGTCGAGGCGCACGGTCTTGTCGAGCTGCGCTTCCGCCTCTTCGTCTTCCTCGAACCGAAGGGTGAGTTCGGTGCGGAATTCGGGCTCGTTGCTCTTCGGGTCGAGCGGCGGACGGCCTCCCTTCGGGGATGCCAGCGTCACGTCGGCGCCGGAGTCCTTGAAAACGTAGTAGGGAGCGGCAAGCTCTTCGAGCCAGAAGCCGGTCTTCCGTCCGGTGTTACCCAATTGGTCGTGGGAAGTGATAACCATCAGCACCTTCATGATTGTTTCCTGTGTCTGCATTCGTTGAATGAAACGCCGCGCCTGATCTTGTTGAGAAGTGCCGGCGCAATCCCGTTCGAGCTCATGCATTTGGCCGTTGCCCGTGGACACACCCTGTACCCAAACGCCGCTGTTGGCTCGTTAGGCGTTGTTAGGCGTTGCAAGTGGGCGCTAGGATCGTGTGAGGGAGAGCGGGAGCGAGAAGGCGTCGCTATTCGAACGTGGCGTCAAGGACTTCCACGTCGAGCAGGATCGATTTGGGAGCCGCGGTTCCATCGGACCGCAATGCGAGCGAACGCCGGTCTCGCTCGCGCTCAAGGGAGAGCTGCAGGTCATACGAGGCGCGGTAGACGAAGGGCTTGAATTGCTTCAGCAATCCTTGCCCCGGATGATTGCTGATCGCCTCGAGCGTTACAGGGGGCCGCCGCCGTCGCATTGGTAGAAGGCTTGGCAATCCGGTAGCGGCTGGATGATGCGCTCAACGCGATACAGACTGAAATCAAGTCCGTCGCCGACCAGGGCGAAAGCTGGGAAATGCCGGAGCTTCTGCGCGTCCGCGGGGAGCTTCGCGCGCGGAGCGGTGACCGTCCCGGTGCAGAACAGGATTTTCGTGCCGCCATGGATCTGGCGGGACAGCAATCCGCCCTGTCGTGGAGCTTGCGGGTTGCCATGAGCCGGTTGCGTCTTGCGATCGAGCCGATGGCTAGGGCCGGCGCGGTCTCCGATCTGAAGCGCATCTACGCGCGTTTCGGGGAAGGATTCGACACCGCCGATCTTCGCGATGTCCGCGAAATCCTTCAGCAATTCCGATCCTGCGGCCTGAGGGCAGGCAGCGTGGCGAGCCATCACGGACCGGCCAGACATTTCGTCGCTCGCAACGGTTAACGGCCCCTAACAACCCATAACGAGCTATTTCGCGGCCGCTGCGCGAGTGTCATGACGCACCAATCAGCCGGGTCTCAGGCCCGGTCGCCGCAACGCCAGCCGGAGGAGGTCGTCATGACCATGACGGAAGAGCGCCGCGAAGCCGCTGTTAAGGTTCCCGCGCTCGCGATCGACATGAAGCTCGAGATCGTCGTCATTCCGGTCTCGGACGTGGATCGCGCAAAGGCGTTCTATGCGGGCCTCGGATGGAGACTGGATGCCGACTTCGCCTCCGGCAACGGCTGGCGTGTCATCCAGTTCACACCGCCGGGATCGCCGGCCTCGGTGATCTTCGGCAAGAACGTCACCGCGGCGGCGCCGGGCTCCGCGCAAGGCCTTTACGTGATCGTTTCCGACATCGAGGCCGCGCCCTCCGACCTTGTTCGTCGCGGCGTCGAGGTCAGCAAGGTCTTTCACGGCGCTGGCCACGCGCATGTCGGCGCCGATGAGCCCTATCTGTTCGGACGGTTGCGATTCAGCGGCCCGGATCCCGAGCACGGCAGCTACCGATCCTTCGCGTCGTTCAGTGATCCGGACGGCAACGGCTGGCTGATGCAGGAGATCACGACGCGATTGCCCGGCCGCGTCGAAGGCGGCACCGCGTTCACTTCCGCGGCCGACCTCGCAAGCGCATTGCGGCGCGCGGCGGCCGCGCATGGCGAACATGAAAAACGTTCCGGCGGTCAGCACGATGAAAACTGGCCCGACTGGTACGCCGAATACATCGTTCGCGAGCAGGCCGGCAAGCCACCGCTTTCATAAAAGTTACCCATCCAGCTCTCGAGGGGAGGTCGACATGAAGAAAACTCTGCCGACGATTGTTCGAACCGCGATATCGGCGACGCTGGTCGTCGGAAGCGTGTGCGTTCAGCACGTCGCGCGCGAACAGCAGCCACAACACGGGTATGCCGGCCTGCAGCTCAGCGACAGCGTCGGCGACGAACTTGCAGATTACATCGTCGAACGCGGCAAGGCGTTCTTCACGTTGATGAGGTGATCGCGTCTGGCGCGTGTGGCACGAGACGTTGACACCAGGCATCACTCGCAACGGCTAACGCTCCTTAACAACCCATAACGAGCAATCTCGAAGACCTTGAGCAAGTATCAATCCGCAGCAAGTGCAAACCCGGTTCAGCCCGGACATTCATCGAAACAAGGAGATCCAACATGTCCACGAAGCCAGTATCCGAAGCCGTCCATCAGGATCGTCGTCAGCTCCTGAGCAATGCGGCGATGGGAATCGCAGCGGCTAGTGCCGCGAGCATCTTTCCTGCGTTCAAATCGAATGCAGCCACGAGCGCCGAGATTCGTCCGTTCCGCGTCCATTTTTCGGAAGAGGCGCTGCTCGATCTGCGCAAGCGGGTCAGCGCGACAAAGTGGCCCAGCCAGGAAATCGTCAGGGATGCAACGCAGGGCGTCCAATTGGCGACCATGCAGAAGCTCGCACACTACTGGTCGACCGATTACGACTGGCGCAAGATTGAGTCCAAATTGAATGCCCTGCCGCAGTTCGTCACCGAGATCGACGGCCTCGATATTCATTTCATTCACGTTCGCTCGAAGCACGAACACGCGTTGCCGATGATCGTGACGCATGGATGGCCCGGCTCGATCATTGAACAGCTGAAGATCGTCGATCCGCTTACTAACCCCACAGCACACGGCGCGAGCGCGTCGGACGCGTTCCACCTCGTGATTCCGTCGCTGCCCGGTTACGGCTTTTCCGGCAAGCCGACCACAACGGGTTGGGATCCCATTCGGATCGCCCGCACCTGGGCCGTGCTGATGCAGCGCCTCGGATACACGCGATATGTGGCGCAAGGCGGTGATTGGGGAAATGCGGTCACGGAGCAGTTGGCCCTGCAGCAGCCTGCGGGATTGGTCGCTATTCACACCAACATGCCTGCGACCGTACCAGCTGATATCGACAAGCTCGCCTTTGCCAACGCGCCAGCGCCGTCGGGCCTCTCAGTCGACGAGAAGCATGCGTATGACCAGCTCAGTCACTTCTACAAAACCGGCCTGGCCTATGCCCAGGAGATGGGGTCCCGGCCACAGACGCTGTATGGCATCGAGGATTCGCCGATTGGTCTCGCCGCATGGATGATCGACCACGACGAGCGTAGTTACGCGCTTATCGCGCGTGTGTTTGACGGCAAAGCCGAGGGCCTGACCCGCGAGGACATCGTCGACAATATCACGCTCTATTGGTTGACAAATACCGGCATCTCTTCGGCTCGCCTTTATTGGGAGAGCAAGCTTGCCTTTTTCGCACCGAAGGGCATCACGCTTCCGGTTGCCGTAAGCGCGTATCCGGACGAGCTGTATCAGGCGCCGCGGAGCTGGGCGGAGAAGGTATATCCGAAGCTCATTCACTACAACAGGCTCGACAAGGGCGGTCACTTCGCCGCCTGGGAGCAGCCGGCATCGTTCAGCGCCGAGATGCGTTCCGCGTTCAAGTCATTGCGGCAATCGAGCTGAAGCAAGCAGGACGCGCACCTGCTGCGCGTCCCATTCCCCACACATCAACGGAGTGCCCCATGAACCGCCCCGAGAAGACCTTTAGGGCTACGCAAATTCACCTCGAGCGGCGCCTGCCGTCGTACTGGCGCGTGACGTTCGATCATCCTCCGCTCAACATCTTCGGCCCCGAGACGATTCCGCAGCTGGACGAAATCATCACGGCGCTGGAGACAGATCCGCAGGTGAAGGTCGTCGTGTTCGACAGCGCGGTGAATGGCTTCTTCCTGACGCATTACGACTTCTTTGCGCCGCTGAAGGAATCTACGCGCATCCCGCCCGGTGCGACTGGCCTACAGGCGCTCCCCGATATGCTGGCCCGTCTCAGCCGCGCGCCGGTCGCATCGATCGCCTCGATCCGAGGCCGCGCCACCGGGGTTGGAAGTGAACTGGCGCTGGCGAGCGATATGCGGTTCGCAAGCCGCGAGAAGGCGATCCTGTCGCAATGGGAGGTCGGCGCCGGCCTGGTGCCGGGCGGCGGCCCGATGGCTCGGCTGCCGCGCCTGATCGGCCGCGGCCGCGCATTGGAGGTGCTGCTCAGCGCCGACGACATCAACGGCGAACTCGCCGAGCGCTACGGATACGTCAATCGCAGCCTGCCGGATTCCGAACTCGACGGCTTTGTCGATGCGCTGGCGATGCGGATCGCCTCGTTCGACAAGCAGGCGATCACCGAGACCAAACGTCTCGTCAACACGGCGAGCTTGCCATCGGATGCGGAAATCGCCCCGGAGTGGGATGCGTTCCTCGCCTCCGTGCAACGGCCTGCCAGCCAGACCCGGATCAAGAAACTGCTGGAACGCGGCTTCCATCGCGCCGGCGACGTCGAAAACCGGCTCGGCTTCCACGTCGGCCAATTGGGCAGTTGAGCTTGTTTGACAGCATCACCGCCTGCGGCGTCGTGCAGGCGGTGATGTCCAAGGGAAGGAGAAACATCATGGCATTCACGATCAGCATTAATGGAATCTGGCACAGCGTCGATGTCGATGCCGATACGCCGTTGCTCTGGGTATTGCGCGACGTGCTCGGCATGACCGGCACGAAGTTCGGTTGCGGCGCGGCCCTATGCGGCGCCTGCACCGTTCATATCGATGGCGTCGCAACGAGGTCATGCGTCACGCCGATCGACAGCATCGGAAAGTCGGCAGTTACGACGATCGAAGCGATTGGAGCCACAGCGGCCGGCGCAAGGATTCAAAAGGCCTGGCTCGGCCATGAGGTCGTCCAGTGCGGCTACTGTCAGTCCGGGCAGGTCATGTCCGCCTCGGCGTTGCTGGCGAGCAATCCGCACCCGACGGACGCCGATATCGATGAGGCCATGAGTGGCAACATCTGCCGCTGTGGAACTTATGTGCGCATCCGCGAGGCGATCAAGCTTGCCGCGCAGTCGACCGGAAAGGGAGGCTGACATGGGTTTCGATCGCGTGACTTCACGTCTCGACGACACCAACCTGTCACGGCGTGGTTTTCTTGCCGGCACCGCGGCGGTTGGTGGCGGCCTGTTATTGAGCCTGGCGCTGCCCCTCGGCCAAAGCAACGCGGCCTCAACTAACTTTGCACCAAACGCCTTCATCCGCATTGGCGACGACGGCGAGGTTGTCCTGACCATGCCCTATGTCGAAATGGGGGCAAGGTACCTATACCTCGATCCCGATGCTGATCGCCGAAGAGCTCGAGGTGAACCTGAGTCAGGTGCGCCTGGAACACGCGCCGCCAAACGAAAAGCTTTACGCCAATCCGATGCTTGGCGTACAGGCGACGGGAAACTCGAATGCTATGCGCGGTGCGTGGAAGCCGCTGCGCGAGGCCGGGGCGACGGCGCGGATGATGCTGATCGCAGCGGCTGCCAAGCGATGGAACGTAGACCCGGCGACCTGCCGCGCAAGGGACGGCGAAGTGATCCATGATGCGAAGGGGCGACGCCTGAAATACGGGGAACTGGTCGCAGATGCGGCACGGGTCGCAGTGCCGAACAAAGTGACACTGAAGGGGCCCGATGATTTCAAGCTGATTGGCACGCCCGCCAAGCGGCTTGACGCGCCGGGAAAGGTCAACGGCACGGCCCGTTATGGCATAGATGCGCGCCCACCGGGTGTGAAGATTGCGACACTGGCACAATCGCCGGTGTTCGGTGGTCGCCTGAAGAGTCTGGACGATACGGAAGCAAAGGCCGTCAAGGGCGTGCGCCAAATTGTTCGGCTCGATGATGCTGTTGCTGTCGTTGCTGATCACATGGGAGCGGCCAAGAAGGGGCTGGAAGCCCTCAAGATCGAGTGGGAGGACGGCCCGCACGCGGCGCTGTCGACAGCGCAAATCGCGGGTCAGCTCGAACAGGCGACGCTCGGCTCGGGCACGGTGGCGCAGAACAACGGCGATGCGGACAAGGCGTTGGCGGCTGCAGTCATCAAAGTAGAGGCGACGTATCAACTTCCATTCCTGGCCCACGCCACGATGGAGCCCATGAACTGCACCGTGCATGTCCGCAAAGACGAATGCGAGATATGGATCGGCAGCCAGGCTGTGGCTCGCGTGCAGACGATGGCTGCCAAGGCAGCGGGCCTGCCGCCGGAGAAAATCATCGTCCACAATCATCTCATTGGCGGCAGCTTTGGCCGGCGGCTGGAGGCCGACGTCGCGGTCCGGGCCGTCGAGATCGCCAAACAGGTCGATGGCCCTGTCAAGGTGGTTTGGACTCGGGAGGAAGACATTCAGCACGGAATGTATCGGCCGTACTGGTTTGACCGACTTGCTGCGGGGCTCGATGCGCAGGGAAAGCCCGTGGCCTGGAAGAACCGCTTCGCCGGGCCGTCAGTTATTGCGCGATGGCTGCCGCCGGCCTTCAAGGATGGTCTCGATCCCGATTCGACCGAAGGTGCGATCGATCTCGTGTACGACCTGCCGAATTTCCACGTGGAGTTTGTCCGCGTGGAGCCTCCGGGTATTCCGACGGCGTTCTGGCGCAGCGTCGGGCCGTCGCACAATGTCTTCGTGACCGAAAGCTTTGTCGACGAACTGGCCTCTGAAGCGAAACAGGATGCCGTCGCCTATCGCCGGATGCTGCTGGACGGCAACCCGCGCGCCAGGGCGGTGCTCGATCTTGCCGCGGAAAAATCCGGCTGGGGACAGGCCTTGCCCAAGGGCAGCGGGCGCGGCGTTGCGCTGCAATTCGTTTTCGGCAGTTATCTGGCGCAGGTGGCCGAGGTCGAAGTGTCGAAGGATGGCAACGTCCGGGTTCGCTGGGTGGTCTGTGCGATGGATTGCGGCACGGTCGTCAACCCCGACACGGTGCAGGCGCAGCTCCAGAGCGGCGTCATCTTCGGCGCAACAGCCGCGCTCTACGGCGAGATCACGCTGAAGAACGGGTGCGTCGAGCAGACCAATTTTGACACCTACCAGATGCTCCGTATGAACGAGGCGCCGGTGATCGATGTGCACATCGTGAAGAGTGCGGAGCCGCCCGGTGGAATGGGCGAGACCGGAACGTCACTGATCGTGCCGGCGATCGCGAACGCGATCTTCGCGGCGACTGGCAAACGCCTGCGAAAGATGCCGGTCGATAGCAGCGTTCTGAAGCTGCCGGCGTAACCGGCGCGATGGGGTAGTCCCGCACACTTCCGTGCGGGGCTGTGTGCAGAACTAACAGGGAGAAGAGCAATGATCCGTAAGGCAAAGGCAGTGTGGCATGGCACGGGGCGTGCAGGGAGCGGCCAGCTGACCAGCGATTCAGGTGTCCTGGATGCGACCCCGTATTCCTTCAAGACCCGCTTCGAGAACGAGAAGGGCACAAATCCCGAGGAACTGATCGCGGCCGCTCATGCCGGTTGTTTCACGATGGCCCTGGCATTCGGCCTGCAGACGGCGGGATTCAATCCAACCGAGCTCTCCACGGAGGCCGCGGTAACGCTGGATCCGGACGGCCAGGGATTCAAGATCAGCAAGTCTGCTCTCACCTTGCGGGCCAAGGTACCCAACCTCGACGACGCCGGCTTTGCCCGTATCGCGGGAGAAGCCGAGAAGAACTGCCCGGTATCGAATGTGCTCAACGCCACGATCACGCTGGACGCGAAGCTCGACTAGTCAGCCGTCAGGAAGGAGGCAGCGTCATGGGCCGCAATCATCAACCCGATCAATCGACGTTCAGGGCAGTGTTCCCTGAGGATATCGAGTGGAAGCCGTTCCCCGCGTTTCCGTCAGGTGCGCGGCTCGCCGTGATGGTGGGCCATCCATCCGAGGCGGGACCTTATGTCGTCCGCGTCAAGGTGCCTGGCGGCACCAGGCTGATGCCGCACAAGCATCCGGAAGACCGTATCTACACGGTCATGTCGGGCGTCTTCTACATCGGGCTCGGGGAAACATTCGATGGCGACAAGGTGACGGCCTATCCGCCCGGCAGCGTCATCGTGCTGCCCGGCGAGACCTGGCATTTCCACTGGGCGAAGTCCGGAGAATACGTCACGCAAGTCTCCGCGATTGGTCCGCTCGGCCTCGAATATCACGATGCGCACGATGACCCACGTGTGCAAGCCGCGGAAGCGCGGCGAGCGTGATTGAAGCGCGGGTCTTTTGAGGACACACACAACACGGAGAAACATCATGACGATAAGATTGACCGAGATTACCGGACACGAAGTGCAAAGCGGTCGCGGCGACCCACTTGACGCATTGATCGCGTTTTACAAAGCCTTCAACGCGCGGGACCTTGAGGGGCTGGCGGCCAACTGGGAACAGGGGGATGCGCTCAGCATGGACAACCCGATGGGCGGCATCCGGCGAGGTTGGCGGTCGATCAGTGAAGGCTATTTGAAATTGTTCGGTGGTCCGGCGATTGTCCAGGTGACCTTCCACGATTTCACGAGCCAGGGCGGCGACGATTGGCACCTGTTCGTCGGCCGCGAAGTCGGCACCTGCATGACTACCGACCTGAAGATGGACGTTCGATTTCGTACCACGCGCTGGTTCACGCGACGGGGCGGTGCGTGGCGCCAGCTGCATCACCACGGATCGATCGAGGAGCCCGGAATGCTGGCGGCATACCAAACGACAATTCTCGGAACGGTGTTGGGCGAGGCGGCGTGAGTGGCTGTTACAAGATTGGCGGATACTGCGTCCGCGTGTGGCTTGCCGAGCCGTAGCGCGCCGCAACAGCCCGTCTTCGCCCAATTGGGGCTTCTGCGCGGCAGCCTTCACTCGTTACGTGCGCGAAGATTGGTGGGCCCGGCAGGACTCGAACCTGCAACCAGACGTTATGAGCGGGAGAATATTGACCAGATTTGTTGATTTTGCTGGGTTTTCGTTTGATTTCGTCCGCGTTCGGTGCGTTTCGATCAGGTTGTTTCTGGTGCGAAACTGGTGCGGCTAGTCTGAGCTTTCCGCCTCTGTTTATCTTCCGCCTTCGAACTGAGCCGTGGAACGAGGCAAGACGGCAGCCTCCGACTGGCGTTATCGACCGGTGCGCCGCGTTGCGCGCCGCTTCTTGCGAGAATCCGGCGGATTCGCTGCGGAGTCCCGATCCTCCTGCAACTTGAGCGTAGCCTGCGCATGTACGGCCAGCTTCAACGCGTTTTCGGCGTTTGATGCAAGCCGGGACAACAGCTGAGCCAGCATTTTGAACTCCTCGCGCGTCAGCATTCCAAACAGCGCGTCGTTGACCGGTCGCTGCAAGGCGGCAAGGCGGATCAACAGGCTCATTCCGTGCTGGGTGAGGGCAAGCTGCACCCGTCGTCCGTCCTCGGGATGGGGGGTTTTCTCGAGGAAGCCGTCGGACACCAGTTTGTTGATCTCGTTGGTGACGAAGGCGCCGCTCAGGTATAGCCGTTCGGCGACCTGATTCACGCCCATCGGTTCTTCCGCGGTCGAGTTCTTGATCGCGATCAAGATCAGATATTGGGTCGGCGACAGGTCTACGAAGCCTGCGAATATTTCCCGGCAGGCTTCTAGACCGCGTCCAAATGCGAAATAGTCGTAGAGGAGGCCGCGAAGCGTGCGATCTCCTTCCTTGTCGAGCAACTCGGGCTTCGAGGCCGTCAGCAGCGCATCGGACACGGGCATTCTCTCCGCAAAATCATAGCGTTGGACGCTGCCTAAAGAGCACGCATGCGCTCGGTCAGCAAGGGTATTGACATTTCAAAGTAGCTTGGTCAGAAAGCTATCTGAGAACTATAAATCAGGACCGGGCGACGAGGCGGTGTCCATGGAGGATCGTGCATTCAGGCGTGCCCTGGGCGAATTCGCCACCGGCGTTGCGGTGGTGACCGCGCGCGGCAAGGGCGAGGAGCTCATCGGGATGACCATGAGCTCGTTCAACTCCGTTTCGCTCGATCCGCCGCTCGTTCTCTTCAGTGTCGACCGCAAGGCGCGCAGCCTGCCAGCGATGCTCGAAGCCAAGGGTTTTGCCGTCAACATCCTCGCGCGCGAACAGGAGCAGATCTCCAATCAGTTCGCGCGCGCTCTTTCCGACAAATGGGATCAGGTGAAGACGTCGGTTGGCCATGCCGAGGCGCCTCTGATCTCGGGCGCGATGGCACATTTCGAATGCGCACCGTATGCGATCTACGAAGGCGGCGACCACATCATCTTCGTGGTCCGTGTCATCAGGCATGCGAGTCGCGCCGAGGCCGCTGCTCCCCTGATCTTCTTCCGCGGCCGCTACCGCGATCTCGTCGATGAAACCGAGCGCGAGCCGACCTGGCCGCTTTCCATCCACTACTAGCTTTGAACCGGAGACCTGCGATGCGCAGCGCAAAGGAATACCTGTCAGGCCTGAAGGACGGCCGGACCATCTACATCAACGGCGCCTCGGTCGGCGATGTCACGACACACCATGCCTTCCGCAACCTCGCCACCTCCATGGCGGGCCTGTTCGACTTCGCGAGCGCGCCGGCGAACGCGGATCTGATGACGTTTGACGCGGGTGCAGGTCGCGCCAACCGCATCTGGCAGCTTCCGTCCTCCTATGCCGAGCTCGTGACACGGCGAAAGGCGCTGGAGGCGTGGGCCTCGCTGCATGCCGGCTTCATGGGCCGCGCCCCCGACCACGTGGCGTCCTGCATTTCCGGGCTCTACATGGGGCTCGACGTCTTCAAGGCGCATGATCCCGCCCGCGCCGGCGCGCTCGAGAGCTACTACCGTTACGCCCGCGACAAGGACCTTTATCTCACCTACGTCATCATCAATCCGCAGGCCGATCGTTCGAAGGGTGCAGCCGAACAGGCCGATCCATTCCTCACCGCCGGTGTGGTCGATCGCGACGCAGAGGGGATCACGATCCGCGGCGCCAAGATGCTCGCCACCGGCGGCGTGGTTGCCGACGAGGTCTTCGTCACGACCATCCAGCCGATGCGTCCAGGTGAAGAGCGTTATGCGATGTCCTTCGCGATACCCATGAACACGAAGGGCCTGAAGATGCTGTCGCGGAAATCCTATGAGGATGCCGCCGGTGCAGTGTTCGACCATCCCCTGTCGAGCCGTTTCGACGAGAACGACTCGGTTCTCTATTTCGACGACGTGAAGGTGCCGTGGGACCGCGTCTTCATCGAAGGCAATGTCGAAATGTGCCAGAAGCAGTTTCACGGCACGCCGTGCCATGTCTATCAGAACTACCAGGCGATGGTCCGTCTCAGCGTCAAGCTCAAATTCCTGACCGGCCTTGCGCATCGGACCGCCGAAATGAACGGCGTTACCCAGTTCCCGCAGGTGCGCGAAATGCTCGGTCAGCTCGCGGCCGAGACCGGTATGGTCGATGCGCTGGTGGCCGCTATGGAGGCCAAGGGCGCGCAGGTCGGCCCCTATTTCATCCCGGACCGGCACACGCTCTATTCCGCGCAGGTGCTGACGCAGCAGCTCTATGCCCACGTCATCAACACGCTCCGCGAGCTCGCCGGCGGCGGCATGATCATGCTGCCTTCGTCGGTTGCGGACTTCGACAATCCCGAGATCGCAGCCCTGATCGGCAAGACCCAACAGTCGCCGAAGGCCAATTCACATGACCGCGTGAAGTTCTACAAGCTCGCCTGGGATGCCGTGGGCTCCGAGTTCGGCTCGCGCCACCAGCAATACGAGATGTTCTACGCCGGTGCGACCTTCGTCACCAAAGGCCATTCCTATCGCACCTACGACTGGGCCGGCGCCGACCGGTTGGTGCAGACCATGCTCGATTCCTACGACCTCAACGGCGTCTCGACCGCCAGCAAAGCCGCCTGATCCAGGGAGACAATCCATGCCCGTCAATAAGAAGCATGACGAATTCCATACGCTCGACATGACGACCGGTTGGGAAGTGCCGGCAGGCTATCCGGCCGGCATCCAGCAGAAGATCATCTCTGGCGGACTGGACGAGGAGAACTGGCGCGGGACGCGGACCCGGCTGCTGCGCTTCGCGCCCGGCGTCTACACCACCGCGCCGTTCTCGCACGAGTACTGGGAAGAAGTGTATCTCGTATCGGGCGATCTGATTGTCGGAAATGACGCGAAGGGCGAGGGCGGCGAGAGCTTCCCACCGAACACGTATGCCTGCCGGCCGCCGCACGCGCCGCACGGTCCGTTCAAGTCCGTCAACGGCTGTCTGCTCCTGGAGATGCATTACTTCGATCCGGTCTGACACCCGGTTCGCTATCGCCACCAACATCATCGATAGACTGGCCAAGGGGAAGAGGAATATGGCGTTCAAAGGTATGTCCACCGTAGTTGCGCGTTGCCTATCGTCGCTCGGTCTGCTCTTCAGGCTCGAGCGCGGGTTACCGCAGTCCAATCTTCGGTTGGTTGTCGATGGTCTTGCGGGAGCTCTCGCGGTCGGCGTAGTGGCAACAACTCCGGTCGCTGCGCAGGAAAAGCCGAGTTCGCTGGGGCTGGGTATCTTTACGTTCACGTCGGGTCCCGCCGCAGCCTACGGGATGCCGGGCAAGAACGCCGCCGACCTCATGATCGACGAGATCAATGCAAAGGGCGGGATCGCAGGCGTTCCGGTCAGCGCGACCTATGTCGATGAGGCGCAGGGCGCGCAAGGTGTGATCGCGGAATACCGCCGGCTCGCTGGGGATGCGAAGAACCTGGTTATGATCGCGGCCTTGTCGAGCGCGAATTGCCTGGCGCTGGCGCCGCTCGCCGAGCAGCTCGAGGTTCCCACCGTGGGCTGGAACTGCGACACCCACCAGCTGCTGATGGACGGCAAGAGCAAATATGTGTTCCGCCCCAACGGCAATACCGTGCCTGAATTCATCGCCTACGCGATCTACCTGCTGGATCGCAAACCCGATGTGAAAACGGTGGCGATCATCAACCCGGACTATGCGTTCGGCCATGACGCGGCGAAGATCTTCACCGCGGCGTTGAAGGCCCTGAAGCCCGACGTCGAGATCGTCGCAGAACTCTATCCGAAGCTTGGCTCGCCGAACTACCAGACCGAAATCTCGCGCCTCACCACGGCACGCCCGGATGTGGTCTTCTCAAATCTTTGGGGAGCCGATCTCGAGAACTTCGTTCGCCAGGCCGCACCGCGTGGGATCTTCACCTCCAGTCAGGTCATTCTGGCACTCGGCGAGACAATGTTGCAACGCGTGCCGTTGCCTGACGGCGTGATCGTCGGGGTTCTCGGCGATGGCTGGTGGATGTCGCCGGATGCCAGGGCGAAGCCAGAGACGGTGAAGTTTGCTGATGCCTACAAGGCGCGCTTTGGTGAGTATCCGGTGTTTCCCTCGATCAAGATGGCCAACGCACTGATCTACGTGAAAGCCGCCTACGAGGCTGCGATCCAGAAGAACGGCGGCAAATGGCCGACGCGTGCCGAACTCGCCGCCGCCATGAAGGGCAGCAAGGTCGAGACCCTGACCGGCACGGCGCAGACGCGCGCCGACAATGACGGCCTCGTCGACCAGATCGTCGGCGTCACCGTGAAGACACCGGCGCAGCAGTTTCCCGTGATCGGCGACATGGTCCGCTACAAGGGCGACGGCTTGATGCCGCAGACCGGCCAAGGTCCGCTTGCCTGGATTTCGACGCTCAAGCCCGAGTTTGTCAGAAGCCTACCGAAGCCGGGTAGCTACAAATAGAGCGGAATGACGTGCACCTGATTCCAATCACGGAAGGCGTGAGCCGATGTTGAATGCAATCATTCCCTTGCTGCTGGACAGCCTGGCGAGCGCCGCGTTGATCTTCTTCGCGGCGGTCGGCCTGACGCTGGTCTTCAGCGTGCTGCGCGTCCTCAACGTCGCCCATGGCAGCCTCTATTCGATTGGCGGGTATGCCGCGGCCTCCATCTGCCTGTTCGTCGCAAGCCGCCAGCTCAACCCGTATTTGTCGTTCCTGGCGCTCCTGTTCAGCGCCGTGTTCGTAGCGGCGACATTCGGTCCGCTGATCGAGCGCGGCCTGGTCCGCTGGACCTATGGAAAGTCCGAAGCGGTGCAGATCCTTATCACGTTCGGGCTGTTCCTCATCCTGGAGGATCTGCAGCGCGTGATCTTCGGCGTCCAGTCCTTCTACTAAGACGCGCCGATGCGATTGCTCGGCACCACCTCAATCGGTGGCGTCGTCTATCTCAACTACCAGATCGTGCTGATCGGGATGGCGCTCATCGTGGTCGGCGGCCTGCGGCTCCTGATCAACCACACCCGGCTTGGGCGCCTGATCACGGCCGTCGTCACCGACCGCGAGATGGCGCAGTCGATCGGCATCGATACCAACCGGATCTTCATCCTCGCCTTCTCACTGGGCGTGTTCCTTGCGGCATGGGGTGGTGCGCTGGCCACGCCAACCTCAGGCATCGCGCCGGGGCTCGGGGCCGATACCATGGTGCTCGCCTTCGCCGTGGCGGCGATCGGAGGCCTCGGACAGATCGAGGGGGCGGCCGTCGCCTCGCTGATCGTGGGACTGGCACGCGTGCTGGCGATCTATATGGCGCCGTCCCTGGATGCGGTTACTCCCTATGCAGCGATGCTTGTCGTTCTCCTGATCCGTCCCTACGGGCTGTTCGGATCGGTGACGGCGCGGAGGATATGATGCGAACGATCTTTGCAACTGCTGCGGTTCTCATCCTGGCGTTGTTGCCCATCGCCGCGCCCTGGCTGCAATTCGTGTTGACGCTTGCCATCGCCAAGGGGTTTGCAGCACTCGGCGTCGCGGTGCTGCTCCGCGCCGGACTGATCTCCATCGGGCATGCGATGTTCTTTGCCGCGAGCGCCTATGGGGGCGCGTTCCTGGCGCGCACCGGCGTCAACGATCTTGGGCTGCTGCTGATCCTGTCGGTGCTGGGCGGGGCGTTCGTGGGTGCCGTCGCCGGATCGTTTCTCGTCCGCTATCGCGCGATCTTCTTCGCGATGTTGAATCTTGCTGTCTCCATGGTGTTTTACGCGCTGTGCGCAAAACTGTACGGCGTCACCGGCGGAACCGACGGCATGCCGGTGCCAGTCCCGGCGGTGTTCGGCCTCGTGCTCGGCGAACCGGCGTTCAAGAGCGTGCTGTTCTATCTCAGCCTGGGACTGATGGTGCTCGTCGGTCTTGCCGTGCAGCGTTACCTGAACAGCCCGCTCGGCCATGCGCTTTCGGCCGTCCACACCAACGAGATCCGGCTCGAATATCTGGGCATTCCGGTCTGGGCAGTCCTGCTGATTGCCTATGTCGTCTCGGCCGCGCTCGCCGGCCTCGGCGGCGCGATCGCCGGTTTTGCAATCGGCCGCGTGGTCCCGGAGTTTGCGTTCTGGACCGCATCGGGTCACCTCGTGCTGATCGCCGTGCTTGGCGGCATTGGTGGCGTACCGGGCGCGTTCATCGGTGCCTTGTTTCTGGAATTGCTGCATAGCGCAGCGGTGACTGTCACCGATTCCTGGAATTTGATCGTGGGCATGACACTGATCATCGTGATCATGTTCATGCCGCAAGGGATCTATGGGTTGTTCGCGCGCAAGGAGGCGACGAGCCTATGACGCGTCCGATCCTGGAAGCCAAGCGCCTCCACGTCGCATTCAACGGCGTCAAGGCCGCCGACGACGTCAGCATCGTGGTCCATGAGGGCGAGTTCCTCGCGATAATCGGGCCGAACGGGGCCGGCAAGACCACGCTGCTGAACATCTGCACGGGCTATATTCGTCCGAGATCGGGCAGCGTGCTGCTCGATGGCCACGACATCACCCGCCTGTCGCCACGTGCCATCGCGCGCCGCGGCGTCGCCCGCGCATTCCAGATCCCGCAGCTCTTCTCCGCACAGCGCGTGATCGACAACATGATGCTGGCGCTGGCGGCAACCGATGGTCTGTGGAGCGTAGTCCACCCGCTCGAAACTGCGACGCGACGCGACGAGGCAATAGCGTTGCTTGACCTCGTCGGGCTCGCCAAGGATGCCGACCGGATCGGCAGCACGCTTCCCGAAGGACATCGCAAACTGCTCGACATTGCAGTCGCATTGGCGCTGAAGCCGCGGCTGCTGCTGCTCGACGAGCCGACCAGTGGTGTGAGCGCCCTCGAACGCTTTCCGCTGATGGAGGCACTGATGGCGGCGCTGCGCCAGCGCCGCATCACGGCGCTGTTCGTCGAGCACGACATGGACGTGGTCGCGCGTTACGCGAGCCGCGTCCTAGTGTGGAACGCCGGCAACATCATGGCCGAGGGGCGGCCCGACGAGGTGTTCGGCAATGCGCAAGTCCGCCAACGTGTCGTAGGGGTGGCCTGATGCTCACGCTCGACAAGGTCAGCGTCTCGATCGAGGGCGTTCGCGTGCTGCGCGCCGTCAGTTGCGAGATCATCGCGCGCAAGACGACGGTGTTGATCGGGCGCAACGGCGCCGGCAAGACTACGACGCTTCGTGCAATCATGGGCCTCATCGCGCTTGACGACGGCTCGGTCCGCCTCGATGCCGACGATCTCGGCAGCAGGCCTGCTCATACCCGCGCCCGGGCCGGTATTGGCTATGCGCCGGAGGACCGGCGCCTGATTTCGGAGCTGAGCGTGGAGGAGAACATCCGCCTCCCGGCGCTGGCGCTGAAGCTCGAACGTGCCGAGATCGCACGCAGGCTCGACGAGATCTACCACTTATTGCCCGAATTGCACGTGATGCGCTCCAGGCCCGCTGGCGGCGTTTCCGGGGGACAGGGAAAGATGGTCGCACTGGGCCGCGCGCTGACGGTGGCGCGCAAAGTCCTGCTGCTCGACGAGCCCTTCCAGGGCCTTGCACCGGCCCTCGCGCTCGATTACGCGCGAACCCTCGGCGAGCTACGCAAGCACCGGCCCGAGCTTGCCATGCTGATCACCGAATCTTCGCCCGCGCTGCTCGACCGGATCGCCGACAGGACGCTGCAGATCGAGCGCGGCGAAGTCCTGGCCACGCCGACCAAAGAGAAGGAATTCCATGTTGCTACAATTTGAACGCCTCGCAAGTGGCCGGACCGATCGTGTTGCCGTCGAGATCGGGTCCCTTGTCATCGCTGGCTGGGCAGGCAGGGATGCCGCGGCGATCGAGCACCACATCGCGGAACTCGCAGCGCTCGGCATTCCGCGCCCCTCGACGACACCGCTCTATTATCGCGTCGCGGCGCAAACATTGACCCAGGAAAGCCGGCTGACCGTCCTTGGCGCGGACAGTTCCGGCGAGGTCGAGCCGGTGATTGTCGCCATGGCGGACGGACTCTGGGTCGGCATCGGATCCGATCATACCGACCGCAAGGCGGAAGCTTCGGGCATCGCCCTTTCGAAACAGTTGTGCGGCAAGCCGGTCGGCCCACAGCTCTGGTCATATGCTGATGTTGAGGGGCATTGGGATGAGCTGGTCCTTCGATCGTGGGCGACGATCGACGGCGAGCGGGTCCTCTACCAGGATAGTCTGGTCTCCTCGCTGAGGACGCCGCGCGATCTCATTCGTCGCTACACCGGAACGGACATGCTGTCGGCGGGCACACTGATGTTCTGCGGAACGCCTGGCGCGATCGGAGGCATTCGGCCGGGGACGCGTTTTGAGATGGAGCTGAAGGATCCGGTGCTTAACCGGTCCCTGACCCATAGCTACGACGTCGACGTCCTGCCGGTCGTCTCCTGATCGTTCTCCCCAAGCGGGCCTCATGATAGCAACAAAGGATCGATCGCACCTTTCTGCCGTTGCCCGGCTGGAGGTGGCACTTGCGCGGATCCATTCGCCGCAAGCAAAGAACGTCTTTACGGCTGTGTTCGCGGATAGCGCCCGCTGGGAGGCTGAGGCCGCGGACCGGCGCGCCGCTACAGGTAGCTCTCGCGGTCCGCTCGATGGCCGCATCGTTTCGGTGAAAGCGTTGTTCGACGTCGCCGGAACGGTCACGAGCTCTGGATCTGCTGTGCTGCGCCGTCTGCCGCCCGCAGTTGAGGACGCTGAAGTCGTCAAGCGGCTGCGAGCTGCAGGTGCAATAGTCATCGGCAAGACCCAGATGACCGAGTTTGCCTTCTCCGCGCTGGGTACAAACTCGCATGACGGGATGCCGGGCAATCCTCGAGACCGCGCCCGCGTCCCCGGAGGGTCGTCATCGGGCGCTGTGGTGTCGGTGATTGACGGCATGGCGGAGCTTGCCATCGGCAGCGATACCGGCGGTTCGATCCGAATCCCGGCCGCGCTGTCGGGCGCGGTCGGCTTCAAGCCCACCAGCGGCTTTGTGCCGACCGCCGGCGCGTTCTCATTGTCATCGAGTCTAGATACGATCGGTCCCATCGCGTCGAACGTCGCGGACTGCTTCGTGGCCGATCAGGTGCTTTCCGGGGAAGGCGCGCCGCCGCGGCTAAGGGCAGCCCCTCCAGGCACTTTCCGTCTCATCGTGGCCCGCGGACGCCTGTTTGATCGCTGTGAGCACGAGGTGCTCAACGCGTTCGAGAATGCCATAGATCGGCTGCGATCAGGGGGCTTGCAGATCAAGGATGGATCCATCGAGGCTGCTCTCGATGATGTCGCACGAATCGACAGGATCGGCACGTTCCCATCGATCGAGGTCGGCGCAACCTTGCGCAGTTTGGGGCTCTCGGATCTAGACGGTGTCGATCCTCGGACGCGCGCTCGCATCGAAGCCGGCGCCGGCGTCCTCGGCACCGAGTATGTCCACATGGTGCGGCTCCGGCAGGCTGCGATCCGGTCGTTTGAACAGTCTTTCGGCAACAATGAGGTTTTCGTCCTGCCGACAGTGCCAATCCGTGCGCCGCTTCTCTCCTCTATTGCGGACGACACCGCATTCCATCAGCTCAATGGGCTCGTGCTGCGCAATCCGCGCGTCGCCAACATGCTCGACTGCCCGTCGATTTCGCTGCCACTGCCCGCGGGCGGTCTTCTCACTGGACTGATGCTGATCGGTCGCAGGAACGCCGATCGCCATTTGCTGGAGATCGCATCCACCGTCGACACGATGCTGCGAAGCTATTCGCATCCTGTTTAGCCTTTTCGCGCGAAAGAGCCGCCGAATCTACGGTTGAGTGGAGACGTTATGGCAGGAGCGCGTGCGAAGCTGTAGCTTACCGATTGTTGATATATCGCGATGCCACCGAAGCGAGGCGTTTCTGGTGCGGCAAGCCACCGCCGGCGAAATGAAACCTGTGACCCACTGATTCAATTGGTGGGCCCGGCAGGACTACACCAGATCAACGAAATCAAGCTCTTAGAAAATCGTGAGACACTTAGATTCGTCGATATCTATCGATGCTTGTCTCACGCCTTTGTCTCTCACATTGTGATTCAGCGTGACGATGGCCGTTGGTCGATCGGCTGGCACGACGATGCACCGGGACCGTTCGAGAGCCGCAACTTCGCCGAGGCTGTAGCGCGCAAGGAGGTGCTTGATGTTGGCGCCGCCTGGAACGCGAAGCCGGCGCGAGGGCGGCAACCCTTGCACCGGCGAATATCGCAACCTGGAAGTTCAGCAACCAGAAACCGCCATATCCAGCCGCCGGGCGCAACGTCTCCAGCGCATGTTCGGCCTTAGTCTGTCAATGGCGGCGGCCATTGCGGAACTCGCATTTGCGGGGCTGCCGCGATGACGGTTGATCGTGAGGCGGCAAAGTTCGAGTTCGCTCGGTACATCCTAAGGGAGGCGGCGCGCGATGGCCGCTAAGCACCGAGTCGATTTCTTCATCAAGAAGCTGAAGTGGCTGGATGAGATTGGCGTTGCTCTCGGCAAGGACCATCTAGCGGCGCATGTCGCGATGGTCATTGCCAAGCACATGAGCAGCGATACCGGAGACACGTTCGTCGGTCGCAATACGATTGCGGATCTGATCGCCGCAAACGTCCGGACTGTCGAGATTGCAATCCAGAAGATCGAGACGCTCGGCTTCCTCAAGGTCCAGCGTGCGCGTGGTCGCGGGCACTGCAACACCTATACGCTGGCATTTCCGGAAAAGGCGGTCTCCGCGCCGCCTTTTGAAGAAGAAAAGGCGGTCCATGCACCGCCTTTTGAGGCCGAAGAAAAGGCGGTCGACGGAGAGCTAAAAGGCGGTGAAGAGCCGCCTAAAAGGCGGTCTCCAGACCGCCCTAACCTTAAAGATTCTAACCTTGAAGAAATAACCTTTGGGAAATTTGGGGAAAGGGATGGTGCTGCGGCGGCACCACCGTTCCGACTACGGTCACCGCAAGCGGTAGGACGTCCGACCTTCAAACCGATACCAAATTCGCGCCCCCGAGCGTTCCAAGATCGAGGCGAATTCGAGCAGCGGCTTGCTGAGCTGATTAGCGAAGCAGGCCGTGACGGGTGGAACGTTCTGATGGACCTCGACGAGGTCCGCGTTGCGGCCTTGTGCCGTCGGCTGCGAAACGGCGTTCTGACGCAAATCGAGATTAGCGAACTTTGCGGGCCTCGCCGCAAGGCCGGAGCCCATATGCATAATCCAGCTGGAGGTGCATCGTGAAATCGCGTCGTCATCAGCCGCAACAGCTCGGCGGCGTCGTCAGCCTAACGCGAGTTCGCGACCGAATGGGAGAGGAGGACGGGGACAGATTCTGTGTGTCGTGGCATTCGACAGGAGGCGACTTGCCGTTCCTATCCGGATTTGCCGTTCCTATCCGGAAGAGTACCGGCATTGTGTTGAAACGAACAGAACGGCGCTTCGAGCTGCAGTAAGTAGTAGTTGCTTGAACTTCCCCAAGGTCCGAGCACCCAACGGCCCCGGCCGCCCACCCCTAGAAGCCCACGGCCGGGGCCGTCTTTTGCTCGCTACCGATATTCGGTGCGGTCCTAATTAGGACACCCTCGATTTGAAATTAGGACAGGAACGTTTGCGCCCTTTGCCAAGTTTTCCCGTCACCCTTCAACGAGGGTGACGCCAAAGTCGGCCCCAGTTCCACCGCCCCGACGCGAGCTGGGCCATTTCTCGCGAAGCCCCAGCCACTAGACCCCCAAACTCGGCTGGGGCCTTTTTGCGCGTCCGGCTGCGACTTGCGCGTCCCGACGAAGATGCCGCCAACTGAGGCGGCCTTACTTTGCATCGATCCTATAAACGTCGCCCGGACCGAGGTTTAGTTCCTCGAATATCCTTTGCTGCTTATCCGTAAGGATCGCTGGGACAACTTCCGCCGTCCAACCCTCTGGAACAGCGGCGAGGACCAGAGTTAGCGCCTGGCTAGGCTTGGCTAAGGCTAGCCACATCTGCCTCCTTGGCGGCGCGTCGTCTGAGGCCACCTCAACGATAGTGAAAGAACTGCCGAACGACTCCGCCATCGCTGGCTAATGCAACAGCGCGTCGCTAGTTGCTGTCTGGGGGTAGCCGAACGGGACCAGCTATCAACCGATAGGTGGGCACCCAAGCGGTGTTCCACGATTCCAGCGGAGCGCCGCAAACCGAGCAGTCGAAGCTGGCTATTTCCCGCGAAGGGGCCATCGCCTCAGTGCGGCTGTAAACAGCGCCGCACTGACAGGACCGATGATGAGATTCTGGCATGCACCTTTATGCGCCTGAAAAACAAAACCGGCCACCTATCAATTCAAACTAGACCACTGAGGCCGGAAACAGGCCGGCGCCCGTAGCAACGCCGCGATTTTGGAAATTCCAATGCGGCCTTACTCTTTCGGCGGCTCTGGATGCCAGACGACGGGCATTGAAACCCGCAGCAATTCCTCAGATCGCGCCAGCGCCTCACGCGATCTGGCAATCATCCGCTGCGTCATCTCGTGTGCAGCATCCGAGCGCTCGCGGCGCGCCCGAAGATAGCAGTCCAGTGCGGCCTTGTCGTAAGGCACGAGGGCGTCCTCCGCTGCCTGCCAGACTTTAACTTAAGTTAAATTAGGGCACTCCGCGATTCAACTCAGGACTCACGGAGGGTCAAATACGGACAGTACCCAGCTTCGCGACATAAGTTGCTGTGGGTTGGGCTCAGCGCGTTACCTACGCTTGTGCTTGCTTGCTGATGCTACCTGTGTATAATCTTGCGGCGTGCCGTTCTTGAGGAACCTGATATTTGAGATTTGGCACCCTGTGTGGTCGCTGTGGTTCAGTCAATTTTGAGAACTCATTTTTACAGTCGCGTT
This sequence comes from Bradyrhizobium huanghuaihaiense, assembly GCF_025200885.1. Taxonomy (NCBI): domain Bacteria; kingdom Pseudomonadati; phylum Pseudomonadota; class Alphaproteobacteria; order Hyphomicrobiales; family Nitrobacteraceae; genus Bradyrhizobium; species Bradyrhizobium huanghuaihaiense. The sequence continues at coordinate 7,747,373 of NZ_CP104172.1, read as the reverse complement.
TTGGAATGCCCATGTCCTGTAAAGCAATCGTCTCAGCTTATGTGAGCTTGAGGAACCAGCGGGCCCTCGAGGATATGAGAGATCTTCGGCGCGAATTGCTCGAATCCATGTCCGCCTCCGCGACGAACTATCTTCACGATGATCTCCGATTAATCGAAGACGGGTTGGAACAGCTCCGCCGAACTTGGGAAGCGCACAGTACCGGAACCCGTCGTTTGCACCGCACTGACAGCTGGCATCGCACATCTGAGGTACGCCGGTTGCTCAAGAGCTAGTTGCCCGGTAGCAACCACCCCGCCTTCAATCGAGGTTAAGATCGGGCATGAGCAGAGAACTACTAGTGCGTGTAGTTGTCATTGGCGCTGGTGCTTTCACCGTGGCTGCCGCAGCGGCGCTACTCTTTGGCCTTTGATCTATCTCAATTAGCGCACGCGAGCCGCCCGCATCCTCCCATATGGGAGGAGGCGGCGACAATGACAATTCGGCCTTGGACGTTGCATGTGCTGGCGTGGGGTGCGGCCGCTGTGGGCTTGGCAGCCATTATTTCCATGAGCCTGTAGGGGCCGAGTTTCTGCTTCCTCAGCTCGCCGGCGTGCGCCAGCAGATCCTCGCCGGCCTTCTTCAGCCGCACATAGGTGCCGCTCTCATGCAGCTCGAGCCAGCCCTGCTCGATCGCGAACCTGATGCCAGCACCGAACTCGGGGTCGGTCGCCTTGCAGCCGTGTTGGCTATTGGGCTTTTGGGGCTTCGCAATATGCGAGGCGCGCTATGATTCCTGTACCACCGAGCGAAGCAATTCTCACTGTCGGCATTATGAGCCTCACTGTCCTAATCGAGGTTGCGCTTTTCGCCTCGATCGGAATGTTCTGATAGACGCGTGCGGCGGTTTAGCCGGGAGGACGCCTCAATCCCGGCCAAAATTTTTTCAATCCCGGCCAAAATTTTTGCATCGTTCGCAACCACGGACCTGCCCGCAACGGAACCAATTTTCAGCGAACACAATTGTCTTGTCGTCAGCGATGGGAGGATCATCGCCATGAGGATCAAATATCTCTCCGCGATTGTAATAGCTGTTCTTGCCGCTGGTACCGGGCTGGCCGTCAATTCTCTCGGCTCGCTGCCTACCGAAAAGCAGTCCACGCCGAATATGCAAGTGGCAGACCGACTAGCTGCCTCGGTTGATCCATTCTTGCTTCGGTACGGTGGCTAACAGGCGGTGTTGTAGTCAACGGTGCTTGCATCCTGTGGTAACTCATTTCGCGCTGTGGTTGGATTTTTATTCGCGCAGCAGCGATCTTGAGTTGTTTGACGAAGTTTTGCTGAAACAAAAGGCTGCTATACTAAATTTTAGATAATTAGCCCTGTTCCGTTTTTGCACCGACAAGCAGGTTAGCTGATCATTCTTTGAAGATTGGCGCATCCTGTGGATGGACTCACATCGGACAGCCATCGCTGGGGCTTAGATTATCCGAAAATCGGAATATCTCATAGCGATACTCAACGATGGGGGCCCCATGCCCGCCATAATCGACCTGCTCTATCGCGAATACTGCCGCGCCCGCCTCGCTGAAATGCGGAAACAGCTTCTGATTGCGGGACAAAATCCTGAAAGCCTGGCAGCCGATTATGATCGTGCTGATCAGGGCAGTCTTGGCAGGACAGACACGCAGCACGAAATCAGTTACGGCGCGCCGAATTGAAGTGGCCGCGAGACATGGGCTCTCCTCGAGGCCGCAAACGAACAAGCGGCGATGGCTCGCGATACCCATTTGTGTACGAACTAAGATTGTAACTGCGCAGTACTTCATCTCGGTTGTGAGGGCTCAACTCATGACGAAACACTTTTCGAAGCGCATTGTGATCGATGTGCTTGTAGTCGCCATATCTTTGATGACAATCACGATTGCAGCGGCATCGTTGGGCGAGCCCATTGTTGCAGGGATTGCTGCTTCTGTTCCGGGCCCATTCCATCTTGCGACGGAAAGGACACTTGCAGGTGCCGGGCCGAGCAAACCGCCGCTCGCCCGCGCGCCAACGGGTTGTCGGCTTCGATCTGCTCCTCTGCAATGGAAGGTGGACTGGCTTTTCGGGCCGCCTGCGGCTCCCTTATGATGAATCTCCGCCCACGGCTGCCGACCGCTGCCCTTGAGGCTTAACGGAAAGGGCGATCCGACGATTTGCTCGCGTTCGCCGCGCCGTGATCGCCCTCGGCTATGTCGAAGATTTTGACTGCCTGTGAAGTAGCTTGCATCGCTTCGCTCGTGGCGCGCGCAAATGTGAGGAAAGGTTCTTACCTTGACGGAGGCCTCCAATGCTCGCAGCAATCAAATGGAACTCCCGACATAGTGCTCGCGAATGGGTAATGATGGCTGTGGCGCTTGTCGTCCGCATACAGGCAAACCGGCAGAACGGCGAAAGGAAACAAAAGCAGCCACTCTGGAAGCATTTCGACGACACCCATCATTGGGACTCAACCGCGGAGGAATGGGTCCCCAACCCAGACCGAGCGACTTCCTAAATACCTGCGAACGACGGGGGTGTTGGGCAGGGCGATGGAATTTCTGTCAGCAAGACTTGCGGGATATCCAATCGGCGAGTCCAACGATCGGGGACCGACTGCTTGCCAGTCTGATCGGACGAGTTGCCTACCCCATCCACGCGTGCATCGCATTGTCGGTCCCGACGAATCCTTTGGCTTGGCCTCCCAGCAAATTGCTTTGAGCCTGGCTGCAGTTCCGTCGCGTTCTGCAGTGGCTTTACCCTGTCTAGCCAACATGATCCACGAACGGTTGATGTCGGATAATGGCCCCGCAGCCGCTCAATCAGACGCCGCGATGTCTGCCTCAGGGAGATGAACCGACCGTCTCCGGTAAGCTCCCGAGGGCGGCCTTTAACCCCTGGCTGTGTAAAAAAGCCAAAGGATCGAAACACAACTAGAATTACATTCTTCAGTTCGTCGTCAAAGTTGAAGGCGCTTGCGAGCTTGAGCCCCAGAACGATCTTGGACGAATAACTTCTTCTATCGCGCTCAAGCGTCTTGGCGTTTTCACACAGCCAAGACCCAAAGCAAACATTCTCTCTCTACAGTGATGAAGCCTCATCGATATGTCAAAATATAACTATGAGTGTGGGTGATTTCACACACATAGGGTGATTTACCGACTAATTTTTCGAAACTCAGCTTGAGTGGTTTGCCCAGGGAGCAAGCCATGAACTCATCAACTTCAGAGCGCGGCAATCGCGCTGCCGCGACCGCGCTACGGACCGGATGACCCATTGGCACCTCTTCGGGTAGACTGGTTTCCTGAGCCCCCGAACGGGAACGGGTATGCGCATGGCCCGGAAGCTCGCCGCCATCATCGCCGCCGACGTTGTCAGCTATAGCCGGCTGATGGGTGTCGACGAGGCAGAAACCTTGGCGGCGCTCAAGACGCATCGACGAGATTTGATCGACCCGAACATTGCCGAGCACCAGGGCCGCATCGTCAAGACAACCGGCGATGGCCTTCTGATCGAATTCCCGAGCGTGATCGAAGCCGTCCAATGTGCGGTCGAGGTCCAGCGCGCGATGCAGGAGCGTAACTCGGACGTACCGATGGACCATCGCATCGAGTTCCGCGTCGGCATCAACCTCGGTGACATCATCATTGACGGCGACGATATTTATGGCGATGGCGTTAACGTTGCAGCACGGCTCGAAGGCCTCGCCGAAGCCAATGGGATCTGCGTAAGCAGAGTCGTACACGATCAGGTGCGCGACAAGCTGGGTCTTGGCTTCGAGGATCTGGGTGAGCGGCAGCTCAAAAACATCGCCCGCCCGGTCCGCGTCTTCCGGATTGCAGCACCGGATATCGGACTGCGGACACAATCGGCAAATCCCACACTCGCGATACCGGACAAACCGTCGATTGCCGTATTGCCTTTCACCAACATTAGCGGGGATCCAGAACAGGACTACTTTGCCGATGGAATGGTCGAGGACATCATCACAGCGCTATCTCATTTCAAGGCGCTGTTTGTCATCGCCCGCAACTCCAGCTTCACATACAAGGGGCGCGCCGTCGACGTGAAGCTGGTCGGGCGTGAGCTTGGAGTGCGCTATGTGTTGGAAGGAAGCGTTCGCAAGGCCGCAAACCGAGTGCGCATCACGGGTCAGCTTGTCGATACCGCTACTGGCGTGCATCTTTGGGCGAACCGGTTTGATGGTGGGCTCGGCGACATTTTCGATCTGCAGGACCAGGTGACGGAGAGCATTGTCGGAGCGATCGCGCCGGCGGTTGAAAAAGCCGAGATCGAGCGCGCCAGATGCAAGCCGACCGAGCGTCTCGACGCCTATGATCACTACTTGCGCGGTTTAGCTAAGTCTTATCAAGATGCTAGTCAGCAAGCGTGCAACGAGGCACTGCAACTATTCAACAGCGCGATCAAGCTCGACCCAGACTTTGCGACAGCCTACGCTCGTGCCGCCTTTTGCTATGCCAATGCCAAGGCCTTTGGCTGGATTTCGCTCACACCGGCAAAGGTTGCCGAGGTATCGAGGCTCGCTCAGCGAGCGGTTGAACTAGGTAGGGATGATTCGATCGCGCTCGCTGATAGTGGATGGGCATTGGCATATGTTGTTCGCGATCTCGATCGAGGCGCCGCTTTAATCGATCGCGCGCTTGCGCTCAATTCCAATGTGGCCGAGGCGTGGGATTGCGGTGGCTGGGTAAAGAATTGGCTCGGCGAGTACGAGCTAGCGATCGAGCGCTTCACGCGTGCCATACGCCTGAGCCCGCTTGATCCGTGGATCGCACCGATGCGAGCTGGGACTGCGCATGCAAATTTCTTCCTGAATCGCTACGACGAAGCGGCATCGTGGGCGGCAATGGCGTTGCAGGACAATCCAAACTCTCAACCTCTACTTCGTATTGGCGCTGCGAGCAATGCGATGGCGGGACGGTTGGATCTAGCGCAGAAGGCGGTCGTGCGCCTGCGCAAACTCAATCCTACACTGCGGGTTTCCAACCTCAAAAACGTGCTGGGACCTTATCGGCGTGCCGAAGACATCTCGCGATACGAAGAAGGATTGCGGCGTGCCGGGCTCCCCAAATGATATGGAGGAAGGAAGCGTTACCTTGGCCGATTCTTTCGAGACCTCGGTTATTCGGGAGGTCGCGACGAGATTTCTGCGCATCTACGCCACACCGGACCGAGAATCTCATTTCGGATGATGTCCATATCAAAGCCTACTGCGCTTACTCTCGGGGCTCAAAAGCGTCTGGATCTGACAGACTTTTGAACCCGTACAAGATGCGCATTACGGGCTCGATCCAAACATATCCTTCGTCAGTTTTTTCGACATAACCAAGCGGGACCAGCGCTTCAAGAATCCGAGTCATTCGGCCGTTGCGTCCGAATGGCACGTATATGGCACTGGAAAAATCGTGATAGTCCTTTCCGTAACCATCAAAGAAGTCAATGAAGGCTTCCAGCAATTCTGGCAAGCTTGGGCTGCCATCTTGCCAGTTGTGTTCGGCCACTTGATCGGCCTCCTCGGTGCTGCACCGGAACGCGAAGGCGTTGGCCCATCCCTTGGGCCCTGGATCGAGTGGATTGAAAATGCCGAGTCGCCACAGAACGAGCGCAAGCGATGTGAACGTGTCGTTGTGGGCGAAGATTGGACGTGGGGCATTGGGGAATTGGGACGCAAAAGCATCGGCATCTGAATCGGCCTCAGCAAGCTGGTAAGCTCTCTCAGCGAGCGCTTGCGCGAGTTTGCATAGGCATTCAGTTCGTTTCCATTCATGAGAGCCTCAATGGCGCGCGACGGCTCGGTTCGCTCTCTATCTTTCTTCCTCCACCAGCGTTGATGGATAGCTCGGTAGATCTTTCGAACTTTAGCGATTTTAGGCCGCTTCCGCTTTTGGCCCCAACGCCGACGTGCCTAGGTGTAGCCTCTACGTCGGCTTGTGAACCGGAAGGGCGAGGCATTTCAGCAAGGTTGACAGGACGCCCCTTCCGCCGAAAAGGGGCCCCTCCTGACGAGAGCAAAGATCTTCAGTTCGTCGACAATTCTGGCACTCAGCGAAATACTCTAGAGATACGCTGACGGTTCGCGGTCCTCAGCCGAAAACCTGAAGGTAGCCCACACCAACTGGTCGCATTCCGGTCGCGCTATGGCTGCGACGGCACGCGAGGACCATCGAACGACCGGACCAGCGCGCTCCTGATCTCTGACGGTATTTGAACATACGCCAAACCAGGGCGGTAACGGCAGTCTTGACCACGCCGGCAGCGCGGATCCAGTCGATCGACTCCGATAGGTGGCGAAACCGCCGAGAGCGCGAACGGCTCAAATTTTTCTGTGAATTCAAGACCACAAAATTGCGGCGGGTATACCGTCGGCATTAGTCCCTCAGACTTGAAAAGTTGTGCTGGCAAATCAACGATGAAAAGTCGTTCGAAACGATAGAGTGGGAGTAGGGAAATCCATTGCTGCGAGTGGTTTGGCGTAGGCTTGGTGGGGCTGCTCATGTGCGTCGCGGTGGGCGGCGACAAAGTTAAAGGCAGGCCGAGCAATCGGCGTCCAAGGAACACCCGCTCCACAAGCCAACGACGAGGTGAACCGCGCACTAATCCGTCGCACCACGGTGCGCCTTACGGGCTCTCTCGGTTCTCCGCTCGACCTGTCTGTTCGCGGCGACAGCCTTCGCGCGTTCCTCGCAACGCTTGCGCAGATCCTCGAGTTCTTCCGCGGTTAAATGCTCGATGCCGACGAAGGAATTCTGGACGGCGCCTGTTCGGATAAGTTCATCCAGCTTCACCTGGATGGCTGCGCTGTCCCGGTTCTGTGAGTTCTGGATCAGGAAGACCATCAGAAACGTTATGATAGTCGTTCCGGTATTGATGACCAGCTGCCAAGTGTCGGAGAACCGAAACAGAGGCCCTGTAACAGCCCAGATGGCAATCACCGTGCAGGCCAAAATAAAGGCCGATGCACGGCCGGCCGCTTGCGATGCCCTGTTTGCAATCGATGCGAAAAGTCGGCGAGGTCGCTCGCTTTCCTGATGCTGCTGCTGCATTCAGTCCTCCTATACCTGGAACGACTGGCCGAAAGCATCCCTGGAGCGATGGGCGTCCCGCGGCGCCCGCTAAGGCTGGGCAACGCCACCCTTAGAGCTTCTTGACCGGTGCTTTCATTGGCCGGTCTTTACCGCTTCTCGCGAACTTCGTGCGCCTTCTTCGCTTTCCCCCGGCCAACGCGGCGGAATTCATCAAAGTTCCCGCCGATAGGTATCGACGGTGGTGAGGGGTACTCGGGATCGCCCACCTGTTGGCGACTGGACACACATGGCGACCGGCGGTGGCAGTGCAGTCGCGTCAATGAGGGCTTCGCATGCCAGTAGGCGACCGCCAGCGCCAAGCCGGATTGGACGCTGCTCGCGACTCTCATCTCTGCTCGGCTCAGAAGAACCGGAACCGGGCGTGCTCCCTCCTATGTGCGCATCCCGCTACCGGCCTCGGAAGCGAGCAAAGGCATCAGTCTCCTTTCCGCATTGATAAGCCTGCCACTTACGACAGTCCATTTGGGCCTCGTCGGCACATATCGGCTCGAACGCGGAGGCCTCCGTTCAAAGGAACGGTTGCGCTTTGTCCTTCGTTTGTACTCCAGAGGACAAACGCCATGAACGTGCTGGATGAGGATACCAAATCGCTTTGGATGGAGACATTCATCCCGGCGGCCTCGCGCCTGTCAGGCCAGGAACGCGCCGATGTCGGCGTGGTCGGGGCGGGCATCGCCGGTTTGTCGGTGGCCTATGAACTGGCCGCGCGCGGGCGCTCAGTTATCGTGCTCGACCGCGGCAGGATCGGCAGCGGAATGACTGCGCGCACCACCGCGCATTTGGCAACGGCCTTGGACGACGACTACAATGAGTTGATCAGGGTCCGCGGTGAGGATTGCGCGCGGCTGTATCACCAGAGCGTCGCCGCCGCGATCGACCGCGCGCAGGCGATCCAGTCCGCCGAGGAAATTGACTGCGAGTTCCGTCGCGTCGATGGCTATTGGGTGTTGGCGCCGGAGACGCTGCCATCGCATCTCGATGAGGAATACGAAAGCTGCAGGAGCCTGGGCATCCCCGTCGAGCTTTGCAGCGATCCGACACCTATCCATCATGGCGGTCTCGCGCGCTCGCTTCGCTTTCCCCGACAGGCGCGCTTTCATCCGACCAAATATCTTGCCGGACTGGCGAAAGCGCTGCATCGGCGCGGCGCCAGGCTATACGGCGACACCTGTGTCGAGGCGATCGAGCACGGCCGGGGCGAAATCGCTCTCAAGACGTCAGGCGGCGAAGTGCGGGTCACGGACGTCGTCGTCGCGACGAACTCGCCTGTCAATCTGCAGGTCGCGATCCATACCAAACAGGCGCCCTATCGCACCTACGTGATTGCGTCAAAGTCCCGGCCGGCTCGCTGCTGGATGCGCTGTATTGGGACACGCTCGATCCCTATCACTATGTCCGCCTGCAGCCACATTCGGCGAATGAGGACATTGTGATTGTCGGCGGCGAGGATCACAAGTCCGGTGAGGCCGACGATGGTCAGGCGCGTTTTGCCGCGCTCGAACAGTGGACGCGGGCGCGATTGCCGATGATCGGGGAGATTACCCATCGCTGGTCTGGCCAGGTACTCGAACCGATGGACTTCACTGGCTTCGTCGGACGCAGCCCCGACGAAGATCATGTTTACCTCGTCAGCGGCGATTCCGGACAAGGCATGACCAATGGCCTTGTGGCAGGCCTGCTGATTGCGGATCTGATCACGATCGGCGGCAATAGCTGGGAGGCCGTCTATTTGCCGGAGCGCAAGATCTCCAAGAACATCACCACCTTCATCAGCGAGAACATCACGCCGCTAAAGAACTTTTCGGAATATCTCGGCGCCGATGCACTTGCCACGGTGGAGCGGCTTCGCTTGGGAGAGGGCCGGCTCGTTCGCAGCGGATTGAGGAAGATTGCCGCCTGCCGCGACCGCGATGGCGAATTGCATCTGCTGTCGGCGAGCTGCACCCATCTTGGTTGCGTCGTGCATTGGAATTCGCTGGAGCAGTGTTGGGATTGCCCCTGCCACGGGTCTCAATTCGCGCCGGACGGCACTGCGCTCAATGGTCCCGCCGTATCTCCGCTCGCGCCGGTGGAAATTCCGCCGACTGTCCAGGCCGCGGAATAGTGACAGGTGACAGTTGTGGAGGAAAAGGCCTGCCACATCGTCTGCTTCGGTTCACGTCCGACGGATCCTCGAGGGAGTTCGATGTGATGTACCCCGCAATGGGTAGCAAGGTTCGTTCCGAGCATTCGCTTGCGTTGGGCGAGGATCGAACGGCGGACGGCTGATTGTCGTGAACTGGAGCGAAGTACGATCCTTGAGCCATGTTCAAAATTGCTAGAGTTTCAGCACCTCGCGTTAGAGGGCAGGGCGGTCAGCGTCCGGCCGACCAAGGCGGATGTCGTGGCCGCACGCTTCATCGCCCGCAACACTGCGCCGGCTCCGGAGATGGTAGCCCGCGCCTTGACTTGGGGTGCCGACGAGAAGGTCCTGCTGGTCCTGGCGGCGGCTGGTTGGCTTGCGTCGCGCGGGCGGGGCGAGCCGCTGCGGCGTGTTGGCAACCATGCTCTCCTGGTTACGGTCGCGGCGTCGCTGCTGCCCCATGGTTTGAAGCTTCTGTTCGATCAGACCCGACCGGACCGACGGACAGTGATCTTCCGGGAAACGTGAGGACGCCTTTCCCTCTGGCCACGCGCTGCACATGGGAGCCTTGGCATCGGCGGCTGGCGCGTTGCCCGCCGGCCCTCGTCGGGCGATCCGCGCCGTTGCGGTCGGCATCTCGCTGACGCGCTTAGTCGTTCTGGCGCACTGGGCGAGCGATGTCGTCGCAGGTTTCGCATTGGGAGCGGTTCTTGAACGGTTCCTGCGGCTGTGCACCGGCTACCCCCTCGACACTTCAACGGAGAACGATCATGCCGACCCTTGAGGATCTAAAGGCGTACGCGGAACGCGCCACCGGTTTGCGGCGCCCTGGCAAGCGGAAAGCTATGGGCCTCGCGCAAGCGCGAAGCCCTCAGACTGTCCGCTTCAAGGATGACGGTCTCATCCTCAATCATCCGCGATGGCCGCTGATCATCTACCGCGGCGCAATCGATCTCGACGAGCGCCACGACCCCGCGGCCGTGATCGAGGACCTGTTCGAAGCGCACGGATGGGCCGACACTTGGCGCGACGGCATCTACGACTACGTGCACTATCACTCCCAGATCCACGAGGTGCTCGGCATTGCGCGCGGCAAGGGAAGCGTCCGTTTCGGCGGTAAGACGGGAAGGATCTTCACGTTGAAGGCCGGCGACATTGCTATTCTGCCGGCCGGCACGGGGCACCAGTGCCTGGGGGCAGACGACGACTTCCTCGTCATCGGCGCCTACCCGCCGGCGGGCACGTACGACGAGTGCACAACGGTCGAGGACCGTCCACGTGCCCTCAAGACCATTCCGAAGGTGCCTGTGCCACGCAAGGATCCGGTCTACGGTATCGGCGGCCCCCTATCGAAACTCTGGAGGAAAGCGAGATGACCGAGTACGTGATCCGCTTCCTCGCCGGAGGCGCCGTTGTGTCTGTCTTCGCGATGCTGGGAGATCTCTTGCGTCCCAAGAGCTTCGCCGGTCTGTTCGGAGCAGCACCCTCGGTCGCGCTCGCCACGCTCGGAATCGCGGTGTACCAGCATGGGGCCGCTTACGCAGCTCTGCAAACTCAGGCGATGATTGCGGGTGCGATTGCGCTCGCTGTCTATAGCGTCGTCGTTTGCCAAATCCTCGCTCGTGCACGACTGCAAGCGTTGCCTGCCACCTTGCTATCCCTCGTCGTCTGGCTGATCGTCGCCTTCGGCGTACTGATGCTTGCCGGAGGGCAGACATGACGCCGATCCGCCTTTCGCCGTCATCTCTCAAGGAAGGCCGCTGGTACGAATATCTGATCCGCTTCGCGCTCGGCGGTGCCGTGACCGTCTTCGCGGGCCTTGTCAGCAGCCGCTATGGAGCCACTATCGGCGGGCTTTTCCTCGCCCTTCCGGCGATCTTCTGCGCCAGCGCCACTCTGATCGAGAAGCATGAAATTCGCCGCAAGCGGGAGGCGGGCCTCGCCGGCAGGCGCCGCGGGCAGATGGCGGCCGCGGTCGATTCGGCCGGCGCCGCACTCGGCGCGCTCGGCATGCTGGCCTTTGCGATGGTCTTTTCGTTAATGGCGGAAACCAGCATCGCAGCCGCCTTCATGGGGGCATCGCTTGCGTGGCTGGTCGTCTCGGTGGTGGCCTGGTACACATGGCGCAAAACGCGATCAGTGCGGAGAGGGCGGGCCGAACGAAAAGGCAGCGGCTCCGCGATTGTGCGCAGCCGCTAAGGTCGATCCACGCTGCCATCAAGCTGCGCTCGACGCCTTCCTGTTCACGCCCTTGCGAAGCGCAACCGTATTGAGTTTGCTATTCGCCGCCTTCTCCTCGTTGAGGTTCGTGGTGAGAAAGCGCACGATGTCGTCGTGACCGAGTTCCTCGGCCCACGCGATCAGAGTGCCATAGCGGCAGATTTCATAGTGCTCGACGGCCTGCGCCGCCGCGACGAGAGCGGCATCGAGGACGGATTTGTCCTCGATCTCGCCGGCGATCTCGTCGGCCTCCTTGATGATTCCGTCGATCGCAGGACACTGCGTGCCGCTGGGCTCCTTTCCGAGCTTCTCGAACACGTTCTGAAGCCGCTCGACCTGCTTGTTGGTTTCTTCGAGATGGCCTTTCAACCCCGCGACGAGGTCTCGGTTGGTTGCCTTTTCGATCATCTTGGGCAGTGATTTGATGATCTGCTGCTCGGCGTAGTAGATATCCTGCAGGCCGTGCATCAGCAGGTCTTCCATCGATTTTATGTCCTTCGTGAACATTCCCATATTTGAATCTCCTCTCCCAATGATGGCAATGGAACGCGGCTAACCGGCTGCCGTTCCTGCCCCTGCAGCGCATTCGGAGGATCGAAATGAACGGCAAGGACATTTCGTCAGCCTGCTGCTGGTATGGGCGCGGCGGACGGGCGATATGCCGCGGGTATCCAGGAGGCGTTGTTCGAGACCGCGATGAAGGGGGCAGGGAGCGTCAGGAGGCTTGCGCGCCTGCTTCTCGACTGGCCTGCACCGGCGAGACCGGTCTAGCCAGGCGAGGAACGGGATAACCCTAAGCGTCGTTAATACAAACCGCACGTTTACTTGCGGCTTGTCTAGGGCTCAAGATGGCTGACGAAACGATCACGACCACCGGCATCGCGGCTCACGGCGCCTCCCGCCTCCCGTCAGTGGAGGTCGACAGCTTTAACATTGAGCTGAAGGATGAGGAGGGTTTTCTTGGGGATCGTGCCAGCAAGGGCGCCTTCCGGGATACACTCGAAAAGTGGCGGAAGCCGCTGCGTAACAATGGCGAAGACCCGCTCGGCGAGGAGCTTTCCGAAAACATCAGCAAGAAGGAACTCGACGCCATCCTAGTCGGCGACGACACCGACGCTTGGGCGGTCGTGCAGAGCGCGATCGAGGACTTCGCACAAGAACTCGCCCACGTGACACGTCGCTTCCTCAAGACCAAAGCCTGGGAGAAGACTGAGCGCATCGTGGTGGGCGGCGGCTTTAGCAATAGCCGGCTCGGCGAACTCGCCATCGCGCGCGCCGAAATCATCCTGAAGGCCGAGAGCTTCAAGATCGAGATGCTGCCGATCCATCAGCACCCGGACGACGCTGGCCTGATCGGCGCGCTGCATCTCGCCCCTTCCTGGATCTTCGAAGCTCATGATTCCATCCTTGCCGTCGACGTCGGAGGCACGAATATCCGCTGTGGCGTCGTAGAAACGCGTCGCAAGAAGGCGTCGGATCTCTCCAAGGCGTGCGTGTGGAAGTCCGAGCTGTGGCGTCATGCCGACGACGAACCGAGCCGTGAGGAAGCAGTTAAGCGTCTCGTCAAAATGCTCAGGGACCTGACCACGAAGGCGGAGAACGAAGGCTTCAAGCTCGCGCCGTTCATCGGCATCGCGTGTCCTGGCGTCATCGAGAGCGACGGCTGGATCGCAAAGGGCGCGCAGAACCTGCCCGGCAACTGGGAGAGCACTAAATTTAATCTGCCGGCAGCTCTGGTCGAAGCCATCCCTCAGATCGGAGAACACGATACGACGATCGTCATGCATAACGACGGCGTGGTGCAGGGCCTGTCCGAGGTGTCCCGTTCATGAAGGACGTGAAACGCTGGGGCGTGCTGACGATCGGCACTGGCCTCGGTAACGCCCGCTTCACCAACCGCAACGGCAAGAACGGCAAGAGCGAACGCTGAGCCTAACCCTCTTCGAGGCAGGCCGACACAGCAAGAATATCGGGAAGGAGGAACGTCGCGCCCCGCCAACTGTTTGCTCAATCATCGCGGAGCATAGGAGGAGCATCCATACCTACGCAGATTGTTTTGAACCATGGCGGGGACACGCGGCACGAATTTGACGCGGCATGGAAGCCTTGGCCAAGGCGGAGCAGCGCTTCAAAAAATTGACCGGCAATGGATTCACTGCAGCAACGCGGACGGGGCCCGGCGAAGTCGCTGTAGTGCGGGCGTTCGACCCGACGGCCCAAGAGACGTTATTTTACCCGCGCCTCGTCGGCGGCTAAGTGAGCGCTGGGCCATGCTTCTGTTCGGAGCTCGACGCCGGGCGGGTTCGCGGCTGCAGACGCTCCGCGAGCTCTATGCCAGCTTCATCGGAGAAAACTCGCCAGAGGCCCGCGGCCGCCATCTGCTGCGCGCGTGGCTGTCACCGGTACAACTCGCCCAGTTCGATGAACACCAGTACTTCGATGTGGTCGGTTGCGATACGGCCAAGCGCTACCGCATCAACTATGGGACGGCTGCGAACGTCCACGAGCTCGACGGGGCGGGAACGCCGAGGGTGGGTCGCGCCTTCAGCACGGCTTGTGCCCGGCGACGTGATGCTCGCGCAGAAGATTGCTCTGGAAACCAACGAGAATGCTGCGCTCTCTGTGGCGAACGAGTTTCCGCCGCGGATGCCGTTTAACCCATGACCCTAGGGAGAATGCCATGCTCGATTATCCGCGCCCGCCTTATCCCAGCCAACAGCAACCGATGCCCGGTTCGACCTCGGCGATGAAGCCACGTCCGGACCATGGCGAGGACAGCTTCAAGGGATCGGGCCGTCTTGCAGGCAAGAAGACCGTCATTACCGGAGGAGACAGCGGGATCGGGCGAGCGGTGGCAATTGCATATGCCCGCGAGGGGGCCGACATGCTCATTTCTTATCTCGACGAGCATCAAGATGCCGAGGAGGTGAAGGCTCTCATCGCGAAGGAAGGCCGCAAGGCTGTCTTGTTTCCCGGAGACCTGCGAAAGCCAGATTACTGCCGCGCCGTCATTAAACGCGCCGTCGATGAACTCGGCGGGATCGATATCCTCGTCAACAATGCGGCCCATCAGGCCACGTTCAAAGATATCGCGGATATCAGTGATGACGAATGGCAGAGCACGTTCGAGGTCAACATCCATGCGATGTTCTATCTCTCCAAGGCGTCCGTTGGGCATATGAAATCTGGATCCGCCATCATCAACACCGCTTCCGTGAATGCCGACATGCCAAACCCCATCCTGCTGGCCTATGCGACCACAAAGGGTGCGATCCAGAACTTCACGGGCGGTCTTGCCCAGATGCTTGCCGAAAAGGGCAACGTGTTAACGCCGTCGCGCCAGGCCCGATCTGGACGCCGCTGATCCCGTCGACCATGCCCATCGGACACGGTAAAGAACTTCGGCAAGCAAGTGCCGATGAAACGAGCCGGCAGCCGGCTAAGCTCGCAACTGCCTATGTCATGTTAGCCGATCCGCTTTCGAGCTATACGTCCGGTGCGACGCTTGCTGTAACAGGCGGAAAACCTTTCATCTGATCGCGAGAGCGACGAGACGGAAGTTAGTGTGGCGTAACGCCCAGCGCGAACACCATTGCTAGTGGCCGCGGTTCTCGTCCTGCTTGTTTGTTCTTTTAGGTGTCGGTCGCGGATAGGGAACCGCGGCGAGCTTTGGGTATCGTCTCCGATCGATTGCTGGCTAACGCCAGAACAATGCAAGCAGCAGGATCACCGGAAGAGGAATGCCGAGCAGCCACAATAAAGCGCCTCTGCCAAGTGTCATGGCGGTATCCTCCTGTTGTTTTCCAGAAAACCAAGTCCAGAACCCACCCGGGGTTCCTGCAAACAGGAACGGGCGATTTAACGGCGCGTTGGAACCGGAGCATAAGCTACTGGAGGAGTTCGCCATGGCTACACGCACCGTTCCCAATGTGTTTTTTGGCTGGACATGGTCAGCCGTACTGGCCGGCGTGTTCACTTCGTTGGTTGTCCAGATCCTGCTGACCATGCTGGGGTTCGGCATCGGTCTGCTCGCGATCGACATTCCCACTGCCGCATCGGCGCCTGCGGGCGCAGGCTGGGCCGCATTCGTGTGGTGGGCGGTCTCAGGGATCATCGCCGCATTTCTAGGTGGCGCCGTTGCGGCAGCCAATTCGCCGGATCAGACCGGCCTCGGTCGGGTCGGTCATGCGATGGCCGCCTGGGCGGTCGCGACCGTCGTGGTGGTCGGTGCAGCGGCAATGTTGCCGGCTTCGGCGACCAGCATCGCCAGCAACCTCGTCGGCCCGTCATATTCCGCCAGCACGCGCGTCGCGTATTTTTCGAACAATACGGGACGGGAAACCGTCGGCGCGACAACGAGAACCGCAACGCCCGCTCAGATTGATGCAGCCCGGAAGCACTTCGCATACGCGATGTTTGCAAGCTTCTGCGCCCTTCTTCTTGGTGCGGGAGCGGCCTACGCCGCCGGAATGGCGACCACGGGCCAGGCTGTCAAGGAAGCGGCGCGACCTGTGACATGACGAGTCCTAAATGGCTGAGGTTTGGTGCAGGGCACTACGTGCACGGGTGACAACGTGACTGTCCTGAGGTCCGCCTTGGGTACGGGAGCGGCCGGTTTGGTGTCGGCGAAATTCCCCTACCGTCCCTACGGATGTTTCTCGATTCTTTCCGTCCTACTTCCCGTACTGAGCCTAGCGCCCACCATCACGCATCTTGGACCGGTAGGTACAAAAAGCAGCCCGGAACCAATGAAGTGCATCTGAGGCAAAAACATATGGCTGAACCGAATGAGGACGAGATACGAACCTACGCCCATCAGCTCTGGGGAAAGGCCGGGCGGCCTGAAGGCCGCGACAAGGAATTTTGGGAATTGGCCCAACAAGAGTTGCGGAATCAGAACAAATCCTCTCCGGTGCGCACCCCCGATAACCTCTAGATGAGCAAGAATTGCCCAATCTGCGCATCCGCTGAGTTTGTGAAAACCATCCGCAGCTGACTTGGACCCAAGACCCAATGAGCGTCAGTGCGGCGCGGGGATGCGATAGTTGTCAGCAGGAAGGACGTGATCTGGCGTCACCTTAGAGGCTGACGATGTAAGCGCTGAGCCCAACAGGTCTTAGCGACCCGAACGTCTCTTCGTTGCACGCCGGTTGTAGGGTGAACGATTGATGGGCTTCAGGGAAATCCCTTCGCGCTGCGCCTTGCTTCGGATAGCCGCGACGGGACGTTGAAGTTTGACGCTCATGACTCCAGCCGGCGTGTTACCCCTCGCGAGCTGCTTGAGCATTTTCACATCTGCGCTCGACCAGGGTTCACGCGTGCGTTGCTTGTATGAGGGATTTGCCTTGCGCGGGCCCTTCTTGCCGATCGGCGAGCCGGGCCGCTTCCATGATGCTCTTGCCATTAAAGTTCTCCTGTAAGTCGTTCTTGAACGAAGGAATCGGCAATTCGGTTCCGATGAACAGGAACGGCAGGGATCGGCGGGAAGTTCTTCGTTGACCAAAGGTCAATGGAGGTATCAATGCGCGTCCGACTAGCATCGATATGTCTTGTGCTGTCCGGTGGATTGGCGATTGCACAGCCTGCCAAGCCGGCAGATGACCTTGGCGCGCCGACGGGGCGTTCGGCGCCCGAAGACAAGGGTCAATTGCAGCCGCAGGGCTGGACCGGGCCTACCAACACCGGTTCAGGTGGTGCGCCTCCGGAAAGTCCCCAAGGGCAAAGTCCACCACGGATGCAGCCGGCGCCGGACGGATCGACAAAGACCACGGTTGAGCCTCCCAAGTAGCCCCCAGGGCTATTGCGCGTCGGCGCGGGCATCCAAGGCAGAATATGCTCTCCGGAGAATTCATCAATGGCTAGGCAACAGAAGAGCAGTTACGGAAATTCGCGTTCGAACTGTGGGAGCAGGCGGGCAAACCCGATGGGCGGCGAAGATGAGTTCTGGCCCGATCAAGAGGTACACACGCGGAATTACTAAATGTCGGCGAAGCTTGGGGCGACGAAACCGATCTCCACTGGCCAAACAGGAGGCTTGGAACGGCCCTCGTCGTCAAACGTTGGGAACGACCAAGATCTTAAGGATGATTTACGCCATGATGAAAGCAATTGTTGTTATCGGCGCTCTGGTAGCTGCTACGTCAGCCTTCGCACAAACGGATAGAAAGGAGCCGGGAGCTTCGCAGTATGCACCGGGCCAGCAGATGCAGGACCCGAACGCCAAGTCTACGGCACCTGGCGCCTCAGAGTATGCTCCAGGACACCAGAAGAACACCACAGCTGGTCCCGGCCATTCTGAAAGCGCGCCAGGTCAGCAGACCACCACAGGATCGAGTTCGAAGTCCGATACCAGCAGCACAAAGAAGTAAGTGCTGAAAGCAACTGAATGCTCCGGAAAAACGCCCCGGCTTGGCTGGGGCCTTTTTCTTTGGCGTTCACGAGGGAGCGAACCGGTGGGTGCCCCTGGGGGCTGATCTCTATGTTTGCACTTCCGCTTCCGGATCGAAGCGAGCGCCCGGATCCGCGGTTCTTGGGCCGATAGCCGGCGCCCAAATATAACCAAATATAAAAGGACCTCCAACTGAGGGCGCCTCATTGATCGGTTTCATCCCGCAGGAGGTAGTCATGAACGGAGGAAACCAAACAATGTAGCGCCGAAGCGGTTCTCACCCCGGTGGCAATAAATTCCAGATGTGGCGCCGACCGCAGCGAGGAACAAAAGGGAACTCAGGCCGTAATTTAGAGAGCAGTAGAACCGGAACGGACCCTTGAGATATGCCGGGCCCATCCCGCCTGTGGACCTCGCCTGGAAGCATCGCGAGTTCTCTATTTCCCGCGGTAGTCGCGAGCAATCTCTTCATCGGCCTGGCCCTCGTGGCGTTGCTCTATTTCGGCCGTGAGCTCTTCGTGCCGGTTGTCGTTGCGTTGCTGTTGAGCTTCGTGCTCGCTCCGGTCGTTCGGTTTTTTCATCGCTTGTATGCCGGCCGCGTGGGCTCGGTTCTTGCCGCGGTGACGCTTGCATTCCTGCTGATTTTCGGGCTCAGCGCCATTATGACCCAGCAGGTCGCACAACTCGCCGAGAACTTGCCCCGCTATCAGCTGACGATAAGCGATAAGATTCATTCGGTCCAAGACGTCGCGCTCAGTCCGGGAATCTTCAATCGGCTAAAGGATATGCTCGGAGATCTCCGCCAGGAAATGTCCAAGCCGCAGGAGCAAGGACGGACGAATTCAAGCCCTGATCAGCCCGCCCAGACGGCTGCAGGAGAACCCCAGGTTAAGCCACTGCCGGTGGAAATCCAACAGCCGCCGCCTAGACCGTTCGATGTAGTGCAAACCATCGTCGGGCCGCTGTTGGCGCCTCTGGCGACGACGGGCATTGTTATCGTTCTCGTGATTTTTATGCTGCTTTTTCGAGAAGATCTGCGGGGCCGTTTTGTTCGCATCGCAGGCGCAGAGGATTTGGGGCGCACGTCCGAAGCAATCGACGATGCCGGTCGGCGACTGAGCCGGTATTTCCTGACGCAAACCTGCATCAACGCAACGTTCGGGATTGTCATCGGGATCAGCCTTGCGGTGATCGGCATTCCCAACCCAGTGTTGTGGGGCATCTTCGCGGCTCTAATGCGCTTCGTTCCTTATATCGGCGCATTCATCGCTGCCGCAGTCCCTGCGGCGCTTGCCATCGCGGTTGATCCGGGGTGGTCCATGCTCTTTTGGACGGTGGCATTGTTCGTGATCGTAGAACCGATCCTCAGCCAAATTGTGGAGCCCATGCTGTATGGCCACAACACAGGACTCTCCCCGGTAGCGGTCGTGGTGGCTGCAGCCTTCTGGACCTGGTTATGGGGTCCAATTGGACTTCTGCTTTCGACACCCCTGACGGTGTGCCTGGTGGTCTTGGGGCGTCACGTCGAGCGATTGGAGTTCTTGGATGTGATCCTAGGTGATCAGCCGGCGCTCACGCCAGAACAGAATTTTTTTCAACGTATGCTGGCCGGCGATCCCGACGAGGCTGCGGACCAAGCCGAGAGGTTCATGAAGGAGAAGTCCCTCTGCGCTTACTACGACGAAATTGCAATCCCTGGGTTACTGCTGGCGCGGGCCGACGCGCGACGCGGCGCTCTGGACCTGGATCGCCTGCGCCGGATTAAGGAAACCGTCGAGGGCGTTATCGACGATCTTTCCGATCGCGATGACTGCGCTCCATCTGTGAAGAGCAACGAGGACCTCCATGACTCCAGCACACTTGAAATCGAAGTGGTCGACACTCCCGATCTATCGCCACCGGTTGTACCGACTGGAACGGTAAGGTCCGATTGGCGAGACGGAAAGCCGGTATTGTGCATCGGCGCGCGAGATCCTCTTGACGAAGCGACGGCGAACATGATCGCGCAGCTTCTGGAAAAACATGGCATCGGCGTCCGCATCGAACCTTCGACAGCTGCCTCGTCCTCCAACATCTTTGGGCTTGATACAGCTAACATAAGGATTGTGTGCGTATCTTGCCTCGGAAGCGGAAGTCCGGCGCATCTACGCTTCCTTCTTCGGCGTCTGCGTCGCAAAATGCCACACGCTTCACTCCTTGTCGGCCTATGGGGATCGACCAAAGACTCAGAGGATGAAGAGAGTCTGGATGACGAGACAATCGGCGCGGATTTCTATGCGAAGTCGCTCCGCAAGGCGGTAGAGCTTTGCATCGAAGAGGCACATCGCTCGACCGCCGCACCCGAAGGAGAAACAAAACGAACCGAAGCGCACCGGTCTCGAGCACCGAGATCTGCTGGTAGGAGAAGGGACCGCAACTGAGGACGCCTCCGCCTGCTAGCAGTGTGGGACGATTAGATTAGAAAAATGCGCGCATGCATGCAGCGTTCTGCCCGGTTGGATCCGTCTCCCGTTCTTTAGTGTTCCTGTAGCGGCGGCAAGTTTCAAATGCCAGCCTCGGTGCGATGACAACCGGGACTTTCTAGAGGTCGGCGTAGGCGCGATTGGCGGCGAATTCAAAACGAGGGGCTTCTTCTCGGCGACGATGTGTGCGGCTTAGACTTTTCCGTGAAACTCGGCTCGTCCAGCGGCACGCCGCAAAAGCATGTGAATCGGCCGCCCTCGTTTGCGTTGGCAACCGGCCGCCGCGCTCCAACGTTGCCATCAGTCCTAATTGCCGGCGGTAGGCCCGGAAATCGCCTTCGGCGCATTGGCACGCGGCTTCAAACGCAGCGCGGACAGTCTCAAGATCGGCGGCGCCATCGGCGCCATTAGCGCAAAGCCGACATTCGCGCTGACCGTATGTCCCAGAAGAGCCAAATCGAGCATTGCGGAATGCGCATTGTCGAACACGATCTTGAAAAGCGGCCGCTGCGCTCAAACAGGGGGCGCGCTATCGTTGTGAAATCTTCTCCCAAGCCAGGAACGCCCCCGTAACGGCCGAGTTAAGCCGACAAAGCCCACTTGTGAGGGAGACGAAGCCATGGCCCGCGCAACAGCCCATCCGGATCATCAATGCATCTCAAGCGAAGACATTCAAGGAACCAAGGTTTACGGAGCAGACGGGAAGAATATCGGTGAGATAGATCACCTCATCATCGACAAGGTGTCAGATCGCGTAGCTTATGCCGTCATGAGCTTTGGCGGATTTGTCGGGTTGGGTCACAGCCATTACCCCATTCCCTGGGCCGCGCTGACATATGATACGTCGCGTGGTGGTTTTCGAACCAATATCACCGAGCAACAGCTGAGGGACGCGCCTGAGTTCAGTGATGACTCGTGGCAGGATCGAGACTGGGAAACGCGCACCCACCAGTATTACGGAACGCCTACGTACTGGGAGGCGCGACCGGGTGGCCTATAACAGTAGGCAGCGCATCTCGCCCTATGGTCTCGTCAGCGCGCAGCTGACAATTCCACTCGGCGTTGCCCGCAGCGGGATTGTCTGTAGACAGATAGTTGCTTCAGCCGCGCTTGGCGGAATAGCCAGCGGTCACCTCATCTTTGTGAGCGGCAAAGGCTTCCAGGACCTCGGCCTTTTCGCGCTTCGGGACCTTGAAGTGATCCAGGCTCCGTCCGAGCTCCGCAGCGATCTCGTCGAACGCTGCGGGGCGATCCGGAGATTGCGGTGAGCCTCCTCAAGGCCGAGCGGCGTTGCGCCGGGCCTCGTCGCTGTGAACTTGAAAGGCCCACCCGAAACGTCGCAGACCCATAGCGTGCGCATGAACTTGAGGCCGGGCAGCCTTTCCAGGCTCTTGGTGTGCCATTCTCGCAGCTGCGGATTCTTGGACCCTTGGCCGACGATGGGATGCTTCACGATGGCGTCGCTGAAGTGATCCACGACCGCTGCGATGGCGAAGACGCCGCCCAGCCGCCGTACAGACTTTTCTCAGGCGTGGCTTGCTTGTCCTGTGCGTAGGCCTTGTTCGCACTTGCCAACGACAGTGGGACGGCAGTCATCGCCAAACCTGCGACGATGCGTCGTCGGGTGGTAGAAGTTGGAAGAACCCTGGCCATTGACTTGGGGATTGCTCGAAAGCCTCACCTTGTCCTCCGGTACCAACGGGTGTGTCCCGCACGATTCGGGTGTCCAACGCGTCTGATCGGCGCTCCCGTGGCTGCATCGTTGGATGGCTTTGAAGGGAAAACGTTCCCGTCAAAATCAAATTGACAGCCCGCTTGCCGGCTTGCCGCCCGATCGGACCGTCAGCGATGCGCCGCCAGCCAAGCGATGATGTTCGGCCAGATACGCGCGTAAGCCTCCCGTCCTACAAGGATTCCGAGGTGTTGCAATGCAACCCCGATCTCGCCGGAGTATTTGATGAGCGAGACATCTTTGGTAGGCAATGCATCAAGGAGCGCTTCGATCGAGTCCAGCGGCGCGACCTCGTCTGCCGTGTTGACGACCGCGAGCGTCGGAACGTCAAGACAGGACGGGCCAATCGTACGACCGAGCACGGTAAGGGTACCTCGGCAGAACCGGTTTTCTCGATACAGCCATTCAGCAATCTGATAGATCAGCTTCCCTGGAACTGGGGCTTCGTCCAATGCCCAGCGCTCAACCCGCGCATGGACATCCAGGGCCCGTAAGTCGCCAATGCTCATTGCTGCATCCCTCAGCCGAGACCAAACGAAAGCATTAGGGGAGGCGAAAGCGCTTGCATGCGACAGCAGCGACCCCGGAATGATGCCCGCTTCAGTCAGACCAGGCGGAATCATCGAGACGAGCGTATCGCGAAATCTGTTCGTCCCGGGTTGAAAGCAAAGGGGCGCGCCGAGAAGCAATAGACCACGCACAGCTTGCGGTTCGCCTGCACAGAAGACTGCCGCTAACGTCCCGCCCAGCGAATGGCCAATCAAGAAGGGTTTTGTCGCTTTTGGCCCGGTTGCGATCCTCGCCACACATTCGGATATGGCTCTTGCGCATTCATCGAGCCCGACATGCCCTCCTGATGCTGACGGTGCAATCCATTCGAGAAGGTATACGCGCACGTCATGGCTCAGACAGTTCCGGATAACGCTGAGGTTTGGCCCGAGATCCCAGATATAGGGCCGCTTGATTGGAGCAGCGATAATGAGCAGCGATGTTTCTGAGTCCGGGCCGCCGTAATCGCGAAGCTGCCAATAAGCTCCACTGGCAAGTCTCCGATGCGTCAGTTCGGCAGGATCAAATCCCATAACGCCCAGTGCGTGTCCCTGCGCGCAGCGCACGAGGTCAAGGGTCGCAAATTGGGCCTGTTGTAACGACTCCACGGGACCACGCGCTGCCTTTGGGACGTCCCGAACTTGAGAAGCCCCGCCACACATCGACCGCCTCACACCAGTCCTGGTGGTCGGCCCCGCGCTCCTAGCAGTCCTCCCCCGCCGCCGCCTTTTGCTGGGACGGTGCCGGCTCGGCCGCACCGGCCGTGGCCTTCTTTGATCGTTCAGTAGGCGCCGGACGTGTTTGCTCGACCGTGCCTGCCGTCCGATCCGGTTGCTGCGCGGAGGGTGCCGGCTTGGTCGCCGTTGATTGCTCGGCAGCGGTAGGCTGGCTCTGCATCTGGCGCTGCGCGTCTTCCGACGACGTTGCGGTATGCTCTGAGGCTTTGCCCATCGAAGCTGTCGGCGGATGCTCCTTGGAATCAGCTGCAGTGGAACCAGTAGTTTGTCCAGTATAGCCGGGGACATTCCCCGATCCGGCATCGCGGCTCGCCGTGTTGCAGGGACCGGCATACACGGAGGTGGCGCTGAAGGCGAGCACCGCGCCCACGATCATAAGTCTGTTAGCGATCATAGCCCTTCTCCTCAGTTAGGACTCTGGAGGATTGAACAAAAGTATTGGGCTTTCCGTTCCGGGTGTGTGAACACGGCGCCCACATTGGCGAACTTCTGAGTTCGCCCGGGCCTGTTTGGCGATTTCGCCGGTCGAGCAGGAGAGCGTCGCCTAGGAACAGCGAACAGATTAATGGTGGTGCTCTCGCGGCCCTGTTGCCACTGCGCTCACCACATTCGCTGCCAAGCGGCGCTACCCCTTACTCGGACCGGCCTTCAACCGCCTAGGTCGCGCGAGCTTGCTTGGCACACCCCATTCGATCATCTCGTCAGCGTGGGCGAGCTTGCGCCACACCGATCGACGGCTCTTCGCGATCGCCGGAACATGAAACCGGTCGGAGTGAACCTTCTGGCCACCTCGAGCGCGCGGCTCTCGCAGCTTTCCAGCGCAATTTTCTGGGAAAGCATGATGTCTCCGATTGGCAGCTCGCCCACCGGCAGGAAGCACAGCCCGATTGTCGGATGGTCCTTTTCATCGATCTCGCAGACGTTCGTCATGGCGCCCGGGTAGATCCTGTACCGCTTGCCCGTGTCGCCGCCGACGACCTCGAAATAGCCTTTTACCGCGAACTGCGTCCGTTGCGCTGGCGATAGCCACTCTCGCAAGAGCCGCAGCGAGCGGCCCTCCGGAGTTCTCTCGGCACCGTGTCGTATGACGAGAGCCCGGATGGCTCTCACGCGCGAGAGTTCACCCGGTCGAGACGGCCTGAAGCCCAACATGGCGCGGACCAATCACCCGCCGACCAGCCTAGGGAAGAACACGGTTTCCTTCGCGGTTGGGTCGAACGACCGGATCTGCGAGACCTGACCCGGACCCGTCCGGGCCGCTGCAGTGAAGCCGGCATCGGTGAGCTCGTAGAACCGCCGCTCCGCCCTCGCCAGCTCTCGTTCGTCGGCCGGATCGAAAAGGTGACGGCTGTCGCCGGTACGGTCCATCACGATCTGGATTGCCATGATCGTCCTCCTCGGATTGCTGATGGCCAAGGACCCGATCCAGTATCCGGCCGAAGTCGCGTAGTTTCAAGAGAAGATCGTCGCGAACGCTGGATATGACCAGCCCAAGGGGCCACAATCTTGATGACCCGATCGCAGAGCCGACTTTGGTCAGGCGGGAAAATGAGAAAACCATCACCGCGAGCTGCGGAGCCGGCGCGACCGGCAGGATCGCATCGAAAATACCACTGATGGGGCGGACAAACTGGCCAAGCTTGCCGAAGGCAGAACGAACCCATGCGCCCTCAGTGGCCTGAAGCGGTCGGATCACACTTTGGGCATCGTCCGTCTGCGGCAACGGCAAGTTGGCGATCGATCTCTTCCCTGAGAGCTCGTCCCGTCGCGACGCGCTTGGCGCGTTCGTAAGCATGGCTCTCGGCGGCATCGTCGCCCGCGCGGATGATCACCTCATCGTGGAAGGGGCAGATCGTTGTCGCACAGGTCGTCTCGAGCGCGTAGCGCACCACTGCTGTCTCGTCGACGTTGGCGGACATCATGGCTCTCTCCCACTGGAGGTGCCGCCGATGGTACCTGTGCCTGACGGCGGCCGGCGGGTGAATCGGTTAAGAACGCTTGCTGCCGCGTTGACCCAGTAGAGCCGACACAAATCAGCCCCGGCTTCCAGAGGAGCGCCGAGGCCGATTGAGTCGCTCTTTGGAGCCAACTCCTTGGTCGCGGTCGTCTGGCCTTGCACCGAAGCGGCGCCCCGGGGTGCCAAGAGGTCCTGGGCTTTGCTTCGCCGGTACCGGAGCGCCCAGCGCCCAATGCCGCACCAAGCGTAGGAATGGACGCACTTGCCTTGACCCACCGCAAACGCCGGGATGGGCCTTAAGTAGTCAACCGCAATTTCCCCGGGTCTGAATCAAGAGCACTAAGTGGGCATGCCGCGCCAGATCCTTTTCAAGTGCCCACGCACGGGCATGAATGTCCAGCATCGACTGGACGATGCCCGGCCGGAGAGTTCGGAGATCGTAGACACCCACGTTTCCGTGTGGTGTCCTGCCTGCGCCTCGCTACATTTCGTCAATAGCACCACCGGCAAGTTGCTAAGCGAGCAAAGCGCTCCATCTGATCCCGCCGTCCGTCCTCGTCGTGGATAGGCGAGTTGATCCGGCTGCCAGTAGTGTTCGACGAGCGTGCCGTCCGGATCACGATACGGGTGCGCCGTCGAAGTCGGAAAGAAGCTGCAGCCGGACGCCTGAGGCGTCGACTGATTTCAGGTGCTGCGGTCCGATCGGCGACGTTTGCGCACCCTGTCTTCGGCATTCAGCAGCGCCAGTTCAATCCTGTCTGGCAGCACCATCCATCCTATTGGATGCATTGATTTTCTTGGAAATTCGGTCCTGAGTGCCACACGAAAGTGCCACACAGACCAATGGTTTTCTTGAAGACTTCTATGGCTAAACGAGCCCGCTCTAACGTCCCCCAATTCCGGATTCGAGTTCCTGCAAAGGTCGTCAACCAGCTCCGCGGTAGGCGCATTCTGCTCAACCTGTCGAACCGCCACGATGTTCAGTGCATCAAGGTAACGAAGATCGCTGACGATGTTGCGTTCAGCCTTGAAACGACTGATCGCATCGTTGCTGAGGCAAGGCAGGCCAACGCACTGGACCACCTCAAGAGGCTATTCGAACTAACGGAAGCTGAGCCGATTCATCTCTCATACAAAGAGCTGGTCGCGCTCAGCGGCGAGACCTACCGCCTCTACAACGAAATTCACGGGGACGATCCTGGAGAGCCTTCTGCCTGGACATACCACAAGGCACTTCATAGGGCGGCGCTTGAAGGGCGCATCAAGAACCCACCACCGGCCGCGCTCACGCCCAACGAAACGGCCAGCGCGGTCGAACTATTCGGGACCGGCGATCTGACCGCGGCCGTGAATGCGCGCCCAGCAGGTCAATACGACAGCCTAGAGGACCGCTTCGGCTTGCTCGCTGACTGGGTGCTGATCCGCCAGCGCATCAAACTTGCACCGACAGAGCGGCGCCGATTTCTGCAACTTGTCGGAACCGCCTCCCTGGACGCTGGATGGCAACTGCGGCGCAATTCGGAGGGCGACTATAGTCCGGACCCGAAGGCGCAACGTTTCCCGGCAATCGAGACGGTCAAAGCAATCAAACCGAAGCAGACGATCACCGGCTTGTTTGATCTGTGGTGGGCGGAAGCCAAGGCCACCGGACGCAGCAAGACCACACACGACGCCTACAAAGGCGCTATAGACCGTTTGGTGAGGTTCTTGGGTCATGACGATGCAGGCCGCGTCACCGACGCAGACATGATCGGCTTCAAGGATCACCGCCTCAAGACAGTCTCTGCCAAAACGTTGAAGGACGGCGATCTGCCGGGGATCCGATCCGTGTTCGGCTGGGGCGTGGACAACCAGAAGCTGGCAAGGAATCCAGCGGATGCAATCAAGGTTAAATCTGAAAAGAAAATCCGCACTCGCTCAAAAGGCTTCACCGACGAGGAAGCAGAAGCGATCGTCGCGGCTTGCCTCGAAAGAGGATGCTCGTACTGCCGCCGCCAAGAAGTGGGCTCCGCTCATCGCGTGCTACACTGGCTGTCGGATTGCCGAGGCGCTACAGCTTCGCAAAGAGGACATCCGCAAGCACTCCAAACATCACGTATTCGATTTCAATCCCGGCGCGGGCAGCATCAAATCAGGTTCGTACAGGTTAGTGCCTGTGCATGAGCACCTCCTCGACCTCAGCCTTCTAAGCTTTGTCGAAGAATGATGGTCCACTCTTTGCGAAGGGAGCCTACAAACGCGTGTTGGATTTTGTTCGAGCTGTCGTGCTCGATAAGCGTGTGCAACCTAACCACGGCTGGCGGCACCGTTTGAAAACGATCGCTCGAACCCTTGGTCTAGATCACCGAGTCGTCGATGCCATCCAGGGGCACGCGCCGCGAACAGCCGGAGAGGATTATGGTGATGTCACTGTCACCGCCATGGCACGGGTGATTGAAGCCATACTCCGCGTCGCACCTGGGAAACATTAGGCTGATCACTTGGGTGCTTGCTCGTCCGCCACGGGCAGATCACGCCAGGGTGCCCCTGATCGCAAGATCCAGAAAATGCCATTCAGGACACGTCGGTCGTTTACTCGAGGTGGGCGTCGCGGCTTGTTCGGCCGCATCGGCTTGATGGCAACCCACACATAATCGGCGAGTTCGTAGCGCATGATTCCAGCCCCCAAGTTTGGAGGTTTGAATCATGGGATTTTGGCCGAAAGCAACGCTTCTGGCCCTGTCCTGTTATGGCGCTTAAGGGGAGAAGCGGACATCGACCTGCCTACAAGGCCGCTGAATCCGTCGAAAATGACCCGTGCAAACTTTCGTCTGGCAGCGGCCCTATTTTGGAAGGGTGCGGCTCTAGTTTATCCATCACATCCCGTCCAGGCGACTTCGCCAAGAGACCTGACATGCTCGTATGAGAATCAACTACTGGTATTTGGGATCGGGTTCTCCGGCTCGAAGTTGACAGTGGTCTCTCGAAGTATTGCGCTGGCAGCCTGTAGATCCGGTGTCCCAAAGCCCTCGGTGAACTGGCTATAGAGTGGCGCGAGCAGGTCGTGCGCCTCGCCGCACCGACCCCGGTCTCTCCACAATCGTGCAAGGCGTGTCGCCGCGCGCAACTCCCACAGCTTGGCGCCCTGCTGTCGCGCCGTTGCAGCCGCATGCTCGAACCGAGCTTCCGCGGCGGTCGGGTCGGACCTCGGCAGCTGCAGCATCAGCTCGCCCATCATACGATGGAGCTCGGCCTCGAACCACCGCTCGCCGGTTTCTTCCACTCGGTCGAGCGCTTCGGTAATGAGATCCAAGCCCTCGTTCACAGCGCCCGACTGGCCGTGGACCTCGGCCAGCAGGCTTCGGAAATAGGGCACCAAGAAACCCGCTCCGGTGGCCTGCCACATCGCAAGCCCATCTCGGATCTGCGCGATGCCAGCCCCAAAATCCCCAACCTCGCCCAGCGTCCAGCCACGAATGATGATGCCGGCTCCGAGGAAGTGTGGGGAATCCTGCTCGGCTGCAAGTGCGATCAGCGCATTCGCCCGATCTCGGGCCTCGTCTATGTCGTGGCGGAGCTGCGACAGGATGCAGCCGTAAAGCAGGGCATAGCCGAGGGTATTGCGATGGGACAACTCCTTCGCGTCTGTCAATGCCTGTTCGCTCCTCGCCTGCGCCTGTTCGGGATAGCCGAGAGCGAACAGTCCCCAAGACAGAACGGACAGTCCCGCCACGCGCGGATCCTGCGCGAACAGGAAGGCGAGCGACCGATGCGCGGAGGGATCGTAGAGAGCGAGCGTCCGCTCCAGATGATCGCGAGCAGCCGCTAACTCGCCGCGAAGCAATTCAGCGGTTCCGACGATGCGGTTGCCAATGGTTTCGGCGGCGACGTCGTTCTGTTCCTGGGCACGGCGGAGTAAATCCTCGCCTGCCGTCCGACCGGCCTCGAGCTCCGCCCTCACGACGTGAAAAACCCACTCCCCATAGAGCACAGGAAAGAGCCGCGACGTGTCGCCAAGGCGCTCGCACAAGTCTCGGGCGCGTGCATTGGCCTGCCCGACCTCCGGTGCCGCCCAGCCCTTCACAGCCATCAGCGCGACACCGAGGGCAACTTCCAGTTCGAGTTCCCGCCGCCATCGTGCGGCGTCGTCGGAGAGAGCCGGGATCAGTTCGAGCCCCTTGCTAAGTTGCGTGATCGCCTCTGCTGTGGCCGAGCGCGCGATCTCTGCTTGTCCTGCCTTCAACCAATAGTCGATCGCCGGTGCAATCAGTGCGGCCTCTGAGAAATGATGAGCCAGAAGCTCCGGCTGTGTCTGTCCCGTCTCCGGAAAATGCTGCTCGATGGCGGTCGCGATGCGGGCGTGCAAGCGCTGCCGCTTCGTGCGCACCAGGGTCGCATAGGCGGCGTCCTGCACAAGCGCATGCTTGAAGCTGTAGGTCGCCTGAGGCGGCGTCCCGCGCCGGAACACCAGGCCCGAGCCGACGAGGTCGTGCAACGCCGCCTGCAGTTCGCTCTCCGGCAGCGCCGCCGTCATCGCAAGCAGCTCGTGAGAGAACTCCCGGCCGATCGCGGCTGCGACCTGGGCGACCTCGCGGGCCGGAGCCAGCCGGTCGAGCCGCGCCAGCAGCGACTCCTGTAGCGTAGTTGGGATCGCCATCGGCGGCAGCGGCCCCGCGAGCGCGTAGTGGTCGCCCTCATCGCGGAGCAGATTGGTTTCCAGCACGGTCCGCGTCAGCTCCTCGACAAACAGGGGGACGCCGTCCGTCTTGGCGACGATCTGGTCGAGCACCGCAGGAGGCAGCGCCTTGCCGCCGCTCAGCCGCGCGACCATGGCCGCGCCCTGCCGGCGGCTCAATCTGCTAAGCGTCAGCGCGCTAACATGGGCATAGCGCATCCAGGGCGGCTCGAACGCGGGCCGGAAGGTGATGAGGACGAGCACGGGAGCGCCTTGCACCCGGTCGACCAGAAGATCGAGCAGCTCGAGCAAGGTCGGATCTGCCCAGTGCACGTCCTCGTACAGGGCGAGCACGGGCCGGCGCGCTGCGAGGCCCAGGACCTGATCGACCAGCGCCTCGAGCGTCCGCTCCTTCTGCCGATGCGGGCTCATGTCGAACGGCCGGTAGCGCGCAGCCGTCTCGAGCGACAGCAATGGCGCAAGCAGCGGCGCCACCGTGGTGACATCATCGGTCGAGAGCGCAAGCAGCGCCTCGAGCTTGTCGAGCCGCGTTGCGGCGGGATCGTCTGCGGCGAAGCCCGCCGCCCGCTCCAGCAGGCCAACCACCGGATAAAGTGGGCTGGTCTGATGATGCGGTGAGCAGTAGTGGCTCAGCGCCGTATGCGTCTCATGCTCAAGTCGCCCGCGCAGCGCCCGCACGAGGCGCGACTTGCCGATGCCAGGCTCGCCCGTCAGCAGCACCACCTGACCCTCACCCTCCTTGGCTCGCTCCCAGTGCTCGAGCAGCAGCCCGATCTCATTCTCGCGACCGACAAGCGGCGTCAGGCCGTCCCCGTGCAACGCCTCGAACCGGCTCTCGGCGGTGCCTTCCCCGACCACGCGCCACGGCCGTACTGGAACGGGAAATCCCTTCAGGATCTGCATGCCGAGCTCGGCGAGCTCGAACAGCCCGCCAATGAGCTCCCGGGTCCGGGCAGAGATCACCACCGCACCCGGCTCGGCCAGGGTTTGCAGCCGCGCCGCAAGGTTCGGCGTGTCGCCGACCACCGTCTCCTCGCGCACCGCGCCCTCGCCGATCAACTCGCCGACAACCACCGGGCCGGTCGCGATGCCGACACGGGCTACCAGCGTCGCGCCATGCGCCGTTAGGCTGCGCACCGCCGCGACCGCGGCGAGGCCGGCCCGCACCGCACGTTCGGCCTCATCCTCATGGGCGCGCGGATAGCCGAAATAGGCCAGCACACCGTCACCCATGTACTTCGCCACATGGCCTTCGAACCGCGCGATCGCGCCCGCCACTGCACTGTGATAGTTCCGCAGGACTTCGGCCATCTCCTCCGGATCGAGCCGCGCCGCGAGCGCGGTCGAGCCGACCAGGTCGACGAACATCACCGTGAGTTGGCGACGCTCGGCCTCGGGTGCAAGCAAAGCTTTCCCGGACAGCGCGGCGGGTGCGGCCGTGTCAGGGGTGGTCGCCGAAATTGAGCCGGCGCGCAGGGCTGCAATGGCGGCGAGCAGCTTGCGGCGATGGCCGATCGAGGCGACGCCGAGCCCGATCAGATCCTCGGCCGTGAGGTCCATGAGGACCTCGGCGTCGATGTCGTTCTCCCGGAACGCCTGTTCGTACTGTCCCAGCCCCAGACCACACAGCCAGGCCGCGACGTCCATGGGCGCCTCCCGGCTCTCGTCTTCAGAGCACCAAGCGCTCGAGTCTACCTCAAAATGGCGTGTGCGAGGCGCGGTAAAACGTCACGAGCTGACTGCGGAGGAAAGGCTGCTTCTGGCCCATCGCGACATCCTGCGCTGCCGCACAAACGTCGTCGCATTAGGCGCAAAGCAGACGTAGTCCTCGTTGCATAACGCCGCCGGGTTTTAGGTACACTGCCTAACGCCGTGAGGAACCACGGCGAACCCAAGTAACTCAGTAGCGAACTTGGCCATCTCTTTGTAGCTGCCGGTGTTGACGCCAGCGAACTTCGCGATCCCGGTGAACACGTCGCTGACGGTCGACCAAACAGCCTTCAGACCTTCCGCGATTCCTTGGCCAACCTCACCCCACTTCTTAGGATCACCGGCTGATGCACCGCCAATCTTGCCGCGATCTCGAGTCTTAGCGGAGTTTTTTGTCCGATGTCTTCAAGAGACAGGTCCGCTCGTAACTTTGACGATCTGGGCGTCGACATTTGGTGCTTTCTCTCTAGGAGCATGATTGTCGACGATAGGGAGCTGGCGTTTGCATATTTGAGCCTCGACTGGCTAGCCATTTGCATCCGCGCAAATGTCGCGCTTGTGATGGGCGGCCGCGAGCGGCCACCCATTGCTCAAGTGTGTTCGGACAAACATGTCATCAAGCATACCGCGCCAAGTGTCATAATCAAAGCCCTTCAGGATGCCGGATACGAACTTCCGCATGGTCTCGGTCAGTCTTTCTCCGTTGAAAGTCGATCCGGCGTCTATGAACCAGGAACTGATTTCCTCAAAGGCTTCGGTGAATCCCTCTCCGATTTTCTCCAAGACCAGGGTGAAGCCAGCAACCATGCTGTTCCATCGCCGCTGCAATGAATCCGTCTTCAACTTCGAAGCCTCGCTGATCTTTTCCGTCTTGGTTTTGGGGCCTTCGCAAATGCAGTGCAGGGTTTGCCCAATGACTTCAAGAATGCCGGCGATCTAAGGCCCATCTTGCTGAGCTGTTTGAATCGCGACAATGAGGGGAAGCATCGATCTGCCATTTATCGAGCTGCGTCGCGTCTTGACGAAATACTTCATTCCCATAGGGCCAGTTGATGCTGGTGGAGATCTTGGATGCACTATGATCATCAATTCATCGACGCAAGAGGTCGAAAAATTGAGTTTGACGTGAGGGAGGATTGGATAAGCGCTTACCACGAAGGAAAAAAAGTCGGCGAGTTCAGTCTGCGCATCGTGGAGCATGAGATGTTGGGCGACGAAGTCCATGCTGATGTCATTGACCTTCAAGAAGGCTTCCGAAGTGCCGGCATCGGTTCAGAGATGGTCCGCTTGGCCTTCGAGATGCACGGAAAGATCATTCCTCCGGCAACTTATTATCCTGAAAAAGAGAATCGAAATTCAATGACGCCCGAAGGGTTGCGCTTGATGATCTCATGCCAAAAGAAGGGCTGGGTCGGGCCATTCCCAGACCAGGAGCCACCACCCGATTGTGGATGAGAACGGCGGCTAACGACTGGGCCGTCAGAGACCGTTCCGCATTCGTGCGCGGGCAGGTCCTCTACCGGCGAAGGAGTCGCTGCCCCCGAATATCTCACCAATCGAAAGCGGGTGTTTTCATACCGCCCCGGTCGCCTAGCGATCTGGACAGGACAACGGAACAGGTGGACAAGCCGGAGCCCTGCCGATTGCGAATCCCTGCCACGTGCTAACCGCCCGGAACGAGCGACGGGGCACAAGGATTCGTCCCGGCAGGAGCGATGTCGATGCTGATGACGAAGGAGAGGCGGCCGGCGATCCGGACGCTGTGCGGCTGCGCGCTGTCCGTGCTGCAGGAAGCCGGTGCCATTCGCGAATGCGACGAGCACGGCTGGATGCAGGACCGCGCTGATCCGCACGCCCGCGAGCGCGCCTTCACATCGCCCGCCGGGATCCGCCGGTTGGAGTCTCCTCGGATGATGCGCTTGCGGAGGTCCAGGAGGTGCTGGATTCGATCGGAGAAACCTGCCCGGACTATCCGCCGGATTCGGACTAGGCCGCCTCTTCGGCGTCGGCACCCAACATCGAGGGCTCCCGGAGGCGAGCGATTTCCTGCCAGGCCATCGCGAGGCCGATCCAGCGTTGCCGTTCGAATCCATCGGTCGCCGCGGCCAGCTTCATCGCCGCTTCGGCTTCTCGCTCGGTATCATAGTCGCTGTCCATCGAGCCGGAATTTAAGCCGAAATCGTAAAGAATCCCGCGACGAGAGGTCCGTAGCAATCCGGTGCGTCGCGCGCCACGGTGCGCACGCCGGATCTCGCGGTGGTCGCGCCAGCCGCCTCGGTCGAAGCGCTCAGAAGATTCCGAGAAGAGCGAACACTGCGACCTCGCCGAGGAAGGCAAGAGTCATGATCGCCACTGTGAGAAATACATCACCTATTGGTATTAGGGGCATCGGCATGCCTCGCGTGTCGTGCGCCCCTGCCGTGAACACATGACGGCATGAAAAAGTTGCGGTTCCAGTCGCCGAGTTCCCGATATAGCGTCCGCGGCAGGGCAGGCCCTTCAACCGGGGCAGGTTATGCGAGTCTTCGAGGTGTCATGCTGGTGCGTGACCGCGACGGGTCTGGTCGTGGTGGTCGCGGTCCTGACGCTGCTCTGAATTCCGGTCCAGTCACCTCGCGGTGGTCGGGCGGGCTCCGTCCCCAAGACGGGAGGCGGCGGTGATCAGTTGCGCCGGCGCGGACGGCCATTCGATGCGCACAGGCTCGGCTACCTTATGCCCGGGGCGAGCGAGGCACTAGCCGTCGCCAGCAGCATCGGGCGCCTCGGCACCGCCTTCGGCGCGCGGCTCCTCGGCTTGCTCCTTGAATCGGCGGCCTTTTCGACCAAGCCTAAGGCGACCATCGGATTGGTGGTCGTCTTCGCGAACTTGAGGAGGGTGGCCGCCTGTCGGTTCAGATACTCTCGTCCCGCCACGTTTCGCCTTCCGACAAGCGCTATTCTAATTCGGCCCCAAGCACAAAGTACAACCTGAGCGATTCGTTCCGCGGAATGTTCAAAAGTGAACTTTAGCCGCAACCAATCCGGCGCCCGAATGTTTGGAATTTCGGAGGAGATAGTGAATTCGATGCGGAACTCGGTCGTGATCGATGCCATGCAGAGCCGCGCCATCGCTGCGGAGGTCGGCGAACGGCTGGGCTCCCTGATGCGCGTCGAGAGAGAATTTCCGTCCTCGCTGAAATCTCTGCTCGATCGCCTCAGGGCATCCGAGGAGACCACCAAATCACGCTAACGCGGATGCGCCCGCACTCCGACACGCAGCCCTGCTTCGGCCGTTCGTATGCGAATTCGCCCCCGAGCTGCTGAGACTAGGTGCGCCTCCAACGTCTGGATCGGCGATGCAGGAGTCGAATGCGGGGAAAAAAGGAAGTGCAATCTAGCCGCTCTTTGCGGCGCGATGGAAAGCTTCGATCTTCGCTAGGTCTTTCGAGTGGGTGTCCTCGCGGTCAGTCTTCGTTTTCGAATCGACGCCGGCAGGTCGGACCAACCGGATGGCCTCTTTGACATTGTCCGGTCCTAGCCCGCCTGCGAGGATTACTGGACTCCGAACAGTCTCGACAATCTTTCGACTGATGCTCCAATCATGCGTCACGCCCTGCGCACCGATCTGAGCATCGCCTATGCGGTGACTATCAAGCAGGATCCAGTCGACAATTCCATCATATGTGCGCGCCACCTGCACCGCCGCGGCTTCCGTCACAGGTACGCTGCGCATGAACTTGACGTTTGGCAGAGACCTTCGAAGCGCCACGACATCATCGGGGGCGAGCAATTCGCTCGAAGCACCAAGGTGCACGATGGGCGGGTCAAGCTCCCTGGCCATCCGTTCGATGAGACCGACATCCGCCGAGAGGAATAGCGCGGAAAGTAGGGACGGCGCGCGGATCTCTTTCATGATAGCTGCTGCTTTGTGGACTGGAAGCTCGCGAGGGAAGACGCCATCGCCGACAAGCACGCCGATATGGTCCACGCCGATTGCGGATATCGCCTCGGCTTCGGCGGGCGTAGCTACCTCATAGATCTGCGTCAGCATCGTTCTATACCGGCTCCCTTTCGAATTCATGCTCGGCTAACTCTGAGGACGAGCGCCATCTGATCCTTCGGTCGTCAGGAGCCGTGAAATCGCCAACCCCGAGCGGAGGTTCGATACCGACAGCGGCACAATTGTGCGCGTGAGCCAGGCCCAGTGAAGCTTACTGAGGCACGGTCATGAGTTCGAGCATGTGGCCATCAGGGTCACGAAAATAGACGCCGCGGCCCCCGTTCCAATCGTTGAGCTTGTCGTCCTCGAGGCTCCAAGGTGCGCTGCCATAGGCGAGGTTCGCCTCGCGAATGCGACCGAAGATGGCATCGAACTCGGCATCGCTGACGTGGAAGGCGTAGTGATGGCTCTCGAACACCTCCTGTTCGTCGAAAAGGAGCGTGAGCGTGTCGTTGATACGCACCGGAGCGAAATGGCCGTCTTTCAGATCCGGATGAAGGCCAAAAATGCGCACAAAAAATTGCGCCGCTGCCCTCTTGTCGCGGGCAGGGACGATGGTGTGATTCAGGTTGATGGTCATCGGAGGAGCTCTCGTTAACGAACGCACCTTTAACGCGTCCTAAGCCGATTTCCGCTGCGGCCTGGCCGCCGACTTTTTTGCCGCTGCTTCCTTGGCCGGCTTCTTGCCGGCAATCGGCATCAGCATTTCCTTCTGCCCGGCCGCCGCCTTCCTCCCCTTCTTGGCCGGCTTCTTCGGAGTCTTGGTCTCGGCGGCCTCGCCGCGCACGCTCCAACGCAGTGGCTCCATCAGGTCGACGACGTTTGTCGATGCCGGCCGCTCCTTCGCCGTGTTCGGCTTGCCGGCACGCTTCTGGTTGATGAGGTCGATGAGCGCGGTCTCGTAGTGGTCCTCGAACTTCTCGGGATCGAACCGCGCCGCCTTCTGGTTCACGATGTGCCTGGCGAGGTCCAGCATGTCCTTGGTGACTTTGACATCCTGGATCTCGTCGAAATATTCCTGCTCGCTGCGCACCTCGTACGGGTAGCGTAGCAGCGTACCGACGAGACCCTTGTCCATTGGCTCCAGCGCGACGATGTGCTCGCGGTTGGTCAGCACGACGCGCCCAATCGCGACCTTGTCCATCTCGCGAATGGTCTCGCGGATCACAGCGAAGGCATCGTGGCCGACCTTGCCGTCGGGGCGCAGGTAGTAGGGCCGGATCAGATAGCGCGGGTCGATGTCGGACTCGTCGATCTCGATCGTGCGCGTCGATTCCAGCGCGATCTCCTCGAGCTCTTCTTTCGAGACCTCGATATACTGGCCCTTGTCGAGTTCATAGCCCTTGACGATGTGCTCGTTCGGCACCTCGTCGCCGGTGTCCGCATCGACCTTCAAGTACTTGATGCGATGCCCGGTCTGTCGGTTGAGCTGATTGAAGCTGATCCTCTCACTGTCGGAAGTGGCCGGGTAGAGCGCTACCGGACAGGTGACCAGCGATAGTCTCAAGAATCCCTTCCAATTGGCGCGCGGGGCCCTGTTACGCAGAACTCCGATTCGAGGCCTGGATTCAAGACGAACGGCAGATGCCAGTTCCGACAGGCCAGCCTTTCCTGGCGAAGATTCATCCGCATGGGTCCCTCGCGCCAGCGGAATGCCAGTTGACTCAGAAGGAACCAAATAAAGAACATGGAAGCATGTCCGCCGCTTCAGAACCTGCTGCAGCCGCCGAGGCCGATCTCGAACTGGCCGCCGACCAGGCGATCGAAGCCTGCGGCGGGGACGCCCGGCAGGCGTGAAGGCGCTATTGGTCGCCATCGATTTTCTCGAAGCCGAGACCAACGAGCTGCGTGCGGCCGTCTCGAAAGGATATGCACGCGGGCGACAGCACGAGCGCAAGGAGTGACTGCGATGGACGTCACCTATTGCGTGGCGCTGCCGTTCGTGATGGCGGACGACGGCGTCGCGCCCAGCGAGGCGGTGGAATGCCTGAGCGCCAACGCCGCCGT
Source organism: Bradyrhizobium huanghuaihaiense (assembly GCF_025200885.1). NCBI lineage: Bacteria > Pseudomonadati > Pseudomonadota > Alphaproteobacteria > Hyphomicrobiales > Nitrobacteraceae > Bradyrhizobium > Bradyrhizobium huanghuaihaiense. The sequence goes on along the minus strand of NZ_CP104172.1, from coordinate 7,709,729 downwards.
CATGCGCGCCGAGGCGCTGTCGCGAAAACCAGGCTGCGCGGGCGCGGTCGCCTTTTCGCGGACCGGAGATCCGTCGAGCGGCGAATTCAGCGACGCCACACTGATCCGGAAGTTCGGCGAGGTGCCGGACGATCTGAGCGCGCTCTGACGGGCGGCGACTTCGGTTCACTCGTCGTTTGGACCGGCCGCATCTCTCGGATCGAGCAGGTTCAGCGCCGTCTCGATCTGGGCGAGCAGCGCCTGGATTTCCTCCCGCTCGTTTGGCCCAGGAGCGCTCTCCAGTCGCTCCAGGAGCGCCTGCTTCCGCGCGAGCAGCTTTGCGACCGTCGACATCGCGCCTCCCCATGTTTGGCATCTAAAACGAGTTGGTGCGCCGCCGACGAACTTGCCAGTCCGGGCTTTGCGAGGCCCGGACCAACCCGGGTCGATTTCTTTTCCGGGCCACTATTTCGCCGGCGGCCGCAGCGGGCCGTCCACCCACTTGCGGGCGGCGGGATCGTGCAGCGGATCATCGTCGCAATCGGGGCAGACGTAGCGCTCCCCGCCTCTGGCCGCCTCGTCGCGCACGAGCTTCATCGGGCGCCCGCAGTGCGGGCACGGCTTCCGGATAGGGTGCAGCAGCGACATGTGACTCCCCCGCCTCGGTCAGCGTAGTGCCGTTTACCGGACGGGCACAAGCGATCTCTTGACGTGAGCCTCGCCGGCCATCGAAGATAGGCGCTCGGTGATGTTGTGGGGTGGCGTCATGGAAGAGTTCTACAGCGGCTTCGCGCAGCGGGCGCGCGACCTGGCGGAGAAGGCCGATCCGTTCACACGCAGAAGGCTGCTTGAGTTAGCCAAGAGGTACGACGCCAAGAGCAAACCCACCGGCAGCGCCCGGCCGCTGCCGCCATCGCGCACCAGCGCCCTCTAGCCTTTTCTCCGGCGCCGGAGAATCGAGAGGAAACGTGGGCCCGCAGAGGTCAAGGGCGACGTCTGCGGTGGCACCGGGCATCAGCCGGCGCACAGAGGACGCCCCCTGATCCGTGAGTTCGTCGTCGAAGCGCTGCGCGGCTATCGCGGCTATCACGTGATCCAGGCAAGCACCGGCGAGGAGGCGCTGGACTAGCGCCACGTCGCGGACGTGCTGGTCATCGACGTCAAGCTGCCCGGAACGTCGACGGTTGGCAGATCTCGGAGCGCTGCCGCGGCGGCGAAAGGCGGATGCCGCCCAACTAGGAAGATCCGTCGGCATCAAACCCGAGCCGCCGCATCACTTACGATCGGGCTCCTTGGCCGTGATGAGCTGCGCCGCCAGGCAGACGTCTTCATCGAACTAGCGGAGCTGCAGGCCAACGTCAGTCGCGACCCTTTCGAGCGACAAGCGGCACGCGAACGCGGCGAGGCGCGTGGGCAATACGCTCAGCGCCAGACCTTGCCAAGACCGCGCACCGACAATGACGAATTCGATCGTTGAATGTCGCATCAGCGTCGTGGAGGCTCCGGCTGTCTGGCCGGCTCCCGGACCCGAGAAGGAACGCGAGGCCGAGTGATGTCCGGTTCGCGAACTTGCGCGGTATGAGCATCGCCGTCATGGAGACGCAGTTTCCTCAAGATCGACTCGAGCGATTGCGAGCTATGGTCCATGGCATCTCTCATTTTAAGGACGGGCGCAGGCTGGAGGCGACCCCACCCGCACGCCCGTCCTTACAGACCGTCTGGGAGCGGTCTCTGCCGAGGGTGACGCCGCATCATTAACGGGCGAATAAAGCTTGCTCCCGGACGACTACGGGAAAAGCACGCAGCACCGCCGACCAGCGCGCGACGCGAGGCCGTTCGACCGAGGTCTGAGTCCCGGTTAACGGACGGTCACCGTAAAGCATAAAATCCTGGACACCGCGACGAAACAGCGCTTACCCGAACACCGCATCCTGCCGACGATAGCAACCCGCCATTAAGACCCGAGTGGGACCCTGTGCTAAAAGGAGCCACACGTCCGATGCCAAGCACCCGCCGCGAGGTCGAGAAGGCCCGCTTCCCCTTGTGGGCGGCGGCTTTCGTGGCCTTGGCTTGCGTCGCCATTCTGGCGCTGAGTGGATGGCGCGAGTGGGAGTCCCGCCAGGTCGAGCTGCGCAACGCCGAAGTCGACATGGCCAACTTGGCCCAGTCGTTGACGCAGCATGCCGAGGATACCTTCGAACTCGCCGACACCATCCTCGCTGGCATGGTCGACCGGATGGAGGTCGGCGGAACGAGCCCGGCAGCCGTCGCGAAGATCCAGAGCTTCCTGCAAGCCCGCAAGTACAACAGACAACGCATCCGTGGCATCTTCGTCTACGACGAAGCCGGCCGCTGGCTCGCCACCACCGAAGACGGCGACTTCGCCAGCTTCAACAACAGCGATCGCGACTACTTCCAGCGCCACCGCGCCTCGACCGACCGCGGAACGCTGATAGGTCGGCCGGTGAAGAGCCGGTCCGGCGGACAGTGGATTGTCACCGCGTCCCGTCGATTCAACCACGCCGACGGCAGCTTCGCCGGCGTGGTGCTGACCAGCGTCGATGTCGCCTATTTCACGCAGTTCTACCGGCGCTTCGACATCGGGCCCAACGGCGCGGTCTCGCTGCTCACGGCCGACGGCATCATGCTCGCCAGGAGTCGCGACGACGAAGCGGCCTACGTCGGACGCGACATGTCGGGCTCACCGCTATTCCGCACCATGGGCCAGCGGCCGGACGCCGGCGCCTACTACTTCAAGTCTCCGCTGGACGGGCAGGAGCGACTGAGCTTCTACCAGAAAAGCGGCCGGTATCCGATCGTCGTCTTGGCGACGAAAGCGCAGAGCGATGTCCTCGCCCCGTGGCGCCAACAGGCCGTCACGCGCTTCGGCATCGTCGCCGGTCTGACCCTGTCGATCGCGCTGATCGGCTTCTTCCTGGTGCGTTATCTCGCGAAGGGGCAGCGCATGGCGGCCGCGCTGGTCGCCAAGGAGGGCGATTTCCGCCTGATCGCCGAACAGTGCAGCGACGTGGTGATGCGCGTCGGGCTGGACGAGCGCATCCTCTACGCCTCCCCCTCTTGCGCCCGCATCCTCGGTTGGGATCCGGCAAGGCTGCTCGGGACCTCGGCTCTCGCCGGCGTCAATCCGGAGGACCGGCCGCGTGTCGAGCAGGTCGTGGCGGCGTTGAAGGGCGGAGAGGCCGAAGAGGCGCGCATCATCTATCGCGCCAATCACCGCCAGAAGAAGGAGATCTGGGTCGAGACGGCGCTGCGGGTTACCCGGTCGTCGGAAACCCATGAGATCGATGGCGTGGTGGCGATCTCGCGCGACATGACCGAGCAGAAGGACCTGCAGGACAAGCTCGCCGCGCTCGCCACGTCCGACGGACTGACCGGGATCGCCAATCGGCGGCATTTCGACGAGCGGCTGACGGAAGAATGGGCGCGGGCCAAGCGCGACGGCACCCCGCTATCGCTGCTGCTGGTGGACGTCGACCACTTCAAGAAGTTTAACGACCAGTACGGGCACCAGGCCGGCGACGCCTGCCTGCGGGCGCTGGCGCGGATCCTCTCTACGCAGATCCGGCGTCCGGCCGATCTCGCCGCCCGCTACGGCGGCGAGGAGTTCGCGCTGCTGCTGCCCAACACGGACGCGGAAGGTTGTGAGCTCGTCGGCGAGAACGTCCGCGAGGCGCTGCGCGACCTCGGCATGCTGCACGCACTGAACCCGCCCTCCAAGATCGTCACGGTAAGCCTCGGCGGCGCGACCAATATGCCCTTCCAGGGCGCACTGGACTGCGGCTCTCTGGTGGCGGCGGCCGATCGCGCGCTCTATGCCGCCAAGGACAGCGGGCGCGACCGGCTCGTCATGTCCGGACAGGTCGTCGCCTGGCCCGGCGCCAGAAGCGCGTAGTCACTGCATCTAACTCCGCTACGCTTCGATAACGGCGCGATGACGACTTCGCATTCGCGGGTCGTCTTGTGCCTTTTGGGCAAGTTCGACGATTAGTACCTCGCGACGACCGGGCCACCGAAGCGGTAGTTCACGCGAACGATGCCGATGTCGACGTCCTGACCGATCCGGGCGGCGCCGGCAAAAGCGCCCGGCGCAAGGCCAATAACCCCAGTGCCGTAGAAGTTCACATCACGATCACCCATGAACAGATGGTCGTATTCCACGCCGACCGACCAGTTCGGCGCGAAGCCAAATTCGAGACCGGCCCCCACTGCACCGCCCCAGCGGGTTTCGTTCCCATCGACGATGGTCAGCCCGGTCGGAATATCGAACGCACGGTACTTGTCGTTGACGATCGCGGCACCGCCCTTCACGTAGAGCAGCACGTTATTCCAGGCATAGCCAACCTGCCCCGTGAACAGGCCGAACGCATCGATCTTGGTTTCATCCTGAACGCCCGCCATGGCGAGGTTGGCGTTGGATCCCTTGAAATCGGCCCAGTTGCCCTGTGCCTCCACGCCAAACACCCAGTTCGCCGACTGCCAGCGGTAGCCGATCTGACCGCCGGCCGTGCCGCCGGTCGCATCGTGGCACCCCAGGGCAACGGCCGGTACGACGGGCACCCCTCCGACATTGACTTGATCCCAGCATTTGTGGGCGGAACCGGCGCCGCCATTGATGCCGATGTAGAAGCCGCTCCAGTCGTAGATCGGAGCGATCATCGGCGGCGGCGCCTTAGCGTAGGGCCGCGCCGCCAGATCAGCCGCTGACGCGGGAACGGCAAGCGCAATAAACGCAATGGCGGCGAGCGAGAGCTTCTTCATTTTTGATCCACTTCCGAATCATGTGCAGCACCCCCAGGTTTCAACCTAACATTTTCCGCCGAAGATTGTGTCGCGCGGCCGCTACACCGCTGGAGAAACACAATGAGTGCCTCAACCTGACGTTGCTTCCGCGCAGGATCGGTCCCGCTGCGCGGTTGGAACGACATCGTGCTGCGGGTCTACGGCAACATCTCCGAGCACCGCCTCCTCGCGCTGGCCGCCGGCATGACGCACTACAGCCTGCCGGCACTCTTTCCAGCGCTCGCGGCTCTCGTCGCGATCTACGGTCTCTTCTCGGATCCGGGGAGGACCAGGTCTCGGGATTCGTCCCGGGCGGGGCAATCGACATCGCCAGAGATCAGCTCACACACTTCGCATCGAAGGCAATCGCACGCTTGGTCTGACTCTCGTGGTTGGCCCAGCCGTCCTGGGCCCTGGCTATCGGCTATGGTGATCCTGCTGGGCGCAGAGTTCGATGCGCGACACGACCAGGAGCTCCGAGAAGCCCATGGGGATGGCCGACACGGTCGGCGCGGCCGGCGGCGGCTGATAGTCCAGGCAGCGGCCCTAGGCGGCGTTTCGAAGGTGCGTATGCAAAATGGCCGCAGACTTACAGCCTGCGGCCCACGCAGGTTGAAAATCCTGATTATCCTGCAAGGCCATTGCCGCCCACGAGGCTGCCTCGTCGTAGCGACCAAGGAAGATATGGGCGTGCGAGAGCCCAGCTCGCACTCCGCTAATTGAGGGATCGAGCGGGTTAAGGCGGATGGCGCGTGCGAAGCGCTCGATCGCGACCTCCGGCTCGCCTAGCCAGTTTTTCACCCATCCACCCCAGAACCATGCCTCCGCCCAATTGGAATTGAATGCGAACGCGCATCGTGGGACACGGCCTGGAAAAGAGCGACACCTACTATTGCTGCGATCACTGCGCCCAAAAGGAAGGCGTGACCGATCTCCGCGATCGCGTGTAGAATTTGGGCGACCACGGAGATGACACGGGTGCTGCCGTTGCTATCCGACCATGTCGGTTAGCGTATGGCCGAGCTCGGCGTATTTCGCCGCTCCCGAGTGGCACCTCGTAGTGGCACCTCGTATGGCGGGCCGAGCCTCTTTTGGTAGATAGTAAGCAACGTCAATCCTAGCCCAAGGATGCAATGCTAATCCCAGTAAGGAATAGGTGGGCGGGCAATCATCAGCCAAAAGATAACCAACACAGCTGCGAACGCCGGAAATCCGAAGGCAAACCACCAGCGGAATTGACGGTGGTAGCCGGCAGGCAGCTTAGTGTTCGTCTCGACCGCATGGACGGCAAGATCGCGCATCCGCATCTGCATCCACATCACGGGCAACCAGAAAGCGCCTGTCACCCCATAGAGCGCAATGGACGCCGCAATCCATCCATCGCGAAGGGAATAGCCGCTCGACCAGGCAAGCCATATGCCGGTGATCGGCTGAAGGATCACGGCACTTGCCGTAAACAGGAAGTCGGCCAGTACTACTGTCCGCGCAACCCCGGCTATCTCGCGCGGGTCACCGCGCAGATGCGCCACCAGCATGAAGAAGGCGATGCCGGCGCCCGTGCCGAGCAGTACTGCACCACCGATTATATGCACCATCTTTAAGAGGAAATAGAACACTAGCGATCCTCCCGGATCGCCATCGCGACTAGATTGAGTATCAGCACAGGCCAGATCTTCAGCATCGGCCCGAGCGGATCGGCCCACAACCGGGGTACCAGCGTCGTCCCGATCACGACGTAGGTTAGTGAAATGATCAGTGCCGCCCAGAGGCCATAGCGGCTCACGGGCCGCCAAAGGATCGCGAGGCCGATGACGATATCGGCAAGAGCGCCCGCGATAACTGTGAGAGCGGCGAAGTTTTCTTGCAGCCCGCCTTCGCCAGCGTAGCCAGCGGCGAAACAGCGCGACGGCGTCGCTAAATGCCATCTGCCGCGGACCGGCCAGATCAAGCGCGATGCGTGAGGGCGCGCCTGGTTGCAGAAAGAACAGAACCGTTTCGACGAGGTCATCGAGATGTACCGGTTGAATGGCCGCCGTATCGGGCATGACCGGCAGAACCGGTAGTGACGCCAGCCCCCGCAACAGCGCGCTGCCCCCGTATGCGGCCCGGCCGACGACGATAGAAGGCCGCAGCACGACCCAATCGAGGTCACGTGCCATCAAGACAGCTTCGCCTTCCTGCTTGGTTCGAGAAAATTCGCTGGGTGTTTCGCGATTGGTGCCGATTGCGGAGAACAGGATTACGCGGCGGACGCCAGCGCTTTCGCAAGCCTTATAAAGCCCGGCGCTGCCGGCGACATGAACGCCTTGCATGTCCTGTCCCTGCAGGGCGCCCGCGGCATTGATAACGGCATCGACGCCCATAAGTAGGCTCTTCCATGTCGCAGCGTCGGTGGTCCGTGCATATCGAGCGCGACGTGATGGACATCAGGCGATCCCGTTGGATGGCGGGACGCCAACATGCATTCATGCCCTTCGGCGGAGAGCCTGGCGTGGATCGCGGATCCCAGAAGGCCAGTGCCGCCAACGAGAAGGATACGCATCGACTAACCCTTCAGTCGGCGATCGCGATATCGCAAACCGCGGATCAACTCTTCAAGGTACGGCAGCACTTCGAGCAGCGCGGTCAAGGTCAGCATCGTGACAATGTACGCCAGTGGCAGCGGAGATTGCTTCAGCCTCAATGAAAGGTCGGGCGTTCCATAGCCGAACAATGCCGCAAATGCTGGCCAGTGAAGCGCGATGACGAGCAGCACTCCCGTCAAGGGAAGCATCTCGAGAACGCTGTGTATGTGCTGCTCGGTGGGCGACACCTCACGCCTTGCCGACGCGTAGCTAACGTCCCAAATGGCAGTGGCTTCGTGGAGTATGAGAAACACGATCATCACCAGGATCACGCCGGAGGTGATTTCGAGGAACAGCGCGGCCAGGACCGGGACGGCCATCTCGGCAAACTGCGCGATGTGCAGGACAGATTCTTTCCAGCCACTGGTCCTTTCGATATGGGTGGCGCGATGGCAGAGGTAATCGGCAAAGCCGGCGAACAGCCAAAGCGGCAGGACAAAATACATCAATATCGCCCGCAGGACCTCGTTTGGTCCCATGACCAGATCTCCATGCCAAGCGTGCGGAGGAATAAAGCGGGGGTCAATACAATCGTTCCTTGCGACGGAACTGGCGAGCTAACGGGACATCGCGAAATTCGCTGGCTCGCCTAGCCGAACAGGGATGAAATCGCCGTCGCGATGGCACGCAATGTCGGAACTGAGCCACGTTATTCGTCTTGAATCCGAGTAGCCCTCGTTTTCGGAGTACCGCGTAAATGGCCCCGCGCGCCAACTGGAAGGGCTTCCTGAGATTGTCCCTCGTTACCTGTCCGGTCGCGCTCTATCCGGCGACTTCCGAGCGCGAGAAGATCTCGTTCAACCAACTCAATCGCGCCACCGGCCGCCGCATCAAGTACCTGAAAGTCGACGCGGACACGGGTGACGAGGTGCCTAACGAGGACATCGTCAAAGGTACAACAAGGACATCATTGCGCTTGAGCATCTCGACAAGGAGTGGGTCGGCACGTTGCTGCGCTACCCGTACGAAGTTCGCAGCGAGCAGGAGCATTTCAAGGATATCCAGCGGGTGAAGCCGACCAAGGACATGCTCGACCTCGCGAAGCACATCGTCAACCAGAAGTCCGGGCGCTTCGAGCCCGAGAGATCGACCTCATCAACCAGAAGCGGGCCGGCAAGCCGATCACGCCGGAGGGGCGGCTGACCGTGGGCAACGTCGTGGACCTGATGGAGGCGCTGCGGCGGAGCGTCGGCGGCGGCACCAAAGCCACCGCTCCGAAAAAGCCCGCTAAGAAGGCCAGGAAGGCAAGCGGCCGGCCAAAGGGAAATGCTATGCCGATCGCCGGCAAGAAGCTGGCGAAGGATACGGCGGCGAAGAAGCCGTCCGCGGCGCGGCGCAAGTCCGTCTGATGCCAGCGGAGGGTCGCATGGATATGAAAGAAGCGTCGGCGATGACGGAGGCCTCCGGGCTTGTGAGCGATACTGACGGCGTCGAGCTGGTCTCAGGCGAGAGCCCAGCGGCGCGAGCGGTAAGGAGTCCGCCTTCGTCGGATGCCGCACTGCGCTGGGCGGAGCAGCTGCGCGAGGTGACCGTGCGGAATTCGCTGCAGGCTCTGTTGGTGGCGTTTCTGCTCGGCGTCTGGGTCGCGCGCCGGCGCTAGAAAAATCGCTGGGCCTGCGCGCTTCATCGCATTCGACGAAGGTGCATCCCGCCCGATCGGAACCCATTGCCTGCTCAAGGATTTGTTTTTTCGGCCAGCCAGGCTGGCCTTTCGCATTCTCTCTCCATGTCTCGGCGAGGCCGCCCAGGTGAGCGGCCGCCGCCGGAGCGGATCTCCAACGTGAGGTGCGACCATGAAAAAGCGATGCCGGATCCGGCAGACCACATCCCTCCAGGCGCGTTTGGCCGCGGAAGCGGAGCGACTGAGGCGGAAGGCGGCGCGTTTCGGACCGGGAGCGGAGCGGATGGCGTTGCTGGCCAAGGCGCGGCAGATGAAGGAGGCGGCCGAAATGACCGACTTCCTGGCGGCCTCCGGCGGCGACCCTGGTCGGGCATTCTCGGGCGCGCATTCAGGACATCTGCCGCTGACCGATATGTCGACCGCCGCGGTGGCAGCCGCCCGTGAGAGAGCGGTCGGGGCTGATGCTATGCCGTGCTTGCACCGCGCGCGCACCCGGTGAGCACCACGAACGGAACGGCCCACATCGCCGCAGCATGCCCGAGAACAATCATCGTCAGGACGGTCTGGGTGAACGTCATGCCGGCCTCCGGAACGCGGCGGCCCAAGGCCGCCGCAGCCGCATCGGCACGCCGCCGGGTCGCGGCGGATCGTCGTCGTCGCCGTCCAGCCGGCGCAGCGCGGTCAGGATGTCGGCGAGCCGGACGGCGCGACCCATGCCGGGTATTTCGCGCAGCGCAGGGCAGGACTCGACGGCGAACATGTCGGACGCCCATGACGACAGGATGATCCGCTTCTCCGGAGCCGAGAGCTCGATATCGTTCAGGACGTCCTCCGGAGACTTGTAATGCGCCGCCGGGTGGAAGAGGGGATCGAGATTGCCGGTGTTCGTATTGGCGTTGGTCATCGGTTGCCTCCCTTTACGCTCCTTTCTCGGGATGGGGTGGACGGGCGGCGGCCAGTCGCCGCCCGTTACGGTTACTGCTTATTGATCGCGATGCGCTTGACGCCCGCTCGCGGGTTCTCGGACCTCGGTAGGGAGATCGTCAGGACGCCGTCCTTGAACGAGGCCTCGGCCTTGTCCTCCTCGACATCCTCGAGCGCGATCTGCCGCTGGAACGAGCCGTAGTGGCGCTCGGTGAAGTATCTGCCTTCGTCCGTGCGCTCGCTCTTTCTTCTCGCCGCGGATGGTCAGGACGCCGTTCGCGATTTCGATTTGGACGTCGTTATCCGTCATGCCGGGAAGCTCGGCCGAGATCGTCAGCGCCTTGTCGGTCTCGCTGAGTTCGATCTCGGGCCAGCCGAATTGCCCTTCCATGAGCGGCGACAGGCTTGTGCCGCCGAATCCGCGGAAGACATCGTCGAACAGCCGGTTCATTTCGCGATGAAGCGTCATGAACGGATCGTGGGCGCCGCGCGCCGGCGGGAGCTCCTGGTTTCTCGACCAGGGAATGAGATCACGAACTGCCATGGTTTTCTCCTTCATTGCATGGGCCAGGGAACGCGGCCCCGCTTGCGCATGCCGCGTGCCGCGTTCCGCCGTCGAACCTCGATCCCAGCGGTCAGGCCGCCTTCTTCTGCTCGATCTGCGAGGCGGGAGAGCCGCTTCCGATCTGGATCCGGCGCGGCTTGATCGCTTCCGGCACCTCGCGGACGAGATCGATGATCAGCAGTCCGTCCCGGAAAGAGGCCTCCTTCACCTGAACGTAGTCGGCGAGGTTGAACACGCGACGGAACGGGCGCGCGGCGATGCCCTGGTAGAGATACTCGCCGCCCGCCTTCTCGGGCTTGCGGCCCTCGATGGTGAGCGCGTTCTGCTCGGCCGTCACGGCGATGTCGTCGGCGCCGAAGCCGGCGACCGCGAGCGAGATCCGGTAGTGGTCCTCGCTGGTACGTTCGATGCTGTAGGGTGGGTAGTGGTCTTCGCTCGCCTGGCGCAGCGTGCTGTCGACGAGGTCGGCCAGGTGGTCGAAGCCGATGGTAGAGTGCCACAGGGGCGCGAAGTCAAAGCTGGTCCTCATAACCAAGTCCTCCAAAGAGCAAGATGGATACGAAGGAGCGCTGGAGTGGCGTTTTCGGACAGGTCCGAAGACCACCGATCCGGCGCCCGTGCCGGACCCGTTGAAGGCGCCCGGCCGCTCTCGCGGCGAAAAATGACTTAGAAAAATGAGAAGCCGTTTCAAGAGGGGCATGCAAAGGGAATTTCGAGAATGCGTTGCCCAAGCGGCTCAGTTCACCGCCCTCCACCGCTGCCCAGAGGAACGCCGCGATGTAACTTTTCGTTGCGGTATCGCTCTCGACCACCTTGATGCGCTTGCGCGGCTGGAGGCCGGAAAAATAGGACGCCGCCGCGGCGGAACGCACGGGATGACGGCATTGCAAAAAGGCGATCAGTGGAGAATGCGATGCCCGCCGACGGCACAATTGCTGCTCGTCACAATAGACGGGGACTTCGGCACATCCCGTTGAGCAGCTCCATAGTTACGCTACATCGATCACATGGTGGGGGAAGAGGTTTGACTGATCTTGGCCCTGAACTGCCCTTCTAAAAGGGGCGGAGTTGGTCCGCTCCGCCCAGGTAGATCAGACGTCAACTTGTTCTGCTATTGCGAGCGCGTCGTCGACATCGATGCCGAGGTATCTAACGGTGCTCTCGATTTTTCGTGTGACCCAATAAGAGCTGCACGGCTCGCAGGTTGCCGATGCGCCGGTAGATCAGGGTCGCCCTTTGTACCATCAGGCGGCGCTCTTGGCCCACTCGGACATCGAAGCCATTTGTTTTAGCCGGATTGTTTGTGCGACATCCTGGCCAACATGAATGTCTTTTGGGTGGGCGTGGGATCCTGTAATCTCCCTCAAAGCTGCTTTTCGAGACAGGGCGTGCCGACGTCTCCGTTCGAAGCGAATTGCAGCGGGGAATGCCATCGGCGGGCATCGCACTCTCTAAAACCGACAAATCCTTTTTCGTCGGTCTCTTCGTGGGCATCCGCAATGCGCGCGGGCGTGGGAGAGCGCATGATTGTGCGCGCAACGCCTCTAGTCCGACCTTAGCACGTAGTCTGGCAGTTGTGACTTTGGATCGGCGGTCAGTCGTCCAACTCGCAGTTCAATCAAAGTCGTTCTTTTTGAGTCGCAAACCCAAGAGGAGACTCCAAGATGCGTAAAATCCTTTTTGCGTCGATGTTCGCCGCCGGTTTGGTATTGCCGGCATCGGCTGAGGACGCGGGCACGATCAAAATCCACAGCGGGTGGAAATTGATCCAAGAACGCGTAGACAAAGGAGTTGCCTACGGGACCCTGTGGGGGATCACCTTCAACGACGCTGGTAGCGGCCCTCTGCACATGGCACCTGCTTCAGGGACGTATAGTCTTACACAAGAGACCGGTAAGGGTGAGGGCGAACTCACTTGGGGCACCGGCGATGACCAACTAAAGGGGCCGTTTACCATCACGGTTACTGACGGTAAGGCAAAAGGCGAGAATACCGTCAAGGGGACTGGAAAACTTTCCGGAATAACCGGCGGCCCATTTGAGTGTGCTTTTGTGGGCAAGCCCGAAGATCAGCAGGCGTGGTGTACGGAGGTGTTTAATCGGAAGTAGGCGGCACGATCTTCTCAATCTTCGGTAAGCGCCGGTCCTCACCATGCCTGCCGGTCCGGTCGCCGCCGCTGACCCGGCTGTTAATTGATGCGGTGCATGAGTCGGGATATGGCCCATCAGCGAAGTCACGGCTCGTGTCGTGGAGGTCCGGCTTTTGAGGCAGAGCGGACCAGATTTGCTTAGGCTGAGTTCTTCGCAGTTTGACCCGAAGCCGACCTGTTCCTCCAATTTTGGCAATTGGCTTGGTGTCTAGTTGACCTTGGCTGGCCTACGATAGGCGGCAGTTTGCAGCGAGACTCACCGATGCCAGTGACATCGATACTATTTGTCGCGATGATCGCGTTCGAGAACTCTCGTGTTCTTGCTCCTCGGCCAGCGATCTCGTCGAGACAACACGTAGTTAAGGCAGAAAGGCCGGGTAGCGAAACCGAGCCTTTCTTGTACTTTCGAGCGCTCAATGGTCGGGATTAGAAGTCCATACCACCCATGCCACCGCCCGGGGGCATCGCGGGGCCGGCAGCGGCCCTCTTCGGCAGCTCGGCGACCATGGCTTCGGTGGTGATCAAGAGTGCCGCCACGGAGGAGGCGTTCTGGATCGCCACGCGCACGACCTTGGTCGGGTCGATGATACCCTTGGAGACCAGGTTGCCGTATTCGCCGGTCTGCGCGTCGAAGCCGTAGCCGTACTGATCCTTCTCCAGCACCTTTCCGACGATGACGGAGCCGTCCTCACCGGCATTGATTGCGATCTGACGGGCCGGCGCGGACAGCGCTTTGCGCACGATCTCGACGCCCGTCTTCTGGTCGTCGTTTTTGGTGCGGATGCCCTTGAGATGCTCGGAGGCACGGAGCAGGGCGACGCCGCCGCCCGGCAGAATGCCTTCCTCGACAGCGGCGCGGGTCGCATGCATCGCGTCATCAACGCGATCCTTGCGCTCCTTCACCTCTACCTCGGTAGCGCCGCCGACGCGGATCACCGCGACGCCGCCCGCGAGCTTGGCCTGACGCTCCTGCAGCTTCTCACGGTCGTAGTCCGAGGTGGTCTCCTCGATCTGCGCCTTGATCTGCGCGACGCGCGCCTCGATGTCGGTCTTCTTGCCGGCGCCGTTGACGATCGTGGTGTTCTCCTTGTCGATCATCACCTTCTTGGCGCGACCGAGCATGTTGAGCGTGACGTTCTCGAGCTTGATGCCGAGGTCTTCCGAGATCGCCTGACCGCCGGTCAGGATCGCGATGTCCTGCAGCATGGCCTTGCGGCGATCGCCGAAGCCCGGAGCCTTGACCGCCGCGACCTTCAGGCCGCCGCGGAGGCGGTTCACGACCAGGGTCGCGAGCGCCTCGCCTTCGACGTCCTCGGCGATGATCACCAGCGGCTTGCCGGTTTGCACGATGGCTTCCAGCAGCGGCAGCAGTTCGTTCAACGAGGAGAGCTTCTTCTCGTATATCAGGATGTAAGCGTCCTCCATCTCAGCGCGCATCTTGTCGGCGTTGGTGACGAAGTAGGGCGAGATGTAGCCGCGGTCGAACTGCATGCCTTCGACGACGTCGAGCTCGGTCTCGAGCGACTTGGCTTCCTCGACGGTGATGACACCCTCATTGCCGACCTTCTTCATGGCGTCGGCGAGGAACCTGCCGATCTCGGCGTCGCCGTTGGCCGAAATGGTGCCGACCTGGGCGATCTCCTCGTTCGAGGTGACCTTCTTGGTGTTCTTCACGAGGTCCGCAACGACGGCGTCGACCGCGAGGTCGATACCGCGCTTGAGATCCATCGGGTTCATGCCGGCGGCAACCGCCTTGGCGCCTTCGCGCACGATCGCCTGGGCGAGCACGGTGGCGGTGGTGGTGCCGTCGCCGGCCGCGTCAGCGGACTTGGAGGCGACTTCGCGCACCATCTGCGCGCCCATGTTCTCGAACTTGTCCTCGAGCTCGATCTCCTTGGCAACGGCGACGCCGTCCTTGGTGATGCGGGGAGCGCCGAACGACTTGTCGAGGACGACGTTGCGGCCCTTCGGGCCGAGGGTGACCCTCACCGCATTGGCGAGAATGTCGACACCGCGCAGCATGCGGTCGCGAGAGTCTACGCCGAATTTGACGTCTTTGGCTGACATATCTGGATTTCCCTGAGTTAAGTCGCTCTTACCTTTGAGGCGACGCCGGCAGGCGCTCCTCAGTGTGAGCGATGGATTAGGCGGCCTTCCCGAACAGCACGCGGTCGCCGACCTGCACGTCGATCGGGATCAGCTTGCCGTTCTCATCGCGGCCGCCGGGGCCAACGGCGATGACTTCGCCCTCGGAGGGCTTTTCCTTGGCCGTGTCGGGAATAATGATGCCGCCAGCGGACTTCTCCTCAGCTTCGATGTGCTTGACCACGACGCGGTCGTGAAGCGGACGGAATTTCATGTAATCCTCCTTGATCTTTATGAATATTTTTGCGTTGGCAGTCGCAATGAGCGAGTGCTAACCGCCCTCACATATGCCAGTGACACAGGGGCGCAAGAGGTTCGGTCCATGATGTTTGAACGGAGGAGCCGGTAACGATACATTGGTGGGCGGGCCTGCAGGGGATAATTTAATCGGCGGGGCCGGAGCCGACAGGTTTGTCTATTCCAACCGGCACAGCAACGCTGTGAGCTGGTTCGATGGCGATACCGTCAGATCTGAGGGGAACGTTTATCGTCTTGTCGGCTTCAACACGCCAGAAAAGGGTGACTTGGCTCGCTGTGCGAATGAGCGCAAACTGGCGGATGCCGCGACCAGTCGGCTGAAAGCTATTATAGCAACCGGCGACGCGCGCCTAAGCCGCGTCCCTTGCGCTTTGCCCGGCCAAGAAGGCACCAAGCTCTGCAATTATGGACGTCTATGCTGATCGCTTTCGGTTGCCGGGCGCGACGTGGCTCAGCTCATGATCAGCGAGGGACTTGCCAAGCCGTATGTCTGCTATGCGACGGGTTGCCCGCGACGCAGATCGTGGTGCGGACGACGTTCGACCTACTGCGGCTCGTGCTTGTCGGTTATTTCTCGCGCAGCCAACCCAAGCTCCAGCTCTCTAATCTGCTCTATCAGCAGCTCTACGATTTCTTCGTAGTCAGACGGCGCAAGCGAATGCACGCCGCGCAATGTCAGCTGGTTCTGGAGGATCGTCGCCATCATGGCTTTGACGCTCATGGGCCACCGTCTGAAATTGGGTCGTTATGAAATTCAATGTGAAGTAGATGCCAAAGATCGACGATGCGCAACGACCGTAGAATTACGGATACCATTGGCCGCGAAGTTCTCAGTGCTGGGATGCGAGTACCATCTTATGGCGACCTAACCGAAGGTGCGGATGCATCAGCCAGACCCCTCCGCGCGCGTGCAGACGATGTCTACTTCTTCAAGAGTATCCCCATCGTCCGCGCCATTCGCCTCACCGATCCTGCGTAGCGGCCAAGTTCGGCCGCTATCCTCGAGGCGCCCACTCCCTGCCGGGCCAGCCTGAACAATCGTCGGACCTCGTGTTCGGCCCATTGTTTTGGCTTCGGTGTTTTCATGGTGCGGCGCTCAACCGGCCCCAGTTAACCAGGTCGCCTAGTTGCCGCACTTGGGAAATTTACGGGTGGCGCGCTGGCGTAAACCCCGCGGGGCCGGGTGCTGTCCCAACTGGGACACGCACGCGCCCACTCGGGAACGCCCCTTGATCGGCAGGTAAAATCAACTTGCTGCGCATGGCTGGAAGATACCGACGTCAGCTATGAGCTTCGGCTATATGCCCATCCTCGTGAGTGCCTTGTTGCGGGCTCGGCAAATGCATTCTGCTTGCTCGTCGCACGGACAAGAGGCGGCTGGGTCCTGCCAGTTACCTCTTTAGCTGATGATCTCCTTGACCTTGATGCCGCGCAAGGCTTCGGTGCAGTCGGCCACCAAATGCAAGAGTTCTTGCCTCTTTATGTTTTTCACTTGGCGGCCTTCCATATTGGTGAGAATGAATCTCGCCATCTCGTAGGCGACTTCAAACTGCGATTTTCCGGTAGCCTGGACATCGATTTTTTCAGCCATTTCGCTCCCCGCTAGTTGTACTTGGAAAGCCGCAGTCCATGGGTAAACCTATCGGAAAGTGGGTGGCCCAGTCGAGTCCGATGTAAGGAGTGCGGATACCATCGACCGCCTTTGAAGGTCGTGGACGAACGGCCGCGGAAGAGCGAATATGAGCGCTGCTTCGCAAGGGGATCGACCACGCGAGTCGCGTTGGAATTTGCCGTCTGCCTCTGTATCACCGCTTGGCTCCTGCTGGCGCACGTTGGCTGAGAACGTCCTTCCCGGACCGCGGCGGTGGTGCGCTTCACCGGGCCAGCAACTTCTCGCCTCGTTCCCACGCGGCATATTTCCATTCCTGCTCTAGCCGCCACTCCTCGAAATCCGCCCGGGTTCGCTTGGAGACGAACACGGCCCATGGCGCCGAGAACGTGGTGCGTCCGTTCTCGAATCTAAAAGCTCGGGCGTTTCGAGCGTGTGGGCCACCGCATCACCGGCGATCGGAGCCACTGTTCCAGACGTGCATTCGCCGGGACGTGATCCGGGATAGAAGCCGCAGCGCCATTGCCATGGGTCGCTCTCAGTCGGATTGCCGGAGCGGTAGGCCGATGCTGCCGACCTGGACATCGCCGTAAGAGATCAGCCAGCTTTCTTGGCGCGCATCGGGATCGCGGCGGCGGGTGAGAGTGGGCATGCAAGATGAAAGCGCCGGGCGATGCCGCAGGCAAATTATCAATGCATTGGGGACCAGATCGCCGCTGGGCTACTGGGCGTCGTGGGTGTCGCTAGGTCTGCTGTTTGCAGAAGTCCGGACATCGGTCTGCACCTGCCCGACTGGTGCTTTTGGCCCGAAGCCGGCGTAGATGGTCAGCGAGCAAAGACCGCGAAGATGAGCACGCCCAACAACAGAAACGCGACCGCCCAAAACAATATGCCGATGAGGACTTCAACGAACGGATTTGATTTCATGCCCCAAGAGGACAGGACTTTTCGGCCTGTACTTTCGAACACCCCATCAATCAACCCTTCGATCAAAGCGCCAATTATGCGCAGGAGGATTTCGGCCATTGGGGCTAAACAGGGTAGCGCCATTTCAACGCGCGGCGCAGGAAAAGCAAAGCCACAATGATCGCGAGGGCGGCGAGCCAGAGCAAAGCTGGAACGGGCGACTGATTGTGTATGTGGGCAATGTACAACACGAGGCCCAACAGGACAGCAACCAGCGCATTCGATACCCAATACGCGCGCCACCAACAAAAGCCGAAGAATGCAAGAGCGTAGCGCTTAGCGAACGGAACGTACAGAAGGCAGGCTAGGCCCAACGCTATCAGTGCCATAATCAGGTTGAGGCCGAGGAACACGTAGATGCTTGAGGTGCCCCCGACGACAAGGAGTAAGCATAAGAGTAGAACGAATGCTGAAAGGCGACATGCCCGCTAAAGTAGCACGAGGACGCCCTCAGGCGGTAGACCCCCGAGAATTAGGTTTGCAGACCATTAAGGCGCTTCTGCCCATGCCTGACCTGAGCCAAAGCGTCGCGAGGTCTCCTTCCCGTAGGTAAAAGCTTGCGATATGCGCTCAAGGAGGCTGGTCCGTCGGACCAATGACAGTTTCTCCATCGCTTTAAGGTTGAGGCAATCAATGCACGCTATTGGCTCGCCAGCGCCTTCGAGATGGCGGCGGTTGCGCCAGGAATCCCATCGAATGTACTTGCTCATCGCCTGTCTGATTGTGTTGGCCTTGACTGCCTTGGTGGCGTCTCGCAGGGCCAGGCGTCTGCCACGGACCCCTCAGGGGCGGTTTTCAGCGATCTGGCCCGCTCTTTGCGCGGGAACTTTTGCGCTGGGGGGTGCTCGCAATTTGGCGTGCTTAAGACGCGCAGGACGTCGAACCCTCTGTAACAACCTGTCTCCTCATGCTTGTTGTCGCCTTCAATGCTGGCTGGTTTATCGGCGTCATGGGCGAGCGGTCGTGGCATTGAGGATGTCGCAATCAAAGATCGCATCGGACGCGACCGCCGACGAGCGTCCATGACTTTGGCATCGTGAGTCTGGCATCGTGCTGTTGACGTCAGCTTTTGGGCCGATTTTGTTGCAAAAGTCAGTTGAGACGAGCCGGCAAGCGTGATTCCGTTGTGTTGACGCGAATCGCGACGATGGGCCGTCTGAAGAGTGACCAAGGTCAACTGTTCTACGAGTTTCATCTCAGCGACGCGGTTCCCGAAGATCATCTGGTGCGGAAGATCGACACTGCTCTCGATCTGTCTTGGCTTCGCAGCGAACTAGCTCCTCATTATTCGTCCATGGGTCGCCCGTCGATCGATCCGGAACTGATGATCCGGATGCTGATCGTGGGGTATGTCTTCGCGATCTGCTCGGAGCGGCTGCTCTGCCGTGAAGTGCAGGTGAACGTCGCCTATCGGTGGTTCTGTAAGCTCGGTATCGAGGATGCTATCCCGGATCATTCGGCCTTCTCGCGGGCCCGCAATGAGCGCTTCCGCGAGGGACATGTCGTTCGTCGCGTATTCGAACATATCGTCGAGGCGTGCATTGTGGCCGGTCTGGTTGGTGGCGAAGCTTTTGCGGTAGACGCAGCCTGATCCAAGCAGATGCCAACAAGCGGCGCTCGATCGCGGGTCAGGATTGGCGCAGGGATCGCGATCCGGCGAGGTCAAGCCGCGAGGTGAAGGAGTATCTGGCAACCCTCGACGAT
Organism: Bradyrhizobium huanghuaihaiense; assembly: GCF_025200885.1. Lineage (NCBI taxonomy): Bacteria > Pseudomonadati > Pseudomonadota > Alphaproteobacteria > Hyphomicrobiales > Nitrobacteraceae > Bradyrhizobium > Bradyrhizobium huanghuaihaiense. The sequence goes on along the minus strand of NZ_CP104172.1, from coordinate 7,690,385 downwards.
ACGGCGTGGGGTGCGGCCAGTGACGTTGTCCCGAAGTTCATCTCGCTGTCCGATCCCGCGGCCCAGTGGACCGGAGCTCACAAGGGACCAGCGTTCTTCGCTTACTCCGACAATTATCTCATCGACGTGAAGTTCGGCGTCATCGTTGATATTGAGGCGTCCCGCTCCATTCGACAGGCCGAGGTCGGAGCGGCGAGGACAATGATCGAACGAACAGAGGAGCGCTTTGGTCTCAAGCCGGAGCGGCTTGCCGGGGATGCCGCTTACGGGGCTGCTCCGATGCTGAACTGGCTGGTCGAGGAGAAGGGCATCGCGCCACATATCCCCGTGTTCGACAAGTCGAAGCGAGATGACGGTACCTTCTCGCGCAGCGACTTTCGATATGATCCGGCCAGCGACGTCTACCACTGTCCGGGCGGAAAGCGGCTCGGGACGAGCGGTACCGTGCACGAAGGCAAAACGCTTCTGTATCGTGCGAGCAAGCTCGACTGCGACTCATGCCCGCTTAAACCGCAGTGCCGTCCAAAAGAACCATCGCGCAAGATCCCGCGCGACATACATGAGCCCGCCCGGGACGTCGCCCGATCGTTCGCTGGCACCGAGGGGTTCGAGACGTCACGACGTCAGCGCAAGAAGATCGAGATGCGGTTTGCGCACTTGGAGCGCATCCTGAGGCTTGGTCGGCTTCGGCTTCGTGGCCCATGGGGCGCCCAGGACGAGTTTGTTCTGGCTGCCATCGCTCAAAACCTGAGGCGCCTCGCGTCGTTCGTTGCGTGACCACCACCCGCTCATGCTTTGTGCATTGCATAGCGTAGGAGTTGCGTTGAGAGCGTTAGGGGCGGCGGATCAAAGTCGGTCGGCCTTACCGAATGGCCGAAAGACATCCGTCGGTTACAGCCGACTTTTGCAACAAAATCGGGCCCAAAACCGACGTGCCGAAGGCCGGCAATGTCCAGTTTCAGGGGGTAAAGCTGACATGGCGGTCCGGTGCCGGTACCGCGGTTGCTTGAGGGTGAGGGGCCTCGACGCTCCTCACCTCCCTGATTGCGCCTGGCCCGGTATCGGATGTCCCCCGATGCCGGGCTTTTTCGTCAGAACTCGCGGCTCTTGGCCGGATGGGTGCGGTTCTTTACCTTGACCCATTCCCTGGTGCGGCCGGCGATGTAGCGGCGATCGCGGCGCTTGGAGACGATTCCCTTGAGGCGGAGGTCGCAGGCGGCGCGAAACAGATCGGGCCCGATCGCGCCGCTCTCGAACGGCGCCACGAACATGCCGTCGGGCCGGCCGCGCAGCAGCCGGGCGAGGTTGGGACTTGCATATCTCCAGCGGCAGCTGCCGCAGATCCTCGCCGCCGAGCGCGAGGAGATCGAACGCGTAGAGCTGCACCTCCTCGTCGTGCCGGCGCAGTGCAGTGCATCGAAGTGGGAGACGCCGTCGACGCCGAGCACGACGGCCTCGCCATCGATGACGAACTGCTGTTCGCGGCTGCGCAATGCCGACTGCACTATCCAGGCAAAGCGGTCGGTCCAGTTGTGGCCGTTCCTGGTGATGAGGCGCGCACTGCGGCCATTGCGCTCGACGCGCAGGCGATAGCCGTCGTACTTGATCTCGTGGAACCAGTCGGGGCCGTCAGGGACGGCCTTGGCGGCGGTCGGCAGGCAGAACTCGAATGTGCTGGGCATGACAACGACATAGTCACGCGGTCGCGAATATGCGAATCTTGTGCTCGATTTTGAGCGTCGGGATTTCGTCAGTGAGGGACCGCATTGCCGTACCTTGGAATTGCGGTCTGCTGCTCGCTCGCGGTCTGGTTGGTGAGTCTGGTGCTTTGGGAGCGGAGCGGAAGCGTTAGCTGCACGCCGATCGAGCGGCCGAGTTGGCTCTCGACGAAATCTTTCAAGGCGGGAGAGATCTCGTTGCCGCCGTGGACCGGCTGGCAACTGGCGGGCCTACGTGCCGCGCTGATCGTCGCCGCCTTTGCTTAGGCACCTTCGTCGGGCGGGCGGATTATTGGCCGATGAGCGATGACGCAGCGAGATACCTCCGCCAAGCGAAGGACTGCCTCGATGAGGCTCAGAAAGCGACGAGCGAAGCGGACAAGGAGGCTTGGCTGAAGCTGGGGCAAGAGTGGTTGGCCATGGCTGAGAAAGCCCGAAGGCCACGGTCCGACGAGAATTAGGCATCAATATCCCCGCGGAACGGCTCGCTTTAACATGAGTTAATTTCCGGGTTCACTTGGGAGGCGCCCCCAGATGCCGCCAGACGACCGGGAATGGCTACACGCTTACATCTATGCGCGCATCGAAAGGCACCGCATCAAAGAGGACATGACGCATGACATGCTCCGTCGGTCACGCGATGCGCTTGCGCGCTCCTATGAACTGTTGAGAGTGCCGGTGCCCGTCTGGCACCCCGAGCCGCCGAAACGGTTAGGCCGCCGGAAGGGATCTCGCAATACGGGGTAGCCCTAATGGATTAGGGACGGGCCCTTGAGGTGGATCGAACTAGAAAAATTGAGGAGGTGGTATTCCGCCACGCAGCAGTTGCAGAGATGGAACAAGGGCGCTTTAATTGTTCCATCGATCGCGGTTGCTGAGGGCCGCAAGATGCCAGAGTACCAAGCCTACGTCATCGGCGAGGATGGGCATATTCAACAGCGCATTGACTTAGTCTGCGCTGATGATGGCGAGGCGAAAGAACGCGCAAAGTCGCTGGTAGGCGTCCACGCCATAGAGCTATGGCAGGGCGATCATAAGTTGGCGACGTTCGAGCCCGATCCCGCTGAAAGAGCGCAGGGCTGGCTCAATGGTGAGTTACCCCACCGAAGTAAGGCTGCCTCAAGTGGCGGCCCGTCATTTGATCTGGCTCAAACGGCCCGCATCTCGACGCACAATCATCCGGGCATGCTGGAGTCTGACAAGCGAGCTGGGAATAAGGAAGCCGAGCCATCGCGCCTGGACGAGGCGCGCCGCATCATCGAGGAGTACGCGGCAAGCTCCGCCGCAAGATGAACTAAGGCGCTGGCGGCGGTTTTGCCGAGCAAATCTTCGCCCGGCGTCAGCCTCGCATAGGTGCACAGCTTGAACCGACCGTTGATGTTAAGCTGGGGGCAGCTGCAATCAGTGCTTCTTCTGAGCGTGCTCGGCCTCGACGGCGCGGAGCAGGGCGGCAAGGCTGGGATATTCCACGCCATTGCGAGCGTAGCGGTTGATGCGCTCGACATAGGGGGCCGATCCGTCGGGCTGCCGCGCCAGCTGAACTGCAGCACGGCGCTGTTGTGCTGGCGCAGAACGTGCCCGGCGCCACTACCGAAATACTTGCTCATGGCGTGGCGTTTCATGACCGCGCCTCCAGCTTGCCAGCTTCGACTCGTCCATTCCCGGATAAGCATCCGGAACAGAGACGTTCCTTATTGTGAGGCGAGGAGGAATTTCGTCTGGCGTCGAGCAGTGTCAGCAGTGCGACCGCCCAGGCGTATCGGATCTTCGAAAGGCTGCCGCCAGCCTCGTTCGGTCATTCGTGCGCAAGAGTTTGCTGTTCCTATCCGGAAGAGTACCGGGATTGTTTTGAAACGAACAGAACGGCGCTTTGAGCTGCACTAAGTAGTAGTTGCTTGAACTTCCCCAAGGTCCGAGCACCCAACGGCCCCTGCCGCCCACCCCTAGAAGCCCACGGCCGGGGCCGTTTTTTGCTTGATACCGATATTCGGTGCTGTCCTAATTAGGACAGTCGTGCTGGCAGATTAGGACCTGAGTGCCTCTTTCGGACAATCGTTATTCTTTGGTGGCGGCGGTAAGATCGGTTATCTCCGGGCAAATCTCCAGCCTCGGTGTACCGGAGCGCAGGCGGCCTCGCCACGCACCGTGCCAGCGTTGGTGAGGCCGCCGCACTGAGACGCTCTTAATTCATCTTGCGGCGGAGCTGTTCAAGAAGCGCCCGGAGATCAGCCACGTACTCCTCGATGATGCGGCGGGCCTCCTCCAAGCGCGACGGTTCGGCTCCCTTACCCACGCTCTGTTCGTCAGGATCGGGCACACCCGCACGGTTGGCTCGTGACGGCAGGAGGATCTAGCGCAAGGGAATTGAACCAAATTTACGGATGCTTACCCCTTGAGGCTCGCCACCAGTTCGCGCCATTCAAAGGCGAGGACGATGCTGCCGACAACGGCGGTGCCGATACAGCTCATTGTCTAAACCATTCCCCGCACTTTGGTACTTAGGAGCCTCGCCGCCCTGTGAGGTGTCGATGCTGCATCTCGGCGCTCCTTGAGCCGTTAACGATGACTCACAACAGAGGGGACGTACGTGGGCTCTTCCAGTGGCGGAGCCAAGGTCTTAACATAGGTTATTCTTGGGCTGCATACCCGGAGGCGCACCCGTGTTGCCGATTGAACGGTAGGTGCTCGAGCTTTACCTCAAGCACTTCGTTGAAAGACGCCGCGTTAAAGACGAGTTGACGAGCGAGATGCTTCGTCGCTCGTGGGCTGCTCTCATCAGGTCTTATGAACTGCTGGCTAGGCCGGTACCGTTTGTTTGGCGCCCCGAGGCGCCCAAGGAAGACTAGCAAATCATTGAACGATCCGAGACCGGGGCGCCTTTTTGTCCTACGTTATTGCGAGTCAGCGGGGGTCGTGAGAATTTGGAGCCATCCAGCGATGGTGGAATTTCTAGCAGATGGCACGCTACTACTTCGATCTAAGAGACGGAACGGAACTGTTCCACGACGAGGAAGGCCTAGAGCTTCCGACGGTGCGAGCTGCGGAGGTCGAGGCGGCCCGCGCGCTGGGCGGCATGGCCCGCGATCTCGAACCCACGTCGGAAGGTCGGGACTTGGCGATTGAAGTGCGAAACGAAAGCGGCCCCTTGTTTCAGGCCGCTCTTGTGTTCACGATCAACAAGTCAATGCAGTAAGACCGCTTCGGTTTGGCGGCTCTGCACGACTCCTTCGCGAGAAGACGCAGCCGCAGGAACGATCAAGCGACGAATGAATCGTGATAGCAGCCCCCGTCGATTGGGACCTGCGATGCGATATGTTGCATACGCGCTCGATTTACTGGGCGTTGCTCGTGCAGTTTACGAGATTGAATGTCCGACAGACAAAGACGCCCAAGCTCGAGCCGAGAAGTTTTTAGAGGCGTTTCCTGCTGTTGAGGTGTGGGACGGGCCTCGCAGGGTCGTTCGGTTGGTCCGTGAGAGTTCGGACGATGAGTAACCGAGGCCTGAGCCGGAGTGGACCAGCACCGGTCAGCTAACGCTTACTTGTCCTTTTGTAAGCGGGTTGAGCCGATCCAATTGCCCTGCCAGACCTGTCGACCGCAGACCTGATGCCGGGCGCCGACCTCGCTGCCGCGGCCATCCCGAGCCGGCAATTGAACGCCGTGATCGCCTGCTCAGCCGCGCGTTTGGTCGCAGATCCAAGAGGGCACTGGGTCGTGACTCGGTGTTGAGCTAGGGCAGCTGGATGTCAGTGCTTCTTCTGAGCGTGCTCGGCCTCGACGGCGCGCAGCAGGGCGGCCAGGCTGGGATATTCCATGCCATTGCGAGCGTAGCGGTTGACGCGCTCGACATAGCGGGCCGAACCGTCGGGCTTGCCGCGCCAGCTGAACAGCAACACGGCGCTGTTGTGCTGGCGCAGAACGTGGCCGGCGCCACTACCGAAATACTTGCTCATGGCGTGGCGCTTCATGGCCGGCCTCCAGCTTCGCCAGTTCCGACTCGTCCATTCCCGGGTGAGCGTCCCGGACGGGGACGTTCCTATTGTAGGCGAGGAGAGATTCGGCGGGGGTGAGCAGCTTCACACTTCTTGGTTTTCAGGAGGGTTGGAATAGGCTGACAGCTGCACGGGTCGGGAGCCTTCCATAGGAATAGCGCTCACTGTCCAGCATGCCAGGCTGCCTCGGCGTCGGGAGCGCGAGCTCCGGGCTGCGCAGTACGTCCGGATGTCGACGGACCGGCAGCAATATTCGATCGCAAACCAGATGGCTGTCATCGCCGCCTACGCAGCCGCGCATCGGCTCACGATCGTTCGCACTTATATCGACGAGGGCATCAGCGGATTGAGGATCAACAACCGACTGGGGCTCATCGGGTTGATCAGCGACGTTCAATCAGGAGCCGCCGATTTCGGGAACGTCCGGTGCGGGACGTCAGTCGCTGGGGGCGGTTTCAGGACACAGACGAGAGCGCATATTACGAATTCATCTGCAAGCTCGCTGGTGTGAAGGTGCTCTATTGCGCCGAGGTCTTCGAGAACGACGGAAGCCCGATGTCCGGACTCTGGAAAAACATGAAGCGCCTGATGGCAGCGGAGGACAGCCGGAATCAGTCGGCAAAAGTTTTTGCGGGGCAGAGCAGGAACGCCGGGCTTGGCTATTGGGTGGGCGGTCGGCCCGGCTTCGCGCTGCGCAGAGAGCTGATCGACGCAACTGGCAAGTCAAGGAATTTCTCGAACATGGCCAGCAAAAGGCCTTGCAGACTGACATCTGCATTGACCCAGAGACTAACAACTTCCAATGCTCGAAATGTCAGGTATCAATTCCGTGATCCCAAATGGCTCGGGATCCCAGCCATTTTCGCGAGGCGATTAGCTGTGCGGCAAAGCGCGGCAATTCTTTCACCAACGTCACGAGCGCTTAAAGGCACGGCGCTTGGCGCCAAATCAACGCGAAGAAGGCTCAGGAATAGGTGGCACTTATGGCTCTTCGGTGCCTCAACCTAAAGCATTGAGAGCACGATGATGCCGTTCTCAAGCTCCCCCGAGGCGAGGCGCGACCGGGCCATTTGCTCGAACTCGGTCCGATATTTATGAAGATAGCTGAAGGCTTGCGTCTCGGTCTGAAACGTCGCCGCAAGCCTGCAGATCTGTCGCGCTGCGCCGAGCGCAAGTGAAAAAGTGATAGTACCGCCGCCGTCTGACTTCGCCCTTCGCACGACCCGCCCCACTGGCATGTGACTCGATTTTGCAACACACCAACCGTTGCCGGAATGGTTATCGCGCCAACTTACTCCTGCGCTTCTTTAGCAACGGTGCCGGCAACGATGCGCGAAGAGTTGCATCAGCGGCTTCCTTGGTCTCGCGAAGCTCTCGAAGTCGCGCCATGTTCTTTCGAATGTCAATGGCTTGCCTCTCGACATCCGCCAATGCGCGCGCGCCCTCTTCAGCAGCCAATCGTCTCCGGTTGAAGCGCGCGATGCTGTCGGGTGACGGCTCTGCTGATTTCCTGGCGCTCATTTTTGATCCCGGTTTGCCACGGACAAAACCCGCTCAATCCGGAGATCGAGCGGGAGCGGCCGTTTCAGTACGTCCGTGAAACGGCGCCGCAAGTTCAGGCCAGTGAGAGGTTTTCAGCGCTGACTTTGCCTCGCATCTTGTCGGTCTTGGTCTCGAAGTTGACCTTTTGGCCTTCGGCGAGACCAGCAAGGCCAGCCCGTTCGACCGCGCTGATGTGAACGAACACATCGTTGCTGCCGTCGTTCGGCTGGATAAACCCAAAGCCCTTCTGGCCGTTGAACCACTTAACGGTACCTGTCGTCATTTTCATTCTCCAAAGCGCACGAGCGCGTGCGCGTGACTATCACGCGACAACTTTCAACTTCGTCGATGTCTTTGGAAAAGGAGCCCGCGGGCGCGTTCAACAAGGCACAGCGGCTAATCGCATATTCCCAATATAAGTGACATTCGCACTTTTGCAAGGAAGGCTGCCGAAATAGTTTCGGCGAGCACTCTGGCTGCCGTTCGAGAAGCTTCGAGTAGACCTCTCGAAGCAGAGAGGGGCTTTATCGATTGACAGGGCCCCGCGAGAGTGGTCACTTCGCTCCTACCGAACTGGATCGCCGTGACGAATGGGCCAGCTTGTTCGATGCGGGCGAAGAATTGCGCCGTCACTCTCTTCCATAATCGCGACGAGACTCCTGCGCAATTGGCTGCATGCAGGACTGCCGCATTTCGCAGCCCAGTGAGGAGTTTCAATTGCAGGTCCTTGTTCGCGACAACAATATCGACCAGGCGCTTCGTGTTCTGAAGAAGAAGATGCAACGTGAGGGCGTCTTCCGGGAAATGAAGCAGCGGCGCTCCTACGAGAAGCCTTCGGAGAGGAAGACGCGCGAAAAATCCGAGGCCATTCGTCGAGCCCGCAAGCTCGCTCGGAAGCAGGCGATCCGCGAAGGACTGCTGCCCGCGCCGCCGAAAAAGAAGCTTCCGGAGCGCAAGCCATCCTTGCCGGACACCACCAGCAAGGAGCGCGCTTAGCCAAGGCGATTCCGGGAGAACGCTGAACGCCAACAGAAGCGGGCTCTTCGTCTACATCTAGACTGCTCGACGCTGCCTCTTAGGTGTTACTCTGTCCTCATCTTTTTTCGGGAAATAAACCGGTAAGGTGTCACATTGCAGAGGATCGTTTGGGCGGTCCCAATTGTGGGCGATCGAAGATCCTATGTCCTGAAATCGATGCCCCGCAGCACGATTCCCCGTGGACTGCCTTCAAGCTCTGTCGCTCGATACTTGCTGGCCGCGCGCGCCTCTATGCGGTCGCGTAAGCTCCGCCGTCCTGCATCGAGAACAGCATGATCATCCGGTCATGTTCGTGGCCGATGTAGCGGCCGCTCGTGAGCGTCATGGCTTCCTCCGTTACGCGATGGCTCCTGGCACAAGCGCGCGTCCGGCTTGTTGTACCGCCTCAGCCCTCGCCGGAGAGCCGGACGAAATCGTCGAGCAACGCCGCCACCAGCGCGCGGTGCCTCGTGTCCTCGGCAGGCAGGCTCGCGGCGTAGAGGTTCAGCAGATGCCGCGCCTTGACAGCGGCCTCCGGCCACGAAGCGGCAGGCACTGTCATCATGCGGTGTTCGAGCTCAGCCTCCCGCTCGCGCAGCTCCCTGACATGGGCCTCGACGTCCGCCAGCGCACGGCGCAGATCGGTCGCCTTCTGCGCCGCCATGCCGCGATGCTTGTCGAGGTCGACCGGCTGGTCAGTCATGGGGCGGCCCCCGCATCCGCAGCCTGCGCATTGGCGAGGTCGACCGAGCCGATCGAGAGCATCTCCATGGAATCGCGGGCACCTTCCGCGGGCACCATGATCATCGTAGCGATGCGGCGATAGGCCGAGAAGGTGAGACCCTCGATTGTCTCTTCGTCGGTGATGACCTCGTAGGCGCCGGCGGGCAGCACCCGCTCGATGCCGCGGATCTGGAACGGACGCTTGAACGTGACGGTCTCTCGCCGTGTGCGGATGGTCATGCACGCCTGCCTTTTCACAAGAGGGGCCCCACCGACCGGCAGCGACGACCATGCGCCCATCGCGGGGGAATAGCTAGCACATCATCATTGCCACGAGCTGACGCCGCAGCGCGATCCTCGTCGCACGCGGCGTTTTAGTGCTCGCTATTGGCCTGCCGCAGGCGTAGGGTCGTCACATCACCGCACTTCTCAACGGCATCGACCGGTGACTGAGGGTCACGTGCGCTCCCGCCGACAGAGTTGCAGGAGCGCTCGATGTCGCGTTTTCGCGCCTCGGAATGGATCGTCCCACCGGTGATCGTTCCACTATTCCTTTTGCTTCTGGTGTGTGCGGCGGCCATCCTCAATGGCTAAGGCAACGCGCGTGCCTTACCTGGTGACCGGAACCAACGAGTATGGCAGCGCCAATCTCGGACGCGGCAGTGCCACCGTCGCACTGCGACTCGCGCGAAAGCTGCTGCGTGACGGCTACATGGACGTCCGCATCTGTACGCCGCGCGGGCGCGTCCTTCAGTCGGATGAACTGGACGAACTCGAACCCCAACAGGAGATGGATGTCATGGCCAAGGGACAGCAACGCGGCAATCGCGAAACCAAGAAGCCGAAGAAGGAAAAGGCCAAAGTGATCGCGGCACAGCCCAGCCGGAAAGAAGTAGCCTGGCAACCGGATTTCGGGCCGGCGAAGAAGAGGTAGGTAGAGGTCGGAGCTTCCACTTGATGGGTTCTAATGCTTGAAGCGAAGATGGAGTTCGCATCTGGGAACCTTGGAGAGGCGATCATAATTTGGCGCAACGCCGCCTAGGTTGTGCGACAACGATTCTGGGCGGCGGCGACTGAGAGCGTTGCAAGCTGCTGCCTGAATGCGGGAGTGTGCGTTGACCGAGCCGCCTAAGACGCCACCCGAGGCACCAGCCCACTGTCCCAAATGCGACGAGCTTCCTCGCCTGTATTTGAGGATGCCCGACACGCACTGCGGCACCACGGTCTACGTCTATCGATGCAACCGATGTCGCAGCCTTATCTGGCTCGATTAGGAACGGCGCCCGAAATGGCTGTCCGTATTTGACCGGCCGCGATCTGGCTCATTATTTTGATCAGCTCACAAAGGAGCGGCTGAGTGAGGGTCTTGCTGAACTAGAGGCCGAAAAGGCTGCACTCCATGCGGAGTCCAAGTGAAGGCTCCTCAGGATTTGGCCTACCCAGCTTTTGTCATGGCCTTCCGGGTCTGCCGGTTCTTGTCGTAGTCGCGGTCCTATTCGTGAAGTGGGCCACCATAATTGGTGGCCTCGTCGCCTTTGTAGCACGTCTTTTGTTGGACCCTTAGTTGACCATTTGGGCAATCGGTTGAGGGGCGCTGATGACCTTATCGGACATGCGGCGCGTCTCAATTAGGAACTGAAACCACCGGCAGCCATTAGCCAGTATCACGGCCCGATCCTCCTTTCGTCGGTGACTGAGAGCCCGAGTGCTCCCGCCTCAAGCTGAGCGGGTGATCCGATGTGCGAAACGTGCAAAGAGCTAGACGAGATAATCGCCCACTACCAGCGGCTCGCGGCCTTCCCCTTCGATCTGCTCACCGCGGAGCGTATTATCGGCGTGGTCGCCGACCTACAGCAGAAACGGGACGCGATGCATCCCACCGTTCTGCTCTCGTCACAGTTAGACCACTGACAGCTATTTCGCCGCGCTCCCGGGTGCATTTTTCGATATCGCTGCACGCTGTTTAAGCCTACGGTGTCACCCATCACCGCCCTATCAGTGGCATCTATCGGTGACTGAGAGCATTGCGCTCCCGCCTCAACCTGAAGGGAGGCGGTCAGATGTCCGACCCCGGCAAATTCGATATTCGTGCGTGGCTCGTACCACCGTTATTGGTCCCGATCTTCTTTGTACTGCCAATCGCTGTCTCAGCCGTTCTATAGCGATAGTCCCTCTCAATCGCGGCCGGGTGCTCGAGCCAGGACGGAGGCCCAGATAGGAATCGGAAATGGCAAACACAGCAATCATCAGGGACGCCTATGGGGTCCCGGCAATTTTTGTTGATTCGAAAACGGGGCGGGACGATGCGGCCTTTGTTTTCGTCAGGGTCGGAGACGAGGAGCGCCGGATGCGTTGGTCAGAATGGGATGCTCTTCCGGCCTGGACCGGCGAGCGTCCGTCTTGGGCAAGCAAATCGAAATGAGAGGTTCAGCATGAAGAAGGCCCTAACAGGCACATGGACGGCGGCGCTTTTCCTTTCGGCAATCGGTGCAGCTACGCCAGCCGCTTTCGCCGCGGAGCTGAACTGCCGCGCGATCGAAAGCACCAGCGCGCGTCTCTCCTGTTACGACGCGGCCTTTCCTCCAAAAACGAACAAGCCAGCCGAGACCAGTACCGATTCAACGTCGGGCTACAAGGACCCATTCCTTGCGGAAGAAGCCCGAACCGCCGCAAAGCTAAAGAATATTTGCCGCGGCTGCTGAGTTTCACCAACCGCGCGGGCGTGTTCCGAACATGTGCGCTCCAATTCAGAGGGGCTAATCAAATGATCAGAGAGGGTGCCAAAGGCCGCCGAGTGGCCAGTCAACGAAAGCGTGCTCATCATCTGGCGGGCACCGTAATAGATGACAGAGCGGACAGCTCAGCGAGCTCCAAGGATCAATCGACGAGAAAGCAGCGCCTGCTTGAAGGCCCTGCTGAATTTCGAGCGGTCCGCATTGATCGTTCGCAGATGTCAGACGATGATGAGTGATCGAGCCAACGGCCAACCCCGGGGCCGTTCGCAGGTCGTTTCTGCGAGAAAACGACACAAATCGCTCGCTATCTGGCAGATTAAGGCGCACTGTCCCCGCGTCACCGAGCGGCCCGTAGCATCCATCGGTGGTGTGAACGTAAGTTTGCGCTCTCGATCAACCATAGCGGAGCACAAAACATGCCGGCCCGACGAATCCTGGAACAATCATCGACATTCGAGTACCGTCTCGCGCGAGAGGCGGCCAATTTGCGTCAACAGGCCAAAGGAATGCTCCCTGGCATCCGCCGCACAGAGCTCTTGCGAAAGGCCCGGCAGATCGATGCCGCCGGAGAGGTTAACAAGTGGCTGACCTCATCCTGAGAGGGCGATTGAACCGACCTCCAAGATGGCCACGGGACAAAGGCGCTACAGCCCATTGCAGTCGCCCTTGCACATGGCTTCCCATCGCAGCCAAGGGGCGCTTCGAGAACAGAAAGTCAGTTTTGAAATTTTATATCTAGCGGATTCGGGCGGTCGCCCGGGGGAGCGCCCCGGAAGGACCCAAAATGGTGCGCGAAGAAGCCAGAGCCCTGCTGATGTCCGCTGTTGCCCAAACAGCAGCGCAATGGCGGCCGTCGCTCGAAGTCGCAGATGGGCCAGTATGGGAAGTGGCCCATCGCAACCATTCACTCGGCTCGATGATGGTTAGGCGAGCTATTGGCCGCTATCCATGGGGCTCATCGGGCTTTTTGACGTGGTCCATGAGGGCATGGTTTATCTTCAGACAATCGCCACAAAGCTTCATCACACGCCCCCCACAGTCAGTCTTCACGAAGGCCGCGATGTTCCAGTATTCACTCGATGTATTGCGCCAGCGCTATGTCGTCGAGAAAAGACCGCTCGAGGCCAGCGTCGAGCAGATCTTGCGGGCCGACACCCGCGCGGGAGCTCGCGCCATCCTGGCTTCAATCGATAAACGGCGCTTCGAAAACAGGTCCGAAGGGCAGCGCCTCCGCAAGATGCTCCGCTTCGAGACCTCTCTTTGGGAAAGCGGCCAACAAGCTGTGGCAGGCGTGGACGAGGCGGGAATGAGCCCTCTCGCCGGGCCGGTCTCCGCTGGCGCCGTGATCCTGAAACCTGGCACGCGGATAATCGGGATCGACGACTCGAAAAAACTCGACGCCTCGGCTCGCGAAGAACTCGCAAAAGAGATTAAGGAAAAGGCAGAGTGTTGGTGTGTGGCGTTCGTCGAGGTCGAGGAGATCGACGCGATCAACATCTATTGGGCTGGTATCCAGGCTATGCAGCGTGCGGTCCGGGGGCTAGGGTTGATGCCGCAGCACTTGCTTATCGATGCGAAGCGGTTGAAGGAAATCGACATCCCCCAGCAGGCCATCATTAAGGGCGACGCCAAGTCCGCCAGCATCGCGGCCGCCTCCATCCTGGCGAAAGTCGAGCGCGACAGTGTCATGCGGACGCTGGACGTGCGTCACCCCGGCTACGGATTCGCAGATCACAAGGGTTACCCGGTGCCGGCTCATTATGAGGCCCTCGCCAGGCTTGGCGCGTGCGCAGCTCACCGGAGGTCGTTCGGACCTGTACGCAAGGCTCTCGGGTTGCCGCCCCTGCCGCCGTGGCCTTCGGCATCCGAGCGCGACACCGGCTGAACAGGGCGCACCTTCGTCTCGGCGGCGTTATGTTCGCGACCACTTCTTTTCGCGAACGACGTCCTTGGCGTTTTTGTCGGACCGCAGGCCGAGATAGACCGGCTGGCGCAGCTCGCCCTTGCTCGTCCACTCCGCGAACTTCACTTCCGCAACCAGCGAAGGGCGCACCCAGGTCGTGACCTGCTCGTCCTTCACCTTGGCAGGAAAGGGCGACTTGGCCGTCTTGAGCCGCATGAGCTTGCCGTGAAGCTGTTCGAGAACTTGGTGACTGAAGCCGGTTCCGACGTGACCGATGTACCGCCATGCGTCATCTTCGCGTACCGCCAGCACAAGGGCACCGAAGAATGGCCGGGTTCGCCGCGGCGCCGTGAAGCCGGCGATCACCACCTCCTGCCGCTGCGCGGTCTTCACTTTCAGCCAGTCGGCGGTCCGGCGTCCGGACGCGTACGGGCTGTCGGCACGCTTGCCCATGATGCCTTCGAGATGTCTCCGCTCGGCTTCAGCGAAGAACTTCGTTCCCTTGCCTTTGCGGTGGTTGCTGAACGCGATCAGCTTGTCGCGCGGCAAGATGGCCTTGAGCCGCTTCTTGCGCTCGAGGAGCGGCAGCGCGCGCAGGTCCTCGCCGTCTGCGAACATGAGGTCGAACGCGCAGTACAAGAGTTTCGCTTCGTGACGCAGCGCGTTTTGCAGCAACTGGAAATGGGATACGCCGTCCTTCCCGATCGCGACGAGCTCGCCGTCGATCACGGCATCCGCCTTCACGCGCTCAAGTGCTTTCGCGACCTCGACATAGGAGCGGCTGATGATCTTCCCGTTGCGGCTGTAGAGCGCGACCCGACCATGCCGGATTTCGGCGACCATGCGGAAACCATCGAATTTGTCCTCAAAGACCCATTTGGGATCGTCGAACGGTGAATCGGTCAGCGTGGCCAGCATGGGCTGCAGGCGTTGAGGCAGGGTCGATTTTCGGGCCATGGCCGGGTCTTTCTACAATGCTGGCAAGGCTCGAAGCGGGGAGGCCGGAAGGCGAACCCGCGCGGCATCGCCCGCCGCGACCGGTCCGCCGGCCCGAACCACACCCAGCACCCCTGATTTGAATGGAGGGGCCGTTTCCGCCGACGAAAGCACCTGCCGTTTCAGGCCGGGCCGGAAGCGGTCGATCAGGACACAGGGCGTCCGGAGACCGGTCAGCTCGACGATGGCAGTGGGCCCCAGTTCGATCAGGGTGCCGAGCGGCAATCGCTCAAGGTCCAGGCCGGCAGTGGTGACGTTCTCGCCGAGGTCTCCCGCTGCGATTGAGAAGCCAGCTTTGCCGAGGTTTGCGAACAGCTCGGAGGGGATCAGGTGGACCTGCCTGAGATTGGGCAGGCGGGGTCGTCGGCGGGCGAGAAAGCGGTGCCGGACGAACGCGCCGCAGTGGGCGTCTCCTTCCACGCCATGGCCTTCCACCAACGCTATGAAGTCCCGGGTCGGTTTGCTGAAGTGGTGCCCGCGGTCGGCAGCGACAGCCACCACCCTTCCCTCGACCGAGAGATCGTTCGCCTGCGGCATCAGGCCGCCCGGGCGAACGAGCGCCGCTTCTGGCGCAGGTAGCGCGTGATCTCCGGAAGAGACATCGCGTTCAGGACCCGGTCCGGAGGGACGCCGCCCTTGCGGGCCATCTCGACGCCCCAGTGCATGTGGTCGAGCTCGGGGATGGAATGGGCGTCCGGATTGATGCTCATCATGCAGCCGAACTCGAGGGCGGCCTGGTGCCAGCGCCAATCAAGATCGAGACGCCATGGGTGAGCATTGATCTCGACGACCACGTCGTGCTTGGCGCATGCCCGGAGCACCCTCTCGACGTCGATTTCGTAACCTGGCCGGCGCTGGAGCTGCCGACCCGTCATGTGGCCTATGATTGTCGTGTGAGGATTGGCGATCGCGCGCAGCAAGCGCTGCGTCTGCGCCTTGCGGTCCAGTTTGAACCGGCCATGAGTGCTCGCGACCACGAAATCGAAGCGCTCCAGCACGTCGTCCGGATAGTCCAAGGAACCGTCGGCCAGGATGTCGGATTCGATGCCTTTGAGAATTTGGAAATCCTTGCCGAAGCGCTTGTTCAGGCGGTCGGCTTCCCGCCGCTGTTCGGCGATCTCCTCGACCGACAGCCCGCCCGCATAGTGCGCGGACTTTGAATGGTCCGCGACCCCGAAATACTCGAAACCGCGCTGGCGCGTGGCTTTGGCCATCGTCTCCAGAGTCTCGGTCCCGTCTGAGGCGTCGGTGTGGCAGTGAAGGATTCCACGAAGGTCCTGATCGGTGACGAGCTTCGACAGCTTGCCCTTGAGGGCAAGCTCGACCTCACCGCGCCCCTCTCGGAGCTCGGGATCGATGAAGGGCAGGCCAAGGGCTCGATAAATATCGACTTCGTCGCCAGCGATCAGGGTGCGACCCTTGTGCAAGCCGTCGGCCTCCAAACGAAGCCCCTTCTCGGCGGCAAGCGCCATAAGCTGTTCGACGTGAGCGGCGGAGCCGGTCGCGAACAGAAGGGCGGCGCCGAAGTGCTTGCGGTCGGAAACGCGGAGTTGCAATCCTTCGGCTGACGTCACCCACGTCTTGTCCGACTTGGCAGCCTCCGCAACGATCGCGAGGTCGCCGACGAGCTCGCAGCCGCGACGGAAATCGCCGGCGATCGTCACGCGCTTGAGCTCGGGATGGGCCTTCCGGATGGATTCCTTCGCGTGCGCGAGAAGGGCGGCGGCACGGTGTAGATGGAGACGGCCTTCTCCGCTCTTTGCGATGGCCAAATTCTGCAGGATCTTGGTCTGCAGTGCGGAGCCGAGCCCCTTGGCCTTCTGGATGCGGTCTTCCTTGGCGGCCGCCTCCAGTCCGGCGAGAGAGGCAATGCCAAGATCGTTATAGAGACGCAGCACCTTGTCGGGGCGTAGGCCGGGCACGGTCAGCATTTCGAGGACGCCGGCAGGAATATCCGTGCGCAACTTCTCGAGGCTCGGATGGCTCCCGGTCCGGTGCAATTTGGTGATGATGTCCGCGATCGCGTCGCCGACCCCGGGGATCTCGGTGAGCCGGCCTTCTTCGATCAGGACGCGGAGCGGAATTGCGAGGGCGGCGAGACTGTCCGCTGCGCGGGAATACGCCTTGGCGCGGTACGGATTGCCTCCGCGCAAGGCGGTCCGCTGCGCGTATTCTCGCAGGAGCTTGGCCACGGTTTGGTTGTCAGCGGCCGGCACTCACGCTCCTCCTCTCGCGGCCTGTTCTTCCGAGCGGTTCAGGCCTTCGCATGTCCACCGGCTGATCAATCGCGACGCCATCACTCGAGCGATTTCTCGAGCTTCTGCGCGGCCCGAAACTCGTCCAGATGCTGTAGATTCGGGCCGTATGCGGCCTCCTTGGTGAGGAGGTGATACACTCTCCTACCATCATCTGCAGGTGCTTCATTCTTCCGCGACGCATCCTTCGAGCCTTGCAAAGGGCTCGGACCGCATGGGCAAGGAAGTAGTCAAAAGCGTCCGACATCGGTGACTCAACGCCTCGCCTGAGGCTTGGTTCTTACAGGCCAGCCATCGGGAACGGCGCCGGGCCAACCTTGTTAAATGGCATGACCGCGAGAGTTCTCTACGAAAGCCCCAATGGTGACATCTGGCGGCTGATCCGGGATCCGCAATCAGGTGTGCCGATGGTGGAGCACGAGCCGAACCGCAGCTCCGGGGGCCGGACTTCGCTGATCGAGATCGGACAATTCCATGGCGCGGGTGGAAGCGGCCCCGAGCACCAGGCACTCCTCCAACTGATCGGCACGCTTCTTGACGACTGACGAGGGCAGGAGGGCGACCGGCTTTCCGGAACGACCTCGGGGTTTGGCTGGTTAGCGTCGCATCTGATCCTTCGCGACGGCTCGAATATGTTCTTCTTCTTTTCAAACCGCCTGGGCTGTTTCGGTTCTCTTCTGATCTCGGCCGTCGTCACCGTCGCGCTGCTTTTCATGTTCGGAATGCTGCGGTTCTGACGGAATTCTCTCCCATGCACCTGGTCGAGATACTTCTTCCCCTGAACGACAACGAAGGCCGGCCGTTCGATCCCGAGAAGTTCTCAGCGCTCCGCGACAGACTGACCGAGCGCTTCGGCGCATTGACGGCATTCACCCGTTCACCCGCCCAGGGCACGACACGAGAGGGCGAGAAGACAGTGTGCGACGAGATCATCGTCTTCGAAGTCCTGACTGAAACACTCGATGAGCTTGGTAGAGGAGATGCCGGCAGCTACTAGAGACGGACTTCCGGCAGGACAAAATCATCGTTCGTGCGCCGGCCGTGACCTTGTTGTAAAGCCGCCACCGCTCACATCTTGACGGTTGACTTCCGGTTCTCGCCGAGGTTTGACTCCTGCCCTGTCAGCCTCGCCTTGACGAACTCGAATGCGGTGACCGCTGCGCTCGCCGGTCCGTCCCACAATTCGGCCGTGGAAGGCTCGATCCTGAGCAAGCTCACGTCGGGACTGCCCGGACCGTCGGGCCACCATACCTCGTCGCTCTTCCGCCACCCCGCCTTCGTCTTCTCGACGTCGCGCAAGACGGAGGCACGGCCCGTGATCGATAGGTAGGCCTTCTCATCCGCATCCATGAAGACGATACCGACATCGGGAGCGGACGCGATTTCATCCTCCTTCGGGCTATGGACGTCCGTAACGAAGAAGATCGAGCCGGCCTCGCGGTCGGGCCTGCTTCGAGGGGGCGCGCACGTAGCCCACCGGCGAATTGCGTCGTCAGCATGCACACGCCGAGTTTTTCGATGATGTCCCAGACGCGATCGATGTCGACTTGCTCGCTCATGTCATACCGTCCTTTCGTGGTGCTCTATGGCCAGCGTCAGAGGTCGTTCCGCAGCTCTCGGCCGGAGACAAGAGGAACGAAGCGCACCTCCTCTAATTTTTCTTCGACCAAATGACCGGTCGGTCTACGTGTCAGCTTTGTCAGCCACTGCACACCGCCAGGATCGCCGAGTGGGATGAGAAGTCGTCCCGACGGAGCCAGTTGAGCCTTGAGGACCGTGGGCGTCTGCGCAGAGGCGGCCGACACCAGGATCACGTCGAACTCGCCGCCATCCGGCCATCCTGCGGTCCCGTCGCCCTGCCGCAGATCCACGTTGCGGGAGCCGAGATGCCGAAGGCGCGATCGGGCGCGCTGCACCAATGCTTCATGGCGCTCGAGCGCGCAAACCTCCTGCCCGAGCTTGGCGGCGAGCGCCGCCAGATAACCCGAACCCGCCCCGATCTCCAGAACCCGGTCCGACTTGGCGATCGCGGCAGTCTCGAGCATCCTGGCGACGATGTAGGGCTGAGAGATCGTCTGCCCTTTAGGGATCGGCACGGCGCAGTCTTCGTACGCGGCTTCCGCAAACCGTCGATCAAGGAAGAATTCGCGGGGGACCTGCCGCATCGCCAGCAGGACCCGCCTGCTGCGGATGCCGCGGCTGGCAATCTGCACGTCGACCATCGCATCGCGGAGGAAGCGGGACCTCCTGGACCGTTTGCTCTCCTTGGCCGCGCGCATGACCTCTCCGAGCGTGAAATGATTTCGTTCCAACAGAGAGAAACTCGGAGGCCAGCGACTTGCTCCTTGACGAGAGGGAGCCGCGGCTCTCGCCGAAGAGGCCGGCTCCGCTGCCGATGAGCAAGGTCGCGGAGCTGCAGTCAGGAAGTGCCCGCGCGGAACGAGCGCCGCCGGATCGAATTGATCTCGCGGAAACCGAGCCAGGAGAAAGCTCATGAAAAGGATCTTCACGGCGGCATTCATGGCTGCAATGGCGCTCGCTTCGGCCTCAGGCGCGGACGCGAAGGGCTGCATCAAGGGCGCCATCGTCGGGGGCGTCGCCGGCCACATGGCGGGGCGCGGCAAGCTCGGCGCTGCCGCCGGCTGCGTCATCGGCCATCATGAGGCGAACAAGAAGAACCCGAACGATTCGAATGCTCAGGCGCCGTCGGGCCGGAAGTGACCTTCCGGAGCTGCAGGGGGTCGTCGTGACGCCGCGTTGCGCCGGAGCTCGATCCGAACGTCGGCGCCGCGATATCGAAGCCGAGACGCCGCTCGTCGGGTCTTCGTGATTCCAAGGAGGAGACGCGATGCGATGGGTGGTGTCGGCACTCGTTCTCGGACTTGCCGCCTCGAGCTCCGCAGTCTCGGCGCAACCGGTGAGATGGACGACCTACTCCATCCCGCAGACGGGCACCTCGGTGGATTTCCCGGCCTCGATCTTTACCGAAGAAGCCGGCCGGCCGGAGGGGTACGGACAGCGATTTCGGACTGCGGATGGGAGAGCCGACCTTACGATACAGGCCGCACCCAACGTCGCGAACGACTCACCTGCTGCATTTCTCGCGAAGAAGCATCCGCCCGCGCGCATTCAGTACAAACGAACGACACCTCGGTTCTTTGCGGTGTCCAGCTACAAGGGCGACAAGGTTTGGTACAACCGGTGCAACTTCGCGAGTGGAATGATTCACTGCGTCCTGATCAACTACCCGGCGAGCGAAGAGCGCGAGTGGGACGACATCGTAACGCGGATCAGTCTCTCGCTGAGGGGCAGATAAGGCGGGTGCGGGGGGTGGCCCTCGCGCGGCCGGGCGAGCGCCTAGGCGCGTGGCTTCGAGAACACGGAAGTCCGGAGAGGCCGCCGCCTTTGGCTATCCTCGCGAGCGCTGGTTCTGAATAGCGGGTCGTGAGACCTTTGGCTATCCGCGACAGGCGCCGTAGTTCAACGGCGGGCGACGGTCCCTGCAGGTCAATCGGGTGGCAAGGTTATCGTTCCTCCGATTTGCCCGCGGCTCGCCGATCCGTGGTTCACGCGGTAGCCGCCGCCCGCCCGGCATCGGTGATGCGATACTCGACATCTCCGGATGGAAGTGGTTCGGTTTCCACCAGACCCAGCTCAACGAGCCGCGCCACGATTTCGTGGTCGAACGTCGGCGGGCTCACCCAGGATTCGCCGAGGAGTTTTCTCAGAAAATCGCGCTCCAGATCGGTCAGTTCCATCTTCGCGCCCTCTGCCATCTCGTGCCGACGGGTATCGCGGCCACCTCATCCGATGCCCGGGAGATCAACGTTTAGCCGCGGCACCTGCCAGGAACGGAGCCATAGTGGCCCCGTTGACTTCCAAGGCAACATCCAGGAGGCCACCATGGCCACTATGGAAGATCGCGGGACGTTTAGCCTCATCGGAAGCGACAAGGTCGAGGGCACGAACGTGTACGGGGCCGACGGCGAAAAGGTCGGTTACATCGAGCGCGTCATGATCGCCCTGGCAGGCGTTGAAATACGACACCAACCTCGGCGGTTACGTCACCGGCATCACCCAGGATCAGCTCCGCGGCGCCCCCAAATACGCCGACGAGAGCAGTTGGAATTGGAGCGACCCGGCGACGACGCGCTCCGTGAACGCCTACTACGGTGTGCCGGTGGCCTAAGGGGGACGACACTCTGGCCTCTGGCTGCTCGACGCACCCGCCAGTCGACGATCAGGCCTGATCGCCGAGGAGACTTGAAAGTGAGTGAGACCGTTCGTGTTCTGGTCGTGGAGGATGAGGTTCTCATCGCCAGCTTCGTCGAGGACGCCTTGTCCGACGGCGGTTTCGAGGCCTGCTCGGTGCATTCGGGGGAGGCGGCCCTGTCCACGTTTCGCGATGGCCGCGAGGGATGTCGGGTCCTGCTGACTGACGTCAACCTGGGTGACGGCATCAGCGGCTGGGAGCTGGCGCGGCAGATCAGGGAGATCACGCCTAGCTTTCCTGTAGTCTACATGACGAGCGCCAGCGCGCCTGACTGGCAATCGCAGGGCGTCGATGGCAGCGTCCTGATTCAGAAGCCCTTTGCCCCGACGCAATTGGCTGCCGCCGTCTCGCAGCTACTCGGTAGCGGGGCCTCACCGGCTTGAATCGGAATCCTTGTGAGTTTCCGATCCTTCGATCGAGCCCATAAGGGTGGCAGCGGATCGCCGCTGCCCGCGCGCTCCCTTAGCCGCGCGTTGCGGCCGCGGCACGCGCCTCCGCGACCGCCATCCAGTCCCGAAGCAGGCCCTGTCCTCTCTCGAAAAGGACGCTCGCCGCTTGAGATCGTCCAGCGTCTCGCCGGGATGGCATCGATCGAAATCCTCGCGGATCAGCGACTCGAGGTAGGTGCGCTCCCACGCGCCGGCTAGATCGAAATGCTGGTGCGAGTAGGTCTTCATGTCTGTCGTTTCGGTGCACGCAGTCGAGGCCGGTCCGGATGCCGGCACAGGAGCGATTGTTGGTTCACGAATGGATCTGTCCGTCGAGGACGGGTTTCGGCGGCAGGTTCTTGAGGGAGACGCACCGAGGCGGGAACCTTGGCAAGTTCAGGCCGTTCGCAGCCACGGAGGACTTGCCTTGAAGGAGCCGGCACGATGATCGAAACCGAGACCCTCTTGGAAAAATGCCCCCGCTGCGGCGCCTGGCCCATGGCCGCGAACCTGCAGCGGACGTCAACCGCGCAGCCGGATATCCGGTTCAGGTGTCCAAGGTGCCACGGTGACGAGGCGGGCCGGCTTCGTCGCCCGTTCGTGCAGCGCGGCCCGGAGCGGAATCTGGACGCGGCCTAAAGAAGAAGATCCGGTCCCATTCCGAAAGCCACATCGTCGAGCTCGAAGACGGCTCGCAATGGCAGGTGTTCCCGGGCGATCTGGACCTTACGTTGGCTTGGAAGCCCGAGACTGATCTGACGGTGGCCATGGCGGACGATGACGTAGCCTCGCACACGCTGGTCGGCGGCGGCGTCAAGGTCCGCGTCATACCAGCCGGCGAAAGCTGGCCAGCACGCGAGGTCAAGGATGCGCTGAAGCAAGGTTGATCGCGGGAACACGCATGTGACCGCGGTCTCGCACCACGCGCCTAAAGCCGACCGTAGACTCCCGGAATCCAAAATGCGGCGCGGAAGGCTTATGTATTCCGCAGCACCGGGGCTGGCGTTTTCATCACTGTTCATATTTTTCCGGTGGGCCGCAGGCGGATCGTCTGCGGCCATTTCGTGTGCGGAGCTCGAATTGCGAGGGGCTTGTCGGAGGCACCGGCATCAGCCGCTGCGGCGGCGCCGACCGTATCGGCCATCCTGGCCCACGCGCAGCGGCTTCTCCGATCCCGCCCACGTGTCGCGCGCGGTCTGGTGCTCCAAAGGATTCGGCAGGCGTGGGCGCGTTAAATAGAACCGGCCCGTCAGAGCCATGCAACGAGCCGCTTCATGGCGAGCTTCTTTTCGCTCAGTGCACGTGAAGCAACCAGTACCCGGCGCGGGCCGCCATCGGCCGGTCCGATATCCCTACTGCTCGGTGCCGACCTTACGACCCCTTCCTCACGCTTCCCCGCTGCCGGAGAAGATCGTCGAGGGCGGGGTGGTGCGCGGCGGCGGCCGCGGCCGGGTGTTGCCGCCGGGTTTGCTCCTGGCGTCGTACCTCTTGGCGAGATCGAGCAGCCGTCTGCGTGTGAACGGGTCCGCCTTCTCCGCCAAATCGCGCGCCCGCTGCGCGAAGCCGCTGTAGAACTCTTCCATGACGCCACCCCACAACATCACTGAAGGTCGATCTTCAGTCGCCGGCGAGGCTCGCGTCAAGAGATCGCTTGTGCCCGCCTGGCAAACGGCACTACGCTGATCGAGGCGGGGGAAGCCGAATGTCGCTGCTATATCCGATCCGGAAGCCGTGCCCGCACTGTGGGCGGCCGATGAAGTTCGTGCGCGACGAGGCCGCCAGAGGCGTAGAGCGCTACGTCTGCTCAGACTGCGACGACGATCCGTTGCACGATCCAGCCGCCCGGAAGTGGGTAGACGGCCCGCTGCGGCCGCGAATAGCGGCCCGGAAGAAGCCGTTCGGAGAGGGGCCGAGCGCGGCAGGGCCAGGGACTGGCGAGATCGGCGCTGACACACCAGTTCCTTTGGAAGTGCCGCTTCACTTTGGGAGGTTCGGATGTCGGCTGTCGCAAACCTGCTTGCACGGAAGCAGGCGCTCGTGGAACGACTGGAAAGCGGTACCGGACCGAACGAACGCGAGGAAATCGAGCGACTGCTGGCGCAGATCGAGACCGCGCTGAACCTGCTCGAGCACGGAGATGCCACCGCTCCGGACGAGGAATGATCCTTTCACAGCGCGCTCAGGTCGTCCGGCACGTCGCCGAACTTCCGGATCAGCTTGGCGTCGCCGAAGTCGCCGCTGGACGGATCTCCTGTCCGCGAGAACGCGACGGCGCCGGCGTTGCCGGGCTTCCGGGACAGCGCCTCGGCCCTCAAGACCGCGGCATTGGCGCTCAGGCACTCCGTCGCCTCGCCGGCGGCCACGCCGTCGTCGGAGAAAACGAACGGTAGAGCGACGTAATAGGTCACGTCAGTCATCTGGCTCACTCCTCTGTTCGCGCGTCCCCGGAAGCCGTCCCTGGGCGTACCCCGTCGAGACCTTCCGCCAGAGCCCTTCGAGCTGGGCCTCGAGGAAGTCGTTGGCGACGATGAGCGCCTTCACTGCTTCCCGCGCATCGCCGCCGCAGGCCGCGATTGCCTGGTCGGCGGCCGCCTCGATGTCGTGGACGACGGGCTCGGTCTGGTCGCGAGCGGCTTTCATCAGCCTATGTTCCCGTTTCGTTCCTATGGAGTCAAGAGACCCTCGCCCGAATTCCCATGGCGCTGCGGTCCGCGGCGGACGAATCTCGGGGACGGCGGCCGCCGGTGTCGGAACGGCTCTGCCTCGTTCGTCTTGAATCCAGGCCGCCTCGAACCGGAGTTCTGCGTACATGGCCCCCCGAGCTAACTGGAAAGGGTTCCTGCGTCTCTCGCTAGTGACGTGCCCCGTAGCCCTCTACCCGGCGACGTCGGAGAGCGAGAAGATCTCCTTCAACCAGCTCAACCGCCAGACCGGTCACCGGATCAAGTACCTGAAGGTCGACGCCGACACCGGCGACGAGGTGCCGAACGAGGACATCGTGAAAGGCTATCAGCTCGAGAAGGACCAATTCATCGAGGTCACGAAAGAGGAGCTCGAAGAGATCGCCCTCGAATCCACGCGGACGATCGAGATCGACGAATTCGTCGACAAGTCCGACATCGACCCGCGCTACCTGATCCGCCCGTACTACATCCGGCCGGACGGCAAAGTTGGCCACGACGCCTTTGCGGTGATCCGCGAGACCATCCGCGAGATGGACAAGGTCGCGATCGGGCGCGTGGTGCTGACCAACCGCGAGCACATCATCGCGCTCGAGCCGATGGACAAGGGCCTGGTCGGCACGCTGCTCCGCTACCCCTACGAGGTGCGCAGCGAGCAGGAATACTTCGACGAGATCCAGGACGTGAAGGTCACCAAGGACATGCTCGATTTGGCCAAGCACATCGTCAACCAGAAGGCGGGGCGGTTCGATCCTGAGAAGTTCGAGGACCACTATCAGACTGCGCTGATTGACCTCATCAACCAGAAGCGCGCCGGCAAACCGATCACGCCGAAGTCGAAGCCCGCAGCGACCAACGTCGTCAATCTGATGGAGGCGCTGCGCCGATCCGTGGGCAAGGAGGCCGCGCCAGCGAAGGCTGCCAACCCGGCCAAGAAGCCGCGCAAGGCGACAGCCGGCCAGAAGGAAATGCTGATGTCGATCGAGGGGAAGAAGCCGGCGAAGGAAGCGGCGGCGAAAAAGCCGGCCAAGGCGCAACGAAAGTCGGCGTGAAATTCGAGACACCAGGGGATTGGAACGAATGGGTTCGCGAAGCGTCGAATCCATGCCCCCGGCTCCCCAAAAGCCCCGCCGGGGGAAAACCTACCCCCTAGGTTGGCGGTCCGAACGCGCAACATAGC
The DNA here is from genome assembly GCF_025200885.1 of Bradyrhizobium huanghuaihaiense. Taxonomy (NCBI): domain Bacteria; kingdom Pseudomonadati; phylum Pseudomonadota; class Alphaproteobacteria; order Hyphomicrobiales; family Nitrobacteraceae; genus Bradyrhizobium; species Bradyrhizobium huanghuaihaiense. The sequence continues at coordinate 7,664,942 of NZ_CP104172.1, read as the reverse complement.
GCAAGGACCGTTTGCGCCCAAAGGAGGGAGCAATCGCACATCGGACCGAAGGACGCCGACCGCGGCCGAACGGGAAGCGCGCAAGGTGTTTCGCGACACGAGCGCGACGGCACCGGTCTCCGAGCATGAACGCGACCAGCAGGCATTCCATGCAAACCGGGAGCGCCTGAAGGCGGAGCGCTTGGCTCGCGAAGCGGTAGAAAAGCAGAGGCCAAAGTCCTGAGACGCCGAATACGCGTCCCGGTTTTCGGCCGGCGATCGGACATCGCTCATGAAAGGCCAGCAACCGCTGCCTTAACGCCACCAGATTCATTGCGCTTGCCAGGGTCACACGGGGGTGGGCACATTATGCGTCGGCAACGGGGAACCGCATCTGCTTACGGCTTGGACCCCATGAATAGGCTCTACCCATTGGTTCTGGAGCACAGGCTTCCGAGCCTGGTCCGGTACGGCATTTCCGCGAGCATCATGGTGGCGTGCGCCGTGCTGCAGATGGCGCTCCAGATGCAGACCGGCGCGCCGGGGTATTTCCTGCTGCTGCCCGGCGTGTTTCTCTCGGGTCTGATTTTCGATCGCGGCTCCGGGATCTTCGCAGCGCTCATCGCGGTCGGCGTCGGGGCCTATCTCAGCTACGCCGGCGGCTTCGGCCTCGATTTCCTCGCGACGAATTCGCTCTTCGCGATCACTGCGGCCGGGACGGCGACCGTCGCCGAATTCCAGCGCGCCGAGCTCCGGCGCGTCATGCTGGCGGACCAGACCAAGGCCGTGCTGCTGCAGGAGATGGCTCACCGGACCAAGAACAATCTGGCCATGCTCAGCGGGATGATCCGGCTCGAGGCAAGACACGGCGGGCCGGAGGTCGCGGCCGCGCTGGAGGCAACCGCGCGCCGGCTGCAGGTGATGGCCGAGGTGTACGACCACCTCTCGCTCAAGGAGGACTCGCGCTCGGTGAATATGCGCTACTTCCTGACCGAGGTGGTCGAGAAGGTCTTTCAGTCCCTGGCTCCGTCCGGGCCGGTCGCCTTCAAGGTGATCTGTGAGGACATTCACTTGCCGAACAGTCATGCTCTCGCGATCGGCATGATCGCGAACGAGCTCGTCACGAACTCGCTGAAGTATGCGTTTCCCGGCGACAAGCCGGGAAGCGTCCTCGTCTCTTTGTCGAAAGGCGACGGCATCGAACTATCGGCGTCCGACAACGGCGTCGGCCTTCCCACCGGCACCGACCCAGGTGGATTGGGTTCGCGCATCGTCCAGCTCCTCGCCCAACAGCTCGATGGCGAGATCGCATACGAGCGGTTGGACCCGGGATTGCGGGTCAGGGTGCGGGCGCATCCGCGTTAGCGTGACGTGGGGCTCTCTTGGGAGGCACCGAGCCGATCGAGCAGCGGTTTCAGGGACGGAGGAAGTTCCTTCTCGGCGGGCATCCAAAGGCGCAGCCGCTCGCCGATTTCGGCCGCGATGGCGCAGCCGTCGCGATCATACCTTGGCCTTCCTGGGGAGGTTGCCGGTTTCGCTCTGCTCGGGATCTTCAGAATCAAGCCCGTGCCTTGGCGCGAGCTTAGCGGGCGCCGCAGGATGTCCGCCGTCGCCCAGGCCGGCCCCGGATTCCTACGGTCGCATTGATGCGTGATCGTTTACCATCCGCGATTATATTTCGGCTTATGGACGTCGAGTACGACCCCGAGCACGAGGCGGCGATCGCGGCGATGACGCTCGCCGCCGAAGCCGATGGAGCCGAACGGCAGAGATGGATCAACGCCGCACTGGCGTGGATCGAACTCACTCGCCTGCAGGTGCCGTTCGGCCGCGAGCCGAGAGAAGAGACGGCCTAGCCCCCGGACGAGCACTCCGGACAGGAATCGCCGATCGAATCCAGAACATCGCGTACCTCGGCGATGGCCTCCTCCGGAGAGAATCCGGTTGGCGGATCCTGACGTGCGATGTCGAAGGCCCGCTCGCGGGCGTGCGGGTCGCCACGGTCCTGCATCCACCCGTGCTCCTCGCATTCGCGGATGGCTCCGGCTACCTGCAGCACCGAGATCGCCCAGGCCCGCAGCGTCCGGGTCGCGGGGCGCCTTTCCTTTAACATCAGCATCGAAATCGCTCCTTGGCCTTCGACGAATCCTTGTCGGCCGCCGTGCGTTCCGCGCTGCTACCACAGCCCAGAGATTCGAAATCGCCGCGGCTACGCTTTTCCACGTGTTCCCCGCTGCGCCGACCGAGGAACAAGGTGTCCCTGCACCCATTGAATCGACGAGTGCGAGTTGCGTGGAGTTGGCCGATGACCGCGGAAAAGCAGGTGATGGAAGCCGTCGGGCGGGCCCAGGCCATCCTGGCGCGCTACCTGGAGCCGGGCGAGCGGGACTGCGAGCGCACGGTCAACGACCTTCTCGACGTTCTCGATCGCGACGAGGTCGTCGCTGCGGTGGAGGAGCTCGAACGGCGCGGCGAGGCCGTCGGCGAGCTGAGGCGGCTTCTCGATCGAAGTTCACCTTCCTGGAGCTCTCCGCCCCGAAATGCGGCCGACCCCGACCTACCGCCGATGCCGCCCGAGAAGCGTCCGCAGGATCCGGGCATGGACGGCAGCGACATGCGCTTCGAGGGCTACCGCGTGGAGACCAGAGAACACGCCGGCGAGTATCCCGATACGATGCCACAGGTCATCGAAGTCACCGACGCCGAGGGCCGGAAGGCGGCATACGTGCCGCTCAGCCGCGACGGCAAGATCGTCGAGAGTTCAGCGGTCGTGGACAAGCTCAAGCAGTGCGGCGACAGGGACTGAGACTTAGGCCGCAGCGGGCTGGTCCTCCTTCACGCCGCGGGCGCCCCGCTGTCTTTCCTGACTACAAGGCGCGTGCGGCCAGGGCCGCACCGGGCTCTCGTGAACCGAGCCGCCCAGCGTCTCGGCCTTACGGCTTCGATCCCTCGCGCAAGAGCTTTGGTGCTCCTCGCCGGGGGCACTCGGGAAAGGGGCTCGCCTGCGGCGATCGCTATCACTGCCCCGTTCCCGGGTGCCGCTGTTGAACCGGTCTCGTTGCTGCACTCGGACCCGCGTGCCCCTTCGGGTCGCTATGCTCACGCTCTCCGGGTGCCATTTTCCGTTGAGGCGATGCGCCGCTGGCGCACGCCTAATCGGGCCTGCGGCCCTCAGGCAAATTGCGAAGAGGCTGAGAGTAAGAGTGCAGGCTGGTTTTTCCGTGACGGGTTACAAGCTGCGAGAGAGGCTCGCGGTGCCCGCCGCGGAGATTCGCGATGTCAAACCCTACTGCTCGCGCGCGCGCCGGCCAGGACCGGGCGAACCTCTACAACGAAATCACCGGCAAGATCATTGCTGAGCTCGAGGCCGGACGCGTCCCCTGGGTTCAGCCCTGGGGCACGGCCGCGGCGAAAGCGCCGCTGGCCATGCCGAAAAACGCGTCGACTAACCGGCAATACAGTGGGGTGAACATCCTTATCCTCTGGGGAGCAGTGATCGAACGCGGATTTACAGGTCAAAGTTGGCTCACCTTTCGTCAGGCCCTCTCGCTCGGCGGCCACGTTCGCAATGGAGAGCGCGGCACCACTGTCGTCTACGCTGATCGTTTCGTGCCGAATGATGAAAGGCGACGCGCCGCAGAGACTGGCGAAGACGCGCAGGCTATTCCGTTTCTCAAGCGGTTTACCGTTTTCAACACCGATCAGTGCGCAGATCTGCCTGACGAGATTGCCACTGCTGCGCCCCTACCGCCGGCGGGCCTGATCGAGCCAACTGTCGAGGCCCTGATCAAGGTTAGCGGAATTCCGTTTCGGATCGGTGGAGATCGCGCATTCTATTCAACAGCCGAAGACTATGTTCAGGTCCCGCCGCCGCAGGCCTATTTCGAACCCATCAACTGGCACCGCACGGCGTTGCATGAACTCGGTCATTATGCCGTAAGTCGGATTATGCCGCATGGCCGAGTTTGGCGGCGGTTACGCCTGCTCTTGGCCATGCGGCGGTTCGGCATAATCAGAGCGCTTCGAGGAAGGCGAGCAGTTCGTCGCTGGGACGATACCGCCCGGGATGCATTTCTGGACTGGCGACCTGCGAGAGTGCCTTTTCCTTCAGCCTCATGTCGGCGTGGATATAGATCTGTGTTGTTTCCACGGACTCGTGCCCGAGCCATAGCGCGATCACGGATTGGTCAACGCCGTGATGGAGCAGCTCCATCGCCGTACTATGGCGCAGCGTGTGCGGCGTGACGCGTTTGCCAGCGAGGCGCTGGCAGGCTCGCGATGCCGCTAGGCAATGCTTGCCAACCAGATGTTCCAAAGCATCACGGCTGAGCCGCTCGCCCCGGATCGATGGGAACAATGGTCCGTCGCTGTCAAGGCGTTCGCCTATCCAGGCCTGGATCAGCTTGGCCGTGTCACGACGAAGAGGCGTGCTGCGTTCTTTCCGCCCCTTGCCGATGCACCGGATATGAGCCCCCGTGCCGAGGATCACGTCCTTGCAGCGCAGGTGGATCAATTCGGACGCCCGCAACCCGGTCTGAAGTGCAAGCACCAGCAGGACGTGATCACGCCGGCCCACCCACGTCTTTCGATCCGGCGCGGCCAGCAGCGCCGCTATCTCCTCAGCATCAAGGAACGTCACGCTCCGCTTCACGTACCGCTTGTTCGGCATTGAGAGAATGCGCTGGCAATGAAGAAGGCAGCTCGGGTCGGTCAATGCAACGTAGCGGAAGAACGAGCGGATAGCGGCAAGACGCGTATTGCGGGTGCGTGCCGTGTTGCCTCGCGCCGTTTCCACATGGGTCAGGAAGTCGGCGACAAGATCAGCGTCGAGATCTTCGATCGTCAGTTTCGTGGGTGGCTTTCCACGCCGTGAACTTGCATACCGGATCAGCAACCTAAATGTATCGCGGTAGCCAGCGACGGTATGGCGGCTCGCTTCCATCTGCGTGCCGAGCCGATCGGTGAAGAAGCGCTGGATCAGCGCGGGGAAGTTGGTCGCCTTCATCGGGTTTCCGCCTCCACTGCCGCGCCTGTTATCCGAGCGGAGGCCAGCTCCAGCAGTTCCGGGACCGCTTCGAGATACCAATAGGTATGGGCGGGGTTCGCATGACCAAGCCATGTCGTGAGCTTGATCATCTCGCGGCCGACGTCTTTGCCCGACCGATACCAGCTCAGCATGGTACGCACCGCGAAGGTATGGCGAAGATCGTGGATGCGTGGTCCACGGCCGTGCCGAAGATAAAGCTGCGGCTCTCGCAGCCCGATCTGCTGGCATACATGCGCGAAGTTGTACCGCGCACCGCAATCGCCAAGACGATGCCCCTCGCAGGTCACGAAGAGTGCTTCCGGCCTGCGCCCGAGCAGTCGGTCCCGCTCGCGGCCGTAGCTTTCCAGCCGCTGCACGACGCTTGGGTCCAGCGGCAGCAACCGTTCCTTGCCGAGCTTGCCCTGCCGGACATGAAGCACGCCGGATTCGACATCGAGATCGGCAGGGTCGAGACCGAGAGCTTCGCCGATCCGAAGTCCGGTCACGGCGACAAGGCCGAAGAGCGTCGAGCACGTCAGGCCACGCATGCCGTAGACCGATGGCAGAGTCCGCGCATGCTCGATGATCGCAACGATTTCGGCCTCACTATAAATATATGGATGCACGCGTTGAACGCGACCGGGCACCAGTCCCCGGGGCGGGGCTTCATGCTTGGGGTCTATGCCATGCAACCATTCGGCAAATTGGCGAGCTACTCTGAAGCGTGTTGCCCGGGTTCCGGTACTGGCAGAGGACAAGCTCTCGAGCCAGCGCATGATCAGGTTGGTATTGACGTACTTCATTTCATCGCGGTCGGCGAAGATAGCGAAGCGACGTAGTATCCGCTCATCCGTGCTCAGATCGGCGCCGAGCTGTCTTCTGACGGTCAGGTAGCGGTCGAGTTCGGCAAGGAAGCTCATCGTGCCACCTCCGCGACCGGCCAAGGCTGGGCGATGGAACGCAGGCCATCCGTGTCAAGCTTCGCGTAGATCATCGTCGTCGCCCGCGATCGATGCCGCAGCAGATCGCCGATCTCTTCCAACGAGGCGCCGGCGCGAACCATGTTCGTCGCCAGGCTGTGGCGCAGAACATGCGATCCCACGTAGGGTGTCGGCGGCTTCACGCCCGTCGCCGCGAACGCCTCCTTCAATATGGCGTTGATGACCTGGCTGTCCTTGAACGGGCGGTTTGGCGCCCGATGCGTCACGAACAGCGTGCGCGTGCGCGTGGTCGTTGAGGTTCGCTCCTCCTGTAGATATCGGATGATCGCTTCGCCGACGTCTGGCGGGATCGGCAGCCGGTCATGGCGCTGCCCTTTTCCACGAACGAGAAGCTCGCCCGAGCGCCAATCGATGTCATCCAGTTGGATAGCGATAACCTCCGGCGCGCGCAGGCCAAGGCGGGCCATCAGCAGCAGCATTGCGTAATCGCGTGCGCCGTGCCGCGGATTGGTGCGCACCGAGGCCAGAACAGCCTCCACCTCATCAAGCGACAGATAGCGAGGGAGCCTTGCGCCCCAAGGTTTGTGGGCCCTGGGGACGCAGAGCGACAAATTTGTCGTCGTGAGGCCCTGTGCGAACAGATACTGGAAGAAGCTGCGAAGATGAGTTGCCGGTGTCTTATCGCGGAATGGGCGCTTGCGTGAGAGAAGGTGCTCCATGAACGCCACGACATCCCGGGCGTTAAGCGCCGGCAGATCGAGCACATGGTCGCCGAAGCGATGATGGAGAAAGCGATCCGCGAACCGGAGCACGTGATAGACGGAGCGAGGGCTGAGGCCGCGCTGCCGCAGAAGATAGGTTTCGAAGTTGCTCAGCAGTTCGTGACGTTCGGCCTGCGAAGGCGTAAGCGGTGGTCGGCTCGCCACTCCTATCTCGATGAGATGCAGGACGAACAGCCTGGCAAGATTGGGAACCTTGATCTGGCTCTTCGGTGTGATCGGCAACCGCCGCCCCAGCGCGACAGCAAGGTCTGGCGTCAACGTCGACGGCACAATGCTCTCGGCTTCGAGCAAGCGGCCGAAGCGTCGAAGCAGGTAGCGATAGTTCGCCAAGGTCTCTGGCTTGTAGTTCCTTGAAGAAAGACTTTCCTCGAATGATACGAAGTAGGGATCGAGGCAGGTAATCTTGTCGGATATTTCCATTTCTTGTGCTCCATGTTGTTGGAGCAACAAACTTCCCATCAAAACCTCGATATGTAACTAGCCATCGGCGTTCCCGCGCTGAGGATCAGCGCAAGTGGCAGGGCCGCCGCTTACAGAAAGCCCGATGTGCCGCAAAAGTCGGCCGCAAATCGCCGACTTTCGCGATGGATTTTTGCGACACGAATTCTCTTTAGATTTGAGGGGGCTTAGATTTGAGGGGGCGATCTGCCGTGAAACTTAGGATTTTTGCGACGCCGCGGCAATCGCCTGAAGTAGTTTCGCTGTGCTGTAACCGATATCTTCCCGCGTCAATCCCATGCGCAGGATCACCAGTTTACGCGAGGGGATGATCGCGATCACCTGACGCAGGTGCCCTTGCATCATGAACGTGTCGGCTGGAAGTCGGAATCCCTGGCCCGGCCCCAACCAAAGCTGTCCGCGACCGTAGACCGGGCCATGTCCCTCTTCGGAAACCAGCACAGGCGAGCGCATGTAATCGACGAAGCCCGCCGGCAAAAGCTGTTCGCCGTTCCACTCTCCGTTCAGGCGCAGGAATTCGCCGAAACGCACCCAATCATGCGCATTAGCGAAGAGAAAAGCTTCACCAAGGAATGTACCTGAAGGGTCGGCTTCGAGAACGGCGCTGGTCATGCCCAAAGGCTTGAACAATCGCTCCTGCGGATAAGCTCGCGCGTCCGCTCCAACCGCGTTCTGCCAGAGCCGGGCCAATAGGACGGATGACCCCCCGGCATAGTTGAACTTCGTTCCAGGCGGGGCGACGAGCGGTCGATCCCTCGCGAAGGCCGCTGCATCCTTTGCGAGATTCTCCAACCCGTCAGGGTCGGGAGAATCGCCAGCTTCACTCCATTTCAATCCGCTCGTCATGGCCATCAAATCGGCCACGGAAATGTCCGCACGCGCGTCGCCGGCCCACTGCGGAAATAAGTTCTGTCGATCGAGCGAAAGCTTTCCGTCCTTGATCGCCATGCCGGCCAGGGCAGCGTTTACGGTCTTCGTCATCGACCAGCCCTGCAAGGGCGTCGAAGCGCTAAACCCTTCGCCATAGGTTTCAGCGACGATGCGCCCGTCCTGAACCACGACGATCGCGCGCATGCCGGGCCCTTGGAGAGCCGGATCGTTCAGCGCTGCCAGCAAACGCTTGTCTTCGGACAATTGCACCCTCTCGCCGGCCGGCCAGAGCGCATCAGGCTTTGCCGGACGTGAAGGCGGCGCGGCGCGATCGGGGATTTCGTCCTTCGAGACCAGCGTGCAACCGCGTCCGTCCTCATTTTGGGCGTCGCGTTTGGCGAAGAGGCCGCGAAATGCCACTTCGACACGCTGGTTGGCGGGGTCCACCGAGATTTTCAGACGGTTGGCGACATGAGGGAGCGCAAACGCTACATCGCTTCCAATGACGGAGGCCGCGTCGCGTTTGGCAATGAAGACGTTCGAACAAACCATTTTTGCCGCAACGGCCGATGCCGATAGAAGTCCATCGGGCGGGCTGAAGGTTAGCCAGCCGATTATCCCCGAAATCCCAATCATTGTAATTGCAACAACAAAAAGGAATAGTTTCTGGACGCGCCGCATATTTCCCGACCTTCCAATATCCTAAAAGAACTGTCGCGAAATTCCCGATTAAAGCGACGATTTTGAATCCGACTTCAGCTACGTTGCAGAATAGCGAATTTTGCAACGGCTTCAATGTCAGCAAAGAAAGGCCTCTCGGAACGATTATGCGTTTCGTATAGTTGGCGCGATTATGCCGACTGTCAGCGCATTGACGACGTCCAATTCCAACGGCCTTCTCGAAAATTCGGCATAATCCGGCTTACGGCATAATGGCCATTATGCCGATATCGGCATAACGGTCATGCGACCGGGCATCCCTCACGCCTCAATCGCGACCAGAGCGGATCCTACGGTACGAAGAAATATGCCTTCGAAGAACTGGTCGCTGAGTTGAGTGCCGCCTTCAGCTGCGCGTCGCTCGGGATCGTCCCGACCGTGCGCCATGCCGACTATATCGGCTCCTGGCTCGAAGTCCTGCGCGAAGACAATCGAGCCATCGTGCGTGCCGCCTCGCAGGCGAGCAAGGCCGCAGACTATTTGCTCGACTTCGTTCCAGGGTCCATTCAGCCCGCGTTGCTGGACTCGGTTGTTGCCGGTCACAAGGCTACGTGATGCTCGGCCTCGTGGCCGCGCGAGAGTGAGAGGAGGTGAGGCTGTTCGCGACGGGTTGGAAGCCGAGAGAGAGTCTTTCGGCCGCCCGTCGTGGAGAGCCAAAATGACGAAAGCCGTACAAAAGATCACGCTGTCGCCTTCCCGGGACATTCCCTTCAACAAGCTCGTACTCAGCCAGTCGAACGTTCGCCGCGTCAAGGCCGGTGTCTCGATCGAGCAGCTCGCCGAGAGCATCGCGCAGCGTACACTTCTGCAAAGTCTGAGTGTCCGGGCCGTTGTTCATGCAGATGGCAACGAGACCGGCATGTTCGAGGTGCCGGCGGGCGGCAGGCGCTATCGCGCTTTGGAACTCCTGGTGAAACAGAAGCGCATGTCCAAGACGCAGGCGGTGCCGTGCGTCGTTCGAGAAGGGGGCATCGCCGAGGACGATTCGGTGGCGGAGAACGACGAGCGGGTCAGCCTTCATCCGCTTGATCAGTTTCGGGCCTTCCAGACCCTCCGCGACCTCGGCATGAGTGAGGAAGACATTGCCGCGCGCCATTTCGTGAATCCTACGATCGTCAAGCAGCGCCTGCGCCTGGCGTCGGTCTCGCCGAAATTGCATGACGTCTATGCCGAGGACGGCATGACGCTTGAGCAACTCATGGCGTTCTCGGTCACAGCCGATCACGCCCGCCAGGAGCAAGTCTGGGAGAACGTCAGCCGCTCCGGATATGACGAACCTTACCAGATCCGGCGCTTGCTTACCGAGAACACCGTGCGCGGGTCGGATCGTCGGGCCCAGTTTGTGGGCCTCGATGCCTATCAGCACGCGGGTGGCGGCGTTCTGCGCGATCTGTTCGAGCACGACGACGGCGGCTGGCTGCAGGACGTCGTGTTGCTCGACCGCCTCGTAACCGAAAAGCTCAAAGCCGAAGCCGAGACCATTGCTGCCGAAGGCTGGAAGTGGATTTCAGTCGCCGTAGAGTTCTCCTACGGTCACAGTCAAGGCCTGCGAAAAATCGAAGGCAAACCTGTCGATCTCTCGCCTGAGGAGCAGGCCACCATCGATGCCCTGAATGCCGAGCAAGCCAAACTTGAATCCAACTATCAGGATGCCGACGAATTGCCCGAAGAGGTCGATCAGCGTCTCGGCGAAATCGAATCGGCGCTGGCGGCGTTCGAAGATCGGCCGATGCTCTACGATCCGACCGAGATCGCCCGAGCTGGTGTCTTCATCAGCATCGATTCCGAAGGACGCCTTTCGGTGGACCGGGGTTACGTCCGGCCAGAGGACGAGGCGCCGGCAACTGATCCTGATGTCGGGCAGGGCGCCGATGCGTCGTCGACCGAAGGTCAAGAAGAGAGCCCTTCTGTCCAGCGCACGGTGATCGCGGTTGCGGGTAGCGCTCCTGATGCCGAGGAGGATGATGAGGACGCCGCCAGGCCTCTGCCGGATCGGCTCATCACCGAGCTGACGGCGCATCGGACCCTGGCATTGCGGGACGCGTTGGCAGAAAATCCTGCGATCGCGTTTCAGGCGGTGCTGCACAACTTCGTGTTGACGGCCTTTTACCGGTTCGCATCGTCCGGAAGCTGTCTTGAGATCGGACTTCGCACGCCGACCTTTCCCGCTCATGCTCCGGGGCTGAGGGAAAGTGTCTCTGCCAAAGCTGTCGAGGCGCGGCATGAGGCCTGGAAGGCTCGGTTGCCGAAGAGTGAGAACGATCTCTGGGATGCGTTGACGGCTCTCGATGGTGGTGCACAGGCGTCGCTGTTCGCCCACTGTGCGTCATTTGCGGTCAATGCCGTCTACGAGCCGGCCAACCGCTACAATCAGGGCCGCGTCTCCGCCCACGGTGTCCGCACGCGTCTGGACCAAGCTGATGTGCTGGCGCGCGCGCTCGGCCTCGACATGGTCGAGGCTGGCTGGAGACCGACCGTCGACAACTATCTCGGCAGGGTCACCAAGCCTCGCATCCTCGAGGCGGTGCGGGAGGCCAGGGGTGAGTCGTCGGCTCAACTGATCGACCATCTGAAGAAGGCCGACATGGCCAAAGAGGCCGAGCGTCTGCTGGATGGCTCGGGCTGGTTGCCGGAGCCGCTGCGTCTCGTCGATCCCGCTGCAGTGCCAGTGGCGCAGGAGGGCGAAGCGGGCCCGCTGCCGGAATTCCTCGACGACGACGAGGATCAGGAGAACGTCAGCGACGAGGATGCGCAACAGCTGGACGCTGCTGAGTGACGTCACAGTGCGGGGTGGCTCCGGCTGTCCTGCGTTGATCGGGGACCGGTGCACAGCGCCGGTCCCCATTTTCTTGCCAAGGTCTGAGAGGGAGAGGCTGGCCGGGAAGGGTTTGAGCCGTCCGGTCCAAGGAGAGCGCCTGATGGTTCGAGCCATTCCTGCTCTCTGAAAGAAATCCTGCCATGACCGAATCTTTCCCAGGCGGCGCCGCGCCGCTCTCGATGCGTGCCCCTGCAAGTCTCACCTCGGCCGCCACCAGGGCCGCGCGACAGCTCTTGACCGATCTGGAGCGCGGCCGTCGCATCGATGCCGCCGTCCTGCGTGGTGCCATGGAGGCTGCCTTCGGTGCCTCGGACGCGTCCGGCGCCTGGAACTGGAAGACCGCCTATGACGTCTGCGAGGTGGCAACCGTTCTATTCCTTCGCAAGTTCGGCCCGGCCATGCGCGCGAGGGCGGGTTCGACCGCGGCGATGCTGCCGATGCTCGCCAAAATCGCGAGCTGTCTGCCGACCCATACGCGGCGTTCCGAGAACAGTCAGGCGTTTCAGCAGTTCTCGACGCCGATTCCGCTTGGGCTGGCCGCATGCACCGCAGCCAGGATCACGCCTGCCGATCGCGTGCTGGAGCCATCCGCAGGGACCGGTTTGCTCGCCATCCTTGCCGAACTCGCCGGCGGCTCCTTGATATTGAACGAGTTGGCCGAAGGCCGTGCGGCGCTGCTAGATCATTTGTTTGCCAACGTTGAGGTTACGCGGTTCGACGCCGCGCAGATCAATGATCATCTCGACGCGAAGGTCGTACCGAGCGTCGTTCTGATGAACCCGCCATTCTCCGCAGTGGCGAATGTCGATCGACGGATGGTGGACGCCGCTTTCCGGCACATCGCTTCGGCGCTCGCGCGTCTTTGCGACGGTGGACGCCTCGTCGCCATCGCTGGTGCGGGCCTTGCGCCGGATAACCCGGCGTGGCTACAGGCATTTGTTCGCCTCCAGGAGCGCGGGCGCGTCGTGTTTTCTGCCGCGATCGACGGTGCTGTGTACGCCAAGCACGGCACTCAGACGGACACGAGGCTGCTTGTAATCGACAAGTTGCCCGCCGCAGATCCGAAGGTCTTTCCCGCTTCGCCAGGCATGGCGGACGATGTTGCCACCTTGCTTGACTGGGTGACTAAGCACATGCCTCCGAGGCTGCCCGTCGCCACGCCGATCGTGGCCGACATCGTTAGGCGCCCTGCAATACCCCGATCGGCCGGCACCATTGCACCAAGCCCGTCGTCCACGTCGGGGAGCGCACCAGAAGGTGTGGAGCTTACGTACGAGACCGTCGAATGGTCGCCGCCCCAAGGCGCCCGCCTCACCGATGCTCTTTATGAGGAGTACGGATTGCAGTCGATCCGTATTCCTGGATCGTGCGCGCATCCCACCAAGCTCGTGCAGTCCGCCGCGATGGCGTCCGTTGCGCCGCCGAAGCCGTCGTACCGGCCGCACCTGCCTTCGGACCTGGTGGCAAATGGAGTTCTGTCGGACGCCCAGATCGAGAGCGTTATTTATGCTGGCGAGGCTCATTCCGAATTTCTGGCGGGCTCTTGGACGGTCGATGCGACCTTCGATCTTGTGGCCGCCGCGCCGGACGACGCCGAGAACGCCGTCCGCTTCCGCCGCGGCTGGTTCTTGGGCGATGGCACGGGCGCGGGTAAGGGGCGGCAGGTAGCTGGCATCCTTCTCGACAACTGGCTTAAGAGGCGCCGCCGTGCGGTCTGGATCAGCAAGTCCGACAAGCTGATCGAGGACGCGCAGCGCGACTGGGCCGCGCTCGGCATGGAGCGACTGCTCGTGACGCCTCTTTCCCGGTTTCGCCAGGGCACTCCGATCCGGCTTTCGGAAGGCATCCTTTTTGCCACCTACGCCACGCTGCGCACCGATGAGCGTGGCGAGAAGCTTTCGCGTGTCGGGCAGATCGTTGAATGGTTGGGCTCCGACTTCGACGGAGTGATCGTCTTCGACGAGAGCCATGCCATGCAGAATGCGGTCGGCGGCAAGGGCGAGCGCGGCGACCAGGCGGCCTCTCAGCAGGGGCGCGCAGGGCTGAGGCTCCAGCACGCCTTGCCGAACGCTCGCGTGGTTTATGTGTCGGCGACGGGCGCCACCACGGTTCACAATCTCGCTTACGCCCACCGTCTTGGCCTGTGGGGCGGCGCCGACTTCCCGTTCGCCACACGTGCCGAGTTCGTCGAAGCGATCGAGGAGGGCGGCGTCGCGGCGATGGAGGTGCTGGCGCGCGACCTCAAGGCGCTTGGTCTCTACGCGGCGCGGTCGCTCTCTTACGAGGGCGTCGAGTACGAACTCGTTGAGCACCAGCTGACGCCGGAGCAGGTTCGCATCTACGACGCCTATGCGGATGCGTTCAGTATCATTCACAACAACCTCGATGCGGCGATGCGGGCCGCAAACATCACCGGCGAAACCGGGACGCTGAACGGGCAGGCAAAATCGGCGGCCCGATCCGCCTTTGAGAGTGCCAAACAGCGCTTCTTCGGTCATCTCCTGACCTCGATGAAGACGCCGTCGTTGATCCGATCGATCGAAGGCGATCTCGACGCCGGCCATGCCGCCGTCATCCAGATTGTCTCAACGGGCGAAGCGCTGATGGAGCGCCGGCTGGCCGAGATTCCGACCGAAGACTGGGGCGACGTGCAGGTCGAAATCACCCCGCGCGAGTATGTGCTCGACTATCTCGCCCATTCCTTCCCGGTCCAGCTCTACGAGCCCTTTACCGATTCGGAGGGCAACCTCTGCTCCCGGCCTGTCTATCGGGACGGCCAGCCGGTTGAGAGCCGGGAAGCCGTCGCACGACGTGGCCGCCTCATCGAGAAGCTCGCCTCGCTCCCTCCGGTACCGGGCGCGCTGGATCAAATCGTGCAGCGCTTCGGCACCGACATGGTGGCCGAAGTGACTGGCCGATCGCGCCGGCTCGTCCGTAAGGGCGACCGGCTGATAGTCGAAAACCGCGCCGGTTCGGCCAATCTCGCTGAGACATCGGCCTTCATGGATGACGTCAAGCGGATCCTCGTGTTCTCCGACGCGGGTGGCACGGGGAGGAGCTATCACGCCGAACTGTCGGCCCGGAATCGCCGTCTGCGCGTCCATTACCTCCTCGAGCCCGGCTGGAAGGCCGACGCTGCGATCCAGGGGCTCGGCCGGACCAACCGCACCAACCAGGCGCAGCCGCCGCTGTTTCGACCCATCGCGACCGACGTGAAGGCCGAAAAGCGCTTCCTCAGCACCATCGCACGTCGGCTCGACACATTGGGAGCCATTACGCGCGGCCAGCGCCAGACCGGAGGGCAGGGCCTGTTCAGACCCGAGGACAATCTCGAAAGCCAGTACGGGCGCGATGCGTTGCGTCAACTCTACACCCTGCTAGTGCGAGGCAAGGTCGAGGGATGCTCGCTCGAGAGGTTCGAAGATGCGACTGGCCTGAAGCTGACGGACGCCAATGGGCTCAGGGATGACCTGCCGCCGATTACGACCTTCCTGAACAGGCTGTTGGCGCTCACCATCGATCTGCAGAATGTCCTCTTCACCGCCTTCGAGCAGCTCTTGACCGCTCGGATCGAGGGTGCTGTCGCGTCGGGCACCTACGACATTGGGCTGGAAACGCTCCGAGCCGAAAGTTTTGTCGTCGCCGACCGGCGGACCATCTATGTCCATCCGGGTACTGGCGCCGAGACCCGGCTGCTCACGATCACGCAGCGACAGCGCAACCATCCTGTGAACCTGGATAATGCTCTCGATCGCCTTTCCGATCATCGCGCTGTCCTGCTGATCAATGAGCGGTCGGGACGAGCCGCCGTGCAGATCCCAACGGCAAGCGTCATGCTCGACGACGGCGAGATCGAGCGCCGCGTCTGCCTGATCCGGCCTATGGAACAGCACAGGGTCCCCCTGACCATGATGGCGGAGAGCCATTGGGTCGATGCGGACCGTGAACGCTTCGCCGCAGCCTGGCTGGCGGAGCTTGCCGAGGTCCCCGAGTTCACGGAAAGCAAGATCCACGTCGTGGCCGGCTTGCTGTTACCCATCTGGAAACGGCTGCCGAATGAATCGACCCGCGTCTATCGGCTCCAGACCGATGCGGGCGAACGCATCATCGGCCGTAAGGTTTCTGCCGCGTGGGTCGCAAACGCCCTCTCGGCGGACGCGCCCACCCTGACGCCGGACGCTGCCTTTGCCGCGGTTATGGAAGGACGTACCGTCCTCGACCTCGCGGAGGGGCTCCAGCTTCGCCGCGTCCGGGTCATGGGCGCATATCGCATCGAGGTGTCGGGATTCAACGACACGATGCGCGATCGCCTGCGCGCTTACGGTCTCTTCGGGGAGATCATCTCCTGGAAGCTGCGGATGTTCGTACCCACGGACGCAAGCGGCGTCGGGATCCTGACAAAGGTGCTCGACACCTATCCGGTCGCGCGTGTCAGTCAGCGGGAGGCCGCGTGATGGCCTCCGACGCTTCCGAACTGGCACGCCGCCTCGCGCGCGAGGCTGAGGCAGTGTGCCGATACTATCTCTCCAATGGCAAGCGGGCGGGGCGATACTGGGTGGTCGGCGACGTCCACAACACGCCGGGCCGCTCGATGTTCGTGCGGCTCCAGGAATCGCCGAAGGGGCCTGCTGGCAAGTGGACGGATGCTGCGACCGGCGAACATGGCGACCTCCTCGACATCATCCGCCATTGTCGGGATTTGCGCGACTTCGGCGAAGCCGCCGAGGAAGCGAGGCGCTTTCTGAAGTTGCCTCGTATCGAGCAGCAAGAGGCTCCGAAACCCGTTCGTTCGGTGGCGCCAGCTGGATCGCAGGAATCCGCCCGTCGGCTCATTGCGATATCCAGCCCGATCGAGGGGACGGTGGTCGACACGTATTTGAAGCGGCGCGGAATAGCGCGCATCCACCATGGCGGCAGCCTGCGCTTCCACCCTCGTTGCTACTATCGTCCGGATGAGCATTCGCCGACCGAAATATGGCCGGCGATGATCGCTTGCGTCACGGACCTCGAGGGGCGGGTCACCGGAGCGCACCGAACGTGGCTGGATCCAGACGGCTTTGATCGCACTCGTCTCGGCAAGGCTCCGGTCCACACGCCACGGCGGGCCATGGGCCACCTGCTCGGCAACGCCGTTCGCTTCGGCGTGGTGGACGACGTGCTCGCTGCCGGCGAGGGAATCGAGACGATACTCTCGCTGTGTTACGTGCTGCCGACTATGCCTATGGCCGCGGCGCTCTCGGCCAATCACCTCACAGCCATGTTGCTGCCGTCTGGGCTACGACGGCTCTATATTGTCCGAGACGCAGATGCCGCCGGAGATGCCGTGCAGGCAACTCTCACTCAGCGCGCGGAAGACGCCGGCATTGAAGCGATTACGTTGTCGCCCCGGCTGGGCGATTTAAACGAAGACCTGCGCATCTTCGGTCTCGAGACCCTCCGAGCAGCGTTGCGGCTTCAACTCGTACCAGAGGACGTCGTCCGTTTCCTGCATCCGTCGACGCTAGCCGCAGAATAGGCCGGTGCTTCGATCGACGTTGATAGGTCGGTCATAACGAGGCCATTGCCGGACGAGGGCGCGACCTCGGCCTTCTAGAGGGCGATCGGACGGCAACCGGACCGGGCCGGCAATGGCTACGCCCGGCTATTTTCCGCCGCGCGCCGGCGATGCGCATACATAACAGCCATCAAACCGGCGCGCTTTGCATCGCGAAGCAAAATAGCCGGCCTCCGCCATCCTCCGCTGCCGCTTCGGCCCTTGCGGGTTCTGGCCCGCTCCGCCCGCCGTCTGAGTGATCGCCACGAAGGCCGCGATGGGCGCGGCCGATCCGGCAAAGGGTCCTTCCAATGACCGACCACGACGACAACGAACCGGCGCACACCTCTTCTCCAACTGACCATGTCCTCACCGAACTACAGCTCTTCGGCTACCGTCCCTTCGACGACCAGCCTGACCCGCGACCGCTTCCCGACGGCAAGATGATCGCTGGCGCTGTCGCCGATATCTTCGACGCCCTGGTCGCGACGCTGAGCGACACGCGGCTCGAGCCGGACTTAGGCGATCTGCTCTGGTCGACAGTCAACCTGTTCCATCGCGCCGTCGACCGCATCGAGCGTCAACTCGACGACAATGAACAAGCGCAGCAGAAGAGCCAGCGCGAGCAGAACGGCTCCGAGGTACGATCAGTCGAACTCGAGCGCCTCACGGCTGAAGGCATCACGTTGATCGAGCGCCGCAGCTGCCTGGAGCTTTTCCGCGACCAGGCCATCGAGCGGTTTGAGACACATACCGGCTCATTCTGGCGTCCGCGATCGGGCTCGCTGGTGAACCACCGCACGCTGACCGCCGCGATGATCGACTCCCGCGACTTCATTGCTGCCAAGCGCCGTGCCGAAATCGAGGTCTTGTTGCCCTCAGGACCGAAGATCGCACTCACCGGCGGGCTCGACTTCAATGACCATCACCTCATCTGGGACCGGCTCGACAAGGTTCACGTCAAGCACCCCGATATGGTGCTGCTTCACGGCGGCTCCCCTAAGGGAGCCGAACTGATCGCCTCCAAATGGGCCACGACCCGCAAGGTACCTCAAATAGCATTCAAGCCCGACTGGACGAAACATGCCAAGGCAGCACCGTTCAAGCGCAACGACGCCATGATCGAACTCCTGCCGATCGGTGTCATGCACTTCCCTGGCACTGGAATTCAGGACAACCTCGCCGACAAGGCGAAGCGGCTCGGCATCCCTGTCTGGAGGTTCGGCGGCGCGTGAGCGCCGTTCGCCGTCGATCATTGAAGCGGAGTGGCATGCGCCGCAACTCCGCCTCGTTTCGATCCTATGTCCAGGTTGCGCCGTGGTGGTGGTGGAAGGCGCGACCGCTAGACCTATGCACATGGAGCCACCGCCATGCTCGCCCTTGGGCTTGTTCTCAACATACTCGGAATTGGCTTGTTCTGCTGGGCGATCTTTGCGCTCGCTGTATATGCCCTGCCGTTTTTCGTCGCACTGAGTATCGGGATGACCGCCTTTCGGAGCGGCGCAGGCCTCATAGGTGCGCTGCTTATCGCGACGGCCGGCGGTGCGCTGACGCTCGCCCTCGGCCAGGTTGCCGTCGCAATTATCCGGTCCTTGGCTTTGCGCATCGCGATCGCGACGGCATTTGCTATTCCCGCCGCCGTTGCCGGCTATCATGTGGTGTTCGCCTTGTCCAAGATCGGGGTGCCTTCGTTGGCTTGGCGTGAGGTCTTCGCTTGCCTGGGCGCGGTTTGCATTGGCGTCACGTCATGGACGCGCTTGATCATTCTGGCAGAGACCCGCCCGTTCGAGCCGGGTGGGGTGGCGGAGAGTCCGTCCTAACCAGTCTTACGGCCGGAAGGCCCGGGGGGTGTCCGTACCGCCTTCATCGTCGAAAAGGTTGACGTAGATCGGCGCGCTGAACGGGAGACGATCGAGACCCGAGCGCGGGAGAGGCAGTCCTCCTCGGAGCTCCTCGATCAAGCCGCTGGCATTTCGGTCTGGCTCACGCAGCCCCGGCGGAGCGGTGTTGACTCGATCCGTTCTGGGAGACGATACCGCCCTTTGCAGCAGATTTTTTCTCTTTCTGCGCTGAATCGTTCCGACCTCTTGTTCATCAAAACCGAGATAAGCCACGTCTTCTCCCGAGATTGCGGTTCAGCACGCGGACGCACGTGGCCTCGTTGATGGCTTGATCTGGCCGAAGACCGGCTTCGCCTCGATCGTCTGAGCCGCAACGCCGTTGCTGCGACTTTCTTCCCCTGGGCTTTGCCCATTCCTCGCGAGACAAGAAACTCGCCACAACGACGTCCTCCGCTGCGCTCCGGCCCGACCGGGTGCGTCGCCGATCGTCCTCGGCCCTAGATCGCCATCGAGGCCGCGATGGTCGCGGGCTCGAAACACAACGGGAGAAGTGACATGGCTAACATCGGTTCTTTCAAGAAGGTCGGTAACGAATTCCAGGGCGAGATCGTGACCCTGAGCCTGAAGGCCAAGGGCGTCCGCATCGTAGCCGAGACCAACCGATCCAACGACAACGCTCCCAGCTACCGCATCTATGTGGGTCGCGCGGAGATCGGCGCGGCCTGGTCGAAGCGCTCCGAAGAGGGGCGCGACTACCTCTCGCTCAAGCTCGATGACCCCTCGTTCAACGCGCCGATCTACGCGAACCTGTTCGACGACGAAGGCGGTGAAGGCTACACCCTCCTGTGGTCGCGGCCGCGAAAGAATGGCGAGTAGGCCCACTCCACCAAGCCCCGTCCGGTCCGCCGGGCGGGGCTTCTCATTCCAGGCATCATCAATGGAAGGGAATAAGCCACCGATAAGGAAAATGTAAGCCGCTCGTAAAGCGCACTGGGCCGAGCTTCGGCAGTCTAGGCAGGCGAGAAAACGCGGCGGAGGCGACAATGAGTGCTGCCACCTACGACTCTGATAGAATGCGACAGGCGGCTGCATCTCCAAGATGGAGTGCCAGCCTACTTGTCTGCGGTGCGCTTGTCGTCGCGTTCCCCAACGCTGCTAAAGCCCAATGCTCGCCGCAGGATGTCCTGCGCAATCGCCTGGCGCTCAAGGGGGCTCCGCCGGCCCGCGGCGCCCGGACTTCATTCAGGTCCGCTGCCGACGTTCCTATGTGGAAGAGGATTACTGTCGGGACGTTTGCGGATTTGGCCGCCCTTCGCCGCGCGATGAGTGCACTGGGCTGCGGTGTTGGGAGTTCGGCTGACGAGATTGTCGGCCGGCCGAGCTTTATCCTTAGTGAGAAGAAAACCGAGGTCGAGCTTGTTGTCGTATCGCCAGCTGAACTTGGCTTTGAGGGCAAAACGGCAACGCTGGGGAACATCTATGCGCGCGCGCAACTGCTGGGCCTCCAACTTGCCCCCGCCAAAGTCGCGCCGCAGCTAAGGCTTCAGTATTTGGATCAGCCAATCGGCGAGTTTCTAATCATGGCCATGGAGCCGATTAGGACATGGGCCGGTGAACCGATCATCCTAACAGTTGCCAATGGTGGAGCGAGCCTCATTCTGATCGTCCAGGACGGCAGCGACGATTTGGAAGTACCGGTGATGTCTCATTTTGTATTTTCTCGGCCCGGTACATTCGACCCTGCTGAGCCTGCAGCATTCGCTCGATAGCCGCGTAAACCGGATTTTGTCGCGCTTCCGATCTCAGCATAGGCGGGAGCAGACAGCAGGTACGCGCTAGCGCGCTGCAACATCGTACAGAGGAAGCAATGTTCACGAGAATATATGCAGCGCTGATGGTTTGCCTGATTGCGTTGGCGACACCGGTGCTCGCTCGTGATGATGGGCGCTACGCCAACTCGCCGCTAAAGTCATGGTTCGAAAGCCTGCAGAGTGACTTTGGGCAGTGCTGCACGAATGCCGACGGATACATGGTCCTTGACTCGGATTGGGATTCTAATCGCGGACATTATCGCGTCCGCATCGAAGGCGAGTGGGTCGTGGTTCCTGACGGCGCGGTCGTAAAGGAGCCGAACCGTGCCGGGCCGACAATGGTATGGAAGCATTACATCGACGGCCACCCAGGGGTTCGTTGTTTCATGCCCGGCAGCATGACCTGATGCCATGCTCAAGGACGTAAGGAGGCTAGGCGGGCAAGGCGTTGGCTAACTCGTGAACGGCGAAGTGCAGCCTCGCGGGGAGGGCAATTCTCGGCGGAAGATCCGCGTGGGGTGGTGAGTCTGAGCAACAGTAGAAGTTCGCAAGATCGAGTTCCCAGCCCCCAATTGGCTGCTTACCATTCACTTCTCGCGAAGTCCTGCGTTGCGCAAACCCTCGGCTATCCGGATCCGCTGTCCGAGACAGATCGGATTGTCTGTTGGCGAACTGGCGTGGAATTGGGCGATGCTGAAATGGGGATCGAGAACGAGGCCCGCCTGCAACGAAGCCCGCGCTTCCTCGATCCGCCCGAGATGCGCCAGCGCCGCGGCCAGATAGAAGTGAACGAATGCCGCGACATTCCGGTTGTTCTCGATCGATCGCTTGAACCAGTTGACCGCAGCCTCATCGGCGGCAAGATATGACTGCGCGACGCCCGCGGTATTCATCCAGCTGGATGCCCGGTTGTCTCGGGGAGACAGCCGAAATGCATTCATGATGCAGGCTTCGGTTTCCTCAGCCCGGCCTAGATAGCACTTGCCAAGTCCAATCCACGCGTGAGCGGCGGCCAGATTTCGATCCAACGCCAAGGCGCGCTCGCATTCGGCGATACCCTGGGCGGCGCGCTTGGAGAAAATCTGGGTCACACCCACGATGCAATGCGCCATCGCATGATCTGGCGTGTGTGCCAGTATCTCGGCCAGGGACGCCTCGACAGCCAACAGGCGCGCGGTTCGGTCGCTGGTCATCATGGACGTGGCCCGCATGGCATCCACGAATGCCATCCCAACCATTGCCTCAACGTTGCCGGCATCCAGGCAGAGAGCCCGTTCGAAGAACTTGCGCGCTTGCGCCAGGATAGTGGGGGCTCCTCCCCGGTTCACACTGGCCATGCCCTGGAAATACAGATCCATTGAATCGGGAAGTGGCGCCCGCGCCGCCCGGCGGGCCTCGGCGGTGGCCAATTCCGTTCCGAGCTGGCCCGCAAGGCGCGCACCGATTTCGTCCTGCATGTCGAAGATATCGGCGATCGGCTTGTCGAATCGTTCGGCCCAGAGATGATTGCCGGTTTCGGCATCGATGAGCTGGACGTTGATGCGCATGCGGTCTCCACCCCGCTGCACGGAACCTTCAAGGACATAACGAACGCCAAGTTCGCGACCGATCTGCTTCAGATCGACATGCTTTCCCTTGTAGGTGAAAGCAGTGTTGCGACCGATCACGAAAATACCGGCCATGCGTGATAAATCCGTCGTCAGGCTCTCGGTCACGCCGTCAACGAAATATTCCTGATCGGGATCAGGGCTCAGATTGGCGAACGGCAGAACGACAAGTGAGGGTTTGTCAGGGACGGAGAACGCGGGTCTCGGCGAACCGCTCGCGATGGTCGCGTTCGCCGGATCGGGCATTTCATGTACCGTGCCGACGAAACGGAAGCCCTTGCGCGGAAGGGTCTTGATGAGACGTTGCTCATCGCCGGAGTCACCAATGGCCTTCCGCGCTGCATTCAAGCGAGTGGTCAGAGCCACATCCGAGACAGCGCGGCCTTCCCAGATAGTGCGTATGAGGTCGTCCTTGCTGACGACGCGCTCCCGATTGTCGATCAAATAGCCGAGCAAGTCGAACACTTGCGGCGCGATGGCGATTACATCCGTCCCGTGACGTAGCTCGCGCCGATCGGTATCGAATGAAAAATCTTCAAAGAAATAGCGCACGCCACTTCCCCGCAACTGCTATAAATCATCGATGTTCTTCTACCCGAGCGCAAGAATAAGCTGATGGTAAGGAAAAAGTAAGCCGGAAACCAAGCCAGCCCATCCCCGCCGTGGTACATGCAAACGTAGAGTGGGGGCCGAGGCATCAAACCGCGGTGAGGAGACAGTTGATGATCACACGTCGTGATTTATTGACCGTGGCGGCGGCTGGCGTCGCGTTCTCCGCCGCGACCATCGCGAAGCGGGCCATCGCACAACAGCTTGCAAGAACCGCGCATATATTGTCGGGTTTCACGCCCGGGCTGCAGGACGCCCTGGCAAGGCTCGTTGCCGGCCAGATGAAAGATTATGCGGAAACGATTGTAGTCGAGACCCGGCCGGGTGCAGGCGGTCGTGTCGCGGTGGAGGCGGTGAAAGCGGCCGACGCCGACGGATCGGTCATGCTGCTGGCGCCGCTTGGATTCATGATGTTGTTTCCGCACGTCTACAAGACGCTCAGATACCAGCCGCAGGATTTCACCCCGGTCTCGACAATTGCCTCGACCCCGACATTGCTGACGGTCGGTTCGAAGGTGCCAGGCCAGGTGAAGACCCTTACAAATTTCGTCGCTTGGTGCCGCGCCAATCCGAAACAGGCCACCTACGGCACGCCGGGTGCCGGGACCACCCTGCATTTCCTTGGTGCGATGCTGGGGCGCACTGCGGGCTTCGATTATCTTCACGTACCCTATCAGGGCAATGGCGCGATTCAGGATTTGCTCAAAGGCGAGATCGCGTCGGCGATCATGCCGGTCGGTAGCTCGCTCGGCCTCGTCCAATCCGGAGATATTCGGGCCTTGGCCACCACCGGCCCGCGCCGCAGCCCATTCGTTCCCGCGGTACCGACGGTGAGGGAAGCCGGCTATCCAGCGCTAGAGGACCTCACATGGTATGGGTTCTTCCTTCCCGCGAAGACGCCGACCAACATCGTTGAAAAGCTCAATACCGTCATCCAGGCGGCGCTACGCACCGACGAGGTGAAGTCCGGCATGGGAAAATTGGCGGTCGAGCCCGACGCGATCGCCATGGGAGACTTTGCCCGGCTGATCGCATCCGAATCCGACCGGTGGAAGGCGATCGTACAGGCAACCGGCTTCGCCCCGACCGATTAGAAGCCCGGAGATCGGACCGACGGAAGTTGTTTCGGTTTAGGAACCATCGGGGGAACACATGAGCCAATCAGAATCCATCCATGATCTCGTGCAGTCGCATCGCATCACGGCGGTGATCTATGTGGCGGCGAAGCTCAATCTCGCCGAGGCCATCGGCGAAGATGCGAAATCGGCCGCCGAGCTCGCCGGGCTGGTGTTCACGGACGAGCGCGCGCTACGCAGACTGCTCGTTGGCATGACAACTGTCGGCCTCTGCAAGCAGGTCGATCGGGACCGATTTTCCTTGACCGATCTTGGGCGGCAGCTCGACGGCAGCGCCGATCAATCTTTCAAGGACTGGGCTCTGTTTGAGGGCGAGATCCTCGTGCAATCCTGGAGCGGACTAATCGATTCGGTTCGCACCGGAAAAAGCGCAACCCAGCTCCGGGGAGAAGGCGACGACCGCTATGCCGCGGGAGGCAATTCGCCGGAATGGATCGCTCGGTTCAACGCCGCGATGGTTAATCTCACGCGGACTGTGGTTCCTCAGATCGTTGAGGCCTTCGACTTCTCGACCGCGCGTGTCGTCCTGGATGTGGGTGGGGGCACCGGCGAACTGCTCGGCGGCGTGCTGCGCCACCACCCCAGTCTTGAAGGGATCGTCTTTGACCTTGCACGCTGCGAGGAAGGGGCACGGGCACATTTCGACCGTCTGGGTATCGCAAATCGCTGCCGCTTCGTCGCCGGCAACTTCTTCGAAACGGTGCCATGCGGCGCCGACACAATCTTATTGAAGAGCATCATCCATAATTGGAAGGACGATCGTTGCAGGACCATCCTGCGCAATTGCCGGGATGCACTTCCATCCGGCGGCAAGCTGATCATTGTCGAACGGATCATGCCGGAGCCTGCCGTGGCCGACCCTGAACACCGTTCGCGCGCTATGAGCGATCTCAACATGTTGCGGGGGACCGGCGGCGTCGAACGAACGGAATCCGAATACCGCACCCTGACTGAGTCTGCCGGCTTCGTTTTTGCCAAAACGTCTAGTGCCGGTGCGTTCAGTCTGATCCAGTTTGAGAAGGTCGCCAGCTGATCTCGGATAATCTAAGGGCATCGCAAAGCCGATTTCTCCGTTTGGAGGGAAACAATGTCACGCAGAATATCGCGACGACAATTTGCGGCAGCGACCGCCATGTCATCTGTTGCCTTCTTCGCGGCGCCTCATGTGCGCAGTGCTTACGTTGCCGGCAAACTATCGATAGGTCTCTGGGATCATTTTGTGCCCGAGGCCAACAAGGCGTCGGGCGATCTCATCCAGGAATGGGCTGCGAAGGAAAAAGTCGAGGTCCAGATCGATTACATTACAACCCAGGGCAACAAGCTCTTGCTGACCATCGCCGCCGAAGCGCAAGCGAGAGCTGGCCACGACATTCTCGCGATGTCGACGTGGCGGCCTCACACGCATGCCGAGCAGCTCGAGCCGGTCAACGATATCATGGAGCCGATCATCAAACAGAACGGTGAAGTTAACAGTGTTGTGCAGTATCTCGGCCAAGTGAACGGCAGGTGGATGGCCGTTCCGGCCACGGCTGGTAGCCAAATCCAGGCTTCATGCTCTCGCATCGACCTGATGAAAAAATACGCCGGCATCGACGTGCAGGACATGTATCCGGCCGGAGGACCGCCGAGAGCCGACAATTGGACAACAGAAACCTTCCTGAAAGTAGCAGAAGCCTGTCACAGGGGAGGATTTCCCTTCGGCATCGGATTGGGAGAGACGATCGATAGCGTGGCTGCTGCCGGCGCATTCTTCCAGTCATTCGGGGCACAGCTGGTCGATGCCCATGGCAAGATCACAGTCAGGACCGATGAAGTACGTCAAGCGCTGGAATTTTACAGGAAGTTGATCGGGCTTTTGCCTCCCGATGTAGCGGCGTGGGACGATGCATCCAATAACAAATGGCTCATCTCCGGCAGAGGAGCGCTGATCATGAATGCGCCTAGTGCCTGGGCGGTGGCGAAACGAGATGCGCCACAGATCGCCGCGCAATGCTGGACCCACGGCTTCCCGGCAGGTCCGAAAGGCCGCTTCGCGCCGTATCTGCCCTTCTTCTGGGCGATATGGGAATTTTCCAAAAACAAGGAAGCCGCCAAGAGTCTCCTCGTTCATCTCTCACAGCCGTCATCGATTGAGAGAATGGTGGTTGCAAGTGGAGGCTATGATCTTCCGGCCTACGAGAAGTTCACGACGTTGAAGATTTGGGCGGAAGCAGAGCCGCCCAAGGGCACCCTTTATCACTACCCCAATCCTTACAATCATCAGAAGCTCTCCATCGCGGCTTCGCCGGCTCCGCCGAAGATTGCGTTGCAGATCAATGTCCAGGCGACGCTAACCAAGATGTGTCTCCGTTACGCGCAAGGTGAGGCGGTGGAGAGGGTTCTCGCCTGGGCGGAAGGCGAGTGCGAGGGCTTCATGCGGACCTGAAAAGAGATGGCGTGCACTTAACGCAATGGAACCGCTCTACGGCGCGTTCCTGCGGCCTGACAGGGCGTTCGTCTCGTCGAACCATAGGAACGCATCGAATTGCTGAGGCATGGACGCTTCCGCGTAGTGGCTTTGCAGCTCGGTGTTCGGCCGGTAGATGACGCCGATGAAGCGTTCGAGGCGCGGCTCGAGCAAACGACGGCGAAGGCTTTCGTCTCGGCGGAATTCGAGCAGGCCGCGCGCCACACCGGCATCGTGAAATTGCCGTTCGTAACTGTCCGGCCGAGAGGGTCGAACCTGCATCACTTCCATCTTGCCGTCCCAGTCCGACGCTGCGGCAACGGTTCCGGTATGGGTGCGGAATCCGATCAGGCACGCTGCGTCGGCAAACTTTTCTCGACAAAGCTGACCAATGTTGAGCTCCTCGCGGACCGCTCCCATCTCGGTGAAGCGGGCGTCTCCGATATGGGAATTGTGCGCCAGACCACCGCCTTCGATCGGGGCCCTTGCGCGTCCAGGATATGGCCCAACGTCTCGAACATGTGGGTGTCGCGCAGATTCCAGGATTCGGCTCCGCCATAGTACATGATCCGATAATACCGCTCGGCCGAGGCGACCAGCCGCGCGTTCTGCGCCGCGTCCAGGAAGCTGTCCGGGTCGCTCGCGGCGTAGTCGAGTTGCTTTCCCAGGATGTCCTGGCACTGGCGGATGACCTCCGCCTCGCATTTCCGGTAGCCTTTGGTCAGGACGGCACGGCCGTAGGTCGAAGGTTCGCGCTGCCAAGGGGTCAGGCAACCGTAGCGTTCTCGGGCCACAGCGGCTGCTTCAGGATCTACGCTGTCGAAGTAGGAGAGGACCGCCGCGATCGAGCTTCGCATGTTATAGATGTCGAGCCCGAAGCATGCGGCCTGCTCGCCTACCGGCTTGCCGTCGTTGTGTTCGCGCATCCACTCGACGAAAGCGGCGACATCGGTGTTACGCCACATCCAGGTCGGGAAGCGTTCGAACGGCTTCTCGTCCGGGCCGCGCGACCCTCGATGGCGAACATAGCGGTCGATCGCGGCGGCATCAGGCCAATCCGCTTCCACTGCGACGGTCGTGAAGCCGTGCTTCTCGATCAGGTGTCGCGTGATCGCGGCTCGGGCCTGGTAGAACTCCGACGTACCGTGGCTGGCTTCGCCGAGCAGGACGACGCGGGACTGCGCGAAGCGATCGAACTGGGCACCGAAGCCCGGATCGCGGAAGGAAGGCAAGGGTTCGACGGCGGCGCCGATCATCTCGGTCAGCGAGCGGAAATGCGTGCGTCCGGGGATGTGGTTGCTGGCGGAACGCGTGCCGTCCTCGGCCCATCCCTGCTCCCCGATCAGGGGCACGAAGCGGACGGCCCCGAAGGTTTCTTCTTCGTATTCGGTGTCGCTCCAGCGCGTGATCCGCAGCAGCGACTGTTCGTGTTCGGAATCACCGACCGGAATGACGAGGCGCCCGCCGATAGACAATTGCCGCTTGAGTGCATCCGGCACGATGGGACCGCCGGCGGCGACCAGGATCGCGTCGAATGGCGCCGCTTCGGGCAAGCCGCGGGTGCCGTCTCCGGTATGGACGATGCAATTGTCGTACCCGAGCGCCGCAAGCCGCCCAGCGGCGATCCTGGCCAGATCTTCATGCCGTTCGATGGTGTGGACAGTTTTGGCGAGCCGCGACGCGACCGCCGCGGCATAGCCCGAACCGGTTCCGACTTCGAGCACCTTGTCCGGCGGCTTCAGTTCGGCCGCTTCGGTCATCAGTGCGACGATGTAGGGCTGCGAGATGGTCTGCCCGTTCGCGATAGGCAGCGCACCGTCCTCATAGGCGAACTCCTCCAGGCCGGATTCCACGAACCGCTCCCGAGGAATCTGCTTCATCGCGTTCAGAACGCGTCGATCGCGGATTCCGCGGCGTGCGAGTTGAACGTCGACCATGCCGTGGCGAAGATGTGAAAAATCGGTCATGGCAACCGATCCAACGAATTACGAAGGTGCCTGGAAGCGCATGCGCAAGGCCATCAACCGTACCGCCGGCCGAGACTCTGCCGGTTTTACAGACGATCGCGGAGCTCGGTCACACCTTCCTCCTGGGCGCAGTGGTCGCAGCAATAATACGTGCCGTTCTTTTCAAGGCCGTGTCCAACAATGCGCGTTCCGCAATGTTTGCACGTCGGGGCCAGGGCATGAATTGCGCACTCAAAGCTATCGAACGTGTGCGCCTGGCCGTTCATCGTCACCTGAAAAGCTTTGTCATAGTCATTGCCGCAGGTTTCGCATGTCGACATTATGCCTCCTTCACGCCGCACGGCGCTTGCGAGTTTGAGCAGCTTTCTTGGCTGACTTGGAACGTTCAGAGGCTGGGCGGCTGGCGGACGCTTTTCCGCCAAGCCTGCCGCCCTTGCGGGACGGTGAAGTGTCTTCTTCGGTGCCTCTGCCGGACCCGCTCTTTTTGCCACCATGGGTTTCTTTGTTTACGGTTGCCCAGGCTCGCCGTTCGGCTTCCTTGTCGGGAACGCCTCGAGCTTCGTAACCTTCCTCGATGTGCTCGGCCTGTCGCTTCTGCTTGTCGGTGTAGCTTCGTTTGTCTCCGCGTGGCATCACGGCCTCCTTTGACAAAATCGCCTCTTGTTCTACTGCCGCTATTCAACGCCAGCCCTCTTGCGCATTTCTTCAATGAGCTTGGACGCCTGCGCCTTGGTGAGGTCCTTCCCGACCGTGAAGGGCTGGTGTGCTTGTTCTGACAGGGTCTGCAAGTAGGATGCCTGGGCGTCAGTCATCGGCTCGTCCCCCGACACCCAATCGTCGGGGTCCTTCTTAATATTGGCAGCGGTTTCCTTGGTGCTCATGGGCGTTGCCTTGCGCTAGGAACGGTGAAGCTCACTGACGCTAGGAACGGTGGAGTTCTCTGATTGTTCCTATTTCGAGTGACAAATCCAGACCGATTCGGCAATCCCGATGCGATCTTGAATGTGGCGCCCGCTGAGAATCGGCCCTTGCGATACTCTGTGGACACGAAGGATCGCCGGGCTCCTGCCACCTTCCCAACCGCCTCGCTACCTTGGAAGTGCGGGAAGCTCTCTCCAATGGCGTCCAAGGCGAGGCAAGGCAGCGCATTCGTAGTGCCGAAGCGCCGGCTTCTGCGATCCGTCGTGCGACGCTGCGCGTCAGGGAGCGGATGATGCAGTTTCGCCGGTCAACGAGATTGGCTGGCGGCGCGCGGATGATGCCCCGGTTGGGCTTCGGAGGCCCACGCTCGCTCTCCACTTGGGCGCGGTGGCGTCTTCATGCTCTTCGAGGTAGGCGATCAGGATGTCCGCGCCCTCGCGAGCGAAGGCGATGGCGACGGCTCTTCCAATTCCACTGTCACCGCCCGTGATAATGGCCCGTTTGCCCCGCAGACGGCCCGAGCCCTTGTAGCTGTTCTCGCCGTGATCCGGACGCGGATCCATCTTCGCGGTCGAACCGGGCATCGGTTGGCTCTGACTGGGGTACGGCGGCTTAGGATAGTCGGGCATTGTCAGAGCGGTCTCCACTCGTCGAGAACCCGACAACCGCCTGGCAATGCCCAAGGTTCCTAAGCAGTTGCCGACCGTCCCCGCCGATTACCGCTCGCGAAGCGCTTGCGCACAGGCGCGCCCGGCTTCCGTCGCAACAATCGAGGGTCGCCCGATCTGCATAGAGCGCCAGCAGGTCCTCTAGACGTTTGGCCCGGTGGCGCTTGCGCTGTGCCCACATTCGCGCTCGCCCGATCTTATCGACGATCCTGATCCAGATCAGTATCGGATGACAAGGCGCCTCTAGATACATTTCACCTGCTTCGCGTTCGCAAGGTGGAGCATCGTGCAAATGGGGCGTGACGATCTACATAGCCGGGCTTCTGATTTGATCAAGCGGGGGTTAGGTCTTTTTCGTTCCACGAGAGCACAGCCTGCCGCTGTCCACGAGCGCGGGCTTTGACGAAGGCATTGTCGAGCTGACCAGTCTGCGGACGCCCTGTGTCCTCATCGAACGCTTCCAGGCCGGCTTGAAACGGCAGCTCTCGTCGGCGGAAAACGCGCGCTCCATTCAAATCTGGGGTGCTGGGCGTGGTGCGGGCCGGCGGACCGGTCGCGGCCGGCGACAGCGCGCGGGTTCGGCTGCCGTCCTCTTCGTTTCGCGCCTCACCGGCCTTGTAAGAGCGCGGTACCGAATCGAAGCTCGTTCGGTTGACCGGACAGGCATGGCCGCAAGGTAACGGCGGTACGCTTGGGGCTGGGGGATCAATCGACAGTCCGGGACTATCTAAGCCGCCGCGCCCAGCTGGCGGCTTTTTCTTTGGCCTCGATCTTTCCTTCCCCGCAACGCCAGATTGATCTCCTCGAGCAAGCGTGGGTCAGGAATTGCCGCATCGCAGAAGTGCCGATACCTAGCGGATATTCCCTGTGCTTAGCAGGTGAACCCGCCTACTTGAGCGGGAGGAGCCACGTTTTCCTTAAAGGCGTCCCTTATTAGGAACGAGCTCTC
Organism: Bradyrhizobium huanghuaihaiense; assembly: GCF_025200885.1. Taxonomy (NCBI): domain Bacteria; kingdom Pseudomonadati; phylum Pseudomonadota; class Alphaproteobacteria; order Hyphomicrobiales; family Nitrobacteraceae; genus Bradyrhizobium; species Bradyrhizobium huanghuaihaiense. The sequence continues at coordinate 7,633,859 of NZ_CP104172.1, read as the reverse complement.
GACTTCGACATTCCATTCGAAATGCAATCGGGAGCCTCAGCATGGCCACGCAAATCGTTATGGATCACAGCGGCGACAGCCGGCACTTTTTCGACAACTCCGAGGCAGATGCCTTGGCAGAAGCAGAGAGGTTATTCCTAGAATTCACCAGCAAGGGTTATACTGCGGCGGTGCGGACAGACCCTGGCGAGGTAACCAGGATCACCACATTCGATCCAGCGGCGGAAGAGACATTGTTTTTCCCGCGGCTTGTGGGTGGGTGAGCACAAGTGAAGAATGTGTCCCGTCGCGCAGGTAATTGGAGTCTGCGGAGCTTGGCCGTTGGTAAGCTTTATCAAGCGGCCAAGGACGAGAAGACGAGCTTCGCTCGCTCCCTGCGGCTTCTGCGTTCATGGCTTTCGCTCCAGCAAAGAGTTCAATTCGACACGAAAGGATACTTCGACGTCGTCGGATGTGATACCGGAAAGCGCTACCGCATTCGTCGGGGAACATCAGCTAACGTCCACGAAATCGATGAATATGGGCGTCTCGGGACGGGGCGATGCTTCGTTCCGCTCGGTGGCTTGCCACATGGCGACGTCATGCTTGCTCAGAAGATCGCTCTGGAGACGGACGAGGCGCGCGCCTTGAACGTCGCCAACAGCTTCCCTGGGCCTGTCACCTGGCGAATGCCACGTCTTTCTTCAGAGAGGAGAAGTTCACGGCGCTCTCTTTCGACCGAGTTGGGTCAATCGCATCAGTGATTCGATTGATTCGGTTGGTTGGATGCATTTTCGAAGGGTTTACCGATGGCGATCGATGCTTTTAGAGGAACAACGCCGCTGTTTCTTCCTGAACGTTTTTTCGTCGGGCGGCTAGAAGGTTGGGCAGTACTGGAAAGTCTAGTTGGCGGACTACTGAAACGCGCAACAATTGTTGGTCACGGCGAACTAGATGCTGACACCGACACAGTGCTGTTCATCGAGACATATACATTTGACGATGGTCATAGCGACACTCTGCATTGGACAATCAGAAAGGGTGAGGAGGGCAAGTACACCGGCTTGGAAAATCGTCTCGAAGGTGATGCCATTGGGGAGCAAGCCGGTTGCGCATTCCACTGGAAATACACGCGCGATACACCACAAGGGGGTGGTAAATCGTTCAAGCTGAATTTCGACGATTGGTTTTATGGAATCGATGAACGAGCTTGCATAGTTCGCGGCCGTGCTGGCCGTGCCGGCATCCCGTTTGCGACGGCGCACATTACTTACCGTAAGCTTTAGCGTCGCCGGTGTCCGTCACTGCGGCAGGCGAGAGCAGGTGAGGGGTGAACGCCCAGGTGTTTAAGCTAACGCTCCACCTTGCCAAGGCGTCGGCATTGTCCACCGTAGTTCGCTCCTAGCTGGGTCTTAGTCAGAAAGCCTGCACTAGCTTGCTCCTGCCGGGTCCGAACCATACCGGCGGTCCTCCGCGCCCGAACACGCCCTCGCGCACTTCTCGAGCCGCCGATACTTGCTTCGCGGACATTGCGAGCGGAGGACGTTTGCGTGAGCGCCTGCGTCTGGATTCGAACCTACTGTACGAGCGGTGGCGCTGTTGTGCTGGCGCGAAGGTTCCGAAGGCGTCTTTGTCAGGAAACGACGTCCGGCTGTCCTGATCCGTGGGATCGGATTGGTTGTCAAAAGCAGAGTCCATTGCGACATATGCCCTCTCGCCGAGGCGAGCACGATCAAGAAAGCCGTTTCACTGAACACGACTCGAACGATCGCGACGCGATTACGGGCGGGCACTGCGCCGACGAGGCGAGCTATGGCACGCGCGGTCGTGAAGTTAGCCGGGATGGGGACATGCCATGAATCGAGCAAAAGGAGCATGAGATGACCAACGGCAGCATCGTTCCTCAGACTAACGAAGAGCGAACTCATTCAACGATGATGGCCTGGCGCGTGCACGAATTTGGGCCACCAGAGATCATGAAGTTCGAGCGCATCTCGCGCCCCGAGCCTGTCCCGGGCGAGGTTCTGGTCAAGGTTGAAGCCGCTGGAGTTGGCCCGTGGGATGGCTGGATCAGGGCCGGAAAGAGTGCTTTGCCGCAACCGCTCCCCCTCACTCTTGGGTCGGATCTCTCGGGTGAAATCGTCGCCGCAGGACCCGGGCTCTCTGAACTGCGTGTGGGAGAACAAGTTTATGGGGTCACGAACCCGCGGTTTATCGGTGCCTATGCCGAGTATGCTGTGGCTTCCGCAGGCATGGTTTCGACCAAGCCAACCTCGCTAACCCACGTTGAAGCCGCCTCCCTTCCCGTCGTTGCCGTCACCGCATGGCAGGCATTGTTTGACCACGCCCAACTCGAAGCAGGTCAAAGGGTGGTCATTCATGGGGCGGCGGGCAACGTCGGATCCTATGCGGTTCAACTGGCCCGTCAGGCGGGTATCCAAACGATCGCAACGGTATCGACGGGCGATGTTGCCGCCGTGCGCAACCTCGGCGCAAACACCGTGATTGATTACCGGACCCAGCGCTTTGAGGAAGAAGTAAGGGATGTCGATGCTGTCATCGATCTGGTCGGCGGCGAAACCCAAACCCGCTCGTTCCAGGTCCTTCGTCGCGGCGGCAAGCTGATTTCGGCAGTGTCAAATCCGGATCAGCAACTCGCCCAACGCTACGGTGTCGGAGCTAATTTCTTTCTAGTCAACGTTACGAGCCAACATCTGAAGGAGATTGCTCGCCTCGTCGATGGTGGAAAACTACGAACACACGTCGGGGCAGTCGTGCCTCTCGCCGATGCGCGCGAGGCTCATCTGATGCTGGAACGCGTGCGGCCTCAGCCGAAAGGAAAGATCGTGCTCGTTGTCGGTTGATCGATCAATTCTCCTCGTTGCGGTCGGCTATCATTCCCACAGCTACTCCAAAAAAGGACACGACAAATGATCTCAAAAAATTTGTCCAACGCCCTCGTCATTCCCGATTCGTTGCTCGCGAAAGAGGCTACAGAAGTCCTGCGCGAGCATTCCACTGATCTGCTATTCAATCATTCGATTCGCGTCTACCTGTTCGCCGCCGAGCAGGGGCGTCAGAGGAAACTGCGCTTCGACCCTGAGCTCCTTTACGTTGCCGCCGCGTTTCACGATCTCGGCCTGATCAAGAAGTTCTCGAGCCCGGACGAACGCTTCGAAGTCGATGGCGCGAACGCCGCCCGGCAGTTTCTTGGCACCCACAACATCGCCGAACATCAGGTGCAGGCCGTCTGGGAGGCGATCGCGCTGCACACTACGCCCGGCATTCCGAAATATATGCGCCCCGAAGTAGCGCTCCTCAATTCCGGTGTTCTTCTCGATGTAATCGGGGTGGGGTTCGATCAGTTTCCCGCGGAGCTGCGCGAGGAAATCGTCGCCAAGTATCCCCGCATCCATTTTAAGGAAGGCTTTATCCAGGAGTATTTCGCCGGCTTTGCACACAAGCCTGAAACGACGTATGGGACCGTCAACGCCGCCATCTGCGAACGTTTCATGCCAGGATTCAAGAGCCCCAATGCTTGCGACTTGATCGCTGCTTCTCCCTTTCCGGATTCCCTGTCACAAGGCTCAGGATCATGACGGGGCGTATCCTGTGCTGAGTCCCGATTGCGGCCGAACGTGATGGCGCGGCGGTGGCTTCATACCAGAAGCTTTACCATGACCATCAGCGCGGGCTGCGTCTTGACTTCAAGTGGTTTGCATGAACTCGTTAGAAGAGGAGATGCGATGATGTCGATCAGCGGATTTGCCTATCGGATTGGTGTGCTCTCAAACCCTCGAGGTATGACGGCAATAGCAGCAAGGAGAGCGATGCAAACAGCCTTCGTCCCGCTGATAGCAGCAGCCATCGCTCTGGGAGCTCCCCCTGCCATCGCGCAGGAGCAGGAACAGGTGAAAGTAGCCTTCGAGCACGCACTGCCAAACGTCGACGGAAAGAGGATAGTCGCCGTGACGGTGACCTATCCTCCCGGCGGCAAATCGCTGGCTCATCACCATGCAGCCTCGGCATTTATCTACGCCTATGTACTGTCCGGCGTCATCCGCAGCCAGGTCGGCGACGAGCCCGCGAAGGTTTATCATCAAGGCGAAGGCTTTTACGAAATGCCGGGCTCACATCACAGCATCAGTGAGAACGCGAGCGCGACGGAGCCCGCCAGCTTACTGGCAATCTTCGTTGCCGATTTCAAGGACGAGCCGTTGACGTCCCCAGACAGGGCGCCGGGATCACGATGATGGCGCGACGGATTCGCCTGTCGCCGTGACGATCTGTTTCATGGGCCGCTTGGTGGGCTAATCGTCCGAGAAAATCCGTGAACCGAGATGCACCGTGTACGTTCTGTTGCTTCCGAGATCGGGCCAGGCCTTTGCAGGCTCCAGACTACCTGCATAGTGGGGCAGCCAGACTCGAGAGGTAGTAAGACGTGCCGGTACAAGCTGTCGCGATCGTTGTCTATGAGGGGGTCCAAGCCCTGGATGTGGCTGGTCCGCTAGATGTGTTCAGCGAGGCCAACAGCTTTCTCGGCAGCGCTGACCGTTATGAAACAGTGTTGGTTGCCGCTCACCGCAATCCGCTGCGCGCGTCGAACGGCATACGGCTGATGGCCGACCTGACCTTCGAAGACGCGGTGGGCGGCTTCGACATCATTCTGGTGGCCGGCGCTCCGACGCCGCCGGAAGCGGAGCCCGAACCGTGCCTGCTTGAGTGGATCAGGGAGCTGCCGTGGCGCTCAAGCCTTTATGGATCGATCTGCACAGGCGCTTTTGTGCTCGGCTATGCCGGGCTCCTGGACGATCGGCGAGTCACAACCCACTGGCAGGATGCAGAAGCGCTGGCGGCCAGGTTTCCGAAGGCGAAAGTTGAACCGGACTTGATCTATGTGCGCGACGGACGGCTGATCACCGCCGCCGGTGTGACTGCGGGGATAGATCTGGGCTTGGCGCTCGTTGGGCAGCGGCACGGTGCGGAAACTGCGCTCAAGGTCGCCAAGCGACTGGTTGTGGTTGCCCAGCGCCAGGGGGGACAGTCGCAGTTCAGTCCCTATCTCACGGCGCCCGCCGATCCGGAATCGCCAATCGCACGCATTCAGGACCATGTCATGGCCAAAATCGGGGAGCGCCACACCCTGGAATCGCTCGCCGGCATCGTCGGCATGAGCCCCCGGAATCTGGCCCGGCATTTCGTGCAGGCGACCGGGACGACACCGCACGAGTTCATCGAGCGCGCCCGCGTTGATGCGGCGCGCATGATGCTGGAAGGAAGCGACCGCCCGCTGAAGACCGTCGCCTTCGATTGCGGGTTCGGGTCGGCCGACCGGATGCGAATCGTGTTCAGCACTCGTCTTGGCGTCACCCCCGTCCAATATCGCGCCAGCTTCCGGCGGGCGGAATCGGAATAGATCGGGAGCTCTGACGACGACGGGTGTCTTCGGCTACCGCCAACGTTCCGACGGCCTTTTGTCAGCAAACGCCGTACGGCTGTCCTGATCCGAAGCATCCTGTTTGTTGCTCAGAGCAGGGCTGCATTGCCCAATGGCGACCAGCAGCCAACCCACTACCCATGAAGGAGATCGCTCCATGTCTGAGGTCATCGCCGGCATCCGCTTGCCCGACAGTGCTATCGCGCGCGCCGCCACGGAGCTCGTGCGCGATACCGAGGATGACCTGCTCTACAACCACAGTCGCCGCGTCTTCCTGTGGGGCGCGCTGACCGGCGAGCGCCGTGGCCTGAAGTGCGACCCGGAGCTACTTTACCTCGGCGCGATGTTCCACGACATGGGCCTCACCGAGACATATTCGAGCGCCGACCTGCGCTTCGAGGTCGACGGTGCCAATGCCGCACGCGAGTTCATGAAAAGCTACGGCGTGCCGGAGCGCGATATTGAGGACGTCTGGACTGCAATCGCACTCCACACCACGCCCGGTATCCCGGAGCATATGCGACCCATCATCGCGCTGGTAACCGCCGGTGTGGAAATGGACGTGCTCGGCATCGCCTATCACGACTTCACGCATGAACAGCGCGATGATGTCTGCGTCCATCATCCGCGCGAGACGAACTTCAAGGAAAACATCATCGATCACTTCGCCAACGGCATCATCAAAAAGCCGCTGACGACGTTTGGAAACGTGAAGGCGGACGTGCTGGCGCTGAAGGATATGAACTACGTTCGTCAGAACTTTTGCTCGATCATTCTCGGCTCAGCCTGGCTGAACTGAACCCTTTTCGCGGCCGCGTCGGAGGGGAGGGCGGTTATCGAGCACGCAGTCGTCGAAGGCTTTGGCCGGCGTAGGGCCCGCCATCACGGTGAGACCTTCCCGCAGCGCGCAAGCGACGCCCTCTCGGCCCTGACGGTCTGTTCGGCCTGCGGCGCCAGCTCGCTCCAGTGAGTCTGGGCTTCGTAGATCCAGCTGAGCCGTCGGTGTGGGTGGAACTGTCTCGCGCTGACCGGCGCTTCGTCACCGAGCAGCCGTCTTCAAAATCGCTCAAGGCGACCTCGCGGTCCTCGAAGCCGACCACTACAAGCCGATCAAGGACCGCTCCAAGGACCTCATCTGGAGGACATCTCGTCGGTCGTGTCGAGGACATCCAGGGATGTTGACAGGCCCAGTTCGACATAGCCCATGACTGACGGCAGCGATCCTAGTCCAATAAACTCTCGAAAAGACGGCAGGATTTCGCGCTTCCGCGAAAGTTTCCAGATCGCGGCTGCAGCTGCATATGCCGCACTAGGGATCTGCAAAAACCGCATTTGTTGATCCTCTTTTGGGGCTGTATAAGTTGTTAGCTTCTTCCTCCTAGTTGAAGAGGCTACCATGAACGCATTGCATACGTGGCTTTCGCAACAGCACCACGGGTTGCAGACTTTCCGCGAATTTCAGCAAAGGCTCTATGATGCCTGCAAGAACGAGCCTGATCAACAGGGCCTGTGCTGTCTGCTGAATACCGTCGTTGACAACTATGTAGAGGCCTTCGACGAAGAGCCTTTGCCGGTCGCCGTCGCTGACCATGCCTATCAGCGTCTGCTCGATCTAGTGGCAGACATAGATTTCGGTGCAAGCGCCGAACAGCGCCTCGTCATTATCAACCGAGTAGCAGCCAGCGATTTGCTGCACTAAAGCGGGATGTAGCGAACGCTCCAAGAGGTTCAGAGTTCGGTTGTGGTCCGCTTGCGACATGCCGGCGCGGCCAGACGATGTCTGCTCGAAGGGAGTAACGGGACTAGAACGGCATGCGGCCAAAGTGAAGCGGTGGCCATTCAGCGAAGTGGCGGCACGTTTCAAGGAGGGCCGCGTGAAATTGCGGACTTGACTTGCTCGGGTTGGGTTCTTCGTGTTTTGACTCCCTGACAACCTGCAGTTCGAGTTGCACGGCACAAACTCTCCGCGATCCGCTTTGTTCTTATCGCGTCAATCACGGGGCGGTCCGGTGCTGCAACGTTATGCGATGGACGAGGTTTGGGCTGCGTGAGGGTGAACCGGCGCGAGCACCAGCGAGGCAAACTATGCGCAATACTGGCTGCAAAAATAGAAGGAAAAGGCTCCCAGGCGGGATCGACCGCGAGATCAGGGACGACCTTTATCGCGCGCCCGCAAAGCCGACGCCGAACGATGGCGTGCCAATCTCAGACAACACGTTGCGGATCATGAACTCCTCTACGACCCGCCGGCGGCGGCCCTGCACGCAAGGCTTTCGGTCGACCGTGTCGACTCTGCTCCACGAGGAGGGCGCGTTCGACGACATGTAGTGGAAGCCTGGCTCCCCTCCCGCGGAGAAAGCGTCCCGGCGCGACTTGCGGGCTCTCCCGGCACCAAGCCCGACGAGGACAAGCGCCCGGACACGTACGGTGCGCGGTGGCAAGGCGGCTGAAACTTCCATCTATCCAGATAGTCACGCAGCCAGCAACGCTAGCTCGATCACCCCTTTCTTGGGTCCACGCGTAGCCCGGTCGCCCCGGTGCTCGCGGACACACGCGAGTTCAGGATTGGTTATGAGGTCGGCACACGTGGGAGCTCGATCTCCGTGCCGAGATCCTGTCTGGTGCTGTGCTCGAGATAGAGTTGGCCGACCACCAACATGAGACCCGCGAAGAACAGCACCAGAGCAACGGTCATGAGGTCGCGATAATCGTCCATCGCTGATCTATCAACCTTGCCGAGCTGTCGAATACAGGGTCTCAATGCCTTTCGGCAGTTGTTTGCTCTCTCGTGAACGGCTTTGACGAACTCCCTTGGTCGAAGCCCTTAACGGACGGGCCACTATCGCAGCGCTCGTGGCGGCCGATAGATCATGCGGCGATGCCGCACGTACCAGACGGAATGCAACAGGAGAGCCAGGTATAGGATTGTCGCCGGCACGCTTAACAAGTCCCCGTGTGACGAGGTTTCCCAGGGCAAGGAGAAGATCCTTCGCTTGCTGCTGCATGCCAACATTGGCAGCAAGGCTCTCAAGGGTGACCGCGCGACCGTTGCTACCGTGACGTTCGAAGAGCTTGAGCAGCCTGCGCTCAAGCTGCTGCGGATCGTTTAAGATTACGTTCTTCATGTATTTCTCCCTGAATCCGGCGACGCGAGCTCGCTCTGCCATTAGGTGTCCACCCGCAGTTCGGTGCACGCTGGTAGCTGAGCGAGGAGCTCCCCGCTGACTAGCAGGCGAGTGAACTCAGGCCGTTTGCTGGTTCGCGAGCTTCTGGTTGTCGTTGCCGGCTTGGATCGGTATCTGCCGCGGCTTCATAGCTTCGAGGAGTTCACGTACCAGCTCGATCTTGAGCATTCCGTCTTCAAACGAAGCGCGCTTCACTTGCACGTACTCGGCGAGATTAAACTGATGCCGGAATGGACGCACGGAGATACCCTGGTACAAGTATTGGTGGTCTCCCTTATCGGCCTTTCGGCCTTCAACCGTGAGTACGTTTTGCTCCGCAGTAATGGTTATTTCATGCGGTGCAAAGCCGACTAGCGCGAGGGAGATCTGATAGTGATCCTGGTCGGCCCGCTCAATGTTGTAAGGTGGGTAATTGTCGCCCGTCGATTGGACGGAATCCTCGAGCAGATCAAACACGCGATCGAAACCAACGGTCGAAAGCCACAGGGGGGCAAAATCAAAGGTGGTCATAGCCACATCCTCCACTTGAGCAACATGGTTTATGAGCGCCGGACATCGCGTCCGGCGCCCGAAAACCGGACCCTCGACTGGCGTCCGGTGCAGCGCGATCCGCACCGCAATCTTCGAATTAGAACCCACTGGTCAGGTTTCAAGAGGTCCGCCGCCCTGATGCAAAGCCTGCTCAATTTCGCTTTCGGCGGCCGCAGTGGAGATACGTCCACGCCCGTGCGAGTGCGTCGACCCTGGACGTTGAGATCTACGAGCGGTCCGAACGCGCAGAAGTCAAAGTGGCGGTCGACGGCTTACCAGGGGCGGAGCCTCTGCCCAAGCGGACTGCCGCAGTCGAGATGCCCGACGGGGCTACGTCCGGTTCCGTCAGGAACTCGTTGAAACCAATGCCACGCCAGAGTGTTTGGTGCAGTGCCGCGCCAACCGCCGATTATCCGGTCGATTCGGGGAAGCTGCTTCCGGGCCCTTTGCATCGAGTTTCTGCATGACCAGCAAAACTCGCTTCAATGACGGATATACCATCGCCGCTATTTTCGCGGTCTTCTTCATCCAGTATCTTATCGCAACGGCCACACAAATTGCCGTCATTCCCTACAGCGAATACCTGCAACTACTGCACCAAGGAAAGGTCGATGCGGTCGGCATTTCCGATCGCACCCTGCAGGGTGCGCTCAAGGAGCCGCTGCCAGGCGGCCAGAAGAGATTTGTGACCACGCGTGTCGACCAGGACGTGGCGCAGGAACTGGAGAAATACAACGTCCGCTTTACCGGACAAATCGAGAGCACCTTTCTGCGCGACCTCCTCTCGTGGGTGATGCCTGTACTGCTATTCTTCGGGCTGTGGTGGTACATCGGCCGTCGCATGGCTGAAGGCGGCGGCCTTGGCGGCGGACTGATGGCGATCGGCAAGAGCAAGGCCAAGATCTATGTCGAGTCCAACACGGGCGTCACCTTTGCCGATGTCGCCGGTGTCGACGAAGCCAAGGACGAGCTTCGCGAGGTCGTCGATTTCCTTAAGCATCCCACCGATTACGGTCGGCTTGGCGGTCGCATGCCGAAAGGTGTGCTGCTGGTTGGTCCGCCGGGCACGGGCAAAACCCTGCTGGCGAAGGCGGTTGCAGGCGAAGCCGGAGTTCCGTTCTTCTCGATCTCGGGTTCGGAATTCGTTGAGATGTTTGTTGGTGTCGGCGCGGCACGGGTTCGAGATCTGTTCCAGCAGGCACACGAAAAGGCACCGGCAATTATCTTTACTGACGAGCTCGATGCGCTTGGCCGAGCGCGTGGCATCGGCCCGTTTGCTGGAGGGCACGACGAGAAGGAGCAAACGCTCAACCAGCTTCTGGTCGAACTTGACGGTTTTGACTCACGATCGGGTCTGGTCATCCTTGCGGCAACCAACCGGCCTGAAATTCTTGATCCTGCGCTGTTGCGCGCCGGCCGCTTCGATCGTCAGGTGTTGGTCGATCGTCCCGACAAAAAGGGGCGCATCGAGATACTTAAGGTCCATATGAAAAAGGTGCAACTGGCCGGCAACGTGCCGGAGTCGGTTGCAGCTTTGACGCCGGGATTTACCGGCGCCGACCTGGCTAACCTCGTCCACTCCTGGCAACCCGCCGCGGCGCCGAGGCGGTAAGCATGAGCGACTTCAATAACGCGGTGGAGCGCATGGTCGCCGGCCTGGAGAAACGTAACCGGCTGCTCAATCCCAAGGAACGTGAGATCGTCGCTTTTCATGAGACGGGCCACGCGCTGGTCGCGCTTTCCTTGCCTGGTGTCGATCCTGTGCACAAGGTCTCGATCATACCCGTGGGGTCGGTGCACTCGGCTACACCATTCAGCGGCCGATCGAAGACCGATTTTTGATGACCAAGGAGGAGCTGGAAAACAAAATGGCCGTTCTGCTCGGCGGCCGTGCAGCTGAGCTCATCGTGTTCGGTCATCTATCGACGGGAGCAGCCGACGATCTGCGCCGGGTGACCGACATCGCACGGAGCATGGTGACACGCTATGGGATGTCGGAGAAGCTCGGCAGCGTTGCCTATGACCGCGAGCCCGGCAGTTTCCTGGCAGGCCCTGACCAGCCCTATCCAGTTCGCGAGCGTGGCTACGCGGAGGAGACCGCCGCAGCCATCGACCGCGAGGTAAAGGATATTGTGGATCAGGTCTTTCAGCGCACCCAAGGCATACTGAACACGCGGCGTCCGATCCTGGACCGCGCGGCAAAGAAGCTCCTTGAGAAGGAGACGCTGGAGCAGAGCGATATTGACCTGCTGATCCGGGAGATGCCGAAGGAAGGCCTCCGGGCGGTCTAACGGCGCGCTCATTTTCGCGCCCCAGCTAGAGCTGGTCCACCACCGCGCTGAGAATGCCGGAGCAGGTGAATATCTTCTGATGCTGGTTTTTGGCTCCGCCAAATCGCTGGCAAGATCGACAGGTCTCATCACGCGTTACTTGAACTCGCCCGGGACAGTTCTAATTCACTGTATAGCCGAACCGAGGTTCGGCGAAGTGGACCATGACAAGGAGACAAGTGCGCAGAGCACGTAGTAACTTGAGGGAAACGACATGAGAAAGCTTGCTCTTGCAGTCGTCGCGGCGGCAACGCTCCTCATCGGATCAGTTGCGCCGGCTTCGGCCCATTGGCGTCATCATGGCTGGGGCGGTCCGGGTATCGGTCCCGGGCTTGCTCTCGGATTGTTCGCTGGAACACTAGCGGCCGCAACCGCACCACCGGTCTATTATCGACCGGTCTATGGCCCGCCCTACTACTATGGCCGTCCGTATCGGGTAGTCCGATACTATCGTCCGGTTTATCCGTACTGGTACTGGTGATGAAAAGGAGGCCCGGTTCCCGCCGGGCCTTCGTTCAGGGCGCGCGACTTGCTCGCTCGCGCTGTCATCAGTTGTGGGACGGAGAAAATGGAGGTCAAGAGAATCAGAATAGCAGAACATCGTGGACGATGAGCCGGCGAAAGTCTCGGAGTGGTTGCCGTATTTCGCAGAATCGGCGGGTGGTGGGCCGCCGCTCCGGCTTGCATCGTGGCTCGGTCTCTTCGTGGCCGGCAAAGCAGCGGTGCAATGGATGAATGAGGGCCGTGGCGCTTCGAACGCCAAGGCAAAACGGGAGCTGGACTTGAGCTCATTTATCCGACCTGGCGCGAGGCCTTCCGTGCCGGATTGGCATCTCCATCCAGGTAACTGCCGCCTGCCGCAAAGCGTCGCGTTGGAGAGCAGGGCAGGCAGGGCACACGACTGGTGAAGCACCCTCGCAGGTTCGGCTGCGCTATCGACCGATCGCTAGGCTCCATGCGCCGGCTTCTTGATCCCAGGTGTTTGCGCGATCTGTGCCGAGAGAAAGTCGGCCAACAAGCGCACTCGGGCAATGCCCAACCGTTCCGGTACGATCAGCATGTTCAGCGGAACGGGCGGTGGCGAAAATTCGGGAAGCACCACTTCGAGCTTGTGGGCGGCGAGGAGATCCTCGACGAGCCAGAGATGTGCAGGCGCTATCCCGCGTCCGGCTACGAGGGCCTCTCTGGCTGCAAGTCCATGATCGACGCGCAAGTGCCCCCCGAATGGCACCACATGGCGCCCGCCGCGCTGACCATGAAGGACGAGGAGATCGCTGCCCGCGATATTGGACATCCTGACGCCTTCGTGATCCGCCAAGTCTTGCGGACGCGCCGGCTTGCCGCGTTCGGCTAGATAGCCGGGTGCGGCAACGAGCATTCGCCGGGATTGGCCCAGCGCTTTGAGCTTCATCGAGCTATCGCCAAGTGGCCCAAGCCGGAGAGCAATATCGACGCCCTCCTGCACAAGGTCGATGCGCTCGTCCGTGAGGCTGAGATCAACCAGGATGTCCGGATGGCGGTCCTGAAAGGCGAAAATGAAACGGCTGACGTGCAGGACTCCGAAGGCCGCGGTGCACGAGATGCGTACCGTACCCGCTGCCGCGCCACGTGTGCTGCGTGCCTCCTCGCCCGCCAAGTCAACCTGACGCAGGATCTGGACGCAGTGCCGATAGTAACGCGCCCCTTCTTCAGTCATCGTCACCCGGCGCGTGGTTCTGCTGAGCAGCGGCACGCCGACCGCGCCCTCCAGCTCGCGCAAATGCCGCGTCACCGTCGACTGGCCGACTCCGAGCTCCCTCGCGACCGCGGACAGGTTACCCCGCTCGGCGACCCGGACGAAGCTGCGCATGCGCTCGAGCGTGACGTCTGATTTATCCATTTTATGGCATAATCCTATACATTGCCGACATCTACTGCATCCCGGCTTCGCGTGCCACCTGATCGACATCACTCATCAGGAGGTGCTGTCATGAAGGTCTTGATTGTGTTCGCCCATCCGGAGCCGCGCTCGCTGAACGGCGCGCTGCTCGACGTCACCGTCAGCGAGCTCAAGCGGCTCGGTCACGAGGTGCAGGTGTCGGATCTCTATGCCCAGGGCTGGAAATCCGAGGTCGACCGCGGGGACTTTCCCTTGCTGGTTCAAGGTGAACGGCTCAAGCCGGCCGCGGCCTCCAAGCAGGCTTTCGAGGCGGGCGCGTTGACCAGCGACGTAAAAGCCGAGATCGAGAAGCTGTTATGGGCCGATGTCCTGATTCTGCAGTTTCCGCTGTGGTGGTTTTCGATGCCGGCGATCCTCAAGGGCTGGGTCGACCGGGTGTTCGCCTACGGCTTTGCTTACGGAGTCGGCGAACATAGCGACAAGCGATGGGGCGACCGCTATGGCGACGGAACTTTGAAGGGCAAGCGCGCGATGCTGGTCGTGACCGCCGGCGGATGGCAGGAGCACTATTCCGATCGCGGGGTCAACGGGCCGATCGACGACCTGCTCTTCCCCATCAATCACGGCATCCTCTACTATCCCGGCTATGATGTCCTGCCTCCGTTCGTGGTGTACCGGGTCGATCGGTTCGACGATTCTGGCTTCGAACCCGTCGCCGAGGGTCTGCGAGAGCGGATGCGGTCGCTTGCCACCACCCCGCCCATTCCGTATCGGCGGCAAAATGGCGGCGATTACCTGATCCCGCGCATGCAGCTCCGCGCCGGGCTCGAGGTTCCCGGCACAAGCGGATTCGCACTTCACCTCGATCGCGGAGGTCATGCCGGGCGGGATAGTAAGCCCCACGCATCGAACTCGTCCCCCGCTTCATCGGGCAGCGGCAGCTTGGCTTCCGACGAATTGGCTAGCTGACACGGGGAACAACCCGTTGGCTTCGCGGTTCTTTTGGCGCCGCCGGCCTGAGTGTCGTTGGGCGCCTCAGGGCCCAGCTAAGCCAGGCGACACGGCGGCTCGTACCATTTTGCTCCATGGAGGATTTGGATATGAAAGCTAGCTGTATCGTCGCTTGGCAGTCGATCAGTCTCACTCATCTCGGTGGGCTCTCGCGGCGGTATCTTCCCTCTGGCCGCTCGTTAGAGCTCAAGAGTGGCGATGGCTTCTGAAGGAGGGTGCGTCATGTCAATCAAGTCAGCCCTCCCTGCCATCCATTCGGAAGCCGGGTTGTCCCGGTATCTGCAAGAGATCCGTAGCTTCCCGCTGCTCGATGCCTCCGAAGAAGTGATGTATGCAAGGCGCCTTCGGGATTCCGGGGATCGCGAAGCTGCCTACCGTCTGGTGACGAGCCATCTGCGATTGGCCGCCAAGATCGCGCTGAAATATCGGCGCTATGGATTGCCCATCGCCGACCTCATCTCGGAAGCCAACGTCGGATTGATGCTGGCCGTCAAGCGGTTCGACCCCGAGAAGGGATTTCGCCTGGCGACCTATGCCGCTTGGTGGATCAAGGCCTCCGTGCAGGAGTTCGTCCTGAGATCGTGGTCACTCGTTAAGCTCGGCACGACCGCGGCGCAAAAAAAGCTGTTCTTTAACCTTCGAAAGTTGAAGAGACGCCTTGGTGCGCCGGACGATGGCGAGCTTTCGCCGGAGCAGGTGAAGCAGATCTCCGAGCATCTTCGGGTCAAGGAAACCGACGTCGTCGAGATGAACGGGCGGATCCGTGGCGACATGACGCTGAACGTTCAGCTCAGTGACGAAGAAGGCGAGCAATGGCAGGACAGGGTCGCCGATTCATCTCCTGATCCTGAAACCCTGCTCGTGGAGGCCGGATACCGTGAACGGCAGAAGGCCGCACTCTCTGAGGCGCTGAGTGCGCTTTCTCCGCGAGAACGCACCATCGTCGAAGCCCGTTACATGGCTGAACAGCAAAGCACGCTTGACGATCTTGCTAATGCCTTCGGGATTTCTCGTGAGCGTATCCGCCAGATCGAGCAGCGTGCGTTGAAGCGCATCAAGACGATGATGTGCGTACGTCTTCCGGATCTTGAGGCTGCTTCAGCAAGCGCATACTAGAAGCAGAACACGAAAAACCGCTGGCCGGCTGCTGATCGGTGGATCAGCAGCCGGTGCAGATATCAGGCACGATCGCTTCCGCTGAGAAATCACGGTCCCTGCGGCCATCGGATCTTGTTCTTGCCGACTTGACCCGCGGCTGGCCGCTTTGATTGCTGACAAACTGCTTAACGGCCGCGTCGGAGCTTCGCACTGATCGCGACGAATCCGTTTCTTTCGCTTGCAGCGAAACCACCATCCCGAGGAAAGCAGCAAGTACCAATAAAGTCCGCATCTCTGGTTATCCTCCTTTCGAAGATGCTCCAGTTTGCTGCGCAGAGTCTGCTCTGCAGCCGAGAAAACATCTTGGTTTGATGATCTCAGTTTTCAACGTGCGGCGAGCGATGCTGGACGCTGGGGAAGACTCTCCGGGTGCAAGCCGCGAGCGATAGCGACGAGCCGGCCTTCGTCGCAAAAAATTTTCTTCCTCCCTCTTGAAAGTAGATCCCTCGCTCCTAGGTGCTTTTCCGCCCGGGGGCCGTTACGGACCCGGATTTTGGACATCGCTGAACCTACCCAAGGAGGATGTGCATGCATTTCCGTCCCTTGCACGATCGCGTGCTCGTGCGACGTCTCGACGCCGAAGAGAAAACCGCCGGCGGTATCATCATTCCGGACACAGCAAAGGAGAAGCCACAGCAGGGCGAGATTGTCGCCACTGGCCCCGGCGCACGCAACGAACAGGGCCAGCTCGTTCAACTCGACGTCAAGCCCGGTGACCGTGTTCTGTTCGGAAAGTGGTCGGGTACGGAGGTCAAGATCGACGGCGAGGAATTCCTGATCATGAAGGAAAGCGACCTTCTGGGTGTCATCGACAAGGCAGGCACCGTCAAGAAGGCAGCGTAGCGCGCTGACAGTCATAGAGGAAAGGAGAGATCAAAATGGCTGCCAAGGACGTCAAGTTCGCAACCGAGGCCCGAGAGCGCATGCTGCGGGGCGTCGACACTCTGGCAAACGCGGTGAAGGTCACACTCGGTCCGAAGGGGCGAAACGTCGTGATCGAGAAATCGTTCGGTGCGCCGCGCATCACCAAAGATGGCGTGACCGTCGCCAAAGAGATCGAACTGGAGGACAAGTTCGAGAACATGGGCGCGCAGATGGTGCGCGAGGTCGCCTCGAAGACGAGCGATGCCGCCGGTGACGGCACCACAACGGCCACCGTGCTTGCCCAGGCCATCTTTAGGGAAGGCAGCAAGTCCGTCGCCGCCGGCATGAATCCGATGGACCTGAAGCGCGGCATCGACCTTGCTGTCGACGCCATCGTTTCCGACCTGAAATCACATGCGAAGAAGATTACCTCCAATGACGAAATCGCGCAGGTCGGCACAATCTCCGCCAATGGCGACACCGAGATCGGGCGATTCCTCGCGGATGCCATGAACAAGGTCGGCAACGAGGGCGTGATTACCGTCGAGGAGGCCAAGAGCCTGCACACTGAGCTCGAAGTGGTCGAGGGTATGCAGTTTGACCGCGGCTACATCTCGCCATACTTCGTCACCAACACCGAGAAGATGCGCGTCGAACTCGAGGATCCCTACGTTCTGATTCACGAGAAGAAACTGTCTGGCTTGCAGACCATGCTGCCGCTGTTGGAGCAGGTCGTCCAGTCCGGGAAGCCGCTCCTGATCATCGCCGAGGACATCGAAGGCGAAGCGCTTGCGACATTGGTCGTCAACAGACTGCGCGGCGGACTGAAGGTCGCTGCCGTCAAGGCGCCGGGCTTCGGCGACCGCCGTAAGGCGATGCTGGAGGACATCGCGATCCTGACCGCCGGCAATGTCATCAGCGAGGACCTCGGCATCAAGCTGGAAAAGGTGACAGTGAAGATGCTCGGGCGCGCCAAGAAAGTGGTCATTGACAAGGACAATACCACCATCGTCGGCGGCGCGGGCGCCAAGAAGGATATCGAGGCGCGGGCCCAGCAGATCAGGCTTCAGATCGAGGAAACGACCTCCGACTATGATCGCGAAAAGCTGCAAGAGCGCCTCGCCAAGCTTGCCGGAGGCGTCGCAGTGATCCGCGTGGGCGGTGCGACGGAGGTCGAAGTCAAGGAACGCAAAGACCGTGTCGACGATGCGATGCATGCTACGCGCGCGGCGGTTGAGGAAGGCATTCTCCCCGGAGGCGGGGTAGCCCTTCTGCGGTCCCTCAAAGCGCTTGACGGCATCAAGACCGCCGACGCGGACCAGAAGGCCGGCATTGACATTGTTCGCCGCGCCATCCAGGTGCCGGCTCGGCAGATCGTGCAGAACGCCGGCGAGGATGGCTCGCTGATTGTCGGCAAGCTTCTGGAGCACCAGAGTTACAATTGGGGCTTCAACGCGGCGACTGGCGAGTACGAAGACCTGGTGAAAGCCGGCGTGATCGATCCCGCCAAGGTTGTCCGCACCGCCTTACAGGACGCCGCGTCGGTCGCATCGCTGCTGATCACGACCGAGGCACTCGTGGCCGAGAAGCCGAAGAAGGCCGAACCAGCTCCGGCCGCTCCCGCCATGGACTTCTGAACAGGAGAGCCCGGCCGATCAAGGCCGGGCTCCACCGATGAGAGGAGAGAAGACCGCTTCCAAGGATGGAGTGTCCCATGAACAGGTTTAATCGTCATTGGCTCAGGATGAGGCAGGAGGCGATCCACTGGTTCATGTTCGACCTGAGCTTTGTCACCCTTGCCTGGATCTGTTTTCGAACGATTGGAGGAGTATAGATGCTGAGCCATCACCATACGTTCTCCGCCCGGACGGAGACCAACCGCAATCTGCGGCGACGCCTGCTCGCTCTAGTAATGGGCAGCGCAATGTCCCTGACCGCCTTCGGTGCTTACGGCCTGGAAAGCCCGCGGGGAGCCGAGGCCACACAGCGTGCGTTCACTGGACTGCCACTGCCGCCAATCCCGTATCTCGATACGATGCCGTGGTTGAAGTGGCAGCCTGCGGCGGCAACGATGAAGATCGACATCTTGCTGCCGCCGACATCCGCGCCGACGGGTATTTGGCCGCAGCCGACGCCCCATCCCGCCGGACTGGCGGCAGCAAGCTGAATGTCAGTGAGCGGCCTGCAAAGGCCGCTCGCTATCTTATGCAAGGTCGTCAAGAGCGAGCGACAATCATGTTTGAAGCGAATTCGGCGAGGCATTCCGTGCGCGGGAGCTCCGATGCAGCCTCAAGCACAGCAGTCGAGCTTGGCGTCCGCGACTTCCTCATCCGACGCTGTCAAAAGGTGATCGGTCACTACGAGCGCCGCCTGCTCTCAACTGCGAGGAGCGAGCAAGAGCAGCAACTCTATCAGCCCGGATTGAGCGAGAGCAGCGAGTGATGGATGTCCTACGCGAGGGCGCTCACCCGGATCGCTTGGCCGCGTAGTCGCTGAGCTGCCAGGCGAGGCTCGATCAGAAAAAAACGCACAGCCTCTTGAACTCATGAGTGTCAGTTTTAATTCGTTTCTCGACCGCCACTGCGGTGTGTCGAGCGCCAGGCGGGGCTCGGCACGAGGCGCTGGACTGGGGTGTTCGACGATAATCGAAACTCCGATCCTGCCTTGCTTCGTATCCATATTGCTCTTTGGAGGACTTGGCTATGAGGACACTTGATTTCGCACCACTTTGGCGCACCACGGTCGGCTTCGATCATCTGGCTGACCTCGTCGACGGCATGTCACGCCAGCCGACTGAGGACAGCTACCCGCCGTACAATATCGAGCGGTCCGGCGAGGACCACTATCGAATCACGCTGGCGGTGGCAGGCCTCGGTGCTAACGATATCTCCGTGACTGCCGAGCAGAATGCTCTCACGATCGAAGGCAGGAAATCCGATGGTGCTGCGCGCGAGTATCTCTATCAAGGTATTTCGGCGCGACCGTTCCGGAGAGTCTTCAGCTTGGCCGACTACGTTCAGGTGAAGCAGGCGTCCTTCCAGGACGGTCTCTTGGTCATTGATCTCGTTCGAGAGATTCCGGAAGCGATGAAGCCGCGCAAGATCCAGATCGGAAGTGGAACGGCTACTTCATCGCAGATCGAGCAGAAGAACGCCGCTTAGTAGCCCCGATCCATGGACGGGCGATTCTGAACGGAAGTCGCTCTCTGTCCTATCTCATCTCACGTGGGTGGCGACATCGACTACGCCGCCACCCAAATCTCGATCACCATCCCTTGGAAAGGAGTGAATAGGGAGGCGAGCCATGACTAACGTAAAAATCAACGGCGGTGGTCTTCACCCATTCTTCCACCCTGCCGCTCACTACGTTTCTCCGGCGGAAGTCCTGAATGAGAAGGAGCTCTCGACGCCTGAGAAGCGGATCATCCTGTCCTCGTGGGCGTCGGACATGTACGCCGTGGAATCCTGTCCCGACCTGCGGGAGGTCCCCGGAACGGGCCACGCTGTGAAGTTGGCCGACATACTGGCAGCGTTGCGGCAACTCGACGGAGACGACGATGATGATCCGCCCCGTGGCGGTGGCGTTCCCATGCGGTTGCGGCGGCCCTGGGCTGCCGCCGCACAGCGGAGGGCGCTGTGATGGTCACGGAAGCCGTTCTAGCCATCGTGCTGCTTGGCCATGCCGCAGCAGTCTGGGCAATTCCGCTCGTAGCATTGGAAGGAACACTTCTGCCTCAGATTGACGATCCGACAAGCATGCAAGGGTGATCGGAATGTTGGGTCAGCGAACAATATTGGCATGGCTTCTGGTTGTGGCGCTATTCGCGGCTTCACCGGCTACAGCCCAAGTGCCGGACCTGAAGACGGGCGGTTCTGTGCCAACATTGGCGCCGGTGGTTCGACAGGTGACGCCGGCTGTTGTGAATATTTCCGTGCACGGCCGTGTTCGCGAGGACAATCCACTTTATCGCGATCCGTTCTTTCGTGAGTTCTTCGACATTCCCAAGCAGGTCGAGAAGGAAATCAATTCGACGGGTTCGGGCGTCATCGTCGATGCCAAGCGCGGCTATGTGTTGACCAATAATCACGTTGTCGAAGGCGCTTCAGTCGTTCAGATAACGACCAAGGATGGCCGGCAGCTATCTGCGAAGGTAATCGGGCGCGACGCGCCGACTGACGTCGCAGTGCTGCAGATCCCAAACGCTGCCGGCCTCCAGGGGCTTCCTTTCGCCGACAGTGATGCGCTTGAAGTCGGGGATTTCGTGCTTGCGATCGGAAATCCCTTCGGACTCGGCCAGACCGTTACGTCCGGGCTCGTCAGTGCGCTGGGTCGGACTGGCTTGAGCAAGGAAGGCTACGAGGACTTCATCCAGACCGACGCTGCGATCAATCCGGGAAATTCCGGCGGCGCATTGGTGAATCTTCGTGGCGAGTTGGTCGGCATTAACTCTGCGATCATTTCGCCCGGCGGAGGGAATGTCGGGATCGGCTTTGCAATTCCCGCGAATATGGCCCGGCTCGTTATGGAGCAGATCGTAGATAGAGGATACGTTGAGCGTGGCCGCATTGGCGCTTCAGTGCGCGAGCTCCAACCGTCGACGAATCCTCGCCGCAACGAAGGGGCAGTGATCGCGGAGGTCGCGCCAGACTCTCCGGCTGAAAAGGCGGGCTTGCGCAAGGACGATATCGTGGTCATGGCAGATGACCGTCCAATCCGCACCGCGTCGCAACTTCGGAACAAAATTGGCCTTGCACGCATCGGTCAGGATGTGAAGCTTACCATCGTGCGGGGCGGCCAAACCAGTTCCGCGGTCGTGAAAGTAGCTCCGCCCGTCCAGGCAAGCAGCACATCCACTCGTCTGTTGCGCTGATGCAAACGGGTTCAAGACAACGGCTCGCACCGACGGGTATCTGCCGGTCATGCAAGACCATTTGCTATTAAGACTATTCTTCTGCCCCTAGGGAAGCCATCTAACTTGCTCAATCTTGTAACTCTTCTCGCCTCCTGGAGTCTCGACGGCTACGACTGCGCCTTGGGACTTGCTTATCAACGCCCGTGCGAGAGGTGAGCTGACTGAAATTTTGCCTCTGGCCGCATCGGCCTCCGGCTCGCCGACGATATGGCAAATTCGCTCCTCGCCCGTATCCTGATCCGTCAGCGTGACCGTCGCGCCGAATTTGACGATTTCGCCGGAGAGCTTCGAGACATCGATGACCTCTGCGCGTGCAAGTTTGGTTTCCAACTCGGCTATGCGAGCCTCGTTGAGGCCTTGCTCGGTCAGCGCGGCCTGATACTCCGAATTCTCAACAAGATTAGGTTCGTCCGCGATCGCGTGCTGAATACGCTCGGCAAGATGGGGCCGCCTAATTCGTATGCGGTTGGCTAATTCGTTCTGAAGAGCCGCATAACCGACCGCGGTCATAGGGAGAGCTGGCATCGCATTCGCTACCGGGTTTCCTAAGAGCGCTGCCGAGAGCCGAGAACGGCCGCGCTGTTATCCGCCGGCCGACGCGAACTCGGTGCTATTCGGTTGGCAACTATGCTGAACATCGCCTGTTCCAAGGAGCGCCTGTGCCACGGCGATCGTCCCTGCGCTGGACGGATTGCTCTACAGCGATCCCTCTTAGCGTCGGAGGAACTGACCTTCCGGTCGTGAGTTTTGCGCGTGTCCAGAGCGGACTCTGGCACGCTCCCGGCCGAGCGCCTCGGAGTGTCGCCTTCGCTGCATTGCGACAATGAAGATAAGGTGTCGATCAATGTACCAGCATCCCGAACTCACACCTCTGATGACGAGCGTGGCAATGCTCCTGACGCGAAAGCACCACCTGATCAGCCGCCTAGAAGAAGAGCCAGGTCCAAGGGAGCGCGAGGAGATCGAACGTCTTCTCGAAAAAATAGATGCCGAACTGGACGCGGTTGATAGCCCCGATAACCTTTGAGAACCGCGGAAGGGAGGGGCGATTATGCCGATCGAGCCGGATTCCGACTTGGGCGGTGCCACTCAAGATGAGACGGCATATCTCGAATCGCTGATCCGCCAGGATTTCGAGCAATGCCATCCCGGCGAGACTCTTGACGATCTCAAGCGGCGAGCCTCCTTTTCCAGGGAGGACAGAGGTTTGTTGCGAGATTGGATGGCGATTGCGGCGAGCCGTGCAGCGGCTGAGCGGGCCAAGAGGAGCGACTTCAACTCGGTGGCGTAGTCCCGAGCGCGTCTTCTCGAGATGAGGGATTGATTTCGATCGCCAGCGTTCTTGGCCAAGACTTGCCCTAATAATAATAAAATGAGGATGGTCCTACCGGCTCACCAAGCCAGGCAGTTGGCTCTTGATCCCCGTCATGATGAAATTCACGGCGATTGCCGCGATGATGAGAGCCATCACACGGGTCATAATGTTGATGCCGGTTCGGCCCATGAAGCGTTCGATCGCAGCAGCCATCCACAATGTCAAACCGATCAGTGAGGTCGCGAGGACGGCTGCGGCGGCCAAGAAGGCCTTGCCAAGCCATCCTGGGTTATCGTTCGAGAGGGTGATCATGATGCTCAACTCGGCCGGCCCCACCAGCAAGGGAAACGCAAATGGCGTGATGGCCAGACCATGTATGTCGACCTCGCTATAGTTTGCCTCGTCGGCGCGAGGAATGAACTTTCCATACTGTGCCTGAAACATTTCGAATGCGATCACCAGAACGAGCAGCCCACCGGCGATCCGGAAGTCATCGAGCCCCACATTGAAGAAGGCCAAGATCTCCTTCCCGAACATCGCAGACCCAATGAAGAAAACGGCTACTGCCGCGCAGGCCAAAACGATGATCCGGTGGGTCTTCACCACGCCGGCGCGCCCAGTCATTGCCAGGAAAACCGGGATGGCTCCGACCGGGTTCGTCAGGGCATAAAGAAGCATGATGGTGCCGACAAACTGATTCCAAGCCACAGTCTTCCGAGTCCCTTTGCTCTGGCCTGCCGAGCAGCTGTCGTGCTCAGAGATCTCGTGGGAGCCGGGTAACTCCAACCTCTTATTCGGGTTCCGGCCCGCGGCAGTTTCAGTGGCTTGACAGAACGCCGGAAATTCGTACGAAAATACCCTCCAGGAAGATGTTTGCAGCCATGGTGCCTGCTCAAGGGCTTTGGCCCTGTCTTCGCGAAAACCACGCCAATCACATCCAGCCATGCCAGCCGGGCAGAACGACGTCTGCTGGCCGGCGCGCGCTTGGACATCCGGAAGACAAATGAACATTCCTGAAGGCAGCACCAAAACGCAGGCAATCTCTACGGGCATCGCCGGCTTCGATGGCATTCTCGATGGCGGATACGCATCGCACCGCGTGCACTTGATCGAGGGCCAGCCGGGAACCGGCAAGACCACCCTCGCCCTGCAGTTTCTTCTCGACGGCGTCTCCAGGGAGGAGCGCTGTCTTTACATCACGCTCTCCGAAAGCAAGGACGAACTGCGGCAAGTAGCCGAAACCCACGGCTGGGATCTCGATGGGATCGAGATTTTTGAGCTCGTCCCGGCGGAACTCAGCCTCGACCCCAAGCAGCAACAGACCGTCGTCTATGCCTCTGACCTTGAGCTTGGCGAAACGACGACAATGACCTTCGACGAGGTGAGGCGGGTTGCACCTAAGCGGGTCGTTTTCGATAGCCTCTCCGAAATTAGGCTCCTGGCGCAAAATCCGCTGTGATACCGCCGGCAGGTCATTGCTCTGAAGCATTTCCTGGCCCAGGAGGCCTGCACCGGGTCGTTTCTGGACGACCTTACCGATCAGGCCGACGATCTCAATCTGCACAGTCTCGTCCATGGCGTCGTCAGGCTTGAGCATAATGCGCTGCAATATGGTGCGGAGCGCCGCAGGCTGCGCATCTTCAAGATGAGGGGGCGCAGCTTCCGTGGTGGCTTCCATGATTTCGTCATCCGCAAGGGCGGAATAGTTCTGTTTCCCGGCTGATTGCGTCCGAGCACCTCGATAGCAAGCCGCCGGCAGAACCGCTCCTGAGTGGTATCAACGAGCTGGATCAATTGCTGGGAAGTGGTCTCGACCGGGGCACGAGTACCCTGCTCATGGGGCCGTCTGGCTCCGGCAAATCATCCATCGCCATGCAGTTCGTGATGGCGGCGCTCGCTCGTGGTGAGCGCGCCCTCTTTGTGACCTTTGATGAGACCAAAGCAATCCTGATGAAACGTGCAGCGGGCATGGGCTGGTACTTGGATCAGCCATCGCATCGGGCAGTTGGTGCTCGAGCAAGTCGATCCCGCAGAGCTTTCCCCCGGAGAACTCACAGGGATGGTTCGCCGGCGGGTCGAGACGGACAATGTCCGGGTAGTGGTAGTGGACAGCTTAAGCGGATATCAGAACGCCATGCCTGCCGAGCAGTTCATGCTGCTCCTCATGCACGAAATGCTGACCTATCTGAATCACCGCGGTGTCGTGACGATCCTGACCCTTGCGCAGCACGGCCTTGTCGGGTCGATGCAATCAAGCGTCGACCTCACCTATCTGAGCGACGCAGTCTTGCTGTTGCGCTTCTTCGAAGCTGCTGGAAAAATCCGCCGCGCGATCTCGGTCCTAAAGAAACGCACCGGACGCCACGAAGACGAAATTAGAGAGTACCGGCTAGATAACCGCGGAATTCGCGTCGGGCCGCCGCTGGCGGAATTCCAGGGCGTGTTATCAGGCTCGCCGATCTATACCGGCCAGCACGGCGCGCTACTTACGGCAGCTGCCGATGGACGGTCGTGAGAAGAGCCAAAGCGGCCCGGTACTCGTCCTAGCGCCGTTTGGCCGTGACGCCAGCGTGGTTTGTTCGGCTCTGCGCGACGTCGGCATTCAGGCATTAGAGCAGTCGAGCCTTTCCGAACTGGTGTCCAGCTTGAGTGATGCTGCCGCCGCCGTCATTGCAGAGGAAGCGCTCGTTCACGAGCATCGTGGCGCCTTGGCTGATTGGATCGCCAATCAGCCGCCATGGTCGGATTTTCCTTTCGTGCTGCTAACGCTGAGAACCGGCAACAATGGCCCGGCTCTTACCGAACTCATCGATCTGCTTGGACACGTCACGGTCCTTGAGCGACCATTGGCCGCCACCTCTCTCAAGAGTGCGGTGCTCGCAGCAGTGCGCGGTCGCAGGCGGCAGCGACAGGCTGAACAGTATCTGAGGCAATTGAAGCAGCTGGCCGACACGCTCGAGCGGCGCGTGGGGAGGCGGTCGGGCAACTCACGGGCGGCATCGCGCACGACTTCAATAATCTGCTGATGGCAATCATCGGCAATCTTGAGCTGATTGCCCGGCGGGTGGAGGACGAACGCATTCAGCGATACGTCCGGAATGCCATGCATGGAGCGCAGCGCGGGGCCAAGCTCGTCGGGCAGCTGCTGACATTCTCCCGCAAGCAGCGGCTCGCGCCGGAGCCCGTCGACGTCAATCAACTCGTTTGCACGGTTGCGGAGATGTTGTCCAGAACCCTGGGAGCCTCCATCCGGGTCGACGTAGTCACACAGAGGGATCTTTGGCCTGCACTGGTCGATGCGACCCAACTAGAGCTGATGTTGCTCAATCTCGCGATCAATGCACGAGACGCGATGCCTGAGGGGGGCCTTCTTACGATAGAGACAAACATTCTCCACAGTGTCCCGGAAGATCTGCAGACTGAGCTCAAGCGGGGTGAGTATGTCTCGATCGCAGTGAAAGATACTGGTACCGGTATGCCTCCGGAAGTCCTGGCCCGAGCCTTCGATCCATTCTTCACGACCAAGGAGCCCGGTAAGGGAACGGGTCTCGGATTGTCGCAGGTCTACGGATTTGCCCGCCAGTCCAGCGGGACAGCGAAAATTGAGAGTCAGGTTGGGCGGGGAACGGTTGTGCGAATACTCTTGCCCCGATCGACCGATGTAGTTGTACGAGGCGAAGATCGCCAATTGAGTCCTCCAAGTGTGGGAGCAAGGGAGCACATCCTTGTTGTGGACGACGATGCCAGCGTGCTCGAAACGACACGGAGCATGCTTGACGATCTCGGGTACCAGGCGATCGCGGCTGACAATCTGGATGCTGCGTTAGCAACCCTTTCTCATCAAGCCATCGATTTGGCGATTATCGACCTCGCGATGCCTGGCGTCTCGGGGCTGGACGTCGGGCTCGAACTTCAACGGCAGCAGCCCGGCCTGCCGGTCGTGTACTGCAGCGGCTATCCAGATCTCATCGAAGAAACCGGCAAACGTATGAACGGCAGTGTGCTCCTCAGCAAGCCGTTTTCCTCGCGGGAACTCTCAGCCAAGATCGAAGCGATGCTACACACAAAAGCCAGCCAATAGTCTGCTCAAGTCGGACGCATGCTAACGCAACTTAGCTCCGCTCGCTCTCAGTCGAGACCGGTCCGCACCATCGCGCGAGCCAACTCAAGTTCGCTGATCGCTTGGCGCAGCGATCGACGGGCTCCGTCCTTATCCCCATTCGCACAGGCCACTTTCAATTCCTTGATGTGCTGGGCCGCGATCTCCGCATGTGCAACGACATCCGAAGCGCCTGCGAAACTGGATTTCCGCCTTGTGTCCATGTCCGGCACATCTCCGCGACGGTTTGCTCTATTAGAAGCAGGACGGGAGCGGAGACCGCTCCCGTCGATTTTGTCATTTCGAGTTGATCGCGATACGCTTTACCTTGGATTCTGCTTGCGGCAGCTTTGGCATGGTGACAGTCAGCACTCCGTTCTTGAACGCAGCAGAAATCTTGTCCTGGTCCACGTCTTCGATCGGGATGCGCCGTTCAAATCTGCCGTAGTACCGCTCGCTGAACCGGCGATCCTTATCTTCCGTCTCGGTCTTCTTCTCTCCCTTGATCGAGAGAACGCCATGGGCGAGTTCGATCTGGACGTCTTTCTCGTCGAGACCTGGCAACTCTGCCGTGACTTTCACGTCCTTGTCGGTCTCGTTGACCTCGATGCTCGGCCAATTCATCGACTGCTCGAGAAAGCCGCCGCCAAATGGCGCGACATCGAAGCCGCGGAAGACATCATCGAATAGCCGGTTCATCTCCCGGTGCAGGGTTAGAACCGGATTGTAGTTTTCGGAGCGACGGGTGGTCAGATCACGACCGCGGCCCCAGGGGATCAGATCAGTGATAGCCATAGAGCTTCTCCTTTTCTTTTGTTCCAAAGCTTCGCGACGTGGCGAGCCCACGCCGCAAAAATCAATTCCGCGCAGGCGGTGTTATGCCGCTTGCTTGTTCTCACCTTGCTGGTGATCATCACGTGTGCCGATCGCAATCTGGCGCGGCTTTATCGCCTCGGGAACCTCCCGAACCAGATCGATCTTGAGCATGCCATTCTCGAACGAGGCGCCCTTCACTTGCACGTACTCGGCCAGATTGAAGGTCCGTCGGAACGGGCGCGAAGAGATGCCTTGATAGAGATATTGATGGCTGCCCTTTTCGGCCTTGCGACCCTCGACGGTCAGCGTGTTCTGCTCGGCCGTGATGGAGACCTCGTCAGGCGTGAAGCCGGCAAGAGCCAGCGAGATTTGGTAGTGGTCCTCACCGACACGTTCGATGTCGTAAGGCGGGTAATTGTCCCCGCCGGTCCATCGGCCGGAGTCGTCCTCGAGAAGGTCAAACAGACGATCGAACCCGATCGTCGATCGCCACAGGGGGGCAAGATCAAGCGTGGTCATAGCCATATCCTCCTTTGAGCAACATGGATAAGAGCACCTCGGACACCTGCCGGGTGCCCGCTGACCGGGCCCTGTACCAGGCGCCCAATCGTGCCGTGCAATTGCTGCGCGGCTACCCATGAAATTAGAAGCGCGTCGTATCGTTTCAAGGCCTTCCAGGCACTTGCGAAAATTGCGGTGTCGCACCCATGTCTTTGTTGGGTCCGGCTGAGACGAATCTGGAAGGGGTTCCTATCGTCCTGCTGCGCCTCGGCCGGTCCCTCGAACCTTACCTGAAGTGAGAGTGACCATGGCCCAAGCAGCGCCTCACGATGTGATCGAGACAGCGCTTCTGGAATCTTTTCCTGCGAGTGATCCGCCGTGCTTCGCCGCGCTCGGTGTCAACATCGGATCTCCTAGCCGGTTTGGTATCTCGCGCGCGGAGCCCCTTGAGCTTAGCCCCCGGCCCTCGGCTGCAGGGCGGGCTGGGCGGAAGGTGACCGCCGCTGATCGCCCTGCTGACGGACAGCCATTCTCAAGCCGACGTTCCATGATAGCAGCGGATGCTGCCTTCGCGGAACGGTTTGAGGTTCACAGCGCTGCCGCGCGCCGGCATGGCCATGCTGGCGGCGCCCAGGCCTAATGTTGGACGAGTAATGTCCCGAATTGGAAATGCGGAGGACCGAATGAAGATCGCGCAGATTGCCCCGCTATTCGAGAGCGTGCCGCCCCGGCTCTATGGCGGTACTGAGCGGGTCGTGCACTACCTGACGGAAGAATTGGTCAGACAGGGTCACAAGGTCACCCTGTTCGCGAGCGGGGACTCCATCACTTCCGCCGAGCTCGTTCCCTGCACGCCGCGGGCCCTGCGCCTCGACCCGGATGTTGCAAATTCCATCCCGCATCAAATGGTGCTGCTCGACAAGGTGCGGGAGCGCTCTGGGGAGTTCGACGTCCTCCACTTCCACGTCGACTACTTGCACTTTCCGCTGTTTCGGACCGAGGCGGGACGGACATTAACGACCCTCCACGGACGGCAGGACCTGCCAGACCACCTGCCGTTCTATGCCCATTTTCCTGAGATGCCGTTGGTGTCGATCTCCAACGCGCAGCGCGCGCCCCTGCCGCGAGCCAATTTCATCTCAACTGTATACCACGGGCTGCCGCTCGATCTGCACAAGCCGGCCTATGACCCGCGCGGTAACTATCTCGCCTTCCTCGGGCGAATTTCACCCGAGAAGCGGCCAGACCGCGCCATTGCAATCGCGCGCGCAGCAGGACTGCCGTTGAAGATTGCCGCGAAGATCGATCATGCCGATGAGGTCTACTTCCGCGATACCATTGCGCCGCTGCTCGACGGCCCGGGGGTGGAGTTCATCGGCGAAATCAATGAGAGCGAAAAGACGGAATTTCTGGGAAACGCCGCAGCACTGCTGTTTCCGATCGATTGGCCGGAGCCGTTTGGCCTCGTGATGATCGAGGCTATGGCATGCGGCACGCCGGTTTTGGCGTTCCGCGGTGGGTCGGTCGCCGAGATCATCGAAGACGGCATCACCGGATGTATCGTCGATAGCGTGGAAGAGGCCGTGCAGGCCGTGCCAAACTTGCTCGCGCTGGACCGTAAGGCCGTGCGCGCCCGTTTTGAGGAGCGTTTCTCCGCAACGCGCATGGCGGCCGATTACGTGAAGCTTTATCAGAAGATGCTGCGAAAGCGCGCAGCATCCGAGCGTCACCTGTCGAGCTTGGCGGAGCATTTGACCGCCAGAGCGCACGCTCCGGCGGGAGCTGCATCTCAAAGTGAACCCAATTGAGGAGGCCCAATACGGGACGTCACCATGACATCCAGGGATGTCTCCACTGCCGGCGCACCCGGACCGACGCCGACGCAGGGTATGAGCTTAGAGAACGACGCAGCCTGGTTGCGTTGCCTTGACGGCGATCGAGATGCCTTCCACGGCTTGATTGGCCCTCATCTGGGCGAACTGCTCTCCGCTGCGCAGCGAGACATCAGATACCACGTCGCTGTCGCTGATCTTCGAGCTGGCGATCTCTCGGCAGAGGAGCTCGTTGGCGAGACCCTGCTGCGCGCTTGGCGAGACCGCCGTACTCGGCCGCGGCTCCTCTGTCTTCGCGCGTGGCTGCTTGGACTGCAGTTTCGTGTGCAGATGCGCATCGTAGGGCAGGAGCAATTACTGCGGCGTCTCATTTCCGTGTCGCTGGAGGCGCGCGCGCCCGAGCCACCCATCTACGATGATGATGAAGGCTTCTACGAGTGGTTCCAACCGGACGAGGTGGTGCGCTGGGAAGATGTTTTGGCCACTAAGACCCATGTTGAGCCCGCTGCCGAGGTATTCGAAGAAAACGTTCCGGGCCTTTCGCCAGTCGCGCGCCAAGTGTTGGTCATGCGCCATATACATCGCCTCAGCTTCACCGAAATCGCCGTTGGCTTGCGGCTCTCGCGGGAGACCCTGTCGCAGCTATGGCGAGAGGGGCATGCCCGCCTGGCCGAACTGTTGAGGAGAAACGCAAATGAAGGCTCTCAGCCCCGCCATTGATGCGCATCATGCGCTCACTCCCGAATTGCGCGAACAGATCGTTCAGAATGTGCGCGCACGGTTGCAAGACCCCCCATATCGTCTGCTCTCCCCCGAGCATTTCCGTACTCTTGCAATACTTGACACAGCTGGCCATCCCGTGGTCAGCCTGTATCTAGAGCTGACCCCGGAGCGACGCGTTGGGCGCGCATGGAAGTCGGCTTTCTCGGCCCTCACCCACCAGGTCTTTCAGACGATGGACGAGGCTGAGCGGAACAGCGTTACGCCGACCTCCAGGATATTCAGCGCGCGCTGGACGACCAACTGCCTGAACTTGGACGGGGTGCTGCATTTTTTGCGTGCCGTGAGCGTGGGATCTGGCGTCAGATCGCTCTGCCAATTCCGTTGCCTGATAGAATCCAGATCGGTCCCCGGCCATATCTCCGACCTCTGTTGCGCTGCTGCGGCCGGAGCGACCGCATGCTAGTTGCGCTGCTGTCGCGCGAGCAGAGCCGATTTTTTGTCAGCCACCTCGGCACCGTCGAAGAGATTTACCGGGTAAAGGGGCAGCGGATTCGTGGCATGCTGACCGACCGCGTTCCTCGCGACCGCCGCGATGCGTTGGCAAACCAGCTCATGAAGGACGAGGCAAAGGCCTTGGCTTCCATGACGGAAGTCATCGGCCGGGAGCTCGAAACGTCTCATTTCTTGCTATGCGCGCCGCCCGATATGAATGCCGCCTTCCGCGCTCATCTGTCCAAGGAGTCTCTGTCCCGCCTCGGGATGTTCGAGGCGAACGTACATGCCTCGCCCACGGAAATCGGTGCCGCGGCCGCCGCCATACAAGAGCAGCTGAAAGTCCGTGAAGAGCGCGAGCTTGTTGATCAGTTGCGCGAAGCAAGCCCGGTCGCGGTCTCGACGGGAGTGCAGGAGGCGCTCGATTGCCTGAGTGAGGGGCGAGTCCTCACCTTGATCGCTGACGACAGCTACGCTGCTGACGGCACCCATTGCCGCCAGTGCGGGTGTTTGTTCGAGACGACGCAGCTATCCAAGTGCCCAGCGTGCGGCGAGACCGATCTAGAGCCGATCGACGACCTGGTAGAAGCGGCGCTCCAGCAGGCGCTTGAGCGCAGGGCCCAGGTCGTGTTCGTTCGCGATCCTGCTTGCCGGTCAGCGCTTGCAGAGAAGGCGCCACTGCAGGCGTTGCTGCGTTACTGAGCGAAGACGGCAGCCCCCCGCAGCGGCTGCCTTTGCTGCCGACATCGGTTCAGGATGGTTTGAAGACGGCGTTTCAAGCGGCTGCGACAATTCGATTCAAGCCGACGTGCAGCCAAGTCTACATATCAGAGCTCGCGCGAAGGTCGAATGAGCCGCGGATAAATCAAAGCGGCCGACGAAAAGCGGGTGTCTCATCGAAGTCCACTCACCAGGCCATAACCGAGGCGCCCGTTGAGCCTTGTAACAACGCTGAGCCATTTTTCTTGAGCGGTGCTGAATTGAGTGCCCCTGTTGTGCCCTGGGCTTTTCGGGGCACTCTGCCGGGGAATCGATCTGCTAAGCTATTGGAAATGTGGGACTAATGGTGGGCGCACAAGGGATCGAACCTTGGACCTCTCCCGTGTGAAGGGAACGCTCTCCCGCTGAGCTATGCGCCCGGGACCATCATGCAGGCGGCCGGACTTTCGGCCGGCCGACGCATTGGAGCCCGCGATTTAGAAGTGCGGGCTTGAGGTGTCAAGTTTCCAGGCGCCATGGATCCGAAAAACCTTGCTCGATCACGCAATTCGCCAGGGAAACCGCCTTTTCGGCCCGCTTTACGCGCCCTGCTGGCGGGCGCGGGAGGCGTGGGCCTGGAGCGCGCGGATGCGCTCGGCCAGCGTTCCGCCGCCCTCGGGCAGGGTGGCTGCGGCCGCGCCATTGGTCGTGGCGTCGTTGGCGGGGCGGGGCACCGGCTTCGGCGGCTGGCCGGCCTCGGCCGCCAGCAGCGCCTCGATCGGGGAGTTCGGGCCTTCGAGCTGCATCGCCAGCTTGGCGACCTCGGCGGCGATGTCGTTGATGCGCTCGCGCAGCAGCGCGTTCTCCATCCGCTCGGTCGCCCAGGAGCTTTCCGCCTGCTGCTGGATCGCGTTGATGTCACGCTGGAGTTTTGCACGCTCGTCGCGCGCGGAGCGGAGCTGCTCCTCCAGCGCGGTCTTTTCCGCGCGCAGCCCCTCGAATGCAGCCGACGATTTGCCGCCGCTCAGGGCGGCGATCTCGACGCGCAGCTCCTTGGCGGTGCGCTCCGAAGTCTCATTGGCCTGGCGGAGCTGGTTGTTCTCGTAGTCGCGCTCGGCGAGCAGCTTGCCCTGCGTCGCAAGGCGGCCCTCGAGGTCGGCGACGCGCCCCGACAGCATCTCGGCCTCCTTGACCTGCACGATCAGCTGGCGATCGAGCTCGGTGACGCGCTGGCTCAGATTCTCGACCCGGCCGCGGGCATCGCCGAGCTCACGCGAGGCGGTCTCGGATTCGGTACGCTCCTGCGCGAGGCGCGCTTGCGTCGCGGCAAATTCCTTCTCGGCATCGCCGACGCGGTTCTTCAGCTCCTCGATCTGCGTGCGCACCGCGACCAGTTCGACCTGGCGGCTCTCCGCCATCATCGAGCGGTCCGACAGTTCGGAGTTGATCTTGGCGAGCTCGTGCTGCTTGTCGGTCAGCGCATTCTCGGCAGAGCGCAAGCTTTCCGTCTTGGCGGCGAATTCCTCTTCGGTGGCGCGGAGCTGCTCCTTCACCGCCTTCTCGCGCGCTTCGAGTGCGAAGATCGTGGCGTTCTTCTCGCCCAGCTCGATCTTCATGCGGTTGATGGCGTCGCTCTTCTTGCCGAGCTCGGCGAGCTGGCTCGTGGTCTTGTTCTTGAGCTGCTCGACACTCATCTCGAGCCGTCGCGCCGACATGGCGAATTCGGCGCGGAGCTGGTCCTTGTCGGCCTGGATCTCCGCCATCGACAGCGGGGTGGCGGCCTCGAGCCGGCGCGTGGTCAGGCGGACCGCGCGGTTATGCACCAGCGGCACGATGGCAAGCCCGCACAGCATCGCCAGCAGGAAACCGATCGCCAGGTACATGATCGGTTCGACCATGGGCCAGAACTCCCAAAGCTAAGGAAAAATTTACCAACGACAATGCATGCGGGGCCGGCAAAAAGCCAGCCCCGGCCTGTCGTTAACCTTGATCCCTCACAGGATGGGAAGGAGCCCTAGAAGGGGTTCCAGGTCGCGCGCGGCGTGTATTTGAGGTAGCCGATATTGGCGCCGAGCCGCAGGCCGAGGCCCGAGCGGATCGGCACCAGCACGATGTTGTTGGCAGTGAGCGCCGTCATGCCGAAGCCGCCGATGATGTAGGCCGAGCCGTCGAGGCCGGCGAAGCGCTGGTAGATCGCGTTGGTGGCGGGCAGGTTGTAGACCAGCGTCATGGTGCGCGCGCCGTCGCCGCCCCAGTCGAAGCCGAGCGAGGGGCCCTGCCAATAGACGCGGAGGTCGCCGGCGTTCTTGGTGTAGAGCGTGCCCTCGCCGTAGCGCAGGCCGGCGACGAAGGCGCCGGAGCCTTCCTCACCCAGGATGTAGCCGTTCGGCAGACCCCATTGGCTGACGGCCTTCTCGATGATCGAGGCGAGCCCGCGCGAGACGTTGCCGAAGAAGCGGTGGCCGGCCGTCACCAGCTCGTCCGGCCCATAGGTACTGGGCGTCGGGGTGCGCTGTGGCGGCGGCAGATTGGGCGGCGGCGCCTGCTGGGCCGAGGCCGGCACGATCCAGCCGACCATCGCGGCAAGCGCGAGCGCAGCAAGGCGTGATGCGAAAGTCATAAAAGAACCCCTGGTATCGAATCCGATCGCTTCCTTAACCTGACGCCAACAGGCACGGCCCTAGGTTGCGCCGGATGTCCCCTCGACTCGGATGTTATCCGCAGCAACTATGACGGCACAACGGCAGGAAGATAGCCCTTTGCGCCCCGGAATTGCCTTGATCGGCCGTCTCCTCGGCCT
Source organism: Bradyrhizobium huanghuaihaiense (assembly GCF_025200885.1). Lineage (NCBI taxonomy): Bacteria > Pseudomonadati > Pseudomonadota > Alphaproteobacteria > Hyphomicrobiales > Nitrobacteraceae > Bradyrhizobium > Bradyrhizobium huanghuaihaiense. The sequence goes on along the minus strand of NZ_CP104172.1, from coordinate 7,599,296 downwards.
ACTGGCGGCCATTTGGATCGCCTGTCCGGGATTGCCGGCCCAGGCTGCCACCACCGAGCGGATCGTCGTCAACCGGTTCAGCGGCGTCGCCATCGAGGGTTTCGACCCCGTCGGCTATTTCGTCGACGGCGCCGCCGAGCAGGGCACAGCCGAGTTCGAGGCCAACCTCTGGGGCGCGGTCTGGCGCTTCCGGAACGAGGGCAACCGGGCCTCCTTCCTGGCCCATCCCGAGGTCTATGGTCCACAGTTTGGCGGCTATGACCCCGCCGACATCGCCCGCGGCGTCACCAATGCCGGCAACCCGCGCTTCTTCGCGATCGTGGCGCAGCGGCTTTATTTGTTCAGCCGGGAAGCCAATCGCGACGCCTTCGCCGCCGATCCGGAGCGCTTCCTCTATGAGGTCGGCAAGCGGTGGCCGGCGCTCCAGGAGCAGCTCAGTCAGTAGCAACCTACCGCCTGCGGGTCGCCCCAGGCGACGAATTCCGGGATGATGAAGCCGGTATCGCGCCGCTGGCCGAAGCTGAGCTCGCCGCCCTTGCCGTCGGTCACCCTGCCGCCGGCGGCGGTCACGACCGCGCAGCCGGCCCCGACGTCCCATTCCGAGGTCGGCCCGAACCGGGGATAGATGTCGGCGCTGCCTTCCGCGATCCGGCCGAATTTCACGGCCGAGCCACAGGTCTTTCTCAGCGCGTTGGGCCTGTTGTCGATGAACGCTTCGCTTTTGGGATCGCCATGCGACCGGCTCACCGCCGCGACCCAGGGCGCGCCCGGTGCCGGCAGCTTGCGGGTGTGGATCGGCTCGGCGTCACCAATGGCCGCGCCGTCAAACCGCACGCGCTCGGCGCCGCGGCCGACGATGCCGCGCCAGAGCAGCCCGAGCGCGGGGGCGCTGACGATGCCGAGCAAGGGAACGCCCCGGGTCACCAGCGCGAGATTGACGGTGAACTCGTCACGGCCGGCGACGAACTCCTTGGTGCCGTCGAGCGGATCGATCAGGAAGAAACTGCCCTGGAACGGCGGCGCGGCGACCTGGGTCCGCTCTTCCGAGAGCGTCGGGACGTCGCCCGCGAGCTGGCCCAGGCCGTCGGCGATGATGCGGTCGGCGGCAAGGTCCGCCTCGGTCACCGGCGAGCCGTCCTGCTTGCCGTCGACCCGCATCGCCGCGCGGTTGACGGCAAGGATCGCTTCGCCCGCCTTTACCACCAGCGCGGTGAGCGGCTCCATCAATCCGGATGCGGCCTCGGCCTCGATGATCCTCACCTGCATGCCTCATTCATCGGCAAGTCTTACCCTCTCGGTTGATTCGCCCGCGGCCTTTATGGCCGCTTCGAACCTATCGCAAGCTAGCTGCCACCGGCTGGCGAATGTTAGAACCCGCAGCATCCGTCAAGCATGCGTGATTCGCGGCGTCCAGCGCCGTGCAAATTCCAGGAACCCTCCAGGACCCCATTATATGTCTGACGCCTCGTCGCCCGCGACTGCTACTGCTCCCGATATGCTCGAACTCGCCGCGCTGCTGTGCTCGCGGGTCTGCCACGATCTCATCAGCCCGGTCGGTGCCATCGTCAACGGGCTCGAAGTGCTCGACGACGATCCCAAGCCGGAGGACCGCGAGTTCGCGCTCGACCTGATTCGCAAGAGCGCCAAGACCGCCTCCGCCCGCCTCCAGTTCTGCCGTCTCGCCTTCGGTGCCGCCGGCTCGTCCGGCGCCCAGATCGACCTCGGCGATGCCCAGACTATGGCGAAGGGCCACATCGAGGACGGCAAGTGCTCGATCACCTGGAATCTGCCACGGCTCCTGCTGCCGAAGAATCGCGTCAAGCTGCTGCTCAACATGCTGGTCGTTTCCCAGCATACGATCCCGCGTGGCGGCATGCTGACGGTCGATCCGATCGGCGAGGGCGAGACGATGAGCTTCCGCATCACCGCGACCGGACATAATGCGCGCCTGCCGCAGAACATCTCCGAACTCCTGAGCGGCGAACGGGGACCCGCCGCGGATGCGCACGCGATCCAGCCTTATTATACGCGGCTGCTCGCGCAGGCCTGCGGGCTCACCGTGACGCTCAAGCCCGAGGGCGAAGCCATCATCGTTACCGCTTCGTAAACGCGCGGACCGCGCGCTCAGAGGTTAATCCAATCTTTACGAGGCGCTTCGGCTTGTCCGGAGCGCCTTATCTCTTTGTTGGTTCCGTTCTTTTCCACATACTCAACCATTATTAAACGCTTTGCGGTGAAGCTGGCCCCATTCGGAAAATGGCGCATCACGCCTCGTGCGCGCCCTCCCTGTATGAAGGCCTGTTTTCATGGATGATCTGTTGCGGGAGTTTTTGACGGAGACCAGCGAGAGCCTGGACACCGTCGACAATCAGCTGGTGAAGTTCGAGCAGGAGCCGAACAACGCCAAGATCCTGGATAACATCTTCCGCCTGGTCCACACCATCAAGGGCACCTGCGGCTTCCTCGGCCTGCCGCGGCTCGAAGCGCTGGCGCATGCCGGCGAGACGCTGATGGGCAAATTCCGCGACGGCATGCCGGTGACCGCCGAGGCGGTGACGGTGATCCTGTCCTCGATCGACCGCATCAAGGAGATTCTGGCCGGGCTCGAGGCGACCGAAGCCGAGCCCGAGGGTAACGATCGCGACCTCATCGACAAGCTGGAAGCGATGGTCGAGCAGGGCATGGCGGCCATGGCCGCGGGCGCTGCTGCGCCTGTCGCCGACGCGCCGCCGCTGGCGCCGGAAGCACCAGTTGCCGCTCCGGCAAAGGAGATGACCACGGGCTCGCTGATCGATCAGACCCTGGAGCGTCCGCTGCGTCCGGGCGAAGTCTCGCTCGACGAGCTCGAGCGCGCCTTCCGCGAGACCGCGATCGAAGCGCCGGTCCCCGCGCCCGTCGCCAAGGCCGAGCCCGCTGCTGAAGTTCCTGCGCCTGCGGCCAAGGAAGCTGCAAAGGAAGCTGCAAAGCCCGCCAAGGAGAAGGCCGCGCCGAAGAAATCGATGGCCGACGAGACGGCGAGCGAGGGCGACCGCATCGCCAACCAGTCGATCCGCGTCAACGTGGACACGCTGGAGCATCTGATGACCATGGTCTCCGAGCTGGTCTTGACCCGCAACCAGCTCTTGGAGATATCAAGGCGCAACGAGGACACCGAGTTCAAGGTGCCCTTGCAGCGCCTCTCCAACGTCACCGCCGAGCTGCAGGAAGGCGTCATGAAGACGCGCATGCAGCCGATCGGCAATGCCTGGCAGAAGCTGCCCCGCATCGTCCGCGACCTCTCGAGCGAACTCGGCAAGCAGATCGAGCTCGAGATGCACGGCGCCGACACCGAGCTCGACCGCCAGGTGCTCGATTTGATCAAGGACCCGCTCACCCACATGGTGCGCAACTCCGCGGACCATGGCCTGGAGACCCCCGCCGAGCGCTTGGCGAGCGGCAAGGGCGAGCAGGGCACCATTCGCCTCTCCGCCTATCACGAGGGCGGCCACATCATCATCTGCATCGCCGACAACGGCCGCGGCCTCAACACCGAGAAGATCAAGGCCAAGGCGATCTCTAGCGGTCTCGTCACCGAGGCTGAGCTCGAGAAGATGAGCGAAGCCCAGATCCACAAGTTCATCTTCGCGCCGGGCTTCTCGACCGCGGCCGCCATCACCTCGGTCTCGGGCCGCGGCGTCGGCATGGACGTGGTCCGCACCAATATCGACCAGATCGGCGGCACCATCGACATCAAGTCGGTGGCGGGTGAGGGCTCGAGCGTCACCATCAAGATCCCGCTGACGCTCGCCATCGTCTCGGCGCTGATCGTCGAGGCCGCCGGCGACCGCTTCGCCATCCCGCAGCTCTCGGTGGTCGAGCTGGTCCGCGCCCGCGCCAACAGCGAGCACCGCATCGAGCGCATCAAGGACACCGCGGTCCTGCGCCTGCGCAACAAGCTGCTGCCGCTGATCCACCTGAAGAAGCTCCTCAAGATCGACGACGGCGCGGCCAGCGATCCCGAGAACGGCTTCATCGTGGTGACGCAAGTCGGCAGCCAGACCTTCGGCATCGTCGTCGACGGCGTGTTCCACACCGAAGAAATCGTGGTCAAGCCGATGTCGACCAAGCTTCGTCACATCGACATGTTCTCCGGCAACACCATCTTGGGCGATGGCGCGGTCATCATGATCATCGACCCCAACGGCATTGCCAAGGCACTCGGCGCCGCCGGCTCCTCGGCCCATGACATGGGCGACGAGAACGGCGCGCACCACATCGGCTCGGGCGAGCAGACCACCTCGCTCCTGGTGTTCCGCGCCGGCTCGTCCCAGCCCAAGGCGGTCCCGCTCGGCCTCGTCACGCGCCTGGAAGAGCTCCCCGCCGACAAGATCGAGTTCTCCAACGGCCGCTACATGGTGCAGTACCGCGAGCAGCTGATGCCGCTGGTCGCCATGGAAGGCGTCACCATTGCCAGCCAAGGCGCCCAGCCGATCCTGGTGTTCGCCGACGACGGCCGCTCCATGGGCCTCGTCGTCGACGAGATCATCGACATCGTCGAGGAGCGCCTCAACATCGAGGTCGGCGGCTCCAGCCAGGGCATTCTGGGCTCGGCCGTGATCAAGGGCCAGGCCACCGAGGTGATCGACGTCGGCCACTTCCTGCCGATGGCGTTCGCCGACTGGTTCACCCGCAAGGAGATGAAGCCGTCGATGCATTCGCAGTCGGTGCTGCTGGTCGACGACTCTGCGTTCTTCCGCAACATGCTGGCGCCGGTGCTGAAGGCCGCCGGCTACCGCGTCCGCACCGCGCCGACCGCGCAGGAAGGCTTGGCGGCATTGCGCGCGCAAAACTTCGACGTGATCCTGACCGACATCGAGATGCCCGACATGAACGGGTTCGAGTTTGCCGAGACCATCCGCTCCGACAACAACCTCGCCGCGACGCCGATCATCGGTCTCTCGGCGCTGGTGTCGCCGGCGGCAATCGAGCGCGGCCGGCAGGCCGGCTTCCACGACTACGTCGCCAAGTTCGACCGTCCCGGTCTGATTGCGGCGCTGAAGGAGCAGACCGCGGGCGCCGCCGGCGCCTCCGAGCTGAGCCGGGCGGCGGCGTAACCAACGGGATCAGGAGTCAGATCGATGAGCAGCAAGACCCAATCCAGCGACGCCATGGTCGAATACGTCACCGCGATGATCGGCGGCCAGCTGTTCGGCCTGCCGATCTCCCGCGTCCAGGACGTGTTCATGCCCGAGCGCGTCACCCGCGTGCCCTTGTCCTCGCGCGAGATCGCGGGGGTCCTGAACCTGCGCGGCCGCATCGTCACCGTGGTCGACATGCGCTCGCGTCTCGGCCTGCCCAGGGACGAGGACGGCAAGACCCCGATGGCGGTCGGCGTCGATCTGCGCGGCGAATCCTATGGCCTCTTGATCGACCAGATCGGCGAGGTGCTGCGCCTGCCCGAGGCCGGCATGGAAGAGAACCCCGTCAACCTCGATCCCCGCATGGCCAAGCTCGCCGGCGGTGTCCACCGCCTCGACGGCCAGCTCATGGTCGTGCTCGACGTCGATCGCGTCCTCGAGCTCGCGCCCGAGATGATGGCGGCTTGATACGGCGGCATTGCCGCCGACGTGCCAGTAATTGGAAGTGTCCCCGCAAGGGGACAGGAAGCAGAGGTTCACATGCGAACTTGTCTCGTCGTTGATGATTCCAGCGTCATCCGCAAGGTCGCGCGCCGGATCCTGGAGGGCCTCGACTTCCAGATCCTCGAAGCCGAGGACGGTGAGAAGGCGCTGGAGGCCTGTAAGCGCGGCCTGCCCGACGCGGTGCTGCTCGACTGGAACATGCCGGTCATGGATGGCTACGAGTTCCTCGGCCATCTCCGCCGCATGCCCGGCGGCGACCAGCCCAAGGTGGTGTTCTGCACCACCGAGAACGACGTCGCGCACATTGCGCGTGCGCTGCACGCCGGCGCCAACGAGTACATCATGAAGCCGTTCGACAAGGACATCGTGACGGCGAAGTTCCAGGAAGTCGGACTTATCTGAGCGAACGTCCGGAGGCTGAACGGATCCTTCGGCGATTGTTTTCAACTGAACCGTTTCAGTCTGAGTTGGTGAGTAATGAGTGTTGCGTTCGCAGGTAATTCGACCACGGGCACGTCGCGCGAAGCCGGGCCGCTGCGGGTGATGATCGTCGACGACTCCGTCGTCATCCGCGGTCTGATCTCGCGCTGGATCGGTGCCGAGCACGACATGGAGGTCGCTGCGTCCTTGCGCACCGGGCTCGAGGCGGTCAACCAGCTCGAACGCATCAACCCTGACGTTGCCGTGCTCGACATCGAAATGCCCGAGCTCGACGGCATCTCGGCGCTGCCGAAATTGCTGGCGAAGAAGCGCGATCTCGTCATCATCATGGCCTCGACGCTGACACGCCGCAATGCGGAGATCAGCTTCAAGGCGCTGTCGCTCGGCGCAGCCGACTACATTCCGAAGCCGGAATCGACGCGCGAGGCTTCGGCCGCCGATACCTTTCATCACGACCTGATCCAGAAGATCCGCCATCTCGGTGCGCGGCTGCGCCGCAAGCCTGCGGTCGCGAGCCCGCCGCTCGCGCCGGCGAGCCCTGCTGCTCCGACTGCCCCGGCTGCGCGCGCACCGGCCATCGTCCGGCCCGCCGCGCCTGCACCCGCTCCGGCCTTGCATGCTCCGTCGACAGGAGTGCTGTCGACGCGCCCGTTCTCGACCCAGGCTCCGAAGGTGCTGCTGATCGGCTCCTCGACCGGCGGTCCGCAGGCGCTGATGGCGCTCGTCACCGAGCTCGGGCCTGTGATCGACCGCTTCCCGGTGCTGATCACCCAGCACATGCCGCCGACCTTCACCACCATTCTTGCCGAGCATCTGGCGCGTTCGAGCCGCAAGCCGGCGGCCGAGGCGGTTGACGGCGAGCCGGTGAAGCCGGGACGCATCTACCTTGCGCCCGGCGGCAAGCACATGCGCCTCGCACGCAGCGGCGCAGACACGGTGATCGCGCTCGACGACGGGCCCGCCGTCAATTTCTGCAAGCCCGCGGTCGATCCGCTCTTCACCTCCGCCATCGACATCTGGCACGGCGCCATCCTCTCGGTGATCCTGACGGGCATGGGCTCGGACGGCATGCGCGGCGGCAAGGACATCGTCGCGGCCGGCGGCAGCGTGATTGCGCAGGACGAAGCCTCCAGCGTGGTCTGGGGCATGCCGGGCGCGGCCGCCAATGCCGGCATCTGCGCGGCGATCCTGCCGCTCAACCAGATCGGCGCCAAGGTCAACCGCCTGTTCGCGGGAGACCGCTCGTGACCCCGACGGACTACGATTATCTGCGCAAGTTCCTGAAAGAGCGCTCGGGTCTCGATCTCTCGCCCGACAAGCAATATCTGGTCGAGAGCCGGTTGCTGCCGCTCGCGCGCAAGGCAAGCCTTCCCGGCATTCCCGATCTCGTGCTCAAGATCAGGAACGGCGACGGCCGGCTTGCGACCGACGTCGTCGAAGCCATGACCACCAACGAGACATTCTTCTACCGCGACAAGATTCCATTCGATCATCTGCGCGAGACGATCTTGCCCGGCCTGATCCAGGCCCGCGCCGCGCGCAAGTCGATCCGCATCTGGTCGGCGGCCTCGTCGACCGGGCAGGAGCCTTACTCGATCGCGATGTGCGTGAAGGAGATGGGGGCGGCTCTCGCCGGCTGGCGCATCGAGATCGTCGCCACCGATCTGTCGCAGGAGGTGCTGGAGAAGTCCAAGGCCGGCGTCTACAGCCAGTTCGAGGTGCAGCGCGGCCTGCCGATCCAGCAATTGATGAAATACTTCACGCAAGTCGGCGAGCTCTGGCAGCTCAATGCCGACATTCGCGCCATGGTGCAGTTCCGCCAGCTCAACCTGCTGCAGGACTTCTCCCATCTCGGCACGTTCGACGTGATCTTCTGCCGCAACGTGCTGATCTATTTCGATCAGGACACCAAGGCCGTGATCTTCGAGCGCATGGCGAAGGCGATGGAGGCCGACGGCACGCTGCTACTCGGGGCTGCCGAATCCGTCGTCGGCATCACCGACGCATTCCGTCCGATCACCGAGCGCCGCGGCCTCTATCAGCTCAACCCGGCACGCTCCGGTCGCGCGATGGGCGGCTTGATGCCGCAGCCGCTGAAGGTTGCCGCCGCGAGGTGAAGTGGCCGAACGGCGGGCGCTCTGCGAGAGCGCCATCGTTGTGGACGATCGGCAAAATCTGACGAGATATCTTCCGTCATCGTGCGCGACTCTGCACGAGCATTTGAGCGCTCGCGAATTACTCCGCTACCGCGCAACACCGATTGCGCCGCGATGCAGCATGATCGCGGCGCTGATGAGCATTTGAAGGTTGTGCTATGCTGCCGATGGTTCCGCTCAACCAAGGCGGGATTCCATTCCATCCTGAACGAATTTGAGGAGGACATACCATGCGAATGTCTTGTGCCTCGTACTTTTTATTGATCGCGATTTCGTTGCCGGCGACTGCTCGCGCCGGCGAGCAAGTGCTCGAATTCAAGCTCGTCACGAAGCCAGTGGACGTCAAGGTCACCGAGGTCGCGAATGTCGAAGGTCAGATGGTCATGTCCGGCAAGATGTTCGGCGTTGCCTTCTTCAAGGACGGCCGCATTGCCGTGAAGGACTTCGTCAATTCCTCCGACTTGCTCAAGGGCTCAGGACCGATGTTCGGCTACAGCACCTACACCTTCGACGACGGCTCTTCGATCACGGCGCGCTATACCGGCGCGGTGAAGGACGGCAAGGCGAAGGGCGAATACACGATCCTGTCGGGCACCGGGACGTACGCCAACGCGACGGGCACAGGCGGCTTCGAGAGCGTGCAAAGCGGGTTCAAGGGCGCGGGCCTGTATGACGGAAGATTTATCGTCAAGACACCTTAGGTCTGCACCTTCGCGCTCGCGTCCCTCGCCAATAAGGCCGCGAGCGCATTTCACAAAATCGCATGCGGCAGAAACCGCGAGCCGTTGCCCGTGATCGGGCTTTCGTCCTCGCGGATCGACAAGCCGCACGGCTCATGATCCACCAGCCAGCTTCCGATCACCGGATAGAAGCCTGAAAAATTCGGCAGCGGTGCCAACGCCTGCCGTATGAAACCTTCAGCGCCATAGGGGCCCGCCTGCTCGTCGAGCGGCGTGCCGCCCGACACCAGCGTGACATTGGCGCCTTCGCGCGACAGCAATGGCTTGCGCACATAGGAACTGCCGAGCTCGGCAGCGCGTGGATCATCCTCGAAGAAGGCCGGCAGCAGATTGGGATGGTTCGGAAACATCTCCCAGAGCAGCGGCAAAATGCCCTTGTTGGAGATCACCGCCTTCCATGGCGGCTCGATCCAGCGCGTCGGGGCCTCCTCGAGCTTTGCGCCGAAGGCGTCCTGGACCATCCATTCCCAGGGATAGAGCTTGAAGGCGAGCGCGATGTCGGCATCGTCGAGATCGACGAAGCCGCCGCCCTCATCGCGCCAGCCGACCTGCTCGATGTCGAGCAGCGTGGTCGAGAGCCCGGCCTGGCGCGCGGTGTCCTCGAGATAGGCGAGCGTGCCGGCGTCCTCGTCATTGCCTGTCGTGCCGGTGAGATGCAGGTGGCGGCCGGCGGCGATAGTCTTCCATGCCGCGATCAGCCGCTCGTGGATGGAGTTGAACTGATCGGCGCGCGCGGGAATGATGCGGCGCTCGATCGCCTGTTCGAGCCAGGTCCATTGGAACACGGCGGCCTCGAAGATCGAGGTTGGCGTATCCGCGTTGTATTCGAGCAGCTTTGCCGGCTCCTTGCCGTCGAACTTCAGGTCGAGCCGACCGTAGAGGCTGCGGTCGTCGCGCGCCCAGCTCTCGGCGATCAGGCTCCAGAACGCCTCCGGAATCTTCAGGCGCCGCAGATGCCGCTCGTCGCCGATGACGCGGCCGGCAAGCTCCAGGCACATCGCGTCGATCTCGCCGGTCGGCGTTTCGATGCCGCGCTCGATCTCGTCGAGCGTGAAGGCGTAGTAGGCGCGCTCGTCCCAATAGCGGTCGCCGCCATTGGTGTGGAAGACGAAGCCGCATTGCGCTGCGGTCTCCCGCCAGTCGTCGCGTTCGAGACAGGTGATGCGTTGCATGGATCAACCGCCGCCCGAGAAGCCATGCCCGAACGAGCCGAAGCCGCCGCGGCTCACGCTGCTGTGGCCCGAGTCGGACGACGTGCTTGACGAGGAGTGGCTCGAGGAATCGCTGCTGAAGAAGCTCGATCGCGACGATGAGCCCGAGCCGCCGCTGCCGCCCGAGGAGCTGCTTCTGCTGCTACTGCATGCGGTGCTGGTCTGCACCGTCGGATCCGTCCCGGGAGGAGGGGGCTCGCAAGTCTGCCGCGGCATCAGCGTGTAGGCGGTGGTGCCGACCGCGATCGTGCCCATCACCAGCAGCGCGACATGGCCGGAGCGCTTCACCGGCTGCTCCCTCGGCGGCAGCGGCAGGTCCGCCGGCAGGCGCGGCCGGCGCCTGCTGAACTCCTTGCTGGGGGGCTCGTTGGCCATATCACTTCGCTACCATGTCAGTAGATCATGCAGGCGGCGTTCAGCAGGCCCGCGGCGAGCGACGACAGCCCGAGCCAGATGGCGGGCGCAAGCTCGCCGGCGGCGATCCGCGCCGACAGGTTCGGCACCGGCACCCTGACGAGAAAGAACACGATGACCTGGACGATCAGCGCGATCGTTGCCCAGATCAGGCAGTCCAGCACATTGGCCGAATGCGCGATGGCGCTGACCAGCGGCGCGACGAAGCCGAGCAGGCTGAGGCCGAGCGCGATCGCGGCGGCCGGCTCGTTGTCGCGGATCAGCTGGAACTCATTGTAGGGGGTGATGCGGGTATAGACGAACAGATACGCCACGATCGCGATCAGGCCGGTGCAGAAATAGACCAGGAAGGCGGGCAGGCCGGCGAGTGATTGCAGGATCATCGTTCCCCCATCGTGCAGCGACCATTCGTCGGCGGGAGAAGCATAGCGGTTCAACGTTAGAGGTGGGTGAAGCCGTATCGGCACGGTCGGTGCAACCTCTCCCGCTTGCGGGGGAGGTCGCTGCGCGCGAGCGCAGCGGGTGGAGGCTCTCTCCACACGGGGACTGCCGATGCGGAGACAGCCGCACCCCGACCCTCTCCCGCAAGCGGGAGAGGGAGAAGACGTCCCCAAAAACGAAAACCCCGCCATTTGCGGCGGGGTCCAGGCTGGGAGGAGCAAGCCCCGGGGGGCTTGCGACGTAACCCTGAGATCAGGCGGGGATGCGCTCTTCGTGCTCGTGCGGCTCGCGCAGCACGTAGCCGCGGCCCCACACGGTCTCGATGAAGTTGCGGCCTTCGGAGGCGTTGGCGAGCTTCTTGCGGAGCTTGCAGATGAAGACGTCGATGATCTTCAGCTCCGGCTCGTCCATGCCGCCATAGAGGTGGTTGAGGAACATTTCCTTGGTGAGGGTCGTGCCCTTGCGGAGCGAAAGCAGCTCCAGCATCTGATATTCCTTGCCGGTCAGATGCACGCGCTGGCCGCCGACTTCGACCGTCTTGGTGTCGAGGTTGACGACGAGGTCGCCGGTCTGGATGACCGACTGGGCATGGCCCTTGGAGCGGCGCACGATCGCGTGGATGCGGGCCACCAGCTCGTCCTTGTGGAAGGGCTTGGTCATGTAGTCGTCGGCGCCGACGCCGAGACCCTTGACCTTGTCCTCGATGCCGGCGAGGCCGGAGAGGATCAGAATCGGTGTCTTGATCTTGGAGACCCGGAGCTGCTTGAGCACGTCGTAGCCGGACATGTCGGGCAGGTTGAGGTCGAGGAGAATAATGTCGTAATCGTAAAGTTTACCGAGATCGACGCCTTCTTCCCCCAAATCGGTCGTGTAGACGTTGAAGCTCTCAGACTTCAGCATCAGCTCGATCGACTGCGCGACGGCGCTGTCATCTTCAATCAGCAAAACGCGCATGCCAGTTCCCCATAGTCGCCGCTCCTGGGCGTCAGGTCGGCCGCATTCGCGGCACTCAACAAAACGCCTTTGAACAACTGATTCGGATCCTGACAACAGATGGTTAACAAACTCTGATTCTGGAACGCAAGTCCCCCCAGTGCAATTTTTGTCGAATCGCCCTAAGGTCTTGCGCTGGAAGCAGCTTTCGTTACCCCGATCTGTTCAAGCTCCACTTTAAGAGACGGGCCTAACCGACTCCCGCGACTCAGCCTTCTTCTGAAGGGGAGGCGCGCTCAGTCACAAAGACAGTGACGCAATGATTAATGATGCGGGTAAACACGGAGTTAAGCGCCGTTCAGAAATATGGCGAAACTTAAGAGTTTCACCGTGAAGGCCCGGAGCACGACGGCGGTCACCTCATGTCGGCCCTCTCATCTCTTATGAAGGCGCGCCCCCTATGAAGGCTCTTGCCGAACAGATCGGCGACATCGACGGCGCCAACATCTATGGCCGTGTGGTCGGCGTGCGCGGCCTGATGGTCGAGGTGGCCGGTCCCATCCATGCGATGTCGGTGGGTGCGCGGCTCGTGATCGAAACCGGCGCCAATCGTTCCATCCCCTGCGAGGTGATCGGCTTCTCCGGCAACAACGCTGTGGTGATGCCGTTCGCCGGGCTCGACGGCGTGCGCCGCGGCTGCAAGGCCATCATCGCCAATGCCGCCAACCAGGTGCGGCCCTCGTCGGCCTGGCTCGGTCGTGTCGTCAATGCGCTGGGCGAGCCGATCGACGGCAAGGGGCCACTGCCGCAGGGCTCTTCGCCGATGCCGTTCCGCAATACGCCGCCGCCGGCGCATTCCAGGAAGCGCGTCGGCGCGCCGCTCGATCTCGGCGTGCGCGCGATGAACACCTTCCTCACCTGCTGCCGCGGCCAGCGCATGGGCATTTTCGCGGGCTCCGGCGTCGGCAAATCGGTGCTGCTGTCGATGCTCGCGCGCAACGTCGATGCCGCCGTCAGCGTCATCGGGCTGATCGGCGAACGCGGCCGCGAGGTGCAGGAATTCCTGCAGGACGATCTCGGCGAGGAGGGCCTCGCACGCTCCGTCGTCGTGGTCGCAACCTCCGACGAGCCGGCGCTGATGCGCCGCCAGGCCGCGTATCTGACGCTCGCGGTCGCCGAGTATTTCCGCGACGAGGACCAGGACGTGCTCTGCCTGATGGACTCGGTGACGCGCTTTGCCATGGCCCAGCGCGAGATCGGCCTGTCCGCCGGCGAGCCGCCGACCGCCAAGGGCTATACGCCGACCGTGTTCACCGAGCTGCCGAAGCTCTTGGAGCGGGCCGGGCCGGGCCTGGGCGAAGGCGCCATCACCGCCATCTTCACCGTGCTGGTCGACGGCGACGACCACAACGAGCCGATCGCGGACGCCGTCCGCGGCATCCTCGACGGCCATATCGTGATGCAGCGCTCGATCGCCGAGCGCGGCCGCTACCCCGCGATCAACATCCTCAAATCCGTCTCCCGCACCATGCCGAAATCGGCCGACCCGCAGTTCTGGCCGACCATCCAGAAGGCGCGGGCGGTGATGGCGACCTATGCCGACATGGAGGAATTGATCCGGCTGGGCGCCTACCGGGCCGGCTCCAGCCCCGAGGTGGACGAGGCGATCCGGCTGCACGAACCGCTGGAGGCGTTCTTGCGGCAGCGCAAGGACGAAAATGCCTCACTGGCGGACGGCTATCGGCAGTTGGCGCAAATCCTCGGCAATTTGGAAACGGAACGCTAACTTTGTCAGTTCATCATCCGATCCCACAGAGTAGCAGAGCCGGTCTTGGCCCTCATCGGGCCTGTGGGGAGACCGGTGCCGTCCCAATGTGTGTATGTCTTGCAGCTAGGGGACTTCTGGGGAGTACGAGTCGATGAAGTCACGTGATACCCTCATCCGCCTGAAGAAGTTTCAGGTCGACGAGAAGCGCCGCCGGGTCACCCAGATCGAGACCATGATCGCCGATTTCCAGCGGATGTCGGTCGATCTCGAACGCGAGATCCAGACCGAGCAGGACCGTGCCGGGATCAACGATCCCTCGCACTTCGCCTATCCGACCTACGCCAAGGCCGCGATCCAGCGCCGCGAGAACCTGACCCGCTCGGCCGACGAGCTCAAGGGCCAGCTCGACGAAGCCAAGGCCGCGCTGGCCGAGGCCTTCGAGGAGCTGAAGAAGGTCGAGCTCCTCGACGAGCGCGACCAGGCCCGCGAACGCGCCGAGGAGAACGCCCGCGAGCAGGCCGACCTCGACAGCATCGGCCTGATGCGCGCCCGCATCGGCGCCGTCGCCTGACGCGCTAGCCACAAACCTGCCGAGAATTTGCCAAACCCGGACCCGCAAGGTCCGGGTTTTCGCATGGGCTGTCCACAGCGCGGCGCCACGCCCCTTGGTGGTCGGCTTTGCCGCGCGCTATGGTAGCGAAGTGCCGGGGCCTGCGCGGAACGCGACGGCCCACGTGTTGGGGGGCTGAATGCTGACGCCAGCAGAGCTGGTCGGGCTGATCGAGGCGGTCGCCAGGGGCGATCAGGCCGCGTTCGAGCGCCTCTACGTCGCCACCCGCGCGAAACTCTATGGCGTCGTGCTCCGTATCTTGCGTCGGCAGGATCTCGCAGAGGAGGTCGTTCAGGAGACCTACGTCAAGATCTGGAACGGCGCCGGCCAATTCAACCCGGCGCTCTCGTCGCCGATCACGTGGATGGCGTCGATCGCGCGCAACCGGGCGATCGACATCGTGCGCAAGAAGTCGGAAGCCTCCATCGAGGAAGAGCCTCAGGCGATGGAGGTTGCGGCCGACAGTCCCGATCCTCTGGCGCGCCGGGAGATGACCGAGGAGCTGAAGCGGCTCCTGGAATGCATCGGCCGGCTCGAGACCGACCGTCAGAAGCTCGTGCTGCTCGCCTATTACAACGGTTGGAGCCGCGAGCAATTGGCGGAGAAATTTGCAGCGCCCGTCAACACGGTGAAGACGTGGCTGCGGCGCAGCATGCTGGATATCCGGGAGTGCCTCGGATTGTGATGGCCCGGACGACGAGGAAGGTTCTGGACTGCAATTGATGGCCTACACAGAGGACCATATCGCGCTCGCCGCGGAATATGCGCTCGGCACCCTCGACGCCGACGAGCGCGCGCAGGTCGAGACCATGATGGCGGTGGACAAGGCGTTCGCCGAAATCGTGCAGGCCTGGTCCTACCGGCTCGGCGTCCTCAACCAGATGGTCGGCACGATCGAGCCGCGACCGATCGTGTGGGAGAACATCAGGGCCGAGCTCGCGCGGACCGACTTTGCACAGGCGACGCCCGCGCCGTCTGAAGCATCGCCGCCTCCAGCACCTCTGCCGGAAGCTTCCCCGTTTGACGCCGTGTTGCCGCCGCCTTCGGATAGCACGCAGCCGGCCGAGCCGCAGCCTTCCGCAGTGGAGCCGCCGGAGGCGGCGCGACCGGGCTCCGATGCGCTGTCCGACGTCGTGCCGATCTTCATGCCGCAGGTCCATGCGCCCGATCCGGACGTGGTGCATGCGCCGCCGCCGCCGGTCGCCGACAACTCCAACGTGATCCGGCTCGAAGGCCGCGTGAAGCGCTGGCGCACCATCGCGTCCGCCGTCGGCGCGCTCGCGGCCGCGCTGCTGGTGACGCTGTCGCTCCAGATCTTCCAGCCCGACGCGCTGCCGGGCGCGTTGCGTCCCGCACCGCGCATTCAGACCGTCGAGGTGAAGACGCCGGCTCCGCTCGCCGCGTCCGCGCAATATGTCGCGCTGCTGCAGGGCCCGGGCGGCGGCCCGGCCTTCATCCTCACCATCGACGGCGCAACGCGAAACTTCACCGTGCGCAAGGTCGGCGCGACGCCGGAGCCCGGCAAGAGTTTCGAGCTCTGGCTGATCTCCGACAAGCTGCCGCGCCCGCGCTCGCTCGGCGTGATCGGCCAAGGCGAGTTCACCGCGCGTCCGCTGCTCGCCGGCTACGATGCCGACCTCGTCAACGGCGCGACCTATGCCGTCACCGTCGAGCAGGCCGGCGGCTCGCCCAGCGGCCAGCCGACCTCGGCGCCGGTGTTCACCGGCAAGCTGATCGAGACCGTGCCGCCGGCGCAGCCGCAAGCACCCGCGAAGAAGTAGGGGCGTCGTAGCGGTACCGTAGCCCGGATGAGCGAAGCGATATCCGGGGACAGTGGTCCCGCATGTCGCTTCGCTCATGCGGGCTACGAGACCGCGCTACTGTCGCCCCCGTCCGCCCCGCCGTCGCATTCCGACAAGTCCGCCCAAATCCCATCCCGGTTTGAACCTCCCCGCAATTCGCCGCGTCAAATCCCCGGAATTTGCAGTCGGCGCGGCCGATCATTGTGCCGAAGAGGGGCGAGACATCAGATGGATGCAGCGAAAACGCCGGGCATCTTTATTCACCAATATGCAGGCCTGCCGCAGGGTGCGGCCTTCGAGCATTGGCGCGAGCGGGCCGTCGGGGCCTGCGGCCTCGACATCGGGCCGAGCCAGGGCGACAGCATCGATTGCCGGCTCCAGGTCAGCGTGGTCGACAATATCGTGCTGGCCATTCCCGAAGGTGCCTCCGCGCAATATTCGCGCACCCAGAGCCACCTTGCCGACGGCAGCGACGATCTCGTGCTGATCGCGGCACATGCGGGCCTCGTCCGCGTCGGGCAGAACGGCCACACCGTGGAGCTCGCGCCCGCGCAGATGGTGCTCGTCGACATGGGTATCACCGGCACCGTCGGCCACACCGATGAGGATCGTTTCACCAGCATCCGCATGCCGCGCCGCGCGCTGCTGGACATCAATCCGCGCGCAGAGGACAAGCTGTCGCAAGTGCTCTCCGACGGCGCGGTCGCCGAGACCATCTTCCGCTACCATGCGCTCGCCGCCAATCACGCGCCGCATCTGGACGCCGTCGGCCAGCGTCTGACCGCGCAGCACATGGTCGATCTCGTCGGTCTCCTGCTCGGCACCGATGCCGAGCATGCAAGCCTCGCGCGCGGGCGCGGGCACGCGGCGGCCCGCCTCGACCTGATGCAGGCCGACGTGATGGCCGCGCTCGGCCGCAACGATCTGTGCCTGGCCGAAGTCGCGACACGCTCCGGCTTAAGTCCGCGCCAGGCGCAGCGCCTGTTCGAGCAGGCCGGCACCACCTTCACCGAATTCGTGCTGGAGCAGCGCCTCTTGCTGGCGCGAAAGCAGCTCAGTGATCCCCGTGCGAGGGCGCGCAAGATCAGCGACATCGCGCATTCCTCGGGCTTCTCCGACCTGTCCTATTTCAACCGCGCCTTCCGCAAGCGCTTTGGCGCGACGCCGTCGGAACTTCGCGAGGCGTGAGGCCCACGTTTTGTGCAGCGGCCCGGCGCCGCCGCAGTTGGTCGATCCTGACGAATGGGCTATATCTAGCCGCGCGGGCAGGCCGCAGGACCTCTTTGGAAAGTGCGAGTAGGCGGACATGGCGCGTATCGTCGTGCTCGGCGCCGGGTTTGCGGGTCTGTGGGCGGCCATCGGCGCCGCGCGCAAGCGCGACGAGATCGGCGTAGGCGGCCGTGACATCGAGATCCGCCTCATCGACCGCAGCCCCTATCACAACATCCGCGTGCGCAATTACGAGACCGACCTCAGCGAGGTCGCACTTCCGCTTGCGCAGTTGCTCGATCCGATCGGCGTCACGCACGGCCTCGGCGAGATCGAGTCGATCGATCCGGCGCATCGCAAGATAGCGCTGGTCACGAGCGGCGGGGAGGAGACGCTGAGCTATGATCGCCTCGTGCTCGCGCTCGGCAGCGAGGTGATGCGCCCGGACATTCCGGGCCTTGCCGACCATGCCTTCGATGTCGATACCTATGCTGCGGCGCTTCGCCTCGAGGATCATCTGATTTCGCTCGGGCGCAGCGCGCCGTCGCCGGGGCGATCCACCGTCGTCGTGGTCGGCGCCGGCTTCACCGGCATCGAGGTCGCGGCCGAAATGCCCGACAGGCTGGCGCGCGCCGGCATCACCGGCGGCCGCCGCATCATCCTGGTCGATCCCAATCCGACTGTCGGCGCCACCATCGGCGCGCAAGCGCGTCCCGTCATCGAAACGGCCTTGTCGTCGCTCGATGTCGAGACGCGGCTCGGCGCGCGCGT
The DNA here is from genome assembly GCF_025200885.1 of Bradyrhizobium huanghuaihaiense. Taxonomy (NCBI): domain Bacteria; kingdom Pseudomonadati; phylum Pseudomonadota; class Alphaproteobacteria; order Hyphomicrobiales; family Nitrobacteraceae; genus Bradyrhizobium; species Bradyrhizobium huanghuaihaiense. The sequence goes on along the minus strand of NZ_CP104172.1, from coordinate 7,581,179 downwards.
CGTCTCGATCGAGGCCGCCGGCATTCACCTCAGCTCGGGCGAGTTCATCCCGACCCAGACGGTGATCTGGTGCGCCGGCATGCGTGCGAGCCGGCTGGCCGAAAACTTTCCGGGCGCGCGCGATCGCCTTGGGCGCCTGCTGGTCGATCCCTTCTTGCGCGTTGCGGATCTGCCTGGCGTGTTCGCGGCCGGCGACGTCGCCTCCAGCGTGGTCGACGGGCTGCATCCGACCGTGATGTCCTGCCAGTTCGCCCGGCCCATGGGCCGCTTCGCCGGCCACAATGTGGTGGCCGATCTTGCCGGTGAGCCGATGCTGCCGCTGCGGATCGACTGGTACGTGACCGTGCTCGACCTCGGCGGCTGGGGCGCGCTCTATACGGAAGGGTGGGATCGCGAGGTCCGCGCCACCGGCGCGGCCGCGAAGGCAACCAAGCAGACCATCAACCGCAAGCGCATCTATCCGCCGCTCAACGGCAGCAAGGACGATCTGTTCGCCGCCGCAGCGCCGACCGTGCAGGCACCGCCGCCGACGTATGGGGCGAGGTAGTTGGGAGGCGAGGCCGTGCTCCTTGCTCCGTCATTGCGAGCGCAGCGAAGCAATCCAGACTGTCTCCGCGGAAAGACTCTGAATTGCTTCGCTGCGCTCGCAATGACGAGCCACCCCAGACGTGAGAAAGCGCCCGTGGGGGGCGGGCGCTTTCTGTAGTCGACTTGGGGTTGGGGTCGTCTACATATCCACGTGGCGACTTTGGGGGGCTGGTAAAGAGCCGCGTGAATTCACAAAACTTGTCAGATCTCCTTATCGAACGAGGGACGCGTTCGAGCTGGTGATAACGACCGGCTTGCCGGCCTTGATGACGCGGGCCGTCTGGGTCAGACCTTCGTCCGAACCCGAGCGTGCCGTGATGCCGAAGCCCGCCACCGCGATCCCTGCGACGAGGGCGACGACCACAATCTTCAAATGGGTCGCGCGATCGGCGCTGTAGATCGAGTGGTTCATGGAAGCCTCCTGCCGCCACCTACCCGAAGTAGTCGCCGGCCGTTTGAGGCAGGTTCATGCTTCCGGTGCCCAACAACGTAGTATTGGGCGGATTCGTTCCCAAGGGGCGATCACAAGAGCGTGATAGGACGTGAAAGATCGCGATCAAAAACGGCTCTTGATCGTTCTTTTTTATAATTATTTCAAAGCTGTAATGCGCCTTCCGGGCGCCTCTTGGGGCTTTGGTCCACAAGGCGCCAGGAACTCAAAAACCATTTGCCTGTGGCCGAAAAACACACGGCTTCTTAAGGCAAATCAGATGCTTCCGACCGTTTTCAACCTCGCCCTGGGGTGGATTTCAGCCTGCGACAGCACGGTGGTCTGGGCGCGGAACCGCTCAACGAGAGAGCGCACGAAGGGACGAATTGCCGCAGAGGTGACCAGCACCGGCGCCTCGCCTTCGCGGGCGGCGCGCTCGAAGGCCTCGCGCACGGCGGTCATGAACTCCGACAGCTTCGAGGGCTGCATGGCGAGGCTGCGCTCCTCGCCCTGGCCGATGATGGATTCGGCGAAGGCCTGCTCCCACCGCGCCGACAGCGCGATCAGCGGCAGATAGCCGTTGTAGGAGGTGTTCTGCGCGCAGATCTGTCGGGCGAGGCGGGCACGGACGTGCTCGACCATGGTGGAGGGATTGCGCGAGAAGGCGAGCGAGTCCGCAATGCCCTCGAGGATGGTCGAGAGGTCGCGGATCGAGATGCGCTCGGCGAGCAGCAGCTGCAGCACGCGCTGGATGCCGGAGACCGTGACCTGCCCGGGGACGATGTCCTTGACCAGCTCGCTCTGCTCTTTCGGCAGCTCCTTGAGCAGCTTCTGCACCTCGCCATAGGAGAGCAGGTCCGACATGTTGGCCTTGAGCAGCTCGGTGAGATGGGTCGAGAGCACGGTCGCGGCGTCGACGACGGTATAGCCCTTGAGCGAGGCCTCTTCCTTGAGGCTGGCATCGACCCAGGTTGCGGGTAGGCCGAAGGTCGGCTCGGTGGTGTGGATGCCGGGCACCTGAACCTGGCTGCCGCCGGGGTCCATGACCATGAACTGGTTCGGCCAGATCTTGCCGGTGCCGGCGTCGACCTCCTTGATCTTGATGATGTAGGTGTTGGCCTCGAGCTGGACGTTGTCGAGGATGCGCACTGCCGGCATCACAAAACCCATCTCGATCGCGAGCGAGCGGCGCAGCGCCTTGATCTGTTCGGTGAGGCGGTCGGTGCCGTCAGGTCCGTTGACCAGCGGCAGCAGGGCATAGCCGAGCTCGATCTTGAGGTCGTCGATCTTCAGCGCGGCCGAGATCGGCTCTTCCGCCGCGGCCGCGCCGGGCGCACCCGGTGCGCCGGCGGCAGGCGCGGCGCTGGCGGCTTCCTCGGCCTTCGCGGCGGTGCGCTTGTGGTTGCGGGCGTGCCATGCCAGCGCGCCGGCGCCGGCACCGAGCGCGAGGAAGGGAATGGTCGGAATGCCCGGCAGGGCCGCCAGCACCAGCATCACTGCCGAGGACATCGCCAGCGCCTGCGGATAGCCGGAGAACTGCTTCATCAGCGCCTTGTCGGCGGCGCCGGAGACGCCGGCCTTGGAGACGAGCAGGCCCGCGGCGGTCGAGACGATCAGCGCCGGCACCTGGGTGACGAGGCCGTCACCCACAGTCAGCAGCGTGTAGCTGCGCCCGGCGTCGGCGAAGGACATGCCCTGCTGCGCCACGCCGATGATCATGCCGCCGACGACGTTGATGAAGACGATCAGAAGGCCCGCGATGGCATCGCCGCGGACGAATTTGGAAGCACCGTCCATGGCGCCGAAGAAGCCGCTTTCGTCCTCCAGCTCCTTGCGCCGCTGCTTGGCGACCTTCTCGTCGATCAGGCCGGCGCCGAGATCGGCGTCGATCGCCATCTGCTTGCCGGGCATGGCGTCGAGGTGGAAGCGTGCGGCGACTTCCGCGATACGGCCCGAACCCTTGGTGATGACGATGAAGTTGACGATGATCAGGATGGCGAAGACGATGATGCCGATGACGAAATTGCCGCCCATCACGAAGCTGCCGAAAGCTTCGATGACGTGACCGGCGGCGGCCGTGCCCTCGTGCCCGTGCGACAGGATCAGGCGGGTCGAGGCCATGTTGAGCGACAGACGCAGCATGGTCGAGATCAGCAGCACGGTCGGGAAAGCGGAGAATTCCAGCGGCGTCTGGATGAACAGCGAGGTCATCAGGATCAGGATCGACAGCGTGATCGAGATCGCCAGGAACAGGTCCAGCACGATCGCGGGCAGGGGCAGGATCAGCACCACCAGGATGGTGAGAACGCCCAGCGCCAGCGCGATGTCGCCGCGCTTGAGGATGTTGACGATCTCGTTGAGGGAGGGGATGCCGGGCTTTGCTGCGCCTACGCCCTGTCCCGCGGTGACGTCGACCATGGTAGCTGCCTCCCCGCGCGACTGCCGGCCGCGCGCCCCAAACGTCTGCGCGGCGGCCGATGGGCCGCCGTTCCGAAAGTGAGGCACCGCACTGGCGTCCACGGGAGCTCCCGTTCTACGCGGCTGACGACACTCGACTTCACTCGGCAATTCTTGCCGGGTGTATGGTTAGCAAAGGGTTAACGGAGGGGATGGCAGGGGGTCGGACTGGGGTGTTTCGGGGACTTTCCGGGCGTCGTTCCGGGGCGGCTCGGAGAGCCGAACCCGGAACCTCGAGATTCCGGGTTCGATGCTGCGCATCGCCCCGGAATGACCGTTGAGGGGGAGGCGCCCCTACTTCGCCTTGTCCATCTTCGTCACCGTATACCCCGAAGTCGCCTCCTCGGCCTCGAAGGTCACCTTGTCGCCGACCTTGACCTGCTTGAGCATGGCGGGGTCCTTGACGCGGTAGACCATGGTCATGGGCTCCTCCATGCCGAGGCTCTTGGCCGGCCCGTGCTTGAGCGTGATCTTGCCAGCGCTTTCGTCGATTTTCTTGACCTCGCCGCTGATCGAGGCGCCCTGCGCCGCTCCGAAGGTCAGGCCGAGCGTCAGCACGAGCGCGGCGGTGGTGCGGGTGATCGATTTCATGGCTCTCTCCAGTGCTTCACTTGACGGTGACGTGGCCGACCATGCCGTAGTCGCGATGGTCCGGGATCAGGCAGGAAAATTCGAACGTGCCGGCCTTGCTGAACTTCCAGACGATCTCGGCGGTCTTGCTCGGGGCGAGCCGGACCCCGTTCGGGTCGTCGTGCTCCATGTGCGGATGTTTCTTCATCACCTCGGCGTGCGCGAGGTTCTCCTTGGTGGTGGCGAGCAGGAATTCGTGGTCTTCCTTGCCAGAATTGCGCAGCACGAAGCGGATCTGTTCGCCGCGTTTGACCGTGATGTTCGACGGCTCGTAGGACATCTCGCTCATCGCGATCTCGATGGTACGTGCGGGCTTCTTGGGATCGCCGGGCTCGCCGGCCGAAAAGGTCCCGTGCGCGTGCTGGTCATGAGCAATGGCCGGCGCGATAGAAAGCGCAGCCAGCGCGAGTCCGAGTTTGATAGTCTTCTTCATTGTAGTCTCCAGTTGGTGGTTCATCGAAACGCTCACATCTTCATGTTCTTCATCGGCGGACTGCCTGGTTTTTGCCGCGCCGGCTCCGCAGCCGGTGCCGTGACCTCGTAGGCGACGGTGCCTTGCGGGAATTTGTACGGACCGGGATCGCGGTAATCGTCGCGCGCGAGGTCCTCGCGGATCTTCATCACCGTGAACATGCCGCCCATCTCGATCGGACCGAACTGGCCGGTGCCGGTCATCATCGGCAGCGTGTTGTCGGGCGCGGGCATCTCCATGTTGCCCATCGCCATGCCGGTCGAGCCCATCGCCATGCCGTCAGGTGCGAGCTTGCCGACGGCCCTGGCGAGATCCTTGCGCGACACGCCGATCAGGTTGCGCACCTCGTGCCCCATCGCATTCATGGTGTGGTGCGACTTGTGGCAGTGAAACGCCCAGTCGCCGGGATTGTCGGCGAGTACGTCGAACACCCTGACCGCGCCGACCGGAACGTCGGTCGTCGTCTCCGGATATTGCGCGCTCTCCGGGATCCAGCCGCCGTCGGTGCAGGTCACCGCGAAGCTGTGGCCGTGCAGGTGGATCGGATGGTTGGTCATGCTGAGATTGCCGATGCGCACGCGCACCTTGTCGCCGAGCCGCACCGGCAGGGGATCGATCCCCGGAAACACCCGCGAATTCCAGGTCCACATGTTGAAGTCGGTCATCTCGTTGACCTGCGGCAGATAGGTGCCGGGGTCGACGCGATAGGTGCTCATCACGAAGACGTAGTCGCGGTCGACGGGGCGGAAGCTTTGATCGCGCGGATGCACGACGACCATGCCCATCATGCCCATCGCCATCTGCACCATCTCGTCGGAATGCGGGTGATACATGAAGGTCCCGCTCTTCTTCATCTCGAATTCGTAGACGAAGGTTTTCCCCGGCTCGATGTGCGGCTGGTTCAATCCGCCGACACCGTCCATGCCGCTGGGGATGATCATGCCGTGCCAGTGCACGGTGGTGTATTCGGGCAGTCTGTTGGTGACGAAGATGCGGACCTTGTCGCCCTCGACCGCCTCGATGGTCGGGCCCGGCGACTGGCCGTTATAGCCCCACAGATTCACCTTCATGCCTTCGGCGAACTCGCGCACCACGGGCTCGGCGACGAGGTGGAATTCCTTCCAGTCGCCGTTCATGCGGAACGGCAGTGACCAGCCGTTCAGCGTCACTACGGGGCGATAGTCGGGGCCGCTGATCGGGTGCAGCGGCGGCTGCATCACCACCTTGTCCATGGTGGGCGCTTCCGGAATGGACGCGGCCTGAACGCGGCCGCTGATGGCCGATGCGCTGGCAAGCGCGGCGGTGCCCAAAAATCCTCGGCGGGAAAACATGATGGCCTCCGTCTCAGTGGCCGCCATCGGCAGGCGCTGCCGCGGCGATAGTGGTTGACGTCTCGCCGCCGGCGGCGGGCGCGCCGCCACCATTGACGGCGGTCTGCAGGTCGGACTGGGCGAGGAAGAAACTTTGCTTGGCGTCGATGGCGCCGCGCAGTGACGCCAGGCGCTGCCGTGCCTCGGTCAGAAGCGCGAAGATGTCGACCTGCATGCTGGAGAAGCGCAGCTGCATCTCCTCGGTGATGATCTTGCGCAAGGGCACGATCTCGCGCTGGAAGTGGCTGGCGATGTCGTACGTGGACCGGTAGACGCGATAGGCATCTCGTGCCTCCGAGCGGACATTCACGGCCCGCTCGGTCAGGCGGTTGAAGGCGAGGTTGTAGGTCTCGGCCGCCTGCCGTACGCGCACCTCGCCGCCGTCGAAGATCGGGATCTGGAACTGGACGTCGAAGCCGCGTTCGCGGAACGGCGGCCCTTCCGGATCCTGGGTGCGGCGGGAGATGCCGGCGAGATCGAGCAGCGTCACCAAGCGCGTCGCCTCGGTGAGGTTCAGCGATTTCGCCAGCGCCGTCAGCTCCAGCCGCGCGATCTGCAGGTCGATGCGATGCGCCACCGCGTCGGCCTCGATCGTGGGCAAGGCCTGCGGACGGCGCGGCAGCGGCGGCAACTGGTTGGGCAAGCGGAAGTCGAGACCGTCGTCCCACAGCCCCATCAGGCGCGCCAGTCTTTCGCGCGCGCTCGCCGCCGCCTGGCGCGCCGTCGCGAGATCGGCGGTGGTCTCGGCATAGAACACCTGCTCGCGGGCCTGGTCGAGCTTGTTGAGCGAGCCGGTCTCGCCAAGCTTGACCGCAAGCTGAGCGGTCGATTCCGCCGTCGCCTTCGCGTCGGTCAGCAGCGCCACCATCTCGTTGGCGGCAACAGTGCGGACATAGGCGCGGCGCACGTCGGCAGCGAGCCGCAGCGTCGCCAGCGCCGCGCGCAATTGCGCCTGACGGAAGCGGTCGCGCGCGATCTCGGAGCGGAACGGCAGTGTTGCGAGGGCGAGGATGTCGCCGACAACCTGGCGCTCGATCTCGTTCGCGCCATTGCCCGAAATCCGCGAGATCGAGAACACGGGATTGGGCGGCAGGCTCTGCTCGACCAGCTCGGTTTCGGCCAGCGCCAGCTCGTTGTAAGCGGCTTGCAGCCCCTTGTTGTTGAGCAGCGCGATCTGCACGGCCGTCTCGGTGGTCAGCGTGCGCGCCAGCAACCGGCGGACGGTCGCCGTGACGGCCTCGGCACCTTCGGCCGTTCGCACGAAGGCAACGTCCTTGTTGATGGTCTGGCTCGTGAGCTCCGAGACCGTCGTCATGCCGCCGTCCGGCGAGAACGCCATGCAGCCGGAGAGTCCGAACGCGGTGAGCACGAGCAGGCCCCGCGCAAGATGGTGTGCCATGGCGCGCTCCTACCGGTCTTGCTTCGGCTGCGGCGTCACGGCGTCGTTGCGGTCGCGCCATGGCGCCGGCGTCGCAGGCCGCAGGCTGGTGTAGGGCGCGATGGTCGAGCGATAGCCGACGCGTGCCACCTTCGCCGCGGGATCGGCGGGGTCGGCACTGGCGAATTGTGTCGTTACCGACATGCAGCCGGACAGCGCCAGCGCGGCAAAGGCCGGCAGCAGCCAATTGAATCGAAAGTGTCGTCCACCCACCGCAGATGCGGCGGCAGACTTCGCCCCGGAAAGCGCGAGCATGATTCATCCCTGATCTGGAAACCACAGGTTCGCGCGCGCAAAAGCGCGCTCGGACCGACGTCGTTGCGTCAGATCAGGCGATGGGGGGGCGGTAGTGCTGGGGCGGCGCCGCGCTGTGCAGGCTGGCCACGATCTCGGGCGCGCAGGTCGACGTCGGCTGGACCGGCGTGGCGACGCTGGGCAGATCGGCCGGCAGCGCGCTGACGCACATCATCGCGCAGCACGGACCGACGGTTCCCTTGCCGCCATGATGATGCGGAGCCGGTGCATCCTTCGAGGCGGTCTGGTGATGAGCGTGGGTTCCCGCATGTTCGTGCGAGGCATCGCCATGCTGATGGCTCGCCATCTGGTGATGCGCCGGCACGAGATCGGCGAGGAGTGCGTCGTCAAGGCACGGCGCAGGGCCATTGCCCAAGGCAAGGCTTGCTGCCGGCGCGAGCACGCAGAACAGATAGGCGAGGGCGATGATCCGCCCCACCCTGATCCGCATCGATCGCGTCAATCGCAACAACATTCCGCCGATAGGCTCCTCGCGCGGCAAGGTTGCACACGCTGATTGCAAACTAATGGCAAATCGCGCGTTCGCCAAGCTCCTTCTTACCGCAGTGCACCGCGCATGCCCAATATATCGCCACGTTGCTTGACCGTGTGGCGATCCGCGGGCCATGGTCCGGCCCGTGCACGCGCCAAATCATCCCGAACAAAGATCAGACTCATTCAGCCCTGATTCCCGTCAGGCCTGGATGCGGCTCGTCATTGCGCTGGTGATCGGCTCGATCGGCGGCGTCGGCATGTGGGCGATCGTCGTCATGATTCCCGCGGTGCAGGCCGAATTCGCGGCCACGCGCGGCGCGGTGTCGCTGGCCTTCACCCTCATGATGTTCGGCTTCGGGCTTGGCGGCGTGATCGCCGGCAAGATCACGGACCGGTTCGGCATCGTGCAGGCGATGGCGATCAGCATCGCCTTCCTCGGTGTCGCCAATACGCTGGCGGGACTTTCGACGCAGCTCTGGCAGTTCATCGCGGCCTATTTCCTGATCGGACTGGGAACATCGGCGACCTTCGCGCCGCTGATGGCGGAGGCGTCGCACTGGTTCGAGCGTTATCGCGGCCTCGCCGTGACCATCGTCGCCAGCGGCAATTATGTCGCCGGCACGATGTGGCCCCCGATCGTCAATTGGGGCATGCAGTCGATCGGCTGGCGCTATACCCATATCGGCATTGGCCTCGTCTGTGTGGGCCTGATGACGATCCTGGTGCTGGTCCTGCGCGCGCAGATGGGTAACGACACGGTCCATGACCACGCCAAGGCACCTCCGCCGCGGGTCGATCTCAAGCTGTCGACCAACACGCTGACGGTGCTGCTCTCGATCGCCAGCATCTCCTGCTGCGTCGCGATGGCAATGCCGCAGGTCCACATCGTCGCCTATTGCGGCGATCTCGGCTATGGCGTCGCGCGCGGCGCCGAGATGCTGTCGCTGATGATGGGCTGCGGCATCATCAGTCGCATCGGCTCGGGCTATCTCGCCGACAAGATCGGCGGCATCCGCACGCTGCTGGTGGGATCGCTGGCGCAAGGCTTTGCGCTGGTGTTCTATCTGTTCTTCGACAGCCTTGCCTCGCTTTATATCATCTCGGCGATGTTCGGCCTGTTCCAGGGCGGCATCGTGCCGAGCTACGCCATCATCGTGCGCGAGGCGATGCCTGCGAGCGAAGCGGCGACGCGCGTCGGCATCGTGATCTTCGCCTCCGTGTTCGGCATGTCGTTCGGCGGCTGGGTGTCGGGCGTGATCTTCGATGCCACCGGCTCCTACGGTGCGGCCTTCGCCAACGGCGTTGCCTGGAACGCGCTCAATATCGGCATCGTCGTGCTGCTGCTGATCCGCTCGCGGATGGGCTCGGTGAAGACCGGTCCGGGCTTTGCGACTTAAACGGCCTGTCCTGCTTTCAGCAACGAACAGCCGGTGATCTTGTAGCTGCCGTCCGGCTGCTGCTCGAGCGTGTAGAGCGCCTCCCAGGCTTCGCCATTGGCATCAATGATATGGACGCGCTGGGCGATCCAACTGCCTTCGCTCTTGCTCTCGCCAAATTCAAAACTCTTGTGACGATAAACCGGCGCGTAGCCGTTCTGCACCATCGACATGAAAATGTCGGGGGTGGGGAAGATCTCCTTGATTGTGGGCGCGGCGTGAGAATAGGCCGCGGCCGCATCGTCGCGTGCAAAGGCCTGCTCCTGGGCGCGGACGATGCCCTGTGCCGCCGAGACATCGCCGGCGCGTGCTGAGACGGGGCCAAGCGCAATACCAAGGGCAACAGTGAGAGCGATCAGCAAGGCGGCAAGGCGCATGACAGGCTCCGCGTTGAAATCCCGGCGATGCTGATCTTAGCACGCTCCATAGGAAATACGGGCGTGCTATCGCTTCCGTTTCACCGCCGGTTTCGCGGGCTTGGCAACGCGGATCTTGACCTTGTTGGCCATCTGCACCCGCAGACCGTCGACGAACACGTCGAGCATCCGCAGCACCGAGGACTGCCAGCCGGGCTGGTCGTGCATGTAGCACATGCCGAAGAACGCGCGCAGCAAGTCCTCGGGACTGATGTCGGCGCGCATCTCGCCGGCCGCGACGGCACGATGGAGCAGCGAGCCGATCGCCGTGGTCAGCCGCTCGAAGGAGAAGGCATGCAGCTCGGACCCGCTCTGCACTGCGAGTGCCAGGGCTGCCACCATGCCCTTCTTGGTGGCAACGAATTCGACACCTGAGCGCAGCCAGCGCCTGAGCGCGTCGATCGGATCCTTCGTAGTCTTCAACTGCTCGGCGAGCTCGCTGAGCTGCTCGACCTCGCGCCGGTACACCGCCTCGAACAGATCCTCGCGCGTCGGGAAATGCCGGTAGAGCGTGCCGATGCCGACGCCGGCGCGTTTGGCCACGGCTTCCAGGCTCGCCTCGGGGCCGCCAGCGCTGAACACGGCCTTGGCCGCTTCGAGCACGCGCTCGCGATTGCGTACGGCATCGGCGCGGGGTTTTCGGGTCTGGTCGGTGTGGTCGTCCATATCAGGCAATGTAGATCACGAATTGGTTAGATTGAACCCTTGTTGAACCCTTGGCCGGCTGCATCGCGTTGTATGCGCACGGGCTTTGACGAATTCCAAATATTTTTCCGCGGCCCTTGTTAAGCGGAGGGTGCCTCCGTATCTTCACTGAGATGTTGGCCCGGCTCCGCCCGGTCAATTCGAAATCGACGGCGGCCACGGCGGTGGCGCGCTGCGCGATGAGCCATGTCCATATCTGATCGGAGCCTTGTATGAACCACTCCATCAGCCTCACCGTGAACGGTGCGCGGCGCGACTTCGTCCTCGACGATCCGCGCGTCACGCTGCTCGATCTCCTGCGTGAGCGCCTCCATCTGACCGGAACCAAGAAGGGATGCGACCGCGGCCAGTGCGGCGCCTGCACCATCCTCGTCGACGGCAAGCGCATTAACTCCTGCCTCGCGCTCGCCATCAGCCATGACGGCGCCGAGATCCTCACCATCGAAGGCGTCGCGCGGGGCGATCAGCTTCACCCGGTCCAGGCCGCTTTCATCGCCCAGGACGGCTTCCAGTGCGGCTTCTGCACCCCCGGCCAGATCATGAGCGCGATCGGCATGATGCAAGAGGCCCAGGCCGGCAACGATCCCGAACGCATCCGCGAATGCATGAGCGGCAATCTGTGCCGCTGCGGCGCCTATGCCGGCATCGTCGATGCCGTGCTGGAAGCGCAGGCCGGCATGGACGAAACCAACCAGAGGCGCTCCGCATGAAACCGTTCGATTATGTCAGGCCCGCCACAGTCACTGAAGCCGTTGCCGCCGCCGCGCAGCCGGGCGCCGTTTATCTTGCCGCCGGCACCAATCTGCTCGATCTGATGAAGGGCGGCGTCAGCCGGCCGGATCGCCTCGTCGATGTCACGCATCTCCACGGGCTCGATCAAATCGAGACGCTCGCCGACGGATCGTTGCGCATCGGCGCGCTGGTGAGCAACGCTGATCTCGCGCATGATCCGGAATTCGCAAGGACTTATCCCGCCGTGGCCGAAGCGCTGCTCTCCGGTGCGTCGGCGCAATTGCGCAACGCCGCCACCGTCGGCGGCAATCTGCTGCAGAGGACCCGCTGTGCGTATTTCTACGACACCGCCAGCCGCTGCAACAAGCGCGAGGCCGGCTCCGGCTGCGACGCCCGCGATGGCGAGAACCGCGGCCATGCCGTACTCGGCTGGAGCGAGAGCTGCATCGCCACGCATCCGTCCGACTTCTGCGTGCCGCTCGTCGCACTCGATGCCGTCGTCGAGATCGAAGGCAGGAGCGGCCGGCGCGAGATCGCGCTCGACGCGCTGCACCGCCTACCGGGCAATACGCCCGAGCGTGAGTCGGCGCTCGAGCCCGGCGACCTCATCGTCGCCGTGCGCCTGCCGCCCGCAGCGCGCGGCTTCGCCGCGCACGCGCGTTACCTCAAGGTTCGCGAGCGCACGTCCTATGCCTTCGCCGTCGTCTCGGCTGCGGCTGCGTTGCGGATCGAGAACGGCAAGATCGCCGAAGCGCGGCTTGCGCTCGGCGGTGTCGCCGCAAAGCCCTGGCGTGCCCGCGCCGCGGAGGACGTTCTGAGGGGTGTCGCGCCGACGGCCGACGCCTTCCAGGAAGCCGCCTGGCGCGCGCTCACCGACGCAAAGCCGTCCGGCGACAACGCCTTCAAGATCGAGCTCGCGCGCCGCATCGTCGTGCGCGCGCTGACACTTGCCGCTGCCGGTACGCCTGCGCGTATCCCCGCGCTGCCGGCATCGCCCTTTGCCTCGACCTCCGGAGCCATCCATGCCTGAGCTCAATCTGTCCAGCTCTCCCGCCCATCTGCGGCACGGCTCGAACATCGGCCAGCCGCTGACCCGCCGCGACGGCGTCCTCAAGGTCAAGGGACAGGCGACCTACGCCGCCGACAATCATCCACCCGGCCTGCTGTTTGCGGTGATGGCGGTCGCGAGCATTTCGCGCGGCCGCGTGGTCTCGCTCGATGTCGCGGCGGCCAAGCGCCATCCCGGCGTCGTCGATGTCATGACGCCGGACCACAAGCCTGAGCTCGCAATCGATCCTGAAATCAAGACCAATCCGTTCGTGTTTCGGATGGAGGTGTTGCAAAGCAATGAGGTCCGCTACGCCAACCAGCCGATCGCCGTCGTGATTGCCGAGACGCTGGAGGCGGCGACGGAAGGCGCGCTGCTGCTGGCGCCGCGTTACGAAACGTTGCCGGCGCTCGTGGGGCTCGATGCCGGCGAAAGCTTCGTGCCGCCGGTCGTCGGTGTCGGCAATCCCACGGAAAGCCACCGCGGCGATGTCGAGGCTGGCCTCGCCACGGCTGAAAAGCAGATCGACGCGACTTACGAGACGCCGCCGCAATATCACAACGCGATGGAGCCGCATGCGATCGTCGCCTCCTGGGATGGCAACCGTCTGCAGATCGACATGCCGACCCAGGGCCTGATGCTGTCGCTGGCGCGCATCGCCGAATTGTTCGGCATCGCGCACGACAAGATCCACATCCGTAGCCCGTTCCTCGGCGGCGGCTTCGGCTCCAAGGGATTGATGGCCGGGCCGCCAACGCTCGGCATCATGGCGGCAAAACTCGTCGGCAGGCCGGTCAAGCTGGTGCTGCGCCGCGAGCAGATGTACGGCCCGGTCGGTCACCGCGCGCCGACGCGGCAGCGCTTGCGCATCGGCGCCGACGGCGAGGGACGCCTGACCGCGCTCGATCATCATGCAAGGACCGTGTCGAGCACCTTCGACGATTTCTACGAGCCCGCGGCCGACGCCTCGCACACGCTCTATGCGGCGCCTGCGATCCGCACCTCGCACGATGCCGTGCGCGTCAACACCGGCACGCCGCTGTTCATGCGCGCGCCCGGCGAGGCGACCGGCTCGATCGCGCTGGAGAGCGCGATCGACGAGATGGCCTGGGCCTGCGGCATGGATCCGCTGGCCTTCCGCCTGAAGAACTACGCCGAGGTCGAGCCGATGACGGGAAGACCGTTCTCCTCGAAAGCGCTGCGCGCCTGTTACGATCAGGGCGCAGCGCGTTTCGGATGGGCGAAGCGCTCGCTCCAGCCCAGACAGATGCGCGACGATGCCGGACTTCTGGTCGGCTGGGGGATGGGCACCGCGACGTTCCCCGCGCTGATGTTCCAGGCCGAGGCGCGCGCTGTGCTCCGCCGCGACGGCTCGGGCGCGATGGAGATCGGCGCGCACGACATGGGGCAGGGCGCCTGGACGGCGCTGGCGCAGATCGCGGCCGATGCCGTCGGTCTCGATATCGACCGCGTGGACTTCAAGGCCGGCACATCTGACCTGCCCGATGCCGGCATTGCCGGCGGTTCGGCGCACACGGCGACCGCGGGTGCTGCGATCCACAGCGCCGGCGCGGCCGTGATCGCAAAGCTTGCCGATCTCGCCACCAATGATGAGCGCTCGCCGCTGTTCGGCGCCGGCAATGCCGGTGTGATCGCGCGGGACGGCAGGCTGATCCGTCGTGACGACGAGAGCCGCAACGAGAGCTATGCGGAGATCCTCGCGCGTGCCGGCGTTGCCGAGGTCGAGGCCCGCGGCACCGGCGCGCCGAACCCGGCGGCGATGGAGCAGTATGCGATGCATGCCCATGGCGCGGTGTTCGCGGAGGTGAAGGTCGATCCCGAGCTCGGCCAGGTTCGCGTCACCCGCATGGTCGGCGCCTTCGCAGCGGGACGCATCGTCAATCCGCATCTGGTGAAGAGCCAGCTGTTCGGCGGCATGATCTGGGGCCTGTCCTTCGCGCTGCACGAGGAAGCCATCACCGACCGCCGCAGCGGCCGCATCATGAACGCCAATCTCGGCGAGTACCACATCCCCGTGAATGCCGACGTGCCGCCGCTCGATGTGATCACGGTCGAGGAGCACGATCCGCATGTGAATGCGCTCGGCATCAAGGGTGTCGGTGAGATCGGCATCACCGGCAGTGCCGGTGCGGTCGCCAACGCCGTCTGGCACGCGACCGGCGTACGCGTCCGCCGCTTCCCGATCCGGATCGAGGAGTTGCTGACGCAGCGTTGAGACAGAATGCGGCGCGAGATCCTCTCGCTCCGCCGCGTCTCGCTAATGCAGCTTCTTGCGGACCGCCTTGAGCGCCTCGCGCTGCATCTCGATGTAGTCGGCGATAGCCTTGCGCAGCTCCTGCGAGCGGAGCTTGTCGGCATCGCGCTGGACTTCGTCGAGCGCGGCTTCGGCGTTGGCGAGCGTGATCTTCATCTGCGAGCCTTATGAAGCGGCGCCGGAATGTCTCTCGGCTGCGGCTCGCATCATATAGAGGAACGGCTCGCGGAAATTGAGATGCCTCAAGGTCCGTAAGACACCGGGGCACTCCGTAGGATCCCGGATGCCGCCGATCGCGTCAGAACGTCGGCGGCGTGCACGCCGAGATCACTTCACACGGCTTGCCGCCGACGCAGCGGAAGCGATGCGGGCGGCGGCTCTCGAAATAATAGGCATCGCCTGGATTGAGAATGCGGCGCTCGTCCTCGACGGTGACTTCGAGCTTGCCTGATATCACGATGCCGCCTTCCTCGCCGTCATGGACGAGATGCACGCGTCCGGTGTCGCTGCCGGGCTCGTAGCGCTCCTTCAAGATCTGCAGGCTGCGGCCGAACAGATTGTCGCCGACCTGCCGATACGAGATCGGCTTCTTGCCGACCTCCGTCAGCTCCTCCGCGCGGTAGAAGATCTTGCGCCTGGACTCCGGCTCCAGCGCGAAGAACTCGGCGAGCCCCATCGGGATGCCGTCGAGGATGCGCTTGAGCGCGCCGACCGATGGGTTCATCTGGTTGGATTCGATCAGCGAGATCGTCGAATTGGTGACGCCGGCGCGTTTGGCAAGCTCGCGCTGCGACAGCTTGTGGCGCGCCCGGATGAATCGCAGCCGTCCACCGATGTCGACGCTCATAGCCCAGGTCCTGTGTTTCAGGTGTTGCGGATCGCGCAAATATGGACTAGCTGCCCCAGCAAAATCAATGGCTTGCAGGTCACCAGAAAAGGACTTGTTGCGCTTTCCAAGCCGTGGCTCTGCTAGTGGGTCAGCAAAGGAGCGCGGCCGTGACCCTTCATCAGATTCCGAACACTATCAAGACCGACTCGTTCTGGATGCCGTTCACGGCCAACCGGCAGTTCAAGAAGGCGCCGCGCCTGTTCTCCTCGGCCGAAGGCATGCACTACACCACCGTCGACGGCCGCAAGGTGATCGACGGCTCTGCCGGCCTCTGGTGCGTCAATGCCGGCCACGGCCGCAAGCAGATCGCCGCCGCGGTTGAGCGGCAGCTGATGACGCTGGACTTCGCGCCCACGTTCCAGATGGGTCATCCGCTGGCATTCGACTTCGCCGAGCGCCTTGCCGAGATCGCGCCCAAGGGCCTCGATCGCATCTTCTTCACCAACTCCGGCTCCGAGTCGGTCGATACCGCGCTGAAGATCGCGCTCGCCTATCATCGCGCCAACGGCCAGTCGAGCCGCACCCGCCTGATCGGCCGCGAGCGTGGCTATCACGGCGTCGGCTTCGGCGGCACCTCGGTCGGCGGCATGGTCGCCAACCGCCGCGCCTTCGCGACTCTGCTGCCGGGCGTCGACCACATCCGCCACACCCACGATCTCACCCGTAACGCTTTCGCCAAGGACCAGCCCGAGCATGGCGTCGAGCTCGCCGACGATCTCGAGCGTCTGGTGGCCCTGCACGGCGCCGAGACCATCGCCGCCGTCATCGTCGAGCCGGTGCCGGGTTCGACCGCGGTGCTGCCGCCGCCGAAGGGCTATCTGCAGCGCCTGCGCGAAATCTGCGACAAGCACGGCATCCTGCTGATCTTCGACGAAGTCATCACCGGCTTCGGCCGCCTCGGCACGCCGTTCGCCGCCAACTTCTTCGGCGTCACACCTGACCTGATGACGACGGCCAAGGGCATCACCAACGGCACCATTCCCTGCGGCGCCGTGTTCGCGAGCCGCAAGGTGCATGACGGCATGATGGTCGGCCCCGAGAACCAGATGGAGCTGTTCCACGGCTACACCTATTCGGCGCATCCGACCGCTTGCGCCGCCGGCATCGCGACGCTCGACATCTACAAGGACGAAGGCCTGCTCACGCGCGGTGCGTCGATCGCCGAATACTGGCGCGATGCGCTGCATTCGCTCAAGGGCCTGCCCAACGTCGTCGACATCCGCAATTGCGGCCTGATGGGCGCGGTCGAGCTGGCGCCGCGTGACGGAATCGTCGGCGCGCGCGGCTACGACGTCATGGTCGACTGCTTCAACACCGGCCTCTATCTGCGCATGAGCGGCGACAGCTTCGCGATGTCGCCCCCGCTCATCGTCGAGAAGAGCCACATCGACCAGATGGTTTCGATCCTCGGCGACGCCATCAAGAAGGTGGCCTGATAATTGCTCTCGCCGTTGCGAGTTATTTCCTTGCAGCGGCGAGCGTGATGCCGCGGGAGTTTGACCAAGCGTGAAAGTTCTGATCCTCGGCAGCGGTGTCATCGGTGTCACCTCTGCCTACTACCTCGCACGTGCCGGCCATGATGTGACGGTCGTCGACCGTCAGCCGGAGCCGGCACTGGAGACCTCTTTCGCCAATGCCGGCGAGGTGTCGCCCGGCTATTCCTCGCCCTGGGCCGGCCCCGGCGTGCCGGTGAAGGCGGTCAAGTGGCTCTTGATGAAGCACGGCCCACTGGTGATCCGGCCGAAGCTCGACCCCGTCATGTGGGTCTGGCTGCTCAAGATGCTGCGCAACTGCACCAGCGAACGCTATGCGGTCAACAAGAGCCAGATGATTCCGATCGCGGAATACAGCCGCGATGCCTTGCGCGATCTGCGCCGCGACATCGGCATCCAGTATGACGAGCGCTCGCAGGGCACGCTGCAGCTGTTCCGTTACCAGTCCCAGCTCGACGGCACCGGCGAAGACATCGCCGTGCTCAAGCAATATGGCGTGCCCTTCGAGGTGCTGAGCCGCGAAGGCTGCATCGCGGTCGAGCCGGCGCTCGCCGGCGTAAAGGAGAAGTTTGCCGGCGGGCTCCGCCTGCCGCAGGACGAGACCGGCGACTGCCACATGTTCACGCAGGCGCTGGCCAAGCATGCCCAGGCGCTCGGCGTGCGTTTCATGTTCAACACCGGCATCGATCGCATCGTCACCGACGGCGCGCGTGTCAGCGGTGTCGCGACCAGTGCCGGCCTGTTGCAGGCAGATAGTTACGTGCTCGCGCTCGGCAGCTGGTCGCCGCGGCTCGTCGCGCCGCTCGGCATCTCGCTGCCGGTCTATCCGGTGAAGGGCTATTCGATCACGGTGCCGATCAAGGACGCTTCCGGCGCGCCGGAATCGACCGTGATGGACGAGAGCTACAAGGTCGCGATCACCCGCCTCGGCAATCGCATTCGCGTCGGCGGGACTGCCGAAATCTCGGGCTATTCGAGCAAGCTGTACGACGCGCGCCGCGCCACGCTCGATCATTCCCTGACCGACCTGTTCCCGCGCGGCGGCGACCTGTCCAAAGCGACCTTCTGGAGTGGCCTGCGTCCGATGACGCCGGACGGCCCGCCCGTGATCGGCCCGACCCACTTCGCCAACCTGCATCTCAACACCGGCCACGGCACGCTCGGCTGGACCATGTCCTGCGGCTCGGGGCGCGTGCTCGCCGACATGCTGTCGGGCAAGAAGCCGGACATCGACGTGAGTGCGCTGTCGGTGGAGCGGTACAAGTACCGGTTTGGGTGACACTCTATCCCCTCGTCATTGCGAGGAGCCCTTGCGACGAAGCAATCCAGGCTGTCTCCGCGGCAAGACTCTGGATTGCTTCGCTGCGCTCGCAATGACGGTGCGGAGGCATCGCGGATCCACTCCATCACCGTCACCCTGAGGCGTGAGCTGCGCGGCGCAACGCGCCGTGCGGCGAGCCTCGAAGGGCGACGGCCCGGCTGTGGCCGTGCATCCTTCGAGGCTCGACTTGCGATGCGATCGCATCGCAAGTCTCGCACCTCCAGCGACAACGGCTTCGCCGTTGCGCGGGGATGACGGGGATGGAGTTGCGTTCGCGGTCCGACGAGTGAGCTACCCGGCCCCCGTCACGCAATTCACCCACAGCACCACGGCCTTTGCATCGTTCGCCGGGTTCGAAAACCGGTGCGGCCTTCGGCTCGCGAACCGAAAACTGTCGCCTTGCTTCAGCGACCAGGTCTCGCTGTCCACCGTCAGCATCATCTCGCCTTCGAGCACGAGGCCGGCTTCTTCGCCGTCATGGGTGTAGAGCTCGTCGCCGGTGGAGCCGCCGGGCTCCAGATGCACCAGGAACAGGTTGAGCCGGTTGTCGGCGCTCGCCGGGCTCAGCAATTGTTTTGAGACGCCGGTGCGCCACAGCTTCAGCTCGGGGCGCTGCAGGCCGCGCGTCACCACCTGGTCGGATGCGCCGTCAGCACTTGGGCTCGCGCCGAACAGCGCGGCGATGCCGACGCCGAGCACGTCGGCGAGCGTCGCCAGCACGCGCAGCGACGGCGACGACAGGCCGCGCTCGATCTGGCTGAGGAAGCCGATCGAGAGCTCCGTCCGGGCCGCGACTGTCTCCAGCGAGAACTGCCTGACGCGTCTGAGATCCCGGATACGGCGGCCGACCGCGATGTCCATCGCGGGTTCGGCCGGCTTGGCGACAGGCTTGGCGACGGCCTTGGCTTTCACCTTCCTGGCCGGCTTCGCGGCGGCCGGTTTGCGCATTCTTTTGCCACCGCTCACGTCAAACCGCTTCCTTCATGTGCATGAAAACCGCTTGCATCATCAGCGAAAGTGTGACCAGATTTTCATATTGGTGAAAATAGGCCGAAACGGCTTGGCCCGCAACGTCTGCGATCGAGACATCTGCGAGCGCCGGCACCGGTCGGACCCAAAGGGGGATGCGATGAAGCGTTTTGTTCAGGCCGCAGTTGCGGCGCTCGCGCTGTTTGCCGCCGCGCCAGGGTCGGCGCAGCAGGTGCTGAAGGTCGGCTCGACGCCGACGGGCATCCCCTTCACCTTCCTCGACACCAAGACCAACACCATCCAGGGTATCATGGTCGATATCATCACCGAGGTCGGAAAGGACGCCGGCCTCAACGTGCAGATCGAGCCGATGGCGTTCTCGGCGCTGATCCCGTCGCTGACCTCGAGCAAGATCGACATCATTGCCGCCGCGATGTTCATCACCGCGCCGCGCAAGGAGGTCGTCGACTTCTCCGACCCGATCTACAGCTACGGCGAAGGCCTCGTGGTGCCGAAGACCGACACCAAGGCTTACACCACGCAGGAAGACCTGAAGGGCGAGACCGTCGGCGCGCAAGTCGGCACCGCCTTCGTCGACGCGCTGAAGAAGACCGGCCTGTTTGCCGACGTGAAAGCTTACGACACCATTCCCGACATCCTGCGCGACGTGAACACCGGCCGCCTCAAGGCCGGCTATGCGGACTATCCGATCCTTGCCTACAATCTGAAGCAGGGTGGCTTCCCCGAGGTGCGTCTCGTCGACGGCTACAAGCCCGTCACCGTCGGCTCGGTCGGCATCGGCGTCCGCAAGGGCGAGACCGCGCTGCTCGGCAAGATCAATGCCTCGCTGGCAAAGCTGAAGGCCAACGGCACCATCGACAAGATCCTCGAGAAGTGGGGCCAGAAGGCGCAAGGTTGATTGGCAAGACCTGATCGATCGAAGGCTGCCCGATGAAAGGCTTCTTGCACGACGCCGCCGAGTTCTTCCCGATCCTGATGAACGGCGTCGCGCTGACGATCGTCGTCACCATCGGCTCGCTGCTGCTCTCGACGGTACTTGGTCTGATCTGGGCGATGATGCGGGTCTCCGGCATCAAGGCGCTGTCGATGCTCAGCGCCAGCCTGATCAACGTCATCCGCGGCATCCCGATCATCGTGCTGTTGTTCTACCTCTACTTCGTGATGCCGGATCTCGGCGTCACGCTGTCGGCCTTGCAGGCCGCCATCCTCGGGCTCGGCATCGCCTATTCGGCCTATCAAGCGGAAAACTTCCGCGCCGGCATCGAGGCGATCGACAAGGGACAGATCGAGGCGGCGCAGTCGATCGGCATGGGCTGGTGGCTGACCATGCGCCGCGTGGTGCTGCCGCAGGCCGTGCGCATCGTGCTGCCGCCCTACGGCAACGTCATGATCATGATGCTGAAGGACTCCTCGCAGGCCTCGACCATCACGGTCGCCGAGCTTGCGCTGCAGGGCAAGCTGATCGCGTCCTCGACCTTCAAGAACACCAACGTGTTCACGCTGGTTGCGCTGATGTATCTCACCATGAGCATCCCGCTGATCCTGCTGGTCCGTCACTTCGAGAAGCGGGCCGGCAAGCGATGATCGAGCTGAGCGACGTCCACAAGAGTTTTGGCAAGGTCGAGGTGCTCAAGGGCATCACGGCTTCCGTCGAGAAGGGCGAGGTGGTCTGCATCATCGGCCCCTCGGGCTCGGGCAAGTCCACCATCCTTCGCTGCATCAATGGCCTCGAAAGCTACGACCGCGGCGAGATCAGCGTCGAAGGATTGAAGGTCGATCGCGACGCGCCGTCGATCGTGAACATCCGCACCCAGGTCTCGATGGTGTTTCAGCGCTTCAACCTGTTCCCGCACCGCACGGCGCTGGAGAACGTGGTCGAGGGTCCGCTGTTCGTGAAGAAGGAGCCGCGTGCCCAGGTGCTCGAGCGCGGCCGCGCGCTGCTCGCCCAGGTCGGGCTCGCCGAGAAGGCCGATGCCCATCCGCCGCAGCTCTCCGGAGGCCAGCAGCAGCGCGTCGCGATCGCGCGGGCGCTGGCGATGCAGCCCAAGGCCATCCTGTTCGACGAGCCGACCTCGGCGCTCGATCCCGAGCTGGTCGGCGACGTCCTCGGCGTGATGCGCAAGCTCGCCGACGACGGCATGACCATGGTGGTCGTCACCCACGAGATGGGCTTTGCCCGCGACGTTGCCGACCGCGTGCTGTTCATCGACGGCGGTGTCATTGTCGAGCAAGGTCCGGCGAAATCGGTGCTCAATCAACCGCAGCACGCGCGCACGCAGGACTTCTTGCGACGCGTGCTGCATCCGCTCTGATCGGTTCTCGCCATGAATGCGCGCCTGCCTCTGCCGCCCTCGCTCTATGCCGACACCGCCGTCGCGCCGGTTGCGACGCCGCCGCTCGATACAGACAAGAGCGTTTCCGTCGCAATCGTCGGCGGCGGCTATACCGGCCTGTCCACTGCGTTGCATCTGGCCGAGCAGGGCGTCGAGGCGCTGGTGCTGGAAACGCAGGAGCCGGGCTGGGGCGCCTCCGGCAACAATGGCGGCCACACCAATCCCGGATTGAAGCACGACCCCGATCAGATCGAGGCGGATTTCGGCGCGGAGCTCGGCCGCCGCATGATCGCGTTCTCCTACGGCACCACGAACTTCACGCACGATTTGATCCGCCGCTACCAGATCCCCTGCGAAGCGCGGCAGAACGGCACGCTGCGCGCGGCCTATCATTTGGCCAGCGCTGCTGCGATCGAAAACACCGCGCAGCAATGCATCCGCCGCGGCATGCCGGTGTCCTACCTGAACCGCGAGCAACTGCGCGAGATGACGGGCACCGACCGCTACGTCGGCGCGATGCTGGACACGCGCGGCGGCGATCTGCATCCCCTGAGCTACGCCCGCGGTCTCGCGCGCGCCGCGATCTCGGCGGGCGCTAAAGTCCATGGCGAAACGCCGGCGCTATCGCTTCGCCGCAACGGCAGTCGCTGGCGCATCGAGACGCCGCGCGCGGTCGTGCATGCGGACAAGGTTCTGCTTGCGACCAACGGCTTCACCGACGATCTCTGGCCGGCGCTCCGCCGCACCATCGTGCCGGTGTTTTCCTCGATCGCCGCCACCGCGCCGCTTTCGGATGAGGCCGCGCGTTCGATCATGCCGACGCGCCCGGTGCTCTACGAGAGCGGCCACATCACCGTCTATTACCGCATCGATCAGCAGAATCGCCTGCTGATGGGCGGCCGTGGCCCGATGCGCTGGATCAACTCACCGCACGACGTCGCCTATCTCATGCGTTATGCGGAGAGGCTGTGGCCCCAAATCAAGGGCGTCGCCTGGACCCATGGCTGGAATAGCCGGCTCGCGATCACCAAGGACCACTATCCGCATGTGCACGAGCCCGCGGAAAACATCCTGATCTCGCTCGGCTGCAACGGCCGCGGCGTCGCGCTCTCGACCGCAATGGGCGCGCAACTCGCCCGCCGTCTGATCGGCGGCGCCAAGGCCGAGCTCGACATGCCTGTCACGGGCATCAAGCCGATCCCGATGCACGCGTTCTGGCCGGTCGGCGTCGCGACCGCCGTGATTGCGGGCCGCGTGCGGGACCGGCTCGGCCTATGAAAAAGGCGCCGCCTTGTGAGGGGCGGCGCCTTGCAGGAATGGCAGATTGCGTCAGCAGCGGCCCTGCTTCCACAGTCCGGGCGGGCACCCGTGACCGCGCCAGCCGACCTTGCGCCCATGGTACCATCCGGGCGGCGTGCCATGGTGATGATGGCCCATCGAATGGCCATGACCGTGTCCATGACCATGCCCACCCTTTGCAAGCGCAGGGTTGGCAAATGTAAAGCCGGCCGCGACGATCAGCGACGCGGCGAGCGCAAGTTTCTTCATCATGTCCTCCAGTGGGGCGAGCGCACTTGTCCGTTCGATGAACGGACGACGCGCAGCTAAGTTCCTTGCAAATGTGGAGGAGTCGTGACGCTCGCAGAGATGCGCAATCGCGTATCGCTCAACGCGTGCTGGCATGCTCTCTTGTTGAACGGAGTCACGCCTCCGCCACCGCCTCGGCCCAGGGCTGGAAGATCTCGACTGCGCCGGAATTGAGCTCGCCTTCGCGCATCACCACGCTCGGGCAGGCGAATTTCTGCGGCAGCGCCTGCACGCGGCTCTCTTCATAGTCGAAGCGCGCGGTGAGAGCTTGGCGCACCTCCGCCGGCAGGCGGGAATCGCCGATCACCACCGCGCCTTCGCTGGCATCGATGCGCGGCTGGTGGATGGCGGCATCGAGGTCCATGCCGAAATCCATCGCAAAGGACACGAGTTGCATCACCGACGGCAGGATGCGGCGGCCGCCGGAGGCGCCGACTGCGAGACGCTTGCCGTCCCTGGTTTCGGCGATGACGGGCGTGTAATTACAGAGACAGCGCTTGCCTGATACGAGCGAGTTGGTGGTGCCGGGCGTCGGGTCGAACCACATGATGCCGTTGTTCATGGCGATGCCGCTGTGCGGCGTCACGTATTTCGAGCCGAACGACGAGAGCAGCGTCTGCGTCACCGCCGCGATATTGCCGTGGCGGTCGACCACGGAGAAATGAGTGGTGCAGGCGGGTGCAAGATATTCGGCGCCGAGCGAGCGCTTGCCGTCGGCATCACCCATGTCCTTGAGCCGCTCGCGGAAGGCCGCCTGCAGGGCAAGGGCATACTCGATATAGGCGGTCGCGTCCGGCGCGCTGGCGGGCTTCAGGCTTTGCTGCAACAGGCGCAGCGCATGCGCCATGGTCGGCCCGGCCGTGAGCTCCGGGGTCGCAAACACCTTGCCGCCGCGATAGGGGATCGCCAGCGGTTCGCGCAGATGGCTGCGGAACGCGGCGAGGTCCTCTACCGACAGCGAGCCGCCGTCGGCCTTGATGTCGGAGGCGATGCTCCTGGCGAGATCGCCCTGGTAGAAATCGCGCGGGCCGGCGTCGGCGAGATGCGACAGCGTCGCCTTCAGATTGTTCAGCGGCAGCCGCGTCTCGGACTTGATGCCCCAGGGCGCACTTGGCGGCAGGCCGTCCTTCAGGAATGTCGCTGCGCTTGCGGGATAGCGCCGGAGGTCGGCCGCCGAGTTCGCGATCGTCAGCGTGGTCCACCAATCGACCAGCAGGCCTTCGCCGGCGAGTGCTGTGGCCGGCGCGACCAGATCCTTCCACGGCAGCTTTGCGTAGCGGCGATGCGCCTCCTCCATGCCGGCGACGACGCCAGGCACTGCGACCGAGCCTGGCCCGTGGATGTTGCGATCATCCTTCACCCGCGGCCAAGGAAACAGATCGGAGGCCGCGCCTTCACCGCTGAGTGGATAATCGGCGGTGCGCAGGCTCTGCGGCGCACACATGCCGTAATCGATCACCTCATAGCGATTTTCCTTGGCGCGGTAGAGCACCATCGCGCCGCCGCCGCCGATGCCGCTGTTCCAGGGCTCCAGCACGTTCAACGCCATGGTGGTTGCGACGATGGCGTCCACACAGTCGCCGCCCGCCGCCAGCACCTCGGCGCCCACTTCGGCCGCTCGCCGCGACTGCGCGGCGACGATACCGCCCTCGGATGTGACGGCGGGTTTGCGGACGGTCTGGGCGAGGCTGAACTGATGAGGCATGGTGTCGTCTTGATCTGTGTCTTGTTGTCTTGGCTTCGTTGCGGTGACGTCGAGCTCCGGATTGGCGGAGCGCGCGGACAATGGCACATTGCCGCCAACGAGAACATCCAAAGGGAGACGCGACATGGCAGGTGTGAAACAAGCGCGGGATGGCGCGGTCGGGATTCTGACCCTCGACGAGCCCGCGAGCCTGAACGCGATGACGCCGGACCTGCTCGGCGCACTCGCCACCGCCATCGCCGAGATGACGCAGGACGAGGGTGTGCGTGCCCTGGTCCTCACCGGCGCCGGGCGCGGTTTTTGCTCAGGGCAGAATTTGAAGGCGTCCGAGTCGCTCGGCGAGGACATCGCCGCCGGCGTGATGCGTTTCTACTGGCCGGCCTTCCGGGCGCTGCGCGAATGCCGCGTGCCAGTCGTCGTCGCCGTCAACGGGGTGGCGGCCGGCGGCGGCTTCAGCCTTGCGATGGCTGGCGACATCATCGTCGCGGCGCGGTCGGCGAGTTTTATTCAAGTGTTCAGCCGCATTGCGCTGGTGCCCGATCTCGGCTCGACCTGGCTGCTGCCGCGCCTCGTCGGCCGGCAGCGCGCACTCGAGCTGATGCTGCTCAACGAGCCGCTGACGGCCGAACGCGCCCAGGAGATCGGCCTGGTGCGGCAGGTCGTCGACGATGCGAAGCTGATGGACGAGGCGCTGGTGCTGGCGCGCCGTCTGGCGGAGGGCCCGACGCGCGCTTTGGTCGCAACCCGCGCGCTGGTCGAGGAGAGCGAGCACGCGACCTACGAGGCACAGTTCCGCCGCGAGATCGAGCTTCAGGCCACGATCCGCAGGAGCGCGGATGCCATCGAAGGGCGCACCGCTTTTGTCGAGAAGCGCAAGGCGAGGTTTACAGAACGGTGAAGGGCCGTTCCCAAACGCATCATGGCCGGGAAACCCGGCCATGATGATGAAGAGACGGAAATCAGCTGGAAAGCGAAGCTGGTGCGCTCAGAGCGAGCGGTCGAGCCGGCTGGCCTGATATTTGGCGCGCCATTTCGGGCCGGGCCCGCGCATATAGTGAAGCTCGGGGCGGTAGGGGTTGCCGGCGACTCTCACCAGCGTCTGCCATTTGCTGGCGACGAAAGTCAGGGGTTGGCGGAGCAGGCTGAGTGAAGCGAGCAGCATGGCATTGACCTCAGTGCGGCTTGCCAAGCATGGCGGTGAAGGGAAGATCGAAGATCTCCTCACCATCGTCATCGCTGACATGGATCACCCAGTCGCGCCAGTCTTCGGCACCGGGCGTCTGGATCATCGAGTGCATGATCTGGGTGGCGCGGTCGCGCGCCTCGGTCAGACTGGCAACGGCGGCGCCGTAGCGGTCGATCAGCGTGCCCTCGGTGTTGGAGCAGTGAAAGTAGACCTGGACCATAAGCGCCTCCTGTAGAAAGCGATTGGGACGGCAAACCGATACCACCCCAAGCATTCGCCAAACATTCGGGTCGAGCCCGGTAAGGGAATTTACGGAGATTGGTCGGCACCAAGGTCGTTACAGGTTTAATCACAGGCGAGTGATGACTGGACGGCGCGCGGGTGCCATGGAACAAGCGTCCCCGGGAAGTCGGGGGCACCGTGAACCAGTTCACATTCGGGAGCGAACGGCGAAATCTGCGCCTGCTGGCAGCGGTCCTGGCCGCCGCGCTGCTCGGCTTCGCCCCGGCTTCGTCCGAGCCGGCCAGGAAGAGCGGCTACGCAATCGGTTCGGATAGCTGCGGCAGCGGTGACCTCGCCTTTCCGCGGATCCAGCTCGACATGAAGGCGGGATTTTGCGCCGGCCTCGTTGCCAGCGAGGAGGACCGCCTCAAATTCCCGCGTTCGATCGTCCAGGTGCCCGGCCGTGACCTGTTCGTGGTTGCCGACATGGGCGGCTGGGGTCACACCGACGGGCGGTTGCTGCTGCTCGATCCGCGCGCTGGAGAGGGCAAGCGGTTCAAGGAGCTGCTGACGGGGCTCGAATACCCGTTCGGCCTCGTGATTGGCCCGGACAAGAGGCTCTATGCCTCGACCGCGGAGACGATCTTCCGGTTCGACCCGCTGGCGGACAACCCTCGCAGCACGGTCGAGACCATCG
Organism: Bradyrhizobium huanghuaihaiense; assembly: GCF_025200885.1. NCBI lineage: Bacteria > Pseudomonadati > Pseudomonadota > Alphaproteobacteria > Hyphomicrobiales > Nitrobacteraceae > Bradyrhizobium > Bradyrhizobium huanghuaihaiense. Next base: position 7,553,970 of record NZ_CP104172.1, on the reverse strand, counting down.
TCCGGCACATGCCCGGGCGCCGGATCACGTTGCCTGACGGCACGAGGCTCGACGAGAGCGCGCACCCGCTGAAGCAGTTCGTCTTCGATCGCGACGGGCGGCTGTTCGTCAATGTCGGCTCGCACAGCGACGACTGCATCACGCCGGCGCCGATCACAAAGCCCTGCGCCGCGGTCGAAGGGGGCGCGGCGATGGCCGCGATCTGGCTGTTCACGCCGCCCGCAGGCGGCATCTTCCCGGCATTGAAGCCTGGCGATCCCGATCCGCCGCACACCGTCTATGCGCGCGGCTTGCGCAACTCGATGGCGCTGGCGCTGCACCCGAGTTTTCCGGATGCCGGTTACGCCTTCCTGCAAGGCGAGAACGGCCGCGACCTGCCCGACATCTTCAAGCCGAACGAGGAGATCAACGCGATCGAGCCGGGCAGGCACTACGGCTGGCCCTATTGCTACGACCTGTCGACGCCGAGCCCCGAATTCAGGCTCGTGCTGCAATCGGGAATCTACAAATCGTTCTGCTCAGCCAATCCCCTCTACAAGCCGCCGCTCTCGCTGATGCCGCCGCATGGTGCGCCGCTCGCCATGCTCTATTACCACGGCGCGAAATTCCCCGAGCTGGAAGGCAAGCTGCTTGTCGGCCTGCACGGCTATCGTCCGACCGGCAGCCGCGTTCTCGTCTACGACGTTGACGATCACGGCTTTCCCAGGCCGAGCCCTCCGCCGGTGCGATACCACGTCAGCTGCGCAGCCGATCCGACGCGCAGTTTCCAGACCGACACCGGCGAGGTCGCCGCCGCGCCGTTCGACGAACTGATCGCCGGCTGGCACCGCGTCAACGGCGCGCGGCCGCAAGGCGCCCCCGTCGGCATGACGGTCGCGGAGGACGGCGCCATCTGGCTGGTCGAGGACAAGAACCAGACCGTGATCCGGATCGATCGCGCCGCGGGCGATCCGCCTCAGCCGCTCCGCTGCGACACGCGCAGCCAGGCGATGATCGACCAGCTCGCGGCCTTCGTCGCCAGGGATGCACAGAACAGCATTCGCCTCACCACCTTGCGCAAGGGCCTCGTCGAGAAGCACTGCCTCGGCTGCCATTCCGATTTCGGTCTGAAGGCAGGCCAAACGGACGCGGAGAAGGACGGGGCGGCGCTCCGCTTCATGCTGTCGCAGGACGGCTGGATCTATCCAGGCGATCCCGATGCCGGCAGGCTGCGCACGCGCCTGCGCGGCCTTGGCGCCGAGAAGCTGATGCCGCCGGGCGGCGAGAGCCTGCCCAAGACCGAGCCCGGTTACACGCGCCTGCTCGATACCGCGGACCTGCTCGTCGCCAAAATGGTTCCGGGCACGCGGATGCGGATCAAGCCTGGCCCGCCGCAGCGGAAGTTTTTCAGCAAAACCAACAAGGAATGCGGCGAAATACCGGCCGCCAAGGTCGTCGTCGTGACACAAAGGAGCGCTGTAGACAGACCCGGCTTCAGTCGATTCTTCCGGCCGGCCGATCCCTATCTGAATGGCGAGTGCACCGACGACGATGGCTATTACATCCGGCAGGAATTTCTGGTGCCTGTGCAGTAGCATCCTGCTTGTCGCGACGCCGCCGGCCGCTGCCGAAACAAAACTGTTCGACAGCGCGCAGGTGACGCCCGCCAGCGAATACACCTTCGGCATCGAAGGGCCCGCCGCCGATCTCGACGGCAATCTGTTCGTCGTCAATTTCGGCAAGCCCGGCACCATCGGCAAATTGCCCGCGGGCGGTGCGGCGTCGGAGCTGTTCACGACGCTCCCCGAAGGCAGTGTCGGCAACGCGATCCGTTTCGATCGCAGCGGCACCATGTTCATCGCCGACTACAAGAAGCACAACATCTTCGCGATGGCGAAGGGCGCGACCGAACCTGCCGTCTGGTTTCACTCCGACGAGATGAGCCAGCCCAACGACATCACCATCGCGCGCGACGGCACGATCTATGCAAGCGATCCGAACTGGAAGGGGCGCGAAGGCCACATCTGGCGCATCGCGAAAGCCGCGGACGGATCGGTGCAGGGGCAGGTGATGTCGGCGCCGCGCGCGATGGGCACCACCAACGGCATCGATCTCAGTCCCGATGGGAAGACGCTCTTTGTCGGTGAATCCAGCAGCGGCCAGATCTGGTCCTATGCGATCAACGGCAACGAGCTCACCGCGGCAAGACTGGTCAAGGCGTTTCAGCCCGACACCATCGACGGCCTGCGCACGGACGTTGCCGGCCGTCTTTACGTCGCGCGCATTCTCAAGGGCACGATCGCGCTGATGAAGCCGACCGGCGCGGTCGAGCGCGAGATCCCGCTGAGGGCCAAGGAGCCGACCAACCTTGCGTTCGGCGGCAGTGACGGCAAGACCGTCTTCGTCACCCAGCGCCAGGGCGGCTTCATCGAGGCCTTCCGCACCGACCAGCAGGGCCGCGAGCACTGCCTCCAGCGCGGCCGCTGCTAGAGCCCACCGCTTAAAGCCGGTCTGCTTCCCGTGCAGAACAGTGGCGCGAGGGCGGCATTCTTCTTGCTTGCATCCGGCCGCCGCAGGCATCAAGACATCTGTGGCACCCCTCGCGACCACGGAGTGTTTGAGTGAAAGCCGTCCATACCGAACTGCACCGGAGCCACGATCCGCAATTCTTCCTTGTTCGCGGCGTCGTCAAGCGCACCACCGAGCAGCCCGAGCGCGCCGACCGCCTGCTCAAGGGCCTGAAGGACGGCAAGCATCAACTGGTCGAGCCGACCAAGTTCGGGCAGGGGCCGCGGGCACGCATTCACAGTCCGGAATACCTGACGTTCCTGAGCGAAGCCTGGGATGCCTGGACCGCGCTTGGCGATTCCGGTCCGGAGATGATCGGCAACATCCATCCCGTGCGCCACGCCGCGACCTATCCCACCCACATCGTCGGCAAGCTCGGCTGGCACACCGCCGACACCGCGGCGCCGATCGGTCCGGGCACCTGGGCGGCGGCCTGTGCCGCAACGGACGTTGCGGTGACGGCGGCGCAAATGGTGATGGACGGCGAGGATGCGACCTACGCGCTCTGCCGTCCGCCCGGCCATCACGCCTATCGCGACATGGCCGGCGGCTTCTGCTTCCTCAACAACAGCGCGATCGCGGCGGCGCATCTGCGGCTCAAGCACGAGCGCGTCGTGATCCTCGACGTCGACGTCCATCACGGCAATGGCACGCAAGGCATTTTTTACGCGCGGCCGGACGTGTACACGATCTCGATCCATGCCGATCCCGTCGCATATTATCCTTATGTGTGGGGCTATGCGCACGAGCGCGGCGAAGGCCCGGGCCTCGGCGCCAATCTCAACATTCCGCTGCCCATCGGCACCGGCGACGACGGCTACATGCAGGCGATGGACGTCGCGCGCAAGGCGATCGAATCCTTCGCGCCCGGCGCCCTCGTCATCGCGCTCGGCCTCGATGCCTCCGAACACGATCCGCTGAAGGGCCTTGCCGTTACCACGCCCGGCTTCCGCCGCATCGGCCAGGCCATCGCCAAGCTGGGCCTGCCGACCGTATTCGTGCAGGAAGGCGGCTATCTCTCGGATATCCTCGGCGCGAATTTGACTTCGGTGCTGGCGGGGTTTGAAGAGGCAAGGTGAGTTTCGCTGAATAGACCGTCATTCTCCGTCATTGCGAGCGAAGCGAAGCAATCCAGCATCTTTCCCCGGCATCAGCCTGGATTGCTTCGTCGCAAGGGCTCCTCGCAATGACGATGCGGATGCAGTGTGGTCAGTAGTTAAAACATCCCGCTTGCCGCCAGCGCCTTGCAGACGTGCTGCATCTCGGTCTCGTCCGCGACCACGTCGAGCATGATCGTGGTCAGTCCCTTCGCCGCAAACGCCCTCAGCTTGGCGCCGATCTCCTCGTAGCTGCCGACGAGATAGGGGCAGTCGGCCTGGAAGGTCAGGAATGGCAGCAGCCAGTAGCCGTTGGGCTGAAGCTCGCCGCTTTGCCCCTCATATAGCCGCCGCTTCCACACGGAGTCGCTGTTCTCCACGGTGAGCGCGAGCAGCTCGCGATCGTCGGGGTTGTCGCGGAAGCGTGCCTTCGCCGCTTGCCGCGCCTCGTCGCTTCTCTCGCGTGCCAAGATGCCGAAGTTCATGCCGGGTGCCGCGAAGCCATCATCGAGATCGGGCGGCAGCATCTGCATCTTGATGCAGCCGGTCTCCCTGGCCACGCGCTGCGCCGCCTCGGACTGGCCGGCGATCAAAAATTCCGGCATCAGCTCCGCCGGCAGGCGCGGGCGCAATTGCAGATTGCTGGCACGATAGAACCGACCCTCGACAATCACCGGCCGCGGGCTCGAGAGCAGCTGGCGCATCAGCGCGACGAACTCGCCGAGCCTGACATAGCGGTCGGCATGGGTCTGCTCGTCGCCGAGGCCCTGCAAGTCGCTGACCGCGGTCCCCGTGATCATGTTGAGATAGACCTTGCGGCCGTAGAGCTGCGCGAACGACGAGACGAATTTCGCCGCCGTGAACGGGTGCATGTAGACCGGATTGACGGCGATCAGCGGCGAGTTCCGTGTCGTCTTCGCCATGATGTGCTGGGCCATGGCCCAGGGCTCGACGAACACGTCGTTGCCTTCGAACAGCAGAATGCCTTCGAAGCCGTTGCGGTCGGCGAACTCTGCCACCCGCATCAGCTCACCGACATATTGCTTGGGATCGCGGTTGCGCGAGATCGCGGGAAAGACGCGCAGCCGCGAGGTCATCATTCAGCCGCTTCCTGGAGCGGCCAGGCATTGCGGCTGATGGGAAGGCCGCCATGCGCCCGGGAGCCGTCGGCGATCGCGAGGCGATGCGAGGGGGAGGGCGAACACAGCGAGAAGCGCCATCCCGAGGGATCGTCGACGATATCGGGCTTGAAGCTGATCTCGATGGCCTCGCGCGAGACCTGCATCGCGAAGGCGTCGAGCGGCAGGTTGAGCCCGAAGCCCCTGGCCTTCAGATAGGCCTCCTTGAGCGTCCAATAGTCGAAAAAGCGCTCGATCGCCGCCGGCTCCGGCAGCCTGCGCAGCGTTTCGACCTCCTCCGGCGCAAAGAAGCGATTCGCGGTGGAAAGCGGGGCGACGCGCCGTGACACTGTTTCGACGTCGACGCCGACCGCCTCATGCCCGGATACGACACAGGCAACGCAGCCGTCGGCGTGCGACAGGCTGAAATGCAGCGCGGTCGAGGTTTTGGGCGATGCGACGAACGGGCGCCCATAACGGCCGGCCCCAAAGGACCAGTCGGTGGGAGCGACATTCGGCGCGACCTGGGACAGCGCCAGGCGCAGCATGGCGTGCGCGAATATATATTGCCGCCGATGCCGCTCGAACTTGAAGCGGTCGGCGCGGATCCGTTCGTCGACCGAGAGCAGCCGTCGGCACGCATCGGCTGCGCCCGGCGCGTCAATGGTCGCGATCAGTCCGACAAACAGTTCAATTCTGTCGTCTGCCATCAATTGGGCCTTTGGCGTCAGGCAGAGGACAAATCCCCGGCCCTGACGGAAGAATCAACTGAGCAAGAATCAACCAGTGGACCGGTCTTAGCGGTCCACCCAGGCAAATTCTTGTCGATTTGCAGGCCGGTTTACAGGCGCAAGCTTGTGCGAGACCCCAACTCGACGAGCGAGCGGCCCAATTTGAAAACCGGAGGCCGAAAAATGAAGCCTGAAGATTGGTGCGGCGTCCCTGCCGACTAGTCTTACTTTTTCTTCTTGGCCTTCTTCGACCCGCCCAGCATCGAAAGGCTGGCGTCGACGTCCTTCATCGCGGCCTGGAGCTTCTTCTTCTCGTTGGTCAGCAGCTTCTGCAGGGCCTTGCGGTCCTTGTCGCTCAACGAGGCGCCCTTGGTAAATTTGATGAAACCCATAACGCACTCCCCCGGTTGAAAATAATCGTCCAAATCAAAATGGCGGGAATAATCTTGCGCGATGGCGCCAAATAATCAAGATGCAACTTGATCATGCACAGCTTTGACGAGTGAACCTGTATTCGCCCTCGTGTACGGCCGGTCATGCCGCCTTGCGCGCGAGCAGCTGGCCGAGTGGTGTGCCGGATTGGTCGACGGCCGCCGCCAGCAGCGCGACGAGATCCGCCATCCATGTGCGGACCGTGCCGCCGTCGAGGAGCTCGTGCTTGTAATTGCATGAACCGGTGATTCCGGTCGGGCGCTCCTTCAGCATCAGCGACAGCCAGGTCTGGTCGATCGGCAGCACCGGCTGGCCCTCGCGCGCGACATTTCCGATCGATTGCACTGCAATCTCCGGCAGATCGAGCGGCTGGCGCAGCGGATTCTGCAGCGTGAAATAGACCTGGAGCAGCGCGGCCGGGTCGATCCCCTCCCGCTCCAGATGGTCGGCCAGCATGTTGAACGGCAGCTCCTGCCGCGCATGCGCATCGAGCACGCTCTGGCGCACCCGGCTCAGGGCCTGCGCGAACGACAGATCCGGCGTGATTGTCGTTCGGACGATCACCGTGTTCTCGAACGGGCCGACGATGCGGTCGGTGTCCGGCTGGGCGCGATTGGCCATGGCGGTGGCGACCGAGATGTCGGTGCGGCCGGTCCGCGCCAGCAGCAGGGCTTTCAGGCCAGTCAGCAGACACATGAACAGCGTGGCGTTGTGCTGGCCCGCGAATGCGGTGAGTCGCGCGATCAGATCGGGCTCGAGCCAGAGCGGATGGTGCCCGGTGGACGCGCCCGGGTCCGCTTCGCCCTCGAAGATCGGAGCCGCGCCGCGTAAATTCTCCGTCCAGTCGGCGGCCTGGCGACGGGCGGCGTCGGTGCCACACCACCAGCGCTGCCAGCGCGCGACGTCCGAAAAGGCCGGCGGCGGCCTCAGTAGCGGTGCTGCGGGGCGCCCGGCCAACGCCGCATAGCGGCTGGACAATTCCTCGAACAGCACCCCGATCGACCAGCCGTCGGCAATGACATGATGCAGCGTCAGCAGCAGCACGTGGTCGTCGGCATGGAGCTGCAACAGCCGCGCCCGCAATAGCGGCGGCCGCGCGATGTCGAACGGGGCATAGGTCTCCTGCTCGATCAGCAGATCGATCTTCCGGAGCTCGAGCGCCTTGCGCCGCTTGTTGTTGTGCGGCCGCCCGTCGCCGATGACCTCGACGGTGAGGACGGGCCCGAGCTCGCTCGGAGTGGCGATGCGGCTGACGGGCTCTTTGCCGCTCCAGCCGAAACCGGTCCGCAGCGATTCGTGGCGGCGTACGATGTCGCCGAATGCTTGCGCGAGGATGGCCGGATCGAGCGGGCCATCGAGACGGAAGGCAAATGGCAGGTTGAACAGCGGCAGGCCCGGAAGGTTCTGCTCGATCCGAATCATCTGGTCCTGTGCGATCGAGAGCGTCGGCGGACCGCTGTCGATCAGCCGCGATACGCTTGCGGCAGGCTTGTGCGGTTTCGCTGCTACGGCCTCGTCGACCCGACGGGCAAGCTCTTCGACCGTCGGCGCCTCGAAAATGGTCTTGATCGGCAGGGACACGCCGAGCGCCCGGGCGACGCGCGCCATCGCCTGGCCGGCCAGCAGCGAATGGCCGCCGAGATCGAAGAAATTGTCTGTCACCCCGAGGCTCTCGACCTTCAGCAGGTCGATCCAGATGTCGGAGAGCACCTTTTCGGTAAAATGCCGCGCTGGCACGGCGGCAGCATCTGGCGTGGAGGTTTCCTGTTGTGCGGGTGCCAGCAGCGCGGAGCGATCGATCTTGCCATGGGCGTTGAGCGGCACCTGGTCCAGGAACAGGAAGGCGGACGGGATGGCATGGCCGGGCAGCCGGCTCTTCAGGAATTCGCGCAGCTCGCTGGCGCTGACCCGGCTGTCGGGCCTGGCGACGATATGGGCGATCAGCCTGACATCGCCGCCGGCTTCGGGGCGAGGCTCGACGACGCCGGTGCGCACGTCAGGATGATCGGCAAGCGCGTTCTCGATCTCCTTGAGCTCGATGCGATAGCCGCGGACCTTGACCTGATGGTCGGCGCGGCCGAGGCATTCGATCGTGCCATCAGCGCGGCGGCGGGCGAGGTCGCCGGTGCGGTAGAGGCGGCCGCCGGGCTGGCGCGAAAACGGATCGGGCAGGAAACGTTGCCGGCTCTGCGCGGGATCGTTGACGTAGAAGCGGCCGATTCCGGCGCCGCCGATGCAGAGCTCGCCAGTCACGCCGACCGGCTGCGGCTCGAGGTTGGCGTCGAGCACGTAGAGCTGGGTGTTCGGCAGCGGCGCGCCGACTGGAATGTTGCCCGTCGCGATCGCCGGCGCCTTGGTCAGACGATGCAGCGACACGTCGTCGGAACATTCCGACGCCCCATAGGCATTGATCAGCGGCACTTTCGGGCAGCGGGCGAACCAGGCGCGGCAGAGATCGACCGGCAGCGGCTCGCCGGTCGAGATCAGGACCCGCAACTTCGCGAAGGCGCGCCGGACCTGCGCCTCGTCCATGCGATCGAGGATCACGCGGAGCAGTGAGGGCACGATCTCGAGCACCGAAATGTGCTCGCGCTCGATCTCCCGGGCGAGCAGGATCGGGTCCTGCACGGTCGCCGTGCCGCAGACATGCACGCGCGCGCCGACCATGGGGCCTGCGAGGAACTGCCAGACAGAAATGACAAAACTCTGCGGCGCGGTCTGCGCGATCACGTCCTTAGGCGACAGCTTCAGCTCGGAGATCAGCGAGGCCAGATGGTTCGACAGGCCGCGCTGCTCAATCATGACGCCCTTCGGCGCGCCGGAGGAGCCGGACGTATAGATGAGATAAGCAAGGCTCGAGGCTGCGCGCCGCGCGGCGCGGGCCGGCTTGGTCATCCCTGGCGCGGCGGTGTCATCGATTTCGGCCACCTGAATGCGCTCGACCAGCGGTTCGAGCAGCGCCTCGACCAGGGCCGATTGGGCGCGCCCGGTCAGCAGCACGCGGGCGCAGCTCGATCCGAGGATGGTCGTGAGCCGTGCGGTCGGCTGGTCCGGATCGAGGTTCAGGAAGGCCGCGCCCACGCGCTGTACCGCGATCATGGCGGCGAGCAGATCGGGGCCGCGCTCGGCGAGCAAGGCGACCACCGTCTCGGGCCCCACGCCCTCGCGCAGGAGCCAGCGCGCGATCGCCTGGCTGCGGCGCGCCAGCTCGCGATAGCTCAGGGATGCGCGACCGTCCGACACCGCGATCGCGTTCGGCGTCTTCTTCGCTTGGCGTTCGAAGCGTTCGTTCAGATTGCCGCGTGCGGCGAAGTTGGCCGGCACGCCGTGGCCTCTCGCCAGCAACTGCCGGCGTTCGGCCTCGGTCAGCAGCGGCAGGCGCGAGATGCGCTGCTCCGGATCTGCGATGACGGCCTTGAGCAGGGTCTTGAACTGCGCGGCCATGCCTTCGATCGTTACCGCGTCGAACAGATCCGTGGCGTATTCGAAGAAGCCGGTGAAGCGCCCGTCGGCCTCGACCAGTTCGAGCGTGATGTCGAAGCGTGCCACCTTCGGGTCTACCTCCAGCCGCCGGGTCGACAGGCCGGGGAAGCGCGCCGCCTCGATCGAGGCGTTCTGGAGGATGAACATGATCCGGAACAGCGGATTGCCGTCCGTCCTTCGCGCGACCTGCAGCGCGCGCAGCACCTCCTCGATCGCAAGATCCTGATTGCGGTAAGCGTCCAGCGTCACCTGACGCACCCTCCGCAACATCTCGCCGAAGCTCGGATCGCCGCCAAAATCGTTGCGCAGGATCAGGGTGTTGGCGAACAGCCCGATCAGGCGCTCGCTCTCGATCTGGTTGCGGTTGGCGATCAGCGATCCCGTCGCGACGTCCTCGTGTCCAGTGTGCCGGAACAGCAGGCACTGGAAGGCGGCGAGCAGGGTCATGAAGGGCGTGACGCCCTGGGCCTGGCTCAGCGAGCGGACGTCGCCCGAGAGAATCCTGGAGAACTCGAAATAGTGCCGGGCGCCATGACCGCTCCAGACCTCCGGCCGTGGCCGGTCGGTCCGCAGCGGTACTGTGGTGACACCGTCGAGCTGCGCCCGCCAGTAATCGAGCTGCTCCTTCGCGGCCGGCGTCTGCGCCCAGCCCTGCTGCCAGAGCGCGAAGTCGCAATACTGGAAAGCGGGCGAGGGCAGCGCCGCCACGTCCTTCTTGTGTGCTGCGGCATAGTGGGCGGCGAGCTCCTCCCAGAACAACCGCTGCGACCAGCCGTCGGTGACGAGGTGATGGACGTTGACGACCAGCGCGTGGCTGGATTTGTCGAACGACAGCAGCGTGACTTTCAGCGGCGGCTCGTGCGCTAGGTCGAACTTGTATTGCGCGAGCTTGAGCGCCTCACGCCGGATGATTGCCACCCGCTTGTCCGCGGGGCAGGGCTTGAGCTTGATCCGCTCGAACCGCCGCGGGGACTGCAGCACGCGCTGTGCCGGCTCGCCCTGCCGTTCGATGAAGACCGAGCGCAGCGCCTCATGACGCGCGCAGATCGCGGCGAGGCTCGCAGAGAGTGCGGCGACGTCGACCAGGCCCTTGAGCATCGCGACTTCGACGACATTGTAATTGTAGCGCGTCGGATCGAGCCGCGACAGCAGATACATCCGCTGCTGCTGGAACGACAGCGGCACGTCAGCTGTCACTGCAGCGGCCTGACGCCAGGCCGGCAGCGCCACGTCGCGATGCGTTGCTGCCGTCTCGATCCGGGCCGCAAGCGCCGTGACCGTGGCGCAATCAAAGATGTCCTCGAACGAGAAATCGACGCTGAAGCGTTCGCGCAGGCGGGAGCGCATCTGCGTCACCGCGAGCGAGTCCGCGCCGAGTGCGAAGACGTCCTGGTCGATGCCGACCTGCGGCAGCTCCAGGAGGCCGGCCCAGATCTCCGCGAGCTGGGTCTCCAGCGCATTGCGCGGCAGGCGCGTCTCGCCGGCACCCGCGGTCTCCGTGATCAACCCTACCAGCGCGTTGCGCTTGACCTTGCCGCTGGCGCCCTTCGGCAGCGCGGCCACGCTGCGGATCAGGCTCGGCACCTTGTACGCCGCAAGACGCTTTCGCGCGAACTGGCGCAGCTGGTCCGAGCTCGCCTCGGAATTTTGCCGCAGCACCACGACGGCAGCGACGTTCTCGCCGAGCTTCGGATGCGGGACGGCGAACACGCCGGCCTCGAGCACCGCCGGATGGCCGAGCAGCACGTCTTCCACCTCGAGCGGAGAGACCTTCTGTCCGCCACGGTTGATGACGTCCTTGATGCGGCCGACGATGAAGAGATAGCCGTCGGCGTCGAGATAGCCGAGATCGCCGGTCCGGAACCAGCCGTTGCGGAACGCGGTCTGCGTCGCCGCCTCGTCGTTATAGTAGCCACGCGTCATGTTGGCTCCGCGCAGCACGATCTCGCCATGCTCGCCGCTTGCGAGCGCGCGGCCCGCCTCGTCCATGATCGCGATCTCGGGGCCCGCGGCGCGGCCGACCGATCCGACCTTGCGCAGCTCGAACGGATTGGCCGCGATCTGCGAGGCCGCCTCCGTCATGCCGTAGGTTTCGAGCACGGGAACGCCGAACGTCGCCTCCAGTCCGGCAAGGATAGCGGGCGCCAGCGAGGCCGAGGCCGAGCGGATCACGCGCAGCGACGAGGCTCGGACGCGGTCGGGGTTCGCTTCCGCCGCCGTCAGCAGCGCGCGATGGATGGTCGGCACCGCCGTGTACCAAGTCGGTTGCAGCTCACGCATCCAGCCGAAGAAGGACGCAGCGTCGAAGCCGTCGGTGCAGATCACGCTGGACCCCGCGGCTAATGCCGTCAGAAGGCCGGAGATCAAGCCATGGGCATGAAACAGCGGCAGGACGTTGAGCAGGCGATCATGCGACGTGAGAGACAGCACGCGGCCGGCATTATAGGCAGAGAGGCACACGTTGCGATGCGTCAGCGGCACCATTTTCGGCCGCGCGGCCGTGCCCGACGTCAGCAGGATGAGGGCGTCGCCATCGCCGCGCGAGGCGCCGCTCGCGCTTGCAGGCCCGACGGTCGGGCCCATGAACGCACAGCCGCCGAGATCGTCTTTCGGCCCCGGCACGAAATCGATCACCGCGATACCGAGCGCCTTGGCGACGTCGCGACTGGGCGAGTTCATGTCGGCGCGGGTGACGAGCGCCGTCAGCTTCAATTCGCTGAAATAGCGTTGCAGCTCGTCCGCGGTCAGGTCGGGATTGACGGGGATGCAGGCGCAGCTTGAGGCGACCGCGATCAGGGCCAGCGCGCTCTCGGCGCCGCGCGGCAGCGCGACGGCGACCCGGTCCGCAGGCGCGATGCCGAGCCCACGCAGCGTGTGCACGAGATCGTGCGTCCGCTCGCCAAGCGCGCCATAGGTGAGGGCCGGCCGTCCAGGGGCGAGGATAGCGGGCGCCGCAGGAATCCTGCGGGCGTAGAAGTCAAGCAGGCCGCCGATATGGGAAAAGATCTTCGTTTCCAGGCTCGCGCCGACCGATCCCGCTCCGGATGCAATGTCCGACAATGCCATTCCCTTTTGATCTGATTGAGCTATTCTTCTCAAGAGTTAGGGAACGCGTCCAGTCTGAGGTGAAGTTCGGGCCCCAAAATCTGTGGTTGAGGGGCCCCAAAGCCCTTCGACGGAGTGAAGGTCGGGCGGAATCACCATGCTGGAGAATGAGCCGGGCACGGCAACGGAAGGCGGGCTGAAGCGCTGGCTCGAGGGCGTCGGCCTCGGCCACTACTCCGACCTTTTCGCACAGCACCGCCTCGATCTCGACGTCTTGGGGGATCTCACGGAATCCGACCTGGTCGAGCTCGGATTGCCGCTTGGCGATCGCAAGCGGCTCCAGCGGGCGATGGCGGCGCTGTTCCAGGCTGAAACGGCAGAGCCGCCGGCCGCGGCGGCACGCCCGCAGACCCGGACGGAGGTCGGGGCCGAACGGCGCCAGCTCACCACCATGTTCTGCGACATGGTCGATTCCACCTCTCTCTCGGTGCAGTTCGATCCGGAAGACGTGCGCGACATGATCGCGAGCTTCCGCGAGACCTGCGTCCGCGTGGTCAAGCATTACGAGGGCTTTGCCGCCCGTTTCGTCGGCGACGGTATCCTCGTCTATTTCGGCTATCCGACCGCACATGAGGACGACGCCGAGCGTGCAGTGCGTGCGGGTCTCGAGATCGTGCGGGTGCTGTCGACCGCGCGGGCGATCGAGCCGCGCGGCGCGCTCACCCATTCGCCGGCCGTCCGCATCGGGATCGCGACCGGTCTCGTGGTGGTCGGCGATCTCGTCGGGCAGGGCACCGAAGAACGCGACTCCGCGGTTGGTGAAACCGTCAACCTTGCCGCGCGCCTGCAAGCCCTGGCGCCGCCCAATGGCGTCGTGATCTCCGCCTCGACGCAGTCGCTGCTGAAGGGCAAGTTCGACTACCGCAGTCTCGGTGTCCATGCGCTGAAGGGCATCTCGGAGAAGGTGCAGGCCTGGCATGTGGTGCGCGCCTCGCGGGTGGAAACCCGCTTCGCCGCCGCGATGGGCGCGCGGTTGACGCCGCTCGTCAACCGCGAGGAGGAGATTGCGCTGTTGATGGGCCGCTGGCAGCAGGCCAAGGGGGGCGACGGCCAGGTCGTGGTCAAGTTCGGCGAACCCGGCATCGGCAAGTCGCGCATCATCCAGGAAATCTTCGAGCGGATATCGGGCGACCGGCATGCGCAGGTCTCGTTCCAGTGCTCGCCCTACTACACCTCCACCGCGTTCTATCCGTTCGCCGAGCAGCTCAAATTCTCCCTCGGCCTCGACCGCGAGGATGCCTCCGCGCTGTCGCTGGCGAGCCTGGAGACTGCGATCGCCGCCGCGCATGGCGACATCGAGCAGGTCACGCCGCTGTTTGCCGGGCTGTTGTCGATACCGACCGGAGACCGCTATCCGCCGCTCGATCTGTCGCCCCAGCAGCAGAAGGATGCGACCGTCGCGGCGCTGGTCAATCACTTCCTCGGCCTCGCGCGCGAGATGCCGCTGGTGATCGCGTTCGAGGATCTGCACTGGATCGATCCGACCTCCCGCGAGGTGATCGACCTGCTCGTCGACCGGGTGCAGAACCGGCCGATCCTGGTCATCATCACCGCTCGCTCCGAATTCCAGCCGAGCTGGAACGCGCATTCGCACATCACCACCCTGGTGCTCAACCGCCTGAGCCGGCAGCTGCGCACGACGCTGGTCGAGCGCGTTGCCGGAAGGGAGCTGCCGAAGGAGGTCGTCGAAGAGATCATCGTCAAGACCGACGGCGTGCCGCTGTTCCTGGAAGAGCTCACCAAGACCGTTCTGGAATCCAATCTCCTGACCGAGCGGCACGGGCGCTACGTGCTGTCGGGCCCGTGGCGGCAGCTGGCGATCCCGGCGACGCTGACGGACTCGCTGATGGCGCGGCTCGACCGGATGGGCCCGTTCAAGCGGATCGCGCAGATTGGCGCCACCATCGGCCGCGAGTTCTCCTACGAGACGCTCCAGGCCGTCGCCAATACGCCGGCGGAGCAGATCGAGGCCGCGCTCAATCATCTGGAGGAGGCCGGGCTGGTCATGCGGCGCGGCCATCCGCCGGATGCGCTCTACTCCTTCAAGCACGTGATGATCCAGAACGCTGCGCATGCGAGCCTCCTGCACAGCGAGCGCCGCAAGCTGCATGCGCGCATCGCGCAAGTGCTCGCCGAGATGTATCCGGAGAAGACCGATCGCGAACCGGAGCTGCTGGCCCATCACCTCACCGAATCAGGCCAGAGCGAGGGAGCCGCGAGCTTCTGGCTCAAGGCCGGCAAGCAGGCAGCCAGGAGCGGCGCCAATCTGGAGGCGATCGGCCATCTGCGCCGCGGCTTGAGCGTCGTGCAGGCCAATGCGCGCATGCAGGGCGCCGACGAGATGGAGCTCGAGCTGCGCATCGCGCTCGGCAACGCGCTGATCGCCGCCAAGGGCTACGCGGTGCAGGAGGTCGAGGAGAACTACACCCGCGCGCTCGAGCTCGGCCAGCAGCTCGACGACGACGAGAAGGCCTTCGCCGCGACCCGCGGCCTCTGGGTCTGCCACTTCATCCGCGCAGATCTCACCCGCGCGCATGATCTCAGCGTCGAGCTGTTGAAATTCGCCAAGCGCGAGCGGCTGAACGAGCGGTCGCAGCCGGCGCAGCAGACCGGCTATCTGATCGAGGCGCACCGTTCGATCGCGATGACCATGCTCTATCGCGGCCGCTTTGCCGCCTCGCAGCATCATCTGCATCGCTGCATCAACCTCTACAGCCCCGATCTGCATTCCGATCTGATGGAGCGGCACGGCACCGATCCCGGCGTCGTCTCGCTGTCCTATCTCGGCTATCTGCTCTGGTTCCTCGGCCGGCCCGACGCGGCGCGCCAGCACAGCGAGCAGGCGATCGCCAATGCCGAGAAGATCCGCCATCCGTTCACGCTCGCCTTCGCACTCGTGTTCGGCGCGTATCTCTGCCAGCATTTGCGCGACGTCGAGGGCACGCGCGACCACGCCAACCGCGCCATGATCATCGCCACCGAACACGGTTTCCTGCACTGGAAGCAGCAGGCCGCGATCCTGCGCGGATGGGCACTGACGCAGCTCGGCGAGGCCGACGAGGGTCTCAGCCAGATGCGCTTCGGCCTCGACGAATATGAGGCGATGGATTCCTGGCTCGCCGGCTGCTGGTTCCGCTGCCTGTTGGCTGAAGCCTATGCCAAGGTCGGGATGCGCGATGCCGCCTTGCGCGCGCTGGACGGCGCGCTCGCGACCGCCAGACGGACCGGCGATCATTCCTACCTCGCCGAAGTCTATCGCCTGCAAGGCGAGATCACCCTGTCGGACGGCGACCCGGCCTCGGTGCAGGAGGCCGAGGACCTGTTCGGCCTGTCGCTGGATGTCGCACGCAAGCAGGGCGCGCTGTCCTGGGAGCTTCGTACCGCCGTCAGCCTGGCGCGGCTGTCGCATCAAGCCGGCAAGCGTGAGCACGCGCGTCTCCTGCTCGTGCCGATCGTCAACAGGTTCAGTGAGGGTTTTTACACCCCGGACCTGAAGCAGGCGATGCAGCTGGTCAACGAGCTCGATGCGGATGTGCCGGTCCGTGAACAGGCCGATGCGGCGAGATGAGCGATCTTGCCGCCGCGCGTGCGCGCTATGCCGGGATGATTGCGAAGCGCGAGAGGATTTCCTCGCCGCGCCTGCTCGAAGCGCTCGCTGCCGTTCCGCGCGAAGATTTTCTGCCCAGAGGCCGTTGGCGCATCAAGAGCGAGGCGGCGCGCAGCTACCGGCTGACGCCGGACGCCGACCCGGTTCATCTCTATGACAATGTGCTGGTCGCGATCGACGCGCGCCGCAGGCTCGACACGGGCCTGCCGAGCCTGTGGGCACATCTGATCGACGTGCTCGACATCAAGGAGCGCGACCGTGTCGTGCAGATCGGCTGCGGCCTCGGCTATTTCACTGCGATCCTGTCGAAGCTGGTCGGCCCGAAAGGCTGGGTGCAGGCTGTCGATTGCGACCAGCGCCTGGCGTACCGTGCCGCTAGCTACCTTCGCCCCTATCGCAACGTCGAGGTGTTCCATGGCGATGGGTGTGAGGAGATTCCAGAGCCTGCCGACGTGATCATCGTCCACGCTGGCTTTCCGCACCCGCATCCGATCTGGCTCCAGTCGCTCCGCCCGCGCGGCCGCCTCCTGGTGCCGCTGACGCAGCGGGACCGCGAGGGCGCGGTGATCAAGATCACGCGGAGGGGCAAGGGGTTCGAGGCCGAGGCGGTGCAGCAGATCCGGATCTTCCCCGGCCAGGGCCGCGGTGTGACCGCACTCGACGACCGCGTCGCCGACTGGTGGCAGCGCGCCTCAGCCCTCGCGCCGCTGCGCTTTCGCGGGCTCGAGCAGGGGCTGCCGTCGGATGGCTAACGCTTCGTTTCATTTTACCTTGATTCCGTTTGTGAGTTTCCAGCACCTCGCGGTGCGGCTATGAGTGCGGCCTGATCGCCATTCGAGCGCGCCCATGCATTCCGTCGCCCTGCTGACTGCGAGCTATGCCAAGGATATCGAACGCTTTTCGCTGCTCAGCGAGAGCATCGACACCTGGCTGACGGGATATACGCGGCATTATGTTCTCGTTAACGATGAGGATGTGCCGCTGTTCGCGCGGTTTGCGTCCGACAAGCGCGTCATAGTTCCGGCCTCGCTTTATTTGCCGAAATGGCTGTTCGCGCTGCCGCCGTCGCTGCAGTTCATCAGCAAACGACGCGTCTGGCTGTCGCTGCTGTCGTCGCCCGTGCACGGCTGGCACATCCAGCAGATCCTGAAGATCGCCGGCGTCCTCAACGCGCCCGAGCAGCGGGTCTGCATCCTGGATTCCGACAATCTGTTCTTCCGCGAATTCAACGTCGGCCAGTATGCCGGCGGCGAGAAGACGCCGCTCTTCGTCACGCCCAAGGGGATCGACGCCGGTCACCCCTTGCATGTGCTGTGGCTGCGCACCGTCGATCAGCTTCTCGGTGTCACGGAGCGCTCGTTCCCGGCCGACGATTATGTCGGCAACGCGCTGGTCTGGGACAAGGACACCGCGCGCGCGATGACCGACGCCATCAAATCGGCAACGGGTCTGAGCTGGGCTCTGGCGCTGTG
Organism: Bradyrhizobium huanghuaihaiense; assembly: GCF_025200885.1. Classification (NCBI taxonomy): domain Bacteria; kingdom Pseudomonadati; phylum Pseudomonadota; class Alphaproteobacteria; order Hyphomicrobiales; family Nitrobacteraceae; genus Bradyrhizobium; species Bradyrhizobium huanghuaihaiense. The sequence goes on along the minus strand of NZ_CP104172.1, from coordinate 7,536,378 downwards.
CCGGAAGAAGAAATTCTCGGAGTATCTGCTTTACGGAAACTTCGTCGCCAGTTCGCCGAATCATCTGGCAGGGCATCGGGTGACGGAAGACAGCATCGCGGTGTCGCACTGGGACGATACCCGCCTCGACCGCCCGGCGATCGAAGCGATGATGCGCGCCGCTTCCCCCGAGCAGGTCGCGCTCTGCATCCAGTCCTATTCGTCGACTTCGATCGAGGACATCCGCGACGTCTTCAGGCTGAACTCGGCTGACAGGCGCAGTCCGAGTCTGGCTCCCGATCAGATCGGGGACACACAAGCGTTCGAGACGCCCAAGACACGCTAGCCTTTCAAGATACGCTAGCTTCAGACGTCCTTCGTGAACTTGCTGATGACGTCCATGAACGGTTTTGGCTTGAACTCGCCGTCGAGCGGCAAGGGACGGTTCGGCTGCTTGTCTTTGCGGGCGAAGGTGCCGTTGATCCAGCTGTAGCGATCGGAGAGGCCCCAGGTCAGGATCGAGCGTACCGGGCCGCTGGCAGAGACGGCCGTCAGCAGATCGTCGACGCGCTTGGCGACGATGGTGTCGCGCTCCGCGGGACCGCCCGTCAGCTTCTGATCGTCGACATCGAGCTCGGTGACGAGAACCTCGAGGCCCCAGGAGCGCAGCTCGGTGACGAATTCGGCGAGCCCATGCGTGTCGATCTCGAGCTCGGCATGCAGATGCGATTGCAGCCCGACGGCGTGCAGTGGAACGCCCTGGTCGAGCAGCTCCATGATGAGGTTGCGGTAGGCCGCACGCTTGGTGATGAAGGAGTCCTTCGCCGACTCGATGTCGTACTCGTTGATCGCGAGCTTCACGTAAGGATCGGCCGCGGCCGCCGTGCGGAACGCCAGTGGAATCCAGCTCTTGCCGAGATGCTGCGTCCAGAACGTATCGCGCCGGTCGGTGATCCCCTTTGGATTGTCCGGGATCGGCTCGTTGACGACGTCCCACGAGGTCAGCTTGTCTTTGTAATACGAGACCACGGTGCCGATGTGGTCGCGATAGGCGCGCTCGACGCCCTTGGCGTCCTTGATCTGCCTGGTCCAGTCCGGAATGTCGTGATACCAGGCGAGCGTGTGTCCGCGCATCGTCAGATCGTTCGCCTGCGCGAAGTCCAGGATGGCATCAGCGCGCTCGAAGGCAAAGGTGTGCGCGTCCGGCCGCAGCATCGGCCATTTCAGCTCGAGCACAGGCACCACTTGCGTGCAATAGGTGCTGATGGCTTCGCCGAGCCTGGGATCGGCCTGCAGGTCCCAGAGCGTGGCCGCCGCACCAAAGCCCTGATGGCGCTGGGCGAGCTTCGAGGCCGGTAACGCTGACGCGGAGACGCCCGCCGCGAGCGTCGCGGCGCTGCCGAGGAGAAACTGGCGTCTGTCGAGCCTGGTCACGCGTGGTTCTGCATCACGGCTTCGGCGATCTCGTAATAGTGAAGCGCGCCCTTCTCGAGCGTCAAATTCTCGGTCACGTAGTCGCGCGGCGCGAAGTCGCCGGCGCTTACATGCGACCAGAACTCGCTCCAGCCGGAGACGAAACCGGCCGCGTCGATAAAGGTCATGCCGCAGCGCGCGTCGAAATAAGGCACCGAGGATACGCCGCCCTCGTACCGCACCTTGTGCGGAAAATACTTCGGATCCTGCCACGGCCCGCCGCGATCCCACGCAAAGACGGGAACGCCGCTCGACAGCGCCTGCTGGCACGCGATGCCCTGGCTCTCGTGCTCGCACAGGAAGATCATGCTGCGGCAACGCGCCAGCGCCGCCTTGTAGTCGTCTTCCTTGTAGTGACCGTAGCGGATCACCTCGACCGTGAGGCCGCTGGCCTCGAGATGCCTGCGGATCGGTTCGATCAGTTCGGGCTCATATCGCTCGTAGTCCCAGCGAACCTTGTCATAGAGCAGCACGTCCACGCTCTTGCGGTCGGCCGGTGTCGGCGTCCACAGGTCGGTGTCGATGCCGACGGGCCAGGCGTCGACATGGGGCCAGTGCGGACGGAACATGTCGGCGTACCATTTGCACGGCACCAGCACGCGCTTCACCTGCAGGTCCTTCAGGCGTTCCGGTGCATCGACCGGGTGGTCATACATGGCGACGCCGAGCAGGAGCGGGTTCTTCCACTTGAACCAGTCGAGCACGAATGGCCGCCCGATGACGCAGGCGAGCTCCTCGGGGTGCTTCTGGATGTAGCGATAGTCGTTGACGCGGTAGCGGATGCCGAGGCGGTCGAGGCCCGCGCACAGATTGAGAAGGACGCGCCGCTGTCCGCTGATGAAGGACTCGCCCTTGACCAGGCGCCGCAGCAGCGGCCGGATGTGACGGTCACCGGGAAACCAGCGGTCGTCCCGCTCTTCAAAGAAAAGATTGAGGACCATCCTGTCGCGCTTTTGCATGCCGAAATCCGCCGGAACGAGCGGCGCGTCGGTGCCGCCATGCGGCCGGGAGGTCGGGTGCGCCCGTGTTCGTTCGGCAACGTCCATGTCAGTCACGTCCACGCATCGGATGGGTCGGGCGACCTTTTGATATTATTGCTTCTTTTCTGTGATCCCGCCGGTTCCTACAAGGACAGGGCAAATTTAACGCTAACGCGCGATAACCGCTGAGACGTTTCATTCGCGATCCGATTTGCATGCTGATGCGACTATCTTGGTCGGTGCTGGCGGCGCAGTGCGATGACCGCAGCAAAGGCCAACTGTTTTAACGCTTCGTTAATCCTCAAGGCGCCGCCGGTCCCGTGCTCGCATGCTGAATCGCCATTTCTCGATTTACCTCGTGGCCTACATCCTGCCGGCGGCGGTGGGCTTCTTCGCGGTCACGGCGTACACGCGGCTTCTGAGCCCGGCGGAATACGGCGTCTATGTCGTCGGCATCAGCCTTGCCGGCATTCTCGGCGCGATCTTCTTCGCCTGGATCAAGCTGTCGGTGTCGCGCTATCAGGCGATGTCGGCGGAGGTGGATTTTCGCGGCACGGCGATGGTCGCCTTCGGGCTCACGGTTGCGGTGCTCTGCGCCACCACGCCGCTCGTGTTCCTGTTCCGCAGCGATGTCAGTGTCGAGCTGCTGCTTGCCAGCATGTTCGTTGCGATCATGGCCAATGCGGTCGATGTCGGACAGGAATTCGAGCGCGCCAAGCTGCGTCCGTATCGTTTCGCCGCGATCTCGATCGTGCGCAGCGTGGCGAGCGTCGGCTTCGGGCTCGCCGGCATCTGGCTCGGCTGGGGCGGCCTCGGCCTGCTGGCGGCGTTTGGCCTGGGATCACTCACCGGCATCATCCTCAATCTCGTCGGTGACCGCAGCAGGATCGCGCGCTTCCAGCGCAGCCAGTTCATGCAGCTCGCGCGCTATGGCCTGCCGCTGACGCTGGCCGGGCTTTCGGTCGCGCTGTATTCGAGCTGCGACCGTCTCATCGTCGCCTATCTCCTCGGCAAGGACGCCGCCGGCATCTTCGGCGTTGCCGCCGACCTGCCGCGCCAGTTCATGGTGATGATCGCGTCCAGCGTCGCCGCGGCGACCGTGCCTCTGGTGTTCCGGTCGCTGTCTGAGAACAACAGCGAGGTCACGCGCGAGCGGTTGACCGAGAGCCTCGAACTGCTGCTCGTCGTCGTCGCGCCGGTCGCGATCTGGCTGGCGCTCGCAACCGACCAGGTTGCGGGCACGCTCGTGGGCGTCGATTTCCGCGCCGGCGTGTCGGCACTGCTGCCGACCCTGGTGCTCGCGCGCTTGTTCGGCATCGCCAACCAGTTCTACGTCCAGATCAGTTTTCAGCTCGCCGAGCGTCCCTTCATGCTGGCGGCGCAGTCCTTCCTCACGCTGGTGATGAGCGTGGCGCTGATGTTCGCGCTGGTGGCGGGCTACGGGATCTATGGCGCCGCGCTGGCGACGCTCGCGACCGAGGTGATCGGCTTCGTCGTTGCGGTCGTCCTGATGCACCGCGCCCATCCCGTGCCGTTCGACGCGAGCCGCCTTGCCGGCGTGGCCGTCTCCGCGGCAGCGATGGCGGCTGCGATCCTCCTCGCGCGCTCGCAGGCCAGTGGCACCGGCTTCGTGGCGCTGACCATGGTGAGCCTTGCCGGCGGGCTCGCTTACGCGGCAGTGGCCTGGCTGCTCAATGTCGCGAATGTGCGCACGCTGTCGCTTCGTGTCCTGCGGACCTTCAACCGGAAAGCGCTGGGCGTCTAGCGCGCCCCTGTCTGGCGTGGTCTCGCCGCCCGTCCGGCCAGGCCAATCACCGCCCGACCCCGGACATTCTGCCGCAGCGGTGGACCGCCAGCTCCGGACCAGCCTCGGCCGCAAGCGCCCTTCCGCCCGTTCGGGCCCTCGTATATGAGAGATTTGCCGCCGGATCGTGCCGAATCTTGCCACAGACGGAACGTATGGCGGCTGTGATTTCTTAATTTAGAGATCGCAAACTGACATTTGGCGGCACGCGCGGATTGGCATTTCGACCGAGGATGGCATGAAAAACCTGATGACAACGGCGCAATCCACCGTGGCGATGCGGCGTTGGGGGCCTCCCGGAATTGTGACGCTGGCGGCGATGGTCGCGTTCGCGACCCTCGGCCCGGCGACCGCAGCCAAGCAGGCGCGCCAGGCGGCTGAGGCGGTGGCGCAGCGCGAAGCGGGCGAGCCGATCATGGCGATCGTGTCGATCAAGAGCCAGCAGGTCACCTTCTACGATGCCGACGGCTGGATCCTGCGTGCGCCGGTCTCGACCGGCACCACCGGGCGCGAGACGCCGGCCGGCATCTTCGCCATCGTCGAGAAGGACAAGGACCACCGCTCGACCATGTATGACGATGCCTGGATGCCGAACATGCAGCGCATCACCTGGAACGGTATCGCGCTGCATGGCGGGCCGCTGCCCGGCTATGCCGCCTCGCACGGCTGCGTGCGCATGCCGTTCGGCTTTGCCGAGAACCTGTTCGACAAGACCAACATCGGCATGCGCGTGATCATCTCGCCGAACGACGCAGCGCCGGTCGATTTCTCGCACCCGTCGCTGTTCGTGCCGAAGCGGGAGGCTATTGCCGCGGTGCCGAGCCGGGCCGACAAGCTTTCGTTCGAAGCCGAGGAAGCCACACGGGCCGCCGACGAGACCAAGAAGGCTGCGGCCGCGGCCGCGAAAGAGGCGGCCTCGCTCCCGGCATCGCTGCGCAAGCTGGAGCAGCAGAAGGCCCGCGCCGACGCCGAGCTCGCCTTCGCCGACAAGACGCTTGCGAATGCAAAGACCGATCCGGCCCGCGCCAAGGCCGAGGAGCTGAAGCAGAAGGCGGCCACGAAGGCCGCCGATGCGACGACGCAGCTCGATGCCGCCAAGACCGCGGCGCAGCCGAAGCGTGACGCGGTCGCTGCGACGAAAGAGGCGGCGAAGGTGGCTGCGGCGAAGAAGGCCGACGCGGTGAAGGCCGCGACCGACGCAAAACTCGCGCTCGAGCCGGTCTCGGTCTATATCAGCCGCGCGACGCAGAAACTCTATGTGCGGCGGAACACGCACAAGCCGGCGCCGGACGGCGGCGGCGAGGTGTTCGACACCAGCATCGAGGTCCCCGTCACAATCCGCAATCCCGACCAGCCGCTCGGCACGCACATCTTCACGGCGATGGCGAAGACCGACACGGGCCTGCGCTGGAGCGTGGTCTCGATCGAAAGCGGCGACGACGCCAAGAACGCGCTCGATCGCATCACCATCCCGCAGGAGGTGTGGGATCGCGTCGGACCGACCGCGTTGCCGCGCTCCTCGATCATCATCTCGGACGAGCCGCTCAGCAGCGAGACCAACTACCGCACCGAGTTCGTCGCGGTGCTGAGCAACCATCCCCAGGGCGGCTTCATCACGCGCAAGCCGACCGCGCCGTCGATGGACATTGCCAGCGATGACGGCTGGGACAATGGCGGCAACGGCTTCGGCTACTTCTTCCAGCAGCGCGATCCGTACGCGCAACCGGTCAATCCACGCCGGCAGCGCGGCGGGTACCAGTACTATCAATCGACGCAGCCGATGCAGCGGAACTGGTGGTAAGGCGCGCGGCCTCGGCCTGCCAGACCGAAGCCCGCAACTACGGACGCGCCTCGATCACGATCGCCTGGATCTTGCCGTCGATCGCTCCGGAGCCATGGCGCGCCCGGAGCGCCTCGGCAACGATATCGGTTGCAGCCTGAAGCTTGCCAGCGTCCCTGGCCTCGATCTCGCTGCGCAGCGGCGTGCCCTGGCAGAGCGCGATCGCGACGTATTCGGCCGACGGCGCGCGGCTGATCTCGGATCGCGTCTCGATCGAGATGTCGCGGAAACCCGCACGTTCGAGATCGGCCCTGATGACGGCCTTGTCGTGATAGCCGTGCGGCGTCCGGATCATGAAACGGGGCGGATCGTCGGGAAACAGCTTTGCGAGCGCGACCGTCGCTTCGTGCGCGAGCACATTGTCCTCGATGCGATCCCAGACGTTGAACACGAACGTGCCGCCCGGCTTCAGGACCCGCTTCACCTCTCCGTAGGCCTTGACGCGGTCCGGAAAGAACATCGCGCCGAACTGGCAGCAGACCACGTCGAACTCGGCATCGCCGAAAGGCAGGGCCATTCCGTCCGCCTGGCGCCAGGTGATGCGATCATCATCCGCCTGGCGCTGCGCGGCGACCGCGAGCATCGGTTCGTTCAGGTCGGTCGCGACATAACGGATGCCGCGCGGCAGCGCCGCCGCGACCGCGCGCGTCACGGCGCCGGTGCCCGCGGCGATCTCGAGCAGCACGGAAGGCGAGCGGGCCGCAACGCGCCGTGCCATGTCCTGCGCATAGACGGAGAAGATCAGCGGGACGAGATACTCGTCGTAGATCTTCGGAATCGAGCCGGCGAAAACCTTGTCAGTGTCGGACATGCTTGCCTCGCTGAAGGTTCGGACACGAGGCTCAAGTTAGCATGGTTTTCTTCTCTGTCGTGCCAGCAACGACGTAAATCGCGCCGGTTCCTGCCGCGTCTTGCACGATTCGAACAACATCGCCGGGCCTATGATCTCCCGCCGCCGACCTCGCGGATCGGACGCGTGCCGTCCCAGCTCAACGCCGCCTGCCGGACCTTCTCGAAGAACGGCCCCTTGGTGCCGCCGATGTCGGAGATCTCGATGATCGTGCCCGGATGCGCCTGCGTGTCGAAATAGGCAAAGCGTCCCTTGTCGCCGCCGATCTGGCCCTCATGGCCGATCCTGTAGCCGAGCCCGATCGCCTTGTCGTAGAGCGCCTGATAGTCGTGGCTCCAGTACGACATGTGCTGGAGCCCTTCGTGGCCGGCGTCCAGAAACTCCTTGTACAGCGAGGGGGCGTCGTTGCGCTGCTGGATCAGCTCGATCTGCAGATCGCCGGAATTGGCCAGCGCAATGCTCATCTCGACCGCCGAGTCCTGGCCGCGATGGCGGAACCAGTCGGTCTTCACCCGGTCCATGTAATACCAGGGGCCGACGCCCATCACCTCGATCCAGTGCTTCATCGCGGCGTGGATGTCCCGCACCACGTAACCATTCTGGCGTACCGCGCCGAAGATGCGGCTCATGCCCGCGCTCCTCTTCTCAATCTATTCACTGCTGGACCTCATCCTGAGGGCCCGCCGCAGGCGGGCGTCTCGAAGGATGGCCGCGTGCAAGCTTCCCGCCACGTTCCTGCTCACTTGACCTCGATCCCTGCGTCCTTGGCAACCTGTTTCCAGGCCGCGATGTCGCGGGCGTTGATGTCGCGCTGCTCCTCGCCCGGGACGAATTGCGGCGTGATGCCGAGCTTCAACAGCTTCTCCTTGACCTCGGCATCGCCCAGCGCGTCCTGCAGTGCCGCCGAGAGTTTCTTCGCGATCGGCGGAGCAAGGCCCGCGGGCGCATACATAGCCCAGGACAGGCTGCGGTCGAACGGCACGCCCTGCTCCTTGTAGCTGGCGACGTCAGGCAGGCTCGGCGAGCGCTCGCCGCAGGCGGCCAGCGCCTTGATCGAGCCGTCCTTTACCAGCGGCGTTGCGGTCGCAACGTCCAGCGTCGCCAGCGAGATGTGGCCGCCGAGCAGGTCGCCGGCAAGCTTGGCGATGCCGTTGAACGGCACGTGCTCCATCTTGATGCCGGTCTGCTGCATCAGGATCTCCGCACAGAACTGTCCGGTCGAGCCGATGCCCCAGCTGCCGTACTGGATCGGCTCGCCCTTCTTCGCCAGTGCAATCAGGCCCTTGATGTCGTTGGCGGCGAAATCCTTGGTCGCGACCAGGATGATCGAGGACACGCCGACGCGGCCGATGGTGGTAAAATCCTTGATCGAATCGTAGGGCAGCTTTGGATAGATCGCCGGCGCCAGCACATGCGTGGTCATGCCGCCGACGGTGATGGTGTAGCCGTCGTTCGGCGAGGTCGCGACCATCTGTGTGCCGAGCGTGCCAGCTGCTCCCGTGTGGTTCTCGATATAGATGCTCTGTCCGAGCGTCTTGCCCATCCTGTCGGCGAGCAGCCGGCCGACCACGTCGCCCCCGCCGCCGGCCGCGTAAGGAAGCAGCATCTTGATCTTGTGAGTGGGGTAGGCGGCGAGGTCTTCCGCTCGCGCCGGCAGTGCGGCCAATAGCAATGCGAGAAACGAAAGTGTGACGGTGCGCAGCATCATGATGGCATTCCTTAATCTTCGAAACGAAATCGATAGGTCTCGCCGTGCCGGATCACGCGGCCTGCGGTCGGCGCCGGAAAATGGCCGGTGAGCAGATAGCTCGGCGTATCCGCGAGCTCCTCCAGCAGCGCCATCCGCGTTGCGACCGCCGCCGCCGGATCGACATCGGCGGCATTGGACAGCCATGGCGCCGCGCACTGGATCGGATGATGGATCACGTCGCCCGACATGACCGCGTGGTCGTGGCCGCCGTTGAGATGAATCTGCATGTTGCCGGCGGTGTGGCCCGGAGCCGGCGCGAAGCGCAAGGCGGCTTCGCGATCGCCAAACAGGCGATGATCGGTCTCGACGAATTCGGCAAGGCCCGCGGCGACGACCGGCAGTACGGAATCCTCGAACGAGCCGTGGTTCACGGGGCTCTTCGGCGCCGCATTGTGCGCGGCCTCGAAATGGCGGTACTCCTCGCGCCCTATCAGATAGCGAGCGTTGGGGAAGGTCGGCACCCACCGGCCGTCGAGGAGCCGCGTGTTCCAGCCGACGTGATCGACATGCAGATGCGTGCACATCACGAAGTCGACCTGTTCGGGGGCAACGCCCAGCGCACGCATGTTGTCGAGGTAGGGCTGGTTGAGATCGTTCCATGCCGGTACGCGCGGTCGCTTCTTGTGATTTCCGCAGCAGGTGTCGACGATGGCGGTCCAGCGCGGCGTGCGGACCAGATAGGAGTGGTGACTGAGAATGAAGCGGCCGGTCTCCGGCTCGATATAGCGGTGATCGAGCCAGCTGCGGTTCTCCGCGATGTCAGCGTCGGTGACGTTGGCGAACAGCCAGGTCTTCTCAAAAGCGAGCGCGGGGATCTCGCTGACGAGATCGACCCGCATGCTGCCGATCTTGACCTGCCGCATGCTCAGTTCTTCAGGAGCTCGCCGAACGGCACCCAGCGCGTGCCGTCGAAACGGATGAGTTGAAGGCTCGTCATCGGCGTATAGCGCTTGGGCGAATTGTTCACCGCGGTGCCGTTGATCAGCATCGGCAGGCGCACGTCCTTCATGGTCGTGGCCTGCTTCATCACATTGGCGCGGGTGAGATCGTTGCCGGAGGCCTTCAGCACCGTCACCAGCGTCTGCGCAATGGTGTAGCCGTAGACGTTGAGCCAGTCGCTCTTGTTGGCGTCGGGCTGGTACTTGTCCATGAAGGCGAGCCATTCCTTGGTGCCGGCATCGTCCTTCAGCGCCGGATCGGTCGCGTCCTTCAGATACTGGCTGGAGATGACGCCGATGGAATTGTCCTTGCCGGCCGGCTCCAGCACGCCGCTGATCGAGGCCGAAACGTTGGAGATGATGGTGACCGGCTTCCAGCCGATCTCGCCGATCTTGCGGATCGCCTGCGCCGCGAACTTTGGCGTCGCCGCGACCAGCACGACGTCGGCGCCGGCGGTCTTCAGCTGCAGGATCTGAGTGTCGACGGTCGGTGCCGAAGTCTCGTAAGCGGCGCGCGCGACGATCGCTTCGCCGGTGCCGAGCCCTTCCTCCAGCGCCTTCAGATAGTCCTTGCCGAGATCGTCGTTCTGGTAGAGCACGCCGATCTTGGCATTGGCGTGGCTCGCCTTGATGTATCTGGCGTAGGCGATGGCTTCGTCGCGATAGGTCGGCTGCCATCCGACCGTCCACGGAAAATTCTTGGGATCGTCCCACTTCGCCGCACCGGAGCCCAGAAAGAGCTGCGGCACCTTGCGGTCGTTGAGGTATTTGTGCACGGCGCTGTTGGTCGGCGTGCCGACGCCGCCGAAGATCAGCAGCACGTCCTCGCTCTCGACCAGCCGCCGCGTCTGCTCCACCGTCTTCGGCGGGCTATAGGCATCGTCAGCGATGATCATCTGGATGCGCCGTCCGTTGACGCCGCCCTCGTCGTTCACCTTGCGGAAAAAGGCTTCCGCCGATTTGGCGATCTGCGCGAAGGCGGAGACCGGGCCGCTCAGCGGCGCCGTGGTGCCGATCTTGATGGTCTTGTCGTCGGCGCCGGGATCGTATTTTGCGGATTGGGCAGAGGCGGTGCCGGCTGCGAGCAGCGACAACAGGATGCAGGCCGCGGACAAGCGAAGGCGGGCAAAGCGCGCCATGGGTCGTCTCCCCAGATTTGCTCTCCGCCTCTCGATCGAGCGGAGTTGAAACGCGAGAACGGCGCCCGCAAGAGCGGACTTGCGGGCTGCGCCCGTTGCCGCCAGACTGGCGAAACGAACGATCGTTCGTACGGTTTGACTAGCGAACGATCGTTCGTTAGTCAAGCGGCATGGCTGTCCACACCTCCAGCGCGGCGGAAGCGGCTGCGCCGACGACGCGCGAGCGCATCCTCATCGAAGCGCTCAATTTGTTTGCGCAGAGCGGCTATGGCGGCGCCTCGATGCGCGAGCTCGCGCGCCGCGTCGGCATCCGCGAGAGCAGCCTCTACAATCATTTCTCTGGCAAGGCCGCGATCCTGGAAGCGATCGTCAGCGAGCACGGCCCGGCGAGCTCCGCGAGCCGGCTGGAAGAAGTGCGCTACAAGCAGCTCGCGCGCCAGCCCGCCGCGTTCTGCCGCCAGTTCGCGCTCGACCTCGTCGAGCAATGGTCCGATCCGCGCGAGCATCAGTTCCAGAAGGTCATCACCGCCGAGCGCAACCGCGTGCCCGGCATCCGCGCCAAATTCGCCGACCATTTCTATGCGCGCGAGCAGAGCATGATGACGGACTATTTCCGCGGCTTCGCGCTCGCCGGCCTGATCTCGACCACTGATCCGCGCGAGACGGCGCGGCTGTTCGCCGCCGGTCTCATCTACATCCGCCTCGAGCATTACGTGATGGGCGCGGTGCCGTCGCCGCGGCCGAAGGTGATCGAGGCGATCGACCGTTATCTCGCCTTCTTCCTGTCGCTGATCGCGGCGGGCAATGACACCGACAACAAGAAACGAAAAGCCAAGGGAGAAACGCGTGGCAAGGCTGCCCCTGATTGATCCGGAGACGACGAGCGGCGACATCCGCGCCTCGTTCGACCGCATGCCGGTCAAGCTCAACATCTTCCGCATGATGGCGCACGCCGAGGCCAACATGATCCCGGCGATGCGGCTCGGCAATTCGATCCTGCACAAGCAGAAGCTCTCTGCCGTCAACCGCGAGCTCCTGATCCTCCAGGCCGCCCAGCTCGAGGGCGGCGCCTATGAGTGGCGCCAGCACGTGCCGATCGCGCTCGGCGTCGGCTGCACGCAGGCGCAGGTCGATGCGGTGGAGCGTTCCGATTACGATGCCGTCGCGTTGAACGATGCTGAGCGCGCGCTGCTGAAGTTCGGCCGCGAGGTCGTCGAGGATGTCCGCGTCGGCGAAGCCACCTTCGCGGCTGCTCGCGCGCATTTCAGCGACCAGGAGATCGTCGAATCCATCGTCGCGCTCGGCTTCTATATGATGATGGCGCGCCTGACTGAAGCGACCGAAACCGATCTCGATCCTGCGGCCGGCATGACGGTCTATGACGGCGGCAAGAAGCAGGGCGGCTGAGATGACGGACACCGAGACCAAGCCGGAGCGCTACGTCCGCCCGCCCAGCGCGGAGTCCTCGGGCGAGGCGCCGGGCAGGGGGCGCCTGAAAGGACGCCGCATCCTGATCGTCGGCGGCGGCCAGCGCGTGTTCGACGCCGCAACCGACCCGATCGGCAACGGCCGCGCCATGAGCATTCTATGCGCACGCGAGGGCGCGAAGGTCGCGGTCGCCGATCTCAATCGCAGCTCCGCCGAACAGACCGTCAAGCACATCACCGACGAAGGCGGCGACGGTCATGCGATCGCGGCCGATGTCACGCGCGAAGCCGACGTTATCAGCATGATCGAGGAAGCGCATCGCGCCATGGGCGGGCTCGATGGCATGGTGCTGAACATCGGCACCTTCGGCAAGACCGGGCTCGACAACGTCAGCCCGGACGAATGGAACAGGATCTACGACGTCAATGTTCGCGGCCCCATGCTGTGCTGCCGCGCCGCAATGCCGAGATTCGACAATGGCGGCGCCATCGTCTTCATCTCCTCGATCGCCGCGCTTAAAGCCGGCTCGCAGATGGCGGTGTATGACTCCTCGAAAGCCGCGCTCGGCGGCCTCATGCGCAACATCGCCCATCTCGGATCGCGCCGCGGCATCCGCGCCAACCTCGTCTATCCCGGCCTCGTCGACACCCCCAACGGCCGCGAAGCCGGCGCCGGCCGCCCTAACCGCGGCAAGGGCCACATCCCGTTCGGCCGCCAGGCGACGGCCTGGGAGATCGCCTATGCCGTGCTGTTCTTCCTGTCGGACGAGAGCGTCTACGTCACCGCACAGACGCTGGCGGTCGATAGCGGCTTGAGCGGGATGTAGATGCGCTCATCGCCCGTGCGATCGTGCGCGACAGATGAGATGGTCGAGCGAGAGGTTCCCCGGCCCGTAAGCCATGATACCGAGCGCCATGGCCGCCCAGGTGAGATGGATCGGCCAGCCGTCGGGGACCGTGAGCTCGACGATCGCTGTCATAAACAGCAATCCGAGCCCCGCAAACCGAGTGCCCAGTCCGAGCACCAGCAGGATCGGGAACAGGATCTCGCCCGAGCCCGACAGGAAGGCCATCACCGCCGGTGCCGGAAAATGGTAAGGCCCGCCCGGCAGATGCAGCATGAACTCGTCGCTGAACAACGTCACGGCGGTGTCGTTGAGCCGCAGGAAGCCGGCCCATTTGAGCATGCCCGAGCGCCAGAACGGCACGGCCAGCGCAACGCGCAGTACGAGCTGGACCAGCGACGGCGTGGCAAGCGTCTGCACCAGTTGATTGGCCTTGTCGACGAGCAGCCCGAGGGGTGGAAGGCTGCCGTTTGCGGGCATGCGCTGGTCCGTAATCATGCTGGATCTCCAAAGGCAAATGAGATGAACGCGCCGGCTTCGATCAGGCCGGCGATGTTCGCGGCGATGTCGAAGTCGGCTGATGCGTCGAACGCCGCCATTGCGGCCGCGCCGAGCGGCTCACCGGACATCAGGCTGGTGGCAAAGACAGCGCCGCCGGGCGGAAGGTGGCGCACCACGACGTCGAACTCGGCCCGGGTGATCAGGGCGTCTTCCGGCGTGGACGCGTCGATGCGCGCCACGGGCGCGCTGTCGCGGTTGGCGGCAAAGATCGTCACGGCCGCATAATGCGAGCGTACGATCCGTGTGGCCGGATGAGGCGTGAAGACGAGATCGCCAAGCAGTTCCGGCGCGATCGCGGACAGAAGCGCAGATGACAGCCGCAACGCGTCGGCGGCATGATAGGCATCGAGCCAGGCGCGCTCGATGCGCGCGACATCGGCCAGCCAGGGCATATCCTGCGCATGGGTGTAATTCGCGACGAAGTCCGGGAAGTCGCGGCCGTAGTCGAACAGCAGCGGCGAGGTCGGCGGGCTATTGCGGACGTGGAAGCGCGCCATGGCGCGGAAGAAATCGGTGCCGGTGATGCGCTGCACGGCCGGATAGATCGCAGCCAGTGCATCGATCAGGCTGACCGTGACGTTGTTGCGGTAGACGTCATAGCGTCGGCCTGCCGGCTTGCCGTTTCGGCCGGTCACGGCCGTCGGCGCGTCACGTGCGGGGTCGAGCAGCGGCGGCGCGAAGGCCGCGGCAAATCCGGGGTCAGCTTCAGGCCGCACGGCGATCCTCCGTCTCTTCGGCCGTCCGGCAGCGATCGAGGATCGCCTGCGCGGCGGCGGCCTCGGCGCGCAGGATCGGCCATTCCGGGATCTTGCTGTCCCATTCAATCAGCGTCGGCACGGGGCCGCGCCGCGCGATGATGATCTCGAACAGCTTCCACACCGCGTCCGCGACCGGGCCGTCATGGCTGTCGATGAGGAGGGGGTTGCCGTCATCGTCGGTCTGCTCCGCGTGGCCGGCGAGATGAATCTCCCCGACGCGAGCAAGCGGAAAATCGGCGAGATAGTCGAGCGCGGAGTAGCCGTGATTGGTTGCGCTGACGAACACGTTGTTGATGTCGAGCAGCAGGCCGCAGCCGGTGCGCTGCACGATGGCGCGAATGAAATCGGTCTCGCTCATCGTGGACTGGCTGAAGGTGACATAAGTCGACGGGTTCTCCAGCAGCAGTGGGCGGCGGATTGCCTCCTGCACCTCGTCGATGTGATGGCAGACGCAGGCCAATGTCGCCTCGGTATAGGGCAGCGGCAGGAGGTCGTTGAAGAAGCTGGTTTCATGCGTCGACCACGCCAGATGCTCGGAGACCAGCGCCGGCTGATAGCGCGCGACGAGACCGCGAAAGCGCGCCAGATGGGTCCTGTCGAGCGGCTGCGGCCCGCCGATCGACATGCAGACGCCGTGCAGGGACAGCGGATGGTCGCGGCGGATGGTTTCCAGCGCGCGATGCGGCGGTCCGCCCGCGCCCATGTAATTCTCGGCGTGCACCTCGAAGAAGCCGGCTTGCGGGCCGGCTTCGAGAATGGCGGGAAGGTGCTCGGGCTTGAAGCTGGTCCCGGCGACGCCGCCGAGCGGAAATGAAAAGCGGAGCGGCACGGTGGCGGGCTTGGTGGCCGTGATCATGGTGCGTCTCCGCTTCCCTCGTGTTGGCGTGATGGATCGGCCGGACCGCGTCAGACCGGCTTCAGCGAGCCCTTCTTGCCGCCGGGCAGCTCGATGCTGGTGCAGGTGCCGCCCTGGACGAATTTCCAGGCATTGCCCTGGAAGTCGACGGTCGAGGTGCCCTGG
Organism: Bradyrhizobium huanghuaihaiense; assembly: GCF_025200885.1. NCBI lineage: Bacteria > Pseudomonadati > Pseudomonadota > Alphaproteobacteria > Hyphomicrobiales > Nitrobacteraceae > Bradyrhizobium > Bradyrhizobium huanghuaihaiense. The sequence continues at coordinate 7,521,013 of NZ_CP104172.1, read as the reverse complement.
CAGGTCGTGCCCGGTCCGGCGGCGCAATCGTTCTGGCCCTTCAGCGCGACGCCGAAGCACTTTTCTTTCTTGGCGGCGACGGCGGCATCGGCCTCGGCCTTGGTCAGCGGACCGGCGGCGGCGAGGGTCGCGAGCGCGGTCGACATGGCGCCGGCGAGAGCAAGCGTGGTGACGACGTGTTTGGCAGACATCGAAGTTCTCCTTTTCAGATGCATCGCCTGGCAGGCGAAGGCGCATGGTCTTCTTCGTTTCGCGGGCAGCCGGCGTTACCGCCGGAATGCTCACGAGTCCGTGAGACCGATTGGTCGGGGCGCCCGGTTGGTGCGCTTGGGCCGGGATTAACGGGCAAGCGCCGGTGCAAATCCAATGCCTTGGCTCTATCGAGACGTTAGCCGCAGGGCATTGGTGCGGATGGCCCGGACCTGCCAGACGTAACGAATGGCGGCCGGCCCCGTAGAGCGATGTCAGAGGACGGGCGGATCCGCGAAGGCGAAGACGGCGATGAATGTTGACCCCGGGCGGCGGCTTCAGGCGATCGCAAGGCTGACGGTCAGCATCCGCCTCGCTGTGTCCGCGCTGGTCCTGGCCGCGATCCTGCTCACGGCCGCGCTTTCCAGCCTGCTGTGGTGGCGCACCGCGGAGGCAACCAGCCGCCAGCTCGCTTCCACCATCAACGAGCAGATCGTGGCGGCGGTGCGCAAGGAGGTCTCGGCCATCGTCGACGAGGCGCGCGCCGCGCATACCGCGATCCGCACGCTGTTCCTCCAGAACGTGCTCGACACCCGCGAGGCCGACAAGCGCGAGTTCGTTTTCCTGTCGCAGTTGCAGTCGCAGGCGACAATCTCCTGGGTCGCCTTCGGCTGGCCCGACGGCTCGTTCTTTGCTGCGCACAAGCTCGGTGATCGCCGGCTGGAAATGATGGAGATCTCGCTGACCGATCATCCGGGTCAGCGCCGCGTCGATGAATATGACGTCGTGCCCGGCGATATCGAATTCGCGAGCCGCCGTTTCGAGCCGACCGAGTTCCGTGTGGCCGATCAGGCCTGGTTCAAGGCCGGGCTCACCGCGGACGACCCGCAATGGTTCAGGGTGATGGACCATCCGACCGGCGAGCGGCCGTCGATTGCCTTTGCGGGACCGATCGACGTCTACCAGGAGCGGCAAGGCGTTCTGGCTGTCGTGATCGAATATACGAGGCTCGCGCGCTTCCTGTCGCAGCTCGAGGTCGGGCGTACGGGAACCGCCTTCATCGTCGATGATAGCGGTGAGCTCGTCGCAGCCCCGGACAAGGAGGCCGACGAGCTGCACCCTGCGCGCGGCGACATCACGCTGCTGCCGCTGGCGCGCGCAGCGCTCGAACAGGCAGGCGAGGCCGGCCGCAAGGAGGCCTGGCGGACCCGGCTGACATCACGCGGCGCGGCATATGAGGTCGCGCTGACGCCGCTGCCGTTTCCCGGCTGGTCGCTCGCAACCGTGATCCCAGAGGCCGAATTTCTTGGGCCCGTCGAGACGACGCTTCACCGTCTGATCCTCGGCCTCGCGGTTGGCGCCGTGCTCGCGGCGCTGGCGTCGGCGGCGCTGGCGCGTTCCGTCATTGCTGCGCCGCTGTCCCGCGTCGTCGGCGAGCTTCGCCATGTCGAAGCGTTCGCGCTGGAGCAGGTTCGCCGGCATCCGTCGCGGCTCAAGGAGATCGCGAGCCTGTCGGGTGCCATCGCCGAGATGGCGTCCGGCCTGTCCGCCTTCCGCAAATTCATCCCCGCCGATCTCGTTCGCGGTTTGCTGCGTCAGGGTGTCGAGGCGAGGCCCGGCGGCAGCATCCAGGAGCTCAGTGTGATGTTCATCGACATCGCCGGCTTCACCGGACTGTCCGAGCGAATGGGCGATCGCGTCGTGCCGCTGCTGTCTCGCTACCTCGACCTCACTTCGGAAATCATCGTCGCCAATGGCGGCACCATCGATAAATTCATCGGCGACGCCGTCATGGCATTCTGGGGCGCGCCGCAGCCGCAAGGAGATCACGCCCTGCGCTGCTGCCGCGCGGCGCTGGCCTGCCGCAGGGCGATGGACGAGTCCGGCCTTGTCGACGATCTCGGCCAGCCGCTTCAGATCCGCATCGGCATCAATTCGGGCCGCATGCTGGTCGGCAATATCGGCTCGGAGCTGCGATTGAACTACACCGTGATCGGCGATGCCGTAAACGTTGCCAGCCGCCTCGAAGGCGCCAACAAATCCTATGGAACGCGCATCCTGATCGGCGAGGCGACTGAACGCCTGGCGCGCGGCGCCGTCCTCACGCGTGAGATCGAGAGCATCGCGGTTTACGGACGCGAGGAGGGGCTCTCCGTCCACGAACTGGTCGGAATCCTGGATGACGGCGTGACCGAAGCCGGCTGGATCGCAGATTACGAGCACGGTCTCGCCCACTATCGAGCGCGTCGGTTTGCCGTCGCGCTCGCCGATTTCGAGGCCGTGCTGGAGCAACGCGCCCACGACCGCCCCGCCGCGCTGATGCGTGACCGATGCCGGCAATTCATCGCGGCCGCGCCTGATGACGCTTGGCGTCCGATAGCGGCACTGACGTCGAAATGACGCGTTTGATGCCGGGGATTTTTACGCCAGGATCCCTGCTGCGCCGCTCTGGTCTCAGAGCTCGTCGAGCGCGGCCCATTGCGGCACGTGCGCGGCGAGCTTGTCGAGCAGGCGCTCGAATTCGTTGCGCTCGGCCCGCGTAAGGCACGCGAGCATGGCGCGCTCCCGCTCGCGCAGGGCGGGGATGTATCGTGCGTAGAGCGCACGGCCGGCCGCCGTCATGAACAATTGCTGGCGGCGGCTGTCGGTCTTGTCGGCGGCGCGCCGTATCAGCTTCTTCTTCTCCAGCGCGATGATGCCGCGACTGATATTGGCCTTGAGATGGCCGGAGAATTCGCAGATCTCGCTCGCGGTCACGCCTTCGCGGAAGTTCAGGAAGATCAGGGTGACGATCTCCGGTCGCGTCAGACCGAGCTCCATCTCGATCCGCCGGAACGACGGCTCGCGGTAGAAGTTCAGCACGTAGCCCATCCGGTACGCGATCTGGAGCTCGGTTCCCCCGATCACCGTCGCGAGCGGCTCCCGCTCCGGTGGGAGGTCTTTGGTCGTGCCGTTCGGTGTCTTTCGAGATGGTCTCATATGAGACTTTCTGGTTGCTTTTCGATCGGGCATGATCTTAACATCGCCGCGCGACCCGCAAGAACGGCCGTCGTCGATAGTTGTGGAGGAACGGATGGAGGCGACGCCGGCCAGGCGCAGCGCTAAAGACCCGTCGTGCGAGCGCGAGGTTCGGTGCTTCTATGCGGGAACGGGCGCGCATCCGGTCTATGTCGATCATGTGCCATCACCGCGCGCGGCCACAGGCAGGGCGCCCGTCGTCATGGTTCACGGCGGCGGTCACACCGGGACCTGCTATCTGGCGACGCCGGATGGGCGGCCAGGCTGGGCGGTGCGGTTCGCCGCGGCTGGCCGGGATGTGTTCGTGCCGGACTGGCCCGGCCACGGCCGTTCGCCGCAGCCGGCGGATTTTCCGCGGCTGGGCACCGCCGATGTCGCCACCTCGCTGCTGGCGCTGGTCGAGCAGATCGGCCCTGCCGTGCTGCTGGTGCATTCGGCGAGCGGGCCGATGGCATGGTGGATGGCGGAGCGGCGTCCCGATCTCGTCCGCGCCGTGATCGGCATCGCACCGGGGCCGCCGGCCAACCTGCTGCGCGATCTGCCCGACGATCCCGTATCGATCCTCGCCTTGCGTGACGACGCCAGCGCCGGCCACCCGGTCTATTCGGATGAAACCATGCCGGTGCGGCTGACGGCGGAGTTTGCCGCGGCCTATTGGGCCAATGCGCCGCGCTTTCCGCAGGGCGCGTTCGAGAACTACTGTCGCTCATTCGCGCCGGAGAGCGCGCGCATCCTGAACGAGCGCTTCAACATCGCCGGCCGCGGGCTCAGGATCGGCGATCCCAAGCGTCTGCGGTCCACGCCGATCATGATCGTGACCGGGGACCGCGATCCGCGCCATCCGCGCGAGGCGGATGCGGCGACGGCAGGCTATCTCGGCGCAGAATTCGTCTGGCTTCCGGATCGCGGCATCGAGGGCAACGGTCACATGATGATGATCGAGAACAACAGCGACGATCTGGCCGCCATGATCCTGGCCTGGCTCGACGCCGTCAAATGCTGAGATATCGCATCGAGGGGGACGACAGATGAATTGGATTGCGCGCGCTCTGCTGCTGTTTGCGCTTCCCGTTGCCGCACAGGCGCAAGTCAGTAGCGACGTCGTCAAGCTCGGTGTGCTCACCGACATGGCCGGCGTCACCGCCGACATCACCGGCAAGGGCTCGCTGGTCGCCGCGGAAATGGCGGCCGATGAAATCGGCGGCCAGGTTCTGGGCAAGCCGATCCAGATCATTTCCGCCGATCACCAGCACAAGGCCGATGTCGGCTCCGCGATCGCCCGCCGCTGGTTCGACGTCGAGGACGTCGATGCGATCGTCGATGTGCCGAATTCGGGCGTTGCGCTTGCGGTCCAGGGCCTGGCCCGGGAAAAGAAGCGGATCGTCCTGTATTCGGGTCCCGGCACGACGGCGCTCACCAATGAGCAATGCTCGCCCTACGGCTTCCACTGGACTTACGACACCTACGCCGTCTCCCACGGCACCGCGTCTGCCGTGGTCAAGGCAGGCGGCAGCAGCTGGTTCATTCTGGCCTCGGACTATGCTTTCGGCCATCAGCTCCAGCAGGACGCGACCAGCGTGATCACCGCATCGGGCGGCAAGGTGCTGGGTGCGGCCCGCCATCCGCTCAACACGCCGGACTTCTCCTCATTCCTGCTGAGCGCGCAATCCTCCGGCGCCAAGGTCATCGGCCTCGCCAATGCAGGGAACGACACAGTCAACGCGATGCGGCAGGCCGGCGAATTCGGCCTGACGCAAGGTGGCCAGAGTCTCGCCGCGCTGATCCTGTTCCTTCAGGACGTGCATGCCCTCGGTCTCAAGGACGCGCAGGGCACTTACCTGACCACGGCGTCCTACTGGGACATGAACGAGACGACGCGCGCCTGGTCGAAGACGTTCTTCGCGAAAACCGGGATGATGCCGTCGATGCTGCATGCCGGCGTTTATGGCGCTGTGCGCCACTATCTCAAGGCCGTCGCCAGCGCCGGCACCGACGACGCCGACAAGGTCGCAGCCGCGATGAAAGCGCTCCCCGTCGGGGACGTCTTCTCGGAGGATGCGCACATTCGCGGGGATGGCCGGATTACGCGCACCATGTATCTAGTCCGCGTCAAGAAGCCGTCGGACTCGAAATACCCCTGGGACTATTTCGAGATCGTGCGCAAGATTCCGCCGGAGGAGACCGTCTGGCCGCTCGCGGAGAGCAAATGTCCGCTGGTCAAGGCCTCGAACCGCTGAATCGGGGACGGCTGTCGAACGGGGTGGCAAAGCGAGCTCGCCACGCGCATGATGCGGGCGTGATATCTCGCCCTCTTGCGATCCCGGACGACCCCAACACATGAAAACCACGCTGCTGAAACCTGAAGACTACACCCGCTCGCCCTGGAAGAACGGCGGCGGCATATTCACCGATATCGCAGGCGCCCATCGTGCAGACAGCCCGGTGAAGGACTGGAACAGCCTGCTCTGGCGCTTTGCCTCCACGCCGATCGTGGCGCCCGGTCCGTTCTCCCACATGCCCGGCATCGACCGCCTGCAGATGGTCGTCAAGGGGCGCGGGCTGGTGCTGAAGTCGCCGACGCAGGAATTCGACGAGCGTGAACCTTTTACGACGGTGCGCTTCACCGGCGAGCTCGAGATCGTCACCGCGTTGGAGGCAGGTCCCGTCGAGGTCGTGAACCTGATGGCGCGGCGGGGAGTTGCGGAGATCGAGCTCGTGGCGCTGAGGGAACCGGGCGAGCGGCCATTGTCCGCCGGCACGCATCTGGTCTACGCCGCGCATGGCGATTGCCGCATCCGTCTCGGCGGGGAGAATTTTGCGATTTCGCACGAATATACGCTGAAGGTCGAGCTGACCGAGGCGTCCAGTCTGGCGCTCGTTTCAGGCCTGGCAGTTTTGGCGTCGATCCAGCCCGTCGGCTAGGCTGCAACCGCCCTTGGGATTCGCACAATCCGTGCAACTGGCTAGGTTGACGCCGCGGCGCCGGCGCACGATATCTGCTCGATGCAGACCGCCGCGAAGGGGCCGGATATGAATGCGCCACACCAAAATCCCCCCACGCTGTCCGACGGCGTCGTCCACTGGCTCACCAACGGCACGCGCGACGAGCGCTTCATCGACAATATCTTCGCGGAGATGTGCATCCGTCTCCAGCAGGCGGACATTCCGCTCAAGCGGTCGACGATGCACGTCCGGATCCAGCATCCGCAATGGCTCGGCGCCGGCTTCATGTGGTCGGACGGCATGCGCGAGGCGAAGATAACGCGGGTCGACTTCGACGTGCTCGAGCGATCCGAGTTCATCGGCAGTCCTGCCAACGAAATGATGGACGGCGCGACCGAGCTCCGCGAAAAGCTCGAAGGCGATCCGTCGCTTGGCCGCAAGCACGCGCTCTATGACGAGATGCGCGCGAAAGGCCTGACCGACTACGTTGCCTGGCCGCTCCATCACACGCTCGGCAAGCGCCACTTCGTCACCTTCGCCACCGACCGACCCGGCGGTTTCGAGGATGCGCACATCGCGGCCCTGAAGAACGTGCTGCCGGTGCTGGCACTGGTCAGCGAGATCCGCATCAAGAACCGCCTGGCGCGAACGCTGTTGGAGACCTATGTCGGCGCCCATGCGGGCGAGCTGATCCTGGCCGGCGCTACCAGGCGCGGCACCGGCACCACGGTGCGCGCCGCGATCATGATCTGCGACCTGCGCGATTTCACGAAAATCTCCGACAACTGGCCGCGCGACGACGTCATCGATCTCCTCAACGATTATTTCGACGCGATGTCGGAGCCGATCGCGCGGCACGGCGGCGAGATCCTCAAGTTCATCGGCGACGGCCTGCTCGCGATCTTTCCGCTGAGCCAGCCCGATGCTTGCGCAAACCTGCTGCATGCCGTGAGCGAAGCGAGGGGAGCCATGGCCGCGCTGAACGAGCGCAACAGGAGCAGCGCCCGCGCGCCGCTGAACTACGGCATCGGCGTCCATGTCGGCGACGTCATGTACGGCAATATCGGATCATCGAGCCGGCTCGACTTCACCGTGATCGGTCCCGCCGTCAACATGGCCTCGCGCCTCGAAGCGCTCACCAAGCAGCTCGGGCGCAACGTGCTGCTGTCGCGGGACTTCGCCGAGCTCGTACAGCCGAAATTCGAGCTGGAGCGCTTGGGCAAATACGAGGTCCGCGGCTTCAGCGATCCGATCGAGCTGTTTGCGTTTCCTGGCTGACGCGCGCGAGACCGGCGGTCGCGTCACCCGCCCCCATGTCGTCTTCCGGTCAGGGCCGGCTTGAATGCCTGCGCCTAGCGCCATCGCGCCCGCGATCGCGCCTGCCTTCTCGTGACGTTTCCGAGATCGAACGATAATCCGGACCTTGCCGCCGGGCGTGTTCTGGCCCGACTTGTCGGTTGCGCAAACGCCGGTTTGCCGGCTCACCCTTCATCCGCGGAGCCGCGCGTCGTGCGGACGGGCAATTGAGGGCACCTTGTTGAAAGAGATTGCCGCGCGGGACTCGTAAGGTGAGTTCGTTGGCGGCGAATGCCGCCCGCTTCATCGGGAACCGAGACAACTCCCGGTGCAACAGAAGAGGTGATTGGCGGTATCTGGCGTGACAACAAGAGGAGGCTTCAATGCCAACCTGCTCCGGAAATCTTCATGGTCGAACCGGACGATGCGCGGTCTGCGACGGCAGATTCGGTCTCGTTCGGTACTACGCGTGGCGCAGGCCTCTTTGCTCGAAGAGATGCGTCGAACGTTTCGCGACGCGCCGCCAGGACGACCGCGACTGGGTGGGCCGTTTTCCGGTCGCCTTCGATACGCTTGCAGAGAACCGCGTGAGGATCCCATGACGCTCCAGATGTCACGACGAGGCAAGGCCTACATGGAAACGGCGCAGAGCCTGCTCCGCGCGGCCCGAAGCATGACCGACGATGCGGTTGCGACGCGGCTGAAGATTCTGGCCGACGACTATCAGCAGCGCGCCGAAAAGGCCTCGAGCGCCGATGCAGCGAGGTCGGTGGCGCGCTCGGCCGCCGGAGCCGGCTACGACTGGTCTAAGGAGCTTGCGTGAGATGATCCGGATCATTGCCGTGCTCTGTCGTCTTGCTTCTCCGACGGACTGTCATGAACAGATCGTCACGACCTCGGACTTCGCCGATGTGACGATGCAGTCCTGCCTGATGGGCGCGCCGCAGCTCGCCGAATGGATGGCGCAGCATCCGGCCGAGCGTCTGGCTGGGTGGCGCTGCACGATCGGCAAGCAGGGCAACGGCAGGGGAGCTTAGGATGCGGAGAACGGAGTAGCGGGCCGGCAAGCACCGTTGCCAACGCTGGAATGTCCGACTACCTTTTGGCCCGGGGCCTCCCAGACGGTCCTGCGATCAGCCACCCGTTCATGCCCAAATTCCTTCGCATCGGTGTCCATCAGTCGAACGTCTCCGGGTACACGTCAAAGGCGTGGTGCATCAGGCGCGCCGGCTCGACGATCTTCCTGAAGTGGGGCGCCGTGGAGGTGCATGGCGCTGGTTCCGGGCGAAAGGTCTACTGGGCGCGTGTGCCGCAGGAGAAGACGATCCGCTGCCGCACGGCGCAGCGCGCCCAGGATTATGTCAAGGCCGCGATCGCGCGTCGCCGCAACCACCGTTATGAGCCGCTGGCCGGAGCCATCGCGAACCGGCGCCCATCCGCCGCACCCAGCGCCGAGCTCAAGCAGGCGCTCGCCACCATCCTGATCGTCGACATCGTCGGTTCCACCGCCAAGGCCGCCAAGCTCGGCGATGCGCGCTGGACCAAGGTGATGGGCCACTATTACGCCGCTGTCCGCAAGGAGCTGAAGAGCTCGCGCGGCAAGGAGGTCGTGACCACCGGCGACGGCGTGCTGGCGACCTTCAAGGCGCCCGCCGCCGGCATCACTTGCGCGACCGCGATCCAGAAGGCCGTGCTCACGCTGGGTCTCGAGATCCGGGTCGGCCTGCACGCCGGCGAGTACACGATCAGCGGCGGCGAGATGGTCGGCCTCGCCTTCCACATCTGCACCCGTATCGCCGCCAAGGCGCGCGCCGGCGAAGTCCTGGTGTCGAGCGCGGTGAAGGAGCTGCTGAGGGCGCAGTCCGCGATCGGCCTGAGAGATCACGGCGTGCACCGGCTCAAGGGCGTGCCCGAGCGGTGGAGGCTGTGGCGCGTGGAGGCGTGAGGGGCGTGCGGGATTGGCCGCCGGATACCTCCGTTTGACGGACATTCTCAAGCAGCGGCTGCGGCTGCGCCAACACGTACTCCCGTTGGCCGCATCAGTGTTCTCTGCAGACGTGTACGGCAACATCGCCGTCGCCCTGTCGGAACAGTCGGTGCGGCGGGGTGTCTTACCCCGAAATTGGTAATGCCTTTTCCCCCATTTACCGGGAACCTTCTTGCCGTCTAACTGGGGAACTCGATGCGTGGGCTTGCCTCGAATGTCTTCCGTGAGCGCTACGCGTCAACAATTGCAGATTTTACATTTGATCACGCGGGCAGGCCGCTTCCTATGCGTTGATGTTGAAATCTCAGCCACGGCGTCTCGTTTGCCTCTCCACTTGCCTTCGAAGCGTGCAGCAGATCGAGGGAGCATCGCATGCAAAAGTATTTGAGCATTTTCTTGTCGCTAGTTCGTACTCTGACTGATCATTAGGTCGGGGCGGCGGGGCGCGCGCGAGCTAGAGACGGGCTCCCGCTACACGCCATCTACCTGAACTGCCAGAAACTGACGTCCCCTCCCGGCGAGCGACAGACCGCCGGAGAGCGAGCGCATGGAATTTCCGTCACTCAGGAATTTCGGGACCGATCGCGCGCCAGAATGCGAGAAGTCCCTGCATCCAATTCAGAACCTATTGGCGATTAGGAGAACACAATGGCACTCGATATTTTGACCCAAGACATCATCGTCGACGAGAGCATTGGTTTTCAGGATAGTGATATCGATCCATCCGTTGCGCCGTACGATACCAACACCACCGTGAACTATCTCCTGGGCCGCGACGGACCGGGCGGGCTGGCTTCGCCGCAGGTCGCCGTCCAGACCAACTTTGTGCAGGCGACGGCGGACGCAGGGGAAACCATCACCTCGATCATTCTCACCAAGGATGCCAACGGAAATCCGTTTTCCACCGCCGTGGGCGTGAACAGCGGCATCAAGACTGTCGATGGCAACTACGTCTGGCTATTCCAGGACGCTACCCCCAACCATGCCAACGTCGTAATCGGCGTCATCGGGACCTCTGACGCGAACGCCGCACCCGCTGCGACCGGAGCGCTCGCCTTTTCGTTCGCACTGGTCAGCACCAGCAATACCGCTGCGGACCTTTATCTGGTCCAGTATGTGCCGTTGTTCCATCCGGATGACACCAACCCGGACGACCGCATCGATCTGAGCAACAAGGTGTTCGCCTCGGTCACCGGAACCGTCGTGGTCAATTTCAGTCAGCTTGGGGACGCTCCTCCCGGCCACAATAATTGGTATATCCTCGATGCCGACGTCGCGAGCTCGCAGAAGATTCTCGTGACGGCCCACGACAATGGCGTGCAGGCCGAAGTCAACGTTAGCACCCAGGGCCTGGGTGTCGCATCCCAGGATGTGCGTTTTGGCCGTGAGCTCCAGATCGACCTGATCAGCGGCGGCACCCAGAGCGCGGGCAAGAACTTTACCAACGCGCCCCTCGCACCTGACTACGGTAGTCACCTCGAGAACGTCTCCTCGGCGGGTTTCTCGGTCTCGCAGTCGACGCCGACCAATACGGTGGCCGATATCGAGATCCACGCCTATAACAACAACGACAACGCGGAGGGCGCAGCGCTCCCCGGTGATGATAACGATACGGAGATCAATATCACCGGCGCGACTTTCAAACTGAACGGCGTCGCAACAACAGCCGCGGCCCTGGGCATCACGGTTGACACCAGCGGCACTGGACTGATCCTTCATGGTGTCGGCGAGGGCGTGACGGTCGATTTCACGACCGCAGGCGGAGCCGGCGGAACCTTCGACCGCTTCACCATCAAGAACATCGACACTCAGAAAGACTATTTCGACGTCAAGGAAGTGCACTTCGGTGGTGAGCAGGGCAACGCCCGCAATGAAGAGGTCGGCTCGTTCATCAACTTCGACGATGACGGTCCGACGCTCTCGATCACGGCCGCGCCGACGGTTGGCTCCGCCACGGTGATCGAGGCGAGCGGAGTTGCCGGGCAGAACCAGGCGACCATCACGCCACCGACCTTCACCGCGAGCGCGGTCGACGGCTACACGACGGATGTGAGCTACGCGCTCGGCCTGGCTGCCGGGACGGCGACCGGGCTGCAGACGACGGACGGCAACCACGCGATTACGTTAGTGGCCGATTCGGCCACCCAGATCTCGGGCAAGTACGACAGCGACGGCAACGGTTCGAACGATGCCACCGCGTTCACGGTGACGCTGTCCGGCACGACGGTAACGCTACGGTCGTTCGTTGCGCTTGAGCACTCGAATGCGCCGCAAGGTGCAGGCGAGGACAACACGCTCGACCTCAACGGCCTGATCAACGTGAAGGCGACTGTGACGGTGACGGACGGCGACCACGACCCGGTTTCGAAGGACAGCACGAGCGGGACGCTGTCGCTGACCTTCAACGATACCGATCCGACGCTCTCGATCACGGCCGTGCCGGTGGTTGGCTCCGCCACGGTGACCGAGGCGAGCGGGGCTGCGGGGCAGAGCCAGGCGACGATCACGGCTCCGGGCTTCACGGCGAGCGCGGTCGACGGCTACACGTCGGATGTCAGCTACGTGCTATCCTTGGTGAACGCAACGACCGGGCTGCAGACGACGGAAGGCAACCATGCGATCACGCTGGTGGCCGATTCGGCCACCCAGATCTCGGGCAAGTACGACAGCAACGGCGACACCACGCTCGATGCCACCGCGTTCACGGTGACGCTGTCCGGTGCGACGGTGACGCTGACATCGTCGGTTGCGCTTGAGCACTCGAACGCGCCGCAAGGTGCAGGCGAGGACAACACCCTCGACCTCGACGGCCTGATCAAAGTGGTGGCGACGGTGACGGTGACGGACGGCGACAATGACTCCACGTCGTCGCAAAGCACGAGCGCGGGGCTGTCACTAACCTTCAACGACACCGATCCGACGATCACGGTTCAGTTCGACGGTGACCCCGGTACTGCGGGTACTCAAAGGGAGACGCTGACTAACGCAGTGGGAGCGACGGCCAGCGGGGCTTTCGGTTTCGACATGACGGACAAGCACACGGCCGCGGAATATTCGGCGGGCGTGAGCGACTTTGTCGATGCCAACACGAACCTCGCAGGTGTGCAGATCGGCCTAACAGGTACGATCGACAATAACCAGAACCCGGACATCACCGACGCCGTAGCAACGCTCACTGCAGAGGACGCCACCTCTGCAACGTTCGGCTTCTCGTTCCACTATGACAAGGACCCGATCACGGTGGGCGTGCAGGACAGCCAGGCGGCCGGCACCCTTGTTTTTGACAAGGTCAATGACACCTACACCTTCACCTTGACCGACGCGATCGACGGGTTCAGCTTCGACGTGCTGCATACGTCCGGGCTGGTTGCCAAGCAGCCCACCGGCAATACCGGACACCCGCTGATCGTCGCGGAGCAACTGACGCCGGACGGGGATCCAAGTCCGTTCTTTGTGCAGTTCACCGGCAACTCGGTCACCACGAAGATCGGGTTCGGGTTCAACTCGACCGGCGACGGAGCGCCTGTTGGTGACACCACATTCAACAACGGCGGTGCCACCCACGACATGGTCACCAACACCAACGAGGACTGGGTGAGCGCAACCCAGGCGACGAATGGCGTCGCTGGAGACACGATACAAAAAGGCGAATTGCTGACGCTGCGGTTCTTCAACAGTAACATCCTCGGCGATGTAAACCCGGGCGCCCCGGGTGGTGGCACTGAGAAGGTCGATCCGTCGGCGACCGCCAGTGGCATCGTCGTCAAGTTCGATGGCATCGGATCCTCCGAGGACCTCCTCGTGATCCTCGATTTGAAGGACGCCGGCGGCAATGAAATCACTCGAGCCATCAACGTCGAGAACTCGGACCTCATCAAGGGTAACGCAAATATTCCGCCCCCCTACAACACCGAGTTCACGCTCGACAACAACGATGCCCTGCTGATCATTGAACAGAACGACTACACGGTCGCTGGCGAGACCTACCAGATCCAGGGCATCCAGATCATGCAGAGCTCGAACGGGTTGACGGGTGACGCCATCAACCTGAATGGGGCGACCGGGACCAATGGCTTCAGCAAGGCCACCACCCAGCTGACCGCCTGGGACCCGACCGATAATGATGTCTTGAAGATCGTGGACATCGGCTTCGTGCAGCAGAACAGCGGCAGCATTAACGCCAGCCTCGACTTCGCGCTCACTATCGGTGACGCGGACGGGGATGTCACGACGCTGCAACATCTGCTGGTCGACGTGCTCAATGCTTGATCCGCAACGGCGCGTCCGGAGGCCGGCAATTGGCTCCGGCCACGGACGAGCCACGCGGTGAACCAGCCGGCGGCGCATGCTTGAAGCGGAAGCGCCGCTGGGCCTTTTGGACCAGAAAGCTTCTCGGAAGTGAGCGTGTTGGATATTCTTTCAAAGGGCGGGTCTCAAGTCGTTGCCGACGCGCAGGCCTGGCTCGGTCCGCTTCTCGATGGGCCGCGCGGCTCCGATCCGCTGCAATTCATCTTCCGCGCGGCGCCGCTCATCGTGGCGGCGATCATTCTCGTTCGCTTCGGCCTGGCGCGACGCCGGCGAGCGCGCGTTGCGCCCGGTGGCGATCGCGACGGGGCACCGCCCGTACGCGACCTTGCCTCGCTGTTTCACGCCTGCCGGGGCGTGCTGGTCGGGCTCGGCCTGATCACCGGCATGTTGAACGTGCTGTACCTGACCGGTTCGTTCTTCATGCTGGAAGTGTACGACCGTGTGGTGCCGAGCCACAGCGTGCCGACGCTGATCGGCCTCGCCGCGCTGGTCGGAGCCCTCTATGTGTTCCAGGCATTCCTCGACATTCTGCGCGGGCGCATCCTTGTCCGCATCGGCGAATGGCTCGACCGTGCATTCTCGGCGCGCGCCTATGACATCGTCGCGCGCTGGCCATTGCGGGCGCGCGCGAGCGGCGACGGGCTGCAGCCGGTGCGCGATCTCGACCAGGTGCGCAGCTATCTGTCCGGGCTCGGCCCGACCGCGCTGTTCGACCTGCCGTGGATCCCGTTCTACCTCGCGATCTGCTTCCTGTTTCATCCGCTGATCGGGCTCACGGCGACGATCGGCTCGCTGGTGCTGGTGTCTCTGACCCTTCTGACCAACCGGCTGACGCGCGAGCGAACCAGGGAAGTCACCGGGCAGCTCGCGCAGCGCAATGCGCTCGCCGAGGCCAGCCGCCGGAACGCCGAGGTGTTGCAGGCCATGGGTATGCGCGGGCGGCTTGCCGCGCGCTGGGCGGAGGCCAATGACAGCTACATGGCCACCCAGCGCAGTGCCGCAGATATCACCGGCGGCTTCGGCTCCGTTTCCAAGGTGCTGCGCATGGTGCTGCAATCGGCGGTGCTCGGCGTCGGCGGCTATCTCGTCATCAACCAGGAGGCGACCGCCGGAATCATCATTGCCGGCTCGATCCTCGCCTCGCGCGCGCTCGCGCCGGTCGAGCTCGCCATCGCCCATTGGAAGAGCTTGATCGCGGCCCGGCAGAGCTGGAAACGCCTGCAGCAGCACTGGGCACAACTCCCGGCCGAGGACGACAAGACGCCGTTGCCGCCACCGTGCAAGTCCCTCGTGGTCGAGGCCGTCTCCGTGGTGCCGCCGGGCGAACAGGCCGCCGTCGTGATGGAAGCCTCCTTCGCGTTGAACCCGGGGCAGGGGGTCGGCATCGTCGGTCCGAGCGCATCGGGCAAGTCGTCGCTGGTGCGCGCCGTCGTCGGCGTGTGGGTGTCGGCGCGCGGCAAGGTGCGGCTGGACGGCGCCGCGCTCGACCAATGGAGCTCCGAGGCGCTCGGCCGCCACATCGGCTATCTGCCGCAGGACGTCGAGCTGTTCGCCGGCACGGTGGCGCAGAACATCAGCCGCTTCGAACCGGCTCCCGACGCGGAGGCGATGATCGCCGCCGCGCGCGCGGCCGGCGTGCACGAGATGGTGCTGCGATTGCCGAAGGGCTACGACACGCCGATCGGCGAAGGCGGCGCGGCGCTCTCTGCCGGGCAGCGGCAGCGCATCGCGCTCGCCCGCGCGCTCTACCGCGATCCCTTCCTGGTGGTGCTCGACGAGCCCAACTCCAATCTCGACGCCGAGGGCGACCAGGCTCTGACGCAAGCCATTCACGGCGTGCGCGCGCGAGGCGGCATTGTCATCGTCGTCGCGCATCGCACCAGCGCGCTCGCCGGCGTGGACCAGTTGATCGTGATGGCCGAGGGGCGCGTGCAGACGTTCGGACCCAAGGACGCGCTTCTGGCCAAGATGGTGCAGCCGCGCGCGGGGCCGGTGCCGCTCAAGGTCGTGACCGAGGGAGCTGGTCCATGAATCGCGAGCCGATGAACGTGGTTCCGCTCTCGATCCGCCGGCATCTGCGCGCCGGCCTTGCGGGAGTCGTCATTCTCGCCGGCGGCGTCGGCGGCTGGGCGGCGACCACGGAATTGGCCGGCGCCGTCGTCGGCTCCGGCACGCTGGTGGTCGACAGCTACACCAAGAAGGTGCAGCACCCGACCGGCGGCGTGGTCGGTGAACTCAACGTCCGTGAGGGCGCCCAGGTGAAGGCCGGCGACGTGGTCGTGCGCCTCGACGAGACCGTGACACGGGCCAATCTTCTGATCGTCGTAAAAAGCCTCGACGAACAGACGGCGCGCCGGGCGCGGCTCGAGGCGGAGCGCGACGGCCAGGACTGGCTCGGTTTTCCCGCGGAGCTCGTTGCACGTGCCGCTGATCCGGACGTCGCTCGCCTGATCGTCGGCGAACGTAAGCTGTTCGAGCTGCGCCGCGTCGCCCGCGCCGGCAAGAAGGCGCAGCTCAACGAGCGCATCGGCCAGCTTCAGGAGCAGATCCGCGGGCTCGACGAGCAGATCCAGGCGAAAGACCGCGAAACCACCTTCATCGACCAGGAGCTTCTGGGCGTGCGCGATCTGTGGCGAAAGAATCTGGTCCAGATCACGCGCCTGACCACGCTCGAGCGTGATGCGGTACGTCTGCATGGCGAACGCGGCGCTCTGGTCGCCGCCATTGCCGAAGCCAGAGGCCGGATCACCGAGACCACGCTGCAGATCATGCAGATTGACCAGGATCTGCGTAGCGAGGTCGGAAAGGATCTCGCCGAGATCCGCGCCAAGACCTCGGAGCTGGTTGAGAAGCGCGTGGCCGCCGAGGATCAGCTCAAGCGCATCGATATTCGGGCGCCGCAGGACGGCACCGTGCATCAACTGGCGCTGCACACCGTCGGCGGCGTCATCAGCGCCGGCGAGCAGATCATGCTCATCGTCCCCGCCCACGATGCGCTCGTCGTCGAGGTGCGGATTCCTCCGCATGAGATCGATCGTCTGTCGGTCGGCCAGCCGGTGCTGCTGCGCTTCACGACCTTCAATCAGCGTACCACGCCTCAACTCACCGGCGAGGTGAGCAACGTCTCTGCCGATGTCGCAGTCGACCAGAAGAGCACGGCGAGCTTCTACGTCGCCCGCATCGCCGTTCCCGAGGCGGAGATCGCGCGCCTGGGCGAGCTGAAGCTGATCGCCGGCATGCCGGTCGAAGCCTTCATCCAGACCGGTCAGCGCACGGTGATGTCGTACCTCGTCAAGCCGCTCTCCGATCAGCTGATGCGCGCCTGGCGCGAACGCTAGCGCGCGCCCGGCGTTTTCAAATGCAGCCATCACATATGTGATCTCTGCAGCTGAGCGTGTCATTCGCAAAGGCTTTGCGATTGCGACCGTCCCGCCGCTGCGAACTCATTGCATGAGAATCGGACCAAACGGCGGGGTCGGTATCATGCTCCGCAGTCGTTGATTCAAATCAATCTGCTGGTCCCTGGCACTGTCAATGTTTGCGACGCGTTGGTCGTTCTTGGGGAGTGCTCGCAATGGGAATCCCTCGCAGCGCATTTGCAGGCGCATTCGTATTGGCCTTGGGCTGGACTCCGTCAGCTGCGCAACAGGTGATAGGCACTCCAGGCTCCGCTGATGCCACGACCACCATCACCGGCCAGCAACTTCCGTCGCCGCCGCCAAAGTTTGGCGGCGTGATCAAGGAAAAGGCCGTGGAGTCGAGTTCGTGGTGGGCGCCGCGGATCGTGCCGCCGAAAGGCGCGCCTAACGTGCTGCTGATCATGACAGATGACCAGGGCTTCGGGGCGCCCAGTACCTTCGGCGGCGTCATCCCTACGCCATCGATGGATCGCATCGCCAAGGCGGGGGTGCGATACACCAACTTTCATTCCACGTCGCTGTGCTCGCCGACGCGGGCAGCTCTGATCACCGGCCGTAACCATCACTCGGTCGGGTACGGTGTCGTGGGTGAAATCGCAACCGGGTACCCGGGTTACGACTCGATCATACCGCTCGATAAAGGCACCCTTGGCACGATTCTCAAGGAGAACGGCTACGCGACGTCGTGGTTCGGCAAGGACCACAACACGCCCTCCTATCAATCCAGCCAGGCCGGGCCATTCCATCAATGGCCGAATGGAATGGGTTTCGAATATTTCTACGGCTTCGTCGGCGGCGATGCCAGCCAGTGGCAACCGAACCTGTTCCGCAACACGACCGCGATCTATCCGTTCCTTAACAATCCGGGCTGGAATCTGGAAACAGCAATGGCCGATGAAGCCATCCAGTACATCAAGCAGCTCAAGGAGGTTGCGCCGGGCAAGCCGTGGCTCGTCTACTACGTGCCGGGTGCCACTCATGCGCCGCATCACCCCACGCCCGAGTGGATCAAGAAGATCAGCGACATGCACCTCTTCGACGAAGGCTGGAGCACGGTGCGCGAGAAGATCTTCGCCAATCAGAAGCGGCTCGGCATCATGCCCGACAACGCCAGGCTGACACCGTGGCCAAAGGGATTGCCGGAGTGGGATTCCCTGAACCTGGAAGAGAAAAAGCTCTTCATCAAGCAAGCCGATATCTACGGCGCCTACCTTGCTTACGCGGATCATGAGATCGGACGCGTGATCCAGGCCGTGGAAGACCTCGGCCAGCTCGACAATACGCTGATCATCTATATCGGCGGCGATAATGGCGCGAGTGCCGAGGGCATGGTGAACGGCACGCCCAATGAATTCACGACCTTCAATGGCGTGCCTGTGCCTGTGAAAGATCAGTTGCTCTGGTATCCGTTCTGGGGATCCGAGCGTACGTTCCCGCACTTCGCCGCGGGCTGGGCATGGACGATGGATACACCGTTCAAATGGGTGAAGCAGGTGCCGTCGCATTTCGGTGGAACGGCTCAGGGTGTGGTCATGTCATGGCCGGGGCACATCAATGACGCCGGGGGCATCCGCAAGCAATTCCACCACGTCATCGACATCGTGCCGACGATTCTGGAAGCGGCCGGCATCCCGCAGCCCGAGATGGTCAACGGCATCAAGCAGGATCCCATTGAGGGTGTCAGCATGGCCTATACGTGGGAAAAGGCGGCCGCAGATTCGGCAACGACCCACAAGACCCAATACTTCGAAATGCTGGGCAACCGCGCGATCTACCAGGACGGCTGGGTGGCTGCGACCACGCCCGCGACCCTGCCTTGGGAGTTGAGCACCGCGACGCCGCCGGACGTCATCACCGGCTACAACTGGGAACTGTACGACGTGCGGGAGGATCCCACCCAGTTCGACGACCTTGCGGCAAGGATGCCGGACAAGCTCAAGCAGATGCAGGATCTCTTCTATGCCGAAGCGAAGAAGTACAACGTCCTGCCGCTCGACAACTCGACGCTGGCTCGTTGGAATACGCCACGTCCGAGTCTCACCGCTGGCCGAACGGAATTCACCTACTCCGGCGAATTGATCGGCACGCCGGCCAGCGCCGCGCCGAGCATCCTGAACAAGGCTTATGCCATCAGGGCGGAAGTGGAGATCCCGCAAGGCGGCGCCGAAGGCATGATCGTCACCCACGGCGGCCGCTTCGGCGGCTATGGCCTGTTCCTGAGCAAGGGCGAATTCGGCGCCGGGCGCGGCAAGGTGGTGTTCCTGTACAATCTGCTCGACCTGAAGCGCACGACATGGGAGGGCCCCGAGCTCGAAGCCGGGAAACACACCATCGTCTTCGAGTTCAAGCCCGAAGCGCCCGGTCTTGGCAAGGGCGGCACCGGCGTCTTGTTGGTCGATGGTAAGGAGGTGGCGCGGAATACTCTGGAGCATACCACGCCCGTGACCTTCCCAGAGGACGAGACCTTCGACGTCGGTCAGGACACCCGCACGGGCGTAGCTCTGCTGGAGTACCGCTATGAGCCGCCGTTCAAGTTCACCGGCAAGCTCAACAAGCTGACGTTCAAGCTCGATCCGGAGCCCACGACACAAGGGAAGAACTAGCGGCCGCTCACCCTGCGACGTCGGGATCCGGGTCTGGGCGCGCTGGCGCTTTCGGCTGTCAAAACGTCTCGGTAATCTTGCTCAGGCGGGGGGGACGATCCGGGTCAAATCCGCGGGCGCATGCCGCCTGCTCGATCATCCGATAGGCCGGAACCAGCATGGTGATCGCGTCGGTGGCAGGGTCGTCCTCGGCCAGCCAGGGCAGCGAACCATGCGGTCCGCCGCAGAGATGCAGCGCGAACTTCTGCTCACGCAATTCCTCTGCAAGTGCGTCCACGCTGGCCGCAGTTTCATCCATGAGGCGCATCATGACAACGGGCGTGCGTGACGAAAGCGCGGCACGTGGCCCATGCTGCAGTTCGGCGGCGCTCAAGCCGATGGAGGGAAGGCGCAGGATTTCCGAAAGCTTGAGCGCGATCTCCCGCGCCGAGCCCAGGGCCAGGCCTCGAGCTGCCACAAACACGGCCGACGCCTTGACGAGATCATCGGCAATCCCGGACCAGTCGAGCGCGAGCGCACGGTGCAGGCGTTCGGGCAGCCGGTCGAGGGCTGACCGCAGCGCACGATCCTGCGCCAGCTCGGCAACCAGTCCGGCACCGGCGGCCATCGAGCCGATGACGGTCTTTGTCGCCGCAACTGAATGCTCCTGGCCGGCTTCGATCGGAACGACGAACTCCGCTTCGTCAGCCACCGGCGACGAGGTCGTATTGACGATGGCAATGGTGCGGGCGCCCGAAGCGCGCGCCGACCTTGTCGCCGCGACGAGATCCGGGCTGCGCCCGGATTGCGAGATCACGATGAACAACGCATCGCGCAGCATCAAGGGTGTGCGAAATGCCGTGATCACCGAGGGGGCACTTGCCGAAACGGGGAGGCGAAGCCGCGTCTCGACAAGGTATCTCAGGAAAACTCCGGCATGCCCGGAGCTTCCCCGGCCACACACGACGCACAGGGGGGCGGAGCCTATCTCAATTCGCTGCGCGATGTCGCGCGTGGCGGGACGGCCGCGAACGATTTTCGCGACGGTATCGGCGCTTTCCAGGATTTCACTCGCCATCGCGGATGTCATCACGACTTAACCGCTCCGCCCTGCTTGCCTGCCGCCGGTGCCTTGGGATGCCGATCACGATGCGAGTCCCGATCCGAGTTCCGATCTCTGGCGAGCTCGGCAAACACGCGCCGGAGATTGCCGTCGCCCTCCTTCAGAATGGTTTCGGCATCGGCCCTGTCGACGCCCAGCGCCAGAAGGACTGCCGTCTTGACGTCTCCTTCGGCCTGCTCGAGCGAGCGTGCCGCGCGCACCGGATCGCAGTCGGCGATTTGCGCCACCATGGCCTCGGCGCGCCGCTTCAGCTTGGCATTGGTCGGCGGCATGTTCACCATCATGCCGCGATACACTCGGCCAAGACGCAGCATGATCCCCGAGGAGATCAGGTTGAGCACAACCTTCTGCGCAGTGCCCGCCTTCATCCGCGTGGAGCCGGCGATCAGCTCGCGGCCGGTCTCGATCAGGATGGGAAACCTGGCCGATGCCAGCAGTGCGGTGCCAGGATTGTTGGCGACACCGACCGTCACGGCACCGCAGGAGCCGGCCTCCTGCAGCGCCGCGACCGTGAACGGCGTTGTCCCGCTGGCGGCGACCGCAATCACCACATCATGCGCTGTGAGCCGCGTCGCATTGATCTGTGCGACCGCATCATCAATGTCATCCTCCGCGCCCTCGATGCTGGTGACGAAGGCACTGTCTCCGCCGGCGACGACGAAGCGGACGCGCTCTTTGGGCCAGGCGAAGGTCGGCGTCAGCTCGGCGCCGTCCTGGACCGCCACGCGCCCCGAGGTGCCGGCGCCGACATAGACAAGGCGCCCGTGATCGCCCAGCGCCTCTTTGGCAGCTTCAGTCGCCGCGGTGATCGCGGGGAGAGCCTGGCCGATCGCAGCGACTGCCGCAAGCTGCCCCTCCCACATCGCTTCCATCGCCGTGGCCAGCGACCATGCATCAAGGTCGGCAAAGCGGGGATCGACTTCTTCGGTGGCCATATCGTTGATCCATGCGCCATCAAACGCGGAACTTTGAAGCCGGCTCATGCTCGGTTTCCATTCTGGGTAGTGTAAGCCGCCCTCGCGCCACCAGTAACGCGCCGGCCGCCGCATCGCCGTCAGGACGCTTCAGGCGGGCGCGCAGGTCGGGCGTCAGCCAGGGCGTAATGGCTTCTGCGAGCCCACCCACCAGCGAGAGCCGGTCGATTCCTCTCGCCAGGAATAGATCGAGCAGATCGCCAATGGCATCGGCCGCGCGTTCGACAATGCGACGGCCGACCGGATCACCCTGGTTGGCGTGCCGCATCACGATCGGTGCAAATGCGGCGTAGTCTGCGGCTCTGGCTTCTTCGGACCAGGCCACCGCCTGATAGGGATCATCATCGAATGCGCCCAGCACCTCTGCAAGCAATGGCGTCAACTCGCCGCGGCGATCCGCGGCCCGCAGCGCCAATCGGACAACCTGCAGGCCGATGTCGGCGCCGCTGCCTTCGTCCGACACGGGAAAACCGTAACCGGCGAGACGGACCTCGCGGCCGTCGACCAGGCCGACACCGACCGAGCCTGTGCCGGCCACGACAATGGCTCCGTCCGCGCCGCTATGGGCGCCAAGACAGGCCGCGAGGCCGTCGCTGATCAAGTTAACGGACGCAAAGGGATGCGCGATCTCGCTGAGCGCCGATTTCGCGCCCCGGCGGCCAATACCGGCAAGGCCAATTCCGGCGTGCATTTGGGCGAAATCCTCACGGCTCAGTCCGGCCCGTGTCGCCGCCGCTTCGGTGGCCTCCATGATGGACCGCCAGGCCTTATCGACGCCGATCCGCGTTGTGGCCGGTCCCGCGTTCGCTTCTCCGAGCGTCTTGCCGTTTTCGTCCTCGATCCGGGCGCGGCAGTGGGTTCCGCCGCCATCAATGCCGAGATACGTGGTACCTTTTGTTCCCATGGAAAGTTAACGCGAAGGTTTCGCTTGGGGTCCGCACAAGGTCCCCTTGGCGTACATATGAGCTCTTGTGCGAGATTCGCCTCACGAGTCCGTGACGGCCATTCCCGGATCGATACAAATGGGCCACTCTGGTTCTGCCTCTCTCACGATTGCTGCACAGCACATCTTTGATGGCATCGACATGCGCGGGCCGGGGTCGGTCAGGATCGCGCAGGGACGGATTGAAAGCATCAGCTTCGGCGAGACCGCGGGAGCGTCAATCCGCCTTTCCCGAGATGCAATCCTCGCCCCCGGCTTCATCGACATCCAGGTGAACGGAGGCGGGGGCGTGCTTCTCAACGACCAGCCAACCGAGGCCGGCGTTCGCGGCATCGTCGAGGCGCACCGCAAGGCCGGCACCACGGGCTGCTTGCCGACCCTCATCTCCGATCGAAGCGAGGTCATCGAACGATTGGCTGCAACAGCCGAGGCGTGCCTCGAAATTCCCGGCGTGCTCGGCTTTCATCTGGAAGGTCCGGCCCTCAACAGGTCCCGCAAGGGCATTCACCCGGACGCCGAGATACGCGTGCCCGATCGGCGCGACCTCGCCGCCATCAAAAGTTTCGGGGACCGCGGTCGCTCCATTGTGACCTTGGCCCCGGAATGCGTGCCCGCGTCCATGATCGATGAATTGATCGCCGCCGGATTGCGTATCGCGGCCGGTCACAGCGACGCCACCGCAGCCGAAATCGGGCAGGCGGTCGATCGCGGTGTCTCGGGGGTGACCCATCTGTTCAACGCCATGTCGCAGTTGAACGCCCGGGAGCCGGGCCTGGTGGGCGCCGCGCTGGGCGATGACCGGCTGTTTGCAGGAATCATCTGCGACGGCATCCACGTCGACCCCACCGGTTTGCGTATTGCCTTCCGCTGCAAGGGACGCGATCGATTGATGCTGGTCACCGATGCCATGCCATTGGCGGGCACGAACGACCGGCAATTCATGCTTCAGGGCAGGGAGATCACGTTGCACCACGGTCGCCTGACTGGCCGGGATGGCACACTCGCGGGCGCTCACCTCACCATGATCGAGGCGGTCCGCAACGCAGTTGCGCTCATCGGAATCTCACTCGTCGATGCCCTCATCATGGCGTCCCGGACGCCCGCTTCATTTCTGGGCCTTGGCTCCGAGCTTGGACGGATCGCGCCGGGATACCGCGCCGATCTCGTCGCCTTCAATCCGGATTTTGAGGTTGTCGACACCTGGATAAGCGGTGTCGGTTCGATGGGCGAGGCGAGCAAGGCTTCCGAGCGAGGTTAGATGCGCAACCATCCCGTCATCGTGCAGAAATATGGTGGTGTCTGCCTGGAAACACCGGCGAAGATTCGCGCGGTTGCGCGCAGTCTCGCCGACCTCTACGGCCGCGGTCATCGTGTCGTGGCGATCGTCTCCGCCATGGGCACGACCACCGACCAGTTGATTCAGATGGCTCATCAGGTCAGCCCGGCTCCCAACCGCCGCGAGCTCGATATGCTGCTGACGACTGGCGAGCGCATCAGCATGTCCCTGATGAGCATGGCGCTTTCCGATCTCGGCGTGCCTGCGATCAGCTTCACCGGCAGCCAGGCCGGCGTGATGACCGACGACTCCCATTCCTCCGCACGCATTCTGGATGTACGGCCCATTCGCGTGCTCGAGGAGCTCGATCGCGGACGCGTCGTGGTGCTGGCAGGATTCCAGGGTGTGAACCCGGCGACCAGGGAAATCACCACGCTCGGCCGGGGCGGCAGCGACACCACGGCCGTCGCGATGGCCGCTGCGCTGAAAGCCGAACGCTGTGAAATCATCAAGGAGGTCGACGGAATTTGTTCGGCCGATCCGCGCATCGTGCCGGACGCAAGGCCCCTGCGGCACGTGGACTTCGCATCCCTGTCGGAGATGTGCTTCTGGGGTGCAAAGATCCTGCATTTTCGCAGCGTAGAGCTGGCGCAAAGTCAGGATGTGCCTCTGGTCCTCAAGCAGTGGGGTGGCGCCGGGCACAGCACGCAAGTGATGAAAGAGGTTTCAGGCATGGAAAACGGGAAGGTTCTCGCCGTCAACTCGATCGCTCGTATTGAGCATGTGGAAATCGATTCCAGGGATCTCAATCACGGTTTCGAGAAACTCGCGCAGCATCTCAAGCAAAACAGCCTGTCGTGGCCGCAGCTCCTTGCATCACACTTCGCCGCAGGAAAAACCAGCATGACCGTGGCGTGCGATACGGAGTGGTTGGATGCCCTGTTGCGCACGCTGGACCACGCCAAGGACCTGCGCAAGCAGCGCGAAGCCTCGAGCGCGGTGAGTCTCACCTGCTTCGGCGGCATCTCGTCGGAATTGCCGTTCAGGGCGTTGCAGGTCCTTGGGGCTCAGGGGATTGTCCCTGACAGGTACGTGTTGTCACCGCATTCGGTCAGCCTGTTTGTCCCCGTGGAGAGCAGGGAAGCCGCGGTGAAGGCTTTGCATTCGCTGGTTCAGCAGACAGGGCAGGAGCAGTTGCAGAGAGAGTGAGCGAGACCCGTCGCGGCTTCGGACCCTCCGGTCAGCTTTCATGCAGTCCGCGCACCATCTGATCGGCTTAGATTGCGTCTATACTGCAAGGGACTAACGCTCATTTCCGAGCGGAACATGAATATAAAGGCTGAGGCCGACGAGTAGCCGAGACGCAACGCGATCTCCGTAATCGGGAGGTCGCTGCCCAGCAATTCGATGGCCTTGAACAGGCGGACACGCTGGCGCCACGCGCGCAAGCTCATGCCGACTTCACTCTCAAAGTGCCGGGTCAGGGTTCGCGCGGACATTCCGATCTCACGTCCCCATTTGTCGGCGTGGCGAGGATTGGCGGGATCGGCATAGAGGCTCTCGCAAAGTGCGAGCAAGGAGGGGTGGGAAGGCCATGGCAGTGCTCCCGCGATCGGCGTCGCTCGCCGCAACTGATCGAGGATGAGTGCGGTAACGCGGTTGGCGTAGCGACGATCTTCTCGTTTGAGCGAAGCGGCCTCCACAATGAGCGCCCGCAGAAGTGCCGACACATGCATGACGGTGGTTCGGGACGTCATGCCGCGGCTCGCGACGTCGGCGACCCACAGGCTGCGAAATTCCGCGCCCATCAGGGATCCGACCGAGTGTGCCGTGCCGGTCGGCAGCCAGACGGCCTGCTCCGGCGAAATGACGAGGCTCCTTCCATTGGCGTTGACTGTGAGCGCACCCGCAATCGCGTAAACGAGTTGACTCCAGGTGTGACTATGCTCGGCGAAGTAGCTTCTCGGAGGCAGCGACTGCACCCGAACGATCATGGGCCTGGGTGATCCAAGACCCGGCGGAGCCTGAAGCAGCTTCCAGCCAATGGTCTTCGGCGATTGACGCTTCATCGACATAAATTGGCATTTTGTCGAGGGAAAGACCAGCGCTCTTTTCCTAGGCTGCGGCAATTGACGCCGCGCCGGTTCGGCTGACGTTGGTCGGCATTATCCGCGCCACCGCAATGACAAAGGGGGATGGAGCTATGAGCGTCAGTCGACGACAAATTCTGGCGTCGGGAGCGGCTCTCGCCATCGGCGGCTTGTCCTCCACGAAATCCGTCGAAGCGCAAGCTGGCAATGTCCCGCTGGATGTTCCGGGATCGATGCATGAGCAGGGCAGGCCAGTCCTGTCGCCAGCCTACGGACTGCCGTCGAAATTCGAGAAGGATGTTGTTCGACGCATTCGCGAGCCTCGCGCCACCGACACCGAGGCCTTCAGCGTCACGCCGTTGCAGAACCTTCACGGCATCATCACCCCGAATGGGCTGGTGTTCGAGCGTCATCATGCCGGGGTGCCCGAGATCGCGCCCGATCAGCATCGCTTGCTGATCCACGGCTTGGTGGAGCGGCCATTGATCCTGACGATGGACGATCTCCTGCGCTTTCCTGCGGTCACCCGCATTCACTTCCTGGAATGCTCCGGGAACAGCTCCACTGAATGGAAGAAGTCCGGCTATCACTCGGTTCAGCGCACACACGGGCTGCTGTCCTGTTGCGAATGGACCGGCGTGCCCCTTTCGACAATCTTGGGCGAGGTCGGACTGAAACCGGATGCCAAATGGGTCCTGGCCGAAGGCGCCGATGCGGCCGCCATGACCCGCAGTGTGCCGATCGAAAAAGCGCTCGACGATGCGCTGATCGTCTACGCCCAGAACGGAGAGATGCTCCGGCCGGAGCAAGGCTATCCCGTTCGGCTGTTCCTGCCCGGATTCGAGGGAAACATGTCGGTGAAATGGCTGCGTCGCCTGAAGGTCGGCGATCGTCCATGGCACACGCGAGAAGAGACTTCGCGTTACACCAACCTGCTCGCAAACGGCAAGGCGTATCAGTTCGCGTTCGAGATGGACATCAAGTCGGTCGTGACCTTTCCGAACGCGGACCGCAGCTTCAAGGCTCCAGGGTTTTACGAAATCTCGGGAATTGCCTGGTCGGGACGCGGCCATGTCACGCGCGTCGACGTTTCGGTCGACGGCGGTGCCACGTGGCATCGGGCTTCGCTCCAGGAGCCTGTCCTCGACAAATGTCTGACCCGCTTCCGGCTGCCATTCAACTGGCAGGGCCAGCCTCTGGAAATTCAGAGCCGAGCCTACGACGACAAGGGTTGGATGCAGCCCACCCGCTCGAGCTTGATCGCCGCGCGGGGAATAAATCCCCGGTACCACTTCAACGCAATTCAGGGCTGGAAGGTCGCTGTCGATGGAGGCCTCACCAATGCGAGCGCTTAGCGCCTCGGCTGCTCTTGCCCTGTTATTCTTCGCCGGGTCAGCAGTCGCGCAGCAAGCGCGGCTTGACCTCGGAATGCCGGCTACCCCGGAACAGATCCGCGGGTGGGACATCGACGTGAGGCCGGACGGCGCAGGGTTGCCGCCCGGGAAAGGCAGCGTCGAGCAAGGCGAGAAGATCTATGCCGAGCAATGCGCCGCCTGTCATGGCGAGAAGGGACAAGATCCGGCGAAGGGATTCGACCGGCTTGTCGGGGGCAAGGGCACGCTTGCCACGCCCAAACCCGTACAGACGGTTGGCAGCTACTGGCCCCATGCGACGACTCTCTTCGACTATGTTCATCGCGCGATGCCGTTTCCCGCGCCGCAAACGCTCACGGCAGACGAGGTCTACTCGGTCGTGGCGTACCTCCTTTACCTCAACGATATCGTCCCACGCGACACCGTCATGAACGCGCAGGGCTTGATGAAGGTGAAAATGCCCAACGCAGAAGGGTTCATTCCGGACGGACGGCCCGACGCAGAGAACATGAGATGCAAGACGGATTGCAAATAGCCGGATTTGCGCCGGATGCGTCGGCAAGTGTTCGCCGAGAGCGCGGCAATGTCGTAAGGCTCGCCGTCGCCCAGGCCCTGGCGGGCGCCAATTCCACCGTCGTCTACGCAACCGGCGCCGTGGTTGGCGACATGCTGGCGCCCACCACGGCGCTTGCGACGCTTCCGGTTTCAGTTTTTGTCGTCGGCATGGCGCTGTGCACGCTGCCGGCGGGCGCCGTCGCCGAGCGGTATGGCCGACGTACGACATTCCTGCTCGGTGCAGGCAGTGGCGTCCTCGCGGGCTTGATTGCACTCCTCGCGATAGTCTGCTCGTCGTTCTGGCTATTCTGTGCGGGCACCTTCTTCGGGGGCGTCTACGCGGCAGTTGTGCTCTCGTTTCGCTTTGCGGCTGCGGATTGCGTAGCGGCCGCACGGCGTCCGCGTGCTCTCTCTGCCGTGATGGCTGGCGGCGTGTTCGCCGGTGTGATCGGCCCACAGCTCGTGACACACACCATGAACTTGTGGGCGCCTCATCTCTTTGCTGCGACGTTTGTTGGCCAGGCGGCAGTTGCCGCTCTCTCCGCAGTCATTCTGGCGGGGGTTGAGCTTCCTCCGCTCACTGCGGCTCATTCGAGCGCCGGAAGGCCGCTGGTCATCATCGCGCGACAGCCGCGTTTCATCCTGGCGGTGATCTGCGGGGTCGTCTCCTATCTTCTCATGAACTTCCTCATGACGGCAGCCCCTCTGGCGATGAAGTTATGCGGACTGCCCCAGGAGTCAGCCAATCTTGGGCTGCAGTGGCATGTCATCGCGATGTATGCTCCCAGCTTTTGGACGGGGCGCCTGATCACGCGCTTCGGTGCATCCGTTATCGTGGCGGTCGGGCTGGCGCTTATCGCGGCCTCTTCGTCCGTTGGCCTGCTCGGCATCGACGTCGCGCATTTCTGGGCGACGCTGAGCTTGCTCGGGATCGGCTGGAACTTCGGCTTCATCGGCGCCTCGGCCATGGTTCTGGAGTGTCATCGTCCCGAGGAAAAGGCGCGCGTTCAGTCGCTCAACGACTTCGTTGTCTTCGGCACGATGACGTTCGGCTCCTTCCTTTCGGGCGGGCTGCTGTCGTCCTTCGGCTGGTCGACCGTCCTGATGCTGTCGTTCGCACCACTGCTCGCCGCGCTGTTGGCACTCATTGGCTTTTCATTTCGGCCCGCCGCACCACGAAGTTAGCGTCTCGAGGAGAATCCACATGACCGTAGCGGAAATCCCCGTTCAATATATGGAGCGAACGCGCCACTATTACCGTGCCCTCGGCTACGACAGCGATTATGTCTGGGCGAGCTTCGATGACGTCCCCTTCACCACACCTGCCAAATCGTCATCGGACCTGCGTATCGCACTGATTACCACGGCCAGTCCGCCGGATTTTGATGGCGTGAAGCGGGTGTGGTCAGGTTTGGTTTCGCCGCCCCCCAAGAAGCTGTTTACCGACAACGTTGCGTGGGACAAGGAGTCGACCCACACCAATGACCCCGGCAGCTTCCTGCCGATAGAAGCCGCTTTCGGATTGGTCGGCGAAGGCGCCCTTGTCGGTCTGACCCGGCATTTTCACGGTGTGCCGACAGAATACAGCCAACGGAAAACGAACACCGAGGATGCGCCTGAAATCCTGGCGCGCGTTCAGGAAGATGGGGCGGATGCTGCGATCCTTTGTCCGCTTTGCCCTGTTTGTCATCAGACCGTAAGCTTGGTGGCCCGGCATCTCGAAGCGAACGGTATTCCGACCCTCATCATCGGCTCGGCGCTGGATGTTGTGGAGCACTGCGGCGTCCCACGGTTCTACTTCACGGATTTTCCTCTGGGCAATCCGTGCGGTCATCCCTGGCGACCCGACATGCAGCGTGAAATCCTGCGCCAGGCGCTCACCCTTTTTGATACGGCGAAGACGCCGCGAACGACCGTGAATGCGCCGTTTGCGTGGAAGGAAGATGGTTCCGAGTGGCGGCCCCGATACGGAAGGGTAACTCCGGAGAATCGCGAGCGCCTGCTCCAGCTGGGTCATGAGCGTCGCCTGCGGCAGGCAACGGCCAAGCAGGTTGTCGAGGAGCGTCGTCAAAATGGCCGAGAACGCGATGAGCAATCGTGCGAGCGCTCTTGAAGACCGGTATGGCAACAGATTGAGCACAAGCTCTTCCGCCGCTCGCGACGCTTATGTGATCGGCGTCGACAAGCTGCTCTCGGCCGGCACGGGGATTGATGAGGCGTTCCGCGACGCGATCGCTGCCGACGAAGGCTTTGCCCTGGCACACATCGCGCTTGCGCGAACCTTGCAAGTGCTTGGCCGGGGTAACGAAGCAAAAGCACCGCTCGAACGGGCATTGGCGCTCGCCCCGGCGACGACAGCGCGCGAACAAAGCCATGTTGCGATCTTCGCCAGGATCCTGGGCGGTCGAGGCGCTGAGGCTGTTTCGATGATCGCCGGGCACATCAAGGATTGGCCGCGTGACGCGATGGTGCTGGCCCCGGCCACCGGTGTTTTCGGTTTGATCGGCTTCTCCGGAGAGTCCGGGCGCGAGGTCGAACAGCTGGCGTTGCTGGAGCCCCTTGCGACCCACTACGGCGACGACTGGTGGTTTCGAACCGTGCTCGCGTTTGCCGAAATCGAGCTGCACAGGCTCGACAGTGGTTACACGAATATCGAGGCCGCACTTCGCGGGTTTCCTCGCAACGCCCACGCTGCCCACATCAAGGCCCATCTGTTCTATGAGAAGGGCGAGCGCGAAGAAGGCCTTGCCTATCTCGGCCGATGGAACGCTGCCTATCCACGCGAGGGACAACTGCACTGCCACATAAGCTGGCATCTTGCCCTCTGGTCCCTGGAGACCGGCCGGCGGGATCAAGCCTGGAAGATCTATCGCGAAGCGCTGCATCCGGGCGGTTCATGGGGCCCGCAGATCAATGTCCTCACCGACTGCGCTTCGTTCCTTGCACGCGCCGAGCTGGCGGGCGAGCCGCGATCTCCGGAACTGTGGAGCGAGATCAGCCGGTATGCGGCGAAGTGGTTTCCCAATTCGGGGATCATCTTTGCCGATATGCATAGTGCGCTTGCCTTTGCGATGGCTGGTGACGAGGAGGCTCTGGCGAGGATCATCGAGAACCCAAAGGGACCCGCCGCGGATATTCTGGCACCGATCGCTCGCGGCTTCGACGGTTTTGCGAGAGGCGACTGGACGCGGGTCGTCGATGAACTGAAGCCCGTCCTGCAAACGCATGAAAGGGTCGGAGGCAGTCGCGCCCAGCGCGACCTCCTGGAATATTCCGTCACTTGCGCCCTGCTGCGCAGTGGTCGCGCCGACGAAGCGCGACAGCTTATTGCATCTCGACGACCTCGGAACGCAGCGCGCGGTCTTCCGCTCGCCGGCATCTAGTGCGTACAGCTTTCCGGGCGAGAAGGTCCAAAGGAGCAAGACATGAAGCGATCCTATCGCGTCGCGCAGGTCTCGACATCCGGCACGCTCGACATTGCGGAACGGGAGACGCCACCGCCAGGCGCGGGAGAGGTGCTATTGTCGGTTGAGGCCTGCGGAATATGCGGTGCGGACGCTGCCGACATCGACCGCGCGGATCCGGCGATGCGACCGCCGCGCGTCCCTGGTCATGAGGTGGTGGGTCGCATCGCGGCCCTCGGCGCCGGAACGCCGTCGATCTGGAAGGTCGGTCAGAGGGTCGGGGTCGGAAGGCTCGGCGGTCATTGCAGCGAATGCGTCCAGTGCCGTCGGGGTGAATTTCAGCTCTGCACCAATCAGCCGGTCGTCGGATCGTCGTGCGACGGCGGCTACGCGGAGATGATGATCGCCCGCGCGACCGGGCTCGTCTCGGTGCCTGACGAACTGAGTTCCGAAGAGGCTGCACCGCTGCTCTGCGCCGGCATGGCGACGTTCAACGCGCTCAAGAAATCTGGTGCGGAAGCCGGCGACACGGTGGTCGTGCAGGGGATCGGAGGGCTCGGACATCTCGCGGTTCAATACGCAAGAAAGATGGGTTTCAGGGTCGTGGCCGTCGGACGCGGCGCGGACATCGCAGATGATGCGCTTCGCTTAGGGGCGCATATCTACATAGATGCGAACAAGGAAGACGCGGTCGGCCATCTGCAGGGCTTGGGCGGTGCCAGCGCGATCGTCACCACGATCGGCGACGTTCAGGCCGTCGCCGCGCTGATGGCTGCTCTCGCCCCGCAGGGAAGGCTGGTGCTGCTCGGCGTGGCAAAAGACCCTCTGCCGGTCTCGGCGGGACATCTCGTCCGCGGTGAGCGCGGCGTGCTGGGTTCGATGACAGGCACGCCCTTCCAGAATGAAAGGACGCTGGATTTCTGCGTGCTCGCGGGCGTGCGTCCGTGCATCGCGACCAT
Organism: Bradyrhizobium huanghuaihaiense; assembly: GCF_025200885.1. NCBI lineage: Bacteria > Pseudomonadati > Pseudomonadota > Alphaproteobacteria > Hyphomicrobiales > Nitrobacteraceae > Bradyrhizobium > Bradyrhizobium huanghuaihaiense. The sequence continues at coordinate 7,488,574 of NZ_CP104172.1, read as the reverse complement.
GCCGCTGGAGAGAGCCGCCGAGGCGGTCGCACGGATGCGGTCGGGGCAGGCCAAGTTCAGAATGGTATTGACCATGACGGAGAAGAGCCATGCGCATCAATGATGATTTGACGGTTCCGGTGATAGTCCACGCCGGGCAACTGCCGTGGACACCAAGTCCGGCGGCCGGTGTCGACCGACGCATGCTGTTCCGCATTGGCGACGAGGTGGCGCGCGCGACGTCGATCGTGCGCTATGCACCGCGCAGCGTGTTCCCCCGCCATACGCATGGTGGCGGTGAGGAGATCGTTGTTCTCGACGGCGTCTTTCAGGACGAGCACGGCGACTACCCGGCGGGCAGCTACTTCCGCAACCCTCCAGGGACTTCGCACGTTCCCGCATCGAAGGACGGCTGCACGATCTTCGTCCGGCTTTGGCAATTCCGGGATAGCGATCGTGACCAGATCGTGCGACGGCCAGCGGAAGGTCGTCGGATCGAGCCGAGATCGGAGGCGGCGAGCGCGATCGAACTGTTCGACGACGGATTCGAAAACGTACGCTTTGAGAACTGGGCGCCCGGCAGTCCCGTCACCGTCGAGAACGCACGCGGCCTCGAAATGCTGGTTCTCGCGGGGAGCCTGTCGATCGGCGATCAGACCCTGATCGCGCAAAGCTGGGCCCGCTTGCCGGCCGGACAGCCGCTGAGCGCTGCCACCGGTACGGACGGCGCGAAGGTCTGGTTGAGGGACGCGCCCCTTCTTCATTCGGACGTAAGCCGACTGCCATGAGGTCGAAGCGCGGAGATCTGCTCGTCGCGACGGAAAGCCACTCTCGCGTGCACTCGGCCAAGAAGAGCGGGCAGCCGATTCATGGCGCAGGAATTCGATTCTCTCTGGGCGATGCAACTCGACTGGAGCAAGCGGACTTTCAATCATTTCCGCACTGGAAACGCCGTGCCTTGTTGCTCATTGCCTTGCCTCAACAGACTTCCAGCCAGCGCCCCATGCTCCATCGCACTTTGGCCTCTTCTTCACCATCGTAGAGTTGCCGAAGTGCAAGCATGACGCCGCACGCCCCATGTCTGCGACGTCATTCAAAACGCTGTATCGGCAACCGCGGGTGCCCGATTCCATTCGGCGGCCGGAGCATCTCGCACGCTTCGCCGCTGGCTCGCGTCAAGGTCGGGCTACCCGGACGGCTCAGAGCCGCGGCGGGTCGGCGTCGAGGCCCAGCTCGGTCTACTGCCCCTCAAGTTCGTCGATGACCAAGTCAAATTATGGCGTGATATTGTTCCTCCTTTAACTGTTGCTGCATTCAGCAACACAATCATCGGTAGAGACCATATTGTTGTCACTGGTTTGTCACTATCAAAGGTTGCAATTTGCTTCTTTCTAGTTAGATAGAAGTCTAGGAACGTAAGCCTAGGGAGCATCGGTAGTGGTCGTCTGGGATGATCTTCGTTTTCTGCTTTCGGTTGAGCGAACTGGGACGTTGTCGGCCGCTGCCAATCAGCTCCGGGTTACACAATCCACGGTGGGACGCCGTCTTTCGCGACTTGAAAGCACGCTTGGCGTTAGACTGATGGACAAGACTCCCGATGGATACATTAGGACCTCAGTTGCCGAGGACATTCTGAGCGAGATCGAGCGGCTTGAACGCTCCATAGAGGCGATCGTTCAGATAGCAGACAGTCGGACTCGAAAGGTCGATGGTGTCGTTCGAATCTCCTGCGCCGAACCGATCGCCAGTCGTATCGTTGCGCCCTGTATCGCCGTCCTGCACAAGAAGCATCCCGCGATCACCGTGCATCTAAGGAATGACGCACGCGTTCACGATCTGATGCGTCGGGAAATCGACATTGACGTTAGGATGGTTCGGCCAGATCAGAAGGAACTGGCGGTGCGGCGTCTAAGTAGCGTGGCCTTCGGGCTATACGCGAGTTCATCATACGCCGAATTCTTCCGTAGTTCTAAGGACGTGCCGTTTGCATATGTCCTATTGGAGCAAGACGGTAGAGACATATTCCGGCATGCTCGCTGGTTCAGCGACCTCTTTCCCTCATCAAGAATCTTGCTCCGGACTAATAACTATGAGGCGCAGTTTTCCTGCACCCTAAATCATGGTGGATTGTCTTGCTTGCCCCGGTTTCACGCGGATCTCTATCCGGAGCTTGTTAGGCTCGATGAAGTCAGCTCGCCTCCTGATGCCGTGGCGTATTTGACGATACATCGAAACAATTCCGATGTTCCTCGCATACGCATCGTCGCTGATGCGATCAGTCGCGCAATAGGCGAACTGGTTCCGATTAAACACGCGCCCGCGTCAATCACCGGTGATGGTCCTGATGGACCCGTCAAGCTGCTTCCATTGTGATTGACAGGCGCCGGCGCATGACGGTGTCGAGCGGCAGATTGAGAGAGGTCGGTGGCGGGTTTTAACCCCGGAGCGCCGCCAAGTCGGGAAATGCGCGAGCCGGCGAACAACGATAGTCCGCAGCACTCGTTCGTTCGATCGCTAGATTGGGGCCGCTAAAGCGCAGCAGTTCGTGCACCTTGCTGCGGCTGGTCCTCCAACTCACCACCTGTTTGATGTGGGTCTGGCACGTCGCACAAACCCTGTCCGGTCTTCGGCTCGGCACGCTGCGGTGTGAGTCAAGTGCGACAACCTCGAGCCTCTTGAACGGCGCGGCTGGATTGTTCTCGGCGTTGCGGCCAGCTACGCGAACGGACGACAGAAGTCGCAAATGGTGCGCGCGGTTCGTCCCGTAACAAATATTTCTGCACAACCAATGAGCGAAAATTGAATCTTGGCGAGAGAGGTCGTTTTCACTAGGGATAATTCGACTCCCGGTGACGCGCGCTGGCCAGCGTGGCCTGCGTTTTAATGGAAGGACAAGTAGATCATGACGTCCGAACCTGCGGTACTTACCGAAATGAGCAGCTACAACATTCCAAGAGATTTTTGGGATTCGGAAAGATTTGATTCGCTCCGACGGCAGCTAATTCCGTCGTTCGACCTGCTTTATGCAACGGGCGCGGACTTTGTCGGTGCGGTTTGCAGACATGATGCACGGATCTTGGATATCGGGGCAGGTACGGGTCTGTTCAGTGGCTTGATACGCGCAAGACTGCCGCGCGCGGTCTTCACCTTGCTTGATGCGTCGCCGGAAATGCTGAGCAAGGCAGTCCATCGCATGGGCGACGGGGCCAAGTGCTGCTATCTGCATGGCGATTTCAGCAGGTCTTTGCCAGAAGGACGCTACGACGTTGTTGTGTCGGCCCTTGCTATTCATCATCTGACGCATGCCGACAAACGTGCGCTGTTCTGCAAGATCTTCGAGTGCCTCACTCCGAACGGCCTGTTCGTCAATGTCGAACAGTTGGCCGGCTCCAGTTCTGCAATTGAGCAGTTTTACGACAGCCAACACGAGAGGCACGTGCACGACATGGAGACGCCTCCGGAGGAGTGGGCGAGGGGCCGGGAACGCATGAAGTTGGATATCCCCGCTGACCTTCTCACGCAGTTGGACTGGCTGCGTTCCGCCGGCTTTTCCGAGGTCGAATGTCTCGCCAAGGACTGTCGATTTGCGACGTATGCCGCTTGGAAGCGATAGGCAGAGAAGCGGACCCATGGACAAGACGCGTCAAAGCATCGCTAGCTCCATTCCCATTTTCGACGCTATCTCACAGATAGCGAGGGAGAACGCCAATGGAGTGGCGATCGAGGCGTTGTCAGGGGAAACGTGCACTTTCGGATCCCTGGTAGAGCGCGCCGAGATGCAGGCACGCGGCCTCCACGCCTTGGGGGTAGGCGCGGGCCATTGCGTTGCGGTCTATTGCAAGACGTCGATCTCGTATGCCAGCTTGATACTTGCTGTCTGCCGGCTTGGCGCGTCCTACGTTCCGATCCTCAACAATTTTGACCTGGAGGCTCGCAGGCGGGCCTTCCAAATGGCGCAGCCCGTCCTCGTCGTCCATGATGGTGTACGGAGCTATTCATCGTTCGGTCGGCCGGCGGTCGAAATTCGTGCTCTTATTGAACCGACCTCAGATCGCGGCCCTCCTCCGCGTCCTGATGCAGAGCATGTCTTTCGAAAGCTGTGGTCGTCGGGGTCGACCGGCGGCTCCAAGCTTATTGGATGGACTCAGGGAAAGCTCCTTAAGGAGCGGTTGCGCTGGCAGAACCATGTCGGCCTGCGCGGTTCGGACCGCTACTTCTGCAAGCATACGCTCGATGTAGCGCACGCTACCGATCTTCATCTGTTCTCGGCATTGCTCTCCGGTGCGACCTGCATTCTGGATGACGTCCATGCCGGGGACGCGGCCCTTTGGGAGACTATGGCCGACTGGCGGCCGACCGTGATGAGCGCGCTACCAGAACATTATCGGGATTGGTTGCGGCACTACCGAGCGAATGGAACGAGACTGCCCGGAACACTACGCCTGGCGATGTGCGGGGGGACCTATGTAAGTCCCGAAACCGCGGCAGACGTCGCTGACGGGCTGGGCTTCAGGCTACGTCAGATCTACGGATCGACTGAATTCGGGCTGGCGATGATTTCCGAAGAGAGCGCCGGCGATCTGGTGCTGGTCAACGGCGTCGGAGCAAGGCTCGAGCCGTTGTCACAAGGGACCGCGGGAAACCTCGGGCACTTGATCCTTATCTCGGATTGCACCAGCGAGGGCTATCTAGGTGACGCCGATGAGCATGCAGCAGCGTTCCGCGGCGAGGAGTACGGGACCGGCGATGTTGCCGAGATGGTTTCGCCGAAAACATACCGGATCGTGGGCCGTACGAAAGAACTGCTCAATGTCGGTGGAAGAATAACGACGACGTCCATGGTGGATCGGCGAATCCAAGCCGAACTGCGCTTGCAGAATTTCGCAACGGTGGTCGATCCGCGATCGAGCGAGTCCGTAACGGTATTCGTGGATCAACCTCCGGGCACGCCCGTAGAAGAAGAACGCCTTCAACGGCGTATAACGGCCGCAACTGAGCCGCTCGGTCTGAAGCCATCGATCGTATTCCTGCACCCCTTTCCGTACACGGAAGTCGGAAAGCCGGACAAAGCCGTTCTGCGGCAAAAATTGGCGACACCCGTCAATATGAGATTGAATTGCCGCGAACTGGGCAGAGGATTTCCGCTGGTGATCCTCCCAGGTCTGTGCCTGACCGATGCGATCTTCGAGCCGCTGATCGATCTTATTCAGGACGAATATCGCCTTTTGCTGATCGATCTTCCCGGACATGGCCAAAACCAAAGCCTCCCGCCCGAAGTGACGGCTGGACCAGGGATCATCGACCGGTTCTGCGACGGCATCTACAGCCTGCTCGCGGAAAGAGGAATAGAGAAGTTTGCGGTGATGGGAGTGTCCCTCGGTGCGACCGTCGCTTACGCGCTGGCAACAGGCCGCCATGCGGACCAAATATCGGCGCTGGTCTCCATCGAGCAAACGCCTTTCCTGCTTGCTGACGATGGATGGGGGCATGCTGCGTTCGGAACGTTAACGAGGGAAGGCGCACAACAGATTCTGGCTGGCCTCGCGACGGATTCAGGTGAGTTCTCCCGGCAGATTATCGCCGCTTCTCTTCTCGAGGCGACAAGAATTGATAAGGCGCTTAAAGGCCGTATCGTTCGAAGCTCCGCGGCCTGCGACCCAAGGGCGATGGCCGCCCTCCTTGCTGATGCACTCAGCCAAGACTGGCGACCGGGTCTGCAAGGAGCAACCAGGAATGTGATGCTGGTGCATGGTTCCCAAAGCGCCGTTTACCCCACAAACGTCGGCTCTTGGCTGAGTGAGAACTGGGATGTCAAAGCGCTTCTTCAGCTGAAAACTGGAGGACACCTTCCGTTTATCGACGAGCCCGTGATGTTCTCGAACACAGTGAAGGCATTTCTGAAGTCAACCTGCGGTGATCAAAATGATGAGCACTAAGAAAGAGGCGACCTCGTTGAAGAACGTGTTCTGGGTTTATCCAGAAAGAAACACTGCTCGGCAGCGGGAGTTCGAGGAGCGGCGCGTGTGGGCGCCGTATCGGAAGGTATTGGAATCGATGGGTTACAGGTTCGGGCTCGTAAAGCCGGACGATGTCCATATCGAATTCGATCATGAACGGTCGGTATGCTTCGTCAATGACGCGCGGGTTACACCCCGCGACACCATCTTTGTAACTTCCATGTGGACGATGCCACATCAGGTAGTCGATACCTGCAATCAGCTGTTCTTGTATTCTGCGCTGGAAATGCTCGGCTTCTTTCTGCCGATCCCGCTGAAGTTCGCCAATATCACAGTAGACAAAATGGCGACCTATCTGCACCTCAGGGAATGCCCGGTACGGCATTTGCCGACGTCTCGCATTGCCGCCGGCCGTGACGTATTCACCAAGGATTACGCAGTCGCTGTGGCCAATGTGAAATATCCCGCCTTGGTGAAGCCGTCCTACTGGGCAATGGGTATTGGCGTCTGCATCGCGCATAATCCCGAAGAGCTGCATGGATTGGTAGGGCTCGCTCGCGGCGCTGACACGGCCGTGGTCGTCCAACCGTTCTTGAGCGGCGCATCGGACTATCGCGTGTATGTTGTTAACGGAGAGCCCGTTCTCATAATGAAGCGTTCCCCCCGCAAGGATTCGTTGACGGCCAATCTCGCGACCGGCGGTACGGCGGAGTATACCAAGACCCTGCCGTCGGAGCTTCGCGGCTCCATTGACTATATCGCCTCACGCTTGCCGATGCCCTATATGGCGATGGATTTCTTGCACGATGGCGAGAGGTTCTGGTTTTCGGAGATCGAACCGGACGGAGCTCTCGTATTCGATAAGGCCGACGAGTTGACGGACGCAATGAAAGTCGAGGCCGCTACAAAGCGGTTTCAAGCCTTCGTCGACGGGCATTCGGCCCATTGCGCGGAGTTGAATCAATGAGTGTGATCGGAACCTTGGACCATAGCGAGATTGTGGCCCACGCAAAATCCTTGCAGACGCACGGCGGCCTGCCTGTTTCCGGGATGGCCAACTCTCTCGGCGATCTGCCTGTTTGCGATGCATCGACGATTTATTCGATTACCCGGACCTTGGCAAAAGGCCGCGGTGGAATCCTGATGTCGAGCGGCGGTACGACGGGGAAGCCGAAGCTGACAGTCAACACCTTCGATCAAGCTTGCGGGCGATTGCTGGCCGAGTGGAAACCGCTCGGTCCCGCCGACGTCTTGCTCAATCTGTTCAATCCCGGCCGGCTCTGGGGATCGCACTACTATATGCAAGAGCTGGCATCGGCTAGCCAGGCCATCATTGCGCCGGCCGGACCTTATGCGATTGAAGATGTCTCCAACTGGATGAGCATATTTGACCATGTAAAGCTCAATGCCCTCGCCGGCACGCCGACCGGATTGTACGAGTTTGCCCTGGGCGTCCAGATGGCGGGCCGCAGTTTGCCGATAGAGAAGATCATCTGGATGGCCGAGCCATGGGTCGATGGCAAGCGTGAGTTCGTCGAGAGCCAGTTTCCCCAGGCGAAGTTCTGGGGGAACTACGGGTCAGTCGAGACATACGTGATTGGTACGAACAACCCGAAATGCGATCCCTATACCTTTCATTTGATGAAGGACCAGATCATCGAGATCGACGATGAAGGCGCGTTACTCTCTCGTGTCGGGGCGGGATGGACCGTGCCAATTGTCCGATATCGCATTCGGGATGAGCTAAAACCCGTCCGCTGCAGGTGTGGCCGCGCAGACGCGTTCATGATCGTCGGCCGATCAGACGATTCGATCAGTCTGAGGAGCATTTTGTTCAGTGTGAACGAGCTTCGCAATGTGGCGCTTGGCACGCCGGGTGTGAGCGAGGTTCAACTGGTATGTAGTCCGGACGCGGACAACCCAAAAGCAGCCGCTTCTCTGACAATCTCCTATGTCGGCACGGCGGACACCCACGAAGTCATGAGGCAGGTGATTTCAAGCTTCTACCACATGCCGGCGATCATCAGATCCTACAAGAACGCTCTCAATGTCGAGCGGGTCAACTCGCTTCTGTCGAATCCAAGGACGCAAAAGACGGTGCCGCTAGTATGGAGACAGTGTTGAGATGAGCGGAAAGCCCCTCCGTGATACGGCACCAAATTTCGTGCTGGCTATTCTGTCGCTTGGCTTCCTGATGACGTTCATCGACCTGACGGTCATGAATGTTGCGATACCGGCGATCTCAGCGGACCTCAACGTTGGCATGGATAGCCTGCTGTGGGCGGTCAACTCGTACGTTTTGGTTGTCTCGTTCCTTTTGATTACGATGGGGCGGCTCGGAGATATCGTCGGAACACGAAATATGTTTCTTTTGGGCGTGGCATTGTTTTCCGCGGCAAGCGCAGGTGTTGGCGCCTCACGGACAGCAGCCCAGATGATCTCGTTCCGCGCGCTGCAAGGCGTAGGAACGTCTATGCTGCTTCCGCAAACGCTCGCAATTTTGGTTCAGGTCTTTCCTCCAGAGAAGCGAGGCGCCGCGTTTGGAACTTGGGGTACCGTCGCGGGAGCTGCCGCAATAGCGGGGCCGTTCTTGGGGGGGCTAGTCGTGTCAACGGTCGGCTGGCGATGGATCTTCTTGATCAATGTCCCGGTTGGCCTTCTCGTTCTGCCCTTGGGCTGGCAATTTCTTCCGGCAGGAAAAAGTGCGCAGAAAGCATCGCTCGACATTTTGGGAGCCATCTTAATCTCTGTCGTTCTATTCTCCGTCACCTATATCTTCATGGAGATTCGAAGCCAGGGCTGGAGCGTCGTCATGCAGGCCTTCGGCGGGGCCGCTGCCGTGGCTGCGCTGATTCTATTCAGGCAGCAGTCGCGTAGACAAGATCAAAGCCCCCTCATTCCATTCGGCCTATTTTCGGCAGAGGGATTTGCGACGATGAACCTGGTGATGGCATGCTCATCGATCAGCATTGTTGCTTTGATGTTGATCATTTCGATCTTCCTGCAGACGGGATTGAATTACTCTGCCTTCTATGCGGGTCTCGCCATTGTTCCCGCCTCGCTGATGTCGATGCTGCTGGCCCGATATACAGGTGGGCTTACAGATCGATATTCCGGCCGGAATGTCGTCTTTTCGGGACTCCTGATATCGGCCGCTGGGGTTATGTTCCTCATATGGGCAATGAACCTGGCCGTAGGGGGCACTGTCTCCGTTGCGGATGCTGGTCTTGGCCAAGTGCCGGAGAAGTTCTGGTACTTCATCGCGCCGATGGTGCTTGTCGGAATCGGAAATGCGTGCGTGGTTGCGCCGACGAATGCAACAGCAATGCGTCGTGTGCCCTCAGAACTTGCGGGGGCTGCGTCAGGCATTCTCAACACCGTTCGACAAATTGGATTTGTCGGCGCGGTAACGATGACGAACTTCTTGATCGAATGGCGCATCGGCCAATCCCTGGACGTCAAGGCTCAGAAGGACGCCGCGCTGATAGCGCACGCGTTGCCTGATGTGATGTGGTTGCCGGCAGCGGCGATGATAACCGGCGCAATCGTCTGCCGAACGGTCAGGGGAGCGGACGAGCGGGTGAAACTCGAAGCACGCACGTGACGAGAACGGCCTGAAGGTTGCCTTGTCGGCGCACAATACCGCTCCAGATTGCCACGAAGGCCGAAGAGTTTTGTCGGACCTCAGTTAGGTCAGCGCCGGCGATGCCCGGCGGCTGGCCAAACCGGGCAGGGTGAGACTAGCGCAAGCTTGACTGGCGGAGCGGTTTGCACTTGAAGCAGCGCCAAGTTGGCGGGCCTTTGCCTTTTGATGGCGTCAAGGTCAACGGCTTCTTACAGCGGGAGCAGGGTGGGGAGGGGCGCACGCGCGGCATTCTGGGCACAACTCGAAGGCAGATGAGATTGTCGATTGATGCGTGGAGCGGCTTATTCGTTCGGAGCCAACATCTCGGTCAACACTGCCATCCTCACCGGAACTCCATTTGCAGACTGCTCGAAGTAGATCGCCCGTCTATCATTGTCGACGTCGAATGCTATCTCCTTGCGTCTTCTTGGGAGCGGATGAAGGATCAGAGCGTTGGGCCGCATCAGTGTCACGTCTGGGGCAGTGAGCGAAAACGAGTTGTCATATTCAACGTTTGGATCAATTCCAGCATGATAGACGATGTCGACCCGAGGGAGTGCATCTCGATAATCCTTGAGTACATCGATGCGCCCTCCTCGACTTTCGATCAGGCGAACATCGTCTCTCCCCAAGCCGTGCTCACCAGGATGGCAAAGAATAAGGTGCGGCGAGTCGTATTGAGACAGACCCAGGGCAAGAGATCTTGCGGAGCGTTGATCCAGCTCGCCTAGCAATAGCGCGCATAAACCGTCCAAGCGCCCCAATCTTGACTGGATAGTGAATAGATCCGTCAAGGCTTGGGTCGGATGCTCAGCATCATGACCGACACCAGTTCCGGCGCTCACGACGGGAGCAGAAGAGTGTTCCGCGTATTCGGCGGCGCTGCTTGCGGAGGGATGGCGCAAGACGACGAGATCTGCATAACCGTCGATTACGCGCGCGAGGTCTCGAATTGGTTCTACGGGGCGCCTTTGGCCGGGAGACGGATTTACGTCCGAAAAATTCAAGCCCTCGCCACCGAGCGCGCCAAGGGCACGCTTAAAGCTCATTTCCGTGCGGGTACTTGGGCTGAAGAAAACAAAAGCAACAAACTTGCCCTTGGCAGCGAGCGCCAGTCGGCCGGCGCCATGATTGTGTTTGATGCTGGAGGCAAGGCCAAGAATACGATCGATGTCGCTTCTCGTCAGATCTGACATTCGTAGCATGTCTTTTCCAAAAATGTTCGACACAGCACGCGCCTCCTTGCAAGACCACCGCCGAAGAGAAAATTCGCAACGCGAGCGCGACAATCGCAGGTCCTCTCTCTCCGAGAGAGATGAACTTGCTCTTCACAATCGCGAAACACTACCATCATCAAAAAAACACAACCTATAAGATAATGCAACCTCGGGTGTTGAACGATGGCTCTTGCCTCTCCATCAATTGGGACAGGAGCTCGTTCACGGAATTGGAGTGCGACTATGGATGCTGATGGGTTCTATGCGGTCGTTAGAAACGTGGAAGAGCAATATTCAATTTGGCCGCAGGACCGGGAGATACCGACGGGCTGGACATCTGTAGGCTTCGAGGGATCCAAAGCAGAGTGCTTGTCTTGGATATCGAGCAATTGGACGGATATCAGGCCGCTGACCGTTCGATTGCGGCTGGCTGAATCCCACGATTCGAACAGCACATAGCGCTGACACCGGAAAAGGAGAAGAGGCCGGCGCTTTAGGCAACGCATGGGAGCGCGTGCGTTCAGGAAGTAGAGCACCCAGCGGGAGCATACATGTCTTCGAGTGTCCAGTTTTGGCTTGAGAGTTTGAATGGCGCACCGCAGGTGTTGGAGCTCCCAACGGACTTCCCCCGTCCGGGAGTTCCGAGTTTTCGGGGCGCCCGGCATAGTTTCCCGATCGATGCTGACGCGACCGCGCGGTTGACGCGTTTTGGTCAGGAGCGAAATGCCACCCTGTTCATGGTCGTGTTTGCCGCGTTTGCCGTCGTGCTCGGTCGATATAGCGGCCAGCGCGACCTGCTGATCGGCGTTCCCGTCGCCAATCGGCAGCGTGGCACCGAGGACCTGGTCGGCTTGCTGACAAACACATTGGTGCTGCGGGCAGATCTATCCGGCGATCCCAACTTCGATACGGTTCTGGCCCGCGTGAAGCGCGCATCGCTGGGCGCTTATGCTCACCAGGAAATGCCGCTGGAGAAGCTGATCGAGCTCTTGCAACCTGCACGCGATACGAGCAGGCAGCCCCTGTTCCAGGTGATGCTCAATTTCGTTGACATCGATTTCTCGGAGCAACTTCCAAGCGGCTGGGAGGTCTTGTCGGGGCATCAGGATGTCGCGCAATTTGATCTGACATTGTATGTCACCAGACAGGACGGCGGCCTCCAGCTCCAGGTCGAATATGCGACGGATCTCTTTGCTGACGATACGGTTCAACGCTTTGCCCAGCATCTGCTGACGGTCCTTGGCAGCGCCACTGCCGCCCCGAAGACCAGCGTCTGGCTGCTGCCGATGCTCACGGAGCGGGAGGAGCGCCAATTGCTGGTCGAATGGCAGGCGCCGGCAGCTGACTATCCCACCTCGCGCTGCGTGCATGAACTCGTCTCGGAGCAAGCCGCCAGGACGCCCGCCGCGATCGCGTTGGAGCACAATGGCAAGACTCTCAGCTATGCGGAGCTGGAGAAGCGCTCCAACCGGTTGGCGCATTTTCTCATTAAATCAGGCGTCCGGCCGGAGACGCCGGTCGGGCTCTGCCTCGAGCGCTCGTTTCACTGGGTGATCAGTCTGCTTGCGATCCTGAAAGCAGGCGGCGCCTATGTCCCGCTCGACCCCAGCTATCCGAAGGACCGAATAGCGTACATGGCGTCGAAGGCAAAGCTGGCGTTCCTCTTGGCGGCGGCCGACAATGGAGGTCTCGATCGGGCGCCGGAAACAAAAACAATCATTGTCGACAGTGATCTCGATCTGACCGCCCTTTCTGAAAGCGAACCAACGAGAACAGCGAACGAAAACGGTCTCGCATACATCTTCTTTACGTCCGGTTCGACCGGCACGCCAAAGGGCGTCATGGCCCATCACGGGGGGTTGGTCAGCTACCTCCACCAAATGAAGAACGTCTTCAAGTTGCAGCCAAAGGATGTCGTTCTCCAGGTAACATCGCAATCCTTCGATCCGTCTCTCAGAGAAGTATTCGCCCCGCTCCTTGCGGGCAGCAAATTGGTGATTCCGGTTGGGACGGACGCGAAAGATCCGAAAAAGTTGCTTCAGTTGATTCAATCCCAGCAAGTCTCCAGCATCGTCGGCATTACGCCGAGCCTTCTGGATATGTTGGTGGAGGCGTCGGGAGCGGGGCAACTTCCTTCACTCAGGCTAATCTGCCCGTCCGGGGAGACACTCAAGTCATCGCTCTGTTTCAAAATATGGTCCAAGCTTGGTCCGGCGATCAAGATCGTCAACCTCTATGGTCCGACGGAAATAACGATGACGTGTTGCGCACATGCCGCAACATTTCCACTGACTGGAGCAAAAATTCCGATTGGATGTCCAATCCCCAATACATCCCTGTACATCCTGGACGAGCACCTGAGGCTCCTTCCGGTCGGAATACCGGGCGAGCTATTTGTCGGCGGGCGCCACGTCACGTGGGGCTATGTCGCGGACCCGTCCCTGACTGCCGAGCGATTTTTGCCCAATCCCTTCTCTGCGGGAGATCGTATTTATCGGACCGGTGATATCGCTCGCTGGAATAGCAACGGTCAGGTGGAATTGCTCGGTCGCGCTGATGACCAGATCAAGCTGCGCGGCTTCCGGATTGAACCGGGTGAAATAGAGGCAGTTCTCAACGCCCAACCAGGTATCCGCAGCTCCGCTGTGCTCCAGATGGAGATAAGTGGTGAGCCCAATCTGGTTGCGTTTCTCGCGACTTCGGTCGAGCCAAACGCCTCGATTGAAGCATCGTTTCGCAAGATCCTACGTCAATCGTTGCCTGAATACATGGTCCCGTCGCGATTTGTCGTCGTGGACCGATTACCTCTGACGCCGAACGGAAAGGTTGATCGACAAGCGCTTAAAACGCGCAATCTCGACTCTGCTTTGCCTGTTTCAACGCCGGCAAGCGTATCGTCTGATGCTGTCAGAGAGGTGTGGCGCGAGATTCTCCAACAGGCGAGCATAGATCAAGAGGATAGCTTCTTCGACCTGGGCGGGCATTCAATTTTAGCAGCCAAAGTTGTGAACAGACTTGAGGCTCTGCTAGGCGTAGACATACCTTTTGCATTGATCTTCGAGTTTCCCGTTCTTCGCGATTTCGAGAAGCGGATCGACGAGATTGTTGCAAATCGCGCAAATCCAGGCGGCGGGCGGCAGATCGATCTTGGCGGCGGAAAGCACCTGCCACTTACCTTTTCGCAGCAGCGAATGTGGTTTCTGCACAGGCTAGACCCCGATGGGGCGGCATATAACGTTCAGCTGGCGATCCGCTTTGCATCTCCTGTTAGACTAGAAGTCCTCGAAAGGGCGCTTCAATGCGTCGTAGATCGGCATGGCAGTCTCCGCGTTCAGTTCTCCGTCGAAGACTCTGAGGGGGGTGTTTCTCAGAGTTTCGTTGGAAATCTTCCCATCGACATTAAGACGATAATAGCTGGCCCGGAGACGGGCGCGGACGTGTTGTCCTCATTCCTGAGGAACGAATTCGGACAGCCGTTCGATCTCGAGAAGGGACCTGTGTTTCGTTGTGCTGTCCTTCAAGAGCTGGGGCGAATAACCGCGCTGGCATTCACAATTCATCATATCGCAACCGATGCCTGGTCGAACGCGATATTGCTGCGAGAGCTGGCGGAGGCATACAGTCAATACGAATTGCAGGGCGAAGCAACACTGCCACCGCTCGTTCTGGACTATCCCCAATATATTGATCGCGCGCCGGCAGTTCTTGGCACTCAGCTGGCGCATCACCATTCCTTTTGGCTCGAGAGTTTGAATGGCGCACCGCAGGTGTTGGAGCTCCCGACGGACTTCCCCCGTCCGGGAGTTCCGAGTTTTCGGGGCGCCCGGTATAGTTTCCCGATCGATGCTGACGCGACCGCGCGGTTGACGCGTTTTGGTCAGGAGCGAAATGCCACCCTGTTCATGGTCGTGTTTGCCGCGTTTGCCGTCGTGCTCGGCCGATATAGCGGCCAGCGCGACCTGCTGATCGGCGTTCCCGTCGCCAATCGGCAGCGTGGCACCGAGGACCTGGTCGGCTTGCTGACAAACACATTGGTGCTGCGGGCAGATCTATCCGGCGATCCCAACTTCGATACGGTTCTGGCCCGCGTGAAGCGCGCATCGCTGGGCGCTTATGCCCACCAGGAAATGCCGCTGGAGAAGCTGATCGAACTCTTGCAACCTGCACGCGAGACGAGCAGGCAGCCCTTGTTCCAGGTGATGCTCAATTTCGTTGACATCGATTTCTCGGAGCAACTTCCAAGCGGCTGGGAG
The DNA here is from genome assembly GCF_025200885.1 of Bradyrhizobium huanghuaihaiense. NCBI lineage: Bacteria > Pseudomonadati > Pseudomonadota > Alphaproteobacteria > Hyphomicrobiales > Nitrobacteraceae > Bradyrhizobium > Bradyrhizobium huanghuaihaiense. Next base: position 7,473,543 of record NZ_CP104172.1, on the reverse strand, counting down.
GTTTTGTCGGGGCATCAGGATGTCGCGCAATTTGATCTGACATTGTATGTCACCAGACAGGACGGCGGCCTCCAGCTTCAGGTCGAATATGCGACGGATCTCTTTGCTGACGATACGGTTCAACGTTTTGCCCAGCATCTGCTGACGGTCCTTGGCAGCGCCACTGCCGCCCCGAAGACCAGCGTCTGGCTGCTGCCGATGCTCACGGAGCGGGAGGAGCGCCAATTGCTGGTCGAATGGCAGGCGCCGGCAGCTGACTATCCCACCTCGCGCTGCGTGCATGAACTCGTCTCGGAGCAAGCCGCCAGGACGCCGGCCGCGATCGCGTTGGAGCACAATGGCAAGACTCTCAGCTATGCGGAGCTGGAGAAGCGCTCCAACCAGTTGGCGCACTTTCTCATTAAATCAGGCGTCCGGCCGGAGACGCCGGTCGGGCTCTGCCTCGAGCGCTCGCTTGACTGGGTGATCAGTCTGCTTGCGATCCTGAAAGCAGGCGGCGCCTATGTCCCGCTCGATCCCAGCTATCCGAAAGACCGAATAGCGTACATCCTCGACCTTGCTCTGCCCCGCGTCGCAGTAGTTGAGCATAGGAATGCGGGGCCTGCGCTCGATGCGCTAGCCGCAAAATCCGTCAGCCTGGTGGTGTTAGGGGAGTGCAGTCACGAAATCGACGTATCGATTTTCCGCCGCGAGTCGAGATCAACCCGAACAATTTTGCCTACGCATTCTTCACGTCAGGTTCGACCGGAGCGCCCAAGGGAGCGTGCGTTGAACACGAAGGTTTTACGAACCACGTTTTTTCGAAGATCGATGTTTTGAAGCTCACATCGGACGATTGTGTTGCTCAAACATCGTCTGCCTCTTTTGATATCTGCCTCTGGCAGGTCTTCGCGGCCCTGGTCTGCGGCGGCCGCGTGTCGATCATTGACAGCCAAGTGATTGCAGATCCGCATGCATTGGTTGCGGAATTGGGAAGAACCGGTGTTTCTGTTTTTCAGCCTGTTCCGTCTCTTCTAAGGATGATGGTTGATGGTGCGGGTTCTGCGATCGGAAAACTTTCGCGCCTTCGTGTCATCGTTCCAACTGGCGAGGCGCTCTCGCCGGACCTTTGTCAAAAGTGGTGGGATATTCTGCCGTCGGTTCCGATTGTGAACGCTTACGGAGCCACCGAGACGTCGGATGACTTCACTCATTGCAGAATAACAGAGCCGCCGCCGAGCCACGATGCGGTATCGCTTGGAACACCAATCGCCAACAGCCGGGTGATCGTGGTTGATCGACATGGCGAACTGACGCCAATCGGAGTGCCTGGTGAAATCTGCGTAGCCGGCGTGGTGGTCGGACGGGGTTATCTTGGCAACGCGCCGATCACGGCAGAGCGGTTTGTCCCCAGTAGATATGCACCGGGACAGCGCGTGTACCGAACGGGAGACATGGGCCGTTGGCGTTCGACGGGTACGCTGTCATTCCTGGGGCGCGTCGATAGCCAGGTCAAGTTGCGCGGCTTTCGTGTGGAACTCGGAGAGATCGAAGCTCATATCAAGGCTGACGCGGCGGTGAACGACGCTGTGGTGATCGTCAGGGAGGATGTGCCCGGTGATCAACGGCTGGTCGCTTATCTGGTTTGGAGCCGTCCCGAAACCTACGTCAATTCTCTCGCGGGAGTTCTACGAAGCAAGCTTCCCGCCTATATGGTGCCGGTTGCATTTGTCGTTCTGCAGTCGATGCCCCTCAATTCGAACGGAAAGCTCGATCGCGGGAGATTGCCAGCCCCGAACTACGCCGCCGACGTCGGCGAGTGCCATCTGCCGGGACGTAGCGCAGAGGAAGAAATACTCTGCAACATTTGGGCCCAGTTGCTGGGGCTGGAACGAGTGTCCCCCAACGACAATTTCTTTGAGCTTGGCGGTCATTCGCTGCTCGCGGCCAAATTGCTGACGAAGATGCGAGCCGTGTTCGGTACAAGTATTAGCTTGCGAGACGTGTTCGCAAATCCGACGCCAGCCCAAATCGGTCGCCTCATCGCGAGATCACCGCAAGCCGAACGACTTGCGATTCCCAAGAGAGAGAACGACGCTAGCGCGATTTGCTCGTCTGCCCAGCAGCGGCTTTGGTTCCTGCATGACTACGATCAGAACAAATCCGTCTACAACATAAATCTAGCGTGGCGGCTCGTTGGAAAGATCCGGATCGAGGCCCTGCAGCAGGCTGTCGATCGCGTCGTGCAGAGGCACGAGAGCTTGAGAACGACGTTCGACTTTGAGGGCGATGCTGTTCGCCAAATGATTGGCAGCGGCAAATATCCAAGGATTGCGATGGCGGACCTGTCGGGCCAGGCCGACGCGGAATTGGCTCTCGATCGCTGGATGACAAAAAATGCGGAGGCGCCATTCGACCTCAAGAATGATTGCCTTCTCAGAGTTGGTCTGGCGCAACTTGCGCCGGAGATGAACGTGCTGCATCTGTCGATGCATCACATCATTTCCGATGGTTGGTCGGTCGGCATATTCGAGGAAGAGCTGAGCCGGGCCTACAACGAGTATGCTGCAGGGATACAGGCCGAGTTCGCCGACCTGCCCATCCAATACGGTGACTATGCCGAATGGGAGATGGGGCGTCTGACGGGATCGGGATGCGCAGCCAGCCAACGCTATTGGCTTGATTATCTCAAAGATGCGCCAACGCTGCTCACTCTGCCGAGCGATCTGCCAAGACCCGCGGAGTCTACTTACGACGGAGAACAAGTCCGGTTCTCATTTGGCGCTGAGCTCTCGGCCAGTCTTCGTTCGCTTGCCAAGGCCTGCGACGCGACGCTATTTGCGGTTCTCATGAGCGGCTTTAGCTTGCTGCTGTCCCGCCATTTCGATGAAAAGGATATTTGTATCGGCTATCCCGCCGCAAACCGGGAAGTTGAGGGCACGGGAAGCTTGATCGGCTTCTTTGTCAATACGTTGGTATTTCGTTCGAAGATCGACGAACGTATGAGTGCGACCAAGCTGGTTCGACATGTTCAGGACGCGTTGCTCGTGTCCCAAGAGCATGGGTCTTTTCCATTCGAGAAGATCGTGGAGCTGAAAAACCCTCAACGGAGCAGCAGTCATTCGCCAATTTTCCAAATAATGTTCGCGTTCAACAATACGGCTCGACGTGCAATCAAAATGCACGACATTGTCGCCGAGGAAGTTGAGCATGATAGCCGCTTCTCGAAATTCGATCTGACGCTCGAGATGGATGGCGCAGAGCCCGAGCTTTCCGGCGCGTTTCGGTACAAGCGAGATCTGTACTCTGGCTCAATGGTTCGAAAGCTGTCGGCCCGCTTCGAGGCGCTGCTCGATGCGCTGACTCGCAATCCCGAGCGCCCGATAGTTCAACTTTCGCATATTCCTCAAGCTGAGACCGCTGCGCTCATGGAGATCGGGAGTGGTGCTCGGAGCAGCTTTCCCAATCACTTCGTGGACGAGCTGATAAAGGCGCAAGCGGACCGAGATCCGGGCAAGGTGGCCGTTGTGTACAACGAGTCAAGCTTGACATATGGCGAGCTGGATCGCGCGTCATCTGTGGTTGCCAGGGAGTTGGCGCAGAAGCTGCCGGTGGGGGTACGGGTCGTTCCGCTACTGATGTCGAGCGGCGTAAACATCGTGGTTGCCATGCTGGGCGCAATCAAGGCCGGAGTGGCGTTCGCGCCCCTGGATGCGGCCTGGCCGGATTTGCGTTTGAGGCAAATCATCGATGACTTTCAAGGGAAGTATATCTTAGGAGACTGCGTCACTCAGCCCAATATTGAGAAGCTGGGCGCAATCGCAATCTTGGTCGATTCTCTGACTGCATCGGCCGCTCAAGCCGAGGCGCCCCAAGTGGATCGCTCCCTCGGTGACACCATGTATGTCATGTTTACGTCGGGATCGACCGGCGCCCCGAAGGGCGTGATGGTGAACGGCGCCGGTGTAAACAATCGGCTCGCCTGGATGAATGAGCAGTTCGGAGAAGCGGCTGCTCAGAGCGTCATACAGACGACCCGTCTCACATTCGATAGCTCGATTTGGCAGATCTTTTGGCCGCTCATCAACGGCGGTCGAACGATTTTGACGCCCGTCAATTTCTCGTTCGACCCGGGGATTCTCCTGGATCTTATCCGACTGCACAAGGTGTCATTCATGAACTTTGTGCCGTCAGTCTTTAACGTCTTGCTGGAAGCACTTTGCGCCGGCGAGGAAGCAAAGCTGGCTCTGACCTCGCTGAACACCGTGATTATGGGCGGTGAAGAGATGCGGCCGCGAGATGTCGCTCGATTTCGGAGTGCTCATCCTCACGTAAGGGTCTTCAATGTATATGGGCCCACGGAGGCGACGATAGGGTGTCTATTTCACGAATTTCGGGGAGACCAAGGTGCTGCACGTGTTCCCATTGGTCGGCCAATCGCGAATACGCAAGTCTACATACTCGATGACGGATTGCGCCCGGTTGCCCAGGGCGTAGTAGGCCAGCTCTATATCTCGGGCGTCTGTCTGGCAGACGGTTATCATCGCCAGTCTGCCCTTACGGCGGAAAAGTTCATACCGAATCCGTTCGGCCCGGCTGGTAGCAGAATGTACGGTACCGGCGACCTGGTCCGGATCACTGATGCGGGAGCGGTCGAATATCTCGGGCGAAACGATTGGCAAATCAAAGTGAGAGGAATGCGCATCGAGCTGAGCGAGATTGAAAGCGCAATGCGCACTCACGCTGCAGTCAAGGATGTTGCCGTTGTGCTGCAGAAGAATGGATCTGTTGGCCAGCAGCTCGTTGCTTATGTGGTCATAAGAGACGAGCACACGGTGCTCGATGTGGATGAACTTGGGAAGCACGCACGTCGCTTGATTCCTGCCTACATGGTCCCCGCTGAAATTCGGCGCCTGTCGGCTCTTCCTCTCACCCCGAACGGGAAATTGGATCGAAATCGGCTGCCCGTGGATTCCGTCCCTTCCTCGAGCGCAAATGGCGGGAGATCTCGACCTGGTTCTGGCACCGAGGAATTGGTCAGTTTCGTTTGGGCTGAGCTTCTGGAGAATCCTCGTCTGGGCATGGACGATGATTTCTTCGCGCTCGGTGGTCATTCGCTTCTTGCCGTCCAGGTCGTACAACGCATTCGCTCTGTGTTGGGCTTCTCTGTCCCTGTTGCGGAGCTCTTCCGAAATCCCACGGTACGAGCATTTTCAGCGGCGCTGAACGACTACATTCCGGGACGAGCCAACGGAATGATTGAAGTGAGGGACTCCGGTGGCTCCGAAGCCTTGAGCCTGGTCCATGATTTTACCGGCCTCGCAAATTGCTTCTTCGGCCTCTCGAAAGGTCTTTTGCCCGAATACACTTTGCTTGTTTTCGAAGCAGCCATGAACCAGGGGGCTGCACCTTCCACGATAGAGGAATTGGCGGACTCGTACATTGAGGCGATGAGCTCCCGTGTAACCGGAGTGGTCAATGTTGGTGGCTACTCGTTCGGGGCGCTGGTTGCGTTTGAGATGGCGCGTAAGTTGCGAGCGGCCGGGCGCCAGGTGGGGACCGTTTTGCTCATTGCGCCGCCCTTGAGGATTGGTGACAAACAAAGACGGAATGGTCGACGCGACGTCGATATTGAGACTGAGGCCCAGAGGGCGCTCGAGTCGGCCTTTCGTGTCAGCTCGGATGGAGCAAAACATCTGAAGCTGATCAGGGAGGGCGCCATCCGACATATCGCCGCGGCGGATAAGTACGAGCCCGGCTTTTTGGATACGGAATGCGTGTTGCTCCAACCAGAGGCAGACGCCGGGGACCCCGGTATCTGGGCCACGCTCTGCGCGCGTCTCCGTCAGGTATCGATAGCCGCGCGCCACTACGAGGTCTTTCGAAGCTCTCATATTGAGGGCACGAGCGACGCAATCAACTCAATCCTGCGGCAGAGTCGTTCCGGAGACAGTGATGCAGAGCATACTGCGACGCGGTAGTGCGCTATATGCCGGCTTGGGCCCCGGTGTATTCACATTGGCCGGCTTTGCGCTGCTGAATGCGCTTTCGATGTCCAGCAATTCGTTCCTCTCGCTGTATCTGACTGCGCATCGACACATCGAGGCAAGTGTTGTGGGGCAACTCATATCGCTGCGAGGTCTCGCAGCGATAGTGGGAGCTTACATAATTGGATACGTCATTGATTATGGAGGGCCGAGGAAGACCCTTGCGGCCGCTTATGTTCTCTGCGCAGCAGGCTACCTGACACTCGCGACCTCCGGCACCGCTGCGGTTGTCGGAGGCGCGCTAGTTGCCGTGGCATTGGCGAGGACCGCGTTCAGGCCAGCTTATAACGTTCATTTGTCTTCGATTACCGCCGAGAGCGACCGGGGGCGCGCTTACTCGCTGTTCGTAATGGGGCTTAACGGCGGTAGCGCGTTGGCGTCGTCGATCGGAGGAATGATCATGAGCATCGTGCCGGCTGCGGTGTTCATGTGGGATGCGGCCCTGTGTTTGGTCGCTGCATCAGTCGCGGTGGTGCTTCTGCGGAGCCAATACCCTATCCCTGAGCAGAAGCAGGCGCAGGTGCTGGAGGAGAAGTCACAACGCGGCACCAGAAACGAGTTCCTGATACTTTGTGCGCTGTACTTCTTCATTGAGATTTCGGAAAGCCTATCCTTCTTCGCGTTGCCAATACGCATCGTCAACGAGCTGGGGTACAGCCCAAACATCTGGGGCTACATGATGGCTGCCCTGGGCATCTCGGTGTTTTCGCTGAGCCTTTTGGCCTCCAACTATGCGAAGCGACACGACCAGAGATGGGTTATCATGATTTCGTGTATCGCGATGTGCCTTGGGTTGGCCGTCGCCGGCCTTGCAAGCTCCTCCGCGTTGTTGGCGCTGGGGTGGCTGGCGTTCTGTATAGCCCAGGTCTTTGTATACCCTGCGCTGATGCAGCGACTGTTATCGACCATCGGTGACAACAACAAAGCGCGTTCAATCTCGTTCTATTATTCGTGGTCATCCGTGGCTTCGACGGTAGGTCCATTGCTGGCGGGGTGGGCCATCTCGGATCAATCGGCCGTTCGAGTCCCCGTGTTCTGTGCGCTAGCCGCGGGTGTGTGCGGTATCCTGGGTGCTCTGCTGCTATCCAGCAAACATACAAGTGAGTCCGTCGTGACCTAGCTCTTTCCGGAGCCTCATTGAGGCGCGGAATATTTTCCTTTGGTCATCAGTATGGATGCAAAGTTGCCATAATACAACCATAGCATGAATCATAAAGGGATGGTGTCGCGGCTTCGCTTGCGCGGATTGCCGCTATCGCAGGAGACGAAATGACTCTAGCCGACCTGGATTCTGCGAATAGTGCTGCCGAGTTGCGTGAACGAGCATGCCAGCTTCGATGTTTCACCGAAGAAGATGCTCGGGATGTTGCGCCAACTGCCGTTGCGAACGAAGTCTCACATGTCGCAGCTCCATCCTCGTTCAAAGCTCAACCGGCGATGAACGCGAAGGCGCGAGCTGGCCTCATCAATATCGCCTTCCGCGAACTCCGTGAGGTTAGCCCGTGGTTGTTCGGCCTTGACGCTGTCGCGTGCGTCAGCCGCGGAGGAGCATTGCAATGACTATTCCTTCACTCGAGTCGCTCATCCAGGATGACGTCTTCTACGAGCTGCCGTTGCCGGGAACTCAACTGGTCGTCCAGCTGAAGTTGGAAGGATTGAACCCGGCCGGCTCGATCAAGTTCAAGACTGCTCTGGCCATGATCGGAGATCTGGAGCGATCCGGAAAGTTGCGCGCGGGCGCGACGATCGTAGAGTCGTCGTCGGGCAACCTCGGTCTGGCCCTGAGTCTGCTGTCTGCCTCCCTGAGCTTCCGTTTCATATGCGTGTGTGATCCCAACATATCGCCCGACACCAGTCGCCTGATTGAGGCGCATGGCGGCATTCTCGAACCAGTCACGGAACTTGATGCAAATGGCGGCTTTCTTGGTACGAGACTCGCTCGCGTCGCGAAGATAGTGCGCGAAGTGCCAAATTGCGTTTGGACGAACCAGTATGCCAACCCTGCGGCGAAATGGGCGCACCACCGCTGGACTGGTCCCGCCATTCGACGAAAATGTCCTCGCATAGACTACTTGTTCGTCGGCGTGGGGACTTCCGGAACTGCCATGGGGTGTGCCGAGTACTTTCGGGCGCATGCTCCGCATGTACGCATTATTGGAATCGACAGCGTCGGCTCAGTGACCTTCGGTCACCAGCCGCAACGACGATATCTCCCTGGCCTGGGTGCAAGTCAACGGCCCCCGCTCTTCGACGCAGATCTGATGGACGACCAGGTCATGGTCCCGGAAGCCGACGCCGTGCGGGCTTGCTGGCAATTCCAGCGCGAGCACGGCTTCTTGCTCGGCGCGTCCAGTGGAACTGTCATGGCCGGCATCCAAAAATACTCTGATCGCATCCCTCCTGGTTCAACGATCGTCGCGATCTCGCCAGACTTCGGAGATCGCTACACCTCTACACTCTACGACTCCTCATGGGTCCTAGAACGTTATCCCGAACTCGAGCAACCGCATCTTGATCGAAAGATTGCATGAATCCCGGAGGAGGCTTGAAGATGAACGCGTCCATGATCCCGCCGCAGCCCACGTTCTCCGTCGTTGGAAGCGACTTTATCCGCAACTACGTCGCCGAAAACGTCGAGAATCTCGTCGAGATCGTAAAGGCAACATATCTAGCGCATCGTCGGGGGAGCACGGTCAATCCGGACAGCTACTTCCTGCGATTTCCCGATCAGCCAACCGCGCGAATTATCGCGCTCCCTGCGGCTCTCGGAGAGCAATCGCCCATTGCCGGCATCAAATGGATTTCGAGCTATCCTTCCAATCATGAACGTGACCTGCAGCGAGCTTCGGCGGTTCTGATTCTTAACGACTACACTACGGGCTACCCCTTCGCCTGCCTTGAGGGATCGATTATTAGCGCCGCACGAACGGCGGCGTCGGCGGTCGTTGCCGCCGAGCAACTGCATCCGTCTCCGAAACAAATTCGGCGGCTAGGGGTCGTCGGTGCTGGGCCGATCGCGCGGATGACCTGCGAATTCCTGCTGCGGAACGGGTGGCAGATCGGTGAGATGCGCGTGCATGATCTCAATGCCGAGCGTGGCAAATCGCTTGTGGATCACATGAAGGCGGCCTGGTCCCTGACGGCCGAATTCGAGCCCGACAACGCCGCGATGATTGCGAGCAGCGATCTGGTGCTCTTTGCTACGACTGCCCCGACGCCATACCTAGGTAATCCTGGTCTATTCGAGCACAACCCCACCGTACTCCATGTTTCTCTCAGAGATCTTAGTCCTGAGATCGTGCTGAGCTGTCAGAATGTGGTCGACGATATCGAACATTGTCTCAAGGCAAATACCTCGGTGCATCTAACGGAGCAGAGCGTCCGACATCGCAACTTCATCGCGGGGACCTTGGCAGATATTCTTGCCGGCGTGCTACGACCCGATTTGGATCGCCCTCGGCTCTTTTCACCGTTTGGGTTGGGCGTGCTCGATCTAGCCGTTGGAGCGGCGATCTACCAGGCGAGCGTTGGTGACAAAACGGATCGGCTCGTTCCCGGCTTTTTTCCTCGCACGTTGGACTTCGCCGGATCGTCCAATTGAACCGGCACTTCGATCCATCTTCCCGTTTGTCAAGGTAACGTGAGTAGAGGCAATGGAACTTGAAAAGTCGATCAGAAGAATTGGCCGAAAAGTCTGCTTTGCGCATTCCGCTTATCACATGCACGTCAAGTTCGAAGAGCGCAAAACGGGAATCTCCAGCTTTCAGGTGAGATCCGTCGAAGAATTGAAGGAGCATCTATCGGAGGTGGACGTCGTCGTAATATCGATGATGTGGAGAAATGAACTCCTGAGGGACGCGCCAAATCTCAAATATATACAGTCGATCAGCTCCGGTACGGATCACTTCGACAGGGGAGCCCTACGGGAGAGGGGGATTCGTCTGGCGAGCGCGTCTGGAGCGAATGCGAATGCCGTAGCCGAACATGCCATGGCGTTGATGCTCTCCCTCCGGCGCCATGTTCATACAGGACGCGACAACCAATCTGCAAAGTTGTGGCGCGGGATGATTTCCGATCTCGACAGCCGGGAAGACGAACTGGCCGGTAAAACCCTTCTGGTCGTTGGCTACGGTCGGATCGGATCGCGGCTTGGGAAGATTGCAAAGGCGTTCAACATGAATGTGATTGCCGTCAAGCAGGACGTGTCAGTTGGAGCTGAATCGGCCGATGAAGTGTACGATAAAAGCCGCTTGTTTGAGTTGTTGCCTCGAGCGGACGTCGTAGCGTTGACCTGCCCGCTGACCAGTGAAACGGAAAATCTCATTACCGCATCTGCATTGCGCGCCATGAAACCGAGTGCGCATCTGATCAACGTCGCAAGAGGGAAGGTGGTTGACGAAGGTGCACTCATCGATGCCCTGGAGTCACGATCGCTGAGGGCGGCGGGGCTTGACGTTACCCGCGAAGAGCCGCTGCCCCCCGAATCTCCGCTGTGGCGATTGCCAAACGTCCTGATCACGCCTCATACGGCAGCCGAAACATGCGCTTATGAGGACAACGTGATCGATATTCTGATCGAAAATCTGTCGAGGCTTGGGCGAGGTGAACAGACGCTTCGCAATCAGGTGGTTTGATCCGTCTTCAGAGTGATCTGCTACCGTCCTCTTACGTTCGGTCGGCCCGCCCAGTTATGCGCAGTCATTTGGCTTGGGCTCGGCGGAGCCGGTTGCTGCCGTCGAGCTTAGGTCTTCGCGTTTCGAGTTGCCGCGCCGAGTCGCTGAAGCGGGCAAGCTTGCGGATCTCAATTCCAAATGCGTATCGGTCTGGGCTCGACGAGTTGTCATGAAAGCTGCACAACATGACTGACCAACCTCCTACAACGCGGCGCGAGCTTGTGGTGCCAGCGGTCCTCCCAGATCGGCGATCTGTGCTGAAAGCAGCGCTTGGTGGCACCGCGTTGCTGTCGACACTTGGCTCGAGTGAAGCGCAAATGTCGCACGCTTTCTTGGACGGCTATAAGCCTCTATATTTCAGCACGACGGAATGGGCATTCATTCGTGCGGCCTGTGCGCGGTTAATCCCATCGGAGGGCGAGGGCCCCGGCGCTCTCGAGGCACGAGTTCCAGTCTTCATTGACACGCAGATGGCGGGAGAGTTTGGCAAAGCGTCGGACTGGTACATGCTTGGCCCCCACGAGCCCGGCGCCAATCCCCTGCTCGGCTTTCAATCGCCCCTGACGCCGGCACAGATCTATCGCCAGAGCATCGCGCTCGTCGACGAATGGTGTACGGAGGAAAAGGGTAAGGCCTTTGCGGAGCTCGGTCCCAATTTGCAGGACGAGGTTCTCAAAGATTTGCAGGCAAGGAAAATGCCGCTCAAGGCGGAGCTGCGCGACTTCTTCGTGCTCCTCCTCCAGAACACGAAGGAAGGTTACTTCGCGGATCCGATCTATGGCGGTAATTACCGAATGGCCGCCTGGAAATACATAGGCTTCCCCGGCGCTCGCGGTGCGTATCTTGAATGGGCAAACGACAAGGGCGCTCCTTATCCGCTCGGCCCCGTTTCCATTTCAGGCGACAGGGGATGACGATGGCGCGCAGACAGAAAAAGACGGATGTCGTTATCGTCGGGCTGGGTTGGACCGGCTCCATTCTGGGAATCGAGCTTGCCAACGCCGGCCTGAAGGTACTTGCGCTCGAGCGCGGCGCGGATCGCGATATGATACAGGATCTCGCGTATCCGAAGATGATCGACGAACTGAAATACGGCGTTCGTCACGGTCTGATGCTGCGGCCCGCCGACTCAACCGTGACCGTCCGTCATTCACTACGGGACACGGCTCTGCCGTATCGTTCGCTCGGCAGCTTCCTGCCCGGAAACGGTGTCGGCGGAGCGGGCCTGCATTGGAATGGTCACACTTGGCGAGCGTTGCCGGAAGAGCTCCGGCTGAAGACCTACGTCCTGGAGAAGTTCGGTGCGAGTGTCATCCCGGCGGGCATGACCATTGAGGATTGGGGCGTGACCTACGACGAGCTTGAACCCCACTTTGAGCGGTTCGAGTATGTCTGTGGCATTTCAGGACGGGCCGGCAATCTCGGCGGATCAACACAGGCCGGCGGAAATCCGTTCGAGGGGCCGCGCAAACGCGATTATCCGTTGCCGCCCCTACCAACGCTGTTAAACGGCAAGATATTTGGCGATGCCGCAAAAGCAATGGGCTATCACCCGTTCCCGCTGCCGGCGGCGAACCTCTCCGATGCCTACACCAACGAATATGGAATGCAGCTCGGACCGTGTAATTTCTGCGGATTTTGCGAGCGCTTCGGTTGTATCGGCTACTCGAAGTCTTCGCCGCAGACCTGCATTCTCGGCGCGTTGAAGCGCAAGTCGAACTTCAGCTACCAGACGCGTTCAGAAGTATTACGCGTCGAACTCGCGTCGGACAGGAAGACGGCGACCGGAGTGACCTACATTGACGAGAAAGGAGAGGAGATCTTCCAACCCGCCGATCTCGTGATTCTGGCAGCCTATCAGTTCCACAACGTACACCTTCTGCTGCTGTCGGGGATCGGCAGGCCGTATGTGGCGGAAACCGGAGAAGGTGTCGTGGGCAAGAACTATGCTTACCAAATGACAGGCGGTACCAGCCTATTTTTCAAGGAGTTGAATTTCAATCCGTTCGTGGGCGCGGGCTCGAGCGCGATGGTGATTGACAACTTCTCCGTAGGTCAGATCGACTTCGGAAAAGAAGGGTTCATTGGTGGCAGCTATATATCCAGCGGTCAGTTCAACGGCCAGCCAATTCGCTCGATGGCGCTACCGTCTGGCACGCCGACCTGGGGGGCAGGCTGGAAAAAGGGTATCAGGGATTGGTATGGCCACTCCATGAGCATTGGCTCGCATGGCTCGAACATGTCCTATCGGGACTGTTACCTCGATCTCGATCCGACCTATCGCAACAAGCACGGTCAGCCCATGCTGCGTATGACATTCGACTGGAAGCCAAATGACATTCGTATGACCCAGTTCATGCGCTCCAAGGTCGAGTCCATCGCGAAATTTCTGAATCCAACGAGCTGGGTGTCCGGGTATAAAGGAGACAGTTCGCATTACGATGTCCGTCCCTACCAAACAACCCATACGGTCGGCGGCGCAATCATGGGTGTCGACCCAACGAAGAGAGGGTGAACCGCTATCTCCAAACTTGGGATGTCCACAACGTGTTCGTAATGGGCGCCAGCGCCTTCCCCCAGAACCTGCAATACAATCCCACAGGGACCGTCGGCGCTCTAGCCTACTGGTCAGCGCATGCGATCAAACACGACTATCTGAGAAACCCCCGTCCGTTGGCCTGAGTCGAGGAGCATGGCATGAGGGCGCTTGTTCGCATCATTGGCGGGCTCATCGTTCTCGCAATTGTCACACTTCTTGGTCTGATGCTCATGCCGATGCATCGCACCGCAGCGGTCACGAACTTGGCGGCAGGCTACGAGCCTCCGGCGGGAGCGGGCGAGCGGGTTGCGATCGCGGCCGATTGTGCGGCGTGCCATACCGCGCCCGGAGGCAAGCCTTTCGCGGGTGGGCGTGTGGTCGAAACGCCAATCGGCAGAATCTACGCGAGCAACATCACACCTGACAGAAAGACCGGCATCGGCAATTACACGCTCGATGACTTTCGCGCCGCCCTCTATGACGGTCTCAGGAGAGATGGCGTGCATCTCTATCCGGCCATGCCCTATCCGAGCTATCGTAAAATGACGGAAGAGGATGTCCGTGCACTCTACGGCTATTTCATGAATGAGCTGGCACCGGTGGAAGCGTCAGTTCCGGAAACCCGCCTTGCCTTTCCGTTCAACCAGCGTTGGGGCATCCGGCTCTGGGACTGGGCCTCGTTGCCGCCGGCGGGATTCAGGCCTTATATGCGTAGTGCCAAGCTCGACCGCGGCGCGTATCTCGTTGAAGCCTTGGCGCATTGCGGCTCCTGCCACACCCCGCGCAACGGCTTGACTTTCGCCGAGAAGGGTTACGAGTCCCGCTCTGCCGACTTTCTTACCGGAGGTGTCATCGGCGCCTGGCCAGCACCCGATCTGCGCGCCAGGGACAGCGCGGCCCAACGCTGGAGCGACGAGCAGTTGGCCGCCTTGCTTGCCAGCGGCCGGAACGAGACGGCTGGCGTTTCGGGCGAGATGGCGGTGGCTGTCGATCATTCGCTGCAGCATCTGCCCAAAAGCGATATGGAGGCGATCGTCTCTTATCTCAAGGCGATCAAGCAGGATCGCCCCATCGCCGACGCAAGCGCACCGCGCAGCACGCCTGCTCCGACCGCCCAGCAATTGGCCAGCGCCTCTCCCCAACTGGGACTCGGCGCAAGGCTCTATCTTGATAATTGCAACGCCTGTCATTTTGCCACCGGCAAGGGCGCCAAGAACGTATTCCCCAACCTCGACGGCAACGCCGTGGTGACGGCAAAGCAACCGGGCGGCTTGATCTCGCTCATCCTAAACGGCGATGCGATACCGTCCACAAGCGAGCGTCCAGAGCGGCTTGTCATGCCGGGCTTCGGCTGGCGGCTGAACGATGATGAGGTCGCTGCACTTGCGACATTTGTTCGCCAAAGCTGGTCGAATGCTGCGCCAGCCGTGACCACGGCAGACGTGGCGAAGCTGCGAGGGGCAGTCAACACCACACCGTGATAGTCAGGCCAAGTGGTGTCGATAGTGGCTCCGGATAGCCCGCGGTGCGGATCGGCGCACCCGAATTGGCCTGTGGGCCATAAGCCGGTCATCGGCATCTTTTGGTGGTGCAAAGCGGACCTTCGAACACTCAAGTTGCAGAGGGGTCCAAGAGCGGACCAAATCGGGCCACTGCGCGCTTAATAGGCGCTTAACGCTTTTGCGCAACAGATGGATTACCAGCGCGGAATTAGTCCTAGTTACAAGTGCGAGCCGAGCTCCCAGGGAGGGAATCGGATGGGACTGCTTTTTGTTGGAGTGCTGGCAGGAGTCCTGATCGGCTTTGGCTGGTTCGCGCCTTCCCGAGGGTATTTCCTTGGGTGTGCGTCACGACCCTGTTTCGACCGGGTTGCGGTCGCCCGACCCGCGCAGCCACCGCCGACGGCATTGGCGCCGAATCCCGTGATCGTCAAATCGAATTCTGCAACTCCGGGAAGGTCCGGCAAGAAATCATCTCCAAAGAAGAGCAAATCGGTCGACCTCGCCAAAGCGGCGTCACCGCGGACGAGGATCAACGTCCCGGCATCCGAACGGCCCGCGGAAGTATCAGATCCTGTCCTGGAAAAGGCGAAGGTCACCATCGCGACGAAGATGGAGGATCCAGGATCGGCCGAATTCACCGAAATGAAGCGCACGATGCGAAGGAACACGCTTGGACGCCCCGTGGATACGATTTGCGGGCGTGTGAAAGGAAGAAGCGCATCAGGCGGCGAGACCGGAGAGAGACCGTTTCTTTATCTCGTGAAGGAGGATGAAGCATATGTCGTCGACGGCAAGTCGGGGTCGGCGGCGTCAACGGCCTATCGAAATATCTGCAATTAGGGAATGCGTCGACTGCGTCACCGCGCGGTACGCGCCGAAATGATTTGAGCGGAAAGAATTTCCACCCAGGCGTCAGGTAAACCCGCAGTGGATAAGGCACTGCGGTGGCACTGCGCCGCTCTCATGATGATCATTCAGGATGAATGCAGCAGCAGGGGAGAAGCAATAGGGAATGGGAATATCGTGGAAGCTCTTTTCATCTCGAGGAAATCATGGACGACATAACCAACTCCTCAAAGCGGCTCGATGGGTCGCTTCACTTGCCGGTTCTGGTGATCGTCGAACCGCTCCTGTTGCCTCGCACATGTATTCTGAACGTCCTCAGGCGGGAATTGGCGGAATTCGAGATCCTCGACATGGCAACGGTCGAAAGCCTGGACTGCACGTCAACCCGCGATGTTCGTCTGGTGGTGCTGAGTATCGCAGACAAGCCCATCGACGATCCCTCGGTTGAGGGCAGTCTCGCCTTCGTCGCGGAGTGTTGTCCCAACGCCGCCGTTGCAATCCTGTCAAACCATGACGACGAGCCGACCGTACAGGCCGCGATGCAGCGGGGCGTACGCGGCTTTCTTTCTACCTCGCTGCCGATCGAGATCGCCATAGCTGGCCTGCGCCTTGTCCTTGTCGGCGGCGTCTACAGGCCGTTGCCCGTCGCCGGGATGAACAGGATACCGAATTTCGAGCCGCCAGATGCACGCGGGCTTGCGCGCGCATATCTTGTGAACGAGGGAGCCGGAGTGACTATCGAAAGGAGCGTGACGGATCTCACGCCTCGTGAGCAACAGGTTCTGGCGGAATTGGAGCTCGGCCTGCCCAACAAGCTGATCGCCGCCAAATTGAACCTCTCGGAAAGCACAGTCAAAATGCACATCCAGCATATCATGCGGAAATGTGCTGCGCACAATCGGACGGAAGCCGTGCTCCGCTGGCGTGGCCGGTTGCCGGCGCAGGGGCGCGATCACGAACCCGGCGCAGGTCCGATGCAGGAGACTTAGTCCTCTCTGAATGCACCACGGAAGCTGTCGAGCAGGGGCCTGAGCGCGTAGAGAGCCACGGTACCGCGCCCTGTCGTGATGAACACTTGAACCGGCATGCCGGGGACGATCGGGATGTCGTTTGCGACGATCTGCGCGTCGTCGATCCGGATTTTGGTCGCGTAGTATGGCTGGTCGGTACGCTTGTCGAGGAGCCGGTCTGCGGACAGGTGCACGACAGTTCCCTTTAGGCGAGGTACGCGACGCTGATTGTACGGTAGGAGGTGAACCTCGGCATTGAGGCCGGGATGAACCACATCGATATCCTCGGGCCTCAGGCGCGCGGTCACGATGAGACGGTCTTGCCGGGGCACCAGGTCCATGAGCGGAGCGCCCGCTCCGATGACGCCACCGGCTGTATGAATCCGCAAATCGGTTATCACGCCGTCCTCTGGCGCCTTGACCTCCGTTCGCGATAGCTGGTCCCTGGCCGCAAACAACCGCTCGCGGAGCTGGAATATCTGATTCTGTGCCTCACGAAGCGACTGTGCGATCTCGTTCTGCCTCTCGCTCTCGAGCTTGAACAATGTGGCCTGCTGTTCGCTGATGACTTGCGCGGCGCGGGAAATCTGCGCCGCGATCTCGCCGCGGCGGCCCTCAACGTCGGCCAGCTCCCGCTGCAGGTTCAGAAGTCGCGGCCGCCGTTCGAGCCCCTTGTTGACGAGGGTCGTGACCATATCCAGTTCCTCCCGGACGATGCCGATCCGCTGCCCGGTGGCGCTCTCCTGCGCCGTGAGACCTTCGATCTCCTTCTCGACTTGACGCCTTCGTTCGCGAATGACCGCAAGCTGCGACTCGTGAACCTGCAGGCGCGCCTGAAAAATGAATTGCTGCGCCGACACTGCAGCGGCGGCCACTCCGCTCTGCCTGCTGTCCTGTTCCAGCGCGTCCGGAATTGCGATCCTCTCGAACCTCTGCTGCTCGGCTTGAAGCCGAGCGGCACGAGCAGCCGCATCCCAAAATTGGCCTTGAAGACTTTGTACCTCCGAGCTCGCCCGGGTGTCCTCCAGCGCGATCAGCGTTTGGCCGCTGCGCACGTTGTCGCCATCCGAAACCAGGATCTTGCTGACGATACCGCCTTCCAGATGCTGAATCGTCTTCCGGCTCGATTCCGATTCCACGACGCCGGACGCGACCGCGGCGCTCTCGAGAGGCGCGAGGCTCGCCCATGTACCAAGCCCCAGCATGAAGCAGAGCACCAGCAGATTGCCCGCGACGGTGATAGCGCGAAGCCTTCCGCGTGGCGAGGTCGGCGTAGGCGTCGAGCACCACGGAAATTCCAGAGGCTCGAAATCGTCGATTGCGGTCACCACGACGCCAGATCGCCGTGCGGGCGGGGGGCTTGGCGGCGCTCGCATGAGCCGGTCCCAGATCATGGGAAGTCTCGAGACGGCGGGATGCTTCCAGATGGTGAGAGAATTCCACATCATGGCGCAACCTGCGAAGTAACCTGGGGTCGGCTCAGGTGCCGTTCAAAGATGTCCTCGCTGTCGCCGAACGCGGCGACCGCACCGTCTTCCATGATGGCAATCTTGTCCGTGGCGGCGAGGAGACCCATCCTGTGAGTGACGACGACAAGGATGACGCCTGCGAGCTTCATGCGCTCGATGGCATCCAGGAGCATTCGCTCGCCCCCGTAGTCGAGGCTGGCGTTGGGTTCGTCGAGAACGATGAGGCGTGGGCTGCCGAAAAAGGCGCGGGCAAGACCGAGGCGCTGCCGATACCCGCGTGAGAAGATTGTTTCACTGTGAACCACCGTGTCGTAACCCTGCGGCAGGCGCATGATCGCCCCATGGATTCCGGCGAGCTTGGCCGCTTCGACGACCTTCCGCCGGTCGGCATCTTCAAGGCGTGCGATGATGTCGTTGATGGTGTCGCCGATCAGATTGATGTCCTGGGGGAGATATCCGAGGCCGTCGCCGTTTCGGCCCTCGCGAAGCAGCGAGACGTCGGTATTGTCGAGGAGGACACGGCCATGCGTCGGCATCGACAGCCCGGCGATCACCTGGCCGAGCAAGGACTTGCCTGACCCGGACGGACCGATGATGCCAAGGCATTCTCCGGGCATGAGGCTGAAGGAGACGCCGTTCAGCAGAAGATGGTAGGTCCCCGCAAGCCACACGCCCACATTGTCGACGACGAGGCCGCTTCGCGCCTGCGGCGGGAAAACCCCCGCGCTCTCCTGCCGGGCGACGGGGAATGCGGCGAGAAGTGCGCCGAGCCGCTGACAGGCGTTCACGGCCGTCACGAGTGATTTCCAGCCTGCGACCGCACTTTCGACCGGCGCGAGCGCCCGGCTGAACATCAGCGTAGAAGCAAAGATGATTGCCGGACTTTTCCCGTGATCGAGGACGAGCCACGCGGCAGCCCCCATGATCAAGACCTGCGACAGCGCGCGAACCGGCTTGGTGGCCAGTGAGACGATCTCGCCTCGCCGGAGCGCCACATCGTGCTCTCTGCGCGCGTGCTGCGCGTCACGGTGGATCATGCGCGCAGCGCTATCGAACATTCCCATGGCGCGGATCATGTGGATGTTGCCCGCGGCAGTCTGAAGGCGACCGTAGCTTCTGGAGAGCGCGGCGCTGGACCTGAGCAAAGCGTCTTCCGTGACCAGCTCTCCGGCGACCGTGAGTGCGAACAGGAAGGCGACGCAGCAGGCGCCCACCACGCCAAGCAGGGGATGGATCAGAACGAGGACAAGGAGGAACAAGGGCGCCCAGAGCGCGTCGAACAGCATCGTACATGAGCCGGACTCGACGAACTGGCGCAGCACGGTGAGGTCCCGATATGCGCCCGACGCTTGCGTCCAATCGCTACGAAACGCTGATTCGAGGCCGGCCGAAAGCACGCAGGGACGAAGGCGATCGTCGAGCCAGGCGCCGAGGCGTCCAAGGACGGCGCGCCGCAATGCATCGAACACGCCGCCGACGACCACTGTGATCGCGACTATGAGCGTGAGCAGGAGCAACGTGTCGCCGCTCCGGCTCGACAACACCCGGTCGTAGATCTGAAGAAGATAGATGGAGGGCGCAAACAGCAGCAGATTGTAACTGCAGCTATATGCGAATACGAGACCCAGCGGTCCCACGCAGGACCGGAGGGCTGTGTGCAGTGGCGTCCGGATCTGCGGCAAGATGGGCAACCGAATGGGCGGCATCAGCATGATCGTCACCGCCTGAAATCGAGGTCCAGCGCACTTGACTGATGGTCAACGCAATCCGGCAACCGCATCGGTAGATCTTTGGCGCGAAATCCGGGACCGGCGGCCGCGGCAGCCGGTCCCGCCAGTCGGACGAGCGGCTCGTCAGAGCGTGTCGAGATGGAAGGTCACTCCGCCACCCCATGCGAAGTTGCCGTCTCCGCCATCGCCGCCGATGCCGGCGACAACTTCCTGGTGCTGGTCCACCGCAAGCTTGTTGATCTGGGTGGCATCCGTATTGGCGTAGACCTTGGAGGTATCGTAGCCGCTGTAGGACTTCTGGCTTCCGTTCGACTCGGCGTCTCCGCCATGAGCCTTGGAGAACACCGAGGCCTTGGCGTTGGCGCCGCCGGCATCCCAATCCGCCGTCTGTTTGACGTGATCGCCGGTGCTCACGTGCACGTCGGCGCCTTCCGCCTTGTTGGTCGGATCGTAGTTGACAGTCGGCTTGCTGATGATGGCTCCCTTGAAGGTACCGTCGCCGCCATTTCCGGCACTTTGACCACCGGTGTCGATCGATTTGAATTTGATCGTATCCGAGATGTTGATTGCCTTTGGCATCATTTGAGGCCTCCGTCGTTTTGTTGGTTGTCGTGCAACATCCATCCCGATCAGGCGGACGCGCACGGCAAGTCTGATCCGCCCGTGCGCGAGCGCGATAGATGTCAAATCGAACACCATCCGGTTTGGTGGGCCTACGTACGAAAGTACGACATTTCGTCAGGGGAGGGCGCCTCTGCGCGGGCTTTGCATGCGAAGAGCGGCGACGGCGCGCGCCGCGATGCGATCGGCCATGCGAGCGATGCGACGTTTCGCTATGCCACCAGGTGAAGATCCGACAACAGATGCGCGGCATCGCCACCTAGCGCGAGGTTGCCGTAGCCGCCGTCCCCGCCAACGCCGGCGATCTGGGTCGTACTCTGGTCGATGTGCACGTTGTTGACCTGATCGGCCACGGCCGTCGAATGGGGACCTGCGATTGCTATGTTGATGGGTGCATAGATCGCGACGCTGACGTCGACCAGACTGCCCGCAAAATAACCGTTGCCGCCATTGCCTGCGCTGTTCGAACCGGTCGCGATCGTGTCGGACCCGCCCCACAGATGATGGGAGAGAAGGTTTGCATGGCCGCCCGCTGCGGCGTTGTCGTTGCCGCCGTGCCCGCCAATGCCGGCGATCTGAACCGCGGATTGATCCACGGAGACATCATTTATCTGGACCGCGTAAGCGCTGGAGCCATAGCCCGCGACTGCGATGTTGATCGGGTTGTACACGACAAACGAGGTATGGATGAGTTCCCCGTAGAACATGCCGTCACCGCCATTGCCGGCCTGGCTTCCGCCCGTTTGAACGTCAAAGACGCTCGATCCCCAATTGGGGTCGAGCGTGATGACGCTGCCGCCGGCGGCCACATTGCCATGTCCGCCACTTCCGCCGACGCCCGCGACCTGCGTGGCCGATTGGTCGATGTCGACCGTGTTCGACTGACTTGCATGTGCAGTGCCGCCCGAGCTCGCCAATGCAATATTGATCGGATGATAGATCACCACGGGAGCGTCCACGATCGCACCCGAGAAATAGCCGCTGCCGCCGTTTCCGGCGCTGTTGTCGCCACTCGCGATCACGCCGGAATCCAAAAACGTACCGGTGCTCCCACCCGCTGCAATGTTGTCATTGCCGCCATGGCCGCCGACGCCGACCATTTGAAGAGCGGATTGATCGACATTCAGATTGTTGGACTGGTTGGCCAGGGCGACCGAGCCGTATCCCACGCTGATCGAAATGTTGATCGGTTCGTAGATCAACAGGGACGCGTGAATGATACCTCCGTAAAAATGGCCATCCCCGCCGTTCCCTGCCGTATTCGCGCCACTCTCGACCGAAGCAATGCCCTTCTCGGGAGAGGATGCGCCGGCAGGAGGCTTCGTAGACGAAGCATCCAGGCCCGCTGCAGCGTGGTTGCCGGCGTGGCCGCCCATCTCGCCCCCCGATGGGGGATGTTTGGATTGAACGGGGTCGGAGTCTCTATGATGGGTATTCGCGCTCGCGGCGTATGCTCCAGGACCAGCAAACGGGCCGGGACGATGGACCAGGGCGCTACCGCCGACCGGGTCAGCCACGAACGGAGCACTCGACGCAGGGCCCAATTCGTCCGCGCCATCGTATCCATCGTGGTGACGAGAGGCGTGATGCAGCCGGATTCCATCCGACATCCGCGTAAAATCCATCGTAGCCTCCCTCATCGCAATCGCTCCGCGCGATCGGACGGGTTCTGCACTGCGGGCAGAATGTCGTCCCGGGAAGCTCGAATGCCCAGCCGTCAGTTCGGATATAGCGCTCGTCTGGCAGCCGTAACATCGGCTACATCCGTTCGGGTGTGGTTACAGCCTTTGCATCAATTCCCCCGGTCCGCGCACTCATCTCGGTCTGAACCGAGGAAGCTGAGGTTGCGAAGCTTCAGTGTTCAGGGAGAGACCAGATGAACGTCCACAAGAATGCGCCGGGGCGCGGTCGCTGCTCCGCCAGCAGGACCATTACGACTGCAAATTGCGTGGCTTTCGTTGCTTTGGCCGACCGGAACGATGTAGACCCCGCACTTCCTGCTGTTGAAAAAGTTCCGCGCAGACGCCACGCAACCATTGGCTTGCCGGATCGTGATGGAAACGGGCGTGCCAATATTGCTTTACAGTAAATCCGGCGATTGCCAGGGGGCAGTCGAGCACGCGCAGGCCGTAGTAGTGAGCCAGCGTTTCGCCAATGTGCCTTGGAAGGGTTGCGATCAGGTCAGTCGTCCCGACGATTGCAGGTAACCCCAAAAAGCCCGGTAGCTCGAGCGCAACGTCAAGGACCATCCGCTGCTGCTGTAGCGCGTCCGCGAGCAACTGATGTCCAGTGCCGGAGCGGATGAGGACGTGTGCCTCACGCCGGAAATCCTTAGCTGTGATGCGGTCGCGGATCCGGGCATGTCTTGCGTTCGCCAGGCAGACCCAATCCTGCGGAAACAGCGCCTGCTGGAAGTGCCCCGCATCGAGATCCGAGATGTAGCCGAGCGCCAGATCAGCTTCGCCGGATTGCAGCATCCGTGGGGTGTCCGCGCCGATCTGTGTCGCCTCGATACGAACGCCAGCGGCAACGCGGCGGACGTGAGCGAGAATGGACGGAAGCAGCGTGACGTGGCTTCCATCCGTCATGCAGATGGTAAAACGGCGTTTTGCGGTTGTCGGATCGAAATCCGTGCGAAGCTCGGCCAGGCGACGCAGCATTTCCAGCACCTGCCTCGCCGTCCCGATGAGAGCCTCGGCGCGCGGCGTCGGCAGCATCCCCTCCGCCGACCGGATGAAGAGCGGATCGTCGAGTTCCTTTCGCAGGCGCGCCAGCCAGATCGAAATGGTCGGCTGACTTTGACCGAGCCTTTGGGCTGCCTTGGTGACGCTGCCCGTGGTGAACAAGGCGTCGAAGAGCCGGAGCAGGCGCGGGTCCAGCAGGTTCGTCTCGGAGAGGTCCCGGTGCTTCATTGCGAACTACAATAATGGTTATAAGGGTCATAGCATATCCAAATATTGAGCAGACTGCTACCACGCCTCCGACGCTCGAAAAGGCGCGGGAGAAACGTTCGGATGAGGATCTGCTTTATCGGAGCGGGGGCCTTGGGCTCGACCATCGGCGGCACCCTGGCGCGCGGCGGTGCCGAGGTCTGGTTGATCGATCCGTTTCGAGCTCATGTCGAGGCGATCAATGCCGGTGGGCTACGGATGCTCGAAGGTGGCGCCGAGACCACTGTAAAGCTCTCTGCGTGCACCTCCGCGGCCGAGGTCGGCATAGTGGCGGACCTCGTCATCGTCCTCGTCAAATCCTACCACACGCGAGATGCCATCCGGGCGGCAGCGCCGATCATCGGGCCGCAGACGGTCGTGATGTCGCTTCAAAACGGTCTTGGGCACGAGGACATCCTTTCGGGGGAAGTTGGTCGCGAGCGGGTCATGGCGGGCAAGACCTACGTTGGCGGCGTGCTGCTGGGTCCTGGTCATGTTCGCTCCGGGGTCATCGGCAAGGAAACCATCATCGGCGAACTTGACGGGCGCTTGACGGAACGCGCACAGCGAATTTCCGAGACGTTCAATCGTGCCGGCATTCTCACGCTGCTCAGCGACAACATCTTGGGCACGATGTGGGACAAGTTGTTCATCAACGTGGCCGGTGGGGGAATTACCGCAGTTACCGGGCTGACCTATGGCGGCCTGTATTCACTGCCTGTCCTGGAAGAGTGTGCGCTGGCCGCAATCTCGGAGAGCATCGCAGTCGCGCAAGCCGCTGGCGTCAAGATCTCGATTGCCGACCCTCGGCTCGCTTGGACGATGGCATCCGCTGGGCTGCCATCCGAGTTCAAGACCTCGATGCTGCAGAGCTTGCAGTCCGGCAACCTGACTGAGGTCGATTACATTCACGGCTCGGTCGTGCGTTGGGGGGCCAAGTTCAACGTCCCGACCCCCGTCAATTCGACCCTCGTCGCGTTGATCAAAGGGCTCGAATACGCCCGCAGCGATTATCCAGGAAAGGCCTGAGACGATGTCGTTGCCCCGCGCTTATGTCGAGCACGTCGCGATTCGCGTGCCGGATGTTGATCGTCACGTCGACTTCTTTCGTGAGGTGCTTGGTCTCGCTATCCGAGACGAGCAACCCGCCGATGGCCCGCGCCCGCGTCAGGTATGGGTGCTCGGAAGCGTGCAACTCATCGAGGATCCGAACTTCGTCGGACCGGAGGGCCGCCTCGCCCATCTCGGCATCATGGTCGACGATTACGAAGGTGTGCTCGCCCGAGCTGCCGCGTGGGGCGCTAAAGCACTGCCCGCCGGGCCGAACTGGCTCGAGCTGCCGGGCGGGCTGAACGTCGAAATCTTGCAAGCCAGTACGGGTGCCGTGGAAGCGGCGCTGGCGATCGATCCACGGGCCTAAGGAACACGCGACATGACCGATGAGCGCTACTGGGACGATGCCAGGGTCGGTGACGAATGCGTCACTCCCTCAGTGACGGTTACCGAAACGATGGTGAACGCCTACGCCGAGCTGACGGGCGATTTCACGCCGGTCCATGTCGACGAGGAATACGCCAGGACTACACCATTCGGTACGCGCGTCGCGCACGGGCTGTTTGGTCTGTCGCTGGCCGATGGTTTGAAGACCCGTGCCGACTACCGCTTCCTCCCGGGAATGTCGCTGGGCTGGACATGGGATTTCAAGCTGCCGATCAAGCTCGGCGACTCCGTACATGTGAAGTTCCGCGTTGGTTCAATGCGCGCCACGAAGCGGGAAGGGTGGGGCATCGTGGTGCTGCCCTCGGAGCTGATCAACCAGCGCGGCGAAGTGGTGCAGCTAGGCGAGCACCGGCTGATGATTCCGATGCGCCCGAAGACCAGCGTCGCGGGAGGGCAGGCATGACCGCACAAGATCTGCCGCTCCAAGATCTGCCGCTCAAAGGCATTCGCGTCATCGACTACAGCCATTTTCTCGCAGGCCCGTTCATGGGCCGTTGCCTCGCCGCGATGGGCGCTGAGGTCATCAAGGTGGAGCGTCCGAAGCAAGGCGATGCGGGTCGCGCCCACGGCTATTTCAAGGACGGACAATCCGGCTACTTCCTGCAGCAGAACATGGGCAAGCAGGGCCTGTGCATCGATCTGCGCGACAGGCGTGGCCTCGACATGATGATGAAGCTGGTCGACACGGCCGATGTCTTCATCGAGAACTACCGCCCCGGCGCACTCGAACGCCTCGGGCTCGGTTACAAGACGCTGTCGGCGCGCAATCCCGGACTGATCTACTGTTCGGTCTCCGCCTATGGCCACACCGGTCCCTATGCCGACCGTCCCGGCTTCGGCCTGATCGCAGAGGCGATGTCGGGCGCTCTGGCGCAACTGGGCAATCCCGGCGAAGCGCCGCCGCTGCTGCGGATGCCATTGGCCGACATGTACACCGGCATTCACGGCGTGGCTGCCGTCAATGCCGCGCTGGTCGGCCGCGCGTCGTCCCGGCGCGGTCAACACATCGATCTGGCGCTGTACGACTGCATGGTCTCGATGCACGACTATGCGGTGCAGCGCTACTTCCTCTCCGGCGGTACCGACCTGCCGAAGCAGACCGGAAGCGGACAGCCAGATTCGACCGTCTACGGCGTCTTTCCGGCAAAGGACGGCAATCTTGTCATCGCCGCGCAAGTTGATGATGCGTGGCGACGATTGGCGACACTGATTGGGGGAAGCAGCTTGTCATCCGACGAACGCTTCACCACGCCTGCTGCGCGCAACGCCCATTATGCCGAAGCGATGGAGATTGTGCGCACCTGGACGCTGTCGCAACCCTCTCGGGACGCCTGTCTTGCGGCACTCGACGAAGCTGGTGTGCCGTCCGCTCCCGTGCAGACCATCGAAGAGGTCGTGAACGATCCGCAGATCCACGCGCGCGGCATGTTGGTCGAGCAGGAGCATCCTGTGCTCGGCAAGGTGACGTTGCCGAACCTGCCGTTCCGGTTCTCTGATTGCGACACCACCGTGCGTACTCCAGCGCCGCTGCTCGGCCAGGACAATCGCCGCATTGCAGAGTCGCTGGGACTCTCGGCTGGCCTCGTCGAGGCGATGGTGCGTGACGGGGTTCTCTACAACGAAGTCGCAGTGCGGGAGTGAGCGATGAGCGACCGGTATGCGGTGATCGGCAATCCGATCGGCTTCAGCAAATCACCTCTCATCCATGGCACTTTCGCCAGAATGACAGGACAGGACCTTGTCTATGAGGCGATCGAGGGCCCCCTCAATGGTTTCAACGAGCGGGTTGATCAATTCCGGACAGAGGGCGCCAAGGGGCTGAACATCACCGCCCCGTTCAAGCTCGATGCCTTCGCCTACGCAAATGAGCTTTCAGAGAGCGCCAAACGAGCAGGCGCTGCAAACTGCCTGAAGTTCGACGGCGATCGGATCGTTGCCGAGAATTTCGACGGGATCGGCCTCGTGCGCGACATCACCGTCAATCTCGGCGTCAAAATGACCGGCCGCCGCGTCCTGATGCTCGGCGCTGGAGGAGCAGCGCGTGGCGCGCTGCTGCCGTTCCTGCGTCAGGAGCCATCCGAGTTGGTTCTCGTCAATCGTACCTTATCGAAGGCTGTGGCATTGGCCGAAGAGTTCGCCGGTTTTGGTCCCCTGATCGTCAGCGGCTATGCTGAACTGGCCGATCTCGCCGAAGGCTATGACGTCGTGGTCAACGCGACATCGGCCAGCCTGCGGGGTGAGTTGCCGCCGCTTCCAGGCAACGTCTTCCGCGGTGCGGAGCTGGCGTACGAACTCGCCTATGGCAAAGGGCTGACTCCCTTTCTGCAAGCGGCCCGCGCCGAAGGCGTAGCCAAGCTGGCGGACGGCGTCGGCATGCTGGTCGAGCAGGCGGCGGAAGCTTTTGCCTGGTGGCGCGGCGTTCGACCGAGCACGGCTCAGGTCATCGCCGAGCTGACTGTCCCTTTGAGCTGACGGGCGATGCCGGCCATGCATCAGAAGTCCAGCTTTCTCGTCGGCCTGATCGGGAGCGGCATCGCGGCGTCACGCACTCCGCCTATGCATGAAGCGGCCGCTGACGCCGCGGGCATCCGTTATCTCTACAAGAAGATTGACCTGACTGAGTTGAAGCTTGGTGCCGAAGCGCTGCCGGAATTGCTGACGGCGGCAAAGTGGATGGGCTTTGACGGGCTGAACGTGACTCATCCCTGCAAGCAGGCGATCATTCCACTCCTGGATGAGCTTTCGCCTGACGCGGAGGCGCTTGGTGCCGTGAACACCGTGGTCGTCAGGAATGGCCGAATCATCGGCCACAACACCGACTGGTTCGGCTTTGCCGAGAACTTTCGCCGCAACATGCAGGGTGCATCGCTCGGTCGTGTCGTCCAATTCGGCGCCGGCGGTGCAGGAGCGGCAGTCGCTTTCGCGCTGATGAAGCTCGGCGTGCGGGAGTTGACCATCATCGACGTCGACCCGGCCAAGGCGCAGAATGTGGTCGACGGCTTGTCCCCGCGATTTGCAGAAGGGCGCTTGAGGGTCGGCCGGGATGTCGCGGCCGCCGTTGCTGCCGCAGACGGAATTGTCAACGCGACGCCGATCGGCATGGACAAATATCCGGGCACGCCGCTGCCGACGGCTCTGCTGCGTCCCGATCTGTGGGTCGCTGAGATCGTCTACTTCCCGCTGGAAACCGCCCTGCTGCGCGCGGCGCGTGCCCTCGGCTGCCGCACCGTCGATGGTGGTGGCATGGCGATCTTCCAGGGCACCGAAGCATTCCGCCTGTTCACGGGCATCTCACCTGATCCAGACGTTTTCTTCGCCACTTTTGCATCCCTGGGAGGGTAACACCCGGCCGATGGGCGAGCGGCACGCACAACGCCCGAGAGGAAACGCAAGATGGGCTATACGCTCGATTTCTCGGTGGTTTGGCACGCGATGCCGGCCCTGCTGTGGGGGTGCGTGGGAACGTTGGCCCTGGCGCTTGCCGGCATGACGCTCGCAATGATGATCGGCGTCGCCGGCGTCGCGGCACGCGATTCGAAGGCGGCCTGGTTGC
The DNA here is from genome assembly GCF_025200885.1 of Bradyrhizobium huanghuaihaiense. Taxonomy (NCBI): domain Bacteria; kingdom Pseudomonadati; phylum Pseudomonadota; class Alphaproteobacteria; order Hyphomicrobiales; family Nitrobacteraceae; genus Bradyrhizobium; species Bradyrhizobium huanghuaihaiense. The sequence continues at coordinate 7,445,144 of NZ_CP104172.1, read as the reverse complement.
GGGCCATCGTGATCGGCTTTGTCGAGATCGTGCGCAACACGCCTTTCCTGGTGCAGATCTTCTTTCTCTTCTTCGCCCTGCCGCTCATCGGATTGAGGCTCAATCCGACCGCCACCGCCATCATCGCGCTCGGCGTCAATGGTGGCGCCTACGCCATCGAGATCATCCGCGGCGGGGTGCAGTCCATTCATAAAGGACAGGTGGAAGCCGGCTACGCGCTCGGACTGCACAAAGGGCAGGTATTCCGGTTCATTGTGCTCAAGCCCGCGCTTCGCGCGATCTACCCCTCGCTGACGGGGCAGTTCATCATGCTGACGCTGACCTCATCGATCTGTTCGGCGGTATCGGCCTACGAATTGACATCGGTTGCGCAGCGCATCGAAAGCGACACGTTCCGCAGCTTCGAGGTCTATTTCTTCGTCACCTTCCTCTACCTCGCGATCTCCTGGCTCTTGATGCTGGGCTTCGCCGTCGTCTCTCACCGCTTCTTCTCATATCCGACACGCTGAGGGAGCGATCATGACACCGCATTTTGGCCTTCCCGAGTTCGGCTTCCTGCTGCGTGGTCTGCAATGGACGATGCTGCTGACTCTGGTTGCGTTTGTGGGCGGCTGCACGGCAGGTCTGGCTGTAGCATTGCTGCGTACCTGTGGTCATAGGGGCGTGGAGTGGATCACCCGCATTTACATCGGGTTGTTCCAGGGCACTCCGCTGCTGCTGCAGCTTTTCGTCGTGTACTATGGATTGGCGCTCACCGGGCTGAAGCTCGACGCCTTCGTGGCGGTGGCGATCGGCTTCACCGTGAATGCCTCCGCCTTCCTTGGTGAGATCTGGCGCGGAGCGATACAGGCCGTGCCGCGTGGCCAGACCGAGGCCGCGATGGCGCTTGGACTGCACTATTCGTCGCGCATGCGCGACATCGTGCTGCCGCAGGCAATCCGCATCTCGCTGCCCGCGACCATCGGCTATCTCGTGCAGCTCATCAAGGGCACGTCGCTCGCCGCCATCGTTGGTTTCATCGAACTCGCCCGCGCCGGTCAAATCGTATCGAACCAGACCTTCCAGCCCTTGCTCGTCTTCGGCGTGGTCGGCGCGATGTACTTCATCCTCTGCTGGCCACTGTCGTGGTGGGGCAGTCGGATGGAGGCCAGGCTCGCCCTGGCCAGTCAAAGGTAGGAACGGCGCACCTGCTCAATCACAAACAGCCATCACCAGGAGGAGATATTCATGTTGTTTTCACCCAACCGTCGCCAGCTCGGCATCGCGCTGCTGGCATTGGCGGCTATCGCCATCGCAGGCAAATCGCAGGCCGGCACTCTGGAAGACGTGAAGAAGAAGGGCGTCGTCGTCATTGGCATTCAGGGCGACAATCCTCCCTGGGGCTATGTCGACAGCTCGGGAAAGCAGGATGGCATCGATGCCGACATGGGACGGGCCTTCGCTGAATATCTTGGCGTGAAGGCCGAGTTCGTTCCGCTGGCGGTGGCCAATCGTATTCCGGCGCTGACCACAGGCCGGGTCGACATTCTGTTCGCGACCATGGCCATGCTGCCCGAGCGTGCGAAGGCGGTGCAGTATTCCAAACCCTACGTCGCCAACGAGATTACACTGGTCGCAGCCCAGGCAACGCCGATCAACAGCAATGCCGACATGAGCAAATTCGTCATCGGCGTTCCGCGGTCCTCCACGCAGGATACTCAGGTGACCAACAACGCCCCGTCCGGGACCGAGATCCGCAGATTCGACGATGACGCCGCCACCATCCAGGCGCTGCTCTCTGGCCAAGTCCAGGCCGTCGGCGCGAATCTGTTTTATCCGCAGCGCCTCAACGCCGCAAAGCCGGAACTGGGGTTCGAGCCCAAACTTCACTTTACCGCTCTGTACAACGGCGCCTGCACGCGCCTCGGAGAGAAGGAGTGGAACGAGACGGCCAACAAGTTCATCGACCAGATCAAGTCGAACGGCAAGTTGGCCAGTTTCTACGCCAAATGGATGAAGGTCCCGGTCCCTGTCTTCCCGGACTCCGTCCCCGGCGTTCCCTTCACCGTCCAGTAGCCACCGCGAGCGGCCGACGCGATCCGCGTCGGCCGCCGCCCAACGGCGGAGACCAGCATGCAGGACCAGATCCTGATCGAAATGAAGGGCGTGCAGAAGTGGTACGGCGGGTACCAGGCTCTCCGCAACGTCGATCTCATCGTGCGAAAAGGCGAGAAGATCGTGCTCTGCGGTCCGTCGGGCTCAGGCAAGTCGACGCTGATCCGCTGCATCAACCGCCTCGAGCCGATCCAACAGGGCAGCATCGTGGTGAACGGTCATCGGCTTGACGACAGCATCAAGGCTATCGATGTCGTACGTCAGGACGTCGGCATGGTCTTTCAGAGCTTCAATCTTTTTCCGCATATGACGGTCTTGCAGAACTGTATGCTCGCACCCATCCGCGCGCGCCGCATCGGCAAGAGCGAGGCGGAAGCGATTGCGCGAAAATACCTCGAGCGTGTGCGCATCGGTGACCAGGCCGAGAAGTATCCGGCTCAGCTTTCGGGCGGTCAGCAACAGCGCGTTGCGATCGCGCGCGCGCTCTGCATGCAGCCCAAGGTGATGCTGTTTGACGAACCGACCTCGGCACTCGATCCTGAGATGGTCAAGGAGGTGCTCGATACGATGATAGGCCTCGCCAACGACGGTATGACCATGATTTGCGTCACCCACGAGATGGGCTTTGCCCGCCAGGTTGCCGACCGCGTCATCTTCATGGCCGAAGGCCAGATCATCGAAGAAGGCGCGCCCGACGCATTCTTCCGCAATCCCCAGCAAGCCCGCACCAGGCAGTTCCTCGGCGAGATCCTTGCCCATCACTGAATGGAGTTCATCCATGAGTCGTCTTGTCTACGTCCTCAACGGACCAAATCTCAATTTGCTCGGCAAGCGCCAGCCCCACATCTATGGTCACGAGACGCTCGCGGACGTGGAGCGGGATTGTCGGGCGCTGGCCAAGGAGCTCGGCCTGGAGATTCGCTTCCATCAATCCAACCGGGAATACGAGCTGATCGACCGGATCCACGAGGCGCGCGAGACGGCTGCCGGGATCGTGATGAATCCCGCGGCTTTCACCCATACGTCGGTCGCGATCCTCGATGCTCTAAACACGTTCGAGGGGACAGTGATCGAGGTCCATATTTCCAATGTGCACAAGCGCGAGGAATTCCGCCACCACTCGTTTGTCTCCAAACGAGCGGATGGGGTCATCGCAGGCTTCAGCACCCAAGGTTATCTGCTCGGCTTGCGTCGCGTGGCCAAGCTGCTTGATGAGAAGAAGGGATAGCATTGTTGAGCGCACCCGTCCGCCTCTCGGTGATGGGAGCGGGTCGCATCGGCAAGCGACATATCGAACACATTCTCGCGGCCGGAGGCGGCACTGTCGTCGATCGTCGATCCGGCGCCGGCGGCCCGGGAGCTGGCAGTTTCGCTCTAGGTGGACTGGTTTCCGTCCTTTCAGGACATGCTTTGCGGAAATCGGCCGGAAGGGGTGGTTGTCGCCGCCCCTAATCAGATGCACGTGGCCAACGGCATGGATTGTATCGCTGCGGCATCCCGGCCCTCTCCGAATAGTTCTTCGGCCCGAAGAAGGGCATCAGAACGCGGGCGAAAAAATCGAGGCGAAATTGATTAGTCGTATCAGAGGGATCTGAAATCGGGTCGTTCTCAAAACGAAATCGAGTCGTTTTCAAAGTGTCCGCACTTGATCGATTTACTGGTGGGCCCGGCAGGACTCGAACCTGCAACCAGACCGTTATGAGCGGCCGGCTCTAACCATTGAGCTACAGGCCCCGCCGCGGGACGGCCGCGGAACGCGCGGCCGGCAACGGTGCGCGGTTCGTTTACAGGGCCTGAGGCGGGGGTGCAATCCTCAAGCGTTTTCAAAGCGAAGTGGTCCTCGGTTCGCGTCAGGACAACGCGTCGAACATTGCCGCGATCGAGGGGAACGCGGGCGCTGCGCCGAAAGCGAGGCTCGTCGGATGATTGCTGGATTCGGAATAATGGCATTTTGCCACTGTTTTGCCCGACAAGTCAAACGGCCCTCACGATCATCCGGCCGGTGCCCAGTTTGACGCTGCCGTAACCCGCTGTGATTGCTCACGTCTTCTACTGTGCATGGGGTTGTTTTCGCACTTTTTGTTTTGAGAGGGCCTTTCGGCCCCCTCAGATGCTTTGCCGGTGAGCCACGGGCGGCGCGGCGGCCTGGCGCTAGTCCACCGACACCCCCGCGAACTCCACCACCTTGCGCCACTTCTCGGTCTCATCCGTGACCAGCTTGCCGAACTCGGCGGGCGTCATCGGCTTGGGGATGCCGCCTGTCTCGGCGAGGCGGGCGATCACCTTCGGGTCCTTCAGCGCTTCGCCAATGGCCTTGTTGAGGGTTTCGATCACCTCGCTCGGGGTGCCCTTCGGCGCGGAGATGCCGTAGAAGCCGACCGATTCGAAGCCCGGCACGGTCTCGGCGATCGCGGGCACGTCGGGCACGCTCGGCCAGCGCTGCGGCGAGGTCACCCCGAGGGCGCGGACATTGCCGCCCTTCGCCTGCTCCAGCGCGGACGGCAAATTGTCGAAGATCAGCTGCACCTTGTTGGAGATGATGTCGGGGAAGGCGATCGCGGATCCTCGATAGGGCACGTGGATCATGTCGCACTTGGTCATCGCCTTGAACAGCTCGGCCGACATGTGCACCGAGGTGCCGTTGCCGGACGAGGCATAGGAGATCTTGCCCGGATTGGCCTTGCAATAGTCGATGAACTCCTGAACCGTCTTCGCGGGAAACGCGTTGGAGACCACCAGCATGTTGGTGAGCTGCATGATGCTCGCCACCGGCACGGTGTCGCGCAGGAAGTCGAACGGCAGCTTCTTGTAGAGCGAGGTCGAGATCGCGTTGTTCGGCGCGACGAACAGCAGCGTGTAGCCGTCGGGGGCTGCGTTGATCGCGGCCGCAGCCGCGATGTTGCCGCCGGAGCCGGTGCGGTTCTCGACGATGAATTGCTGGCCGAGCCGATCCGAGAGCGCCTGCGCCATGATCCGCGCCACGATGTCGACCGGGCCGCCGGCGGCGAAGCCGATCATCCAGTGCACGGGGCGGTCGGGATAGGCGGCCGCGGCGGGAGGGGTGGTGCTGAAAAGACCTAAGAGAACTGCGAGCCCGAAAACACCGTTACGCAAAATTCGCAACATGACACCTCCCATTGTTCTATTGTCGTTGGGCTGCATGCTTTCACAAAAACGCGCGGCTGCCTACATCGTCGCAAGTCGGTGTTGACGCAGGCCCGCCGGGAACGACCATGAGATTCGCAATCATCCTTCTCGCAGCGGCGCTGCTCGCAAGCCCCGCCGCCGCCCAGACCGGAGGCACGGCCATTCCCACCACGACACTCAGCTTGGGCACCGCGACACCCGGCGGCGGCTTTCCGCTCTATGGCAACGCCTTTGCCGAGGTGATGAACGCAGCCGATCCGGTCATCACCATTGCCCCGCGCAACACCAAGGGCAGCAACGAAAACATTCCGCTTCTGGAGAAGGGCGAGCTCGATCTCGCTCTGGTCGCGGGCGAGCCGGCCTATGAGGCTTTTGCCGGCATCGGCCGCGCGCCGGTGCGGCTGAAGATCTTGACGGCGATCTATTCCAACCCCGGCATGTTCGTGGTGCGCGCGGACAGTCCCTACAGGACGATTGCCGATCTCGTCGGCCAGCCCGTCGCGTTCGGGGCCAAAGGCTCGGGCCTGCCAATCCTGGCGCGCTATGTGCTCGACGGTCTCGGCCTGAAGCAGGACGAGGACTTCAAGGCGGTCTATCTCGACCGCGCCGGCGACGGCCCCGCGATGGTCGAGGACGGCCGCGTCGCCGCACTCTGGGGCGCCGGCATCGGCTGGCCCGGCTTCGCCGCGGTGGCCTCGAGCGCATCAGGCGCGCGCTTCATCGCTCCAAGCGCGGACGAGATTGCGCGCATCCGCGCCAAGCATACGTTCCTGAAGCCGCTGACCGTGCCGGCGGGCAGCTACCCCAAGCAGTCCGAGCCGATCGTCTCGCTCGGCTCATGGAGTTTTGTGCTGACGCGCGAGGATCTGCCCGACGACGTCGCCTATCGCCTGGCGAAGACGCTGCATGGTGCCGAGGCGACGTTCTGCAAAACACTCGCGCAGGCCTGCGAGACCACGGCCGCGAACACCGTCGCGGCCGCGCCGCGGCCGGAGCTGATCCATCCGGGCGTCGTGAAGTATTTTCGCGAGATCGGCGTGGTGAAATGACGGTCGCCTAAAGCGACCGTCATTCCGGGGCGCGTCGAAGACGCGAACCCGGAATCTCGAGATTCTCAGGTGCGCAATTGCGCACCTTAGTTCGCGCTTTGCGCGCCCCGGAATGACGATCGCTTTAAGCGATCGTCATTTCTTCACCAGCGGACACGCCGGGTCCGGCGGGCCGAACGCCTTGTCGCCGGAGATGGTCGTGAGGATCTTGTAATAGTCCCACGGATATTTGCTCTCCTCCGGCGTCTTCACCTGCACCAGCCAGAGGTCGTGCACCATCAGATTGTCCTCGCGCAGTTTGCCGTTGCGGGCGAAGAAATCCTCGATCGGCTTCTCGCGCATCTTTGCCGCGACCTTGAGCGGGTCGTCGGTGCCGGTCTCCTTGATGGCGTTGAGATAGTGCATCACGCTGGAATAGACGCCGGCCTGCCACATCGACGGCATCTTGTTCATCTTGGCGAAATAGCGCTTCGACCATTCGCGGGTCTTGTCGTCCATGTCCCAGTAGAACGACGTGGTCAGGAGCAAGCCTTGCGCGGCCTGCAGGCCGAGGCCGTGGATGTCGGTGATCAGCGCCAGCAATGCCGCCATCTGCTGGCCGCCCTTGAACACGCCGAACTCCGAGCCGGTCTTGATCTCGTTCATGTTGTTGGGGGGACCGGCGGCAATGCCGATGATCTTGGCCTTGGAGGCCTGCGCCTGCAGCACGAAGGAAGAGAGATCAGGCGTTGCCAGCGGCGGCCGCACCGAGCCCAGCACCTTGCCGCCATTGGCGGTGACGACGCTGGAGGCGTCGCGCTCCAGCGAATGGCCGAAGGCGTAGTCGTCGGTGATGAAGAACCAGCTGTCGCCGCCGCGCTTGACCACGGCATCCGCGGTCCCGACCGCGAGCGCGCGGGTGTCGAACACCCACTGGATCGCGTAAGGCGAGCAGAACTTGCCGTGGAAATCCGCGGTGCCGGTGGAGTGGGTGATGAACAGCCGCTTCTTCTCGTTGGCCATGTTCTGCACCGCGAGCCCGACCGCCGAGACCGGCACGTCGACGATCAGGTCGACCTGGTCGACGTCATACCAGCGCCGCGCCAGCGAGGCGCCGATGTCGGCCTTGAGCTGATGGTCGCCGACCACGACGCTGATCGGCTTGCCGAGCACGGTGCCGCCGAAATCGTCGATCGCCATCTGCGCCGCGGTCACCGAGCCCTGGCCGGTCGGTGCGGATGCCGGGCCGTTCATGTCGGTGAGCACGCCAATCTTGACGACATTGTCGGACACCTGCGCCATGGCGGTGCCCGGCAGCAGCGCTGCCGCAACGGCGGCCGCGACCGGCAGTCCAAATCTCGCTCGCTTCACGTTTGTCCTCCCCTGATCCGGCGCGTTGGCCGGTGTTGCTTTTGCCGGGTATGGCCCGGCTGAATTGGTTTCTTTTGCAACTATTCAGGGGTGGGCGTCAACGTCAGGCCGCGAAGCGGATCTGTCCCGCCGGCGAGGGGTCGTAGCCGGTCAGCTCCTCGGCGCGCTGCCGCAGCCGTCTTTCGCTGAGAAACCTGATCAGCGCCTGCATGGCAGGGCGGAAATAGCTGCGCTGCCGCATCGCAAGATCAAAGTTCTCCCAGACCAGCGGCACGAAATCGAGGCCGGCCGAGCGCGCCGCCGCGCGCGTCGCGACCCCGCAATCGGCTTGTCCGGCGCGGACCATTTCGGCGAGATCCGGCCCGGTGAGGGCGGGCGTCTCCACCCGGCGCAGATCGCGCGTCGTGGCGTCCGCGCGCTTGAGCAGCGCGTCGAGCAGCATCTGAGCGCCTGTGCCCTGTTGTCGCATCGCCATCCTGGCGCCGATCGCGAGCACGTCGGCGAGCCCGCGCAGCCGTTTCGGATTGCCGGGCGGCAGCACCAGGCCCTGCTCGCGGCGCACGAATGCGACCAGCAGGGCGTCATGCAGGTCCGGAGCGTCCCGCAGCGCTGTCACACTGGCATCAGCGGCAAGATTGCCGGTGGAATCCAGGCTGTGGAAGTGCATGGCCACGGCCATCACCTCGTCGCGCTGCAGGCGCTCGAGCCCGCGCGCGCTGCCCTCGCTCATGGAGCCGAGGCCGGAGCCGGATTCACGCAGGCTCCAATCGAGCAGCTCGTCCTGGCTGCCGCCCATGACGGGCGGCGGCTCCGTGGTCAGCATGCCCGCCGGACGCGCGAGGCCCGAGAGGACCCAGAGGTCGAGCTCGTGCCGGGGGAAGAGCCACTTACCGGTCACCTTGCTGCAGGGGATCGCACCGGTGGTGACGAGTTCGTAGAGCTTGCGTTCGCCAAGTCGGAGATAGTCAGCGGCTTCACTGGTCGTCAGGAATTCCATCCTGCATTCCTATGCAAATTCTTGCTTCTTTTTGGACGTTCGTCGCAGGTGGAATTCTGCATTTCATTTTGTGTCCGCGGGAACCATGCCCGATCATCTCGTTGCTTTGCAACACATCCGCGCCTGCGATTTCTGCTTTGGTGAACGATCCTCAAGCGCTCGAATGGTGCGGGCCTTGCGGCTGTCGCGAACGTGCATGCGAAGGCCGGTTTTGCAATCGCCGTGCCGCGTCGTCGTTGCCGAAATATCCCGAACGGAGCGCGATTGGCGTCACGAGTGCGGCGCAATCCATCATCATGATCGCGTCATATCGAAGGGAACCAGCTCATGGCCGCTCGCCGCCTGTCCGTTGCATTCGCGCTTCTCTGCGGCCTTGCTGCGGGCGTTGCGGCCTCCTTCGCGGAGGATCGCGCGATCGTGCTGGCCACGACGACGTCGACGCAGGAGTCCGGCCTGCTCGATCATCTGCTGCCGATCTTCCGCGATAAGACCGGTGTCGACGTGAGGGTGATCGCGCGGCGCGCCGACGAGGTGCTCGACGGCGCACGAAAGGGCGAGGCGGACGTCGTGCTGACGCATGCGCGGCCGCAGGAGGAAAAATTCGTCGCCGACGGTTTTGCCGTGAAGCGCTTCGACGTGATGTACAACGACTATGTGCTGATCGGGCCGAAGAGCGATCCCGCCGGCGTCAAGGGCAAGGACATCGCGACCGCGCTCAAGGCGATCGAGGCCAAGGGCGCGCCGTTCGTGACGCGTGGCGATCGCTCGGGCACCCACGCTGCGGAGCTCGCGCTCTGGATCGTCGCCGGCATCGACATCGCCGCCGCCAAGGGTGCCTGGTATCGCGAGGCCAAGCAGGGCATGGACGCGGCGCTCGAGGCTGCACGCACGGCGAACGCCTATGTGCTGTCGGACCGCGGCAGCTGGATCGGCTTCAGGGATCGCGGTGATCTCGATGTCGTCGTCGAGGGTGACAAGCGGCTGCTCAACCAATACGGCGTGATGCTGATGAGTCCCGACAAGTTCCCGAACGTGAAGAAGGAGCTGGGGCAAACCTTCGTCGACTGGCTGATCTCGCCGGAGGGGCAGGCGGCGATCGCTGCCTACAAGGTCGACGGCCAGCAGCTGTTCTTTCCAAATGCGGACAAGACGGGCGGCTGAGATCCTCATCTCCTGCGGTTGCCAAACCGGGCGAGGCATGGTCCATCATGGCGCATGACCCAGCGCCTGTCGCCATCGCTGACGCCGCTCGACACCGCACTCGCCGCGTTGCTGCGAGGCGTTGATCCGGTCGCGCCGGTCGCATTGCCGCTGTCCGAGGCCATTGGCTGCGTCGCGGCGGGCGCGCCGCAGGTAGTGGCCTATCCGTCTCATGACATCGCCGCCGCGGATGGCTGGGCGCTGCGCGCCACCGATCTCGTCGGCGCCTCCGCCTATGCGCCGCTGCCCTTGGCGACGGCCCCTGTCTGGGTCGATGCCGGCGATGCGATGCCGCAGGGATGCGACTGTGTGCTCGAAGCCGACGCAGTCGAGGTATCGGGGCCGCTTGTGCAAGTGCTGGCGGAGGGTGTTCCGGGGCAGGGCATCCGGCGCGCCGGAGCCGACATTGCCGCCGGTACGACGGCCGGCGCGAAGGGATACCCGGTCGGTCCGGCCGACCTGTTGCTCGCGGGCGTCGCGGCGGTGGACGGGCTGAGCGTGCGGCGACCGCGGCTGCACATCGTCAACGTGCCGGGCGCGACGACGACGGTGCATATGATCGCCGGTCTCGCCCGTGCTGCGGGACTGGATGTGCAGACCGTTGAGGCCGCCGCACGCGATGACGCATCGATCGCCGATGTGCTCGATGCGTCCGCTTGCGACCTGTTGTTGACGGTCGGCGGCAGCGGCCTCGGTCGCCAGGATGCCGCGGTGGCTGCGTTGGCCCGGCACGGTGAGGTGCTCGCCCATGGCCTTGCGCTTCAGCCCGGCCGCACCGCTGCGGTCGGACGGCTTGGCAAGGTTCCCGTTGTTGCCTTGCCCGGCTCGCCGGATCATGCGCTTGCGGTCTGGCTGGCGCTGGTACTTCCGCTCATCGATCGTCTATCGGCACGGCAGCCGCGCCGGCAAATGCCTCTGCCGCTCGCGCGAAAAATCGCATCCAGTGTCGGCATCGCCGAAATCGCGCTGCTGGCCGAGGAACATCGTGCCTGGATGCCGCTTGCGGTGGGGGAGTGGCCGCTCCAGGCCATCGCCCGTGCGGATGCATGGCTGATCATTCCCGCCAGCCACGAGGGATTTGCGGCGGCTACGCCCGTTGATGCCTATCTGATGCAGGAGTGATATGGGTTCCGGCATGTCGATGATCCCGCAATCGCAAGGCCGCAGCGCGCTCGAACAAGAGCAGTTCCTCAAGATCCTCTCGCGCGAGGAGGCCTTGGCGCGCTTCGAGGCGGCGCTGTTCCCGCGCGCGATCCCGAGCGAGCTGCGTAAGCTCGCTGCTGCGCTCGGCGCGGCACTCGCCGAGGACATCACTGCGCCGATCGATGTGCCGCCGTTCGATCGTTCCAACGTCGATGGCTTTGCCGTCCGCTCGGCGGATCTCGCCGCCGCGGGTGAAGGCGCACCCGTTCGGCTCTCGTTGAACGCCGAGACGATTCACTGCGGCACCGCGCCGAGGATGCAGGTCGCCGCGGACACCGCCACGCCGATCGCCACCGGCGGCCCGCTGCCGCGGGGCGCCGACGCCGTCGTCATGGTCGAGCACACCCAACCGGCCGGCCCGGATGCGATCGACGTCCGCCGTGCCGTGTCGCCCGGACAGTTCGTGTCCTACGCCGGCTCCGACATTGCGCGCGGCGAGGCGCTGCTGCGCGCCGGCACCATCATCGGATCGCGCGAGATCGGCATGCTGGCGGCCTGCGGGATCGCCGAGGTGACCGTCGCGCGCAAGCTGCGCGTCGCCGTCATCTCCACCGGCGACGAGCTGGTGCAGCCCGGCGAGGCGCTCGCGCCCGCGGCGATCTACGACACCAACGGCGCGATCGTCGCGGCTGCGATCGACGAGAACGGCGGCGAGGCGATTTTCCTCGGCGCCATTCCCGACGATGAGGTCAAGCTCGAAGCTTCGATGCGGCGCGCACTTGAAGACGCCGACATGCTGGTGCTCTCGGGCGGCACATCGAAAGGCGCGGGCGATCTGTCCCATCGCATTATCAGCCGGCTCGGTCAGCCCGGCATCATCGCGCATGGCGTCGCACTCAAGCCCGGCAAGCCGCTGTGCCTTGCGGTGTGCGACGGCAAGCCGGTGGTGATCCTGCCGGGCTTTCCGACCTCGGCGATGTTCACCTTCCACGACATGATCGTGCCCGTGCTGCGCAGGATGGCCGGGCTGCCGCCGCGCTCCGATGCCAAGGTCAGCGCGACCGTGCCGGTCCGCATCGCCTCCGAGCTCGGCCGAACCGAATTCGTCATGGTCTCGCTGGTTGAGGGCAAGAACGGCCTGATCGCCTATCCCTCCGGCAAGGGCTCTGGCGCGATCACGTCCTTCGCACAGGCGGACGGCTTCCTGCGCATCGACGCGCTCGCCGACCAGATGCCGGCGGGCACCGAGACCGAGGTGACGCTGTTCACGCCGCATGTGCGGGTGCCCGATCTCGTCATTGTCGGCAGCCATTGCACCGGCCTCGATCTCGTGACCGCGCAGCTCGCGCGTGCCGGCCTGACCGTGCGCTCGATCGCGGTCGGCAGCCTCGGCGGCCTTGCGGCGGCCAGGCGCGGCGAATGCGATCTCGCGCCGATCCATCTGTTCGACGACAAGAGCGAGACCTACAACACGCCCTATCTCGTCGAGGGGCTCGAGCTCGTCCCGGGCTGGCGGCGGATGCAGGGCATTGTCTTCCGCGAGGGCGACGCGCGATTTGAGGGTCTGAGCGCGAAGGATGCGGTTGCCGCGGCGCTCGCTGATCCCACCTGCATCATGGTCAACCGCAACCAGGGCGCCGGCACGCGCATCCTGATCGACCGGTTGCTCGCCGGTGCACGTCCGGAAGGCTATTGGAACCAGCCGCGCTCGCACAACGCCGTTGCCGCGGCTGTTGCGCAGCACCGCGCCGATTGGGGCATGACCATTGCGCCGGTCGCCCATGCGGCCGGCCTCGGTTTCATTCCGCTCGCGGAAGAGCATTATGATTTCGCGCTGGTGACGGCGCGCAAAGACCGACCGGCGGTGCAGGCGTTTCTCGACGCGCTCCGCTCGAATGATGCGCGCGCCGCACTGGAGCACGCAGGCTTCCGGCCTGCGTAGATCGACGCGGCATGCAAGCCGCGCGACAGGGTGGGGGACGCGATGGCAAGGCCGCTTTCGGTTGCGATCGTCGGTGCCGGCATGGGCGGGCTTGCGACCGCCGCGGCGCTGAGACGCGCCGGCGTCAACGTCATGATCTACGAGCAGGCCTCCAAATTCGCCCGCATCGGCGCCGGCATCCAGATCGGCTGTAACGCCATGAAGGTGCTGCGCGCGCTCGGGCTCGAGGCGCGGATGCGCGAGCACTCCTTCTATCCGCGGTCCTGGAACAATCGCGACTGGAAGAGCGGCGACATCAAGTTCGACATGATTTTTGGTGAGAGCGCGGAAGAGAAGTTCGGCGCGCCCTATCTGCTGGCTCATCGCGGCGATCTGCACGCGGCACTCGCGAGCGTGGTGCCGCGCGAAGTCGTGAGGCTGAGCCACAAGCTGGCCGGTCTGGATGACACCGGCGATGGCGTCCGGCTGACCTTTGCCGACGGCACCAGCGCCGTTGCCGATGCCGTGGTCGGCGCGGACGGCGTGCATTCGACGGTGCGCGACATCCTGTTCGACACCGCGCCGGCCAGGTTTACCGGTCGCATCGCCTACCGCACCACCTATCCGGCCGCTCTGCTCGGTGGGGAGAAGATCGACGACTGCACGAAGTGGTGGGGCGAGGACCGCCACATCGTGATCTACTACGTCAAGCCGGATCGTAGCGAAGTCTATCTCGTCACCAGCCAGCCAGAGCCGGATTTCCGCATCGAGTCATGGTCGGCGAAGGGCGACGTCCGCGATCTGCGTGCCTCCTTCGAAGGCTTCCACCCGCAGGTCGGTCAGGTGCTCGCGGCGTGCCCCGACGTGCACAAATGGGCGATCATGGACCGCGAGGCGCTCGATCGCTGGGCCGACGGCAAGGTCACGCTGCTCGGCGATGCCTGCCATCCCATGACGCCCTACATGGCGCAGGGCGCGGCCATGGCGATCGAGGACGCGGCCGTTCTTTCACGCTGTCTCGCCGGTGTCGGTCGCGACGGTGTTGCCGGCGCATTCCGCCGCTTCGAGGCGACGCGGAAAGGGCGGACCACGCGGGTGCAGGAGACGTCGCGCGCCAACATCTGGCTGAAGGACAGGACCGATACGAGCTGGGTCTACGGCTACGACGCCTGGTCGGTGCCGCTGGCGGCCTGATCGCGTTGGCGCTCACGTTCCTCGGCTTCGGCAAGTGCACGCTGCGCGGCAGGCGACAGCGGCTTCGGGTCCGGCGGCACCTCGACGATGTCAGGCTTGCTCAGCCGCTTCGTGCGATCGATCGTTTCCGAAACATCGATGGCGAAATCGACAACTTCGAATATGACTTCCAAGAGAGAGACGGCCATGGCTCATCCGGGCAACGTACCTATCATTGGTCGTCCCTGTGCGCGGTCCGGTTCACGGCCATGGACTCAAAGCAGAGCCCTAGGACGCGTCATCCAGCGCCGCCAGCCGTTCGGCCTCGGCGATGTCCTCGACCGTGTTGGCGTTGAAGAACGGATCGAGCGGCTCGGCCGGCCAGGTCACCGTCGCGAGCGGATAGCGCGCGGTCCAGCGATCGATCTTGCGGAGGTCCTCGACGACCAATGCGTGACGCAGCTCGTCGCGCAAGGCAACACGCCACAAGCCGATCACCGGATGCGACTGCTCGCCTGAAGCGGCGACCGCGAGCTGCGCGTTCTCTCGGCTTCGGGCTTCGTGCAGGCGTGCGACCAGATCGCGCGGCAGGAACGGGCAGTCGCCGGCGGCGCTGAGCACCCATGCGACGTCAGGCCGGTTCGCGGCGGTCCAGTCCAGCGCGGCGAGGATGCCGGCCAGCGGCCCGGGATAGCCGGGTACGTCGTCGGCGACGACCTGCAGGCCGAAGGTCGCGAAACGCGCGGGATCGCCGTTGGCGTTGAGGATCAGCCTGCTGCATTGAGGTTTCAGGCGCGCGATCACGCGCTCCAGAATGGTGCGGCCGCCGATCGTGCGCATGGGCTTGTCGCCACCGCCCATGCGCCGCGCGAGGCCACCGGCGAGCAGCACGCCAACGGTCGGCGAAACACTCGTGGCGGGAATTTCAGTCGTCACCACCTTCACCCTTGCGCTTGTGTTTTGCCGATTCCTCCTCGACGTAAGCGAGGTTCTGGTCGTAGACGATGCGCTCCTCGCCCGCGAGCGCGATGAAGCGCTTTCCGCGCGTGCGTCCGACCAGCGTCAGCCCGACCTGCCTTGCGAGATCGACGCCCCAGGCGGTGAAGCCGGAGCGCGACACCAGGATCGGAATCCCCATCCGCACGGTCTTGATCACCATCTCCGAGGTGAGGCGCCCGGTGGTGTAGAGGATCTTGTCGGAGGGGTCGACGCCGTGGCGGTATATCCAGCCGGCGATCTTGTCGACGGCGTTGTGCCGGCCGACATCCTCGGTGTAGCAGAGCGGCGTGCCTTCCTTGCACAGCACGCAGCCGTGGATCGCGCCGGCCTCGAGGTACAGCGAGGGCATGGTGTTGATGGTCTGCGTCATCTGGTAGAGCCAGGAGGTGCGCAGCTCGGCCTTCGGCAGCGCGACGCTCTCAACGGCTTCGAGCAGATCGCCGAAGGCGGTACCTTGCGCGCAGCCCGAGGTCTGCGTGCGCTTCTTCAGCTTGGCCTCGAAATTGGTGTGGTGCTCGGTGCGCACCACCACCACCTGGAGGTCGTCGTCGTATTCGACCTCGGTGACCACGTCATTATATTTCAGCATGTTCTGGTTCAGCAGGTAGCCCAGCGCCAGATATTCCGGATAGTCGCCGATCGTCATCATGGTGACGATCTCCTGGGCGTTCAGGTAAAGCGTCAGCGGCCGCTCCATCGGCACCTTGATCTCGACCCTGGCGCCGGTCTGGTCGGTGCCGGCCACGCTCTGGGTCAGGCGCGGGTCGTCCGGGTTGGGGACGATCAGGGGCACCGGGGCTTTGTCGATCTTCATCATGGCCGCGACGTTAGCATGACATTCCGCTCAAGCCGATATAAGCATGGCAGGGAATGGGTGAAATGCCTCCGCTCGTCATTGCGAGCGGAGCGAAGCAAACCAGAAATGCATCCGCGGAGACAGTCTGGATTGCTTCGCTGCGCTCGCAATGACGGGGAGAGGCTGTGGTTCCATCGGCTGGCGAGCCGTTGGCGGAGATCGAAGGGTTATGAAAGTCATCGGCCTTGCAGGCTGGAGCGGTGCGGGAAAGACCACGCTGTTGACGCGGCTGATCCCGCATTTCAACGCGCAAGGCCTGCGCGTCTCCGTCATCAAGCATGCGCATCACCAGTTCGATGTCGACGTGCCCGGCAAGGATTCCTGGCGGCATCGCGAGGCGGGGGCGGCCGAGGTGCTGGTGGCCTCGTCGAACCGCTGGGCCTTGATGCATGAATTGCGCGGCGCGGCGGAGCCGCGGCTGCCGGAATTATTGAGCAAGCTCTCCGCCGTCGATCTCGTCGTGGTCGAGGGATTCAAGCGCGAGCCGCATCGCAAGATCGAGGTGCACCGCGCCGCCAATGGCAAGCCGCTGCTGTTTCCCGACGATCCCGGGATTGCCGGCATCGCGACCGACACCGCCATTGAAACCCGGCTGCCGACCGTCCATCTCGATGATATCCCCGCTGTGGCCGCGTTGCTGCTGCGTGCGGCGATGCCGGTCGAGGAAGCGGTGGCAAGAAGCGCCGCGACGCGCTGACGAGGCACCATGGCGCAACTGTCGGACGATTGCTTTGCCTTCGGCGGACCGATGATGTCGGTCGACGAGGCCGTTGGCCTGATCACGACGCGCGTCAACGCGATTGTCGATCTGGAAACCGTGGGGCTCGTCGATGCGGACGGGCGCGTGCTGGCGCGCGACATTGCAGCGCCCTTGCCGCTGCCGCCGTTCACCAACTCTGCGGTCGACGGTTACGCCGTCCGCAACGCGGACCTTCCGCAAGCTGCGGAGCAGGCGTTCCCGCTTCATGGCCGCATCCAGGCCGGTAGTCTTGCGCAGGCACCGATCAAGCCCGGCCACACCGCGCGAATCTTCACCGGCGCGCCGATGCCACTGGGCGCCGAAACCGTCTTCATGCAGGAGGATGTCCGCATCGACGATTCCGGTCGGATCGTGCTGCCGCCGGGGCTGAAGCCGGGCGCGAATGTCCGCCCCGCCGGCGAGGACATTCCGAAGGGACAGGTTGCGCTGCGCGCCGGCCAGCGCTTGCGGCCGCAGCATATCGCGCTTGCCGCGGCGTTCGGCCTTGTCAGGCTCGATGTGGTCAGGCGCATCCGTGTCGCGGTGTTCTCGACCGGCGACGAGCTGGCTTCGCCGGGCGAGCCGCGCGCGACCTCGCAGCTGTTCGATTCAAATCGCTTCATGCTGATGGCAATGCTGCGCCGGCTCGGTTGCGAGGTCAGCGATCTCGGCATTTTGCGCGACGAGCGAACGTCGCTTGCGAGCGGCCTGAAGGAGGTAGCAGGCGCGCATGATTTGATTCTCACCACCGGCGGCGTCTCGACCGGCGAGGAGGACCACGTCAAGGCGGCGGTCGAGAGCGTCGGCTCGCTGGTGCTGTGGCGGATGGCGATCAAGCCGGGCCGTCCCGTGGCGATGGGCATCATCGGCGGCACGCCGCTGATTGGCCTGCCCGGCAATCCCGTCGCGAGCTTCGTCACCTTCGTCCATGTGGTGCGGCCGACGGTGCTGGCGCTGGCGGGTGCCCTCCCGGAGCCGCTGGTGCCGATCCCGGTGCGGGCTGCGTTTACCTACAGGAAGAAGGAAGGCCGGCGCGAATATGTCCGCGTCTTCCTCCGCAAGGGGCAGGACGGTGCGCTCGAGGTAACCAAGTTCCCGCGCGAGGGCGCCGGACTGCTGTCGTCGCTGGTCGAGACCGACGGCCTGGTCGAGCTCGGTGAAGCCGTCACGGGCGTCGAGCCCGGGCAGAGCGTCGGCTTCCTGCCCTACGCCGGCCTGATCTGATGTCCGCGTTGACGCCGCCGGCCCGCCCCGCCATGTTGCCGCGATGACCAGGACGACTCTCGATCTCACCGGGCTGAAATGCCCGCTACCGGCCCTCAAGACCCGCAAGGCGCTCAAGCCGCTCAAGGCAGGGGACCAGCTCGAGGTCCACTGCACCGATCCCCTCTCGGTGATCGACATCCCCAACCTGATCCGCGAGACCGGCGACAAGGTCGAGATCACCGAGCGCAACGAGGCGCGCATCGTGTTCCTGGTCGAAAAGAGCGACGGCCCGTAGAAAGGCGAATGTTCACGGCCGCAACGCTTGACTATGCTGCGCCCCCTTGGGGAACGGCCGGAGCTTCGCTGCAATGCGAAAAGGCCCGGTTGTTGCGGTGGATGATCTCAAACCTAAGACGTCGGGCATGAATCTCTCAACATCGAA
This sequence comes from Bradyrhizobium huanghuaihaiense, assembly GCF_025200885.1. Taxonomy (NCBI): domain Bacteria; kingdom Pseudomonadati; phylum Pseudomonadota; class Alphaproteobacteria; order Hyphomicrobiales; family Nitrobacteraceae; genus Bradyrhizobium; species Bradyrhizobium huanghuaihaiense. Next base: position 7,426,828 of record NZ_CP104172.1, on the reverse strand, counting down.
GGCAAGCGCAGCTGCAGGTTCCGCGGCGGCCCGCGAGCCTGCCGTCAAGCTCGGCAAGACGGCCACAGGTCCCGAGTTCAGCGCACTGGCGCAGGCCTCCATCCTGATCGTCGACGACGAGCCGGGCATGCGCAATTTCCTGTCGCGCACGCTTGCGCCGCGCTGCAAGCTGGTGGACGAGGCGGCCGACACGGATCAGGCCTCGCGCAAGCTCGATTCCAACCGCTACGACGTCGTCATTCTCGACAACATCATGCCGGGCAAGAATGGCGTCGATTGGCTCGCAGAGCAGCGCGCTGTCGGCTTTTTCGCCGACGCGATCCTGATCACCGCCTATGCCGACCTCGACACCGCGATCCAGGCCCTGCGCGCCGGCGCGGCCGATTTCGTGCTCAAGCCGTTCCGCTCCAACCAGATCCTCAACGCGGTGGCGCGATGCCTCGACCGTGTCCGCCTCCAACGCGAGAACTATGTCCTGCGCTACGCCTTGCGCGCCTCGTCCGACCGCACCTTCCTGCGCGACAATCTGATCGGACAGTCGGCGCCGACGCTGCGCGTGCGTGAGACCATCGCACGCGTTGCGCGCCTGCCGACCTCGGTTCTCCTGACCGGCGAATCCGGCACCGGCAAGGAAGTCGCAGCGCGCTCGATCCACTCGCTGTCCGACCGCGCCGACAAGCCCTTCGTGCCCGTGAATTGCGCGGCGATCCCGCCCGAGATGATCGAGGCCGAGCTGTTCGGACACATCAAGGGCGCCTTTACCGGCGCCGATTCCGGGCGCGAAGGCCTGTTCCTGTATGCGCATGGCGGCACGCTGTTCCTCGACGAGATTGGCGATCTGCCGCTGCCGATGCAGAGCAAGCTGCTCCGCGTGCTCGAGGACCGCCGCGTCCGCCCCGTCGGCTCCGAGCGCGAGGTTCCGGTCGACCTGCGTTTCATCTTCGCAACCAATGCCGAGCTTCAGAAAGAGGTCGAGAAGGGCCGCTTTCGAGCCGATCTGTTCTACCGCCTCAACGTGATGCAGATCCACCTGCCGCTCCTGAGGGATCGCGGTGACGACGTGCAGGAGCTCGCCGCCATCTTCATGAGCAAGCTGTCGACCCAGCTCGGCATGCCGCCGGTCCCGATCGACGCTTCGGTGCGCGCGGCGCTCGCAAGTTATGACTGGCCGGGCAATGTGCGCGAGCTGCGCAATTTGATCGAGCGCACGCTGATCCTCGGCGCTTTCCCCGACGACTTCGCCGGTCCCCGCAACGACGGCCAGTCGGCGCCCGCCGACAGTCTCGCGGAGCTCGAGCGCCGTCACATCCTCGGCGTCCTGAAAGAGGTCAATGGCAATCGCGAGGAGGCGGCACGGCGGCTCGGTATCTCGCGCAAGACCATCGACCGCAAATGCGCGTTGTGGGATGTCTGATGCGGCCGGTCGCAGCGACGAGCCCGTGCGGGGACGCTCCGTGCGCTTCCGGCTGCTCGCGATCGCGTTGTTGCCGATGCTGGTCATCCTGCCGCTCTTGCTTGGCGTTGCGATCTATCGCTGGAACGCAAAATTCGACGCGACCTTGATCTCCAAGGTGAACGGCGATCTCACCATCGCCCACCAATATCTCGCCCGCATCCTTGAAAAGACCGGCGTCCAGCTCCGGGCGCTCGGCCTGTCGGCCCGCTTCCACGAGGTGCTGGCGCCGGATGCGCGCGGCTCCCTGCGCGATCTGCTCGACGAGACCCGCAAGGAAATCGGTCTCGACTTCCTGTATCTGACCAACGGCCGCGGCGACATCCTGGCCTCATCGCCGCCGTTGCAGCATCAACCGAGAAATGACTGGCCAATCATCATTTCGGCGCTGTCGGGTCAGGTTCCGGCGACGGGCATCGACATTTTTTCCAATGACGAGCTCGCCGCGATCTCGCCGACCCTGGCTGAGCGCGCGCGCCTGGACCTCGTGCCGACGCCCAACGCGGTGCCGACCGACCGCAGCACGGAGACGCGCGGCATGGTCGTGCATGCGGCGAGCCGCGCGATGCTGCCCGACGGCGGCGCCGCGGCGCTGGTCGGCGGCACGCTGCTCAACCAGAATCTCGAATTCATCGACACGATCAACGACCTCGTCTATCGCGCGGCGAGCCTGCCGGAAGGCAGCCAGGGCACCGCGACGCTGTTCCTGGAGGACGTGCGAATCTCGACCAACGTCCGCCTGTTCGAGGGACGGCGCGCGCTCGGCACGCGCGTCTCGGCGGCGGTACGCTCGGCCGTGCTGGGCGAGGGACGCACCTGGCTCGACAGCGCCTTTGTGGTCAATGACTGGTACATCTCCGCCTACGAGCCGCTGGTCGACAGTTATGGCAAGCGCGTCGGCATGCTCTATGTCGGCTTTCTGGAAAAGCCTTTCAGCGAAGCCAAATACCAGACGCTGGTGATCGTCATCGCGGCGTTCATCGCGATCACGGCCGCGACCGTCCCGATCTTTCTGCGCTGGGCGAGCTCGATCTTCATGCCGCTGGAGCGCGTCACTGCGACGATTGGCGAGGTGGAACGGGGGAACCTTTCCGCCCGCACCAAGATGCCTGTCTCGGGTGACGAGATCGGCCGCGTCGCGGTTCATCTCGACAGCCTGCTCGACCAGATCCAGGAACGCGACCGGCAGCTCCGAGAATGGAACGAGGAACTGAACGTCCGCGTGCGGGAGCGGACCCGGGACCTCGAGCACGCCAATCTCAAGCTCGAGACAACCACCAAGCAGCTCATCATGTCTGAGAAGCTGGCTGCGATCGGCGAGATCACCGCGGGTGTCGCACACGAGATCAACAATCCGATCGCGGTGATGCAGGGCAATCTCGACGTCATCCGCAGCGTGTTCGGGCCCGATGCCGACAAGGCGAAGGTCGAGTTCCGCCTGCTCGACGAGCAGATTCACCGCATCAGCCAGATCGTGACCAAGCTGTTGCAGTTTGCAAGGCCGGAGGAATATGCCGGCTATGTCGAGCGCCATGCGCCGGCAAGCATCATTTCGGACTGTCTGCCGCTGGTGCAGCATCTCCTGAACAAGACCGAGATCGCCGTCGTCAGGGACGACCGCGCCAGCCGGCTGGTGCTGATGAACCGCAACGAGCTGCAGCAGGTGCTGGTCAATCTGATCGTCAATGCGATCCACGCCATGCCGGATGGCGGAACCTTGACGCTCCGCGCCTTCGATGCCGAGCGCGACGGTCATCAAGGCGTCGCCATCGAGGTCGCCGACACCGGCATCGGCATGAGCACCGAGGTGGTCGAGAAGATCTTCGATCCCTTCTACACGACGAAACGGCGGCAGGGCACCGGGCTGGGCCTCTCCATCAGCCAGACGCTGATCAAGCGCCAGGGCGGACAGATCACCGCGGAGAGCCGCGTCGGCTCCGGGAGTACATTCACGGTGTGGCTGCCCGAGGCGACCTGATTGGACATTTTGTCCGAGGATTTCAGGACATTTTGTCCCGCGCAGCACATTGCGCTGCGGGAAGTCATTGATTCGTCATAGCGCGATATCTGGCACGCGCGTTGCTCACTCCAAGACAGGGTGTTGAGGGGGATGAGGGCGCGATAGCCGTCACTGCAACGCTGCTTGCGAGGCGAAGGGACATCACCCGCGATCAGCTGCTTGCTCGGTGCACATGACGAGATGCGCACCAGATGATTCCACTTCGGCATGAAGTTCGACCGGTCATGCGCGGCTGCCAAGCGCGCGTGCGACCGGTCTCAAACCGATGCGCCGGTAAGGCCACGCTTTGGAGGTAATGCTTATGACAACTGCCGATACCGTTCTTGCACCTGTTGGTGCCTCCGGCTTTCTCGATCGCGAGCGCACGATCGCGACCGCCGGCTTCAATCGCTGGCTGGTGCCGCCGGCGGCGCTGTGCATCCATCTCTGCATCGGCATGGCCTATGGCTTCTCGGTGTTCTGGCTGCCGCTGTCGCGCGCGATCGGCGTGACCGCGCCGAAAGCCTGCGGTGACATTTCGCTGTTGCAGGAGCTGTTCACGACCAGCTGCGACTGGAAGGTCGCGAGCATGGGGTGGATGTACACGCTGTTCTTCGTGCTGCTCGGTATCGCGGCCGCGGTCTGGGGCGGCTGGCTCGAACGCGTGGGACCGCGCAAGGCCGGCTTCGTCTCGGCGCTGTGCTGGTGCGGCGGACTCTTCCTCGGTGCGATCGGCGTCTACACCCATCAGCTGTGGCTGTTGTGGCTGGGGTCGGGCGTGATCGGCGGCGTCGGCCTCGGCCTTGGCTACATCTCGCCGGTGTCGACGCTGGTGAAGTGGTTCCCGGACCGCCGCGGCATGGCGACCGGCATGGCCATCATGGGCTTTGGCGGCGGCGCCATGATCGGCGCGCCGCTGGCGAACCTGTTGATGAACTACTTCAAGACCCCGACCTCCGTCGGCGTCTGGGAGACCTTCGTCGCGATGGGCGTCATCTACTTCGTGTTCATGATGATCGGCGCATTCCGCTATCGCTTGCCGCCGCCCGGCTGGCAGCCCGAGGGCTGGACCCCGCCGGTCAAGGCCAACGCGATGATCTCGAAGAACAACGTCCATCTCAACGACGCGCACAAGACCCCGCAGTTCTGGCTGATCTGGTGGGTGCTGTGCCTGAACGTGTCGGCGGGTATCGGCGTGATCGGCATGGCCTCGCCGATGCTCCAGGAGATCTTCGGCGGCAAGCTGATCGGCCTGCCGGACGTCGGTTTCAACGCGCTCGATGCCGGACAGAAGGCGCAGATCGCGGCGATCGCCGCCGGCTTCGCCGGATTGCTGTCGCTGTTCAACATCGGCGGCCGCTTCTTCTGGGCGTCGCTGTCTGACAAGATCGGGCGGAAGAACACCTACTATACCTTCTTCATCCTCGGCATCGTGCTCTACGCGCTGGCGCCGACCTTTGCGGCGATGGGCTCGAAGCTGCTGTTCGTGCTCGGCTTCGGCATCATCCTGTCGATGTATGGCGGCGGGTTCGCCACGGTGCCGGCCTATCTGGCCGACATGTTCGGCACCCAGTTCGTCGGCGCCATCCACGGCCGGCTGCTGACGGCGTGGTCGACCGCAGGCATCATCGGCCCGGTCGTCGTGAACTACATCCGCGAGTTCCAGCTCGCGGCCGGCGTGCCGCGCGACCAGCTCTACAACACGACGATGTACATCCTATGCGCGATGCTGATCGCGGGCCTGATCTGCAACTATCTGGTCAAGCCGGTCGATGCGAAGTGGCACATGAAGGACGCCGATGTCGCCAAGTTGCAGGCGGCGAGTGCCAGTGCTGCAGCTGCGGGGCCGCACGGCTCCTACGGCATCGGCTTTGGCGGGCTCGACGCCAAGGCGGCGCTGTTCTGGGCCTTCGTCGGTGTCCCCTTGGCGTGGGGCGTCTGGAAGACGCTGGAGAGCGCGGTCAAGATCTTCTGATCGCCCATTCATCGCGAGCGGGAGCGCACCATGAGGGCGCTCCCGCCGCTCGTTTCGCTTGTTTCAAAATGACCCCTGGGGGAATTCGATGGTTCGTAAACTCGCTTGTGCCGCCGCCATGCTGCTCGTCGCCGGCGCCCTGCAATCCGCATCCGCACAGACCGCCGCGGCACCGGCCCTCACGCCGCCTGCCGCGACCGAGGCCAAGCCCGGCAAGATCAAGCTGACCGTGCAGAAGCTCAAGGACATGAAGGCCAAGTGGAGCGCCAACAAGCCGAAGCTCAAGGAGTGCCGCAAGGACGTGAAGGCCAAGGGCCTCGCGGGCGACGATCGCTGGTTCTATATCGAGGTGTGCATGGGCAAAAGCTGACCCATCGGCATCGGGGCATGCAGGGTCACCTGTAGCCTCGGCGCGGGAGCTCGATACGATTTCGCTATCGCAGCATAGGAAGCCTTTATTGATCTCCAGACCAATTCAGGCTTCGTTTGATCAGTTGGCGCGTTGGACGAACGCAAGGCCGTGTCCGGGCAGCGATCCAGGGTTGCCCTTGAGCTGCGCTTAACTGCTTCCGCGAGCATGATAATTCGCTTGGCATCTGGCATGCCAGAAGCTAGAACTGGAGCCGTTCTAAAAGACGAGATCGAGACGAATCGATGAGCCACGACGTGCATGAGGTCCGCTCGTTCGAGCATCCGGGCGAGGGACGGAAGCGAGCCAAGGCCACGCCCAAGGGGCGGCAGGTCGATCCGACCGCCGCGCATGAGATCGAGCAATTGCTCGGCGATCGGCCGCGGCGGCGCGATCTCCTGATCGAATATCTGCACCTGATCCAGGACAAGTACCACCAGATCTCGGCCGCGCATCTCGCCGCGCTCGCCGACGAGATGAAGCTCGCCTTCGCCGAAGTGTTCGAGACTGCGACCTTCTACGCGCATTTCGACGTGGTGAAGGAGGGCGAGCCTGATATTTCGCCGCTGACGATCCGCGTCTGCGATTCGCTGACCTGCGCCATGCTCGGCGGCGAGAAGCTGCTCGAGGATCTGCAGAGCGCTTCCGGCCCCGGCATCCGCGTCGTGCGCGCACCCTGCGTCGGGCGCTGCGATACCGCGCCTGCTGCCGAAGTCGGCCACAACTTCGTCGACCATGCGACCGTCGCCAACGTGACGGCGGCCGCGAAGGCCGGCGACACTCACGCGCATCTGCCTGATTATATCGACTACGACGCCTATGTTGCCGGCGGGGGCTACAAGCTGCTGGGTCGCCTGCGCTCGGGCGAGCTGTCGAAGGACGATCTCCTGAAGTCGCTCGACGATGCTTCGCTGCGCGGCCTCGGCGGCGCCGGCTTCCCGACGGGGCGCAAATGGCGTGCGGTGCTGGGCGAGCCCGGTCCGCGGCTGATGGCGATCAACGGCGACGAGGGCGAGCCCGGCACGTTCAAGGACCGCTATTATCTCGAGACCGATCCGCACCGCTTCATCGAGGGCATGCTGATCGGCGCGCATGTGGTGCAGGCCTCCGACGTCTACATCTATCTGCGCGACGAATACCCGGCCTCGCGCGAGATTCTGGAGCGCGAGATCGCAAAGCTTCCCGCCGGCGGCCCGACGCTGCACATGCGCCGCGGCGCCGGTGCTTACATCTGCGGCGAGGAATCCTCGCTGCTTGAAAGCATCGAGGGCAAGCGCGGCCTGCCCCGGCACAAGCCGCCTTACCCGTTCCAGGTCGGCCTGTTCGGCCTGCCGACGTTGATCAACAACATCGAGACGCTGTGGTGGGTGCGCGACATCGTCGAGAAGGGCGCCGACTGGTGGAAGGGCCACGGCCGCCATGAGCGTCACGGCCTGCGCAGCTTCTCGGTCTCGGGCCGCGTCAAGAATCCCGGCATGAAGCTGGCACCAGCCGGCATCACCGTGCGCGAGCTGATCGACGAATATTGCGGCGGCATGGCCGACGGCCATCAGTTCTACGCCTATCTCCCTGGCGGCGCCTCGGGCGGCATCCTGCCGGCATCGATGGACGACATCCCGCTCGATTTCGGCACGCTGGAGAAATACGGCTGCTTCATCGGCTCGGCCGCGATCGTCATCCTGTCGCAGAAGGACAGTGTGCGCGCTGCCGCACTGAACCTGATGAAGTTCTTCGAGGACGAGAGCTGCGGCCAGTGCACGCCGTGCCGTGTCGGAACACAGAAGGCGGCGCTGCTGATGCAGAAGCCGGTCTGGAACCGTGCCTTGCTGGAAGAATTGAGCCAGGCGATGCGCGATGCCTCGATCTGCGGGCTCGGACAGGCGGCATCGAATCCGCTGTCTTCCGTGATCAAATATTTCCCTGACGAGTTCAAGGAAGCGGCCGAATGACCAAGATTACGTTCGAGCTCGACGGCAAGCAGGTCGAAGCCAAACCCGGCGAGACGATCTGGCAGGTCGCCAAACGCCAGGGCCGCGACATCCCGCATCTGTGCTACTCGCCGGCGCCCGACTATCGGCCCGACGGCAATTGCCGCGCCTGCATGGTCGAGATCGAGGGCGAGCGCGTGCTGGCGGCATCGTGCAAGCGGACGCCGTCGGTCGGCATGAAGGTGAAGACGGAATCCGCGCGTGCGGTGTCGGCGCAAAAAATGGTGATGGAGCTGCTCGTCGCCGACCAGCCGGCGCGCGAGACCTCGCACGATCCGGATTCCAAGTTCTGGCACTGGGCCGAGACCACGGGCGTCACCGAGAGCCGTTTCCCCGCCGCCGAGCGCTGGGAGACCGATGCCAGCCATCCGGCGATGCGCGTCAATCTCGATGCCTGCATCCAGTGCGGCCTGTGCGTGCGTGCCTGCCGCGAGGTCCAGGTCAACGACGTCATCGGCATGGCCTACCGCAACCATGGCTCGAAGATCGTGTTCGACTTCGACGATCCCATGGGCGAGTCCACCTGCGTCGCCTGCGGCGAATGCGTGCAGGCCTGTCCGACCGGCGCGTTGATGCCGGCCGTGATGCTCGACGACAAGCAGACCCGCGTGACTTACGCGGACAAGAAGGTCGATTCGCTCTGCCCGTTCTGCGGCGTCGGCTGCCAGGTGACCTACGAGGTCAAGGACGAGAAGGTGATCTATGCGGAAGGCCGTGACGGCCCCGCCAATCACAACCGACTCTGCGTCAAGGGCCGCTTCGGCTTCGACTATATCCACCATCCGCATCGCCTTACAAAACCGCTGGTGCGGCTGCCGAATGCGAAGAAGGACGCTAACGATCAGGTCGACCCGGCCAATCCCTTCACGCATTTCCGTGAAGCGAGCTGGGAAGAGGCGCTCGACATCGCCGCCAAGGGCCTCGTCAAGATCCGTGACGAGAAGGGTGTGAAGGCGCTGGCCGGCTTCGGCTCGGCCAAGGGCTCGAATGAAGAGGCCTATCTATTCCAGAAGCTGGTGCGCACCGGTTTCGGCTCCAACAACGTCGACCATTGCACTCGCCTGTGCCACGCTTCGTCGGTCGCGGCGCTGTTCGAAGGCCTGAGCTCGGGTGCGGTGTCGGCGCCGTTCTCCGCCGCGATGGATGCCGAAGTCATCATCGTGATCGGCGCCAACCCGACCGTGAACCATCCGGTCGCCGCGACCTTCATCAAGAACGCGGTCAAGCAGAACGGCGCCAAGCTGTTCGTGATGGATCCGCGCCGGCAGTCGCTGTCGCGTCATGCGACCAGGCATCTTCAGTTCAAGCCCGGCTCCGACGTCGCGATGCTGAACGCGATGATCAACACGATCATCACCGAGGGCTTGACCGACGACCAGTACATCGCCGGCTACACCGAGGGTTTTGAGGACCTCAAGGAGAAGATCAAGGAATTCACGCCGGAGAAGATGGAGCCGATCTGCGGCATCCCGGCCCAGACGCTCCGCGAGGTCGCGCGCACCTATGCGCGCGCAAAATCCTCGATCATCTTCTGGGGCATGGGCATCAGCCAGCACGTCCACGGCACCGACAATGCGCGCTGCCTGATCGCGCTGGCGCTGATCACCGGCCAGGTCGGCCGTCCCGGCACCGGCCTGCATCCGCTGCGCGGCCAGAACAACGTGCAGGGTGCCTCCGATGCCGGCCTGATCCCGATGTTCCTGCCGGATTACCAGCCGGTCGGCCGCGACGACCTGCGCGGCAGCTTCGAGAAGCTGTGGCAGCAGGATCTCGATCCCGTGCGCGGCCTGACCGTGGTCGAGATCATGAACGCGATCCATGCCGGCGAGATCAAGGGCATGTATATCGAGGGCGAGAATCCCGCGATGTCCGACCCGGATCTGCAGCATGCGCGCCATGCCCTTGCCATGCTCGATCATCTCGTGGTGCAGGATCTCTTCGTCACCGAAACCGCGTTCCACGCCGACGTCATCCTGCCAGCCTCGGCGTTTGCGGAGAAGGACGGCTCCTTCACCAACACCGACCGCCGCGTGCAGCTCGCGCGCCAGGTGATCAAGCCGCCGGGCGATGCGCGGCAGGATCTCTGGATCATCCAGGAGATCGGCAAGCGGATGGGGTTGCCGTGGAATTATGCCGGCCCCGGCGACGTCTATACGGAGATGGCGGAGCTGATGCCGTCGCTGAAGAACATCAGCTGGGAGCGGCTGGTGCGCGAGGGCGCCGTCACCTATCCAGCCGACGATCCGAACAAGCCCGGCAACGAGATCATCTTCACCACGGGATTCCCGACCGCGAGCGGACGCGGCAAGATCGTGCCGGCGAAGGTCGTCCCGCCGGACGAGCTGCCCGACGCCGAATATCCGATGGTGCTGTCGACCGGCCGCGTGCTGGAGCACTGGCACACCGGCTCGATGACGCGCCGCGCCCAGGTGCTCGACCAGATCGAGCCGGAGGCGGTCGCCTTCATGTCACCGAAGGACATGCGCAAGAAGAAGCTCGCGCCGGGCGATTTCATTCGCCTCGAGACCCGTCGCGGCGCCGTCGAGGTCAAGGTCCGCTCCGATCGCGACGTGCCGGAGAACATGGTGTTCATGCCGTTCTGCTACGCGGAGGCGGCCGCGAACCTGCTCACCAATCCCGCGCTCGATCCGTTCGGCAAGATCCCCGAGTTCAAGTTCTGCGCGGCGCGCGCCGAGCGCGCGGAGATGCGGGACGCGGCGGAGTAGGGGGCGGGCCGTCGTTTGGCGGCATAAGGCCTTCCAAACATGCGATGTCGTCCCGGCGAACGCCGGGACCCATACCGCGTGATCTCTCGATCGGGATCGGTCGTAGTACCGCGCACCACGAGTCTTCGCCAAACTGCTCCCTGGGGTTATGGGTCCCGGCCTTCGCCGGGACGACACCGAGGGTGTCGTGCGCATCTTTGTCCACATCGTCATTGCGAGCGAAGCGAAGCAATCCAGGCTGCCTCCACGGCGGGATTCCGGATTGCTTCGCCGCTTCGCTCCTCGCAATGACGGTGATAAACGTGGCGCATGTCCAAAGTCACCCCAGCCACACGCGCGCTTGAAGCCGCCGGCGCCGCCTTCACCGTTCACACCTACGACTATGATCCCGACGCCGAAAGTATCGGGCTCCAGGCGGCGGCCGCGCTCGGGGAGAACCCGGCGCGTGTCCTGAAGACGCTGATGGCGCTGGTCGATGGCAAGCCGGTCTGCGTCATCGTCCCGTCCGACCAGGAGGTCTCGATGAAGAAGCTCGCCGCTGCCGTGGCCGGCAAGTCGGCGCAGATGATGAAGCCGCCGGAGGCCGAACGCGTCACCGGTTTCAAGGTCGGCGGCATCAGCCCGTTCGGGCAGCGCAAGCTCGTGCGCACCGTGATCGAGCAGAGCGCGCTCGCGCATGATCTCGTCTATCTCAATGGTGGCCAGCGCGGCTTGCAGGTGCGGCTGAAGCCCGGTGACGTCAGGGATGTCCTGAAGGCCGTCGTGGCCGACGTGCTCGCGTGAGCGTCTCGTCTATTGCTTCTGCAACAGCTTCAGCCGGCAGCGCAGCGCTTCCCGGATATGCGCGCGCGCCAGTCGTTCGGCCTTGTCGCCGTCGCGCGCGGCGATCGCGTCGATGATGGCCTGATGCTCGCCGTGGCTGGTTGAGGGGCGTCCGGTCACTGTGAAGGTGGTCGGACCGAGCAGGGCGATCCAGTCCTGCAATTCCCGCGAAGCGTTGTCGAGATAGCGGTTGCGCGCGGCGCGGCAGATGGCCTCGTGGAAGGCGCGGTTGAGCCGCGCCATCTCGGCGGCGTCGGTCGCTGACGCTTCCACAAAGGCCTGCTCGATATCCCTGAGTGCGTCGATCTCCGTGGCCGAGGCATGCCCGGCGGCGAGGCGCGCGGCGGCGCCTTCCATGATCTCGCGCATGGCGTAGAGCTCGAGCACCTCCGAGATGTCGAGGTTGCGCACGATCAGCCCGCGGCCGCCGGCAGGTTCGACGAAGCCGCGCGCCGCGAGCCGTCCCAGAGCCTCCCGCACCGGCGTACGGCTGACCTTGAGCCGCTGGGCGACCTCCTCCTCGCGCAGGCGGTCGCCGGCCCGGTAGTTGCCGGCCTGCAGCGCCTCGCACAGCGAGCGGAACACGGCTTCCCCGAGCGCCACGCCGCCGCCGCGTCCGATTGATCCGCCTGTCTTCGCCGGGCGTCTGGCCATGCATCCTCGTCGGCCGCCAAGCGCATCCTGCCCATGCAGAGATGTCGCTTGCGCCATTTCTGTATATCTTTGTATACAAAAGTACGCAATGGCGGGCACGGTTGATCCGTGCCGACCGGCGGGCAGAATGTCTCCAACTTCGTCGCATCGGGCAGACGGCATGGGCAGCAAAAACGACGTGCTGGTGATCGGCGGCGGCAATGCGGCGCTGTGTGCGGCGATCAGCGCCCGCCGCGGCGGCGCCTCGGTGCTCGTGCTCGAAGGCGCGCCAAAGTTCTACCGCGGCGGCAACACGCGCCACACCCGCAACATGCGCTGCGCCCATGACGCGGCGACCGAAATCCTGACCGGTCCCTACACCGAGGAGGAATTCTGGAGGGATCTGCTGCTGGTCACCGGCGGGCAGACCGACGAGGAACTCGCGCGCCACATGATTCGGGAGTCCAAGGACATCCTGAACTGGATCGTGGAGCAGGGCGTGCGCTGGCAGCCCTCGCTTGGCGGCACGCTGAGCCTCGGCCGCACCAACTCGTTCTTCCTCGGCGGCGGCCGGGCGATGCTCAACGCGCTGTATCTCACAGCCGAACGGCTCGGCGTCGATGTCGAATACGACGCTGAGGTCACCGATCTCGTGATCGAGGACGGCATGTTCCTCGCCGCGCGTCTCAAGCGGCCGGTCAGGGGTGAGACCGAGATCCGCGCGACCTCGCTGGTCGCGGCGGCCGGCGGGTTCGAGGCCAACATCGAATGGCTGAAGCAATATTGGGGCGAGGCCGCCGACAATTTCCTGATCCGCGGCACCCCCTATAACCGCGGCTCGATCCTGAAGATGCTGCTCGACAAGGGCGTGCAGGAGGCGGGCGATCCCACGCAGTGCCATGCGGTCGCGATCGACGCCCGCGCGCCGAAATTCGACGGCGGCATCATCACGCGCCACGACTCCGTCGTGTTCGGCATCGTCGTCAACAAGCACGCCCAGCGCTTCTATGACGAGGGCGAGGACATCTGGCCGAAGCGTTACGCGATCTGGGGCCGGCTGGTCGCAGCCCAGCCCGACCAGATCGCCTATATCATCTTCGACTCCACCGTCGTCACCAGCTTCATGCCGACGCTGTTCCCACCAATCGCCGGGCAGACCGTCGCCGAGCTTGCCGGCAAGCTCGAGCTCGATCCGGCCGCGCTGGAAAAGACCATCACCGAATTCAACGCCGCGGTGCGCCCCGGCACCTTCGACCACACGATCCTGGATGACTGCGTGACCGAGGGCATCACGCCACCCAAGACGCACTGGGCACGCAAAATCGAGACGCCGCCTTATCTCGCTTATCCGGTCCGGCCCGGCATCACCTTCACCTATCTCGGCACGCGCGTGAACAAGGAGGCGCGGATGCTGATGGCCGACGGCAAGCCGTCGGCCAACATGTTCGCGGCCGGCGAGATCATGGCGGGCAATGTGCTCGGCAAGGGCTATGCGGCCGGCATGGGCATGACCATCGGCAGCGTGTTCGGACGCATCGCGGGGCGGGAAGCGGCACGCCACGCCAAGAACTAGGGATCAAGAAGAAAGCCAGAGGGAGAAACCATGTCGCGCATTGCCATTGCCTCGATCACGGCGCTGCTGATCGCCGGCCACGCCCATGCCGCCGAGCCCATCACCTTGCGCGACATGGGCTCGTTCCATGTCGGCGGGCGTCTGGTCGAAATCTCCGGCAAGCCGGTGAAGGAGGTCATGTTCACGCCCGGCGGCGTACCGGCCAAGGTCGATCCCAATGGCACCTATCAGGTCGAGCAGATGTACGTGCAGTACTTCCTGCCGGCCACCGAGAAGGGGGCCTATCCGTTGCTGATGTGGCACGGCGGCGGACTGACCGGCGTCACCTACGAGACCACGCCCGACGGACGCGAAGGCTGGCTGAACTACTTTTTGCGCAAGGGATGGGCGGTCTATAATTCCGATGCGGTGGAGCGCGGACGCGCAGGCTGGGCGCAATATCCTGACATCTTCAAGAGCGAGCCGGTCTTCCTCACCACGGCCAATCCGTTCGAGCGTTTCCGCATCGGCGACGGGCCGAACTCCTACGATCCCGATCCAACCAAGCGGAAGGTGCTGCCGGGCAACCAGTTTCCGGTCGAAGGCTACGAGAACTTCGTCAAGCAGAACGTGCCGCGCTGGACCACGACTGACGACGCGACCGTCGCCGCCTATGTCGCCGAGATCGATCGCGTCGGTCCCTCAGTGATCCTGTTCCACAGCCAGGCCGGCAGCTTCGGCTTCAAGGTGGCGCAGGCACGGCCAGACAAGGTCAAGGCGCTGATCGCAATCGAGCCGGCCGGCATCGGCGATATCGCCAAGGCGGATGTGCTGAAGAACATTCCGACCCTCATCATCTATGGCGACTATATCGAGCGCGATGCCCGCTGGCCCAAGATCCGCGCCAACGGCATCGCCTTCGCGGACGCTATCAAGGCGGCCGGCGGCAGCGTCGACATCGTCGACCTCCCGCAGGCCGGCATCAAGGGCAATTCGCATATGGTGATGATGGACAAGAACAACCTCGAGGTCGCGGGCCTGATCCAGAAATGGCTCGAGGCGAAGGGCCTGACGAAGTAAAGCCATGCACGGAACCCGAATCCTCGACGAGGCCGACCGTCTGATGACGGTCTGCAATTCCTGCCGGTACTGCGAGGGACTTTGCGCGGTATTTCCCGCCATGGAGATGCGGCGGGCCTTCTCCGACGGCGATCTCAACTACCTCGCCAATCTCTGCCATTCCTGCGGCGCCTGCTATTTCGACTGCCAGTTCTCGCCGCCGCACGAGTTCAATGTCAACGTTCCCCAGACGCTCGCGGTCGCGCGCGCCGAGTCCTATGCGGCCTATGCCTGGCCGCAGGCGCTGTCCGGCGCCTTCGCGCGCAACGGCCTCGTCATCAGCATCATCGCCGCGCTCAGCATGGCGGCCTTCATCCTCGGCTTCGTCGCGCTGAATGACCGCAACGTGCTGTTCGGCGTCCACACCGGACCCGGCGCGTTCTACAAATTGATGCCGCACAATGCGATGGCCGCATTGTTCAGCGCCGCATTCCTCTACGCCATTCTTGCGCTGGTCATGAGCGTGCGTGCGTTCTGGCGTGACATCGGCCCACCCATCGGCGGTCGCGCCGACGGCGGCTCGATCTTCCAGGCGATCCGCGACGCCGGCGAGCTGCGTTATCTCCATGGCGGCGGCGTCGGCTGCTACAACGAGGACGACAAGCCGACGGACCGGCGCAAGCTGTATCACCACCTGACCTTCTACGGCTTCCTGCTGTGCTTTGCCGCGACCTCGGTCGCGACGCTCTATCACTATCTGTTCGGGCGCGAGGCGCCGTATCCGTGGTGGGATCTGCCGGTCGTGCTCGGCACGCTGGGCGGCATCGGCCTGATCATCGGGCCGATCGGCCTGTTCGCGGCCAGGATGCGCCGCGATCCGGCGTTGCTCGACGAAAACCGCTACGGCATGGACATCGGCTTCATCGCGATGCTGTTCCTGACCGGCCTCACCGGCATGCTGCTTCTGATCCTGCGCGAGACTGCCGCGATGGGACCGCTGCTGGCCGTGCATCTCGGCGCCGTATTCGCGCTGTTCATCACCATGCCCTACGGCAAGTTCGTGCACGGCATCTACCGCTTCGTGGCTTTGGTGCGCTATGCGCAGGAGCGCCGCAGCGAGGCCGGCTCTTGAGGGACGTACTGGGCTGACGTATGTCTTCCCGGCTCGCGCACAGCGCGAATCGCCTGGGGAGCCCGCGCTCATGTATATGTTTTTGCCATTCCTGCTGGCGCTCGCGGGTTGCGCGAGCGTCTGGCGTTCGCGCGCGGGACTGAGCTACGCGCTCTGGAGCGCAACACTCGTCGTCACAGTCGCCTGGTTCTTCCACCATGCGACTGATCCGCTGAAATTCTCTTTCTGACGGTGCCAGAGATGAGCATCGTTGATACGAGCAAGCAACGATCAGTCGGCGCGATGCTGAACATGCTTGGCCTGCTCGGGATCTCATCGATCCTGACGGTCGCGTTCTCCTACCAGCTTGTGCTCGGCGAGTTTCCATGCCCGCTCTGCCTGCTGCAACGGGCCGGGTTCATCGCAATCGGCATGGGCTTCCTGTTCAACCTGCGCCTCGGTGAGCGTCCGTCGCACTATGCGATGATCCTCATGGCCAGCCTCGTCACCGGCTTCATCGCGATGCGGCAGGTCTCGCTGCATCTGGCGCCCGGCGATCCCGGATATGGCTCGGCGTTGTGGGGCCTGCATTTCTACACCTGGGCGCTCATCGCGGCTGTGGGCGTCGTGTGCTATGTCGCGCTGGTGTTTGTCCTGAAGGATGCGACCGGCAAGCGAGAGGGAGATGCACCCATGACCGGGTTCGCGTCGAACGCGGTCTTTGCAATCTTCGCATTGCTGGTTGCCGCAAATCTTCTGTCGACCGTGCTGGAGTGCGGCGCAGGTCAGTGCGACGACAACCCGGTCCGCTATCTCCTGCTCAAGTGAGAGGCGGCGCGGAAGCGGCCGTCGCGCAGGAAGGCGATCGTCTGTTCGATCGCGGCGGTATGACGTGGAAGCCCGGTGTGGGTCGCCTTCACGACGACATGGTCGGTCATGCCGGCCAGCATCGTGCTCTGCACCGACACCCGTCCGTCATTGGGTTTCGGCAGAACCAAGAGGCCGGCGACGGGATCGATGAAGCGGGTTCCGGCGATCACGCCGACCGGATAGTCGATGGCGGGGAGGGCACTCGGCACGGTCGCAGGCGTGGTGGTGAGCTCGAGGCCGGCTGGCCCGTAGAATGCGCGGTAGGGCGGAAATCCCCGCAGGAGGTCGGCGACCTCGCTGCCGCTGTTCGGCGTGCCCAGCATCACGACGCGGCCAAGCCGGGCCGGGCGGTGTCTTGCGATATAAGCGCGCGCGACGAGGCCGCCCATTGAATGCGCGACGAAATGCAGCGGCGCGTCACGTTCGGCGAAACGGGTGATCGCCGGATGAATGTCGTCCGTGATGGCGGCGATCGGCTTGCTGCGGCTGGGATAGTCGATGTTGAGTGTCGTGAACCCGCTCGCCTGGAGCGCCCGTTCCAGCTTGGCCAGGGATGCCGAGGTCCGCGCGATGCCGTGAAGCAGAACCACTCCGGGGCATCGCGCGTCGCCTGATTGAGGCGCCTCGTGCATTCGTTTACGCCACCTCGCGGTCCGGTGCGGATGCCTGCTCGCGGGCCATGGCGGTTGCCGTGACATAGTCGGTCTTGCCGGTGCCGAGCAGCGGCACCTTGTCGACCACCATGATCGTCGCGGGAACGGTCAGCTCGGAGGCGCCGATCGTCTTGGCCTGGCCCTGCATCGCGCTGCGCTCGGCGTTCTTCTCCGTCGTCAACAGCACGATGCGCTCGCCCTTGCGCTGATCGGGGATCGACACCGCGACCGAAGCAGCCTGCGGCCACAGCGCCGTCGCGATGGCTTCGACTGCAGACAGCGAGACCATTTCGCCCGCGATCTTGGCAAAGCGCTTGGCGCGGCCCTTGATGGTGATGAAACCGGCGGCGTCGATCGCCACGATGTCGCCGGTGTCGTGCCAGCCCTCGGGAAGCTTTTCCAGCACGCCGGGATTTTCGGCCCTGAGGTAGCCGAGCATCACGTTCGGCCCGCGCACCGAGAGGCGTCCGCCTTCCTCGATGCCGGGGACCGGATCGAGGCGGCTCTCCATCAGCGGCGAGAGGCGGCCGACAGTGCCGGGACGGTTGGCCATTGGCGTGTTCATCGCCAGCACCGGCGCTGTCTCGGTGACGCCGTAGCCTTCGAGGATGCGGATGCCGTAGCGCTCCATGAACACCTGCCGCGTGCGGTCCTTCACCGCCTCGGCGCCGGCGATCACCAGACGCAGGGTGCGGAAGTCGTAGGCATGGGCCGAGCGGGCGTATCCGGTGAGGAACGTGTCGGTGCCGAACAGGATGGTGGCGCCGGTCTGGTAGATCAGCTCCGGCACGATCCGGTAGTGCAGCGGGGAGGGGTACATGTAGATCGGAATGCCTGCGAGCATCGGCATCATCATTCCGCCGGTCAGGCCGAAGGAGTGGAACACCGGCAGCACGTTGAACACCTTGTCATTGGCGTTGGCATCGACCCGCGCCAGCGCCTGTGCCGCGTTGGCGAGGATGTTGCGGTGGGACAGCACCACGCCCTTGGGCGTGCCTTCCGAGCCCGAGGTGAACAGCACGACGGCCGGATCGTTGGCCTGGCGGGATACGCGCGGCGCGGTGCCCGCGAGCAGGCCCTTGATCTTGTCGGCGGTGCCGATCGAGGCGCGAACATCTTCGAGGTAGACTACGCGTGCCTCGGCGGAGATCGCGGCCATCAGCTTGTCGAGCTTGCCCTTCTCGATGAAGGCTTTCGAGGTCAGCACGGTCTTGACCTGCGCGGCCTTCATGGCGGCGAGGACGTTGACCGGACCGGCGGAGAAGTTGAGCATCGCCGGCACGCGGCCGATGCTTTGCAGCGCCATGAAGACGACGGCGACGCCCGCGGAATTCGGCAGCAGCACGCCGACATTCTCGCCGGCGGAGGTGCCGTCTTCCAGCTTCCGGCTCAGGACCTGCGCGCCGAGGATCAGCTTGCGATAGGTCAGCTTGGTGCCGAGCGCGTCCTCGATGATCACCTTGCCGGTGTCGCGGTCGCGATAGGCGTGCCCAAGCGCCTCGAACAGGGTATGATCGAGCATGGCGTTCTTCACCATCGCGTCGATCATCACGTCCTGGAGCGCGGCGCCGGCGGCATTGCGGCGCGCCTTGCCCTTCAGAGCCGCATCAACCGGCAGCTTGACTGGAGGCAGGATCGTCACTGTCACCCGCGGGAACCACGAGCGCTTGATCTGGCTAGAGTTGAGGTAGCTGAGATGCGAGCGCTGCGCGCCTTCGATGCGGACGGGCACGA
The DNA here is from genome assembly GCF_025200885.1 of Bradyrhizobium huanghuaihaiense. NCBI lineage: Bacteria > Pseudomonadati > Pseudomonadota > Alphaproteobacteria > Hyphomicrobiales > Nitrobacteraceae > Bradyrhizobium > Bradyrhizobium huanghuaihaiense. The sequence continues at coordinate 7,407,844 of NZ_CP104172.1, read as the reverse complement.
CGACGGCGTCGGCCTTGTCCGCGATCATCGCGGTGCCGTCATAGACCTTCATCAACGACCCGGAGACCGTGATGCGTCCTTCCGGGAAGATGACGACAGGCTCGCCCGCGGCGACGAGCTTGATCAGGTCGCGGGCGGCGAGCGGCTTGGTCGGATCCATGGTGTAGTGCTTGACCACGCGCAGGAACGGTTTTGCCCACCAGGCTTTGGCAATGCCGGTATCGACCGCGAAGCTCGCGTCGATCGGCAGCACCGCGTGCAGCATCGGGCCGTCGATCAGGCTGACATGGTTGGGCGCGAGCAGCATGCGCGTGCCCGGAGGCGGCAGGTTTTCGAGGCCACGCACCTCGGTGCGGAAGAGGGCGCGGAACAAGAGTCCGCCGGCATCGCGCACGCCTTCCTTGCCCCACTTGGTCAGCACGAACCACACCGCGCCGAAGCTGGCAACGCCGAGGCCGAAGAAGATCCAGCCGACATGCAGCCCACCCGCCTGCAGCAGCGCGACGAACAGCGAGCCGACCACCATGAAGGCGGCCTGGAGCACGTTGCCGGCGGCGATGATGCGGGCGCGCTCGGAAGGTTCCGACCAGGCCTGGACCGCAGCGAAGGACGGGACGACGAACAGGCCGCCGCCAAAGGCGAACGCGACGAAGTCGGCCAGCATGCGCAGCCCCGCGAACGAGGTCGCGAAATCGACCGCGGTGATGTCCTGGCCCTTGGTGGTCACACCGATGGCCCAGGCGAGATCGAGGCCGGCAAACCCCATGATGATGGCGCCGATCGGCACCAGCGCGAGGTTCGGGCGAACGTGGCTCAGGCTTGCGGCAAACAGCGAGCCGATGGCGATGCCGATCGCGAAGATCGCAAGACACAGCGTCACCACGCCCTCGGTGCCGCCGACCACCTCCTTGATCAGCGCCGGCAGCAGCGACAGCACGATGGCGCCGACCAGCCAGAACCAGGAGACGATCACGGTGCCGTCCCACAGCCGGTGGTCGGCGTAGAGCGTCTTGAGCAGGCCGAGTGTGGAGGTCCAGGGATTGGCATCGACCGGCAGATCGGGCGCGGAGGGCGTTGTCTGCGGAATGCGGGACGCGAAAGCCCAGGACAGCAGGGCCAGCACGACGACGGCGGAGGCGATCCAGCCCATATGCGTGGAGCCGGCGACGAACTGGCCGCCGGCGACGGTGCCGAGCAGAATGGCCATGAAGGTCGCGCCTTCGACCAGCGCGTTGCCGGTCGCGAGCTCGCCGAGCTCGAGCTGGTCCGGCAGCATGGCGTATTTCACAGGGCCGAACAGCGCGGCGATGGTGCCGAACAGCGCGAGCGCTGTGAACAGCAGCGGCACCGAGTGCAGGAAGAAGCCGGCGGCGGCAAAACCTGCGGCGAAGATCTCGACGAATTTGAGCCGCCGTGCGACGACGGACTTGACGTATTTGTCGGCGAGCTGGCCGCCGAGCCCGGACAGGATGAAGTAGGGGAAGATGAAGACGGCGCCTGCCACCGTCACCAGCGCATCGCCGTGACCAGTCGCGGCACTGTAAAGCAGGATGATGACGAGTGCGTTCTTGAGCACGTTGTCATTGAGCGCCGAAAAGAATTGCGCCCAGAACAGCGGCGCGAAGCGGCGTGACGACATCAATTCCCTGATCATGACTAGTCCTGTTTTGAAAAAGGCAGCCTGAGGTTGTTGCTTTGGCGGTGAAAGTGTCACGACCGGAAGGGCATGGGACGAACGATTGCAGAGTGACTGGTGTCGTCGGTCTGCTCTGTCCCCCTGGTCCCTCTGATCCTGTTGGTCTCCAAATGCTCTCGTTAGGTTCGCAAATTTCCCATTGCGGCCACGTCAGCTTTGGGCGGAAAGGCCGCTCTGACCCGGATATGCGACGGGCCGTGAGCAAAAACTGAACCGCACCGGTTAGGCTCGCGACATCGGCTGCGAATGTCGGCAAATGGTAAGCCCTTCATTGCGGCCTTTCCTTGCATTCGAGCCGTTTCGTGGCGCGCGCCTCACGTGAGATGGGCGAGGTGGCGAAAGGGCGAGAGGCGACCAAGCAGGCTGAACCGGCGGCCATCGCGACGGCTGTGGCCGCGGTTGGCCCGCCACATCCGGAAGGTCGCACGGCGCTCGGCGAGCACGCCGGCAATGTCGCAGGCATTGGCGATGCGATCGATCGGGGCCATCGCGAACTTGAGCAGGGTCCGGCCGGGGCCGGTCACGAGGGCTGCGGCGTCATCGACGAAGGTGGCGGCGATATCAACAGCGAGGGTTTGCATTTTGCAGGTCTCCGGGTTAAGTTGAACAATGTTCACATTGGTAGCCTGAAAATGAACAATGTTCAAGAAGAATCGCTGCGGGACCAGAAAAAAAATCGGCGTCGGCTCCAGATCCTGGAGATCGCCCGCGGAATCATTGCCGCTAAGGGATTGAGATCACTCAAGGTTCGGGATGTTGCGGAGGCCGCAGGCTGCTCGGTCGGCAGCGTCTATAACGAGTTCGGCGATTTCGACGGGGTCATCCTGACCGTTAACCGGGAGACCGTTCAGGCACTTACGGCCCGCCTGCGCGGGGTTCCGGGCGAAGATCCCGTTCGCCAGCTCTATGGGCTTGCCGAGACCTATCTCGAATTCTTTGCCGGGCACGCCAATCTGCTGCGCTCGCTGTTCGAGCACCGGATGGAGGACGATCGGCCTTATCCGGACGACATCCTTCAGATGGTGATGGATGCCTTCGCGCTGATGCACGCGCCCTTGGTGCGGGTGCTACCGAATGCGGACGACGTGAAGATCGCGCTGCTGTCGCGCACCCTGTTCTCGGCGGTGCACGGCATCATCTCGCTTGGCCTCGAGGAGCGTATGGTGGCCGTGCCGCCGCAGATGCTGCGCCAGCAGATCGAACAGTTCATCGATACGCATCTCGCCGGTCTCGGAATTCGTCCGGTCGGCGCAGGGTTATCTCGATGAGGCGTCGCCACTACCAGGCGTATCGCAGGCTCGCAGTGCCGGAATAGGTCGTGCTGCGCGCCGCGAACTCGCCGTCGAATTTGGCGGACAGCGCGATGCCGTTCGCAAACTTCAGCTCGGCGCCGGCGGATGCGAGCGCGGCGTCCTTTGCCGGCGTCGCGCCATTGACGATGAAGCTCGCGCCGGGCAGCGCCTGGAACGCGGCGACGAGCGTGGGATCGCTGATCCAATCATGCGCCCAGGCCGCGCGGCCGCGCAATGTGAGGACAGCATTCGGCGCGACCAGCGTCGCGCGATCGAAACGCGCGCCGACCTCGCTCCGTGTGTCGGAGGCGGTGCGTCCCTGATAGGTCAGGCCGAAGCCGCTGCCGGCCAGATCGGTCTCGGTATAGGTCGGCGTACGAAACGCCTGCCCCTGCGCTGCCGCGTAGGGCGTGAAGCCGCCGATCGGCGTGACGAAGCGATAGCCGCCCTCGATGCGGCCACCGACGGTTTGCGCGTCGAACTTCGCAGTGAGCTGATTGCCGAACGGAGCGAGCCGGTCGGTCGACATCCAATGATTGGCCACGGCGAGCGAGGCAGCGAAATAGGCCGGCCCATTGCGTAGTGCGGTGTAGACGCCGGCCTGCAACGCCTCGCTCTTGCCGCCACCGATCGCCTGCGCGAGGTCCCATTTGGTGCCGCCGCCCGAGAGCGCGAAGCCGACCAGGGCGTCACGGCTGAAGTGATAGTCGGCGCCGGCCGCGACGCCGCCAGCGCGCGCGTTGAGGTCGTGGCTGCCAATGGCGACGGGGTCGCCACTGGTGCGGTTGGTGCCGCCGAACGCCGTGCCCCAGGCCGTCCAGCGCTCGGCAAAGGCTGGCGCTTTCGCGGCCGGCATGCCCAAGGCCTTGTTGTAGGCGAGGGCAACAGCTTCCGGCAGCGCGGCGCGCTCCGGGCTGAAGCCGAGCGCGGTGTCGCCGGCGCTCATGCCACCGCGTCCGCTCACGAACGGATCGAGCATGAGGCCGAGGAACTGGCTGGTGAACTGGAACGCGCCCTGCTGCGCGCCGGTGGCAGCTTCGCCCGAGAGCTGATCGAGATTGTAACGAAGCTGCGTGTCGCTTTGGCCTGCGAAAGACGACAGGAAAGGCAGGTTGGAGCCGAACGCGCTCAGCGCGCCGGCCACTTCCTTCTGGTTTTGCGTCTGTGCGATGGAGAGGAACGCGGCGTTGTTGTAGTTGAGCGTCAGGAAGACGTTGAACCCGTCATAGCTGAGGGAGGACGCGAACAGCTGCGGATTGTATCCGCTGACAGTCACGCCCGCGAAGTTGCCGGTGAGGCCAGCCGTCGTGCTGAGGATGGTGTATTGCGTCGAGGGATTGTAGGCGCCTGCAAGCGTGGTGACGGCGACGGTGCCGCCGGTCAGTGTCGCGCTCATGGCGGCAATCTTGTCTGATTGCCCGGCCGCGTTGACCGAGATCGCGTACGTCGACCCTGACTGGAACGCCGCATTGGTGTTGACGACGAGTTGACCGAGATTGCCGGGCGCGACCGTGCCGCCCGACACCACTGTGAGCGATCCGATCATGCCGCTGCCACTGAGCGTGCCGCCGGTCACCACCGTCCCGAAGTTGGCCATCGTGCCGTTGGCGATGAGGGTGCCGGCCTGGACGATCATGGTGGCCGCGTCCATGGTGATGCCCGTCAGCGTCCAGGTCGAACTACCGGTCTTTTCCAGCGCTTCGAAGTCCTTGAACTGGCCGGCCGCGCCGAATGTGCCGAGGTCGAACGCCGCGTTGGCGGTCCCGCCCAGGCGCAACGTGTCCAGTCCGTTGCCGCCCACGACCCAGCCTGTGATGTTCGATCCCGCGCGCAGCTCGAAGACGTCGTTCCCATTCTTGAGATCGACTGCGATGCTGACGCCGTTGCTGGTGATCGTGCCCGAGTTGATGATGGTGTCCTGACTGTTCGAGCCGAAGATTGCCGTGCCCGAAGCATTCGATACGGTGCCGGCATTGTTGATGGTGTTGCCGTCCGCCGCGCCGTTGAAATCGATGGCCGCCGGGCCGTTGCCCTGGACAAAACCGCCCGGCAGGATGTTCAGCTGATTGCCTGCCGAACCGCCGAAGATGCCGATGCCGGCAGTTCCGGCCGCGCCGCTTCCAACCGTACCTCCGATCACGACGATGTTGTTGTTCGAACCGAAGAGGCCAAGCGCCGTCGTCCCGACGGTCGGCGATCCGACTGCAGCACCTGCATCCACCGTGATTGTATTGTTGCTGCCGCCTATCACGTCGATGCTGTCGCTGTTGGTTGGCGCGACCGACGCATTGCCGAAAATCTTGACCGCGCTGTTCGAAGCCGCGTCAAAGACAATGCCGGCAAAGACGGGGTCGTTCAGGGATGTCGGGCTGCCGTCGCCGACGTTGACGGTGACCCCGCTGACCCCTGACGCCGTTCTGACCAGCGTATTGCTCAACCCAGTGCAGGTAATTGAATCGCCGGACTGGAGTGCTACCTGCGAGCCGGCTCCGCTGATCACACATGCCGCTTGTGCCGGCACGATGAACCACGGCAGCGAGCTGCCGAGGGCACCGATCGCAGTGCTCAAGAGAAGCGCGCGCGGCCGGGACGTCGTTGCGCGAACGATATTGCGCGGGGCGATCAAATCATTCCAAGGCACTTCCAAACTCCTCTCGCGGCGCGATTCCGGTCGGATTCGCCCCCGCAGCATCGGGGCGATGCCATCCTTAGCGAGAGAGGTCCCGGCCATCGTGGACCGGCGCGCAATGTGATGTGTCCGAATGCGAAGAGGGCTGCTTTTTCAGAGCCATGTGGCCACGACGTCACAACTGCGCCGTGTCGCCGCATTGCCCGGCGCGCCGGGGTGGATCGAAGCGCCATCGGGAGGGCCTGAGGCGAACTCAAACTGATTGCGATCGTCCCCGGAGATGAATTTGACCGGGCCGCAATCAGCCTTGCGCAGCGACGGCCTCGCGCGGCCGGGGCGCGACCAGCACGACGTCCGGCCGTCCGCCGTCGACCTGAACCCGGTTGCGTCCCTTTTCCTTGGCGCGGTAGCAGGCGGCATCCGCGCGCCGCATCGCCTCCTCGAGCGAGGTATCGCGGTCGGCGATGCAGGTGACGCCGACGCTGGCGGTCACCGCGAAGCAGCGATCGTCCCAGGTGAAGCTGAACAGCTCGAGCGATCGTCGCAGCCGTTCGGCGATGTCGACGGTGTTCGACGGCGAGCACCGCGGCAGGATCAGGCCGAACTCATCGCCGCCGAGCCGGGCCACCAGATCATGCGGCCGCCGGTCCCGTTGCAGGAGGCTGGAGACCTGGCAGAGCAGGCGGTCGCCCGCGAGATGGCCGCAGCTGTCGTTGACGTTCTTGAACTGGTCGAGGTCGAGCAGGATCAGTCCCAGCGGACCCGCCGCGACATTGTCCAGCTCGCCTTGCAGGCGCGCCTCGAAGGCGCGGCGGTTGGAAAGCCCTGTCAGCCAGTCGTGCGATGCCTGCCAGGCGAGGCGCTCCTTCTCGGCATGTAGTGCGTCTTCGAAGGCCTGTCGCTGCAGCACCAGCCGTCGCGTGTGCCAGATCAGGAGCAGGATCAGGGTCGCGGCGGTCGCGACGTTGATGCAGGTGAGCGTCACCTTGATGGCGCGGGAGCCTTCCCCGAGCACAGTGGAGAAGCGCTTGGCATGCACCGTGAATTGGGTGTTGAGCTCCGAGAGCCGCGCCGACAGGAATTGCAGACGGCCGTTGTCCCGAACGGGGCCCTTCGCCAGCTCGGACCGGATGACCTCGCCGAAGACGCTCAGCTCCAGCAGCATGGGATCGGTGGCGGTCCACTCGCGGATCGCTTCCTGGAGGAAGCTGACGCCATTGAAGTAGCGAAACAGCCAGATCAATCCAGGTACGTCATCAGGGTGGTTGCCGCCTTGCAGGAAGCCGATGCGGGCGGCCTCGACGTCGACCGGATCGCGCTCGAGCGCCCAGCGCGCGAATTCGTCGCCGATGGGTACGGCGAGCGAGGCCTGATATTGCGCGAACTGGCTCGGTTCGCCCGAATGCAGATAGAGATTGAGGAAATAGACCGCGTTCTTCTGCGAGCGCGACCATAGCGCTTCACCTGCGACATAGGCGCGGACCGACGACATCACCTCGAGGCTGAATCCTGCAATCGTCGCCTGGAGCACGACGACCATCACGAAAGGCGAGACGAGCTTGATGACGTGAAGGAAGCTGCGTTCCTTCGTCGACGACGCTGTTCTGCGAAACACCCTGCGTTCCCCAAATCGCTCAACGACCCCAGCGGAGCGGTTGCGCCTGCAACGCGAAGTAGAGGAGAAGGTTGCTTAACTCGACCTGAAAATGGGGGGACTGCGTCGCAGGGTGAAGGCGTCGTGAAGCGGATGGCCGCAGATCGCTTCAAATACCGAGAAAGCGGAACTGGCGCGGAATCGGCAAATCAATGCCGCGCATTCGTCGCGTGCTGTTTACCCGATCGAGAGAATTGCTAGACCAGCACCGGCTTGCGTACGCGTCCGGCATCGCCGAACACACGCAGGTAACGCTCGATCTCCGAAGGCAGGCCTGTTGCCTTTTCCGGATTGTCGGAGAGCTTGACGGCCGGATGGCCGTCGACCGACGACACCTTGCAGACCAGCGAGATCGGATCGAGATTGAACGAGCCGTCCGGCGTGCAGCCGACGAAATCGTTGGTGAGGTTGGTGCCCCAGCCGAACGACAGCCGCACGCGGCCGGTGAAATGGTGATAGGTCTCCTCGATCGAGCCGACGTCCATCGCGTCGGAAAACACGAGCAGCTTGTCCCTGGGGTTGCGGCCCTTCTTCTCCCACCAGGCGATGATCTCCTCGCCGGCCTGGATCGGCGGCGCGCTGTCGGGGCGGAAGCCGGTCCAGTCGGCGACCCATTCCGGCGCATCGCGCAGGAAAGCCTTGGTGCCGAAGGCATCGGGCAGTGCGATCAGGAGGTTGCCGCCATAGGTCTGGCGCCACTGATCGAGGATGCGGTAGGGCGCCCAGCGCAATTCCTCGTCGTCCCTGGCAAGCGCAGCCGCGACCATCGGCAGTTCGTGCGCGTTGGTGCCGATGGCTTCGAGATCGTTGTCCATCGCGAGCAGCACATTGGACGTGCCGATGAAGGAGGGGCCCAGGCCTTCCTTCACCGCCTCGACGCACCAGCGCTGCCAGAGGAAACCGTGGCGGCGTCGCGTGCCGAAGTCGGAGAGCCGCAAATTCTCCAGCTTGCGCAGCCGCTCGACCTTGGTCCACAGCTTGGCCTTGGCGCGGGCATAGAGCACGTCGAGCTCGAAGCGGCCGCGGCCCTTGATCGCCGCGCGCGAGCGCAGCTCGTTCAGGATCGCGAGCGCCGGAATCTCCCACATCGAGGTGTGGGTCCACGGCCCGTGGAAGTGCAATTCATACTGGCCGTCGACCTTGCGCAACTCGTATTCGGGAAGGCGGAATTCGGCGAGCCAGCGGATGAAGTCCGCCGAGAACATGTGGGTCTTGCCGTAGAACGTGTTACCGGCCAGCCAGATCAGCTCTTTCTTGGTGAAGCGGATGGTGCGGGCGTGGTCGAGCTGGGCGCGCAGCTCGCCCTCGTCGATGATCTCGGCGAGCCGCACATGGCGCGAGCGGTTGATGACCGAGAAGGTCACCTGCTGATCCGGGTAATCCTCCCGAATCATTTGCAACATCAATAGCTTGTAGAAGTCGGTATCGAGCAGGCTGCGGATGATGGGATCCAGCCGCCAGCTGTGATTGTAGGTCCGGCTCGCAATATCGGTCACTGTCATGGGGCAATTCTAGCGTGGTGGCCCCCGCCCAACCAGTGGGTTTGGCGAGGGGCTGGCTTTCCCGAAATTGGAGCGGGGCTCAGTCTCCGGCTGCCGTCGTCGCGACGGTCTCGAGCTGGCTCCGAATCCAGCGATGGGCCGGGTCCTTCTGGTAGCGCTGGTGCCAGACCATGAACATCGGCAGCTCGGCCAGCGTGCGGGTGCGCGAGGCCAATGGAATGCGCGCTTGCGCGAAGCCGCCCATCACGCCGGACGCGAGCAGGCTCGGCATGCTCGCGAGCATCTGCGAGCCGCGCAGGAAGGACGGCACGCCGGAAAAGCTCGGCACGGAGATGGCGATGTCACGGTGGAATCCATTGCCGGCCAGGCGGCGGTCGAAGTCGAGCCGCTCATTGTCGGTATAGACGACGGTGATGTGGCGCGCCGCGAGATAGGCATTGCGGTCGGAAGGCGCCGCGCGCGCTTTGGGATCGTAGTAGCAGACGTAGTGATCGCTGAGCAGCCGCTTCTGCACGATGTCGACGCCGGACGGCGGCAGCGGCGTGATCATGAGATCGCAGCGGTTCTCGCGCAGCATCGCGGGCGAGGGGGATTGCGAGGGGATGACGCGCAGGTTCAGGCTCTTCACCTGGCCGGCGACATGATCGAAGAAGCGCGGCAGCAGCAGGTCGCGCTGGAAGTCGTTGGCGGCGATCGTCAGCGACAGTTGGGCCTGTGCCGGCGCGAAGCTGACGCCGCCGGCAAAGCTGCGCATCTCGTCGATCAGCGCGCGCGCCTTCGCCGCGAGGGCCTGGGCGTGCGCGGTGGCGACGATGCCGCGGCCGGACTTGGCGAACAGCGGGTCGCCGGCGATCCGCCGCAGCTTGTTCAGCCCGTGGCTGACCGCAGATTGCGTCAGGCCGAGCCGGGTTGCCGCCGCCGTCACCGAACCTTCCTCCAGCACCGCGAGGAACAGTTCGAGGGCGTGGCCGTCGAGGGCCAAATGATCGATTTCCTTCATGGAATTCATTATAATCGATCTATTTATCTTGAGAATGGGTGGCGGCATTATCGTTCAATAAGCCGCGCGCCCGGACCGGGCGCCACAGGGAGAGACAACGCCGATGAATGCCCAGGCGACAGCCTTGCAGGATCCCCGCCTCAACCGCCCCGATCCGTTCACGCCGCCGCTCGGCGACGGCGGCTTCTTCCAGCGCGACCGCTCCATCCATCCGCCGGCACATGCGCCCGGCTACAAATCCTCGGTGCTGCGCTCTCCGCGCCAGGCGCTGCTGTCGCTGGAGAACTCGGTCTCGGAAATCACCGGGCCGGTGTTCGGCCATAACGATCTCGGCCCGCTCGACAACGACCTGATCCGCAACTACGCCAAGGACGGCGATCCCGTCGGCGAACGCATCATCGTCCACGGCCGCGTGCTGGACGAGACCGGCCGGGGCGTTCCGAACACGCTGGTCGAATTCTGGCAGGCCAATGCCGGCGGCCGCTACCGGCACAAGAAGGACACGTATCTGGCGCCGGTCGATCCTAACTTCGGCGGCTGCGGCCGCGCCCTGACCGACGACACCGGCTACTATTATTTCCGCACCGTGAAGCCGGGCCCCTATCCCTGGCGCAACTACGTCAACAGCTGGCGCCCCGCCCACATCCACTTCTCGGTGTTCGGCTCGGGCTTTGCGCAGCGGCTGATCACCCAGATGTATTTCGAGGGCGATCCCCTGATCCCGGTCTGCCCGATCCTCACGACCATTCCGGACAAGGATGCGCTCGACCGCCTGGTCGCGCCGCTCGACCTCAACGCCTCGACGCCGTTCGACTCGCTCGCCTATCGCTTCGATATCGTCCTGCGCGGCCAGCGCTCCACCTATTTCGAAAATCGCACCGCGGGGAACTAAGTCCATGCCGCAGCCGCTCAACTATCTCAAGGAAACCGCCTCGCAGACCGCCGGGCCCTACGTCCATATCGGCCTGATCCCGGCGATGGCCGGCTTCGACATCTTCGAGAAAAACTTTTCCAACGTGCTGGTGACGCCGAACACCAAAGGCGAACGCATCACGCTGGAAGGCAGGGTGCTCGACGGCGCAGGTTCGCCGCTCCGCGACGTGCTGCTGGAAATCTGGCAGGCCAATGCGGCCGGCCGCTACAACCATCCGGCGGATCGCTCGGCCGGCGCGCTGGAGCAGGAGTTTCGCGGCTGGGGCCGCGCCGGTTCCGACTTCGACAGTGGACTCGTCACTTTCGAGACCATCAAGCCCGGCGCGATCACCGACAAGACGGGACGCAAATGCTCGCCACACGTCAATGTCTGGATCGTCGCGCGCGGCATCAATATCGGTCTCAACACGCGGCTCTATTTCTCGGACGAAGAGGCCGCCAATGCCGCCGATCCCGTGCTCAACCTGATCGAACAGCCGGCCCGGCGTTCGACGCTGATCGCAAAGCGTAGCGAGCGCGCCGGCAAGGTCGTGTATTCCTTCACGATCAATTTGCAGGGGCCGGAGGAGACGGTGTTCTTCGACGTGTGACGATCCGGCGGTCGTTGCGCAGGGTCACTCGACCCGGTCGTCGCGTTTGATCGTTCCGCGCGCGAGGAATTGCGGTGGCTGCCGCACCTCGCGCGATGCCGGGCGGTCGACCGGATCGCGCCCCACCTTTTGTTTCAGCTCAGCCAAATCGATGAAGACGTCCGCCTGCCGGCGCAGGTCGTCGGCGATCATGGGGGGCTGAGTGGAGAGCGTGGAGACGACCGTCACGCGGACACCGCGGCGCTGCAGGGATTCCACCAGCGAACGAAAATCGCCATCGCCCGAGAACAACACGATCTGGTCGACATGTTGGGCAAGCTCCATCGCACTTACGGCGAGATCGACATCCATGCTGCCCTTCACCTTGCGGCGGCCGGTGTTTGCGTCGACGAACTCCTTGGTGAGCTTGGTGACGACAGTGTATCCGTTATAGTCGAGCCAATCTATCAACGGACGAATTGACGAGAACTCCTGATCCTCGATGACGGTCGTGTAGTAGAAGGCGCGCAACAGCGTGCCTCGGCTTTGGAATTCGCCGAGCAGACGCCTGTAATCGATATCGAAGCCGAGCGCCTTGGAGGTGGCATAGAGATTGGCGCCATCGATAAAGAGTGCGATCTTCCCAATTGAAGACATTATGGACAAATCTCCAGTTCCGCACGAAGCCAGCCTGTTCGGCCACGGGGCACCGTGTGTCGGCGGGAAACACTGAAGGCGCCGATGGCTTGCTGAAAAAGCGGCGCCGGCGACCGGACAGGGGTGGCCGCCTTGCGCCAAGGTTAGGGAGGGTTCCATGCCACCAGCGCCAGGGCGCCGAATGCAGCCACGCTAAAGCGAGCGCATTCCCTGCTCAATTGTACGGAGGTAAGGGGCCCCTATCCAAAGGATAGCACCCCATATACGAAGGTAAGTGGGCGCGCGCCGGCAACCAACGCGACTGCGGCGTGACCTCCGACCATCAGCGCGCGTGGTCTTTCGTCCGATGTGTCAGCCTTCGCCGTCGTGAAGCTGCGCGCGAAAGGCGCGTGGCGACAGTCCGGTGGCGGCCGCATAGACCCGGCTGAAATAGGCGGGATCCTCGAAGCCGAGCGCGTAGGCGATCGTCGAGACCGGCAGGTTGGTGTAGACGAGGTTGCGCCGCGCCTCGCGGATCAGCCGGTTGAGGATCAGGTGCGAGGCGGTATCGCCCGTTGCCGCCCGGGTGATCCGGTTGAGATGGGTCGGCGTGATCGACAGTGCGCCTGCGTAGTCCGCAACGCTCCAGCGCTTCAGATGGTGCTGCTCCAGCAGCGCCTCAAACCGGCGGAACAGGCCGCTTTCCGCCGTGCCATTGCCGCCGCTCTCACTGGTAATCGCGCGGGCCACCAGTCCGATCATGGCCGCCGATAACGCGCGCAGCACATGGGCGCGGCCGAAATCCCGCGCGGCGTGCTCGGCAAAAATCTGCTTCATGGTGGTGCGGATCTGTGGCGTGCCGCGTGCGACGGCAGATCGCGACAAGGGTCCACGCAGGCCTTCGGCGGCGAGCAGCGCCTCGTCCAGGATCTCGGCGGCGATGGTCAAGACCCAGCCCTGGGTATCCGGCTCGAAGCGGAAGCCGTGGACGTGCCCGACCGGCACATTGACGATCTGCATCGGCTTCAAGGGCACCACGCGCCCGTCGAGCGTCGCCTCGCCGCCGCCGCGCTCGATCAGCAGCACCTGGTGCAGCCGGGCATGACGGTGCACGGCTAGGGTCCAGTCATGCAGCACCGAGCGGGACGCAATCGTCTCGCAATGCACGACGTCGGGCAGATCGCCGGATTCGCCGAACAGATTGTAGACCCGGATCGCCGGGGCAGGGGCCGCGCTTCGCATGTTCGAATAGTACAAGACAATGGCGAAACCCTCCATCGGTTTGCAGAGCCAGATCTGCAAAAAAGTGCCGACGGGAGGACGTAAAAATGAAAGTTCAGGTCTGTATCATCGGTGGTGGGCCGTCCGGGCTGCTGCTGTCCCAGCTCCTGCACCTCAAGGGCATCGACACGATCGTGCTGGAGAAATACAGCCGCGATCATGTGCTCGCCCGCATCCGCGCCGGCGTGCTCGAGCACGGTTTTGCAAAGCTGATGCGCGAGGCGCAATGCGGCGAGCGGATGGACCGCGAGGGCGAGATCCACAACGGGTTCGAGATTGCCCATGACGGGGTGCTGTCCCATATCGACCTGCACAAGCATTCCGGCGGCAATTCGGTGCTGGTCTACGGCCAGACCGAGCTCACGCGTGATCTCTACGAGGCGCGCGACCGCTTCGGCGGCAAGGTCGTGCACAATGCCGAGGATGTGACGCCGCACGAGCTGACGTCGGACCGGCCCTACGTGACCTACCGCTCGAACGACGAGACCATCCGCGTCGATTGCGACTACGTGGTCGGCGCCGACGGCTTTCACGGCGTCAGCCGCAAATCGATCCCGAAGGATGTCCTGCGCGAATACGAGAAGGTCTATCCGTTCGGCTGGCTCGGGGTGCTGTCGCGCACGAAGCCGGTGTCGCCCGAGCTGATCTATGTGAAGCACGAGCGCGGCTTTGCACTCTGCTCCCTGCGTTCGCAGGTATTGAGCCGCTACTACATCCAGGTGCCGCTGACCGACAAGGTGGAGGACTGGAGCGACGATGCGTTCTGGGCCGAGCTGAAGCGCCGCCTGCCGGACGACGTCGCAGGCCGCCTGATCACGGGGCCGTCGATCGAGAAGAGCATCGCGCCATTGCGCAGCTTCGTCGCCGAACCGATGAGCTATGGCCGCCTGTTCCTCGCCGGCGATGCCGCCCACATCGTGCCGCCCACCGGCGCGCGCGGACTGAACAGCGCCGCCTCCGACATCTACTATCTCTATCACGCCATGCTCGCGCATTATCAGCGCGGTGACGATTCCGGCCTCAAAGGCTACTCCGCCAAGGCACTGGCGCGGATCTGGAAGGCGCAGCGCTTCTCCTGGTGGATGACGATGATACTGCATCGTTTCCCCGACCGGATCGAATATGAGGATCGGCTGCAGCAGACCGAGCTGGACTATCTGCTCTCGTCGGAGACGGCGCAGCGCCTGCTTGCGGAGAACTATGTGGGCCTGCCGTTTTAGGCGGTCTCTCTTCACCCTCCCCTGGATGGGGAGGGTCGATCGCGCGCAGCGCGAGCGGGGTGGGGTGATCTCTCCACACGGGCACTGTTGGCGAGGAGAGACTGTCACCCCACCCCGTCTCACATTTCGCTGCGCTCAATGTGAGCCGACCCTCCCCCTCCAGGGGAGGGTAAGAAAGCTACTTCCCTTCCAGCGTATTGACCGGGGTCCAATCCGGCGGCGGCGGATTCGCCGTCAGCACTCTTGCGCGCTTCGCAAACAGCGCCGACGCCGGATCGCTCTTCGCCGTCTTTCCGAACGCATCAGCCGCCCTCGCAAACTCCCTTGCCCGCCAGCAGGCCAACCCCTCTGCATACGCGACCGCCACCTTCGCCTGCTCGGCCGTCTCGGCGCCCTTGTCCGCCAGCGGCTCGAACACCCTGATCGCCTCGCCGCGGCCCATCACCCTGATCGCGTCCAGCTCGCGCCAGGCGAAGGTGTCGCCGGTCTGCGCGACCGTCGCTTCCGAGGCCATGATCGCGGTGCCGTAATATTTGTTGGCGCCTTCGAGCCGCGAGGCGACGTTCACGGTGTCGCTCATCACGGTGTAGTTGAAGCGGCGGCGGGAGCCGATATTGCCGACCACGGCTTCGCCGCTGTTGAGCCCGATGCGGTGCGACAGGCCGTGGCCGGCGAAGGCGGGATTGCCGGCATTGAGCTCTGCCAGCTTCTCGTGGCATTTCAACGCGGCGCGGACGGCGTTGCTTGCGTGGGCAGGATCGTCCGCGGGCGCGCCGAACATGGCGACGATGGAATCGCCGATGTATTTGTCGACGTAGCCGCCATGGCCCTCGATGATGTCGGTCATGGCGGAGAGATATTCGTTCATCAGCGTCACCAGCTCGCCCGGCGTCATCGTCTCTGCGATCGAGGAGAAGCCGCTGAGGTCGGAGAAGAACATGGTGACGTTGCGCATCTCGCCGCCGAGCGCCGGCATCTTGCCGGAGGCGACCATGGTCTCGATCACCTCGGGCGCGAGATAGAGGGCAAAGCTCTTGCGCAGGAAACGCTCGTCGCGATCGGCAAGCACGAAGCGATAGCCGATCATCATCGCGAGGGCAGCGAGGCTTGCGAGCGCAGGCTCCGTCAGGGGCAGCGCCAGTGCGTGAACGAAGGCGCCGACGGCAACGGCTGTGTAAACGACGGTGACGGAGAGCCAGGCGATCAGCGCGCCCCCAGGCGCGAGCATGCAGGCCGCACAGGCGATGATCGCCGCAAGCACAATCGTGAGAATCGTTCGTGCCGGAAAGCCGAGCTCGGTCGCGGCGTCATGCTCGATCAGATTCCGAACGACAGCGGCGTGTACGAACACGCCGGCGATGTCGCTACGGACCTTCTGCGCGGTGCCGGTGGTGGAGGGCAGGGCGCATCGTGGCGCCGGCGAGCCGTCATGTCCGCCGGACAATCGCATCGAGGTGAGCTTGCGGTCCTCGAAATTCAGGATGGTGCCGAGCAGCACGACCTTGCCGTCGAATGCGCGGTGGAAGAAGTCGCGGTCGCCCTTGTCGGTGCAGGCGTGCAGGTCGGCGAAAGAATAGGCCGGGACGTCGCGGCCGAGGCCGCGGAAGTTGAGCGTCAGCGTGTTGGGCACCGCGCTCGGGACGGCATAGCCGGACAATGTCGTCGCACCCGACGGCGCGATCTCGGGCTTGGCGTCGAGCGCTCGGGCAGCTAGCTCGACCGCCATCGCCGGAACGGGCTTGCCGTCGATGGAGAAGCTCAGCGGCATCCGCCGGATCACGTCGTCGGGGTCGGTATGGACGTTGAGAGCGCGAATATTGTTCTTCACCGCGAGCTGCTGTGCGCGGTAGGGCCTGTCCGGATGGTCGTTGCTCAGGATTTCGCCGAGCACCAGCTTGCCGCTGTCGGAGAGCTGTCGCAGGGCGATGAGGTAGTCCCGGTCAAAGCCCTTCATGCGCGTCCCGAGCGACGCTTCGCCAAAGGGAATCTCCGACTGCTCGATCGAGCTCGGAAAGATCACGTCGAAGCCGATCACCTTGGCGCCGCCCTCGGTGATGCTGCCGAGCACGCGGCCGATCTCGCGCGTCCAGGTCTGCGTCGGCGATCCCTTGAAGGGCGGCGTGTCGTAGGTTTCCCCGTCGATTGCCACCACGACGACCGGCGACGTCGCGGGATCACGGCGGTCGGGGACGAGTTTGCCGCGCAGCGCGGTGAGGATGTCGAGGGAGAGACCTTGCAACGCCTGAAGCGGTGATGACGTGAAGACCGCGCCCGCAAGGAGCGCGATCAGGATCGCCGCAACGATGTCCCGCCTGCCGATCCGCCGCATCGCGCCGTCGCTAGGCCGGCTATTCGAGCCGCAGCAGGCGGCCGACGATCGGCGTCGGCGATGACGTGGCGCTGGCATCGACCTGGAAGGCGTAGCGCTTGGCGCCGAGGATGGCGAGATAGCTGCCGCCCGGCGTCAGCGACTTCCCGGCCTTGGCAAAATCATAGAACTTGCCGCCGACCATGACCTCGTTCTTGAGCGGCACGGTGATGGTGGGCTCCTTGCCATCGGTGCGCTCGATCACGAGCGTGCTGCCGCTCTTGGCCTGCACCAGCGGGGCTGTGCCGTAGAGCGTCGGCAGCTTGGCCGGGGCGCCCTTGGCATCCGAGCGCATCGTGCGGAAGGTGGTCGCTGCGCTCTGGTTGGCCTCGCGCTCGGACAGTTTTGCCGCATTGGTGTCGCAGGGCACCTTTTCCCGCTTGACCTCGCCGAGCTGCACCGTGCTCTGCTCGGCGCCGACCAGCACGACGCCTTCGCTGATCGTCTCGCGCTGACAGGATTTCAGGTAGCTGAGCGTGATGCTCGCCTTGGGCCCGAGCTTGATGATCTTGCCCGGCGCCACATAGTCCATGAAGGCGATGCCGTCGACCTTGCCTTGTACATCCTCGACGATTGCGGCCGGGGTCTCCGCCAAGGCGGGGGCCGCAACACAGAACGCGCCGACAGCGGCGCCGATCAGACTTCTCATGGGAGCTCTCATCCAATTCGACCGATGTATTTGCCGGTCCCCGTCCAGGTCCGATGCTTAGCAGCGGCGCGCCCAGGCAAGTGTGACCAGAATCACTCTTTATTATTGGTGCCACTCTAGCAGGAACAGGTTCAACCCGGCGACCGGAGAAACCGGAGCTGCGGCAAGCTGTTGGCCGGATGGATAATGTCAGATGGCCGGGACCGGCCCGGGCGCGCGCTCCTCGACCGGACGGCTCTGCGCTGCGCTAGGAGCGAGCGTGGCTTCGGCCTTCACAAACGGCGTCGCCTGCTGTCCGGCGGCGATCTTCACGACCTCGTCCCAGCGCGACAGAAAGGCTTCGACGCAGGCCGGGTCGAACTGCCGTCCCGCGTTCTCGATCAGGTAATTGCGCGCCGTCTCGAGCGGCATCGGCTCCTTATACGGCCGCCTCGTCGTCAGCGCGTCGAACACATCGGCGACCGCGACCACGCGTGCGGCAACCGGGATCTCGTCCGTCTTGAGGCCGTTCGGATAGCCTGCGCCGTCCCAGCGCTCGTGATGGCCTGCGGCAATTTGTGCGCCAAGCTGGATCAGCTCGCAGCTGGAGTCCGCCAGGATCCGTTCGCCGATCCTGGCGTGGGTCCGGATCACCGCCATCTCCTCGTCGGTCAGCTTGCCGGGCTTGAGCAGGATGTTGTCGGGAATGGCGACCTTGCCGACGTCGTGCAGGGGGGCGGCCAGATAGATGTCGCGGCAGAGCCGGGCCGGCAGGCCGAGCTGCTCGGCGATGACGCGGCTGTAGCGGGCGACCCGCAGCGTGTGCTCGCCGGTGTCGTTGTCGCGGTATTCGACCGCCAGCGCGAGCCGCAGGATGATCTCCTCCTCGCGCTCGCCCAATTTTCGTGTCGCGGCTGCGACTTCGCTGGCCAGATGCGCGGCGCGGTCGTTTAGCTTGCGTACGGCTGCACCAAGCTGAATCAAATTCCGCAGGCGCACCGTCATCTCGACGCTCTGCGGCGCCTTGGGCAGGAAATCGGTTGCACCGGCCTGCAGCGCTTCCATCTTCACGTCGTCGGTCTGCCGCGACGTGATCATCGCGATCGGGATGTCGGCGCAGCCGGGAAGGGTGCGGAGCGTACGGATGAAGCTGATGCCGTCCATGTGCGGCATCTCGTAGTCGACCAGCACGAGGTCGAAGACGCGCTCGCGCGCGCAGACCAGCGCGTCCACGGGATCGAGGAAGGTGGTGGCCTCGACCAGACCTTCGGCCTCGATGTGCCGTTTCAGGAAGTTGAGGACGGAGCGGCTGTCGTCAACCAGAAGCGCTTGGGTCAGCATCGGCGGCCGGACTTGTTCGGATGGCGAGGCATGACCTCAACAACTAGCCTTTGCGATTTAACGCGAAGCAAACGTTTCACCGGCGGCAAGCTGCTTCATGACTGCGCGCGGCGCATGAGATTTGAGCGAGCCATGCACGCCTGCGCGCATACGCGAAGTTCTTCGAATTGTGACCCGTAGTTGTACGGAGGTATCCATTAGGGGTTTGCACACTCTCCATACCGAATAGTCGGCGCGCGGGATTCGCGCCATGCGTGCAGTGAGTCCCCGGAAATTTTGGGGGACGAATGTCGTCTGATGTCACTGAGCCGAAGTGGTCCCTACGGCTGCCTGCAGACTGCAGTATCGCTGCGATCCGCAGTGTCTACGACCTGATCCGCGAGGCTTTCGGCCGGCAGGACCGGCTCGAGATCGACTGCTCCAGCGTCGACAAGGCCGACGTGACCTCGATCCAGCTTCTGCTGTCGACCGCCAAGACGGGCGAGGCCCAGGGCCGCCCGGTGGTGCTCACCTCATTCTCCCAGTCTCTGCGCAACACCCTTCGCCGCGCCGGCTTCGCCAGCGACGCGATGATCGATCAGCATTTCCCGCAAAAGAAAGATGGCACCTAATGGCCACGATTCTCACGGTCGACGATTCCCCCAGCATCCGGCAGATGATCAAGGTCGTGCTCGAGCCGGCCGGTCACAACGTGATCGAGGCCGGTGACGGCGCGCAAGGGCTCGCCAAGGCCCAGGCCGGCAAGCTCGACCTCGTCATCACCGACCTCAACATGCCCGTCATGAACGGGCTGGAGCTGATCCGGGCGCTGCGCAAGCTGCCGAGCTCGGTCGGCATGCCCATCGTGTTCCTGACCACCGAATCCAACGATGCGGTGAAGCAGGAAGCCAAGAGCGCCGGCGCCACCGGCTGGATCACGAAGCCGTTCAAGCCGGAGCAGTTGCTCGCCGTCGTCGGCAAGCTGGTGCGCGCATGAGCGCGATGGACCCGACCGAGGTCTTCCGCCAGGAAGCCAGCGAGCTGTTCGAGGTCCTGGAAGGGGCCCTGCTCGATCTCGGCCAGCGTCCCGACGACCGCGAGCTGGTCGATTCCGCCTTCCGCGCCCTGCATACGATCAAGGGTTCGGGCGCCATGTTCGGCTTCGACAAGGTCGCCTCCTTCACCCACGAATTCGAGACTGCGTTCGATCGTGTCCGCAAAGGCGAGATCAAGCCGACCCAGGAGCTGATCTCGGTCGCGCTCGCCGCCAAGGATTACATCCGCACGCTGATCGAGGATCCCCAGTCGACCGACGATATCATCGGCGAAGCCATCCTCGACGACCTCAGGCGCTTCGTCTCGGCGGATCAGCCCGCAGCTCCGGTCGTCGCGATCGCGGAAGCGCCGCCGCTGGCGCCAGCTGAGGGCAAGCAGGCCGGCTGGCATCTTTATCTCGAATTCGAATCCCACATCCTGCGCAACGGCTCCAACCCGCTCGACCTGCTGGAGGATCTCTGCAAGCTCGGCCCCTGCTTCGTCGTGCCGGTCACCGACGGCATCCCGTTCCTCGACGAGATGGAGCCGGAAGACTGCTATCTGAAGTGGGACGTCAAGCTGCACGCGGCCTGCGACAAGGATGCGATCGACGACGTCTTCATGTTCGTCCAGGACGAGATGAAGCTGACGCTCTCGCCGCTCGCGCAGATCGAAGCGCCGGCCCCGGCGCCATTGTTCCTGCTCATCGACGAGGAGCCGGTGCCCATGGCCGAGATGGCTGCGCCGGTGGTCGAGATTGCTGCCGCACCGATTGCGGAGCAGCCCGTCGCAAAAGCTGAGCCGAAGCCCGAAGCCAAGCCGGAGCCGAAGGCCGAGGCCAAGCGCGAAGAGCGCGGCATCGCCACCGTTCGCGTCCAGGCCGAGCGCCTCGACGAGCTGATGGACCGGGTCGGCGAGCTCGTCATTGCCCAGGCGCGGCTCAGCCAGCTCGCCGCCTCCGGCTCCGATCTCTCGATCAAGATGATCGCCGAGGAGATCGAGCGTCTCGCGTCCTCCTTGCGCGACACCACGATGGGCGCCCGCATGGTGCCGATCGGCTCGCTGTTCGGCCGCTTCCGCCGCCTGGTGCACGATCTGTCGCGCGATTTGTCGAAGCCGGTCGAATTCGTCACGACGGGCGAAGACACCGAGCTCGACAAGACTATGATCGAGTGCCTGGCCGATCCGCTGGTGCACCTGATCCGCAACGCCATCGACCACGGCATCGAGGACAACGCAACCCGCGCTGCCAACGGCAAGACCGAGCAGGGCCGGATCGAGCTCGCCGCCGTTCATTCCGGCGCGCAGGTGCTCGTCACGGTGAAGGACAATGGCGGCGGCCTCAACACCGCGCGCATCCGTGCCAAGGCGGAAGAGCAGGGCCTGATCGCCGCCGGCACCGTGCTCACCGATCACGAAATCCACCAGTTCCTGTTCCACCCGGGCTTCTCGACCGCGCAGACCATCTCGGCGCTGTCGGGTCGCGGCGTCGGCATGGACGTGGTCAAGCGCACCATCGAGAACATGCGCGGCTCGATCGACCTGTCGACCAGGCCGGGCCAGGGCACCACGGTGACGCTGCGTCTGCCGCTGACGCTCGCGATCATCGAAGGTCTCCTGATCCGCGTCGGCGAAGGCCGCTACATCATTCCGCTGTCGGCGGTGGAGGAATGCGTCGAGCTGACGGCCGAGGACGAGCGTTCGCGCGGCCGCAACTTCCTCAACGTGCGCGGCAACCTCGTGCCGTTCCTGCGTCTGCGCGAGCTTCTGACGGCCTCCGGCTCGCCGGACAAGCACCAGAAGACGATCATCATCTCGACCGGCGAGACCCGCGTCGGCCTCGTCGCCGACCAGATCATCGGCAACCACCAGACCGTGATCAAGTCGCTCTCCAAGCTGCATTCCGACGTCACGATCTTCTCCGGCGCGACGATTCTCGGTGACGGCACGGCGGCGCTGATCCTCGACGTCGCCCAGCTCGTCACGCTGGCGCAGTCGAAGGTCGAGAAGCAGCACATCAGCGAGGCGGCGTGATGAACGATAGCTTGGCCGGAGAGCATCAGGCGGGTGCGATGCAGGTCGTGATGATCGGCCTTGGCGAGGAGAAGTTCGCGCTCGACGCCGGCCTCGTGCGCGAGATCATCGATCCCGTCCCCGTGACCAAGGTCGCCGGCGCCCGGGCCTTCGTTCCCAGCGTGATCAACGTGCGCGGCAACGTCATCCCGCTCGCCGATCTGCGCCTCCGCTTCGGCATGCCGCAGCTCGACAATTCGGCCGACACGCGCATCGTCGTGATCGAGCTCGAGCTCGACGGCGAGCCTGTTCTGGTCGGCGTCACCGCGGACAAGGTCTACGAGGTCACGGAGATATCGCAGACCGACGTGCAGCAGACGCCGCGCGTCGGCATGCACTGGAAGCCGGAGTTCATTCGCTTCATCGCCAAATGGCGCGAAGAGTTCGTCATCGTTCCCAACATGGAACGCATCCTGAATTGAAATGAGGTCTCGGGCGAGACTGGGGTAGGGGCTGGAAATGAGATTTACGGTCAAGGCAAAGCTTGCCAGCGCGTTCGGCGTGGTCCTGCTGCTCTCGATGGCGGCGGGCGGCCTCGCTTATGTGAAGCTCAGCGAGATGATCGACACCGCCGACAGCCTCGTGTCGCGCGCCGGCCGGATGGATCGTGCGGCGGAAATCGAAAAGGGAATTCTGTCTCAGGTTCGGGCCGAGAAGAACCTCCTGCTCGCGCCCGAAAGCGAGGCCGATCGCTTCACCGCCGAGATCGCCAAGCAGCGCGAGACACTGCTGAAGCTGAAGGAGGAGATCCATGCCGCGGCCTCCGCCGAGGGCAAGAAGCTGATTGAGAATTTCGGCGCCGCCTATGCCCGGATGAATGCCGTTCAGGACGACGCCCTCAAGACGGCCCGGACCGACAAGGCGAAGGCCGCCGAGCGCTCGATGACCGAAGTTCGCAAGGCGGTCGCCGAAGCCATGGAGGCCGCCAACGCCTATGTCAGCAACGTCAAGAAGAACATGGCGGAGCAGGCCGCCCGGGCTCATGAGGACGGCAACCGGGCCCACATGATGCTGATCTCGGCCGTGCTGGCATCGCTTGCGATCGGTCTGATCGCGGCGATCTGGATCTCGATGAGCATTTCCCGTGGCCTTGGTCGCGCGGTCGGCCTTGCCGGCGCGGTGGCGAGCGGCGATCTCAGCCAGACCATCAACGTCTCCAGCAATGACGAGATCGGTGACCTCGTCAAATCGCTGAACCTGATGGTCGAGAAGCTTCGGCAGGTCGTCGAGGAAGCGCTCACCGCGGCCAGCAACGTCTCCGCCGGCAGCCAGGAACTCTCCGCCAGTGCCGAGCAGCTCTCGCAAGGCGCGACCGAGCAGGCCTCGTCCGCGGAAGAGGCCTCGTCCTCGATGGAGGAAATGGCTTCGAACGTGAAGCAGAACGCCGACAACGCCAACCAGACCGAGAAGATCGCAGGCCAGTCGGCCAGGGATGCCGAGGCCAGCGGCGTGGCCGTCGGCCGCGCCGTCGAGGCGATGCAGACCATCGCGGAAAAGATCACCATTGTGCAGGAGATCGCCCGCCAGACCGACCTGCTCGCGCTCAACGCGGCGGTCGAGGCCGCGCGCGCCGGCGAGCACGGCAAGGGCTTTGCGGTGGTTGCTTCCGAAGTGCGCAAGCTCGCCGAGCGCAGCCAGGCCGCTGCTGCCGACATCGGCACGCTGTCGACGGAGAGCGTGAAGGTCGCGCAGGAAGCAGGCCACATGCTGTCCAAGCTCGTGCCCGACATCAAGAAGACCGCCGCGCTGGTCCAGGAGATCACGGCGGCCTGCCGCGAGCAGGACGTCGGCTCGGCGCAGATCAACCAGGCCATCCAGCAGCTCGACAAGGTCGGCCAGCAGAACGCCAGCGCGTCCGAGCAGGTGTCTTCGACCTCGGAGGAGCTCGCCTCGCAGGCCGAGCAGCTCCAGTCGACCATCTCGTTCTTCCGGATCGAGCATGCCGGACGCAGCGAGAGCGCCGCCCCCGCGCCGATCGATCGCGCCGTCACCCAGCTCCGCGCCAAGGCGGCGCACATGGCGGCAGCAGATCGCGGCGCGAAGAAGCCCGCGCCCGTCCGCAAGCCGGCACGCGCGATGAAGGTCGCCGGCGGCGGCGGTTTCGCCTTCGACATGCATGACGGTGAAGACGACCGCGACGCCGAATTCCAACGCTGATCAACCGGTCCGGCCTCGCGCCGGACCGTACTCGTTTCCAAAACCTTCGGACCCCCTGGACTGCATCATGGCCGCAACCTCGCAATATCTGACGCTCGGGCTCGCTGGAGAGACGTTCGGCATCAGCATCCGCAACGTCCGCGAAATCCTGGACATGCGGCCGATCTCGCGGCTTCCACACGCACCGAACTTCCTGCTCGGCATGATCGACGTGCGTGGCAGCGGCTATCCGATCGTCGACCTCCGGACCAAGCTCGGCTTGCCCAGTGTCGCGGCCACAGAAGCCACCCGCATCATCATCCTCGACGTGCCGATGAAGGACCGCCTGGTCGGCGTCGGCTTCGTCGCCGACTGCGTGTTCGAGGTCACCGATATCGACGAGCAGGCGATCGAGCCGATCCCCGAGGTCGGCGGGACGTGGCAGTCCGACTATGCCGCCGGTATCGGCCGCAAGGGCGAAAAGTTCGTCGTCATTTTCGACCTCGCCAAGCTGATGGCGAATGACAGGATTCCGGAAGCAAGCGATGCCGGCGCCGATGCGCCGCGCGCCGCCTGAGTTTGCAAGTGTGAAGCGTGGTCAAGCGTAAGCACCCCAATTCGAACCAACGAGCCCCACAATGAGATTCACCGTCAAAGCCAAGCTTGCCAGCGCCTTCGGCGTCGTCATCCTGCTCTCAATGATCGCCGGTGCGGTCGGATACATGAAGCTGGTCGACATGGTCGGCATCACAGAGGTTCTCGTCGCCCGTGCGGGCCGCATGGAGAAGGCCGCCGAGCTGAAGGAAGGCATTCTCTTCCTCGTGCGCGCCGAGAAGAACTCGATCCTGGCGGCGTCCGATGCGGAGTATGACCAGTTCGTCGCCGATCTCGCCAAGAACCGCGAAGCGGTCGCCAAGTCCAAGGACGAGATCTACGCCGCCGCCAGCGAAGGCGGCAAGAAGCTGATGGAAGGCTTCAACGTCGCGTTCGCCAAGCTGAACGCCTATCAGGATGAGACGGTCAGGCTTGCGAAGACGGACAAGCCGAAGGCGCTCGACCGTTCCATGCACGACGGCCGCAAGTTTGTCGCTGACGCGCTGGAAGCGGCCGACGCCTACATCAAGAACGTCAAGAAGAACATGGCCGAGCAGGCCGAACAAGCCAAGCAGGACGGCTCGCGTGCAGAGCTGCTGCTGATGAGCCTGGTCATCGCCTCGCTGTTGATCGCTGCCGTCGCCGCGA
This sequence comes from Bradyrhizobium huanghuaihaiense, assembly GCF_025200885.1. Classification (NCBI taxonomy): domain Bacteria; kingdom Pseudomonadati; phylum Pseudomonadota; class Alphaproteobacteria; order Hyphomicrobiales; family Nitrobacteraceae; genus Bradyrhizobium; species Bradyrhizobium huanghuaihaiense. The sequence continues at coordinate 7,382,630 of NZ_CP104172.1, read as the reverse complement.
CCTGGATTGCGATGAACATCAGCCGGGCGCTGGCCCAGGCCGTCGGCCTCGCCGACGCGGTCGCAATCGGCGATCTCAGCCGCAAGATCGAGTCCTCCACCAACGACGAGATCGGCGACCTCATCAAGTCGCTGAACGCGATGACGGTGAACCTGAATGCCACCGCGGCCCTCGCCAACGAGATCGCGCAAGGCAATCTCATGGTCGAAGCAAAGCCCCTGTCGGACAAGGACACGCTCGGCCTCGCGCTCGAGCGCATGGTGGAGAAGCTCCGGCAGATCGTGTCGGAAGCGCTCACCGCGGCGCAGAACGTTTCGGCCGGCAGCCAGGAATTGTCCGCCAGCGCCGAGCAGCTCTCGCAGGGCGCAACCGAGCAGGCCTCGTCCGCGGAGGAAGCCTCCTCCTCGATGGAGGAGATGGCCTCGAACGTGAAGCAGAATGCCGACAACGCCAACCAGACCGAGAAGATCGCCGCACAGTCCGCCAAGGACGCCGAGGCGAGCGGCGCAGCCGTCGGGCGCGCCGTCAACGCGATGCAGACCATCGCCGAGAAGATCACCATCGTGCAGGAGATCGCACGCCAGACCGATCTGCTCGCGCTCAACGCGGCGGTCGAGGCCGCGCGTGCCGGCGAGCACGGCAAGGGCTTTGCGGTCGTCGCATCCGAAGTGCGCAAGCTCGCCGAGCGCAGCCAGGCGGCCGCGGCCGAGATCGGCACGCTCTCGACCGACACCGTCAAGGTGGCGCAGGAGGCCGGCGCCATGCTCGCCAAGCTCGTGCCTGATATCAAGAAGACCGCGGAGCTGGTCGAGGAGATCACCGCGGCCTGCCGCGAGCAGGACGTCGGTTCGGCGCAGATCAACCAGGCGATCCAGCAGCTCGACAAGGTCGGCCAGCAGAACGCCAGCGCCTCCGAGCAGGTGTCCTCGACTTCGGAGGAGCTTGCCTCCCAGGCCGAGCAGCTCCAGTCGACCATCGCCTATTTCCGTATCGAGCAGGGTGGAAAGGGCCAGGCCGCACCGATCGACCGGGCCGTGACCCAGTTGCGCGCCAAAGCGGCGACCATGGCGGTGGCGGAGCGTCCGGCCAAGAAGCCGATGGCGAGGCCCGCGCGCGCCGTGAGGGTCGCCGGCGGGGGCGGTTTCGCCTTCGACATGAACGACGGCGAGGACGACCGCGACGCCGAGTTCCAACGCTGAGTTTCCTTGTGGGATCGGCCCCTCAATCGGGGGCCGATCTGTCTTCAGTCATTGCGTAGACGTGTAGGATTCAAGATGGCCCGTTCGGCCCGACATTCAGTGCAGGCGGCCGTCCCGGACCGAGGCATGCAGCGATGATGCCCGCCGTGCAGGATACGGCCGTGCATCTGTCGGACCGCCACTTCCGGACCATTGCCGAACTGATCGAGGGCCAGGTCGGCATCAAGCTGCCGCAAGGCAAGCGGCTGATGCTGGAGGGGCGGCTGCACAAGCGCGTGCGCGCGTTGAATTTTTCCGACCTCAACGAATATGTCGACAACCTGTTCGAGGCCGACCATTTCGACACCGAGCTCACCCACCTGATCGATGTGGTGACGACCAACAAGACCGACTTCTTCCGCGAACCCCAGCACTTCACCTTCATGCGGGACGTCGCCGTCCCCGCTTTGCTCAAATCGCATGGCCGCAGGAACGCGAACCTGAAGATCTGGAGCTCGGCGAGCTCGACCGGCATGGAAGCCTATACGACCGCGATGGTGCTGGACGACATGACGCGAAACGGCTCGCGCTTCCAGTATCGCATCCTCGGGACGGACATCTCGACGGCCGTGCTGCGCCTCGCCAAGACCGCGATCTACACCCGCGATGTGCTCGCACCGGTGCCTGAGAACTTCGTGAAGCGATACTTCCTGTCGTCGCGGGACAAGTCGCGGGGCGAGGTGCGGGTTGTGCCGGAGCTGCGGCGCATGACGCATTTCATGCGGATGAACCTCATGGATGCGTCCTATCCCGTCGATCGCGACGTCGACATCATCTTCTGCCGCAACGTCCTGATCTATTTCGAGCGCGAGACGCAGCGCAAGGTGATCCAGCAATTGTGCAGCCATTTGCGGCCGGGCGGCTATCTGCTGGTCGGACATTCGGAATCGATGATTCACAGTGCAGTGCCAGGCTTGAAGCAAGTTCAGCCAACCATTTTCCAGGTCTAGCCGGAGCGCAGCCACAATGCCGAGGGAGAAAGTTCGCGTGCTGATCGTGGACGATTCGGCGTCGGTGCGCCAAATCCTTCAGACGATCCTTTCCGAAGACCCTGATATCGAGGTGATGGCGACCGCCTCAGATCCCTTCGTCGCGGCCCGCCGCCTCGAGAAGGAGCTGCCCCACGTCATCATTCTCGATCTCGAAATGCCGCGCATGGACGGCATGACGTTCCTGCGCAAGATCATGGCGCAACGTCCGATCCCGGTGATCATCTGCTCCTCGCTGACCGAAGAGGGTTCGAACGTGATGTTCGAGGCGTTCGAGGCGGGCGCGGTCGACATCGTGCCGAAGCCGAAGATCGACACGCGGCAGGCGCTGCTCGAATGCTCCACCCGGCTGCGCGAGGCGGTCAAATCGGCAGCGCGTGCGCGGGTCCGTCCGCGCTCGGAGCGCCGCGTGATCGAGAAGAAGCTGACGGCCGACGCCATCATCCCGCCGCCGGTGCAGGGCAAGGCCCGGCCGACGACGGAACGCATCGTGTGTATCGGCGCCTCGACGGGCGGCACCGAAGCGCTCAACGACGTCCTCGAGATGCTGCCGTCGCATTGTCCGCCGCTTCTCATCGTCCAGCACATGCCGGCGGGCTTCACCGCGGCCTTTGCCAGGCGCCTCGACAGCGTCTGCCAGATCCGGGTCAAGGAGGCCGAGGACGGCGAGCCGGTGCTGCCGGGCTGTGCCTATATCGCGCCCGGCGCCCGCCACATGCTGCTCCAGCGCATCGGCCTGCGCTACCAGATCGCGATCAAGGACGGCCCGCCGGTGTCGCGGCATCGCCCCTCCGTCGACGTGCTGTTCCGCTCGGCGGCCCAGCATGCCGGCGCCAATGCGCTCGGCGTCATCATGACCGGCATGGGCGATGACGGCGCGCGCGGCATGCTGGAGATGCGCAAGCTCGGCGCCTCGACGCGGGCGCAGGACGAAGAGAGCAGCGTGGTGTTCGGCATGCCCAAGGAAGCCATCGCCCATGGCGGCGTCGAGAAGGTCGTCTCGCTGCACAATATCCCGCGCGAGATCATGACCTGGTACCAGGCCGGACATACCGTGATGGCAGGTTGAGCGCGATGCCCGCCATTCCACCCCACACGCCCACCGAAGCGATCGCCGCGATCGAGGACGTCTCGTCGCGCATCGAGGACGTCTTCGCGCGGGTCGGTCACGAGCTCGGCCGCGGCCACATCATCTTCAAGGAGCTGAACCAGGGCCTCGCGACGCTCTCCGGGGAGCTCTCGGGCGCCGAGATCGAGGGCGCCGCGACCGCGCTGCAGGAGATTGCCGCCCGGCTCAGCGAGCTGGCGCAGGCGCTGCCGGCCGAGAGCGCCCTGCTTGCGACGATCGGCGCGAGCACCGCAGAGGCGTCTTCGCTGCTGAAGCCGTTGTTCAAGCACATCCAGATGATCACCATCATCGCGCGCAGTGCGCGGATCGAGGCGGCCTCGCTCGACGGCGATCGTGAGGGCTTTCTCGCCTTCACCCAGGAAGCCTATGACCTCGGCAAGGCGGTGCAGCGTTCGCTCGAGGAGTGCGGGAGAGATCAGCAACGCCTGTCGGAAGCCGTCGCCACTGCCTCCACCCGGCAGAAGGAGTTCGAGAGCCGCTACCGAAATGAGCTGGTGTCGGAGAGTGCCGCGCTCGGCGCGGCCTATGGCGGACTGCGCGACCAGCGCAGCAAGAGCAGCCATCTCGCCGACCTCGCGAGCGCCAGCACCAGAAAGATCGCCGAGGCGGTCGGCAGCGCGATCATCTCGCTGCAGGCCGGCGACAGCACGCGCCAGCGGCTCGAGCACGTCTGTCACGGTCTCGGCCTCGCTTCCGGGTCATCTCCGAGCCTTGTTCCCGAACCGGTTGCCAGCGACGACGGCGCGCGCGCGATCTGCCGGTTGCAGGCGGCGCTGCTCAGGGACGCCCAGCGCGAGTTCGGCAGTGACATCGGACAGATCGTCCGGGCACTGACGGCGATCCTCAACGATGCCGGCAGCGTCGTCGGCCATGGTCGCGCGCTGTTCGGCGGTGAGGATGGCGGCTCGTCGTCGTTCCTGACGCGCATCAAGCAGACGCTGGCGCATGCCTCGACGTTGATCTCCACCTGCGAGGGCGCCGGCCGTTCGGTCGACGACGCGCTCGCGATCGTCGAGGACACGCTGGCGAAGTTTCGCCAGGCGATATCGGGCCTTGCCGAGGCCACCGTCGACATCACCCTGATCGGGATGAATGCCGGCCTGAAGGCAAGCCATCTCGGCAGCCGCGGCAGCGCCTTCGTCGTGATCGCCAACGAGCTCAAGGCGACTGCGGACCAGGTCTCGGCGGGCGCGGCGCGGTTGAGACCCGTGCTCGACGGCATCGAGCGTTCGGCAAGAGAGCTGAAGGAGCTGCGCGTGCAGGGTGATCCCACGCAGCTCGCCCAGCTCGAGCCGCAGATCCTCCAGGCGCTGCGCGAGGTCGAGGCGGGCAACGAACGGCTGGACAAGCTGATGAAGCGGCTCGTCGACGAAGGCGCCGAATTCGAAGGCCTGATGAATTCGGCGCAAGGCCTGATGACCACGCTTGGCGAGGGCTCCGCCGCCCTGCCTGCTGTTGCGACGCGCCTCGAGACCGCGAGCGCGGGCGCCCAGCGTCCGCAGCCGCAAGCGCAGGACGAGGCCATGCTCGACGATCTCTTCGCGCGCTACACGATGGAGCGCGAGCGGGACGTCCACCGTGAGTTCTTGCAGACGCTTGGGCTTGCGTCGATCGCCGCCACGCGGCGCGTCGAGACGGTCGAAGCCGCGGATGACGGCATAGAATTGTTTTGATCTCCGCGCCGCCGCCGCACGCCTCGGCAGCAATTCGACGGATCGGGTTTCGAGGGCGTTAACCTTGCCGTTAGCGCTGGCGGTTTGGTCATTGTCGCGCCCCAGAGTTGGCTGCAAATACCTCGTCAATTTCACGGCGAGAAATTCCGTATGTTGAGAGACGGCAAGTATGCAGCCTGGTTCAGGACCCCGCGTGGTCAGGGCACCGGCCAGGTGGACCTCACCGACGGCCAGATTTCAGGGAGCGACAGCTTCTTCACCTATGGCGGCTCGTATCGTGTCGATGAGAAGCGCTTCTCGGCGGTCTTGACCGTGAACCGCCACTCCGATGGTCCGCCGAACGTGTTTGGGCCAGACCAGGTCGAGGTCGATCTCTCGGGTGTATGCAACGGCCTGCTGGCGACCTGCACGGGAACGGCCAGGGAAGCACCCGACGTGAAGTTCGAGGCGACGCTGATCTACAGCCAGGAGGATGTGCCGGCCTCCGACGCCCGATGTGCGGTGGTGAAGCTCAACGCCGACAAGCTGCCGAAGGGCCTCGACAAACGTACCCGGCCACGCCCCGTGTTCACGCCGACCAAGACTCCCCTGTCCTGAAGTGCCGGCGTCTTAGCTTTGCATTGACGCTGTTGTCGCGAAAACATCGCGAGACTGCACTGCAGCAACCCCGCTTTTAGAGGTGACCTCTAGGTTGAGGCCCATAACAAAAGGCGGACAGGGACATGCCTCAGATCTGGATGACATATGATGAATTCGCGACGCTCAACGGCTGCAGCGCTGCCGAAGCACGGCTGCAGGCGCTGCATCTGTCGCTCGACCGCCGCAAGAGCCGCGACGGGAACACCCGCGTCAAGCTGAACCCTGTAATGATGGCCCGGTTCTTGGGGACCATTCGCGAGGCCGACTTCGCGCTCGACGATGCGATCGCGGCGCTGCGCGAGACCCATCGGCAGATGTCCGGCGTTCTCGCGACCGAGCAGGAGAGCCTCAGGCGCGGTGTGGCGTAACTCCGCTGCGCCACCTGCACTCCTAGGATGGCGGCCGCGGCAGGAAAGCCAGGATGGTTTGAGCCAGAAGGACGCCGACGGTGCCGCCGGCGGCCTTCTGCAGCACATCTACGAGCCGCGGATCGCGATCCGGCGTTACTGCTTGCAGAACCTCGAGTCCGATCGCGACGGCCAAAACGAACATGCAAGCCAGCTTGAGCCGCCCGGGCAACAGGAACGAAAGAAGGAAGCCCAACAGGCCATAGGCGCTGAAGCGCTCGATGACGACGACCCAATAGGCCTCCGCGTGGCCCACGAGCACCGGCCTGCCCGCGAGCTTGGCGAGCGTGGCGTAGATGATGAGCACGAGGCAGATTCCCGCGGCTGCGATGAGATGGTTGCGGCGCATGGCGCCAGCATAAAGGCTCTGTCCGCCGGCCGCTTTCGAAAGCCAAGAACATCGTTAAAGTTCATGAACCTTCAGGGGACGAACGCTCAGGCGCGAAGCCACGCGCCTGACGGTGACAAAGGCGTTCGCGGGACGTGACGTTCAGCGCCGATTGTAGGACCAGCCCTTGTCGACATTGGTCGGGTAGTGGGCCGCGAACTGCGGATTCTTGAGACAGTTCCGCGCCGGATCATAGATCCAGTCCGCGCATTCCCGGTAGTTGAGGAACCTGCAATCGAAGCCAAAGGCGCACCATGGCGCACCGTTCGGAAATCCGAACCGTACAGGAACTTGCGCCGACGCCATCGAAGGCAGAGCCAGGAGCAGGGCTACGGCGAGTGCGCGGGACAACATGGTGCATTCCTCCAACAACCGATCGGGCGGATATCGCAGCCGATGGCGCGATCATTCTCCGCCGAAAAAAACGACGCTCAATCTTCGTCGCCGGGCAGCTTAACATCCCGGCGCGCAGAGATCGAGTGTGCTGAAGGTATTGGGATTGCGTCGTTTGGCGGCCTTCCGTCGTCGCTTGATGCGGGGAGGCGCGTACGTCCGTGAACTGTCGTGCATGGCCGGTGCGGCGGGCGTCAGTTCTTCTTGGTGCTCTTGGATTTCAGCGACAGGCCGAGGCGCAAGGCCATGCGCTTGATCGCGTCGGGCGAGCGACCGAGAAGCTTCGCCGCCTCTTCCAGCGATGTCGAAGACTTGGCCAACTCCATCAGCCGGCGGTCTTCCTTGAACGACCAGGGCCTTCGCGCCATAACCGAAATCATCCTCTCGTCGACACAACGACAAAGCCGCCAAGCGGACCCACGTTCGCTCGACGGCTTTGCTTGGTGGGGCCGGGCCTGGGGAAAGCCCGGTGCGAAGATGGATATGCGATCCTTCGGCATTCGCAACAAACACCGTGGATTAAGCTAACCGCTCAACCTTACCGCGGTGAAATCGGCGCCCGCCGCTCCGTAGTACCACGGGGTTTTCGTCGGCCATGGCCGATCTGCGCGCTCCGATGGCCGCAAGGAGTTCGAAGGGCCGCGGCTCGCGTTCGACCTGGCCGCGATTCACGGCGTGGCGTGAGGTCGTGGCCGCGTGACGAAGCCGATCGGGCCGCGCAACTTTGTCCGAAGCCAGGGCCATCGGAGCCGGCGCGCCAAGCGCCGCATCTGCGAGTGACGGGCGCGGCGCCAAATCCGCAGACATCGTCTCGCCACGATCACTTGAATGCGATTTCAGAATCGTTGTCGCGACGGCCGCGCTTCGCCGAGGGCGGAGCCGATTTGGATTGAATCACCGCGCGGGCGCTGATCGCAACCGTGCCGAACCAGAATCGATCCAGTCGCGACGGCGGCGCGTGCCGCACTCAATCTCGACGAGCAGCATTGCGCTTCGCTCAGGCGAGACGTCACGAGATCGTCGAATTCGTTCGGCTATGGTCGCGCCAACGACCACGAACAAATCAAACAAATCAGAAGACCGAGATGCTTCAAAAAGCGCGAGCGGCGATTCCTCTCACCAAGATCAGAGAGTGGGCATTCGAAGGCGCATTTTTCAGCGTTGCGCTGATTGCGATGGCGGGATGGGTGTATTTCATCACGCTGTTGCTGGTGAGGTTGTTCGTCTGGTTCTTCAGCTGAGCGCGCGACCGATCGTTTCGCGAGCATGGTGCTGCCAAAAAAAATCGCGGGCGTGGCAAGAAAATCAGCGGCGCTCATCATGATCTCGACACAACTCGAAGACGAGACTGGCGCATCACGTCGGCGAGAGCGCTTGCGGGTATTTCTATGATTTACAACCGGCGTGGCGCGCCGGCTTGTATCGCGGCAGGGGGAGTGGATCATGACGGGAGCGCGGGTAGACGCCTTCACCAGTTCGACGAACACCGCGCCGCGGCGGTATTTCGTCGATGCGGGAGGCCGACGCGTCCTGATTGGCCTGACGCCCGAGGAGACGTTCGAGTTCGAGCGGCTCGACAGCGGACAGGCGCCGGGCCGGGTGCACCTGGCGTCCGACGGCCGCGATACGTGGCCTGATGCCGGCGAGCGGCGCCGGCTCGAGCTCTACGAGAAGCACGAGGGCGCCTGGAAGGCCTGGATGGCGCAAAGCCGCACCGAACGGCGCGAAGGATTCAGCCTTTATTAACCATCCCGGACCCATTTTCTGGTCTGGCGCCTCGAACCGGAAAATGCACGCATGTTTCAGCTCTTCTTGCGGGCCCGCACCCATAACTTCCTGAAAGACCGTTTCGGGGGAGAGCAGACCTTCCGGGCGCGCTCGCCCGAGCGCGACGCCGAAACCGATCGCACGCGCATCGAAGCCATCATGAGCGCGATCGAGGACGCGCTCCATGCGGCGGAACGGGAACAGTCGGGCTTGAACCGCCGGGTGGAAGACGTGCTGGCGCGCGCGGCGGTGACCATCGGCAATGGCGACGACGAATATCTCGAGCGCGAGGCGCTCGACAACCATCACCAGGATTTGTTCGACAAGGAGATCCTGAACGGCCAGCGCCGGCTCAAGGAGCTTGGCGCCTCGATCGCGCATTTCAAGTTCCTGAAGGCGGCGATGCTGAGCCGCTTTCCTGAATACAAGCCTCCGGCAAGCTCCACCAATTAGAGTGTGGGGTGTCGTCGGCTAGATCGCGAGCATGCTGTTGCCCTGGATGGACAGCAGCGTCAGATTTCCGGTGGCGTACGCGCCGGTATCGATGTTGGCGCGGTTCTCCAGCAACTCGGCCTGCTTCACCGGCGTGTGACCGTGCACGACGTATTTGCCGAACCGCCTTTTGCTCTGGAGGAATTCGTCCCTGATCCACAACAGATCGGACTCGCGCTGCTCGGAGAGCGGGATGCCCGGACGCACCCCGGCATGGACGAAGAAGAAGTCGCCGCATGTGAATGTCGGCCGCAACTGGCGCAGGAATGCAATGTGCTCCGGCGGCATCGCGGATGAGAGCTCGCGCACGAGGTCGGATTGTTCGTCCTTGCTGAGGCCCGGCGCTGCCGACACGCCGTACGACATCAAGGTCTGCAGTCCGCCGAACTGAAACCAGTCGGCGGTGCGGGAGGGATCCTCCAGCACCGAGGTGAAATAGGCCTCGTGATTGCCTTTGAGAAACACCGTGTTGCGGCGGCGGCTGCGGCTGATCAGGAGGTCGAGGGTGTGGCGCGAATCCGGCCCGCGGTCGATGTAGTCGCCCAGGAAGACCTCGATGGCGCGATAGGGCCGGCTGTTCGCCATGTCCGCGTCGATGACGGCAAACATCTGTTCGAGCAGATGCGCGCAGCCGTGGATGTCGCTCATCGCATAGATGCGCACGCCGTTGGGTAGCTTCGGCCGTGGCGAATTTTTGGGCGCGGTCGCGGGCATGGGGTGCAACTCTTTCAGAGAGCTTCGCCCGGGATGTCAATATGCTATCGGCGAAAACGGGATGCCACGAGCCGCTTTTTCCCTGGCTTCCGCTTCTGAAGGTTGATTTGTGCTACTGACCGATATCTCGCGCGTGGCGAGCCGTCGATCCCAAGCACATCCAGCCGACTAGCCGAAGCTACGGCTGTCGAACGAGGGCGCGGCCTTGCCGCGATAGGCGGACGCCCGCGCGCGGACCAGAGCCGCGCCGCAGAAATAGCCGAGCTGGAGCACGGCCGCAAAAACAAGAATCGTCACAACGGTGTGAGCCGAATCATGTCCTTGCCAAGTCAACCCCGCACCGAGGATCACGGCACCGACAACGATGACGGGCGGCAGGATGAAGATGCGGAATCGGCCTCCCAGCAACGATCCAATCAACAGGCTGAAAACGGCAACCGTACTCACGACACAACTCCCCGAATTGGTCACGAGTGTTAATGGCCGCGAGCTAATAACGGCTTAAGCGGAATAGTTGAACAGTCGTTCAAATGCGCGCGACGCGTTGCGCGCAAATGACGCGATTTGACGGAAATCGTGGCGTGATGCCCGCATAATTGTCACGTGTGTGACAGTAGTTTGAGCATTCTCTCGCAGCGACGCTGCATTGCATAAAAATCGATTTGATTTTTTCGGTGCACTGCCGCAATGTCGCTTTGTTTAGTTAAGATATACTTCGGCGCACGTCGAAAATTTTCGATTGAATTGCTCGCATCCATTGCGAGAGCGTGACGAGGCAGCGAGGTTCGGATGGCTGTAGCAACTTACGGTTCGGAAAACTATTATTCGGGTATATCGAACCGACGCGGTGCCCTCCAGAGACCCCTCCAGGTGGCTTTGATCGCCGGTGACTTCGTCGCGGTGCTGCTCAGCTATTTCGCGGCGAGCGGTTTGTATCGCGTGCTGGTGGTCGAGCAGGATTCATCCGTCGGAGCAGGTCTCGTCGTCGCCGCGGTGTTCGTGATGATCGCCTACTTCCAGGGCGTCTACGATCACCATCGCCTGCTGAACACGATGTGGCAGCTGCGCAAGAGCCTGGCGGTCTGGCTGATCTCGCTGACCATTCTCGCCGTCGAGGCGTTCTTGCTCAAATCGTCTGCGGATCTGTCGCGCGGAACCACGCTGCTCTTCGCCGCGACCGGCGGCATTGCCCTGGGCGGACTGCGCGCGTTGTGGCGCCTCGGCCTCACCTCGAGCTATGCCAAGGGCCGTCTCGTCGACCGCAAGGTCGTGCTGCTCAGCCTCAAGCCGCTCGATTTCACCTCGACCCGCTTCAAGGATCTGCGCAAGCACGGCTTCAACGTCGTGCGGCATTTCGTGCTCGAGCCGTCCGAGGAGGGCGCAGGCTGGGATCGCGAGATCCGCGACATCATTCGTCAGGCCCGGACCGCGGACGTGGAAGAATATCTCCTGGTCATCGACTGGGACGAGATGCCGCTTCTCCAGAAGCTGAGCCAGCACCTGCGCGTCGTTCCGCAGCCGATCCGCCTGCTGCCGGATTTTCCGATCGCCGATCTGGTCTCGCGTCCGTTCCAGCCCGTCAGCGGCACGGTCGCGATCGAGATCCAGCGTGCGCCGCTCAGCGTGTTCGAGCAGGCGCAGAAGCGCTGCCTCGACATCGGCATTGCCTCGTTCGCGCTTTTGTTGCTGGCGCCGCTGCTGGTGACGGCGGCGATCATGATCAAGCTCGATTCCAAGGGCACGGTGATCTTCAAGCAGTTCCGGCGCGGCTTCAACGGCAAGCAGTTCGAGATCTGGAAGTTCCGCTCGATGACCGTGGCGGAGAACGGTCATGTCGTCACGCAGGCGACCAAGAGCGACGCGCGGGTGACCCGTGTCGGCCGCGTGCTGCGGCGGACCAGCATCGACGAGCTGCCGCAGCTCTGGAACGTTTTGCGCGGCGAGATGTCGCTGGTCGGGCCGCGCCCGCATGCGCTCGCGCACGACAATTACTACGACCAGCTCATCAGCAATTACGTCTACCGGCATCACATGAAGCCGGGCCTGACCGGTTGGGCCCAGGTCAACGGCTTCCGCGGCGAGACGCCGACCATCGATCTGATGGAAAAGCGGGTCGAGTACGACGTCTGGTACGTCAGTAACTGGAGCATCTGGCTCGACATCAGGATCATCCTGAAGACCGCATTGGCGCTGATCCACCAGGAAGCCTACTGAGCCGGGCTGCAGTTGAGAACCGGGAGGCTGTAGCTTTCGGTCTCTCCGTCCAAAGAAGGTTGGGCTGCGAACGGACACGGCACGTCCGCTTCTCTGCTCGTCGCGCGTGAAGATCACCGCGGGCGCAGCCATCGGCTTCGTGATCTTCCACGCTGTCGCGCATGTGTCCTAGAAGTATTTCGAATCGCCGATCCTGCGCAGCCGCCGCGGGCTGACCACGTTCTTCCTGCACTACCTGCCCGAAACCCGCCCGCAGGGTGAGCCGCGAACCGAGCTGAAATAGATCTAGCGGCTCACACGAAAGCCGTCGCCTTCGGCTGGATAGCAGCGGTGACGAATCCGCAGCCCCTTCTCCGCGACGAAATGCGAGAACAGGTCGCGATCGGCTTCGGGGGCCGTGCAAGTGCGGTCGAGCAGCGCAATCCGCGCCGCCGTCCCTGCCGCCTGATAGAGCGTGGCGGCGCTGGGGAACAGGCGGGCCTGGAAGATGTCGGCGAAGTCCTGGGCGGCGTAATCCCTGAGTGCGGGCGAGGCCGCGTGGAAGACGCGAAGCGCGAGCGGGGCGCGGATGAGCTGGAGCCAGGCCTCGTGCGGCGCGAAGCGATAGGACAGGTCGAGCAGCTCCGCCGTTCGCGGTCCAAAGCCCACCTGGCGAATTTCGGCCCAGTAGCTGCCGAACCAGCCCAGCGCTTCGGTCGGTGCGCACGCGAGCAACGCCTGGCTCGTGGACGCGACCGCGTCGGTGTCGACGTCGATCTGTTTCAGGTTGCCTGTGCGCGCGGAATCGTCGGCGATCGCGAGCTGCAGCAGCAGCAGTTCGCGCAGCGTCTTGGCGCTGCATAACCGGCGCGCGGACGGCAGATTGTCCGCGACGATCCATCTCAACCGATCGACCTCATAGCGCTCGCCGCGCGCGACACGGCCGGCGATCTGCGGAACCGCGGGATTGGTTACATCGGGGACGACGGCAGCGATCCAGACCAGCGTGACCGCAGCGAGGGCGACGGTCGAGCCGCGCAAAAGCCAGCGAAACGCCCGTTCTCCCGCCTGCGCTGCCGGTTCGGTGGCGCTAGGCTCCCTCGACATAATAGCTGTTGTAGTGCGAGCCTTTGTACGCCTCGATCCGCTTCAGCATCTTCGGATTGGCGCGGTTGAGCACGGCGCCGAGGAGCTTCTTCTGGATGCCTTCGGAGCTCGCCATCGACTCCTGCAGCGCGTTGCGGCTCGTGCGGCCCCACTCGATGACGTAGACCATGGCGTCGACGAGATGGCTGACCGCCTTCGCATCCGTCACCGGCATCACCGGCGCCAGATCGATGACGATGTACTCATACTCCTCGCGCACCACCGCGAGCAGGTCGGCCATCGCCTTGGAGGCGATCACGTCCGCCGAATTGACCATGCGCGACGCGACCACGGAGGGCAGGAAGTCGAGCCCGCTCTCCTTGCTGCGCTGGATGTGATAGCCGAACGAGCGCGGATCCTTGAGGGCCTCGACGAGGCCGGTCTTGGAATGGGGGGCCAGCGCCCGCGTCAGCGAGCGCGTATGGAGGTCGCCGTCGATCAGCAGCGTGCGGTGGCCGGTCAACGCGGTCAAATGACCGAAATTGGCGGCGACCGTGGTTTTTCCTTCCTTCGGCAGGGACGAGAGGATGCCGATCACCTTGACCTCGCGCGAGAGCCGCGCGACGTCGATCGACACCTTGATGTTCCGCAATGTCTCGGCAAATCGCGAGAACGGGTGCTCGACGACGTAACTGGATACGTTCGCTTCCGGATGGTCCGCCGACGCTCTTGCCGGACGAATGTCGGGGAGGACACCGAGGCATTTCACGCCGAGCTGGTCCTCGACGTCGCTCGGAGAGCGCAGTACGTCGCTCATCAGCTCCTTCGTGAAAGCGGCACCGAAGCCGAAGCAGAGGCCACCGAGGAGGCCGCCGGCCAGCGCCAGCAGCGTCTTGGGCGAGCTCTTCTTGTCCGGCTTGACCGCCGTGCTGATGATGCGTGCTTCACTGATCGGGAAGCTCTGATTCTGCGTCGCGTTCTGGAGCTTTTCGAGGAAGTTGTTGTAGAGGTTGCGATAGGTGTCCGCCGCGCTCTCGAGGTCGCGCAGCTTGACCTGGGCCTGGCTGGTGCTGCTGGCCTGGGACACCAGATTCTTGAGATTTTCGTCCAGCGACGTCTCGCGGCTCTTGGCAATCTCGTATTCGCTGCGATAGGCGTCCGCGATGCGGCGGACTTCGTCCGCGATCGCCTTGCGCAACTCTTCCATACGGTTGGACAGGTTGATGGCAGCCTGGTGGGTCTTGCCGTAACGGCTCGACCAGTCGGCGTACTGGGCCGCGAGGTCGAGATATTGGGCGCGAAGTCGCGTGATGACGGTGTTGTTGAGGGCGTCCGTGACCGTCGGCTGGACCAGGTCCTTGTCGAGCAGCGCCTCGATCCGGTCAAGGCGAGCCTTGGCTTCTGCCGTTGCCGCGCGCGCAGTGACCAGCTGCGAGTTGGCGTCGGCGAGCTGTTGCTCGCTCATCAGGCCGCGGCTGGTGCCGACGATGTTGTTCTCAGCTTTGAAGGTCTGCACGGCGCGGTCGCTGGCCGTCGCCTGCTCGCGCAGCTCGGCGCTGCGCTGCTGAAGCCATTCGCCGGCGCGCTTGGTCGACTGATACTTCGCCTCCAGAGCACCAACGATATAGGCGTCCGCGATCGCGTTGGCGATCTTCGCAGCCTTGTTCGGATCGATCGAGCGGTAATTCATGGAGAGAACATAGGTCGTCAGCACGCGCTCGACCTTGAGATTCTTCTGGAGCAGCTCGACCGCGCCCCGCTCGACCCGCTCCTTGCTGGGAGGGCCGTCCGATCCGAACAGCCCGATGACCTTGCCGATGACCAGCGGAATCAATCCGGGCTCCGAGCCGTTGAATTCCGCGTCTTCGGTAAGCTTCAAGCGCCGGACGATCGACAGCAGCAAGTCGTCGGACTGGAGAATCTCGACCTGACTGTCGACGAAGCCCGGGTCGATCAGCGCATTCGCCGTTCCGCTGTCCTTGTCCAGCACCTGGGTCTGACGCGTGTCCATCAGGATACGCGCGTTCGCCGTGTACATCGGCGTCGCGACGATAAGGTAGACGAGAACGAGTGCGAGCGCGCCGGCCACGACGGCCGCGATCAGCGGCCACTGGCGACGCACGATGTCCAGAGCGCGCTCGGCGCTGAGCGTCGTGCCACCGACCTCGATGGCATATCTCGGGCGGTGCGGAAACTGATCTCGTGGCTGAAACATTTCTGGAAATCTTGAGGTTGTCACTCGGGAAGGGGGACGGGTTTGAACGGATCGGCGAGTTCGGTCTTCCATTCACCCGACATCAGACCGGCGCTCGAGCTTGAGCTTGCCGGCACTGCAGGTGGAGCGGGGCTGCCCGGCGCGGGCGCCGCCGCCGCATCCTGGTCCCCGAAATATCCCTTGAGCACGGCGCCGTCGTGCAGCTTGGCGACGAACTCGCTGATCCTGCGTGCGACGTCGGGCTTGGTGGACACGCAACGGTCTTCAGCACGATGGAGCCCGGCGCCGATGGCAATGCGATCGGCCTGGCTGGCCTCGCGCAGCATCGCACGGACCGAATCGAGTGCAGCGATATCCGTCACCAGCACCCCGGTCAGCCGGCCCGTCAGCTTGTCTCTGTCGTTCTTTGACGATCGAAGAATGACCGTCGGGTCCGCGATGAAGGCGCTGACTGCGGCCGGAGGGGCGCGCTCGGCGCGGTCGACGCATTGAGCCCGCACCGGCGTTGCGAAGCTCGCGCACAGTGCAACGACGAGGGCCGCAGCGATCCGTGAGGCCACAGCATGGCCACGCAACAAGCTATCGAGTTTGAGGAGGATCGCGCTCATATCTCGTTGCGAAGGATTGATGGCAGTGGGGGGATTTAGGCCGTAGGTCCTTGATGGCCCAAAACTATGTCAAATTCTTGTGCGGCGCAAAATATAAACCAGCGCGGACCGAATTGCCATCCTTGCCACCGCAATTCAACATGAACGAAGCTTGTGCTGCGATCAGGCAGATTCAGCGAACGTTTGCACATACCCGCATGCGTGAAGCACGATTCTTAGGCAAACACCACTGCCCACGACAAAGGCGCGAGGGGCGGTCCATCGACCATCTCCTCGCGCCTGTGAAACTTGTGACTGAGAGGCGGGTAGACTGAAACGTCGTCCGGTTACTGGACGGTCCGCAGCATCGCGAGGCGGGTGGCGCGAAGGCGCTCGCCATGCTCGCCGATCGCGACCCAGAACCGCGGATTGCCGGCGGACTGCATCGAGATCCACTCGTATTCCGCCGCATTCCAGGGGCGCACCGAAGCGGACAGATTGTCCAGGACGAAGTCGCCGTCGGCGAGCCGCGCGACCAGCACGAGATGGCCCTGGCCGCCATTGGTCAGCACAACTGCAAGTCGCAGCGCCGAGCTCGGCCAGCCCATCTCGATCAGCTGATGACGCTTTGTGACGGCGTAGTCGTTGCAGTCGCCGGCGGACGGCGCAATCGTCCAGCGTGCCACCGTCGGATTGGTCGATTTCTGCATCGGCGTGATCGATGCGTTGACCGCGCTGTTCACCTCGCGCAGCATGCTCATGGCCCGCTCGCCCGAGGGCAGGGTCCGCTCTGCAGAGTCGGCGGCGCATTCGCTGCCGTTGTTCATGCAGAATTTGACGAACTGCAGCGGCGCGAGCGCATTGTCGTACTCGCGGATGAACGTACCCTTCGCCTGATTGAGCGAACCGTCGTTCACGATTTCGGCCTTGGCGGCAGCACCGGTCGACGCGATCCCGATCGCGACCAGCGACTTGATGATCCAGCTCATGACATCCCCGTTTCGTCTTTTTTGTTGACGCTACGGGTATCTCACAAACGATTTGAACTTTGGTTCCGCGGAAATTTACAATTGTAACGAAATCGGCCGGTCGCTGGACCGGCCGGAGCAGGGTGGTTAATGCGCTGCCAACGCAGCGATTCCCGTCGTCAGCGCGACGGGCTTACCGAGGTCAGAACCGAAGTCGTCGTGGCTGCAAACAGTGTCTGCGTCTGCGTCTGCGACGCCGCGCCGGGGCCGGCTTGATTCAGGGCCGTGGGCGTCGTCGAGCTCGCCGCGCCGGCGCGGGCTTCCGCGGCGGTCGCGCCCGGGCCGCCTCCGGCCGTCGTCTCTCCGGTCGGATCGGCGCCGTTCGTCGCTTCGGTCGGGATATCGCCGGTGATGCTGGTGAATGAGGTGATGAGGTCGGGATTCTCGGTCCTGAGGACCGCTTCCTGGATCAACTGCGCAACTTGAGGCTGCGACAGGACACAGGTCGAGGCGGCCGTGCCGAGGCCCGCGCCGATGGCGCGGCTTTGATCGGCGCTGCTGGCCTTCGCCAGCGAGACAATGCCTTCGACGGTCTCGGGGCGGGCGGTCAGGAGGTCGCGAACAGCCGATGCGAGGCCGCCTTGTCCGTCCTTGAACTGGTCGAGCAGGCCGCTCGGATTGGCGAGAAAGTCGGTCGCACGTTCGGCCGAAACGATCCCGGTGTTGGCAACGCAGCCCGCGCTGACACCCGTTGCGCCGAATGCCGCCGACGTTCCGGCGAACATCGCCAGTGCTCCGACGATCGCGCCAAAGCGCCTATCAAAATTCCAAATCATTGCCCTGCCCAATTCCAATATTTTCAGTTTAACTCGATTTGCACCAACTTGCCACGTTCTTTTCGAAATTGTGACGGTAGCGATTGCGCGAGGCCGCATCCGACAACGGCCGCGAAAAACACGCCGTAGCCGGGGATTTGTAGCGAGAAATCGATGCAGCTATGTGTAACTCCCAACACGGCGACGCTTGCGCCGATCACGGGTATGTAGCGATCACGCTTCCGGCGCAAGCTGCCGGTGAACAAATGGTAAAAGCACCAGAGGCTGACGAGCGCGATCACGGCGAAGGCGGGAATGCCCAATTCGACGGCAATTTCCAGTGGTGTGCTGTGAGCGCGATCCCAGATGCCGAGACTGCCGAGTGCTGCGGGCCGAATGGCGGGAAAAACCGCCTCGAAGTTGCCCAGTCCAATGCCGAGCAGCGGGTGATCGGCGATGATTCCCGCTGATGTCTGATAGGCGGCAAGCCGCTGAGGATCGATCAGCCCGTATTCGATGATTCGGCCGGCCACGAGGCCGCCGACGAGTTGTAACAGCACCAGCGCCGCCGCCGCCGAACCTCCGATGACCAGCCATTTCCTCGATCTGCCGAGCTCGAGAGGAATGAGATAAAGGACGATGGCGAGCGCGAACGCACCGACCGACAGCAGCAGGCCCGCCCGTGATCCGGTCATGGCGAGCGCGATCGTGCAGATCGCGAAGCCTGCGCCGAGCGCTATCGGCGCGGAAAGGACCTCTTCCAGCCGCGATCGCCAGTTCGGTTGCGCTGGCGCGC
Organism: Bradyrhizobium huanghuaihaiense; assembly: GCF_025200885.1. Lineage (NCBI taxonomy): Bacteria > Pseudomonadati > Pseudomonadota > Alphaproteobacteria > Hyphomicrobiales > Nitrobacteraceae > Bradyrhizobium > Bradyrhizobium huanghuaihaiense. The sequence goes on along the minus strand of NZ_CP104172.1, from coordinate 7,364,141 downwards.
CGCCTTCCTGACGGTGCATGCTGCGCAGGAGAGGCACCAGAAACAGCAGAGCGCAGCTGCCCCAGAACGTCGCCGCCGTATTTCGGTTGACGAACGTTCCCGTGGCAAAGCCCAGATAGGCGTCCTTCTGCCTGAACAGCACCATGTCAGGCGCGATCAGTTCGGCGAGAATTCCATAGAGTGCATACAGGCAGCCCGCCCACGCCAGTATTCGCAGCAGCGCGCGCGCGGCTCCCGCATCGCTTGCAAGAATGATTGCGCGGGTGAAGGCGAGCGACAGCAGCAGGACCGAACCAAATGCCAGCCACGGGCCGCGCGCGGTCGCGGAGAGGCGGCCCGGCAATGCGAGGCCGAATAGCCGTCGCGGCAGTTCCCAGATGGCTGCGGATTGTGCAGTGGGGTCGCTCCACATTTGTAACGCAATCATGACGCCCACCGTTGCGACGGCGACTGCCACAGGAATCAGCAGCATGGCGTTGCGACGACTCACGACTGAGAGATCAGCCGTCAGCAGGCTGCAAACGAGCAGCAAATTCCAGACACAAATCCACGCGAGGTCGAGGGATCCGAGCGGAAGTGGCGCCAGCACGAACACGGCTGCGGCGAAAAATCGCGATATCGCGCCCAAAGGCCCCTCTGTCATTCAGCTCAGCGCAGACGGAGCTATCAGAACTTCGCGCGAGATCAAGTTATTGCGCATCCTGTCACGATTTCAGCACGATCGGCGCGTTTACCATCGATGGATGCAACGGCCGAACATCAAGCGACGATGAGCGCTAAGCATCTCGATAAATCTCGGTTCAATTTGAGTGTTGCCAGTTGAACCGCAGGTCGAAGGAAGGCATTATGTTGCGACGCAGCATTTTGCTCTAGCTCATTGTCAGGTGCTCTGCCTTGCCGGTTCATAAGCCCAAAGCTCACTACGTGCCGCTCGACAGCGTTCGAGGTATCGCGGCTTTGTGTGTCGTCGTTCACCATTTCGTCGGCTCGGAGTTGCTTAAGACGATTCTGCCGCATCGGGCGTGGATCGACGTCGCGTTCTTTCATAATTCGTGGCTCTGCGTCGACCTGTTCTTCGTGCTCAGCGGCATCGTCATTTCGATGAGCTACATGAAGTCGGAATTCGGCGGGTTCGACTTCCGTGACTTCGTCTCGCGGCGTATTGCGCGAATCTATCCGCTTCACCTTGCGACGTTGCTCGCCTTCCTGTCGTTTCGATTGATGAAGATGGGCCTGGTGGCGATCGGCGTCCTGCACTTCGCGTCACCCGAGATGGTGGTCAACAACTACGTCTCCTTCGTCGTGAACCTCCTGCTGCTGCAGGCGTCCGGCATCATCGGCTATCTGAGCTGGAACGGGCCGAGCTGGAGCATCAGTGCGGAGTTCTACACCTACCTCGTCTTCGCAGCCGTGATGCTCGTGGCGCAGGCCGCGAGGAATGTCCGCATGGTCTACGCCCTCTCGATCCTGCTCGTTGTGGGCAGCCTCGGAATCATCCTGTTCGTGCTGCGGATGGAAAGCCTGGACTTTCATTATCAGTTCGGCATCGTTCGTTGCGTTCTCAGCTTCTTCCTCGGGGTGCTGACGGTTCGCGCGGCGGCAATGGTGCGGCCGGACGTGAGCCCTGTGCTTCAGTCGGTCGTGCAGATCGGCGCGGCGGTTACGGCGATCTTGATCATCTCGGTGGTCGGGTGGCTGCCGGTCATCAGCTTCGTCGCGCCGGTTGTCTTTGCGATCCTGCTCGGGTCGCTGATGGTGTTCCCCAATCGTCCGCTGCCCGAACTGCTGACGGCGAAGCCGCTGGTGTGGCTGGGCAAGCGGTCCTATTCGATCTACATGGTCCACGCGCTGGTGCTCGTCCTGCTCGAATATTTTGCGCGCGGCGTTGGAACGGCCCGTTTCCAGTCGTTGGATGGTCTGCTGCCCGGCTTGCCCGCCTCGGTGCTGCTCGTCGCTTTCGTTGGCGCGGTGCTCGCGCTTTCGAACCTGACCTACACCACCATCGAAATGCCGGGGTCGCGGCTGGTTCTCGGGCTGCTCAGGCCCCGTCCAGCCAATTCGCTCGCCGCAGCCGAGTGAATCGATGGCCGCTCATCCATCATCTTCAACGCTTGTTGCTCCGGGCTTCCGCTTCGCGGAACCGCCCATCGACGATGGCGCGCAGGCGAGCGGTTCGACCTTCAATCTTGAGGCGATCGCGCTGGTTCTCTACTTCTATCGCGACGCGCTCGCCGGCGCATTGCGCTATTACCTGGCGGTCGCCAAGATCGACCCCATCTGGTTCCTGCCCGACATCTTCGCGATGGTTTGCATCCTCGCGTTCATCCAGCGCTACATCCTGGTGGGGAGAAGCCTGGTTGCGATCCTGACGCTGTTCTACATCGCGTTTGCACTTTATCTCGGATACGTTTTCCTCGGCTACTTCACCGGCATGATATCGTCGTTCAAGATGATCGCACCGGTGTTCGTGGGGTTCTGCTTCTGCGGCCGCAATTTCGGCGAGTACCGGCGACTGCTGGCCTGGATTCATCCCCTCTTTTACCTCACGATTTTCGGCATTTTCCTGTCCTCCCGTATTCAGCTGCCGTGGGTCGGTTTCGCCTACGAGACCTTCGGAGGAACGCGGCAGGCGAGCCGGCTCTGGTGGGCGGCGTCGGAGACGCGGCTGGCTGGCCTTGCGGCCGACAGCACCATGGCCGCCTTCTTCGTGTTCATCACCTACGTGGTGACGTCCGTGCGCCGCAGCCTGCTGTGGTGCCTGCTTTGGGCGCCGGTCGGCCTCTATGCGATCAAGCTGACGACCAGCAAGACCTCGCTGGGCGTGATGGTGATCTACGTCGTTTGTCTGGTCATTGTCCGGCTTCTGCCCGAGCGCGAGAAGTTTCCCATGCTGCGCCGAATGGCGCTGCTGTCGTTCCTATCGATCCTCGTACCCGCGCTGCTGATGGCCCTGTTCTCCGGCAGCTCGCTCGTCAGCATATCGCGCAGCTTGTACAGCCTGCAGGACCGCGTCAACAACAGCTGGCAACTGCCATTCGTCTACATGGCCGATCTCATGCCGGTGGGCTTCTTCTTCGGCTGCGGCCTCGGATGCTTCAACTATCCGCAGCTGCTGTTCTCGAACAAGCTCAGCTATTACGTGCCGGTGGATAATTTCTACCTCGGCACGTATCTGATGTTCGGGCCGATCTTCGTGGTGTTCGTGATCCTGGTCATCCTCGCGGTCGCAAGGACCAGGGACATCTACAAGCTCTCTTTCGCGGTCGCGATGAATCTCTTCACCATCACGGTCCTGGCCTATGGTCCGGCAAGCGGCTTGATCATGCTGAGTGTGGTATTCAGCGAAGTCTTCGCGCGAGAAAAGGGGAGAGCTGACAGGATCGCCTCGAGCGCGGCGCCGCTGGCGCCTGACGTCGATGACCTGGTTTCGCGGCCGGCGTGAGGCCATGTTGCCACATGCAATGAGCTGCGGTGCGCAGCGCGGGCTCCGGTCCGGAATTTTCCTTCATCTCGGGATCGGATCGCAGCAGTGAGCGGAGACAGCAAGAATTTCGTGGAGGCGATCCAGGGGCTGCGCGGCGTCGCGGCGCTCAGCGTGCTGATCGTGCATCTGCAGGACATGCCGCTGCTGGCGGGCTTCCTGCCTCCGATCTGGCCGTGGCTCGAAGCCACGGTCAACATGGGTGGGCACGGGGTCGAGCTGTTCTTCATGATCAGCGGCTTCTTGATCCCGGCGAGCCTCATGCGCCACCGCAGCGTCGCGAGGTTCTTTCTCGATCGCGCCCTGCGAATCCTGCCCGTGTTCGTGATCCTGCATCTGATCCTGTTCACGGCGGGCCCCCTGGTCGGCTACAAGTTCTTCAAGGGCATCGACCTGGCGACATATCTCAAGCTGTTCTTCGTCAATCTCGCGTTCCTGCCGGACGCGCTGGGATTGCCGATCGGCCAGCAGAACGCCTGGACGCTGGCTTACGAATGGGCATTCTACATTCTGTTCGCGATTATCTTCGTGATGGCCGTTCAGCGCAGGAACTGGTTGCTGGCGGCGCCGTTCATCCTGCTCGGTGTTGCCGGCATTGTCTTCCGGCCGATCGCCGCCTTCTTCCTCGTCGGTTTGCTGTTCAGTCTGATCGACTGGCGGATCCGAATCGGTGGCTGGCGCGGCGTGCTGGCCGGCTTCGTCTGCGGCGCCGCCATGTACGTGTCGATCGAACATGTGCATCCGCTGGTCGGGCTGCTGCCGGGAGCGCTGCTGTTTGGAATGGTCCTTGCTCCGGACTCCGGTGTTGCCGTTGCGCTGAGCGGCAGGTTCCTGCAGTTCCTCGGAAAGATCAGTTACAGCCTCTATTTGGTCCATCCTTTCGCGCTATTTCCGTTGCAGGTCATCGGCGTGAAGCTGGCGGCGCATGGCGTCAATCTGTGGCTGATCTGGGCCGCCTTTGCGGGCCTCGGTCTGGTTGCTTCGCTGATCGCGGGTGCGGTCAGCTACGAGCTGATCGAGGTGAGACTCCGCCGCTTGCTCGATCCGGCGCTGCGGGGCCTGTTTTTCGGAGTGCGTCGTGAAGCCCGTTATGTCGCGTGAGCGCGTTCCCATGCCATCGTTTCAGCCGGATCACGTACGGGTGACGTCATGATCATCAAGAATCTGCTTTCGATGTCGAGCGTGAACGTCGTCAAGTCGGCCGTTCAGTTCCTCATCACGCTGCTGATCACCTATTTCGTGACGCCGACCGAATTCGGGCTCGTGGCGTTTTCGCTGCCGTTCATCGCCTTCATCTCCATGCTGACCGATCTCGGGCTGTCGAGCGCGATGATCCAGCGGAGCTCGCTGACGAAGGAGGAAGCCGGTGCGGCGACGACCCTGATGGTTGCGATCGGGATCGGCTGTGCCCTGGTGCTGGCCGCAGCCTCGAAGCCGCTCGGCGCCGCGGTCAATATGCCGGGCCTGCCGGCCGTGCTGGCCGCGCTCTCGGGCTCGGTGGTCCTGTCGATCTCCGCGATGGGACCGCGCGCGGTGCTGGAGCGATCCCTGCGGTATCAGACGATCGCCCTGATCGAGGCCGGAGCGGCCCTCATTGCTGCGATCGTCGGCGTGGCTGGCGCCGTGCTGGGCTGGGGAATCTGGGCGCTGATCGCGTATTACGTCCTGATGCAGGCCGTGCGAGCCGTCGCGTTCTATGTGAACACCAGGCGCCACATTCACCTGTCCTTCAAATGGCGCAGCGTCGCCCTGATGCTGTCGTTCGGCGGCTGGGTGCTGGCTTCGAACGTCCTCAACTTCGCTGCGAGAAACGTCGGCAATCTCATGATCGGCGCCAAATTGGGCGCGGCGGCGGTCGGCCTGTTCGGTCTCGCCTTCCAGTTCATGACGCTGCCGCTGATGATCCTCTCGTGGCCGGGCGGCGGAGTTCTGATGGCGACCTTGAGCCGGATGAACGGCGAGCGGGAGCAGGAGCGGCGCAGGGCGGCGATCTGCGCGGTTCTCGGCATGACGGCGATGATCACGTTCCCGGCGATGATCTATCTGACATTCGGGCTGAAATATCCCGTTGCGACATTCCTGTCGGCGCATTGGCAGGAAGTGTTGCCGCTGATCGCCATTCTCGCGCCGGCGGGCGCCGCGCAGTCGATCGCGGCCTATGCCGGCCCGGTTCTGCTGGCGCACGACAAGGCACGACTTCAGTTCTGGGTAAGCACCGCCAACAGCGCCAGCATGATTCTCGCCTTCCTCATCGCGTTGCCGTTCGGGCTGACGGCCGTGGCCGTCGTGTATCTGGTCGTATCGATCCTGGTTTGCGCGCTCATGCTGATGATCGGAGCTAGAAGCTGCGCGGTCCCTTATGCAGCGCTGTTCGCGGCCCTGATGCCGGCCACCGTCGCCACGACGCTCGGCGCTGTGTGTGCGCTCGTCGCCACGAAGGCAGATGTTGCAAGCCTGTCGCATTGGCTGATTGCGACGGCGGTCTATGTTCTGATCGTACTCGGCAGCTATGTGGTCTTCAGGCGCCGGATCTGGAGCAGCGTGCAGTCGCTGCTTGGTGGGTCGGCTCCGTCGATTCAGGCAAATCTTCCCTCGGCAAGTTAGTAGAGATTGGTGGATGTCTTCAGAAGCGGGAATGGGGAGCGAGCCTCAGGCGGGAATTCCGTGGCGCGAGGACCTGATGGCGAATACCGGCAAGTCCGGTGTCGGGGCAGCCTTCATCGCCTTGCTCACGAGCCCGGGCTTTGCCGTGATCACGACCTGGCGGATAGCCAAGATGCTGCGCTTCCAGACACGCTGGGGGCACCAGATCACCTGGCTGCTGGTGCGAGCGCTGATGCGCCGCGGCTGCTACATCTCGGTTCTAGCAGAGATCGGGCCGGGTCTGATCCTGCCGCATCCGACCGGCGTCGTGATCGGCGAGGGCGCCCGGATCGGCCGTTCCGTGATGCTGTATCACAATGTCACGCTCGGACGGCGCGCCTGGGATGAGCCGGGTTGCCCGACCATCGGCGACAATGTTGTCATCTATACCGGTGCCGTCATTGTCGGCCCGACGTCGATTGGCGAAGGCGCCAACGTCGCGGCCAATGCGGTCGTGACGCGTGATGTTCCGCCGCACGCCGTCGCTGCGGGAGCACCCGCGCGGGTCGTGCGCTCGCAAGCACCGGGCCGCATGCGCGCCTGAAGCAGCGCGACGGGCGCGAGTATCCTGCCGTTTGGTTGTTCGTCGACGGCAGAAGGCAATCGCTTGCGCATGAGCGTGAGCACAACAATCTCTGGCGCGGCGTTTGGCGCTCCGAGGATCACGAACAGTTTTCTCCTGACGTTGACGAGAGACGGTCGGCGCTTCGCGGTTCAATGCACCGAGCAAGCGCGGGCGCAGATCGTATCTGCATGCGGGCTGATCCGTCGTCGATCTCAATGCGTGCGTGAAACTCTCGCATGAACATGCATTGCTGATCATCTCTAATGATGTTGCATTGCATCTCATCTGCAATCATTATGAGTTTAGGCAAATGCAATTCTGGAAAAATTCGATGACGCTTGAGGACAAGATTGCAGCGGCCAATGGTCGGCCGACTGGGTTTGACTATCTCAGACTGGCTCTCGCTTTAAGCGTAGTCGCGGTGCATATTTTCCAGACCGGTTTAGGCGACGAGGCCGCCAGCGCCTATCTCACGCCCGTTGTTCGCCCGCTGGTTGCCTGCATATTGCCTATGTTTTTCGCACTGAGCGGCTTTTTGGTGGCCGGCAGCCTGGTGCGGACGCAAACCTTGCCGGAATTCTTTGCGCTTCGCGTCATCAGGCTTGCGCCTGCGCTGATTGCGGAAGTTGTCCTGAGCGCGTTTGTGATCGGCGCCTTGTTCACGGCGCTACCGCTCTCCGAGTATTTTTCGCACCCCAAGTTCTGGGCCTACCTCCTGAACATCATTGGATATATCCATTTCACGCTGCCCGGCGTGTTTCTGGATAATCCGCGGCCGAACATGGTCAATCAGCAGCTCTGGACAATCCCGTGGGAACTGGATTGCTACATTGTGCTCGGGGCACTTGCGTTTGCAGGTTTGAAGAAGAGCAGGACGCTATTGATCGTCGCAATTGTCGCAGCTCATATCTTCGCGATGTATTGGTACAGCGTTCATGAGGCGAAGTCGCCATTGACTGCCAAGGCCGCGGTGCTGCCGATATCGTTTCTTGTTGGCGTGCTGTTCTACTTTTACGCGAGCAAGATCAAGTGGTCTTTTGCGCTGTTCGGCATCGCCCTGGCGGTTTCGTATCTCCTGCTCCGCTTTCCCAATGGCGACCTCGTCGTCGCCGTCCCGCTGACATACGTGACGGTGTTCCTGGGGGTTGCCAATCCCGCTCGAAACAAGCTCATGCTCAGCGGAGACTATTCTTACGGCATCTATCTGTACGGGTTCCCGCTTCAGCAGGCCTTTGCTCATCTGTGGCCGGGTCTGAACCTGGGATCGGCAGCGGCTGTCGTAGCAACTGTTTGCTTTGCAGCCTTTTCATGGTGGTGTGTCGAACGCCCGGCGCTGGGCGCCAGGAAACTTCTCAAGAAAATCAAATGGCCTGCACGACTGCGCTTGTCAGCGCCCGATCGTACAGTCATGGAGATTGAGGACGCAGCCGTACGGAAATGACTGCCGGCGGGGAGTTCGACATCTGCGCGGCCACAGCGCTCCGGCCCTACTGAAGTTGCTCTTCCTGTTGTCACAGAGACAAGCGCCGGCAGGCTCACCTGCCGGCGCTCGTCTTTGTGTCAGACAAACAGGAAGTTGCCGTGATCGAGCGTCGCGGCCGTTTGTTTCGCAGCTTCTTCGTGGTGGTTTGTCGAACGTCCGGCGTTGGCTGCCAGGAAGCTCGTCAAGAAAATCAAATGGCCTGCACGACTGCGCGTGTCAGCGGCTGATGGTCCAGTCATTGAGGACACGGCCGTCCGGAAATGAGGCCCGCGGGAAATACGACACCGGCTCGGCCGCAGCTTCCCGGTTACACCGAAGTCGCTCGTCCTATTGTCCTGGAGACTGCGCCGGCAGGCTCACCTGCCGGCGCTTGTCTTCGTGTCAGACGAACAGGAAGTTGCCGTGATCGAGCGTCGTCGAATTCACGTTCTTCAACAGGATCGAGTCGTTCGTCGAGAGCTGGATCAGCGTATCCGAACCCGACTGCGAAATCTGCAAATGGCTGTAGTCGGCCACCAGTGATTTCAGGATCTCGATCGTGTCGTGGTTGGACGCTGTTCCGGCGTGGAAGCTCTTGATCTGATCGTTGCCGCCGTCGAACATGACGGTCGTGGTGCCCGGCGCCGCGGAGAAGACGTCGTTGCCGCCTCCGCCGGCCAGCGTCAGTCCCGCGCTCACCGCGGTGACGTTGTGGGTGCCATCGCTGTTGGTCACGTCGATCGCGAGCAGCGAGCCGCTGGAATTGTAGCTGTCGTGCTCGACGGCGCCCGGCAGTCCCGAGAGCTGGAACTTGAAGATGTCGGAGCTGCCGTCGGCGTTGTTGATGGTTTCCGTCGTCTTGACCCCGGCGCTGTCGTAAACATCCGTGATCTTGCTGCCGTCCGACTTGAGAACCTGCGTGTAGTCGAGCGTGCCATCCGCGTGGGAGCGCTCGAGTAGCGTCACCTTGTTCGAGGAATCGAGGTGCTGATGCTCCGTCACGTAGCTCTTGCCGGTGATGTTGTACGCGTAGTTGTCGTGGCTGCCATCGGCATTGTTGATGTAGGCCTTGGTCTTGACGCCTGATGTGTAGATCGTCGTCGAATTCGACCCGTCCTTGTTCAGCACGTAGTCGCTGGAGAGGTTGCCGCTGCTGTCGAACAGCTTGGTCTCCTTGGTGCCGTCGGCATTGACGACATAGATCGACGAATTCAGCCCGTTCACGTAATTCGTCGTCGTGACATCGCCGCCGGCGGTCTTGACGACGTGCTGGGTGGTCGCGCCGGACGAATCGTAGGTGTCCGTCGTGGTCGACCCATCGGTGCCGTTGAGGATCTCGCTCGTCTTGTGACCGGTGCTGTCGTAGAGGTCGGTGACCTTGCTGCCGTCGCTGTTGATCACCTGCTTGTAGGCAAGGGTGTCGTCGGCATGTAGCCGGGTCAGGGTCGTCAGCGTGCCGGCCGCGGTGAGGTGCTGGATCTCGGTCGTATAGCTCTGGCCCGTGATGTTGTAGAAGGTATTGTCGTGGCTGCCGTCGGTGTTGGTGACGTAGAGCTTCATCTTGACGCCGGCCGAATAGACCGTGTTCGAGGACGAGCCATCCTTGTTCTGGACCAGATCGCTGGCGATGATGCCGTTGGAGTCGTACAGCTTGGTGTCCTTCGATCCGTCGGCGTTGACCACGTAGACCGATGCCAGCCGCGTGCCGCTGTAGTTCGTCGTGGTGGTGTCGCCGGAGCTCGTCTTGACGATCTCCTGCTTCAGTGCGCCGGACGACGGGTCGTAAGTATCGGTCGTCGTCGCTGACGACGTGACGGTGACGACCGAGGTCTTGTGGCCGGTGGAGTCGTACTGGGTCGTGACCTTGCTGCCGTCGCTGTTCAGCACCTGGCTGTAGGCCATCGAGCCGTCGGCATGGGTGCGGCTGACCAGCAGCAGCTTCCCGCTGGGATCGATGTGGTCGTGCTCGGTCGTGTAGGACTGGCCGGTGATGTTGAAATAGTAATTGTCGCGGCTGCCGTCGGCGTTGGTGACATAGGCCTTGGTCTTGACGCCGGCCGTGTACAGCGTGTTCGAGGACGAGCCGTCCTTGTTCTGAACGAGGTCGCTGGCGATGATGCCGTTGGAATCGTAGAGCTTCGAGTCCTTCGAGCCGTCGGCGTTCACCACGTAGACCGACACCAGCAGCGAGCCGTTGTAGTTGGTCGTTGTCACGTTGCCGGAGGCCGTCTGCACGACCGTCTGCTTGAGTGCGCCGGCGGCGGTGTAGAAGTCTGTCGTGGTGGCCGTCGACGTCGTGGTGACGACCGAGGTCTTGTGGCCGGTGGAGTCGTACTGGGTCGTGACCTTGCTGCCGTCGCCGTTCAGCACCTGGCTGTAGGCCATCGTGCCGTCGGCATGCGTGCGGCTTACCGAGACAAGCTTGCCGCTTGCATCGAGATGGTCGTGCTCGCTGGTGTAGGACTGGCCGGTGATGTTGTAATAGTAGTTGTCGCGGCTGCCGTCGGCGTTGGTGACATAGGTCTTGGTCTTGACGCCCGCCGTATAGAGCGTGTTCGACGACGAGCCGTCGGCGCTCTGGATCAGGTCGCTCGCGATGATGCCCTTGGCGTCGTACAGTTTCGACTCCTTGGACCCGTCGGCATTGACCACGTAGACGGACGCCAGCAGCGAACCGTTGTAGTTCGTGGTGGTCACGTTGCCGGAGGTCGTCTGCACGATCGTCTGCTTGAGCGCGCCGGTCGTGGTATAGAGGTCGGTCGTGGTCGCCGTCGACGTGACGGTGATCACCGAGGTCTTGTGCCCCGTGGAGTCGTACTGGGTCGTGACCTTGCTGCCGTCGCTGTTGAAGATCTGGCTGTAGGCCATGGAGCCGTCGGCATGCGTGCGGACGACGGACAGCAGCCTTCCGCTGGCGTCGAGCTGGTCGTGCTCGGTCGTGTAGGACTGGCCGGTGATGTTGTAATAGTAGTTGTCGTGCGTGCGGTCGGCATTGGTGACGTACATCTTGGTCTTGACGCCGGCCGAGTAGAGCGTGTTCGAGGAGGATCCGTCTTTGTTCTGGACGAGGTCCGCGATCAAATTGCCGCTCGCATCGTAGGTCTTGGTGTCCTTGTCGCCGATCGCCGTGACCGTGACGTCACGCACCATCTTGCCGTTGGTGTAGGCGATGCTCTCCGTCGAGCCATCGGTATTGAGCGTGGCCTTGCTGGTGATGATGCCGTTCGTGAAGTTCGACGTGCTGGTCGATAGAAGCGTCGCCGAGGAGTCGTAGACCTTGGTCACGCTCCAGGTGTCGGTCGAATTGGTGACGGAGAACTGGTAGCCGCCCTGGATCGCCGCCAGCGCCTTCGTATAGTGCGAGATCATGTACTCCATGGTCGAGATCGAGGCGACCGGAAGCACGTGCGTGTCGGTGAGCGTGATGGTCTGAAGCGAAGCCGAGGCGTTCAGCTCGGACATCTGCGACACGATGTCCTCAGCGGTTCCGCTGACATCGGTCACGGCGGGCGGCGTCGTGCCGCCTCCTGTCGGAGCGTCGATCTCGATGATCAGTGGGTGGTCCGAGACCGGAACCACGATCTGGCTGACGTCGGTATAGGTGGCGATCGGCGTGCTGCCCTTCAGCGGATCGTAGACGCTGATCAGGTGATGGACGCTGCCGAGGTTCACCGTGACGGAACTGGTCGGGTTCGAGATCTCGGTGTCGGTCGCGTCGTTCCAGATTTTGGGTTCCGCCCACACCACCAGCTCATAGGCGCCGTTGCTCTTGCCGAGAACCATGCTGTTCCCGCTCGCAGGCAGGCCGTCGAGCGTGTAGTTCAGCGACGCGGTCGGCGCGTTGCCGCCCTTGCCGTCGTCGGCCAGGATCGTGGTCAGGTTGTGGATCGCGGTCGCGGCGAGCTTCGGAGTTCCGTCGCTGTTGAACAGGCCCCAGTGCGATTCGGAGTCCGTGGGGTCGTTGCTCGCCGAAGCGTCGAGCAGCTGATAGAGATAAGTTGTGCTGACGCCGTCCTTGTAGGCATCGACCAACGTGTTCAGGATCGACTTCGCCTGCACGTTCTCGTTGGCGCCAATATAAGGTGTGTCGCTCTTGGTGGTGTAGCCGGTCTCGGTGATCACGACCGGATCGGTGCCGGTCACCGACGTAGCGTTGCCGAGCAGGGCTTGAAGGGCGGCCGCGGGCGTCAGGCTCGTGCTGACATATGCGTGGGAGTTGGCGTAATCCGTCGAGCCCGAGAGGTCTCCGAGCTTTGCGTAGTCGGTGGTGTCGTTGTAACCCAGCGACAGGTTATAGACCGAAATCTTGCTGAGCGTGCCGTCGGCCTTGATGGCGTTGTAGTAGGCGGTCTGGAACCGCGCCGCGGCCTCGATGGTCAAGGTTCCGTCGTAGTTGAATTCGTCGAGGTTGACCTCGTTGAGGCCCTCGAGCGCGATGACGCTGCCTTGATGGCTGGTCGCGAACGCCTTGACCGCATCGAGATAATCTTGAAGTGCGGATGTGCCGCCGATCGCAACCTTCGACTGAACCACGAGGTCAAACTTGTACCCGTCCTTGGCGAGGCCATCGAGGACCGGTTGGGCGGCCGGGCTTGTCGCAAGTCCGTCGCGCAGCTTCGTAACACCGAGATATTTGAGGTCGTCCTCTACGAGTGCGAGGTTGTTGTAGCCTCCCCACCCATAACCAACGTGGGTATTGACGCCGATGGAACTAATGAAGGTGCTCGCCGACAGGATCGTCTGATCTGGTGATGCAGTAGTCATCGGTATTCCGAATCCTTTCTGGAGCGCGAGAGTTCGTTGCCGCTTGTAACCGTCGTATCGGCCAATCTCTGTTTTTGGAGTTGGTGAGATCAGTAAAAATAGACGCACCCCGGAGATTTTCTCACCGGAGCGTTCTGCACGACGCCGACCCGCGTACGAATCTGCCTAGAGTGATTGATTCTGAATCACCACGCCAATGTGCTGTCAGCGTGACGTCGCGATGGCGATGCAACGACGATGTTGCATCGATGTTGTGCCGCTGCTCAATCAAAGCGCATCTGCTTGTCGCGCAGGCAGCATCGAGCTCGATTGTGTTAAGCGCTATTAAGCCTATGGTCAGGGCAGATCGAATTGCCTAGAAGCGGGTTGCCGTAAATGCACGGGCCGAACTTCGAATGTGACAACTGTTCTGGCGTCGAAGGCTCGACTGGAGTCTGCCGAAGTTTCCCGAGAGCTGCGAGGAGTCAGGAATCGGATGCGGTGGAACTTTCTCTGGAAGATCAGCGCGCTTCTTTTTGTCGCTGTGACGAGCGCGTCGATGTCGTCGTCTGCCGAGGCGCTGGAGTGGGGCTTGAACGGACCCGCAGCGATGCGAAAGGATCCCGAGCCGTTCTTTCGCGTGATGAAGGAGCGCGGCTTCACCGTGATCAGATGGGGCGTGAACCTGACCAAGGACAACGAGCAGACGGGAGGTCCGGCGTTCGCGAAGACATTCCAGCTGGCCAAGGCCTACGGGATAAGACTGCAGCCGGTCTTCGGCTTCCCGTTCCGTTGGGGGGATCGCACCGATGCAGGCCTGTATCCTGCCGGTGATCGCGAGGCGCTGTACCAGCAGGGATACAACCGGACGTATGCGTTCGTGAAACAGTTCAAGAATGAGATCGATCAGTGGGAATTGGAGAACGAGATCAATCTCGTTGCGCGCGACCGCAACGACAAGCGCCTTTTCGGCCAGGGGATGACCGCTGCGGAGTTCGAGATGCCGGCCATGGAGGATTGGGCAGCCGTTCTGCGCGGGGCGTCTGACGCGATCGACCGGATCAATCAGGAGAGCGGGTTGCACCTGAAGAAGATCCTGAACACCACCTCGACGATGTTCGGCTTCCTGGATTTCATGGAGTCGCGCGGCGTGCACTACGACCTGATTTCCTACCATTACTACGAAGTGCTGGGACAGGATATGCGTCATGCCTGGAACGGCTGGAACCCGCGCTTCGACTTGTTCAAGAAGCTCGCGTCCTATCGCCGGCACGTCCTCTTCAACGAGGTCAATTGCGGCGAGATCTACAAGCCCGATTACGGCAACGCCCCTGGGGACGCTGCAACCGAGCGTTGTCTACGGAATTTGAACGGTATGTTGACGGCAATCAGGGATCAGAAGGACGTCGTGGTCGATGCCATCAACATCTACCAAATCGTCGACGAGCCGGCCAAGAAGCCGCCGGAAAACCGCTTTGGCCTGATGTACGATTTGGACCGACCGAAGGTCGCGCTCTACCTCGTGTCGCGCTTTGCGGGGGGCAAGCTCACTCCGGAGGAAGCCGCTGAACTCCAGAAACGCGGCTTCTGAAGCGGCTTTTGCCGGCCTGTCGCGTGTCGCAGATCCGCAACGTCAATATGTTAGGCGCGCAAAGCTATTGCGGGCAAACCGCTGGCACGGCACGAAATTTGCCGCTAAGCACTGGTTAAAGTCTCGTTGATCGAACGGAGTAGAAGGCCATTCCCATGAAGGATCCCATGTCGGGCGCCCCGAATGTCATGTTTCTGGTTGAGGTCGTGAACTGCAATGACGGGATTGCATCCTATTGCGAGACCTTGGCCACGGGGCTGCACGCCCGCGGCGTGCAGATCCACCTGGTCTCCGGCATCGTGCGGTCGGACGAGAAGTCGGAATACAAGCGCCAGAAGCTGGCGGCGGCCGTCAAGCAGTGGCACGTCGTTCCCGGACTTCGCAAGCTGCCCTCGCTGTCGATCTTCATGCAGCTCCTGAAGGTGATCCGGGAGAACGACATCTCCGTGATCAACGTCCACGGGCTCGGCATGCTGATGTGGGGGCGGCTGCTGTCGCTGCTGACCGGCGCGCGCTGCGTGGCGACCTATCATCCATCGGTGCTCGGGAACATCGACAAGGTGCAGAATGCGCCGCAGTCGACGTTCAGCCTGGTCCAGATCCTGTACTTCAACCTGTTCCTTCCGCACACCCTCATTCTGATGTCGGAGGAATCGCTCCGGCATCTCAGACGCTACGTGCTGTTCGGCAAGAACCGGATCGCCAAGGTGTATGGCGGCGTCGATACCGTACATTTCCGTCCGCCGTCGGATGCCGAGCGCCGCGATGCCCGCGCCAAATTCGGCGTCGCCGAGGGCGAGTTCATGTGCCTGCTGGCGGCGCGTCTCGCCTGGGTGAAGGGCCACGACCTTCTCATCAAGGCGGCGCGCAAGATCCGCGACAGCGCCACGCCTTCGCCCATCGATATCAAATGCTACTTCGTCGGCAGTGGGGGCGCCGAGCGCGAGAAGGAGATCAAGTCGTTTGCCTTTGCCGGCGAGAAGGACAAGCACACCTTCAAGTTCCTCGGCTTCATGGGCGACGTCCGTGAAATTCTCTGGGCCGCCGACGTGTTCGCGCTGCCGAGCCGGTTCGAGGGATTCCCGCTCGGCGTTGCCGAGGCCATGGCGACGGGACTGGTCCCCGTGCGGACCCCGGCGGGGGGCGCAACGGACCAGATCATCGAAGGTCAGACCGGCTTCATCGTGCCGTTCGAGGACGTCGATGCGCTCGTCGGCGCGCTTGAGAAAGTAGCGGATCCCGCAACCCGCGCTGCGCTGTCGCGCAATGCCCTTGCGCGCGCCCAGCAATATTTCGGCGTCGGGCCGATGGTCGACGAGACGCTCAGGATCTACGGCCTGATCGGCGACACCAGCGGCAATGCGCTGGCGCACGCGGTGAAGGCTTGATCTAGGCTTAATCTAGCTGCGTGCCGAAGCCAGCAGGTCGCCTCGCCACGTCACCAGGACGACGGCAAGGCCGGCGACGGCGATCTTCCCCGCAAGCCAGAGCAGGGAATCGGAGGGGGCCGTCGCGAGCATGGCGACCGCGGCGGCTGCGACGGTTGCCTCAACGATCAGCAGCGCGCGCGGCGCCGCCCGGAACCGGATCAGCGGGCCGCTGGCGAAGAGGATGACGAGCGCGGTGGCCAGTGCCGCGCTCGCGATTTGTCCCGCGACCGATATGTGCAGCAACGCGCCGATCGAAGCTGCCGCTGACACCAGCACCAGCTGGCACGCTGCGACGACCACCAGCCGCGTTGCCGATTTGGTCAGATGCGGCACGATCGCGAGGGTGGCCTGAAGGTGGGTGTGGAGAAAATAGAAGATCGCGGCGACCGGTGCGGCGCCGAGAAAATCGACCAGCAGATCGGCCGGAACGAACAAGTGCGCCGCGTCCGGCAGAAGGCCGATCAGCCCGCCCAGCATGACGATCGTCGCACACAGGATGAAGTCGAGCATGCGGGCGGTCGTCCTGCGCGCTTCGCCGTCGATGCTGCGCTCGAACTGGACGACGACATTGGGGTAGCAGACGGTGTGAATGGCGGCCACGAGAACAGAGAACGGCCGTTGCAGCAGGTCGATCGCCATCGAGAAGCCGGCGGCTCCCGTCGAGGCCCGGCCGAGCGTGGCGATCACGATCAGGCGCAGCGTGACGGGGACGGAGAGATGGATGACGGAGGCGGCCGCGGCCATGATGCCATAGCGGCAGAAATTGCCCCAATCCGCCAGCATCGCATGCCGCGACGGTCGCTGCAGCGAGATGCGATGTACGACCAGGCTCACGAGAAGCACGGCGCCGTAGCCCGCGGCGATGCCGCACAGCGTCGCCGCCGCGGTGCCGTGGAGGTGCGCGGCCGCAACCGCGCCGGCCAGAAGCACGCTGGCGCGCAGGATCAGCAGGGCTGACGCTGTCGCCAGCCGGTCGGACACGCGCACGATCATGAAATACAGGTCGGTGCCGCCTTGCAGCACGGCCAGCGCCAGCGCCAGGGCGACGACGCCTGTCTCCAGCGTGCTCAGCAGCCCCGCCACGCTGCCGACGAGCAGCAGAACCAGCGCACTGAGCCCTCCCGCTGCGAACAGCGAGAATCGCAGACGCGCCGCCTCTGCTCCGGAGGCGGCGGCGAGGAAGCGGACGCCGGCCAGTTGCAGCCATTCGAACACGAAGACGCAGGCCAGCTGGCTCGTCGCCAGCGCCAGCGAGAACGAGGTGTACTGGGCCGGAGAGAGGATATGGCTGACGGCGAAGATCAGAATGATCGCGGACGCACTCTGGTAGATGTAACTGCCGAATGCGAGCAGGCTGGTCATGTCTGACGATGCGCGTGAGGGAATATGGGGGAATGGTCGAGGGACGTCAGCGGCATCTCAGTCCGCCTGTCCTAGGTGCGAGCCATGCCGCGGCTGCGCATGATCTGGTCGAAGGTGTTGCGATAACCGGTGACCACGTCGTCGAAGGCCCATTTATCGATGCCGGACTTCAATCGACCGCTCATCTCCTGAATCTGCTCGGGAGATTCGACGATCGCCAGAATGCTCTTGGCGATCGAGGCCGGATCGGGTGACGTCAGCCAGCCGGTCAAACCGGGCTTGATCGATTCCTGGATGCCCCCGAAGGGGGTGCCGAGCAGGGGCTTGCAGGCGGCTTGCGCGTCGGCGACGACAAGCGGGCTTGGATCTTCCCAGACCGAGGGCACGACCACGACGTTCACCTGTTCGTAAAACTGCTTCGGCTGCACGAAGCCGAGAAACTCGATCCGCGCATTCGGGGCCAGCTCCTTGATCTGCTTGCGCTGGCTCTCGGATGCGTGCCCCGCGATGACGAGCCGGATCCGCTCGGGCGGGAGCGTCGCGATGGCGCGAACGAGATTGTAGATGCCCTTTTCTTCGGTCAGCCGGCCGATGAAGCCGAAGGTGACGGTGCCGTCGACGATGGCCGTCTCTTCGCTGCCGACGTCAGCCGTCGAGGCGTTTCGAATGACGATCTTGAGCGGTGTCTGCGTGAAGAGACCGAGCCGGGTATGGATGTCGAGAATGCGCTGGCTGACGCCGACGACGGCGTCCAGATGCCTCGTCGCGCCGCGGCGGCGAAAGGTCAGCAGCTGGCAGCTCATGCAGCTCGCCTCGCAGGCGTGCCCGTCCGAGAAGCGCGAGCAGCGGGGGCAGGTGAGATAGTAGTCGTGAAGCGTGTGCAGGACCGGAATGCCGAGCTCCGCCGCGGTCCGCCACACGGCCGTGGTCAGCCCCGAGAGATTGTTTGAGTGGAGGATGTCAGGCTTGAACGCCTTGATCCTGGCCGCGACGATCTCCGACATCTGCTGCCAGTCCTCGACCGCGTGCCAGATGCCGCGCACGGGCGCGCTGTGCTGCTTGGCGAAGGGGAAATAGATATTGTGCACGGGCGCCGAATACACGTCGATGCCGTTGCAGCTTTCCATTGGCTGGTTCGAGACAGACGCGGCACGTATCACTTCCACGCTGTCGTTCTGCCCCACCAGGGTCTCAGCGAGGCGGCGGACGAATGTTTCCGCGCCACCGACCACCTTCGGAGCCAACGGCGTCGGATAGAGGGATGACGTGATAAGGATCTTCATCGGAAAAGGTCTGTCCAGCTTTCCAGCCAAATGGCTTTCTGAAATCTCCGTTTCGGCTTATTGCCGGTTGGTTCGATTGTTATTCAAATAGACGTCCAAATATTGTCCTGTCACCGAATCTGCCGAGAACCTTTCGGCAAATCCCGGCTGTGGAGGCCGCGCAACCTTCCAGCGCGATCTCTCGTTGAGGGCCTTCAGCATCAATTCTCCCAGTCGCTTATAGTCGTTGGGCTCGTAGGACCCGACCATATTGGAAAACCCCGCGATCTCGGGAATCCCTCCCGCGGTCGAACAAATCGTCGCCCGGCCCGCGTTGATGCTTTCGATCAACGTCCGCGGCAGCGGCTCCGGCCAGACCGAGCTCACCAGACAGACGTCTATGCTGGCATAGAATTCGGCCGCCCGGGCAAAGCCGAGCCATTCGATGTTGCCCCTGCTGCGGCTCTTGAGCGCCCGCACGTAGTCCTCAAGTCCCTTTCCGGCAATTTTCAGCTGCCACCCCTCGTTGGGGAGCTGCTCGGTGGCTTTGAGGACTACTTCGATACCTTTTTCGGCCTCGAGCCGGCCGATAAACCCGAAGATCAGATCGTCCGAGCTTGAGGGAGGAGAGGGCACCACCGAGCTCGGATCGGCGATGTTGAAGATGACGCGGCCGTCGGTGCCGGGGAAATATTTCAGTTTGGTGTGCTGGTCGAGCACGAACTGGCTGTTCGAGACTACGGCGTCGACCATGCGCGAGGCCAGCAGATAGGGCGAGGTCATGGCGGCGCACAGCGTGCAGCGCTGCGCACATGTCTCCTCTCCGCGAAACAAGGTCGAACGCTTGCAGAGCAGGGAATAGTCGCGCAGCGTATGTACGATCCGGATGTTGCGCCGCTTGGCCTCCGACCACAACGAGACCGAAAATCCGGTGAGGTTGTTGGTGTGGACGACCTCCGGTTTCTCGATGTCGAGGATTTCGGCGAAGCGCGCCGCGGACTTGCGGTTCCAGGTATCCTGAAGATGCCACTTCAAACGCTGGACTGAAGAAGGCTTCCTGTCGTTGCCGAACGGCCAGTAGTCGTTGTCCAGCGGCACACGATACACCCGCACTCCCTTGATGTCGTCGACGCTGCGATCCTGCTTGTTTTGAAGGCAGACCACCGAAACCTGGTGGCCGCGTTGGACCAGCGCTTCCGCCAGCAACGACACGGACACTTCGGCACCGCCGATGATTTCTGGCGGATAGAGCGTGTTAACGATCAGTATCTTCAAGGGGAGCCCCGGATTCAGCAGCCAGCCGCAGCGTCAGTTCGATGGCCGAATCTCGAAATCCGGCACGGCCGAGCCCTTGACGCTGACAAGCAGCGGCGTCGTCGACAACGCCGTCCAGGCGCCAGGCGCAGAACTTGCCGCTTGCTGACATACATAGCCGATCTCGACATTCGCTTCTGCACTTTTTAATCGAACCTCGAAGCGCTTCGACGGATTCTCCGACCACAGCGCCAATTTCGTGTCCGATCCGCTCTCGCTGCGGATCTGCACGACACCCGGCAGCGGTGTGGTTCGCGTCGCCTTCAGGCTGTTGCGGACGAACGCCCAGCTTTCGCGAATGGAGCACACCGCGGGCTTCGGCGAATTGTCGAAATGATAGATGCCGAAATTGTCCTCGAGATCGCCCGGCTTCGTCCCGCTGTCCTTCAGCTCGTAGAGCCATATCCCCTTGAGCCAGGGACCTGCGGTCGATGCCCAGAGGATCATCTGCGCCATGTTGTCGGCAGACAGCTGCTCGTTGACGCCGCATTTCGCGTTTGGTGTCGGCCATCCCGTCTCGGTCAGATAGATCGGATAGTTGGGATTGCCGGTCGCCTGTGCGACGCGCTGATGAAAGTTTTCCAGCCGTTCGATCGCTTCGGTCGCGGTGCGCCCGACCGGCGGCAGGCAATGGTTGTAGATGTGGATCGACATGCCGTCCGCGATGCGAGCCACGTCGGTCTTCAGAAGCGCGTCGGTGAATTTCCAGCCGGGATCGTCGCCGAGCGCGCCGATCACGAAGGGCGCGGAAGGGGCCGCTTGCTTGACCGCGGGCTGCACCAGACGGGCAAGCGTCACGTAATTTTCGACCGTGAATTGCGACTCTGCGCGCGCGCGCAGATTGTACTCGTTCCACAATTCGAAGATCGGCTGCCGCATCGCGACCGCTTGCGCGGCCGTCGCGGCGTAGGCGACGAATCGTTGGCGCGCTTCGTCGGTCGTCGGTGGATCGGAGTTCGGGACGAGATGATGACCGGCGCCGAGAATGAGCAGCGGGATGCCGCCGCTGGTCCTGATCTGGGTTTCGAGGCGGCCGTTCAGGGCATTGAAGCCGAGCCGCTTGCCGGGCAGCTCGAAATCCGACCAGGGGAAGTCGTCCCGGAACGAGGTGACCCCGAGTTCCTTCATCTGCTTGATGGCGGTGGCGGGCACGTAGCCGCGAGCGCTGGTGACGCCTCCGAGGCCCTGATGCGTGCCGACGCCCAGCAGGAAGCGCTGATCGAGTGGTTGCGCATTCTGCGCGTTCGCAGGATAGACGAGGCCGGCCGCGGCGCAGAGCCCACATATCAGCGTCCGGAAACGACGCGTCGCGCGTTTCCTCTTTTGCTCCGTCACGCTCGTATCTACTCCTGCTCGCGTCAACCCGACAAGGCTAGTCCTCTTCTGTGGCCCCAATGGGGTGAGGCGACCTTGTCTGCGCGCTCGTCATTGAGCGCGCTGAGTTGGGCTATTTGGAGTTCACGACCACCGAGCTGATGTTGTCCGCGTTGACGCTCGCCGCGTTCAGCGGGTTCATGAGCTTGACGAATTCGGTCGACGGCGATTCCGCTACCGAGATCACGTCATGATCGCGCATCCTGAACGTATCCGCCTGGAACCAGCCGTCGGGCTTGCTCATGTCGAACTTGTACACGGCAGGCACCGTCTTGGTCGGGAACTGCGACACGTCGACGCCGATCCTCTCCAGCAGCGGCTTCGGCTCGAAGCGGTAGACGTAGATGGACTTGGAGTCCGCGCGGTTGCCGTCGAGACCGCCGGCCTTCGCGATGGCTTCCGCCAGCGACATGTTGTCGTTCTCGAAAGTGAAGCGGCGGTTATTGGTGCCACCGATCGATCCCGGCGACGGCGTCGAACCAAAGGCCATGTAGACGCGCGGAATGCGGGTCAGGAAGACCACGTCGCCCGGCGCGAGGAGGACGTCCTGGTCGGGGTGGTGCACCACCGACGACATCGACTCGCTGTAGGTGCGGCCCTCGCGCTTGATCGTGATCGTGCTCTCGTAGGAGGGATATTTCGGGCCGCCGGCGCGCGCGACCGCGCCCATCAGGCGAATGCCGCCCGGGTCGACCGGAAAGCGCAGCGGCGAATTGACTTCGCCGAGCACGCTGATCTGGTTGCCGCGCTGTTCGGCGACGCTGACGACGGCCTGCGGGTCGATGGCGCGGTCCTTGAGGCGCTCGCGGATGATGTTCGAAACCGCGCGCGGCGTCAGCCCGGCGACCTTGATCGATCCGGCGTAGGGAATGTTGATGTTGCCGGACTGGTCGACCTGCTGCCTGGGAATGTCGACGAAGTTGCCCGGCCTCACGCCCGCTTCGCGCGGAATGAACAGGCCGCCGGCCTGTGCCTCGTACACGGTCACGGTGACGATGTCGCCGATGCCGATCGTGACGTCGCGATAATTGCCGCCGGGAAGACGCGAGAACACCATTCCGGAGGAGTCCGTGAACGCGTTGGTCGCCTGAAGGATCGACGGATTGACCGGCATCAGGGCATAGGCGAGCGGCGCCGACGGTTCGGTGACCAGCGCGGCATTGGTGTGCGTGGCGACGGCATCCGGCGCGTCCAGGGGAATGAAGCCCGCGCAACCCGCCAGGGAGACGCTGATCGCAGCTGCTGCCAGGATTCGGCTAATCCCGAAATCAAAAGAAAAACGTTCGGTCTTAGCCACCGCCATTCCCTCGTACTCATTTAAAATCGGAAACACCGTACAAATCCCGTGCTGCTGAGTCACTGCTACGTCTTCGACTTTATGGTAAAGCACTCATGGCTGTGACCTTATTGCCACTTGTGAACTGCGATTCACGTAAGAATGGCCTGTTCAAAATCTGTGCGACGGGTTCCTGTTTCATAAGCAGTTTGCAAACTAAACATACACGTGTCGGATCGATGTCACGATTGAGGCTGTTGTCGAACTTGTTGGTCGCGTGCGCGATGATGGTTCGAGTGCTCGCGTGATCGGCTGCCGGCGGAAATTTCTGCGGCGGGATTTCGCCTCCATTAACGCTTAGATTCGGAAGCTGGCGTCACGCTGGCGTCCGTAAGGTCTTCCTAATCCTGATCCGGCTAGTTGCACGGTCAAACAACAGGGAAGGCGAAAGACGATGCTGCAGACCGGATCACTGCTGTTCGCAGCAGGCTTTCTCACCTGCGCGATGATCGTTGCGTCCGCAATCGCCTGGTCGTTCTCCGACAATCGGGTGACCGACGGCGAGTTCGCGCAGGAAGATGGCCGCCGCATGGCCTGATCGGCCGGTCATCACGGTCGCAGATTGTTCGGAAGGTCGGACTGCAGCTTCGCCTGCTGCCCGGATTCGCTCTGGCGCATGTGCAGGACGTCGGCATAGACCTGACTCAAGGTCCGGTGCGTCTGCTCGATGTCGTAGAGGCGGGCGAAGCGCTCATAGCCGGCCCGGCCGACCGCAGGCAGGTCCATTCGCGTCGCGCGTTGAAAACCTTCGGCCAGCTTTTCCGCCGAGACTTCGTCGCAGAGCACGCCCGTCGCGTTGTCTTCGACGATTTCCGGTAGGGCGCCGATGCGGAAGGCGATGATCGGTTTGGCCGCACGCATTGCCTCGATCGCGACCAGGCCAAACGCCTCCCAGCGCGACGGAATTGCGACTATGTCGGCCTGGTCGAGCTCGGCCTCGATCTGGTTGCGATTCATCCAGCCCAGAAATGTCACGTTGGCCGGCAGGTCGCTTCGGTGGAATTTGCTGACCACCGAAGCGCCGATCAGACGCACGTCGAGCGTACTTCCGAGCGCGCGCGCGGCCTCGATCAGGAGGTCATACCCCTTCTGGCGGTCGAGGCGTCCGATGAAGAGGACCTTGATCTTCTCCGACCGCCACGGTGCTGCGCTCTGGTCGAGCACGGGACGCTGTCTGGAAATCCCGTTGTGCACAAGAACGAGGCGATTCGCCGCGATTCCGACCTGCATGGCGTCGGTCCGCTCGCTCTCCGAGATGCACACGATGCGATGGGTGAATTTCGACAGCACCAGCTCGGTGAACTTGGTGACCTCGCGGCTGAGGCGGCCGGTCTCGCGGCCGAACGCCCATCCGTGCGGGCAATAGACGATTCGCGAACGCCGATAGGTCAGCCAGAGCACCGGGCGCACCACGAGCCCGGCGAACGAGGAGTGAAGATGGATGATGTCGGGCCGCAGCTGCCGGACCGCGCGCATCGTCGCGAACAGCATGCGAAACAGGCCGAGCGCGTTGCGGCCCTCGCGCGGAAACGTGGTGACGGCATCATCCTCGATGTTCACCAGATCGCCGCGATGGTCGGACGGAACTACATAGTTGACGTTGCCGCGGCCGAAGCTGGCGCACTGATGCGGATGCAACTCGTTGAGGTAGGTCGCAATGCCGCCTCTGACCGTCTCGGCGACATGCAGAATTTTCAGGCCGCTGGACAACGGTCATTCCTTCCATGACTTGCAGGCGCCGGATCTTGCGGACACACATCTAGCGCCGCCAAGCAGCAATATTTGGGCCGCTTCATTGTACGAGGCGCCCCGATGCGGTTTGCGGATCCAGTTTGGCGAGGAATTCGAGCATTGCTGCGGCCGACTTGGCCCAGGAATATGTCGCAAGGCGCTTTTGCTGCCTCTCCTGTTCCGCAGGCGAAATCCTGCCGAGTACAATCCTTTCGTGCATTCGCGCCGACAGCCCGTCCGCATCGAGCGGATCGAAATAGACGGCGGCATCGTCGCAGGTCTCGCGCACCGCCGCGGCAGAACTCGCAATCACCGGGCAGGCGAAGTACATCGCTTCCAGGGGAGGGATGCCGAAGCCCTCGTAGAGGCTTGGAAAAACGAACGCCGCCGCCCGGGCGAACAGCGCCGCGATTTCCTCGTCCGTCAGGCGGCCGGCGACAACGATGCCGGTGCGCGATTCGGTGGCGCTGTCGCCAAAGACCTTGCTGTTGTCGCCCCCGACCACGACCAGCGGAAAATCGGCGCGGCCGAGCCGCTCGGCGGCGCGAACGGCGGTGTCGACATTCTTGTTCTTCGTCATCGAGCCGACGAAGAGGAAGAACTGGTGGGGCGCAAGACGCAACCGGTCGATGATCGAGAAATCCGGCGCGACGGTCGCGAAGTGCTCCGCGCTGTTCGGAATGACGGGGATCGAGGCGGGATCCAGCGACAGCACCTCGGCAAGTTCGTTGCGCGAAAACGCGGAAACTGTTGCGATCGTTGCGGCGCGGGCCAGCATATGGTCGAGCGTCCGATGCAAGGCGAGGTAGCGCCAGCTGAAGAAGTCCGGCCGCCTGAAAACCTGCGCGTCGTGAATCACGACCAGGTGGTCGCGATGGAGCACCGGGCCGGAATTGGCAAGGCTGATCAGGCGCGTGCCGGCGGCTGCGCGCGCCAGGTCGATCTGGTCCCACGCGTGGCCCTGCAACGATCCGACCTGCTTGATTTTGATGCGGCGAAGACCGGGAAGCGTCTGCGCATTCGGTGGCGCGAGAATCTGCCACTCTGCGTCCACCAGTTGTCGTGGAGCCTCTCCGCTCGCGAGCAAGCGGTCCATCGCCTTGACGATTTCGGCGGCGTAGCGTTGCACGCCCGTAAGCGATTGTGACAGGAACCTGCCGTTGATGGAAAGTTTCAAAGCCGATCTTTTCTTGGTGGGGGACTTGTTCTTGGTGAGTGTCTGGCGCGAGCGTTGCCTCAAGACTAAGCATTCGCGCCGAAGAGATGATCCATGACCTGTAGCACAGTTGGCGCTATCGTCCGAGCATCTTCGCGAGGCCGATAGCATGCGACGATGCATGGCGCCATCATGTTTCCTACACATTTCGATGCGCTTACATGGGCGCCTGATTTGATGACTGTCGCAATCGTCCAAACCTTGCCTCTCATGTCCTGGTCTGGCATTGCATGCGCGGAATGAACGAGGTGACAACTTTGCGGCCAGTGATCGTGACCGGTGCTGCCGGCTTTATCGGAATGCACGTTTGTGAACGGCTGTTGGCTCGCGGCGAGCAGGTCGTTGGCATCGATGCAGTCACACCGTATTACGATCCGGCTCTGAAGCGTGCGCGTCTTGCAACGCTCGAGAACCGTCCGGGTTTCAAATTTTACGAGATCGATCTTGCTGATTTCGCCGCGGTGACGCGCGTGTTCGACGAGGTCTCGCCCGACCGCGTCGTGCATCTGGCGGCGCAGCCCGGCGTGCGTGCGTCGATCGACGATCCCATCACCAGTATCCGCGCCAATTGCGACGGCTTCGTCACCGTGCTCGAGGCCGGCCGGCGCCATGGCCTCAAGCATCTCGTCTACGCTTCGTCGAGCTCCGTCTACGGTGCCAATCGCACCTTGCCGTATTCGACCGAGCATTCGGTGAACCATCCGGTCAGCCTTTACGCCGCGAGCAAGAAGGCGAACGAGCTGATGGCGCACACCTTCGCGCATGTTCACAAGCTGCCGGTGACCGGCCTTCGCTTCTTCACCGTCTACGGTCCGTGGGGCCGGCCCGACATGGCCGCCTGGCTGTTCACGCGCGCGATCTTCGCCAATGAGCCGATCAAGATCTTCAACAACGGCGACATGTGGCGCGACTTCACCTATGTCGACGACATCGTCGAAGGCGTGATCCGCACGCTCGACCGGCCCGCGGCGCCGAATCCTGCGTGGAACGCGGAGCAGCCGGAAAATTCGTCGAGCTATGCGCCGTACCGCGTCTACAACATCGGCAACAACCGCTCGGTCAATCTGATCGAGTTCGTCGAGACGCTGGAGAAGATCATCGGCAAGCCCGCGATCCGCCAGTTGCTGCCGATGCAGGCCGGCGACGTCCTGGAGACGCGCGCCGACATCTCCGCCCTCCAGCGCGACGTCGGTTTCTCGCCGTCGACGTCGATTGCGGACGGCCTTGGCCGTTTCGTCGAATGGTACCGCAAGTATCACGGGCTCTGATTCCGCGATCGGCGGCACCTTGCGTGCCGTCCGGCTTTACGGTGGTTCTTGCGCTTTTGGCCGCCGGTGACCTTGTCAGCGGGCGCGAACGGTGGTTATCCGTCCTCCGAACCCCTTTTGACCCGGAACCAGGCGCAGGCCCAAAGCTGAGCGGATCATGGCTGAGCGGATCGCTCTCATCACCGGCGTGACCGGCCAGGACGGCGCCTATCTCGCCGAACATCTGCTGTCGCTCGGCTATGTCGTGCACGGCATCAAGCGGCGCTCGTCCTCGTTCAACACGGCGCGTGTCGACCATCTCTACCAGGACCCGCATGTCGGCAACGTGCCGTTCCTGATGCACTATGGCGACATGACGGATTCGACCAATCTGATCCGCCTGGTGCAGCAGATCCGCCCCACGGAGATCTACAATCTCGCGGCCCAAAGCCACGTCGCCGTCAGCTTCGAGAGCCCGGAATACACCGCCAACGCCGACGCCATCGGCGTGCTGCGCCTGCTGGAGGCGATCCGGATCCTCGGCATGGAGAAGGAGACCCGGTTCTACCAGGCCTCGACCTCCGAGCTCTACGGCCTTGTGCAGGAGATCCCGCAGAAGGAGACGACGCCGTTCTATCCGCGCTCGCCTTATGGCGTCGCCAAGCTCTACGGCTACTGGATCACGGTGAACTACCGCGAAGCCTACGGCATGTTCGCGTCCAACGGCATCCTGTTCAACCATGAGAGCCCGATCCGCGGCGAGACGTTTGTCACGCGCAAGATCACCCGTGGCGTGTCGCGCATCGAGGTCGGGCTCGAGGACGCGCTCTATCTCGGCAATCTCGAGGCCAAGCGCGACTGGGGCCATGCGAAGGATTACGTCGAGGGCATGCACAAGATCCTGCAGGCCGACAAGCCGGATGATTTCGTGCTCGCCACCGGCGAGATGCATTCGGTGCGCGAGATGGTCGAGCTGTCGTTCGCGCAGGTCGGCCGCCGCATCATCTGGCGCGGCAAGGGCGTCGACGAAACCGGCATCGACGAGAAGAGCGGCAAGACGGTCGTGAAGATCGATCCAACCTATTTCCGCCCGACCGAGGTCGATCTCCTGATCGGCGATGCCAGCAAGGCGCGCGAGGTGCTCGGCTGGACGCCGAAGCGGACGTTCGCTGAGCTCGTCGCGGAGATGATGAGAAGCGATCTGGCCGAGGCGAAGCGGGATGCAGGCCATGGCAAGCCTACCGTTTGAGCTCAAGGGCAAAAGCGTCTACGTCGCCGGCCATCGCGGCATGGTCGGCAGCGCGCTCGTGCGCCGGCTCGCAGCGGAGGACGTCCAGCTCGTCACGCTGGATCGCCGCGAGGTCGATCTGCGCAACCAGGCCGCCGTGTTCGATTGGTTCGCGCGCATGCGGCCGCAAGTCGTGTTCCTCGCTGCCGCCAAGGTCGGCGGCATCGTCGCCAACGACACGCTGCGCGCCGAGTTCATCTACGACAACATCGCGATCGCCGCGAACGTGATCCAGGCCGCGCATCAGAACCGCGCCGAGAAGCTGATGTTCCTCGGCTCCTCCTGCATCTATCCGAAGCTGGCGCCGCAGCCCTTGCGCGAGGACTCGGTGCTGACGGGGCCGCTGGAGCCGACCAACGAGCCCTATGCGATTGCCAAGATCGCGGGCATCAAGATCGTGGAGGCCTATCGCAGCCAGTACGGATGCGACTTCATCAGCGTGATGCCGACCAATCTCTACGGCCCCGGCGACAATTATCACCCCGAAATGAGCCACGTCGTCGCCGCCCTGATCCGTCGCTTCCACGAGGCCAAGGTGTCGGGCGCGAAGAACGTCGTGGTCTGGGGCACCGGCACGCCGCGGCGCGAGTTCCTCTATGTCGATGACATGGCGGATGCCTGCGTGCACCTGATGAAGACCTATTCCAGCGCGGAACTGGTCAACATCGGCACCGGCGAGGACATCACCATCGGCGAATTCGCGCGCCTCGTCGCCGACATCGTCGGCTACAGCGGCGAGATCTCCTTCGACACGTCGCGGCCCGACGGCACCCCGCGCAAGCTGCTCGACGTCAGCCGCCTCGACAAGCTCGGTTGGCGTGCGACGACGTCGCTTCACGATGGCCTGACGCGCGCATATGCGGCGTACCTCTCGCATACGTAGAATGCACAATTGCATGTCGCGCATTTCAGAGGATGTCCGCAACTCCCTGTCACGCGCGGCGGCTAAGGATTATTCGCTGAGCGATGCAACCTGCCCTAATGTTGTGCGTGCGGCCTGATAGAGAAATGGTCTAGGGTGTTCAGTGGAACATCCGTCTTCAACGGAAAGAGTTTTTCATGCGAATCGCGATGATCGGAACGGGCTATGTGGGACTGGTGTCCGGGGCCTGCTTTGCGGATTTCGGTCACGACGTCACCTGCGTCGACAAGGACGAGAAGAAGATCGCGGCCCTGCACCGCGGCGAGATTCCGATCTACGAGCCCGGTCTCGACGAACTCGTCGCAGCGAATGTGAAGGCGAAGCGGCTCGACTTCACCACGGACCTGTCGAAGCCGGTGGCCGATGCGGACGCCGTGTTCATCGCGGTCGGCACGCCCTCGCGCCGCGGCGACGGTCACGCCGATCTGTCCTATGTCTACGCTGCCGCGAAGGAGATCGCGCAGTCGCTGTCCGGCTTCACGGTGGTCGTGACCAAGTCGACCGTGCCGGTCGGTACCGGCGACGAGGTCGAGCGCATCATCCGCGAGACCAATCCAAAGGCGGACGTCGTCGTCGCCTCCAACCCCGAATTCCTGCGCGAGGGCGCGGCGATCCGCGACTTCAAATTCCCCGATCGCGTCGTCGTCGGCACCTCCGACGAGCGTGGCCGCAAGGTAATGGGCGACATCTATCGTCCGCTGTCGCTGAACCAGGCACCGCTGATGTTCACTGCGCGCCGCACCGCAGAGATGATCAAATACGCCGCGAACGCGTTCCTGGCGACCAAGATCACCTTCATCAACGAGATCGCCGATCTCTCGGAAAAGGTCGGCGCCAACGTGCAGGAGGTCGCGCGCGGCATCGGCCTCGACAACCGCATCGGCACCAAGTTCCTGCATGCCGGCCCCGGCTTCGGCGGCTCGTGCTTCCCGAAGGACACCAAGGCGCTGATCAAGATCGCGCAGGATTACGACGTATCCTTGCGCATCGTCGAGTCCGTGCTGGCCGTGAACGAGAATCGCAAGCGCGCGATGGCGCGGAAAGTAAGCCAGGCGCTCGGCGGCTCCTTGCGCGGCAAGACCATCGCCGTGCTCGGCCTCACCTTCAAGCCCGACACCGACGACATGCGCGACGCGCCGTCGATCCCGCTCGTGACCGGACTGATCGACATGGGCGCGAAGGTGAAGGCGTTCGATCCCGTCGGCATGGAGCAGGCGAAGGGTGAGCTGCCCAACATCACCTATTGCGAGGACGCCTATTCCTGCGCGCAAGGCGCCGATGCGCTCGTCATCGTGACCGAGTGGGTCCAGTTCCGCGCACTCGATCTCGACCGGCTGAAGGCAACCATGGCGCAGCCCGTCGTGGTCGATCTCCGCAACATCTACCGCCCCGAAGAGATGGCGGCCGCCGGCTTCACCTACGAGAGCGTCGGGCGCTCGTCGCAGGACTAGTCGTCGGCCTGCATGGTTCGAGACGCCCGCTTTGGCGGGCTCCTCACCATGAGGGTTGAATATCTCGCCGCAAAACCTGACCTCATCCTGAGGGCCCCGCCAAGGCGGGCGTCTCGAAGGATGAAGACGGGCCAAACTCCAATGCGATATGATCCAGTCGCATCAGGCTGCGCGTTGGCCCGTCAGCCTCGCTGCCGCCATGGAGATTGTCATGACCGACGACACGCACACGATCCGCAGCGGCGGCCTCACCGCGACCGTCAAGGCGCAGGGCGCCGAAATGTGCTCTCTGAGGAACGACGCCGGCGTCGAATTCGTCTGGCAGGCCGAACCGGCCTGGCCGCGCCACGCGCCGTTGCTGTTTCCGATCGTCGGCCGTCTCGCCAATGACGAATTGCGGCACAAGGGCAAGACGTACCGGATGACACAGCACGGCTTTGCGCGCGACAGCCGCTTCCAGTGGGCGGAGCGCGGCGAAAACCGCTGCGTGCTGGTGCTCGAAGACAGCGAGACGACGCGCGCGCTGTATCCGTTCGCGTTCCGTCTGACGGCCACTTATACGATCGACGACGCCGGTCTCGACCTCTTACTCACGATTGCCAACATCGGCAGCGAGACGTTGCCGGCTTCGCTCGGCGGCCACCCCTCCTTCAACTGGCCGCTTCAGCCCGGTCTGCCCAAGGAAAGCTACACGCTCACCTTCTCGAAGCCAGAGTCGTCTCCGATCCGTCGTCTCGACGGCGGCCTGCTGCGTGCGGCGGCGGAGACAACCCCTGTCAAAGACACGGTGCTGCCCCTGTCCGAATCCTTGTTCGTCGACGACGCCATCATCTTCGACCGGATCGAGAGCAACGCGGTCCGCTTTGCCGCAGGCGCGAGCACATCGACCGGGCCCTGGCTCAAGATTTCCTGGCAGGGTTTTCGCGAGCTCGGTGTCTGGTCGAAACCGTCGGGTGCGCCGTTCCTCTGCATCGAGCCCTGGCGCGGCCATGCCAGTCCCGCCGGCTTCGACGGCGAGTTCAGCGACAAACCCGGCCTGATGCATATCGCGCCTGGCGCGGAAGAGCGCTTGTCGTTCCGGATCGACGTCGCATCGTCCTGAGATCGGCGGTCCCTTAGACCTCGATCCGCGTCAGGTCCTCGCCGATCACGACCGGCCCCGAATAGTCCTTCTGCACATCCGCGAGCAGCGCCTTCAGCATGGCATCGTCGGTGCGCGGCCGGTGATGGGTCAGCGCGAGCTTCTTCACGCCGGCCTTGGCCGCGACCTTGCCGACCGTATCGCC
Source organism: Bradyrhizobium huanghuaihaiense (assembly GCF_025200885.1). Taxonomy (NCBI): domain Bacteria; kingdom Pseudomonadati; phylum Pseudomonadota; class Alphaproteobacteria; order Hyphomicrobiales; family Nitrobacteraceae; genus Bradyrhizobium; species Bradyrhizobium huanghuaihaiense. The sequence goes on along the minus strand of NZ_CP104172.1, from coordinate 7,332,437 downwards.
GCAGGCGAGCGTGTATTTCGCCAGCCGGCGGAAGTGTTCGTTGTTGATCTCGGGCGTTGCGAGAAAGCAGACTTGGACGAGCAGGTCGGCGCCCTCAGCCAGCCGCTCGAGACCGGGGCAGGGGACCGTGTCGCCGGAGATCGCGATGACCTTGCCCTCCGCCTCGAAGCGGTAGCCGAGACACATCCAGCGCGCCAGGAACGCCGGCGACATGTCGAGGCCGTCGCCATGCGAGACGAGCTCGGCGCTGATCTTCCAGCGGCCGGTGTCGAGAACGGGACCGGGAATGATGTCCGTCGCGACGACCGGCTTCCAGCCGCCGAAGGTCGGCTCGCCCTGATCGCGCCAGGCGATGTCCTTGTCGTAGACCTGCGTGACCAGCGTGTTGACGAGACGTTCGGTGTCCGGCGGCCCAAAGATGCGCAGATCGTCCTTGCGCCCATGCATCCATGAATTCAGCATCACGTCGTAGAGGTCGCCGATGTGATCGAAATGGTGATGGGTGAGAAACACCGTGTTGATGGCGCCGAGCGGCACGCCGGCCTTGTGGAGCTGCACCATCACGCCGCGGCCGGCGTCGAACAGGATGTTCTCATCGCCGAGCCTGATCAGCGTGGTCGTCGCCATCCGGCGCGGGTCCGGGCGCGGGCCGCCGGTGCCGAGCAATATGACTTCCATTTCGCCTACTCCAGCGTGAAGCCGGTCGACTTTATCACGCTGCCCCAGCGGTCGTAATCGGCCTTGATGATGCGGGCGAACTCGGCGCGCGTATCGGCGACGACGCCGACGTCGAGCGCGGACAGCAACTGTTGCACGGCGGGATCGGCCAGCGCGGTGCGCAGATTGCCGTTGAGCTTGTCCAGGATCGGCTCGGGGGTCTTGCCTGTCGCGAACAATCCATACCAGAAATCCGCCGCCTCGATGGCGCCGAGGCCGAGCTTGAGCTCGGCGAAAGTAGGGACGTCAGGTAGGCGCGGCGAGCGGTTTGCGCCGGTGATTGCAAGCAGCCGGATCGTGCCGGCCTTGTACTGCTCCATCAGGCTCGCGGTGGTGTCGAACGCTGCCTGGATCGTGCCGCCGAGCAGATCCGTGATGGCCGGCGCCGAGCCGCGATAGGGCACGTGAGCCATCTCGGTGCCGGCGGCCTGGTTCAGCATCACGCCGAGGAAGTGGGAGGGGGTGCCTGCACCGAGCGAGCCGAAATTCACCCGCTCCTTGTTGGCGCGCGCGTACGTGAGGAAGTCCGCAAGATTGGCGGTGGGTAGCTTGGTGTTGACGGCGAGCGCGAATTGAAACGTGCAGAACCTGCTGATGGGCGCGAGATCGACCAGCGGATCGAACGGCAGGGACTTGAAGATGAACGGATAGAACGCGGTCGCGACGATCGGCGCAGACAACAGCGTCGAGCCATCAGGCTCGGACCGGACCACCGCCTCGGCGGCGATGCGGCCAGCCGCGCCCGGCTTGTTCTCGACGATGGCGGCTGTGCCGGTCTGCGAGCGCAGTCTGTCGGCAATGATGCGGCTCATCGCATCAAGTCCGCCTCCCGCGGGGAAGCCTACGACGATCCTGGTGGTCCTCTCCGAGGTCTGTGCGCGGGCGCGGGTGGCAAGCGCGGCGGCGGCTCCGCCGACGGTCCCAAGAATTGCGCGCCGCGTTGCGCGTCGTGTGCTGATGCTCATTGTGCCCCGAGAAACCGCATTGTTTCGGGGCGCACAGTAGATTCGAAGCCGGCGGCGAGGCAAGCCGCATCGGCGAGGTGGAGCGGGGCGCTCAGCGCATGCCGGTCGCCGTGGCCGCGATGTTGGGGCCGATGGCTGGCCGGCTTGACGCCGGGGAGGTCAGGCGGTGCGCGAGATCCTGCGCGCGCCGTTCGACCAGCTGCCAAGTCGCGCGCGCGACGAGGTAGCTGAGCGCGGCGGTGACGGCATAGGCGATGAGCAGCGAGACCAGCCCGTCAGCGAGCGGCCAGACCTGGCGCAGGCCGTAGATCACCGCGAAGTGCGACAGGTACATCGAATAGGAATTGCGGCCGAGCGCCTCGATCGGCGACCAGCGGATCGTCAGGCGAATGCAGCCGGCAACCAGCGCGCCCAGCACGAGGTTGATCATCAGATAGTTGAACTCATGTGAATCGGTGGCGCGATCGGCGATGAAGGACAGCACGATGAAGAGGGCGAAGATCGCGGCATCCGATTTGGCGAAGCCGTCGCGCAGCGCGAAGAACAGCGCGCAGCCGACGAGGAAGACCGGAAGCTGGTTCAGGAAGCTGATATGCAGCGCGTTCCAGACGAAGGCTTCGTTGCCCGGCCCGTAATAGGCGGAGAACAGCGCAAAGGCGTACGGCTTGAACAGGCAGACATTGACGAGATGCAGCACGATCGCCAGCCCGAGATAGAGGTGGCGGCGCGCGCCGAACGCGGTGATCAGGAACGGGAAGAGGAGATAAAACGTCATCTCCGCGGCGATCGACCAGTCGCCCGGCACGACGCTGTTGACGCTGTCCGGCCAGAAGCCGTGCAGGAACGTTGCGGTCAGGATCACCTGGAGCGGCCCGATGCCATTGGGCGCGTTAGTGCTCGGGCCCGTGCCGTTGACGGCGAGATAGAGCGGGATCGCGAGCCAGAACAGCGGCGCGATGCGCAAGAAGCGGCGGATGTAGAACTTGCGCGTCGGGTTCGTCTCCGTGCGCTGCGTCCACATCAGGCACATCGTCATGGCGCTGACGAAGTAGAACACGTTGACGCCGGTCCAGCCGCACATGAAGGCGAAGTCGACGGCACGGATGTTCGATGGAAAAGATTGGGAAACGTGGATCGCCATCACGCCGACGATGGCAAGACCGCGCAGGAAGTCGAGGCTGTGCGAACGGCCGAAGGGCGCTGCGGCTTTCTCGGTTCGACCGGCAACCGGCCGGGACTGCCCCTGCATCACGCCTGCTCCTTCGGTTTTCCATCTGCCGGCGGGACCATAGAGGCCCGGCCGGCTTTCCCGAAGCCGAAGGCTTTCTTTACGTTAACCGGCGGTTGAATCCGTAAGCGGATGTACGGGATTGGCGATGTCGAGCTGGCACCGCGGGGCGCCGGCGCGAGCCCTGTCGGCTTAATGATGCATCGGATGAGAAGTGTGGGGCAATTCATACTTAATACGCCAACACTGTGACCAATATTGTTTGGGCTGCACAACACGCCTAATATTCGGCAGGCAATTTCGGGGGCTCGAACCAGCTGTGAATGTACGTTCACAAGACAATGCGTTGCGCGACGGCGTGACTTTTCAGGCCGGGGCGCCCGCACACAGGACATCCAACATCGTGGCTGATTCCGCACGTCAGGACTTGCGTCCCGCAGGCCGTGAGCGGCTGATCGTGGTCGAAGACGATCCGGTAACGCGGACCATGCTGGTCGGCTATTTCAACGACAACAATTTCGACGTGGTCGGCGCCGGCTCCGTTGCGGAGTGCCGCCAGGCGCTGCGCTCGCGCACCGATCTCGTCTTCCTCGACGTGCAGCTGCCCGACGGCGACGGTTTCGAGCTCGCCAAGGAGATCCAGGCGACCAGCAATGCGGGCATCATCTTCGTGACCCGTCGCGACACCGATGTGGATCGCATCCTCGGCCTCGAGATCGCGGGCGATCATTACGTCACCAAGCCGATCAATTTGCGCGACCTGCTCGCGCGTGCGCGCAGCGTGCTGCGGCGGCGCTCGATCGACCGCAAGGCGGCGCGCAACCACAATTCGATCGCCTTCGGCGACTGGATCATCGATCTGACGCGGCGCGAGCTGCTCGGCGCGGACGGCAAGCCCGTGGCGCTGACGCGCGCCGAATTCGACCTGCTCGCCGCGCTCGTCGGCGCCGACGGCCGGCCGCTCAGCCGCGACTATCTGATCGAGGTCGTCAGCAACCGCCAGGCCGAGGTCGACATCCGCACCGTCGATGCGCTGGTGGCGCGGCTGCGCCGCAAGCTCGTCGGCAGCGGCACGCCCGTCATCGCGACCGTCACCGGCGTCGGCTACAAGCTCGCGCTCAGCGAACGGCCCTAGCCGCTATCGCGCGCGGGCGCTCTGGTCCGTCGATGTCTTCTGCGCAGGCCCGGCCAGCCGGTCGTCGACCGCATAGAGCGTGCAGGTCGGCGACCATTTCAGGCAGGCGGCGAGCGAATCGCGCTGGGCCTCGTCAACGGTCGTGCGCCCGGAACGCCAGCCATAGCCGCCGTTCGGCGACACCGCGAACGCCTTGTGCGGCAGCGTGCTGGCGAGATAGCGCGCGAACTCGGCGCGCGCAGCCTCGTTGAGCTGGCCCGGCGGCGGCAGCGGATCAGGCGGGCTCAGCATGTCGTGGTTCAGCCCGCGCTCGCGCAGGAACGTGTCCACATAGGGCGTCCATTGCGGGCGGCCGGCCACGGAATAGAGATAGTGTCCATCGTCGCCGTAGGCCGGCGCTGCGACGAATTTTGCGGTGCCGCCGTTGCCGCGAAACCCGTCATAGAGCCGGCGCGCGAGATCGGGACCGAAGAAATTGTCGTTGGTCGCATAGACCCACAGCATCGGCACGCGCGAGGTCTTGCCGAAGCTGGCGAAGGCCTGCACCAGCCCATCCTCGTTGCAGACGTCGTCGTCGTCGCGCGAGCCGCGGCCGCCGGCGAAGCTGATCGCGGCGACGAGGCCGCTTGGTGCCTGCGCGGTCAGCGCGACGGTGGCGAGCCCGCCGGCGGAATGGCCGGCCGCGATCATGCCCGATGTCGTGACGTCGGCCCGCCGTGCCATCGCGTCGATCGCCGCGCGCAAGTCCGCGACCGCAACCGCCGCCGCCGGCAAATAGGCGGCATTGGCGCAGCCGCCGACGCTGTCGACGCGGCCGCCGGGTGATGTGCCGTAGCCGCGCCGCATCACGATCAGCGCGGCAAAGCCGCGCCGGGCATATTCCAGCGCGATGCCGTAATATTTGTGCGCCGACATCGTCGCGCGATCTTCGAACTTGCGCGGCGAGCCGTGGCTGAGCAGCGCCAGCGGATAGCGCTTCGTCCCCGCGGGGCGAACCAGGAACGCCTCCAGCCCCTGCGGTCCCGCCTCCGCCATCGGGATGCGCAGATCCTCGGTGTAGAACTCGGCGGCACGCGCCGGCATGCCGGCCATGACAAGGCCGGCGATCAGCAGGATCAGCTTGCAAGGGATCATGGGACGATTCGGAAGGCGGCGATGGCGGCGAGCATAGCACGATCCCGTAGCCCGGATGAGCGAAGCGACATCCGGGACGGCTGGTCCCGCATGTCGCTTCGCTCATGCGGGCTACTGCACCTTCGCCGACCTCCCACGGAACGCCTTCCCCCTCGCGCGTGTTGTGCATTTGGCGGCGGCCCGGCCGATGCTATGGTGTCCCGCACTCACGAAGACGAGGATCATTCAGTGGCTGATGTTCATCCCGCGGCGGGCAAGCAGGTCTCGCCGGACGCGCTCACCAACATTCCAAGGCTGGTGACGGCCTATTTTGCGGGCAAGCCCGATGTTGCGGATCCGGCGCAGCGGGTGGCGTTCGGCACCTCCGGCCACCGCGGCACCTCGTTCAAGAACACTTTCAATGAGGGTCACATCCTTGCGACCACGCAGGCGATTTGTGACTACCGCAAGGAGAAGGGGCTGACCGGCCCGCTCTTCATCGGCATCGACACCCATGCGCTGGCCGAGCCGGCGCTGGTCAGCGCCGTCGAGGTGTTCGCCGCCAACGGCGTCGACATCATGATCGACAAGGACGGCGGCTACACGCCGACGCCCGTGATCTCGCACGCGATCCTGACCTACAACAAGGGCCGCAGCAGCGGCCTTGCCGACGGTGTCGTCATCACGCCCTCGCACAATCCGCCCGAGGACGGCGGCTACAAATACAATCCGCCGCATGGCGGCCCGGCCGACACCGACGTGACCGGCGTGGTCGAGAAGCGCGCCAACGCCTATCTCGCGGACGGCCTCAAGGGCGTGAAGCGCATCGACTACGCCAGGGCGCGCAAGGCCGCGAACGTGCATCCTTACGACTTCATCACGCCCTACGTCGCCGATCTCGGCAAAGTCGTAGATCTCGACCTAGTCAAATCCGCCGGCATCAAGATCGGCATCGATCCGCTCGGCGGCGCCGCCGTGCATTATTGGCATCCGATCATCGACCGCTACGGCCTCAACGCCACGGTCGTGAACGAAGCGATCGACCCGACCTTCCGCTTCATGACCGCGGACTGGGACGGCAAGATCCGCATGGACTGCTCTTCGCCTTACGCGATGGCGAGCCTGATCGGGATGCGCGACCGTTTCGACGTCGCCTTTGCCAACGACACCGACGCCGACCGCCACGGCATCGTCACGCGCACCGGCGGCCTGATGAATCCGAACCATTATCTGGCGACCGCGATCTCCTATCTGTTCGCGCACCGCCCGGACTGGGGCAAGAGTGCTGCGATCGGCAAGACCGTGGTATCGAGCTCGATCATCGACCGCGTCGCGAAAAAACTCGGCCGCAAGCTGGTGGAGACGCCGGTCGGCTTCAAATGGTTCGTCGACGGCCTCGTCGGCGGCGGCTTCGGCTTCGGCGGCGAGGAGAGTGCAGGGGCCTCGTTCCTGCGCCGCGACGGCACGGTGTGGACCACCGACAAGGACGGCATCATCCTCGGCCTGCTCGCCGCCGAGATCATGGCCAAGACCGGCCGCGATCCCAGCCAGCTGTTTGGCGATCTCACCGCCGAGCTCGGCGTGCCGCACTATGCACGCATCGACGTTGCCGCCACGACACCGCAGAAGAACATCCTCAAATCCGTCACCCCCGAGCAGCTCGGCCTCAGGGATCTCGCCGGCGATCCGGTTCGCGCGACGCTGAGCAAGGCGCCCGGCAACGGCCAGCCGTTCGGCGGCATCAAGGTCGAAACCGATTTCGGCTGGTTCGCCGCGCGGCCGTCGGGGACCGAGGACGTCTACAAGATCTATGCAGAAAGCTTCCGCAGCACCGAGCACCTGAAGCGGATTCAGGAAGAGGCTCAGGCCGGGCTGGCGAAGGTGTTCGCGGCGTAGCTGACGCGGGCGCCTCTTACCCTCCCCTGGAGGGGGAGGGTCGGCGCGAAGCGCCGGGGTGGGGTGATCTCTCCACACGGGCAGTATTCGATGAGGATAGACCTTCACCCCACCCCGCTCGCGCTACGCGCGATCGACCCTCCCCCTCCAGGGGAGGGTAAGAGAGCGCCGCATGCGGTCATTCGCACCTTCGCGGAGAGCAGATAGTCGTTTCACTTGTATACATAAAGATCTATAAAGGTACCCAGATAAGCAATTTTTGCCCTTGAACGTTTCCACCCCTCCGCTATTGTATACATAACGCATACATAAGCCGTGGGAGATCGCCCGTGACAAAACCCTTCCCCATGAATGCCTGGTACGCCGCCGCCTGGGACGCGGATGTGAAGCCGGCGCTGCTGCCGCGGACGATCTGCGGCAAGCACATCGTGATGTACCGCAAGGCCGACGGCTCGGTGGCCGCGCTGGAGGATGCCTGCTGGCATCGCCTGGTGCCGCTGTCCAAGGGCCGGCTCGAGGGCGACACTGTCGTCTGCGGCTATCACGGCCTGAAATACAACGCGCAGGGCCGCTGCACCTTCATGCCCTCGCAGGAGACCATCAACCCATCGGCCTGCGTGCGCGCCTATCCCGTGGTCGAGCGCCATCGCTACATCTGGCTCTGGATGGGCGATCCTGCGCTGGCCGATCCCGCGCTCGTGCCCGACATGCACTGGAATCACGATCCGGCCTGGGCCGGCGACGGCAAGACCATCCACGTCAATTGCGACTACCGTCTCGTGCTCGACAATCTCATGGACCTCACCCACGAGACTTTTGTGCACGGCTCCTCCATCGGTAACGATGCCGTGGCCGAGGCGCCGTTCGACGTCACCCATGGCGAGAAGACTGTGACGGTGACGCGCTGGATGCGCGGCATCGAGGCGCCGCCGTTCTGGGCCAAGCAGCTCGGCAAGTCCGGCCTCGTCGACCGCTGGCAGATCATCCGCTTCGAGGCGCCATGCACCATCGCCATCGACGTCGGCGTGGCGCCGACAGGCACCGGCGCGCCGGAAGGCGACCGCTCGCAGGGCGTCAACGGTTTCGTGCTCAACACCATCACGCCGGAGACCGAGAAGACCTGCCATTACTTCTGGTCCTTCGTCCGCAACTACCAGATCGGCGAGCAGCGCATCACCACCGAGATCCGCGAGGGTGTCTCCGGCATCTTCCACGAGGACGAGCTGATCCTGGAAGCGCAACAGCGCGCCATGGACGAGAATCCGGATCGCGTCTTCTACAATCTCAACATCGACGCCGGCGCGATGTGGTCGCGCAAGCTGATCGACAAGATGGTGGCGAAGGAAAATCCGCCGCCGCGCCTTCAGGCCGCGGAGTAGGGACATGGCCGAGCGTGAGGTCGACCGCTCCGTGTCGCAGACCGTGAAGGCGCAGCTCGCGCTGCGCGACCAGATCCTGTCGGGCTCCTTGCGCCCCGGCGAGCGCATCTCCGAGCTGCAGGCGGTGGAGACCACAGGTGCCTCGCGCACGCCGGTGCGCATGGCCTTGGTGCGGCTGGAGGAGGAGGGCCTGCTGGAGGGGATCCCCTCCGGCGGTTTCATGGTGAAGGCGTTTTCGGAGCGCGACATCTCCGATTCCATCGAGCTGCGCGGCACGCTGGAGGGCCTCGCCGCACGCTTCGCCGCCGAGCGCGGCGTCTCCGCGCGCGAGCTCGAGCCGCTGAAGGAATGCCTTGCCGCGATCGACGAACTGCTGAGCCAGGTGCCGATCTCGATCGAGGCCTTCTCGTCCTATGTCACGCTCAACGCCCGCTTCCACGCGGTGCTCACGGAATTGTCGCGCAGCCCGCCGCTGATCCGGCAGATCGACCGCGCCTCGGCACTGCCGTTCGCGTCGCCAAGCGGCTTCGTGATGGCGCAGTCGGCGCTCCCCGAGGCGCAGCAGATCCTGATCATCGGGCAGGAGCATCATCGCGTCGTGATCGATGCGATCGAGAACCGCGAAGGCGCGCGCGCCGAAGCCATCATGCGCGAGCATGCACGGCTTGCGGTTCGCAACTTGAGGCTCGCGCTGCGCAACCGGACCCATCTCGACCTCCTGCCGGCGCTCGCGCTGATCAAGACCGCAACCGACTGAGGCAGTCACCATGCGCTTCATCGAAACCTGGACGCCGGCGACGCTCGTCTCGACGCGCGATCTCGCCCCCGGCATCCGCGAATTCCTGATCCGCCCCGATCGGTTCGACGGCGCGGCCTATCCGGTCGGCAGCCACATCAATGTCAGCGTGACCATCGACGGCCTGCCGGAGACGCGGTCCTATTCGCTGGTCGGCGAGGCTTCGTCGCAGGGCCTTCGAATCGCGGTGCGTCGCACTGATGATTCCCGCGGCGGCTCGCGCTACATGTGGTCCTTGCAGGCGGGTGCGCGGCTCGACATCACCCAGCCCGCCTCGCTGCTCGCGGTGGACTGGGCGCGGGAAAACTATTGCCTGATCGCCGGCGGCATCGGCATCACCCCGATCCTCGGTGCGGCACAGGCGCTGGCGCGGCGCGGCGCCGATGTCACCCTGCACTATGCGGTGCGCTCACGCGGCGAGGCCGCCTATCTCGACGATCTCGCCGCGATGCTCGGCGAGCGCCTGGTCGTCCATGCCAGCGATGAAGGCCGGCGGCTCGATCTCGACGCGCTGTTTGCTTCACTTCCGCAAGGCGCGCTGGCGCTGTTCTGCGGCCCGATGCGGATGCTCGATGCCGCGCGTCACGCCTGGATCGGCGCCGGCCATCCGCTGCCCGATCTCCGCTACGAGACCTTCGGCTCCAGCGGCACGCTGCCGACCGAAACTTTTCGCGTGCGGTTGAAGGGCTCGAACGTCGAGCTCGAGATCCCGCGCGAACGCTCGATGCTGGACGTGCTCAACGCCAGCGGCCACGACGTCATGTACGACTGCAAGCGCGGAGAATGCGGCCTCTGCGCCATCGACGTGGTCGAGGTCGACGGCGAGATCGACCATCGTGACGTCTTCTTCAGCGACCATCAGAAACAGAGCAACCAGAAGATCTGCGCCTGCGTCTCCCGCGCGCGCGGCACCATCACGGTGGACACGCTGCTGCGGGCCGACGCGGTCTGATCAATTCGTCGCGCCGCTCTGCCTGGAAGCCGGCCCAGGCACCGCGGTCTCCCGACTCTCCTCCGTCAGGCGCGCTTCCCGCCGACCGAGATAAAGGCCATGAGACAGGGTTCGGGCAACGGGTTGCGCCAGCGATGGCGCGTTCCGTTCTGCACGATGCAATCACCCTGACGCAAATGGACTTTCTGTCCGTCGTCCAGCTCCAGCGTCATCTCGCCGCGAACCACGACACCGTAGTCGATGGTGTCCGATGTGTGCATCCCTGGAGCGGCGCGGTCAAAATGATCTCCCATGGCAGGGATCTTTTCCGACATTTCTCTGAGCCCGCTCTCGAAGGTGACACCAGGCGGCGGCTTCCAGCCTTCGGGGCGCTTCGGCGGATAGGAGATGAGGCGAAACATCGTGCCTCCGGGACCCGGAAAGGCTTTCGTTCCCTTCAACATCGGATCCGGCTCGCGGCCGGTGAGTTCCGGTACGCCCTCGGTCATATACAGCTCGTAGAAAGTCAGTCCGGGATTTGCATCGATCTCGACCACCTTCGGCGTCACGTCGAAAGACGTCAGCACCGACTTGCCGGCCTCATCGCGGCCGGTCAGCGCGCGTCTCGGCGGCGGCAAATCACTCGAATCTCTTGCTTCGGCCGGGTGTGATATTCCAGTCAGCGCACTGCCGGTCGCGAGGACCGACAGCGCTTGCAGCAGGTGTCGCCGATCCCTGCCTTCGAATTGTTCGGAAGACGACGCCGCCCCGTCCGAAGCTGGCTCCGCGTTATCCCGCGAGTTTTTCTTGTGCCGTTGCCACAAGCGCCAAAGGAAGCTGCTCATCATGCGGTCTCCCCTGCTTGCCCGCCGACAACCTGCCTTTACGCGTTCAATCTAGGCGCGTAGACCTCGCAGTGCTATTCGGCTTTGGTCGAGGATGGATGGGCGTCAATGACGCATCCCGCCCGCAGGCTGATGGTTGTGAGCAGCGTGTCTACGCCGCGTAGATCGCCCGGTACTTCTTCGTATTCAGCAGCGCCAGTACGTTATCGGCCGATACCGGCCGGCTGATCAGATAGCCCTGCACCTCGTCGCAAGCGATCTGGCGCAGATATTCGAGCTGGTCGGCGGTCTCGACGCCTTCGGCGACCACGGCGATGTTGAGGTCGCGCGCCAGCGAGATCACCGACTTCACGATCGCGGCGCAGTCCGGCTGCATCAGCATGTCGCGAATGAAGGACTGGTCGATCTTGATGCGGCTGAACGGCAGCTTGCGCAGGTAAGTCAGCGATGAGAAGCCGGTGCCGAAATCGTCGAGCGCCACGGTGACGCCGAGTTGCAGCAGCGCGTTGAGGATCGAGGCGGCCGAGCCGTATTTCGACAGCAGCATCGATTCCGTGATCTCGATCTCGAACCGGTTGGGCGAGACTTTCGCATCGGCGAGGGCCTGCACGATGGTCTGGAGGATGGCCGTGTTGTGAAACTGTGCCGCGGAGAAATTCACGGCGACCCTGATGTCCTCGGGCCAGTCCGCCAGCGTCGCGCAGGCGCGCCGGATCACCCATTCGCCGATCTCGTGGATCAGCCCGGTCTCCTCGGCGATGGCGATGAACTCGCTCGGCGGCACGAGGCCCCGCGAGGGATGCTGCCAGCGCAGCAGCGCCTCGAAACCGGTGATCCGGTTGGTCCCGAGATCGAGGAACGGCTGAAACACCAGGAACAGCTCGTTGCGCGCGATGGCACCCTCGAGGTCCGACTGCAGCGCCTTGCGGTCGCGGGACAGCCTGTCGTCGGCCTGCTCGAAGAAGCAGACCGTGCCCGGTCCCGCCTTCTTGGCGCGATAGAGTGCAGCGTCCGCGTTCTTCATGAGGTCGAGCGCCATGTTGCCGTCGCGAGGGGCCAGCACGATGCCGACGCTGGTCGCGCCGACGATCTGGCGGCCCTCGATCTGGAACGGCTCGTCGAAGGCCGCAACGAAGCGCTCGGCGATCTCGAGTGCATCCTCGGGCCGCGCCAGATTGGCCATCACCAGCGCGAACTCGTCGCCGCCGATGCGCGCGACGTGCTCGGCGGCGCGGGTGCAGCGCTGCAGGCGGCTTGCGGCCTGCACCAGAAATTCGTCGCCGGCGGGATGGCCGAACTTGTCGTTGACCTCCTTGAAGCGATCGAGATCGAGCAGCAGCACCGCGAACTCCTCGCCCGACAGCGCGAGGCGCTTCAGCGCGGCATCGAGCGTCTCGTTGAAGGCGAAGCGGTTGGGCAGTTGCGTCAGCGGGTCCTGTCGCACCGTGCGCTCGGCCTCGATCTGCCGCATCACGCGGCGCGCGAACGAGAACGAATTGACGAAAACGCCGCGCAGCAGCACGCTGCCATAGACCACGACGAGGAAGGCGATCAGCAGGAAGGCGAGGTCGCCGTTCCTGCCGAGGCAGATGGCGATGCCGACGAAGATCGGGGCCGTGAAGGCGATGGCCGCGATCGGGATCGTGGCGAAAGCAAGCGCACCGCCGGCCAGCATTCCCGAGCACAGGCAGGTGATGACGAGCTGGCCGCCGGTCGAGGCATTGGCGAAGAAGGCGACCGGGACGATGCCCCAGGCCGCCCCGAGCAGAAAGGCATTGCGCACCAGCCGATGCATGGCGCGCTGCGAGACGAAGTGCGGCTTGGTGATGCGCCGTGCGCCGTGGGATTGCAGGCCGAATGCGATCGCGGCAGTGGCGACCGTGCCCGCCCAGATCAGGGCGAACGTCCGGTCCGGCGAGGCCCACAGCGCGATGGCCAGCACCATGGCGTTGCAGGCATTGGCAAGCATGATGCCGACCGAATAGCCGAGCACCAGCGACATCTGTTCGGCGCGGATGTGGCCCGCCACGGCCTCGTCCGTTGCGGGACCGCCGAACGCCGACAGATCGCCGGCGAACAGCCGCGCGAAATAGCTGGTCAGTTGAGTCCGCATTCCAGAGCCTAGCAGCAGGGCCGTTTGTCCGGCTCGATCCGAAGAATTCTCCGCAAACCTTTGACGAACTATGAATTATCCACGCTGGCGGCTGGTGTTGCGATCACTTCTAGGTGCCGAAACATTTGTATCGATAACAAATCGATACAATTGCGGCGCGTCGCGTTACGGTTGTAACGGAAGGAACATGTTCGCCACGAGTTCCGCTGTCGAGCCGGGCGATGACACCGGTGTCAGGAAGGGGCGTTCAGCGCCCCGATTGCTTCGGATCGCAACAGAGCGATTCTTCAGACCACGCCTTGTTCGTCCAGGAATCGCATGAGCGCATCGGTTTGCTGCGAGCCAACGAAGGCGCCGATGTAGCCGTCGGGACGTATCAACACCCAGTCCCCGGGCGAGACGGCGTAGGCGCTGCGGAAGTGCTGGCCTTCGTCGACGAGTTCGCCATCCGGGCCGACGCAGTGGATGTGTAGCCCGTTGCGCGCCTGCACGGCGCGTCGCGTTTCGCTTGATAGCCAAGCAGCGTCCAATGAGGCCCCTTGAGCAGCTCGAACAGCCGCATCGGCTGTCCGGCGGCGCCGCGCAGCGGCGCATCCGGTGCACGATCTCCCGCGAGCAGCCCAGACTCGCGCTCCGGCTGCTCCAGCGCGAGCGGCGAGCCGGGATAGCCGATGTCGAGCTGCTGCACCTCGCGGCCGCGCCTCATCTCGCCACGCTTGGCGGCATCCAGCAATTTTGTGGCAAGGCCGAGCATGCCGGCGGCAACCGGGCGGCGTTCGCTTTGATAGCTGTCGAGCAGAGCTGCGGGGGCCCCGCCGATCACGGCGGCGAGCTTCCAGCCGAGATTGTAGGCATCCTGCACGCTGGTATTGAGACCTTGCCCACCAGTCGGGGGATGAATGTGAGCGGCATCGCCGATCAGGAATGCGCGGCCGTCCCGGTAACGATCGGCAAGACGCGCATTCATCTGATAGGCCGACGCCCAATACACGGCATGAACGCGAATATCGCTACGCCCGGTGCGCTCGGCGATCATGGCCGAGAGCCCTTCGGCCGACAGATCGACCTCGCCTTCGAGCGGGATCGGCGCCTGCAACTGAAACAGCTCCGTGCCGGCCAGCGGACACAGCGCCATCTGCCGATCCATCGCACCGTCGTGGAAGCGATGCCACGCGCCACGGTCCAGCCCCGTCAGCACGACGTCGGCGACGATGGCGCGCACGCCGAGCGTCTTGCCCGGAAAGCCGATAGCGAGCGCATGACGCACGAAGCTGCGGCCGCCGTCGGCGCCGACGAGGTAGCGCACGCGGATGGTCTCCTCGCCGCCCCTGCCTGACAGGTGCGCGGTCACACCGTCCAGGTCCTGCTCGAAGCCGGTCTGTTCGCGGCCAAACTCCACCCGCTGCCCAAGCTCGCGCAGGCGTTCGCGCATCACCCCCTCGGTCAGGAATTGCGGGATCATCAGCGCCATGTGGTAGGGCTCGGCCGGTGTCGGGGCGATGTGCTCCGCGACCTCGGATTCGATGAAGCTGCCGTCGTCGCGGTATTCGCGCTGGGGCGGGTAGGGGCCGCCGGCCGCGACGATGCGGTCGAGGATGCCGAGGTCCTCGAAAATCTCCTGGGTACGCGGCTGGATTCCCTTGCCGCGGGAGCCGTGAAACGGACCGTCATTCTTCTCGATCAGCCGAAAGGAGACGCCCCGCCGGGCGAGCTCGATGGCGAGCGTCAGGCCGGCCGCGCCGGCGCCTGAGATCAGGACGTCGGTCGTGAATTGCTTTGTCATGGGACCCTCGATATGTGTAATATGCACATATTAGGCGGAGGGCAGCCGGAGTGTCAAGAAGGGTGCAAAATACACATATTAAAAAACAGGTGCGTTCGCTTCACGAGGCGTTGATCGACATCATCAGCGTGATGAACCGCCGGCAGGGCGATGAGATGATGATCCGCGAAGCCGGGATATCGCTCGATCGCGCCCTGTTTCCGCTGCTCGTCGGCATCGAGCGGCGGGGTCCGATCGGCGTCGTCGACCTCGCCGATCGGATGGGACGAGACTACACCACGGTGAGCCGGCAGGTCGCGAAGCTGGAAAGCCTGGGTCTGGTGAAGCGCCATGCCAGCGAAGCGGATCGCCGCGTCAGCGAAGCCACCATCACGCCGAGCGGCAAGGCCATGACGGACGCAGTCGACAGGGCACGCGAACGCATCGTCGGCGGGATGTTCGCGAGCTGGGACGATCAGGATGTCGAGCATCTCGTGCGATTGATGCGCAAGCTCGCAGACGCGATGATCGCATCTGGCGATCCAAGCTGACATCGATCACGAAAGCGCTGCCAGGTGCGGGTGTTGATCGGGCGCTTGCAAACCTAGCGTTTTACTCAGCGCCCCAGCTGCTTCGGGTCGTAATAGAATCGTTCTTCGATCAGCTTGTCGCCCTGCCAGGTCTGCCATGCGATCTCGTCCAGCGTCCGCGTGATACCTTCAGCATTGGTGAAGCTGAAACTCCAGCGCGTCGCGACATGGTCGCCCTCGATCATGCTTGGCCCGATGCGGACCGCCTTGACCTCCTTGGAGGCTGCCAGCACGCCGCGCTCCTTGGCAACGAGCTTGTCGCGACCGACCGTAGGTGCAGCGTTGTTCTCATAGGTGGCGGCATCCGGCGTGTAGAATTGTTCTATCGCGCCGACGAAGTCCCCATCCTCCAGTCGCTGCGCAAAAGCTTCGACGATGTCACGGCTCGGCATGGCGACCTCACGACTAAAACCGACTGATAGTCGGTAAATACCGACCGGTAGTCGAAAAGTCAACTGGCCGCTCGCGGCAAATTCGATTAGAGCTTCACCTGATCAAATTGAGGTGCGTCCGCGAAGAAGGTCGGCCCCCTTTCCCGCTTGCGGGGAGGGCTGGGGTGGGGGTGTCTCCGCAATGAAGAACCCCCAAGAGGAGAGAGCCCTCACCCGGCGCTTCGCCATAGCCGAGGCGGCGCCTCGGCGTTCCTAAGCGGACGGCCGCCGAAGGCGGCCTGTGCCTCTCCCGCAAGCGGGAGAGGTTGAGCAAACACCCGCGGCTCCAGACGAGGACCCATGGCGAAACAGGCGGAGCGGCGGGCGGCGACTTCGGAGGCGATCCTGACGGCGGCGCGCCGCCTGTTCGGGACGCAGGGCTTTGCCGCCACCACGATGGACGAGATTGCCGAAGGCGCCTCCGTCGCCAAGGGCGCGGTCTATCACCACTTCAAGACCAAGGAGGCGGTGTTCGAAGCCGTGTTCGACCAGGTCTCGCGCGACCTCGTCGCCGAGATCGACCGCACCGTGCGGGCCGAGAAGGACGTGCTCGCCGCGATGGTCGCAGGCACCCAGCATTATTTTGCCGCGACCGCCAAGGGGCCGACCGGCCAGATCATCCTGCGCGACGGTCCCGCCGTGCTCGGCTGGGAACGCTGGCGCGAGATCGACGCGCAGCATTTTGGCGGCAAGATGCCGCGTGCGCTCTCCGCAGCAATGGAGGCCGGCCTGATCGCGCGGCAGCCGGTCGAGCCGCTGGCGCGGCTGCTGCTCGGCGCGGTCACGGAGGCCGCGGTCGCCTGCGCCGGACGCGCCGACATCGCAAGGGCGGGCGCGGAATATGCCCGTGCGTTCAAGTCGCTGGTCGAGGCGCTGCGCGTGCGCGCATGATTGTGCTAGTGACGAACGGGAAACGCCCCACCAACAAGAAGAACAGTAGCGCATGAACGCAAATTCCTCTCTCGCACCTAGCGATCCCGAATTCGACTACATCATCGTCGGCGCCGGTTCCGCCGGCTGCGTGCTTGCCAACCGCCTGTCTGCGAACGGCAAGCACAGCGTGCTCCTGCTCGAGGCCGGCCCGAAGGATTCCAACATCTGGATCCACGTGCCGCTCGGCTACGGAAAACTGTTCAAGGAGAAGTCCGTCAACTGGATGTACCAGACCGAGCCGGAGCCCGAGTTGAAGGGCCGCCAGGTGTTCCAGCCGCGCGGCAAGACGCTGGGCGGCTCGAGCTCGATCAACGGCCTGCTCTATGTCCGCGGCCAGCACGAGGACTACGACCGCTGGCGCCAGCTCGGCAACACCGGCTGGGGCTATGACGACGTGCTGCCCTATTTCAAGAAGGCCGAGAACCAGGCGCGCGGTGCGGATCAGTATCACGGCAGCGGTGGTCCGCTGCCGGTCTCCAACATGATCGTCACCGATCCACTGTCGAAGGCCTTCATGGACGCCGCGGTCGAGACCGGTCTGCCCTACAATCCCGACTTCAACGGCGCGACGCAGGAAGGCGTCGGCCTGTTCCAGACCACGACGCGCAACGGCCGCCGCGCCTCGACGTCGGTCGCCTATCTCGGCCCCGCGCGGACGCGCGGCAATCTCAAGGTCGAGACTGAGGCGCTCGGTCAGCGCGTGCTGTTCGAGGGTCGTCGCGCCGTCGGCATCGAGTACAGGCAAGGCGCAACCGTGCGCCGCGCGCGGGCACGGAAGGAGGTCGTGCTGTCGAGCGGCGCCTACAACTCGCCGCAGCTCTTGCAGCTCTCCGGTGTCGGTCCCGCCGATCTGCTGCGCAAGCATGGCATTGACGTGGTGCTGGACGCGCCGGGCGTCGGCCACGACCTTCAGGACCACATGCAGGTCCGCATCGTGATGCGCTGTTCGCAGAAGATCACGCTGAACGACACCGTCAACAATCCGCTCCGCCGCACCATGGCCGGCGCACGCTATGCGCTGTTCCGCAAGGGCTGGCTGACGATTGCGGCCGGCACGGCGGGCGCATTCTTCAAGACCAGTCCGCGGCTCGCTTCGCCCGACATCCAGGTCCACTTCCTGCCGTTCTCGACCGACAAGATGGGCGAGAAGCTGCATGATTTTTCCGGCTTCACCGCCTCGATCTGCCAGCTCCGGCCCGAGAGCCGCGGCTCCCTGCGCATCAAGAGCGCCGACCCGAGCGTACCGCCGGAGATCCGCATCAACTACATGTCGACCGAGACCGACCGCACCACCAACGTCGAGGGCATCAAGATCCTGCGCAAGATCCTGAACGCACCGGCGCTGAAGCCGTTCGTGGTCAGCGAGTACGATCCCGGGGCGAAGGTATCCACGGATGCCGAGATCCTGGATTATTGCCGCGAGCGCGGCAGCACCATCTACCATCCGACCTCGACCTGTCGTATGGGCAACGACGCGCTCGCGGTGGTGGACCAGCGACTGAAGGTGAGGGGGCTCGACGGTCTCCGCGTCGTCGACGGCTCGGTCATGCCGGACCTCGTCTCGGGGAACACCAACGCGCCGATCATCATGATCGCCGAAAAGGCCTCCGACATGATATTGGAGGATGCGCGTTAATTTGCGGCTCGAAAGGACAACGGCTTGGCTACGCGACTGAAGATCGGCACCCGCAAGAGCGCGATGGCGCTGGCACAGACGGAAGAGATCGCGCGCCGCCTGACTGCCGCCGTGCCCGGTCTCGATGTCGAGATCGTCAAGTTCGACACCACGGGTGATCTCGACCAGACCAGCAAGCTCTTGCCGCATGGCGGCAAGGGCGGGGCCTTCGTGGCACAGATCCGCGCCGCCGTGTTGTCGGGCGAATTGCAGGCGGCGATGCATTCGCTGAAGGACATGCCGGGCAACGAGGACACGCCCGGCCTCGTCATCGGCGCCACGCTGTCGCGCGATCCGCCAAGCGATGCGCTGGTGCTGCGCGACGGCGTGACGCTGGAGGCGCTGCGCCAGTCCCGCGGCAAAGGTTTCAAGATCGGCACCAACGCGGTGCGCCGGGCCGCCTATGCGCGGCGGTTGTTCCCCGATGTCGAAGTGATCCACTTCCGCGGGGCGGCCGACACCCGCGTACGCAAGCTTGATAATGGCGAGAAGCAGCGCTTGCCCGATGGCGGCGCGGTGGGGCCGGCGGATGCGCTGATCATGGCGCGCTCGGGTCTCGATCGCGTTGGACTCGCCAGCCGCATCGCCTACGAGTTTACGCCGGCGGAGATGCTGCCGGCGGCAGGGCAGGGCATCGTCGCCGTCGAATGCGCCGCGCAGGACTGGCAGACGCGAAAAATCCTGTCGTCGATCGACGATGCTGCCGCGCACGCCTCAGCCGATGCCGAGCGCGAGGTGCTGTGGGTGCTCAACGGTCACTGCAATTCGCCGGTGGCGGGTTTTTCGACCATCGCGGGCGATCAGATGTCGCTCACCGCGTCCGTGCTCGACCTCTCCGGCAACACCATCATCGAAGCCTCGCGCACGGGGCCGGCCAACCGCCCGCGCGAGCTCGGCCGCGCGGTGGGTCTCGATCTGCTGGCGAAGGGCGCGGCGGAGATCATCGAGCGCAGCCGGCCGCGCTGAGGCGCTTTCCGCCATCGCCGTCGTCATTGCGAGCGCAGCGAAGCAATCCAGACTGCTACCCGTGGAAAGATTCTGGATTGCTTCGCTGCGCTCGCAATGACGGGTTTGGTGAGGAGCCCTCGTCTAACCCGCTTCAGCAAAGCCGGTTGGCACGCTGGTCTTTCTCAAAACGGGCCAGCGGCGGGATCATGCCATCCTGCTCCTGTTTTGCCCGACGTGTCAAAGGTCGGCGCGATCTGGTGCGTGACGGCCCATCCGATTTCAGCGCACGCTAAGTCATTGATCGGGCGTGGTCGCTCTACTGTGCATGGGGTTGTTTTCGCACTTTTTTGTTCCGCCGCTTGAGAGGCGGAAAAATCAGCCCCGCACCCGCCTGATCATCTGCTCGACATGGGCGATCGGCGTCTCCGGCTGGATGCCGTGGCCGAGATTGAAGATGAACCGTCCGGCAGCGAAATTGGCCAGCACGTTGTCGACCGCGCGGTCGAGCGCGGCGCCGCCGGTGATCAGCACCAAGGGATCGAGATTGCCCTGCACGGCGACCTTGCTCTGCACGCGCTCGCGGATGAAGGCCGGCTCCGCGGTCCAGTCGATGCTGACGCCGTTGACCCCGGTTGCCTCGACGTAACCAGGCAGTTGCGCAGCAGCCCCGCGGGGGAAGCCGATGATCTTCGCATCCGGCGCCTTCGCCCGCACGCCCTCCACGATGCGCCGCGTCGGCTCGACCGACCATCGCACGAATTCGGCCGGCGGCAGCACACCGGCCCAGGTGTCGAAGATCTGCAAGGCATCGGCGCCGGCGGCGAGCTGCGCCAGCAGATACTCGATCGAGCTGTCGACCAGCACGTCGATGATCTTCGAGAAAGCTTCCGGATGCCGGTAGGCCATCATCCGGGCGGGCGCCTGGTCGGGCGTGCCGTGGCCCGCGACCATGTAGGTCGCCACCGTCCACGGCGCACCGCAGAAGCCGATCAGCGCGGTCTTGGGATCGAGCGCGCTGCGCACGATCTTCAGCGCCTCGAACACCGGCGCGAGCTTGCTGGCGTCCGCCTGCGAGGCGAGCGTTGCGACCTTCGCCGGATCGTCCAGCGGCTCAAGCCGCGGGCCTTCGCCGACCTCGAAGCGCACCGAGCGGCCGAGCGCGTAGGGGATCACGAGAATGTCGGAGAAGATGATCGCCGCGTCGAAGCCGAACCTTCGGATCGGTTGCAGCGTCACCTCGGCCGCCAGCTCCGGGTTGAAGCAGAGATCGAGGAAGCCGCCGGCCTTGGCGCGCACCTCGCGATATTCCGGCAGGTAGCGGCCGGCCTGTCGCATCATCCACATGGGCGGGACGGGCTGGCGCTGGCCGGAGAGCACGTCGATGAAGAGCTTTTTTGCAGGCTGGGGCACGAATGGTCCTGAACGAGGTTATGGCTCCTGATACACCGCCCCGGCGCTCAGCGGAACAGGGGAACCAGCGCAATCGGGTCGCGTTGACCAGCCAAAGGAGGAGATCATGGCTGAGAGATTCAATCCCGCCCCGCACGACAAGCACGCCGACGATCTGCGTGAGGCGCTCGCCGCCGATCGTCACGCCAAGCTCGATACCGGACTGGAGGACAGCTTCCCGGCGTCCGATCCCGTCAGCGCCACGCAGCCGACGCCGTCGAAGGCCGATGCGGAGGCAGATGCCCCTTCGCTCTGGGACAAGGTTAAGGCGATCTTCAGCTAGGGGCGTGGCACGCCGGATTCCGATCGGTCTGCTAAGGTCTTATTAGCAATGCGCTGATCCCGGCGTCCGTAAGACTACTGGAAGCGGGGAGATAGCCGCGTATTCCGGTAGTGATTTCAGAGTTCACTAAGAGAAGCCGCAGAGTTTCCGAAACGATCGGAGAACTCTGCCGCATGAGCGCTACCCAACGAGCCGGATGGAGCCGCCTGCCGCTGCGTGCGGCGGCGTTCGTCGTGCTGACCTGCGCGACCATCCTCGGCGTCAGCGCCTGGCGTGAATGGGCCGCGCGCGACGCGGTGCTCAAGGGCGCCGAGACCGAGATGGCGAACGTTGCGCGCTCGCTGACACAGCATGCCGAGGACAGCCTCGACCTGCTCGATTCGGGCGTCGTCGGCGTCGTCAGCCGGTTGGAGATGGACGGCACCGACCCCGCCACGATCGCGAAGCTCAGATACCTCATGGAGGTGCGCAAGAAGGCGACGGAGCGCGTGCACAGCTTCGCCATCATCGACGACCAGGGCAACTGGCTGACCTCGCCCGGCACGATCGGCTCGACGCTCAGCGACGACGCGTTCTTCCGCCATCACCAGCTCTCTCCGAAACGAGAGGCCCATCTCGGCCGTCCCGTGAAGAGCCTGCTCGATGGCGAATGGGTCGTCACCCTGTCGCGCCGCTTCAACAAGCTGGATGGCAGCTTTGGCGGCGTGGTGCTCGCGACCATCAGCTCCGGATATCTGTCGCATTTCTACGAGCAGTTCGAGATCGGCCGCAACAGCTCCGTGGCGCTGACACATGGCGACGGCCTGATCGTCGCACGCTACCCGAGCAACGAGAAATTCGTCGGACGCAGCGTCGCCGACAAGCCGCTGTTTCGCGACCCGAGCCTGCAACGGCCGAGCGGCGCCTATCACTTCAAGTCGCCGCTGGACGGCGCCGAACGCGTCAGCTTCTTCAAGCGCTCTGGCCGCTATCCGTTCTTCCTGCTCGCCACCGTCGACAAGGACGCACTGCTGGCGCCCTGGCGCACCGCCGCAGTTTCCCGCATGCTCTACGTCATGGCGCTGGTCATGCTGATCGCGATCATCGGCGCGGTGCTGGTGCGGCAGCTGCAGCGCGGGCAGCGCATGGCGGCCGCCCTGGTCGAGAAGGAAGCGCATTTCCGCCTGCTCGCCGAAGGCTCCAGCGACATGGTGACCCGGATCGGGCTCGACGAGCGGCTGCGCTACGTCTCGCCGTCGTCGGTCCGCGTCGTCGGCTGGCGCGCCAATCAGCTGATCGGAACGGACGCGCTCGCCGGCATTCACGAGGAAGACCGGCCGCAGGTCCAGGCCCTCGTCGACGCCATGAAGCGCGGCGAGAAGGAGGAGGCGCGCGTCACCTACCGTAACTCGCACCGGCAGAAGGGCGAAGTCTGGCTCGAATCGACGATGCGGGTGACGCGCAAGGACAACGGCCGTGTCGATGGCGTGGTCGCGATCTCGCGCGACATCACCGAGCAGAAGACGCTGGAGACCAGGCTCGAGACGCTCGCGACCGAGGACAGCCTCACCGGGCTTGCCAACCGTCGCCGCTTCGACGAGCGGCTGAAGGAGGAATGGGCGCGGGCCTATCGCGACCGGTCCAGCCTTGCTCTGCTGATGATCGACGTCGACCATTTCAAGGCCTACAACGACGAATACGGCCACCCCGCGGGCGACGCCTGCCTGCGTGTCGTGGCTCAAGTCATCGCGGCCGAGGTGCAGCGTCCCGGCGATCTCGCTGCGCGCTACGGCGGCGAGGAATTCGCCATGCTGCTGCCGAACACCGATGCGGCCGGCTGCGCGCGGATCGGCGAGCGGATCCGGAAGGCGATTCGCGGGGCGGGCCTCGTCCACACCAGCAATCATGCGTCAGGCTACGTCACCGCTTCGCTCGGCGGTGCGGCCTGCCGGCCGGCACTGGAGCGCACTGCCGGCGTCGGCACCCTTGTCGAGGCGGCCGATCAGGCGCTCTACGCCGCCAAGGAAGGCGGCCGCGACCGCCTGATGATGTCGGTCCAGGTCGCGAACCTGCTGCCCAAGGCGGTCGGCGAGTAAGATGGCTCAATAATGCGGCGGCCGCTCGTTGGCGGGGCCCGGCGCATGGGCTTCGGCGTTCTGCAGTCGCTCGCCGAGCTCTGCGATCTTCCGCGTCAGCGCGTCGATCTGCTTCCACTGCGCGGTGATGGTCTGGTTGAGCGTCTCGATCGTGTCGTCCTGATAGGCGATGCGCATCTCCAGCGTGTCGATGCGCTCGCTCAGCGTCTTGATCTCATTCGTCACGTGCCGCGTCCTTGTCCCGTTCCCTCAAGCCATGGCCAAGCGCAACGCGCTCGTCGAACACGAAACATTCGCCGCGCCAGCGGCTCTGTGCCTCCGGCACCACTTCCAGATATTTCAGGATGCCGCCCTTGAGGTGATAGACCTCGGCAAAGCCGCGCGCGAGCAGGTGCGCGCTCGCCTTCTCGCAGCGGATGCCGCCGGTGCAGAACATCGCGATCCTGCGGTGTTTGGCCGGATCGAGTTTTTGCGCGGAAAAGTCCTTGAACTGGCCGAAGCTCCTGATGTCGGGATCGACCGCGCCCTCGAACGTGCCCATCGCCACCTCGAAGGCATTGCGGGTATCGAGCACCAGCGTGTCGGGTGCCGCGATCAGCGCGTTCCATTCATTCGCATCGACATAGGTGCCGACCTGGCGCGTCGGATCGGCCGCCGCATCGCCCAGCGTGACGATCTCCTTCTTCAGCCGCACCTTGAGCCGGCCGAACGGCATCGCCTCCGCGGTCGAGAACTTCAATTCGAGGCTGTTCAGCCGGCCGCCGAACAGGGCGCCGTGTGCGAGCTCGTGGGCGAACGTGTCGATCGCCTCGGGCGCGCCCGCGATGGTGCCGTTGATGCCCTCTTCGGCCAGCAGCACGCTGCCCTTCAGCGCCAGGCCGGCGCAGAGCGCGCGCAGCGGCTCGCGCAGCTCGCGGTAATCGGGCAGGGCGGCGAATTGATAGAAGGCGCAGACCTTGGTGATCATGGCGGCTCGTTTAGCAGGCGGCCGCCGCCCAGAAAACCCGCATGGCCGAACGTTAATTCCCGTCTATACGCCCAGCGGATGGCTGCCATTTCCCTGGTATGCCAGCATTGCCCCGACCGGCCGGAATGTGTCATGTAGACCCGGTTTTTCCGATACGGCGCGGCGCGCGCATCCACGGCCAAGAAAGCCTCAAGAAAGCCTAACGAGAGCAAGAATTCGATGAGAAACTTCCATTTCCCCGGCAGGTCCACGGTCCACGCCACCAACGCGATGGTGGCGACCTCGCATCCGCTGGCCTCGCTGGCCGCGATCGAGGTGCTGCGCGAGGGCGGCACGGCGGTGGACGCGGCCGTGGCAGGCTCGGCCTTGCTCGGCGTGATCGAGCCGCAGTCGACCGGCATCGGCGGCGACTGCTTTGCGCTGATCCAGCCGCGTGGCGAAGGCAAGATCATTGCCTATAACGGCTCCGGCCGCGCCCCGAAGGCGGCGAACGCCGACTGGTATCTCGAGCGCAAGATCAACTCCGTGCCGTTGACCTCGGCGCATGCGGTCTCGATCCGGCGTGATCGACGCCTTCGCGACCGTGCTGCGCGATCACGGCAAGTTCGGCTTCGACCGCCTGCTCCAGCCCGCGATCAAGGCGGCCGAGGAGGGCTATGTCGTCGCCCCGCGCATCGCCTTCGACTGGAAGAACCAGTTCGAGAAGCTGAAGAACGGCACCAACACGGTCCGCTACCTGCTGCCGGGCGGCAAGCCGCCAGTGGCCGGCGACATCATCCGCCAGGCCGAGCTCGGCAAGACGCTGCGCGCGATCGCCAAGGACGGCCGCGACGCCTTCTACAAGGGCGCGATCGCGGAGGACATGGTCGAGACCCTGCGCGGCATCGGCGGCCTGCACACGCTCGACGATTTCGCCGCGCACACCACCGAAACGACGACGCCGATCGGCGCCGCGTACAAGGGCTACGACGTCTGGCAGTGCCCGCCGAACGGCCCGGGCGTCACCGCGCTTCTGATGCTCAACATCCTGTCGCGCTTCGACCTGACCAAATACGCGCCCATGAGCGTCGAGCGCTTCCATCTCGAGGCGGAAGCCGCGCGCATCGCCTACATGAATCGCGAGATGCATGTCGCCTCGCCCGAGCACATGAAGATCAACGTCGCCGAGATGCTCGAGAAGGGTTTTGCCGACGAGTACATCAGCAAGATCCGCATGGACGGCATGCTCGACCTGCCGAACGTCGCGCCGCCGATGAACCCCTCGACCATCTACATCACGGTGGTGGACAAGGACCGCAACGTCTGCTCGTTCATCAATTCGGTCGCGCACTCCTTCGGCTCGGCGATCGTCTCCAACAAGTCCGGCGTGCTGTTCCAGAACCGCGCCGGCGGCTTCCGCATCCAGCCCGGCCATCCCAACTGCATCGAAGGCGGCAAGCGCCCGCTGCACACGATCATGCCGGGCCTGCTCACCAAGGGCGGCCGTTCCATGATGTCGTTCGCGGTGATGGGCGGCCAGTACCAGCCGACCGGCCAGACTCATCTGCTGACCAACATCCTCGATTACGGCTGCGACGTGCAGGAGGCGATCGACATGCCGCGCGGCCTGCACTACGAGGGCCAGTACCAGCTCGAGGACAGCGTTCCCGCCGACATCGTCGAGGGCCTGAAGAAGCTCGGCCACAAGACCACCAGCGTGGTCGGCCCGCTCGGCGGCGCCCAAGCGATCTGGATCGATTGGGACAAGGGCACCCTCACCGGCGGCTCGGACCCGCGCAAGGATGGCTGCGCGCTCGGCTACTGATCGCCGGCGCGGGACAAGTTCCGCGCAGAAGATCAGGAAAAGTTGACGGAGGGCGGCGTGGCATCTGACTGCGCCGCCCTTTCTCATTCGGAACGGGGCTCATCGCTCCCAGTTAAGGGCGGAGCGGCGCAGGTGTGCGCCGCTTGATCCGAAAGCGGCGGAGGCCGTTCATGCCCGACAACGCGAGTTCCAGACCATCCGGCTTCGACCGACGCGCCTTCATGGCCGGTGCTGCCGGCAGCGCGCTTGTTCCGATCACGGCGCGCGCGGCTGCGCAGGACCCACTCGCACCGGCCGCGCAGGATCCGTCAGCCCCGGTCGACGTCACGCTGCATGTGAACGGCAAGGATCGGCGCCTGCGCATCGATGCGCGCACGACTGTGCTCGATGCGCTGCGCGAGCATATGGGCCTGACCGGCAGCAAGAAAGGCTGCGATCACGGTCAGTGCGGCGCATGCACGGTGCTGATCGGTGACCGCCGCGTGGTGTCGTGCCTGACGCTGGCGCTTGCAGCCGAAGGGCAGGAGATCACGACGATCGAAGGCCTCGCCACCGATGATCGCCTGCACCCGATGCAGCAGGCTTTCGTCGACAATGACGCGTTCCAATGTGGCTATTGCACGCCCGGCCAGATCATGTCGGCGATCGCCTGCGTGAAGGAGGGGCATGCGGGCTCCGAGGCCGATATCCGTGAATATATGAGCGGGAACATCTGCCGCTGTGCGGCCTATCCCAACATCGTCGCGGCCGTGAAGCAGGCTGCGCCCGAGATCTTGAAAGGCTAAGCGCATGCGACCCTTCCTGTATCAGAGGGCGACGGACCCTGACATGGCGGTGCAGGCGCTCGGCGCAGCTGCCGCGGCCAACAATCCGCGGACCCGGGCCACCGCGCAGCCGCTCGCCGGCGGCACCACGCTGATCGACCTGATGAAGCTCGACGTGATGCGGCCGACCGCGATCGTCGACATCAATCCGCTCGCACAGGGCTGGTCGGCGATCGAGCCTGATGGCGAGAACCTGCGGCTCGGCGCGCTCGCGAAGATGTCCGATGTCGCCGCGCATGACGAGATCCAGCGCAACTATCCGGTGATTGCCAATTCCCTGAAGCTCGCCGCCAGCGCCCAGCTGCGCAACATGGCAACGCTCGGCGGCAATGTGATGCAGCGAACGCGCTGCAGCTATTTCCGCGATGTCTCCTACGAGAACTGCAACAAGCGCAATCCGGGCTCGGGTTGCGCGGCGATGGACGGCGTCAACCGCATGCATGCGGTGCTCGGCGTCTCCGACCAGTGCATCGCGACCTATCCCGGCGATTTCGCCCAGGCCCTGATCGCGCTGGATGCGACGGTCGAGATCACGGGCAGGTCCGGCAGCCGCAGCATGCCCTTCGCAGAGCTGCACAGGGTGCCCGGAAATTCGCCAGACATCGAGACCACGCTGCAGCCGGGCGAGCTGATCTCGGCCTTTGCGGTCTCCGGCCGCTGGCCGCGGTCGGTCTACCTCAAGGCGCGCGACCGGCAGTCCTACGAATTTGCCCTGTCGTCCGCTGCGATCGCGCTCGACGTGCAGGATGGCACGATCCGGGAGGCACGGGTCGCGCTCGGCGGCGTTGCCACGGTCCCCTGGCGCGCCCGCGAGGCGGAGGCGCTGTTGAAGGGACAGAGGTTCGATGACGGCCTGGCGCAGCGCGCGGCCGATGCCGCCTTTGCAGACGCGCGCGGCCGCCGGCACAACAGCTTCAAGATCGCGCTCGGCAAGCGCGTGGTGGCACGCGCGCTCCAGCAGGCCGTAACGATGGAGATTTGACCATGACTGCTGCTGCTCCCGAGCCGAAGGCGAACATGGGCCAGCCCGTGCCGCGTTATGACGCGCACTCGAAGGTCACGGGGCGGGCGACCTATGCGTCCGACATGCCGCTGGCCAATCCGGCCTATGCCTTCCTGGTCACCAGCGCCATCGCCAAGGGCCGCGTCGACGGTTTTGATCTCGCCGAAGCGAGGGCGGTCCGAGCCGTGATCGACATCGTCACGCACGAGAATGCGCCAAAGCTGAAGGAATCAAAACTGTTCAGCAATGGCGGCTACGCAGGGACCACGATCCAGCCATTGAAATCACCCGACATCGCCCATGACGGCCAGATCATCGCGGTCGTCATCGCCGAAAGCTACGAGGCCGCGCGCGAGGCGGCCAACCGCGTCAAGGTCAGCTATACCGTCGCTGCACCCAGCGCGACCTTCGACTCGCCGGGAACGACGACAGCCGCCGCGAAGGGACAAAATTCGCAGTTCAAGGAAGACCCGAAGGTCGGCGACTTCGCGAAGGCGTTCGCGGCGGCCGAGATACAGCTCACCGCCGCCTACGATACGCCGACGCAGCACCACAATCCGATGGAGCTGTTCACGACGAGCTGCGCCTGGATCGGCGACGATCTCGTCATCTACGAGCCCAGCCAGTACGTCCATGGCCTGAAGAACGGCGTCGCCGAGCAGCTCGGCATCGATGCCGACAAGGTGCGCGTGGTTAACCCCTATGTCGGCGGCGGCTTCGGCTCGCGTGGATCGATGACGCCGCGCACCGCGATCATTGCCGGCATCGCCAGGCGGCTGAACCGGCCGATCAAGCTGGTCGCGACCCGCGACCAGGGTTTTACCATCACGACCTACCGCGCCGAGACCCGCCACGAGATCAAGCTCGGCGCTGGCCGTGACGGCAAGCTGGTGGCGCTCAGGCACGAGGGCGCCGAGGTCTCCTCGCGGCCGGACGCCTATTGTGTCGGCGGCACCAAGACGACGACGCGGCTCTATGCCTGCCCGAATGTCGACAGCCTGGTGTCGATCGTGCGCGCAGACCGCAATACGCCCGGCTTCATGCGTTCGCCGCCGGAGGTGCCGTATCTGTTCGCGCTGGAAAGTGCGATGGACGAGCTCGCCGTGAAGCTCGACATGGACCCGGTCGAGCTCCGCCGCATCAATGACACCACCAATGAGCCGATCGGCGGCAAGCCCTATACGTCGCGATCGCTGATGGCATGCTTCGACGAAGCGGCCAAAGCCTTCGGTTGGTCGCAGCGATCGTCGCAACCGAAATCGATGGCGGAGGGTGACTGGCTGATCGGCTATGGCTGCGCGGCCACCTGCTATCCGACCCAGATGGGACCGGCAGCCGCCCGTGTGCGCCTCCAGCGTGACGGCCGTACCCGGGTCGAGATCGCCGGCCATGAGATCGGCACCGGCGCCTATACAGTCATCGCGCAGACCGCGGCCGAGCGGCTCGGCGTGCCCCTGGAGAAAGTCGCGGTTTTCATCGGCGACAGCGATCTGCCTCCTGCTCCGGTTGCAGGCGGTTCGAACTCGACCGCCAGCACCTGTTCGGCGGTGATGATGGTGTGCGACCAGATTCGCCAGCGCCTGTTCAAGGCCGTGATGCCTGACAGTCTCACAGACAAGGCCAAGGAGACCGTTGGCATCAGCCAGGCGCCAACGACCCAAGCCGCGAAGAGCAATCGTCCGCTCGATATCGAGAAGGCCTTCGACGCGCTCGGCGTCAGCGTGGTCGAGGAATATGGCGAGTGGAAGCCGGAAGGCGCGCCGCTGGACTCGTTCCGGGCCATGCACAGCGGGCACGTACGTCTCGTCGGCGGCCATCAAATGCAGGACAAGATCGCCTACGCATTCGGTGCCGAGTTCGTCGAGGTCAGAGTCAACCGCTTCACGCACGAGATCCGCTGTCCTCGCCTCGTCGGCGCGTTCGCGGCCGGCCGCATCATGAACCCGCGCACGGCGCGGAGCCAGCTGATGGGCGGCCTGATCTGGGGCATGTCCTCGGCGCTGCTGGAGGCCACCGAGATCGACGAGCGCAATGCGCGCTACGTCAACGACAATCTCGCCGACTATCTCGTGCCAGTGAACGCGGACGTCCCCGGCGTCGAGGTGATCCTGCTCTCCGAGCAGGACGATCACATTAATCCCGCGGGCGCGAAGGGGCTCGGCGAGCTCGGCAATGTCGGCACCAATGCGGCGATCTGCAACGCGCTCTATCACGCCACCGGTCAGCGCATCCGCAAGCTCCCGGTCCGGCTGGAAAATATCGAGGTTTAAAGGGGTGGAAACGGCGACGGCGTTGGGTTAGACACCTCCCGCCTCAAATGGAAGGTGTCTTATGCAGCGTTTCCAGCGCGTGCTCCTCGCTATCATGTCGGCACTCGCGATCACGGTGATCGCCAGCGTGTCCGATTTCGTTTCCACCACGGCCTCGGCCCAGACCGCAGGAAAGACCATGACCACAGCTTCAGGCTTGCAGATTATCGACACCGCCGTCGGCACCGGCGCCTCGCCTCAGCCCGGCCAGATCTGCGTGATGCATTATACCGGCTGGCTCTATGAGAACGGCCAGAAGGGCAAGAAATTCGACTCCTCCGTCGATCGCAAGGAGCCGTTCGAGTTTCCGATCGGCAAGGGACGCGTGATCGCGGGCTGGGACGAGGGCGTCGCCTCGATGAAGGTCGGCGGCAAGCGCACGCTGATCATTCCGCCGCAGCTCGGCTACGGCGCGCGCGGCGCCGGCGGCGTGATCCCGCCGAACGCGACGCTGATGTTCGACGTGGAATTGCTCGCGGTGAAATAATCACCCCGTCATTCCGGGGCGATGCGTAGCATCGAACCCGGAATCTCGAGATTCCGGGTTCGGCTCTTCGAGCCGCCCCGGAATGACGGCTCAAACAAAAAGACCGGCCTTGCGGCCGGTCTTTTCGTTTTCAGATCGATGCGTCACTCCGCCGCGCGGCGTGCCGCAGCCGCGGCGTGATCGATCGCATCCTTCGCGGCGTCCTTGGCATCGCCCATGGCTTGCTGGCCCTTGCCCTTGACTTCCTGGACCGCGCCTTCGCCCTTCATGCGGTCGGAACCGGTGGCTTCACCGACGCCCTGCTTGGCCTTGCCGATCGCCTCGTTGGCGGTGCCCTTGATCTTGTCGGTCGTGCTACCCATGAAGCTCTCCTTCCATTTTGCGCGCGAGGACAACGTCAGGCAGCTACGAGAGTTCCGATTTTGGTATGGCTTGCGGATGCGGCTTCGGGTTAGTTTGCCGCGCACGGAACCAACAGAAAGCAAGACCAATGACCGGCCATGACCATTCACATTCCCACCATGACCACGATCATCACGACGATCGCTGGAAACATGACGGCGTGCGTGTCATTCCCGGCAACCAGCTCGATACCAACGTGCCGTCGACGGCCGGCATGGACCGCGCGGCGGCGATCAATTTCGCACGCGTCGGCGCGCAGAAATTGTGGGCGGGCACCGTCAGCATCAAGCCCGACGCCAAGACCGGTGCGCATCACCACGGTCATCTCGAGAGCGTCATCTACGTCGTGAAGGGCAAGGCGCGGATGCGCTGGGGCGAGAAGCTGCAGTTCACTGCGGAGGCGGGCCCCGGCGACTTTATTTTCGTGCCCCCTTACGTGCCGCACCAGGAGATCAATGCCAGCCCGGACGAGGTGCTGGAATGCGTGCTGGTGCGCAGCGACGGCGAGGCGGTGGCAATCAACCTCGACATCGAGCCGGTCGAGAAGCCCGAGACCGTGCTGTGGATCGACCCGGTGCACCGGGACCCCAACGAGAAGAAGTAAGGCCGGCCTGAAAGCCTGCCGGTTCTGTGCGACAGAACCCCGCAGGCGGAGGAGCCTGAAAAAATATCCGGAAGCCGTGTCGGATGGCCGTCGGGCCGTCCGTCCTTGGGCAGAACCCGCCCAAGGAGCTTCCGATGCCCAGGATGATTTTCGTCAATCTGCCGGTGACCGACCTCAAGCGCGCGACCGCTTTCTATGAGGCGGTCGGCGCGGTCAGGAACCCGCAATTTTCCGACGAGACGGCGAGCTGCATGGTCTTCTCCGAGACCATTTTCGCCATGCTGCTGACCCACGACAAATTCCGCCAGTTCACGCCGAAGCCGATCTCGGATGCCAGGACCTCGAACCAGGTGCTGTTCTGCCTGTCCGCGGACAGCCGCAACGAGGTCGACGAGATCGTCGGCAAGGCGGAGGCGGCGGGCGGCGTTGCCGATCCCGGCCCGAAGGACGAATACAGCTTCATGTACGGCCGCAGCTTCGAGGATCCGGACGGCCACATGTGGGGTGTGAACTGGATGGACCTCGCGGCCTTCGCCGCGCAGTCCGACATGGCGGACGCCTGATCGAAACCCAAGCCAGCTGAAGAGGAGCATTCACGATGTCCAAGCTCGTGCCCTGCATGTGGTTCAACGGCGATGCCGAGGAAGCTGCGAAGTTCTACACGTCGCTGGTGCCGAATTCCGAGATCACGCACGTTCAGCGAAATGTTTCGGACGGCCCGTCCGGCAAGACGGGCTCCGTGCTCGTCGTCGAGTTCACGGTGGCCGGGCAGCCCCTGGTCGCGCTCAACGGCGGCATGAAGATGGAGTACACCCACGCGATCTCGCTGATGATCCATTGCGACGACCAGGCCCAGGTCGACAGCGTCTGGAGCGCGTTCCTCGCCCATGGCGGCAAGGCGGAGCAGTGCGGCTGGCTCAGGGATCGCTGGGGCGTGGCCTGGCAGGTGGTGCCGAAGGTGATGTTCGAATTTTTGTCGAGCCCGGACAAGGCCGCCGCCGCGCGCGCGATGCAGGCCATGATGAAGATGGTGAAGCTGGACGCCGAAGTCTTGCGGCGAGCCTTCGAGGGCAAGTCGGCGGCGTGACGTCAGCACAGGTGCCGTAGGGTGGGTTAGCCGAAGGCGTAACCCACCCTACGAGACCGTGCCCGCCGCTAATAATTAATCCTCAGCCCCACGCCGCCGTGAATCGTGTTGCCGACCGGCTGCGGGCCCAGCGTGCCGTTGGCGAACAGGTCCACGATCCAGCCCTTCTGCACGCGGAAGCCGAGGCGGCCGCCATATTCGAACCAGCCCTGGTTGCCCATGGTCGGCACCACCGTGCCGTTGCCGGTCACCGTGGCGACGATGCCGCTGCGGCTGGCGAACGACTGCACCCAGCCGCCGTTGATGTTGGTCTCGATGTTGCTGCCGAACAGATGCGTCCACTGGCCGCCGATCTTGACGAGGCTGGTGCGGTCGGTGCCATCAGCGATGCTGGCGTCGAATGGATTGAACGCCACCGCATTGTCGCTATAGCCGGAGACACGTTGCCAGAGCTGCCAGACCTCGATCGAGGCTGCGACCTCGTCGCGCGGTGACACGCGGCTCATCCAGCCGGCACGGCCGTAGACCGCGTAGTTCGAAGCGTTGGTCGAGCTCGTGACGCTCACCGGGCCGAGGCTGGTGTCGTAGCTGCGGGTATAGCGCGCCTTCTCCCATGGCGTCAGGATGGTGCCGATGTCGAAGAACGGGCGCGAGGAGCCCCAATCGGTGAAGTCATAGCGCAGCGCGAAAGCGCCGATCGGCGCGCTGGTGATCTTGTAGCCGCCCTCGTTGTATTGCGTGTAGGCGATGCCGGCGAGCAGCGACAGATTGTTGGTCAGCTCCTTGCGGCCGTGGATGCCGGCCGAGAACGAGCCGGCTGAGCCGAACGCGCTGATGCAGTCGCTGCAATTGATCTGCTCGTTGACGCCGAGCAGCACCGTGCCGAGCACCCGGTTGGTGATCATCTGGTTGAAGCGCTGATTGGCGAGACCGCCAATCGAATTGCCGCTGGAATCCGCGCCGGTCGGTGTCGGGCTCGGCGACGGATACGGGTTCGGCGATGGTGACGGAGAGGGGATCGGCGACGGAGAGGGCGAAGGTGAGGGAGAGTAGGTCGGTATGGGAGTCGGTCCGGTGGTGCATTCGGACTCGCACGTCGCCTGGGCTGCAGCCGGGCGGACGTCCAGCGCGACAACGGCAAGTGCAGCGACGGCGGCCAGCACGCCGGCAAGGATGAATCGTCCGAAGTGGAATTTCGTCATCGTCAGCGCCCGCACAGCATGCCGTCGTCATGGACGGCGGGCGTGATGGTCGGCGAGGCGTCGGCATATTGGTTGACCGCGCACAGCCCGGCGCTTGCGGCGCAGTTGGCGGCGAAGGTCCAGGGCGGCGTGCTGGTCTTGGTGATGGAGACCTTGCCGCCGGTCGATGTGATGATCGCGGTGTCGCCGGGCTGGGTGAGCTGCACGCATTGGAAGCTCAGCGTGCAGACACTCGCGGCGCCATCCTGAAGCACGACGACGGAACGGCCGCGCTGGGAGAGGATGTCGAGCGTGGTGCCGCGCACGCCGATGGTCGCGAGCGGCGTCGTGATCTTGTAGGCGGTCTTCTCGGAATGCCCGGTGACGAAGCGGAATGCGCCCGTCGTCATGCGGATCGCGACGTCGCGATAGCTGTGCTCGTCGTTGAAGACGGTGCGGTCGAGCTTCAGCGTCGCGCTCGGGCCAAGCGACAGATTGGTGCTGTCGGCCATGACGAAGCGCGCCGCGCCGTCGGCGCCGGTGCGCACGGTCTCGTCGCGCAGCATGCTGTCGCCGACATTGATCGGCGTCGTGGTCGCAGCTACCCGCACCACCTCGTTCTGGATCACGACGGCTTCGCCGACGCGCGTCTGCGCCTGCGCGCAAGGCGCGGCGCACAATGCGGCCGTGAGCAGCGTGGGGAAAAGCCAAAAACGCAAATTCATTTCGCAACCGATCGATGGGTCCCTGATCGTACCGGATCGCGCACGCTTGCGATGTGGCGGAATTATCACAAGCGGCGCGGGACGTGCGCAATGCTTAGTGACAGTTGCGGCAGAATGCGTTCAATGACGAGAACCAATATTTTTTTCTCCGCGGTGAAGCCAATTTGCCACGCAAAACAGCCCCACAACAGACGCTCGAATTGCCTGCGGTTCCGAAGGTGTCGCGGAGCGCAGTGATTGCTGTCGCGATTTTCCTGATTGCGCATCTGGCGCTGTTGATCGGTCTCACCACGCCGGAAAAATTCGTCTTCGACGAGGTGCATTACGTGCCGGCGGCGCGTCAGATGCTGGCACCCGTGATGTCGCAGCCGATGCTCAATCCGATGCATCCGCCGCTGGCCAAGGAGCTGATCGCGGCGTCGATCGCGACCTTCGGCGACAACGCGTTTGCCTGGCGCTATCCCGGGACGTTGTTCGGCGCACTCGCCATCGTCGCGATCTATCTGTGCGGCCTCGCGCTGTTCGCAGCGCAAGGGCCGGCGATCGCCGCCGCGCTGATCGCGGCCTTCAATCAGATGCTCTACGTGCAGGCGCGCATCGCGATGCTCGACATCTTTGCGCTCGGCTTCGGTCTGCTCGCGACCGCCGCCTTCATGCATGGCTTTCGCAGGGAGCGGCCGCATGCACTGTTCGCATTCGCGGGCGCTCTGTTCGGTCTTGCCGCAGCCTGCAAATGGAGCGGCTTGTTTCCACTCGGTGTCTGCATCGCCATCGTCGCGGTGATCCGTCTGATGCAGAGCTGGCGCACGCTGTTCGCCGATGCGAAGCCGGACGACTGGTACCGGCCCGATCTCTGGCCGGACTTCAGCGCGCTCCAGGTCGCGCTTTGCTTCGTCGTGCTGCCGGCGATGACCTATCTCGCCGCCTTCGTTCCGCTCTATGGATTGTCGCTGACTGATCTGGTCGAGGCGCAGCGCCGGATCTTTGCCGACAACACCACGACCGCGATCGCCGGGCACACCTATATGAGCTCGTGGCCGTCCTGGCCGCTGCTCGCACGTCCGGTGTGGTTCCTGTTCGACAAGACGGCGGAGGACAACATCTCCGCGATCGTCTTCCTCGGCAATCCTCTGGTGGCGTGGCCGGCGCTGGCTGCGCTCGCCGTCGTGCTGCGCGATTTCATCGTCGCGCGCCGGTGGGATGCGTTTCTGATCGCGGCGTTCTACTTCGGCCCATGGCTTGCCTGGGCGTTGCTGCCGCGCACGCTGGGATTCATCTACTACTACCTGCCGGCCGCGACCGCGGCGTCGCTTGCACTGGTCTACGTCTTGCGCCGGGGCGGCATGCCGCGCTGGCTGCTGTGGGTCTATGTCGGCATCGCGGCGATCGGGTTTGCGGTCATGCTGCCGATCTCGGCAGCCTTCATCGGCACGTCGATGCAGACGTTCAATCGGCTGATGCTGTTCCAGAGTTGGATCTGACAACGGAAAGCCGCCTGCCGTTCGAGCGGCAGGCGGCTTGTTGATTGGCAGTTACATCTCAGCTCATTTCGACGCGGTCTTGGTGTCCATGTTCACGACCTGGACGCGGCGGTTGATCGGGTCGGCGCCGTTGGCCGTATCCTTCAGCTTGGTCTTGCCGTAGCCGACGGTGACGAGATCGGTGCCGTTGAGGCCGTAGTTCTGCACCAGGTACTTCTTGATGGTATCGGCGCGCCGTTCGGAGAGGCCCTGATTATACTCTTCGCCGCCGATCGCATCGGTGTGGCCGGCGACCACGAAGGTCGAGCCCTTCAGCGCCGGGTCGGACAGCGCCTTGCCGAGCGCCTGCACCGATGGCACCGAGGTCTTGGCGATGTCGGCCGAGTTGTAGTCGAACTGGATCTCCAGATCGATCTTCGGCTTGGTCGCCGCGAGCTCGGCGATCTGCTCGCGCTCGCCCGTCGAGAGCGACCGGGTCGAGCGGTTGCGCACCGTGTTCAGGAATGTCGCTTCCTTGGCCTGCGCGGTCGGATCGGCCTGCGGACCGACGGACAGGCCGCGGGTCACCGGCTTCGGCTTCAGCGCATCCAGGATCTTGTCGGTGGAGACGTTGTTGTCGCCGGCCAGAGCCAGGCCCGCCGTCATCGACAGCGCCGCCGAGAGCGTGATCGCCTTCAGTCCAAAAAACCTATCAAAACGGGTCATTGTCGTATTCCTCGCTGTAACGCCTGATGGCGATTTGATGCTGCGAGCATAGGGGAGGTTCAAAACCCAAAGTGTGATCTTGGTCACGGTGGAAGGAGAGGCCATTCTGGCGCGATCGGCGGTTTTCTGGCGCATGACGGCCCAGCCGTCCGGGACGAGCGCGAGCGCGGGAAGAGGAGAGGTCGCATCCTTCCCGACGCAGGTTCGAGCTGCGGTTGTCCTGGCGTGACCCAGATCACCATGGATAGCGGCCGCGACCCGCAAGGCCGGTTCACATGACGAAACCTGTGCTCACCGATCGTCGCAAAGCCGTCGCGCGATGGCCAGTCTGCGAACAATTTTTCGGCCAGATGCATGCCTAGCAGGACACGTTATCCGACGAGAGCGAATGAGGGGAGCCGAGTACCGTCCAGTGCCGAGGCCGAGTGACTATCAATCCTATCGCAGTGGCCTGCCCGATCGGACTGTGTCCCTGAGCTCCATGCCTATCTATATCGGCGCGGCGATGATCGCGCTGGCGATCCTGCTGTCGACGCTGATCACGGGCCTCACCTCCCGCTATGTCGGCCTCGGAGCGCCGACCGAAGAGAACATGTGGCTGGTCGACCGTCTCACCGGCAGCGTCTATCGCTGCCAGGCCGAGGGGCGCGGCAAGGCGTTGTGTGAGCCGGACGTTGCCACGGGCAGCCTCGGAGACCGGTCCGGGCCGCCGAAGGACAGTCGTTGACCGCTTCCGCCTTCGCACCGCAGCAAGAAAATTGTCTTCTCCGCGAAACGTCCGCGCGAGAGAATACGTAATTGCGAAGGCCGGCATGACGCCGGTTTCGTTTTACGGAGGAGACTTTTGATGAAGATCTTGCTCACGGCCGCAGCCTTTGTCGCGTTCACTCTTTCGCTGTCCCCCGCATCCGCCGCCATGATGGCGTGCACCAAGGACAACATGATGAAGACCGCCGCCATGATGGGCGGCACACCCGATACGCCGGCCAAGATGGCAGCCAACAAGGAAATGGCCATGGCCAACACCGACATGAGCAACGGCAAGATGAAGAGCGCCTGCGCGCACTACATGAAGTCGCAGAAGGCGATGTCGATGAAATAGGCGCGCCGCGCGCCATCCAGCCGCGCTGTCAGCAGATGGCAGCGCGGCTTTTTCTTTGACGGCTGCTTTGCCCCGTTCTTTCTCTTGGCGCGAATCCCGCTACATTGTGTCCTGCAATGTCCCGCGCGCCCAAACCTCTCTCCCTCACCACGACACAGGCCCGGCAGATCTGGCTGCATGCCCAGCGGCTGGATGAGCGCACCCCGTTCGGCGAGGGGCCGCAGGCCGTCGCCGACACGGTCGCTCATCTCGGCTATGTCCAGATCGACACCATCAATGTCATCGAGCGCTGCCACCATCACATCCTGTTCAGCCGCATCCCGTCCTATCGCCGCGCCGATCTGCGCCAGGCCCAGAGCGCCGACAAAAGCGTGTTCGAATACTGGACCCATGCGCTCTCTTACATCCCGGCCGCCGACTTCCGCTTCTTCCGCCCGGCGATGCGCGAGCACCGCCGCGAGGGCCACAAATGGTACGCCTCGGTCAAGCCGGCCGACACGCGCAAGGTGATGCGGCTGCTGCGCGCCGGCCCGCTGACGATCCGCGATATCGAGGACGACGTGCTCACCGAGAAGGAGCACCTTTGGCAGAGCCGCAAGCCTTCGAAGCGGGCGTTGCAGCTCGCCTTCTACACCGGCGTTGCGACCATCAGCGAGCGCCAGGGCATGCTCAAGACCTATGAGCTGATGACGCGCCATTTCGGCTGGGACAAGCTGCCGAAGCCGGCCTCGAACAAGGACATCACGGCCTATCTGCTCGACCGCGCGCTGCGCTCACAGGGCGTCGTCAGCCTGGATTCGATCTGCCATCTCGACGCGCCGCGCAAGAAGGCCGTCGCGGGCATGATCGCCACGCGCGTTCGCCGCGGCGAGCTCATCCCGGCCGCGATCGAGGGTGCCGGCAAGCAGGAGCATTGGGCGCAGCCCGCGGTGCTGGAGGAGGGCGGCGAGGGGCCATCGCCCGATCTCGTCCACATCCTCTCGCCGTTCGACCCCCTGATCATCCAGCGCAAGCGCACCAACCTCATCTTCGGCTACAACCATCTGTTCGAGGCCTACGTGCCGAAGGCCAAGCGCAAGCTCGGCTATTTCGCGCTGCCGGTGCTGGTCGGCGAGGAGATCGTCGCCGCGCTCGACCTCAAGACCGACCGGCAGGCAAAGAAGCTGTTGATGCAGAAATGGACCTGGGTCGGGCAGGGCAAGAAGACGGCGGGGCGCAAGGACTTGAAACGAGTGATCGAGGAAGAGCTGCACCGCTTTGCGCAATTTCAACTCGCGGAGTGAACCGCGTCGTCCTGTCTACGGTCGCTCTTCGAGCTCACCCGATCCGCTAGCTACGACATGCGCATATCGGTCCAGCACCTCCTCGGCCGAATAGCTGGACCGTTGCGCAAATTCGTCCCGCAGGCCCAGCCGCGCGGAGAGCTTCAAGCGCGCCACCGTGGCGGTGGCCATCAGGGGATCGAAACCCAATTCCCGCAAGCCTGCGGCTACGCCATCCATTTCCACCGCGCGGCGTTCGGCGTGCAGCACGTCGGAGCGGACGCACATGTCCAGGAACTTGCTGAACGTGGTGGCGTCCATCGACGTGCAAAGTCCGCGCATGGTTTCATCGCGCACGCCGGCGAGCGTTGCGGCGGTCAGCGCCTCGACCAGCAGCGCCTCCATGCCTTTCGTCACCACGCTTCGCAGCATCTTCACGGCCGCTGCCGTGCCGGCTTCGGGGCCCGCGACCTCGATACGGAAGCCGAGTGGCCTGAACGCTTCTGCGAAGCGCTCGGCACCGCTGCCGGACGTGTAGAGCGTGACCGCGGCGCCATAGAGGTCGACCGACCCCATCAGGTTCGCGTCCGCGAACAGTCCGCCGCGTGCCTCCACGGCTTCGGCTATTCTCTTCTTCGTTCGCGGGGTCGCGGCGTTGATGTCCACCACGAGGCAGCCGGGACGAACGACCTTGGAGATGGCCTCGCCCATCTTGGGCGCGACAGCAACGACCACGGCGGAAAAGATCACGTCCGCGTCCGACAGGTCCTCGAGCCGGTCGACCAGCGTGACGCCACAACCGGCCGCCATCGCACGAAAAGCCTGGGAGTAGGGCGGTGCATTGGTCTTGCCCTGGCAGAACGCGACCATCGGTGCACCGGTCTGCGCCGCAAGATGCGATGCAAAGCATCGCGCGGCCTCGCCAAAGCCGACAAAGGCGATCTTGGGCTGCGGCATGGCTGGAGCCTCCTTGCGCGGCGTTTCACCGCCGACGGCCATTGTGCCGGGTTCGCTAGAGGAGTCAATGAACCGGTTCATACATGGTTTGAGCGCTCACGGTCATTGTTAGTGCGTAATGGCTAGATATGCGGCAAAAATGGCCAGATCGACCTTGTCCGGAGTGGTGAACCGGTTCATATAACGGCATGCCATCACACGCTCGCCGATCGCCAACCGTGAAGGTCAAGGACGTCGCCCGGGAGGCCGGTGTCGCGGTTGGGACCGTATCCCGCGTACTCAATGATCATCCCGCGGTGACCGCGGAGCTGCGCGAGCGCGTCGAAAAGGCCATGGCCCATCTCGGCTATGAGGTCGATGTCACGGCCCAGAGCATGCGTGCGGGCCGGTCGCGGCTCGTCGCCTGCGCCATTCGGGATTTCGACATCCCGCGTTTTGCGCTGTTCATCAAGGAGGCCGAGGCGGTCCTGCGCGAGGCCGGCTACACCTTGCTGCTGGCGAGCACGACCAACCGCCCCGACGTCGAGATCGCCTTGCTGCGTGCCTTCCGCAGGCGCCGGGTGGACGGGGTGATGATGACGCTGAGCGACGAGCAGCATCCAGATGTGCGCGCGGCGCTGTCGGAGTCGCCGATGCCGGTGCTGCTCATCGACCGCGATCGCATCGAGGCGCTCGATCGCGTGACGGCCGATCATCGCGAGGGCGCGCGCCTGGCGACGAGCCATCTGCTCGATCTCCGGCACCGGCGGATCGCCATGCTGGTCGGCGACCTCAACGCCTTTCCGTCGCGAAGCCGCCTGGAGGGTTTTCGCGCGGCGCATGCGGCGGCGGGCATCGCGCCGGACCCGAGGCTGTTGCGAGACGATGTGCTCTCGAGCGAAGACGCCTATCGGGCGACGGCGTCGCTCATGAGTCTCGCGGAGCGCCCGACAGCGCTCTTCGTCGCGGCAATGGACATGCTCGGCGGCTGTCTGCGCGCCCTGCGGACCATGGGCGTTGCCGTCGGCGACGGGATTTCAGTGGTGGCCGGCAGCGATTCCGATCTCGCCGAATTGCACACGCCGCCCATCACGGCAATCGCGTGGGATCTGGCGGCCATGGGCCGCCACGCCGCGACCATGCTGCTGGAGCGGATGCGCGGCGATGAGATCGAGCGCGGCCGTGGTCTCACCGTGCCGACGCAGTTGATCATTCGCGGGTCGAGCCGGCCGTTTGCGAATTGAGCGGGCTCACCCTCCGCATGTCGGCCAGACGGTCCAGCCCAACGCCGAACACGATCCCGATCGCATAGGCCACCAGATTCCACAGCGAAAATATCCGTCCGAGCAAAAGCGCGCCCGCCGTCGTGAGTCGAAAGGCATCGAGCCACGGCACATGCACCAGCCGGGAGAATTCCACGACGATCGCGATCAACACCGCGATGGCTGCGAGTTGCGTCCGCGTCAGCCGTGGCAGCAAAACTCCGACCAGCAAGAACACCATCGTCGCCCACAGCAGCGAGCCGCCGTACTTCACCACGAAGGCGGGGAGGCCAAGCGGAAAACCGTACCAGCGTAGGGACAGCCCGCACGCGATCACGACCAGCGCGAGGCCGGCGCGGGTCAGCGATGTCCGGAGCGGTGCAATGGAGTTGACTGGTTGCGTCCCGTGCATTGCTCGCTCCATTGACTCTTTGCCCGCAATGCGGAAAACCGCGAGCCAGCCCATAAAAGCAACAACCCCGGGGGGAAAGCCATGAGCCAGACCACGACCTATGCCGGTTCCGCCGGCGCCGCCAAGAGCGAAATCGAGATCTCGACGATCCGCGCTATCTCCTGGCGCCTGATTCCGTTCCTGGTGCTGGCCTACTTCTTCTCCTACCTCGACCGCGTCAATCTCGGCTTCGCCGCGCTGACCATGAACGCGGAGCTGAAGTTCACGCCGCTGATCTTCTCCTGGGGCGCCGGCATCTTCTTCATCGGCTATTTCATCTTCGAGGTGCCGAGCAATCTGGCGCTGGAGAAGTTCGGCGCCAGCCGCTGGATCGCCCGCATCATGGTGACCTGGGGCATCATCTCCGCCTTGATGGCCATGGTCAGCGGCGTGACCAGCTTCTACGTCCTGCGTTTCCTGCTCGGCGTCGCCGAAGCCGGCTTCTTCCCCGGCATCATCCTCTATCTCACCTATTGGTATCCGGCCGAGTATCGCGCCCGCTTCCTCGCCGCCTTCGCCGTCGCGGTGCCGGTCTCGACCGTGATCGGCGCGCCGATCTCGGGCCTGCTGCTCGGGCTCGACGGTTTGATGGGGCTGAGGGGATGGCAGTGGCTGTTCATCATCGAGGGCATTCCGTCCGTGCTGCTCGGCATCGTCACCTGGTTCTATCTCACCGACAAGCCGGAGAAGGCGGACTGGCTCTCGGCCGAGCAGAAGGCCTGGCTCAAGGCGAAGCTCGATTCGGAGATCGCGGCCAAGCAGGCGGTGAAGCATCTCTCGCTCGGCGAGGCGTTGTCCTCGCCGAAGGTGATCGCACTCAGCCTGATCTATTTCGGCTTCGTCGGCGCGCTCTACGGCATGCAGTTCTGGCTGCCGCAGATCGTCAAGGCGTTCGGCCTCACCAACGCGCAGACCGGCTTCGTCACCGCGATTCCGTATCTGTTCGGCACCATCGCCATGATCCTGTGGGCGCGGCATTCCGATGCGACGCGCGAGCGCGTGATGCATGTCGGCGCGCCGCTGCTGCTCACGGCGGTCGCGCTCGGCGTCTCCTCCTATCTCACCGATCCTACGGCGACGATGGTGGCGCTGACGGTGGCCGCGATCGGCGTGTTCTGCTGCTTCGGCGTGTTCTGGACGCTGCCGACCGCCTGGCTCTCCGGCACGGCCGCCGCCGGCGCCATCGCGCTGATCAACTCGATCGGTAATCTCGCCGGCTTCGGCGGTCCGTATCTGATCGGCTGGGTCAAGGAGGCCACGGGGCAGACCTCGACCGGTCTGCTCGTCCTCGCGGTCCTGCCTCTGCTCGCCGGCATCCTGGTGTTTGTGGGCGGCCACGACACCAAGCACGAGTTCGCCGGACAGGGGCGGTGAGAGCCGAGTGAACGGTCCCGTAGGGTGGGCAAAGCGCAGCGTGCCCACCAGACCGCTATTGTGATCCTCAAATGAGAGATGGTGGGCACGGCGCTACGCGCCTTTGTCCACCCTACGGTATCTCGCCCGAGGCCCAGGATTGCGCCGCGTTCCATCCGGGTCTACGGGCCTCCTCCCACCCTACAATCGCACCTTCCTGGCAACCATCCTCCA
Source organism: Bradyrhizobium huanghuaihaiense (assembly GCF_025200885.1). Lineage (NCBI taxonomy): Bacteria > Pseudomonadati > Pseudomonadota > Alphaproteobacteria > Hyphomicrobiales > Nitrobacteraceae > Bradyrhizobium > Bradyrhizobium huanghuaihaiense. The sequence goes on along the minus strand of NZ_CP104172.1, from coordinate 7,288,994 downwards.
ATCCTTACCACCCCTTAACGATCACGCTTTCCTGATGACTGACGATTATTGACTTTTATCAGTGATTAGTCGACATTCCTCTCATTGCAGCCGCAGGAGTGTCCTCCGATGTTCGTCCGGTCCGTTTTGTCCAGCTATTCCAAGCTCTTGGCGGGTGTGTCGCTGGCCCTGATGGCCGCCACCCTGGCCGGGTGCAATGACACCGTCGCCGAAAAGGCCGAGCCGCCGCGGCCGGTTCTGGTCGCGACCGCCCATTATGACGCCGAGACCCCCGAGCGGAGCTTCGTCGGCACCGTCCGGCCCCGCATCGAGAGTGACCTGGGCTTCCGCGTCGCCGGTAAAGTTGCAAAACGTCTCGTGGAAGTCGGCCAGACCGTCGAGATCGGCCAGCCGCTCGCCACCCTCGACGAGGTCGACCTGAAGCTCCAGGCCGAGCAGGCCCTGGCGGAGCAAACCGCTGCGACCGGCGTGCTGGCCCAGGCCGCCGCCGCCGAGCAGCGCGCCAAGGATTTGAAGGCCAAGGGCTGGACCACCGACGCGCAGATGGATTCGAGTCGTGCTTCCGCCGACGAGGCGCGCGCCCGCCTGAACCGCGCCGAGCGCGCGCTCGAGCTGAGCAAGAATTCCCTTTCCTACGCGACGCTTGCTGCCGACGCCCGTGGCGTCGTCACCGCAACGCTGATCGAGCCCGGCCAGGTGGTCGCCGCGGGCCAGGCTTCGATCCGTGTCGCCCGCTTTGCCGAAAAGGAAGCGGTCGTCGCGATCCCTGAGACGCTGGTTGGACGCGCCAAGTCGGGCGTCGCCAGCGTCACTCTTTGGTCGGAGCCGGACAAGAAGTACGCGGCGAAGCTGCGCGAGATCGCGCCGGCCGCCGATCCGGCCACGCGCACCTATCTTGCAAAATTCTCGCTGCCCGAGGCCGACGACAAGGTTGCGCTCGGCATGACCGCGACGTTGACGCTGTCGGACGCCGCCACCGAGCGCGTCGCGCGGCTGCCGCTGTCGGCGCTGTTCAACGAAGGCGGCAAGCCGTCCTTCTACGTCGTCGACGACAACGGCGCGGTCACGCTCAAGCCGGTGACGGTGAAGTCCTACGAGAGCAACGACGTCGTCATCACCGGCGGTGTCGACGAGGGCGCCAAGATCGTCGCCCTCGGCGTGCAGAAGCTCGATCCGGGCCAGCGGGTGCGGGTCGTGTCGTCATTGAGTTTCTAGTTCCTGTCATTCCGGGATGGTCCGAAGGGCCAGACCCGGAATCTCGAGATTCCGGGTTCGCCCTGCGGGCGCCCCGGAATGACACGAGAAGTGAGTTACGTCGTGTGAGGTGAGTTTCGGCCTTTGTCCCTAAGCAAAGGCTGAAGCGGCGAAGCGATCCAGAATCTGCCCAGCCCCCTGGATTGCTTCGCTGCCTCGCGACGACGGTTTGAACAGAGCGGCTGTCGTTGTTTGCAACTGGATCGTCTTTTCGGAGAGAGCGATGAAGCGCTTCAACCTTTCGGCCTGGGCCGTCAGCCATCCGACGCTGGTTCTCTTCCTGATGCTCGTGCTCGGCGTCGCCGGCTTCTTCTCCTATGAGAAGCTCGGCCGCGCCGAGGATCCGTTCTTCACGGTGAAGGTGGTCAACGTCTCCGTCATCTGGCCCGGCGCGACCGCGCAGGAGATGCAGACCCAGGTCGCCGACCCCATCGAGAAGAAGATCCAGGAGCTGCCCTATTTCGAGAAGGTGCAGACCTATTCCAAGCCGGCCTTCACTGCGCTCCAGGTCACCTTCCGCGACTCGACGCCGCCGAAGGACGTGCCCTATCTCTTCTATCTCCTGCGCAAGAAGCTGGTCGACGTGCAGGGCCAGCTGCCGTCCGGCATCCTCGGGCCGGTCGTCAACGACGAGTTCTCCGACGTCGATTCCATCCTCTACATGATGACCGGCGACGGCGCCGACTATGCCCAGCTCAAGAAGGTCTCCGAAGGTTTTCGCCAGCGCCTGCTGAAGGTGCCCGGCGTCACCAAGGTCGACGTCTACGGCAATCAGGATGAGCGCATCTTCGTCGAGTTCAGTCACGCCAAGCTCGCCACCCTCGGCATCACGCCGCAGGCGCTGTTCGATTCGCTCGCCAAGCAGAATAATGTGACCCCGGCCGGCACGGTCGAGACCTCCTCGCAGCGCGTGCCGCTGCGCGTCACCGGCGCGCTCGATGGCGCCAAGGCTGTCGCCGAGACCCCGGTCGAGAGCAACGGCCGCGTGTTCCGCCTCGGTGATATCGCCACCGTCACCCATGGCTATGTCGATCCGCCGAGCTTCGTCGTCCGCCAGGAAGGCAAGGCCGCCATCGGCATCGGCGTCGTCACCGCCAAGGGTGCCAACATCCTCGAGCTCGGCAAGGAGGTCGAGAAGGCCACGGCCGAGTTCATGAAGGCCGTGCCGCAGGGCATCGACGTCAAGCTGATCGCCGACCAGCCCAAGGTGGTCGAGCACGCCGTCGGCGAGTTCGTGCACTCCTTCATGGAAGCGCTCGTCATCGTGCTGTTCGTCTCGTTCCTGGCGCTCGGCTGGCGCACCGGCATCGTGGTCGCGCTGTCGGTGCCGCTGGTGCTCGGCATCGTCTTCATCGTCATGAACATGATGTCGCTCGACTTGCACCGCATCACGCTCGGCGCGCTGATCATCGCGCTCGGCCTGCTCGTCGACGACGCCATCATCGCGGTCGAGATGATGGTGGTGAAGATGGAGCAGGGCTGGGATCGCATGCGGGCTGCGTCCTTTGCCTGGGAATCCACTGCGTTTCCGATGCTCACGGGAACGCTGGTCACGGCCGCTGGCTTCCTCCCCATCGGCTTTGCCAATTCGGCGGTCGGCGAATATGCCGGCAGCATCTTCTGGATCGTGGCGATCGCGCTGGTCGCCTCCTGGTTCGTCGCGGTGATCTTCACGCCCTATATCGGCGTCAAGCTGCTCCCGGAGATGAAGGCGCACCACAACCACGACCCGCACGCGGTCTACGAGACCCGCATGTATCGGGGCCTGCGCGCCATCGTGCAATGGTGCGTCAACCACCGCATCACCGTGGTGGTCGCGACCGTCGGCGTATTCATTGCCTCGATCGTCGGCTTCGGCCATGTCCAGCAGCAGTTCTTCCCGCTGTCGGAGCGGCCCGAGCTGTTCCTCCAGCTCCGCCTGCCTGAGGGCACCGCCTTCAACGTCACCGAGAAGTCGGTCAAGAAGGCCGAGACGCTGCTCAAGGACGACAAGGACATCGAGACCTATACGTCCTATGTCGGCCAGGGCTCGCCGCGCTTCTGGCTCGGCCTCAACCCGCAGCTCCCGAACGAGGCCTTTGCCGAGATCGTCATCGTCGCCAAGGGCGTCGAGGCGCGCGAGCGCATCAAGGCCAAGATCGAGGGCGCGGCTGCCGATGGCTTCCTGTCCGAGGCGCGCGTCCGTGTCGACCGCTTCAACTTCGGTCCGCCGGTCGGCTTCCCCGTCCAGTTCCGCGTGATCGGCCCCGACGCCAACAAGGTGCGCGAGATCGCCTACCAGGTTCGCGACGTCATGCGCCAGAACAAGAGCGTCAAGGATGTCCAGCTCGACTGGAACGAGCAGTCGCCCTACCTGAAGCTCGTCGTCGACCAGGATCGCGCCCGCGCCATGGGCCTGACCCCGCAGGACGTCTCGCAGGCGCTCGCAATGCTGATCTCGGGCTCGCAGGTCACCACCGTGCGTGACGGCATCGAGAAGGTCGGTGTGGTCGCCCGTGCGATCCCGTCCGAGCGTCTCGACCTCGGCGGCGTCGGCGATCTCACCATCACCTCGCGCAATGGCGTTGCCGTGCCGCTGCAACAGATTGCCAAGATCGAATATGCCCACGAGGAGCCGATCATGTGGCGGCGTAACCGCGACATGGCGATCACCGTGCGCTCCGACGTCGTCGACGGCGTGCAGGCGCCCGACGTGACCAACCAGATCACGCCGAAGCTGAAGGCGATCAAGGACCACCTCGAGCCGGCCTACCGGATCGAAGCCGGCGGCGCGTTCGAGGAATCCGCCAAGGGCAACGCCTCGATCTTCATCCTCTTCCCGGTGATGGTCATGGTGATGCTGACGCTGCTGATGATCCAGCTGCAGAGCTTCTCGCGCCTGATCCTGGTGTTCCTGACCGCGCCGCTCGGCATCGTCGGCGCCTCCTTCGGCCTCAACGTCGCCAACGCCCCGTTCGGCTTCGTGGCGCTGCTCGGCCTGATCGCGCTCGCCGGCATGATCATGCGCAACGCGGTCATCCTGGTCGACCAGATCGAGACCGACGTCAGCCACGGCCTGACCCGCCGCGAGGCGATCGTGGAGGCGACCGTCCGCCGGGCCCGGCCGGTGGTGCTGACGGCGCTCGCCGCCATCCTCGCCATGATCCCGCTGTCGCGCTCGGCTTTCTGGGGCCCGATGGCGATCACGATCATGGGAGGCCTGTTTGTCGCGACGTTCCTGACGCTGCTGTACCTGCCGGGCCTCTATGCCCTGTGGTTCCGGAAGAGCCTGGACGAGGCGGGTACCCCCGAGCAGCCTGCCGCGCCGCAGCATGGGAGCGATGACGAGCACGCAATTCCGCTTGCCGAAGCGGCTGAATAGATGAGAAGACTGCTGACCAACGAGTCCTGACTGATGGCCCTTGTTTCGGAACATATCGAAGTCGACACCCGGGATCGTATCCTCGAGGTGGCCGAGCGGCTGTTCCGTGTGATCGGCTACCAGAAGACCACGGTCGGCGACATCGCCAAGGAGCTCAGGATGAGCCCCGCCAACGTCTATCGCTTCTTCGAGTCGAAGAAGGCGATTCACCAGGCGGTGGCGCGGGGCCTGATGGGCGAGGTCGAACTGGAGGCGCAGCGGATAGTGACCCGGCCCGGTCCGGTGCTGCCGCGCTTCCGGGAGCTGCTCACCACCATCCACCGCATGAACACCGAGCGCTATGTCGGCGACAACAAGCTGCACGAGATGGTCGCGATCGCGATGGAGGAGGACTGGGACGTCTGCGTCGCCCATATGGAGTGCATCGCGGGCGTGATCGGCCAGATGATCGCGCAAGGGGTGGCCTCCGGCGAGTTCGAGGCGCCCGACCTGCAACTGGCCTCGCTGTGCGCCTGCACCGCGATGATTCGCTTCTTCCACCCCCAGATGATCGCCCAGTGCGCCACCAAGCCGGGCCCGACCATCGACCAGATGATCGATTTCGTCATCGCGGGTCTGTCGCCGCGCCACTGACAGGGCGGCCCATTTTTCCCTATAAGTTGGTTTGCCGCCCGGCAGAGGATGGCGGCAAAGGACGGATCAACAAACTCCGTCATTGCGAGCGTAGCGAAGCAATCCAGACTGTCTCCGCGGAGGGATTCTGGATTGCTTCGCTGCGCTCGCAATGACGACAAGGAAGCAGCGCGTGACCGACAAAGACCTTTACTTCTACGAGCCCTCCAAGGGCCATGGCCTCAAGCACGATCCCTTCAACGCCATCATTGCGCCGCGCCCGATCGGCTGGATCTCCTCCCGCGACACCAAGGGCCACATCAACCTCGCGCCCTACAGCTTCTTCAACGCGTTCTGCTACGTGCCGCCGATCATCGGCTTCTCCTCGACCAACTGGAAGGACACGGTGGCGAACATGGAGCAGACCCGGGAGTTCGTCTGGACCACGATGGACCTCGCCAAGAACATGAACGCGACCGCCGCGCATGTCGCCCCCGAGGTCGATGAGTTCAAGCTCGCGGGCCTCACCGCCGTGCCCGGCAAGCTCGTCAACGTGCCGCGCGTCGGCGAAAGCCCCGTCGCCTTCGAGTGCAAAGTGTCCGACATCGTCCGCCTCAAGGGCGCCGACGGCAAGGAGGCTGATGCCTGGCTGACGCTGGGCGAGGTCGTCGCCGTCCATATCGACAAGGCCATGATCAAGGACGGCGTCTACCAGACCGCCGCCGCCCGCCCCATCGTCCGCGCCGGCCGCCGCGGCGATTATTTCGAGATCAAGCCGGAAAACATGTTCGAGATGGTGCGGCCGGATTGATCTGGTCGCTCCCGTAGCCCGGATGGAGCGAAGCGAAATCCGGGATTCTTACGGCGGATAGACTTTCCCGGATTGCGCTTCGCTCCATCCGGGCTACCGCTCCTCATCCTCCCGGAACTGCCACCACGCCCCGGCCGTTATGGCCTGGGCGGCCGCCCGGCCGCGTCAATTCGCTTGTTTTTGCCCGCGAAGTGTTCACGCACCCCCGCCAGTTTCCGCTAAAATGCCCTGTCACCGCGCCGATGCATGAGGTCCGCCATGAGCTTCCGCCGCGACACCGTCACCAAGCCGATCTTCTCCTGGGCGCGCGGCGTGCTGCCGGCGATGTCCGACACCGAGCGCGAGGCGCTGGAGGCGGGCGATGTCTGGTGGGATGCCGATCTCTTCACCGGCGATCCCGACTGGTCGAAACTGCTGAAAATCGCGCCGGCCAAATTGACCGACGAGGAGCAGGCCTTCCTGAGCGGCCCCGTCGACGAGCTCTGCGCCATGCTCGACGAGTGGAAGATCTTCTGGGAATTGCGCGACCTGCCGCAGGACGTCTGGCACTTCGTCAAGCGCGAAAAGTTCTTCGGCATGATCATTCCGAAGGAGTTTGGTGGCCTCGGTTTCTCGCCCTATGCGCATTCGGAAGTGGTGCGCAAGATCTCGACGCGCTCGATCGCCGCGGCCGTCACCGTGATGGTGCCGAACTCGCTCGGCCCCGGCGAGCTCTTGATGCGCTTCGGCACGAAAGAGCAGCAGGAGCGCTGGCTGCCGCGCCTTGCCGACGGCCGTGACATTCCCTGCTTCGGCCTCACCAGTCCGGAGGCCGGATCGGATGCCGCCTCGATGGTCGATACCGGCATCATCTGCAAAGGCAATTTCGAAGGCCGCGAGGTCACAGGCCTTCGGCTCAACTGGCACAAGCGCTACATCACGCTCGGACCCGTCGCGACGCTGCTCGGTCTCGCCTTCAAGGCCTATGATCCCGATCATCTTGTCGGCGACCAGGAAGAGCTCGGCATCACCGTGGCGCTGATTCCGACCAATCTGCCCGGCGTCGAGATCGGCCAGCGCCATCTGCCCTCGATGCAGGTGTTCCAGAACGGCCCGAACCGGGGCCGCGACGTCTTCATTCCGCTCGATTACGTCATCGGCGGCCAGGAGCGTCTCGGGCAGGGTTGGAAGATGCTGATGACCGCGCTCGCAGCCGGCCGCGGCATCTCGCTGCCGTCGCTGTCGGCGGCCGGCGCCGCCTATGCCGCGCGCACCACCGGCGCCTATGCGCGCATCCGCGAGCAGTTCGGCATCTCGATCTCCAAGTTCGAGGGCGTCGAGGAGCCGCTCGCGCGCATCGTCGCCACCGCCTATCAGCTCGACGCGGCGCGGCGGCTGACCTGCGCGGCGCTGAATGCCGGCGTTCATCCCGCCGTCATCTCCGGCATCATGAAGCTGCACGCGACCGAGCGGATGCGCACCTCGGTCGACGACGCCATGGACATTCACGGCGGCAAGGCCGTGATCGACGGTCCGCAGAACTATCTCGGCAATCTGCATCGCGCCGTGCCCGTCGGCATCACGGTCGAGGGCGCCAACATCCTGACCCGCAATCTCATCGTATTCGGGCAGGGCGCCATCCGCGCCCATCCCTATCTTCTCGACGAGATGAATGCGCTTGCGGACACCGATCGCGAGCGAGGGCTCACCGCGTTCGACGCCGCGTTCTGGAAGCACGTCGGCCACAGTTTTCAGACGCTGTTCCGCGCCTTCGGCCGGAGCTGGACCTTTGGCGCTTTTGCAATGGCGCCCGATGCCGGCGATGCCACGCCATTCTACCGCCAGCTCTCGCGCTATTCGGCGGCCTTCGCGCTCTGCGCCGACATGGCGCTGCTGACGCTCGGCGGCGCGCTGAAGCGCAAGGAGATGCTGTCGGCGCGCTTCGGCGACATTCTCTCCGAACTGTATCTGCTCTCGGCCGTCCTGAAGCGCTGGCAGGACGAGGGGCGGCAGACGGAGGACTTTGTCGCGCTGGAATGGTGCATGGCGACCGGCTTCAAGACCATCGAGAACCGGCTTGCCGAAATCCTCGCCAACCTGCCCAATCGCTTCGTCGCCGGCTTCCTCAAACTCGTGGTCCAGCCCTTCGGCGCGCGCGTGCTCGGCCCGTCCGACCGCGTCGTGCATCGATGCGCCAGCCTCGTGCTGGAGCCGTCGGCCGCGCGCGAGCGCCTCACGCCGGATCTCGCGCATGTTGACGACGACGGCGCTTTCGCCCGGCTGGAGCGCGCGTTCAAGCTGGTTGCAGAGGCCGACGCCATCGCCAAGCGCATGCGCGCCGCGCACGTCCGCGACTGGAAGGAGGCGGTGACCAAGGGCGTGATCACGCAGGCCGAGGGTGAACAACTGGCGGCTGCTCACGAAGCCGTCACAAAAGTCATCGAGGTCGACGATTTTGCGCCGGAGGCGCTGTCGCCGATTTACAGGAAAGCCGCCGACGTGCATCAGTTCTTCCAGGAACTCGGTGAGCAGAGGGCGGCAAGCTGATGGCACGACCGGTTTTCATCGTCGACGGCAGCCGGACGCCGTTCTTGAAGGCCCGTTCGGGGCCGGGTCCGTTCACGCCGGTCGATCTTGCCGTGCAATGCGGTCGGCCGCTGCTGGCGCGCCAGCCGTTTTCACCTGATGATTTCGACCAGGTCATTCTCGGCTGCGTCAACGTGATCGCGGATGAGATGAACCCGGCCCGCGTCGCCGCGCTCCGGCTTGGCATGGGCGAGGACATGGTCGCCTTCACCGTGCAGATCAATTGCGGCTCCGGCATGCAGTCGATCGACACCGCCTATCGCTACATCCGCGAAGGCCATGCCGACATGATTTTGGCGGGCGGCACCGAGGCGCTGAGCCACGCGCCGCTGGTCTGGCCGAATTCCGGCGTGCGCTGGTTTGCAGGTCTCGCCACCGCCAAGGGCGTGGCGGCGAAGCTCGCCGCCGCGTTCAAGCTGCGCCCGCGTTATCTCAAGCCGATCATCGGCCTCGAGCGCGGGCTGACCGATCCCGTCACCGACCTGAACATGGGCCAGACCGCCGAGGTCGTCGGCCATCTCTTCGGCATCACCCGCGCCCAGTCCGATGCCTACGCTGCAGAGAGCCACCGCCGGCTTGCGCATGCGCATGCCGAGGGCTTTCTGAAAGGCGAGGTCGAGACCGCGTTCTCCCGCGACGGAAAATTCTTCGACCATGACGACGGCGTGCGGCCGGACTCGACGGCCGAGTCTCTCGCGAAACTGAGGCCGGTGTTCGAGCGCCCCTGGGGCCAGGTCACCGCCGGCAATTCCTCGCAGATCACCGACGGCGCCTCCTGGGTGATCCTTGCTTCCGACGCGGCGGTGGCCAAGCACAAGCTGACGCCGAAGGCGGTGATCGTCGACAGCCATTGGGCCGCGCTCGATCCAAGCATCATGGGGCTTGGTCCCGTGATGGCGGCGACACCGCTGCTCCAGCGCAACGACCTCACCGTCAAGGATATCGAGACCTGGGAGCTGAACGAAGCCTTTGCGACCCAGGTGCTCGGCTGCCTCGCAGCCTGGAACGACGAAAAGTTCTGCCGCGAGATTCTTGGGCTCGACGGCGCCGCCGGTGAGATCGACCGTGACAGGCTCAATGTCGATGGCGGCGCGATCTCGCTCGGCCATCCCGTCGGCACGTCAGGCAACCGTATCGTGCTGCATCTCGTCAACGCGATGAAGCGGCTCGGCACGCGGCGCGGGGTTGCCACCGAATGCATCGGCGGCGGGCTCGGCGGCGCCATGCTGATCGAGGCGGTGTGACCATGGATTCCAAGATCATGACCGCGCTCGGCGATCGCGTGCTGACGCTAGGGCCGCAACCTGCGACGGATGGTCCCTACAGGCACTTCAAGCTGACGCGCGATGCCGACGGCGTCGCCTGGCTGCTGTTCGACCGTAACGGCGCCAGTGCCAACACGCTGTCCTCTGACGTGATGGAAGAGTTCGACGCCGCGCTCGCGGCGATCGAGACCGAGCGTCCCGCCGGCCTCGTGATCCGCTCGGCAAAACCGTCCGGCTTCATCGCGGGCGCCGACGTCAACGAATTCCGCGGCGCGGCCGATCCCGAGATGGTCGAGACGCGCATCCGCGCGGCGCATGCGGTGGTCGATCATCTGGAAGCGCTAAAGCTGCCGACGGTCGCGGTGATCCATGGCTTCTGTCTCGGCGGCGGGCTCGAGGTCGCGCTCGCCTGCCAGGCGCGCATCGCCATCGACGGTGCGCGCTTCGGCTTCCCGGAGGTGATGCTGGGCCTGCATCCCGGTCTCGGTGGCACCGCGCGCTTCACCGCGCTGGTCAATCCGACCCAGTCGATGGCCTTGATGCTGACCGGCCGCACCATCGATGCGCGCCGCGCCAAATCGCTCGGCCTCGTCGACACTGTGACGCAGGAGCGCCACGTCCGCGGCGCCGTGAAGGACGTGCTGTTCGGCCGGCTGAAGCGGGCGAAGCCCGGCCTGCTGGCGCGCGCCGCCAATCTCGGACCGGTGCGCGGGCTGCTGGCCAAGCGCATGCGCTCGGAGGCGGCGAAAGCTGCCCCCCGCGAGCATTATCCCGCGCCTTACGCGCTGATCGATCTCTGGGAGGCTCATGGCGGCAGCAAGGCCGCGATGCTGAAGGCCGAGCAGGCCTCGTTCGCCAAGCTGATGGTGACGCCGACCGCGCAGAACCTGATCCGCGTGTTCTTCCTGCGCGAGCAGATGAAGAAAGCGGCAGGCTCCGGCAACACATTGAAGCATGTCCACGTCATCGGCGCCGGCGCGATGGGCGGCGACATCGCGGGGTGGTGTGCGGGGCAGGGGCTGCGCGTCTCGCTCGCCGACATGAAGGCGGAGCCGATCGCAGGCGCGGTCAAGCGCGCGGCCGAGCTCTACGGCAAGATCATCCGCAAGCCCACCGACGTGCGCGACGCGCTCGATCGCCTGATCCCTGACATGGACGGCGAGGGCGTCCGCAACGCCGATCTCATCATCGAGGCGGTGCCGGAAAAGCTCGAGCTGAAACAGAAGGTCTATGCCGGCCTCGAGCCGCGAATGAAGCCGGGCGCGATCCTTGCGACCAATACGTCGAGCATTCCGCTTCAGGATCTGCGCACCACGCTGGCGCGGCCGGAGCGGCTGGTCGGCCTGCATTTCTTCAACCCGGTCTCGCGGCTGCAACTGGTCGAGGTCGTCAGTCACGACGGCAACGACGCTCAAGTGCTGAAGGAAGCGCTCGCCTTCGTCGGCGCGATCGACCGCCTGCCGCTCGCCGTGAAGAGTTCGCCCGGCTTCCTCGTCAACCGCGCGCTGACGCCTTACATGCTCGAAGCCATGGTGATGCTGGACGAGAAGACCGACCAGCGCCTGATCGATGCCGCGGCCGAGCAGTTCGGCATGCCGATGGGGCCGATCGAGCTCGCCGACCAGGTCGGCCTCGACATCTGCCTCGACGTCGGCGACATGCTGCGCACCAAGTTCGGTGATCTCTTGCCGCCGACACCGGCCTGGCTGCGCGAGAAGGTGGCCAAGGGCGAGCTCGGCCGCAAGACCGGCAAGGGCTTCTACACCTGGAAGGACGGCAAGGCCGAGAAGGCGCCGTTGCCGGAGACCGGCCCGCGCGTCACCGACCAGATGATCGACCGCCTGGTGCTGCCGATGTCCAATGTCTGCGTCGCGGCGCTGCGCGAGGGCATCGTCGACGATGCCGATGCGGTCGACGGCGCCATGATCTTCGGCACGGGTTATGCACCCTTCCGCGGTGGTCCGCTCAACTATGCGCGAACGCGCGGCGTGGAAAACATTGTATCCACCCTGCGTGCGCTGGCGGAGCGATTCGGCGAGCGCTTCGCGCCCGATCCGGGCTGGGACAATTTCAAGTGAGCAATCCCAAGTGAGAGAGGCATGAGCGAGCAATCCAATACCGGACCGAGCGGCGATCTCTGCATCCGTACGCTGGCGATGCCGGCCGATACCAACGCGAACGGCGATATCTTCGGCGGCTGGCTGCTCAGCCAGATGGACGTCGGCGGCGGCGTGTTTGCATCGAAAGTCGCGAAGTCGCGCACGGTCACGGTTGCGATCGAGGCGATGAATTTTCGAAAAGCCGTCTATGTCGGCGACCTCGTCTCCGTCTACGCCAACCTCGTACGTGTGGGGCGCACGTCCATCACCGTGCATCTGGAAGCGTGGGCGCTGCGCCGCGGCGAGCAGCATCCGTTCCTCGTCACCGACGGTAACTTCACCTACGTCTCGATCGACGAGCACGGTCGCCCGCAGGCGGTTCGCTCGAGCGACACCGTCATCGCGACGTAATCGCGCGCGGCGCTCTGTCTCGTCTCACGAAAACTTGCAGCAAACGAAACGCGGCGCGCGTGAGTCATCGCGTCGCGGCTTCGCCAAGAACCAGTCATAAAACGGATGAGGTCCCGGCGTACTCAATTGCCTGTCGATTCGAGGTGAAAACGGCCTCAAATGCCCAGGAACTTTTGGGCCGAGATGCCGTTATTTGCCCGCACTGAGGAAACCACGGACCATGCCGGACAGCTACATCATCGAAGTCGATTCGCAGACCGCAGGTATCGTCGTTCGTTCTTCTGGAGGTTACTGCTTCTTCGCCTCATCCCACCGATTCAACCGTCTCGAAGGCCAGCTCTTCCGCAACGCCCGAGAAGCCGAGCGCGCTGCCCGCAAGCTGGTGAACGGCGATGTGAAGGAGGCGGCGTAAGCGCCTGCCGCCGGTGATTTCGACGCGCGAAGCGTGTCGGAATTTTTTGCAGCCTCTTCCTTCTCCCTTGTGGGAGAAGGTGGTGCGAAGCGCCGGATGAGGGGTCTGCTTCCGCAAATTCAACTGTGAGAGGTCAATCGCGGAGAGAGACCCCTCACCCGTCTCGCCGCGTTGCGGCGAGCCACCCTCTCCCACAAGGGGCCTGTTGCGTTATCGGCTTTTGAGGCTGAGGAGGTCAGGAGAGAAGGCCGCGGTCACGACAATTGCCAGCCAATTCTGTAGTTGTCGCCCTCGGCGGGCGGCTCAGGCGGCGATCGTGGCCCAGCGCCTCATGTTGAAGGCGATCGAGGCGAGCAGGACCTGCCCGCTTGCCTTCATGAGACCGACGTAGCGGATGCAGGTCAGTCGCATCCGGCGTTTGAGAGTGGCGAAGGTGGTCTCGACCTGGGCTCGTCGGCGCGCGATGAGGAGGTTGTAGCGTTTGAGCCTTGGCGGCAGTTCCGGATGATGTCGGTTAGGACGGAACGCGATGCGGGGCTTTTTCCCCGCCGCTTTCAGCCGGGCTCGTCTGGCATGCGTGTCATAGGCCGCATCGGCCCACACCACGGCCTCATCGCCGCGGATCAACTCATCGGCCGGCGTGGTGTCGTTGATGTTGGCGGGCGTGGTGAGCACTGTGCGGATCAGGCCGGAGCCTTCATCGACACCGACATGGGCCTTGTAACCGAAGGTCGAGCCGCCTTTGCCCTGCCGCTTGGTGAACCGGGCGTCAGGGTCGTTTGAGGGGCGATCCTCCTTCGGAGGAGCCGACACCGCCTGGATCAAGGTCGCATCCAGCATCGTGCCGCGCTTGAGGATGACGCCGGCATTCTCAAGCTGGCGATCCAGTTCACTAAACAGCTTCTCCAGCAGCCCTTGTTCAACGAGCTGGTTCCGGAAGCGGTTCAGAACCGTGTGGTCGGGCGTTGCATCCTCAAGGCTCAGACCGACGAAGCGCTTGAACGACAACCGGTCGCCCAGCGCTTCCTCGAGTTCGCGCTCCGAAAGACCATAGAGGGACTGCAGCAGCACAGCACGAAACAGCACCAGCACCGGATAGCCCGGACGACCGGGGCTCCCTTCATCCCGCAAATGGCCGATCAGCTTCTCGAACCGGTACCACTTGACCAGGCCCGCCAGCCGATCCAGCGCCGCATTGGCGCCGGCCCCCTTCGGCATCAGTGCTTCCACAAAGCTCGGCTGTCCCGTCCGCTTCACCGCCATCGTCATTCCCCTAAGGCTTTGCCCTAGAGAATCACAACCGACGGATTACGCAACAGGCCCACAAGGGGAGAGGGGAAGAACTTCATCACAACTTCGTCGCGGAGCGGGACAACAGCTTCCAATCGTCGCCCTGCTTCAGCCAGTTCATCAGGATGTGAAGGCTGTTTGCCACTTTCTGTCCGCCGGTCATCATCTCGGCCAGCCAGTGGAAGCGTACGATCGCGGCGGGACCGACGATCTTGATGGTTGGATCCTTGTACGTAATCGACAGGAACTCGGTCTTGCCGTCGGTGGCGTTGGCGATGAAAGCCGCCTTGTCCTCGAGGAAGCCGCTGGAATGGCTGTAGCTCAAATCGTCCGCGCACAGCGCGCCGAGCGCCTTCGGATCGGCCGCGATCTGGGCGAGGCGAAATGCCTCGACGTTCTTTGCCACCGCCTCGTAGTCCGTCGTGGCAGCATGATCGCGATTCAGTGTCATCATATTCTCCGTCCTTGATCTTGCGCCCACTGTTGCAGCCGCACTTGATTTTGTCATTTTGTCGAGCGTCAGGTCGCAACACGCTGCATTGTGCCAGGCAGCGCGATTTCTGACACGCGAAGCGTGGTCGGAATTTTTTGCCGCCTTGATGCCGCTGCACTTTCTTCTCCCCTCATGTTCGCCGAAGCCCTGGCGAAGGCGGATGTGGGAGAAGGTGGCATAGGCCGCCTTCGGCGGCCGTGCCTTAAGAGAACGCCGAAGCAAAGCTTCGGCTATGGCGCCGGATGAGGAGTCTGCATCCTTGAATTCCGCTGCGAGAGGTGTGCCTGCTGAAGCATACCCCTCACCCGGCTCGCCGCTATGCGGTGAGCCACCCTCTCCCGCAAGGGGAGAGGGTGAGAACGCCATCACAACTTCGTCGCGGCGCGCGACAAGAGCTTCCACTCGTCGCCCTGCTTCTGCCAGTTCATCAGGATGTGAAGGTTGGTCGATACTTTTTTCCCATCGGCCGCCATTTCCTGTTCTCCCAGCCAGTGGAAGCGGACGATCGCGGTGGGGCCGACGACCTTGATGGTCGGGTCCTTGTATTCGATCGACAGGAACTTCGATTTGCCGTCGGTGGCATTGGTGATGAAGGTCGCCTTGTCTTCGACCTTGCCGCTGGAATGGCTGTAGCTCAGATCGTCCCAGCACAGTGCGCCAAGGGCCTTCGGGTCGGCCGCGATCTGGGCGAGGCGGAAGGCTTCGACCTTCTTCGCCACGGCGTCCTCGTCCGCTGACGCGGCCAGCGCCGATGTGGTGAGAGCGAGCGCGGAAACCGCCAGAGTCGAGAGAGCCAGATCGCGTCGGTTGATCGTCATCGTTTCCTCCTTTTTGGTCTTGGCCGGAGTGTTGCAGCCGCGCGCGACTTTGTCGAGTGTCACGTCGTGGTCATGTGGATGCGTCATTGCGTGATCGAGGCCGTATTGATACGTCTCGCGCATCGATGCGTCGCGCATGTGGGAAAGTACGGAAATGATCGAGGCTAGACAGGGTGCGATGGGCAAGGCGTTGCTGTTCGACATCGACGGCACGCTCGCCGACACCGATCCGTTGCACCTGAAGGCTTTCAACCAGGTGCTCGGCCCGCACGGCCATGTCTTCGATCACGCACGCTTCTCCAGGGAGCTGCAAGGCTTCGCCAATGTGGCGATCGGCGAGCGCTTTCTGCCCGACGAGGCGCCGGAGCGGCGCGCCGCGATCCTCGACGAGAAGGAGGAAGTCTTCCGCGCGCTCGTGGCCGGCCAGATCGCGCCGCTGCCCGGCCTGATGGCGCTGCTCGACCGGGCCGACAGTGCCGGCATTCCCATGGTTGCCGTGACCAATGCGCCGCGTCTCAACGCCGAGCTGCTGCTCTCCGGTCTCGGCATCACGCATCGCTTCAAGGCGCTCGTGATCGGCGCGGAGCTGCCGCACGGCAAGCCGCATCCGCTGCCTTATCAGGAAGGGCTGCGTTTCGTCGGCGCGCGCCCGGAAACCTCGATCGCATTCGAAGACTCCCGCACCGGCGTGCAATCCGCTGCGGCGGCGGGCATTCCGACCGTCGGCATAAGGACCAGCCTCAGCCACGCCGATCTCGTTGGGGCAGGCGCGGTCACCTCCGCCAGCGCCTTCGACGATCCGGCGCTGCTCGCGCGTCTTGCGAGCGCCATGACTTGGTAAGACAAGACTTGGTAAGACATGACTTGGTAAGAAATGGCGTGGTGAGGGCCCTTCATCCGTTAACCGTGATCGGCGCGCGCATTGACCGCAGGCGCGAACCGCCGCACCATGCATCATCCTGATTTGAGGCCGTTGCCGTGACCGGATTGACCCATCGCCAAGCCGAAATCCTCAACATCGCGCGCGCCTCCGGCCGCGTCATGGTCGAGGAGCTCGCGCGCCGGTTCGAGGTCTCGGCGCAGACCATCCGCAAGGACCTCAACGATCTCTGCGAGCGGAGGTCGCTGACTCGCATTCATGGCGGCGCCATCATCGCGTCCGGCGTGGAGAACCTCGCCTATGAGGCGCGCCGCTTCGTCGCGGCCGACGAGAAGAAGGCGATCGGGGCTGCGGCGGCGTCGCTGATCCCGAACGGCTGCTCGCTCTTCATCAACATCGGCACCACGACCGAGGAAGTCGCGAGCGCGCTGACCTCGCATGAGGATCTCCTCGTCATCACCAACAACCTCAACGTGGCGATGCTGCTGTACCGCCATCCCCGCATCGAGGTTGTGGTTGCCGGCGGCACGGTGCGGCGCGCCGATGGCGCCGTGGTCGGCTCGACCGCGACGCAGCTGATCGGCCAGTTCAAGGTCGACTACGCCATCATCGGTGCGTCCGCGATCGACGAGGAGGGCGCGCTGCTCGACTTCGACTATCGCGAGGTGCAGGTGGCGCAGGCCATCATCGCCAATGCCCGCAGCGTCATGCTGGTCGCCGATTCCACAAAGCTCCGGCGCAGCGCGCCGGTGCGCATCGCCCACATCACCCAGATCCAGACCTTCGTCACCGACCAGGAGCTGCCCGAGCGCCTCGCCACCATCTGCCACAGCAAGGGCATCGAGGTGGTCGAGGCGATGCCGAAGGGGGCGGACATCGATGATCCGCCGGCCGATGCCCAGGATGCAGCGCCGGAAGCCGCGCCGGTGGTGCGGCTGCGCTGAGATTTAGGTGCCGGTCCACGGATTGAGCAGCGGGACGCCCATAGGTTCCAAATCCGCCACATTGCGCGTAACGACCGTCAAGCCGTGAACAAGCGCGGTCGCTGCGATGAGGGCGTCGCGCTCGGCCCGCGGGTTGGGAACGTGCAGTTGCGCGCAACGCTGCGCGACGGCCGTGTCGATCGCCAGGATCCGCCCCTCGAAGCGGGCCAGAATGTGATCGTTGATCCAGGCACGCAGCACGGCACTTTGTGCCGCGTCCTTGCGTTCGATCAGGCGTGCGCCAAGTTCGATCTCAAGAATCGAAATGGCGGAAATGAAAAAATTTGCCGCTGGAGCTGCATTGGCCCAGGCGACGACGTTCCGATCAGCCTTATCCGGCCGTCTCAGTTCTGAAATGACATTGGTGTCCAGCAGGAACATCAGTCGAGATCAGCGGCCCTGAAGATCCCGTCGTCAACGCGAGGCGGATCGAAATCAAAGTCCGCATTCGTCTGCGCCAGAGCTTCCGCAAGGCTCATGTGTCCGCCGCTCAGGCGCAAATAATCCTCGATCGTCAGCAGGACGTGGGCCGGGCGGCCGCGGTCCGTAATAAAGACGGGTCCCTGCGATGCTGCTTTCTTGGCGCCGCTGGTGTCTTGATTGAATTCCCGGCTGGTCAGGGTGGTCACCATCGTCTGAGGCTCCAAGCCGTGAGTATGACTCCGCTTGCGAGACATATGTAGAGATGTTTCTACATTCAAGTCCATAAGCTTGTTGGTTGACGGGACCGCGCCAGCCTTGCCGTTCAATCGAGCTGCTTGCCCCTCAATCTGCCCGTCGACCTGCCGATTTTCCCGCCTCGTTGCCGTTGAAAAAGTTCCTCTTTCACTTCCTTCCGCCTCTCTTTCATCTTGCTTTCGTTTTTCGGTGTGATCTAATCAAAAACGAAAGTAGCCGCTCGAAGGAACGGGCGGTCGCCGGGGGATGCGTCTGTTGGAGCGTATTTTCGATCTCGCCATCATTGGAGGCGGTGTTAACGGCTGCGGCATCGCGCGTGACGCGGTGGGCCGGGGCAACACGGTTTTCCTGTGCGAAATGAATGATCTGGCGTCCGGGACGTCGTCCTGGTCGACCAAGCTGGTGCATGGCGGCCTGCGCTATCTCGAATATTACGAGTTTCGGCTGGTCCGCGAGGCGCTGATCGAGCGCGAGATTCTCTGGGGCATCGCGCCCCACATCATCCGCCCCCTGCGTTTCGTCTTGCCGCATCACGCAGGGCTCCGCCCGGCCTGGCTGCTGCGCCTCGGCCTCTTCCTTTATGATCACATCGGCGGCCGCCATCTGCTGCCCGCCACGCGCTCGGTCGATCTCAAGCGCGACGAGGTCGGCAAGCCGCTGATCCCGAATCGCTACAGCCGCGCCTTCGAATATTCGGACTGCTTCGTCGATGACGCCCGCCTCGTCGTGCTCAACGCGCGCGATGCCGCCGACAAGGGCGCCGAGATCCGCACCCGCACGCGCGCCACCGAGATCCGCCAGGCCGACGGCGTCTGGACCGTCAGCATGCTCAACACGCTGACCGGCGAGCGCTCGCAGGTCCGGGCGAAAGCGCTGGTCAATGCCGGCGGCCCGTGGGTCGAGGACGTGCTCGGCCGCGGCGCCGGCGTCAATGCCAAAGCCAAGGTGCGCCTGGTGCAGGGCTCGCACATCGTGGTCAAGAAGCTCTACGACCACGACCGCGCCTACATGTTCCAGAATGCCGACGGCCGCATCATCTTCGTGATCCCGTACCAGGACGATTTCACGCTGATCGGCACCACCGATCGCGACTATGACGGTGATCCCGCCAAGGTGAAGGCGACGGCTGAGGAGATCGAGTATCTCTGCAAGGCGGCCAGCGAATATCTGGCGAAGCCCGTGACGCCTGAGGACGTGGTCTGGACCTATTCCGGCGTGCGGCCGCTCTATGACGACGGCGCCAGCGAGGCCAAGGCCGCGACGCGCGACTACGTGTTCGAGCTCGACACGCCCGGCGGCTCTCCGCTGCTGTCGATCTATGGCGGCAAGATCACGACCTATCGCCGCCTCGCCGAGGAGGCGCTGGAGCGGCTCGCGCCCTATCTTCGCAGTGCGAAAGCACGCGAGGGCTGGACCGGCAAATGGCCGCTGCCCGGCGGTGACATGAACGTGTCCGACATCGACGGCCTGATCGTGGAGCTGCAGCGCGGCTATCCCTTCCTCGGCCATGAGCATGCGCGGCGCCTCGCGCGCGCCTATGGCACCCGCGCCATCAAGCTGCTCGGCGACGCGAAATCCGCCGCCGATCTCGGACAGGCCTTTGGTGCGACCCTGACCGAGCGCGAGGTCCGCTACCTCATGGCCAACGAATGGGCCGTCACCGCCGAGGACATCGTCTGGCGCCGTTCCAAGCTCGGCCTGCGACTATCTGCCGACGAGATCGCGGCGCTTGACGACTGGATCAGGGCCCACGCTATGCCGCAAAGTCCCCTGCTGGAAGCGGGAGGACGCTCATGACCGTGACACTCGATCACGTGACCCGGACCGTCGACGGTATCGAGCACATCCGCGACGTCTCGCTGACGCTCGAGAGCGGCACGCTCAACGTGCTGCTCGGGCCGACGCTCTCGGGCAAGACCTCGATCATGCGGCTGCTCGCCGGCCTCGACAAGCCGACCACGGGCAGGGTGCTGGTTGGCGGCAAGGACGTCACCGGCGCCGACGTGCGGCAGCGTTCGGTTGCGATGGTCTATCAGCAGTTCATCAACTACCCCTCGCTCACGGTCTACGAGAACATCGCCTCGCCTTTGCGCGTGCAGGGCAAGCCGCGCGAGGAGATCGAGACGCGGGTGGCGGAAGCCGCAAAGCTGCTGCGGCTCGAACCGTTCCTGAAGCGCACGCCGCTCCAGCTCTCCGGCGGCCAGCAGCAGCGCACCGCGATCGCGCGCGCT
The DNA here is from genome assembly GCF_025200885.1 of Bradyrhizobium huanghuaihaiense. Classification (NCBI taxonomy): domain Bacteria; kingdom Pseudomonadati; phylum Pseudomonadota; class Alphaproteobacteria; order Hyphomicrobiales; family Nitrobacteraceae; genus Bradyrhizobium; species Bradyrhizobium huanghuaihaiense. The sequence goes on along the minus strand of NZ_CP104172.1, from coordinate 7,268,831 downwards.
CTGGTCAAGGGCGCCGATCTCGTGCTGCTCGACGAGCCGCTCGCCAATCTCGACTACAAGCTCCGCGAGGAGCTGCGCGCCGAACTGCCGCGCATCTTCGAAGCCTCCGGAGCGATCTTCGTCTATGCCACCACCGAGCCGACAGAAGCGCTGCTGCTCGGCGGCAACACGGTGTGCATGTGGGAGGGCCAGGCGCTGCAGATGGGCGAGACCGCCAACGTCTACCGCCGGCCGCAGACCTTGCGCGTCGCGCAGGTCTTTTCCGATCCGCCGCTCAACCTCGTCGGCATCGAGAAGAGGAACGGACACGTCGCCTATGCCGGCGGCACGGCCTCGCCGGCCTCGGGACTCTATGCCTCGCTGGCCGACGGCGCCTATCGCGTCGGTTTCCGTGCCCATCAGCTCGCCCTTGCCAATGGCGAGGCCGACCGCCACGCCTTCCATGCCACTGTCACGGTGACCGAGATCACCGGTTCGGAGAGCTTTGTGCATTTGACCCGCGACGGATCGAACTGGGTGGCGGTGCTGCACGGCGTGCACGAGTTCGAGCCCGGCCAGACCATCGATGCCGTGCTCGATCCCAATGATGTCTTCGTCTTCGATGCCGCCGACCGTTTGGTCGCGGCACCGGGCTCGTAAGGGGGAGGTGCGCGATGGCCCGCATTGACCTCGTCGATCTCGCCCATTCCTACGGCGGCAATGATGCGCCGCAGGAGAGCTTTGCGCTCAAGCCTGTCACCATGACCTGGCGGCAGGGCGGCGCCTATGCGCTGCTCGGCCCAAGCGGCTGCGGCAAGACCACGCTGCTCAACGTCATCTCCGGCATCATCACGCCCTCGCGCGGGAAAATCCTGTTCGACGGGGTGGACATCACACCGCTGTCAACCCAGAAGCGCAACATCGCCCAGGTGTTCCAGTTTCCGGTGATCTACGACACCATGACGGTGGGGCAGAACCTGGCGTTTCCGCTGAAGAACCGCGGCGTGGCGAAGGCCGACATCGACAGGCGCGTCGCCGAGATCGGCCGCCTGCTCGATCTCGAGCCCTATCTGAACCGCAAGGCGACGCGGCTCACGGCCGACGCCAAGCAGAAGATCTCGCTTGGCCGCGGCCTCGTGCGCAACGACGTCGCCGCCGTGCTGTTCGACGAACCGCTCACCGTGATCGATCCCGAGCTGAAATGGCAGCTTCGGTCCAAGCTGAAAGCGCTGCATCGCGAGCTCGATCTCACGATGATCTACGTCACCCACGACCAGACCGAGGCGCTGACCTTCGCCGACACTGTCGTCGTCATGCATGACGGCCGCGTGGTGCAGAGCGGCACGCCGGCCGAGCTTTTCGACAAGCCGGCGCATACGTTCGTCGGTTATTTCATCGGCTCGCCCGGCATGAACATCCTGCCGGCCGAAGTGAGGGGACGCGAGGCCAAGATCGACGGCCACGTCATCGCGCTGAACCGCAGCTACGACAACATTCCGTCCGGCGCCAAAATCGAGATCGGCGTGCGCCCCGAATTCGTCGAGGCGGTCGCGCCCGCGCCCGGCCTGCTCACCGCCAGGATCGAGCGCATCGACGATCTCGGCCGCATCCGCTTCGCGCGGGCGCGCCTCGGCGATGCCAAGCTCGCGGCGCGCGCGCCGGCGGGCTTCACCTCATCCGACGGCAATGCCGGGCTGAAATTCGATCCGTCGCATGTGCACGTCTATGCCGACAGCCTTCTGGTGGAGGGAGCCGCCTGATGGACAAGACCGTCAACCAAAAAGCCTGGTTCCTGGTGCTGCCGGTGTTCCTGGTCGTCGCCTTCTCCGCGGTGATCCCGCTGATGACGGTGGTGAACTATTCGATGCAGGACACCTTCGGCAACAACCAGTTCTTCTGGAACGGTGTCGGCTGGTTCAAGGAACTGCTCGATCCCTCGACCGATCTCGGCGGCCGCTTCCTCGCCTCGCTCGGTCGCAATCTGTTCTTCTCGATGGTGATCCTCGCCATCGAGGTGCCGCTCGGCATCGTCGTGGCGCTGTCGATGCCGCGCGAGGGCTGGACGGTGGCGGCCTGCCTGATCATCCTCGCGCTGCCGCTGCTGATTCCGTGGAACGTGGTCGGCACGATCTGGCAGATCTTCGGCCGGCCCGACATCGGTCTGCTCGGCTATGTCCTGAACGCGATTGGCATCGACTACAACTACGTCTCCAACGAGGTCGACGCCTGGGTCACGGTCATCGTGATGGACGTCTGGCACTGGACCAGCCTCGTCGCGCTGCTCTGCTATGCCGGCCTGAAGTCGATCCCGGACGCCTATTACCAGGCGGCGCAGATCGACGGCGCCTCGCGCTGGGCGGTGTTCAAGGCGATCCAGCTGCCGAAGATGAACCGCGTGCTCTTGATCGCGGTGCTGCTGCGCTTCATGGACAGCTTCATGATCTACACCGAGCCGTTCGTCGTCACCGGCGGCGGACCCGGCAACTCCACCACTTTCGTGTCGATCGAGCTCGTCAAGATCGCGCTCGGCCAGTTCGACCTCGGCAAGGCCGCGGCGCTGTCGCTGGTCTACAACCTGATCATTCTGATCGTCTGCTGGATCTTCTACACCGTCATGACCAATGCCGGTGTCGAACGTAAAGTTCAGGCTTCGAGCGAGCCGGCGGCGGAGCCGAAGCCTTCGGCCGCGCTCAAGCCCGTGCCAGCGCTCAAGCCAAAGGAAGGAGTGGCCTGATGCATTCGATCCCCGGCCGCCGCCTCATCATGGGGCTGTTCCTGATCTTCCTGCTGCTGCCGATCTACTGGCTCGTCAACATGAGCTTCAAGACCAACAGCGAGATCGTCTCGACGATGACGCTGTGGCCGCACACCCCGACGCTGCAGCACTACAAGCGCATCTTCACCGACGAGAGCTGGTATTCCGGCTACATCAATTCGCTGGAATACGTCGTCCTCAACACCATCATCTCGATCTCGGTGGCGCTGCCCGCGGCCTACGCGTTCTCGCGCTACCGCTTCCTCGGTGACAAGCACCTGTTCTTCTGGCTGCTGTCGAACCGCATGGCGCCGGCGGCGGTCTATGCGCTGCCGTTCTTCAACCTTTATTCGGCGATCGGCCTGTTCGACACGCCCTGGGCCGTCGCGCTCGCGCACTGCATCTTCAACGTTCCGCTGGCGGTCTGGATCCTGGAAGGTTTCGTCTCCGGCGTGCCGCGCGAGATCGACGAAACCGCCTTCCTCGACGGCTATTCCTTTCCGCGCTTCTTCATCAAGATCCTGGTGCCGCTGATCGCGAGCGGCATCGGCGTCGCCGCCTTCTTCTGCTTCATGTTCTCCTGGGTCGAGCTGCTGCTGGCGCGCACGCTGACCTCGGTGCACGCCAAGCCGATCGCGGCGATCATGACGCGCACGGTGTCGGCCGCGGGTATGGACTGGGGCCTCTTGGCTGCGGCCGGCGTGCTCACCATCATTCCGGGCGCGCTGGTGATCTGGTTCGTCCGCAATTACATCGCGCGCGGCTTCGCGCTCGGCCGGGTGTAGGGAGGTTCTTATGGAATCCATCGCATGGATGGCCTGGACGCTGCCGACCGCGATCTTCTTCGCCGCGCTGGCCTGCACGCTGGCGGTGATGACGTGGCTCGCCGCGGTCTATCCCGAGGCCGAACGCGTCGGCGTGCTCAGTATTCCGACCACGCGCGGCGACCGCCTGTTCGTCTCGCTGATTGCGGCAGCCGTCATCCATCTCGCGTGGATCGGCCTCGTCGGCACCGACGCGCTCGCGACGCTGCCGATCGGTGAGGAGGGGTTTGAGATCTCGAGCCTGTGGCTCGCAAGTGGAATTTCGCTGGCCACGGCCGTGCTCATTTTCCGCACGGTCTGAAGCTTGCGAAGGGACGGCCAGATCCGGGGGCAACCCGGGCCTGTATAAAATTTTGTCGCTGCAACGGAGGAACAACATGCGACAGTTTAGGAGAAGGAAAGGTCCATTGACCAAGAGCAGTTTTCTGACCATGTCCAGCACTGCCGCGCTTCTGGCGGTGTCGTTCACCGTCTCGGCGCCGGTCCGCGCTGCCGACGACGCCGCGATCCAGAAGTGGATTGCGGAGTTCCAGCCCTCGACGCTGTCGAAGGAAGACCAGAAGAAGGAGCTGGAGTGGTTCGCCAAGGCCGCCGAGCCCTTCAAGGGCATGGAGATCAACGTCGTCTCCGAAACCATCACGACTCACGAATACGAATCGCAGACGCTGGCCAAGGCGTTCTCCGAGCTCACCGGCATCAAGCTCAAGCACGACATCATCCAGGAAGGTGACGTCGTCGAGAAGCTGCAGACCCAGATGCAGTCCGGCAAGAACGTCTATGACGGCTGGATCAACGACAGCGACCTGATCGGCACGCACTTCCGCTACAATCAGACGATCGCGCTGTCGGACTACATGACCGGCGAGGGCAAGGACGTCACCGATCCCATGCTCGACGTCAACGACTTCATCGGCAAATCGTTCGGCACGGCGCCGGACGGCAAGCTCTACCAGCTGCCCGACCAGCAGTTCGCCAACCTCTACTGGTTCCGCTACGACTGGTTCACCAACCCCGACTACAAGGCCAAGTTCAAGGCCAAGTACGGCTACGAGCTCGGCGTGCCCGTGAACTGGTCCGCCTATGAGGACATCGCCGAGTTCTTCACCAACGACATCAAGGAGATCAACGGCGTCAAGGTCTACGGCCATATGGACTATGGCAAGAAGGACCCCTCGCTCGGATGGCGTTTCACCGACGCCTGGCTGTCGATGGCCGGCAACGGTGACAAGGGCATTCCGAACGGTCTGCCGGTGGACGAGTGGGGCATCCGCATGGAAGGCTGCCGTCCGGTCGGCTCCTCGGTCGAGCGTGGTGGCGACACCAACGGTCCGGCCGCGGTCTACTCGATCACGAAGTACCTCGAGTGGATGAAGAAGTATGCTCCGCCGCAGGCCCAGGGCATGACCTTCTCCGAGTCCGGCCCCGTGCCGGCCCAGGGCAACATCGCCCAGCAGATGTTCTGGTACACCGCCTTCACCGCCGACATGGTGAAGCCGGGCATCGCCGTGATGAACGCGGACGGTACGCCGAAGTGGCGTATGGCTCCGTCGCCGCACGGCGCCTACTGGAAGGAAGGCATGAAGCTCGGCTACCAGGACGCCGGCTCCGTGACGCTCTTGAAGTCGACCCCCGCGGATCGCCGCAAGGCGGCCTGGCTCTATCTCCAGTTCATCGTCTCCAAGACGGTCAGCTTGAAGAAGAGCCATGTCGGTCTCACCTTCATCCGTGAATCCGACATCTGGGACAAGTCGTTCACCGAGCGTGCGCCGAAGCTCGGCGGCCTGATCGAGTTCTACCGCTCGCCCGCGCGCGTGCAGTGGACCCCGACCGGCAACAACGTGCCCGACTATCCGAAGCTCGCCCAGCTCTGGTGGCAGAACATCGGCGATGCGTCGTCCGGTACGAAGACGCCGCAAGCCGCGATGGACGCACTGGCCGCTGCCCAGGACTCCGTGATGGAGCGCCTGGAGAAGTCCGGCGTGCAGGGCGCCTGCGGTCCGAAGCTGCACAAGAAGGAGACGGCCGAATACTGGTTCGCCAAGGCCCAGAAGGACGGCACCATCGCCCCGCAGCGCAAGCTCGCCAACGAGAAGCCGAAGGGCGAGACGGTGGACTACGACACGCTGATCAAGTCGTGGCCGGCCACCCCGCCCAAGCGCGCGGAAGCGAAGTAAGCGGCGCAAAGCGTCATCAAATTCGAAAGGCCGGGAGCGATCCCGGCCTTTTTGTTTGTGGCGCAGCTGTCACCACAACGTCATTACGAGCGCAGCGAAGCAATCCAGAGTCTTTCCCTGGAGGCAGTCTGGATTGCTTCGTCGCAAGAGCTCTTCGCAACGACGGAGGATGAAGCTACGGCGCCGCTACTCCGCCGGCTCGGCCGCCAGCGTCGGGTAGTCCGTGTAGCCCTTCGCGCCGCCGCCGTAGAACGTGTTCTTGTCCCAGTCGTTCAGGCCAGCACCCTGCTTCAGCCGCTCGACGAGGTCGGGGTTGGAGATGAACGGCTTGCCGAAGGCGATGAGATCCGCAGCGTTCGCGTCCAGCACCTTGGTGGCGAGATCGAAGTCGTAGCCGTTGTTGGCGACGTAGGCGCCGGCAAAGCGCTTGCGCAAGGACGCATAGTCGAACGGCGCGATGTCGCGCGGCCCGCCGGTGGCGCCCTCGACAACGTGCAGATAGACCAGCTTCAACGCGCTGAGGCCGTCGACGATGTAATTGTACAGGGCCTGCGGGTTGGAATCCGAGATGTCGTTGGCCGGCGTCACCGGCGAGATGCGGATGCCGGTGCGATCGGCGCCGGCTTCAGCCGCGACGGCCTTGGAGACTTCGAGCATCAGCCGCGCGCGGTTCTCGATCGAGCCGCCATAGGCGTCCGTACGCTTGTTGGCGCCGTCCTTGGCGAACTGCTCGAGCAAATAGCCGTTGGCACCATGGATCTCGACGCCGTCGAAGCCGGCTTCCAGCGCGTTCTTCGTGGCGCGCTTGAAGTCGTCGATGATGCCGGGGATTTCGGAGAGCTCGAGCGCGCGCGGCTCGGAGACATCGGCGAAGCCGCCGTTGACGAAGGTCTTGCCCTTGGCGCGGATCGCGCTCGGCGCCACCGGGGCTGCGCCATTCGCCTGCAGATCGACATGCGAGATGCGGCCGACATGCCAGAGCTGGATGAAGATCTTGCCGCCGCGCTCATGCACCTTGTCGGTGACCTTGCGCCAGCCGGCGACCTGCTCCTTGCTGTAGATGCCGGGGGTGTCCTGGTAGCCCTGGCCCTGCTGCGAGACCTGGCTTGCTTCGGTGATCAGGAGCCCTGCGGACGCGCGCTGGCCGTAATAGTCGGCGGCGAGCGCGCCGGGTACGAAGGTGCCGGGCACGGCGCGGTTGCGCGTCAGCGGCGCCATGACGAAGCGGTTGGCCAGCGTGATCGGGCCGAGCTTGTAGGTCTCAAACAATTTGGTCGAACGGCTCATGGGAATGCTTCCAGGCGGTGAGAGGTCCCGAACACTTGTGCATCGCGACATCCGGCGCAAGGGATGAGCCATACGGAAAGTGCAGGCGAGCTACGCGGCAGCGCCCGCGTAGCATAATTCATGTGCAATTCCGGCTGCGACAGCGGATTTCGACTGACGCCGCCGTGCGATTTCGCAAATCAGTTCGCGCCGAGGAAATCGCGCTTGCCGATCTCGACGCCGTTATGGCGCAGGATGCCGTGGGCGGTCGTGGCGTGGAAATAGAAGTTCGGAAGCGAGAATGCGCTGAGGAATTCCTGGCCCTTCATCGTGGTGGTTTTGTTGGGGCCGGACGGGAAGGTGACGTCCTTGGTCTCGGCGCCCTCGAACTGCTCGGGCTTGAACGATTTGACGTAGTCGATCGTCTTCGCCAGCCGCTGCTTCAATTCCGCAAAGCTGGTCTCGGTGTCGGGGTTGGAGGGCACTTCGCTGTGCGTGAGGCGCGCGCAGCCCTTGGTGGCGAAATCGCTGACGAGCTGGATCTGCTTCGACAGCGGCAGCATGTCCGGGAACAGGCGCGAGCCGAGCAGCACGCTGGGATCGATCTTTTTCGCCGCGCAATGCGCCTCGGCCTTGGTCAGCAGGCCGGTCAGGCTGTTCAGCATTTGCAGATAAGCAGGGACGACGGCGTCGTAGAAGGACATGTGATGCTCGCTTCAATGAGAGAAAATCTCAGGAGAAAACCTGAGCCACTCACATGGGAGCCTCATGGAAAAATACAATCGCGCAAGGGCTTGTGCGGTGCGAAAATTCTCCATTGCTGTCATCGCCCGCGAAGGCGGGCGATCCAGTACTCCGCAGCGTTAGTGGTCGAGCCGATAGGCCGCGGCGTACTGGATGCCCCGCCCCCGTGCGCAATTGCGCACTAGGCGGGGCATGACAGCGGAGGTCTTAGCGGATCGTCGCCTGTGGCTGCGCCTGCGCCGTGCCGCCGCGCATCCGCGCGAGCAGCTCGGCGGTCGGCCAGGAATCCGCGGGCAGGCCGAACTTGATCTGCATCGCCTTCACGGCCGCGCGGCTCTGCTGGCCGAGCACGCCGTCGACCTTGCCGACATTGAAGCCGGCCTGGACCAGAAGCTGCTGCAATTGCTTGAGCTCGTTGAACGGCAGCTGCGCAACCGGCGCGGCAGGCTTGCGCATCGGCGGCGCGCCCGCGATGCGGGTGGCGAGATAGCCTGCGGTGGTCGAATAGATCAGCGAGTTATTCCACTCGGTGTAGGCCGCGAAATTCGCATACGCCATGAAGGCAGGACCGGTCCGTCCCATCGGCAGCAGCACGGAGGCCGGCAGATTGTCGTTCGGCAGCGGCCGTCCGTCGGGATAGATGACGCCCAGCTGCGCCCATTTCGAGCGCGGCTGTTGCACCGTGAGATCGGTCTGCTCCCATGGCAGGTTCTGCGGCACCTTGATCTCCTCCAGCCACGGCTCGCCGCGCCGCCATTTCAAGCCGTTGGCAATGTAGTTCGCGGTCGAGCCGATCACGTCGTCCTCGCTGCGCAAGAGATCGCGCCGCCCGTCGCCGTCATAGTCGACCGCGTAGTTGACGTAGTGCACGGGCAAGAATTGCGTCTGGCCGAGCTCGCCGGCCCAGGAGCCGACCATCTCGTCGGGCGTGAGATCGCCGCGGTCGATGATCTTCAGCGCGGCGATGGTCTCGTTCACGAACATCTCCGAGCGGCGGCAGTCATAGGCGAGCGAAACCAGCGATTTCAGCGTCGGCAGGTTGCCCATGTTGGCGCCGAAATCGCTCTCCAGGCCCCAGAAGGCGGCGATCACGGCCGGCGGCACGCCGTATTCCTTTTCGGCGCGCGCGAAGGCAGAGGCGTGGTTCTTGATGTGCTGCTGGCCGTTCTGCATGCGATAGGGCGCGGCCATCCGTCCCGCGAACTCGGTGAAGAGCTGGCCGAACACGCGCTGGCCGCGGTCGCGGTTGACGATGCCCTGGTCGTAGACGAGGTAGGGCGAGGCTTCCGCGATCGTCCGCTGCGAGACGCCGGCTGCGACGGCTTGGCTCTTCACGTCGGCGAGGAAGCGATCGAAGCTCGCGCCGCTATGGCACGAGGCTGCGCGCGGCGACGGCGCGCTGGCCTTGGGCGCCGCGGGTCTTGCGGGCGCCGGTGCGAACTGGGCAGAGGCGGTGGCGGAGCATGCGAGGAGCGCGACGGCTGCGATCGCAAATCGGGTCTGGTGCATAGGGGTTCCGGCGGGGAGGGCAGGCGTGGATTCGCCCGAAGTCTAAAGCATGATCCGGAAAAGTGCGAAGCGGTTTTCCGAAAAGATCATGCCTATCCGAACAGCCGCATCAGCAGCGCTTTCCCGACCGGAAGCGCCCTGACGCCCTGATAGGCGCGAACATACTCGCCGGCATAGAACGCCCTGATGGCATGCACGCGCGTGTCCATGCCCTCCTCGAAGCGCACCGCGAATCCGTCCGTCGTCCGCCGCACCACGATCGCGGCGATCGCGCGGCCATAGATCCGGCATTCGATCGTGCTGCCGGCCGCCGGCGGATCGGGGTCGACCAGCCGGGCGCCGGTGATGGAGATGTCGGCGAGCCGCGCCAGATGCGACCTGCCGTCCTGGCGCAGCAGCACCGGCTCGTTGCGATGAAAGCGCTCCGCCTTGCGCTTGCGCGGCTGCTCGATGCAGACAAAGCAGACCACGGTGAGAATGAGCGCGTTGTAGAGGCTCCAGGCCAGCGCCAGTCCGCCATAGGCGATGTTCTCGCCGCGCAGATGCAGGATGAAGGCGTAGGCGATGGCCGCCAGCGTGATGAGAAGCGCGCTGCCATAGAGCCGCAGCAGCGGCCATTCGACGAACCGCCGGTCACGGTCGCCGCCTTTCGCGGTAACCTTGAACTTATGTCCTTTCGGCCTCAAGAGGCCGGTTGCCACCGCCATGAGCACCGCAGGCGCCGCGATGAGTTGCGACACGTCCGTCATCATGGCGAGCGAGCGGCCGCGCGACAGCCAGGCCATGGTGAGACCGTGCCAGACATAGAACGGCAGAAAATAGCGCAGCAACTCGGTGAGGTCGGCCCGGACCGCCTTGATGCCGAACAGCAGGAACAGCCACGGCACCACGAGGCCGGCCACCTTCGAGGTGTAGACCGCGGCCCAGCTCATGAAGGCATCGGCCAGCGAGAGGCGGTCGATGAAGGAGAGCTTCGACGTCCGCGACAGCGGTCCGCTGCGGCCGCGCACGATCTGCATCAGGCCGAGGCACCAGCGGGCGCGCTGGGTGATGTATTCCTTCAACCCTTCCGGCGCGAGCCCGATCGTCAATCGCTCGTTGAGATAGATCGTTTTGAGGCCGCATTCCTTCAGGCGCAGCGTGACGAGATAGTCCTCCGTCACCGAGTCGGTCGGAAAGCCGCCGATCCGCACCAGGCCGGCATAGCGAATGAGCGACGAGGTGCCGCAGCAGAAGGCGACGCCCCAGGCGTCTTTCGCCGGCATCAGGATGTCGAAGAAGAAGCGCTGCTCGTCGGGCCAGACGTCGGTCGCGGCAAGGTTGGTCTGGATCGGATCGGGATTGATGAAGTGCTGCGGCGTCTGCACCACGCCGACCGAGGGATCGTCCATGAGCGAGATCGTTCGCGCCAGGAAGTCGGGCCGCGGCACGAAGTCGGCATCGAGGACGGCCACGAAGTGCGGCGGCTCCGGCAGCGCGCCGACATGCCGGAGCGCGTGATTGATGTTGCCGGCCTTGGCGTGGCGGTTGTCGGGCCGCGTCAGATAGTGGCAGCCGAGTTCGCCGGCGAGCCGTCGCAGCCAGGGCCGCCGACCGTCGTCGAGCACCCAGACGCGATAGTTGCCGTACTCCATGCCGGTGGCGCCGATGATCGTGCGCTCGAGGATCGATCGCTCCTCGTTGTAGGTGCAGATGAAGACGTCGATCAGCGGTGCGCGCGGATCCCTGGCGCGGCCATCGATCCGGGCCGCCTTGGTGCGGTCGAGCGTGCGGCTCAGGAACAGCAGCGACAGTGAGACCGCAACGAGCGACGCCGCCTCCAGCAGCATGAAGGGATAGCCGATCACGGCATCCGCCGTCAGGTGCGGCGGCGGCAGCGTTGCGGTCAAACGCCAGTGGAGATAGCGCAGCAGCAGAACGAGCGACGCGATGGCCAGAAACGAGCGGGCCATCGTGCTCTCGCGCCGGAGCAGCGGCACGATCGCCATGAAAGCGCCGAGCGCGATCAGGCCGGGCGTCAGCGCGCTCGTCACGGCGCGGTCTCTTGCCTTGCAAACACGACGCGGCCGGTGCGCCCCACCGTGCAGCCATGGGCGGCGGCATCGGCCAGCGCAACGGTCACGCGATACGGCTCCTTGCTCAGCGCGTCGGGATTGATGGCGAGATTGGCGGGCGCGCCGGCGGCGCCGGTCAGATTGACCACGGTGCCGGAGATCGGCGCACCGCCGTCGTTCGGCTCGAACGTCGCGTGGTCACCGAGCTGCAGGCGGTTGTAGACGTTCTCGGTGACGTTCGCGGTGATGACGGCGCCGCTGCAATCGAGCACCTTGAGCAGCGGCTGGCCGGCCTGCACGTCCTCGCCCGGCGAGGTCATCATCTCCCAGACACGCCCTGAGACAGGCGTCGTGATGTTGGCCTCGGAGAGATCGGAGAAGCGGACCTCCTCGATGATGATCTCGTTGGCGAGCCAGGCGATCTCGGTGTCGATGCGTGCGAGGTCGGCCTCGAGATCGCCAGCACGCTGGCGCATCTCCTCCTCGCGCTGCACCGAGCTTGGGCGGTCGTTGTAGCTGTCGCCGAGGAAGGAGCCGCTCCGTGCCGCGGTGAGCTCGACCTTGGCGGCGTCCAGGCGCTTGCGCGCACCGAGCTCGGTCTGCTGCGACACCGAAAGCTCGCGCGTCAGCCGCGCCAGCTCGACGGTCGAGACATTGCCGGTTTTCGCCAGCGAGGAGGCGCGCTCGACGGCGGCGCTGGCCTCGTCCCGCCGCGCCGCGGCCGCTTCGATCGAGGTCTGGATCTCGGCGATGCGGGCCTCGAGCTGCAGCACGCGTCCGTCGCGGAATTGCGCGGCCTGTCGCGCCAGGTCCTTTTGCGCGGCTTGCGCGGAGGCGAGCTTGGCGGCGAGGCTCGGCCGCTCGTTCTCCAGGCGCGATTTCTGCCGCCGGAGGTCGTCGAGCCGGGTGCGATCGCCGCGCGAGTTGACCACGCGCAAGACCACGGCGCCAGCGTCTAACCTGGCCTGGTCGGTCAGGCGCTGGGCGGCTACCACGCGCCCGCCGATCGGCGTGCGCAGGGTGACGAGGCGGGAATTCAGCACGGCCTCGACGCTCGAATATTCCCATATCGCGCGCAGCGGCAACCAGCCGAACACGGCGAGGAGGGCAAGGCCGATGGCGATCTTGGCGCCACGTCGCAGATGCGGCCAGCGCGGCTGCGATTCCGTCGTGGTCTGCGCCTCTGGCGAATGATCGGGCTCGTCGTTGGCGAACAGCTGTTCGTGCAGTGCCTCCTGCAATCCCTTGGCGTCGCCTCTGGCGTCCTTGGCGTCGTGAGGCGGGGCAGCGGATGCTGGATCGGTGGAAGCGGCGCGAGAGCGATCGATCATGACGGTCACCGTGCTGACGCAATGTCAACGGAACCAGGTCAATGCACGACAACCGTGCGGTGTGCCCGGTTACCGCCAATTTAGCCCAGGCTGCACTTTCCAGGTTCCTAAGCCTCCGCGTGTGTTTTTGCGCAAATCCCGGTCAAGCTTTAACAACGCAGGAAAGGCTGGCCGCGCATCCAGGAATCTGCGGCCCGGCGACGCACGAACCTTGCAGCGGCTGCCTGCATTCATACCTCGGAGGTGCCGGCCGGAGGCTTGCCCGCGGCCGCTCCAGGAGACGGCCATGAACTATCTTCGTACCGCAATGCTGCTTGCAGGCCTCACCGCCCTGTTCATGGGCGTGGGCTATCTGATCGGCGGCGCCTCCGGTGCCATGATCGCGCTCGTCATTGCTGCCGCGACCAATCTCTTCACCTACTGGAACTCCGACCGCATGGTGCTGCGCATGTACGGCGCCCATCAGGTCGATCGCGCGAGTGCGCCGGAACTGATCGGCCTCGTTGCGGAACTTGCGGGCCGCGCCGGCCTGCCCATGCCGCGCGTATTCGTGATGGACGAAGCGCAGCCGAATGCATTCGCGACCGGCCGCAATCCCGAGAATGCCGCGGTCGCCGTCACCACCGGCCTGATGCAACAGCTCAGCCGCGAGGAGCTCGCCGGCGTGATCGCGCACGAGCTCGCGCACATCAAGCATCACGACACGCTGTTGATGACGATCACCGCGACTATCGCCGGTGCCATCTCCATGCTCGCCCAGTTCGGCATGTTCTTCGGCGGCCACCGCGACAACAACAGCGGCCCGGGCATCGTCGGCTCGATCCTGCTGATGATCCTTGCCCCGATCGGCGCCATGCTGGTGCAGATGGCGATCAGCCGCACCCGCGAATATGCAGCGGACAATCTCGGCGGCCGCATCGTCGGCCAGCCGATGTGGCTCGCCTCGGCTCTGATGAAGATCGAGGGCGCCGCGCACCAGGTCCCGAACTTTGAGGCCGAGCGCAATCCCGCGACCGCGCACATGTTCATCATCAATCCGCTGTCGGGCCAAGGTATGGACAATCTCTTCACCACCCATCCCTCGACGCAGAACCGCATCGCGGCGCTTCAACAGCTCGCCGCCGAGCTCGGCGCGCATGCGGCGCCGTCGCTGGGCGCCAACGAGAACTATCCGCCGCAAGGCCCGTGGGGCCGCTCGTCCTGGCGCGGTCCTTCACGCGGTCCGTCTCGCGGTCCTTGGGGCTGACGGAACCCTCGGGTTTTACGCCGGGGTTTGTGACCTGGCGCACACAGGATCGTCGCGGCGGGTGTTAACACCTCGCCGTGAGATTTGCTTCGAAAGGGGATGCATGGCCGGCCCTCAGCCGGCCAGCGTCGAAGATGACCAGAATTGCCGTACCATTGCTGATCGTCCTGGCCGTGCTCATTGGCCTGTCCACGCATATGGTGGTCAATTGCGGGGACGAAGACGATCCCGACATCTGCGCGGCCGTGATCGGCTTCTCGCCGCTGCGCGGCTCGCTGATCGCCTTTGCTTATGAGGGCCGCGGACGGATCGCGCTGCGCCGCGGCGACTTTCGCCGGGCGATCGCCGATTTCGACGAGGCCATCCATCTCAATCCCAACCGCGCCTCGCTCTATCGCGACCGCGCGCTCGCACGCCGGCAGAATGGTGATCTGGAACTGGCCATCGAAGACTATGACGAAGCGATCGCGCATGATCCCAAGCACGCCGCGCCCTATCACCAGCGCGGCCTCGCGCTCGCGGCCACCGGCGATCTCGATCGCGCCATCCTGAGCTACAACACGGCGGTGCGCCTCGATCCCTCGGACGCACAAGCCCGCCTCGATCGCGGTCTCGCATTCCTCGCCCGCGGCCAGATCGACGACGCGCGCGCCGATTTCGAAGCCGCCCTGACGCTGCCGGCCGGCAAAGACGTCCGAACCCGCGAAGCCGCCCGCGCCAAGCTCGCCGAACTCGCCAGTGCCGAGCCGACCCGGCTCACCACGCCAAGGCGGTGAGGGAAGGTCTCTCTCCCTCTCCCCGCAAGCGGTGGGGCAATCGCAGATGGCTTCCTGGTGACGGGCAGAGCAAGCGCCTCGTCCTTCGAGACGACCGCTTTTGATGAGGCTCAGCGGCATTGGCCCGTTGAAATTGCCGCCGCGCACTCCGCCCTCATCCTGAGGGCCCGCCATCGGCGGGCGTCTCGAAGGATGGGCTGCGGGCGAGCTATCTGCCACACTTCTTCATATGCGATAGCCCTGCCGCAAGCGGGGAGAGGTGAAGCGCGCGAGCCGCGCCTACTTCGCCTTCTTGGTCTTTGCCTTCTTCGCCTTGGCAGCCTTCTTCGCCGGCTTCTCTTCCTTCGCCTTCTTCTCCACCTTCACCGTGACAGGCGTGCTGGCGGCGAGGCGCATCGCGCGGGCATAGCTGTCGGCGACGTTGTCGGCGGACATCTGCAGGCGCTTGGCGGCGGCGGTGGCCTGCTCCATGGTGGCCTTGGCCATCATCTTGAAGCGGTCGCCGGTCTCCTTGCCCTTGGCCTTGGCCGCGAGGCCATTGAAGCGATCCCGCCGCTCCTTGGCGCGGGTCATCAGGCCCGTATGCAGCTGTCTGGCCAGTTGCCGGATCACGACATCCAGGTCGGCGTCCGCCATGTTCTTCCATCCTCTTGAAAACAGGTATCGATGCGGGCGGGACTATGCAGATCGGGCCCCACCTTGGCAATTGGTGGCCGCCCGTCATCCGCAGCTTCCGGTACCCAAAACAAGAAAGCCGCGCATTTTGCGCGGCTCTTGTGTGTCCGGCGGTGTTTCCGCCTCACTTCAGCGAGGCAACCGGGCCGCTCGACGCTGCCGGGTCGGGGTCGAAGCCGAACACGCCCACCAGGTATTTGTAATAGTCCGGCATCTTCTCCTTGAGCACCTCGCGCGACTTGGGGTCGTGGAATTCGCTCTTTCCGGAGAGGAAGATGCTGGCGGTCACGGCGAAGAACTCCATCGGGTTCTTCATCGCATAGGATTCCTTGGGCAGCATCTCCTTGGACTTGGCCAGGGCATAGTAGCCGATGACGCCCTTGTTGGCGTAGCCGTCCGGCAGAAGCCGCGCGTGGAAGGCGTGCAGCATCTCGTGCAGCAGCACGGCCTCCTTTTCGTAGCGCATCATATCCGGCCGCAGCATGATCACGCCGAGACCGGAATCGACCGCGAGGTCGACGGCATTGGGATTGCTCCAGCGCTGCTTGGCGGGATCCCAGACCGTCAGGGTCCGGGGCGCGGTGCGCTGCATGTCCGGCGTGACCCGGCCGTAGCAGGCGGTGGCGGCGCCCTCGTCGAGGCAGGCGAGCTCGCTCGCGACGATCGGAACGGTGTGGAAGAAGCGCAGCACGCGCGGGGAGAGGCCGACGCCTTCGACGACGTCGATCTGGCTCTTCAGGTTCTCGGTGAGCTTGTCGACGTCCTTGCGGTCGCGGTTCTCGGAAATGTCGAACATGTAGCCGCGATAGCTCTGGAAGCCCGGCGGCAGCGCCTGCGCCGCGTCGGCATCGAGCGAACCGGCATTGGACGGATTGGCAAAGAGCGCGCCGACAATGGTCGCGGTCAGCAGCAACGCAATGCGCATGATGAACCCCCTGATGTCACTTCGCCCGGCAGGATAGGCCGCCGTTGTTTGCGAAAAGTGAGTGGGGCGAGACTAAGGCAGCGATGTTGAGGCGTGCTTAACCGTTGGTTGCAGATCGCGGAGGCGGATTAGGGCCGGGTTAACCAAGGAGGGCCAGCTCGAAGTGGCCATTGGCGAGACCCAGCAAACTGTTTCCCCGTCATCCTGAGGTGTGAGGCCGGTGATGCGGAAGCATCGCCGGCCGAGCCTCGAAGGATGCACGGCCCGGCTGCTGCACCCGGGCCCTCCTTCCTTCGAGGCTCACTATGGGGCGCTCTGCGCCCCATAGTGAGCGCCTCAGGATGACGGGGTTGGCTATCCGGTGTAAATTGACGCCACCAAGCTTCAGACAGCCGGAAGGGGAGGATGCCATGTATGCCGCCATCCGTCAGGCCAAGGCGAAAAGCGGGAGTGCGGAAGAGCTGACGCGCCGCATCAAGGACGGCGCCGTTCCGATCATCAGCGATGTCGAAGGTTTCCGCGCCTATTACGTCGTCTATGCCGGCGACGACACGGTCACCGCGATCTCGATCTTCGACAAGTTCGAGCAGGCCGAGGAGGCGAACAAGCGCGCCATCGCCTGGATCGAGAAGGATCTCGGCCCGCTGCTCGCCGGCGACGCCCGCGCCGTGGCGGGGCCGGTGATCGTGCATACGCTGGCGTGATTTAAGCGCGAGCTATGTCCACGAGTCGTCCCGGCGAAGGCCGGGACCCATAACCACAGGCCGCGGTTTGGCGAAGATAGGTAACTCCGAACTCGCGCCACAACTTCCGCCTGGGAGTATGGGTCCCGGCCTTCGCCGGGACGACAGTGAGTTTGTGGTGAGCGCCTTCCGCCAGACGCACATCGCCTCACAACTCCCTGGCATTCGAGAACGCGAAGCTCGACACCCTTCTCGTCGTCTCATCCAAAATCAGCGTGCGGGTGATCGGCGGTTCGGCGCGCTGGGCGCAGTTTTCTCGCTCGCAGAGGCGGCAGTTGACTCCGATCGGCGTGCCCTCTGTTTTCTCCAGATCCATGCCGGCGGCGTAGGTCAGGCGCGCGGCGTGACGGATCTCGCAGCCGAGGCCGATGGCGAAGCGCGGCTGTGGCAGCGGATGCGGCGCGACCGGGCGGCGCACCATCTGCGCGATCGAGAAATAGCGCGTGCCGTCGGAGAGCTCGATCACCTGCTTGAGCAGGCGGTCCGGCGTGTCGAAGGTCGAATGCACGTTCCAGAGCGGACAGGTGCCGCCGAATTTCGAGAACGGGAACGTGCCGGACGAGAAGCGCTTGGAGACGTTGCCGGCATTGTCGACGCGGAGCAGGAAGAACGGAATGCCGCGCGCGTTCGGCCGCTGCAGCGTGGTGAGGCGGTGGCAGACCTGCTCGAAGCCGGAATTGAAGCGTTGCGCCAGCACGTGGATGTCGTAGTTGAGCGCTTCGGCGGCCGCGAGGAACGCGGGGTAGGGCATCATCACGGCGGCTGCAAAGTAATTGCCGAGCGTGATGCGGAACAGCCGCCGCGGCGCATCGTCGAGCGGGCCGGCGCGGCCGATGATTGTCTCCAGGGCTTGCGCGCATTCGCCAAGCCCGAGCTGGAAGGCGAGCTGGAACGCGCGGCCGGGCGGGTCGACCAGCTCGGAGATGAGGAGCTGCCTGCGGTGCCGGTCGAAGCGCCGTAGCGTCTCGCGCATCACATCCACCGGCATGATGCGGGTCTGGATCGAATGCTTTTCGCGCAATCGCGCAACGAGTGCCGCATAGAGTCCCTCGGCCGGCACGTTCAGCTCGTCGCGCAGGTTTTCCGCGGCCTGCTCCAGTTCCGGAAAATAGTTGCGGTTGGCTTCGATCAGCTCGCGCACGCGCTCGACCGGATTGGCCTCAAAGCGGGTGCCGACGTCGCGGTCGGCCATCTGGGCGGCGGCCAGCGTCTCGCCCTGGCGCGCCTCGGTATAGGCGGCGTAGAGCCGCTGCAGCGCATGGGTGACGCCGGGACAGAGCTCGGCGAGGTCGCGCAGTTCCTGCTTGGGAACGTCGATCTGGCGGAACAGCGGGTCGGAGAAGATCTCGTTCAGCTCGGCGAAGAAGCGGTCCTCGTCCGCGGTGGCGAGGTCGCGCAGGTCGAGGTCATAGGTCTCGGCCAGCCGCAGCAGGATCTGCGCCGTCACCGGGCGCTGGTTGCGCTCGATCAGGTTGACGTAACTCGGCGAGATCCCGAGCCCCTCGGCGATCTGGGTCTGCGACAGCCCCAATTGCTGCCGGATCCGCCGGAAGCGCGGACCGACGAACAGTTTCTTCCCGGATTCGGCGGGCATGTTTCAGATCTCCTGACGCATCAAGGACAGTCTTGCTGACCTATATTTTTACAATTTACAAAATAACATCTGTTACATGTTCTGATGTTACATGACATCACCAATAAAAAACAAGCCATCTATACGAAGTTTCTGTTTTCGCGTTTAGCTCCTGACACGCATCTCGCAATGCATTGTCAAGAATGTCGATGGCCAGCCATCGGTCATCGTCAGCGAAAGGATAGGCACATGAATTACCAGCCCCGCGGCATCAACGCGCTCCAGCGCCCGGCCTCGTATCAAGACGAGATCAAGGCGGCTCAGGCGCTCCTCGAGACCAAGCCGACCTGGAACGGGGTGTCCGCCGAGGCGGTCGCACGCATGCGCCTGCAGAACCGCTTTAAAACCGGCCTCGACGTTGCCCGCTACACCGCGGCGCTGATGCGCGCCGACATGGCGGCCTATGACAACGATCCGACCAAGTACACGCAGTCGCTGGGCTGCTGGCATGGCTTCATCGCGCAGCAGAAGCTGATCTCGGTCAAGAAGCACTTCGGCGGCAAGACCGATCGCACGTATCTGTACCTCTCGGGCTGGATGATCGCGGCGCTGCGCTCCGAGTTCGGACCGCTGCCCGACCAGTCGATGCACGAGAAGACCTCGGTGCCGGCGCTGATCGAGGAGCTCTACACCTTCCTGCGTCAGGCGGACTCGCGCGAGCTCAACGACATCTTCCGCAGCCTCGACAAGGCGCGCAAGGAAGGCGACAAGAACCGCGAGAAGGAGCTGATCGAGAAGATCGACAACTTCCAGACCCATGTCGTCCCCGTCATCGCCGACATCGATGCCGGCTTCGGCAACGCGGAGGCGACCTATCTGCTCGCCAAGAAGATGATCGAGGCGGGCGCCTGCGCGCTCCAGATCGAGAACCAGGTCTCGGACGAGAAGCAGTGCGGCCATCAGGACGGCAAGGTCACCGTGCCGCATGAGGTGTTCATCGCCAAGATCCGCGCCTGCCGCCACGCCTTCCTCGAGCTTGGCGTCGAGGACGGCGTCATCGTCACCCGCACCGACTCGCTCGGCGCTGGCCTGACGCAGCAGATCGCCGTCAGCCACAAGCCGGGTGATATCGGCGACCAGTACAACAGCTTCCTCGATTGCGAGGAAATCACCGCGGAGAACGCCCGCAACGGCGACGTCATCATCAACCGTAACGGCAAGATGATGCGTCCGAAGCGGCTACCCTCCAACCTCTATCAGTTCCGTCCCGGCACGGGCGAGGACCGCTGCGTGCTCGACAGCATCACCTCGCTCCAGAACGGCGCCGACCTGCTGTGGATCGAGACCGAGAAGCCGCATATCGAGCAGATCGCCAAGATGGTTGACCGCATCCGTAAGGTCATCCCGAACGCCAAGCTCGCCTACAACAACTCGCCCTCGTTCAACTGGACCATCAACTTCCGTTGGCAGGTCTACGACGCGATGAAGGAGGCCGGCAAGGATGTCAGCAAGTACAACCGCGCCGAGCTGATGAAGCCGGAATACGACGATACGCCGCTGGCAATTGAAGCCGACGAGCGCATCCGCACCTTCCAGGCGGATTCGGCCAAGCGCGCCGGCATCTTCCACCACCTGATCACGCTGCCGACCTACCACACGGCTGCGCTGTCCACCGACAACCTCGCCAAGGAGTATTTCGGCGAGCAGGGCATGCTCGGCTACGTCAAGAACGTCCAGCGCCAGGAGATCCGTCAGGGCATCGCCTGCGCCAAGCACCAGAACATGGCCGGCTCCGACATCGGTGACGACCACAAGGAGTACTTCGCGGGTGAAGCTGCCCTGAAGGCGGGCGGCGCTCACAACACGATGAACCAGTTCGGCTAACGCACCACGCAGTTCGAGAGGAGACTGACATGACCAAAGGCAGCAATTTCTGGGTGATCGGCGGCGAGTTCGGTTCGATGAACTTCCACAAGCTCGTGGAAGGCTCGGCCCAGGTCAAAGGTCCGTTCAAGACCCGCAAGGAAGCCGAGGACTGCTGGCGCGAGGTGTCGGAAGAGAGCCGCCACAAGGCCGGCGTCCGCTTCTCGATCGTGGAAGAACCGTCGCGCGTCCCGGCCTGAGGGCCGACCTGCCGACCTGAACTAAGAAGACGTCCAAGGACGGATGGTCCCATCCAGGCTCTGCCTGGGTGGGATCGTCTGTTTTTGGCACAGGTCACGCGCCTGTGGGCGCCGTAAGTATTTGGAATTATGGGCCCTTTGCGCAGGGTTTGGTTGCTGATAGGTTAACGGGAATAAGTCGAGGACGAGGCCGACAATGTCAGAGCCCGAGACCAGCGGGACCCATCCCAGCCAGCCGCGCCCGGTGCGGCTGCGCGATGCGCTGCTGCGCGCACGGATCGAGGCCGCGGACCGGACTGGCGTCGTCGTCGACCTCCGCGACGCCGAGGTGGCGCGGCTCGAGATCCTCAATGACGCGCTCGATCCGCTGTTCGCCCAGGTGCCGGAGCAGATCGACCTGTTCGACCGTGGCATCAGCCAGGGCGATACGCCGAGACTCTGGATCGACGTCGTCGCGCACATCATGATGGGGCGCGACAAGCGGATGTACCGCTTCGTCCAGGACACCCGCTTCGGCCGCATCGTGCTCGCCGAATCGCACGATACCGCGGTCATCGTCGAGGCCGTCACCGACTATGTCGCCCGCCGCATGATCGAGCGCGAGCATGCGATGGTGGTCCCGCCCGAGCCGCAAGCCCCAGCCGCCGAGCAGCCAGCCCGCTCGCGGGTCTGGCCGTTCATATTCGGCTTTGTGCTCGGTGCTGCTGCCTTGTTCGGGGTTGCCGCGCTGGCGGTCTTGCGGAGCTGGTGAAGGTCTTTCCGTCGTCATTGCGAGCGCAGCGAAGCAATCCAGAAATGTCTCCGCGGAGGGAGTCTGGATTGCTTCGCTGCGCTCGCAATGACAGCGAACTAGATCAACCTCGCCTGCTTGATCTGCCCGATCTGGAATCCCGCCCCCAGCGCCCGCACCGTCTGCTCGCAGCGCCAGCCCGCATTGTCCTTTTCGATCCTGAATAGATTGTACGCCGCCGCCGGATAACGTCCGTGCGCGAGCGCCGAGGCCGAGGGCACCCCCAGCGCGGGAATGTTGCCGTTGGGCCCCTCGAACCACATCGTCGAATGAATGTGGTCGTGTCCGTGCAGGATCAGCTCGACGCCGTGGCGCCTCAACAGCGCCAGGAGATCGGCAGAATCCGTCATCCGCTTCTGACGCGCAGCCGACTTGAGGGGATGATGCACCAGCAGCACGCGGAAGACGTCTTCGGCCGCGAGCCGGTCGAGAACTTCGGCGAGCGCGGCGAGCTGATCGCGCCCGAGCGTGCCCGTCGCCATCAGCGGCAGGGTCGGCACCGCCGTGGACAGGCTGATCAGCGCCAGCGGCCCGCGCCGGCGCAACGCAGGAAAACCGATGCGGCCGTCGTCGCCCGCGAGATAGGGTGCAAAGGTCTCGCCGAAGCGATGAAAGGTGGCGCGGACATAGGCGTCGTGATTGCCGGGAATCGTGGTGACGCGATCGGGCGGCCCGACCTCGTCGAGCCAGGCGCGCGCCGGCGCGAACTCGGCTTCCAGCGCCAAATTGACGAGATCGCCCGTCACTGCGATGTGGTCGGGCGCCTGCGCCTTCATGTCGGCAACGAGCGCGTCGAGTACCTCGCGGCGCTGGTATTTGTGGCGGTTGCGCGTCCAGTTGACGTAGCCGAGCGCGCGCTTGCCGGCGAGTTCGACCAGCCGCGGCTTCGGCAGCGGTGCTAGATGCGGGTCGGACAAATGGGCGAGCGTGAAGGGGGCCATGGTGCGCGATTGCCTCGCTATTGGTCCACTGTAATGGCAAGGTCGCGAGGACTGTGCAAGCGTGGCCCGGACAGGGGCCTGTTGGGAGCCTGATGGGGGATCGTCTGAATCGCGTTCGACGCAAATTCGAGCCGCTGCTGCGGCGGATCTTCCACGCCTATTTCCTGCTGGTGCGCGGCATGACCCTCGGCGTCCGCGCCGTGGTGCTGGACGCCGACAACCGCGTGTTCCTGGTCAGGCACAGCTACATCAGCGGCTGGTATCTGCCCGGCGGCGGCGTCGATCTCGGCGAGACCATGGAGCAGGCAATGCGGCGCGAGCTCAAGGAGGAGGGCGACATCGATCTCACCGGCGAGCCCGTGCTGCACGGCATCTTTTTCAACAGCCACATCTCCCGCCGCGACCACGTCGCGGTCTACGTCGTCAGGCATTTCCGGCAGGACCGGCTGCCTGAGCCCAACCACGAGATCGTCGAATGCGGGTTCTTCGCAATTTCCGCATTGCCCGAGGGGACCACGCTCGGCACAAGGCAAAGACTCGCGGAGGTGCTGGATGGCCGGCCGCTGATTGCGACGTGGCGGTGAGGGCGGCCTGTGCTAGTAGTCACTGCGTACGCGGTCTCGACGTATGGACGGGGGATGGAGATTGTCTGAAGCGACGAGGTCATGGCCATTTCGGGTCGCCGTGCTGGTCCCCTGCTACAATGAGGAAGCCGCCGTCGCGACGGTCATCGCGGATTTCCGCAAGGCACTGCCTGCGGCCGAAGTCTACGTGTACGACAACAACTCGACCGACCGTACCGCGGCGATCGCGCGCGAGGCCGGAGCGATCGTGCGTAGCGAATGGCGCCAGGGCAAAGGCCACGTCGTGCGCCGCATGTTCGCGGACGTCGAGGCAGACATCTACGTGCTCGTCGACGGAGATGCGACCTACGATGCGCCGAGCGCGCCGGGTATGATCGACAAGCTCCTCGATGAGCATCTGGATATGGTTGTGGGGCTGCGTGTCGATCGATCGCAAGCGGCCTACCGGCGCGGTCATCGCATGGGCAACCGGCTGTTCACCGGTTTCCTGGCATCAACCTTCGGCCACGCCTTCAAGGACATGCTGTCCGGTTACCGCGTTTTCTCGCGCCGCTTTGTCAAATCATTTCCAGTTTTGTCCGACGGTTTCGAGATCGAGACCGAATTTGCGGTCTATGCGCTGGAATTATCGCTCCCGGCCGCCGAGATCGAGACGCCCTATTACGCGCGCCCGGAGGGTTCCTTCTCCAAGCTCAATACCTGGCAGGATGGTTTGTGCATCTTCAATATGATGCTGAAGCTCAACCGATCGGAGCGGCCGCTGCGCTTCTTTTCGGCGATCGGCATCGTCCTCGCGCTGCTGTCGATAGCTCTCGGACTGCCCGTCGTAATCACCTTCCTCGAAACCGGCCTCGTGCCGCGCCTCCCGACCGCCATGCTTGCCATGGGTCTGATGATCATGGCGCTGCTTTCGGCTTCGTCGGGGCTCGTGCTCGACACCGTGACGCGCGGCCGGCGGGAAATGAAGATGCTCGCCTATCTGTCCCAACCGCCGCTCGGGAGGAACTGAAATTGCCTCTGAGGCGGGCCTAATCCCATGGACCACCGCCCTCCGAGGTGATATCCCGCCCACGCCGGTCGACCATTTTTTCCCGACGTGAACCGATGACTCCGCTTGAAGACGCATTGAGGCGATGAACGATCTCTCACTCACCATCCTGCCGGAAGCTGCCGGCGATGCTCAGGCGATCGAGCGGCTGCACGAACGCACCTTCGGACCCGGCCGCTTTGTGCTGAGCGCCTACCGCATCCGCGAGCACGTGGATCACGTGCTCGAACTGTCCTTCACCGCCCGTATCGGGACGTTGCTGGTCGGATCCGTGCGGCAATTGCCGATCTGCGTCGGCGATACGCCGGCGCTGCTGCTCGGGCCCCTGACGGTCGAACCTCCGTTCCGCGGCCGCGGCGTCGGCCGGCTGCTGCTCGAGCGCGCGCTGAAGGATGCGAAGGCGCTGGGCCACCGCCTGGTGCTGCTGGTCGGCGACGAGCCCTATTACAGCCGCGTCGGCTTCAAGCCGGTGCCGAAGGGACGGGTCACGATGCCGGGCCCGGTCGATTACGCCCGGATCCTGGTCCTCGAGCTCGTCGAGGGCGCGTTCGAAGGCGTGTCTGGGCCGGTCGGTCCGGACTGGAGCAAGACGCCAACCTGACGCGCCATCGCTTTGCAGCTCCCGTGGGGTAACGTAGTGCCGGTCGATCAGCAATATTACCGGGAGGTGGCGTCCGGGAGCACGGCGGAAAAGCTGCTCATCACGGCGCGCGACCGCATATACCAGGATTTCATCGCTCACATGCAGCCGTCTGCGTCGGACGAGGTCCTGGACGTCGGCGTGTCCGACGTGATCAACGACGGCGCAAACGTGCTGGAAAGAAGCTACCCACATCAGCACAAGATCACGGCCTGCGGGCTCGGCGAAGGAGTCGGGTTCAAGGCGGCTTTTCCGCTTTGCCGTTACGTGCAGATCGAGCCGAATACACGGCTGCCGTTTGCCGACAACGAATTCGATGTCGCTACGTCCAATGCTGTTCTCGAGCATGCCGGCAGCCACCAAAATCAGATGCTCCTGGTCAAGGAGCTTTGCCGCGTCGCGAGGAGGGTATTCATCACCGTGCCCAACAGGTTCTTTCCGGTCGAGCACCACACGGCCATCCCGCTGGCGCACTACCTGGACGGCACTTTCAGGATCGCCTGCATGATCACCGGCAAGTCGGAATGGACCGACGAGCAGAACCTGATCCTGATGACGCGGAAACGGCTGCTGGCGTTCACCGCGCTGATCGCCAAGTCAGCGGCGGTGGGTTACACCGGCTTGTCGCTCGGCCCGTTATCGTCCAATCTCTATCTTGCATTCCGCTGAAGCGGAGCCAGCCTCCCGCCGCGGCATGATCCCAATGAAGCGAAACGGCACGAGCAAAGTCATCTTCGCCGTCTTGTTTATCGCGGTGCTGGTCGGCCATTTCTGGACCATGTTGCGATGGAATGAGGCTCGCGGCGTCTACGACGACATCTGCTACCTGCGGCAGGCGCATCTGTTTCAGAGGTTCGGGCTGGCGGGAGGCTTCGACACCAACCTCGCCCTCGACGACGATGACTATCTGAAAGCAAAGCTGAAGGAGATCGACTACCCGAACTGGGACGATACGACCGATGCGCCCTGTCACAACTTGATGCCGGCCACAGGGAAGGTCGTCGTCCAGTACCCGCCGGGTATCGGCCTCGTGTTGGCGTTATTTCCGAGAGGTCACCAGGTCGTACCCATGTACATGATGGCGACCGTTGTCGTCTTCGGGTTCGCGCTGTTTGCCCTTTCTATCGCGCGCACCGCGAGATCGATCCTGATGGCTGGAACGTTCGGCTGTCTTGCAATCTACCTGATGGTCAATCCGGTCAAGGCGAGCTATTCGATGGCCCCGACGGTCGTCGTGTGTGCGCTTGCAGGATGTCTCACGGCGCGATGGTTGGCGAGCCCGCAATCTCAACCGAGGATCGGGCTGTTGGCGTCCGTCGGCTTCCTGCTCGGATTGACGGTCGATTTCCGGTTGGCCAACCTCTTCCTGGCGTCCGGCTATGGCATGTTCCTCCTCGTCGCGTTCCTTGCGGAACGCACGATGTCCCGGTTCTTGCAGGGGGCCGTGTTCGGCATTGCGTTGCTGGCCGGTGTGATGCCGACCATCGTCTCTTACGCCGTCAATGCCGGCAGTCCTTTCGCGTCGACCTACGGCAACAACCCCGATGTCAGACCACTCGATTTTTCGTTCGCGGTGATCCGGGACTACCTCGCCGACCCGCTCCAGACGTTGTTGCTCATCATCGGAATTGCGGGATCGATCTGGCTGTTGCGGCAGGCGAATGGCCTCCGCCGTGTCGCGCAGCTTACGATCACCAATCTGGTGATGAATCTCGCCTTTTTCTTCACCTATCCGATCGCGACGCCATACTACACCATTCCCATTTCTCTCCTGACGCTGTGGAGCCTGTTGTTTGCCTTCCTTTTTCAGGAGGAGGCAAAGGATGCTCCCGAAGCGGCCGCCGCTTGGGCCAAAGCGCGATGAATTCAGCCTGGTCAACGCGCTTCGGCTTTGCTTGAGTGATCGTCCCGGAAGACTGGTGCGTTTCCGGATCGTGCCTGGCACTTGAAGTCCGTAGCCCGGATGAGCCAACGGGTCGGCGCGAAGCGCCGCCCGATGACAGGCTCCGCGATATCCGGGAAACCTGTCACGCAGATGCACGCCCCGGATGTCGCTTCGCTCATCCGGGCTACGACCCTCTCATACGGAGTATCGCCAATGCAGGTGCGTCCCGCTGATGCCGGTGAGATCGATCATCTCGCGCAGCTCTGGCACGATGCCTGGCATGGATCGCATGCCTCGCTTGCGCCGCCCGAACTGGTCCGCCTCCGCACCCTCTCGAGCTTTCGCGACCGGCTCGCGGTCATGCTTCCCACGATCAGCGTCGTCGGTCCAGCCGGTGCGCCGCTCGGCTTCTGCGCCATCAGGGGCGATGAATTGTACCAGCTCTTCGTATCGTCGCAGGCGCACGGCGCGGGCGTGGCGGCCGCGCTGATCGCCGACGCGGAGGCACGGCTCGCCGCGGGAGGTGCGGAGCTGGCGTGGCTTGCCTGCGCCGTCGGCAACAACCGCGCCGCGCGCTTCTACGAGAAGAGCGGCTGGCGCAACGCCGGCACGTTCGTGATGATGTCGGAGACGTCGAACGGGCCTTTCCCGGTCGACCAATGGCGCTTCGAGAAGCGGCTGATGCGAGCGGCGTAAGTTGGAAGCGCAGCGGCGTCACCTCATACTCCGTCATTGCGAGCGCAGCGAAGCAATCCAGAGTCTTTCCGCGGAGGGATTCTGGATTGCTTCGCTTCGCTCGCAATGACGGAACTGGTCGGGGCCCGCAGGCGCGGGCCCCGACACGATCGTGCCTAGAACTTGAAATTCGCGAATGCCCTGACGCCGATGCCGGGCATCAGCACCTCGTCCTTGGTGTAGGACACGGAGTTGCGGATGCTCTCGTTGAGGAGATTGTTGCCGACGATGCCGGCAATCATCTCGCGCGCGCCGAACCGGCTCGGATCGAGCTTGGTCTTGTAGCTCACCTCGGCCTTCAACAGATTGTAGCCCGGCGTCGGCGTCTCCGCGATTGCCGCGATGTTGTTCTGGGCGAAGGCGTGCAGCAGGTTGACGCGCATCAGCCAGTTGTCGTCGCGCCAGAACACGCCGCCGCCCAGTCGCACCGGCGGAATCCGCGGCACGTTGGTGCCGTCGGTGAAGGTGGCGCGGACGAAATCGAGCTGGTTCTCGATGCCCCAGATGCCGCCCTGGAATGCGCCGACATCGAGCTGCGACTGGAATTCGCCGCCGCGGAAGTTGGCATTGCGCTGCGAATAGACCGCCTGATTCAACTCGGCACCGGGCGTGCCGCACGAGGCGAAATCGTCATCGCACATCACGCCGGTGAGGCGGCGAAAGATGAAATTGTCGAAATGCGTGTAGTAGACGGTCGCCTCGAAGCGGAACGGCCCCGTCGCCTTGCGCACGCCGACCTCGACGGACTTCGCGGTCTCGATGGTGAGGTTGGGATTGCCGATGTCGAAGGTCGCGGTCGCATCATGTGCGCCGCGGGAAAACAGCTCGGCCGCCTTCGGCGCGCGCTCGACATATTGCGCGGTGATGCTGCCGACCATGCCGCCCGGCAGGTCCTGCAACAGGCCGATGCTGCCGCTCTTCGGCGTGTAGGCGGGATTGCGCGCGATCGCCACCTGCGGCGTGCCGTCGGGCAAATAATCCGCCGGGAAGTTCGGCGTCGTGCCGTGCAGCTCGACATGCTCGATGCGCCCGGCGATTTGCGCCCGCGTCTGTTCAGTGAACTTGAACTCGTTGAAGGCGTAAGCCGCGACGCGGGTGTTGTTGTTGGGGTCCCACAGGCCGTTGAACAGCGTGCCGGGATTGTCCGGGCTCGGCGCGCTCAATTCCTGATGGCCAACCTGGAAGCCCAGCGCCGTCGTCACCTCGGCGAAGCGCGCGTTGAACGGCATCAGCTGCACCTCGGTGCGGATCTCCTGCTCCTTGTTGGTGAAGGTCTGCCGCACACCGTCGGTGTTGGGATCGGTGGGATCGGCAAGGCCGATCTCGTTGTGCCGATAGTCGGTCGCGCCGGCCCAGAAACGGACGGCGTCGATCGCAGCGCTGTCGGGATGGTACTCACCCTTGACGTTGATCTTGGTCTGGTGCGCGTCGATCCGGGTGTTGTGGTCGGCGCCGTCGATGCCGGGGATGTGGTAGAGCGAGTCGTTCTGCGTGATCGACGCGCCGATATAGCCGCCCTGGAAGAAGTACGAGCCGCCGATCGATGCGCCGTCCGATCGCGTCGCCGAATTGGGCTGGCGCCCGTTGGCGACGGTCCGCGTCTGGTCATTCAGATACGGGTAGCTCGGGATGCCGTAGTCGGTGGTGTTTCGGCCGTAGACGTCGGCGTGGAACGCGAAATTGCCGCCGCCGGTGTCGAGCAGCACGCCGCTCTCGACGCCGCGGTCGACCGAGCTGAACGCGCTACGCGTTTCGGCGGTCACGCAGGGCGTCCCGGCGCCTGCGAGCGGCGCCTTGACCGGCAGGCCATAGCTCTGGAACGGCTGGCCGCCGCAGTTCGGCAGCGCGTCCGGAATCCGGTTGTTGGTGGCGCTGACGACGCCGCCGATCGAGGTCGAGCCGTAGCGTAGCGCAGCCGGCCCGCGCACCACCTCGACCTGGTTGGTCGCGAGCGTATCGACCGGGACGAAATGATCCTCGCCGAGATCGGATGCGCCGTTCGAATTGGTGCCGTTCTCGACGATGCCGACGCGGTTGACGTCGAGACCCCGGATGATCGGCCGGCTGGAGGCGCCGGGCGCGAAGCTCGATCCGGTGATGCCGGGCTTGGAGAACAGGAGATCGCCGAGCTGACCGCCGCCCTCGCGGCGGATCTCCTCGTTCGGCACCACGGTGACGGTGGCGAACTGGTTGGTCACGATGGGCAGCACGCCCTGCTGAGGCGCGGCCGCCGCAGCCGCTGCGGGCGCTGCCGGCGTCGCTTCCGCCGTGCGCTGCTGGCTGCGCGAGCGTCCGGTGCGCGCGACGCGGACCGGGCTGCGGGTCGGCACCACCCTGCGCACGATCGGGCTCGGCGCCGTCACGGTGACGGCGGGGATCTCCGTCGACGACTTGTCCTGCGCAGGCGCTTGTGCAGGTGCCTGTGCAAGCTCTTGGGCGAACGCAGATGTGGCGGCGGCGCCGAGCAGGAGCAGGCTCGCTCCGCCCAGACGCTGCACGCGTCGCAATTCAAATGACATGGTCCTGATTCCATCAGGCGCCGTCCGCATGTGGGTGTGTTGATCGGACGCGGCCTGCCGTCGCAGCGCGACGGAATTCGACTTCAACTTCTCCCGGCCGATCGCCGGCGTGCGGCGGGTCCGGGCGTGATCACGAGATGTTGGAAGTCAGGACGCAGGAGGGGCGCGCGGCTGGAACGCCGTGCCGGCCGAATTCAGGTGGATGAATTCGGCATCAGTGGTGCGGTGGAGCAGCTCGATCGCCTGTGGCAGCTGCAGAAGTGGCGGCGTCGCGAACAGGACGGTGCCCGCCATCGCGACCAATGCGCAGATCGCGCAATTGTCGTCGCCCGGCTGCTCCCGGTCGGGGGCGGAGGGCGATTGCTTCTGGACCGCGGCGCGGTCGGCCGAAGCGATGTCCTTGCCGCTCTCCGTCTGCTGGAGCGAGGACTGGGCGAGGGGAGCGGCCTGGGCAAACCAGTGGCTATGGCCGAAGGTCAGCGCGAATTGCACCAGCATCGCGAACAACGCGAGCCGTGCACCGTGCCTGATATGCGACCGGAACCACTTCATCTGCAGACGCCACCCCGCATCGCGAGGCGCCAATCCGCGGCACCTGCGATGTTATAATGTAACATCGCAGCATCGGTCAGTGGATGTCAACGGCGGGCGGCCCCGCGAGCGCAGGCAGCCGGCCCGATGTGTCGTTCGGGCAACTAACGCCTGATGGAACGGAGGTGCGCTCCCTCTCCCGCTTGCGGGAGAGGGGTGGGGAGAGGGTGTCTCCGCGTCGGGATTGTCGCGGATCGCGGAGGATGTCCCTGCGTGGCGAGAGCCCTCACCCGCCGCGCTCCGCGAGCGCGTCCGCCTCTCCCGCAAGCGGGAGAGGCGGAGCAAGCCCGCGGACAGTCCTCGCGAGATCCGTTTGCGATCGCCCTCCCGCACCATATGGAAGGAAGGGCGAGAGCGCTGCCGGCGACTGAAGTCGATCCAACAGATCGCGCTTTAGCGCCCCTCGCGCGCCCAGGTCGCCGCAAACGCGCCGAGCAGCAGCAAGAGACCGATCAGGCCGGCGAAGATCGGCAGCACGCCGACGCCCTTCACGACGCTGGCGTCGCGCATCCTGACGCCCATCCAGCCGTCGCCGGCGAAGACGCTCGCCGAGCGCGACGGCACGATGCGCGGCAGCTCGACGGTGTTGCCGTCGACCACGCGCACGGCATTGCCGCCGGTCGCCTGCGTCAGCGGCCTCAATGTCTCGGTGGTGGAGGTGACCTCCGAAAACTCCTTCGGATTGGTCGGGCCGACATTGATCAAGGCCTTCAGCGTGCCGTCGGTCGCCTGCCACAGGCCGAGCTCGTTCGCCGGCAGGCTGGCGCGCCACTCGCCGGGATCGCCGGCGCTCAGCGTCAGGTCCTGCGACACGCCCGACGGCGAGGTCACGCTGACAGGCTGGACGCTGTCCGCCATGGTCTGGCGCACCACGACGAGGTTCTTGCCCTGCACCTGGAGGCGCAACGCCTCCTCGTCGAGGTCCGGCTGCTTCATCAGCCAGTGCGACATCCGCCTGAGCAGATCGAGATGCGGCCCGCCGCCCTCATAGCCGCGCGCCCACAGCCAGATGTGGTCGGACAACAGAAGCGCGACGCGCCCCTCGCCGAAGCGCGACAGGAACAGCAGCGGCTTGCCGTCGAGGCCCGTCATCACCGGCGGGTTGACGGAATTGCGGGTGTCGACGGTACGGAAGAAGCGGCTCCAGTGCGGCGGCTCGAAGGCCGAGCCTTCCAGCCCGCGCGTGACCGGATGCCGTTTGCCGATGTCGGACAGATGCGCATAGAACGGCTTCTCGGTCACGCCGACCGGTTCGGCCGGCAGCACCGAATCCAGCGGCGTGCGCCAGATGCTGGTGTTGGAAGCATAGTCGGGCCCGGCCGAGACCAGCACCGCGCCGCCCGCGCGCACATAGCGCGCGATGTTGTCGAAATAGGCGATCGGCAGCACGCCCTGGCGGGCGTAGCGGTCGAAGATGATCAGCTGGAATTCGTTGATCTTCTGCTGGAACAGCTCGCGGGTCGGAAACGCGATCAGCGACAATTCGTTGATCGGCGTGCCGTCCTGCTTCTCCGGCGGCCTTAGAATCGTGAAGTGCACGAGGTCGACGCTGGCGTCGGACTTCAGGAGGTTGCGCCAGGTGCGCTCGCCGGAATGCGGCTCGCCCGAGACCAGCAGCACGCGCAGCTTGTCGCGCACGCCGTCGATGGCGACCACGGCGCGGTTGTTCACCGGCGTCAACTCTCGCTCGAGCGGCGAGGCCTCGATCTCGACGATGTTCGGCCCGGCATGCTTGATGTCGACGTCGACGCTCGCGCTCTGCCCGCTCGAGAGCGTGCGCTCGTTGATGACCTCGCCGTCGCGGCGCACCGTGACCCTGGCGCGCTCGCCGGTGACACCCTGGTCGTCGAGCCGGTAGGTGATGGTCTGCATCTGGCCGACGATGCCGAAGCGCGGCGCCGCCGTGATCGCGATACGGCGGTCGCGCTCGTCCTTCTGTCCGGTGATCAGCGCATGCACCGGCGCCTGGAAGCCGAGCGCGGCGGCGCTCGCGGGAATGTCGTGGACGCGGCCGTCGGTGATCAGGAATGCGCCGGCGACGCGGTCGACCGGCACGTCCGACAGCGCCGAGGCGAGGGCGCCGAACAGCCTCGTGCCGTCGGTCTCGCCGTCGGCTTGTCCGGCCTCGACGACGCGGACGTCCAGGCCCTTGATCTTCTTCAGGCCGTCGACCAGCGCTTCCTGCGCCTGGGCGGCCTCGCGATTGCGGTTGCCGAAATTCTGGCTCGGGCTCTTGTCGACGACGATGGCGGCGACCGAGGTGAGCGGATCGCGGTCCTCGCGGGTGAAGGAGGGATTGGCGAGCGCCAGCAGGAACAGCGCCAGCGCGGCCACGCGCACGGCCGCACCGCGCGCACGCGCCACCGCCAGCAGAAGCGCGATGACGACGATCGCAGCCAGCGCCAGCCAGAGGACGATCGAAGGAACAAGCGGCGTGAACGCTATGCCGTAATTCATCAGACTGACCTATCAACGTCATTCCGGGGCGCCTCGAAGAGGCGAACCCGGAATCTCGAGATTCCCCGGTGCGCAGTGCGCACCTGTGGTCTGGTCCTTCGGACCATCCCGGAATGACGAGGCGTGTGGCTCAAGTTCGTCACGCGCATCTTTATTGCCCGAGACGTTCGATCAGGGCCGGTGCGTGCACCTGGTCGGCCTTGTAGTTGCCGGTCAGCGTGTACATCACGATGTTGGCGCCGGCGCGGTAGGCGAATTCGCGCTGGCGGGGGTCGCCGCTGGTCACCGGCAGCATGTACTGGCCGTCGGGGCGCACGGCCCAGGCGCCGGCAAGATCGTTCGAGGTGATGATGATCGGCGAGACGCCGTCGCCGCCGCGCGCCGGGCGCTGCGCGCTGTCCTCGTCCTCGTCGCGCGGCAGGGTCTCGACCCAGGTCTGGCCAGTGTTGAAGCGGCCGGGGAAGTCGCGCAGCAAATAGAAGGTCTTGGTCAGCACGTGCTCGCGCGGCACCGGCTCGAGCTCGGGCACGTCGAGCGAGGACAGGATTTCGCGCAAGGCCCGCATGCCCGGCGTCTGCGAGGCGCCGTTGTCGCCCGGCGGCGCCTCATAGGCGTCGCGGGTGTCGAACAGCACGGTGCCGCCCTGCTTCATGTAGGCGTCGATCTTGTTGATGGCGTCCTGCGGCGGCTTGGGCGCGCCGGGCACGATCGGCCAGTAGATCAGCGGGAAGAAGGCGAGCTCGTCGCGCGCCGGATCGATGCCGACGGGATCGCCAGCCTCGAGCGCGGTGCGCTGCGCCAGGAACAGCGTCAGTCCGGTGAGGCCGGCCTTGACGATGGAATCGACGTCGGCATTGCCGGTGACGACATAGGCGAGGCGGGTCTGCGACACCGCCTTCATCGCGAACTCGTCGGACGCGCTGTCGGCGCGCGACGGCGTGGGCGACAATGCGACGGCGCCCGCAAGGACGAGTCCGAGGACGATCATCGCCGGCGCGGCGCGGCGGCGCAGCAGCGCGGCGAGGCCGCCGCCGAGCAGCGCGACGATGATGGCGTCGATCAGGAACAGCCCGAGCGCGGTGGACAGCAGCCAGCCGCGCAAATCGCGCGGCTCGGCATTGGTGTAGGTGGCGTGCCGGGCGCGCAAGCTCGCGGTGCTCAGGGCTGCGATGCGGTCGGCGCTGGCAAGCGTGTTCACGGCGAGCGGTCCTTCTGCAGGACCATAGAAGCCCGGCGGATGATCTGATGTGGCGCGGTCGCGGTAATCCGCGGGCAGCGGCTTTGCGGTGGCCGGCGGCGGACCGAAGGCACCGAAGCCGTCGAGGATGTGCAGCGGCGCCACCGTTTCAGTGGTCGCCTCGCTGGCAACGCCGGGGCCGGGCTTGGTGGTGTAGCCGGACATGTCGACGACCCGCCGCAGCATCT
Organism: Bradyrhizobium huanghuaihaiense; assembly: GCF_025200885.1. Lineage (NCBI taxonomy): Bacteria > Pseudomonadati > Pseudomonadota > Alphaproteobacteria > Hyphomicrobiales > Nitrobacteraceae > Bradyrhizobium > Bradyrhizobium huanghuaihaiense. The sequence continues at coordinate 7,234,519 of NZ_CP104172.1, read as the reverse complement.
CGACGAAGATGCCCGACATCGGCAGATCCGACCAGCGCATGTCGGCGCTGACATGGAACAGGCTGACGATGCCCTTGCCGCGATGCTCGCCGGTGACGAGCGGCGTGCCGTCTTCGAGCGAGGCCCAGCTCTTGGTGGCGAGCACGGCGTCGGGTTCGGCCAGCACCTGGCGGCTCACGGTGACGTCCTTGGGGACCACGACGCCGGCGAACGGGCCGTCGGCGGCGAACGAGGCGAGATGCTGCGGCTTCTCCCAGGTCAGGCTGCCGCCGAGTGTGCGGCCGCCCTTGCGCAGCTTGACGGGCACGAGATCGTCCTCGGCCTGCGCCAGGCGGGGCCCTGCGAAGCGCACCAGCACGCCGCCCTGGTCGATCCAGGCATTGAGACGCTCGCGGATTTCAGGGGCGATGGTGCCGACATCGGCGAGGATGATCATCGGCAGCTTCTGGTCCAGGAACTGCGTGATACCCTGCTGCGGCGAGCCCTTGTCGGCGAGCCGCACGTCGGCGAACGGCGCCAGCGCGCGGGTGAGGTAGAAGGTCGGCGCCAGCAGCGGCTGCGCGGTCTCGCTGGTCGCCCCCGAGACGATGCCGATGGCGCGGCGGCGCCAGCGCTTGTCGAGCAGCTGCACCGCGCCGGCGGAGCGCTCGCCCGAGATCTCGAGCCGCGTGATGTCGTTGCGCAGCTCGACCGGCAGGTCGAAGGCGGCGTCGGTTTCCTTGTCCTGCGGGCCGAACGAGAAGCGCGCCTCGCCGATCGGCGAGGCCTTCTGGTCCAGCGCGCGCACGGTGCCGGCCGCAATGCCGCTGTCGGTGCGCAGCACCTTCACCGTCATCTTCGCCGCGGCGTTCTCGGCCGCGACCAGCGCCAGCGGCGAGGAGGTGCCGCCTTCGAAGATGGTCAGGCTGCGATCCCCTAAGGTCTTGCCGAGGCCGGCCACGAACTCCTCGCCGCGGCCGGTGTCGACGCCGTCGGACAGCCAGGCGATCTCGCAATCGCCGGTCGCTTTCAGGAAACGATCGACCGCAGTGAGCGTGTCGACGCGGTCGATCGAATAGGGCTTTGGCGCGAGCTGGCGCAGCGCGACGCGCGCGGCACCCGCCGGCATCAGGGTGATGTCGCGGTTCGGCTCGGACAGAGGCACCAGCGCGATGGCGCGGCGGTCGTTGTCGGCGTTGGCGATCAGCTCGTCGGCGGCTCTGATCCTGATGTCCCAGTTCGACGCCGCGCTCCAGCCGTCGTCGAGCATGATCATCAGCGGCGCCTTGCTATTGGCGGCACCGACCTGCGGATTCCAGATCGGCCCGGCGGCGGCGAAAATGACGAGGGCCGCAGCCAAAAGGCGCAGCGCCGTCAGCCACCACGGCGTCCGCGACGGGGTCTCCTCGCGCGGTGCGATGTCGAACAGCAGGCGCGTCGGCGGAAACTCGATGCGGCGCGGCCGCGGCGGCATCACGCGCAAGAGCCACCACAGCACCGGCAGGCTGACGAGGCCGATCAGGAGCAGCGGTTCGGTGAAGGCGAGCGGCAATCCCATCATGCGGCCGGCCCCACCTTGATGGTCGTGGTGCGCGCGCCGGATTTGCTCACCTGCATGCCGGCGTGCAGATACAGCAGCAGCTCGGCGGCGGAGCGGTCGGTCGCATGGGTCGTGAACAGCCAGTCGAGCCTCGAGGTCTCGGCGCGGATCTGGTCGCGATGCAGCGCAAGGCGCGCGGTGTAGTCCTGCGCCCAGCTCTCGGCGCGGCCGGCGGTGATCACGCCAAAGCCCTCGGGCTCGACGAACTCGATGCGGCCGGAATAGGGGAACGATTCCTCGGCGGGATCGACGACCTGCACCATCGTGCCGTGCGCGCCGGAGCCGGAGAGCCCGGCGAGCGTCGCGCTGATCTCGGAGATCGGCGACCAGAAATCCGACAGCACGATGATCTCGGCCAGCGCGGACGGAACGAACGAGGGCGGCAGGCTGAGGCGGTCGGCGTCGTCATGCAGCATCACCTGCGCCATCTTGTCGATGACGCTGCGGCTCGCGGTCGGTGCCATCAGCCCGGGAATGCCGACGCGTTCGCCGCCCGACACCAGCAGCTCGGCCAGCGCGAAGGCGACGATCAGCGTGCGCTCGAGCTTCGACTCGCGCGCCGCCTTCGAGGCGAAGGCCATCGAGGGCGAGCGGTCGGGCCAGATCCAGACCGTGTGCGATGCCTCCCATTCGAGCTCGCGGACATAGAGATGGTCGTCGCGCGCCGAGCGGCGCCAATCGACGTTCTGCGCCGGCTCGCCGGAGACGAAGCGGCGGTATTGCCAGAAATTCTCGCCGGATCCGGCGCGGCGACGGCCGTGCAGGCCGTGGATGACGTTGGCGGCAACACGGCGGGCTTCTAGGACAAGGCGCGGCAGCGAAGCGGCGAGCGTACGGCTTTCGCCATCGGCACGTCGAATCGCGATGATCTCCTTCGCTGCGTGCCCGGTCTCTGCGGCCATCAACCGATCCGTGTCTTCAATTGCCGGATCACGTCCGGAATCGTGCGGCCTTCGGCGCGCGCCTGAAACGTCAGCGCCATGCGGTGCTTCAGAATAGGTTCGGCGAGGTCGAGCACGTCGTCGATCGAGGGCGCGAGACGCCCGTCGATCAATGCGCGTGCGCGCACCGCCAGCATCAGGGATTGGCTCGCGCGCGGGCCGGGGCCCCAGGCGATGAACTTGCCGGCTTCGCCGCTCTCCTCGCCCGGACGGGCCGAGCGTACCAGCGACAGGATCGCCTCCACCACGGAATCGCCGACCGGCAGGCGGCGGACCAGCCGCTGCGCGGTGATCAGCGCATCCGCGGTCATCGAGCCCTTCGCCAGCGTCTCCTCGGCGCCCGTGGTCTCGAACAGGATGCGGCGCTCGGCCTCGCGGTCGGGATAGTCGACGTCGATCTCCATCAGGAAGCGGTCGAGCTGCGCTTCCGGCAGCGGATAGGTGCCTTCCTGCTCCAGCGGGTTTTGCGTGGCGAGCACGTGGAACGGTTTCGGCAGATCGTGACGCGCGCCGGCCACGGTGATGTGCTGCTCCTGCATCGCCTGCAAGAGCGCCGATTGGGTGCGCGGGCTGGCGCGGTTGATCTCGTCCGCCATCAGGAGCTGCGCGAACACGGGACCGGCAATGAAGCGGAACGCGCGCCTGCCGGCGGTGCTCTCATCCAGCACCTCGGCGCCGAGGATGTCCGATGGCATCAGGTCGGGCGTGAACTGGATGCGCTTGGCATCGAGACCGAGCGTGACGCCGAGCGTCTCGACCAGCTTGGTCTTGGCAAGGCCGGGCACGCCGATCAGCAGCGCATGGCCGCCGGAGAGGATCGTGACCAGCGTGTTCTCGATGACGCGGTCCTGGCCGAAGATGACGGAGCCGATTGCCTCCTTCGCCGCGCGAATCTGGGCCGACACCTGCTCGGCCGAACGGACGATCCCATCCTCGAGTTTCTCGACACTCTCCGCCATTTCGCTCGCTCCTTCAGCCTGCCATGCGGCTTGCTTGCGCGGTCACTTCCTGCGTCGTCGCGCCGTCACATGGGCCCTATGCTAGACTTGCAGGAAGGCCATGTATTCGTTGAATTAACCTATCCCCACCTTATCGGCTTAAGGGTATGTAGGGCATCACGAAGTGGCGACCTCCACACCGGACTAATCCGGGGTGGAACCGAGCACCAATCGACAACGTAGACCTGCACCAATCGTGCCAGATGACAAAGTCAGGGCAAACCATGGCGAACCAAGGGCAGAGCGCCGATCGCGGTCTTGAGGGGCTGACTGCCGCCGCCAAAAGTGCTGCCAATGCCGAAGGCGCCAAAAAGGGCCTGCCGCCGGTGCATCTGTGGAATCCGCCGTTTTGCGGCGATCTCGACATTCGAATCGCCTCGGATGGTACATGGTTCTACATGGGGACGCCAATCGGGCGTCACGCCCTTGTGCGCCTGTTCTCGACCATCCTGAAGCGCGAGGGCGACAAGCACTTCCTCGTGACGCCGGTGGAGAAGGTCGGCATCCGCGTCGATGACGCGCCGTTCATGGCCGTTGAAATGCAGAAGGACGGCGAGGACAACCATCGCGTGCTGAGCTTCCGCACCAATGTCGACGACTGGGTGAGATGCGATGCCGCGCACCGGCTGCGCTTCGAGCAGGCGGCGGACGGCGGGCTGACGCCTTACCTGCATGTCCGCGCCGATCTCTGGGCCAAGGTAACCCGTGCGCTCTACTACGATCTGGTTGACATGGGCGAGGAGCGGATGGTCGATGGCCAGCCGATGTTCGGCGTCGAGTCGGCCGGCGAATTCTTCGCCATGGCCGACGCGGAGCAGGTGAGGGCCGCGCTTTGAACAAGCCTATCCCCGATAGCAAGCCTGAGCGCGAACCCGTCGCGCTGGGAGCTACGGATTTCTTCGCCCGCTCGCGGGCGCGGCTCGGCTTCGACGTGCCGGCCGGCCTCTACGATCCCAACATCATTCCGGCCTCGGGCTATCCCGGCACCGACAAGATGCTGGAGATCATCGCGCGCGAGCAGCCGGTGCGGCCGGCAGCGGTGCTGATCGCCGTGGTCGACCATCCCGAGCCGACCATCCTCTTGACGCAGCGCTCGGCCCATCTCAACGACCACGCCGGCCAGATCGCCTTTCCCGGCGGCAAGATCGATGCGACGGACGCCTCGCCACTCGATGCCGCGCTGCGCGAGGCCGAGGAGGAGGTCGGCCTGTCCAGAGACTTCGTCGAGCCGATCGGCTATCTCGATCTCTACGGCACCGGCTTCGGCTTCCGCATCCTGCCGACGGTCGCAAGGGTCAGGCCGGGCTTTGCGCTCACCATCAACCATTCCGAGGTTGATGATGCGTTCGAGGTGCCGCTATCCTTCCTCATGAACCCGGTGAACCATCAGCTGCACAGCAAGGAATTCCGCGGCATGGAGCGCTTCTACTACGCGATGCCGTTCGCGGAGCGCTACATCTGGGGTGCGACGGCTGGAATGCTGCGTGTGCTGTATGAGCGGATCTACTCGTCATGATCCGGACGGTCCTGACCGAGATCGGAATTTTCCTCATCCCTTTTGCCGTCTATGCGTTGTTCCTGGCCGCCACCCGCTCCGGGCTGTTCGCGCGATCGTCCTGGCCGGTCACGATCGTCTCCCGCCTCGCCCTGGTCGCGCTCGCGCTGGTGATCGCGGGCCTGATTGGTCTCGCACAATTCTCCGGCGGCGGACCGGATTCGACCTACGTTCCCGCCCATATCGAGGACGGCAAGTTCGTGCCGGGCACGGAAAGATAGGGGCGGGACGATGAGCGCGGAGCCGATCCTTCCGCCGATTCTTGCCGATGCGCCCTGGCTGACCGCCGGCGGGACCGCGCGCGTCCTGCAATTGCTCGGCGCTGATGGCGAAGAGGCACGGGTGGTCGGTGGTGCCGTGCGCAACGCGCTGCTCGGCCTCGTGCCCGGCGACATCGACATCGCGACCACGGCGCTGCCGGAGGAGGTGATCCGCCGCGCCAAGGCCGCCGGCATCAAGAGCGTGCCGACCGGCATCGAGCACGGCACCATCACGCTCGTCATCGACGGTCACCCTTACGAAGTGACGACGCTGCGCGAGGACACCGAGACCTTCGGCCGCAAAGCGAGGGTCGCGTTCGGCCGCGACTGGGTGAAGGACGCCGAGCGGCGCGACTTCACCATGAACGGCCTGTCGGTCGACGCACGGGGCGTGGTCTACGACTATGTCGGCGGCATCGCGGATGCGAAAGCGCGCCGCGTGCGCTTCATCGGCGATGCCGACCAGCGCATCGCCGAGGATTATCTGCGCATCCTGCGCTTCTTCCGCATCCACGCCGCCTTCGGTGCCGGTGAGCCCGACCGTGACGGCTATCTCGCCTGCATCTGCGGACGTGCTGGGCTTGCCAGCCTGTCGGCCGAGCGCGTGCGCATGGAGATGCTGAAGCTGTTGGTCGCGGGCGGCGCCTCCGCGGCCGCGCTGGCGATGGCCGACGGCGGATTGCTGCAAACGCTGATCGGCGGCGTCGCCTATACCGGCCCGCTGGAGACGATGATCGCGATCGAGCGCGAGCTTGGCCTCACCCCCAGCGCCACGCGGCGCCTCGCCGCGCTGACGGTCGCCGTGACCGAGGACGCCAAGCGCGTCGCCGCGCGCCTGCGGCTCTCCAATGCCGAGGCCAAGGCGCTGGACTCGATGGGCCATCGCTGGTGGCGCTTCGCCGCCAAGGACGAGGCCCATGCGCGGCGGCTGCTCTACCGGCTCGGCCCCGAGCGCTATCACGATCGCGTGTTGCTCGGCTGGGCGCGCGCCGCCGGCGAGGTGCATTCGCCGCGCTGGCGCGCGCTCGCCGAGCTGCCGCAGCGCTGGACTGCGCCGAAATTCCCGCTGCGCGCCGCCGACTTCATCGCGCGCGGGTTGGCGGAAGGACCTGCGCTCGGACACGTGTTGACACTCGCCGAGGACGCTTGGCTTGCGGCGGATTTTCCCCTAGAGGAAGCCGCGCTCGCCTCCATCGCCGATCAAGCTGCGGCACGCGTCAGCCGCGACGGGAAAACGTGACCATCGTTTCAGGCTTCGCCGACATCTCGATCCTTCAGCTTTTGCCGGTCGCGTTGATGGCGTTGTTTGCTTCGATCATCGGTGGTCTCGCCGGCTACGGCACCGGCGCCTTGATGCCGCTCGTGCTGGTGCCGCTGGTCGGCGCGGAGCCCGTGGTGCCGATCATCGCGATCTCCGCGATGCTGACCAATGCGAGCCGCGCCGTCGCCTATCTGCGCTATGCCGATCGCCGCCGCGCGCTGATCGTGCTCGCCTGCGCGGCGCTGACGACCGCGCTCGGTGCCTACGGCTACACGCGTCTCACCAATGCCGGCGCAGCCCTCGTGATCGGCACCATGCTGATCCTGAGCGTGCCGCTGCGCCGCGTGCTGCGACGGCGCGAGGTCAGGATCGGCGACACCGGCCTTGCCGCCGGCTCGGTCGGCTACGGCGTGCTGGTCGGCGGCACCTCCGGCTCCGGCGTGATCCTGCTCTCGCTGCTGATGGCCGCGGGCCTCGAAGGCGCCGCCGTGATCGCGACCGACGCGATGATCTCGCTCGGCACCGGCCTCATCAAGATCTCGGTGTTCGGCCTCGCCGGCGCCGTCACCGCGCAGGTGCTCGCCTTCGCGCTGCTGATCGGAGCGATCGCGATCCCCGGCGCGTTTCTCGCAAAGGCGTTCGTGGAGCGGATGCCGGTGCACATCCACACCGCGATCCTCGATGTTGCGGTGATCACAGGCGGGCTGGTGATGATCTCGGCTGCGGCAAAGCAGCTGATCGGATAACGAGGATCGAAGCCTGTCGGGCGTGTACGCACAGACGTCGGCTTTCGATTCCCAGCCGGGACGCGTCAGCAGCCCCGGCACACGCCCTTCAGCCGGTTACGAAGACTGATCTCATCTCGTAGGAGGTCACAACTTCGCTTAAAGTCTTGCTCTGTAACATCAGGCGGCCTTGCGAAGACAAGCAAGACTGCCAAGCTCAGGTCACTGTCGGGAAGTTCGGGAGGCGCGGGAGGAAATGGTTGAGCGCTAATCACCGCGGCCAAAGCTGCAGCATCAATTGAAGCGACCCCTGACCCGCTCAGGAGCCTGCTGGAAATCACTTTGCCGGAACGATCAAGAGCGAAGCCCAATTTCGGTTCACCGCTCCGACCGCACGCCTCTGCCGGAAATCGCGCATGGGACTTCAGTTGGAGATGAACTTTTTGCTTCCACGCGCTTATCGCGTCCGACTGTCCCCAACAGGGCGGGCTAACGATCGCCAGAAGCAAGAGCCAAGGCCCCAATTTTTTCGTCAATCGACCACGCACCAAAAAGCCCCGTCCCAAACGACAAACTTCATATCACAACTGTTGGTCGGTGTCGCCTTCCGGCCTATACCCGAGCAGCATCGTCAGCCGAACGCGACTATTGGGCGATCGATTTGCGCATTGAATCTGGTTAACTTACGCAAATACTGGCGCCTGAAGAACATGAAGAGCATCGACGGCCTGCCGACCGAGTTTGCTCCCGACAGCATGGTTCCGCCTGGCTGACAGGCCGGGGATTGCGCGCCATGCCGGAGCGGGCTGGCCTTGCGGGCGATAGCAGCTCGGCGGCTATTATTGTCGGGCTTCCAAGTCTCCCGCCCGAGGTTTACGCTGCTGTCGTCAGTCCAAACCAGCAGGGGCAGCGGTGGTCACGGCGCGCGTTGAGAGGCGGTTGGCGGCGGTGCTGGCGGCGGACGTTGCCGGCTATTCGCGGCTAATGGGCGCTGACGAAGTCGGCACGCTCGAAGCCCTCAAGGCCATCCGCCGCGAAATCGTCGATCCAGCCATTGCGGAGCACAAGGGCAGGATCGTCAAGACGACTGGCGACGGCCTCCTGGTCGAATTCGCCAGCGCTGTCGACGCGGTGACTTGCGCCGTGGCTGTTCAAGAGAAGATGGCTGGCCGCGAAGCACAGATTGCCTTTCGCATCGGCATCAACATCGGCGACATCATCAGCGACGAAAACGACATCTTTGGTGATGGCGTGAATGTCGCCGCGCGCGTCGAGAACGAGTGCTCGCCGGGGGGCGTGTGTTTGTCCGGAAGTGCGTTCGAGCAAGTCAGGGGAAAAACGAAATTCGAGTTCGACGATCTCGGTGAACGATCACTGAAGAACATTGACCGGACGGTTCGACTGTATGGCGTCAAACTTGGCAACGCGCCGAAGGCCACGATTGCGGACAGCAATCGACCGCTGCCGCTGCCGGAGAAAGCCTCGATCGCAGTTCTGCCGTTTCAGAACATGTCCGGTGACCCCGAGCAGGAGTATTTCGCCGACGGCATGGTGGAAGACATCATCACCGCGCTGTCCCGTTTCAAATGGCTGTTCGTGATCGCCCGCAACTCGACCTTCACGTACAAGGGGCGGTCCGTCGACATCCGGCAGGTTGGGCGCGAACTGGGTGTTCGTTACGTGCTGGAGGGCAGCGTGCGACGGGCAAACGATCGAGTGCGAATCACTGCGCAGCTCATTGACGCCGAGACCAGGGCTCATATCTGGGCGGATCGCTACGATCGCGCCGTCGACGACATCTTTGCCTTGCAGGATGAGATTACCGTGAGCACGGTCGCCGCGATCGAGCCCAGCCTGCGTCAAGCCGAAATCGAACGGGCGAAGCGCAAGCGCCCTGACAGCCTCGACGCCTACGACCTTGTGCTCCGTGCGACGCCTCTGGTGGATACCGGGATGCCGGAGGGCGCGTCGCAGGCCGTGCCACTCCTCGCGCGCGCACTTGAACTCGAGCCGAACTACGCGCTAGCGCACGGACAGACAGCGTTTTGCAATGAAATCCTGTATCTCCGAGCGGGCAGGCGTGAAGAAAATCGCGCAGCTGCGATACAGCACGCGCACACTGCAGTGGCACTCGGCCCCGACGATGCCCCGGCACTTGTCTACGCCGCGATCGCTATCGGTCTTGTCGAGCACAACCGCATGCTGGCTCTCGAAACGTTCGAGGCTGCGCTTGCAATCTCCCCATCAGCTGCCTGGGCATATTCCTGGGGTGCGTTGATCTTGGGCTGGGGAGGCGAAGCCGAGCGTGCCATCGAATGGGGCGAGCGAGGTATCCGGCTTAGTCCGCTCGATCCGTGGATTACGGCGGCGCTGCATGGCATCTGCATGGGCCATTTTCTTCGCGGGCGCTATGAAGAAGCTGCGGCGGCGGCACAACGGGCCATTCGGAGCAAGCCAGGTTTCAGCGTCTCGCACATGTTTCTGGCGGCAGCGCTTGCCAAACTCGGACGAATGCAGGATGCGAATGCGGCCGCCGAACGCGTCATGCAGCTTCAACCCAATTTCAGCAGCAATGGTCAGTGCTCCGCCATCGGTTGCGTCCCGGTGCTTGCAGCGCCTCTTATCGAAGCAATGCGCGCTTCAGGTCTTCCGGACTGATCGGGATCGGCCACCGAACGAGCTGACCTCGCGGGCAGCCTGTTCCTCGTCGAACAGGCGCGAACGGCGATAACGGTGTCGCATTTTGGTGACAGTCAGCTTCGCTAAAGCATCGGCGTGACCACCTCGCCTTGGACAGCGGGGAATATGCGTGTAGCTTTCTCTTGGGAACCCTGCCGCGGAGTTGGGGGCAATGAAAGCCTTGCAGGCCGCCTGCATCGTGGGTGTCATTGCATTCACGGGGATGATTCATCGCGCCGTAGCGGAGATATCTGCCGCACCCGGAGCGTCGCCTGGAGCAACGCGCGGGCCGGTCTCCAGGGCGGCTTCTGGTCGGTCACTGGTCGCCCAAGCCAAAATCGATGACGATTCCAGCGCGACGAAAGCGAACGCAGTGGACCACATTGATGCTGCGCAGCCGGTGCCGGCAATGCGCGATGCATTGGATGATGCGTCCAGCCCCGCGCCGGTGAGCCAGGATTTCCGGTATCTGATCTATTACATTTGGTCAGAATATCCGCCCGCAGAGAAGCCGGCCGATATCGTGTTGAGGTCGCTCAAGGACACCCTGGTCGGAACGCCGATCGAGGAGATCAAGCGCGCGTCCGATGCGTTCGGTCTCGATTTCAATTTCATGAAAGCGGTCGCGAAGGTTGAGTCCGGGTTCGATCCCAAGCAACGCACCGGGTCGTATATCGGCCTGTTCCAACTGAGTGAATATGAGTTCAACAAGTTCGGCTCGGGGCAGATTCGTAGTCCCCGCGACAATGCCGTAGCGGCGGCCTACAAGGTCATTACCGAAGGCGTGCTGTTCGAGTGGGTGACGCACCAGAAGCCGACCTTGAGCGATCTTTACTTGATCCATCAACAGGGCTGGGAAGGCGCCGCCGAGCACATCAGCCAACCTGATCGCATCGCCTGGAAATCAATGTGTGCCACCGGCGAGGGCAAGGAAAAAGGCGAGAAATGGTGCAAACGTGCGATCTGGCGGAACACTCTTCCGGCCGTCAAGCAGGCATGGAAATCGGTCGACAAGCTGACATCCGGAGCGTTCGTCGGCATGTGGCGCGCGCGGATTGCTGAACTCTATTCGAAATATATGGCTACGGCCGCCGCCGAAGGGCCGAAGCAGTAACTTTCGTTGAGTGGTCGGCTGCAGACAGTGTGAGCAATTCAAATGACGATGGAGCTGAGAGGCGCGAGAGGCGAGGGATTTGCGACGATTGCCGCTGACGGTCGCGTGTTGGATTCCTGGTTTCTTCAGCTGAGCCTGGTCGAGGAGGCCGGCAAGGCGGCAACGGTGCGGCTGACGACGGACGAGATCATTGGATCGTTGGGTGAGCCGGCGGACGGATATGCGCGACACGACGACATTCGCAATGTCGACATCGTTCCAATCCGCACAGAGATTGAGTCTCTCGCGTCTGCGCCGACTGATGTCCACGACGCGTATCTTCGACTCCATCTCCTGAGCCACCGGCTCGTCCAGCCCAATTGCCTGAACGTTGACGGAATTTTCGGTCTGTTACCCAACGTTGCCTGGACGACCCTCGGTCCCTGCGAATGCTCTCGTGTGCCGGAAGCGCAAATGGTCGCGCGAAAGCGGGCCCTCGCGTTCGAGGTGACGGGCGTGGACAAGTTTCCGCGCATGACTGACTATGTGACGCCTGCGGATGTGCGAATTGCGGATGCGGATCGCGTAAGGCTCGGAGCCTATTTAGCGCCGGGCACGACCGTCATGCATGAAGGCTTTTGCAATTTTAACGCAGGTACGCTCGGTCCCTGCATGGTCGAAGGTCGGATCAGCGCCGGTGTGGTCGTGGGACGTGGCAGCGACGTTGGTGGCGGGGCCTCGATCATGGGCACGCTATCAGGAGGAGGCAAAGAGAGGATTACGGTTGGTGAGCGCTGCCTGATCGGAGCCAACGCCGGTATCGGCATTTCACTGGGTGACGATTGTGTCGTCGAAGCGGGCTGTTACGTCACGGCAGGCGCGCGCATCCTTTTGGAGGACGGCCGAGTGCTGAAAGCCAAGGAACTTTCAGGGCAAAAGGGTCTTCTTTTTCGCCGCAACTCCCAGAGCGGCGCTCTTGAGGCAGCCAGACGCACATCCAATTGGGACGGCCTCAACTCGCAACTTCACGGCTAGGCAGCGCCAGCGTCGGCGCCTGCCGAGTTTGAAGCGGCGGGCCGATTGAGTGCGCCGTCACGCTGCGTCACACCGCCGCTTGCGACCCAACTCGGACATCGTTTGCCGGGAGTTTGAACGCTTGCACGACACAATTAGGAACTGAAGCGGGACCAGCCTGTTGGTTCGATCAGCCAAGCGGAGTCTCGCAATGCGGATCATTCTGATAACGGCGGTTGGCTGGGCGTTGTCGTGCGGATTTGCGACGGCACAGACCGATCCCAAGGACATGACAACTGGACGCTCGGCACCTGAAGAAAAAGGTCAATTGCAGCCACAAGGTTGGACCGGACCGCTCGACACGAAGTCGGGTGGCGCGCCGCCGGAAAGCCCGCAAGGTCAAAGCCCACCGGGAATGCAGGCAGCGCCGGACGGATCAACCAAAGTGGTGACCGAGCCACGGAAGTAAGTCTGACTTGATTTGTCGTTGGGAGGTCGGCTTCGCCCGCGATGAGCCGACCCGTAACGTCTGCCTGTGGCCCGAGACTGCCTAGCTCAGTGCTCGTCCAAGTGCTCATCCAAGTGCGGCTGCCAAGTGTCGAGCAGAAGTGGCCGGCAAGGATCCGCGCCGGTTACTGATGTATCTTGCAGTCGTTGATCTATCGCAATGGTCTCCTCGCGCCGGGACGGACGGTCGGGCCCAGGGAGCTTGCGATGAACACGGATTACATGGCGGAAGCCGCCCGGCATCGGCACGTAGCCGAGGAGTACCGAACGATGGCGTCATGCACCTCGGACGAGGGACTGCGTAAGGTCTACCTTAGGCTTGCAGACGATTACGATTCGCTCGCCACAAACGAAGATAGGGTTGCCTGCAATCGCAGGCTCGCAAACTAGAGGCCGAGTGGTTGGCGATCTTCAGTCGTATCGATGTTGGGATTCTGGCCCATCTGCGAAGTCGCGAGATAAGTCATTTAGGTCCGCTTGGCAGGGCCAAAGCGCGGCGCGATTTGGATGAATCGTCATCGCGCTTTGGATGTTGTTGACGCATGATCCTCCCGGAAAACCGCTTACCGCTTTTCCGGATCATGCTTGAGCGCTAGCGCTTTGACCGCTTGAGATCGGCGACTTGAAACTTGTTGCCGGCGGAGAGGCTGCTGCAGAGCCAGTAGGCTCTGTTGCGGTAGTCTCCCAGGAACACCTTGGTCTCGACGCAATCCACGTAGTTCTTGTGAGTGATGGTGTCTGTGCAGGTCGGCGAGAAAGGTGCATCTGTTTGTCCGCCGCCCGACTCGCTGCACCCGACCCAGGGATCCTTGCCGTGTCTGAAGCTTGTTTGACAGCCACCGTTGCAACTGCTGGCGCGCTTCTCCAGCGCGGCAATCCTCGCCAATGGTGAACCCGGTGCTGGCGATGGCGTTCGACCGGATGATGGTTGAGCGGTTGCCGATCGGATGTGGCGGGTTGACGAGGTCGGGCGAGATGCCCCGGTGTTGACCGCCTGCTTCGGCCTTGCCGCCTGCTTCGGCGCATCGACCGTGACGGAGGGAACCTGGGTGGGGGAGCTTGTTGCGGTTTGCGACACCGCCGGGCTGCACAGCAAGACCGTTGACAAGAAAGCGAAGGCTGAAGGCGCGACAAATCCTGGCGACAATCTCATGATATGTCCTTTCGGGGACGGACATTCCGTCCCAATGCCGGCACGCCGCAAAATGCTAGCCGAAACTTCCGAACCTGACTACCGGGGGTTGAAACGATTTCTGCGGATGACTGCCATGCGCATGTGGCCGAGGCGAATGCGGACGATGCGCCCGGAGCGGTTGCCATGTCGGCTGCCGGCTCTTCCGTGACATACAGTGATGTCCGCTATAGCGCTGTCATCGGCGGAGCAGCGGACATCAGGAGCGCTGGAGCGGAACGCTCCGATCTGACGAGGGTGCGGTCCTAGAGGCGCCTACTCCTCGTCTTCGTCCTCGTCGTCATCCTCGTCTTCGTCGTCCTCTTCTTCCACCTGCACAAGCGCGGCCAGCGGCAGCGTCTCGCGGAAGAGATCGCCTTCCATGCCCATCCAGAGGCACAGCACCTCGTCCTCCTTCACCTCCGCAACCGTCAGCGGCTGGCCGCCGGATTTCAGCATCACGACATCGCCGGCTTTCAAGTCCATGGATTGTCCTTTCGGGTTGATCGACCGGACAGGAGGCTAGCAGGCGGTCATGACACGGGGAAAACGGACGGGGCGGCGATGGCCAGCGCGGTCTATGCGCGGACCGCTCGAATGAGGCGAGATGGCTCACACGGGAAGCGTCTTCATCGCACGCATCCCGACGATGGCATTATGCCCCTGTTTTGCCCGACGGGTCAAACGCGATTCGTAAAATCCGCAAACCCTTGATCTTGCAGCAGCCCGCTACTGTGCATGGGGTTGTTTTCGCAGTTTTGTTTGCGAGCCCCGTTACGGCTGGTCCGGCACCAGCTCGGTCAGCGAGCGGATGATGCGGTCGGGCTTGACGGTCGAGCCTTCGGGCAGGCCGTCGCCATGCACGTCCATCCAGATCGCATAGATGCCGAGACGCTGCGGGGTGACGACTTCCCATTCCAGATTGTCGCCGATCATCCAGGTGTCCTTGGCGGTGACGCCGAGCGCCTCCATCGCGTGCAGATAGGCGCGCTCCTCGGGCTTGCCGAAGCCGTGCTCGCCCTCGATCTGGATGTGGTGGAAACGGTGCGCGAGCTCGAAGCGCTCGACCTTGGCGCGCTGCATGTCCGCGGCGCCGTTGGTGACCAGCGCCAGCTTGATGCCGAGCGCCTTCAGTCTGTCGATCGCCTCATGCGCGCCGGGGAACACGAACATCTCCTCCTCGCGATAGGCGGTGAAGCGGTCGGCGAGGCGGATGGCGAGATCGTCGGGGAGGGCGCGATGGCCGGCCGCCGCGAGCGCGGCAAAGCCGCCCTTGACCGTCAGGTGCCGCGCTTCGGCGAGCTTCATCCGCCACGCGGCTTCCGCGTTGGCCCAGAAGTTTCGCGCGAAGGCCAGAACGGCGGTCGCGACCTGCGCCGGAGGCAGCGGCGCGAGCTCCTCGGCGAACTCGTTCGCGATCGTGTTCCAGGCGATCTCGGGCCGGCCATAGGCCGACAGGATGGTGTCGTCCATGTCGATCAGCATGGCGCGGGGGAGCGGACGCATCACAGCGCTCATGGCCACTTCACCTCCGGCGGCAGCGACGACAGGATGGAGTCCACGTTGCCGCCGGTCTTGAGCCCGAAGATGGTGCCGCGGTCGTAGAGCAGGTTGAACTCGACATAGCGGCCGCGCCGGATCAATTGCTCCTCGCGGTCCGCAGCCGTCCAGGCGCTCGCGAAATTGCGCCGGACGATGTCGGGGTAGATCTTCAGGAAGGCGCGGCCGACATCCTGCGTGAAGGCGAGGTCGGCGTCCCAGTCGCCGCTGTCGTGCCAGTCGTAGAAAATGCCGCCGATGCCGCGCGCCTCTTTCCGGTGCGGCAGATAGAAATATTCGTCGCACCATGTCTTGTACTTGTCGTAATCGGCAACGCCGTTCGGCTGCGCACAGGCTTCCTTCATCGCCGCATGGAAGGCGATGCTGTCCGCATCCTCCTGCGTGCGCCGGCGATCGAGCACCGGCGTGAGATCGGCGCCGCCGCCGAACCAGGCTTTTGTCGTCACGACGAAGCGCGTGTTCATGTGCACGGCAGGGACGTTCGGATTGCGCATGTGTGCGATCAGCGAGATGCCGGAGGCCCAGAATTTTGGATCCTCCGCGGCGCCGGGGATCTGGGCGCGAAACTCGGGGGCGAACTCGCCATGCACGGTCGAGCAGTGCACGCCGACCTTCTCGAACAGCCGGCCATGCATGATCGACATCACGCCGCCACCGCCGCCCGCGCCAGTGTGGTCGGTGCGCTGCCAGGGCGTGCGTTTGAAGCGGCCGGCCTCGCCGGGATAGAGGCTTTGCGGTGCATCATCCTCGAGCCGCTCGAAACTCGCGCAGATGTCGTCGCGCAAGCGCTCGAACCAGGTTCGGGCGCGCGTCTTGCGATCTTCGATGGCTGAAGCGTCCATATCCAATTCCCAAACTGGCTCTCGTAGGGTGGGCAAAGGCGCCCTTGCGCCGTGCCCACCATCCTTCATCGTCGCACTCGATGGTGGGCACGCTGCGCTTTGCCCACCCTACGAGACCGCGATCGTAGCTAACCTTGCGGACCGTAATAGGTGCAGCTCTCGTTGCAACTGTCGCGGTGGATGCTGACGCGGGTCAGCTTGCCGATATGCTGTAGCCGCTCCCAAACGAAGCGCGACAGGTTTTCCAGCGTCGGCTTGCCCAGCGCCTCGATCTTGTTGAGGTACTTGTGGTCGAGCGTCAGGCGCACGTCCTCGATGGCGCGCTGGAGCAGGCCGAGATCGACCACCATTCCGGTGTCGGGGTCGGGCGTGCCGCGCACGGTCACCTCGGCGCGGAAGGAGTGGCCGTGGATCTCTTCGCTCGCCGCGCCAAACGTCGTTCCCGACAGCGAATGCGCCGCCTCGAAGCGGAACGATTTCGTCAATTCCCACATCTGTTCGAAAACCAATCCTATCTGATGCCGAGCGATTTATGCGTCTGCACGCTGAGCCGCCATTGCGGATGATGCAGGCAGTAGTCGATCGCCCGCGCGGTGTTCTCGGCGACCTCGGGTCCGTCCATCGGCTGCAGCGAGAAGCGCTCGAAGGCGAGGCCTTCGAAGGTCTCGGGCGCGGCGAGGGCTTGCGGATAGACCAGCTTCAACTCGTGGCCGCGGCGCAGCACCAGCTCGCTGCCGCCCTTCGGGCTGACGCAGATCCAGTCGAGCCCTTCGGGCGCCTCGATCGTGCCGTTGGTCTCGACGCCGATCTCGAAGCCTCTCGCATGGAGCGCCTCGATCAGGGCGGTATCGACCTGGAGCAGCGGCTCGCCGCCGGTCAGCACCACGTAGCGGTTGGCGGCCGTTGCCGTCCATTGGGCCGCGATGGTGTCCGCGAGGTCCGCAGCCGAGGCATAGCGGCCGCCGAGCGTGCCGTCGGTGCCGACGAAATCCGTGTCGCAGAACTTGCAGGTCGCATCCCCGCGGTCGGCCTCGCGGCCGCTCCAGAGGTTGCAGCCGGCAAAGCGGCAGAACACGGACGCACGCCCGGCATGGGCGCCTTCGCCTTGCAGGGTCAGGAAGATCTCCTTGACCGCGTAACTCACTGGTCTCTCCTCAATCCTGTCGACCGCAATCCTGTGGACCGTTCGGGTT
Source organism: Bradyrhizobium huanghuaihaiense (assembly GCF_025200885.1). Lineage (NCBI taxonomy): Bacteria > Pseudomonadati > Pseudomonadota > Alphaproteobacteria > Hyphomicrobiales > Nitrobacteraceae > Bradyrhizobium > Bradyrhizobium huanghuaihaiense. The sequence goes on along the minus strand of NZ_CP104172.1, from coordinate 7,217,141 downwards.
CCGGATCTGCCGCAGCGCCTCGCCTGCGGCCATCGCCGCGCTCATGGCGACATTGAGCGATCGCAGCCCTGGCATGACCGGGATCACCAGCCGCGCATCGGCGGCCTCGACCACGGCGTCGGTGACGCCGGCGCTCTCGCGTCCGAATAGCAGGATGTCCGACGTCTGGTAATGAAAATCGCGGTAGTCGGTGGCGGCCTTGGTGGTGAACAGGATCAGGCGGCAGCCCTGTGCCGCGCGCCAGTCCTCGAACTTCGCCCAGGAGTCATGGCGGGTAATGCTGACCTGGTCGAGATAATCCATTCCCGCCCGGCGGAAATGCCGGTCGGAGACCGGGAACCCCGCAGGTTCGATGATATGGGCGGCGATGCCCAGACAGGCGCACAGCCGGAGAATCGTGCCGGTGTTCTGGGGGATGTCGGGCTGGAAAAGCGCTATCTGCATGGGCGGCGGCGGGTGGGTTGCGGGCCGGAAATGTCTCAATAAAACATCGCCTGCCCGGGAATTCGTGCATTGCACGCTTCCCCGCCGTTAGCGGGCTTGCGCTCGCCCGGCAAGGGTGCCAATAGAACGATTCTGGACTGCTGTTTTCGCCCTATTCTGGTGGGGACAAGCGAAGTTCTGCCGCCGCGGGGGGCCGCGGGCGCCGGCAGCACTGTTCTAGGGACCTTTGGGGGACTCCTGGAGCGGTTCCACCGGCAGCATAAGAAGAAAGGGTTGGAATCGTGACGACAGCGTCTTCGGCGGACCATCCGACACGCCGTGATTTCTTATTCGTTGCAACGGGGGCAGCTGCAGCAGTAGGGGGCGCGGCCGCGCTCTGGCCCTTCATCTCTCAAATGAATCCTGATGCCTCGACCATCGCCGCCGGTGCGCCGATCGAGGTCGATCTCAGCCCGATCGCCGAGGGCCAGGACATCAAGGTGTTCTGGCGCGGCAAGCCGATCTACATCAGCCACCGCACCAAGAAGCAGATCGACGAGGCGCGCGCCGTCAACGTCGCGAGCCTGCCCGATCCGCAGTCCGACGAGGCCCGGGTCAAGTCCGGCCACGAGCAGTGGCTGGTCGTGATCGGCATCTGCACCCATCTCGGCTGCATCCCGATCGCCCATGAAGGCAATTACGACGGGTTCTTCTGCCCCTGCCATGGTTCGCAGTACGATTCGTCCGGCCGCATCCGCCAGGGGCCCGCGCCCGCGAACCTGCCGGTGCCGCCGTACCAGTTCGTTTCCGACACCAAAATCCAGATCGGCTGAGCTTCGGACCCGCGTCCGAAGCTTCGCGCCGTCTCGTCGTACTATTTCCTCAGGATCGCATCATGAGCGGACCATCCGACTACCAGCCGAGCAATCCGGCCCTGCAATGGATCGAGCGACGTCTGCCGATCTTTGGTCTCATCCATTCCTCCTTCGTCGCCTATCCCACCCCGCGCAACCTGAACTACTGGTGGACCTTCGGCGCCATCCTCTCCTTCATGCTGGGGATGCAGATCCTGACCGGCGTGATCCTGGCGATGCACTACACGCCGAATGCCGATCTCGCCTTCAAGTCGGTCGAGCTGATCGTCCGTGACGTGAACTACGGCTGGCTGCTGCGCAACATGCACGCGGTCGGTGCCTCGATGTTCTTCGTCGCCGTCTACGTCCACATGTTCCGCGGCCTTTACTACGGGTCGTACAAGGAGCCGCGCGAGGTGCTGTGGATCCTCGGCGTCATCATCTACCTCCTGATGATGGCGACCGGCTTCATGGGCTACGTGCTTCCCTGGGGCCAGATGAGCTTCTGGGGCGCCACCGTCATCACCAACCTGTTCTCCGCCATTCCCTATGTCGGCGAGAGCATCGTGACGCTGCTGTGGGGCGGCTATTCGGTCGGCAACCCGACGCTGAACCGCTTCTTCTCGCTGCACTATCTCTTGCCGTTCGTGATCGCGGGCGTCGTGGTGCTCCACGTCTGGGCGCTGCACGTCGCCGGCCAGAACAACCCTGATGGCGTCGAGCCGAAGACGGAAAAGGACACGGTGCCGTTCACGCCGCACGCGACCATCAAGGACATGTTTGGCGTCGCCTGCTTCATGCTGCTCTACGCCTGGTTCATCTTCTACATGCCGAACTACCTGGGCGATGCCGACAACTACATTCCGGCGAACCCGGGCGTGACGCCGCCGCACATCGTGCCGGAATGGTATTACCTGCCGTTCTACGCGATCCTGCGCTCGATTCCGAACAAGCTCGCGGGTGTCATCGCGATGTTCGGGGCGATCATCATCCTGTGCTTCCTGCCCTGGCTCGATGCCGCCAAGACCAGGTCGTCGAAGTACCGCCCGCTGGCCAAGCAGTTCTTCTGGATCTTCGTCGCGGTCTGCATCCTGCTCGGCTATCTCGGCGCGCAGCCGCCGGAGGGCATCTACGTGGTCGCCGGCCGCGTCCTGACGGTCTGCTACTTCGCCTACTTCCTGATCGTGCTGCCGCTGCTCTCGCGCATCGAGACGCCGCGGCCGGTGCCGAACTCGATCTCGGAGGCGATTCTCGCCAAGGGCAGCAAGGCCGTGGCTTCCGTCGCGGTCGCGCTGGTCGCCGCCGGCGCGCTGTTCCTCGGCAGCTTGCAGGACGCCCGCGCCTCCGAAGGCAGCGACACGCCCCCGGGCAACAAATGGTCGTTCGCCGGTCCCTTCGGCAAGTTCGACCGCGGCGCGCTCCAGCGCGGCCTGAAGGTCTACAAGGAAGTCTGCGCCAGCTGCCACGGCCTGTCCTATGTCGCCTTCCGCAACCTCGCGGAGCCCGGTGGACCCAGCTATTCCGTGGCGCAGGCGGCGGCCTTCGCCTCCGAGTACAAGGTCAAGGACGGCCCGAACGACGCCGGCGACATGTTCGAGCGCCCGGGCCGGCCGGCGGACTATTTCCCCTCGCCGTTCCCGAATGAGCAGGCCGCGCGTGCGGCGAACGGCGGCGCGGCGCCGCCCGACCTGTCGCTGATCACCAAGGCGCGCTCCTACAAGCGCGGTTTCCCCTGGTTCATCTTCGACTTCTTCACCCAGTATCAGGAGCAGGGCCCGGACTACGTCGCGGCGGTGCTTCAGGGGTTTGAGGAGAAGGTGCCGGAGGGCGTCACCATCCCGGAGGGCTCGTACTTCAACAGGTACTTCCCGGGCCATGCCATCAAGATGCCGAAGCCGCTCAGCGACGGCCAGGTGACCTATGACGACGGCTCCCCGACCACGGTCGCGCAGTACTCCAAGGACGTCACCACGTTCCTGATGTGGACCGCCGAGCCGCACATGGAAGCGCGCAAGCGCCTCGGCTTCCAGGTGTTCGTGTTCCTGATCATCTTCGCCGGCCTGATGTACTTCACCAAGAAGAAGGTCTGGGCCGACTCGCACTGAGCGGCGCGAGACGAGACGATATGAAAAAGCCCCCGCAAGGGGGCTTTTTTGTTGGGCCCGTGTCCCGGACGCGCGAAGCGCGAGCCGGGACCCAGAATGCTCGTGGCTGGGCCCCGGATCAGCAGCGCATCACGCCGCAAGGGCGGCGCGCCGCGCGGCATCCGGGGCACGAGAGTGTGTTGTTTGGCGCGATTGCGTATCGCTCGCTCACCCGCCAAAATACCGCCAACCGCTCCCCCAAAAACTCACCCGGAGGACACCATGGGAACCGCCATCACCTTCAAGCGCCCGGACGGCAAGGACGCATCGGGCTATCTCGCCAATGCCGCGCGCGGCAACGCGCCGGGCGTGGTCGTGATCCAGGAATGGTGGGGCCTGTCGGACCAGATCAAGGGCCTGTGCGACCGCTTCGCGCTCGCCGGCTTCGATGCGCTGGCGCCCGATCTCTACAAGGGCAAGGTGGTGCCGTATCACGACACGGAGAGCGCCAACAAGGAGATGAACTCGCTCGACTTCATGGACGCCACCACGCAGACCGTGCGCGGCGCCACGCAGTACCTGTCGCGCAACGGCGCCAAGGTCGGGCTCACAGGCTTCTGCCTCGGCGGCGCCGTGACCATCATCGGCGCGACCAAAATCCCGGAGCTCGCCGCCGGCGTCGTGTTCTACGGCATCCCGCCGGAGCAGGCGGCCAAGCCCGCCGACGTCAAGATCCCGCTGCAGGCCCATTTCGCCAACAAGGACGATTGGTGCACGCCGGAGCTGGTGGGCGGCTTCGAGAAGGCCATGATGGCCGCCGGCAAGTCGCTCGAGCTGTTCCGCTATGACGCCGAGCACGCCTTCGTCAACGAGCAGCGCCAGGCCGTGCACGACCGCGTAGCCGCCGAGCTCGCCTGGGGCAGGGCGACGGAGTTTTTCAGGAAGCATCTGGGGTGAGACCGGAGCGACCGATCGGGAGCAACGGAGCATGTCGACGTCGTCTTTCACGCGCCTTCTTGGGCTGATCATTGGATCGATGGTCGGCGTTGCCAGCGTCACCGCGCTGACGACGGCTCAGGCGGCGGCGCAGCAGGCATTCGTCACGCTGAACGGCGACCTCAAGAAGGAGGCCTGGTGGGTCATTGCGGATTTCCATCCATTCACGACCGAGGTTCGCGGCATCCCCGCGAACCAGATCCGCAAGAGCTGGTGCAAGGCGACTGAATTCCGCAAGGACCTGATTCCGAAAGAGCTTCTGTTCGAAGGTGGCGTCGATGTGATGCAGTCAGCCGGCATGTCGTTTGCCGTCGAAGGCCGCTTCGACGACACGGCGGCAAGACAGGTCGCGGTGGTTGGCGTTTTTCAGGATTGCGCCGGTCCGAAGGGCCGGTTCATCCTGATCCTCGATCACCCCGCCGACGGAAAGCCCAAGGTCCGGTTTGTCAACGCTGTGCACACGGACCGTCAGTTCGGCGCGCTTCGGAAGGGGAAGGGCGGCACGCTGGTCGCCTCGGCGTGCATGGAATGCGACGAGAGCTCTGTCCTGAAATGGGATCGGAAGAAACGCAAATTCGACTGGGTGCCTCAGGCCGACGAGCTTTAGTCACGCGCAGCAATCCCCGGCTGGCGGGCACTTCAGTCCGAACCGGCCCAGGTTCCGGCCCTTGACGCCGCCCCCGAGCCATGGTGAGTATCCCGCCCATGAGCACCGCCGTCCGCCCAGCCCGTCGTTGGTGGCGCACCTCCTGACGAGGTGGCCGGTGCGATTTCTTTTCTCAAAATCGTCGAAGGTCGCCAGCACAGCGCGGCGGCCTGATCGTTTGTCCTGTGTGGCGTTCCCTCGGCAAGTCTCGTAAGAGGACCCCAAGAGGATCACATGAACAGGACAGTCTTTGCCCTCCCGGCCAGAAGTGAATACGCGACCCGCGCCGGTCTCGCGATCACGCGCGTGGCGGAGCAGTTCACCGGCGGCGCCAACAGGCTCGACGATCTCGTAAGCCTGCTCGACCGCCGCCGCGGCGTGGTGCTGTCCTCGGGCACGACCGTGCCCGGCCGCTACGAGAGTTTCGACCTCGGCTTCTCCGATCCGCCGCTCAAGCTCGAGACATCAGGCGTCAATTTCAAGCTGGAAGCGCTGAACGCGCGCGGGCAGGTGCTGATCGCCTTCCTCGCTGACGTTTTGCGCGAGCCCTGTGTCGTCATCTCCGAGAAGACGGCGACGCGGCTTGCCGGCCACATCATCCGCGGCGATGCCCCGGTCGAGGAAGACCAGCGCACGCGGCGCGCCAGCGTGATGTCGCTGGTGCGCGACCTCGTCGCCGCCTTCTCCACCAACGATGACGGGCTGCTCGGCCTGTTCGGCGCCTTCGCCTACGACCTCGTGTTCCAGATCGAGGACCTCGTGCAGAAGCGCGCGCGGGAAGCCGACCAGCGCGACATCGTGCTGTACGTGCCCGATCGCCTGCTGGCCTATGACCGCGCCACCGGCCGCGGCGTGGTGCTTTCCTACGACTTCGCCTGGAAAGGCAAATCCACGGAGGGTCTGCCGCGCGAGACCGCCGACAGCCCGTATCTGAAGACGCCGCGCCAGGGCTTTGCCGATCACGCCCCCGGGGAATATCAGGCCACCGTCGAGACCGCACGCGCCGCTTTTGCCCGCGGCGACCTGTTCGAGGCCGTGCCGGGCCAGCTGTTCGCCGAACCCTGCGATCGCTCGCCGGCCGAAGTGTTCCAGCGCCTCTGCGTCATCAACCCGTCGCCTTATGGCGCGCTGATGAATCTCGGTGAAGGCGAGTTTCTCGTCTCGGCTTCGCCGGAAATGTTCGTGCGCTCGGACGGCCGGCGCGTCGAGACCTGCCCGATCTCGGGCACGATCGCACGCGGCCTTGATGCGATCGGCGATGCCGAGCAGATCCGCCAGCTCCTGAACTCGGAGAAGGACGAGTTCGAGCTCAACATGTGCACCGACGTCGATCGCAACGACAAGGCGCGCGTCTGCGTGCCCGGCACGATCAAGGTGCTGGCACGCCGCCAGATCGAGACCTACTCAAAACTGTTCCACACCGTCGATCACGTCGAGGGCATGCTGCGCCCCGGCTTCGATGCGCTCGATGCCTTCCTCACCCATGCCTGGGCCGTCACCGTCACCGGTGCGCCGAAGCTGTGGGCGATGCAGTTCGTCGAGGATCACGAGCGCTCGCCGCGGCGCTGGTACGCCGGCGCCATTGGAGCTGTGAATTTCGACGGCAGCATCAACACCGGCCTCACCATCCGCACCATCCGCATGAAGGATGGCCTTGCCGAAGTGCGCGTCGGCGCCACCTGCCTGTTCGACTCCGATCCCGCCGCGGAAGACCGCGAATGCCAGGTCAAGGCGGCAGCCCTGTTCCAGGCGCTGCGCGGCGATCCGCCGAAGCCGCTCTCGACCTTCGCGCCCGATGCCACCGGGTCGGGCAAGCAGGTGCTGCTGATCGATCACGACGACAGCTTCGTGCACATGCTCGCCGACTATTTCCGCCAGGTCGGCGCCAGCGTCACCGTGGTCCGCTATGTGCATGCGCTCGACATGCTCAAGCAGAAGAGGTGGGACTTGCTGGTGCTGTCACCCGGCCCCGGGCGCCCTGAGGATTTCGGGATCAGGAAGACCATCGATGCGGCGCTGGAGAAGAAGCTGCCGGTGTTCGGCGTCTGCCTCGGCGTGCAGGCGATCGGGGAATATTTCGGCGGCGAGCTCGGCCAGCTCACCCATCCCGCCCATGGCCGTCCCTCGCGGGTCCAGGTGCGCGGCGGCCGCCTGATGCGCAACCTGCCGAACGAGATCGTCATCGGCCGCTATCACTCGCTCTTCGTCGAGCGCGACAGCATGCCGGAGGTGCTTGATGTCACCGCGAGCACCGAGGACGGCGTCGCCATGGCGCTCGAGCACAAGACCCTGCCGGTCGCCGGGGTGCAATTCCACCCGGAATCGCTGATGTCGCTCGGCGGCGAGGTGGGACTACGTATCGTTGAGAATGCGTTCCGGCTGGGTGCTGGGGCGAGTTGAGTAAGGGCCGTCATTGCGAGGAGCGAAGCGACGAAGCAATCCAGACTGCTGCAGCGGAAGAACTGGATTGCTTCGCTTTGCTCGCAATGACGGTGGAAAAGCCAGAGCGAGATAACCATGACCTTTGACCACGATCTGAAGGCGAGCGTCCGCACCATTCCCGACTATCCCAAGCCGGGGATCATGTTCCGCGACATCACGACCCTGCTCGCGGATGCGCGCGCCTTCCGCCGCGCGGTGGACGAGCTCGTCAATCCCTGGGCCGGCAACAAGATCGACAAGGTCGCCGGCATGGAGGCGCGCGGCTTCATCATCGGCGGCGCGGTGGCGCATCAGCTCTCGGCCGGCTTCGTGCCGATCCGCAAGAAGGGCAAGCTGCCGCACACCACGGTGCGCATCGCCTATTCGCTCGAATACGGCATCGACGAGATGGAGATGCATGTCGACGCGATCCAGCCCGGCGAGCGCGTGATCCTGGTCGACGACCTCATCGCCACCGGCGGCACCGCCGAGGGCGCAGTGAAGCTGCTGCGCCAGATCGGCGCCAACGTCGTCGCCGCCTGCTTCATCATCGACCTGCCCGAGCTCGGCGGCGCCGCCAAGCTGCGCGCCATGGACGTGCCGGTGCGCACGCTGATGACGTTCGAGGGGCACTAAAGGTCGGCGCGATCGTCAGATCGCCTCTGCCTTCAACTCGGCCTGCCAGTGCAGCACGCGATCCTTCAGGAGTGCGTTCCTGACATAGGCGCTGTCCTCATCCTCCAGACGCTCGCATTCGCCGAAGGTCAGGCCTGCCTCGCCATGCGCGTTCCAGGCCGCCTGGAGGCCGCGGCAGGTGTGGCTGCCCTGGCGCAGCGAGAACCAGATGCGGTTCTGGATCGTCTCCAGGTTCGGCGCTTGGCCGACCCAGGCCTCGCCTGAGGCCGCGCAGCGGACGACGTAGATGCCCGCAACGGTCTTCCGCTCCTTGTAGGCTGCGATCGCTGCTTTCCGGTCGATGCTCACGGGGATAGGACCTTGTTGAGGAATACCGATGTCGGCCTCAATAAGCCCGCTCCAGCCCGCAGTCAATATTATCCGGGTAAAATAATCTACGACCTCTGCAGGATCAGGTTGAGCTCCAGCTCGCGGAACGCGAGGTAATTCCTGCGGGTCCACTGGTGCAGCTCGGTGGAGTGGTCCTTCTCCTGGCGCAGATAGCCGGTGAAGGAGAAGCTGAGCCGGTCGATATAGGTCTTGAGGAATCCCGGCAGCGCGGGCAGGCGGAACAGCCGCCCGCCTTCCATCGCAGGCGGCAGCTCGCCGCGCACGACATATTCATTGTCCACCGTGATCAGGTTCATCCGCGGGATCTGTCCGCGCAGCATCTCATGCGCGCGGGCCGAGACGCGGTCGGTGTCGGCGACGAACAGGATCTGGGGCGCGACATGGCGGCGCGCCGCTTCCTTGAGCAGGCCGATCTCCTCGGTCATCTTGAAGAACTCGTCGAAGGCGTGGAAGCCGAGGTCGATCACCTTGGCGAGGCCGTCGTCGACGATGACGCGGTCCATCAGCTGCATCTTGCCGTAGGTATCGATCACGTCGGCGGTCTCCGTGATCTTCGGCAAATAGTCCAGCAGCGACGGTTCCTTCAGGTTGACGTCGAAGGCCGCGACGTTGCCGTTCTTGAGCAACAGGAATTCGCTCAACAGCCGCGCCAGCAGGGTCTTGCCGACCTGCGGGCGGGGCGAGCAGATGATGTAGACGGGCGTTGCGGACATTGCAGGCTATTATTTGAGCGAACTTGTCGCCCAATCCAGCCGAATCCGTCCGGGGTCCGCAACTATTTTTCGGTGTTGCGGGTCGCAGGCTTCGAACCGACGATGTCGGTCAGGCGGATGCGGTCGAACTCGCTCCAGACATTGGCCAGCCAGTGCCGGACGTAGCCGCGCAGCACGAAGGAATAGTTCGCGGCCTCGTCGCTGATGCCCTTGTTGGCGACGAATTTCAGGAACGGGACGGAGGACACCTCGACCTGCTCATAGGCCATTTCGTTGAGCTTGGGGATCGTGAGCTCGGTCGCGTCCTTGATGCGATGGAAGTAGGAATTATAGGTCGCCTGGTCCCACTGGAAGAACTGGGTGTCGTTGATGAAGTTCTTGACCAGGAAATATTTCGCACCGGTCATGAAGCCCGCGGTCTCGGCGATCTCCTCCAGCGAGGCGATCGAGGGTCCGAGGATGTGGAACACCGCGAAGGTGATCTGGCCGGCCTTGGCGGCGTCGAGGAAGCCGATGTCGCGCAGCGAGGCCAGCGCCGGCGAGAGCAGGCCGGCGCGGACGTCAATGACAGTGACCGAAGGGCTGACGGCGTTGAGCGTGTCGAAGATCTTCATCTGGTCCGACGTCGTCGTCATGTCGACGATCTCGGTGATGTCAGGGTGGAAGCGCTTCAGGGTTCCGCGCGGCGACTCCGTGTCGAAGGCGCGCGTCGGCACGTTGTTGGCTGAGAAATAATCGAGCAGGGTGCGCGATACCGTGGTCTTGCCGACCCCGCCCTTGTCCGCGCCCACCACAACCACTGCCGGCTTTGCCATTGCTGTCCCCTAACGCGCGCCCCCGATCGCGAGGTCGCAATCGGCCGGGCCCCAAATCGATGTCCCGAAAGACGTCCCAAGTCTGCTGTTGGGCGCGAAGATGGCAGAAACAAGGGAGAATTCAATTCCTTGCGCCCCGGTTGCGGCAATTCCCGAGGTTTTTCCCGATCGGTGTCAAACCCGCAACGAACCGCGGTCGATCACATGGCTCAGTGACGGCCCCACGGTCCCATCGGATTGGCTGTCGGGGCCTCTGAGGGGTGTGGTGCGGGAACGGGCGGCGGATTGGCTGGACCGGCTGCATCGCCCCATGGCCCCTGCGACAGCGGCGGCGGGGCATCCTTCGTCTCGGGTTGCTCCGTCTCGGGCTGATCCGTCTCGTCAGTGGGGTCGGGCAGCGGACCGGGATCATGGCCGCCGGCGAACTTGACCAGCGCGTCGACCCGGGACTGCACGGAAGGGTGGGTCGCGAACAGGTCGGCAAAGCCCTCGCGCGGATTGTCGACGCAGAGCTCCATCACCGCCGAGGTTGCGCCCGGCAGCTCGCCGCGATTCTCGATCTTGCGCAGCGCCGAGATCATGGCATCCGGATCTTTCGTCAGCTCGACCGAGCCGGCGTCGGCGAGATATTCGCGCGAGCGCGACAGCGCGAGCTTCACCACCTGCGACATCAGCCAGGCCACCACGATCAGCACAACTGCGATGATGATCACGATCACCGCACCGCCGCCGGAGCTCTTGCTGTCGCTCGACGACGAGGACGAGCGCGACGACGAGGAGGAGCCCGAGGACCAGGAGCCGCCGGAGTTCCAGCTCAAATTGGTGAACAGGCGGAAGAACAATTCGCCGAAGAAGCCGACCACGCCGGCGATGATGACGGCGACCACCATCAGCTGCACGTCGCCGTTCCTGATGTGGGTCAGCTCGTGGCCCAGCACCGCCTCGATCTCCTTGTCGTTCAGCGCGTTGAGGAGGCCGGTGGTGACGGTGACTGAATATTGCCGCGGGTTGAGGCCGGTCGCGAACGCGTTCAGCGCCGGGCTCTCCATGATCTTCAGCTTCGGCATGGTGATGCCGCGCGAGATGCAGAGATTTTCGAGCAGATTATAGAGCCGCGGCTCTTCCTGCCGGGTGACGTCGTGGCCGCCGGTCACCGCGTCGATCATCGACTGGTGGAAGAAATAGGCGATCACGACCCAGACCGCCGTCACGATCGTCGCAACCGGTGCGGCGACTTTCAGGTCGTAGAAGGCGTGGCTCAGGTAGAAGGCGACGGTCCGGTTTCTGTCGATCAGAACTTCGGCGACCAGTGCGCCGGCATAGACCAGTACGTAGACCAGCGCGAACAGGCCGGCGAGCAGCAGCATCGAACGAAACTTGTTCGAGGCGATGTGCGTGTAGAGACCATACGCGGCCATGGCTGCTTCCGTTTAACTCCTGTCATTCCGGGGCAGGCCCGAACTCGGGTTTACCCGAGTTCGGTAGTATTGGTGTTCCAAGTCGGCAACAGCCGACTTGGACGGCCTGAACCCGGAATCTGGAGCTTAGTGTCTCGGTCGAGGTTCCGGGTTCGCGTCTTCGACGCGCCCCGGAACGACAAAGGTGAGAAGCCGGCTACGCAGCAATCAGAACTTCACCTGAGGCGCGGCCTCGACCTCGGTGCGGCTGGCGCCGAGATCGAAGAAGTCCTTCCTGGTGAAGCCGAACATGCCGGCGAACAAAGCGGCGGGCATCTGCTGGATGCCGGTGTTGTATTCCTGGACCGCGTTGTTGAAGAAGCGGCGGCTGGCCGCGATCTTGTTCTCGAGGTCCGACAGTTCGCTCGCGAGCTGCTGGAAGTTGGCGTTGGCCTTGAGGTCGGGATAGGCCTCCGACAGCGCGATCAGCCGGCCGAGCGCGCCGGAGAGCTGGGTCTCGGCCGCGGACACCTGCGCCGGCCCCTGCGCGGACATCGCCGAATTACGTGCCTTGATGACGTCGTCGAGCGTGCCGCGCTCATGCGAGGCATAGCCTTTCACCGTCTCGACCAGGTTCGGGACCAGATCGTGGCGCTGCTTGAGCTGCACGTCGATATCGGCAAAGGCCTGGCCGACGCGCTGGCTCAGCGCCACCAGACGGTTGTAGGCACTGAAGGCCAGGAACACGAGGACGACGACAACGCCGAGAACGATCCAGCCGGTCGACATGGAGAACTCCTGAAGGGGGGAAGAGAGCAGGCGCTAGAGTAGACCAAATTGGCGCAGGGCGAGAGCCCCGGCGCAGAGGGGAGGCAAGACTTGGTCGGATCAGGAACCGTCCGAGTTCAAGGCAAAAGCGCGGATCGGGGTTAACTTTCGGCAATGGCGGGTGGCTGCCGGTTACGCCACGGTATCGAACCTGGGGATGCCGGTGGCACGCACCAGATGCGATACGGCGAGACTGACATCGCGAAGCGTCCCGTTTGGTAGGGGAATGGAATATTTCCCACCCTGCTTCAGCTCGACATAGGCACCGTAACTGGCTCCGCCCTCGTTGCGGTATTCCATCGTTCCAACTCGGATGCATTCGTCGAGCGGACAATCGAAAACGATCGTGTTCGGGCGGCCAAGCAGGCTTTGCGAAATCGTCAACTTTTGACCGGTGAGATCGAACTCCACGGTCCAGCGTCGCATGACCGTCAGAAGCAGAGAGATCGCGAGCACGACGAGGGCGATGAGAAGCCCAGCCGCGCCTGCAGGCGTCACGACCGTTCCGGTCGCGCCCTTTGCGAAAACCAACATCAAGCCGAGGGCAATGACGATCCCGCCGATGGCTGCGCCCGAACTGGGTTTGGACGAAACGTAGGTGAGCTTTCCGTCCAGGACGGTTGGATGAGGTTCGACCATTGTGCGGTGATCCGACCGAAGTGCGGCCCATGATAGCCGGTAATCGGCAAGAGTTGTAGCCGGCACCAGTCTCAATCTTTGATACTTAGCTCGTCGTATCACCCCAGCGCCAACGCCTTGCGTCCGCATAGGCCAGCTTGTCGCGCCGCGGCACCTTCGTGATGACCACACCTTCCCCGGTGCACAGCTTCGCGGTGATCTCGGCCTTGCCGACATCCGGCGGCGCCAGCACGCGCGTGGCGCGCGTTGCCGGTGGCATGCGGGTCAGCGCGACGTAGATGAAGCGCTCGTCCTCGAACGGCACGTCGGCGCCCTTGATCTGCCTGTGCGCTTGCGAGCGCGGCAGGCGCTGGGAGAAATGGCACCAGTCGGGCGTGGCGAGCGGGCAGGGCTTTTCGTGCGGGCAGGGGGCGGCGACGTAGGCCCCGGCCCTGATTAGCTGCTGGCGCAGCGCGAGGATGCGGGCGTAGCCGGCGGGCGTGCCGGGCTCGATCACGACCAGCGCGTGGCGCGCCTTGGCCCACATCGCTTCGGTGAGCTTGCGCTGATCGCTCTCGCCGAGCTCGCCGATGATGTAGCTGGCCACGACGAGATCGGCCTGCGAGACCTCGGCGAGGTTGCCGCCGGCATCGCCCGGCAGATGGCGGCACTCCGCGAGGCGCGTGCTGTCGCGAGCCAGTTCGAGTGCGAGCCGACTCAGCGTGGCATTGGCGTCGAGCAGTGTGAAATCCTGCAGCGACGGAAACGCCTCCGCGGCGGCCCAGCTCGCGGTGCCCGGGCCTGCGCCGACGTCGAGCAGCGTCTCTGGGGCGAGGTCCGGTACAATCTCGGTTAGTGCGTTCAGGCTCGCGGCCACGGCCGCGTAGGTCGCGGGCATGCGCGCCAGTGCGTAGGCGAGCGCGTCGGCCTCCGACTTGATCGTGCCGGAGCCGCCGCCGGCACGGTAGGTGGTCGAGATCTTCTGCGATCGCTGCGCCGCGTCGGTGCGGGAGAAGCCCTGCAGCTTGCCGTCGAGGGCGGCTTTCAGTTCGGCGGGGAGGGTGGGCGAGACCATTTTCATTCGCCGTCATTCCGGGGCGCGCGCCTGGCGCGAACCCGGAATCTAGAGATGGTGGCACGAGATTCCGGGTTCTCGCTTCGCGAGCCCCGGAATGACGGCAAAGATATCACGCCACGTTCTGGTCGAGAATGTCCACCGCCTCGGCGAGGCTCACCGACACCAGCTGCGACACGCCGCGCTCGGCCATGGTGACGCCGAACAGACGGTTCATCCGCGCCATGGTGATCGGGTTGTGCGTGATGATGATGAAGCGCGTGTCGGTCGAGCCGGTCATCTCGTGCAGGAGGTTGCAGTAGCGTTCGACGTTGTGGTCGTCGAGCGGCGCGTCGACTTCGTCCAGCACGCAGATCGGCGAAGGGTTGGTCAAGAACACCGCGAAGATCAGCGCCATCGCGGTCAGCGCCTGCTCGCCGCCCGAGAGCAGCGACAGCGTCTGCGGCTTCTTGCCCGGCGGCTTTGCGATGATCTCGAGACCGGCTTCGAGCGGATCGTCGCTCTCGATCAGGTGCAGCGCGGCCTCGCCGCCGCCGAACAGCTCGACGAACAGGCGCTTGAAGTGGTTGTTGACGACCTCGAACGAGGTCAGCAGCCGCTCGCGGGCTTCCTTGTTGAGGCTCTGGATGCCCTGGCGCAGCCGCTTGATGGCTTCCACCAGGTCGTCGCGTTCGGTGACGAGGCCGGTGTGCTGGGTCTCGACCTCGCGCAGCTCTTCCTCGGCGCGCAAATTGACGGCGCCAAGGCGCTCGCGGTCGCGACGCATCTTTTCGAGGTCTTCCTCGATGTCGTGCAGCGGCGGCAGCTCCGCGCCCGGCTCGATCTCGGCGAGGCCGGCAACGGCCTGCGGCTCGACCTCGAGCATGTCGCGGATCTCGCGCTCGATGTCCTCCAGGCGCCGGCGGGCGCCTTCCATGCGCTCCTCGGCGCGCGCGGTGGCCTCGCGCGAGCTGGAGAGCGCTTCGAGCGTCAGCTTGGCGACGCGGTCGGTCTCGGCCATCGCGGTCTCCGCGGTCGCGAGCGCGTCGGCGGCCATGCGGCGGTCGTTCTCGGCGTATTCGATCTCGGTGATCAGCGCGCTGCGCTTCTCGGCGAACACTTGCGGCGCGTTTTCGAGGTCGCTGCGCTCGATCGTGAGCTCGGCGATACGGGCCTGGATGGTGTCGATATGGGAGGCTGCGCTCTCCTTGCGGTTCGCCCACTCGGTGCGCTCGGCGAGGATCGCCTGCACGCGGCGGTCGGCAAGCTCGGCCTCACGCGCCAGCGCCTGCGCCTCGGCGCGGACCTGGGCGGCCATGCGGCGATGAGCCTCGATGTCGCTGCGGACGGCGGCGAGACGGGTCTCGGTGTCCTCGCTCGACGGCAGCTCGCTGATGCCGGCCTCGGCGTATTCATAGGCGGCCTCGGCCTCGGCACGGTCGGCGGCGAGACGGCTGTGCGCTTCCGACAGCGTCGCCTTGCGGGCGGCGTGGCGGCTGATCTCGCGCTCGGCGGTGGCATGACGCTCGCGCGCGACGTTCAGCTCGCGCTGCGCGGCACGCCAGGCTTCGCGGCTGGCACCTTCGGTGCTCGCGGCCATCTGCAATTCGGACTCGGCATTCTCCAGCGCCTGACGCTTGATCTGCGCGTCGATGCGGGCCTGCTCCAGCTCGTTCTCGATGTCGACGAGGCGGGCGCGCTCGGCAAGGCGACGCGCCGCGCCGGTCGGGGCATGCGCCGCGGCGACAAAACCGTCCCAGCGCCAGACGTCGCCCTCAGGCGAGACCAGCCGCTGACCGGTCTTGAGCTGCGAGACCAGCTCGGCGCCGCGCTCGCGCGGCACCACGCCGATCTGGGCGAGGCGGCGGGCCAGCTCGGCCGGCGCCTGCACATGGTTGGACAGCGGAACGGCGCCTTCGGGCAGCTCCGGATCGCCTTCGGTGTGTCCGACATTGGTCCAGCGCATCGGCGCCGACGGGTCGATCGGCGCGTCGAGATCGTCGCCGAGCGCGGCGCCGATCGCCTTTTCAAAACCCTTGTCGACGGTGATGCCGTCGATGATCGGCGGCCACAGATTCTTGGTCTCGCCGTTGACGATCTTGGAGATCGTGCGCGCCTCGGTCTCCAGGCGCTGCACGCGCTTGTCGGCCTCGTTCAGCGGCGAGCGCGAGGATTCCAGCGTCTGGCGCGCCGCGACATGGGCGGCTTCACTGGCCTGCGCCGCGGCTTCCGAAGCCGCCAGCGTCTGCTCCGCGGTCTCGACCAGAGCGGTCAGCTCGTCAAGATCGCCGAAGCCGCCGGTCGCTTCAGTGAGCTTCTGCTCTTCGGCCGCAACGTTCGCGATCTCCTGGTCGAGCCGGGCGAGCTTGTCGCGATGGGTACGGACGTTGGCCTCTAACTGATTGCGCTTGGCGGTGAGGTCGGCGAGCGCCGTGGTGAGCTCGGCGAATTGCTGCTCGGTCTCGGTCAGCACCGCCTCGGCCTCGCCGACGCGCTCGTCGACGCCGGAGCGCTTCTCGACGCGCGACTTGATCTCTTCCTTCAGCTCGGCGTCTTCGGTGTCGAGCCGCTGCAGCGCGACGTCGGCATCCATGGTTTGTTGCTGAGCACGGGAAATGTCGCCTTCGAACTGCGCGAGACGGCGCTCGAGTTCGGCGACACGCTCCTTGGCGCGCTCTTCCTCGCGGTCGAGCAGCTCGCGGGCATTGGTCAGGCGCTGGAGGCCGGCGGCGGCGCGCGCTTCGGCATCGCGCAGCGCCGGCATTTCGGCGGCGCGGATCGCCTGGATGCGGGCGGCTTCGGCCTGGTGCTGGGTGCGCTCGGCCATCTCGCGCACCGCGAGATCATGGGTCTGGCCGGATTCGTTGACGTCGGCATGGGCGCCGATCCAACGCAGGTGGAACAGGGTGGCTTCGGCCTTGCGGACCTTGGCGGCGACCTCGCGATAGCGCACGGCCTGGCGGGCCTGCTTCTTCAGGCCTTCCATCTGGCCCGAGAGCTGGCCGATCACGTCCTCGACGCGGGTGAGGTTGGTTTCGGCGGCCTTCAGCCGCAGCTCGGCCTCGTGGCGGCGCGCGTGCAGGCCGGCGACGCCGGCGGCATCTTCCAGCACGCGGCGGCGCTGCTCCGGCTTGGCCTGGATGATCTCGCCGATCTTGCCCTGGTGGACGAGGGCGGGCGAGCGCGCGCCGGTGGCGGCATCGGCGAACAGGATCTGCACGTCGCGGGCGCGCACGTCGCGGCCGTTGATGCGGTAGACCGAGCCGGCCTCGCGCTCGATGCGGCGGGAGATTTCGAGCAGCTGGCTGTCGTTCATCGCCGCAGGCGCGGTGCGATCGGCATTGTCGATCGTCATCGTCACTTCGGCGTGGTTGCGCGCGGGACGGTTGCCGGAGCCGGCGAAAATCACCGCGTCCATGTCGGCGGCGCGCAGCGACTTGTACGACGTTTCACCCATCGCCCAGCGCAGCGCTTCGACGAGATTCGACTTGCCGCAGCCGTTGGGACCGACCACGCCGGTCAGGCCGGGCTCGATGACGAAGTCCGTGGGCTCAACGAAGGACTTGAAGCCGTGAAGTCGCAGGCGGGTGATTTTCATAAGCACGCATCTCTGTTGGCAGGCGCGAATCCCCCTGCCGGGACAATACCATGGAAGGCAATGTCGCTATCCGGGGCGAGTCGCGCGAGGCGCCTCATGCGGCTGGACAATGGCCGCGGTGCGCCGCGAGGGCAACCGGCGAAAGCCGCTTTTCCCAAGGGATTTATGCCGGGAAAGATACGGCTTTCGAGATGCGAATCAGGATCTTGACGAGCGAATCAGCTCTTCAGCAGCGGGTTGATCTTCTTGGCGAACTCCTCGAACGAGGCCTCGCCCTTGATCTTCTCGCCGTTGATGAAGAAGGTCGGCGTCGAATCCACCTTCAACACGTCGCTGGCATATTTCTGGTCGGCGGCGATCTTGTCGAGCAGCGCCTGGTCCTTCAGGCAGGCTTCGACCTGCTGCTGGGTGAGGCCGGCCTGCTTGCCGATCCGCGTCAGGGTCTCGGTGGTGTTCTTCAGCACCCAGTCGCTCTGCTGGCGGAACAGCATGTCGGTGACGGCGAAGTATTTCGGCGCGTCGTCCTTGGCGATGCAGCGCGAGAGCATCGAGCCGGCGGCCGCTTTGATGTCGAGCGGGAACTCGCGGAAGATGTAACGCACCTTGCCGGTGTCGATGTACTCCGACTTGATCTTGGGGAACACCTGCTCGTTGAAGGCGGCACAATGCGGGCAGGTCATCGAGGCGTATTCGGTGATGGTGACGGCGGCATCCTTCGGGCCGAGCGCCATGTCGGGCAGCGACACCGGCTTCGCCACATCGGCGGCAGATTGTGCCATCGCCTCGGAGATGAACCGCAGCGGCGAGAGCCCGGCGACCGCGGCAAGCCCGGTCAGCGACAGCATCGTGGTGAAGGCGCGGCGGGTGATGATCAAGGTCGGCTCCCGGATTGGCAAAGTGTCGCCCAAAGGATCGGGTCAAGGTTCCCGCCCGGGCGGCCTGTCGCTAGCTTGAAACGTCGCTTGAGGCAATGGCGCGCCGCAAGGACGGGTCCAGATTGCCCGCGAAATGAGGCTCAATTTCGCTTGATGGCGGCCCCGAGCCGCGCCAGCGCCGACTTCAATTGTTCATCTTCGATGTCGGTCAGGCTCTCGGCTACCTTGGCGACCGCCTTGGGGTCCGGCGGGCCGGGCCGCTTCCGGGCCCTCGGCCGCGACAGGGGGGCCTGGCGGAAGGCCAGCTTGCCGACCGCGCTCCAGCCGAAGAAGCGGTTGACCCGCTCCAGGATCACGTCGGCCGAGTGCTGGATCTCCAGCGCCATCGGTCCCTCGACCCGCAGCACAAGCGTCGCCGGCTCCTGCGGCTGGCCCTCGACCGGCCGCGGCCATTGCATCTTGAGCGGCTCGGCATGGGCGGCGATCTCGGGTCCCGCGATCTGCGCCCACCGCGTCACCAGCTCGCGCGCGGCAAAGCCCTGCTTGGCGTAGGCCTCGGCAAAGACGTCGTTGAGCAGGATCCCGAGCGGTTTTGCGCTGATGGGACCGGGCTTGAAGATGGGGCCGGATTTGGACATGGGGGCTTTATAGCACCGCGGGCGCGCCGCCACGAAGAAAGACGTGGATGCCCACGGCCAGCGCGGGCATGCCGTGGAGAGATTGGCGTGGCGCCGTTACAGTGAGCGCATGAGCCGCAGATCCGCCCTGAAAGTGAAATCGGAACCCGTTCTACCGGAGACCTCAGCGCGTCCGACGCTGCTCCTCCAGTGGTACGACCGTCATCGCCGCCGGTTGCCCTGGCGCGCCGCGCCCGGCGAGGCGTCGGACCCTTACCGCGTCTGGCTGTCCGAGATCATGCTGCAGCAGACCACGGTGAAGGCGGTCGGCCCCTATTTCGAAAAGTTCGTCGCGCGCTGGCCTGACGTCACGGCGCTCGGGCGGGCCTCGCTGGACGACGTGCTGCGGATGTGGGCCGGGCTCGGCTACTATTCACGTGCACGCAATCTCCACGCCTGCGCGGTCGCGGTGACGCGCGAGCATGGCGGCACCTTTCCCGATACCGAGGAGGGCCTGCGCGCGCTGCCGGGGATCGGACCCTACACGGCGGCGGCGATTGCGGCGATCGCGTTCGATCGCCACACCATGCCGGTCGACGGCAATATCGAGCGCGTGGTGTCGCGGCTCTTTGCCGTTGAAGACGAGCTCCCGCAGGCAAAGCCGCTGATCCAGCAGTTGGCGGCGACTCTGCCCGCCAACTCGCGCGCCGGCGACAGCGCTCAGGCGCTGATGGATCTCGGCGCCTCGATCTGCACGCCGAAGAAGCCGGCCTGCTCGCTGTGCCCGTTCATTGAGGATTGCACGGCGCGCGCGCAAGGCACCCAGGAGACGTTTCCGCGCAAGGCACCGAAGAAGAGCGGAGCGCTGCGGCGGGGCGCAGCCTTCGTGGTGACGCGCGGTGACGAAGTGCTCGTCCGCTCAAGACCCGAGAAGGGCCTGCTCGGCGGCATGACGGAAGTCCCGGGCTCGGACTGGGTCGCCGGACAAGAGGATGCGACGGCGAAGCAGCAGGCGCCGGAGCTGAAGGCGCTGTCGCGCTGGCAGCGCAAGGTGGGCGTGGTCACCCACGTCTTCACGCATTTTCCGTTGGAGCTGGTGGTCTACACCGCGAAGGCCGAAGCCCGCACCCGCGCGCCCGCAGGCATGCGCTGGGTGCCGATCGCGACGCTTGCCGACGAAGCGCTGCCCAACGTCATGCGCAAGGTGATTGCGCACGCGCTGGATCTTTCGTCGGGCGCATCCTCCTGACAGCACGCTGGCAGCAGCGTTAAGCTATCAGGGCGCGACACGGAGGCTGCCAATGGTCAAGACCGCGCTCGACAATTTTCCAAGGCCGCCTTGCGCCGAACTGCTCGGATGGCGCCTGCTCGATGCTCGCCCCGAGGAGGGCTGGATCAGGCTCGCCTTCGAGGGCAAACCCGAGTTCTGCAATCCGGCGGGCTTCATCCAGGGCGGCATGCTTTCGGCCATGCTCGACGACACCATGGGTCCCGCCGTGCTGGTGATGAGCGAGGGCCGGCTCTACACCACCACCATCAGCATGACCGTGAATTTCCTCAGCCCCGCCAAGCCTGGGCCGATCATTGGTGAAGCGAAGGTAACACAGCTCGGCAGGACGATCGCGTTCGTCGAGGCCAAGCTGATGGCGGAAGACGGCACGGTGCTGGCGACGGCCAGCGCGAGCGAGCGGCTGCTGGAAGCGGCGAGGGTGGTGAAGTAAGGCGGGCGCCGCTCTCTCGCTCCCTCGCCCCGTTCTTACGGGGAGAGGGCGGGGTGAGGGGCCTCTCTCCGCGCATACGATTGTCGTGAGACCTGTACCCCCTCACCCGGATCGCAAGAGCGATCCGACCTCTCCCCGCAAGCGGGGAGAGGTGAAGAGCAGTCCGCGTCTGAGTGGCTAACTCACACTTTCGCGCGCGCATCCTTGCTCACGATCGGCGGCTTCGCGTTCAGCGCCTCGACCTGGAATCCCGCCACGCGCTTATAGTTCGCGGCGATATTCTCGAGCTCCTGTTGCGACAGCACGTCGGTGACCATCTTGTAGCCGTCCGGCGCGCGCTCCTCGACGAGCTGCATCACCTGCTCGGGGCCGTTCTTGCGGTTGAGCAGGACGAGGTCGGTGGTCGCGGGCCGGCGTTCGGCTTCATAGGCGAGCAAGGCCGCTTGCGTCGGGCCGTGCGCCAGGATCTCGCGGGTAATGGTTCGTGCATCGAGGATCGCCTGCGAGGCGCCGTTCGAGCCGATCGGATACATCGGATGCGCCGCATCGCCCATCAGCGTGACGCGGCCGAAGGTCCATTGCGACACCGGATCGCGATCGACCAGCGGATATTCATAGGCGTGCGGGCAGTTCCTGATGAGGCCGGGCACGTCGAGCCAGTCGAACTGCCAGCTCTCGAACCAGGGCAGGAACTCTTCGAGCCGCGCGGTGCGGTTATAGTCCTCGCGCCGCCACTGATAGGTCGGCGGCATGTGGCGCTCGGCGACCCAGTTGATCAGGTGGTTGCCTGCCGCATCCGGCTCTTTCGAGATCGGATAGCAGACGAATTTCAGGATCTCGTGCCCGGCCATGATCATGGTGCGGCCGGTCAGGAAGGCCTTTGCCGGCGTGACGCCGCGCCAGAGGATGCGGCCGTTCCAGATCGGCGGGCCTTCGTTCGGATAGAGCTTTTCTCGTGCGGCGGAATGGATGCCGTCGGCGGCGATCAGGATCGCGCCTTCGTAGGTCCCTGCGGCCTTGCCGGTCGCCTTGTCGATGAAGTCGGCGCGGACGCCGTTCGCCGTTTCGGTCCATCTGGTCAGATGATGGCTGGTCAGGATGTTGTCGCCGCCGAGCCGCTCGACCGCGGTGTCAAGCAGGATCTGCTGCAGCGTGCCGCGATGAATCGAGAATTGCGGCCATTTATAGCCGGCCTCCAGCCCGCGCGGCTCGCTCCAGATCGGCTTGCCGTGCTTGGAGAAATAGGCGAGCTCGCGCGTGCGCACGCCGCTGGCATCCAGCTTGTCCATCAGACCGAGCTCGATCAGCTCGCGCACCGCATGCGGCAGCACGTTGATGCCGACGCCGAGCGGCTTCAGTTCCGCGACGCTCTCGAACACTTTCACGGGAACGCCGATTTGATGCAGGCTGAGCGCAAGCGTCAGCCCGCCGATGCCGCCACCGGCGATGAGTACCGTCATGACAAGACCCCTCCAATTGCAGGCGTCTTGGCACAGGCGGGCGGATGTGGGCAACTGCGAAGAGAAGGGCGTGCTATGGACCTGGGTGCCGGCAGCGGGTATTTTCCAATTTTCCCATGAGGTCCGACATGCTCAAGCTCTACTACGCCACCGGCACCTGCGCGCTCGCCACCTACATGACCCTGGAGGAGGCCGGCGCCGACTACACCGCCGAACGGCTGAGCTTCAAGGACAACCAGCAGAACAGCCCGGACTATCTCGCCATCAATCCGAAGGGCCGCGTGCCGGCCCTGGTGACCGACCGCGGCGTCCTGACCGAGACGCCGGCGATGCTGGCGTATATCGCGCAGATCTTCCCCAAGGCGAAGCTCGCGCCGTTGGACGATCCCTTCGACTTCGCCCAGGTACAGTCGTTCAACTCCTATCTCTGCTCGACCGTGCATATCAACCACGCCCACAAGATGCGCGGCGCGCGCTGGGCGACGGAGGAGAGCTCGTTTGCCGATATGAAGGCGATGGTGCCGAAGACCATGGCCGCCTGCTTCAAGCTGATCGAGCAGAAGATGTTCAAAGGCCCCTGGGTGATGGGCGATCAGTTCACGATCTGCGATCCCTACCTCCACACGCTCTCGAACTGGCTCGAAGGCGACAGCGTCGACATCAACGCCACGCCCAAGATCGCGGAGCATTTCAAGCGCATGTCGGATCGCCCGGCGATACGCAAGGTGATGGACGCGCAGAAGGCGTAATAGCCCGGCTCTTGTAGGGTGGGCAAAGGCGCGGCAGCGCCGTGCCCACGTTCTTTCTAGACAACGGCGGGATGGTGGGCACGCTTCGCTTTGCCCACCCTACGGGAGCTAATCCGCCTTACGACGCCCTCCGCTTCTCCAACCCCCGTCCCGTCTCCAGCATCAGCCGCCGCAGCCAGATCGAGCCCGGGTCCATCTGCGCCCGCGTCGGATGGAACATGAACTGCTCGTCGATCCCGGGATCGAGCGGCGGCGTCACCGTGACGAGCCCGAGCTGCTTCGACAGCGCCGCGATCAGCCGGCGCGGCACGAAGGCGACGAGGTCGGTGCGGGCGGCGACATGCAGCGCCTCGAGATAGCCTGGCACGACCAGCGAGATGTGCCGTTCGATGCCTTTGGCGTGCAGCCAGGTGTCGATCAGATCCTCGGGCTGGCCGCGAATGATCACGCCGACATGGCGCGCGGCCAGGAACGTCTCGTGCCGTTTCAGCTTCGCGGCCATCGGATGGCCGCGCCGCACCGCCAGCGCGTCGCTGTCGGTGTAGAGCAGCTGGCGGTGAAACCCCTTGAAGGCATTGCCGATCGAGATCACGAGGTCGATGGTACGGGCGAACTCGGCGTGGAAGATCGCAGGTCCCCGCCACGGCACGACGTCGATGCGGACATTGGGCGCAAGACGTGTCACTTTCTCCATCAGCGGCGGCATCAGCAGTTCGACCGCGAGATCCGGCATCATCAGGCGAAACTGCCGCTCGCTGCGCGCGGCGTCGAAGTCCTCAGGCACGAACAGCCCGCGGACCTGGTCGAGCGCCTGCGCCAGCGGCGCGCGCAGGGCCTGCGCCCGCGGCGTCAGCTCCATCCGAGCGCCGGTCCGTACCAGCAGCGGATCGCCGCAGATGTCGCGCAGGCGTTGCAGTGCGTGGCTCGTCGCCGGCTGTGACAGGCCGATCCTCATGGCCGCGCGGCTGACATTGGCCTCGCGCAGCAGCGCGTCCAGTGCGGTCAACAGGTTGAGGTCAAGCGAATTCAAATTCATCAGGCGAATAGATATCATATTCTCTATCGATTTGAAGAATGCCGATCGCCCGACGATGATCTCTGCGTTGCCATGACAAGGAGATGCCGCCATGAGTGCGAGCGCCAACAAGAAACTGATGCAGGATATCTTTGCCGCCGCCGCAAACCGCGATCCGGCCGCGCGCGACCGCGCCCTGTTCACCGCAAGCCTTGCCGACGATGCCAGATGGGTCGTGACCGGCCAGTATTCCTGGTCGCGCACCTTCACCGGCAAGGAGGCGATCCTCAACGACCTGCACGGCTACGTGCGCACCCGCCTGCGCGGCCGGACGCGCACCGTGGCTCACCGCTTCATCGCCGATGGCGACATCGTCGTGGTGGAGGCCAAGGGCGACAACGTCACGCCCGAGGGCGTGCGTTACGACAACGACTATTGCCTGGTGTTCCAACTCGAGGACGGCAAGATCAAGGAGATCCGCGAGTATTGCGACTCGGTGCTGACCGAGAAGGCGCTCGGTCTGTTTCCGCAGGCACCGGTGAGGGCCGCGAGCTGAGCGGATTGGACGACGTCGCGGCCACCGACCGATCCCGTCCGTTACAGCCGGTGGTGTTCGTGCGGCTTTGGCGGGCGCTGGTGGATCTCATGCGTATCAGGCGGGAGCGGTCCCGGGCCCGATGCCAGCTCGAGGCCATGACCGAACGGGAGCTGCAGGACTGCGGCATGACCTGGTCGGAGATTGCCTACAAGCTGCGTAAGCCCCGCCGCGGAAAATGAAGAGCGGACCGGCCATGGAAAGCGTGTGCCGGTCCCGGTCGGGCCGGCCCCCTGCACGTTGGAGAGCGCACCGGGCAGAGTGACGCAGGCAACCGCCGAACCAACGCCCTTTGGGGGGCCCGATGCGACGATCTGCCCGCGGCTGCAGGGCCATGCGCCAAAGCCCTGCGCAACTGCCGATAAAATCAGCAGATTTTGTATGAGCCCGGGCGCGCTGACGCGAAAAATCAGAAGGTTCAATTAACGAGTGTCCCCCATTGTGTCGCGGTGCAGCGTGGGTCGCAAGGACGTGACGCGCGGCTGCCAGGGTGGCCGACGACGATCCTCGAACGGATTCGGCCGCTCGAAGTCGCATGCATCTGGTGGACAGTGGGAATGCCGAAATTTCGTTTGCGGATCAGGGGACGCCTGTACGCAGGCTTCATGGCCCTGGTGGCGGTTGGTCTCGTGATGGCGGTGGTTGCCGTCTGGAATTTGCGGGCCGTGCAGGATCAGGTCGCCAAGCAATCGGCGCTATCGGACAGCACCGCGCGGGTGCTGGAGATATCAACTCACCTCCAGGCGATCCAGCGGGCCAATCTGCGCTACATCTACGACGCCAGCGAGCCTGCGATGAAGGAGGCTCAAGAACGGGAAGCCGCGGCGACCGAGCTGTTGAAGGTCGGGGCGCAAGGGACGGCCTCCGAGGAGCGGCGCAAGCTTTACGAAGATCTCATCACCGACATCGCCAGGATGCGGAGCCTGCGTGACAATCTCGGGGACGCCGTCAACGAGGCGAGAACCGGCAAGGCGACGCTGCTGCCGAGTGGTGACGAATTGACCGTCAAGATGGGCAAGCTGGTCGATGTGGCCCGCGCGGCCGTCGATGAGGACACCGCGGCGCTCGTCGCGGACCTCGAATCCAGGCTCCTTCAGGTTCAGATCGCCAACTGGCGTTTCCTGGCGCTGCGCGACACCAAGGGCCCCGCCAACTTCAGGACCAATGTGGACAGGGCGATGCAGCGCCTCTCGGCGCTCGAAAAGAGCCCGCAGGCGACGGAGCTGCGGACCACGCTCGCCCCGGTGAAGACCTCGCTCGGCATCTACAAATCCGCGTTCGAGACGACCTCCGCTGCGATGCTCCAGGCCGATGAGATCTACCACAAGAACCTCGCCCCGCTCATCGTCGAGAGCATTGGCAAGCTCAAGGTCGCGGAAACCACGTTGAAGAAGGACTACAAGGCGTCGCGCTCCGCCGCCGAAGCCGTGATCGAGGGCACGACATCGGTGCAGATGATCGCGGGCGGCCTCGCCGTCCTGTTCGGATTGATCGTCGCCTTCCTGATCGCCCGCAGCATCGTGGGTCCATTGACCTCGATGACGCGCGCGATGGGGCTGCTTGCCGGCGGCGATCTCAAGGTCGAGATCCCCGGTCGTGGCAATCGCGACGAGATCGGTGACATGGCCAAGGCGATCGAGGTGTTCAAGGACAACATGGTCGAGACCGAGCGTCTGCGCCACGAGCAGGTCGAGATCGAGGCGCGGCAGGCCGAGAGCCGCAAGGCTGACATGAGAAACCTGGCCAACCAGTTCGAACGCGCGGTCGGCGAGATCGTGAACACCGTGTCGTCGGCCTCGAACGAGCTCGAAGCCTCCGCCGGCACGCTGACCACGACTGCAGCGCACGCCCAGGATCTGTCGACGGAGGTCGCGAGCGCCTCGCAGGAAGCTTCGGCGAATGTGCAGGCCGTCGCCTCCGCGACCGAAGAGCTCTCGTCCTCGGTCTCGGAGATCGCCCGCCAGGTGCAGGAATCCGCCCGCATTGCCAGCGAAGCGGTCGGTCAGGCGAGCCGGACCAACGAGCGCGTCGGCGAGCTGTCCAAGGCCGCGGCCCGCATCGGCGACGTGGTCGAGCTGATCAACACCATCGCCGGCCAGACCAATCTCCTCGCGCTGAACGCGACCATCGAGGCCGCGCGCGCCGGCGAAGCCGGCCGCGGCTTTGCCGTGGTCGCCTCCGAGGTCAAGGCGCTGGCCGAGCAGACCGCGAAGGCGACCGGCGAGATCGGTCAGCAGATTTCCAGCATCCAGGCCGCCACCGAGCAATCGGTCGGCTCGATCAGGGAAATCAGCGGCACCATCGAGCGGCTGTCGGAGATCTCGTCGACGGTCGCGGCCGCCGTGGAGCAGCAGGGCGCAGCGACGCAGGAGATCTCCCGCAACGTCCAGCAGGCCGCGCACGGCACCCAGCGCGTCTCGACCAATATCGGCGACGTGCAGCGCGGCGCGTCCGAGACCGGCTCGGCTTCTTCGCAGGTGCTGTCGGCGGCGCGCTCGCTGTCTTCGGACAGCAACCGGCTGAAGCAGGAAGTCGCAAAATTCCTGAGCTCGGTCCACGCCGCCTAAAAGCAAAAGGCCACGCGCATGCGCGTGGCCTTCAAATCGCGGCGAGGTGTGATCAGGCGACCTTGGTCGTCATGTGCTTGAACATGTTGGCGCGCGCCTCGTCGTCCATCTCGGCCTTGAAGGTGAACTTGTCCTTCAACGCGATCGCGCGTACGGCCGCCGGCCGCGCCGAGATCTCGTCCACCAGCCGCTTCACGTTCGGGTAGCGCGCAAAGGCGTCGTCGCCGAGCTTGAACGGCACCATCCGCGCCCAGCCCCACAGCGCCATGTCGACGATCGAATAGCTGTCGCCGACCATGTAGCTGCGGCCTTTGAGGTGGCCGTCGAGAATCTTGTAGTGGCGATCGGTCTCGTACTGGTAGCGGTTATGGGCGTAGTCGTGGTTCTGGTCCTTCGGCGCGAAATGCTTGAAGTGCACGGCCTGGCCCGAATACGGCCCGACACCGGTGGCGATGAACATCAACCATGACAGCGTCTCGCCGCGCCACGACGCGGCGGGCAGGAACTTGCCGGTCTTCTCGGCGAGATAGAGCAGGATGGCGTTCGAGTCGAACACGATGGTGCCGCCATCGTCGATCGCCGGCACCTTGCCGTTCGGATTGATCTTGAGGAATTCCGGCGTGAACTGCTCGCCCTTGCGGGTGTCGATCTTCACCGGCTCGAAAGGCAGGCCGGACTCTTCGAGATAAAGCGCCACCTTGGTCGGATTCGGCGAGCCGTTGAAATAGAATTTGAGCATCCATCATCTCCCCAGTGTTCGTTGGCCGAGCGCGAGCGCGGCGTCATTGCCGCTGGTGCCCCTCTCTTGCCTGAACCGCGTCGGAGAGAGCAACCGGCGAGTTTGCCGGGCGGTATCTGCGCGCCACGCAGATCAGCCGGCGTAACAAAGGCCGATCGCCGCCGTAAGGATCATCGCCGCGCCGACCGCTTCCAGGCGCAGCCCGAGCTTTGCTGCGAGATGCATGTCGGAGGCGCGCGCCGCGCGCTCCGATCCCCGCGCATAGCCGTGGACGATGACGTCGTGATTGAAATTGTCGTGCGCCTCGTTGCTGCTGGCGAGCCCGACGCAGACCACGAGCACGCCGAACAGCGCGAGGCCGAAAAACCCGAGCAGGGCGATCAGGAACATCGGAAACATGCCGAGCAGGAAGATCGGCAGCAGCGGCACCAGCAGCAATGTCTCGGACTGTCGTCGCATGGGGCCCAACCGGTCAGGACGGGGCTGATTGGGCGAATTTAGTCCTGGCTATCGCGTCATTCAAGACGCCGTAGGGTGGGCAAAGCGAAGCGTGCCCACCAAATCTGTATCCCCGGGAGAGATGGTGGGCACGGCGCAAGGGCGCCTTTGCCCACCCTACGAGAGCGGAGGAAAATTACTCCGCCGCCATGCCGGCGCGGATCTCCGCGCGGAGCTCGTCGATCAGCTTGAGACCTTTCTTGGTCTCGACATGCCAGAAGGTCCAGCCGTTGCAGGCCTGTGCGCCTTGCGCAACGGCACCGATGCGGTGGATCGAGCCGACCTTGTCGCCGAGCATGATGGCGCCGTCGGCACGGACCAGCGCGCCGAGCTTTTTCTTGGCGTCGAACAGTTTCGTGCCGGGCATGATCATGCCGCGCTCGATCAGCTCCGAGAACGCGACGCGCGGGGCTTCGCGTGCGGTCATGAACGGCGCGAGACTTTCTTCCGGCAGCGGCTCGACCGCCGCGATGCGGGCTTCTGCCGCTTTCGCATAGGTCTTGTCGCGCTCGAAGCCGATATAGGAGCGGCCGAGGCGCTTGGCGACGGCGCCGGTGGTGCCGGTTCCGTTGAAGGGGTCGATCACGAGGTCGCCGGGCTTGGACGAGGACAGCAGCACGCGCGCGAGCAGGCCTTCCGGCTTCTGCGTCGGATGCACTTTCTTGCCGTCGGCGCCCTTGAGGCGCTCCTCGCCGGTGCAGAGCGGGATCAGCCAGTCGGAACGTGCCTGCACGTCCTCGTTGGCGGCCTTCAGCGCTTCGTAGTTGAACGTGTAACCCTTGGCCTTTTCGTCGCGCGCGGCCCAGATCATGGTTTCGTGCGCGTTGGTGAAGCGGCGGCCGCGGAAATTCGGCATCGGATTGGTCTTGCGCCAGACGATGTCGTTCAGGAGCCAGAAGCCGAGGTCCTGCATGATCGCGCCGACGCGGAAGATGTTGTGATAGGAGCCGATCACCCAGATCGTCGCCGACGGCTTCATCGCGCGGCGCGCGGCAAGCAGCCAGGCGCGGGTGAAATCGTCGTAGGCGGAGAATGAATCGAACTTGTCCCAGTCGTCGTTGACGGCGTCGACATGGGATTCGTCGGGGCGCTTGAGATCGCCCTTGAGCTGAAGATTGTAGGGCGGATCTGCGAACACCAGATCGACGCTGCCTGCCTGAAGCTTCGACATCTCGGCGACGCAATCGCCGAGGATGATACGATGCGACGGAGACTCAAAGTTTGTGCGGGGCGCCCTTGCAGACGCCCCGCGACGCGACTCTACCATGACTCAAGAACTCTGACTCAGGCGACGCTGTCGGCGACGCGGGACCAAACAACCGACTGACCGTTACATTGAAGCGGCAAAGTAAAAATCGACTTAACCCGCTGCTTTTGTGAGCAGGCCGCGCGTCGTGCGTCGCGTGCCGTCGTCTGTTTGCATTCGCCGTGTTTTACAGCGTATTTCGCGGTTCTTCGCGTTGCGGGAGCGGCCACGGCGCCAGAAAGACTGCAAATTTCTCTCGGAAAAAATTGCACGTTCCTCGGAAAAAATTGCTGGCAGGCGCATGCTGTCGCACTAGGCAATTTTTGCCGAGCGCGATATTGATAAAGGCAACGGAAATTTTACGTATGTGGCGCGTTGAGCTTTCGCGCTTCTGCGCCCAAATGATGCCAATCGAGGATTTAAGGGAAAGCCCGCCATGCGCTACGATGATTTCCGCCGCAGCGACGATGTCGAGGATCGTCGCGACGAGGGTGGCGGTGGATTTGGCGGCGGCGGAGGCGGCGGCTTCGGCCTGCCGATGGGCGGCGGCGGGCTCGGCATCGGCACCATCATCGTGCTCGGCCTGATCGGCTATGCCTTCGGCATCGACCCGCGCATCCTGATCGGCGGCGCCGAGATCCTCACCGGCGGCGGCCAGGCGCCGAGCTACCAGACCGATCGCCAGTCGTCCTCGACCTCGGCCAAGCGCGGCGCGCCGACCGACGAGGTGGGCAGCATGATCGCCGGCGTCCTCGGCGAGATCGACGATCGCTGGAGCGAGATCTTCCAGGCCAGCGGCCAGAACTATACCGGTCCGAAGGTCGTGCTGTTCCGCAATGCCACCAATGGCGGCCGCTGCGGCATGGCGCAGTCGGCGATGGGCCCGTTCTATTGCCCGCCGGATCGCACCATCTTCCTCGACACCGCCTTCTTCCGTGAGGTCGAGACCCGCTTCCGCGGCTGCTCCGGCAAGTCGGCGTGCAATTTCACCACCGCCTACATCATCGCGCATGAGGCCGGCCACCACATCCAGAATCTGCTCGGCATCATTCCGCGCGTGACGCGGCTGCAGCAGCAGGCCGGCAGCAAGGCCGAAGCGAATGCGCTCCAGGTCAAGGTCGAGCTGCAGGCGGATTGTCTCTCCGGCGTCTGGGTCAACCGCGAGGCGAAGAAGCGTCCGAACTTCCTGGAAGCAGGCGACATCGACGCCGCGCTGACCACGGCGAGCGCCATCGGCGACGACACGCTGCAGCGCCAGGCCACGGGCCGCGTCGTGCCCGACTCCTTCACCCACGGCTCGGCCGCGCAGCGCAAGCAGTGGTTCATGACCGGCTACCAGCAGGGCACGGTGCAGGCCTGCAACACCTTCGGCGGCGGTGCGTTGTAGGCACGAGTTTGTGCCCCGGACGCAGCGCAGCGCTCTTCAGCGGTGCGCTGCAGAGCCGGGGCCCACAATGCCGGTCTCCCAAGCCTCTGAAATGGGTCCCGGCTCTGCGGAGCAGCGCTGAGGCGCTGCACCGCGTCCGGGACACGAGAGGAAAGCGCAATGGCCTCGATCGACGAATCCAAACAGTTCATCCCCCTCAACATCGCGGTGCTCACCGTGTCCGACACGCGCGCGCTTGCGGATGACAAGTCCGGCCAGACGCTGGCCGATCGCCTCACTGCCGCCGGTCATCATCTCGCCGCGCGCGAGATCGTCACCGACGATGTCGAGGCGATCCGCGCCGTGATCCGTCGCTGGATTGCCGATAGCGGCGTCGACGTCGTCATCACCACCGGCGGCACCGGCTTCACCGGCCGCGACGTCACGCCGGAAGCGATCGAGCCGCTGTTCGAGAAGCGCATGGACGGTTTCTCGATTGCGTTCCACATGCTGAGCCACGCCAAGATCGGGACCTCGACGATCCAGAGCCGCGCCACCGCGGGCGTTGCGGGCGCGACCTACATCTTCTGCCTGCCGGGCTCGCCCGGTGCCTGCCGCGACGGCTGGGACGGCATCTTGGCCGCCCAGCTCGACTACCGCACGCGCCCCTGCAATTTCGTCGAGATCATGCCAAGGCTGGACGAGCACCTGCGGAGGCCGAAGGCGCAGGGCGCGACGGTGTAGCTACGCGCGCTGGTGCGCGGGCATCATTCGTAAGCCAGGCATAAGGTATCGTAGGGTGGGCAAAGCGACTTGTCCGCCGTAGCTCGAAGAGCGAAGGCGGAAGCGTGCCCACCAATTTTACCGTAACGCTGGATTGGTGGGCACGGCGCTGACGCGCCTTTGCCCACCCTACGATATCAGGCTCGCGGAGAGATACCCCTCACCCAAGCGAGGTTGTGTCTGACGGCGTCGCGCAGCTAGAGATCCCGCTCCCACGTCTCGCCGACGAGATCGGCACCAAAACTGTGGTGCTTCTCTTCCTTCACCAGCTTGAAGCCGGTGCTTTTGTAGATGCCGCGCGCGGCGACCAGGATGCTCTGCGTCCACAGCGTCATCTTGCTGTAGCCCCTCTCGCGGGCGCCCTGGATGCATTGCTCGACCAGCGCGCGGCCGACACCGAGTCCGCGTGCTTTCTTCTCCACCTGCAACAGGCGGAGCTTGGCGATCTCGTCGGTGGCCTTGACCAGAAAGATCGAGCCGACCGGCTCGCCACCGACTTCGGCGATCCAGCAGTGCTCGCGCGCGGCGTCGTAGTTCCTGATGAACTGCGCACAGATCTCGGCGACCAGCGCCTCGTAGCTGATGTCCCAGTTGTAGTCAGCGGCATAGGCGGCGCCCTGCCGGGAGATGACCCAGCCCATGTCGCCGACGCGGTGGCTGCGCAGCACGACGGAAGCGGGCCGGCTTCGCCGTTGCTCCAGCACGGCCTCGATCGTCGCCATGGCCTGCGTGAGCTGCGTTGCATCGTCGGCTGAAAGCTGGGCCAGCATTGCGGCAACCTCGTTTTGCGAGCTCAGGTTCAGCTTGGCGAATGTCTGCCGGCCCTTGGCGGTCAGGCTGAGCTGGTATTGCCGGCGATCTGCGGGCAGGGGCTTGCGCGTGATCAGCCCCTTTTCGTCAAAGCTCTGGACGATGCGGCTGAGATAGCCGGGGTCGAGACCAAGCTCGATTCCGATCTCCTTTGCCGCAAGGTCGTCGCGATGCGCGAGCTCGTAGAGCACTCGGGCCTCGCTGAGCGAAAACGGGGTTTTGCCAAGGTGCTGGTCGAGCACGCCGAGCTTGCGGGTATAGAAGCGGTTGAAGGCGCGGACCGCCGCGATGGGGTCTTCGGTACCGTTGAATGACATGGCTCACCTCGATACTTGCCATTGTCAAATAATTATTTGACTTTGGCAAGTATCAAGGGCGCGGAGCAACTGGCCTCAGCCGACCATGACGATCCGGCTGCGCAGCATGGTCCGGGACGAGCGGCCGAGCCGCCGCAGCAGCCGTGCCTCGGAACGGCGGGCCTGGGGCGGATAGCCGCCGATCCGGTCGTAATGATCACGCGCGATCAAAAGGCCCTGATCGCCGAACGGACCGACCAGCTTGCGTGCCACGGCCCGAAGGACGTCGCGCAACCCGGTATCGGCGTAAGGTGTACGTGCATAGCGGAACACCGCCGCCCGGTCCCGGCCGCTGGTTGCGACGCTCTGGATGAATTGGGTGGTCTCCTCGATCCAGCCGGTTTCCAGCACCGCGCCTGCGGGGAGGAACATCAGCCAGGGCGAACGAGCCTGAAGCGCGCCGGCGGCGAGCGCCGCGCCCTGCGAGGCCCCCTCGATGCCGACGAAACGGCAGCCTGCGACGTCGGCAACGCGCTCGATGACGCCGTTGCGGGTGCCGTCGACCAGCAGGACTTCCCGGATGATGCCGGCGGCGGCACCGGGGACCAGCGCGGCCAGGGTTGCGACCGTCGTCTGCTCGACGCCTTCGGTCGGAATGATGACGCTCAGCATGATTGAGGCTTCAGTGTCGGCGCTTCGGGAGAAGCGCAATTCGTTATGATATTGTCATAAACACGCGGCATTGCCGAGTGCAACTTTTCGACGGGGCTTCGCCGTTCGATGGTAAACTGCCAGAGCCATCGCATCCAAATATGTCTCCTGCGGGGTGGCAATGTTGCCGAATATTTCGGCGCGAATTCGCGGTGACGGTATTATCCCCGAGTTTCGCTGCGATCCTTGTGCGGCATGCAGGCCACCGCAATCCTGCATGCGGAGGATGCGAGCGGACCGACACCGGGGAATGGGAAGCCTGCAATCCACGGTGCTGACGAGGGCCTTGCATGAACGCCGATCAACTCGCCGTTAGCGCGCCGACAACATCGCCCAGGCCGGACGCCGCGCCGAGCTTGCGGATCCGGGCGCTGATGCTGGGGGACCGCATCAATGCGTCCGGCCTCGAGATCGGCACGCTGGTGTCATCGACGCCCGCCGCCTTCCGCGTTCACGCCGGCCTCGCGGTGATCTTTCGCTACGGCGTCGTGGTGCTGATCGGCCTCTTGCCTTCGGAGGAGAAGGTGCTGATCGACAGCCTGAAGTCGCGCGTGATCGGCGAGTTCAGCCCCTACGAGGAGGAGATCGCGCAGGCGCAGTTGTGCAAGGATGAAAACAGCGAGGCGATCCAGCCGGGCGGGCCGATCTGCCTCTCCAAATTCTCCGACGACCGGCTGCTTCTGGTCGCGGACGCGCTCGCCAAAAGCACCTCGCTGGCCCGCGACGAGCGGCGGGTCGCCGCGGTGTTCGACGTGATCGAGCCGTTCGCGCGCGAGCTCGCCGAGTACGGCCGCACGCCGCGCCGCCGCAAGGGCATTTTGCAACTGATCGGCAACGCGCTTCTCGTCCAGCAGCGCGTCGCCGGCCGCGTTGCGGTGGCCGAGAAGCCCGACGTGCTCTGGGAGAAGCCCGAGCTCGACCGGCTCTATGCCCGCCTCGAGGACGAGTACGAACTGAAGGAGCGCCTCGACACGCTCGAGCGCAAGCTCACCGCCGTCTCCGAGACCGCCAACGCGCTGACCGACATCATCGACACCCAGCGCTCGCTTCGCCTCGAGATCGCGGTGGTGGTGCTGATCGTGATCGAGGTCGTGATCGGCTGCGTCCAGATCCTGTCAGGGACGCATTGAGAGCTAGCTCCGAGCGAGCTGCGCGTTGCTGTGCCCTCTCCCCCTTGTGGGAGAGGGCAGCACCACTGGTGGACGCGGGCTCACTCGGGTGAGGGGTATCTCTCCGCAGACTCATTTGCAAATAAGTGCGCGGTGAGGGATCCCTCATCCGGCGCTTCGCGCCACCT
Source organism: Bradyrhizobium huanghuaihaiense (assembly GCF_025200885.1). Classification (NCBI taxonomy): domain Bacteria; kingdom Pseudomonadati; phylum Pseudomonadota; class Alphaproteobacteria; order Hyphomicrobiales; family Nitrobacteraceae; genus Bradyrhizobium; species Bradyrhizobium huanghuaihaiense. The sequence continues at coordinate 7,182,323 of NZ_CP104172.1, read as the reverse complement.
TCTCACAAGGGGAGAAGGGAAGAGCCGCCGCCGCATATCTCATTTAGCTCTCAGCACCGTCGCACAATGCCGCGCGATCGTCAGTTCCTCATTCGTCGGAATGACGAGCACATCGATAGCACTGTCGCCAGCGTTGATCCGCTCGCGCGCTTCGGCATTCGCCGCTGCATCGACACGCACGCCGAGCCAGCCGAGATGCTCGCCGATCGCGCCGCGGACCTCGCTGGCATGCTCACCGATGCCGCCGGTGAACACGAGGCAGTCGAGCCCGCCAAGCGTGGTCGCCATCGCCGCGATCGCCTGCGCCGCACGAAGGACGAAGAGATCGATCGCCTCGCGCGCCGCTGGCCTGCGGCTCGCGAGCAGCGTGCGCACGTCCGCCGAGAGGCCGGAGACGCCGAGCAGGCCGGACTGGTGATAGAGCAGGTGCTGGACCTCCTCGACCGACATCCCCTCGTGTTGTTGCAGATAGAGCAGCACGCCGGGATCGATCGTGCCGCAGCGCGTGCCCATCACGAGGCCATCGAGCGGCGTCAGTCCCATCGTGGTGTCGACGCTGCGGCCGTCGTGAAGAGCACACAGGCTTGCTCCGTTACCGAGATGCGCGATGACGGTGCGTTTGGCCGCAAGCTCCGGCGCGATCTCGGCAAGACGGCCCGCGACATATTCGAAGGACAGGCCGTGAAAGCCGTAGCGCCTGATGCCGCGCGCCTCGAAACGCCCGGGAATGGCGAAGCGGCTCGCCGGCGGCTTCAGGCCGTGGTGAAAGCCGGTGTCGAAACAGGCGATCTGTATCAGCGCGGGCCGGATCGCCGAGACGGCATGGACCGGCGCAAGGCACCGCGGCTGGTGCAGCGGCGCCAGCGGCGTCAACGCCTCCAGCTTCGCGGTGACGTCGTCCGTCAGGACGAGCGGACCCGAATAATTCGGACCGCCATGAACGATGCGGTGACCGACCGCGCGCAAGCTGCCTTGGCCGAACCGGTCCTCGATGAAGGCGAGCACCTCGGCGAACAGATGACCGCCGTCGGCATCCGCGCCTGCTCGCTGCTTGTCGAACAGGGTATTGCCTGCGGCGTCTCTCACGACGAGCCGCGGGTTGTCCTCGTGCTCGTCGAGCAGGCCCTTGCAGAGCAGGACCGGCTCGGCCGCGATATCGAACAGGCCGAACTTGATGCTCGACGAGCCCGAATTGAGGACCAGAACCGCCTCGGGCGCCGGCATGACGTCACCCCGCCTTGACCGGCCAGACCCAGTCGCGGACCTCGGGCATGTCCTCGCCGTGCTCGCGCACATAACGCGAATGCTCGATCAGCCTGTCGCGGAATTGCTGCTTCACCTGCGCGGCCCTGGTCGCCAGATCAGGCACGCGTTCGATCGCCTCGATGGCGAGGTGATAGCGGTCGAGCTCGTTGAGCACGACCATGTCGAACGGCGTCGTCGTGGTGCCTTCCTCGGCAAAGCCGCGCACATGCAGGCCGGCATGGTTGGTGCGGTTATAGGTGAGACGGTGGATCAGGTAGGGATAGCCGTGGTAGGCGAAGATGACGGGCTTGTCGCGCGTGAACAGGCTGTCGAAGTCGCGGTTGGACAGGCCGTGCGGATGCTGCTCCCTGGGCTGCAGCGTCATGAGGTCGACGACGTTGACGACGCGGATCTTCAGATCGGGCAGCGCCTTGCGCAGGAGATCGACGGCGGCGAGCGTCTCCAGCGTCGGCACGTCGCCGGCGCAGGCCATCACCACGTCGGGCTCGGTGTTCGTGCCCTCGTTGCCGGCCCAGGTCCAGATGCCGATGCCGGCATCGCAATGCGTCGCGGCCTCCTGCATCGACAGCCATTGCGGCCCCGGTTGCTTGCCGGCGACGATGACGTTGATGCGGTTGTAGGTGCGCAGGCAGTGGTCGGCGATCCACAGCAGCGTATTGGCATCCGGCGGAAAATAGATGCGGACGATGTCGGCCTTCTTGTTGGCGACGAGATCGACGAAGCCGGGATCCTGATGGCTGAAGCCGTTGTGATCCTGGCGCCACACATGCGAGGTCAAGAGGTAGTTCAGCGAGGCGATCGGCCGCCGCCACGGCAGATGCCGCGTCACCTTCAGCCATTTGGCGTGCTGGTTGAACATGGAATCCACGATGTGGATGAAGGCCTCGTAGCAGGAGAAGAAGCCGTGGCGTCCGGTCAGCAGGTAGCCCTCGAGCCAGCCCTGGCAGAGATGCTCGCTCAACACCTCCATCACGCGCCCGTCCTGCGCGAGATGCACGTCGTAAGGTTCGGTCGGCTCCATCCAGACGCGTTCGGTCGCCTCGAAGACCGCATCCAGCCGGTTTGATGCGGTCTCGTCCGGGCCCATGATGCGGAAGTTGCGCTCTTGCGCGTTCAGGCGAATGACGTCGCGCAGGAATTTGCCGAGCTCGCGCGTCGCTTCTCCAACGACGCCGCCAGGCTGCGGCACGTCCACGGCAAAGCTGCGGAAGTCCGGCAGCTTCAGCTCCTTCTTGAGGAGACCGCCATTGGCATGCGGATTGGCGCCCATGCGCCTGTTACCTTCAGGGGCGAGCGCCTGCAGTTCGGGGACGAGCGCGCCGCTCGCGTCGAACAGTTTGTCCGGCTCGTAGCTGCGCATCCAGTCTTCAAGGATCTTCAGATGCGCCGGATTCTCGCGGCAGCCCGCAACGGGCACCTGATGCGCGCGCCAAAAATCTTCGACCTTCTTGCCGTCGACCTCCTTCGGACCCGTCCAGCCCTTCGGGCTGCGCAGCACGATCATCGGCCAGCGCGGACGCTCGACCGTCTTGCGTCCGTCGCGAGCGTGTTGCTGGATCGAGCGGATGCTGGCGAATGCGACGTCGAGCGCGTCCGCCATGGCCTGGTGCATCAGTTTGGGATCGCCACCCTCGACGAACAGCGGCTCGTGGCCGAGCCCGCGGAACAGATCGCGGATCTCGCTGTCGGGCATCCGTCCAAGCACGGTCGGGTTGGCGATCTTGTAGCCGTTGAGATGCAGGATCGGCAGCACTGCGCCGTCATGGGCAGGGCTCAGGAACTTGTTGGAGTGCCAGGACGCCGCGAGCGGACCGGTTTCGGCTTCACCGTCCCCGACGACGCAGGCGACGACCAAATCAGGATTGTCGAACGCCGCGCCATAGGCGTGCACCAGCGCATAGCCGAGCTCGCCGCCCTCGTGGATCGAGCCGGGGGTCTCAGGGGCGGCGTGGCTCGGAATGCCGCCGGGGAAGGAGAACTGCCTGAACAGCTTGCGCAATCCGTCCGCATTGCGCGCGATATCGGGATAGATCTCGCTGTAGCTGCCTTCGAGATAGGTGTTGGCGACCATGCCCGGACCGCCATGGCCGGGGCCGCAGACATAGAGAACGTTGAGATCGAGCGCGCGGATGACGCGGTTGAGATGGGCATAGATGAAGTTCAAGCCGGGCGTCGTGCCCCAATGTCCGAGCAGACGCGGCTTGATGTGCTCGGGCCGCAAGGGCTCGCGCAGCAGGGGGTTGTCGAGCAGATAGATCTGGCCGACCGAGAGGTAGTTGGCAGCGCGCCAATAGCGATCGAGGAGATCGAGGTCGCCGCTCGCGGCGGCCGTTTTTTGCTGGATTGTCATGTTCCTGCCGACCTTCACACAGCGATCGTCACCAACCCGGTTCCGGCGCGATCGATCCGTCGGTCATGAAACGGGATGGCCGCGACGCCGGTGTTGCGAGAGGTCAAAGGAGGGGGCGCGAAGTTTGGGGCAGCTCTACTGTGCATGGGGTTGTTTTCCTGTTTTTTGTTTGTGTTCTTGATTTGTTCCTTTGGCGTGCTATCTTGGCTGCATGAGTCCAGCATCTTCTTCTGCTCTCAAGCACCCGCCGGTCACGGCGCCCTCCGAGCCGGCGGGTGCGCCTTCCGACTTTCCTGAGCTGGCGGTCGCCATCGACCGCCAGCGCAGGCGAGGTCGGGGTGCCCAGTCCAACGCCAGCGGCCGCTATGAGGCCGAGGCGCGCGTCGCCTTCGACGACGGCTGGCAGAGCCTTGAGGATTTGCCGCCGTTCAAGACGACGGTGGCGGTGGACGCCTCACGCAAGGTGATCACCCGCAACGACTCCCCCGATATCGGTTTCGATCGCTCCATCAATCCGTATCGCGGCTGCGAGCATGGCTGTGTCTATTGCTTCGCGCGGCCGACCCATGCCTATCTCGGCCTGTCGCCGGGGCTCGACTTCGAGTCGAAACTGTTCGTGAAGCCCGAGGCGCCGGCGCTGCTGGAAAAGGAGCTCGCCGCCCCCGGCTACGAGCCGCGGATGATTGCGATCGGCACCAACACCGATCCCTACCAGCCGATCGAGCGCGAGCGCAAAATCATGCGCGGCATTTTGGAGGTGCTGGAGCGCGCCGGGCATCCCGTCGGCATCGTCACCAAGTCGGCGCTGGTCGTGCGCGACATCGACATTCTCCAGCGCATGGCCAAGCGCAACCTCGCCAAGGTCGCGATATCGGTCACCTCGCTCGATCCCAAGCTGGCACGTACCATGGAGCCGCGCGCCTCGACGCCGCCGAAGCGGCTGGAGGCGCTGAAGCAGCTCTCGGAGGCCGGCATTCCCACCACCGTGATGGTTGCGCCGGTCATTCCCGCGCTGAACGATGCCGAGATCGAGCGCATTCTCGATGCCGCCGCCCATGCCGGCGTCAAGGAAGCTTCCTACGTGCTGCTGCGGCTGCCGCTGGAGGTGCGCGATCTCTTCCGCGAATGGCTGATGGCGAACTATCCGGACCGCTACCGCCACGTCTTCACGCTGATCCGCGACATGCGCGGCGGCCGCGACTACGATGCGAAATGGGGCGAGCGGATGAAGGGCACCGGACCGATGGCCTGGACCATCGGCCGCCGCTTCGAGATAGCCTGCGACAGGCTCGCCCTCAACAAACGCCGCTCCAAGCTGACCACGGATCACTTCGCGCGGCCGAAGCGGAACGGCGAGCAGCTCAGCCTGTTCTGACCGGGCAAGTTCTGATCGGGAAAGTGGAAGAGGCGTCCCATGAGCAAGGAAGTTCCGGCTCCGATCCCGCGACTCACCGTCATCACGCTCGGCGTCAGCGACATCCGTGCCAGTATCGTCTTCTACGACGCGCTCGGCTTTTCGCGCCGGCTGAAGGCAACCGGCGAGGCGGTCGCGTTCTACGACACGGGCGGTCCGGTGCTCGCGCTGTTTCCCTGGGACCTGCTCGCAGCGGACGCATCCCTGCCAGATGAGCCGAGACCAACGACCTTCCGCGGCACCACGCTCGCCTGGAACTGCCGCACGCGCGAGGAGGTCGATGCGGTGCTGGCTTTCGCCGTCGGCAAGGGAGCAAGACTGCTCAGGCCTGCGTGCGAGACCGATTATGGCGGCTATCGCGGCTATTTCGCCGATCCGGACGGTCATGCCTGGGAGGCCGTGGTGGCGCCCGGCATCGAGGTCGGCGAGGACCGGCGGGTGCATCTGGCGGAGTAGGGCGGCCGACCTGAATAACGGGAATTATCCGGGGTTCCCGGTTGCGCCGGCGAGGCCGCTTGCGCACGATCCCGGCCATGATTCGAGACAAGTCCGCCAGGAAGCCGGCCAAGGGCGTGCCGAAAGAGGATGCTGCGAAGAAGGCAGCGCCTGCCAAGGCCGCCAAGCTTTCCGACGTCAAAGCTCCCGCCGGCAAGAAAGGCATCATCGCGATTGCGCCGCCGAGCTTTCGCCGCGAGCGCGCGCTGATCAAGCGTGGCGTCTGGCCGGTTGCGGGCTGCGACGAGGCCGGCCGCGGACCGCTGGCGGGACCCGTGGTGGCGGCCGCGGTGATTCTCGACCCCGACCGCATTCCGCGCGGCATCGACGATTCCAAGCGCCTGACCGCCGAGGAGTGCGAAAGACTGTTCGACAAGATCTGCGCCACTGCGCAGGTCTCGGTGGTCGTCGCCTCACGCGCGCGAATCGACCGCGACAACATCCTGCGCGCCTCGCTATGGGCGCTGAAGCGCGCTGTGGTGGCGTTACCCGAGGCGCCCCGCCATGTCTTCGTCGACGGCCGCGACCGCCTCGACACGACTTGCGACTGCGAGGCCGTGATCGGCGGCGACGGCATCGTGCTGTCGATCGCGGCGGCCTCGATCGTCGCCAAGGTGACGCGCGACCGGCTGATGTGCGCGCTGGCGCAGGACTGCCCGGGCTACGGTTTCGAGCAGCACAAGGGCTACGCCGTCCCCGAGCACCTCGATGCGCTCGACCGCCTCGGCCCCACCGTCCATCACCGCAGCTTCTTCGCCCCGGTTGCGGCGGCGCGGGCCAAGCACATGCCCTGGACCGTGGAGCCGGTGCGGGATCTGTTCGAGGTCACCGAGGTCGAGGTGCAGGCGGATGCGGGCGTTGAAATTGATGCTTCTGCCGGCCTCTAGGGCAGACGGTCGTTGCCACAAAGCGTGACGCCCCTTATCAAAGTATACGTGAGCGAATAGGGCCGGCTGGACGGGTTGGCTGCATCTTTCGGACGTTGCATGCGGTTTACCTCCCTGGTCATCGAGCTCATTCGCGCCCGGCCGCGGCTGATCGTGTGGATCGCCGTGCTGCTGCAAGCCGCGATGTGGCTGTTCGTGGCCTTGGTGTTTTACCGCAGCCCGCCTGGCTCCCTGGCGACGCTGCTGGCGTTCGGCAGGGAATACCGGGTCGGCACCGATCTCGGCCCGCCCTTGCCGGTCTGGCTCGCCGACATCGCCTATCGCCTCGCCGGCGGCCACATGTTCGGCGTCTATGTCCTTGCCCAACTCTGTGAGATCGCGACCTTCATCGCGCTCTACCATCTCTCCCGCGCCGTGGTCGGTTCGCAGCAGGCGGTGCTCGCCGTACTCCTGACCATGACGGTGCTGGCCTTCTCCTCGCCCGCGCTCGATTTCGGCCCGCTCGTGCTGGCCCGCCCGCTCTGGGCGCTGCTGCTGCTGCACTCCTGGCTGATCATCGGCCAGCGCCGCGGCAATGCCTGGTTCGCCTGGTCGATCGAGGCGGGTCTGCTGCTGCTGACGACGCCTGCGGCGATCTTCCTTCTCGCCCTGCTCGTCATCTTTGCGCTCGCAACCGCCGGCGGCCGCCGCACGCTGCGCGCGCTCGACCCGCTGTTCGCTCTGATCGTCGTCGCCGTGCTGGCGCTGCCCTATGCGGTCTGGCTGATCCGCGCCGAGACGCTGGTGCTGCCGGCCCTGCCGCAGCTTACCGAGCTGAGCACCCGCGCGATCCACGCGGCCTGGCTACTCGGCGGGCTCGTGCTCGGGGCGGCCGCGATCCCGGCGCTGACCTTCCTCAACACCCGCCTGTTCGTCGCCAAGGGCGAGGAGGCGCCGATCATCTACCGGCCGCCGGTCGAGCCGCTCGCGCGCAACTTCGTCTATTTCTTCGCGCTGGCGCCGGCGCTCGGCGCGGTGCTGATCTCAGGCCTGCTCGGGCTCGACTCCGTCGTCGGCGGTGCGGGCGTCGTGCTGGTCATGTCGGGGCTTGCCGTGGTGGTCGCGGCCGGCGACCTCATCGCGATGCGCCGTGCGCGAATGCTGCGCATGGTCTGGGCTGCCGCCGTCGTCGCCCCCGCCGCCGGCGTGGTGCTCGCCGTGCTGTTTCTGCCCTGGACCGGCGCCAATGAGATTACGACCTCGATGCCGGCGCGCGCGATCTCGGATTTCTTCGACGAGAGCTTTGCCCGCCGCACCAACCATCGCCTGCGCGCGGTTGCCGGCGAAACCCAGCTCGCCAGCCTGATCACGCTGCATTCCGGCCGGCCGCATCTCTTCATCGATGCCGACCCGGCGCGTACGCCGTGGATCAATCAGGCCAGATTCGCCGAGACCGGCGGCGTCGTGGTCTGGCGCGCCTCCGACACCGCCGGCACCCCCCCGCCCGAAATTCTCAAGCGCTTCCCCGGCATCGTGCCGGAAGTGCCGCGTGCCTTCGAATGGCTCGTGACCGGCCGGCAGCAGCTGCTGCGCATCGGTTGGGCCATCGTGCGGCCGAAGGGGACGTGAGGCGCTCTCTCCGCCGTCATTGCGAGGAGCCCTTGCGACGAAGCAATCCAGAGTCCCTCTCCGGAAAGATTCTGGATTGCTTCGCTGCGCTCGCAATGACGGGGAGAGAGCGTTCTGCCCCTCACTACCCCGCCAGCACCTTCGCGATCGCCCGCAGGTCCTGCCAGGCCAGGCGTTTGTAGGACGGCGAGCGCAGCAGATAGGCCGGATGGAAGGTCGGCAGCGCGCGGATGGTGCGCTGGCCCGTCTCGTACTCGAACCAGCGCCCGCGGGTGCGCATGATGCCCTCGCGCGTCGCCAGCAGCGTCTGCGTCGAGGGATTGCCGAGCGTCACCAGCACATCCGGGTTCACCAGCTCGATCTGGCGCTGGATGAAGGGCAGGCAGATTTGCGTCTCCTGCGGCGTCGGCGTGCGGTTGCCCGGCGGCCGCCAGGGAATGACGTTGGCAATGTAGGCGGTGGTGCGGTTGAGCCCGATCGCCCCGATCATGAGATCGAGCAGCTTGCCGCTGCGCCCGACGAAGGGCAGTCCCTCGATATCCTCGTCGCGGCCCGGCGCCTCGCCGACGAACATGATGCGCGCCTGCGGATTGCCGTCGGCGAACACCAGCCGCGTCGCCGTGTGCTTGAGCGCGCAGCCCTCGAAATTCTGCATCAGCTCGCGCAGCGCTTCCAGGGTCGGCGCGGTGCGCGCAGCCTCGCGCGCCGAAGCGATGGCGACGTCGGGTGCAGGGGCGGCCTCGCCGCGCATCACCGCGGGCGCGGCGACCGGACGGGGCGCCTCGACTGGCGCCGCGCGCGGGGCCGGCGGTGGCGCATCGATTTCCGCCAGGCGGTCTATCGGTTCCTCCGCCAGCGCGCAGTCGACTCCGGCCTCCAGATAGAAGGCAAGCAGCTCTCGGACGGTGGGTGCGGGTTCGGGGATCATGGGAAAGTCTGACTTTTATAGCATAGCGTTTTCAAGCGAAGTGGACACCGGTTCGCGTGAAGAAAACGCGTCAAAAAATGATCGGGACCTCCCCGGTTCTGGGTACCGGGGCCGGGGAGGCCCGTTTGGACGGCCTTGCATCCCGGCGGAACGCGATTCCGAGGTTGTCCTACCCGGAAAAATCGGAAACAAGAGGGCGCAAACGACCGAGGACCATCTCAAGGGCTGAGATCAGATGAGCACCGAAGAACTTCCCCCGCGCGAATCCATGGAATTCGACGTCGTCATCGTCGGCGCCGGCCCCTCGGGCCTGTCGGCCGCGATCCGGCTGAAGCAGCTCAACGCCTATCTCAACGTCGTCGTGGTGGAGAAGGGCTCCGAGGTCGGCGCACATATTCTCTCGGGCGCGGTGATCGATCCGGCCGGGCTCGACAAGCTCATTCCGGACTGGCGTGAGGATACCGACTGCCCGCTGAAGACGCAGGTGAAGGACGACCGCTTCTACTGGATGACCGGCGGCGGCGCGATCAAGCTGCCGAACTTCATGATGCCGCCGCTGATGGACAACCATCACTGCTATATCGGCTCGCTCGGCAATGTCTGCCGCTGGCTGGCGCGGAAAGCGGAAGCGCTCGGCGTCGAGATCTATCCGGGCTTTGCCGCGGCCGAGGTGCTCTATGACGAGGAGGGCAAGGTCAAGGGCATCGCCACCGGCGACATGGGTATCGGCCGCGACGGCAAGCCGAAGGACTCCTTCACTCGCGGCATGGAATTGCTCGGCAAGTACACGTTGTTCGCCGAAGGCGCCCGCGGCAGCCTGACCAAGCAGCTCATCAACAAGTTCGCGCTCGATGCCAAGAGCGAGCCGCCGAAGTTCGGCATCGGGCTCAAGGAAGTCTGGCAGATCGATCCCGCCAAGCATCAGAAGGGTCTGATCCAGCATTCGTTCGGCTGGCCGCTCGATCTGAAGACCGGCGGCGGCTCGTTCCTCTATCATTACGACGACAACCTCGTCGCCGTCGGCTTCGTCGTGCATCTCAATTACGACGATCCCTATCTGTCGCCGTTCGACGAATTCCAGCGCTTCAAGACCCATCCCTCGATCCGCGGCACCTTCGAGGGTGCCAAGCGGCTCGCCTATGGCGCGCGCGCCATCACCGAGGGCGGCTATCAGTCGGTGCCGAAGCTGAGTTTTCCCGGCGGCGCGCTGATCGGTTGTGCCGCGGGCTTCGTCAACGTGCCGCGCATCAAGGGCGTGCACAATGCGATGGGTACCGGCATGCTGGCTGCCGAGCATGTCGCCGCGGCGCTCGCCGCCGATCGCGCCAATGACGAGCTCGTCGAATACGAGAACGCCTGGCGCTCCTCGTCGGTCGGCAAGGATCTGTTCCTGGTCCGCAACGTCAAGCCGCTGTGGTCGAAGTTCGGCACCGTGCTCGGCGTCGCGCTCGGCGGCTTCGACATGTGGTGCAACACGCTTTTCGGCACCTCGCTGTTCGGCACGCAATCGCATTCCAAGCCCGATCGCGCGACGCTCGATCCGGCCAAAAGCCACGCGCCCAAGAACTATCCGAAGCCGGACGGAAAGATCTCCTTCGACAAGCTGTCCTCGGTGTTCCTCTCCAACACCAATCACGAGGAGGACCAGCCGGTCCATCTCAAGGTCACGGACATGAACCTGCAGAAGACGTCCGAGCACGACGTGTTCGCCGGTCCCTCGAATCGCTATTGCCCGGCCGGCGTCTATGAGTGGGTCGAGGAGGGGGCGAGCCCGCGCTTCCAGATCAACGCCCAGAACTGCGTCCACTGCAAAACCTGTGACGTGAAGGACCCCAACGGTAACATCACCTGGGTTCCGCCGGAGGGCGGCGGCGGTCCGAACTACGAGGCGATGTAAAAACGCGATCAGCCAGAGCGGACGACGTCACAAAGCGTGATCTGGCGCACGTTCGCGTGAGAACCGGGCCGCGGCCACCTGTCGCGGCCACGATAAGGCCATAGTAGCAGCGTCTTGGGGCGGTCTTGACCGGTCAGTAGGCCGATTTGGGGCGTGCGGAGGGGATCGCCCGGTCCGAATCCTTGCGGTGAACCGCCAAAAGCGGCATTGTCCGACCCGACGGTTCCGGGTCCCGATGCCACTGGCCGCGTTCGCATGCGAGACGGCCTTCTGCTGCAAACCCAGGCACTACCAACTCAAGGCGAGCCCTGATGTTCTCAAATCGTTTCAACCGCTGGACTGTTGCCGCCATCGCCCTCATGGGCACAGCGATCGCGACGGTCCCCGGCGCGGTCCTGGCGCAGACGCCGGATCACCCGGCCGATACAGCGGCGCAGTTTCCGACCAGAAACGATCTGAAGTCGCTCACCGGCGCCGGCAGCTATCTTGCCGCCCGCCACGCCAGTGTCGAACGCGACGCGGCTTCGGCGGCAGCGTTCTACCGCTCGGCGCTTCGCACCGATCCCAAGAACAACGAGCTGCTCGACCGCGCCTTCATCTCGTCGGTCGCCGACGGTGACATCGACGAGGCGGTCAAGCTCGCCGAGCGCATCCTCACGATCGACAAGACCAACCGCGTCGCGCGTCTGGTCGTCGGCGTGCATGATCTGAAGTTCAAGAAGTACGCGACCGCGCAGAGCAACATCAACCAGTCGATCCGCGGCCCGATCACCGATCTCGTCGCCACGCTGCTGTCGGGCTGGGCCGCTTATGGCGCCGGCGATGCCAAGGGCGGCGTTGCCACCATCGACAAGCTCGCGGGTCCCGAATGGTATCCGCTGTTCAAGGACCTGCATGCCGGCATGATCCTGGAGCTCTCCGGCAAGGAGAAGGATGCCGGCACCCGCTTCGAGCGCGCCTACAAGCTCGACGATTCCATGCTGCGCGTCACCGAGGCCTATGCGCGCTGGCTGTCGCGCAACAAGGATTCGGCTGCGGCGACCAATGTCTACCAGGCCTTCGACAAGAAGCTCGCCCGCCATCCGCTCATCGTGGAAGGTTTGCGCGACACCAAGGCCGGCAAGAAGCTGCCGCCGCTGGCCGATTCCGCGCAGGCCGGCGCCGCCGAAGCGCTCTACGGCATCGGCGCCACGCTGACCCGTCGCGGCGGCGAGGATCTGGCGCTGGTCTACCTCCAGCTCGCGCTCTACCTGCAGCCCAGCCATCCGCTGGCGCTGCTCTCGCTTGCCGATCTTTATGAGTCGGTGAAGCGGCCGCAGATGGCGATCAAGGTCTATGAGCGCGTGCCCGCGACCTCGCCGCTGAAGCGCAACGCGCAGATCCAGCTTGCCATCGACCTCGATTCGGCCGACCGCACCGACGAGGCGATCAAGATCCTCAAGGGCGTCACGACGGAGGATGCCAAGGATATCGAAGCCATCATGGCGCTCGGCAATATCGAGCGCGGCCGCAAGAAGTTCGGCGACTGCGGCGCGACCTATTCGCAGGGCATCGAGGTGCTGACGCCCGGCAACGAGAAGGCCAACAGCGTCTGGTACTATTATCGCGGCATCTGCGAGGAGCGCTCCAAGCAGTGGGCCAAGGCCGAAGCCGATATGAAGAAGGCGCTCGAGCTGCAGCCCGACCAGCCACATGTCCTCAACTATCTCGGCTATTCCTGGATCGACCAGGGCGTGAACCTCGACGAGGGCATGAAGATGATCAAGCGCGCCGTCGAGCAGCGTCCCGACGACGGCTACATCGTCGATTCCCTCGGCTGGGCCTATTACCGCATCGGCAACTACGAAGAGGCGGTGAAGAACCTCGAGCGCGCGATCGACCTCAAGCCCGAGGATCCCACCATCAACGATCACCTTGGCGACGCCTATTGGCGCGTCGGCCGCACCCTGGAAGCCAAATTCCAGTGGTCGCACGCGCGCGATCTCAAGCCCGAACCGGATGAGCTTCCGAAGATCGAGGCCAAGATCGCCAACGGTCTGACCGACGACAATTCCAACTCTTCCGCGGCGCAGGCCGAGAAGAAGAAGGACGACGGCAAGGGCGGCTGATCTACGCGCATGATCCGGAAAAGTGTGTAGCGGTTTTCCGATCAGATCATGCGCAAACACGTGAGTCATTTGGGGGCTGATCGCCGATGTCGGCGCTGATTGAAGAAGGGCGGGCGAAGGTCAATTTGAGCCTTCGCGTCGTTGGCCGTCGTGCGGACGGCTATCATGATCTCGAAAGTGTGGTCGCGTTCGCCGATTGCGCCGACCGGCTCACGCTGGAGCCGGGCGGCGAGCTGAAGCTCACGACCACCGGGCCGCTGGCTGCAGCCTGCGGCGAGACATCGGACAATCTCGTGTTCAAGGCGGCCAAGCTTCTGGCCGAGGCCGTGCCGGGCCTGAAGCTCGGCGCCTTCGCGCTCGACAAGGTGCTTCCTGTGGCCGCCGGCATCGGCGGCGGCTCGGCCGATGCCGCGGCGGCGCTACGTCTCCTGGCGCGCCTCAACAATCTGTCGCTCGACGATCCCCGTTTGCAGAAGGTTGCGCTCGCGACCGGCGCCGACGTGCCGGTGTGCCTGCTCTCGCGCGCCTGCGACATGACCGGCGTCGGCGAGCAGCTGCTGCCGCTGGCGTTGCCGAGCATGCCCTGCGTGATGGTCAATCCGCGCGTGCCTGTTGCCACCAAGGACGTGTTCCAGGCGCTTGGCCTGCGCAACGGTGAGCTTCTGGTTGGCGCCACCTCGGTTCTCGAAGCGCCGGCCTGGCCGGAGGAGGGCGGCTCCATTTCCGACTGGGTCGAGGTTCTCGAAACCGTCGCCAACGATCTCGAGGCGCCCGCGCTGCGGATCGAGCCGGTGATCGGTGAGGTGCTGGAGTCCTTGCGCGATTCCGCCGGCGTCAAGCTCGCCCGCATGTCCGGCTCCGGCGCGACGTGCTTTGCGATCTATGGTGCGCCCACCGACGCACATGCCGCCGCCGAAAAGATCCGGCGCGATCACCCCGGCTGGTGGGTGCATGCGGGGACGTTGAGCTAGGTCTTTCCTCGACGAGGCTGCTGTAGGGTGAGCAAAGGCGCGAAGCGCCGTGCCCACCATCTTTCAGATAGGCGACAGAAGCGTGGGCACGCTTCGCTTTGCCCACCCTACGGCAGCGGCGCTAGAGGCTTTCTTCGCCGATCCCCAAAAACTGCCGGATCGCACCCAGCACCTCCTGCGGCTTGTCGTGCTGCAGCCAGTGTCCTGCCCCGGCGATGGTCTCCACACGCGCCTGCGGGAAATACCGCTCCAGGCCTGCGGCCCTGGCGCCCGCGAGGAAGCTCTCCCCTGCATTGAGCAGCAGCGTCGGGCAGGCAATGCGCGACCACAATGCGACGTGATCGTCCGGCCACAGCCGGTGCGGTGCACTGGCGCGCTGATAAGGATCGAACTTCCAGCTAAAGGTGCCGTCCTCGTTCTGCCGCGCGCCGTGCGTGGCGAGGTGCAGCGCAAGCTCGCGGGACAGCCGCCTGTTGTGCAACACCATCTGCGCGGCGGCGTCCGCGAGGGTCGCATAGCGGCGCGGCGTGCGGTCGTGCAGTTTGTCGAGCTGGCCGACCCATTTGCCGATGCGCTCGTGCACCGGCGGCTTGGGCGCGTCCGGCAGCATGGTCACGCCGTCGAGGACCACCAGTTTCGCGACCTGCTCCGGGAAAGACCCGGAAAAGATCAGGCTCACCATGCCGCCCATCGAGTGACCGATGAGGGTGATCTGGGACGCAGCGATGGTGCGGACCAGCTGGACGAGATCGTAGACGTATTCGGTCAGCGCGTAGCTGCCGCCCTGCGTCCAGTCGGAATCGCCGTGGCCGCGCAGATCGGGCGCGATCACGTGATAATGCGGTTGCAGCGAGCGCGCGACGACGTCCCAGCTGCGGCAATGATCGCGTCCGCCATGGACCAGGATGAGGGGCGGAGCGCTCTCGTTGCCCCAGTCGGCGTAGTGCAGCCGCAGGCCGTGAGATTCATAGAAGCGGTCGTGCGGGGCGCTAGCCATTTGCCGGCCGCCGTGCCAGCGCGAGCGAGAGGCCGAGGCCCGCGATGAAGACGCCGGAGCCCTGCGTGAGGCGCCGCATCAGACGCGGCCTTCCGATCAGCTGCGTGCGCGTCGCGGAGGCTATCAGCACCACGACGATATCGGCGAGCGTGTTCAGCGTCACCGAGATCGCACCCAGCACGATGAATTGCAGCATCGGGTTCGGTCCCGCGGTATCGAGGAATTGCGGAATGAAGGCGAGGAAGAATGCCGCGGTCTTCGGGTTCAGCGCCTCGACCAGCACGCCGTCGCGAAATGCGCGCTTGTCGCCGGGGGCTTCGCTCTCGAGCGAGATCGTCCGGCCGGCGCTGCGAAACGTCTTGATGCCGAGCCAGACCAGATAGAGCGCGCCAACAAACTTCACCGCGGTGAACAGTTCCGCGCTGGCGAGGATGATCGCGGAGATACCGAGGCTGCCGGCCACGACATGGACCATCCCGCCCAGCGCCGTGCCCGCCGTCGAGGCAAAGCCGCTCGCGCGGCCCTCGGACAGGGTTCGTGCCGCGACGTAGAAAATGCCGGGGCCGGGAATTGCCGCAATGAGGAATGCTGCGGCGAGGAACAGCCAGAAATTGGTTTCGCTCATCCTGTTTTCGTAACGCAGGCTGCCGCGATTGCAAGGCCTCTCGTTCAGCCCATCCGGCGGAAGATCGCGCTGGCATTCACCCCGCCGAAGCCGAACCCGTTGGAGATGGCGTATTGCATCGGCATTGGCCGCGCGCGGCCCGAGACGATGTCGATGCCGTCGGCGTTCGCATCGGGGTTTTCGAGATTGAGCGTCGGCGGCGCAATCTGGTCGCGCAAGGCGAGCACGGTGAAGATGGCTTCCAGGCCGCCGGCGGCGCCGAGCAGATGGCCGGTCGCGGATTTCGTCGCGCTCACGGCGATGCCGCGGTTGCGGCCGAACAGCGTGGCGATCGCGCCAAGCTCGCTCTCGTCGCCGGCCGGCGTCGACGTCGCATGTGCGTTCAGGTGCTGCAGATCTGCAGGCACGAGGTTCGCCTGCCGGAGCGCGATCTCCATGGCGCGGCGGGCGCCGTCGCCATCGGGCGGGCCCGACGTCATGTGGTAGGCGTCCGCCGTCGTGCCGTAGCCGACGACCTCCGCGATCGGCGTCGCGCCGCGGGCAAGCGCATGCTCGAGATCCTCGATCACCAGGATGCCGGCGCCTTCGCCCATGACAAAGCCATCGCGGTCGCGATCGAACGGGCGCGAGGCGCGTGCGGGTTCGTCGTTGAAGCCGCTCGACAGCGCGCGCGCCGCGGCAAAGCCGCCGAGGCTGACGATGTCGATGCAGGCCTCCGCGCCGCCGCAGATCGCGACGTCGGCTTCGCCCGCGCGGATCATGCGCGCGGCATCGCCGATCGCCTGTACGCCCGCGGCACAGGCCGTGACCGGTGTGCCCAGCGCGCCCTTGTAGCCGTACTTGATCGAGACGTGGCCGGCGGCGAGATTGGCGAGGAACGAGGGGATCGTGAATGGCGAGAGCCGGCGCGCGCCGCGCTGCTCGGTGATGCGCACCGCCTCCGCCATCGCCGGAAAGCCGCCGACGCCGGAGGCGATGATCGTCGCTGTGCGTTCCAGCGAGCCTGCATCCTGCGGCGTCCATTTGGCCTGCGCGACTGCTTCTGCGGTGGCGAGCAGCGCGAACAGGATGAAGCGGTCCATCTTGCGCTGGTCCTTTGGCGCGGCAGCCTGCGCCGGATCGAAGCCGGCTTCGGCATCATCGGCCTTGTCGGGCACCAGCCCGGCAATGCGCGCCGGCAGCGCCTGCGACCATTCCGGCAGGTCGCGCAGCCCGCTCTGGCCGGCGAGGAGCCGGCGCCAGGACAGTTCGACACCGCAGCCGAGCGGCGACACCGCGCCCATTCCCGTCACGACGATACGACGCATGTCAGTCTCCCACCGGGGCGATGGCCGGGTTCATGGCCTTGAGTGAAGCGAGCCGCTTGCGCATCAAGCGGCTGGCGCCCGGGCCTGCGATGACCACGGCATTGGCGAGTGTGATCGGCTGCATGTCGGTGGCATCGACCACGACGGGATCGAGCGGGCGGACATCTTCACGGCTCGCCAGCAGGATGGCTTCGCCTTTGGGGGCGAGATGCTTGTTGCCCCAGGCGAGCAGCGCCGCGACCACGGGGAAGAAATCCCGGGCCTTGTCGGTCAGCACATATTCGTAGCGCGGTGGCCGCTCCTGATAGCGGCGGCGGACGAACATGCCGCTGTCAGTGAGATGGGCAAGCCGCCGCGACAGGATGTTCGGTGCAATGCCGAGGTTTTTCGAAAACTCGTCGAACCTCGTCGCGCCCTGGAACGCATCCCGCAGGATGAGGATGCTCCACCACTCGCCGACCGTCTCCATGGCGCGGCCGACCGGGCATTCGAGGATGGAAGGAGATTTGGGCTGCATGGCGGGAAGGTAGGGTAGTTACTTGCAAAATGCAAGTTACTAGGCGGGCAAGTGCGAAGGCGGGTGGCGAGGCGGTCCAAATGGGGAAATGGATCTGTGATATGAAGTGCGAGTTGGCGAACGATGGCCTCGCGCCAGACTCCGTCATTGCGAGCGCAGCGAAGCAATCCAGCGTCTTTCCGCGGAGGGATTCTGGATTGCTTCGCTGCGCTCGCAACGACGATGGTGAAGCAGCGAGTACCTATCTATCACCGTCACCCTGAGGCGCTCGCGCGGCGACGCGAGAGCGGCGCTTGTCGAGCCTCGAAGGGCGACGGCCCGGCTGCATCCCGGCCGCACATCCTTCGAGGCTCGCTACGCGAGCGCCTCAGGATGACGGGCTGATAGTGGTGCGGAAGCGATGGAAGCGCTTCGCCTAATGCGACCGCGCCAGGCAGAACGCCACGACCTGCTCCAGCGCGCTCTTCATCGGCGAGGACGGGAACAGGGCCAGTGCGTCGACGGCCATGGCGCCGTAATGCTGGGCGCGGCTCAGCGTATCCTCGAGCGCGCGGTGCTTGTTCATCAGACCGATGGCGTGATCGAGATCGCTGTCGCCGATCTCGCCGCGCTCGAGCGCCCGGATCCAGAAGGCGCGCTCGGTGTCGTTGCCGCGGCGGAAGGCGAGCACGACGGGCAGGGTGATCTTGCCTTCGCGGAAATCGTCGCCGGTGTTCTTGCCGAGCTTTGCGCTCTTGCCGCCATAGTCGAGCACGTCGTCGACGAGCTGGAAGGCGATGCCGAGATTCATGCCGACCGAGCGGCAGGCGGTCTGCTCCGCCTTCGGGCGGTTGGCGATGACAGGTCCGACCTCGCAGGCCGCGGCGAACAGTTCCGCGGTCTTGCCGCGGATCACGGCGAGATATTCGTCCTCGGTGGTCGCAGTGTTCTTGGCGGCGGCAAGCTGCATCACCTCGCCCTCGGCGATGGTGGCGGCGGCCGCGGAGAGGATGTCGAGCGCGCGCAGCGAGCCGACCTCGACCATCATGCGGAAGGCCTGGCCGAGCAGGAAGTCGCCGACCAGCACGCTGGCCTCGTTGCCCCAGAGCATGCGCGCCGACAGCTTGCCGCGGCGCATCTCGCTCTCGTCGACGACGTCGTCGTGGAGCAGGGTCGCGGTGTGCATGAACTCGACGGAGGCAGCTAACTTGATGTGGCCGTCGCCAGTGTAACCGGCGAGGTTGGCCATGGCCAACGTCAGCATGGGACGCAGGCGCTTGCCGCCGGAGGAGATCAGATGGTTGGCCACCTCCGGGATCATGGTGACGTCCGACCCGGTCCGCGACAGGATCGTGGCGTTGACGCGCTCCATATCAGGGGCGACAAGGGCAACCAGCTCTTCGATCGACGCGCCGGGAGTTTCGAAAGGTACGATGACGGCCACGCCGGTCTCCAATATTTGCCCCGGAGGGGCTATTCTGATGGAAATACAATAGAAACTGGCGGCGGATGCGGCAAGGCCTGCGGAACCATTGACATTTGCCGCTTTAGCCCCCTTCAGGCAGGAGACCTCAGTTTTGCGTGAACTGGTTCGGACCAACGATATGGTGCTGGTGTCGGCGATCGGCGCGCTGCTCGACGGCGCCAATATCCATCATCTGGTGCTGGACCAGAACATGAGCATCATCGAGGGCTCGCTCGGCATTCTGCCGCGGCGGATCCTGGTCCATGAGGACGACGCCCTCGAGGCCCGGCAGATCCTGACCGACGCCGGCCTCAGCCACGAACTGCGCGGCGATGATTGAGGCCGCAGCAGATATCACCGAGGACGCCTTTCTCGGTGGACAGTTGCTCCTGAAGCAGAAGCGGTCCGGCCATCGCGCCGGACACGACGCGATCCTGCTGGCGGCGGCGACGCAGGCCCAGGCAGGGGGCCGCGTGGTCGATCTTGGCGCCGGTATCGGCACGGCGGGGCTCGCGCTCGCCCGCCGCGTCGCAGGCATCAGACTGAGCATGGTCGAGATCGATCCGGAACTGGCGGAGCTGGCACGCGCCAATGCGGAGGCGAATGCGATCGCCGCCGAGGCGATCGTGCTCGACGTCACCGCCGACGCGCAGGCGTTCGCGGCACATGGGCTGGTGCCCGACAGCGTCGACGTGGTGCTGGCGAATCCGCCCTTCAACGATCCGGCGCGGCATCGTGGATCGCCGGATCAGTCGCGCCACACCGCGCATGTCGCGACCGGGGAGACGCTGCATGCGTGGGTGCATGCAGCGCGGCGTATCCTCCGATCGAACGGCGTGCTGACTCTGATCTGGCGCGCAGATGGAATCGCCGAGGTTTTGGCAGCGCTGTCACGCGGCTTCGGCAGCCTTGTGGTCCTGCCGGTTCATGGCGAAGCGGGAAGGCCTGCGATCCGCGTGCTGGTGCGCGCGGTCAAAGGCGGCCGGGCTCCGACACGATTGCTGCCGGGCCTCATGCTTAACGAAGAGTCAATCGTGCCTAAAAAAGAGGTGAGGGATATTCTGGAAGGGAGGGCGGTGTTGCCGCTGGCGGAGCCGTGACGGCTTACTGCGGAAGCGATTCCGTCTGCTGTTCTTGCGGGGACGTAAAGCGAATCGCCGTGAAAAGCACACCGATCAGCAGCAGCAGCAGATAGATCTTCATGGCGTTTCCTCCGCTGCCTATTGCAGCTTCCCAACGGGAATTCTGCAAAACACGTTCCAGGCACTTTCAATGACACTCGCGTGATAAGAAATGGTTAAACAGAGGTAACGGCATGGCCGAACAATTGAACGATCGTGGGAGTTCCGGCCTGGCCGACAAGCTCATGCAATACCTGCCGGCGCGCTTTCGCCCCGGCACGGCGGTCGTGCCGGTGGTGCGACTGTCGGGTGTGATCGGTGCGGTGACGCCGCTGCGGCCGGGCATGACGCTCGCGGGCGTCGCGCGGATACTGGAGCGGGCGTTTTCGTATCGGAATGCCAAGGCGGTGGCGCTGGTGATCAACTCGCCCGGCGGCTCGCCGGTGCAGTCGCGCCAGATATTCTTGCGCATCAAGCAGCTCGCGGCCGAGAAGAAGCTGCCGGTGCTTGTCTTCGTCGAGGACGTCGCGGCGTCCGGCGGTTACATGATCGCCTGCGCGGGCGACGAGATCTTCTGCGATCCGTCCTCGATCCTCGGCTCGATCGGCGTGGTCGGCGGCAGCTTCGGCTTCCAGGACGCGATCAGGCGGCTCGGCATCGAGCGGCGCCTCTACACCGCCGGCGCGCACAAGGCGATGCTTGATCCGTTCCTCCCTGAGAACCCCGACGACGTCGCCAAGCTGAAGGCGATCCAGCGCGAGATCCACCAGATCTTCATTGCGCTGGTGAAGGAGAGCCGCGGCGCGCGGCTGAACGGCGCCGACGACACCCTGTTCACGGGTGAATACTGGGCCGGCGAGAGCTCGATCGCGCTTGGCCTCGCCGACGGCATCGGCGATCTCCGCTCAACTCTTCGTGCCCGCTACGGCGAGAAGGTTCTCACCCCCGTGATCGCGCAGCCGACAGGACTTTTGTCCGGCCTTCTCGGGCGGAAATCGCCCGGTGCAGGCCAGCTTTTGGCCCTGGAATCAATGGCCGGCTTGCCGGACGATCTGATCTCGGCGGTCGAGACGCGGGCGATTTGGGCGAAATTCGGGTTCTAGGCGGCGTCCTCCCGCGCCATTTGGTCCGGCGCGAGCCAATTGCGGCGTAGCCCCGACTGCGCGACAATGCGTGTGGGGGCTGAGCACTAGACAAGGATCGACAGATGCCGCCGTTCGTCGCTTTCGCGGGCGTCCTGGGCGGGCTTGCCGTGGTCCGCTGGGCCTACAAGACCGCCGTCCGGATCAACCAGGAGCTGGAGGAGATGCGCCTGTCACGCGTCGCCGAGGCCGCGCACATGGGGGAAATCCAGACGTTGAAGCGCGACCCCGTGACCGGAGCTTACCGGCCGGGCTAGCCGCGCCAAAAACCGCTGCCGTAGGGTGGGCAAAGCGAAGCGTGCCCACCACCAGCATCGGAAGTCCCCGGAAAGATGGTGGGCACGGCGCAAGAGCGCCTTTGCCCACCCTACCGCACCGTCCAAGATCGGCCCGAATCCACCCCCCTTTGCCTTGATTCCCATCCCTGCCGTCGATACGGTCCCGCGCGATTCAAAACCCCCCGCGAGAGCCTGATCTGACGATGGACGCCTCATTGCCCGCCCATATGCGCCCGGAACGCTCGTTCCAGGGCTTCATCCTCGCGATCCAGCGGTTCTGGGCCGAGCAGGGCTGCGTGATCCTGCAGCCGTACGACATGGAGATGGGCGCGGGCACCTTCCATCCGGCGACCACGCTGCGCGCGCTCGGGCCCAAGCCCTGGAACGCGGCCTATGTGCAGCCCTCGCGCCGGCCCAAGGACGGCCGCTACGGCGAGAATCCGAACCGGATGCAGCACTACTACCAGTTCCAGGTGATCATGAAGCCGTCGCCGCCGAACCTTCAGGAGCTGTACCTGAAGTCGCTCGCCGCGATCGGCATCGATTCCGCCGTGCACGACATCCGCTTCGTTGAGGACGATTGGGAGAGCCCGACGCTGGGAGCCTGGGGCCTCGGCTGGGAGTGCTGGTGCGACGGCATGGAAGTCAGCCAGTTCACCTATTTTCAGCAGGTCGCCGGTTTCGAATGCGCGCCGGTTGCGGGCGAGCTCACCTACGGGCTCGAGCGCCTCGCGATGTATGTGCAGGGCGTCGACCGCGTGTACGACCTCAACTTCAACGGTCGCGAGGGCGACGCCAAGGTCACCTATGGCGATGTCTTCCTGCAGGCCGAGCGGGAATATTCGAAGCACAACTTTGAAGTCGCCGACACCGCGATGCTGTTCGAGCAGTTCAAGATGGCGGAAGCGGCGTGCAGAAAGTACCTCGACGCCGGCTGGAAGGACGACAAGCGCGAGGCGCACCTGATGGCGCTGCCGGCCTATGACCAGTGCATCAAGGCGAGCCACGTCTTCAATCTGCTCGATGCGCGCGGCGTGATCTCCGTGACCGAACGGCAGAGCTACATTCTTCGCGTGCGCGAGCTGGCCAAGGCCTGCGGCGAGGCCTGGATCCATACTGAAGCGGGCGGAGCGGCCTGATGCCCGAACTTTTGCTTGAACTGTTCTCGGAAGAAATCCCCGCCCGCATGCAGGCCAAGGCGGCCGACGATTTGCGCCGCATGGTCACCGACAAGCTCGTTGCCGAAGGCCTCGTCTACGAGGGCGCCAAATCCTTCGCGACGCCGCGCCGCCTCGCGCTCACCGTGCACGGAATCCCTGCGCGCCAGCCGGACCTGAAGACCGAGCGCCGCGGCCCGAAGGTCGGCGCGCCCGATGCGGCCGTGCAGGGCTTTCTGAAAGCGACGGGCTTGAAGTCGCTGGACGAAGCCAAGATCCAGCGCGACCCCAAGGGTGATTTCTACATCGGATTGATCGAGAAGCCCGGCCGTGACGCGATCGATGTGCTCGCGGAAATCCTCCCGGTCATCATCCGCACCTTCCCCTGGCCGAAATCGATGCGCTGGGGCGCGCGCTCGGGCAAGCCCGGCTCGCTGAGCTGGGTGCGTCCGCTGCACGCGATCACCGCGACCTTCGGGCTCGAGACCGAAGAGCCCGATGTCGTGAAGTTCGAGGTGGACGGCATCGAGACCGGCCAGACCACCTACGGCCACCGCTTCATGGCGCCGGAAGCTATCTCCGTGCGCCGCTTCGAGGACTATGAAGCGAAGCTGAAGGCTGCAAAAGTCATCCTCGATCCGCAGGCGCGCAAGGACATCATCTTTGCCGACGCCAAGGAACTGACCTTCGCGCAAGGTTTTGAGCTCGTCGAGGATCAGGTGCTGCTCGACGAGGTCTCCGGCCTCGTCGAATGGCCCATCGTCATGATGGGATCGTTCGAGGAAGAGTATCTCGCGATCCCGGAAGAAGTGATCCGTGCCACCATCCGCAACAACCAGAAGTGTTTTGTGGTCAGGGATTCCAAGACCGGCAAGCTGACCAACAAGTTCGTGCTCACCGCCAATATCGAGGCGACCGACGGCGGCAAGGTCATCGTATCGGGCAACGAGCGCGTGATCCGTCCGCGCCTGTCGGATGCGAAGTTCTTCTACGAGACCGATCTGAAGACGAAGCTCGAGGATCGTCTGCCGAAGTTCGAGCAGATCGTGTTCCACGAGAAGCTCGGCACGCAGGCCGCGCGCATCAAGCGCATCGAGCGGCTCGCCGCCGAGATCGCGCCGCTGGTCGGCGCCGATGTCGCAAAGGCGACGCGGGCCGCGCATCTGGCGAAGGCGGATTTGCTGACCGAAGTCGTCGGCGAATTCCCCGAGGTGCAGGGCCTGATGGGCCGGTACTACGCGAAGGCCCAGGGCGAGGATGATTCCGTCGCCGCCGCCTGCGAGGAGCATTACAAGCCGCAAGGACCCGCCGATCGCGTGCCGACCGATCCGGTCAGCGTTGCGGTGGCGCTCGCGGACAAGATCGACACGCTTGTTGGCTTCTGGGCGATCGACGAGAAACCGACGGGATCGAAGGACCCGTATGCGCTGCGCCGTGCCGCGCTGGGTGTGATCAGGCTGATCGCCGAGAACGCACTGCGTCTGTCGCTGATGAAGGTGGCGGCGTCCGCGCTCGCCGGCTTGTCGGTGAATCCTGCCGACGCCCAGAAGCTTCCAAGCGATCTCCTTGCCTTCTTCGCCGATCGACTGAAAGTCCAGCTCCGCGAGCAGGGCGCGCGGCACGATCTCGTCGATGCCGTGTTCGCGCTTGGCGGCCAGGACGACCTCCTGATGATCGTCCGCCGCGTCGATGCGCTCGGCAAATTCCTCGACAGCGACGACGGCAAGAACCTGCTCGCCGGCACCAAGCGTGCCAGCAACATCCTCTCGATCGAGGAGAAGAAGGACAAGCGCAGCTTTGACGGCGCGCCCGATGCTGCGCTCTACAGCCTCGCTGAGGAGAAGGCGCTGGCCAAGGCGATCGGCGAGGTCAAGGCGGAAGCGAGTGCTGCCGTCGCCAAGGAGGACTTTGCCGCCGCGATGAGTGCGATGGCGAAGCTGCGTCCGCCGGTCGATGCGTTCTTCGACAAGGTCCGCGTCAACGACGACGATGCGAAGGTGCGCGAGAACCGCCTGAAGCTGCTGAACGAAATCCGCAGCGCCACGCGTGCGGTCGCGGATTTTTCGAAGATCCAGGATTGAGGCGCGGGTATCGCGGCTCTCGTTCCCCGGACGCTGCGCAGCGCTTCTTAGCGGTGCGCTGCAGAGCCGGGGCCCATATTGCCTCGTGCTCGGAGCTTCTGGGTCCCGGGTCGCGCTTCGCTTGCCCGGGACACGAGAGAAAAAAGCCCCGCCCGGCGGGGGGAGACCGGGCAGGGCCTGATGTCCGATTTAACACTGCTCACGCCAGCCTGATTGAAGTGGCGCGCCGGACATCTAGTCGATCAGCGGCGTTTTGATACCAGTTCGCGTGCGAAAACACGTCCGGACAACAAGCTAGTCCAGCACCTCGACGATGCGGCGCGAGCGCGGCTCGACCAGCACGGTTTCGCCGTTCACGACGGTGTAGCGATAGGTGGTGGCGCCGAAACGTTGCGGCACGTCATAATAGGTGACGCCGCTTTCGGGTAAGGTGGCGCCGACCACCACGCGATCCGGGACACGGAAGGCTGGCACACGTTGCTCGACCACATAGTCGCGGAAGGCCGGTCGCTGTTCGACCGCAATCGTCGGGCCGCTCTCGACCACGACAGGTGCGCGTCCGACCGTGCCGCTTTGCGCCTGCGCCGCCAGGGGCGAGCCGATCGCGGCCGCGAGCGCTGCAAGGGCAAGAATCCTGTTCTGCATGCAAAACTCCTTCGCATGTTTCGGAAAGCGCCAGTGGCGCGACTCGTTGCCAATGCATGCGTCTTGGCAATGTTCCGGCAAAACGCCCGCCGCATTCGCGGCAATTTCAGGCAGTTTTCGCGAAAGGAGGAACCCGCATCGCGCCTTGTGCGTCTCTACTCGCGGAACCGGGGCCGCTATGATCCGCCCGCGATTCGCGCCACCTCCACAGAAAGATAATTCATGCACATCACCGTCGCCCACATTTCGCCGATCCTGTCGTTGATTGCGGGCGTGCTCATCCTGATCATGCCGCGGCTGCTCAACCTGATCGTCGCGATCTTTCTCATCGTCAACGGCGCGATCGGGCTCGGGCTCCTGAAGTGGCTCCACCTCTAGGGGTTCATTTTCCGGAACTGTCCGACTTGCGCGGGCCCCTCCAAAGTGGTGTAAGGCCCGCGATTTCCCATTCCTCTCGCAGGTTGTGTGCAAGCTATGGCCAAAGCCGCCTCGAAGCCTAAGAAAATACCAGCGAAATCAAAGTCCTCCGCCAAGGCGAAAGCCGCGCCGGCGGCCCGCAAGACGCTTGCCAAGAGCGCCTTGAAGAGCGCCCCGAAGCCGGTGGCCAAACCCGTGGCGAAGCCTGCCGCGAAGGCCGCAACCAAGCCGGCTGCGCCGAAGGTTGCCGCCAAGGTCGCGCCGAAGAAGGCTGCACCAGCCAAGGCGGCGCCAGCTGCCCCCAAGGCCGGCAAATGGGTCTACACATTCGGCGACGGCAAGGCCGAGGGCCGGACGGAGATGCGCGACCTGCTCGGCGGCAAGGGCGCCAACCTCGCCGAGATGGCCAATCTCGGCCTGCCGGTGCCTCCCGGCTTCACCATCCCGACCTCGGTCTGCACTTACTTCTACGCACACGACAAGTCCTACCCGAAGGAATTGCAGTCGCAGGTTGAGAAGGCGCTCGACCATGTCGGCAAGTTGACCGGCAAGGTGTTCGGCGACACCAAGAACCCGCTGCTGGTCTCCGTGCGCTCCGGCGCGCGCGCCTCGATGCCGGGCATGATGGATACCGTGCTCAACCTCGGCCTGAACGACGAGACCGTGGAAGCGCTGTCGGAGCTGTCGGGCGACCGCCGCTTCGCCTATGACAGCTATCGCCGTTTCATCACTATGTATTCCGACGTGGTGCTCGGTTTCGAGCATCATCACTTCGAGGAAATCCTCGACACCTTCAAGGACAGCCAGGGCTACACGCTCGACACCGACCTGTCCGCCGACGACTGGGTCGAACTGGTCGGCAAGTACAAGGACGCGGTCGCGCGCGAGACCGGCAAGGACTTCCCGCAAGATCCGCACGACCAGCTCTGGGGCGCGATCGGTGCGGTGTTCTCATCCTGGATGAACGCGCGCGCGGTGACCTACCGCAAGCTGCACGACATCCCGGAATCCTGGGGCACCGCGGTCAACGTGCAGGCCATGGTGTTCGGCAACATGGGCGAGACCTCGGCGACCGGCGTTGCCTTCACCCGCAACCCCTCGACCGGCGAGAGCAAGCTCTACGGCGAATTCCTGATCAACGCGCAAGGCGAGGACGTGGTGGCGGGCATCCGCACGCCGCAGGACATCACCGAGGAGGCGCGGAAAGAGTCGGGCTCCGACAAGGCGTCGATGGAATCGGCGATGCCGGAAGCCTTCAAGGAGCTGACGCGGATCTACACGCTGCTCGAGAAGCACTACCGCGACATGCAGGACATGGAGTTCACGGTCGAGCAGGGCAAGCTCTGGATGCTCCAGACCCGCGGCGGCAAGCGCACCGCCAAGGCGGCGCTGCGCATCGCGGTCGAGCTCGCCAATGAGGGCCTGATCTCGAAGAAGGAAGCGGTGACGCGGATCGATCCGGCCTCGCTCGATCAGCTGCTGCATCCGACCATCGATCCCAACGCCAAGCGTGACGTGATCGCCACGGGCCTGCCGGCATCCCCGGGTGCGGCCTCCGGCGAGATCGTGTTCTCCTCGGATGAAGCCGCCAAGCTTCAGGGCGATGGACGCAAGGTCATCCTGGTCCGCATCGAGACCAGCCCGGAAGACATCCACGGCATGCATGCCGCCGAAGGCATTCTGACCACCCGCGGCGGCATGACCTCGCACGCGGCGGTCGTCGCCCGCGGCATGGGCAAGCCCTGCGTCTCCGGCTGCGGCACCATCCGCGTCGATTACGGCCGCGGCACCATGAGCATCGGCTCGCGCACCTTCAAGACCGGCGACGTCATCACCATCGACGGCTCGCTCGGCCAGGTGCTCGCCGGCCGCATGCCGATGATCGAGCCGGAGCTCTCCGGCGAGTTCGGCACGCTGATGAACTGGGCCGACCAGGTCCGCAAGATCGGCGTCCGCGTCAACGGTGACACGCCGGATGACGCGCGCACCGCGATCAAGTTCGGTGCCGAAGGCATCGGTCTCTGCCGCACCGAGCACATGTTCTTCGAGGAGACCCGCATCCGCACGGTACGCGAGATGATCCTCTCCGAGGACGAGCAGTCGCGCCGTGCCGCGCTCGCAAAGCTGCTGCCGATGCAGCGCGCCGACTTCGTCGAGCTGTTCGAGATCATGAAGGGCCTGCCCGTCACGATCCGTCTGCTCGACCCGCCGCTGCACGAGTTCTTGCCGCACACCCATGCCGAGGTCGAGGAAGTGGCGCGCGCCATGCACACCGATCCGCGGCGCCTCGCCGACCGTGCGCGCGAGCTCTCGGAGTTCAATCCGATGCTCGGCTTCCGCGGCTGCCGCATCGCGATCGCCTATCCGGAGATCGCGGAGATGCAGGCACGCGCGATCTTCGAGGCGGCGGTCGAAGCCGAGAAACGTACCGGCAAGGCCGTCGGCCTCGAGGTGATGGTGCCGCTGATCGCGACCAAGATGGAGCTCGACCTCGTCAAGGCGCGCATCGATTCCACCGCGAAGGCGGTGATGCGCGAGACCAACACCAAGATCGGCTATCAGGTCGGCACCATGATCGAGCTGCCGCGCGCCTGCCTGCTTGCGGCAGAGATCGCGGAGAGCGCCGAGTTCTTCTCCTTCGGCACCAACGACCTCACGCAGACGACCTACGGCATCAGCCGCGACGACGCGGCGAGCTTCCTCGGTCCCTACGTGACGAAGGGTATCCTTACTGTCGATCCCTTCGTCGCGCTGGACCAGGAGGGCGTCGGCGAGCTGGTCAAGATCGGCGTCGCGCGCGGCCGCAAGACGCGTGCGAAGCTCAAGGTCGGCATCTGCGGCGAGCACGGCGGCGATCCTGCCTCCGTCGCCTTCTGCCACAACATCGGCCTCGACTATGTCTCCTGCTCGCCGTACCGCGTGCCGATCGCACGCCTCGCGGCGGCGCAGGCCGCGCTCGGCAAGGCGGTCGCCAGTCAGGCGTAAGGCGAAGCGCAGAATTGAGTTTGAAAGAGGCGGGCCAAGCCCCGCCTCTTTTCATTTGTGCACCGCTCTCTTCACGCCGTCATTGCGAGCGCAGCGAAGCAATCCAGAATCTTACCGCGGTGGCAGTCTGGATTGCTTCGCTGCGCTCGCAATGACGAGTGTGTTGCACACCAGGAACCCATCACGCGTCCCGTAATGATACGCGCGAGCAAGAGTTCCTTCACCATTCGCGTTGACCAGATGTTTACTGCTTTACGTGAGGCCGCATTTACCAATGCGCAGCATCGCCCCGTGAAAACACCTGCAATCGCTTGAGTGTGCCGCGTGCGCAACGCCGATTAACGCCCCGGCAACCTAAATTGGATACTTACGATAAAGATCGAATTGCACGGATGTACTGAGTTCGATCAGACGAGCGTAAGCGTAGCGTGAGCGTATCGATGTCAGTGTTGCGTAAGCATCCGAAGGGCGCGCGGTTCGCGTCCTTCGGCATCGGTCTCTGCATCTTCGCATTGATGCCGAGAGAGACCGGCTATCAGGACATTGCCTCTCTGCTGGCGCGTCAGCCCGGCGTCGCCGAGCGTTGGCAGAAGCAGGTGTTCTCCGCGGCGTCCTCGATCCAGCTCGCCACCTACAGTTTCTCCCGCCCCATCGGCACTTCGGTTCCGCAGAGCGCGATGGTTCGCCTCGCAAGCATCGACGGCCGCGACGTCACCGGTGCGATCAGCCGCAATCCCGCGCTCCAGGCGGCGCCGCGCTATCAGGCCGCAGATTTTCCCAAGGTCGATCGCTCGCTGAAGGGTGATCGCCTTGCAACCGCTACACCCGCGCAGGCTCCGGAGATCGCGCCGCCCGCCGCGACGCCCGCGCTGGAAGATCCCGCGACGTCGAACAGCTCGGTGTTCGGCGCCAAGACCGCTGCATTGCCGCAAGCGATGTCGCAAGCAATGTCACCTGAGTCCGCCGCCGCGCTCGACCCGGAGCTTGCAGAAGCGATGCGCGCGCCGCCATTGCCGCAATATGCCAATCCTCCGCAGGCCAGCGACGTTGCACGCTCGTTCGCGGTGCAGCCGCTGGAGGCGCTGAAGCGAGCGACTGCGCCGACGACACCCGTGCGCGATCCGTTCAGCGTCAAGACCTCGAACCTGTTCTTCGGCAGTTCCTCGCTCGGCGGCAATCTCGACAGCATCGAGAGCTGGCAGCCCGGCGCCGAGCCGCTGATTGTGATGCCCGACCCCGACATGAAGGTCATGGCCTCGCTGAGCCCGCCGACGGCGGAGATCGCCAAGGACATCGAGAGCGGCGAGAGTGTCGCGCCGAAGGGCGAGGTCAACGCCGACAACCAGCGCGCCAAGTCGCCGGCAGAGCGGCTCGCGCTCGACGACAAGTCGCGCGCGAAGTCGGAGAAGTGCCTCGCCGAGGCCGTCTATTTCGAATCCCGCGGCGAGGCCGTGCGCGGCCAGATCGCGGTGGCGCAGGTGGTGATGAACCGCGTATTCTCGGGTAAATATCCCGACACCGTGTGCGGCGCGGTCTATCAGAACAAGCACCGCCATTTCGCCTGCCAGTTCACCTTCGCCTGCGACAACAATCCCGATGTGATCCGCGAGCCCGAGATGTGGGAGCGTGCGAAGAAGATCTCGAAGGCGATGCTCGATGGCCAGATCTGGCTGCCCGAGGTCGGCAAGTCGACGCACTACCACGCTTATTGGGTGCGCCCGTCCTGGGTCGCCGAGATGAAGAAGATGTACAAGACCGGCGTGCACACCTTCTATCGGCCGCGCAACTGGGGCGACGGCAGCGAGGAACCCAGCTGGGGAACACCGGCGCAGACGGCAGCACTCGCGGCTGAACTCGCGCAGGAAGCCAAGAGCTCCGCCGAGATGGGCAACACGGAACGGCGGTAGTTGTCCTTCACCTCTCCCCGCTTGCGGGGAGAGGTCGGATCGCTTTAGCGATCCGGGTGAGGGGGTACAGGTCTCTCGACAGTCGCATGTGCGGAGAGAGGCCCCTCACCCCAACCCTCTCAGCGCGAGCGAAGCTCGTCGCGGCCCCGTAAGAACGGGGAGAAGGGGGTAGACCGTCTCACATCTCGATATCCAGCGCGCAGTCGAAGTTCGGCGCCGAATGCGTCAGGGCGCCGGAGGACGCATAGTCGACGCCGGTCGCAGCGATGGCCGCAATCGAGTCCAGCGTGACGCCGCCCGACGCCTCCAGCTTGAGGCGGCCCTCGTTGATCCCCACGGCCTCGCGCAGCGTCGCAAGGTCCATATTGTCGAGCAGCACGGCATCAGCCAATCCGGTGTCGAGCACCTCGCGCAGCTGGTTCAGCGTATCCACCTCGATCTCGATCTTGACGAGATGGCCGGCATGGGCGCGGGCCCGCTCCAGTACGGCACGGATGCCGCCGGCGACTGCGATGTGATTGTCCTTGATCAGGATCGCATCGTCGAGGCCGAAGCGATGGTTGAAGCCGCCGCCGCAGCGCACTGCGTATTTCTCCAGCGCGCGCAATCCCGGCGTGGTTTTTCGTGTGCAACAGATACGCATCCTGGTGCCTTCGGTGCGCGCGACGTAGTCCGCCGTGAGCGTGGCTATGCCTGACAGGCGGCCGACGAAGTTCAGCGCGGTGCGCTCCGCGGTGAGAATGGCGCGTGCGGGACCCGTGATGGTCAGCACCTGCTGCCCGCGGGCGACGCGCGCGGCGTCGCGGACATGCGCGCGCACCTCGATGTCGGTCGAGAGCTTTTGCAGCGTTGCCAGCGCCAGCGGCAGGCCAGCGATCACGCCGGACTGGCGCGCGACCAGGATGGCCTGCGCTCCTGTCGCTTCGGGAATCGTCGCCAGCGAGGTGATGTCGCCGGCACGGCCGAGGTCTTCGTCGAGGGCGCCGTTGACGGCCTCATCGATGGCGAGCGGCGAGAGGAAGGCATCGGGATAGAGCAGCGAGGTCGGGGTGATCATTGGGGGACTCCGTCAGGCGATCAGGGGTTGCGCAATGCGCGGCAGCGGACGCTCGCTCAGGCTCTCCGCGACCTCGCGCGCTGCGGCGAGCGTGGTCATCGTTCTCTGCGCCAGCGCGGGGTTATCGGCCGGATGATCGGCACGGAAATGCGCGCCGCGGCTCTCGCGCCGCATCCAGGCCGCAGCGGCAACGAGCAGGGCTGAAATCGCCATATTGCGAAGAGCGATGTTTCCAGTCTCGCGTTCCAGCGTGGCGAAGTGGCGCATGGCTTCCGCAAGCCCATCGCCGTCGCGGATCACGCCGACATGCGCGCTCATCATTGCGCGCAGCCATCTCATGTCAGCTGCATCCGGCGCGCCGCCGCGCGGCGTCACGATTGCGTCGGGGAGGCGGGCAGGCGAGGGCACCGTGCGGCCGGCGATGTCGTCGGCGATGCGTGCGGCATAGACCACGGCTTCCAGCAGCGAATTGGAGGCGAGGCGGTTGGCGCCGTGCGCGCCCGTGGAAGACACTTCGCCGCCGGCCCAGAGCCCGTCGATCGAGCTGCGGCCGCGCGCATCCACCGCGATGCCGCCCATGTGGTAATGCGCGGCCGGCGCGATCGGAATGGCTTGCTTCGCGGGATCGATCCCGGCGGCGATGCAGCTCGCATGCACCGTCGGAAATTTTTCGGCGAAGCGCGCGCCCAGCGCCTCCCGTGCATCGAGGAAGGCGCCGCGCCCGGCGGCGATCTCGGCGAACACGCCGCGGGCCACGATGTCGCGCGGCGCGAGCTCGGCGAGCGGATGGCGCACCAGCATGAAGCGCTCACCATGGCCGTTGATCAGCGTCGCGCCTTCGCCGCGCAGCGCTTCAGTCGCGAGCGGTGCCGGATCGCGGCCGACCATGATGGCGGTGGGGTGGAACTGCACGAACTCAGGGTCGGCAATTACCGCGCCGGCGCGGGCTGCGATCGCAAGGCCCGAGCCGCTGGCTTCCATTGGATTGGTTGTGACGTCATAGAGATGACCGAGGCCGCCGGTCGCCAGCACCACCACGCGCGAGGCGAGGAGGACCGGCTTTGCTGAGGGATTGCCGACTTCGCGCAGCTGAAGCCCGGTGACGGCGCCGTCCCCGGTCAGCAGCGACTCCGCGACCAGACTTTCGATGATGCGGATCGACGGCGTGCGGCGCACCGCCTCGCTCAAGGCTGCGATGATCGCAGCGCCCGCCCCATCGCCACGCACATGCACGATGCGCCGGGCCGAATGCGCGGCTTCCCGCCCCACGGCGAGCCGGCCTTCGAGGTCGCGGTCGAACGGCACGCCATAGGCAAGAAGATCGTGGATACGCGGCGCCGCCTCCCGCGCAATGCCGAGCGCGACGGCTTCGTCGACGAGGCCGCCGCCGACGGCCACGGTATCTGCGGCATGCGCCTCCGGCGTATCGCCTTCGGCTACGGCCGCGGCGATGCCGCCTTGCGCCCACGCGGACGAGGCGCCCTGGCCGAGCGGCGCCGCCGAGATCAGCGTCACCGGCCGCGGCGCGAGTTTCAGCGCGCAGAAGAGTCCGGCGAGACCGCCGCCGACGATGACGACGTCGTCGGTCGAGCGGGTGAGATTGTGGATGTTGTTTGTCATGGATATCTCCGTTCACTCCGCCGTCGTCCCCGCGAAGGCGGGGACCCATAATCCCAGGGAGGAGTTGTGGCGCGAACTCGTCACCACGAGTCATCGCCAAACATCTTCCTGTGGTTATGGGTCCCGGATCTGCGCGCGCTTGACGCGCGCTTGTCCGGGACGACGGCTGTGTTTGTGGCGACTTGTGTTGCTAGTTCTTCAGATTGATCATCCGCTCCACCGATCGCCGCGCCCGCTCCGCAAGCGCGGGATCGATCGTGACTTCCTCGCCGAGCGTGAGCAGGCTCTGCAGAATGTTGGCGAGCGTGATGCGCTTCATGTGCGGGCAGAGATTGCAGGGGCGCAGCATCTCCACATCCGGCAGCTCGGCGCGGACATTGTCGGCCATCGAGCATTCCGTGATCATCACCAGCCGCCGCGGCCGCTTGTTGCGCACCCAGTTGATCATGTGCGCGGTCGAGCCGGTGAAGTCGGCCTCCGCCAGCACGTCCGGCGGACATTCGGGATGCGCGATGATCTGCACCGACGGATCGGCCTCGCGATAGGCGCGCAGCTCCTCGCCCTTGAAGCGCTCGTGCACCTCGCAGGCGCCCTTCCAGGCGATGATTTTCACGTCGGTCTTCGAGGCGACGTAGGTCGCGAGGTAGCGGTCGGGCAGGAAGATCACGGTCGGCGCATTCAGGCTCTCGACCACCTGCACCGCATTCGAGGAGGTGCAGCAGATGTCGACCTCGGCCTTCACCTCCGCCGACGTGTTGACATAGGCGACGACAGGCACGCCGGGAAATTTTTCGCGCAGCAGGCGCACGTCGGCGCCGGTGATGCTGGAAGCAAGCGAGCAGCCGGCGCGCGAATCCGGGATCAGCACCGTCTTCTCCGGGTTGAGCAGCTTCGAGGTCTCCGCCATGAAGTGCACGCCGCACTGGACGATGATGCCGGCCTTCACCTTGGTGGCCTCGACCGCGAGCTGGAGTGAGTCGCCGCCGATGTCGGCGACGCAGTGGAAGATCTCCGGCGCCTGGTAGTTGTGCGCGAGGATCACCGCGCCGCGGGCCTGCTTCAGCTCGTTGATCGCGTGAATCGTCGGCGCCATCAGCGGCCATTCGATCGGCGGGATCACGTGCTTGACGCGCTCATAGAGCGGCGCGGTGGCGCGCTCGACGTCGTCAGTCCATTCCAGCGACGGCATCGGCAGCGCGGGCCGCGGCACGGGCACGGCGCGGGGAGAGGTGATGACCTTGCCCTGCGACCGGTTGGCAAAATCGTCGGGGCCGTAAATTCCAGTGATTGGCATCAAAGCCTCCGTTTCATGTCATTTATGCTCATATTGAGTATATATTGGGTCTGATTAATCCGGCCCGAGGGCCGGAGCAGACTTCATTGCCACTCTAATATGCTCAATATGAGTAAATCAAAGATAACACACGCCGCGATGGATCGCTAGGCCCAGTCGCACACATTCCCGTCAGGCGAGGCCTCATTGAAATGCAATGCTCCCGCGACAGCCCTTCGTGGAATGCAACCGCTTTTGACTTGGGGTTTTCATGCAAATGCATTAAACGAGCTGGCTCGCGGCTGCCTTCTCCGGACCGCCAACAACAGACAAGGAGCACACCATGTCGAGATCAGCGGGCGAGCTCGGTCCGGTCGCGCGTTCCTCCACCTGGCGCACACCGGCGATCATCATTCTCTGCGGCTGCGCCATCGGCATGCTCGGCTTCGGCCCGCGCTCGGCGCTCGGCTTCTTCGTGCAGCCGATGAGCCACGAGTTCGCCTGGGGTCGCGACGTGTTCGGTCTCGCGATCGCCGTGCAGAATCTGTTGTGGGGACTGGGCCAACCCTTCGCCGGCGCGGTCGCCGATCGCTTCGGCCTGTTCCGGGTGATGTGTGTCGGCGCGCTGCTCTATGCCGGCGGCCTGCTCCTGATGCGCTATTCCTCGACGCCGCTTTCGCTCAACATCGGCGCGGGAGTCATGGTCGGCTTTGGCCTTGCCGGCTGTTCGTTCAATCTGGTGCTGTCGGCCTTCACCAAGCTTCTGCCCGCGGAGAAGCGCGGCCTCGCGCTTGGTGCCGGCACCGCGGCAGGCTCGTTCGGCCAGTTCCTGTTCGCGCCGATCGGCGTCGCGCTCATCGACAATTTCGGCTGGCAGCAGGCGCTCACCGTGTTCGGCTTCCTGATGCTGCTGATCATTCCGCTGGCGCTGGCGCTCTCCACGCCGCGGGTCGCAGCCACCGGCAGCACGATGCAAGCGGATGACCAGACCTTCACCAAAGCGCTCGCCGAAGCTTTCGGCCATCGCTCCTACGTCCTGCTGGTGCTCGGCTTCTTCACCTGCGGCTTCCAGCTCGCCTTCATCACCGTGCATCTGCCGGCGTTCCTGGTCGATCGCGGCATCTCGACGCAAACCGGCGGCTGGGTGATTGCGGCGATCGGCCTGTTCAACATCATCGGCTCGCTCAGCGTCGGCTATCTCCAGAACAATCTGCCCAAGCGCTACATCCTCTCGACCATCTATTTCACGCGTGCGCTTGCGACGCTTGCCTTCATCTCGTTCCCGATCACGCCGTTCTCGGCGATTGCGTTCGGCGCGATCTCCGGCCTGACCTGGCTGTCGACGGTGCCGCCGACCTCGGCGCTGGTGGCGCTGATGTTCGGCACGCGCTGGCTTGCGACGCTCTATGGCTTCGCCTTCGTCAGCCATCAGGTCGGCGGCTTCCTCGGCGTCTGGCTCGGCGGTATCGTGTTCGAAAAGTTCGGTTCCTATACGCCGATCTGGTGGCTCTCGATCCTGTTCGGCGTGCTCTCGGCGCTGATCAATCTTCCGATCGTGGAGAAACCCGTTCAGCGGGCGGTTGCGCAGCCAGCCTGATCGGCTAAACATCCCCGACAAACAAAGTCAGGGAGTTCAGTCGTGGCCACATTCAAGGCGATCCGGATCGACAAGGCGGACAAGGGCACCACCGCGCAGCTCGCGCAGTTCGACGAAGCCGAGCTGATGGACGGCGACGTCACCGTGCGCGTCGAATGGTCGACGCTGAACTACAAGGACGGCCTCGCGCTGACGGGCAAGGCGCCGGTGGTGCGCCGCTTCCCGATGATCGCCGGCATCGACTTCGCCGGTACGGTCGAAGCATCCTCGCATCCGCAATGGAAGGCCGGCGACAAGGTCGTCTGCACCGGCTGGGGCATGGGCGAGACGCATCTCGGTGCCTATGCCGAGAAGGCGCGGGTGAAGGGCGACTGGCTGGTCGCCCTGCCGCAGGGCCTGTCGGCACGCGACGCCATGGCGATCGGCACGGCCGGCTTCACCGCGATGCTCTCGGTGCTGGCGCTGGAGAAGCACGGTCTGTCGCCGAAGAGCGGTCCCGTGGTGGTGACGGGCGCAGCCGGCGGCGTCGGCTCGGTCGCCACCGCCGTGCTGTCCAAGCTCGGCTACCACGTCATCGCCTCGACTGGCCGCGCGGCGGAAGCCGACTACCTGAAAGAGATCGGCGCGGCGGAGGTCATCGACCGCAACGAGCTATCGGCCCCGGCCAAGCCTCTCGCCAAGGAGCGCTGGGCGGGCGGCGTCGACAGTGTCGGCTCGACCACGCTGGCGAATCTCCTGTCGATGACGAAGTACGGTGGCGCGATCGCCGCCTGCGGCCTGGCGGCCGGCATGGACCTGCCGTCTTCCGTCGCGCCTTTCATTTTGCGCGGAGTGTGCCTTCTCGGCATCGATTCCGTGATGTGCCCGATCGAGCCGCGAAAAGCTGCCTGGCAGCGTCTGGCTTCGGATCTGGACCGGACGAAACTATCTGAAATCACTCAGGAAATTTCGCTCGACGAGGTCCCGGGATGGGGTGCGAAAATCCTGGCCGGCCAGGTCCGCGGCCGCGTCGTGGTAAAAATTCTCTAACGGCGTTCAGACTTTACCAACCAAGCTGCTTCAATGTTGCCTTGGTTGGTATGGTAAGCAGCGGGTAAAGAGATAAGGCATCGCCCGCTGCGGGGGTTGGTTCGGAGTAGAGCATGCTTGCGCGTATTGTGTTGGGGGCTGTCACGGCGGCAGCGACGTTTGCGCCGGCCATTGCTGGAAGCATGAACGCCGACGAGGCGCGCCGCTTCGTCGCCGGCAAGGTATTCGCCTTCACCTGTTTCGACGGCACCCGCGGCGCGGGCCGCATCCTCGATGACCTCGGTGCTGCCGGCGCCGTGCAGTTCTCGGGCTCAGGCCCGGTGAAACATCTCCGCCTGCCCGGCAACACCCTCCAGATCCGCGGCCAGAACGTCTGCGCCTCGATCAAGGGCATTCCGTTCGAGCCCTGCTTCAACCTGGAAAAGACCGACGAGCGCAGCTTCCGCGGCTCGGTATCGGGCATGGGCTTCGCCTATTGCGACTTCCATCACCAGGGCGGCAATCAGATGCTGATGGCGCGCGCGGTGGCGCGTCCGCGTTCGCTGCGCTCGTCGGAGCACACTGGTTCGGTCGCCTCCTCGAGCACCGAGGTTGCCGCGCGCGTCGAGACGCCGCGTGTCGAGAGCAGCCGGCTCGAGCCGGTGAAGGCCGAAGCGAAGTCGGAGCCCGCCAGGAACGAAGGCCCGCTGGAGCTGCGTCGCTCCACCCAGTGAGCCGGCGGCGCGGGCCAATCCGCGTCTTGCCGTTGCATATGTCGATCGAACATCAAGCCGCGCGCGCCGTAGTCATACGGACGGCGGCTTTCATGCGTTGGTAGCTGTTCGCGTCCCAGTTTGCGTACGGCCGGGGGACGCGGCCCTAGACAAGGGTTCAACGATGTCGCTGTACTTCTTCCGCATCAGTACCGGTCGCTACTCCGGCGCCGCCGATCAACCCTACGAGTTCGACGATCGCGCCGCCGCGTGGACCGAGATGACCGAGGTTTGCGCCAATCTGCTCGGCGGGATCGCGCGCAGCATGAAGCCGAATGCGAAGTGGAGCATGGAGCTGCTCGACGAGAACAAGGAGCCGGTGTTCCGCATCAGCATCGTGGGCGAGACGGTGAGCTGACGAGACTCAACAACGGGAGGGTCCGTTAACGGACGTATTGTCCGCAAATCCGCGAAGTGCAAATTCACTGCACGCGAAAAGTGTGCAGGTCCCGTGGTTTGAGTAGTTTTTTCAGTATTTCTACCCAGCGCCGGGCGCTCTCACTTAACGTTAATGAGGAACCTCGCGGTTAGCCTTCCCGGGCTGTTCACGCGCATCGGCGTGGCAATGCGTATCCGGGATTGCTTCAATGTCGTTCATTCAGAACCTGCGAATTGGCACCAAGCTCGCCGTCACCTCCGCGCTGACCATCGCCCTCGTCGCGCTGATGATCTTCCTCCAGACGAGCGGAGGCACTGAAGTCCAGAGGCTCAGCAACGCCGCATCGGGACAGCAGGCGATCGCGCAAAACGCCGCTGAGGCGAAGGCGTCGGTGCGCGGGATGCAGATCGGCATTCGCGACATCCTGACCTCGTCCTCGCCGGCCGAGATGCAGAAGGCCGTCACCTATTTCGGCGATCGCCAGACGGCGGCGCTGAAATTCGCTGGCGAGATGGCAAAGCTGTCGCACTCGCCTGAGAACCAGAAGCGGATCGATCGCCTGACCGTGCTGATCGGCAATTTCGGCAAGGGCGAGCAGCAGATCGAAGCCATCCGCAAGCAGGAGCTCGCGCTCGACGGCAAGAAGGACGGCGAAGCAGCGGCGGAGCACGCCAGGCTCGCGGCCGAGGTCAACCGCATCCGCAAGGAAACCCTGGCGCCGATCAACGAAGAGATTTCGGAACTGACCAACGAGATCATCAATCTTGCCAAGCAGAGCAGCGCCGCAGCGCGTGCGGAGGCGGAAGCCGAGGCCGCCTCCGTTGCCCGGGTGTCGCTCGTCACGGGCGTGCTGGTCGCGCTGGTTCTGATCGGAGCGTGCATCTTCTCCGTCTTCAGCATCGCCCGGCCCATGCGCGCGCTGACGTCGGCGATGGAGAAGCTCGCCGGAGGTGATTTCTCGGTGATTCTGCCGGGCCTCGGCCGCAAGGACGAGGTCGGCGAGGTCGCGGGCGCCGTCGAGAAATTCAAGATCGTGTCCGAGCAGAAGGCGCGCGAGGAAGCCGAAGCCAAGATGCGGCAGGATCAGGTCGCAGCCGAGCAGCGCAAATCGGAGATGCGCAGGCTCGCCGACAGTTTCGAGGGCGCCGTCGGCGAGATCGTCGGGACGGTGTCATCGGCCTCGACCGAGCTCGAGGCGTCCGCCACGACGCTCACCTCGACCGCCGAGCGCACGCAGCAGCTCACGACCGTGGTCGCGGCAGCCTCGGAGGAAGCCTCCACCAACGTGCAGTCGGTGGCCTCGGCCACGGAAGAGCTGTCGTCCTCGATCACGGAGATCAGCCGGCAGGTGCAGGAATCCGCACGTGTCGCGAGCGAAGCCGTCGGGCAGGCGCGCACCACGACCGAGCGCGTCAGCGAACTGTCCAAGGCGGCAACGCGCATCGGCGATGTCGTCGAGCTGATCAACACCATCGCGGGCCAGACCAATTTGCTGGCGCTCAATGCGACGATCGAGGCGGCGCGCGCCGGCGAGGCCGGCAAGGGGTTTGCGGTGGTTGCATCGGAGGTGAAGGCGCTCGCAGAGCAGACCGCGAAGGCAACCGGCGAGATCGGTCATCAGATTGCAAGCATCCAGACCGCGACCGAGCATTCGGTCGGCGCCATCAGGGACATCAGCGACACCATCGAAAAGCTGTCGGAGATTTCCTCGACGATCGCGGCCGCGGTGGAAGAGCAGGGCGCGGCAACGCAGGAAATCTCCCGCAACGTGCAGCAGGCCGCGCATGGCACCCAGCAGGTGTCGTCCAACATCACCGACGTGCAGCGCGGCGCGAGCGAGACCGGATCGGCGTCCTCGCAGGTGCTGTCCGCGGCGCAGATGCTGTCCGGCGACAGCAACCGTCTGAAGCTGGAGGTCGGCAGATTCCTGCAGACCGTGCGGGCCGCCTGACCTTCCCATCTTCGCGTGTGGTTAACTTGTTAAGCTCGCATTCCGTGCTGAATCTCAAGGGGTTTTCGCACTAATTCAGTATTTGGACGGTGGCCGTGTTAACCAATTTGGAATGGCTAAGGCCCACCTTTTTGGCAAGAGCGATCAACGCCAGTGACCGCCGACAATGATTCGGCTGCGCATTCCTCTGAGGAAACACCAATGTTGAGCCTCGTTCGGAATTTGCGGATCGGGACCAAGCTGGCGATCGCGTCGACGCTCGGCATCCTCCTGGTCCTTTGCATCATCGCAAGTCAACTCGTCGGCAACGGCAATGTGCGAAATTCCAACAAGGCCGCGGTCGCGCAGCTCGAGCTGGCTCGCGAGGCGGTGGAAGCCAAGCTTGCGGCGCGCAGCATGCAGCTCGCCGTCCGCGATATCCGGCTCGCCAGCAAAGCGGCCGAGCTGCAGAAGGCCGGCGATGCTCTGGTCGACCGATCAAAATCGCTGAACGACATCGCCGATTCAATGCTCAAGCTGTCTCACTCCGAGGAGAACGGCGCGCGGATCCAGAAGCTGAAAAGCCTGTCTGCGGGCTATCTCAAGGGCGCGCAGCAGAACGCCGCCATTCGCGGCGAGGCGATTGCCCTCGCGGCGACGGACGCCGCCGGCGCTGCCAAGCTCTCCGAGGAAGGTGTGCGCCTGGCGCGCGAGGTGACGCTGCCGATTGCCGCCCAGCTCGACACGATCACGAGCGAGATTGCGGATCTTGCCAGGCACAAGAGCGAGGAAGAACTTGCCGCCGCGGCGCAGGAGATGTCCGCAAGCGAACGTCTCGGCACCGCGGTCGGCATCTGCACGATGCTCATCCTCATCGGCTCCTGGCTGATGTCATTCTTCACCATCGCGCGGCCGATCCGCGCGCTGACTGTTGCGATGGACAAGCTCGCCGGCGGCGACTTCTCCGTGGTGCTGCCCGGGCTCGGCCGCAGGGACGAGGTCGGCGGCGTCGCCGCGGCCGTCGAGAAGTTCAAGATCGTGTCGGAGCAGAAGGCGCGCGAGGAATCCGAGGCGAAGGTCAGGCAGGACCAGGCCGCAGCCGCGCAGCGCAAGGCAGAGATGCACAAGCTCGCCGACGGTTTCGAGGCCGCGATCGGCGAGATCGTTGATACGGTGTCATCGGCTGCGACCGAGCTGGAAGCTTCGGCATCGACGCTCACCTCGACCGCGGAACGCGGCCAGCAGCTCACCACAATGGTTGCCGCGGCTTCCGAGGAGGCGTCCACCAACGTGCAGTCGGTGGCTTCGGCCACGGAAGAATTGTCGTCGTCGATCACCGAGATCAGCCGGCAGGTGCAGGAATCCGCACGCGTGGCGAGCGAAGCCGTCGGCCAGGCGCGCACCACGACCGAGCGCGTCAGCGAACTGTCCAAGGCGGCGACGCGCATCGGCGATGTCGTCGAGCTGATCAACACCATCGCAGGCCAGACCAATTTGCTGGCGCTCAATGCGACGATCGAGGCGGCGCGCGCCGGCGAGGCCGGCAAGGGGTTTGCGGTGGTCGCATCGGAGGTGAAGGCGCTCGCAGAGCAGACCGCGAAGGCAACCGGCGAGATCGGTCATCAGATTGCAAGCATCCAGACCGCGACCGAGCATTCGGTCGGCGTCATCAGGGACATCAGCGACACCATCGAAAAGCTGTCGGAGATCTCCTCGACGATCGCGGCCGCGGTGGAAGAGCAGGGCGCGGCAACGCAGGAAATTTCCCGCAATGTGCAGCAGGCGGCGGAGGGCACCCATCAGGTGTCGTCCAACATCACCGACGTGCAGCGCGGCGCGACCGAGACCGGCTCGGCATCCTCCCAGGTGCTGGCGGCGGCGCAGTCGCTCTCCGGCGACAGCAACCGTCTCAAGCTCGAGGTCGGGAAATTTCTCGGGACGGTGCGGGCCGCCTGAGGGCGGCGTCCAAGCAGAAACAGGCTACAACCGCCGCGCGTGGCAGCGCGGCTGCTTGCGCGTACGCATGCTGCGGCGCCACGACGAATGCGGCGCAGGGTTAACTTTCCGGAAAAGCGACGCAGTCATGATGCCCGCGATTTTCCGGGGCTGAGTCGCCCTGCCTGTATTGCGTCCCGA
Source organism: Bradyrhizobium huanghuaihaiense (assembly GCF_025200885.1). Lineage (NCBI taxonomy): Bacteria > Pseudomonadati > Pseudomonadota > Alphaproteobacteria > Hyphomicrobiales > Nitrobacteraceae > Bradyrhizobium > Bradyrhizobium huanghuaihaiense. Next base: position 7,140,003 of record NZ_CP104172.1, on the reverse strand, counting down.
GCGTATTGGAGCACATTGATGAGCGGCCTCTCCATCCGCCTGACCCACAAGGTCATGGCGATCGGACTATTCGGTCTTGTCGGACTTGCCGCCTTCGGCGCGATCTACGAGATCGGCAGCCTCTCCCAGGATGCCTCCCGCGCCGTCGCAAGCCGCGCCCGCGCGATCGCCGACCTCGACAAGCAGCTCTCGATCGACATGCTGGAGGCCCGTCGTAACGAGAAGAATTTCCAGCAGCGCCGCACCGAGAACCACGCCAAGGCGCATGCCGAGCTGATCGGGCCGATCAACCGCGATTTCGACGAGGTGGAGCGGCTGATGGCGGCCGCCGGCATCGGCGCACTGTCCGAGAAGATGAAACAGGCCCAGGACGGCTTCAAGCGTTACGCGTCCGACTTCGCCGCACTGGTGGCAGCCGAGACCAGGCTCGGGCTGAACGAGACGCTCGGCCTGTCCGGCTCGCTTCGCGGCGCGGTGCACGACATCGAGGCCAAGCTGAAGGAGATCGATGATCCCAGGACGACGACCTGGATGCTGATGATGCGCCGGCACGAGAAGGACTTCATGCTGCGGCGCGACCCCAAATACATTGCCGAGGTGAAGAAGGCCAGGGTTGAATTTTCCAAGGCGATAGAGGTCGTCGCAATTCCCACAGTGGTGATGAACGACATCACGGCCAAGCTTCAGAAATACCAGTCCGAGTTCGCGGCCTGGGCCGAGACCGCACAGCAGAGTGCGGCTCTCGACGCCGCCATGATGAAGACCTTCCGCGAAATCGAGCCTGCGATGGTCGAGGTGCGGACCGCCGTCGATGCCATGTACAGGCAGGCTGACGCGGCCGAGGCCGCGACCCGCGAGGCCGTGCGCTTGTGGATGGCCGTGGCCTTCGGCATCACCGTCGTCGTGCTCGCCGTGACCGGCCTTCTGCTCGGACGTTCGATCTCGAAGGCACTCGGTGCCATGGTCGGTGCGATGACGCGGCTTGCGCGCGGCGAGCTCTCGATCTCCGTTCCCGGCGTCGGGCGCAGGGACGAGATCGGCGAAATGGCCGGCGCCGTCGAGGTGTTCAGGACCACCATGGCGGAGGCCGAGCGGCTGCGCGTTGAACAATCGGAAGCGGATGCGCGCGGACGCGAACAGCGCAAGGCCGACATGCGGCGGCTTGCCGACACGTTCGAAGGCGCGGTCGGCGAGATCATCGAGACCGTGTCGTCGGCGGCAACCGAGCTCGAGGCCTCCTCCGACACGCTGACGCAGGCCGCCGAACGCGGCAACGGGCTCGCAACCGCCGTGGCGGCGGCCTCGGAGGAGGCGTCAGCCAACGTGCAGTCGGTGTCGTCGGCGAGCGAGGAGATGACCTCCTCGATCTCGGAGATCAGCCGCCAGGTTCAGGAATCGGCGCGTGTCGCCGACGTCGCGGTCGGACAGGCCGAGCGGACCAACGCACGCGTCGCCGAGTTGACGAAGGCGGCGAGCCGCATCGGCGACGTGGTCGAGTTGATCAACACCATCGCCGCCCAGACCAACCTCCTGGCGCTGAACGCGACGATCGAGGCGGCGCGTGCCGGCGAAGCCGGCAAGGGATTTGCCGTGGTCGCGACCGAAGTGAAGGCGCTGGCCGAGCAGACGGCGAAAGCCACGGGCGAGATCAGTCAGCACATCGGCGCGATCCAGACCGCGACGGAAGACTCCGTCGGCGCGATCAAGGAGATTGGCGACACCATCGCGCGGATGTCGGAGATCTCGTCGACCATCGCCGCCGCGGTGGAGGAGCGGGGCGCGGCGACGCAGGAGATCTCTCGCAACATCCAGCATGCCGCGCACGGCACGTCCGAAGTCTCGGCGAATATCGGCGACGTCCAGCGCGGTGCCGGCGAGACCGGAGCCGCCTCGGCGCAGGTGCATTCGGCCGCCCAGTCGCTATCGCGGGAGAGCAACCGGTTGAAGGGCGAGGTCGCGCGTTTCCTGGAGTCGGTACGGGCGGCTTGACGATGTCGGCGCTGCCGTTCCGATGTTGCATTGCGGTGTGCTGGTGCGGCGCCGCGGGATATCTGCGCGGCCGCAACAACTGGTTGCGGAAAAAATAACGCGGACGGGATCGCCCCGTAGTTTCACGTAGGTTCCTGTTAACGCCTGTTTGCGACTATGTGCGCAATCCTACCGGATAAGAACCAGCCAGCATTGTTGGAATGACTTCCGTCCTGTCGTCGGTCGTGACGATGGCGGCGCGGGGTGGTTTGCGCGTTGCTAGGTCTCATCGGGATTTGTCGTGATGTCGAAGTTGTCGATCGTCTTCAAGCTTCTGACCGTGTTGTCAGTCCTCGTGCTCTCGCTCGCCGGCGTCGGCGTGACGGCGATCGGCACCATGCAGAACATCAATGCCCACACGGTCGAGATCGCGGAAAGCTGGCTGCCGAGCGTGCGTGCGCTCGGCTCGCTCCGCGCCGACATCAACGAGCTGCGCGTCGCGCTTCGCCTGCACCTGATGCAGGAGAGCGCCGAGGGCAAGGAGGCCGCCGAGAAGCGGCTCGCCTCGCTGCAGGGACGCATCGAGAAGACCCGCAAGGTCTACGAGCCCTTGATCACCTCGTCCGAAGAGCGTTCGCTCTATGAGCAGTGGACCAAGGCCTGGGCCGAATATCTGAACGGCGTGCAGGAGGTGATGGCGCTGTCGCGCAAGAGCATCGGCCGCTTCCCGACCGATGCCAATGAGATGTTGCAGACCAAGGTCGCGAAGATGGCCCAGGCGGCCGATCCGCTGCTGCAGAAGGGCATCGAGCTCAACAACAGCGGCGCCGAGCTGGAGACCAAGCAGGCGGCGGACAGCTATGCGCTGATCTTCCGGGTCCTGGTCGGCATCATCGTGTTCTCGGTCGTGGTTGCGATCGGCGCGGCCTATTATCTCGTGCGCGACGTCTCGCGTGGCATTGCTTCGATCATCAAGCCGATGCAGTCGCTCGGCGAGGGCGATCTCTCGGCCGAGGTGCCGCATCGCGGCGAGAAGACCGAGATCGGATCGATGGCGGATGCACTGCAAATCTTCAAGGAAGCGCTGATCGCCAAGCGCGCCGCCGACGAAGCAGCCCGGCTCGACGCCGAGGCCAAGATCGAGCGCGGCCGCCGGGTCGATGCCATCACGAGCAAGTTCGAGGCGATGATCGGCGAAGTCGTCGGCACCGTCTCCTCTGCCTCGACCGAGCTCGAGGCGTCGGCATCGACGCTCACCAGCACCGCGCAGCGCGGCCAGGAACTCGCCACCGTCGTCGCGGCGGCCTCCGAGGAGGCCTCCACCAACGTCCAGGCGGTCGCCTCCGCGTCGGAAGAGCTGTCGTCCTCCATCACCGAGATCAGCCGCCGCGTGCAGGATTCGGCGCGGATGGCGGCGGAAGCGGTCGAGCAGGCGGGGCGGACCAACGAGCGCGTCAACGCGCTGTCGCAGGCGGCCTCCCGCATCGGCGACGTCGTCGAGCTCATCAACACCATTGCGGGCCAGACTAACCTGCTGGCGCTGAACGCCACCATCGAGGCGGCGCGGGCGGGCGAAGCCGGCCGCGGCTTCGCGGTCGTGGCGTCCGAGGTCAAGGCGCTCGCCGAGCAAACCGCGAAGGCGACCGGCGAGATCGGCGCGCAGGTGTCCGGCATCCAGGCCGCGACGCAGGAATCCGTCAGCGCGATCCAGGAGATCGGCGGCACCATCGAGCGGCTGTCCGAAGTGTCCGCGGCGATCGCCGCCGCCGTCGAGGAGCAGGGCGCCGCGACGCAGGAGATCTCGCGCAACGTCCAGCAGGCCTCGCTCGGCACGCAGGAGGTCTCCTCCAACATCACCGACGTGCAGCGCGGCGCGATCGAGACTGGCGAGGCCTCGGTCGAGGTGCTGTCGGCAGCGAAATCGCTGGCGACCGACAGCACGCGTCTCAAGGTCGAGGTCGCGCAGTTCCTGGAATCGGTCCGCGCGGCCTGATCCTCATGAGCATGATCCGGAAAAGTGTGAAGCGGTTTTCCGAAAAGATCATGCTCAAGCGATTTAGCTGCCCGTCTGCGGAGCCGGCGGCGGTGCGACCTGCCGCCGGAACAGGATGCGCTGGTAGAGCCAGCCGATCGCGACCAGCACGACGCCGAGGCACATGAACGACAGCGCGCGGTAGACGCCCGTCAGCGTCGACATGTCGATGACGAAGGCCTTCAGGATCGTCAGCGCGATGACGGCGGCGGACGCCAGCCGTGCCCGTTCCGAGTTGACGAGAATGCCGACCCCGAGCAGCACCACGCCGAAGGCGAGCCAGCCGATCGAATAGGTGTATTGCTCGGCGCCGGTCGTCGGGCCGCTGGAGAGGATCGGGCCGTGATAGAAGCGGCGGATCTCCAGCGTGACATAGGCGAGTGCGAATACCAGTGCGCCGCCGGCAATCGTGTTGGCGTAGACCTTGCCGCGCTCGCCAACCACTGCATAGGACAATAGCAGCATCAGCACCGCCGGCAGCGCATAGCCGAGCAGCAGCAGGTTGAACACCGCACCGCCGACGTCGATGCGCCAGATCAGCGGGTTCTCCAGGATGAAGAGGCCGAACACGCTGATGAGGCCGGCGATCGCCGTCAGCACGATCGCGCCGACATTGTGCACGATGCTGCGGCTGCGCAGCCGCAGGCGCTCCAGCCCGATCGCCATGGCGAGCGCGATGCAGACCTGCAGCGCGCATTCGAGCAGCGACGGCGCCGACGTCATCTGGCCGCCGGTGGCGAAATGACGGATTTCCACGAAGGCGAGCAGCGCCGTGAACAGGATCGCGGCCGCCTCGACCACGCGCAACGGCGCATCGTCGGCGCGGCGACGCAGAAAGATGCTCGCGCCCCAGAACGAGGCCGCCGGCAGGCCATAGCCCCACAGCAGCCAGTTGAAGATCGGCGTCGTGCCGACCGCATCGCCGACGATGCGCGGATCGTAGACGATGCGTGCGGTGACGATCGCGGCGAAGATCGCAGCTAACCGGCGCAGCACCGGGATCGGCCGCTGCAACGAGATCCAGGCGGTGCCGAGCGACATCAGCGCAAGCGCGATCGTGAGCCAGCCCTTCTCCAGGGCGAAGGTCAGCGCCAGCGCCAGCGCGCCGAGCGTACCGGTTGCGAACAATGCGATCGAGGTGGCAACACCCGGTCGTTCTTCGCGGCGCATCAGCGCTTCGGTCGCAGCGCCAAAGGCCGCGGCGAGCAGGACGGCGAGGATCGCAAACGGGATCGAGCGGTCGAGATGGGCGATGCGCGCATAGAGCGCAACAAGGAGCGCGATCGGCGTGGCGACGCCCGCCGCCGACCACACCACCGGAATGATCGCCGAGTTCGACCGGCCCTGCGCGAAGAAGCCCGCGACGCCGAAGCCGGCGGCGAAGATCGCGGCCGTCACCAGATGCAGCGTCACGGAGCTGTCGGTCGCGACAGGGCCGACGCCCGGCATGGGGCCGCCCGGCAGCACCAGCATGTCAGGGTTGGCGCGCACCGCCCATTCGGCGAACACGATGAACACGGTCGCAGCAGCTGCGCCCAGCGAACCGGTCGCCGCAGGCGCGCGCCAGGCGACGAACAGCGTCCCGCCGACCAGGAGCGCGAAGGCGATCAGCGCGAGATCCGCATGCGCGCTCGACAGCACGACCAGCATCGCGCCGAACAGATAGGCGCCGAGCGCGCCCGACGACACCGGCTCGATCTCGCCGTCCTCGATGGTCGGGCCGAACATGAGGCCGCAGACGACGAGCAGCGCGGCAAGCACGAAGCCGGCGATGACATGGAAGGCGTGCGGCGCGACCTGCACCTGTTCGGTATCGAGCCCCGGGAAGATCCAGAGCACCGCGAAGGCGATTGTCGTGACGGCAAGCCAGCGCCACAGCCGGATACGGGCGAGGCCGAAGCTCGCGGCGGTGACGATGGCGAGATAGATGTAGAGCGCCCAATAGTCCGGCTTGCCGCTGGAGACGAGGATCGGCGTCACGAAGGCGCCGACCACGCCGAGGCCGGCGAGCGCGGGCCCGTGCAGGAGCGCGGCGGCAAGCGTGCCCATCGCAACGATGCCGAGCAGCACGAAGGCGGTTGCCGGCACCAGGAAGCCATAAAGCGCATAGGCCGCATAGATGGTGGCGAACGCCACCGCCGTTCCGGCCGCGGTGAGGATCGCCGGGATGTTGGCGATCGGCAGAGCCGCGATGGTGGAGATGCTCTCCTTGCGCCGCGTCCATTCACCAGCGCCGAGCAGCGCGAGTGCGAACAGGCCGCCAAGGAAGACGCGCACGCCGGGGCCGACGAGGCCGGCCTCGATCGAATAGCGCACCATGAAGAAGCCGCCGAGCGCCAGCGCGAGGCCGCCGATCCACACCACCCAGCGCGTGCCGAGGCGCTCTTCGAACCCGGGCGCGGCCTCCGGCATCGGAGGCGGCGCATCAGTGGCCGTGCCCGGTTCGAGCGGGGGCGGTGCAGCCTCCTCGGTGACGAGCGGAGACGGCGTGGGTTCGGCTTCCGGCGCAAGCGGCGGCGGCTCGGCGGTGGGCGTGGAGGCGGGCGTTGCGGGCGTTTCAGCCTGCACCTGCGCGGGCATCAGCGGCGGCGGTTGTACAACAGGCCGCTGCGCATAAAACTTCTCTTCGAGCAAGTTCAGCCGGCGGCGCAACTCGGTCGCCTGGCTGGACGCCTTGATCGCGATTAGGAAGGCGATGATCGCAATGATCAGCGCAAAGACGTCGAACGGGCCGTCGAGCATGAAGCCTCCAGGCAACCGGCGGGCAGGGGCCGGTACCACTGATATCAGGATCTAGCGCCGGGAGCGCACACGCAAGCCCGGCGCGGGCCGCTCCTGGAGCACCTCGCGGCGGAAGCGGTAGAGCGCTGCCGGCCGTCCGCCCGTCTGTGTCGACATCACCCCGGTCGGTTCGACCAGGGCTTCCGCTTCGACCAGGCGGCGGAAATTCTGTTTGTGCAGATGCCGGCCGGAGATTGCCTCCACCGTATGCTGCAATTCCGTGAGTGTGAACTCGGCGGGCAAAAGTTCAAAGACCACAGGACGATACTTCAGTTTCGCGCGCAGCCGCGCGATTCCCGTGGCGAGAATCCGGCGGTGGTCGAACCGCATCGAGGTCCCGAGCGCCGGCAGCGACTTGCGCGCTAATGCCGCAGGACGGCCGTCGCGCCGCGCCTCCTCGATCAGCCCGGCCTCGTAGAGCAGCTCATAGCGGTCGAGCACGCGCTCCTCGTCCCAAGGCGCGCCGTCGAGGCCGAAATAGAACCGCACGCGATCCTTGCGCGGCAATGCGCGGGTCGTCTCCGGCGTCTCCTGCTCCGCCCAAGCTGTCAGCGCGGGGATGATGTCGCGGGCGATGATCGCGGGCGGCTCCTCGCGCCAGTCCTCCCAGGGCAGGAAGCGGTACCAGGGCTCGAAGCTCGCGCCGTTGGCTGCGAGCTCGCCGCCCGCGGCGCGCGTGAGTGCGAGATAGCCGATCGAGACCATGTGTGCGCCGGTGTCGCCGGCCTCGGCATGACGGCCGCGATCGCCGAAGGTGTAGAGCTGCTCGACATAGCCGAGCCGCAGGCCCGCCTGCTCCTCGACCCAGGCGCGCAGGCCGATCTCGAAGGTGCGATGGCTCAGCGCATCGAACGGTCCGAACGGCAGGCCGGCCAGCCCATCGCTGCTGTGCGCGGTGAGGATCAGCGGCTCATGATCCTCGATCGCGACGATCGCAGCGGTCAGGCCGATCTCGATCGGCGTCAGCAGCGTCTCGCTCATGCGGCTATTGTCGCGGCTGTTGCGAGAAGAATGTCTTCGTTGGTTGAGCCGGTCGCTCCGCGGGCTCGCTGCGACCTCTCCCGCTTGCGGGAGAGGTCGGCGCGTAGCGCCGGGTGAGGGTTTTCTCCTCTAAGGGATTGTCCCGTTGCCGAGACACCCTCTCCCCAACCCTCTCCCGCAAGCGGGAGAGGGGGCGCACCCGCATTGTGGCGCGCAGCCGTCATTCGAGCTCGATCACGAACGGGCGGCCCTCGATCATCATCGCGCCCGGGCCCATCTCGTCGAGCGCGCGCAGCATGCGGCCGTTGCGCCCCAGCGCGCGGTCGGCGAGGCCGACGATGCGCCGGTTCGGCGAGGCGATCGGCGAGGCGGCGCGGATCTTCTTCGCGATCTCGATTTCGTCGCGGTGCGGATTGAGCGCGCAGACGGCGGCGAAGGCGCTCGCGGTGGAGCGGCTGATGCCGGCATAGCAATGCACCACCAGCGGCGCGCTGCGGTCCCAGCCGCGCACGAAGTTCAGCACCTGCTCGATGTGCGTCTCCGACGGCGCGACGAAGCCGTCCATTTCCTCAGTGATGTCGTCCATCGACACCTTGAGATGGTTGGCCGGCAGCACGGATACCGGACGCGCCACCTGCTCGACATTGGCCATCACGGTCAGCACGTGGCTGGCCCTGGTGAGGCGGACGGTTTCGGGAAGCGCAGCGAGGGAACAGACGTGGATCATGGCGGACCTTTTTGCCGGCGATTATAGCGAGCGCTTGTAGGGTGGGCAAAGGCGCATCGCGCCGTGCCCACCATCTCGCAGTTGCGCGCATCGCGCCTGGTTTGGTGGGCACGCTTCCGCTTTGCCCACCCTACGAAGGGATGACGCTACGCAAACACCGCGCCAAACCGCTCCAGAAACTGCTTCTCCGCCCGCGCCGCGGTCCAGGGCGTGAGGTAGTCGCGCCGGACGCTGTCGGAGAGGCCCGGATCCTTGCCGAACAGGCGCCGCGCCTCGCTCTCGCTGAAGCCGGCAAGCTCGGTCGCCTCGAGGTAAGCCGCGCCGCGGTCGGCGGCCTTGATGGCCTGCGTGATCTCGTCCGCCAGCACCGGCGGCAGGCCGAAGCGGATGTGGATGGCGCCGAGCAGGCGTTTCTCCACCGCCTTGTAATGGCCGTCGAGCACCGCCTTGAATGGCGAGATCATGTCGCCGATGACATATTCGGGCGCATCGTGCAGTAGCGCAGCGAGCCGCATGCGCTGGTCCACGCGCGGCATTTCGTGCCGCATCACGGTTTCCACCAGCAGCGTATGTTGTGCGACCGAGAAGATGTGTGCGCCGGTGGTCTGCCCGTTCCAGCGCGCCACGCGCGCCAGTCCATGGGCGATGTCGGCGATCTCGACATCGAGTGGCGAGGGATCGAGCAGGTCGAGCCGGCGGCCCGACAGCATGCGCTGCCAGGCGCGGGACTCTGCGCCGCGTGAAGTTTTCTTGGCCGTCATTTGGCCTTGAGGCGCGGCTTGCGCTGCGTCTTGCCGCAGATTGCGTGGCAATGGCAGTCGACCAGGTGGTCGTTGACCATGCCGGTCGCCTGCATGAACGCGTAGACGATGGTCGGGCCGACGAATTTGAAGCCGCGCGCGGACAGCTCCTTGGAGATCTGTACCGACAGCGGCGTCGAGGCCGGCACGCTTCCCGTGGTCTTGAAATGGTTGACCTTGGGCTTGCCGCCCATGAAGTCCCACAGCAGTTTTGAGAAGCCCGGGCCCTTCTCCATGATGTCGAGATAGGACTTCGCGCTGAGGATGGCGCCGTCGATCTTGGCGCGGTTGCGCACGATGCCGGCATCGTTCATCAGCGCGTGGACCTTCTTGGCATTGTAGCGCGCGATCTTCTCCGGCTGGAAATCGTCAAAAGCTTTGCGGAAATTGTCGCGCTTGCGCAGGATCGTGATCCAGGAGAGGCCGGCCTGAAAGCCGTCGAGGATCAGTTTCTCGTAGAGCGCGCGGTCATCATACTCAGGCACGCCCCATTCAGTGTCGTGATAGGCGACATAGAGCGGATCTTCGCCGGGCCAGGGGCAGCGGGTCTTTCCGTCGGGATGCAGGCGGGGGGCTCGACTCATGCTGTGGGCTGCTTGGAGGGAAGGCGGACGATTTCGGGTTCGGCAAGCGTCAGGGTAAGGCCGCCGGCGGTGAGCGGCTGGCCGGCATCGAGCGCGTCGGCGACGCGGTCGATGCGCACCAGCGCAATGCCCTTGCCTTGTGCCGATGAGCCCATGGTGCCGACCGGCTTGTCCCCGGCCATCACGCTGACGCCGACTTCCGGCGAGATATCATCGAGCAGCACCTTGACGCTGCGCGTGCGCGCGGTGCCGCGATGCTGCATGCGCGAGACGACCTCCTGGCCGACATAGCAGCCCTTGTCGAAATCGACGCCGGCAAGCCGGTCCATGTTGGTCTCATGCGGGAACGCATCGCTATACATGAAATCGAGCCCGCCGCGGGGCACGCCGAGCGCGATGCGGTGCGCCTCGTAGTCGGTCGCATCGACCAGTTCGGCGCCGATCAGGTCGGACAGCTTTTGCGTGAGATCCTCGGGGATCAGGATGCGAAGGCCGAGCGCATCGTTGCGCGGATCGGCGAAGGCGAGGTCTGGCTGCGCCGCAAGCTGGCCGTCCCAGGCCGCGAGCACGCCGAGATCGAGGTTTTCCACCGTGACCTTGGCGCGCAGCTTGTAGAATTTCAGCTTGGTGGCGAGGGTGTCCGCCAGCGCCTTCGGGCAATCGATCAGGAACCCGCCGCCATGACCGGCCGGCGCCTCCGTGATCAGGAAATCGGCGATGATCTTGCCCTGCGGCGTCAGCAGTGCGCCGAATCGCCCCAGCCCCGGTTTCAGCCTGTCGACATCGGTCGTGATCAGGCCGTTGAGGAAGTTGCGCGCATCCTCGCCCGCGACCTTGACCACGCCTCGGTCGGGAAGAAACGCTGATTTCATGCGAAAATCTCTTGCGACATGTTGCTCCGGAACGTAAGCCCGCAAGGCATAAACGACAAGACCTCGAGCCCTGCGCTTGGGGATGAGAGAGGCCCCATGACCCAGCGTTTCGATGTGATCTTGAAGGGCGGCACCGTTGTCAACCAGGACGGCGAGGGTGTTCGCGATATCGGCATCACCAATGGCCGCATCGCGGAGCTGGGCCCGCTGTCGCAAGGCTCCGCCGCCGAGGTGATCGACTGCAAGGGCCTGCACATCCTGCCCGGCGTGATGGACACGCAGGTGCATTTCCGCGAGCCTGGGCTGGAGCAGAAGGAAGACCTCGAGACCGGCTCGCGCAGCGCCGTGATGGGCGGCGTCACCGCCGTGTTCGAGATGCCGAACACCTCGCCGCTGACGGTGACCGAGGCCACCTTCACCGACAAGGTGAAGCGCGCCCATCACCGCATGCATTGCGATTTCGCCTTCTTCATCGGCGGCACCCGCGAGAACGTGCAGGACCTGCCGGTGCTGGAACGCGCGCCGGGCTGCGCCGGCGTCAAGGTGTTCATCGGCTCCTCGACCGGCGCGCTGCTGGTCGAGGACGACGAAAGCCTGCGCCGCATCTTCCAGGTGATCCGTCGCCGCGCCGCCTTCCACGCCGAGGATGAATACCGCCTCAACGAGCGCAAGTCGCTGCGCATCGAGGGCGATCCGCGCTCGCATCCGGTCTGGCGCGACGAGACCGCGGCGCTGATGGCGACGCAGCGCCTGGTCAAGCTCGCGCGCGAGACGGGCAAGCGCATCCATGTGCTGCACATCTCGACCAAGGAAGAGATCGAGTTCCTGCGCGACCACAAGGATGTCGCATCCTGCGAGGCGACGCCGCATCACCTCACCCTGGTCGCGCCCGAATGCTACGAGCGGCTCGGCACGCTCGCGCAGATGAACCCGCCGGTGCGCGGCGCCGATCACCGCGCCGGCATCTGGCGTGGCATCGACCAGGGCATCATCGACGTGCTCGGCTCCGATCACGCGCCGCATACGCTGGAAGAGAAGCAGAAGACCTACCCGGCCTCGCCCTCCGGCATGACCGGCGTGCAGACGCTGGTGCCGCTGATGCTCGACCACGTCAACGCCGGCCGTTTGTCGCTGGCACGGTTCGTCGACCTCACCAGCGCTGGCCCCGCGCGTCTCTACAACATGGCCTGCAAGGGCCGCATCGCCGCGGGCTACGACGCCGACTTCACCATCGTCGATTTGAAGCGCAGCGAGACCATCACCAACAAATGGGTGGCGTCCAAGGCCGGCTGGACGCCCTATGACGGGGTCCGCGTGACGGGCTGGCCCGTCGGCACCTTCATCCGCGGCCGGCGCGTGATGTGGCAGGGCGAGCTGGTGACGCCGTCGCTAGGCGAGCCGGTGCGGTTTTTGGAGACGTTGAAACAGTAGGGGGTAGAAGCCCATTCGATCCGTCATCCTGAGGTGCGAGGCACGGGACGCAACGCGTCCCGTGGAGAGCCTCGAAGGATGCACGGCCACGCTGCGACCACGCGGAGAGAGCCGGGCCGTCGCCCTTCGAGGGCCGCTGAAGAAGCGGCCACCTCAGGGTGACGGATTGAGTTTTGAGTGTTCGCTTGCAAGTGCAGCAGGCCGTAGCCCGCATGAGCGCAGCGACATGCGGGTTTTCACTTTGCGAGGTTCCCGGGTTTCGCTACGCTCACCCGGGCTACGCTTTGCAGCGCGAGGTGACAATGTCCCAACCGACACCCCTCATCACCACCGAGCAGCTCGCCGCCATGCTCGGCGATCCCAATCTCCGCCTCTACGACTGCACGACCTACAACCAGCCCGTCCCGCCCGGCAGCGATGTGCCCTATCGCGCGGTGCCCGGCGACAAGACGTTCGCAGCCGGCCACATTCCCGGTGCCGATTTCCTCGACCTGCAGGGCGAATTCTCCGACACCTCCGCGCGGCCGCTCTACATGATGCCTGACGTGGCCCAGCTCGAGGCCGCCTTCGGCCGCCATGGTCTGGATGCATCCAAGACCATCGTGCTCTACAGCATCGGCAGCATGATGTGGTCGACGCGGTTCTGGTGGATGCTGCGCGCCCTCGGCGTCGATGCTCGCGTGCTCGACGGCGGCCTCGACAAATGGAAGGAGGAAGGGCGGCCGATCGAGACGGGCGTACCGAAGGGCTACCCGGCCACGACCTTCAAGGCCACGCCGCGCGCGGGCTTTTTCGTCGACAAGGACACCGTGAAGGCGCGGATCGGTGATCCCTCGACGGCAATCGTCAACGCGCTTTTACCGCAATATCACCAAGGCCTTGAGCCGAGCCGCTACGGCCGGTCCGGCCGCGTGCCGGGCAGCGTCAACGTACCCGCCCCAACGCTCGTCAATGCCGACAAGACGCTGACGAGCCTTGCAGATGCAGAAGCAAAGTTCGCGGCCCAGGGCGTCACGCGCGACAAGACTGTGATCGTGTATTGCGGCGGCGGCATCTCCGCGACGATCGACCTCTTGCTGCTGACGCAGCTCGGCTACGACAAGCTGACGCTGTACGACGGTTCGATGGGCGAATGGGCGAGGGACCCGTCGCTGCCGATCGAGACGGATTAGGGCCTTTCTTACCCTCCAGGGGAGGGTAAGAAAGTCAGGAACCTTTCGCCCTAGCCTGCATCGAATGTCCGGAACGAACCGAAACAAGCAGGTGACCGCCATGCCACGGACCGCAGCCGGCCTGTCCGCCGGCGCCAGAACATCGGAAGCCGTACTGATCGACCGCGCGAGGGGCCATGACGAGGCCGCGCTGCGCGAGATCATGCAGGTCAACAACCGCAGGCTATACCGCCTCGCGCGCGCAATTCTGCGTAGCGACAGCGAAGCCGAGGATGTGGTGCAGGAAACCTATGTGCGCGCCTTCACCCATCTCGACGGCTTCCGCGGTGAGTCCGGCCTGTCGACCTGGCTGTCGCGCATCGCCATCAACGAGGCGCTTGGCCGATCGCGAAGCGCGAGGCCGCATGTCGAGCTCGGTTCGGTGTCCGAAGCCGCGCTCGAGGCGCAGATCATCAAATTTCCCGTCTCTCCCGCAGGCGATCCGGAAAGGACCATGGCCCAACGTGAAATCCAGCGCGTCGTCGAACGCGCCATCGACGAGTTGCCGGATGTTTTTCGCATGGTGTTCGTCGCACGCGTCATGGAGGGCATGAACATCGAGGAGACGGCCAAGTTGCTCGGCGTGAAGCCCGAGACCGTGAAGACGCGGCTGCACCGCGCCCGCACCATGCTGCGTGACAACGTCGAGAAGGAGATCGGCCCGGTGATGATGGATGCCTTCCCGTTTGCCGGCTGGCGCTGCGAGCGCCTGACCGAAGCGGTGCTGAAGCGGCTCGGTGTCGGCGGCTGAAATTTTCCGGGAACGTTTGCGCGAAACGCCCATCCAATTCCTGTGAAGCAACGCACCGGCAAAACGTCCGGCAGCACAGGAGGTCAAACCATGTTCATCCGTTGGAGCGCGGCGGTCGCCGCGGCAATTCTGCTGTCGAGTCCCGCGCTGCACGGCGCCAAGGCCGCCGACAAGCCGACCGATCCGCAGATCGCCCATATCGCCTACACCGCCGGCGTGATCGATATCAACGCCGCCAAGCAGGCGCAGAAGAAGGCGAAGAACAAGGACGTCAAGGCGTTTGCCGAGGACATGCTGCGCGACCATGAGGCGGTCAACAAGCAGGCGCTGGCGCTGGTCAAGAAGCTGAACGTCACCCCTGAAGACAACGACACCAGCAAGGCGCTGTCGAAGCAGGCCAGCGACAAGCTGGCCGAGCTGGACAAGCTGAGCGGCCCTGCCTTCGACAAGGCCTATGTCGCCAACGAGGTTGCCTACCACAAGGCGGTCAACAGCGCGCTGGAGACCCAGCTGATTCCGTCCGCCAGTAACGCTGAGCTGAAGAGCCTGTTGCAGACCGGCCTGAAGATCTTTCAAGGCCATCAGCAGCACGCCGAGCATGTCGCGGCCGAGCTGAAATAGGGACATCGGATGATGCCGGGACGCCTCGCTTCGATCGCGCTTGCGGTCATCTTCCTGTCGATATCAGTCCCGGCGCGCGCCGCGACGATAGAGATCACGATGGAGAATCTCGTGATCGCTCCGGCTGAGGTATCGGCGAAGGTCGGCGATACCATCATCTGGATCAACAAGGACGTCTTCGCCCACACCGCCACCGCGAAGAACGGCGATTTCGACGTGACCCTGCCGCCGAAGAAGTCGGCGACATCAGTCGCGAAGAAGGCGGGAACGGTCGAGTATTACTGTCGCTATCATCCCAACATGAAAGCGACGCTCAAGATCGAGCCCTGACGCAGGAGGGAGCATATTCCCGGCTCTGTCGGGAACATCTCCCGCTCATCGCGAGACTAATGCTTGTCCGCGGCAGACGGCTTCCGTGCGATAAAGGCGGCAGACTTCGCGACCTTGTCGCCAAGATCTTGTCGCCAAGACCTCGTCGCAAAGTCATTCATCCGTCAACTGGCCCCGCCTGCGTGGCGGGGTCATTTTTGGAGTGTGCTTATTGCCGGGATATGTCGACGGAGAATTCGCCGTTGCGGATACGGCCCGGAAAACCCTCGACGAATTTTGCCACCGCATCCTCGCCATAGGTGCCGACGAGCTCGGCGAATGCGGCGAACAGGCTCGCCTGCGCCAGGCAGTCGCCGTCGACGCCGTCATGGCGCGCTTCGGCCCAGGCCTCGTTGAGATAGCTCAGGGCTGCCTGCTTCTGCTCGTGATCGGGCAGCGGCGCGCGGTCGGGGGCGTATGAAATCGGCTGGCTCATGAAACTCGATCAGGGCTGGGGCGCGTCCACGGCGATGCGCTGCACGAGAGGTGTAGCACGCGCATTAACGTCCGCTAGGCCACATCTTTAGGAACGGTTAACGGCTGTGAACAAAGTCGATGACAGGGTTCCGGGTCGGATGCTCCGAAGCCAAACCCTCACGGTGAGGAGCGTGCGACGCACGCGTCTCGAACCATGGAGGCCCCGCTGCTGCAGCCGGGCCTTCATCCTTCGAGACGCGCGCAAAGGGCGCGCTCCTCAGCGACTGTGTTCTTCGTCAAGCGGTTTGCCATGGTTTTCGGTCCCTGAGCATGGCGTTGAGGGTGGTCAGGAGCTTGCGGGCAACGGCGATGAGGGCGACCATTTTCGGCTTACCGGCGCTGACCAGGCGGCGATAGAAGACCTTGAGCTGCGGATGGCACCGGATCGCCGAAAGAGCGGCCATGTAGAGGGCCGCCCGCAGGGCGGATCGGCCTCCGCCGATCTTGCTCCTGCCCTTCCATCGGCCGGACTGGCGGACGAACGGGGCAAGTCCGGCGAGGCTTGCGATCTGGCGCCGATTGAGCGCGCCAAGCTCGGGGACTTCGGCAAGGAGGGTGCGCGCGAGTGTGTTGCCAACACCGGGAAAGCTGATCAGCAAATCCTCCTTGTCCCGCCAGACCGGCGAACCGCGCACCAGTGTGTCGATGTCGTTGTCGATATCCGGCAGTTCCTTCTCGAGCAGCTTGATGTGGCGAGCAAGGCCCTTGCGGATGCGGACGTTCTCAACCCGTTGCTCGCGCTGGCGTTCGGCGACGATCATCTCAATGATCTGCCGTCGGCGAGCGACCAACTCGGCCAGCAGCCGCGCCTGCTGATCCGGGACGGGGCGCAAGGCCGGCTTCACCGCCTCGACGAACCTTGCGATCACTGCCGCATCGATCGGATCCGATTTGGCGCGCTGACCGATGGCCTGTGCGAAATGCCGGATCTGGGCCGGATTGATCACCACCAGCGGCAGCTGGGCGCCGGCCAGTGCCGCGGCGACGACGGTCTCGAAGCCTCCCGTCGCCTCCACCCCAACCAGCGTCGGCGAACAGCTCAGAAGGCGCGCAACAAGTTCTTCCAGGCCCTTGCCATCGCGCGCTACGGCAAACACTTCTCCGATCGGACGGACATGCACGTCCAGCCGGTCCTTCGACACATCAATGCCAACATAGATCGCGTCCATCTGCACCCATCCTTGCGCAACCGGGCTCGCCAGGCGGCCCCCGCGACTGTTCGGGTTCAATGGAACAACGGACGGGGCGCCGCGCTGAGGAACGGGCTTCAAGGCCCTTGGATGAAGCGGTCTCCCGTCCGTTACCGCATCGGACACTCTATCCGATCCAGTGAGTCGTGACTTACAAGGATGAGGAGACACTCAGTTCGCGTAGCGCGCGGTGAGATCGCGCGAGATCTTCGAGCCTTCCTCGATATAGCGGCGGATCGCCACCGTCGCGGCGGGCGTGCAGCTCCGGTAGGTCTGCTGGAAACCGTTATAGCCGCGGTTGAAGCCGGCGATCATGCGGGTGCGGCGCTCTCCGGATGGGGTTTCGGCGTCGATCAGCGCCTGCATCTCGGTGCGCCATTTGTTGCCCTCGTTGGACCCGCAGATGCCGCGCAGATAGTGCAGCCCGCCGAGGATCTCGGCCAGCCGCTGCAGTTCGCCGTCAAACGGCGCCGCCACGTCCTGGGCCCGGGCGGGCGGGCAGGCACAGGCGAGAATCAGGGCGAAAATGGCCAGAAATCGCGTCGACATCGACGGTGTATGCCCCCTCGGGACGGCGGGCGCAAGGCGGGCCGTCAGGCCCCGATCAGCCGGTGGGCGGACTGGATGACCTCCTCCAGCCCCCCGGTCAGCTTGAGGTCGCGGAGGCTCGCCAGGGAGTCCGGGGCGATCCAGCGGTAATCGTCGAGCTCGTCGTTCAGGACCGGCTCCCGGGCCGCCCAGCGGGCGGCAAAGGACATGATCAGATAGTGGCCGGCGCCGGGTGCGGCCGGCAGCACCTCGCGCCATCCGGCTAGCCCAATGATCTCGATACCGAGCCCGGTCTCCTCGTCGACCTCGCGCTTGACCGCCTGGTGCAGCGATTCGCCGAACTCGACCCGGCCGCCGGGCAGCGAATAGAAGCCTTTTGCGGGCGAGCGGGCGCGGCGGGTCAGCAGCACCTTGCCGTCGCGAAAAATCGCGGCACTGACCGCGATCTGGGGATGGCTGGGCTGGACGACCGCGGACATGGCACTAGTTCGCCATGATCGTATCGACGTCGGCCTCGGCGCCGCCATTGATGATGCCGCCGCAGGCCGCGATCAGCGGCTTGACCCAAAGGGTGGCCTGCTCGGCGAGGCGCACGCGGGTCGTGTCCTTCTCGACCTCACGCATGGCCGAGCCGACCGCGGTCAGGATCGAGGTCATGGTGTCAGTGATATGGTCGAACTGGGCGCGCACGTTGGGATCGGCCTTCTCATAGGCCTCGATCGCGAGGTCCCGTGCCTTGAAATTGGACGCGGTGAAATGTTCAGCATAGGACAGCGGCGACCAGGTCAAAAAATCTTCGGCGCATTCCGGCATATCAGGGACCATTTCGAGCAGCATCACGGCTTCATTGAAATGGTTGAGATAGTCAGTGGCAAGCCCGGTCCGCGGGTTGATGTTGGCCACGCGCAGCCGTTCGGCCCAGGCCGCAGCCTCGGGGCCCGTCTGTACATGCGTCCGCGCGGGTTGGGTGGCCGTTGAGCTCATCTGCCGCAGTGTTAACGTTCGGGGTTAAAAGGACCTGAACGGACCCTATATAGGCCCTCAAGGATGTGTGGACGCTTCGTCATAACTTCGGCCCCCGCGGCTTTGCGGCAACTGTTCGGCTATGTCGAGCAGCCGAATTTCCCGCCCCGGTACAATGTCGCCCCGACGCAACCGATTCCGGTCGTTTTGGTCGAGAACGGCGCGCGCCATTTCCGCCTGATGCGCTGGGGCCTGCTGCCGTCCTGGGTCAAGGAACCCCGCGGATTTACGTTGCTGATCAACGCCCGGTCCGAGACCGTGCTGGAGAAGCCGGCGTTCAAGAAAGCTATACGCCGGCGCCGCGGCCTGATCCCGGCGGACGGCTATTACGAGTGGAAATCGGAGGGCGGCCGCAAGCAGCCGTTCTTCATCCACCGCGCCGACGGCGAGCCGCTCGGCTTTGCCGCGGTGTTCGAGACCTGGGTCGGGCCGAACGGCGAGGAGCTCGACACGGTCGCGATCGTCACGGCCGCAGCGGGCGAGGACTTGGCGGCACTGCATGACCGTGTGCCCGTCACCATCAGCCCGCGCGATTTCGAGCGCTGGCTCGATCATCGCGGCGACGAGGTTGATGCGATCCTGCCGCTGATGAGGCCCCCACGCATCGGCGAATTCGCCTGGCACCCCGTCTCCACCCGCGTCAACCGCGTCGCCAATGACGACGAGCAGCTGCTCTTGCCGATCAGTGCGGAGGAGATGGAGGCGGAAGCCGGGGCCGTGAAGCCGAAGAAGACGGTGCGAAAGGTTGCCGCGGCGTCGTCAGATGACGGGCAGGGGTCGTTGTTCTAGCTGCGGTGCCGTAGGGTGGGCAAAGGCGCAACGCGCCGTGCCCACGATCTCTCTCCTCAATGCGCAATGGTGGGCACGCTTCGCTTTGCCCACCCTACGGCAGCGGAGTTCTAGACAACCTCCCTTGCCCTCAGTGCCCCAATCTCCGCTGCATCGAACCCCAGCTCGCCCAGCACCGCATCCGTATCCGCGCCCAGCTCCGGCGCCATGCGATCGAGCCTGCCGCCGCCATGCGCGAGCTTGAACCCGCTGCCCGCAAAGCGCAGGCGGCCATAGGGTGTGTCGAGCTCCTGGATCGCGCCGCGCGCCTTGATTTGCGGATGGTCGATCACCTCCTCGACCTTCCAGATGCTGGCGCAGGGGGCGCCGGCGTCTTCCAGGATCGTCTCCCATTCGCGCGCCGGCCGTTTCGCCAGCGCCTCCTCGATGATGGCGCGCAGGGCCGGCTCGTTCTCGTTGCGCGAGAACCAGTCCGAAAAGCGCGGATCACTCAGCGTGTCCTCGCGTCCGAGCGTGGACATCAGCGCGCGGTACTGCTTCTCGTTGTTGACGGCGAGCAGGAGGTGGCCGTCGCCGCATCTGAACAAATTCGCCGTGGTCCTGCGGCTCACCGCCTGGTTGCCCGAAAGCTGCTGGCGATGGCCGGCGACCGACCAGTCGGCGATCTGGCCCGAGAGGAACGCCATCGTTGCCTCCAGCATGGAGACGTCGATGAGCTGTCCCTTGCCGGTGCGGTCGCGCTGATACAGCGCGCTCGACACGCCGAACGCGGCGGTGGCGCCCGAGAGCACGTCGCACACGGCAAAGCCGGCGCGGGTCGGCCCCGTTTCAGGATGGCCGGTGATCGCCATGATGCCGGACAGCGCCTGCATCTTGCCGTCATAGCCGGGCCGCAAACGGTCCGGGCCGGTCTGGCCGAAGCCTGACACCGCGCAATAGATCAGTTTTGGATTGATCGCGGAGAGCGCCTCATAACCGATGCCGAGCTTGTCCATCACGCCCGGGCGGAAGTTTTCCATGACGACATCGACCTGAGCGGCAAGCTTCTTCACGATGGCGATGGCATCGGGCTTCTGCAGGTCGAGCGTCAGGCTGCGCTTGTTGCCGTTGATCGCCTGGAACGCCGGCGCCAGCCCGCGCTCGGCCCATTCGCGGGAGAGCGGCGTCCGGCGCATGTCCTCGCCCTCGCGCCGCTCGACCTTGATGACGTCCGCGCCCAACAGCGCGAGCTGGTAGCTCGCATAGGGGCCGGCCAGCACTTGCGTGAAATCCAGGATCTTCACGCCCTCGAACGGTCGCGTCACGTCGCTCTCCCTTGGCTTGTTTCTTGTCGGAGGACGTCAGGCGGCGCGGTTGCCGCGCGCGATCTCCTTCTGCTTGTCGAATTCGGCGCGGCGGCGTGCGAGCTCTTCCGGGGAGAGCTGCGCGACGTTGTTGTAGTCGAGCTTCCAGGCGGCGTCCTCGCTCCAGCGCAGCGGCGACTGCATGGTGGTTTGCGGCCCGCTCGCGGTCTCCAGAAGCTTCAGCGCGAGCTCCAGCGTCTGTGCCTGCGAGGCGACGTCGTGCGGCTTGCCGGCGGAATTGCCGAGCGGGAAGTCCGAGAACAGGAAGCGTGGCACGGCGGCGTGCTCGATGATGTCCTTGGCGCAGCCCATGATCACGGTCGGAATGCCGTTCCGCTCCAGGTGCCGCGCCACCAGCGCGGTGGTCTGGTGGCACACCGGGCAGTTCGGCACCAGCACGGCGCCATCGACCTTGTCGGCGAGGCAGCGCGAAAGAATCTCCGGCGCGTCGGTGTCTAGCGTGACGCGATGGCTGCGGTTGGTCGGTGCGCCGAAGAAGCGTGGTGCCACGTCACCGATGCGTCCGGCGGCGGACGCTTTCAACAGCTGTGGCAGCGGAAACCAGGTGCCGCTGTCGGTTGCCGAGGTGTGCTTGCGGTCGTAGCCGATGTGGGAGATGCGCAGGTCGTGCTGTTGCGACGTGTCGCCGTCATAGACCTGATAAAACTTCGCGCTGCCGTTATAGGCTGCGCCCGGCCCCTGGTCGCCCTTGGTGGGATCGTAAGGTGCAGCGGTGGTGATGATGGTGACGCGCGATTTTGCCAGCGGCTTCTTCAGCGGCTGGAACGGCGCCTCGGTGTAATGCGCCCAGCGATACGGCGTGGTGTAGCCGATCGCCGCATAATAATCGCGCGTGCGCTGCATGTAAGGGACGGGGGAGTCATAGTCGGGCGCAAAGCCGAATTCGTCGTCGCGCGGAGCGGACATGGGGCGCGTCTCCTGGTTCTTGGTTGGCGATAGACTAGAGATAGTTTTGGGGTTGCTCAACGGGGGGAGCGGCGGCGCAGGTCAGAATTGCAGATGAGGATGGTGCGGCGAGGACGGTGCCGCTTACCCTCCCCTGGAGGGGGAGGGTCGGCTCACATGGAGCGTTAGCGAAATGTGAGACGGGGTGGGTGACGGTCTCTCCACATCCAACAGTGTCCGAGTGGAGAGATCACCCCACCCCGCTCGCGCTGCGCGCGATCGACCCTCCCCCTCCAGGG
The DNA here is from genome assembly GCF_025200885.1 of Bradyrhizobium huanghuaihaiense. Classification (NCBI taxonomy): domain Bacteria; kingdom Pseudomonadati; phylum Pseudomonadota; class Alphaproteobacteria; order Hyphomicrobiales; family Nitrobacteraceae; genus Bradyrhizobium; species Bradyrhizobium huanghuaihaiense. Next base: position 7,118,299 of record NZ_CP104172.1, on the reverse strand, counting down.
GAGGGTGAAGAGCGTCATCTACCGGAACACATGCAGCGCCACGTATTGCAACAGCATGATCGCCTTGGCGTCGATGATGCGGCCGTCGGCTATCATCGCCAGCGCCTCGTCGATGGACAGCTCGAGCACCTCGATGTCCTCGCCCTCGTGTTCCAGGCCGCCGCCGTCGCTGACCCGCATCTCCGGCTCGTACTCGGCGACGAAGAAATGCAGCTTCTCGGTCACGGCGCCGGGGCTCATGAAGGCCTCGAACACCTTGTGGACGTGGTGCAGGCGATAGCCGGTTTCCTCCTCGGCCTCGGCGCGGATGCGCTCTTCGGGCGAGGCATTGTCCAGCACGCCGGCCGCGGCCTCGATCAGGAGGTCGTCGTAACCGCGGATGAAGGCCGGCAGGCGGAACTGGCGCACCAGGATCACAGTGCACCGGGCAAGGTTGTAGGGCAGCACGGCGGCGGCGTTGTCGCGCTCATAGGTCTCGCGGTGCTGCGTCTGCCACGCGCCATTGGCGCGGCGGTACTCGAACGTCGTGGTCTTCAGCGGCGTCCAGTTGTCCGAGAGCACGCGGACGTCCTTGATGCGGACGCGGTCGGAAATGGTCATTGGCCCGATCTCAGTTGCTTGGCGTGGTCGCGCGGCCGTCGAGCCACTTCTGGAACATCACGGAGGTGGACAGCTCGAAGCCGAGCGAGCCATAGAATGCATTGGCTTGCGCGTTCTCGCGCCGGACCAGGAGCTGCAGCTTCGAGATTCCAGCCGCGCGCAGCCAGTCCTCCGCTGCAGCCATGACCACGCGTCCATAGCCGCGCTTCTGGCTGTCAGGATCGACCGCAACATAATAGACCCAGCCGCGATGGCCGTCATGGCCGACCATGACGGTCGCGACGATCCCGTCAGCCTCGCGGCCGACCAGCACAGTCGAATTCTCCCGCCGCCGCGCCAGCGCGATGTCGGCATGCGGGTCGTTCCAGGGCCGCGTCAGGCCGCAGCGCTGCCACAGCGCAACCACCTTCTCGACGTCGGCTTCCTTGATTGCATCGATGGTAAGAGACACGCTCACAGCACCTTCCCCGGATTCATGATGCCGAGCGGATCGAGCATCGCCTTGATCGACCGCATCAGCTCGATCGCGGTCTTGTCCTTCACCTCGGGCAGCTCGTCGCGCTTGAGCACGCCGATGCCATGCTCGGCCGAGATCGAGCCGCCCATGCGCAGCACGATCTCGAACACCACGGCGTTCATCTCGTGCCAGCGCGCCAGATAATCGGCCGTGTTGGCGCCGATCGGCTGGCTGATATTGTAGTGCAGATTGCCGTCGCCGAGATGGCCGAACGGCACCGGCCGCGCGCCGGGGATCAGCTTGACGACGGCGGCATCGGCCTCCGCGATGAAGGCAGGCACGGCGGCGACGGGCACGGAGATGTCGTGCTTGATCGAGCCACCCTCCGGCTTCTGCGCCGCCGACATCTCCTCGCGCAGCTTCCAGAAATTGTTGCGCTGGGCGAGGCTGGCCGCGATCACGGCGTCGTCGACGATCTCCTCTTCCATGGCGCGGCCGAGGATCGTCTCCAGCGGCGTGCGGGCATCGTCGCCGGGAGAGGACAATTCCATCAGCACGTACCAGGGATGCTTCTCGGCAAGCGGATCGCGCACGTCGATGCCGTGGCGGACCGAGAAATCGACCGCCATCTCCGACAGCAATTCAAAGCTCGTCAGCGCGTTGGCGGCTTCGCCTTGCGCGATCGTCAGCAGCTTCAAGGCCGCCGCCGGCGATTTCAGTCCGACATAGGCGGTCTCGACCGCCCGCGGCTTCGGAAACAGCTTCAGCGTCGCCGCCGTGATGATGCCGAGCGTGCCTTCCGCACCGATGAAGAGGTTGTGCAGATTGTAGCCGGTGTTGTCCTTCTTCAGCTTCGACAGCACGTTGAGCACGCGCCCGTCGGCGAGAACCACTTCCAGCCCCAGCGCCATCTCGCGCGCGACACCATAGGCGAGCGCGGCGGTGCCGCCGGCGTTAGTCGACAAATTCCCGCCGATGGTGCAGCTGCCTTCGGCGCCGAGCGACAGCGGAAACAGCCGGTCGACGTCGGACGCCTTCTGCTGCGCGATTTGCAGCACCACGCCGGCCTCGCAGGTCATGGTGTTGGAGGCGGTATCGACCTCGCGGATCTTGTCGAGGCGCCGCAGCGACACCACCACCTCGCCATTGTGCGGCGTCTGGCCGCCGACGAGCCCGGTGTTGCCGCCCTGCGGCACCAGCGCAATTCTGTGTTCAGAGGCGAGCTTGCAGATCGCGGCGACTTCCGCGGTCGAGCCCGGGCGCAGCACCAGCGGCGAGCGGCCGTGGAACAAGTTGCGCTCCTCGGTGACGTAAGGCTCGATGTCGGTCGCATCGGTGATGGCGTGGCGCTCGCCGACGATCTTGCGGAATTGTTCGATCAGCTCGGGCGCGAGCGGAGGTGGGGCAGTTTTGTTGATGTTCATCTCGTCTCTTCGCTCTTATCGTGCCACCGCAGCGCGCCGCAGTCGGTCATTGATCGCTTCCCCCAGCCCTTCCTCGGGGATCGACATGACGGCGATCGCCTTCGGCGCCTTCGCATCCAGGCTGCGAAGATAGCCGAACAGATTGGCGGCGGCTTCATCGAGATCACCGGCGGGCGACAAATTCATGACAGCCGCGGCAGCATCAATGCCGGGCAGGCGCGAAGGTCCGAACGCGAGCAGCGCTTCATCAGGCGCAACGTCCTGCGCGCGGAGCCGCACATTGGCGCGTGGCGCGTAATGCGAGGCCAGCATGCCCGGCGCCAGCGGCTGGCTGTCGTCGCTGCCGGCCTCCACAGGCGGTCGCGCCAGGGCTGCGCCGAGCACCGCCTCGATCCGCTCACGCGACAATCCTCCGGGCCGAAGCAGCATCGGCGCATCGAAGCAGCCGACAATCGTCGATTCGACGCCGACGTCGACCGGCCCGCCGTCGACGATGAGGTCGATCCGCCCCGCAAGGTCGCTTTCAACATGGGCGGCCAGCGTCGGTGAGACGTGGCCGGAGATGTTGGCGGACGGCGCCACCACCGCTCCGCCAAAGGCGCGCAGGATCGCCTGCGCCACCGGGTGGGCGGGAATGCGGATCGCGACGGTGTCGAGACCTGCAGTGGCGAGATCCGCCACCGGACAGTCGTCCGTCTTCGGCACCACCAGGGTCAGCGGCCCCGGCCAGAATGCCTCCGCAAGCTTCAGCGCGCGGGCGTCGAACCGGCCGATCCGGCGCGCAGCGGCGATGTCCGCGACATGCGCGATCAGCGGATTGAAGGCGGGCCGCCCCTTGGCGCCGTAGATATGGGCGACCGCACTGGCATTGGCGGCGTCCGCGCCGAGCCCGTAGACCGTCTCGGTCGGGAACGCGACCAGCCCGCCGGCCGCGAGCGTCCGGGCGGCGGCCCCGGCGGCGGCCTCGCCGGCCGGTAAAATCAGCGTTTCAAGACCCGTTTTCACAGGGACAAAATTCCTCATCTCGGCCGCTTGCGGTGCGCCAAACCCGACGCTATAAGCCGCCTTCTTGTCGGAGTGTGGCTCAGCCCGGTAGAGCACTGCGTTCGGGACGCAGGGGTCGCAGGTTCGAATCCTGCCACTCCGACCATTCTTCCAAAAGTCGACGTTTTCCAGAGACTTGGCGGACCGGCCGCCGGCGCCTCGGAGCGCCTTTTTGCAACGATTTTCGGGACGGGTCCACGGCCGATTTGGGTCGGCAGGGCCGCTTGCCGATGCGGCATGGCTCCGCAAGGCGATTAGGGTGCAAGGCGGCCGAGTGGCCGGCTCGGCGATCCGCCGGAGCCCCCTCGTGTTCGCAGCCGCGCCACAGGCCCTGCCTGTGCTACCTAGCGATATCGCCTCGATCCGGAGCCCCGATGCAACGCCCCCGTCCAGCCCTGCCGCGATACGTGCTGATCGGCATAGCCGCGCTTGCGGCCATCGCGGCGGCGGGCTGGCTGGCCTACGTCCTCGCGCTGGATGCCGCCTTTGCGCGCATGGAGCGGGAGGCCAATGACCGGCTTGCGCTGATTGCCAGTACCTTCGATGCGACTGTTGCGCGCTATCGCTATTTGCCGGCGGTTCTGTCGCTCGCCGATCCCATCCGCGAGCTCTATCGCGACCCCCATGACGCATCGGCGTCCGCCGCCGCCAACCGCTACCTTAAATCGCTCAATCAGGGAGCCCGGTCCGCCGAGCTCTATGTTCTCGACAGCACCGGCCTTGCGCTCGCGGCAAGCAATTTCGACCTGGATTCGAGTTTCGTCGGACACAATTACGGGTTCCGCGCCTATTTCATGGACGCCATGCGAACCGGCGAAGGCCATTACTACGCCGTCGGCGCCACCACGGGACAGCCCGGCTATTTCCTGTCGCATCGGATCATGGAGGGCGGCAAGACCCTCGGCGTCGCCGTGGTCAAGATCGATCTCAGTGCGCTCGAGGCGGACTGGGCAAGTGCCGGCGATCTCGTCGCGATGGAGGATGAGAATGGCGTGATCTTCCTCGCCAGCCGCGAGGACTGGAAATACCGTCCGCTGCTTCCGATCCCCGCGCAGCGGCTCGCAGAACTGAATGCCGCGCAGCAATTCGGTCAGGCGATCGACCCAGCTCCGGTCTTCGTGCCCAAAGGCGACCGGGAACGCGTTCAGATCGGTCGCGCGCGCGGCCGAGGCAATGTCGAGCTCGGGGACTACGCCCTTCAGGTCCGGCCGCACGATCAGGGCTGGCGGCTGCTCCTGTTCTCGGACGTCGCGGATGCTCGGCGCAATGCGTCGACCGTCGCGATCGCGAGCGTCTTCGCCCTGATCGCCTCTCTGCTGGTCGTGCTGGTGGCCTATCAGCGGCGGCAGGTCGTCCGGGCGAAGCTCGATGCGCATGACGTGCTCGAGCGGCGCGTGGCCGAACGCACGGAAGAGCTGCGCCGGACCATGGAAAGCCTGGTGCAGAGCGCCAAGCTTGCCAGCCTCGGTCAGGCGCTCGCCGGCGTCGCGCACGAGATCAACCAGCCGCTCGCGGCGCTGATCACCTATGTCGCGAGCAGCCGCGTTCTGCTCCGCCGCAACGAGGTCGATCGTGCCGCCGCCAATCTCGACCTGATGTCCTCGATCGCCGAGCGCATGATGGCGCTGATCGATCACCTCAGGATGTTCGCGCGGAAGGAGACCGGCACGCGCAGCGCCGTCGCGCTCGCGCCCGTCATCGACAATGCGATCCGCCTGCTGCAATACCGGATCGACAACGAGCATATCGAGGTGGTGCGCTCCGCGCCTGCCGAGCCGCTTCATGGTCTCGCCAATCCGATCCGGCTCGAGCAGGTCGTCGTCAACCTCCTGTCGAACGCGATCGATGCGATGCGCGATCGCGAGCGGCGGGTCCTCGGCGTCACACTCGGCCGCCACGACGACAGCGCCGTGATCGAGGTCAGCGACACCGGTGCGGGCATCCCACCCGAGCATATCAAGTCTCTGTTCGACCCGTTCTTCACGACCAAGGAGATCGGCGAGGGGCTTGGTCTCGGGCTCTCGATCTCGTACGGAATTGTCAGGGAATTCGGAGGAGATATCCTGGTGGACAGCACGCCGGGCAGGGGCTCGACTTTCAAGGTCGTCATTCCGGTCATGGACGTCGCGCTAGCCTCGCCACATCAGGAATTGCACGCATGAGCGGGTCCGTGCTCGTCGTCGACGACGAGGAGATCGTCCGCAATTCGGTGCGGCAATGGCTGGAGCTGGGCGGCTTCACGGTCCGGGCCGCCGCCGGCGCGGATGAGGCCATTCGCCTCGTGACAGAAAGCCCGCCCGATGCCGTGCTGACCGATTTTCGCATGCCGCACCGATCCGGACTCGATTTGATGCGCGACGTTCACCGCGCCGATCCTGACATTCCCGTCGTGCTGCTGACCGCGCATGGCGATGTGCCCCTGGCGGTCGCTGCGATGCGCGAGGGCGCCTACGACTTCCTGCAGAAGCCTCATGATCCCGAGCTCCTCTCCGCCGTCATGACGCGCGCCATCGAGCGGCGGCAGCTGAAGCTGCAGCTTCGCCAGCTCTCGGATCGCCTTGCCGCCCCCGGCGCGATCGATGCCCGCCTGGTCGGGCTGTCGAAGGCGATGGTGGCGGTACGGGCCAGCATCCTCGAGCTTGCCGGTCACGATCGCGACGTGATCGTCACCGGCGAGACCGGAACCGGCAAGGAGGTGGTGGCGCGGGCCCTGCACGATTTCGGTCCGCGTGCGAAGGCGCCCTTCGTCGCCGTGAACTGTGCCGCGATCCCGGCCGAGCTGTTCGAGAGCGAATTGTTCGGCCATGAGGCCGGCGCCTTCACCGGGGCACGGGGCGCCCGCATCGGGAAGTTCGAGCACGCCAGCGGCGGCACGCTCCTGCTCGACGAGATCGAGAGCATGCCGCTGCCGTTCCAGGCCAAGATCCTGCGCGCCCTCCAGGAGCGTACGATCGAGCGCGTCGGCTCCAACAAGCTCCTGCCGGTCGACGTTCGCGTCATCGCGGCGGCGAAGGGTGATCTTGCGACCGAAAGCCGCCAGGGGCGCTTCCGTTCCGATCTCTACTTCCGCCTCGCGGCAGCGGAGATCAACCTGCCGCCGCTGCGCGAGCGCGGCAACGACGTCCTGCTGCTGTTCGAGCATTTCGCCGCCGCCGCCGCCAAGGGCGCGGGCCGCACCATGTCGTCGCTGCGAGCGAACGATCTCGATGCGCTGCTCGCCCATGACTGGCCAGGCAATGTGCGCGAGCTGAAGAACGTTGCCGAACGCTACGCGCTGGGGCTCGCGGCGACCGGCCGCAGCGTGGCCGAGATCCTGCGGCGTGGCGAACCGGGGGCGCCGCAGCGGACGCTCGCCGACCGCGTTGCGGCCTATGAGCGCGCGCTGATCGAGGCCGCCTTGCGCGAGCACGATTGGTCGATTGCCGCCGTCACCGAGGAGCTCGGCGTTCCGCGCCGGACCCTGAACGAGAAAATGGCGAAATACGCCCTGGCGCGGCCCGGCCGCAAGGAATCCTGAGCCGTCGGCGATCGGCGGAAATCCGCCGATGTCGGCATTCGCGTCGGCGGATTCCTGCCGACGTTTTGGCCCTCGCGAGGCCGTCCTCCTCGAAAATCTGCGCAATTCCCGGCAATTCTCCGCGTTTCCGCGCGCCGCTCGCGATTGGCACAGCCGTTGCTGAAGGAGCGCCGAAACCATCCGGTTTTCCAATAAATCTGCGGAGGACGTCGTGAGTTCACAGGAAGCCTCAATTCAAACCATCGGCGCACCCGTCACGGAGACGCGCGCGGATAGCCTCGACATGAAGCGCCGGCTGCGGGCGATCTTCGTCGGCTCCGTCGGCAATCTCGTCGAGTGGTACGATTTCTACGCCTATGCGGCGTTTTCGCTCTATTTCGCCAAGGCGTTTTTTCCAGACGGCGATGAAGTGGTGCAACAGCTCAACGCGGCCCTGCTGTTTGCGGCGGGCTTCCTGGTGCGTCCCCTCGGCGGCTGGCTGTTCGGCCATCTCGCCGATCGCTACGGGCGGCGCAACGCGCTGACGCTGTCCGTCGTGATGATGTGCTTCGGGTCGCTGATCATCGCGGTGACGCCGACCTACGCGTCGATCGGGCTGGCCGCTCCCGTCATCCTCGGCCTTGCGCGCGTCCTGCAGGGCCTGAGCCTCGGCGGCGAGTACGGCACCAGCGCCACCTATCTCAGCGAGGTCGCGGACGAGAAGAATCGCGGCTTCTATTCCAGCTTCCAGTATGTGACGCTGATCGGCGGTCAGCTCTGCGCCATCCTCGTGCTGCTCCTGCTGCAGAAGGTGTTTCTCTCGACCGAGGAGATCCGCGCCTGGGGCTGGCGCGTGCCGTTTGCGTTCGGCGCCGTGCTCGCGGTCGTCGCCGCGCTGATGCGCAGCAACCTTCATGAGACCGATGCCTTCAAGAGCAGCCAGGCGACGGTCAAGAAATCCAGCTCGATCCGTATGCTGCTGAACTATCCGCGCGAGCTGATGCTGGTGGTGGGACTGACCATGGGCGGCACGGCGGCCTTCTACACCTACACCACCTATATGCAGAAATTCCTTCGCCTCTCGGTGAAGCTGACGGACGACCAGACCACCATGGTGACGGCAGGAAGCCTCGTCTTCGCGATGATGCTCCAGCCGATCTACGGCGCGATCTCCGACCGCATCGGGCGGAAATGGCTCCTGATCGGATTCGGCGTGTCTGGCACGCTGTTCACCATTCCGCTGTTGACGACGCTCCAGACGACGCATGATGCGTTCTCGGCCTTCCTCCTCATCGCCGCGGCCTGGATGATCGTGTCGGGCTACACGGCGATCAATGCGGTGGTGAAAGCCGAATTGTTTCCGACCAGCGTGCGGGCGACCGGCGTCGGGGTGCCCTATGCGCTGACCGTCTCGATCTTCGGCGGCACCGCGGAATCGATTGCGCTCTGGTTCAAGTCCATCGGTCACGAAAGCTGGTTCTACTGGTATCTGACCGGCTGCATCGCGGTGTCGCTGCTGGTCTATCTGACCATGCGTGACACCAAGACCATGTCCGCAATGGATCGCCACGAATAGGGCCTAGGCGCTGGTGCCGGCGGTGTGGACGTCCTCATCGCCGCGCCACCAGCACGCCCAGCAGGAATGCCACCATCAGCGACGGCAGTGGTGCCTCGCGCACCATGCCGCGCACGATGTCCGTCCAGTGCTGCTCCGGGACGAGTCTTGGCGACCTGACTTCGGGCATCGGCGGGATGTCCCAGTGTGATGCGAGCTCAGCGATCTCGCTTTGCGCGAGCTGGACGCCGTCGCGGATGCGGAAGATGGCGGCTTCCGATCGCTCGCGCGGGCCGAGCGACATCAGCGTCGCGATCGCGGTGCGCAACGTCATCTCGCCGAAACCCTGCAGCCTTACCGACTCCTCGGGGTCCGACGTCATGTGATCATCCCTCACAGCGCGAAGTGGCGCGCGATGGTGAAGGCCGCCGTCGCGCACAGGATCAGCGTGGATACCGCGCCGGCCACGCCGCGCGCGAGATGGGCTCGCGTCAGGTGCCTGGTCATGATCTTGCTCCATGCTCAGCATGGAAATGACGGCGAGCAAGGTTGGTTCCCTGCGCAACGCGCGAATCGCCAGGCCGCCTACTTCCGCAGCAGTTCGCTCAGCGCCGCCGTCGCCTCTGCGCAGCGGATGTCGTCGATCTCGCGCGACAGGCTGAGCGCGCTCGATCTCAGCTCTTCGAGCTTCCAATTCTCCGGATTCTGGTTTTCGAGCTGGCTGAGACGCTTGTTGAGGTCGTCCAGCCTGGATTGGAGCTGCCCGATGCTGGCGGCCCCATTCACTTTCCAAACGCGTTGTGCGCGCATCGTTATTCCCCTGATCGTCTCACGGCGTTGTGAGAGCGGTTCGTGGCCGCAATGGGAGTTTCTTTTGTCGGGCTTCAGACGGTGGGGAACCGTTGCAGATTGGCAACGGAAGTTCCTCGATTGGTCGGCCGGGCCGACTTGCTCTTGCGCGGCGCGCGTCGCAGGCGCGGAATCTGCATGTGTGCGGGCACGACGGCGCGGGCAGCGCACGTCCGAAAGAACGAAGGACAGACGTGTGGCGAGATTTGTGAATGTGGCGGCCGGCCAACTCGGCCCGATTGCGCGAGCCGAGACCAGGACGGAGGTGGTGGCGCGGCTGATCGCGTTGATGCGCCAGGCAAAGGCCAATGGCTGCGACCTGATCGTCTATCCCGAGCTCGCGCTGACCACCTTCTTTCCGCGCTGGTATTTCGAGGATCAGGCCGAGATCGACAGCTTTTTCGAGCGCGAGATGCCGGGGCCGGAGACGCGAGCCCTGTTCGATCTCGCCAGTGAGCTCGGCATCGGATTCTACCTCGGCTATGCCGAGCTGACGGCAGAGGCCGGTATCGTCAGGCGCTACAACACCTCCATTCTCGTCGACAAGAGCGGCGCGATCGTCGCGAAGTACCGCAAGGTCCATTTGCCCGGCCATGCCGAGCACGAGCCGTGGCGCGAATTCCAGCATCTGGAGAAGCGCTATTTCGAGCCCGGCAGCGGCTTTGGCGTCGTCGGTGCATTCGGCGGTATGATGGGAATGGCGATCTGCAACGACCGCCGCTGGAGCGAGACCTATCGCGTGATGGGCCTGCAGGGCGTCGAGATGGTGATGATCGGCTACAACACGCCGGTACACAATCCGCCCGCGCCGGAGCATGACGACCTCTCGCTGTTCCACAATCACCTGGTGATGCAGTCCGGCGCCTACCAGAACGGCACCTTCGTGGTCGGCGTCGCCAAGGCCGGGGTCGAGGAGGGCGTCGACCACATCGGCGGCAGCTGCATCATCGCGCCCTCGGGCGAGATCATCGCGCGCTGCACGACCAAGGGTGACGAGCTCGCGCTCGCCCGCTGCGATCTCGATCTCTGCAATTCTTACAAGCGCACCACGTTCAATTTCGACGTTCATCGCCAGCCGCGGGCCTACGGGATGATCGTGGAGCGCAAGGGCGTGACGACCATGGCGGACGGGACGCCGGTGAAGGGGTGATGCGCTCTCTCTTGTAGCCCGGATGAGCGCAGCGAAATCCGGGGCCGCTCGCCCGGCATTTGGCACTGTCATCGCCCGGCTTGACCGGGCGATCCAGTACGCCGAGACAGTTGTGGCCTACCCGAAAGGCCACGGCGTACTGGATTCCCCGCCTTCGCGGGGAATGACGGCGGTATTTCGAGGACGAAGCCGTTGCCACACACTCCGTCATTGCGAGCGCAGCGAAGCAATCCAGAGTCTTTCCGCGGAGAGATTCTGGATTGCTTCGCTGCGCTCGCAATGACGATGAACCAGTGAGTGCACTCTATGACCGTCACTCTGAGGTGCGCGCTCCGCGGCGCACGCGCCGTGGAGCAAGCCTCGAAGGGCGACGGCCCGGCTGTATCTCGGCCGCTCATCCTTCGAGGCTCCTGATGGGGCGCTCCGCGCCTCATCAGTCGCGCCTCAGGGCGACGGGGTTGGCGGTTCCCAGGCTGCAAACCGGCCGCTCCGTACTTCTACCCAATCACAACCACGTGTCTTTATTCGGAAACGATCATTCCCTATTATGCCGCAATGCAAAAAGCCGTCCGCCGATCGCAAGCCAGCGTCCGTCCGCCAGGTCGTCCCCGGGAGTTCGACATGGATACCGCGCTCGACCGCGCCCTTCGGGTGTTTCGCGAGCGCGGCTATCACGCCACCTCGATCGGCGATCTCACCTCGGCGATGCGGCTTGCCACCGGCAGCGTCTACAAGGCGTTTCGCGACAAGCATGCCGTGTTCCTCGCCGCCTTCGAGCGTTACACCGGCTTGCGCCAGGAGCAGACCCGCAGCGCCGCGGCGCGCGGGGAGAATGGCCGCGAGCGGCTGCGCAACGTGCTCCTATCCTATGTCGAACATTCCCAGGGCATCGAGGGGCGGCGCGGCTGCCTCGTGGTCGGAAGCGCGGTGGAATTGTCGGCGGTCGATCCGGCGATCCGGGCACGCGTCGAGGCCCAGCTCAAGACTAATGAAGATTTCATCGCCTGCCTCATCCACGAGGGCCAGGCCGACGGCTCGATTCCGGGCCATGTCGATGCCGGCGACACCGCGCGGCTGATGATCTGCATCACGCAGGGCATGCGCGTCGTCGGCAAGGCGCGCCTGCCGCTCGACGGGCCCCGCCTCGTCGGCGTCGCGATGAAGCTGCTTGCCTGAATTCAGATCCTATTAGGGAATGATTGTTCCCGATTATCGGAGACCCACGTAAATGACGATGAATGCCACGATCGAGACCGCGCCCGAGCCGGATGCAGTGTCGCAGCGCCTGACCTTCGTGCTTGCCGCGGCCTGTGGCATGATCGCCGCCAACATCTATTATGCGCAGCCGCTGATCGCCCCGATCAGCGCCGCGCTCGGCCTGTCGCATGCGGCGGCGGGGCTGATCGTGACCATGACCCAGATCGGCTATGGCGTGGGGCTGCTCTTCATCGTGCCGCTCGGCGATCTCGTCGAGAACCGCGCGCTGATCTGCTCGGTCATCATGCTCGGCGCCGCGGCGCTGCTCGCCGCCGCGTTTTCGATCCATGCGCTGCCCTTCCTGATCGCGGCGCTGTTCATCGGCCTCGGCTCGGTCGCGGTGCAGATCATCATTCCCTATGCCGCGCATCTCGCGCCCGAGGCCATCCGCGGCCGCGTCGTCGGCAACGTCTCGACCGGCCTGATGCTCGGCATCATGTTGGCGCGTCCGGTGTCGAGCTTCGTCACCGCGGCCTCGTCCTGGCATGCGGTGTTCTTCGCCTCCGCCGCCCTTATGATCGTGCTCGCCACCGTGCTGTGGATGACGCTGCCGAAGCGCAAGCCGGTCGTGCGCATGCATTACGGCACGCTGCTGCTGTCGATGCCGCACCTCGCCCTGCACACGCCGCTGCTCCGGCGCCGCGCGCTCTACCAGGCCAGCCTGTTCGGCTGCTTCACCCTGTTCTGGACGGTCGCGCCGCTGCAACTTGCCGGCGCGTTCGGCTTTACCCAGACCGGCATTGCACTGTTCGCGCTTGCCGGCGTCGCCGGGGTGTTCGCAGCTCCCATCGCGGGCCGGCTCGCCGATCGCGGCCATAGCCGCATCGCGACGCTGGTTGCGATGCTGCTCGCGGCCGCGGGCTTCCTCGCGACCTATATCGGCGCGCCCGGCTCGATGCTGAACCTCGCTGGCCTGGTCGTGGCCGCGATTGCCATCGATATCGGCGTGCAGGGCAACGTCGTGCTCGGTTTCCGCGCCATCTTCGCGCTCGGGCACGAGCATCGCAGCCGCCTCAACGGCCTCTATATGGCGACGTTCTTCGCGGCCGGCGCTGCCGGCTCCGCGGTCGGCGCCTGGGCCTTCGCGCAAGGCGGCTGGCCGCTCGCATCGGCCATTGGCCTCGCTCTGCCTGTCGCGGGCCTGCTCTATGCGGCCACCGAGTAGCGGCCGGCCGGGACGGACATTGTGCGATGCCGGTGTTTACCAAGCCGCGGACATGCGGCCCTGCCATGCCGTGTGTGCCGCAATTTCCATCTCGCGGATGGGTTGCAGTTGTAGTACTTTCGTCGCAATCGGACCTGGTTAACGGGCGGCAGGGGGAGGCTGATGAGGCGTGCGGGGCTGTTTGGCGTACCGCGGGTACGGTCATGGTCGTGGCAGGCGTTTCTGCTGGGACTCGTCGTGGTCGCAGCGTCGGCCCTGCTTCAGGGCATCTGCGTCGCGCTCGGCGCAAAGCTCTATTTCGCCGCGTTCGTGCCCAGCCTGTTCGTGCTCGCGCTCGTCGCGGGCGTGCCGGCGGCGACATTCGCCGCGCTGCTCACCATTCCGCTGGTGTGGTGGGCGTTCATACCGCCGTTCTTCGAGTTCACCCCCCTGACCAGCGCGAATGCCGATTCCATCAACCTGTTCTGCCTGCTCGCCGTGCTCCTGATCGGCCTTGCCGATCTCTGTCGCAAGACGATGATGATCAACAGCCGCGGCGGGCTGAAGCCTTCGGGCAAGAGCGCGGCAACGAATTCGCAATAAATCGGCGTTGCGAGAGCGGGTACGTTGCGCACGCGCAACAGTCCGGCAACCATGCGCGAGCTTGCCGGGCGCCGCTAACTTTTCGAAAAAGATTTGGCCGCAATTTCTCCCCCGGGAATGACGAGGGAGTTTTTGGACATGAACGGCCAGATCAACGGACACGCCATCTTGGAGAACGTGCGCCGCTATCGCGGCATCGCATCGCTCTATCGCCAGACCGCCGCATTCCGCCCGGGCCAGAGCTGGTCGCTGCTGGAGCAGGCGAGGGAGTGGGAGGCACGGGCGCTGTCGGAGCTGGAAGCCTATTTCGCCGCGCGCATCGACTACGCCGCTCCGCTTGCGGCCTGATCGTTCACCGCGCAGGACGGGGCGCGATCGGCCCGGCTGGGGGCGGGCGACCCGGGGCGACCACGGAGTTGTCTCGATGCCCGCTTGTGCTAGCAACATCCCGATCGAGATCTCCTCTAGGGAGGGCGGGGGCGAGCGATGACCACATTCAACCGCATCTTCACCACAGAGCGCCTGCTGCAGATCATCGTCATTCTGGCGGCGACGATCGCGATGAAGCTGATGGCATAGCCATCGGCGGGCTACGGCCCGCCAAGCTCGGGCACGACGGGCAGATAGTTCGACCCTTCGGAACCAAGAAAATCGAACATAGCCTGCGCCGGCGGCAGCAGCACCTTGTCGCTGCGGCGGATCACGTACCACTGGCGGACGATCGGCAGTCCGGCGACATCGAGCACGATGAGCCGGCCCTCGGCGAGCTCATGCGCGACCGTGTGGGCCGAGATGAAGGCGATGCCGAGCCCGGCGATCACCGCCTGCTTGATGGTCTCGTTGCTGCTCATCTCCATGCCGATGATCGGCTCGAGGTCCGACCTCTGGAACATGCCCTCCATCAGCGTCCGCGTGCCCGAGCCGGGCTCGCGGGTGAGGAAGGTCTCGTGCACGAGGTCGGTCAGGCTGAGGCCGGAATCCTTCTCCAGCCAGTGCCCCTTGCGCGCGACGATGACGTGCGGATTGCGTCCGAGCTGACGGACGTCGACGCTGACGTCGGCCGGTGGCCTACCCATCACCGCGAAATCGAGGTCGTAGCCGTGCATGGCCTCGCGGATCTCCTCGCGATTGCCGATGGTGAGCTTGATCTCGATCTTGGGATGCCGCTTCGAGAACGCCGCGATGGCATGCGGCACGAAATATTTCGCGGTCGAGACCGCGCCGAGCTGCACCGTGCCGCCGGTCCGCCCCGCCAGCAGGTCGAGCGCGCCCTGGCAATCCATGATCGCGGCTTCGACCCGCTCGGCCAGCGCCAGCACCTCCTTGCCCGCCTCGGTCAGCAGCATGCCGTCGCCGGTCCGCTGCACCAGCGGCAGGCCGGCGAGGTCCTGAAGCTGCCGCAGCTGCTGGGTCACGGCGGGCTGCGTCAGCCCGAGATGGCCGGAGGCCGCCGTCACGCTGCCCTTGGCCGACAATGCCGCGAGCGAGCGAAGCTGCCGGATCGTCAGATGCCGGAGCTGGGCTGCCGCATGGCCGGAGCCATTATAAGAAAATTCTTTGGCGCTCATTATGAATAGAAATTTTCCTTATTAAGCCGCCCCTGTCAATCTCCTGATGCCGGGACTGACCGCACCGACCTCCAGCGTGGAGGGCAATGGATGCGGCGCCGGCCCAGGGGATGGACGCAGATGACCGGGCAACTCAGGCTGGACGACCACCTTCAACGGTATTCAGAGACCGCACCGCACGCGCTGGCCGTGGCGGCCGCGGTCGATGCCATCGCGGCGGCGGCGATCGAGATCGCCGACCTCATCGCCACCGGCGATCTCGCGGACGCATCGGGCCTGACGACGGGCCGCAACAGCGACGGCGACGTCCAGCGTGATCTCGACGTGCAGGCCGATGCGATCCTGCGCCGCTGCCTCGGCAGGCTGCCGGTCGCGGCGCTGGCGTCGGAGGAGATGCGCGAGCCGCAGATCGGCGACCGCGACGGCCGCATCTGCGTCGCGATTGATCCGCTCGACGGCTCCTCCAACATCGACATCAACATGACCGTCGGCACGATCTTCTCGATCCTGCCTGCACCTGATGATCTCACGCTCGCCTTCCATCAGCGCGGCTCGGCGCAGCTCGCGGCCGGCTTCGTCACCTACGGGCCGCAGACCTCGCTGGTGCTGACGCTCGGCGATGGCGTCGACATCTTCACGCTCGACCGCAAGGCGGGCTGCTTCCGCCTCGCGCGCAGCGCCGTGCAGATCTCCGAGGCCTGCGAGGAGTTCGCGATCAACATGTCGAATCGCCGTCACTGGGACTCGCCGGTGCGCGCCTTCATCGACGAATGCCTTGCCGGCGTCGAGGGGCCCGCCAACCATAATTTCAACATGCGCTGGATCGGCTCGCTGGTCGCGGAAGCCTACCGCATCCTCACCCGCGGCGGCGTGTTCCTCTATCCCTCCGATGCGCGGCCCGGCTATGGCGACGGCCGCCTGCGCCTCACCTACGAGGCACACCCGATGGCGATGATCATCGAGCAGGCCGGCGGCTCGGCCTCGACCGGGCGCGAGCGCATCCTCGACCTCTCCGCGCAGAGCCTGCACCAGCGTGTGCCGCTGATCATGGGCTCGAGCAACGAGGTGCGGCGCGTCGAGGAACTGCATTGCGATCCGCTGCTGGTTGCCAGCGTCTCGGCGCCGCTGTTCGCGCGGCGCGGATTCTTCCGACTCTGAGCGAGGTGAACGCATGTCCAGGAAGCACCCGATCATCTCGATCACCGGCTCCTCCGGTGCCGGCACCACCTCGGTCAAGAAGACGTTCGAGCAGATCTTCTTCCGCGAGAAGGTCAACGCCGCCTACATCGAGGGCGACGCCTTCCACCGCTATGACCGCGCCGAGATGCGCACGCAGATGGCGAAGGAGGCCGAGCGCGGCAACAAGCACTTCAGCCATTTCAGCCCCGAGACCAATCTGTTCGAGGAGCTGGAACGTGCCTTCCGCGACTACGGCGAGACCGGCACCGCGGTGACGCGGCACTACGTCCACGACGCCGAGGAATCGGCGCTGCATGGCGCCGCGCCCGGCACCTTCACCGACTGGAAGCAGCTGCCGGAGAACTCCGACCTGCTGTTCTATGAGGGTCTGCACGGCGCCGTCGTCACCGACAAGGTCAACGTCGCGCGCTATGCCGATCTCAAGATCGGCGTCGTGCCGGTCATCAATCTCGAATGGATCCAGAAGCTGCACCGCGACCGCAGCGCGCGGGGCTATTCGACCGAGGCCGTCACCGACACCATCCTGCGGCGGATGCCCGACTACATCCATTACATCTGCCCGCAATTCACCGAGACCGACATCAACTTCCAGCGCGTGCCGACGGTGGACACCTCCAACCCGTTCATCGCGCGCTGGATCCCGACGCCGGATGAATCGATGGTCGTGATCCGCTTCAAGAACCCGCGCGGCATCGACTTCCCCTATCTGCTGTCGATGTTGCCGCAGAGCTGGATGTCGCGCGCCAATTCGATCGTGTGCCCCGGCGCGAAGCTCGATCTGGCGATGCAGCTCATCCTGACGCCGCTGATCATGCAGCTGATCGAGCGCAAGCGCAGCCTGAAGTGAACGAGGAGAAAATCCGATGAACATCTCCGTCCACGCCGAAGCCGACCTCACGGCGGTTACGCACAACGATCTCGCCAATGCCGTCCGCTTCCTCGCGGTCGACGCCATCGAGACCTCGCAGTCGGGCCATCCCGGCCTGCCCATGGGCATGGCCGATGTCGCAACCGTGCTGTTCTCGCGCTTCCTCAAGTTCGACTCGGCGCATCCGAACTGGCCGGACCGCGACCGTTTTGTCCTCTCGGCCGGCCACGGCTCGATGCTGCTTTATGCACTGCTGCACCTGACCGGTGGCGATGTCAGCATCGACGACATCAAGGCGTTCCGCCAATGGGGCTCGAAGACGCCGGGCCATCCCGAATACGGCCACACGCCGGGCGTCGAGACCACGACGGGACCGCTGGGGCAGGGGATCGCGACCGCGGTCGGCATGGCGCTCGCCGAACGCATGGCCAATGCGCGGCATGGCGACGGGCTCGTCGATCACTACACCTATGTCATCGCGGGCGATGGCTGCCTGATGGAGGGCATCAGCCAGGAGGCGATCTCGCTTGCAGGCCATCTCGGACTCGGCCGGCTGATCGTGCTGTTCGATGACAACGGCATCTCCATCGACGGTCCCACCTCGCTTGCAACGTCGGACGATCAGCTCGCGCGTTTCGCTGCCTCCGGCTGGTCGGTGCGCCGCGTCGACGGGCATGATCCCGAGGCCGTTGCGCAGGCGATTGCGGAGGAGCGGGAGACCGCAAAGCCGTCGTTGATCGCCTGCCGCACCATCATCGGCTATGGCGCGCCTGATCGGCAGGGCACCGAGAAGGCGCACGGCGCGCCGCTCGGCACCGAGCAGACGACCGCGGCGCGCCGCACGCTTGGCTGGGACTATCAGCCCTTCGTGGTGCCTGTCACGATCCAGAAGGCCTGGCGGATGATCGGGCAGCGCGGGCAGGTCGATCGGCTCGCCTGGCTCGATCGCTACGAAGACGCGACGCCAGAGCAGCGTGACCTGTTCGTCGAGGGCAAGGCCGTCGCGCTGCCGGCCGCCTATGCACTGGCCGCGGCGAAATTGCGCGAACGCTTTGCAAGCGAGCGGCCGAAGCTTGCGACGCGGCAGGCCTCGCAACAGGTGCTCGACGGCATCGCCGGAACGATTCCCGGCCTGGTCGGCGGCTCCGCGGACCTGACCCATTCGAACCTGACGCATGTCAAAGCGCAGGCCCCGGTCAAGAGTGGTGCGTTTGCCGGCGACTACATCCATTACGGCATTCGCGAGCACGGCATGGCTGCGGCGATGAACGGCCTCGCGCTGCATGGCGGCTTCATCCCCTATGGCGGCACGTTCCTCGCGTTCTCCGATTACAGCCGGCCCGCGATCCGCCTTGCGGCCCTGATGCGGCTGCGCGTCATCCATGTGATGACCCACGACTCCATCGGCCTCGGCGAGGATGGCCCGACGCATCAGCCGGTCGAGCATCTCGCGGCGCTGCGGGTCATTCCCAACCTGCTGGTGTTTCGCCCGGCCGACGCAGTCGAAACGCTGGAGGCCTGGGACTGCGCGCTCGAAGCGGAAGATCGCCCCTCGGTGCTGTGCCTGTCGCGGCAGGCGCTGCCGACCTTCCGCAGCGACGTTCGCGGCAGGAATCGCGTCGCACGTGGCGCCTATCTCATCGTTTCGCCTGACGGCGGCCGCGACGTGACGCTGATAGCGACCGGCTCGGAAGTATCGATCGCCCTGGAAGCTGCGCGTCTGCTGGCGACCGAACACATCCGCGCGGCCGTGGTCTCGGCGCCGTGCTTTGCGCTGTTCGAGGAGCAGCCCGAGGATTACCGCGCCTGCGTGCTCGGCACTGCGCCGCGCGTCGGCATCGAGGCAGCCGTGGCCGGCGATTGGCATCGCTGGATCGGCGCCGACGGTGAATTCGTCGGCATGCGCGGTTTCGGCGCCTCGGCGCCGGCGCCGGTGCTGTACCGCGAATTCGGCATCACACCGCAAAGCACTGCGGAAGCGGCCCGCCGGGCGATCGCCCGCAAGAGCCAATAAGGAGGACGACCCTTGGCCCGTATCACCCTTCGCCAACTGCTCGATCACGCCGCGAACCACGGTTACGCCGTGCCGGCGTTCAACATCAACAACATGGAGCAGGGCATCGCGATCATGCAGGCGGCGGCCGAGGTCGACGCGCCCGTCATCATCCAGGCCTCGCGCGGCGCGCGCAGCTATGCCGGCGATCTCATGCTCTCGCACATGATCGACGCGCTGGAGCGGACCTATCCGGACATCCCGCTCTGCATGCACCAGGACCACGGCAATGACGAGGCGACCTGCGCCTCGGCCATCGCCCACGGTTTCACGTCGGTCATGATGGACGGCTCGCTCAAGGCCGACGCCAAGACCGCGGCTGACTATGACTACAACGTCGCGATCACGCGCCGCGTCGTCGATCTCGCCCATTGGGTCGGGGCCTCCGTCGAAGGCGAGCTCGGCGTGCTTGGCTCGCTGGAGCATGGCGGCGGCGAACAGGAGGATGGTCATGGCGTCGAGGGCAAGGTCAGCCACGACCAGCTGTTGACCGATCCCGATCAGGCCGTCGATTTCGTTCGCGCAACGAAAGTCGACGCGCTGGCGATCGCGATGGGCACCTCGCACGGCGCCTACAAGTTCAGCCGCAAGCCTGATGGCGACATCCTGGCGATGCGGGTGGTCGAGGAGATCCATCGCCGGCTGCCGAATACGCATCTCGTCATGCACGGCTCCTCCTCGGTGCCGCAGCCACTCCAGGACATGTTCAACCAGTTCGGCGGCGAGATGCCGCAGACCTGGGGCGTACCGGTGGAAGAAATCGTCCGCGGCATCAAGAGTGGCGTGCGCAAGGTCAATATCGACACTGACTGCCGGCTGGCGATGACCGCGGTGTTCCGGAAAGTCGCCGCGCAATCACGCTCGGAGTTCGATCCGCGCAAATTCCTCAAGCCGGCGATGGATGCGATGCGCGAGCTGTGCCGGGAACGGTTCGAGCAGTTCGGCACCGCAGGCCACGCCAGCAAGATCAAGGTGGTCCCGATGAGCGAGATGGCGCGCCGCTATCGCGCCGGCGAGCTCGATCCACGCGTCGACGCCCGCGAGTCCGTAGCAGCCTAATCAATCAGAGAGCAGAGAAAAGAGCAGGAGAGAGACATGAACGCACATGCAGGCACAGTCCGCGGCAAGGAACGCTATCGCTCCGGCGTGATGGAGTACAAGCGCATGGGCTATTGGGAGCCTGACTACACGCCAAAGGACACCGACGTCATCGCGCTGTTCCGCGTCACGCCGCAGGAGGGCGTCGACCCGATCGAGGCGTCAGCCGCCGTCGCGGGCGAATCCTCGACCGCGACCTGGACGGTGGTCTGGACAGACCGCCTGACAGCCGCGGAAAAGTATCGCGCAAAATGCTATCGCGTCGATCCGGTGCCGGGCACGCCAGGCTCGTACTTCGCCTACATCGCCTATGATCTCGACCTGTTCGAGCCAGGTTCGATCGCCAACCTTTCGGCCTCGATCATCGGCAACGTGTTCGGCTTCAAGCCGCTGAAGGCGCTGCGCCTCGAGGACATGCGCTTTCCCGTCGCCTATGTGAAGACGTTCCAGGGACCGGCGACCGGCATCGTGGTCGAACGCGAGCGGCTCGACAAGTTCGGCCGGCCGCTGCTGGGCGCAACGGTGAAGCCCAAGCTCGGTCTGTCCGGCCGCAACTACGGCCGCGTGGTCTACGAGGCGCTCAAGGGCGGGCTCGACTTCACCAAGGACGACGAGAACATCAACTCGCAGCCCTTCATGCATTGGCGTGATCGCTTCCTCTATTGCATGGAGGCGGTGAACCGCGCGCAGGCCGCTTCCGGCGAGGTGAAGGGCACCTACCTGAACGTCACCGCGGGGACGATGGAGGACATGTACGAGCGCGCGGAGTTCGCGAAAGAGCTCGGATCGTGCATCGTCATGATCGACCTCGTGATCGGCTACACCGCGATTCAGTCCATGGCCAAATGGGCGCGGCGCAACGACATGATCCTGCATCTGCATCGCGCCGGTCACTCGACCTATACGCGGCAGAAGAGCCACGGCGTGTCGTTCCGCGTCATCGCCAAATGGATGCGGCTTGCCGGCGTCGACCACATCCATGCCGGCACGGTGGTCGGCAAGCTCGAAGGCGATCCCAACACCACGCGCGGCTATTACGATGTCTGCCGCGAGGAGTTCAATCCGACCAGGCTCGAGCACGGCATCTTCTTCGACCAGTCCTGGGCGAGCCTGAACAAGATGATGCCGGTCGCCTCCGGCGGCATCCATGCCGGCCAGATGCATCAGTTGCTCGATCTGTTAGGAGAGGACGTCGTGCTGCAGTTCGGCGGCGGCACCATCGGCCATCCCATGGGGATCGCGGCCGGTGCGATCGCCAATCGTGTGGCGCTGGAAGCGATGATCCTCGCCCGCAACGAGGGCCGCGACTACGTCCACGAAGGTCCGGAGATCCTGGCGAAGGCAGCGCAAACCTGCACACCGCTGAAGTCCGCGCTCGATGTCTGGAAGGACGTCACCTTCAACTACCAATCCACGGACACGCCGGACTTCGTGCCGACGGCGCTGGAAACCGTCTGAGGAGTTTTGACAATGAAACTAACCCAGGGCTGCTTCTCGTTCCTGCCCGATCTGACCGACGACCAGATCACCAAGCAGGTGCAGTATTGCCTCAGCAACGGCTGGGCGGTGAACATCGAGTTCACCGACGACCCGCATCCCCGCAACACCTATTGGGAGATGTGGGGCCTGCCTATGTTCGACCTCCAGGACGCCGCCGGCGTGATGATGGAGCTCGCCGAGTGCCGCCGGGTGTATGGCGACCGCTATATCCGTATCAGCGGCTTCGATTCCAGTCATGGCTGGGAATCGGTGCGGATCTCCTTCCTCGTCAACCGGCCGCCGCAGGAAGCGGAATTCGAGTTGGTGCGGCAGGAAGTTGGCGGTCGCGCGATCCGCTACACCACGGTGCGGAAGCCCGCCGCCCACGCCGCGCAATAGCCATTCTCCCTCCGCGCGGAGCACTCCCTGCTCCGTTTCCTTGGCGGACCACTGCTTCGCCGCTCCCCTCGCGGCGAAGCCCTTTTATTCGAGGTGCCGATGCTCGATGTCCCCCATGCAACGACGACCGATCCAAGCGAGACCCATTTCGATCTCCGCAAGGAGGCCGAAGCCGCCGGGATCACCGATACGCTGCAGCAGCTCGATCAGGAGCTGATCGGGCTCAAGCCGGTGAAGAACCGCGTGCGCCAGATCGCCTCGCTGCTGCTGATCGAGCGCATCCGGCAGCGCGCAGGCCTTGCCGCCGCGCCGCCGACGCTGCACATGTCGTTCACGGGCAATCCCGGCACCGGCAAGACAACCGTGGCGCTGCGCATGGCCAAGATCCTGCACGGCCTCGGCTTCGTCCGGCGGGGGCAGGTGATCTCGGTGACGCGCGATGACCTCGTCGGCCAGTATATCGGCCACACCGCGCCGAAGACGAAGGAGATCCTGAAGAAGGCGATGGGCGGCGTGCTGTTCATCGACGAGGCCTACTATCTGCATCGTCCCGACAACGAGCGCGACTACGGTCAGGAATCGATCGAGATCCTGCTCCAGGTGATGGAAAATCAGCGCGAGGATTTGGTCGTGATCCTCGCCGGTTACGGCGAACGGATGACGAGCTTCTTCGCCTCCAATCCCGGCTTCCGCTCGCGCATCGCGCACCACATCGACTTCCCCGACTATGCAGAGGCCGAGCTGCTCGTCATTGCCGAGTTGATGCTGAAGGAGCGAGGCTATCGCTTCTCGGCAGCGGCACGCGAGGCGTTCGAGAAATACATCGCCCTGCGCCGGACCCAGCCGTTCTTCTCCAACGCCCGCTCGATCCGCAATGCGGTCGATCGCATCCGCCTGCGGCAGGCCGACCGCCTGGTGTCCGACCTCAACCGCATGCTCGATGTCGCCGATCTCGAGACCATCGATCCGGCGGATGTCCTTGCAAGCCGCGTCTTCAGCGGTGGTCCGGTTGCGGAAAGGAGCGTGAAGGCATGACCAGCGAGATCCTTATTGCGCCCTCGATCCTGGCTGCGGATTTCGCGCGTCTCGGCGAAGAGATCGCGGCCATCGATGCGGCCGGCGCCGACTGGATCCATTGCGATGTCATGGACGGACATTTCGTCCCGAACATCAGCTTCGGGGCCGACGTCATCAGGGCGATCCGGCCGGTGACCAAGAAGGTCTTCGACGTGCATCTCATGATCGCACCGGTCGATCTCTATCTCGAGGCGTTCGCAAAAGCCGGCGCTGACGTCATCACTGTTCACGCCGAAGCGGGGCCGCATCTCGACCGCTCGCTCCAGGCGATCCGCGCGCTCGGCAAGAAGGCCGGCGTCAGCCTGTGTCCCTCGACACCGGAGAGCACGATCGAATATGTGCTCGATCGTCTCGACCTTGTGCTGGTGATGACGGTCAATCCGGGCTTCGGCGGCCAGGCCTTCCTCGAATCCCAGCTGGAAAAGATCCGGCGCATTCGAAGCATGATCGGCGACCGGCCGATCCGGCTCGAGGTCGATGGCGGCATCACGCGGGACAATGCTGCCGCGGTTGCCGCCGCCGGTGTCGATACGCTGGTGGCGGGCTCCGCCGTGTTCCGCGGCAAGGGCGGCGCCGATTATGCCGCCAACATCGCCGCCATTCGCGCAGCTGCTGAGGCGGGATGGGGTCCGAAGCTGCAACATAGTTCCGCGCAGTCGAAGCGCGTGAGCGAAGCAGGTCGTATCCGGTAGACTACGGGAGGCGCAAGCATCGAAAGCTTCGCCGTTCCGGTTGTCCCAAGGCGCCGCCTCTACGCCTAGCGCATTGAGGCGAGAGATCCGCGCGGGCGTTTGGAACTAAAAATCTTGCCGGAGCTTCTCGAAGATTAATCTAGGTTAAGCGCGTTCTGCACGCAGCAAATGTTTTGCATAAACGCCATCGGCCTGACGCAAATCAGGCCCAATAAGCCCAGTGAATGCGAGGGAGGGTCTCATGGAGAACGTACGTCGCTACCGGGCGTTGGCGTCCCTCTGTCGTCAGCAGGCCGCCTACAGGCCGCTTCAAAACTGGGAACTCCTCGGCCAGGCCGAACATTTCGAATATCTCGCCGAGGTCGCGCTGAAGGCGCATTTCGACGCATGCAATGCACACCGTGACGAGGATGCAGAGGCCCCCGTCGCGGCGTGAGAGCGTCGGGCCGGCTTCGCTAATGCGACATCAGCGTCGGCACCGTCATGGCCTCCAGCATGGCGCGGGTAACGCCGCCGAGAAAGCGCTCCTGCCAACGCGAATGGCCGTAGCCGCCCATCACCAGCAGATCGAGGTTCTCGTCGGCGCCAGCGACAGGATGGTCGGCTGAATCTGGGAGCGGGCGGCTGAGAGGCCGACCGTGCGGGTCGACAGGCCCCGCCGGCCGAGATGCCTCGCCAGTTTGCTGGCCGACACCTCGCTCGGCACTGCGTCGGCTTCGTTGATCGTGATGAGCACGATCCCTTCGGCGCGCGCCAGGAATGGTGCTGCGTCGCGCATCGCGCGGGCGGCGACGCGGCTGCCGTCCCAGCAAATGCCGATCCGCCGCGCCTTGAAGGCGCCACGGAAGGTGTAGGGCAGGAACAGCACCGGGCCGCCGGCCTGGAACAGGATTTCGCCAGGCACGTCGTTGTCGAACGAGCCTTGCGCCGGATCGGGCTGGAGCACGATGCTGAGGTCGTGCAGCCGCGCCATTTCGCCGAGCGAGCTGGCTGCATCCGCGGGGATCGCGCCGAGCGGATGGCAGGTGCAGGAAATGCCGGCGTTGGCCGCTTCGCTTTTGAACACCTCGAGCGCGGCCTCGGCCCGCTCCAGGGCGCGCTCGCGCTCCAGCTCGAACACGGCCGCCACGGCGGCACCGCCGTCCAGGACGTAGGCTGCGCTGCTCGCGACATAGCCGACCGCGACCGCGTCGAGATGGGCGTTGAGATGCGCCGCGAGCGAGATCGAGCCGTCGATCACGGCGCGCATCGGCCGCTCGGTCGGGATATGGACGAGAATGTCTTTGTACATGGCGCGCCTCCGATCGACATCGTTCGACAGCGCAGTCTTCCACTGCGCGGTGGGGCGGCCTTGAGCTGCATCAACGTGCCGCCGCGATTTTGGTCGGCCGGCCGTAACACCTTTGCCAAGATTTAATCACGTGGACGGAACGCCGTAAGGTGGCAACGACCATGTTGGGGGCAAGGCGACATCTGACCCAACATGGACATTTCGACATGAACGATCGCGTCAATTCCGACACCACCACGACCGGGAAGATCCTGAGGCCGCGCCGGCTTGCGCTGCTCGGCACCGTGGCCGCGCTTGGCGTGGCCGTGCTGGCCGGCTCTCCCGGTTTCACGCAGTTCGGCGTGACCTCCCTGGTCTCGCCCGCGCACGCCGCGGAAAGCGCTACGACCCCGCCGGGCTTCGCCGACCTCGTCGCCAAGGTCAAGCCCGCCGTGATCTCGGTGCGGGTCAAGATCGACCGCGACAACGACAAGAACGCGATGCTGCAACAGAACCGGATGGATTCCGACGAGGACTCGCCGTTCGACCAGTTCTCGCGGCAGTTCGGCTTCCGCGGCCCGGGTGGCATGAACGGCATGCCGCGCCAGCGTCACCAGATGGTCACGGGCGAAGGCTCCGGCTTCTTCATCTCCGCCGATGGTTACGCCGTGACCAACAATCACGTCGTCGATCACGCCGAGTCTGTGCAGGTCACCATGGACGACGGCACGACCTACACCGCGAAGGTGGTCGGCACCGATCCGAAGACCGATCTCGCGCTGATCAAGGTCGACGGCAAGAAGGACTTTCCCTTCGTCAAATTCGCCGAGCAGAAGCCGCGGATCGGCGACTGGGTAGTGGCGGTCGGCAATCCCTTCGGCCTCGGCGGTACCGTGACCGCCGGCATCGTCTCGGCCAGCGGCCGCGACATCGGCAACGGGCCCTATGACGACTTCATCCAGATCGACGCGCCGATCAACAAGGGCAATTCCGGCGGCCCGGCTTTCGACATGAACGGCAACGTGATCGGCGTGAACACCGCGATCTTCTCGCCGTCGGGCGGCTCGGTCGGTATCGGCTTCGACATCCCGGCGACGACCGCAAAGCTCGTCGTCGCGCAGTTGAAGGACAAGGGTGCTGTGACGCGCGGCTGGCTCGGCGTGCAGGTGCAGCCGGTGACCGCCGACATCGCCGACAGTCTCGGCCTGAAGGAGGCACGCGGTGCGATCGTCGACAATCCGCAGGACGGCAGCCCGGCGGCCAAGGCCGGGATCGAGGCGGGCGACGTCATCACCGGCGTCAACGGCACCGCGATCAAGGACTCCCGCGATCTCGCCCGCACCATCGCGACGCTGGCACCGGGCACGTCCGTGAAGCTCGATGTCTTCCACAAGGGCGGAAGCAAGACGGTGACGCTCACACTCGGCGAGTTGCCGAAGGAGCGGCAGGCGAACGGTAAAGCCGATGAGGGCAAGGTGCAGCCGGAGAAGGGCACGCCGCGCCTCGGGCTTAGCCTCGCGCCGGCCGGCGAGGTGCAGGGCGCCGGCCAGAAGGGCGTCGTCGTCACCGAGGTCGATCCGCAAGGGCCGGCAGCGCAGCGCGGCATCCAGACCGGCGACGTCATCCTCAATGTCGGCGGCAAGCCCGTCGCCAATGTCGGTGACGTCCGCGCTGAATTGGCGCAGGCAAAATCGTCCGGCAAGAACAGCGTGCTGCTTCAGGTGAAGGGCGCGGAGGCGACCCGGTTCGTCGCCGTGCCGCTCGCGTAAGCCTCTCGTTCTGAACGGCAATTCAAAAGGCGGCCCGCGGGCCGCCTTTTTTCGTACCGGCGTGAAAGATACCCACAGGTCGACGATAACATTCTCGTTAACGGCAGTATTGGTGACGGATTCGTCCGAAAAAGCCGCGTTCGCTCGTCAGACTTTGGAGTCCATATTACCTGCAGGGGGTGGAGTTCCGAACGTCCGGCTGCTTTGTGGAACCGGCCGGTGTTCGCATTTGATCGGTGCCGACATGGATCGATTGAAGCTCTCGCTGAGACGTGCGCTGCTCGTGGCGCCGCTCGTGCTGTCGGCTGGAAGCGCCCTCGGGCGCGATGACGGCCGCTACGCGGATTCACCGCTCAAGCCCTGGTTCGACAGTCTGCGCAGCCATCTCGGCCCGTGCTGCTCGGATGCAGATGGATTTGCCGTCTCGGATCCCGATTGGGAATCGCACGACGGGCATTATCGCGTGCGTCTCGACGGTCAATGGGTGGATGTGCCGGATGAAGCCGTCATCACCGAACCGAACCGGGCGGGGCGCACCATGGTCTGGCCGGTGAAGACGGCGTTCGGGATTTCGATTCGGTGCTTCATGCCGGGCAGCATGATCTGACGGGCGACAGCGTCACCGCTTGCTGGATTTGCGCTTCGATTTCTTTGCCGCTTTCTTGGCCGTCTTCTTCTTGGACGTCTTTCGTTTGGACGCTTTCTTCGGGACTTTTTTGCCCTTCTTGCGGGCCTTCGAGAGTCCAATCGCGATCGCCTGCTTGCGACTCTTCGCGCGTCCGCCGCGACCACCGCGTCCGCTCTTCGCGGTGCCCTTCTTGTAGCGGCGCATTTCGCTTTCGACATCGCTGCCGGAGCTGCGTGAGTAACGTCGTTTCTTTGCCTTGCGTGCCATGCGTTTTCTCCCTTGGCCGGGGAAAACCGCTCGACACAGGCATGGTTCCGAAAGCGCGTCGGCAACGCTCCGGATGATGAATGACGCAGGCTAGAATGAGTTTGCGAGCTCGATCTCCGCTTCGAGCACCTGGATGCGCCGCGCGGCTTCGGCGAAGGATAGATCTCGCGCATATTGCGCAGGCTGATACGCCTCTTCGCTCAGCCGCTTCAGCTTCAATCCCTGCGCCCGGGACATTTGCTCCATGAGAAACGCCTTGGCGTCGTATTTACCCTGAACCTGCATGTCCGCTCTCCATTCTGAAATCGCGACTTGACTATATGTTCTTATTTTGTTCTAACAAGCCATGGACAACAGAATTAATGAAATTCGACGTAAAATCAGCGCCTTGAGGTTGGAGATGGCCAACGTTGAGGCATCCGTGCGCGACCTCGTCGATCGGGGGCGCGACTGCACGGAAAAGGCCCTGGCGCAGATGGACCTGCGCCGGAAAATCAACCTGTTGATCGGCGAATGGAGAGCTGCTGGCGGTGGCCACGTCCTGCCGGATGTCCGCGATCGTGTACGGCTTCGTCCGCTGAAGAAAGCCGCAGATCCCGCGCGGACGATCGCGCGCGGCTGAGAGCTTTAGGAGCGCGTCATGGAGGAAGACCCGGACACGTACCGGATCCTGAAACTGCGCGCCGAGATTCTCGAACTGGGCTCCGCGATCCGGCAATTGCAGCGCGAGGGTCTCGACGACGCCGCGGCCCAGCTCCTGATTGCGCGCAAGCGGGCGCAGCTCGACCATCTCGTGAAGACGCGGGCGGCGAGCTGAATATCGTTGACACCGGACGCAGCTAACGCGTCTGCCAGCGTGTGGCTTGAGAGAGATCGTATCGAACAACCAAAGCGAGAAGGCCCCGCGAACGCGAGGCCTTCGATGCACGACTGCGCCTTACTTGGCGGTGCCTGTGCCCTTGGTCATCGTGCCGCCCTGATCGGAGCCGGGGCCAGAGCCGCCCTGGCCGGAGGCATCGGGACTCTTGCTCTTCGTGTTGGCGCCAGTCGTCTGAGAGGTCGACGATTCATGTTTCGCCTTATGCGACTTGGCCTGCGCGGCAAACGGTGCAGCGGCGAGGCCGCTTGCCAACATCACGGCGAGAGCGAGCTTGGTCGTCTTCATGTGCGGGAACTCCCTGAGTTAAATTGACGCAGGCAGCCAACTGCCGTTGGTCACAGGAGTTCCCGACAAAGTAGACCCGCGTTTTCACGCGCGCTTCAAAATTCCTTGTCCTCGTCGATGATGAACACGACGCCCGTGAGCGTCGCACCGATCGCGAACGTCGTCACCAATGTGAGGGCGAAGACCAGAATTGCTTGGCTTCCGCCGTGATTGAGTAGATTGGCGACCGCCGGATTGGACAGAGTGAGCGCGAGACCGAATGCGAGCCCGAGAGCTGCGCCCATCATCGCATGCGTCACGAGCTTGATGACGCCAGTGGGAGAGAGCAGGCTCGGTGGCTTCTTGGGTGTCTTGTTCGCACGCATGGAACCAACCCTCGATTGCACATGCAACGCGCGCGATGATCGCGGGTTCCACTCGCATGAAGGAATTGTCATCCGCCGCTTCATCCGGCGTTCATGCCGGGCTTGCGAGGATGAAGTCCATCAACATGGGACACTCGATATGGGTAAGGTCGTCTATCTCTATCGCTCGCTGGCCTATCGGAATGCGGCCGCCGACATGTTGCGCAAGGCGCGCAAGTTGCCGCGCGGTGCGGAACGAAGCGCAGCCCGCCGCTATGCGACGGCGCTGCGCGATCTCGCGCAAACGGAAGCCTGGCTCGAAGGACGCGTCGCCGACGAGCCTCGCTCGATCCTGCGCACGAAGATCGCCGCGTCCGGTTAGCCCGACGCGCGCTGCAGCTCGGGGGAGGTGTCGGCGTCGAACTTGCCCTGCGCTACCGAGGCAGGGGTCTTGCGGGTCAGCGGCACGTCCAGGCGGCACAACAGGCCCTCGGCCCGCCAATCGAATTGTGCCCGTCCACCGAGCTGGGACTCGACGCTCGCAAGCAGGCTTCGCGTACCGAAACCGCGAGACTTCGGTGTCCTCACCAGCGGGCCGCCGGATTCCTCCCAGGTCAGCGTGAGGTGGTCTTCCTCGACCTGCCAGCCGATCAAGAGCCGGCCCGATCGCGTCGAGAGCGCGCCATATTTGGCGGAGTTGGTGAAGAGCTCGTGCAACGCCAGCGCCAGCGTCTGTGCCGTCGCAGGGACCAGCTGAACCTCGGGACCAGCCAATCGGATCTGGTCGCCGAGCGAATAGGGTGCAAGCTCCTCGTCGATCAGCTTGGAAAGCTCGGCGCCCTGCCAGCTCGACAGCGACAGGATCGTGTGCACGCGCGCCAGCGCATTGATGCGTCCCTCGACGGCGTTGACATAGGCCTTGACCTCGTCGGCACGGGTGAGGCGCACGATCGATTGCGCCAGCGCCAGCGCATTCTTGGCGCGATGATCGACTTCCCGCGCCAGCAGGTTCTGCCGCTCCTCGGCACGCTTGCGTTCGGTGATGTCAACGGTGACGCCGCTCACGCGGACCACGCGGCCGGCCTGATCCACCGTCGCGGCCGCTGTGCCGACGCACCAGCGCACCTCACCGTCGGGGCGGCTGACGCGAAATTCCCCTTCATAGGCGCGCGCGCCGCTATTGAAGGCGGCAATGGCCTGGCCGAACCGGTCGACATCATCCGGGTGCAGCAGTGCCTGGATGTTCGCCGAGGTGACGTTGAAGGTCTCCGGCGTCACGCCGAAGATGCGGTACTGGCCTTCGTCCCACATCCAGTCGCCGTTGATCCAGTCCCAGTCCCAGGATCCCATCTTGCCGGCGGCGATCGCCATGCTGCGGCGCTGCTCGCTCTCGCGCAGCTTGGCGGTGGAGTTCTCCAGTTCCGCCGTGCGGGCGCGGACACGGTCCTCGAGTTCCTGGTTCAGCCGTTCGAGCTCGCGGGTCTTGCGGTAGAGTTCGGAAAACACCTTGATCTTGGCGCGCAGCACCTCCGGCACCACGGGCACCGGCACGT
This sequence comes from Bradyrhizobium huanghuaihaiense, assembly GCF_025200885.1. Lineage (NCBI taxonomy): Bacteria > Pseudomonadati > Pseudomonadota > Alphaproteobacteria > Hyphomicrobiales > Nitrobacteraceae > Bradyrhizobium > Bradyrhizobium huanghuaihaiense. The sequence goes on along the minus strand of NZ_CP104172.1, from coordinate 7,087,290 downwards.
AGTCGACCGCACCCATCTCGTAGCCGCGCAACCGGTCGATGTCGCTCACTTGAATGGCCGAGATGAAGATCATCGCGGTCTTCTGGAAGCGCGGATGTTCCCGGATCATCGCCGCGAGCTCGAAGCCGTCGAGCTCGGGCATGCAGACGTCGACCAGGATCACCGCGATCTCGGTCTTGAGCAGCACCTCCAGTGCCTCGCGACCGGACGATGCGATCACGAGGTTCTCACCGAGATCCTTCAAGATCACCTCATAGGCGAGCAGCTTGGCCGGCTGGTCGTCGACGAGGAGGATATTGACCTTTTCGTGGTCCATTCGCGGATCCAGCTCAGCGGTGCAGCCACATGCGGATCGCAAGCAGCAATTGATCGGTGTTGACGGGTTTTGCGAGGTAGTCGGAGGCACCGGCTTCCAGGCATTTCTCGCGGTCGCCTTTCATCGCCTTGGCGGTCAGTGCGATGATCGGAAGGCGGGCGAAGGCCGGGTTCTCGCGGATCACGCCGATGGTCTGATAGCCATCCATCTGCGGCATCATGATGTCCATCAGCACGATGGCGATTTCCGGATTGGATTCGACCAGCGTCACGGCTTCGCTGCCTGTGGTCGCCGTCAGCACCTTCATGCCGCGCCGTTCCAGCACGCTCGACAGCGCGAAGATGTTGCGGGCGTCGTCGTCGACGAGCAGCGCGGTCTTGCCGATCAGGTCCTCGTCGGAACTGTTCAGCTTCTCCAGCATGCGCTGCTTCTCGACCGGAAGTTCCGTGATCACGCGGTGCAGGAACAGCGCGGTTTCGTCGAGCAGACGTTCCGGCGATTCCACGCCCTTGACCACGATGCTGCGCGCCATGGTGTGCAACTCGGCGTCTTCCTCCGCCGAAAGCTCGCGGCCGGTGAAGACCACCACCGGCACGTTCGAGAGCGCCTCGTCGTTGCGGATCTGGTCCAGCACCTCGAAGCCGCTCATGTCGGGTAGGCGGAGGTCGAGCACCACGCAATCGCAGGGCGCTTCGCGCAGCATCGAGAGTGCGCCGGCGCCGGTGTCGGTCGCCACGATCTCGATGTCGTCGTGATGCAGCAGCTCGCGGATCGAGAGCTGCTCGGCCTCGTTGTCCTCGACGATCAGGAGCCGCTTGCGCCGCGGCCGCGCATATTCCTTGATCTGCGTCAGCGCCGCCGCGACGCCTTCGGTCGTCGTCGGCTTGTTGACGAACGAGAAGGCGCCGCGCGCCAGCGCATGCTGGCGGTCCTCGTCGAGCGTAATGATCTGCACGGGGATGTGGCGGGTCAGCGGATTGTGCTTGAGCTGGCTCAGCACCGTCCAGCCGAGCATGTCGGGCAGGAACACGTCGAGCGAGACCGCGCGGGGCTGGTACTGCTTGGCAAGTTCCAGCGCCTCCGCACCGCGCGCGGCGACTAGCACCTTGAAGCCCTTATCGCGTGCGAGATCGACCAGCACCCGCGCATAATGCGGATCGTCCTCGACGATCAAGAGGATGCTGTCGCCGGGCTCGAGGTTGAGACGGTCGTCGGGCAGCTGCTCGATGACGCGCTGCTGCTCCGGCGCGGCCGGCTGCAGCGCCGGTGGCTGACTGTATTGCTGCGGCGACGGGGCGGCGCGCGGCGCCAGCGTCGGTCCGGAATATTTCAGCGGCAGATAGAGCGTGAAGGTCGAGCCCTTGCCCGGCGCGCTGCGCAAATGGATTTCGCCGCCGAGCAGGCTCGCGAGCTCGCGGCTGATGGCAAGGCCAAGGCCGGTGCCGCCATATTTGCGGCTGGTGCCGGCGTCGGCCTGCTGGAACGCCTCGAAGATCAGCTTCTGCTTCTCCAGGGGAATGCCGATGCCGGTATCCGACACCTCGAAAGCGATCACGGCCGGCGCGGAGTTCAGCACCGGGTGATCGGTTCCCCAGCCGCCGAGGGCGGCCTCGACCTTCAGGCGCACTTCGCCGTCGGCGGTGAACTTGAAGGCGTTGGAGAGCAGGTTCTTCAGAACCTGCTGCAGGCGCTTGGAGTCGGTGACGATGCTGCGCGCGAGGTTCGGATCGACGTCGATCTTGAACGAGAGGCCGCGGTTCTCCGCCTCGTGCCGGAACGGACGGCCGACGGTCTCGAGCAGGTTGGCGGTCAGGATCTCCTCGGCATCCACCGTGACCGTGCCGGACTCGATCTTGGAGAGATCGAGGATGTCGCTGATGAGGTTGAGCAGGTCGGTGCCGGCGCCGTGGATGGTGCGGGCGAACTCGACCTGCTTGGCCGTGAGGTTGCCGTCCGGATTGTCGGTGAGCTGCTGACCGAGGATCAGGATCGAGTTCAACGGCGTGCGCAGCTCGTGACTCATATTGGCGAGGAATTCGGACTTGTACTTCGAGGTCAGCGCGAGCTCGGTCGCCTTTTCCTCGAGCGCACGGCGGGCCTGCTCGATCTCCTGGTTCTTGCGCTCGACCTCGACGTTGCGCTCGGCGAGCTGCTGCGCCTTCTGCTCGAGCTGGTCGTTGGTCTGCTGCAATTCGCGCTGCTGGGTCTGGAGCTCGCCGGCGAGCTGCTGCGACTGCTTCAGCAGGCCTTCGGTCTGCATCGTCGCCTCGATCGAGTTGAGCACGATGCCGATGGAGTCGGTGAGCTGTTCGAGGAAGGTCATCTGCGAGGTCGTGAAGGAGGCGAGCGAGGCGAGCTCGATCACCGCCTTGACCTGGCCTTCGAACAGCACCGGCAGCACCACGAGGTTCTTCGGGGCGACGCGGAACAGCGCTGAATTGATCGGCACCACGTCGCTCGGAATGTCCGCAACGACCCGCGGGCGCCTGTCGAGCGCGCACTGGCCGATCAGGCCCTCGCCGAATTGCAGTACGCGTTGATAGGGATAGACGCCGTCGCCGGCGTAGGAGGCGAGCAGCAGCAGCTGCGGATTGTCCTCGCTCTCGATCTGGTAGATCACGCCGGTGTGGGCGTTCACCAGCGGCGACAGCTCGGTCAGCAGCAACCGGCCCACGGTGGCGAGGTCGCGCTGGCCCTGCAGCATGTTGGTGAATTTCGCGAGGTTGGTCTTCAGCCAGTCCTGCTCGGTGTTCACGTCCGTCGTCAGACGGAGGTTCGTGATCATCGTGTTGATGTTGTCTTTCAGCTCGGCCACTTCGCCGCGGGCATCGACCTGGATCGACCGCGTCAGGTCGCCCTTGGTCACGGCGGTCGCCACTTCCGCGATCGCGCGGACCTGCGAGGTGAGGTTCGCGGCCAACAGATTGACGTTGCCGGTGAGGTCCTTCCAGGTGCCGGCAGCGCCTGGCACGTCGGCCTGGCCGCCGAGGCGCCCTTCGACGCCCACCTCGCGCGCCACCGACGTCACCTGATCGGCGAAAGTCGCGAGCGTTTCGGTCATGTTGTTGATGGTATCGGCGAGCGCGGCGACCTCGCCCTTCGATTTCACCGTGAGGTTCTGCTTGAGGTCGCCGTTGGCGACTGCCGTCACCACCTTGACGATGCCGCGGACCTGCTCGGTCAGGTTCGCCGCCATGAAGTTCACGGTGTCGGTGAGATCCTTCCAGGTGCCGGCGACGCCGGGCACCTGGGCCTGGCCGCCGAGCTCGCCCTCGGTGCCGACTTCACGGGCGACGCGCGTAACTTCGCCGGCGAAGGCGTTGAGCTGGTCCACCATGGTGTTGATGGTGTTCTTCAGCTCGAGGATTTCGCCCTTCACGTCCACGGTGATCTTGCGGGACAAGTCGCCGCGCGCCACGGCGGTGGTCACTTCGGCGATGTTGCGGACCTGCGTGGTGAGGTTCGCAGCGAGCAGGTTGACGTTGTCGGTGAGGTCCTTCCAGGTGCCGCCGACGCCAGGCACGACGGCCTGGCCGCCGAGCCGGCCCTCGGTGCCGACCTCGCGCGCGACGCGCGTCACTTCGGCGGCGAAGGAGCGGAGCTGCTCGACCATGGTGTTCAGCGTATCCTTCAGCAGCAGGATCTCGCCGCGTACGTCCACCGTGATCTTCTTCGAGAGGTCGCCGCCGGCAATCGCGGTTGCGACCTCGGCGATGTTGCGGACCTGAGCCGTCAGGTTCGACGCCATGAAGTTGACGTTGTCGGTAAGGTCCTTCCAGGTGCCGGCGACGCCGGGCACCTCGGCCTGACCGCCGAGCTTGCCTTCGGTGCCGACCTCGCGCGCGACGCGGGTGACTTCGCCGGCGAAGCCGTTGAGCTGGTCCACCATGGTGTTGATGGTGTTCTTGAGCTCGAGGATCTCGCCCTTCACGTCCACGGTGATCTTGCGGGACAAGTCGCCGCGCGCCACGGCGGTGGTCACTTCGGCGATGTTGCGGACCTGCGCGGTGAGGTTGCCCGCCATCGAGTTGACGCTGTCGGTGAGGTCCTTCCAGGTGCCGGCGACGCCGGGCACGTTGGCCTGGCCGCCGAGGCGGCCTTCGGTGCCGACCTCGCGCGCCACGCGCGTCACCTCGCCCGCGAAGCGGTTGAGCTGGTCGACCATCGTGTTCAGCGTGTCCTTGAGCTGAAGGATCTCGCCGCGGACGTCCACCGTGATCTTGCGCGACAGGTCGCCGCCGGCGATGGCGGTTGCGACCTCGGCGATGTTGCGGACCTGGGCGGTGAGGTTGCCCGCCATCGAGTTGACGTTGTCGGTGAGGTCTTTCCAGGTGCCGGCCACGCCCGTCACCTGGGCCTGGCCGCCGAGCTTGCCTTCGGTGCCGACCTCGCGCGCGACGCGCGTGACTTCGCCGGCGAAGGCGTTGAGCTGGTCGACCATGGTGTTGAGCGTTTCCTTCAGCTGAAGGATTTCGCCCGACACGTTCACGGTGATCTTCTTCGACAGGTCGCCCTTCGCGACGGCGGTCGCGACCTCGGCGATGTTGCGGACCTGGCCGGTCAGGTTGGAGGCCATCGAGTTGACGGAGTCCGTCAGGTCCTTCCAGGTGCCGGCAACGCCGCGCACCTGCGCCTGGCCGCCGAGCTTGCCTTCAGTGCCGACCTCGCGCGCGACGCGCGTCACTTCCCCGGCGAAGGCGTTGAGCTGGTCCACCATGGTGTTGATGGTGTCCTTCAGCTCCAGGATCTCGCCGCGGACGTCCACGGTGATCTTCTTGGACAGGTCGCCGCCGGCGACCGCCGTCGTCACCTCGGCGATGTTGCGAACCTGTGCGGTCAGGTTCGACGCCATCGAGTTGACGCTTTCCGTGAGGTCCTTCCAGGTGCCGGCGACGCCGAGCACGTTGGCCTGGCCGCCGAGCCGCCCTTCGGTGCCGACCTCGCGCGCCACGCGCGTGACTTCGCCGGCGAAGGCGTTGAGCTGGTCGACCATGGTGTTGAGCGTTTCCTTCAACTGAAGGATTTCGCCCGAGACGTTCACGGTGATCTTCTTCGACAGGTCGCCGCCGGCGATGGCGGTCGCGACGTCGGCGATGTTGCGGACCTGCGCGGTCAGGTTCGACGCCATGAAGTTGACGTTATCGGTCAAGTCCTTCCAGGTGCCGGCGACACCGGGCACCTGGGCCTGGCCGCCGAGCTTGCCTTCGGTGCCGACCTCGCGCGCGACGCGCGTCACTTCCGAGGCGAAGGAGTTGAGCTGGTCCACCATGGTGTTGATGGTGTCCTTCAGCTCCAGGATTTCGCCGCGCACGTCCACCGTGATCTTGCGCGACAGGTCGCCGCGCGCCACGGCGGTGGTGACGTTGGCGATATTGCGGACCTGCGCGGTGAGGTTACCGCACATCGCGTTGACGGAGTCGGTCAAGTCCTTCCAGGTGCCGGCGACGCCGGGCACAATCGCCTGACCGCCGAGCTTGCCGTCGGTACCGACCTCGCGCGCCACGCGCGTCACTTCGGAGGCGAAGGAGCGGAGCTGGTCCACCATCGTGTTGATGGCTTCCTTGAGCTGAAGGATCTCGCCGCGGACGTCGACCGTGATCTTCTTCGACAAGTCGCCGTTGGCGACCGCGATCGTCACCTCGGCGATGTTGCGAACCTGGTTGGTCAGGTTGTTCGCCATCGAGTTGACGCTCTCGGTCAGATCCTTCCAGACGCCGGTCACCTCCGGCACCTGGGCCTGGCCGCCGAGCTTGCCCTCGGTGCCGACCTCGCGCGCCACGCGCGTCACCTCGGAGGTGAACACGCCGAGCTGCTTGATCATGGTGTTGACGATGTTCGCCGACTGCAGGAACTCGCCGCGGAGCGGACGGCCGTCGACGTCGAGCTTGACGGTCTGCAGCAGGTCGCCTTGCGCCACCGCCGCAACCGCCCGCGTCACCTCGCGGGTCGGCCACAACAGGTCGTCGATCAGCGTGTTGACGGAGCCTTCCATGTCCGCCCAGGATCCGGAGGCGAGGCCGAACTTCACGCGCTGCCGGGTCTTGCCCTCGCGCCCGACCACCTGGCCGACCAGCTCCAGCTGCTGCGCCATGCGCTGGTTGGCGGCGATGATTTCATTAAAAGTGTCGGCAATCTTGCCATCGATGCCGAGATAGTCGCCGCTCATGCGCACCGAGAAATCGCCGCTGCGCATCGCTTGCAGCGCGAGCAGCAATTCCGGCCGGGAGTCCGGATCCGACATTCCGTTGGTTTTGGGTTTTGGGACGCGACGACCGGAGCGTGATGCAGTTCCGGGATCGAGGTCGCTCATTCTGATTCCCCCGCAGGCGTCGGCCGAATCTGCGGCAAGACGCAATTGATCAAACTAGAGCGTCAGCCAAATTCGAAATCAAGCGCCAAGGTTGCGGCGCCCGGAAAATGGAACCTGCTCTGCTCAGCCCGGCCAAAATAACGACGGTTGATGGCATTGGTTCCATTTCGGTTCCTGAAAAGATTTCGCGCTTTCGGGGACGTGGAGCGGGCTGCTGCTGGCGCCTCTTCGGAACGGAGCGCCAACCTTTCCGGTTAGCGGGGACAGGGAGAGAGCAGATGCAGATCAAAGCAGGATTCACCGCGGTCGCTGTCACCATATTGCTCGCCGGTTCGGCCTTCGCGCAGGGTGAACCCAGCGGCCGCGGGTCAGTGACCGGCGATCCCGCCGCAAGCTCCGCCGCCCCGCAGGCGGATCCGCAGACCACGGGAAGCGCGGCCAGGTCCAACCCCAGCGGCAGCGGCACGTCGACATCGGGCGGCAAGGACGACAATGGGGATGCGGGCAGGGACAAGATGCCGGAGAGCGACCGCACGGTGCGACCGGAAAGCCAGCAGCATCATCCGAACGACAAGTGAGGGCGGCTACTTGTCCGCCATGGTGCGCCCGGCGTCCTTGACCTGCGAGCGCAGCCTGGGCAGCTGTTCGCGCGCGAACGCCGCAAGCGCCGCATTGTCGGGCGCCGTGAGATAGCGTTCGAGCAGGGCGATGGTGGATTCATATTGAGGGATCTGCGCGGCATAGAAAGTCCGGACATAGGCCGGCCCATCCGAGCTGTCGGGCTCGGCGAGGCCGGCGCTCGCGGTCTTGCCGATACGGGGCTCGGCGCCGATCGCCGCCTGAATATCCTTGAGGGTCTTGTCGCGTTTGGCAGCTTCTTCGGCGCGCAGGGCGGCAAGGTTCTTCACCTCCGCATTGCCCTTCAGGTCGGTGCTCTCCAGAAGGCTCTGCTGAAAGCGGCCGAACGCGTAGAGGCCGCTGATGACGTCAATGGCCGTCGGCGCGCGGTTATCAGGCTTTTGCTCGCCGGTGCTGTCGGCCAGCGCTGCGCTGCCAATGAACACCAGGGTGATCGCGACAAGAACTCGCATCCATGACAATGACCGGTGCCGTGCGAAGTTCCCGCTCGTTAAGATCCGGCAAGGACAGTTGCGATGCAGGAGTTCCGTCCCCACGTCTTCCCCATGAAACAGTCTGACGTTTTCAGGGATAACGCCGAGAACTGCCTGCAGCTCGCAGAGCGCGCGGAAGGGCAACCCGCCTACAAGCGCTATTCGCGGATGGCGGATGCCTGGACGGCGCTCGCAAGGGAGCAGGACTGGCTCGATGGCGAAATCCCGCCCGTGACGGTCCGCATCCCCCAAAACGAGGAGGCATAGGCGGCTCACGTCTTCGTTTATCCGCGTGTGAGACGCCGCACGGAACGCAAGCGATCAATCCGGGATCATCCGGGAACAGTCGATCGCGTGGATTTTGATTCCAGAAGGAGTTTTCGCAATGGCTCCACGTCTTGCCCTTCTTTCACTCATTCTCGCCTTTGGCGTCTCGGTCGCGTTCGCGACGGTGACGACGGTACGGCAGGTGCAGCTCGAGAAGGCGTCCGCTGCGGTTCATGCCGCGCATAGCTAGCACTGTTGCTCGCGCCCGGAACATTCGGCGCTGACCTGCGTAGCCGCTTCGATACATCAAGAGAGAAGCGGGAGCATATCATGGCCCATTCCGACCACGGCATCGTCAAGGACAAGCGCGCGGAGGAGCAGCCGCGCGACAAGCAGCGCGCCCAGACGGTGCACAAGACGGACCCGAAGGGCTCGCCGTCGCGCGAGGCGACGCGTGATCCCAAACTCACCGACAAGAACAAGACGCCGGGCTCCGGCGTGATGCCGGACGATTCCGGCGACGCGCCGACGGGCTAGAGGATGGTCCGCTAGAGCGTTCTCGCAAGGAACGAATCCGCGCGCGAAGAGTCGACCGATTGCTTCCGGTTGGCATGCCCCCGGTGCGCCGGAAGCAATCTCCAAGGACGGCCCTGGCACCCACCGTGCCGGGGCCGTTTTGCCTTGCGAGGGCTGTGATCAATCTTCCTTGCTGCCTTCCGGGTCGGTTTGAGTGTGGCCTTCTGGCCCGCGGCCGAACACGCCGAAATTGCTTGACTTCGCACCGGCAGCCGCGTCGACGCCCACTGCTGCCAGCCCAAACTTGAGCAGCTCGCGGACCGCTGCAGCGCGTGTCGGCATGCGGTGCTTGAACCGGAAATCGTCAACTGCGGCCAGCTCTTCCGGCGAGAGCATGACCTGAAGGCGCTCGGCGCGAAGATCTTTCATGGTCGATCACGCAAAATGAGTAAGTTGAGTAGTCTGCTCAACAAACGAACTTGACGACAGTTCCACAAGAGTCGGCGAACTTGCCAAATGAGTAGAAATAATCAATAAAATCAATAAGTTATATTGAAACGAGTCGCGTGCTGGCGCATTCTCCTGCAAAGGGAGATTGGCCATGACGGATGAGGTCAGGTTACCCCGCAAGCTTTCCGAAGAGCCAGAAGCGCCCAAGCCGGTGCGGCCGAGCCATCAGAAGGTCATCGATCAAGTCGAGCGCTGGGCCAACAGCCCGGGCCTGCAACCCCCGAGGACGGACGATGCGAAGACGGTCTGAACCCCACACATTCGAACAACGTCTCGACGCGCAGAGGCTGCGGCTCGAGCACGAGCTTGCAAGCCTGCCGGTCGGCGTTCAGCGGGATTTCGTTGCCGCGCGCATCGAGCAGCTTCATGCCGCCGCCGAGATGTTTGAATTCCTGAAGCTAAGGGACGCTTCGACGCCGCGCTGATCGCGACCAGGATTCGGACGACCGGCGACGCGAGACGGTGCGAAATTTCCGTCTCATCCACCACGCCGAGACTGAAACCACGGCCCAGGCGAAGATGGCGGCAATGAAGGCCGCCGCGCTGCTCACGGGGACCGTGACGTAGAAGACGGCGGCGAACGCAGCAAGGCCGATGCTTCCCAAGCCGGCGCCGGCGGCGTCGAGCGCTGCGGCCTCTTGCCCACGCCGGCGGCCGTCGAAACCTGCCTTCTCCTTGGCCCGGCGCTCATGACTTTCGATCAGCGTTGCACTTGCGCAGAAGATGGCGGGAAGGGCAAGGAAGAGCCCGCCTATGGAGGTGCCGAAGCTCGCGCCCATGATGCCCGCCAGCACTGTCGCCAGTCCGCCGAGCACGAAGCGGATGGCGTATTCGTACCAGCGCGTCTGCTTCAGCGCTGATGGGGACAGCGTGACCAGCATCAGGCGGCACCTCCGAAGCTTGCGAGCAGGCCGAAGGCGACGACCAACCATACCGCGAAGGCGAGAATGGTGGCGGGCAGCGCGGCAAGACGAAACCGCATCAGCAGATGGCACACGGCGACGCCGTAGCAGGCAAGCGCGATCGCGCCGTAGATCATGGTCCAGCTTTCGGACGCGGCATAAGGTCCGCCATGCTGCACGATCGCAATAGCGAGCGTGGCGAGTGCGACCGACGGCGCGGCGCCGAGAAGGCCGGCAAAACTCTTTGGCCGCAGCATGTCGCCAAGGATTGCGAAAGCTGAAACGATTACGCCGCCGGCGATGAAGCGCACGATGTATTCGGTCATGGCTGCACCCGCTTGTGGTGCCGGCGCCTTGTCAGTGTGAGCGGCCTGAGAAGTCGTTCGACGACAATGCCGAGCGAGAAGCCTGCCAGCACATCGCTTGCCCAGTGCGCCAGCAGCACGACGCGCGTCAGCGAAAGCACAACCGTGATGACGCGTACCGTGCGGCGCGGACCCGTCGGCAGCAGTCCGGCGGCCGAGGCGAGTGCACCCATGTGCATGGCGTGGCCGGAGGGGAAGGCATCCCGCGCTCGCCCGGAGAAGGGAACGCCATTCCGATGACCGCGAACGGTCATGCGGTCAGGTCTTGTCTGGTCGAATATGGATTTCAGCGCGTGCGGAATCATGGCAGTCACCAACGTCACTGCCAGAATGTGATTGGCGGCAGGACGTGCCTGCGGACGCCGCAATTGGGCGTAGAGCCATCCTGCAGCGGCAAGTGCCAGAAGCACGTGCTCGTCGGCCGCCCAGGTCAGCGTCTGCGCTGCCTGCTCCAGCCCTGAATTGGTGTGGTCGGCGATCTCATTCGCGATCGCTGTATCGATCCGAGTGGGTTTGACTGTTACGACTGCCATCGGTCCGCGGTTGGTGCAATGTCCTCCATGACACGATTGTAAAGCTTGGGTGACGATGATCGTTCCTGCGGCTAGGGCTGTCCCGATCCGCCTGCAGCGCCATAGACCTGACCGGTCGCGTAGCTCGCATCGGCTGCGGCAAGCTGCACGTAGATGGAAGCGAGTTCGGCAGGCTGGCCGGGGCGGCCGAGCGGCGTCATGCCGCCGAACTTTTCGAGCTTCTCCATCGTCGCGCCGCCGGAGACCTGGAGCGGCGTCCAGATCGGACCGGGTGCGACGCCGTTGACGCGAATGCCCTTCGGACCCAGCTGCTTGGCGAGCGATTTCACGTAGTTCATCGTCGCGGCCTTGGTCTGCGCGTAGTCGTAGAGTTCCGGGGACGGGTCGTAGGCCTGCTCGGACGTCGTGCCGATGATGCACGAGCCCGGCTTCAGGTGCGGCAACGCCGCCTTGATGATCCAGAAGGGGGCATAGATGTTCGTCTTCATCGTCGCATCGAAGTCCTCGGACGAGACGTCGAGGATCGACTCGCGGGTCTGCTGCCGTGCGGCGTTGCAAACGACGATGTCCAGGCCGCCGAGGCCCTGCACGGCTTGCTCAACCAGCTTCCTGCAGAAATCCTCGTTGCGGAGGTCGCCGGGGATGGCGAGCCCGATGCGTCCCTCCTTCTTGATCAGCGCGATCACGTCCTGTGCATCGGGTTCTTCGTTCGGGACATAGTTGATGGCGACGTCGGCGCCTTCGCGTGCATAGGCGATCGCAGCGGCACGGCCCATGCCGGAATCGCCGCCGGTGATGAGGGCCTTGCGGCCGGCGAGGCGGCCGGAGCCCTTGTAGCTGGTCTCGCCATGGTCCGGCCGCGGCTCCATCTTGCCGGCAAGGCCGGGCCAGGGTTGCGACTGCTTCTTGAACGGCGGTTTCGGGTAGCGGCTGACGGGATTTGTCGACTTTTGCTCGGCCATGGGGCGGGTTTCCTGGTCTCCGCGGTTTTGCGCTCTCAACGTGCGGAGACCAGGCATCGTTGCAAAACGAGAGGGCGCCGGCAGAGCTGGCGCCCTCGAGGTATTACTTCGACTGGCCGACGCTCGGTGCCTTGCCGAGTTCCTTCGCCATCTGGAGATGGTGCTTGAGCGCAAGCAGCGTCTTGCCGGCCCAATCCTTCAGCTCGGCGTTGTCGCCGCCTTTGGCGTACCGCTCGAACAGCGACACTGCGTCTTCGTGCGCGCTGACCTGGTAGGAATTGTAGTCGGAGCTGAAGTCCTTGCCGTTCGCGCCCTTGAGCTTGTCGAGCTTGCTCTGGTGCGAGCTGTCGAGCGCCGTCGGCAGCGTCGCCTGGACCTTGCCGTTGCCGACCAGACCCTTGAGTTCGCTGCTGGTCTTGGTGTGGTCGGTCACCATCTGCTGCGCGAAGGATTTCTCCTGCGCGTTGCCCTTTTGCTCGGCGAGCTTGCTCGACTCGATCTCGAACATGTCGCTGATCGCGACTTCCTTGACGAAGTCGGCGGTTGCAGGCGCGACGCCGAGCGCCGAATTGACGCCGGTCTTCTCGCCGAGCGACTGGGCGAGCGCAGGGCCTGCGAGAAGCACGCAAGCAAGGGCAATGGCGGTTCGCTTCATGGTCCGGTCCTCTGAATTGGCGGCACGGCCGCTCGCCGCGCACGTTTGCGCCGATCAACCCGGGATCGGGACCGAGGTTCCTAATCGGTCGGATTGCGGCCGGTGCGCGGGTTGATCGGATCGGTCGGCTTGCGCCGCAGCCTTTCCGGCAGGAACGGCTCGCCTGGTGCAGCCGACGGCTCTGCGCGCACGTCCGCATGATGCTGTGCGCGCTCGTGCGGCGTCTTGTTGTCGTTGAAGTGCTGTTTCACGTCGACGCCGTCGACGGGGTCGTTGACGCCGTGCTGGATGTCGCGAAAGTCGCTCATGGTTCACTCCTTTCCGGGCAGGATCGTCTCGAGCACCTGCCTTGCTGCACCCTTGATGACGCTGCTTTCGTTCGGATCGCCCTTCATCAGCGCCAGCGAGAAGTTCTTGGCCTGCTGCAGGGTGATGTGCGGCGGCAGTGGCGGCACCTCAGGATCGGTCTTCACCTCCAGCACCACGGGCATCTCGCTCGCCAGCGCCTGCTCCCAGGCAGAGCCCAGCAGCTGCGGGCTGTCGACGTAGATGCCGCGCAGCCCGATCAGCTCCGCAAAGCGCGAGTAGGACACATTTGGAATCTGTTGCGATGCCTCGAACTTGGGATCGCCGTTGATGATGCGCTGCTCCCATGTGACCTGATTGAGGTCTTCGTTGTTGAAGACGCAGACGATGAAGCGGGGATCGCGCCATGAACGCCAGTATTTGGCCGCGGTGATCAGCTCGGCCATGTTGTTCATCTGCATGGCGCCGTCGCCGACCAGCGCGATCACGGGACGGTCGGGATGGGCGTATTTCGCGGCCAGTGCATAAGGAACTGCCGCGCCCATCGAGGCGAGGCCGCCGGACAGCGAGGCCGTCATGCCGCGTCGCATCTTCAGGTCCCGCGCGAACCAGTTGGCACATGAGCCGGAATCGCTGGTGATGATGGCGCGGTCGGGCAGGCGCGGGGACAACTCCCAGGCAACGAGTTGCGGATTGACCGGCGTGGCGGGCTGATGCGCACGATCGTCCAGCGTCTTCCACCATCTGGCGACGTCGTCCTCGATACCCCCGCGCCAGGCACCATCGGTCTTGGGCGCGAGTCGCGGCAGCAGCGCGCGAAGCGTCTCGGCAGCATCGCCGACGAGGCCGACTTCCATCGGAAAGCGGATCGACATCATGGTGGCGTCGATGTCGATCTGCACGCCGCGGCAGCTGCCTTCTTTCGGCAGGAATTCGGCATAGGGAAAGGCGGAGCCGACCATCAGCAGCGTGTCGCAGTCCGTCATCATGTTGTAGCTGGGCTCGGTACCGAGCAGGCCGATCGAGCCCGTGACCCACGGCAAATCGTCGGGCAACGCGGCCTTGCCGAGCAGGGCCTTGGCGCAGCCCGCTGACAGACGGTCGGCAACCGCGATCACCTCGTCGGTGGCGTGAAGCGCGCCAGCGCCGATGAGCATCGCGACCTTCTTGCCGGCGTTGAGCACCTCCGCGGCACGGTCGAGCTCGTCCTCGCGCGGCGTGACACGCGGCGCACTGTAGCCGACACCGGAATGCAGCGTGCCATGCGCACGGGGCGGACCTTCGTAGGGTTCTTCCTGGAGATCGTTGGGCAGGATGAGCGCGGTCGGGGTCCGCCGGGCGAGCGCGGTCCGCATCGATCGATCAACCAGATGGCGCACTTGCGCAGGCGAAGATGCCTGCATGACGTAGGCGCCGGCGACATCCTTGAACATCGAAACGAGATCGAGTTCCTGCTGGTAGCTGCCGCCGAGCGCGTTGCGCGCCTGCTGGCCGACGATTGCGAGCACCGGCTGGTGATCGAGCAGCGCATCGTAGAGCCCGGTGATGAGATGCGAGGCACCGGGCCCCGAGGTTGCGATGCAGACGCCGAGCTGGCCCGAGAATTTCGCGTATGCGGTCGCCATGAACGCCGCCATCTCTTCGTGCCGCGCCTGCACGAAGCCGATCTTGCCTTCCGCGCGGTTCGTCGCGCCGAAGACGCCGTTGATGCCATCGCCGGGATAGCCAAAGATATGACGCACGCCCCATTGATGCAGGCGCTGGACGATGAAGTCGGAAACGGTCTGGGACATCGCGCATGGCCCTCTGTGAAGCTCAGAGAACCGCCGGTTTTCTGCGATGTTCCTGACCTGCCGGAGGAACATGAGCCGGAACGATCGCACGCCTGTCCGGTTGGTTCTCACATTGGCTGAGTGGAGAATTGCAATGTTGAATCAAGGCGAGCTGGACCGCAGCGAGATGGGTCGGCTGATCGGCAGTGACAAGGTCGAGGGAACATCGGTCTACGGTGCCGATCGCAACAAGATCGGTTCGATCGAGCGCGTGATGATCGACAAGATCAGCGGCAAGGTTTCGTACGCCGTGCTCGGGTTCGGCGGATTTCTCGGCCTCGGCAACGATCACTATCCGTTGCCCTGGCAGTCGCTGAAATACGACACGGAGCTCGGCGGCTACGTCACCGGCATCACGGCCAAGGAACTGGAAGGCGCGCCGAAATACGGCGCGAGGAGCGATTGGAACTGGAGCGATGAATCCGCCGTTCGCGGTATCAACTCGTACTACGGTGTTCCGTTCGCGTAAGGCGGTTCACGGAAGGAGATCCGATGAGCAAGGAACGGCCCAACGACGATCCCCGGCAGCAGACTGACTGGGGATCCCACGCCCAGACGGACAAGCCCTGGAAGGGGAATCCGGAGAAGGAGCAGGGATCGGGCAAGGAGAAGCCCGATCTCGAGAAATGGCACGAGACGAAGACGCACTAAGTGCTCTTCCTATGGGACATTCGCGACGAGCGCGGCACGGTGAGTGCCGCGCTTGTTATTTGACTCCTTGCAATCACGAATGGCGATGACGCTCTCGGGTTGCGGAACCATGCCTCAGTGCCAAGGTTAGGCTGGCGGCGCGAAAGCTCGCTTTGCCGTTCCGCGCCGCTCAATCCCGAGAAAGGTGTGCACCGTGGATGCTCAAACCCGGGAGCGTGGGGCGCGCGCGGAGCAGCCGTTGCCGCCCCGGACCGAGGAAGCTCCGAAGCACTCTCCGGATCAGGGGAGTGAAGCCAAAGGTCAGTCGACGGAACAGTCGGGCAAGCCGGCGAATTCGCCATCGCTGCGCGAGCGGCTCCGCGCGCACTGGCTGGTTGCCACTGTCGGCACGATCGTGTTGATCGCCGCACTCGTCGGCGGTCTGCTCTACTGGCTTGACGTGCGTCACTATGAGTCGACGGACGACGCCTTCGTGGCCGCGCGCAGCTTTTCCGTGGCCTCCAAGGTCGGTGGTTACGTGACCGATATCCCGGTCACGGACAACCAGCACGTCAATGCGGGCGATCTGCTGGCCAAGATCGACGAGCGCGATTACCGCATCGCAGTCGACCAGGCCACGGCGCAGGTTGCGGCCTCTAGGGCCAACATCGCCAATGTCGAAGCGCAGATCGATTCGCAGCAAGAGCAGATCAAGCAGGCTCAGGCGCAGCTCGAACAGGCCCAGGCCCAGCTCCAGTTCTCGCAGGAAGAGTTCAAGCGCGCGGAAGATCTGGTCGAGAAGGGCGCCGGCACGGTGCAACGCCAGCAGCAGACTCGCTCCGATCTTCAGGCGCAGCAGGCCAATACCGAACGTGCCAAGACCGCGGTGACGGCCGCGCAGCTCGGGATCAAAACGCTGCAAGCCCAGCTCGAAGGCGCCAAGGCGCAGCTCGAGCAGTCGCAGGCGCAGCTCGATCAGGCCAAGCTGAATTTGCAATACACCAGCGTCGTCGCGGCGCAGTCCGGCCGCGTGGTCAAGCTCTCGGGCACCAGAGGCACCTTCGTCACGGCGGGCCAAAGCCTGATGATGTTCGTTCCCGACCAGGTCTGGATCGTCGCAAACTACAAGGAGACCCAGCTCAACGACATGCGGCCCGGCCAGCCGGTCGAGATCCGCATCGACGCCTATCCGGGCCGCAAGCTGGCCGGTCGTGTCGACTCCGTGCAGCCCGGTTCGGGCACCGCGTTCAGTCTGCTGCCTGCGGAGAACGCCACCGGCAACTACGTCAAGGTGGTGCAGCGCGTGCCTGTGAAGATCATGGTCGACAACTGGCCGGCCGATCTGCCCGTCGGTCCCGGCATGTCGGTCGTGCCCTGGACCAGGGTGCGATGAGCGACGTCGCGCAAGGTGGCGCGTCCGGCTGGTCACCGGAGCGCTCGGCGGCCGGCGGGCACAATCCCTACCTGATCGCTTTCGTGGTCTCGATCGCGACCTTCATGGAGGTGCTCGACACCACCATCGCCAACGTCGCGCTGCGGCACATAGCCGGCGGGCTTGCGGTGGGCATCGACGAGAGCACCTACGTCATCACCAGCTATCTCGTCGCCAATGCCATCGTGCTGTCGATCTCTGGCTGGCTCTCGACCGTTATCGGGCGCAAGCGCTTCTACATGATATGCGTGGCGACGTTCTCGGTTGCCTCGCTTCTGTGCGGCTTCGCCTGGAATTTGCAGTCGCTGGTGCTGTTCCGCATCCTGCAGGGCCTCGGCGGCGGCGGCATGGCCACCAGCGAGCAGGCGATCCTCGCCGACTCCTTCCCGCCGCACAAACGCGGCCAGGCTTTTGCCATCTACGGCGTCGCCGTGGTGGTTGCGCCGGTGATCGGCCCGACGCTCGGCGGCTGGATCACCGACACCTATAGCTGGCACTGGGTGTTTCTGATCAACGTGCCGATGGGGCTGCTCTCCCTGTTCCTGGTCGGCACGCTGATCAAGGAGCCGTCGGGGGCGGAGGCGGAGAGGGAGAAGCTGCTGAGCAAGGGTCTGCGCGTCGACTATATCGGCTTCCTGCTCGTCGCGATCGGGCTCGGCTCGCTCGAGTTCGTGCTCGACGAAGGCCAGCGCAACGACTGGTTCGGATCGACCATGATCGTCGTCTTCGCGCTGCTCGCCGTCGTCTGCCTGCTCGCGCTGATTCCGTGGGAGCTGACGCGCGAGGATCCCATTGTCGACATTCGCCTGCTCGGTCGGCGCCAGTTCGGCGCCTGCTTTCTGGTGATGCTGGGAACCGGCGCGGTGCTGATCTCGACGACCCAGCTGCTGCCGCAACTGCTCCAGACCGAGCTGAACTACACGGCAATGCTGGCCGGCCTTGCCTTGTCACCCGGCGGCATCGCAACCCTGGTGCTGATGCCCGTGGTGGGCCGCCTCGTCAGTGTGGTGCAGCCGAAATACCTGATCATGTTCGGTGCCGCCATCGCCGCCTTCTCGATGTGGCATCTCACCGGCCTGACCGGCGACATCACCTATGGCTACGCGGCACTGTCGCGCATCTTCCTCGCGCTGGGGCTGCCGTTCCTGTTCCTGCCGGTGACGACTGCATCCTATGACGGCGTGCCGCCCGACAAGACCAACCAGGCCTCCGCGCTGATCAACGTCGCCCGCAACCTCGGCGGCTCCATGGGCGTCGCACTGGCGCAGACGATCTTGGCGCAGCGCCAGCAATTCCATCAGAGCCGCCTCGTCGAGCACGCCGCGCCGTCCGATCTCGGCTACCAGCAGACCATCGACGCCATGACGCGCTACTTCCAGGCGCAGGGCTCGAATGCGAGCGATGCGGCAGCGCAGGCGGTCGCATGGGTCGGCAAGACGCTACAGCAGCAGGTCGACCTGCTTGCCTATATCGATGTGTTCTGGACGCTCGCGATCGTCGCGGTGCTGATGATCCCCACGGCGGCAGTATTGCGCCCGATCGACTTGAGGGCGCCGGCAAGGGGGCATTGAGGCCCCCACTGTCGTCCTGGCGAAAGCCAGGACCCATACCGCGGAATCTATCGATGGCGCATGGTCTTCGTACCGAACACCCGGTCTTCGCCAAAGTTCTCCCTGGGGTAATGGGTCCTGGCTTTCGCCAGGACGACATCGAGAGTTCACCCCACCGCTTCCCTCTGCCCCGGACCCGCATGCACATGAACCTGCTTGGCATGCAGTACCTCGCCGCATTCCGAGCACACCATCACGGGGTCGAACAGCTTGCCGCAATTCTTGTGCTCATGCAGCAGGGGGCGGCCGCGCTCGTCGCCCATGTGGGTGTCGCCCCAATGCACCATGGCCATGATGATCGGGTAGAGGTCGAGGCCTTTCTGGGTGAGGATGTATTCGTAGCGCTTGGGCGCCTCGGAATAGGGGACGCGGCGCAGGATGCCGAAGCGGACCAGCTTCTTCAGCCGCTCCGAGAGCAGGTGTCGTGTGATCTGGAGCGAGGACTGAAACGCCTCGAACCGGCGCACGCGCAAAAAGCATTCGCGGAGGATCAACAGAGTCCAGCGATCGCCGACCACCGCGATGGTGCGGGACAGCGAGCAGGGCTCCTCGTCCAGCGTATCCCACTTCATGATCCGGTCTCCGGCGCAGGGCTAGTCAGTCAGAAAAAGGAACTGACTTGAACGATCAGCGAAATTTCCAGATCAGGCTAGCATCCAGTTGGGAAATTTGACAGTTCTATTTTAGAACTATAGCCTCCTATCCAATCACACGCTCAGCGGAGGAGGCGACCTTGCCCAAGCGAAACGCGACAGCCGCCGTGATCGGGGCCGGCGATTTCATCGGCTCCGAGATCGCGAAAAAATTCGCCGCCGAAGGATTTTCGATCTTCGCCGGCCGCCGCAACGGCGACAAGTTGGCGCCGCTGGTGCAGGACGTCGAGGCGTCAGGCGGCGAGATCCACGCGCGCTCGCTCGATGCGCGCAAAGAGGATGAGGTCATCTCGTTCCTCGAGGACTCCGACAAGCACGCGCCACTTGAAGTGTGCATCTTCAACGTCGGGGCCAACGTCAATTTCCCGATCCTCGACACCACCGAGCGCGTGTTCCGGAAAGTGTGGGAGATGGCCTGCTATTCCGGCTTCCTCGCCGGGCGAGAGGCGGCGCGGCTGATGCTGCCGCGCGGCGGCGGCAACATCTTCTTCACCGGTGCGACGGCCTCTTTGCGCGGCGGCAGCGGCTTTGCCGCCTTCGCGAGCGCCAAGTTTGGCCTCCGCGCGGTGGCGCAGGCGATGGCGCGCGAGCTCGGGCCGAAGAACATTCACGTGGCCCATCTCATCATCGATTCCGGCGTCGACACCGAATGGGTGCGGCAGCGCCGGCTCGAGGCGCTCGGGCCGAACGCGCTCGACAATCCCGATCTCCTGATGCCGCCGGCGTCGGTCGCGGACGCGTATTGGCAGCTCTACCAGCAGCCGAAGAGCGCCTGGACCTTCGAGATGGAGATCAGGCCGTTCGGAGAGAAATGGTGACCGCGACGCAGAAGTCCGGCTAGACTGATCCCAATCCAAGCAAAATTCCGGGAGGAGCTTTACGTGAAGACCGCGATTACCGAACTGTTCGGCATCGAGCACCCCATCATCCAGGGCGGCATGCATTTCGTCGGCTTTGCCGAGCTGGCGGCCGCAGTCTCGAATGCCGGCGGGCTCGGTATCATCACGGGTCTCACACAGAAGACGCCGGAATTGCTGGCCACGGAGATCGCGCGCTGCCGCGATATGACCGACAAGCCGTTCGGCGTGAACCTCACCTTCTTGCCGACCTTCTCGGCGCCGCCTTATCCGGAATATATTGCGGCCATCGTCGAAGGCGGAATCAAGGCGGTGGAGACCGCGGGCCGCAGCCCCGAACAATACATGCCGGCGCTGAAAGCGGCCGGCATCAAGGTGATCCACAAATGCACGTCGGTCCGCCACTCGCTGAAGGCCGAACGCATCGGCTGCGACGCCGTCAGCGTCGACGGCTTCGAGTGCGGCGGCCATCCCGGCGAGGACGACATCCCCAACATGATCCTGCTGCCGCGCGCGGCGGAGGAATTGAAGATCCCGTTCGTCGCTTCGGGCGGCATGGCCGACGGACGCAGCCTCGTCGCGACGCTGTCGCTGGGCGCGGCCGGCATGAACATGGGCACGCGCTTTATCGCGACCAAGGAAGCCCCGGTGCATCAGAACGTGAAGAATGCGCTTGTCGCGGCCACCGAGCTCGACACGCGCCTGATCATGCGCGCTCTGCGCAACACCGAGCGCGTGCTGAAGAACGCCAATGTCGATCGCCTGCTCGAGATCGAGCGCGAGAAAGGCGCCAAGCTCACCATCGACGACATTCACGACCAGGTCGCGGGCGTCTATCCCAGGATCATGCTGGACGGGCAGATGGACGCGGGTGCCTGGAGCTGCGGCATGGTCGCCGGCCTCATCCACGACATCCCCTCCTGCAAGGAACTCATCGATCGCATCATGGACGAGGCGGAAACCATCATCCGAGGCCGCCTGATGGGGTTCCTGGATGGGACGGGTGCGACGCGAAAAGTCGCCTGACACCGTCAAACTTCTTAACCACGGCGGCAACCGGCCGCTGGAATTGCGCGCGACGCCTCCTAAATAGGGGTAAATTACCCCTTAATAATCAATTTCAGGAGGCGTCCGTGGTCCTGAAAAGCGTTCCTTTTGCGGTTGCCGTAGCCCTCGCCGTCGTTGCGTGGGGCGGCATCGCGCGCGCTGACGACTACAAGCCTGACGAATATCTCGGTCTCGATCTCTCCAAGGCCGTGCTGTCGCCGAAGCGGCTCGGGCCCGAGACGCAATTCGCACCGGTCGCGCTCGAGGCGAAGGGCGGCAACGAGGCGCAGGCGCGTGTCGAGCCGATGGACGTGCCGAAGAAGATCGCAGCCGAACGCGTGCATGCGCCCGAGCCGAAGGTCGCGCATACCAGGAGCACGCAGCCCCGTGGCGCCGCCCGCGCCAAGCTCGCGCATCGCCGCGGCAATCCGCTCGACGCCCAGGCGATGGACACGCGCATTCAGACTTGGCCGTGCCGTACCGGCGGCATCTGCAACTGGAAGCGGTAGGCGCGACAGCGCGCCCTCTTCACCTCGCCCCGCCTGCGGGGAGAGGTCGGATTGCATCGAAGATGCAATCCGGGTGAGGGGGACTCTCCGCGAGTCCAACTCTCACCGTCCGCGCGGCGACTCCCCCTCACCCCAACCCTCTCCCCGCAAGCGGGGCGAGGGAGCGCACCTGCACGCGGCTGCGCTATTCGCGCTCAATGCACCGTCATCCCCGCGTCGCAAAACCGTAGGCGCGGAGTCAAGAAACCGTAAGCTGGGAGTCAAGGAGCGCAGGCACCTTCCGTCGCGATTCGACGAAAGTCTCCTGAATGGCAACGCTCCGCGCCCCGCGCGCATGGACCCGGCGGCAATTCCTGGTCCGCTCGACTTCAAGCCTCGCCGTCGCCGCGCTCGGCACGCTCGCAACGCCCCGCATCAGCCGCGCCGCCGACCGCCCCCAGATCGCGGGCGGCATCCAGTCTGGCGACGTCTCGGATGGCTCTGCCGTGGTCTGGGCGCGCGCGGATCGGGCCGCACGGATGCATGTGGAGTGCTCGACCACAGAGAGCTTCAAGGCCATCATTGCGTCGGCCTCGCGCGACGCTCTGCCGGATGCAGATTTCACCTCAAAACTGCTGCTGGATGACCTGCCGCCCGGGCAGGACATCTTCTATCGCGTCCGCTTCGACGACATCGCCACCGGTATCGCCGGTGAAAGCCGCACCGGCCATTTCGGCACCGCGCCGGCCTCAGGCCGGTCGATCTCGTTCCTGTGGTCCGGCGACACCGCGGGGCAGGGCTGGGGCATCGACGTCGCGCGCGGTGGCTATCGCAGCTACCGCACCATGCTCGACAATCGCCCCGATTTCTTCATTCACTCCGGCGACCACATCTACGCCGACTGCACGATTCCTTCCGAGCAGAAGCTGCCGAACGGCCAGATCTGGCGCAACATCGTCACGGAGGAAAAGGCCGAGGTCGCGCACACGCTGGTGCAGTTCCGCGGCAATTACAAATACAACCACCTCGATGAGCACTTTCGCGCCTTCCACGCGCACGTGCCGATGTTCGCGCAGTGGGACGATCACGAGGTCACCAACGACTGGTCGCCGTCCGGCAGCTACGACGATGCGGGCTTCGAGGACGACGGCACGCCGCGCCTGGTCGCGAGCGCCCGCCGCGCATTTTTCGACTTCATGCCGATCCGCGACATCGGCGCGCGGCAGGGCCGGGTCTATCGCAAGATCGCCTACGGCCCGCTGCTCGACGTCTTCATGATCGACATGCGCAGCTATCGCGACGACAGCTGGAACAAGGGCGAGGATCGCCGCGGTTGGATTCTCGGCGCCGAGCAGCTCGCCTGGCTGAAGCGCGAGCTTGCCGCCTCACGCGCGACCTGGAAGGTGATCGCGGCCGATTTGCCGATCGGCCTGATCAGCCTCGACGCGGTCGCGCTCGGCGATGGTCCACCGGACCGGCGCGAGCACGAGATTGCCGATCTGCTCTCTTCCATCAAACGCGACGGCATCCGCAACATCGTCTGGCTCACCGCCGACATGCACTACACCGCCGCGCATTATTACGATCCCAACAAGGCGCAGTTTCAGGACTTCGAGCCGTTCTGGGAGTTCGTCTCCGGCCCGCTGCATGCCGGCACCTGGGGTCCGAGCGAGCTCGACAACACCTTTGGTCCTGTGGCGATGTACCAGAACGGCTGTAGCGCGGCGCAGGGCGAGAATCTCGCGCCGTGCTTCGGCCTGCAATTCTTCGGCCGTGTCGACATCGACGGCCGCAGCGGCGTGATGACCGTGACCCTGAAGGACGTCGACAATCGCGACCTCTGGTCGGTCGACATCGTGCCGCAGCCACAGGCGCGTCCGGCGGTGGTTGCGCAGCACTCCTGAGGTGCGCTAACCCGATCTTGATTGGCCGCCCCGCGTCGTCCGCGCTATGCTGGCCGTTCCCGCCACCTCTTTTCCATCACCGAAGAGTCTGCTCACGCGGTATCGCCGCGTGCATCCGGCGGGTTGAAATACGTCAGGAGCCTGTTCATGGATTATCTGAAGACACAGGGCATCAGCATGCCCAAGCTCGGCCTCGGTACCTTCCGCATGCAGGGCGATGCCTGCCGGGCGGCGGTCGAGAGCGCGCTCGCGATCGGCTATCGCCACATCGACACCGCCGAGATGTACGCCAACGAAGAGGCGATCGGCGCCGCGCTTGCCGCAGCCCGCCTGCCGCGCGCCGAGCTGCACGTCACGACAAAGGTCTGGCACGAGAACCTCAATCCCGACGCGATCCGCCGTGCCTTCGACGCCAGCCTGACGAAGCTGCGGCTCGATCATGTCGATCTCTATCTCGTGCACTGGCCGTCGAAATCCGCGAACTGGGGCGCGGTGTTCGAGACCTTGATGAAGCTGAAGGAGGAGGGACGCACGCGAGCGATCGGCGTTGCCAACTTCACCACCGCACTGCTCAAAACAGCGGTCGAGGACATCAAGGCGCCGATCGCCTGCAACCAGATCGAATATCACGCGATGCTCGATCAATCGAAGGTGCTGGCCTATCTCAAGCCCAAGTCGATCCCGCTGGTCGCCTATTGCCCGCTCGCGCAGGGGCGTATCGCGTCGGACCCGGTGCTGGCCGAGATCGGCGCCAAACACAATGCGACTGCGGCACAAGTCGCGCTGAAATGGCTGCTCGACCAGGACGGCGTCGCCGCGATCCCGAAGGCCTCGCGCCGCGAGAGCCAGCAGGCCAATCTCGATGCGCTGAAGATCACGCTCGACGCGGCCGACCGCAAGAAAATCGCGGCGCTGGCGAAGGACAGGCGCTGCGTCAATCCGGGTTTTGCGCCGGCGTGGGATTGATTCCGCCGAACGTTTCGAGCACGCAAAGAAATGGCCCCGTGAGGGGCCATTTCCACGTTTGCGTTGCGCATTAGTCCCAGTGGTGATGGCGATGGCTGCGCTTGATCACGACGACCCGATCGCCATGATGACGCCAGCCACGATGCCAGCCGTGGTCACGATGCATGCCGTATTCGGCACGTGCGGCGTACGGGCCGTGGTGATGACCACGCTTGATCACCACCGTCTCCGCGCTCGCCAGCGTCGGCGCTGCGATCGCGAGCACGCCAAGAGCGGCAACCACATAACCAAGCTTCTTCATGATGTCCTCCTCCAATCGAATGCCCATTTAAACTGCGCATTCGGGTGAACGTTCCGGAGGAATCGCAGGAGAATTCTGAACGGATGTTCAGACAGAGCACGGTTTGGAAAAGTGTGGAGCGGCTTTCCGAAAGATCATGCTCAAACGGAATGCTCAATCGCAGCGCTGCTGCGCGGGCGTCGGCACGCCCGTGGCGACGTATTTGCCGTCCCTGATCGTGTACTCGCCGCGCTCACTGCGATTGTAGATCGCGCGCAGGCTGCCGTCCTTGCCCAGCAGCAGCCCGAATTCGCGGGCCTGATGCAGCGAGGGGAAGTACACCATCACATTGAGCAGACCTTCGGCATTGACGGTGGCGGACACGACCTCGTTCTCGTCCCTGGCATCGCCGAAATTGCGCCGATACATCACCCGGCCGTCCGTCCGGATCTCGTAGGTCAGGAGCGCGCCTTTGTCGCGGTCTGGCCGGGCCGCGCAATCGACCGCCCATGAGCCGAGCAGGCCCCATTGCTCGACAGTCGCCGCAAGCGTATCCGCGCGCGCCAGGGGTATGAAAGCAACCCATAGCAATGCAGCCGTGGTCCAGCGGCTCAAACAACGCATCATGTCCCGAAAAGCCCCGCCTCGAAGAATTCCAAAGTTTAGCATCCCGGGCGCGGCCGTCCACGCCAGCTGCCGATCGCGCGCGAATTTGATCCGCGTCAATGAGGCCGGCCGTGGCGGGGGTAGGATGGCAGCTCCGAAGGCGAACGTGGATACACCAATGCTGAATCAAGTCATGGATTTTGCGGGCGAAGTGCTGCCGGGGAGCTGCGCCGTGCCGCCCTATTCGGAGACCGCGTTTCTGGCCGAGCTGGGCGATCGCCTGAGGTCCTCGCGCACCCGCTGCGACCTTTCGCGCCGTGAGCTGGCCCGCCGCTCCGGGATTTCCGAGCGCTACATCGCCCAGATCGAGGCCGGCAAGGGTAACGTCTCGATCGTCCTGCTGCTGCGGCTGGCCTCCGCGATCCACAGCAGCCAGCCACAGGCGGCCTGACGCTCCCTTCAGGCCCGCTTCTCTACATTGGCGCTGCGCGCCGGCACGCCGAACTCCCTGCGGCAGACCTCGGCCAGCACGGCGATGCCTTCGCGGATCTGCTGATGCGTGGGGCTTGCAAAGCAGAGCCTGAGGCGTGAGCTCGAATGGCTCTTGTTGGTCGACCATTCCGGTCCGGGATTGATCGAGACGCCGGCGGCCAGTGCAGCCTGATAGAGTTTGAGCGTATCGACCTGCTCGGGCAGCTTCACCCAGAGGAAGATGCCGCCCTTGGGCTCCTCGAACTCGGCGGCCGTGCCGAACTGCTCGTTCAGGGCTTCCATCAGCGTGTCGAGCTTGGTGCGCAGCGCCTTGGTCAGGGCCGGCACGTGGGTCGAGAAATGCGGCCTGCAATAGGCCGCCAGCACCATCTGCTCGAGCGCCCCCGAGCCGGCATCCGTCTTCAGTGACAGCATCCGCGACATCACACCCCAGGGTGCGACGATGAAACCGACGCGCAGCGCCGGCGCGATCGATTTCGAGAACGAGCCGATATGGATCACCCCGCCGTTCGGGCTCATCGCGTGGATCGCCGGCGGCCGCTGGCCCGACCAGACCAGGTCGGCATAGCAATCGTCCTCGAAGATCGGAACGCCGTATTCGGCCGCGAGCCGCACCAGCTCCGCGCGGCGGCTCTCCGGCATGATGCTGCCGGTCGGGTTCTGCACCGTCGGGATGGTGTAGATGTATTTCGGGCGGATGCCGCGGCTTTTCAGATCGGCCAGAGCCGTCGCCAGCGCGTCCATGCGCATGCCGTCGCTGTCGAGGGGAATGCCGACGACGTTGACGCCGAGCCGCGCCAGGCGTGTCAGCGAGCCCTGATAGCTGTCCTGCTCGAAGATCACGGTGTCGCCGCGCGTCAGCAGCGTGTTGTTGACGAGGTCGAGTGCCTGGAGTGATCCCGAGACGATCAGGAGATCGTCGACCGTGCAGTTGATGCCGGCATCGCGCTTCAGTTTTGTCACCAGGAATTCGCGCAAGGGAAGGTAGCCCTGCGGGCCGTGCGCCAGACCGTAAGTGGCGAGCGAGCGGCCTTCGCGCCGCAGCACCGTGTTGGTCGCCTCGATCAATTCGTCGAGCGGCACTTGCTCGGAATCATTGTTACCCCCGACAAAGCTGTATTTGGCAAGGCCCGTCCAGCGCGCAGTCGGGGCCGGCAGCCCTGCGGGAAACAGGGGGGCGAAATCGAAGCTGGACGTCATGGGAGCGTTCCTCGTCTTGTTTTTGTTGAGCCGGCCGGCGTTGCGCCGGCGGCCTTACGTCTTGCGGCCGTCCGGGGCGGACGGTCTTATTTCTTTCCAACCGTCCGGGTCGGACGGCCCTGGCTGATGAAAGCGTAATGCGCATTGGCGACGCCGCCAACCATCAAGGCCTCGACCGCCGGCTCGGCGATCTCGCCGGTTGAGGCCCAGTCGACGATGAAATTGGCGCCGGTGCCGCCGCGCACGTCGTCGGTCGGGATGAAGATCGAGACGGTGGCGAGGGGCCTCAAGGCCACCGGCGCCTTCAGATAGCTCTCGACCTGCTTGCCTGCGGTGTCGAAATAGGCGATGCGTTTGAGCACCAGGGCTTGCGTCTCGGAGGCGTTGTGGACGCTCAATGTCACCGAGAAATCGACGCGCAGCTTGCCCTGGCTCATCGCAACGCTGGAATAGGCCGGCACGTAGAACCCGCCGGAGACGGCGAGTTCCTCCTTCGGCAGCGCAGTGAGCGAATCGGCAAAACTCTGCTCGATATTGACCTTGGGTTGCGCCGCGGCCGGCAAGACGGACGCGAATGGACCCAGCAGGGCTATCAACCAGAGCACGAACCGCATGTGACGAATTGCTCGCTTGCCGCGCTGCACTCGGTCACTAGGGTGCGGCAAAACGGACCAATTTGGCATGCATGAGCTTATTCGCGACATCACTCTCTGTATCCTGTTTGCCTGGATGCTGGGCCTGCTGGCCCATTTCTCGCGGCAACCACTGATCCTGGCCTACCTTATCGCTGGCTTCTGCATAGGTCCATTCGGTGCTGGCTGGGTCAAGTCGCAGGAATCGATCAGCGTCATCTCCGAGCTCGGCCTGATCTTCATGCTCTTCATGATCGGCCTGGAGATCGACCTGAAGAAGATCGTGCGGGCGGGAAAGGTGATCCTGTTCGCGGCGGGAGGCCAGCTCCTCGGCGGCTGCCTGCTCGGCGTGCTGTTCTTCATCGGCATCGGCCTGTCGCTTGGTGGCGGGCATTTCGACGCGATCTATCTCTGCGTCGCCTGCGCGCTGTCGAGCACGGTCATCATCGTCAAGGTGCTCTACGAGAAGCGCGAGCTCGACACGCTGCCGGGGCGAATCACGCTCGGCGTGCTGGTGCTCCAGGACATCTTCGCGATCCTGTTCCTGGCGGTGCAGCCGAGCCTTGCCAATCTGGAAGTCACCGTCATCCTGCTGTCGATCGGCCGCGTCGCGGTGCTGGTCGCCGCCGCCCTGCTGATCAGCCGTTATGTGCTGCCGCGCCTGTTCCATCAGATCGCCCGCCGTCCCGAGCTGATCCTGCTGGGTGCGCTGGCCTGGTGCTTCCTCGTGGCCGAGACCGCCGAGCGGCTGTCGCTGTCGCGCGAGATGGGCGCCCTGATTGCCGGCGTCTCGCTTTCGACCTTTCCTTACGCGCTCGACGTCACCGCCAAGGTCACCACGCTGCGGGACTTCTTCATCACGCTGTTCTTCGTTGCGCTCGGCATGACCATTCCGGTGCCCGGCCTCTCGGTGATCGGTATGGCGCTGATGATCGCGGCGTTCACGGTGGTGAGCCGGCTCGTCACCACCTTTACGCCGCTCTACCTGATGAAGCAGGGGCTGCGCGCGAGCCTGCTGCCGGCGCTCAACCTCGCCCAGATCTCCGAATTCTCGCTGGTGGTGATCCAGACCGGCGTCTCCGACCACCATATCGCAGCCGAGACGGCGAACGCGGCCTCCTTCGCCTTCGTGGTGCTGGCTGTGCTCTCAACCTTCGTGATGACCCGCAGTGACGAGATCACCCGCTGGGCGATCGGCCCGTTGAAGCGGATCGGCCTGCGCGATCTCGATCACGGCAACGGCCACGCCGAGGAGAGCCACGAGGCCGGGCATGGCGAGGCCCGCCGCATCGTCATCCTCGGCTTTTTCCGCGCGGCGAGCGCGCTGCTGGCGGAGATCGAGCGGCAGGCGCCGGTGCTGCTGGAGCAGATCACGGTGGTTGATTTCAACCCCAATGTGTACCAGACGCTGCTGTCACGCGGCCTGCACGTGATCTATGGCGACATCAGCAGCGCCGACACGCTGCTCCATGCCGGCGTCGGCAAGTCCGAGATGATCATCCTCAGCGTGCCGGACGCGCTTCTGAAGGGCGCCAGCAACGAGAAGCTGGTCCGTCACGTCCGCACTCTCAATCCGACTGCCATGATCGTTGCCACGGCCGACCTGTTGTCCGATGTGGGCGAGCTCTATGCGGCCGGCGCCAGCTACGTCACCGTGACCCGGCTCAGCGATGCTCATGAGCTGTTTACCGTGATCGAGGCCGCCCAGGCCGGCCTGCTCGCCGACAAGCGCGCCGAGCTCGATCTGCGGCTCGGCGAGCGGCGCGAGGTGCTGCCCTGACGGCGCCCGGCCGTCTTCCGTCCGGGCTTGGTGCGCCTATATCCCTGGTATCTTCGGTGCAAGCCTGAGGCTCGCGGGCCGGCCCGCCGTCAGGCATATGCGGTTGCGTCCAGGACACTAGCGCTTGGAGCCAAGTCCGGCTAAGGCGTCCGGCAAGCCTCCGGCCCCATAACCGATAGAGATTGGGACATGCCCGATACCGTCCAGGAAGTCTTGCAGGCCTTTGCCAGGGGCGAGCTCGTCGTCGTCACCGACGACGAGGACCGCGAGGGCGAGGGCGATCTGATCGTCGCCGCCTCGCTCTGCACGGCCGAGAAGATGGCGTTCATCATCCGCCATACCTCCGGCATCGTCTGCGCCCCCGTGACCACCGAGGACGCCCGCCGCCTGCGGCTCGATCCGATGGTCGCCCACAACGATTCCGCGCACACCACAGCGTTCACGGTCTCGATCGACTACAAGCCCGACGGCGGCACCGGCATCTCGGCCGAGGAGCGCGCCTCGTGCTGCCGGGCGCTCGCCAATCCCAATGTCGGCGCGCATGACTTCGCCCGGCCGGGCCACATCTTCCCGCTGATCGCCAAGGATGGCGGCGTGCTGCTGCGCTCCGGCCATACCGAGGCCGCCGTCGATCTCTGCAAGCTCTCCGGCCTGCCGCCGGTCGGCGTCATCAGCGAGCTGATGAACGACGACGGCAGCGTCATGAAGGGCGAGCAGGTCGCGCAGTTCGCCGCCAGGCACAAGCTCAGGCACGTCACCATCGCGGACATGATCGCCTACCGCCAGGCGCGCGAAAAGCTGATCGAGCGGGTCTCGACCTTCGTCATCGACAGCCCGATCGGCCCCTTGCAGGGTTATGCCTACCGTTCGCCGTTCGATTCCATCGCCCACGTCGCCTTCGTCTACAACGGCGTCGGCGACGGCAAGAACGTGCTGACGCGCTTCCACAAGCCGAACATCGTCAAGGACACCTTCACCGGCCACAAGCGCATGGCCGCCGTGCTCGAGCATTTCAAGAAGACCGGCCGCGGCGTGCTGGTCTATTTGCGCGACGGCGCCGCCGGTGTGCCCGTGTCCCCGCTTCCGGACGAGACCTCGACCGAGGCGGACCGCAACCGCCAGTGGCGCGAAATCGGCGTCGGCGCGCAGATCCTGCGCGATCTCGGCGTCACCTCGATCCGGCATCTCACCTCATCGGTCCACGACTACAAGGGCCTGTCGGGCTTCGGCATCGAGATCGTCGCCAACGAGCAGCTCGAGACCTGACACGCCGTTTCCGGGTCCGCAGCGTTGCGTGACCCGGAATGACGAAGCAAGGATGCAATTGCACTTGTTGCCGCGGCGCTTTAATTTGTCGGGCAATTTCTAGACGGAACCAGACGCGAAAGGACGTTTCATGAGCGTGCGCCCTCAGGCCAAGGACAAGCCGGCTGCGGCTTCTTTCCAGTGGGACGATCCGTTCCTGCTCGACGAGCAACTGACCGAAGACGAGCGCATGGTGCGCGACACCGCGCGCGCCTACGCTCAGGACAAGCTGCTGCCCCGCGTCTCCAAGGCCTATCTGGAAGAGACGACGGACCGCGAGATCTTCAACGAGATGGGCGAGCTTGGCCTGATCGGCATCACGCTGCCCGAGGAATATGGCTGCGCCAATGCGAGCTACGTCGCCTACGGGCTCGTCGCGCGCGAGATCGAGCGGGTCGATTCCGGCTACCGCTCGATGAACTCGGTGCAGTCCTCGCTGGTGATGTACCCGATCTACGCCTATGGCGACGAGAACCAGCGCAAGAAGTATCTGCCGAAGCTCGCCAGCGGCGAGTGGGTCGGCTGCTTCGGCCTGACCGAGCCGGACGCCGGCTCCGATCCGGCCGGCATGAAGACCCGCGCCGAGAAGGTCTCGGACGGCTATCGCCTGACCGGCAGCAAGATGTGGATCTCGAATGCGCCGATCGCCGACGTGTTCGTGGTCTGGGCCAAGTCGGCGGCGCACGACAACCAGATCCGCGGTTTCGTGCTGGAGAAGGGCATGAAGGGCCTCTCCGCGCCGAAGATCGGCGGCAAGCTCTCGCTTCGCGCCTCCATCACCGGCGAGGTCGTGATGGACGGGGTCGTGGTTCCCGAAGATGCGCTGCTGCCCAACGTCTCCGGCCTGAAAGGCCCGTTCGGCTGCCTCAACCGCGCCCGTTACGGCATCTCCTGGGGCGCGCTCGGCGCGGCCGAGGACTGCATGCATCGCGCCCGCCAGTACACGCTCGACCGCAAGCAGTTCGGCAAGCCGCTGGCGGCGACCCAGCTGGTGCAGAAGAAGCTCGCCGACATGGAGACCGAAATCGCGCTCGGCCTGCAGGGTTCGCTTCGCGTCGGCCGCCTGATGGACGAGGGCAAGTTCGCGCCCGAGATGATCTCGATCATGAAGCGCAACAATTGCGGCAAGGCGCTCGACATCGCCCGCGTCGCGCGCGACATGCATGGCGGCAACGGCATCTCGATCGAGTACCACGTGATGCGCCATGTCCATAACCTCGAGACGGTCAACACCTACGAGGGCACCCACGACGTCCACGCCCTGATCCTGGGACGCGCCATCACGGGCATCCAGGCGTTCTTCTGAGCCCGCGCTCTTCGGCTGTGGCTAGTTTGCTCCCCTGTCATCGCCCGCGAAGGCGGGCGATCCAGTATCCCAGAGACCTCGCCTTCGCCACAGACGCCGCGACGTACTGGATACCCCGCCTTCGCGAGGTATGACGAAGAGTGTGGCGGTACGTACAGGAAGTCTCATGTCCGACAACGACGACGTCCCGTTCAACCGGAACTTTCCACTTCAGCCTGGCGTCGTCGAGGAAGTCCGTCCCGGCGTGCGGCGCGTGCTCTGTAACAATCCGAGCCCCTTCACCTTCACCGGCACAGTCAGCTACATCGTCGGCACCGGCAACGTCGCGATCATCGATCCCGGCCCTGATGATGCGGCGCATGCGGCCGCGCTGCTCGATGCCGTGCGCGGCGAGACGGTGAGCCACATCTTCGTCACCCACACCCATCGCGACCATTCACCGAACACTGCGCGGATCAAGCAGGCGACCGGCGCGCCGGTCTATGCCGAAGGCCCGCACCGCGCCTCGCGCCCGCGCTTCGAGAGCGAGAAGCACAATCCGGAATCCGGCGTCGATCGCGATTTCGCGCCCGACATCAGGATCGCGCATGGCGATGTGGTTGAGGGTGCCGGCTGGCGCCTCGAGGCGGTGGCGACGCCCGGCCACACCGCCAACCACCTCGCCTTCGCCTGGCCGGAGCGGAAATTCAATTTCGTCGGCGACCATGTGATGGGCTGGTCGACCTCGATCGTGGCGCCGCCCGACGGCTCGATGATCGACTACATGGACTCGCTCGACCGTCTCGCCGCGCGCGAGGAGGATCTCTATTTCTCCGGCCACGGCCCCGAGATCCCCGACGGCCCGCGCTTCGTGCGTTTCCTGATCCGCCACCGCAAGGCGCGCGAGGCCTCGATCCTGCACCGCCTCGCCAAGGGCGAAGCCGATATCCCGACCATGGTGCGCGCGATCTATATCGGCATCGATCCGAGGCTGACGACGGCCGCCGGCTATTCCGTGCTGGCGCATCTGGAAGATCTCGTCGCCCGCGGTGTGGTGGCAACCGACGGCGATCCCGTGATCACCGGGACGTACCGGATGGCGGGCGCCTAGCCCTCGTTATTCCGGGGCGCGCACCAGCGCGAACCCGGAATCCACGGGCCGCAGTGTTGGTGGATGAATGGATTCTCTGATGCGCAAATGCGCATCATAGTTCGATGCTGCGCATCACCCCGGAATGACACCAGGGCTATTTCTTCACCGTCTTCGCCGGGGCCTTCGGCGGCGCGACCGGGGTCTTCTTCACCGGCTTGAGCGCGTCCGCATCGGCGGCGGTGTTGAGATCCTCGATGAATTTTTTCACGCGTGCGGCATTGCTGCCGAGATCGCTATCGAAATAGCGCGAGGCGGAGCGGATATCGACGCGGGAATCCTCGCCGTCGGGCACGACCCTGATGGAAATGTCCTCGCGCAAGCCCATGATGGGCGTGCGGGCCACCGCCTCGATGCGACCCATGCGGCGCGGCGGCTGCGGCGCGCGCTCGTCGATGACGAGCCATTTGCGCTTGTTGACCAGCTGCAGCGCGATCGCATAGGCGCGATCGACCGGGATCTCGAGCTCGATCGGCTCGATATCAGGATAAAAATGGCGCTGCTGCTCGGCCGAATAGAGGCCGGCATAGACGGCCGTATTGGCGCCGTCACCGGCGCGCAGCCGCGCCAAAGCGTCGAAGCGGGGCGGGTCGATCGGGTCGGTGGTGATGTCGTGGATCGCCGGCAGCTTGCGGTATTGCAGGGCGAGATAGGCGGGGTAGGCGAGGATCGCGCCATCGATCAGGAACGCGAGCAGGATGCGCGCCATGCCGCGCGAGCCGTTCTGCCAGATCGCGGCGAAGCCCGCGAGCCCGAACAGGATCGAGAGCCCGGCGATCGCGAGGCCCCCGAAGAAGGTGACGAGCGCCGGCTTCGGCTCCAGGAAGCCGAAGCGGACGACGAGGATCGACACCAGGACGGCCACCACCGCGAACACAGCGAGATTTCGCGCCCAGCTGGCGAGGCTGGACACGGGCTCCGTCTGGTAGGGAGCGGAAAACCTGCGGGCCATCGGGTGAAGCTCTGCCGGGGTCTTGGAGGCGGTGCCGGCCGATCTGGCGCGACGATGGGCCGTTGAGACCACGGCCCGGCGGCAAATTCAAGGGAGACCGGACTGTTACGGCCCGTCATTCCGGGCGCCCGAAGGGCGAACCCGGAATCTCGAGATTCCGGGTCTGGTCCTTCGGACCATCCCGGAATGACGGTGCGTGGTGCTTCGCCCGGCTACGCCGCCGCGTTCGGGAAGCGGTAATCCTTGAACTGGTCGCGCAGCGCCGTCTTCAGGATCTTGCCGGTCGCGGTATGCGGGATGCCGTCGACGAAGGCGACGTCGTCCGGCATCCACCATTTGGCGATCTTGCCGTCCATGAATTTCAGGATGTCCTCGCGGCTCGCCTGCTGGCCCTGCTTGAGCTGCACGATCAGGAGCGGCCGCTCGTCCCATTTGGGGTGGAACACGCCGATCACGGCGGCTTCCGCCACGGCCGGATGGCCGACCGCGAGGTTTTCGAGGTCGATCGAGGAGATCCACTCGCCGCCGGACTTGATCACGTCCTTGGAACGGTCGGTGATCCGCATATAGCCGTCCTCGTCGATGGTCGAGACGTCGCCGGTGTCGAAGAAGCCTTCCTCGTCGAGGATGTTGGCGTCGACGCGGTAATAGGCCTTGGCGACGGCGGGCCCGGAGACCTTGAGGCGGCCGAAAGTCTTGCCGTCCCAGGGCAGCTCCTTGCCGGCATCGTCGGTGATCTTCATCTGCACGGCGAAGGGGGCATAGCCCTGCATCTGCAGGACGTCGAGCTTGGCATCGCCGGTTGCGTTCTGGAACGGCGGCTTCAGCGCCGCGACGCTGCCGATCGGGCTCATCTCGGTCATGCCCCAGGCGTGGCGGACGCTCGAGCCCATGTCGAGGAAGGCCTTGATCATCGAGCGCGGCATCGCCGAGCCGCCGCAGATCACCATCTTCAGCTCCGGCAGCTTCAGATTATTGGCGGCCATGTGCTGGAGCAGCATCAGCCACACCGTGGGCACGCCGGCGGTGTGCGTCACCTTCTCGGTCGAGAGCAGCTCGTACACCGAGGCGCCGTCGAGCTTGGCGCCGGGCATCACCAGCTTGGTGCCCTGCGAGGGCGCCGAGAACGCGATGCCCCAGCTGTTGGCGTGGAACAGCGGCACCACCGGCAGCATCGTCTCGGAGGCGCTGGTGCCGAGCGCGTCGACATTGTTGGCCATCAGCGCGTGCAGCACGTTGGAGCGATGCGAGTACAGCACGCCCTTCGGGTCGCCCGTGGTGCCCGACGTGTAGCACATCGCGGCCGCCGTGTTCTCGTCAAAGTCCTTCCATTTGAATTTGCCGTCGGCCTGCGCAATCCAGTCCTCGTAGGCCACCGCATTCTTCAGCGTGGTCTGCGGCATATGCGCCTTGTCCGTGAGCACGATGTAGCGCTCCACGCTTGGCAGCTTGTCGGCGATCTTCTCCAGGATCGGAACGAAGGTGATGTCGGTCATCACGATGCGGTCCTGCGCATGGTTGATGATCCAGGCGATCTGCTCGGGGAAAAGGCGGGGATTGACGGTATGGCAGATGGCGCCGATGCCCATGATGCCGTACCACACCTCGAGATGGCGCCAGGTGTTCCAGGCGATCGTAGCGACGCGGTCGCCGAGCTTGATGCCGTCGCGCTCCAGCATCTGGGAGACCTTGAGCGCGCGCTTGTGGATCTCGGCATAGTTGGTGCGGTGGATCGGTCCCTCGACCGATCGC
Source organism: Bradyrhizobium huanghuaihaiense (assembly GCF_025200885.1). Lineage (NCBI taxonomy): Bacteria > Pseudomonadati > Pseudomonadota > Alphaproteobacteria > Hyphomicrobiales > Nitrobacteraceae > Bradyrhizobium > Bradyrhizobium huanghuaihaiense. Next base: position 7,051,683 of record NZ_CP104172.1, on the reverse strand, counting down.
GTGACCACCTCCTGCTTGCCATGAATCCTGGCGGCGTGTTCGATGATCCGGTGGCAGAGCAGGGGCCAGTCTTGCATCAAACCAAGCATTCCGACGTTCCTCCGAGAAGTCGCTGGGCGCGTTTTTGCTCTCAGCGTTGGGCCAATGAATTGTCATGAATTTTAGCCTGCCGGACTTTCGCCGCAAATGGTCTTGTCGCGGCTATATGTCCGCCGGCGCGGCAATGGTTACCGTCGCGCTGGGGCTGACGCTTGTGCTGACGGAGCGGGCAGAGGCGCGAAAATATGCTTCCCCGCTGGATATCTTTGGCATTGCTGCACCACGGCCGCGTGCGAAGGTTCATTCCGCCAGGATCCCGCTCCCGAAACCACGCCCTGAGGAGGCCCCGAAAGCGTCGGACGAGGCCCCGCCGCAGGTGGAGGGCAAGCCGTCCCCGGACAAGCCGGGTGACACCAGGCCCGCCGAAGCCGCGCGACCGCCCGAGAAGCAGGTCTCCGCCTGCCGCCTTGCGCTGACCGAGGAGATCGCGATCGCACCTTCCATCCCGGATATCCGCGGCCCCGGCGCCTGTGGCGGCGAGGATCTGGTGCGGCTCGAGGCCATCGTGCTGCCGGACAAGCGCAAGGTGACGGTGAAGCCGGCGGCGATCCTCCGCTGTACCATGGCCTCCGCGATCGCCGACTGGGTGCGCAAGGACATGGTGCCGCTGGCCGCGAGCCTCGGCACGACCATCAGCGATCTCGACAATTTCGACAGCTTCGAATGCCGGGGCCGCAACCGCATCGCCGGCGCGATGCTGTCCGAGCACGGCAAGGCCAACGCGCTCGACGTCCGCGCCATCAAGCTCGCCAATGGGCAGTCGATCGGCCTCACCGACCGCACCATGTCGCGCGACGTTCGCGAGCGCGTGCTGCATTCGGTCTGCACACGCTTCTCCACCGTGCTCGGGCCGGGCTCGGACTGGTACCACGAGGACCATATCCATCTCGATCTCGCCCAGCGGCGCAACGATTACCGGATCTGCCAGTGGAACGTCTGGGATCCCCTGCCGCAGGTCGCGCCGCTCTTGCCGGCGGAGCGTCCCGAGGAGGCGCCGCCGCGCGAGGTCGCGGCCAAGCCCGGGGCAAAGGAAGGCGCTGATGACGAGGCCGCGGAGAAATCCCCCGCGCCTGAGGACAAGACGGCACCCGAGAAGAAGGCTCAGCCGCACAAGCCGGCAACAAAAAAGCGCCGGTAAGACCGGCGCTTTTGGATGTCAGAGGTCAGGAGGCGATCAGTAGCTGCCCGCCTGGCCGGTTCCGCCGGCGCCGAGCGCCAGCCGGGAATTGTAGGGCGAGTCGCCGTGCTTCGGCTCGAGCACGACCACGATCGTGCCGACCTTGACGCGATCATAGAGATCGATCGCGTCCTCGTTGGTCAGGCGGATGCAGCCTGACGAAATCGAGGCGCCGATATATTCCGGCTGGTTGGTGCCGTGGATGCGGAACAATGTGTCTTTCCCGCCGGAATAGAGGTAAATCGCGCGAGAGCCCATCGGATTGTCCGGGCCGGGTGCGACATAGGTCGGCACGCCCAGGCGCGAAATTTCGCCGGGGGTGGGGTGCCAGGCCGGCCACTCGGTCTTGCTGCCGACCTTGGCGATGCCCGACCAGGCCATGGCCTCTTCGCCGACGGTGATGCCGTAACGGATCGCCTTGCCGCCATCCTGCACGTAATAAAGATAGTGATTGTCGGAATCGACCACGATCGAGCCCGGCGATTCCTTGCGGTGGTACTCGACGATGGCGCGGCGGAACGGCTCCGCGACCGGGGTGTTCTCGTACCGGACCTTGGCGAGCAGTTCCTTGTCCTTCGGCTTGAATGCCTTGGTGTCGGTCGCCTCGAAATGCGTGGCCTGCATGCAGCCCGACAGCATCAGGCCCGCGGCCAAAATTCCCAACTTAACTTTCAGCGACGACATGATTTGGTTCCAATCAAAACAATACCGTGCGGAAGGCCCAAGCTTACCGCCCAAGTTCCTCGACTCCGTTAAGCCCATTATCGTTGAAATCTGCCACAATTCCAGCGCTGAAGGCCTTTTCCCGCGCTGCGAGACCCAAGCTGTGGCTTTTCTGCCGCAAGTTTTGCGACGCTGTGGGGGATTTTTGGCAAAGGAGGTCCGAACTGTCGATTTCGCGCCACAGTAGCGCCACAAATGCAAACCCTCCGTTAATGTTGTTGTCATCGTGAACCTGTCAGAATCGCGCTAAAGGCTGTCATTCTGTCGCAGGTTCTCTGGAGTTGTTCATGTTTTCGGTGTTTGTTCCCTCCGAGTCCTCCCTCAAGAAGGCGGTGATCGAGGATCTGACGGTGCTGCCGGAGAACGCGGTCTGGATCGACCTCGTCAACCCCTCAGCCGCCGAGGACAAGGCCGTGGAGCGGCTGGCGGGCATCGCCATCCCGACTCGAGAAGACATGCAGGAGATCGAGATCTCCAGCCGGCTCTATATCGAGAACGGCGCGCGCTACATGACCGCGACGCTGATGTGCCACTCCGATACCGACATGCCCCGGACCACCGCGGTGACCTTCATCCTCGGCGACCATCGCCTGGTGACGGTGCGCTACGACCTGCCGAAGCCGTTTGCGCTGGTCGAGGCCAAGCTCGCCCGCTCCTGCACGCCGTCCATCACCGGCGAGATGGTACTGATGGAACTGCTGGATGCCGTGATCGACCGCTGCGCCGACATTCTGGAGCGCTGCGGCGCCGAGATCGACCAGGTCTCGCACGACATCTTCGAGCCCGAAAGCGAGCGCCACGGTCACGCCAAGCAATATTCCCAGATCCTGATCTCGATCGGCCGCAAGGGGGATTTGACCTCCAAGGTCCGCGAGAGCCTGGTCTCGATCGGCCGTGTCGCCGCATTCCTCTCGGCGGTGGTGGAAGGCGTCAAATGGTCGAAGGACATGCGCGAGCAGCTCAAGACCATGCAGCGCGACGTCGTCTCGCTGACCGACCATGCCTCCTATCTCTCCAACAAGATCACCTTCGTGCTCGACGCCATGCTCGGTGTCGTCAATCTCGAGCAGAACAACATCATCAAGCTGTTTTCGGTCATGGCCGTTGTCCTGATGCCGCCGACGCTGATCGCCTCGATCTACGGCATGAACTTCAAGGCAATGCCGGAACTCGAATGGGTGCACGGCTATCCGATGGCGCTGGTGATGATGTTGATCGCCGCCATCGTCCCGTACTGGATCTTCAAATGGAAGAAGTGGCTGTGATCTCGTCCGCTCTCGGAAAATAGCTACCGAGACCTTACGCTGGTCGCAGAGACACGGCGCATCGTGTCGCAGAATAGAGCGGGTTTGCGGCGTCGCGGTGATGCGTGTTTGCTGCCCCAATTCCTCCGGTAAAATTTGAGCGGTGGGCTGAACGTTTGCGCGAAACTTGTCTGCGATAAGTAGTGCGTAGCCGCGAGGAACAGCCATGGTTGAAAAACACATAACGTCGCCCCGCAACGTCATCGATCTGGCGAACTATCGTCAGGTCCTGGCGAGCGGCAAGGCGTCGTCGATGTCGGCACGCCTGTGCCGGCACTGTGGTGCTCCGCTGCTCGATGGCGAGAACGACGACGACTGCTCGACTGCATTCAATGCCGCAGCTCCAAGTGCTGCAGCTCCAAGGCTGCGCGATCGGTCGCGTCGGATTCGAGTCGATTGAGGAACGGAAGGAAGGGCGGGCGATCCAGGTCTTGCGGCGGCGTTGTCTGGATCGCCTCGCTTTCCGCCTTTCGCGGCAAATCACCTAGCGCTGTATGATCTGCGCCGTCGAGACGATGGTCTCGGCGATGGCGCCGTCGCGGCTGAAGGGAGCCAAGTGCCTTTCGGCATCACGCAGCACGACCTCGACGTTGTCGCTCATGCGTCCTCATCATGGCGTTTGCTGCACTCTACCCATTCGCGAGCTGTCGTAAGCCCATCAGTCCTTGAATACGGACTTATGCCAACATCTGCTCGTCTGCGAACCATGCTTCGTTCTGCTGCGTGCGGAGTCCCCGCAAGCACCTCATGTCGAGGCCGTACCGAGTCAATAGTCCAATTAGCTCCCGAAGACTGAGGTCTTCGACGGGGTCTTCTAATGTCACCTCCAAGCCTCTTGGACTTCCGACAAAGTCCTTCACTGCATCAATGGATTTCAGCCAGTGAAAGAAGCTGTCTTCATCACCGTTCGAAAAGAACGGGGCCGGTTCCCTAATTGCGATCTTCATCGTCGATCCTACAAAAGCTGCCGAGATCGGAGAACGACGCTGCCGCCTCTTACTCCGTCATTGCGAGGAGCGAAGCGACGAAGCAATCCAGCGTCTTTCGGCGGCGGCAATCTGGATTGCTTCGCTGCGCTCGCAATGACGAGTGGAGCCTGCGCGCATCACACTTCGCTCTCGTGCCCGGACGTAGCGCAGCGCTCCAGTCGCCGCGAAGCATCGCCTACACGTGCTGGCCGCCGTTGATGTGGATCTCGGCGCCGTTGACGTACGAGCTGGTGTCCGTGCACAGCACATAGATGATCTTGGCCACTTCGTCCGGTGTGCCGAGCCGGTGCATCGGGATCTGCTGATCGACGATCTTCTCGGTGCCCGGCGACAGGATCGAGGTGTCGATCTCGCCCGGCGCGATCGCGTTGACGCGCACGCCGACGCGGCCGAAGTCGGATGCCATCTCGCGCGTCAGCGCGGCGAGAGCTGCCTTCGAGGTGGCATAGGCAGCGCCCGCGAAGGGATGCACGCGCGAGCCCGCGATCGAGGTGACGTTCACGACCGACCCCTTGGCCGCCTTCAACTCCTCGATCAGTCCGCGCGCGATCATGATCGGTGCGAAGAAGTTGACGTGGAAGACATGCGTCCAAGTGTCGAGATCGGTGTCGACCGAGCCGAGCCGCGAGCCGCCGGGGCCCTTCGGCGAGATCGCGGCGTTGTTGACCAGCGCATGCAGCGCGCCGCCTTCGAGCCGGTTGCGGATCTCGTTGATCGCGCGTGCAGTGTCCTCGGGGTCGCCGAGGTCGACCTGGATGTGGTCTTCAGGGCCCGCGTCCCACGGGCAATCCTCCGGAAACGCATGCCGCGAGCAGGTGATGACGCGCCAGCCCGCCGAGGAGAAGCGGATCACGGTGGCGTGGCCGATGCCGCGGCTCGCTCCGGTCAGGAGCAGCGTACGACGCGGCAGGTTGGACGAATGCGGCATGGACATCTTTCAGGTCGGCCCAAAGCTCGAGATGAGGCTCAGGACAAGGCTCAAGGATACATCCGCGTCTTGGACCATGGCTGGCCGGCGGCGTCACGACGAAATTCGATGCGGTCGTGCAGACGGAATGGGCGGTCGTGCCAGAACTCGATGCGCACCGGCGTGATGCGCCAGCCGCTCCAGCCCGGCGGCCGCGGCACTTCGCCGATCACGTACCTGGCCGCCACTTTCGCGATGGCTTGCTCGAAAGCGAAGCGGCTCTCCAGCGCTTCGGATTGCTTGCTCGCCCAGGCGCCGATCTGCGCCTGCTTCGGCCGCGTCGCGAAATAGGCGTCCGCCTCGGCATCGGTGACTGGCGTCACGTTGCCGCGGATGCGGACCTGACGGCGCAGCGACTTCCAGTGAAAAAGTAACGCTGCCTTAGGATTTGCGGCGAGTTCACGGCCTTTCTGGCTGGCGATGTGGCTGTAGAAGACAAAACCCTCGGTATCGAAGCCCTTCATCAGCACCATGCGCACATCGGGCAGCCCGTCGGGATCGACGGTTGCGAGCGCCATGGCGTTCGGATCGTTCGGCTCGCTCTTGATCGCCTCGTTCAGCCAGGCCTCGAACAGCGCAAATGGCTCGTCGGCGGCGGTGAAATCACCGGATGTTAAGGGTGTCTGGTGTTTCATCGAGGTCGTGTCGGTCATGTCTGGAGTCCGAGTTGCGTCCCGCGGCCCAAAACGCGTTGTTGTCCGCTACCGCCCTATATAGGACATGGGGACGCGTTGGCCTATCGGCGATCCGCCCGTCCAGCCTTGTCATGACGATCATTCTGATCGGGCTGGGTGCCGGCGGCTGCAGCTTCTCCCGCGGTGACAAGAGTGCCTATGCCAAGGCCGACGACAGCGACCTCACCGGCTCGATCATGCGGTCGGCGAAAGACACCGCGCCGACGGAGACCGATCTCGCCTTCGCCCGCAACGCCGCCTCGGACGTGCTGAGCAAGGGCGACAAGGATTCCAGCCAGCACTGGGAGAACCCGGAGACTGGGGCGCGAGGCTCGGTGACGCCGATCGCGCAGTCCTATGCCGCCGAGGATGGCCGCAAGTGCCGAGATTTCCTGGCGAGCTACGTCAACGGGAACACGGAAAGCTGGCTCCAGGGCGCCGGTTGCCAAAGCAGTCGTGGCCGTTGGGAGATTCATACGCTAAAGCCGTGGCGGAGCTAGGAATCGGCGCGCGCCCCTAGTTGCAAAAATGCCACTCTCTCCCCACATCACCCGGAGTGGGGCGGGGAGCCCTTTGAACAATTCGAATTCTTGAAGGAGACGTGACGGATGCGCGACCCCTATGAGGTCTTGGGGGTGCCGCGGAGCGCCAATGCTGCCGCGATCAAGAGCGCCTATCGCAAGCTTGCCAAGAAGCACCATCCCGACAGCAACAAGGACGATCCGAAGGCGGCCGAGCGCTTCTCCGAAATCAACTCGGCGAACGAGATCATCGGCGACGAGGACAAGCGCAAGCAGTTCGACCGCGGTGAGATCGACGCCGAGGGCAAGCCACGCTTCCAGGGCTTTCCGGGTGGCGGCGGGCCGCGCGGCCGCGCGGGTCCCGGCGGGTTCGAGAGCTATACGTTCCGCTCCGGCGGCGGACCCGGCCAAGGCGGCGGCGCCTTCGAGGACATCCTCAACAGCATGTTCGGCGGCGGGATGCGCGGTGCGCGACCCGGGGCCGGCGGCGGTGCCCAGTTCGAATTCGACACCGGCGGGGTCGGGCTCGATCTCGACGTCAACGTCGCCATGTCCGTTTCGCTGGAAGAATCCGTCAAGGGTGGCGAGAAGCGGGTGCGGCTGCCGACCGGCAAGGAGCTCAACGTCAAGATTCCGGCCGGCGTCACCGAAGGCCAGCAGATCCGGCTGCGGGGGCAGGGCGAGAGCGCCCAGGGCCATCCGCCCGGCGATCTCCTGATCACCATCAGCATCGCGCCGCACCCGTTCTTCAAGGTCGAGGGCGCGGACCTCAGGATCGACCTGCCGGTCACGCTCTACGAGGCGGTGCTCGGGGCCAAGGTCCGCGTGCCCACCCTCGGCAATGCGGTGGAGCTTTCGGTCCCGAAAAACACCTCCAGCGGCCGAACCTTCCGTCTCAAAGGTAAGGGCTTGCCGAAATCTGGCGGAACCGGGGATCTCTTCGTCACCATCAGGATTATGCTACCGGACGGGAACGACGCCGAGCTTGAAGCATTGATGGAAAAGTGGCGGGACCAGCACCCCTACAATCCACGTAGCGGGCTCGGTTAGGGCGCGATCGAACTGAAGGGGTTTTCCTGGAAGCCGAAAGCATCGTCCACGAGATGATGCTCATCATACGCCTGAGGCGTGATAGCGCTTCTCGGCTCGCATGCTCGACGTGTCGGCTGTCCGGCGGGGCAGCCGATAAAAAGGTGCGGCCTCGAGAGGGGGACCAGCGCGGTACCAAAAACCCCAATCGAGGCCGCCCGCGTCGATCGGCGGATCGAACGCTACTCATAATCGCGTGAACACCCGGTGCGATAATGAGACACGCCCGTGTCTTGATTCCAAATTTTCAATGACGGAATCGAGGCACCGCGCCTGTGCAGTTGTCTAGGTGCCGTTCTTCTCTGCTTGGTCGTAGACGGCCTGCGCCACCTTGGTCAGCCGGTCGCGATCACCGCCGCCGCTGACGACATAGCCGACGCCGCGCTCAGCCCAGAACAGCGCGCCGTCCTTGTCCGTCCTGGCATAGCGCATTTGCGTCGCACCATTCTCGGTCTTGGCCGAGTAGATCGTGTACCGCTCGCCCGAGGCGCCCTCATACATCAGGAACGACGCCGGCCCGTTCGGCCCCGGCAGCAGCCGGCCGCCGACCAGCTTCAGCCCGCTCGCCTCCAAATTCGGCGCGAACACGGTCCAGCCGCAGCGCCTGGTCAGCCAGGCCTGCAAATGATCGCGCTCGTTGCCGCCGACTTCGACGGGGTGACGGACCTCGACGACATAGAGGCGGTGGGCGTCGAGCGCGTCCGCCGTAAAGCTCTGGAAGGTCGAAGGCGCGTTGGCTGCACCATGCGCCACCCAGCCGGCGGTGCCGCCGGCGACGAAGGCCACCAGCACAGCCGCGGCGGCGCCATAGAGCCATTGCCGGGGACGGCGCTCCAGCCGCTCGAGCTCCAGCCGTGCCGGCACCGGCTCTTGGGCGACCGAGTCGTAACGCGCGTGCAGCATCTCGGCCATGGTCCGCCAGGACTGCACCCGCTCGGCGTCCTCCGGGTGGGCGGCAAGCCAGGCCTCGACATCGGCGCTTCGCTCGGCCGGCAGCTCGCCGTCGACATAGGCGTGGAGCTCGTCCTCGGTGATGGGAATGTTGCGGTCGTTCATATCGGTCGTCTCTGGCTCTGCGGCCCAAAAAATCCTTCGTGGCTCAACTTCGTCCGCTTCGCCCTGCGGGCGGATATTAAGCGATGCATCAACCCGGCCATCATTTCACCCGCCTGAGCGCCGGGCGCTCACCCTCCAGCGAAGCTTTCACGTGGGCTCTCGCCCTTGCCAGGCGCGACATCACGGTGCCGATCGGCACGCCCTGGATGTCGGCGACCTCGCGGTAGCTCATGCCCTCCAGCATCACCAGCAGCAGCACCGAACGTTGCTCCTCGACCAGCGTTGCCAGCGCCTTCTCGATGTCGCGGCCCTCGGCTTCGGTCCCGCTGGCGTCGGGGTTGTTCTCCGTCAGCTGCATGAATTGCGGCCGCCTCGCCAGCGAGCGCCGCCGGTTCTTGTTGAGGTTGGTCAGGATCGTATAGAGCCAGCTCCTGACGTCGCCTCCGAGAAACAATCGCTCCGAACGGAGCGCGCGCACCAACGTGTCCTGCACCAGATCGTCGGCCGCATCCGCATCGCGCGTCAGCGCGCGGGCGTAGCGGCGCAACGCCGGGATCATGGCTTCCACACTCTGGCGAAACGCACTCATGCCGTCTTTGATGTCCTGCCGTTCGGCGCAAGCGCCACAATCATCATAACACCCGAATGGAACGGCTATTCCGGCGCTCGAAACAGCGTTAACGCCGCGTATTAGGGCTGTACCGCAGGGGAGGGCTGGTGTACCTCCAGACCTCAACGAGAGCTCGACGGGACGTTCAAAAATGGCGCAGAATTCAGGTCTGATGCAAGGCAAGCGCGGGGTGATCCTCGGCGTTGCCAACAACCGCTCGATCGCCTGGGGCATTGCCAAGGCATGCCACGCCGCCGGCGCCGAGCTCGCCTTCACCTATCAGGGCGATGCGCTGAAGAAGCGCGTCGAGCCGCTTGCCGCCGAGATCGGCGGCCTCGTGCTCGGCCATTGCGACGTCACCGACGCCGCGACCATCGACGCGGTCTTCGCGGTGCTGAAGGAGAAGTGGGGCAAGATCGACTTCCTGGTGCACGCGATCGCTTATGGCGAGCAGCTCGACGGCCGCTACGTGGACACCACGCAGGAGAATTTTTCGAAGTCGATGCTGATCTCCTGCTATTCGTTCACGGCAGTGGCGCAGCGTGCCGAGAAGCTGATGACCGATGGCGGCTCGCTGATCACGCTCTCTTATTACGGCGCCGAGAAGTGGATGCCGCATTACAACGTGATGGGCGTGGCGAAAGCGGCGCTGGAAGCCAGCGTGCGCTATCTCGCCGCCGATCTCGGCGAGAAGAACATCCGCGTCAACGCGATCTCGGCAGGTCCGATCAAGACGCTCGCCGCGTCCGGCATCGGCGATTTCCGCTATATCCTAAAGTGGAACGAGACCAACGCGCCGATGCGGCGCAACGTCTCCACCGAAGACGTCGGCGGCAGCGCGCTGTATTTCCTCTCCGACCTCTCGCGTGGCGTCACCGGCGAGGTGCATCACGTCGATTCCGGCTACCACGTGCTCGGAATGAAGCGCCCGGACGCGCCGGACATTTCGCTCGGTGGGAAGGACTAGTTCTTATCTGCAATGCCCGGGCCTACGATCTATTATCTTCGCCACGGCGAGACCGAGTGGAATGCGCTCGGGCGGCTTCAGGGCACCAGGGACATTCCGCTGAATGTGCGCGGCCGCAATCAGGCCGTGCAGGCCGGCGGCGTTTTGGCCGATCTGTTCAGGCGTGACGGGCGCGACAAGGCCGCGCTGCCTTACGTGTCGAGCCCGCTCGGCCGTGCGCGCCAGACCATGGAACTCGCGCGCGGCAAGCTCGAGCTGCCGGTGGCCGGCTATACGCTCGACGATCGTCTGCGCGAGATCGGCTACGGCGCCTGGGAAGGGCTGACGTTGGCCGAGAGCGAGGCGAAGGATCCAGACATCTATGCAAGGCGCCTCGCCGACAAATGGACCGTGGGGCCTGCGGGCGGGGAAACCTATGCCGACGTGCAGGTCCGCGTGCGGGCCTGGTACGACCAGCTCCGGACCGATACGGTCGCGGTGGCCCATGGCGGGACCTGCAGGGCCCTGATGGTGTCCCTGGGGCTGGAGACCCCCGCCAGCGCCGCCGAGCTCTATATCGAGCAAGGCGCCGTCTACGTGTTCCGCGACGGGCGGCTGGAGAAGTTTAGTTAGGCCGCTCCCCCGTCATGCCGGGGCGGTGCGTAGCACCGAACCCGGAATCTCGAGATTCCGGGTCTGGTCCTGCGGACCATCCCGGAATGACGGGAACATCGTTTGACCGGTTCTGCCTTGCGCGCTACCACGCAATGTAATTTGTCAACGCTAGGCGGCAGTTCGGGATGTCCTTCAACACCTTCGGCCACATGTTCCGCGTCACCACCTTCGGCGAGAGCCACGGGGTGGCGATCGGCTGCGTGGTTGACGGCTGCCCGCCGATGATCCCGCTCAGCGAGGCCGACATCCAGCGGGATCTCGACCGCCGCCGTCCCGGCCAGTCACGCTTCACCACCCAGCGCCAGGAGCCGGACCAGGTCAAGATTCTGTCCGGCGTGATGGCGCATCCGGAGACCGGCGTGCAGGTGACGACGGGCACGCCGATCGGTCTGCTGATCGAGAACACCGATCAGCGCTCGAAGGACTATTCCGAGATCAAGGACAAGTTTCGTCCCGGTCACGCCGACTTCACCTATGAGGCGAAGTACGGCCTGCGCGACTATCGCGGCGGCGGCCGCTCCTCGGCGCGCGAGACCGCGATGCGCGTTGCCGCCGGTGCGATCGCGCGAAAGGTGCTGCCCGACATCAAGGTGCGCGGCGCGCTGGTGCAGATCGGCCCGCACAAGATCGACCGCGAGAAGTGGGACTGGGACGAGATCGCAAAGAATCCGTTCTTCTGCCCGGACAAGGACAAGGCTGCGTTCTTCGAGACCTATCTCGACGGTATCCGCAAAAGCGGCTCCTCGATCGGCGCGGTGATCGAGATCGTCGCCGAAGGCGTACCTGCAGGTCTTGGCGCACCGATCTACGCCAAGCTCGATTCCGATCTGGCAGGTGCGATGATGTCCATCAACGCGGTCAAGGGCGTCGAGATCGGCGCCGGTTTCGGCGCGGCCGAGCTCACCGGCGAGGAGAACGCCGACGAGATGCGCACCGGCAATGACGGCACGCGCTTCCTCTCCAACCATGCCGGCGGCGTTCTGGGCGGCATCTCCACGGGACAGCCGATCGTGGTGCGTTTCGCGGTGAAGCCGACCTCGTCGATCCTCCAGCCGCGTCTCACCGTCGACCGCAAGGGCGCCGACACCGAGATCTTCACCAAGGGCCGCCACGACCCCTGCGTCGGCATCCGCGCCGTCCCCGTCGGCGAAGCCATGATGGCCTGCGTGCTGGCCGATCATTTCATCCGGGACCGCGGGCAGGTCGGCCGCTAGCGCCGGTAGGGCCTTCACGCCGCGGTACCAGCCCACCGCGCAGCTTGACGTCCGCACAACTTCGTCCGCAAATGCGGACATGGAAACCTCCGAGCTCCACCGCATCACCGACTGGCTGATCGACGGCGCGAGGTCGTCCGGAACCCCGGCCGAGATGATCGCCGACGTCTGTGAGCATCTGGTCGAGGCCGGCCTGCCGCTGTGGCGGTTCGGCATCTTTATCCGCACGCTCCATCCGGAGATCTTTGGCCGCAACTTCATCTGGCGGCAGGGCGAGGAGGTCGAGATCGGCTCCGTCGATTTCGAGATCCTGGAGACGCCCGAATTCGCCAAGAGCCCGCTGCGGATCGTGTTCGAGCAGGGGCTGGAGGTCCGCGGACGCATCGACGGTCGCGACAACGAGCGGTTTCCGTTTCTCGACGACATGCGGGCCGAAGGGGCGACCGACTATATCGCAGTGCCCATGCCTTTTCTCGACGGCTCGGTCCATGCGACCAGCTGGGTGACACGGCATCCCGGCGGTTTCAGCGATGACCACGTCGCGGCAATCCGCTCCATCGTGACGCCGCTCGCGCGCGTCGCCGAGATCATCAGCCTGCGCCGTACCGCCGAGATGCTGCTCGACACCTATGTCGGCAACCGCGCCGGCGCGCGCATCCTCGGCGGCCAGATCCGCCGCGGCCACAACGACACCATGCAAGCCGCGATCTGGCTCTCGGATCTGCGCGGTTTCACCGCGCTGTCGGACCGCCTGCCCGCCGAGACCGTGGTCGAGATCCTCAACCAGTATTTCGATTGCCAGGTCACCGCGATCCGCGGCCATGGCGGCGAGGTGCTCAAATTCATGGGCGACGGCCTGCTCGCGGTGTTCCCGATCGACGAATATGTAGGCGATGCCGCCCATGTCTGCACGCGCGTGCTGGAGGCTGCGCGCGAATCCCGCGCCAGCGTCGAGGCGCTCGCCTTTCCGGTCGGCGACATCGTCGAGCGCTTCCGCTTCGGCGTTGCGCTGCACGTCGGCAACATCCTCTATGGCAATATCGGCGGCGGCAACCGGCTCGACTTCACCTGCATCGGCCCCGCCGTCAATCTCGCCGCACGGCTCGAGAAGATCGCAGGGAGGCTCGGCCGCACCGTCGTGGTCTCGGAAGTCTTCGCCAATGCCTGCCGCCACGACTGGCGCGCGCTCGGCGAATTTCCGATCGCCGGATTCTCAAAGGCGCAGCGCGTCTACGGGCTCGGCGAAGAGACGCCGGTGGTGATGGCGTGAAGGCGTTCAGGCCGACGATCGCGCCGGTCGGCTGAGCAGAGAGCTACACTCACCGCTCTTGGCTGCTGCGCACCTCAGTCCGTCCGCTCCAGATTGTCGCGCACGCGCCACTTCAGCGCTTCGATGTTGATCTGATGCACGCTGCCGCTGCCGGCGAGGTCGAGCGCGTGCGCAGCGGCAGCGCCCATCGCCATGCAGGGGCCCATCACCCGAACGCTGGAGAGTGCCGCCTTGTCGGCATCGATGCAGCGGCCGGCGGCGACGATGTTGTCGGCTTCCTGCGGCGTCAGGCTGCCGAAAGGGACATAGTGGACGTGGTCCTTGTCGAAGACGTGCCAGTGATGGCCGGAGCCGTGGTCGTGCAGTTCGATTGGCCACGCCGTGCGGCCGATGGCGTCTTCGAATTTGGTGCCGGCGCGGACGTCGTCGACCGACAATTGCTGGCGGCCGACGATCCACCGCGTCTGTCGGATCCCGGGAAAGCCATAGGCGCGGATACGCGCCTTGCCGAAGCAGGCGGAGAATTCGTTCTTGAGGAAGGCGAAGGCGCGGTCGGCCTGGTCCTTGCCCTCGATGCCCTTGCGGCTCGCCTCCAGCGGCTCCAGTGGCGTCTCGACATGGGTCATGTTCATGGCGGCAACGCCGCGTCCGGGAATGACGAAGGACAGGCCCTCGCGCCGCAACAGGCCGTAGTCGCCGGCCTTCTCTCGCATGCGCGCCGGCAATTCCTCCCGGCTCGGCACCTTGCTCTCGTCGATATTCTCCACGATCAGCATTTGCGTGCCGTAGATCGGGCCGTCATCCGGCTCGCGGCAGGCAAAGCCCGCCTGCCACACCAGCGCGGCGTCGCCGGAGGCGTCAACGAAGCCGTTCGCCTCGACCTCGACGTCACCGTAGCGGGTGGAGAGATCGATCCCGGTCACGCGCCGGCCGGCGACGCGGACGTTGCGCATGACGGCGCCGACGATCACGGTGACGCCGGCGGCAAGCATCGCCTTCTCGACCCAGCGTCCGAGCGCGACCTCGTCGTAATAGACAACGGTGGTGTGCGGCCCGCGGCGGTAGAACAGCGCGTTCTCCTGCGCACCGAGGTCGCCCAGCAGATCGTCCGCGATGCCGTGGGTGAACTGGTAGCCGTCGCTGCCGTTCGAGAACAGGCCGCAGAACGTGCCGATAATGGAGTTGACCGCCTGGCCGCCGAGCGCGGGCAAGCTGTCGACCAGCACCACCTTGCGCCCGGCACGCGCGCCCTCGATCGCCGCCGACATGCCGGCCGCACCCGAGCCGACTACGCAGATGTCGGCGACGACGCGCGACGGCTTTTGGCTCGCGGCACGCCGGACGATTTTGGTGCCCGCGGTGACTTCGCTCGCGCTCATGGGTAGCTCCGTGTTCTTGTTGTCGTTGTCATCAGTCATTTCGACGCCGTCGGCCGGTCCGGGACGAAGGATTTGTCGATGATCTTCTCGGCATCGATATCGGGTTCGACCATCTTCTGGCGCTTGAACCAGGCGATCTGACGAGCGATGTCGGCGCTGTCGAGCGCGGGATCGACGACCGACAGCCCGATGCGGAGCTGCTCGACCTTCTGCTCGGTGTATTTGGAGATGATCGCAAGCATCGCGTCACCTTCCTCGCTGCGGACGAATTTGCCGTCCGCATCGCGTTTCAACAGTACGCGCGCATAGTCGTCGGCGCCGCGACGATAGACGGCCAGCACCTTCTCGACCAGCTTGCGGTTCTTCTCGATCGTCGCGGTCGAAGCCACGACGCAGCCGAGCATCCAGGGCGTCTCGTCGCCGACGAAGCCGAGCACGATCGCGTCGCCGGAGGCGACCACCGGGCTGATCGTGGTCGCGGCGGTGAGCGCCGCGTCGAGCTGGCCGCCCTTGATGGCCGCGGCGACATTCGGCAGCGATTGCAGTGGAACGACCCGGACGGATGTTACTTCGAATTTCAGCTTGTCGGCGATCAGGCCGAGCGAATAATGGAAAGTCGAACCGACTTGCGTGATGCCGACGGAATGGCCGGGCAAGTCCTTCAGCGTCTTCAGGCCCGAATCATAGGCGCGCTTGGAGGCGACGTAGGCCGTGTTCTGGAAGCCGGATGCCTCGCGCGCCGTGCCGGCAACCACCTTCAGTCCGCCCTTGCCCGCGAGGTTGTAGAACGCGGCCGTGAAGCCGGTGAAACCGATGTCGATATCGCCGGAGATGCTGGCTACCGCGATCGGCACGGCGGCATCGAAGAATTTCAGATCAGCCTCGATCCCTTCCTGCTCGAAATAGCCGCGCTCCTTAGCGAGGAACAACGGGGCTGCCGAGGAGAGCTTCAACAGCCCGATGCGGACTCGTTCGGCCGCTTGCGCCGTGCCAGTGGCGAAGAAGGTGATCGTTGCCAGCGTCAGGACCAGTCGGCCTCTTGTCACGAAGCTTCTTATTGATATGCCCACTTCCGTCGTTTCCCCGCTTTGCTTGTTGTCCGGCCTGCGCCGGTTTTGCGGCATTGTCGGCGATCTCCGGCGGGAATGCAAAGTCGGGAAGCGCGGGCGGCCTACTCCTCCGGCTCGGTCGTGAACAGCAGCGGATAGCCCTTGGCGCGGCCGGCGTCGGTGGCGCGGGTGGCCTTGGTCTCGGCGACGTCCTTGGTGAACACGGCGACCACGCAGGTGCCCAGCTTGTGCGCGGTGATCATCACCTTGTAGGCCTGATCCTCCGTCATGCGGAATTCGGCCTTCAGCACCATGGTGACGAATTCGCGCGGCGTGTAGTCGTCGTTGATCAGGATGACCTTGTGCAGCTTCGGCCGCTCGACCTTGGTCTTGGTCCTGGTTTTCGGCTTGGTGACGGTGTCGTTCATTCCGCCTCCTGGACACGGCGGGCTCGGGTTTCCGGCCGGAAGCGATCAGCTCGCGGCCTTCTCACCATATTGCAGGACCTGCACCTTCTCCAAGGTGATCAGCCCGCTCGACATCATGCTGTCAAGGATGGGCAGGAATGCGTTGATGTTGTCCTCGCTGTCGACGATCTCGATCAGCAGCGGCAGGTCTTCCGAGAGGCGCAGGATTTTCGAGGTGTGCAGCCGGCTCGACTTGCCGAATCCCATGGGGCCACGCAGCACGGTCGCGCCGGCGAGGTGCAGCTCGCGCGCCCTCATCACGATCATTTCATAAAGCGGTTTGCCGTCATAATGGTCGCTCTCGCCGATGAAGATGCGGAGCGAAACTGCCTGATTGGGAATTTGCATGGTCAGCTCCTTTTCAAGCGGTTGTAGCGGCTCGCCAGCATATGCCCGGCCCATACCGACACCAGCCAGCAGACGACGGAGGACGCGACATAGGCGAGCGCGGTGTATTTCATGCCGCCATGGAACAGACGGAAGGTTTCCAGGCTGAAGGCCGAGAAGGTGGTGTAGCCGCCGCAGAACCCGGTCATGACGAATTGCCGGTGCTCGGGCCGCGCCAGCACACGGCCATCCGGGCCGGTCAGCGTTGCGTAGAAGCCGATGATCAGCGAGCCCGTGGCATTGATGAACAGCGTCGCGGTGGGGAAGGCGGGCCCGGTGTCGAGCAGAAGGGACACGAAATAGCGCGCCAGTCCGCCAAGGATGCTGCCGAAGGAAACCCAGGCATAGAGCACCGCACTGCGCCAGCGTTCGGTGGAAGGGGAGCCCATCAGCCTCTAGCCTCCCAGACGATCGGCAAGCAGGAAGCCGCAAGTCACGGCAGTGAGGCACAGCCCGACCGAGAAGACGACATTGCCGAGCGCATGCAGGGCCTCGCCGTTGCGGGCGAGCGTCAGCGTTTGCAGGCTGAACGAGGACACCGTGGTGTAGCAGCCGAGGAACCCGGTCACCGCGAACAGCCAGGGGTTGGGCGCGGCGAAGACCGAGTCCGGATGCGTTGCCAGCGCGCCGAAAATGCCGATCAGGAAGGCGCCAGTGACGTTGATGGTCATGGTGCCCCACGGAAACGTCTCACCCAGGCGCCGTGCGATTGCGCCGGAGACGAAGTAGCGCGCGCAGCCGCCCAGCACGCTGCCGATCATGATCGCGAGCACTCCACTCAGCACGATGAACCGCCTCCCGTCATTGCTTGCCCTCCGTTGCGAGACCGTTGCCGATGGCGAGCAGCCCCGCGAGCGACACCAGTACGAAGCCGAGCCCGGCCAGGAACGTACCGGCCGGGCCATAGGCATCCCACAGTGCGCCCGCGATCACGCTCGCCGCCAGCAGCGCAAGGCCGGTGAACAGGTTGAAATAGCCGAATGCGGTGCCGCGCAGGCTGGGCGGTGCGGCATCGGCGACGAGCGCCGAGAGCAGGCCCTGCGTCAATCCCATATGCAGTCCCCACAGCACGACGCCGAGCGCGAGGCCACCAAGGCTCGGCAGCAGTGCGAGTGCGAGATCGGCGCCGGCGAGGAAGACGAGGCCGAGCGCGAGCAGGCCGGTGCGGTTGATGCGGTCCGACAGCACGCCGGCCGGATAGGCCGAGAGCGCGTAGGCGATGTTCATCAGCACCAGCACCGCCGGCACCCACATCGCATTGAGGCCGATGTTCTGCGCGCGCAGGATCAGGAAGGCCTCGCTGAAGCGCGCGAGCGTGAACACGACGCCGACCGCGACGACGCGCCAGTACACCGATCCGAGCTGCCGCATCGCGGCGGTGTTGAGCGGGTTCTTCGCGGGCTCCCGGCTCGGGTCCGGCTCCGGCTCGTTCACGGCAAAGGCGATCAGGCCGAACGAGAGGAAGGCCGGCAGCACGGCGAACCAGAACACGAGGGCAAAATTGTCCGCCGTCCACCACATCAGGCCGATCGCGACGAGCGGCCCGACGAAGGCGCCGATGGTGTCGAGCGATTGCCGCAGGCCGAAGCTCGCGCCGCGCAGGCCGCGAGGGGCGATATCGGCGATCAGTGCATCGCGCGGCGCGCCGCGGATGCCCTTGCCGACGCGGTCGATGAAACGCGCCGCCACCAGCCATCCGACGCTGGGCGCGAGCGGGAACAGCGGCTTGGTGAACGCGGCGAGCCCGTAGCCGAGCGCGGCGAGCAGCTTGCGGCGGCCGAGCCAGTCCGACAGCGCACCGGAGAAGATCTTGGTGATCGAGGCGGTGGCCTCCGCAATGCCCTCGATGAAGCCGACCGTGAGCGTGGACGCCCCGAGCACGGTGACGAGATAGACCGGCAGCAGCGCGTGGATCATCTCGGAGGAGATGTCCATCAGCATCGAGACGAAGCCGAGCACCCAGATTCCCCTGGGCAACCCGCTGGGCGCAGCCTTCGGAGTCGTCGTCACGCCTTCTCCTTCTTCCGCTTTCAGGCAACAAAAAACCCGCCATCGGCGGGTTTGTCCATGCTCCCGCCAAAGGCGGAGGCTCAATGATTGCCCCACCTCAAGCAGGAGTCATCAGCCCACTACGGTCAAGCCGCCGGGCGGTTGTCGGGGGACTCCATCCCCATCTGTGCGGCCAGCCTAGCATGGAAATCGCGCCGGACAAGTGGGCGGGGTGCGTGTCTCCACGCTCGCCACTGTCATTCCGGGGCTCGCGAAGCGAGAACTCTGGCGCGCCCTTGCGCGCCTGAGAATCTCGAGATTCCGGGTTCGGCTCTTCGAGCCGCCCCGGAATGACGGAGCCTGTGGTCGCACGTGTTCCGGTGACGCAAGCGCGGCAACACGGCGGCAGCTTTGCGTAGCGCACACAAATTCCTAACTCGAATGTGAAGCGCAGGCGATCTTCGCACTTTGCGGCAAGGCGATTGCATGTCACCATCGCATCATACGACGGGAGACTGCGATGCGCTTGCTGTTCTCGATCGGGGCTGTGCTGGTGGCCGGCGTGCTTGCCGGGGGGGACGTCGCGGGCATAGCGGCACCAGGGCCAAAGTTTGAACCGCCCAGGAGCGAGCCGCAGCGGCTGGCAGCCGACAAGGATGCGCAGGCGGTCGATGTCGAGCTCATCCTCGCCGTCGACGTGTCCTACTCCATGGACATGGACGAGCTGGCGATCCAGCGCGAAGGCTACGCGCAGGCGATCCAGTCGAAAGAGTTTCTCCAGGCGCTGAAGATGGGTCCGAACGGGCGGATCGCGGTGACCTATTTCGAGTGGGCCGCCTCCACCGACCAGAAGATCATCATTCCCTGGCGGCTGGTCGACGGACCGGAGACCGCGGACGCGGTTGCCGCCGAAATCATGAAGACGCCGATCCGGCGCGCCTCGCGCACCTCGATCTCCGGCGCAATCACCTTCGCGATGCCGCTGTTCGACGAGGATCCCTATCGGGGCTTGCGCCGCGTCATCGACATCTCGGGCGACGGTCCCAACAACAATGGCAGCCCGGTCACGGTGGCGCGCGACGCCGCGCTCGAGAAGGGCATCGTCATCAACGGCCTGCCCATCATGGTCAAGGAGCCGTCCTATTCGACCATGGATATCGACAATCTCGACTACTATTACGAGGACTGCGTCGTCGGCGGTCCCGGCTCCTTCGTCATCGCGATCAAGGACCGCGACAAGTTCAAGGAGGCGATCCGCACCAAGTTGCTGATGGAGGTTGCCGGCCGCACGCCGGAGCGCCCCGTGGTGCGCGTTGCCGACAAGGACAAGGAGCCGCGCGTCAACTGCCTGATCGGCGAGAAGATCTGGTCGGACCGCTGGGGACGCTAGATGCCCACCCCAGGTGAGACTTTTTGCCCGTCTCATCCGGCGGTTGAATTTAACCGCTCGTTAACCGGCGCGCGGGCCTAATCGGATTGTTTCTGCTTGTTTCCGGCCGTCTTCCTGGCTGGTCGGCAAGTGAACGTAAGCGGGGTGTCAGACCCGTATCCGAGCAACCCGATGGCCATCGTCACCTCGAGCACCAGCCAGATCTCGCCTGCCAACGAGCGGGTCTTCCACCAGAGCAGGCTGCTCGGTGAGTGGAAGGGCAATTGGGTCGGCAACAACCAGGATGTCAGCTTCAAGGTCGTGAACATCCGCGGTGCCCGGGCGCAGGTCGAGTACACCCATAACGGCCACACCGAGCGCGGCTTTGGCGAGGTCCAGGGCTCGCTTATCACCTTTGGCGGGGTCACGGTCGGCACCAAGGACGGCAAGAACATGGTGCTGTTGTTCTCGGTGGGCGGTGCCGGCAAGCAGACCGCGAATCTCGAGAAGCAGGACCCGCCGGCGTCCGACAGCCGCCTGATGGGCAGCTGGGGCGGCTATTCCAGCGATAACGGCAAGAGCGCGAGCTTCAAGGTGCTCTCCGTCAACGGCAAGGAGGCGCAGGTCAGCGTCACCACCGACGGCATCACCCGCCAGGGCACCGGCTACGTCTACAAGAACGTCATCATGTTCGGGCAGGCGCAGATCGCGACCGACGACGGCAAGAACGGCAAGGTCATCTACCAGGTCGGCTCCAAGTCCTTCATGGTGCCCGTGACGAAATATCCGCCGGCGGATTCATCGTCGTCTGTCGACAAGACCGCCTGAACGCGCCGCCCTCGCGAGGCGCGGCGACGGGCGCCCCTCACCAGTTTGGCGCCCGCTTCTCCACGAACGCCCTCAGGCCCTCCTGCGCCTCGTCCGACGTCGCGACGTTGCAGAAATCGTCCACGGCACTTGCAATGCTGCGCCGATAGTCGAGATCGATCTGGCGCATGAAGGCGGCGCGTCCCATACGCAGCACCGCGGCCGATTTCGCCGCGAATTGCGCCGCGAGCCTCTCGGTTTCCGCCTCGAGTTCGGCATCGGCGACGACGCGGTTCACCACGCCGAGCTCGCGCGCCTCCGCGGCGCTGAAGACGTGCCCGGTGAACAGCAGCTCGAAGGCGCGGTGGCGTCCGACGATGCGCGGCAGATGCGCATAGTGGATGGCGGGAATCACCCCGACATCGATCTCGGGATAGCCGAACGTCGCACTCTCGGATGCCAGCACCACGTCGCAGGACACCGCCATGGTCATGCCGCCGCCGCGCGCAGCGCCTCCGACCGCGGCGATCGACGGCTTTCCGAGGCTGTACTGGGCGTCGTAGAGGTCGATGTAAAGCGCCTGAAGGAATTCGCGGATCTGGGCGCCTGATTTGCCAAGCAGGATGTCGAGGTCGAGCCCCGCCGAAAAGCGTTTTGCGATCGCGCTCGCCAGCACGACAACGCGCGCATCGCTATCGTCGGCAGCGCGGCGGAGCGCCGCCACCACCGCACGGATGACCTCGAGGCTCAGCGCGTTGACAGGTGGCCGGCGCAGCGTGATGCGCGCGATGTTGCCGACGCGTTCGTAAGTGACGGGAGTGTCTGATGTCACAAGGGGACTCCGTATTCAAGATGAACAGTGTCTGCGTCCACATCGTCATTGCGAGCGCAGCGAAGCAATCCAGGGTCTTTCCGCAGAACCAGTCTGGATTGCTTCGCTACGCTCGCAATGACGGCACTGGAAAGAGTGGCGCGAGCCGCTACTTCGCAGCCAGCGGCGGCAGCGGCGGCACGCTGTCGTTCGGCGCTTCGGCCTGCATGGTGATCAGCGTCATAGAGACCAGGTCGTAATAGCCGATCAGGCCGATGATATCCATGATGCCGCGCTCGCCGAATTTCTGCTGCGCGGCGCGGTAGATCTCGTCGGACACGTTCTTGTCGCGATAGAGCGCCATCGCAAGATCGTAGAGCGCGGCCTCGTCGTCCTTCATCGCCGTCGGCCGCACGCCGTTGGCGACGTCCTTGGCGACCGCAGGATCGAGGCCGGCCTTCATCGCCAGCGGATAATGCGCGAACCATTCGTATTGCGCCGTCCATTGCCTTGCGGTGATCAGGATTGCGAATTCGCTGAGTCGCGCCGGCAGCGACGAATTCCAGCGCAGATAGTCCGACATCGCCGAGAGCTTTGGCGCGAGCTCGGGGTTGCGGATATAGGCGCGGTAGGGCGGGTTGGTGAACTTGGCATTGCGCGGCGGCACCGCGATCGCGTCCGCCCATTCCTTCTGCGGCGGCGTCAGCTCGTCCGCCTTCAACGGCACGAAGCGGGTCGGCTCGGCGGCATGGCCGGCTTCCGGGATTGCCGTAGTGACCAGGACAGCCAGTGCCAGGCCAAGATATCGCATCGTCATCCTCCCATTCCGGCGGACTCGCTCCGCCTTGTTCGACCGCCAGCTTACGTTGCGGTTCGGCCCGTGCAAGACCTCGGCACGCATGCTAGGTTGCGCGCTGGAGATCGCTCGCGAGATGGAGGATTGATGACCAACGAACATCCGATGATGGCCGGCGCCGCCACCGTATTCGTCGTCTCCGACATCGCAGCCAGCCTCGCCTTTTACCGCGACGTACTCGGCTTCGAGGTCACCTTCGAATACGGCCAGCCGCTGTCCTATGTCTGCCTTTGCTGCGACGAGGTCGGCCTGCATCTGCTCGCGGCATCCAGAACGAAACGATTAGCCGGGCAGGGCGGTCTCTGCATTTTCGTTCGGGATGTCGACCAGCTCTATGCCGAAGTGTCAGCGCGCGGCGCCAGGCTGCTCAACCGGCCGGAGGACCGCGACTACGGCATGCGCGATTTCGACGTCGTCGATGCCGACGGCAATCAGCTGACATTCGGTATGGGGACGGACGCCGCGGCCTGACGTCGTCGGCCGCGCGCGCCCGGCGTTGAATCAGATCCGCGCCTCGAGGATCAGATTGAACGGCGTCTCGGCGGCGCGGCGGAAGCGCGACAGGCCGCCTTCGCGCGCGACCTTGCGCAACCGCGCTTCGCCCGCCTGTGCACCCAGCGCGAGGCCCACCTCCTGGTCGAGCGAGGCCGGCGTGCAGATCATGGTCGAGGCCGCATAATAGACGCGCCCCACCGGATTGAGGTTGTCTTCGAGGCGATCGCCCGCGAACGGCTCGACCAGCATGCAGGTGCCGTCCTTGGCCATGGTCTCGCGCACGTGGCTGATGGCGCCGACGGGATCGCCCATGTCATGCAGGCAATCGAAGAAGCAGACGAGATCGTACCCCTCGGCGGGATAGCTCTTGGCCGAGTGAACGGCGAAGGAGACCCGGTCGCCCAGCTTTGCCTCGTTGGCCGCCTTCCGTGCCGCCTCGATCGAGCCCTCGTGATAGTCGAAGCCGTAGAAGCGCGAGTTCGGGAAGGCCTCCGCCATCAGCCGCGTCGAGACGCCGTGGCCGCAACCGACATCGGCGACCTTGGCGCCGCGCTTCAGCTTGTCCACGACGCCGTCGAGCGCAGGCAACCACTCCTGCACCAGATGATGCATGTAGCCGGTGCGGAAGAAGCGGGCGGTGCCGCAGAACAGGCACTCGCTGCGCCGGTTCCAGCCGACGCCCTTGCCGGTCTTGAACGCGTCCGTGATCTTCGGCTCGTCGAGAAACGCCGCGGCAATGACATTGCCGACCGCGCCGAGGAAGACTGGGCTGTCCTGGTCGGCAAGCGCCATCGCCTGCTCGGGCAGCATCGAGAATTTTCCCGAAGCGGCATCATATTCGACGTAGCCGGACGCCGCCTGGCTCGAGAGCCATTCGCGGACATAACGCTCTGTCGTTCCGGTGGCGCTGGCGAGCTCGGCGGAGTTCATCGGCCCCTTGGCGGCGAGGGCGCGGTAGAGGCCGAGCTTGTCGCCCAGCAGGACCAGCGAGGCGTTCATCGCCGCCCCCACCTCGGTGATCATCTTGCCCATAAAGGCATTCAACCTGTCGGAATTGACCTCCATGATAGCCTCCATGCAATGACGGGCATTTTCAAAGGTCTGCGCAATCAAAGCGCGGGCGCGAGCTTGCGCGCGTCCCTTAAATGGGTCAATCCGACGCGGAGGAGGTTCAACGCGTCAGGAAGAGGTGATCGGGAACTGGATGAGGGCATCACTGGCACCGCGTTGCTGGTATTCGCACGCTCCTGGGCGTATAATTTACGAACTTTTTGACGGTCGCCTGAATGCCCAGCCTTGCACGTTCCTGTGGTCTTGCAACTCTCTTGATGCTCTGCTTCGGTGGAGCCCCCACTCATGCGCAGGTCGCACCCCTGAGATATTGGATCCCGGGTGGGGCCTTCGGCTATGGCGGCAGCGATGGCCAGAGCTCCGACACCTACGGCAATTTTCCGAGCTTCAATGCCGCCGACGCAGGCGGGCGTGCCAACTTTGCCAACGGCTTCTTCGTCGGCAGCCAGCGTGGCAACCTGAATTGGAGCGGCCTCAGTCAGACTGGCCTGGCCGGTAATTTCAGCGCGCTCTCCTATGACAGCACGCAGTTCGGCTACAACACCAAGACTGCGGGCGGCATGCCCGTCACGTTCTTTGCCGGTTTCGACACGCTGAAATATGGCAACGGCATCGGCAGCTCGATTGCGCCGCTGACATCCAGCACAGCACCGGGATACAGCGGGTTCGCTGGCGTCGAGTTCAAGCCGACCTCCAACCTCAGCCTGTCGTTCGGGGCCGGGTTCATCCAGCAGGACTCGGGCCGCATGGACAGCGATATCAGGTCGAACATGCTGCCCGGTGAGTCACCGGCGCTGAGTGGACTTCGGCGCTAAGAAAATTATCGCGTGAACTTCGCGACCAATTCCACATGCGGCGTGTGGCGGAACTGGTCGACCGGCACGACGCTCTCGATCTTGTAGCCGCTGTCGATCAAGAGCCGCGCGTCGCGGGCGAAGGTCGCGACGTTGCAGGACACCGCCACCACGACGGGAACCTTGCTGGCGGCGAGCTTCAGCGCCTGCGCCTGTGCGCCCTGGCGCGGGGGATCGAACACCACGGCGTCGAAGTCGCGCAGCTCCGGCGGCATCAGGGGACGACGGAACAGGTCGCGCGGCTCGCACCTGATCGGCTTGAGCCCCGGCGTGCGCGCAGCCTTTGCGAGCGCTGCAATCGCGCCGGCATCGCTGTCATAGGCGGTGATGCGCGCCTTTTCGGCGAGCCGTAGCGCAAACGGTCCGACGCCGCAGAAGAGGTCAAGAACCTCCTTGGCCTTGCCGATGCGCTCGGCGACCAGCGCGGCCAGCGTCTCTTCGCCGGCGACGGTGGCTTGCAGGAACGAGCCCGGCGGCAGCGTCACCTCGGCGCGGCCCATTCGCACGGTCGGGGCGAGACGCTGCAGCACCAGCTCGCCATGCCGTGTCAGCCGCGCCAGGCGATGCTGCTCGGCGATGCGCGACAATGCCGTGACGAGCGGCGTCGGCAGCGGGCCGGAGCCGCGCACGTCGACGTCGAGGCCGTTGAGGGTGGCAGTGACCTGGATGTCGAGCGGCTTGGTCACCGGCATTTTGGACGTCAGCGGCTCTGCGATCGCCCAGGCGGCATCGAGCGCGCCCTCGAGTGCGGGATCGAGGATCGGGCAGCGATGGATCGGGATGACGTCGTGCGAGCTCGTCGCGGAAAAGCCGACCTTGAGGACGTCATGCGTGCCGAACCGGCCATGCAGCGTGATGCGCCTGCGCCCCGCACCATGGGCGTCGACCAGCGGCGCCACCTTGCAATCGAGGCCGGCCTGCGCCAGCGTCTCCACCACGGTGCCGCGCTTCCAGGCGTGATAAGGCTCCGCGGCCCAGTGCTGGATGGCGCAGCCACCGCAGACCCCGAAATGCGGACAGAACGGTTCGATGCGCTCGGGGCTGGCGACGTCCACCGCCAGCAGCTTGCGGCGGTCGGGATGGTGTCCCGCGACGTGATCGACCTCGACGGTCTCGCCTCGAAGCGTGTAGGGCACATAAACCGCATCGCCCGTGGTGAGCGAGACGCCGTCGCCGCGATGGCCGACATGATCTATGGTCAAGCGCTCAACCACGGCGCGCGCCCAGGAAGAATTCGATATTGCCATCGCCGCCCGCGATCGAGGAGGGAAACACCTCGATGTCGGTGCAGCCGAGCGAGGCTGCAAACGCAGCGATGTCGTCGCAGATCTCCCGATGCACGGCGGCATCGCGGATGATGCCCTTCTTGTTGTGCTTCCTGTCAGCCTCGAATTGCGGCTTGATCAGCGCCAGCAGGCTCATGGGCGCGGCCGCAAGCGACAGCGCCACGGGCAGCACTGTCTTGAGCGAGATGAAGCTGACGTCGATGACGACGACGTCCGGCCGCGCCGGTAGGCGCTTGCCGTCATAACTGCGGACGTCGGTCTCCTCCATCGACACGATTTTGGGATGACCGCGCAGCGAGGGATGCAGCTGGCTGGTGCCGACATCGATCGCGAACACCAGGCTCGCGCCGTTGGCCAGCAGCACTTCGGTGAAGCCGCCGGTGGAGGCACCGACATCGAGGCAGACGTGGTCCTCGATCTCGATCGGGTAGCGCTCCAGCGCGCCGGCGAGCTTGACGCCGCCGCGCGAGACGTAGGGGTGTGCGGGCTCGGCCTGGATCACCGCGTCCTCGGCGATCGTCTCCGACGGTTTTGTCACCTGCTTGTCGTCGGCGGTGACGAGCCCGGCCTCGATGGCCGCGCGTGCCCGTGCCCGGCTCTCGAACAGGCCGCGCTCGACCAGCAGAACATCCGCGCGCTTGCGGGCAGGGGGCATAATCTCTCCGAGGGGCGACTGAAGCGCTTATGTAGCGATCAATCGCGCGGCCGCCATCCGGACGCAAGTCTCGAACGCGGCAAGATCGTGCCAGACGTCGATGGGCATCGTGGCCGGCGTCACCAGCGGGCAGCCGTGCAGCTCCAGCGCATGGATCATCATGAGGTTCTCGACGAGGCCGAAGTCCTCGACCGTCAACCCCTGGGCATCGACCAGCCGCCCGTCCTCGGAGGTGACCTCCATGAAGCGACCGACACGGTCGGCATAGACGGCCCCATCGTTGGAATAGGCCAGGCAGAATTTGCGGCGGCCGGCCATGTAGCCAAGCTCGTAGACGGTGCCGGGATCGGCGCCCGCGCCGCGGAACGGAGTAAGGTTGGCGATGATGGCATCGGCCGCATCCATCATGGCCTCGTTGCCACAAAAGATCTGCCGCGAGGCGTCGGGCGCGGTGAGGTCGATGGCGTTGTCGAGGGGATAAAGGCCGGTAAGCCCGTGCGCCGCACAGATCGCAGCCTTGCGGCGGCCGATGTCGACTGCATCCGGCAGGAACACGTCGGGACCTGCCAGATAGATTTTCATGGAGAGAGAACCGGAAAATTTGGGTCGAGGTGCAAGCCACAGCGTGCGGTCTGCTCCCTCTCCCGCTTGCGGGGGAGGGTTTGGGGAGGGGGTGTCTCGGCAATCGAGAACCCCCGAGGGGCGAAAACCCTCCCCCGACGCTTCGCGTCGACCTCTCCCGCGAGCGGGAGAGGTGAACTCACGATCAAGCCAGCTTGACCGTCTCGGCCTTCACGTCCTTGCCGAGCGCTTCGAACACCTTGGCAACGATGCCCTTGGCGTCGAGACCGGCGCGACCGTACATCGCGGCGGGCGTGTCGTGGTCCTGGAACACGTCGGGCAGCACCATCGAACGGAACTTGACCATGCCGCTGTCGAGCGCGCCCTGGTCGGTCAGGAACTGCGCCACATGCGAGCCGAAGCCGCCGACCGATCCTTCCTCGATCGTGATCAGGATCTCGTGGTCGCGGGCGAGCTTGAGCACCAGCTCGGTGTCGAGCGGCTTCATGAAGCGCGCATCCGCGATCGTGGTCGACAGGCCATGGGCGGCGAGCTCGTCGGCCGCCTTCTCGCATTCGGCGAGGCGTGTGCCGAAGGAGAGCAGGGCGATCTTGCTGCCCTGGCGGATCATGCGGCCCTTGCCGACCTCGAGCGGAATGCCGACTTCGGGCATCTCGATGCCGCGGCCTTCGCCGCGCGGATAGCGCAGCGAGCTCGGGCGGTCGTCGATCGCGACCTGGGTCGCCACCATGTGCACGAGCTCGGCTTCGTCCGCCGCCGCCATGATCACCATGTTGGGCAGACAGCCGAGATAGGCGTTGTCGAACGAGCCGGCATGCGTTGCGCCGTCGGCGCCGACGAGGCCGGCGCGGTCGATGGCGAAGCGCACGGGCAGGTTCTGGATCGCGACGTCATGCACGATCTGGTCGTAGCCGCGTTGCAGGAAGGTCGAGTAGATCGCGCAGAACGGCTTGTAGCCTTCGCTGGCAAGACCTGCGGCGAAGGTCACCGCGTGCTGCTCGGCGATGCCGACGTCGAAGGTGCGGTCCGGGAAGGCCTTGTTGAAGATGTCGACGCCAGTGCCCGACGGCATCGCCGCGGTGATGGCGACGATCTTTTCGTCCTTCTGCGCTTCCTTGACGAGGCTCGCGCCGAACACGTTCTGATAGGCCGGCGCATTCGGCTTGGCCTTGGCTTGCGTGCCGGTCGCGACGTCGAACTTGACGACGGCATGGTACTTGTCGGCGGAAGCTTCCGCCGGGCCGTAGCCCTTGCCCTTCTGGGTCACGACGTGGACCAGGATCGGGCCTTCCTCCATGTCGCGCACGTTCTTCAGCACAGGCAGGAGGTGGTCGAGGTTGTGGCCGTCGATCGGGCCGACGTAATAGAAGCCGAGCTCCTCGAACAGCGTGCCGCCGTCCATCATGAAGCCGCGCGAATATTCCTCGACGCGGTTGGCGCGGTTGGCGATGATCTTGGGCAGGCGCTTGTTGATCTGCTTGGCCGCCTCGCGCAGGGTGCGGTAGGTCTTGCCGGAGTAGAGCCGCGACAGATAGGCGCTCATGGCGCCGACCGGCGGCGCGATCGACATGTCGTTGTCGTTGAGGATGACGATCAGGCGCGAGTTCATCGCACCGGCATTGTTCATGGCCTCATAGGCCATGCCGGCCGACATCGCACCGTCACCGATCACGGCAATAACGTTGTTCTTGCCGCCGGAGAGGTCGCGCGCCACGGCCATGCCGAGGCCGGCGGAGATCGAGGTCGAGGAATGCGCCGCGCCGAACGGATCGTAGTCGCTCTCGCTGCGCTTGGTGAAGCCGGACAGGCCGCCGCCGGTGCGCAGCGTGCGAATGCGGTCGCGCCGGCCGGTGAGGATCTTGTGCGGATAGGCCTGGTGGCCGACGTCCCAGATCAGGCGGTCGCGCGGCGTATCGAAGACATAATGGATCGCGGTGGTGAGCTCGACCACGCCGAGGCCCGCGCCGAAGTGACCGCCGGTCACCGAGACGGCGTCGATGGTCTCCTGCCGCAGCTCGTCGGCGACCTGGCGAACCTGCTCGATCTTGAGCTTGCGCAGGTCTTCCGGCGTCCGGATGGTGTCGAGAAGCGGCGTCTTACTGTATGCGTTCACGGCGATTTCCAATTTGTCAGCGCCGGAAGATCGTTCCGGTGCGCGATGGGTTTGCACAATATCGGCGCAGCGCGAGTCCTTAAACCGTCGGAGCCACCTGCATGGGGCAAGGCCCCGTCTTCAAGCTTAGGTGAGCTTAGGTGCGCTCCGGTTCAGTCTCTGTGATCCCTGTCACTTAGATCGGCTTCGTCCGTCCCAGCCAATTTCATTAGCAATTTGAAGCGCTTGTCGTTGGTAATCAGTGCCCACGCAAGGCTTACAAAAAGCCACACTCCGCGCAGCTTTACACCAAAGCTTGGGCCAAAGCCAACCCGCTGGGCCGATTACGGGCATGCACGTGCAACCCCCGGGCCAGAGTGGTTAATCGCGGCGCTGACAGGGGGTTCCAGACTTGCCCGGTTCCGGGGCAGTATTTTTGAGCGGAAGCAACCGCTTTTTCGTCGGATTCGAGGGCCGGGTGGCCCTCCGGAGACGGTTCCCAGATCCTTATCCCGGGTCGGCCTGCCGCGCCCGAGGAATCCAGCGGCGTGCGATCATGAAAAAATGCAGGCTTCAGATGCCCGAACGCGGGCTCGACGTCTGCCTTACTGGACGTCGAGCGGTGCGGTTCCGGTGGGCTGGCCGCTGGCATCGGTGGTGATCTTGTCGACTCGGGCCTCGGCCTGGCGCAACAGTTCCTCGCAGCGGCGCTTCAGGGCCTCGCCGCGCTCGTAGATCGTCACGGATTCCTCGAGCGGCACCTTGCCGTCCTCGAGCCGCTTCACGATCGTTTCGAGTTCCTCGATCGCGCGCTCGAAGGTGAGCCTGGAGACGTCGACTTGGGTGTTTTCGGCCATATCCGTTTCCGATTGCCCGATTTGCATGCCCCACAGTGAAGGCGGGTTTTGCGGGCTTAATGTGGCGAGTGCTTTCAGGCGCCCATCAGGGCGCCGACATGCGCCGTAACAGATTCTTTCAGTCCTTGCAGGTCATAGCCGCCCTCGAGCACCGAGACAACGCGGCCCCCGGCAGACTTGTCGGCAAGGTCCATCAGCTTGCGCGTCACCCAGGCGTAGTCTTCGGCGCGCAGGTTCAGCGAGGCCAGCGGGTCGCGGTAATGCGCATCGAAGCCGGCCGAGATGATGAGCAGCTCGGGGCTGAATTTTTCGAGCTGCGGCAGGATCAGATTCTCGAATGCGGAACGGAATTCCGGCCCGCCGTCTTCTGACGCCAGCGGCGCGTTGACGATGGTGTCGTGGTCGCCGCGCTCGCTCTTCGCACCTGTGCCCGGAAACAGCGGCATTTGGTGCGTCGAGCAGTACATCACGGTCGGGTCCGACCAGAAGATGTCCTGCGTGCCGTTGCCGTGGTGCACGTCGAAATCGACGATGGCCGCGCGCTCGATGCCGTATTTGCGCTGCGCATGGCGCGCGGCGATCGCGACATTGTCGAAGAAGCAGAAGCCCATCGGCTTGCCGATCTCGGCGTGATGGCCTGGCGGGCGCACTGCGACGAAAGCGTTGCGGTGCTCGCCATTCATCACCGCTTCGGTCGCCGCCACCGCGCCGCCGACGCCGCGCATCACCGCTTCCCACGTGCCCGGGGACATCGAGGTGTCGCCGTCGATATAGACCTGGCCGCTGGTCGGCGCGATGTGGCGCAGCTCGGTGACGTAATGCTCGTTGTGGCACAGCGTGACGAGATCGAGATCGCCCTCCGGCGCCTGGTCGCGTACCAGGAACTGGAAGCGCTCATGCGACAGCGCTTCCTCCACCGCGCGCAGGCGGTCGGGCCGTTCGGGGTGTCCCGGCGGCGTGACGTGGTCGAGGCAGGCCTTGTGGGAAAGAAGAAGCGTGCTCATCAGGTCGGGCTCACTGGGAATGGGCTCTTGACGTCGCTTGGCCCATCCGGCGCCAAAACGCAATGCCAAACCCAATCTATGTGCTTGGATGGGAATGGCAAAGGGTTGTCCCGTTCCGGCCCGTTTGATCCGGATCAATTCACGCGCAGGATGCGGCTCAGTGGCAGCGGTCCAATCGGCCCGTGCGCCCGGAAAAAGGCGAACAGCGCATCGGCGTCGTAGCCGCCATATTGCGGCGCCGCGCCCTGCTTGGCGACCGCGAATCCGTCACCGCCGACGGCGAGGTAGTCGTTGAGGGTGACGCGGTAGCCGCTGGCCTGCTCGATCGGCCTGCCGCTGAGCGTCATCTTCTCAGCCATCACGCGTTCGCCGAACGGCTTCGAGCCGTCCCAGGTGTAACTGAACCCGTTCGAGACCTGAAGAATCCGCGGCCGCTTCGGGTCGAGCCATTGTTGTTCCAGCATATCCTTGAGCTGGCTGCCCGTGAGCGTCATGGTGACGAGGCGATTGCGAAACGGCTGGCTGGCGAAGACATCGCCGAACGTTATCGCGCCGTTCTCCTTCGGAACGATATCGGTGCGGATTCCGCCGGGATTGGTGAGCGCGATGACGGCGCCGCCATCCTTGGCGTCCCTGGTCGCTGCGAGCTGCGCATCTGCAATGATGTCGCCGAGCGCGCTTTCGCCGGCCTCGTTCGGAACGCGCGAGAGCGTCTGCGTCACCGACCCCGCCGGCCGGTTGGCGATCGGCGCGGACAGCTTGTCATAGGCGTCGATCAATGCGGTCTGTTCCGGGTCCTTCGCGAGCGAGGCATTGGCGACGATGACGTTCTCGCCCCTCGCGCTGACGATGTCGCGGGTTACAGGATCGAGCTTGAGGTCGATCGCCGTGACCAGCGTGCCGTATTTGTCGCCGCTGGTGACGAGCCGGCCGTCGATATCGCAGACATAGGCGCGATGGGTGTGGCCGCTGACGACGACGTCGACCGCGCGATCGAATTTTTTCACGATGTCGACGATGGGCCCCGTAATGGCGGGACATTCGTTGTAGTCGCCTGCGGGCTCGCCGCCCTGGTGGATCAGCACCACGATCGCCTCGACGCCGCGCGCCTTCAGTTGGGGCACCAGCGCGTTCACCGTCTCGGCCTCGTCGCGGAATTCGAGCCCGGCAATGCCTGATGGCGAGACGATGCCCGCGGTCTCCTTCAGGGTCAGCCCGATGAAGGCGACGGGGATGCCGTCGAACTCCCTGATCTCGTAGGGCGGCAGCACGGTCTTGCCGGTCGCGGTCTCGATTGTGGAGGCCGCGAGATAATGGAATTTGGCGCCCGTGAACGGATGCGGTCCCTGGCAGCCGTCAAGCGGATGGCAGCCGCCGTTCTGCATCCGCAAGAGCTCTGTCTTGCCCTCGTCGAATTCGTGATTGCCGACCGAGGTGATCGCAAGCCCCATCATCGAGAGCGACTCG
Organism: Bradyrhizobium huanghuaihaiense; assembly: GCF_025200885.1. Classification (NCBI taxonomy): domain Bacteria; kingdom Pseudomonadati; phylum Pseudomonadota; class Alphaproteobacteria; order Hyphomicrobiales; family Nitrobacteraceae; genus Bradyrhizobium; species Bradyrhizobium huanghuaihaiense. The sequence continues at coordinate 7,018,892 of NZ_CP104172.1, read as the reverse complement.
ATCGAGGGCTCGTCGTGGAACATCGCCGACAGGAACGGGCTCGCCCCGATCAAATCGCCGGCGGCAACGAAGATCGTGTTCTTGTGCCCTTCGCGCAACTGCTTGACCAGCGTCGCCATGTACTCGGCGCCGCCGGCCGTGACCATCACCTTCCTGCTCTTGTCTTCGGGATCATTGATGCGGATGCCGCCGGGCGGCGGCCGCAGATTGCCGTGGAAATCATTGATCGCGAGAATGCGCAGCTCGACGGGGGCGGCGGTCTGGGCAGAGGCGGGAAGGGCGCAGGTCAGCGCGAGTGCGGCAAGGATGGATCGGTATTGCATGGAGCCAGACTAGTCGTTCGACACGAAGATTTCACGAAGCATTGTCGTGAGCGTACCGGCCTTCTTCCCGGATGACGGATTCTGTCCCGACCGCACTATCGTAGGGTGGGCAAAGCGAAGCGTGCCCACGGCTTCTATTGCGGTTTGCGGATAGATGGTGGGCACGGCGCAAGGGCGCCTTTGCCCACCCTAACGAGCTTTTTGTTGAAGCCCGCGCGTGCCGCACACTCCCACCCGCCCCTTGAGGGAGGGTGACAGCCGCGCCGCTACACCTCACCGCTTCTTCCTGTTCGCAAACGCGTTGAACGCAGCCACGGCGTCGTCCGATTTCAACCGCTCGCCGAACAGATGGGCCTCCTGGTCGATGCGGCGGGTCAAACCCTCCGGCGGGGTGCGCAGCAGTTTGCGCGAGGTCGCGACTGCGTCGGCCGGAAGCCGGCAGATCTCGCGCGCCACCTTGCGCGCCTCGACTTCCGTGTGTCCCGGCGAGACCACGCTGTTGACGAAGCCCGCGGCTTCGGCTTCCGCGGCGGTGAAGGTCCGCCCCATCACCAGCATCGCGAAGGCGCGCTGGTACCCCATCGTGTTCGGCATCAGGAGGCTGGCCGCGCCGACCGGCACGAGCCCGAGCTTGATGTAGGGCGCGGAGAACGTCGCGGCTGTCGAGGCGAGCACGTAGTCGCAATGAAACAGCATCACGGTGCCCATGCCGATCGACGCACCGTCAACGGCTGCGATGATCGGCTTGGTGTTGAGGGCGAGCGAATAGAGAAACTTGGCGCCGTTCGACAGCGTCTCCGGCCGCGCCGTGTCGGCATGGAGAAAATCGTCGATATCATCGCCGGCGGTAAACACGCCGGAACCGCCGGTGATGATCATGCAGCGAATATCGGGATTGTTCTGCGCGGTGTCGATCGCGTGGCTCATCTCCCGGTACATGTCCTGGGTGATCGCGTTCTTCTTGCCCGGACGGCGCAGCGTGATCACGCGCGTTCCACGCTCTTCGGTGACGACGATATTGCCATTCGGCATAAGGACCCCCTGGGCTCGCCGCGACGCGTGACTTTGGCGAGTCTCGCAAACATCAGCCTACATCATCTTGCAGGCGTGCCAATCCGCCCGCGCGACCTTTTCGAAAGCGATTCCGTGAGACCGGCGGATGACACCGCTGTCATGACTGTCTTCCGTCCGGGAGCCGCAGCGCGTCGCGCCGGTTGTATTGTCTTGCACGCTCCATTGCGCATTGCAACAATTGGCTACAATGTTTTGTTTGAAAAACCAGTGGTTGTGAGGCACGATCGTGCCTTCTGCCGTTCCACTTGGCCGACTGCGCGATTGATGGTTGCCGCAACGAGCGTTGACGAATCTTCGCTGTCCTACCGTGGCTGGCGCGTCGTGCTGGCCTGCTTCCTGATGGCCTTCTTCATGTTCGGCTTCGGCCTCTACGGCCAGGGCGTCTATCTCGCCGAGCTTCAGCGCGCCCATGGCTGGCCGGGCACGCTGGTCTCCGCGGCCAGCACCTTCTCGTTTCTGTTGACCTCCGTCCTCGTCATTTTCACCGACGATCTGCTTGCACGCATCGGGCTGCGCTCGCTGATCCTGTGCGGGCTTTCCGCGCTGGGCGCCTCGACCGTGCTGCTGGCGCTGATGCAGACGCCCTGGCAGCTCTATCTCGCCTATGCGCTGATGTCGGTCGGCTGGACCGGGATGGGCACCGTGGTGATCGCGACCGTGCTGAATTCCTGGTTCGACCGGCGCCGCGGCCTTGCGCTCAGCCTCGCCTTCAACGGCGCGACCTGCGGCGGCATCATCCTCGTTCCGCTGCTGCTCTCGCTGACCGGCAGCATCGGCTTCCGTTCGGCGATGCTGGTGGCAACGATCGTGATGGTGGTGCTGGTGCTGCCGGTGGTCGTCGGCTTCATCGGTTGGCCTGCCGGAATCTCGCGGGCATCGGATGGACGACCATCCGGTGCCGGCACAGGCGCGCCGGCCCAGTCGCGCAAGGCACTGCTCGCCAATGCGGCGTTCTGGACCATGGTGCTGCCGATCGCGATCGCGCTGCTGGCGCAGATGGGATTCATCATCCACCAGGTGACGTTCCTCGAACCGCTGATCGGTCGCGCCAATGCTGGCCTTGCGGTGACCATCATGGCCGCGATGGCGGTGGTCGGGCGCCTGTCGCTCGGCCTGTTCGTCGACCGGCTCGATCCGCGGCTTGCCTGTGCGGCGTCGATGACGAGCCAGGCCGCCGCCCTCTTCGTGCTTTTGCAAAGCACGAATCCGACCGTGCTGCTGGCGTGCTGCGCCGTCTACGGCTTCTCGATCGGCAACATGATCACGTTCCCGCCTTTGATCATCCAGCGAGAGCTCGGCTCCGCCGCCTTTGCCGCCGCGATGGGATTGGGCACCTCGATCAGCGGCGTCGTCAGCGCCTTCGGCCCGGGCATCGTCGGCCTCGTGCGCAGCTTTACCGGCACCTATACGACGGCGTTTGCGATGTGTGTGGTGCTGGATCTGGTGGCGGCGGGAATCGTGCTGTGGCGGCCGGGGAAAAGAGCCGATGTCACAGCTTCGTAGCCCGGATGGAGCGCAGCGCAATCCGGGACCATTGTATCCGCGGTGAAGCTTTCCCGGATTTCGCTACGCTCCATCCGGGCTACGATGTCGCGTTTGCCGCGCCCCCTTACCCCAGCAACACCGCATCCGCCGCCGCGACCGAGTCCGCGCTTTCCGTCACGGTGCGCTCGAGCGCGCCGGCCTGCACACTGATGTTCTCGGCGAAGAAACGCGCGAGCGAGACGTAGCGCGCGGCGTCGGTATTGCCGTCGGCTTTCGCGGCAAGCGCCTCGGACGCCAGCATGCAGCCGCCGAGCGTCGAGCCGAACTGCTGCAGATAAGGCGTCGCGCCGGCCAATGCCTCGTTCGGTGCCGAGGTGACGCGCTCCAGCAGCCACTTGCTGGTGCGCGTCAAGGCCTCCAGCGCCTCGCGCAGCTTGGTGCCGGTGGTGCCGAAGGCGGGATCGTTGGAGGCTTCGACCCGCTTCACGACGGCCGAGAGCTCGTCGAGCAGCGCCCACACGGCAGCACCGCCATTGGCCGCCAGCTTGCGCGTGACCAGGTCGATCGCCTGGATGCCGTTGGTGCCTTCATAGATCGCGGTGATACGCGCGTCGCGATAATGCTGCGCGGCGCCCGTTTCCTCGATGAAGCCCATGCCGCCATGCACCTGCACGCCGAGATAGGCGACCTCGTTGCCGATGTCGGTGGAATAGCCCTTGGCCATCGGTGTGAGCAGCGCCGCGCGCGCGGCGGCGTCGGCGCGCACCTTCGGATCCTTGGCGCGCAGGGAGACGTCGAGCGCGACGGCGGTGGCGTAGCAGATGGTGCGCGCGGCGGCGGTCTGCGCCCGCATCCGCATCAGCATGCGCTTGACGTCGGGATGCACGAAGATCGCGTCCGAGCCTTCGCCCTTCTTGCCGACCGCGCGGCCCTGCTTACGCTCCTGCGCATAGGCGAGCGCCTGCTGATAGGCGCGATCGGCGACACCGACGCCCTCGAGGCCGACGCCGAGGCGGGCCTGGTTCATCATCGTGAACATGCAGCGCATGCCCTGGTTCTCTTCGCCGATCAGGAAACCGATCGCGCCGCCATGATCGCCCATGGTCATGGTGCAGGTGGGCGAGGCATGCATGCCGAGCTTGTGCTCGACGCCAGAGGCAAAGATGTCGTTGCGTGCTCCGAGCGAGCCGTCTGCATTGACCATGAATTTCGGCACGAGGAAGAGCGAGATCCCCTTGGTCCCCGCGGGCGCGTCGGGCAGGCGCGCGAGCACGAAATGCACGATGTTGTCGGTCATGTCGTGCTCGCCATAGGTGATGAAGATCTTCGTCCCCTTGATGCGATAGGTGCCGTCGGTCTGCTTTTCGGCGCGGGTGCGCAGCGCGCCGACATCGGAGCCGGCCTGCGGCTCGGTCAGCTGCATGGTGCCGGTCCATTCGCCGGTGACGAGCTTTTCGAGATAGATCGTCTTCAGTTCGTCGCTGCCGTGGTCATCCAGCGCCTCCATCGCCGAGGCCGTCAGCAGCGGGCAGAGGCCGAAGGCGACGTTGGCGGCGCTCCAGATCTCGGTGCAGGCGGCGTTGATCGCCATCGGCAGGCCCTGGCCGCCGAAATCCTCGGGTCCCGACACCGCGTTCCAGCCGCCCTCGGTCCAGCGCTTGTAGGCATCGGGCCAGCCCGGCGCGGTCGTGACCTTGCCGTCGTCGAGCTTGATACCGTGCTCGTCGCCGATCTTGTTGAGCGGTGCCAGCACGTCGGTTGCGAACTTGCCGGCCTCCTCGAGCACGGCGGCCGCAATGTCGGCGTCGAAATCGCCGTAATGGCCGGCTTCCACCGCCGCCTTCAGGCCGGCGCCATGATTGAGCGACAGCAGCATGTCAGAGATCGGCGCGCGGTAGGTCATGGTTCACTCCCCGGGGACTGGTCTTGGCCGCGGTATTCCCATGAATTGCCGACGGTCTCAACTGCCCCGAGGCTGAACGGATCGGCTCCGGAACAGCGCCTCCGCCCGGACTCTATTATATAGAGTGTGGCGCCGCCGATCCCGTGGCTGTGGTATTTTGCCCCTCCAGGCGGTTGAAATGCCGTGCCGCACCCTATAGACCGACTGCGACCCGAGGGAATCTGCGGTAGCCGGTTCTTCCGCCGTCTCGAGGTCGCCTGATGGGGCGTAGCCAAGCGGTAAGGCAGCGGATTTTGATTCCGCCATTCGGAGGTTCGATCCCTCCCGCCCCAGCCAGATCTCCTGCCCAGCCTGAAATTGCTCACGAAACCGGCCTGGCTGGGGAGCTGATGTCGGTGAGCGACCGTGCTGGACGCGCTGCTAGCCTACACCCGTGACAATTGGCGCCTGTCGCTAACAAGGGCCTGCGCGCGGACTGGCTTCCAGGCTCGGCGAGAGCCACACGCTGTCCATCCCGACGCTCGCCGCCGTGTCGGCGATGGAGCAGGGCGGGCCGTCGGACCCGCATCTCGCGGCGCAGGTCCTTTCCCCGGCCCTGCGCACCTCGCCGTTTCATCGCCTGCCGGCGCGCGGGACCGGAAGCGATCGCTGCATAGAGGTCGCTCGGGACAATCAGCTCGGCACCGCAGGGCAGCACATCCGCATTGAAGATCTCCCCGCATACGCGCAGGACCTTGGCCAGGTGTTATCTTCCGCAGGATTGAGCTGGAAGCGGCGCTTGGTCGTTGAACCGGCTGACTTCTTTGAGAGGAGAGATGATTGAAAGGTCCGTGATTGCAAGCGGCTACGCAGCCGTCCAGCCTCCATCCATCGGGAGGTTGGCGCCCGTGATCTGGGCGGCGTCGTCGCTGCACAGGAACAGGGCGAGCGAAGCGACCTGCTCGACAGTGACGAACTCCTTGGTCGGCTGCGCTGCGAGCAGGACATCGCTGATCACCTCATCTCTTCGCATGCGGCGGGCGGCCATCGTGTTCGGAATCTGCTTCTCCACGAGCGGCGTCCAGACGTAGCCGGGGCTAATGCAGTTGCAGGTGATCTTCGACCGGGCGAGCTCCAGCGCCACGGTCTTGGTGAGTCCTGCGATGCCGTGCTTGGCTGCGACATAGGCCGATTTGAAGGGCGAGGCGACCAGCGAATGCGCCGAGGCCATGGTGATGATGCGGCCCCAGCCGCGCTTCTTCATGGCTGGTACCGCCGCACGGATGGCATGGAAGGCGGCGGACAAGTTGATGGCGATGATCGCATCCCACTTCTCGGCGGGAAAGTCCTCGATCGGCGAAACGTGCTGGATGCCGGCGTTGTTGACCAAGATGTCAACGCTGCCGAAGCTTGCCTCTGCGAGTGCGATGAGCCCGGCGACCTCACTAGGCTTCATCATGTCCGCAGGCGAGTAGATCGCTTTGACAGCGAAGTCGCGCGTGATCGCGGCGCGCGCCGCCTCGATGTCTGCGAGCGCTCCCATGCCGTTGATCACGACGTTAGCGCCCGCACTGGCGAACGCCCGCGCGCAGGCGAGGCCGATGCCGCTCGTCGAGCCAGTGACGACAGCCGTCTTACCGTTCAGAATTCCCATCTCGTGCACTTTCCTTGTAACATAGCAACCAGAACCGAGCTGCGCGGTGCGCATTATGACTTAGAAGACCAGCGCTCTCTCGCCGGCTCGTATCGAGCCGCGAGCCGGCTGGCGTAGATAGTCGTGCACCACCGTCCCGAGACCGAGCGTGAGGTCGGCGCGGATGTGGACGGCTGAGACGATCTCCAGAACCGGCAGTTCGGCGACGGGCGCCAAGGCGTGTGGCGTCAGGTCCAGGGCCGCCGGCCCGGTCCATGCACCTTTCAGCACGATATCCTCGAGATGATATTGAACGAGCTCGCAGATCCGGGGGCTGCCGTCGACGTGCGGAATGATCTTGAGCAGGAAGTTCGGCTCGTTAAGCGTAGCCTTGACCTTCGCGAGATCGGCCTCGCAATGCTTGTAGCCCATCGTCCCCGTGGCGACCCGGAGCGGGCCGTAATCCAGCGTGCCGATCAGCGTGTCGATCTCGGTTCGCAACGTCGGCTGCGCGAGCTTTTTCGGGAAGCCCCATAGCTCGCGACCGCCCGCAATGGGTCCTTCGTCGTTGAGGAACATGCAATGAGTATAGCCGCCCTTGCGTCCGCGGAAGGAGACGGGAATGACCTGTCCGCTTTCCGTATAGTCGCCAAAGCCGTTGGAATCGGGCATCCGGATGAACTCGTATTTGACGAGAGCTTCTCGCTCGTCGACCTCGAGCGGCCCCGGAACGACGGCTCGAAGCTTGGCCGGATCGGTGCGGTAGGTGATGATCAGGTATTCGCGATCGACGAACCGGTAGGGCCCGGGCGGATAGGCCGGGCTGGTCAGCGGCATGGCGAAAGCACGTTGTTTCACATCAGTCTCGCGCATTTGCGTTCTCTCCAGGCGATGAGATTGGGCTACTCGCGGCCGTCATGTTCGAGATCGAAGGTGAAGACCCCGTCGGGGCTCGAAGGTCGAGCGAGCACCTCGGGATGGCGCAGGGTGCGCAGTGCATCGTGATAGCCGGCTTGCCAATGGTCCTGCATCGACAGGCGCGAGAACTCGTAATCCTTAGAGTGCCCCTCGTGATTACGCGCGCGATAGATCAGGTGGACGATGCTGTAGACGTTCCGCGAGACAGCCGTGCTGAGCAGTTTCACGGTCTCATGCTGACTGAGATCGTCGGGCAGCCTCCCCAATAGATCCGTGAGTGCGCGCCGCAGGCGCTGCACATGCTTGAACTGGTCGGTGCTGGCGCGCGTGCGGCTCGAATACTGGATTTCCTTGTGCCGCGTGACGACCTCAGCCATGTTGCGGGGAAGTTGACCGCGGGCGCTCCAGAGGTCGACCTGGAATGCGAGTATGTCTTGCGGGGCATCCGATTCGATCACCCATTGCAGCGGCGTGTTGGAAACGAGACCGCCGTCCCAATAGTGCTCGCCCTCGATCTCCACCGCCGGAAAGCCCGGCGGCAGCGCGCCGCTCGCCATGATGTGCTCCGGCCGGATCGTATGCGTGGTATTGTCGAAATAGACGAAATTTCCGGTTCGGACGTTGACCGCGCCGGCGCTGAAGCGCGTCAGCCCGGCATTGATACGATCGAAGTCGACCAGGCGCTCCAGCGTGGTCTTGAGCGCGCGCGTGTCATAGATGCTGGTCGCATCGCTGGCGCCGCCGGGCTGCAGCCAGGGCAGGACGGGACGGGCGGAAAAGAATCCCGTGGCGCCGCACGTGGCCGCCAGACCGGCGCTCATCTGGTTGATGAGGTTGCGCGTATTGTCGCTCCGCGTCCAATCCAGGAAAGGATTGCCGGACCAATCCCAGGGCGCGGTCGAGGTGACCTGGGTCCAAAAATCGCGCAGGCGGTCAACACGGGACTCGGGCGGATTGCCGGCGATGATGGCGGCATTGATGGCTCCGATCGAGATGCCAGCAACCCAGTCGGGATGAATGCTGGCTTCGGCCAGGGCTTCGTACACGCCCGCCTGGTACGCGCCAAGCGCACCGCCGCCTTGCAATAGCAGCGCGATGCAGTCGAAAGGAAGCTGCCGTTGTGCGGAAGAAAGCTGTGATCGAGGCTGGAAGTTCATGGCGAGTGTGCTCTTTGGTTGCTGATGAACATGCTCGTGTTAATGGCGACTGGTGTCTTGCTTTCCGACCTTCGGAGGCTCGAGCAGCACCTCTTTCAAATTGTCCCCGGAGGCGACGACGATCACGAAGTTGAGTTTGCCGTCCTGTCGGATCAGTCCGCCGGCCAGCGCGCTGCCGGCTGCCGCTTTCTCGGCGACCTCTACGGCATCGGACAATTCCGGCTTGATCCATTTCAAGGCGACAATGTTGGCGAGGTCTTCCCGATCGAGCTCCTTCAGCGACGACGTCGTCTCTTTGCCCGTGATACTTCCGGTATTTGCGTCGATGGCGTTCTCCCACACGTGCTCATTCCGGATCGTGCGAACGCGGTAGACGGGCGGGCCGTCCACCTCGAAGCTGATGTCGGCCGTCTTCGAGCCGTCATGCAGGCGCTCTGCGATCGTCATCGCCCGGCTGAGCGGGATGCGGGTGGCGCGGAACTCTGTGAGCACGCGTTGGATAGCGGCCGCTTCGGTCTGGCCCTGCGCGCTCGCGCTTCGGCTGTCTGCATCCGCAGATTTTTGAACGTCGGCGACGGCGGCGGTCGCGGTGAGCGTGGCGGACCACATGATCAGGGCAAACAAATGCTGCTTCGACATTGGATTAATCTCGGTCTGGTTGGTCAATCGCCTGCGAGGGCCGTGTGAGCGACAAAGATCTCCTTGTCGGAGAGCGTGGGCGGCGACTGGTTGGTATCGATCACGACGCGCTCCGGCCCCTTCACGTCAGAGTGGATGCGGATCGGAGGCCGCGCAGGATCCGGCTCCGCGAAGCGGCTTGGCAGTTGGGCCGGGAGCGCCCAACTGGTCACCCAAAGCAAGCAGAGCAGGGCGCCGCCGACCGACAGAAAATAGCCGCGCAAGGGAAGGGTGGTGTCGGTCGATCGGCTCGCGCGCATGAACATTGCGGATCGTCGGCTCATGACGTGCGGCTCCTGAAAACGGAATCTGTCCGTATCATCGTCAGATACTCCACGGGCGCGGATGCCGACGCGCACGTTCGGCATCGAGATAGCCGCGCTCGTCGAGCCATTCGGTCGGACAATAGGCTGCGGCCTTCGGATTAATCGTGAGTCCGTCACGCTGGAGCGCTGTTCGTGTTCCGGTCACACCAGTCCACACGACCTCGCCGCTGGTCGGGTCCACTTCCATCCCATCAAAGACTTCGATGAAGTTCAGCATCTCAGACACCGGTGCTCGCTCACGCCGTGTGCGTGAGGCGGTCGACTTCGTCGGGCGTAACGCCTCTGCGCGCGAGTTCGGACTCGATCACGTCGAACACGCATTCGACCGGCGCGATCCAGACGTTGACCCAGTAGATGATGCAGTCGCGGGCGATCAGCAGGGCCGGTGTCATGCGACCGTCCTCCGATCCAGTTGAACAGTGCCGGTCTGGCCTGTGACGAGCGTATGAGCCCACGCGATCATCGCGATCGTGATGCCAAGCAGGAGGCTCAGGGCCACGAGGCACAAGGCGACAATCGCGTTCAGCGATGCGGCGGCGAGGCCGGGCAACGGATTTTCGCGCATCAACGCGAACAGCAGTGTTGACATTCCGCGTCTCCTTAATAAAATACACCGTATAGTTCATATAAATCACGCGATGGCCGGAGTCAAGACGAGTGCGTCACAAGCGCGTGTGCAGACCGAGGGGCGAGGCCCCGCCAGGTTCACCAGAAGTCTCGAGCAGAGAAAGGATCTGACATGACGAAATCGATGCCGGCGTTGTTCGCAGCGGCCGTAGTCGCGCTTGGCAGCGCAGCAGCTTTTGCCCAGGAGAACCGGGGGACACCGGAGCAGCGGGCGGCCTGCACGCCCGACGCCTTTCGTCTGTGCAGTGCCTACATTCCCGACCCATCGGGAGTCGAAGCCTGTCTGCGGCTAAGGAAGTCGGATCTGAGCGAAGGCTGTAAAGCGGTCTTCGAGCAGGCATCCACCGGATCAAGCAAGGGCAAATGAAGAGCGAAGTTGCGGCTGATGTGCCCGGCGCTGCCCTGAACCACATCCGCACTGCGACAGGAGACAGGAGCGAACTTATGAGCACGGTGTACATACCGGCCCTGGCTGCCTTCGGCGGCTCTGCGGTCGGTGCGGTCTCGACCATCGTCAGTGGATGGTTTAGCGGACGACGAAGGCGTCGCGAGCGTCATCATGCCCGCTCGTTCACGAAGCGCGAACAATTGTACCATAGCTTCATCGAGGAGGCGTCGCGGCTCTATGCCGATGCCCTGGTCAATGATCAGGCCGAAATCCCGCAACTGGTCAGCCTCTATACGCTGGTCGGACGCATGCGGATCTTGTCGAGCAACGACGTCGTTCAGGCCGCCGAGAGAGCCGGGCACCTGATCATCGAAGCGTATCTGTCGCCAAATCGCACATTCGTCGATCTCCCCAGATTCATCGAGGAAATGGATCCCTTGCGCGATTTCGGAGAAGCCTGCCGCCGCGAGCTGATGAACCTTCCGGCGCACTGAGAGACGTTATGCGCGAGCAGATTGACGACCGAATGACGAGCGCCCGCCGCAAGATCGTGCAGGCCGCCATCCATCTCTATAACGAGATGGGCCACACCAAGACCACCGTCGCCGACATCGCGCGGAGCTTGTCGATGTCCTCAACCAACGTCTATCGATTCTTTCCCTCAAGACGGGCGATCGAGGAAGCTGTGGTGGAGGAGGTGCTCGAGGAGACAGTCAGTGTGGCGGCTGAAGCGGCCCGCGGCAGTGGGCCAGCGTTACGGCGCCTGGCCGCAATCCTGAAGGCCATCGCCGACTGCAATGAAGGTCGACCGGCGAAGCATCGACGACTGCAAGACCTGATAACTCTGGCCGTCCGTCAGAACTGGACGGTCGTCCTCACCTACGACGACAGGATCCGAGGGCTGGTGCGACCGATCATCGGCGCTGGGCAAGCACGCGGAGAACTGCAGGGCGGCAGTCCGATGGCGCTGACCTGCTGCCTGCTGGAAGCCATGGATGTCCATCTCAATCCTTCGCGGGTCGGGGCCGCGACGCTGCGGCCAAGCTTCGACGAGATGTTGAGATTTTGTACGGGCGCTTTACGTCGCGCGCCATTCCTGCAGCCGGCCGAGATGACAGCCCACGTGCAGCTCAAGGCTGCCGGCTAATGCGAATGCTTCCAAGCCACGTCTAAAGAAGACAGCTAGTACGACCAGTCTGTCTCGCAGGCTGCCAGGAAAAAGCCGACGCGCTCGCGCACGAAGCCGGGAAGCTCCTTCTTCAGGTCTTTCGGCGTCTCGCCGACGAGCGACCGGAACAGCATCGGTAGCAGAATCAGGTCGAGAAAGATCTGCGCGGTAGCGCGGCTTCGCTTGGCGCTGAAAGGGCCCCTCGGGGTGCGAGCGAGCTTCTGCGTGGCGTCGTCCAGCAACTGGGACACTGCGGCCAGGGAGCGATCACGCGCAGCGTCGTGAACGTTGCGGCTCAGGTCGGGGAACCGCTGCGATTCCGCGATCGTCGCGCGCACCATCCCGAGCGATTCCTCGACCACTCTCTCGACGATGGCTGTCCCAAGGCTCATCAACTTGTCCTCGATGGTGCGGCCCTCGGGCGAGAAGCCCTCGAAGTCCGTCAAGCCGTCGATGGTGCGGGCCACCACCGCCGCGAACAGCGCTTCCTTGCCGGGGAAGTGGGCGTAGATCGTCGGCTTGCTCGCAGGAGCGAGCTCGGAAATGTCGTCGATGCTGGCGCTGCGGTAGCCCTTCTCCAGAAACAGCTGCTGGGCCGCATCGAGAATGCGCTCCTGTGCGTCGCCGGCAAGATCCTTGGGCGGTCTGCCTCGCTTCGTCTTCTTCATTCTTGAACCTCCGAAATCACGAGTCTGTGCGCGTTGCTTTCCCACTTGACATGGCTCGCGAAGAAAGGCAACAAAAAGAAAATATACGGTATAGTTTATTATTGCGTCAGGCTGCACGTTCCCGAGCTTGGCGAGCGCCCCCAAACAATCGGGGTCGCACAGGTGAAGCCTTCTACCCCGATCGTCCGAGCCCAATGAGGAGAATGTCGTGACTGTTTTGAGCCCAGCCCCGTCCGGCTTGCAGGAGGGCGTGCTGCTACGCGAGCTGAATCGCAGGGTCACCAACGGCGTTGCCTTCGCCATCGACCTGATCTCCGCCGCCGCCATCCGGGTCGAGGGGGCGGAAGCCAAGTGCGCGCTCAGCGATGTCGTCGAGCTGCTGCATGGCTACGCCGATCTGCATCGTGCGTTGGCCATGCCTCCGGGTGAAACGCTGATCCAGGCCGCGACCTACATTCGCAAACTGGGCTGTGCCACGCGCCGGGCACTCCTGGACCGGATGAACATTCAGCTGGCATTCGCGACCCAGTCCCTCGCGCTTGAGCCGGAGCGCTGTTGGCATCTGGGGCTGATCGTCCATGAGCTCGTGATGCACGCGGCAAGACACGCCTGTTTCGACGCCCGGGCCGGGCAGATCAGGATCAAGCTGACGCGTACCGGTGCGCTGGTGAACTGCGTGATCCTGGACAACGGCTCGCGTCCCGCGCGGGAGACTTCCGACCGCGAGTTGCGAATTGCCAGGGATATCGCGCGGGCGCTCGGCGGCCGGATCGAGCAGGGTTTCGGCGCCGAATTCACCTCGATTGTCCTCTCGTTCCCGCTGACCGAGCGCGAACGGGGCGCAAACTGTTCAATCGCAACGCGCCAGATGAGGGCTCCGCGCCGCACGAGAGCCACCGCTTCGAACGAAGCAGTGCTCACGGCAAGCGCAGAGGCCGATCAACGTGGGCCCCCCGTTGAGACAGATGCCTTTGCGGGACTACTGCGCCAACAAGAACGCGAAATGGTCGTCCCCCGCCAATCCGCCGATGCGCTTGGCGGGCTGTTGTCACCTTCCCATCATACGGACGCGCCATGACAAACCGATCTCCCAATCCGATCCGTCTTCTTCGAACGCCACATGCAGCGAAGTGCGTCGCAGCGGCCGTGCTTGTCAGCATTGCGCTGGCCGGTTGCAACGATCACGCGGCGCAGACGACCACACGGGCCACGCTGGTCCGAACCACGATCGTACAGCCGCGCGACCGGCAAGCCTCCCTCACGTTGACAGGAGAAGTCCAGGCGCGCTTCCGTGCCGATCTTTCCTTCCGCGTCAGCGGACGGGTGATCGCTCGCACCGTGGACGTTGGTGCTCACGTCAACAAGGGCGACGTCCTCGCCCGGCTCGATCCGGCCGAGCAACAGGCCGATGTCGATGCTGCGACGGCGGCAGTGGCCTCGGCCGAAGCCCAGCTGCGCGTGGCGAAGGCAACGTTCGAGCGGCAGAAAGCGCTGATCGCAAGCGGCTTCACCACCCGGACCGTTTACGACCAGGCCCAGGAAGGTTTACGAACCGCAGAGGGCGTGCTGGAAGCGGCCAAGGCGCAGCTTGGCACTTCGCGGGATGCGCTTGGCAATACCGTCCTGCGCGCTGAAGCCGATGGTGTCATTACCGCACGAAATCTCGAGGTCGGCCAGGTCGTTCCGGCTGCCCAACCCGTGTTCTCGCTTGCTCAGGACGGGGAGCGGGATGCCATCTTCGAGCTCTACGAATCCGTCTTCTTTGGCCAGACCGACAGCCCCCGCGTGATGCTCGCGCTGGTCTCCGATCCCGGCGTGGCAGCAGCGGGTGAGGTCAGAGAGATTTCACCGGCCATCGACGCGAAGAGCTCCACGATCCGCGTCAAAGTGTCCATCGAGAACCCGCCGGCTGCGATGACGCTGGGCAGCGCCGTCGCGGGAACGGTGAAGGCGACAGCTCAGAAGGAGATCACCTTGCCTTGGAGCGCGCTGATGGCCGCGGGCACGAAGCCTGCCGTCTGGACCGTCGACCCGAAAACGCAGACAGCGTCGCTGAAGCCCGTCACGGTCGGCGCTTATGAAGCCGGTCAGGTGCTGATCAAGGCAGGCCTCGAGCCCGGCGAGCGCGTCGTCGTCGACGGCGGCAAGCTTCTGAGCGTCGGCCAGTCAGTCACTGAAGAGGGAGGTCAGTCATGAAGCGACAGGTCATGATGATCGCTGGCACGCTCGCGGCGGCCTCGTTGTTCACCGGATGTCAGCAGGAGACGAACGCGCCGGAGCCCATGCGCCCCGTGCTCTCGATGGTGGCCAGGCCGAACAGCGGTGACAGCACGGTTGCCGTCGGCGCCGTCGAGCCGCGCTACAAGACCAACCTTGGCTTTCGCGTGCTCGGACGGCTGACTTCGCGTCCGGTCTACGTTGGCGACATCGTCAGCGAAGGACAAATCATCGGGACGATTGACCCCGCCGCACTCGATCTCGCCGTTCGCGCGGCCAAAGCTCAGCTTGCGAAGGCCGAGGCGCAGCTTGCGACGGCCAAGGCCACGGAGGAGCGGCAACGAACGCTCATCACGAGCGATGCGACTACGAGGCAGTCGCTGGACAATGCGGAGCAGGCCCGCGCCGGCGCCGAAGCAAGCGTTGCGCAAGAGCAGGCGAACCTGACCAAGGCGATCGAGCAACTCGGCTATGCCCAGATCAAGGCCGACTTCGGCGGCGTCGTCACCGCCGTCGGCGCGGAAGTCGGCCAGGTGGTCTCGCCCGGTCAAACCGTGGTGACGGTTGCGCGGCCGGACATTCGGGAGGCGGTCGTCGATATCGGGGAAGACCTCCCTGTCCCCCTCGAAGCCGGTCTTCCGTTCAGCGTCAGTCTGCAGCTTCTTCCCGCCGTTCAGGTCGAAGGCAGGATTCGCGAAATCGCGCCGCAAGCCGATGCGGTGACACGGCTGCGGCGCGTCCGGATTGCGCTCGACAATCCGCCCGAAAGCTTCCGTCTCGGCGCGACCGTCATGGCAAAGCTCGGCAAGCACCAGCGCAAGGACTTGCGCCTGCCCGCATCAGCTGTGCTCGCCAGGGATGGCGTCGATTTCGTCTGGGTGGTCGATCCGTCCGCCGGCACCGTCTCTCTGCAGAAGATCGATGGTGTCGCCGACCCGGCGGGCATCCGCGTCACCGGCGGGCTTGCTGCAGGCACCCGCGTCGTCACCGCCGGAATTCACAGCCTCAAGCCGGGACAGCACGTCCGCTTCGAACAGGATCAAGAGCCATGAAGTCGTTCAACCTCTCCGACTGGGCGCTCGGCCATCGCTCGCTCGTCTGGTATTTCATGATCGCCTTCATGGCGGCCGGCCTGTTTGCCTATCTCCAGCTTGGGCGACAGGAGGACCCTGACTTCACCATCAAGACCATGGTGATCCAGGCGCAGTGGCCAGGCGCCTCGCCCGAGGAGATGACGCGCCAGGTTACCGACCGGATTGAGAAGAAGCTGGAGGAGCTGGAATCGCTCGACTACACCAAGAGCGTGACGGTCGCGGGTCAGGCCACCGTCTTCGTCTACTTGCGCGATTCGACCAAGGCGGCCGACGTCAAGCCGACCTGGGTGCGCGTCCGCAACATGATCGCGGACATCAGGGGCGATTTTCCACAAGGGGTGATCGGGCCAGGCTTCAACGATCGCTTCGGCGATGTCTTCGGCAATGTCTATGCCTTCACCAGCGACGGCTTGAGCCAGCGACAGCTCCGCGACCAGGTCGAGGACATAAGGGCCAAGGTGCTGACGGTGCCCGATGTCGGCAAGGTCGACATTCTCGGCGCACAGGACGAGGTCATCTATCTCGAATTTTCTACCCGCAAGATCGCAGCCCTCGGCCTCGATGTCCACGCCATCATGAATTCGCTCCAAGGCCAGAATGCGGTTGCGCCCTCCGGCGTGTTCCAGGAGGGGCCGGAGCGGATCAGCGTTCGCGTAAATGGTCAGTTCACGTCGGAGGCCAGCCTTAAGGCAGTCAATCTCCGCATCAATGATCGCTTCTTCCCGCTGACCGATGTTGCCACCATCACGCGCGGCTACGCCGATCCGCCGTCGACCCTGTTTCGATACAACGGTCAGCCCGCCATCGCGCTCGCGATCGGCATGAAATCCGGTGCCAATTTGCTCCAGTTCGGCGAGGCGCTGAAGGAGGAGATGACCAGGATCATCGCCGACCTTCCGATCGGCGTCGGTGTCCACCTCGTTGCCGACCAGCCGGTCGTGGTCGAACATGCTGTATCGGGCTTCACCGAAGCGCTATTCGAGGCCGTGATCATCGTGCTCGGCATCAGCTTCCTGAGCCTGGGCTTGCGCGCGGGGCTCGTGGTCGCCATCGCTATTCCGCTCGTGCTCGCGATCACCTTCGTCGTGATGGCCTATTGCGGCATCTCGCTGCAACGCATTTCGCTGGGGGCCCTGATCATCGCGCTTGGCCTGCTGGTCGACGACGCCATGATCGCGGTCGAGATGATGGTGGCGCGGCTCGAGATCGGCGATCCCCTCGAAAAGGCGGCAACCCACGTCTATACGTCGACCGCATTTCCGATGCTGACGGGAACGCTTGTCACCGTGGCCGGCTTCATCCCGATCGGGCTCAACAGCAGCAACGCCGGCGAGTTCACCTTCACCTTGTTTGTGGTGATCGCGGTATCTCTGATCGTCTCTTGGATCGTGGCCGTATTGTTCACGCCGCTTCTCGGTGTCACCATCCTGCCGGCCAGGATGAAAGGACATCACGAGCAGAAGGGCCGCCTGGCGCAGATGTTCGCGCGCCTGCTCCTATTCTGTATGCATCACCGCTGGAGCACTGTCGCCGTGACGGCTGGCGCTTTCTTTCTCGCCCTGTTCGGGTTGCAGTTCGTGCAACAGCAGTTCTTCCCCTCGTCCGACCGTGCCGAGCTCGTGATCGATTGGAACCTGCCGCAGAACGCTTCGATCACGGAGACCAATACGCAGATGGCTCGCTTCGAGCGCGAGCAGCTGCAGGGCAATGTTTCGGTCGAGCACTGGTCCACCTTTGTCGGCACCGGTGCGCCGCGCTTCGTGCTGTCGTTCGACCTGCAGACTGCCAACACCTGGTTCGGCCAGCAGGTGATCGTGACCAAAGGCGGCATCGCCGCGCGCGACCGTCTCAAGTCGCAGTTCGAGGACTATCTGAGGACGACGTTCCCGGGCACCGACACCTACGTCAAGCTGCTCGAGGTCGGCCCTCCCGTGGGACGTCCGGTGCAATACCGCCTGAGCGGCCCCGACATCGCTGGGGTCCGCGACCTCTCGCAGAAGCTTGCAGGCGTCATTCGCAGCAGTCCTGACCTCGGCAACGTGGTGTTCGACTGGATGGAGCCGGCGCGCGTCGTCAAGGTCGATGTGCTCCAGGACAAGGCGCGCCAGCTCGGCGTGACCTCGGAAGACATCGCCACCACCCTGAACTCGGTGCTCCAGGGCTCGCCGATCACGCAGGTACGTGACAGCATCTATCTCGTCAATGTCACGGGACGAGCGACCGCGCCGGAACGCGCCTCGATCGACACGCTGCGCGACCTGCAGATGACCGGGCTCGGCGGCCAATCGGTGCCGCTGGGGGCCGTCGCCAATCTGCGCTACGAGCTGGAGCAGCCCGCGATCTGGCGCCGCGCGCGGATTCCGACGATCACGCTGAAGGCCGCCGTCGTCAGCAACGTTCAGCCGAAAACGGTCGTCGACCAGCTGGCGCCGAAAGTAGCGGAATTTGCAAAGCAGCTGCCCGCGGGCTACGCGATCAAGATCGGCGGCTCGGTGGAGGAGAGTGCAAAGAGCCAAGGGCCGATCATCGCCGTCGTTCCGCTGATGCTGTTCGTCATGGCGACCGTGCTGATGGTGCAGCTGCAGAGCTTTTCGCGCCTGTTCCTGGTGTTCGCGGTCGCGCCGCTCGCCCTGATCGGCGTCGTCATGGCCATGCTGCCGAGCGGGTCGCCGCTGGGCTTCGTTGCGATCCTCGGCGTGCTCGCCCTCATTGGCATCCTGGTCCGAAACTCCGTGATCCTGATCGTGCAGATCGAGGATCTAAAGAAGGAGGGGAGGCCGGCCTGGGATGCGGTCGTGGAAGCAACCGAGCACCGCATGCGGCCGATCCTGCTCACGGCCGCCGCCGCAAGTCTGGCGCTCATTCCAATCGCGCACGAGATTTTCTGGGGCCCGATGGCCTATGCCATGATGGGCGGCATCATCGTCGGCACGCTCCTGACGCTCCTGTTTCTGCCGGCGCTCTATGTGGCGTGGTTCAGAATCCGTCCTGACCGTGCAAGTGGATCGCCTGCCCATGAACCCGAAGCTGATGCGCAGGAAGCGCCTGCCGAACAGACCGCCACTCACCACGCACCTGAGCCTGAGCTCGAGGTCCAGATCTAGCACGGAGACGACGATGCTTTCGAAGACGCTATCAACCTTTGCGGTCGCTGTGACTGTCGCAGCGAGTCCGCTCGTCCCCACTACTGCGTTTGCGCAATTTCCGCCGCCGCCACCGATGGCACCGCCCGGGCCGCCTCCGATGGCGCCCGCGAATCCGCCAACATTTGCAGGTCCCCCTCAGCCCGGCCCTGTCGCAGGCCCGGGCCCCCGGCTCGGTCCGGCAGCTGGGCCGCGCGCGGATCTCGCCGCGCGAGATGTCGGCGGCGGGCCGACAGTCTTGAACGCACCGCGGACGATGGCAGTCAACATCGGCAGTGCCGGCGCCTATCGCTATGGTGGAGCGCACGGATATGGATATGGCGCGCGTGCGGCATCATATGCCGGCGCATACGCGGCCGGCGCTTACGCCGGATACGCCTATGGCGGCGCGCGCTCCAGCTACTACTCGAGTAGTGACTGCTATTATGCCTATAGAGGACATCGCAGATATCGCGTCTGCGATTAGCCTAGTTTCTTTCAAGATTCCTCTTCACTGCGTAACGACGGGCTATTGATCCAGATCGCGTTAAGCACACGGTGGGTCGGGCTGTTGCTATTGCGCGGCCCGACTTCGTTTCTGGGCCGCCCTGGATGATTTGCTTGGTCATGCCAACAGGACAGCGAAACTGACCGACATCATCTCCTTTCGTTAGCGCCAGCCGTTGCGGCCTTTTCGTCTGCGTCGTAAATCGAACGCCGCGGCAAGTTTGGACCGGCATGATTATATTCGATAACAATGATCGCCATGAACTAATCCGGCAAATATCTTCGCCTTCCTTTTTGTAAAGAGTAGGGGCGTCCAATGATCGGTTTCCAAGCTAAGCTGGAACGTTTTGAAAGCCTCGCTGCCGAATGCGAGTTGATCGCCAAACGAGTGCAGGGAAGTAAACGCGAGCTGTATCTGCGTGCAGGTCAACACTACCGTGATCTGGCAAACGACGTGCGTGCCTTGATTGCGTCATTCGACATCGCCGCGTAGGAGGAAGATCACCCGACGCGACTTTTGCGCGGCCCCATCCATTTTGCTTGGACTTGGTAGAGTTCTTTGGTCGCAAGCGTAAACACCTTCGCTTCATAGGTCTTGATCGTCTTGCTCGGATCGCGCGTGGCGACCAGCTCCATTAACCAACTCAGACGAGGTGCTACGGAAAGCTCGTCAGGATGAAACAGCTCTCCACGTCGCGGAGGGGCTAAAATCGCTTGGCCTGAAGCCGCCGAGCTAGCGTGCTTATTGGGCGCAAACCCTCGCCTGAGATATGCCGCGAAAGAGCGGAGCAATGCCGCATAAATGCGGAGAACGTCCGAAGGGAGTTCGATGAAGCTGCATGGCTGGACATCGCGGCCGACTGGTTGAAGCTGACGGAAGCCATCGAACAAGAGGACCGTCCGAAATCGCAGCAGTCGGGTCGCCTCGGTGATCAGCGGAAACCGTCCTGGTGGCCGTAGCGTGTCAGGAGCCGATGCGCTTGGCCTCACGATGCACCATTCGCCGTATCTTTAGTGCTTGATTCATGCGGTCCGTCGGAGTCGGCCCGGGACTGTTCGTGGCGGGTGAGGGGATGCAAGGGCCCGAACGGCCGCGCCGGCATCAAATCCGCCCCGGCCGTTCACGGCCGGTTCCGGCCCGTAATGTCGGATATTCCGTTCTAGCGCTTCGCTCGTGCCTTCAGGAGGGGAAAGGAAGAGAGCGGTAGCCTCCCTCGAATCCTCGCTCGGACCACGGTTCAGTCCGTTCCTATAATTCATCAGCTTACGGTTCAACAGGCGCGACGCTGAACGGGATTGTTGCCATCCGGCGAGAGCAAGTCGGAAACATCACTTGGCAAACCGTCCAGGCTGTCGAAAATTCGGTGATTAAGCGCCCAGAACGCTGCCTGAGTGCGATTGCTCGCTCCAATCTTCCGAAAGATAGTCTTCACATGCGCCTTGACCGTCGGTTCGGCAATTCTGAACAATCGTGCAACGTGTTTGTTAGAATCTCCCCGAACAATCCGCGCGAGGATTGCAACTTCCCGCGCTGAAAACAGCTTGCCGGGATCCGTTCCATTTTGAGCATGCAGCGGCGCGTCATTGTGGATATCATTGTGACCGTGCATGTCGTTTTGGACAGAAGCCGTTCTTGGCTCTTCAGACTTGGGCCGGAGATCCAGGGACGCGAGACGGGCGTCGACGACGATAAGAACCCCGCTGACGACCGCGTGCAGCGCGCCCACGAGCCCGCTTGGTGTGATCGAATTGAACAGCGCACCATTTGCACCATCGTCGAGCGCATCAGATAAGCACTCCGAGCTATTTTCGTCGCCAACAGCCACAATAAGGGCGGACGGATACTGAGCTCGAATTCTTCTGCAGAGAGAATCGTGCCTGTGCCCAACGCCGACAATGAACAGAAGCGGCCCGTCGGACGGGATTTCGGCAAGATCGTTCAGTTCTACTTCGCATCCTTGTGGTCGAAAACGAGTCCTCGATAGGATGAGCCGGAGGCCCTCGCGGAAGAGGCCGTCGCTCTGGAGAATAAAGGTAGGAACAATCGGCTCACTCGACATATTCGGTACCTGGTTAGTCACCGGTCTTTCACCAAGCTTTCCAGCTACGAATGCGCGCGGCCTTCCTACTGCTGATTGCTGCCGTCGCTATAAATTCCTTCTGCCAAAATGACTCTGGCACAGTCGGCTGTTGCTAGAGCGGCACAAATAACTTAAGTTAAAAGCACTTAAATTCGTTCAAAGACCACGAATAAAGTGAGATGGGGCAGATTGTTCCAATCAAACGAACTAGTCCTTTCGGACTGCCAAGCCTGGCCTAACAGCGCACTAAGGTTACGCAGCCTGCGCCAAACGATCTTAAGTCGTGTCGCCCCGCCGCTGGTGTTCTCGTCGAGTTGCCACCATTGCGTGACCGATCGACTTCCGATCCAGACGGATCATCCACAACATCCAATCTATCCTTACGGCTGCTCGAAGCTTGATGTCGAGCGGATGCTTGGAGATCTCGGGCGGACTCACCCCGTGCAGTCCATCAGAAGTAGCTCATAAAGCCCAAAATCTCCACGCCCCGTGGGCGCGACTTGCAAGTAACGTGGTGTCGCATTGCACGGAGGCCGGTTGAGCGAATGCCGAAGCTGTCCGAGACGGTCTTGGTGACTGGAGGTGCCGGTTACATCGGGGCCCACGTCTGTATCGCATTGCTGGACGCCGGGCTCGACGTCGTCGTGCTCGACAACCTCTCCAACAGCAACAAGGCCTCGCTCGAGCGGGTGCAGTCTATCTGTGGGCGTTCGCTCGTCTTTCGGCACGCCGATATCCGCCATGAAGAAGTGATTTGCGATGTCCTTCGCTCCTGCGGAGTGACCGCGGTCATTCACCTTGCAGGATTGAAGGCCGTCGGCGATTCCAACGTACGGCCCCTGAGCTATTACGAGACCAACGTTTTGGGAACGATGCGGCTGGTGTCGGCAATGAAGAGGGCGAATGTAAAGACGCTCGTCTTCAGTTCGTCCGCGACCGTTTACGGGATACCTAAATACTTGCCGCTCGACGAGAAGCATCCCCTCTGTCCGACCAATCCGTATGGCCGCACAAAGCTCGTTATCGAAGAGATGCTGAAGGATCTCTGCGGGTCCGACGACGATTGGCGGATCGCCAATCTGCGCTACTTCAATCCGGTTGGCGCACACGAAAGCGGGCTGGTCGGAGAAGCCCCGCTGGGCCTTCCCAACAACCCGCTCCCGTTTGTGGCGCAGGTGGCGATTGGACGGAGGGAGAAGCTGCAGATCTGGGGAAACGACTATGACACGCCTGATGGCACCGGAGTCCGCGACTTCATTCATGTGGTCGATCTCGCATCCGGGCATTTGAGCGCCTTGCGCCACCTGAGACAGCCTGGTGTGCTCACGGTCAATCTTGGCACGGGGAACGGCAGCAGCGTTCTGGACATCGTTCGTACATTTGAAGCAGCGAGCGGGCGTTCAGTTCCCTATGAAGTCAAGGAGCGTCGGGCTGGCGATGTCGCCGCCTGCTATGCCGACCCGACCTTTGCGATGGAGGCTTTGGGCTGGAAGTCGATCCGATCGTTGGAACAGATGTGCGCGGACCATTGGCGTTGGCAATTGCAGAATCCGGACGGTTACCTTGGCAGCGAACTCCCCAAGGTCCGGGAGCGATCCAAGCATCTCCGCCGTCACGGCTGAGGTGTGCGCGCCTGAGGTATTCGAAAGGCTGACGCCTGTTCGCGTACATAAAAACGTAGAAGGATCTGAGCGGCCGGTCGTCGCGCGGCGCAATTTGTCCCTGAGAACTAGTGCGACGTGAGGAGGACATCGCTGCTTGTTCTGGCAACGGCATGCCCTAATGTACCATGGGTTATTCGACGTGGCCTAGGCGGTGCTTTCGTTGCAGGCTTGAACGTAGAGGCATGTGGGGTCGGTGATGACACGGCAGACGCCGTTGGTATCCATCGTAATTCCTTTGTACAACAAGGCTGACTTCATCTTGAGGACGGTCGCTTCGGCGGCGAGTCAGCTAGATGTCGCTTTTGAGATCATAGTTGTCGACGACGGATCGACGGATGATGGTGCCAAGCTGGTTCACAACGCGGGCCTCGAGGGCCTATTTCTCATCGCGCAGGAGAATGCGGGGGTTTCCGCAGCCCGAAACCGTGGAATGACTGCCGCGCGCGGGAAGTGGATCGCATTTCTTGATGCCGACGATGTGTGGTCATGCGACCATCTTGCCACCCTGTTGAAGGCAATTGATGGCAGCGATGCGATTGCCGCTTTCAGCAATGTTCGGCTCCAAAGTCACGCCAGCTGCCCATTGATTCATCCGAGCCTCGCGGCCCAGAGAGTAGAGAATTACTTCTCCTTCGCGCTCCGCAGCGGTGGCTATCCGATCAGCTCTAGCTCGATCATCGCTCTCAAGGACGAGTTGGTTGCGGCCGGGCTGTTCGCTGAGGGAATCTCAACGGGCGAAGATATCGATATGTGGTGCAGGCTTGCGTGCCAAGGTGCCTTTTTCTACACCGCCAAGCTTACGGCGACCTACAACGACGCTCGCTCGCATACGCGCTGCAGTACGGCAGGCACGGTCGTGCGGCCGTTCCCGGTTCGGAGGCTGCACGACTTGATAGCAAGCGACGAGTTGGATCCTCGATTGGCCGAAAGCGGCAAACGTTATGCGAATTTCCTCATGCTTGAGTATGCGCGCCAGTTGCTTGACAGCGGCCAGTATGGCGATGCTCGAGCAGTCCTGCTCGGGGAATGCGTGCCTCGCTACGATCCAAAACGATTTCTGAAGCGCTTGATCAGAACTACGTCGTTTGGACAGACCCTTTTTGGGTTAGGTCAAACCCACGCTCGACAGGCCTGAGAGACCACCGATCCAACTATCGATGAGTATAGTGTGTATCTCGAACAGTCGTCTGCGACCGATCAGCCCTGAGCCACTTGGTCTTGTGACCGCAGGCCAAATCCACGGCAGAGCGAAGCACCATCACGACGTGCCGTGGCACTTGCTTGATTTCCTCCATGCCGATGAGATCGCGTCCGCAGAGGCACCACGCTATTGCGAGAGGAAACGAGAAAAGGACCATGTCGACGGCTGCAAGACCAAGCGGAACAGTCGATCCGATACCAATCATGCAGCTGAAGCACAGCACTGCGAGAGCCACGTTGGCGACAGCAAGCAGGCCGAGAGGTGGAACGGCGAGATCGGCAGCAAGTGCCAACAAGCCGATATCCCGCCGCCGTAGGCCGTGATACACCAGTCGCGGCAAGTGGCTGTTCATGAGCCCAAAATGCCCGTGCATCCAGCGCTGCTTTTGCTGGTCGTGAGCGCGTTGCGCGTCGGGAAAGTAGCTTGTCACGCGGACTCCTGGGAAGAACCGAGGAGCGTATCCCTTTATCGCGAGTTCCAGTCCGAAATACTTGTCCTCAGTCAGATGCCCGGTTGCGAGAAGCTCGGGCTCTGCCATGCGCCAGGGCAGGGCCATGCCCGTTCCGAGCAGATGGTAAGGCAGGCCAAGCCGTGCATAACCGCGCGGCCGGAGATCGTTCCTGACGCGCCATGCGAACTCCGCCAAGCGCGGTGGAGCGGGTCTGTCAGGGTTCGGAATCATGAAGTCCAGGCATTGCAGCGGGGCGTCTGCGGCGGCACATGCTCGGGCCAGCACCTCAACGCCATGAGGGCTGATCTCGCAGTCCGCATCGATGAATACGATGACTTCGGGGGGGCTTGCGTTCAAGTAGCGAAGACCGGCGGCGAGGGCAAAGCCCTTGCCACAGCACCATGGCTCGTCTCGAACCAGAACCTCGGCACCGGCAGCTGCAGCGATTGCCGCCGTGGCATCGGTACAATTGTCGGCCACGACCAGGAGGCGATCGTTCCGCGTCAAATGCATCTTGATCCGAAGAAGAGTTGCTTCGATATCCTGCTCTTCGTTGTGCGCTGGGATCAATACCGCGATCGTCGGGCGGCGCGACGACAGAACGTATGAAGGGTCGCGCGGGAAGAGCCCAGCGGCTGCCTGGATCGCGAACGCGATAGTGGCAAGAGCCAAAGCGGCGGCAGCAAAGCCAAGAGTATAGGTCACAATTACAGCAAGCACGACCACATCTCAGTGACGGTGAGGATTGATCCAGGCTGCGCCACAGGCGTCTAAAGTCGACTGCCAAAGCCTTCGGACGGCTGGCTTACCTGCCGGGTGCAGCCGGCGCGCGGTTTGTCGAAGTTCAATCTGGCGGTCGCCGGCATGAAGCAGGTAGCCGCAACCATGCAGACGCAGAATTCTTTGGATTGGTTTATTGGATGCACGAAGCACGAAGCCTGCACGCATTCGTCGTTGATATCCATATGCGAGGAGAATCTGTCCGAGGAAGCCGGCGTCGGCATACGTCACGCCATCCAGATCAATCTCGAGATTGCCTCGCGTTCGTGTAGCCTCCGACAGAGCCTCGCGAACCGGGGCGATGTTGTCGTTGGTCCAGGCGCCGATAAACTCGATAGTATAGGTCGCGTCTCGTTGACGACGTCGCAAGCAGGCGGCCGAGAGTTGTGCGGGTGAGGGTTTGTGCAGGCGGTATTCGGCGAGGCAAGGCAAAATGTGACCAAATAGCACCGAGGTCAGGACCATGAGGTCTTGAGCATACCGTGTCCAAAGAGCCGGTTCTTCCTTCACCCGCCATAGCCATTCGAGGCCATGCTTCCTAAAGAAGATGGGTGCACGCGTGATACTTCCAGCGACAAAATTGACCGTGGCGCCCAGGTTGCAGATGATCGGCGGCGCAAGCGAACCCTCGTTACGACTGGTCCATAGGAGGCCCTTCCGAGCTCCAATACTGATGATCAGTAAGTCAGCACCGGCTCCATTGATGACGTCGAGAATTCCCTGATCGCTCATTGATTCAACGGAGCCGAACCCGGGCGCGTAAACGCCGGCGCAACGTACGCCAGAGGTGCCCTCATTAAGTCGCCGGCGAACTCGCTGACCGATGTCATGGGTTGCACCAAGGAAGAACGCGTTAAATCGCTCGTCGGTTTGGCGCATCAATGAATCGAACAGGTCCGATCCGCATGCGCGATCGGGAACGGAGATGCCGAGAGCGCGTGCAAACCAGACAAGAGGCATTCCATCGATCATCGAAAGATCGCTGGCGAGCACAGCATCTCTAAAGTCCGGATCGGACCGTGCCAGTCGCAGAAAGTTCGCATTGGGCGTGACGATGTTGCAACTGCGGGCCGCCTTGATGGACGCAGCAACCTTTTGCGTGACCTCCTCGATTGTCACCACATCGCATAACAATCCCTGGATACAAAAAGCACGCCGCGAAAAGTCGGGCTCAAGCGATCTTGGCGAATGAAGGCTTGCCCTCCCGCCCGTCTGAACGGCAATCGGCATGCTACCTCGCACATCGCAGCCCGCCCCGAACAACACGAACCATTCCGTCGGCCAAGTGCGGATCAGCCGCCCCGTACCTGCTCTCGGTTACGAGACGAGCGTTGGATCCGAATTCGGTTGGTTAGAGTAGGCGAGGCCAGCTGAAGCAGAAGTGCCCGCACGGATATGACAGCGACACATGGTGAGTAGTTCACAGCGATGTCGACTAGCCGTATTACGTTGACGCATCAGCCGGACAATGGGTGAGCTGTTGAGGTGAGCCGGTTGCCACCTTAAGCGATCTTCGAACGAACTAGTCAATTTGGACCGGTTGCCCTTATTCGGCCAGTCGGCATGATTGCCCCAACTGCGCGCGGGCGGAGGCAACGGAAGTCGCGTCGAGAGAGCCTGGTCATGCATGGCCTAACATCGCGCCTCTATTTCTTCGCAAGCGCTTTACTCATTGTTGCTGTCTGCGCTTGTGCGTTGGCGGGCATGGCAGGTTGGAGCCGAGCGACGCTGCCCACGTCAAAGGATCGTCCATCCTTGATCATGGTGCCGGATCGCGAATTCGCCGCCGAGAGCTACGTCCACCGGCGACTGGCGACGGATGCTCCTCGTGATGCCCATTCGGACGCCTGGGTGGCTGATCTACAGCGACAGATCACGAGGCACTACGGTGTCGCGTCGGTGAACATTGATCGATATGCGCCCCCGCTCTACGTTGTCGGCGCCGGTCAACCTACGGTTCGTGTCAGGGCGGAGCGAGTTGATGATCCGGCATGGCGATTCGAGCCGCTTCAACAGCAATGGGAACAGGTTCCGCTTCCCGATCATTTCCAGCCATCAGCCGGCACCGACCAGGAAGCGATTGTGTATCAGCCTTCGACAGGTCGGTACTGGGAGTTCTGGGTGATGGAAAAAAGCGGCCGCAAGACCGTTGATTCCATCGGACGAACTGTCGATGAGTGGCGGGCCGCATGGGGAGGCAAGATCGACGACCTTGCAAGAAATCCCGGCTATTTTCCAACGACGGTTCAAGGCTACAAGTTCGGCACGACCGCAACGGGACTAGCCTTGCTCTCGGGTCTGATCACGATTGCTGAGCAGCGCCAAGGCGCAATCGATCATGCGGTTCACTTCGCCCTGCCGCAGACGCGCCGATTGGTGTGGGCGCATCCAGCTCAGCGAACGGACGGCGGAGAGGTCGATCCCAACGCGATTCCTCAGGGAACGACGTTCCGTCTTCCTGACACCCTCAATCTCGATCAAATCGACATGGATCCGTACGCGCGTATGGTGGCTCGCGCAGTGCAGCGATACGGAATGGTGGTGCGCGACACGGCTGGCACAGTGGTGCTTTACGCTGAGAACCCGCTGGCGACGGGGCCCGATCATCCATACTTCGGCGCTGGCGGCATTCTGCGGTGTCCATCGGAGCAGGCCCAAGCATCGTGCTATCCCGACAGCAATAACCGGCTTCGCGGGTTCCCCTGGGACAAATTGGAGGCCGTCCAGGCGACACTGCATGAGCAATAGTGCCGTGCCAGGCGACCCTCCGCGGGATATCGGGAGCACGCTCGACGCGGAGTTTCGAAGACGTCAAATGGAGTTTCGATCGATGCTCGATTCGACCAACAGCAGACGTTCTATCTTCGATGCAGGCGAGGATCGATCAGCCATGGGTGAGCCATGGCGCGATGGAGTTGATCTCAGGATCCTCCTGACCAAGGTTCGCCAGCAAAAGCGGAGAATGCGTCGCTCTGTGCTGGTCGGCTCCATTATAGGATTGGTCGGGGGTATGTCTTACGACCTGGTTCGAATTCCCGCGTACTCGGCCTCTTCCGAACTGCTGATTTCGAATACGACGCTGCAACTGTCGGGGCCGGACGCAGTCGTAACGCAGGTTCTTGTCGAGAACTCGCTCATTCAAAGCGCGATCGAGATGTTGAAGGCCAGCA
Organism: Bradyrhizobium huanghuaihaiense; assembly: GCF_025200885.1. NCBI lineage: Bacteria > Pseudomonadati > Pseudomonadota > Alphaproteobacteria > Hyphomicrobiales > Nitrobacteraceae > Bradyrhizobium > Bradyrhizobium huanghuaihaiense. The sequence goes on along the minus strand of NZ_CP104172.1, from coordinate 6,990,278 downwards.
AAGTCCTTGACAGAGTGATCGACAGGATGGGGGTGGACAATATCGAGCAGGTGTTGCCAAAATCGGGCTCGATTCGTCGTTTTGCATCATGGTTGACATCTGCCTCCGATCGGGAGTCCTCACGAAGGCAAGCCGCGGCCGCGCTCGTGAGATACAACACGAGCGTCAATCGCGTCGGTGCCAGCCAAGTCATTTCTGTTCAAGGAAGGGCCTTAAACGCAGAGGATGCCGCCAGGCTTGCCAACGAGCTGGCGGCAGCGTTTGTCCAGGAGCAGAACGACACAAACGCGGTTGTAACGACAAGCGCGGCATTACGAGAGCGAATTAGGGTGTTGGGCCCGACAGCTCGGATCATCAGCGAGGCGGTGGCACCGAACTCAAGGGATGGACCGGCCTTAGGCATCGTGTTGGGATTGGCGGCTGCCTTGGGCGGTGTTCTGGGCATGACGATCCAGCTTGCGTTGATATCATTTGGTAGACGCGTGTGCAGCGCCGAGCAGCTCGTTGCCGCTACAGGCGTTGAATGCTTCGGGTACCTGCCTCGAAGAAGGCGCGGCGGAACTATCCCGCGCTATGGCGGAGGAGCTGATTTGGCCTCTGTCTTGGGCGGGTCGATCTTGCGTCGCGCGCGCTTGGCGATCCTTGAACGGTCCGAGAGGAATCCTCATTTCGTCGGCGTCACTTCGGTTGGGTCCGGTGAGGGCAAGACGTTCCTTGCCCGGAGCTGGGCCAGGTTGATCGCACACGATGGCTCGCGCGTTCTTCTTGTTGACGCATCTCACGGCGCGGCGGTTTCTGCCAAGAGCGTTCGTCCAGCTAAGGGCAAAGGCCTCCATGAATTGCTCCGGGGCGAGGCCAATCTGGTCGACGTGGTCCAGGGAGACAGCGGTCACAATTTGCACTTCTTGCCAAGTGGAGGAGCCGTCTGCAGTCTCGACATGCTGTGGCTCGGTTTCGTCGAACTCATCAATGGCGGTCACGATCCCCTTTACGATTGGATCGTTATCGATCTACCCCCACTCGCAACCCCCGCTGACGTGCGCTCCGCTGGCCAAATCGTCGATGACTTCCTGATCGTGGTGGAATGGGACCGCACGTCGGAGCGGCAGCTCGAACAGGCTTTTCGTGACCTCGGACCCATGCGCGAGAGAATTCGTGGAACTGTTATCAACAAGACGCCGTGGAGTTCGTTCGATTCCGTGACGCTGGAGCAGGCGGCTCGTCGAGCGTCGAGGCCGAAATGGAACGATCAGAGTGTGCCATGACCATGAGAACATTCGGTTCGATCACGTTGCTTCTTTGCGCCGCGATGACGGGTGCCGTGACATCTGCTGTTGCACAAGAGTATCGGCTTGGAGTCTCCGATCGACTGAAAATCAAGGTGCAGGAATGGCCCGATCTGAGTGGGGAATACATAATAACGCCGGACGGCGTCGTCTCCTTGCCGCTGATTGGAAACGTCAACGTTGTAGGTCTGCGTCTCGACGATCTCGCACAGCAGATATCTGACCGCCTGCAACGTCGCTCGGAGAAGGCGGAACGGCCCTTCGCTGCAGTTGAAATCATCCAGTATCGTCCATTCTCCATTCTCGGAGATGTTCAGCGACCCGGCGAGTACCCATTTCGTCCGGGGCTTACCGTTATTCAGGCGATCAGCGTCGCTGGCGGATACTATAGACCCGAAGTCGGCCTTTTGCGGCTGGATCGCGACATTGCCCTCGCCAAAGGCGATATCCGAACGCTTGTACAGAAGCAGAATCGTCTCCTGGCCCGGGAGGCTCGCCTGACGTCCGTAATTGCGGGGCGCGAGGATATCTCTCTGCCTGCAGAACTTCGGGACCAGCAGGATAATCCGGCCATCGCGGCCATCGCGGAAAGCGAGCACGCGGCCCTTGCCGTCGAATACGGCACCATACGTTCGGAAACGGCAGCGCTCGAAGAAGTCAAGACGCTCTATCAGCAGGAGATTCGTTCACTCCGCGGCCAGATCGAGGCATTGAGCCAAGAGGATAGCACCATCCAAACGCAATTGAGGGATATGCGCTCGCTCTCGGCGAGGGGGCTAGCGCTCATGCCGACCCTGTTCAATCTGGAACGAGCGGCCGCGCAGATATCGAACGAGAAAATGAACATGCAGACTGCGATCGTGAGGGCTGAGGAAAATATTGCACTGGCGGAGCAGCGGCTTCGTGAACGCACCTTTGAGAGGAGCCGCTCCAACACACGTGATCTGCAACAAACCAGGGATGAGATCGCAGATGTTCGGGCACGGATCAGGACGGCAGGAGACCTGCTGACTGAAGCGCAAATCAGCGCGCCGGCCGAGGCGCGCGAGCGTCTCGCGGAGAAAACGCAGCGGTCCGGCTTCATTTTGATTCGAAAGGATGGCGAAACGACGCGAGCGCTGATAGCGGAAGAAACCACTCCGTTAATGCCGAACGACATCGTCAAGATCCCAATGGGCGGATCCAAACTGTATGATTTGAGCGGGTCCATCAATCTGACCCGGGTCGAAAGCGGAGAACAGCCGGACAAGTGAGGCTGCGACTGGAGAGGGCTGTGCGGCCTATTCGTCCAAAGAAAACATCGACCACTGCAGGCGAGTGCTCCCATCCGACCCGGCGAGAGCTACGACGCAAGATCACGGTGCCGGGAAATTGTGCGGCTGCCCTATGGGCTGTGCCGTCTGTGCGCGCCTTGAACGAAGCCAGCGCCGCGTGGTTTGTAGCCATGCGCGTTCCCAATAGAAGGTCGACATGTGGGCCGCGACCACCGTGAAGATGACGCCGACAGGCCTTTTCAGCAGATATCGCTCCCAGATGCTTCCGTCGTTCCACCATCCGTGAGCCGTCAGCGGATGGATCACGTAGAGCGCATAGGAGGTAGCTGCAACGTAGCGAAGCCCTCGGCTGCCCAGGATCGCCATCAGACGATTGGGCGGCTGGGATATTGTTGCCCAGAGCAGGAGGCCCGTCGCATAGGGTCGAACATATTGCAGCCATTCGCTCTGCGGATGTGAAGTGGAGGCCCAGGCCCCCGCTGCCAGGATCCAGACGAGGAGGGAATAGGTGGAGGTGCCAAAACGGACTATCGGCAATGTTGCAACGCACGCACCAACAAGAATTTCGTCAATGCGCAGATGCGTTGCCACGGCAATGTGAGCGCCTTCCGCGATGCGGATCGCGGTGATTGCGGCACAGCAGGGCCAAACGAGCAACAGTGCCCGCCGACCGCCCGCAGCCGTAAGGATTGTCACAAGCGCGTAGAAATGAACCTCGACGCAAAGCGACCATAGATGCTCGGTGACCGGCAGCATCTGGTCCAGTCTGTAGTTGATGATGAAGCTCAGGTGGGAGAGAAGCGCCCCTTTGCTTAAGCCGAACAGGATGACAACCAGCAGAATATAGAGATAGGCGAGTGGCAGGATACGGGCGATCCGCTTTACGACGAATTCAAGGATCGTGGCGGTTCGAAGTGTGCTGACGATCAGATAGCCAGAAAGGGCAAAGAACAGGCTCATCCCCATGGGACCGGCGGTCGAATTCAGATTGAGAGACTTGGGCCCGAGCGGAAGCAGATGCGTTGCCAAGACGAGCAGGATGCTGATTGCACGAAGGCCATCGAGGGCCGGAATGCCCTCAACCGGTTCGGCATGTCGCTCGGCCGGAACGTGGGCCTTCATCTTTGACGCCTGCCGGCGGCCTGCAGACGGTCTAGGCTGCAACAGGCGTAATCGTGATCTGTCGGATTCGTCGGAAATTTCGCGGTTGAGTGGTTGATCTCTTTGCGGTCGCATGATCAACCACGTTCGGTTTGGTGTGGCTGCGGCCATGATCGGGGAAAAGTGCCCAGCCGTGATGGAAACAGGAGGCTCTGGCGGAGGCCGCCGAGGTGAAGTGACAATTCGTGCCGCACGAGGAAAACTGCGGCTACCCAGATCAGTCCCGACACCATGCTGGATGCAATAAAGCCGAGTATGATTTCGACGGGCCGATCGGGAATTAGATGCCTAAAAGCGAGCGGGACCGGCATGGTGACCAAAGTGACTGCCAAGCTTCGGCCCCAGGCCCCGAACAGTAAGCCTGGCAAAACGCCGATCGCGGATTTGATAGCGCTGAAGTAGCAGATTACAAAAAAGATGCTGCTCAAAACCAGGCTCCAGACGGCGGCGCCGAGTCCCAGTGTCAGGCCGATCGCAACCGCTACTATCGTGAATACACATATCGCGGCTTCGGAAGTGAAAAGCAGCTGTTGACGGCGTTTGACGACAAGTATGTCATACTGGGGAGCAACGGCCAGTGTGAGCGCGTGAGCGACGGCGACAGGCAGCATCAAAGTCCCGGCTGTTGTCCAAGCGGCGCCATAAATCGCTCGCACAAGCGGTTCGGACCATATCGCGAGCACCGCATAGACGGGCCACGCCAGGCCTGTAATCGTTTCAACAAGTCGACGGTAGATCGGCGCTAGACTAATGCCCTTGCCTGCGCGGTCGCCGAGGCTCGGAAGCAGCGGCCGGGCAAGGCCGAGGACCAGCCCATTTCGAACGAAAGAAACCAGATTTTGGGCACGAGCAAACAGGGCGGCGTCGGCGAGGCCCAGCGCGCGCCCGATCAGCAGTTCCGGGGCAGACGTTGCGGTGCAACCGACGAAGAGTGCCGCCGAAGTCCAGCTAGCGAAAGCAAGCAGACGTCGAGTGCCTCTCAGCATCGGCCGAAGGCGTATGGCATCGGGCCGGAATGCGAACGTGGCCAATGCTGTGATGAGAGCAGCCGCGAAATAGCCCCATGCCAACGCGGCTGCGCCGTATCCGAGTGCGGCAAGGGTGATGGAGATCAAGCTTTGCGAGATGGCCGCGGTGATCCCGACCACGAGGAGGGCGCCGAAGCGCATCGCGCGCATCAGGCGCATGGTCGCTGGAAAGGCGAAGGCCGGACCAAGCTGCGCGATAGCCACGATCCTCAAAGTTTCGCCGAGAGCCGGATCGCGATAGAAGTCCGCGAGTGGACCGCTTAGCCCGATGAATAGCAGCATTAGACAAGTGGCGATCGTCAGCGTTAAACCATAGGCTGTCTTCAAGAGGTCGTCGTCAAGTTCGGGCGCACTGACAACATATGATCCGATCGCAGACTCTTTGAGTCCGGTAACCACGCCAATGGCGGCTATTGCGACGGTGTAAGACCCTGCCTCCCGGGGCGTGAGCAGGTGCGCAATCACGACGCCGGTCGCAAAGTAGACCAGCACCGTCGTATTCTGCTGCAACGTTGAACTGAGCATCGCCTCGCGCAGACGCATGATCGAGGTGCCCTCATCCTGCCTCTCGCAAACTCACTGAGCCGCTTGACGGGTGACGCGCGGCAAAGTGATTGCGAAGTCTGAAATGGAGGACAGTTCCGATAAAAGAATAGAGCAATTGCCGGGCCACATCGAGCGAACGCCTTAGCCTCGCCGATCGCGTCTCTTCGAGCGTGCCGCAACCCGCGCTCGGAAAGTTTGCTTGCGTCATCTCCACAGCCGGTCCCGGGTCACTGCCACATTGTGCACGATAGTCGGCGCTGGAGGTGAGGGGTCAATGACCTATCGGAACTAGTCCGTATTTCCGCTGAGCGAGGCGTGTGCCTCAGCGAGACGAGTGTTACGGTTCAACGCCCCCGGTAGCGATCGGACGACCGAAACGCCACATGCAGCCGCCTCAAGTCATCCAGCGCGTATTTCCCTCGCGATTGCGCAAAGGCGTTCGCGACATGGTCAAAGCGGCGCTTCCGAAGCAACTCGCGCCAGGCGTCTGCCGTGTGTCGCCGCGGCTCATGGACGAAGAATATACCTGCGGACGATGGGAGTATCTCAACGATCTCGAGGAAATGGCACGCTATGCGGTGATCGCGGGATATTGCAGGCACATTGGAGACATCTCGAGCGTGCTCGATCTCGGATGCGGTATCGGCTTGCTGCGTGCTTGGCTTCGACCAGCAGAAGTTATCGATTACGTCGGCGTTGACTTTTCCACTGTCGCAATCGAGATGGCGAGGATTCGGTGGACGGACGAGTCCACGAAATTCATCGCGACGGATATCGCGACGTTTGTGCCGGATCGCAAATTCGACGTGATAGTCCTCAACGAGGTTCTCTATTACTTCGAACGGCCGGACTGGATCCTGAGGCGGGTTGCGGCGTTCCTGAAAGAGAATGGAAGGCTTGTCATCTCCCTTTGGGAGTCACCGGAGTCCCGACTGGCATGGCGACGCTCGCGCAACAGCGTGCATATTCTCGATGAAGTGCAGGTTCGGCACCGGTCGGGGCTGTCCTGGGAAATCCGCCTTTGTCGGCCGCGCCTCGTGGCGACATGAGCAACTCGATCAACGCGGAGTTCAACATGCAGTTAATATCGGGCCCGTCGAAGAAGCCGTCGCCCAGCGTCTCGAACCGCATGCCGACTGTCCTCTACCTGATCAATCAATATCCGGCGATCAGCCACACTTTCATCAAGCGCGAGGTTCTTGCGCTCGAACGTCTGGGAGTCGCCGTGGTCCGTGTGGCCGCCAGGGGTGGCAAGGAGTTGGTCGATCCCGGTGACCTAGCTGAGGAGAAGCGCACGATCTATCTGCTGCAACGCCCGTTCGCCTTGCTTCGGGCCACGATTTCATCGCTCCTCTTGCGGCCCCGCGGCTTCGGCAAGGCGCTGCTGACGACGTTGCGCATGATGCGCAGGAGTGATCGCGGGCCCTTGCTGCATGCGTTCTATTTTGTGGAAGCGTGCGGCGTCGCTTCCATTGCTCGCGACGCGGGGGCGACCCATCTTCACGCGCATTTTGGAACCAATCCCGCCGAGCTCGCGCTGATTGCGTCCCACCTCTCGGGTCTTTCATATAGCTTCACGGTCCATGGCTGCGGCGAATTTGACAAGCCGGAGTTCCTAGCGCTGGAGGCCAAGATCGAGGCGGCTGCATTCGTCGTTGCGGTGAGCTACTACGGGCGCGCTCAACTTTATCGGTGGTGTAAACTCTCGGATTGCTGGAAAATCAAGCTAATCCGATGTGGCATAGACGAACAGTTTCAGGCCATGTCCGAGGTGGAGCGCTGCGAAGCGCCGCGCTTTGTTTGCGTCGCGCGGTTCTCTCGCGAAAAGGGCCTCGATATTCTGATCAAGGCCGCCGCGGCCATGGTAGCCAATGGGCACAAATTCGAGGTGATCATCGTTGGTGATGGCGAAGGCCGCAAGGAATTTGAAATACTGGTCGCTGCTCTCGGGCTCAGCGGGACCGTACGCCTGCGCGGCTGGCTGAACAATGCTGATGTTCGGCGCGAAATCATCGGTGCTCGCGCGCTCGTCGTTTCAAGCCTCGCTGAAAACCTTCCGATCGTCATAATGGAGGCCATGGCGCTGCGACGCCCGGTGGTGGCGACGCAAATCGCCGGCATTCCGGAGCTGGTCATCCCGCGCGAGACCGGTTGGCTGGCTGCGGCGGGGGCACCAGAGGCGCTCGCTGCGGCCATGACGGAGTGTCTCCTGGCGCCGCGCGAGCAACTGGAAGCGATGGGACGGAAGGGACGCGAACGGGTTCTCGCATTGCACGACGTTGACCGAGAGGCTGCGGGCCTGGCCGATCTGTTTGCAACGAGCGTATCGCAACAGAACGATATCGTGATTGCGGAGGACCGACATCTCTCAGCTGCGGTGCGGTAGCGAACGAGAGTGTACGATGCGCTCGTGAGACCGCCGCCTGCACTGCGCCCTCTGGCCGCAAACGATCGATCAGGCGACTGCGAACCGTGCCTGCGATGTGTGAGCCGCTAGTCGTGCGGAAGCAGCAATAGTGCCCATTATGAACCAGAAGAACCATTGGAATTGGAGGTAATCGAGAAGATTGTCAGAGTAGCACATGACTATGTATCCAGCGCACAACAACGACATCGTCAGAGCGCCTCGAAAGTCTCTGCTCCATGTGGACAATACCTCGAGCACCACCGTCCCCCAAAGAAGACCGAAGCTCGCCAGGCCCGCCATACCCATCTCGAAATAGATCTGCAGGATTGCATTGTGGGGGCCGATTCTGACCTCCCCATCGCCGCGGGAGAAGAACAAGGGGACGTAGGCTTTATACGAGTTCAGCCCATAGCCATTGAGACCCGGTGGATTGGCCGTCAACCATTCAAGGGTGTCATTCCATAGTACTTCGCGCCAAGCAAGGGAGTTGAGCTGCTCGAAGCCGACTGCAACCGTGCCCGATTTCAGATCGGATAGGCGTTCACCAACGGCAGGAAAAAGAAGCAGGACAGGGAGACAGAGAATCGCAAGAAGCCAGCGTCTGTCCACCAAGACTGCGTATCCCGCCGTGATGATCACCATCGAGAGCCATGCGCTACGAGCCTTCGTCAGAAGCAACAGAAACAGCAGGAAGCCGGCGTAGGCAAGAACTGCGCGGCGCCTGATCGGAGAAAGTGTAAAGTTTGCGGAACAAAGCATATAGAGGATCACGGTCACGACGCTGACAATGTAGAAGGCGTAAATATTCGGATGGGTGAACGTGCTTTGCAGGCGTTGCTCGCCGGTCAAGATGTCCGGTTGCATCGCCAGTTCCAGCAATGCGAAGATCGACGGTACGGCGGACGAACATAGCGCCACGACGAGGCATTGGGTGGCCATCTTTTTGGTTCTGACGAGCGCATATGGAAGCGTAAACACGGCTGCGTAGGTGAACAACGCCAGGAGGTCTCGCAATCCGCCGCTTGGATCTGGAGCGTGGACGAGCGACGCGGCGGCTGTGAGAAGAACACTTGCCCAAGCCAGGAGGGGGGCCGACAGGACAATCCCGGGAACATGAATGATGGTGACAATCGCAATTGCGATCACCAGAGCGTTGATCGCCGCACCAGGCCCGGTCTGTTGTTCGGATGCCGCTTTCAGCCAGTCGAAGGCTCGGTCACAAGCGGGACGAACGAGCATGACGGCCAGCATCATTTGGCGGACACCCAGAATACGCGTCAAGGAGAGCAGAAGGCCGGTTAGGGCCAGGATGATACCGGTCAAAGTATTTCCTCCGGCTGGTATCGGGGGTCCACGGAACGGTGTCCGAAGACCCTGCATATCCTGTTGGGCGGATCAGCATTCATCATTAGGCGCTGCGTCGCCTCCGGCCCGCAATCACTCGAAAGTATCGGCAACAGCGCATCGGATTTAGCGCCGATGAATTCTGGCGAGTCCTGCGGCCCGTATGTATCGTGCATTCGCATGGCTACACGAGGTACGGTCAACTGTAGCGGGTGGTCGCGCAGCAATTTTGCATGAAGAGTTCACTCGGCGACAGAGTGGGGATAGCTTCCCGGAGCAGGACTCGGTATCGCCTCTCGAATGAGAAGCACGATGCCAGAACTCGGTGTTCATCGCTCTCGCGCGCCTCTCAGCGTGCCGTTCGTGGACGATAGCGCGGCTGATGATCGCGCGGTTGATATTGTGTATCGCGCGGGTGCGATCGAGGCGGTCGCCGAAGATCTTGGGTTGGTTTCAATTGTCGAACTGCGGTCCGCGAGGTCGGACGCTACTCTGCGCTCAGAAAGCAGAGTCAGACAAGATCGAACGAGTCGCGCCAGTCCCTCTGCAGCGCGGGCAGGGTGGAGTGATCCAAATTGTAGAACTAAGAGAATATTCGACGTTGTTGTTACTTTGATCGCAATTATTGCGTTGATCGCGGTCTTCGTTGTCGTCGCGATGGCGGTAACCCTGGATAGGCCCGGTCCGGTGTTCTTCCGTCAGTGGCGCGGTGGGCGCGATGGTCAGCGCTTTCAAATCTGGAAGTTTCGAACGATGACATGTCTGGAGGACGGGAACGATGTTCGACAGGCTAGTCCGAACGATGCCCGTGTTACGCGGGTTGGACGTGTCCTTCGGAAGACCAGTATCGACGAGCTGCCGCAACTTCTCAATGTGCTCCGTGGTGACATGTCCCTCGTTGGGCCGCGTCCCCACGCACTGGCTCATGACGCGATCTATTCGAGATTGATAACCGAATATGCGGAACGACAGTCGGTGAAGCCAGGGATCACCGGTTGGGCGCAAGTCAACGGATGTAGGGGGGAGACGCGAGACATCGCTGCCATGGAAAGGCGCGTCAAGCGAGATCTCCAGTACGTCCGACACTGGTCGCTGCGGTTCGATATCGTCATCATGTTGAAGACCGTGAGAGTGCTGCTGCGACCCAGCAATGCCTATTAAGTCTTAAGGTTGGCTGCTTCGGTCGGGAAGGCAGGTAGTGGCTTGGTGCGCCTTGCCGTGCGCGAACCGTCTGGATTCCCACCTATCCCGCAACTCGTCGACGGAGATGGTCGCCTTGTCGCCGCACCTGCAGATGCGCGCCCCGCACGGTCCCACCGCTCTGGTTAGAGCCCCCGTCGCGAGACATCATGGCCTTTGATTTCCTTTGCGCTGCCCGCCCTTATTTTGCTGAGTGCACCGGCCGTTAACGGTTGGTTTAGTTCCCGGCATGATCATTTGGCGACCACAAGGGACCCGAGCATGCAATTGCACCATGCGAATACCTTGGAGAGGATCGAGACGGCCGCGGATCACGACACTGGCGAGATCGCGATGTGGCCTGTCACTCTTGACCGCTTGGATTTCTCGACGTCCGATCGAGATGAGGTCCTGGCGCTCCTTCGGCAAGGCAATTGTTCAAAAGGCACTCTTTCGGTCGTCTTGGTCGCGTTGGCTGGCGGCGTTGGACTGGGTTGGGCTGGTGCTTTGTTCGCTCCTGCAGCTATCTCAGCTCTCAATCCAATTGCTTCGATGGAAGCGGCTTCGCGCCGCATGCCGAGCATTAAGCCAGTCAGCAAGGTCGAAAGCAACCGAAAGACGGCATCAGCATCAAGCTCGCGAACGCCGCCTGGTTTTGGTGGATCCTCCACGTTCACCTCAAGCCTTGGCCCGAAGCCTCTGGCCAAGGCATCGAGTGTTGCGCAACTGGCGGATGGGCTCGAGCAGGACATGTCGATAACAGGCTCGGTCCAGCCTACGGGGCCTCTCCTGCCGGTCCCCGAGACAAGGCCGACGACTATTGTGGGATGGGCAGTCCTCGATGTTCGCGCCGGAACGGCCGTGCTCGAAGGGCCCGATGGGATTCGAATGGCAGCACGGGGCGATGAAGTCCCGGGCATCGGGCGAATCGACTCCATCGTGCGCTGGGGCAATCGTTGGATCGTTGCTACGCCAAGTGGGTTGATCTCGACGCCGTAGGCGTGAAGGCTTGCAACGAAAAGCATGACATAGATTCGGCCGCCACTCACCAAGTCCGAAGCGGCTATCTCATTCCGGGCGGCCAGTTCTTCGACTGCCGAACTCATCCTGTTAAGCGCAGCGACGTTGCCATGAAGGGCGATGGTCCAAGACCCTGAGGTCCTGACCCAGTTGGGCCCCCAGTGACGGCCCGAATGTCTGCCAATGATGCCCGGTCTGTCGGCTCAGCGGGCCAGCCGTTTGATGGTCTTGGTCGCTCGGTTGGGGCCATGCCATCCAAGAAACTTCAGCTCCTTGTTTTCCAACGCGTTCGTCGCACGAAAGAACTGTTCAAGATCATCGCGCGCATGGGAAGGGAGATCGCGGATATCCTTGAGATTGGTTTCGAGCGGTGATCGGTCGGGCACAGCAAAAATGCGATCGTTTCGCTCCGACTTGCCCTTCTTCTTCTCGACTTCGAGAATGCCAACCGGACGGCGTCTTCGCTCGCCATTTTGATCCTCCTCCAGGTGCCCCACAATGAATGTATTGGGCATCCATCCGTTCCTGCAAATGGCGGCGCGCGGTTCGTTGCAGCCCAACGGCGGGACAGCTTCTCAGGTGCTGATGTCGTGATCTTTGGTGCGCCGGACGCGACGCCGCATGTGCCAAGCCGCGCCAGCCATGCCGCCAGCGCTCCCTCGGCTCTTCGCGAGAGCCCGCAGAAAATTGCGAAAGATCCGTCGATTTGGGACCGGTCTGCTCCAGCGCGGAGCGTGCGGCGATGCCGGGCTATTTGACGACGGCACAAATGGCGGAGGTGCGGCAAGCGGACGATGGGACGTTTGACGCCGTCTTTATCCATCTGATGAGCCTGCATCATGCGGGGGCCGTCCAGATGGCGGAAGATGAGTGGCATTCTTCCGGCGATCCACGCTTGCGTCTGATGGCGCACGCCATCCGACATGAGCAACAGGGCGAGATCGCCTTGATGAAGAATGTTGGCGGCATCGAAGCCGTGCGCCAGGCAACACGCAATATGCTGGCGAATAATCTCTGACCAACCTTCATCTTTGTCCGAGGAACGAGCCGCGGGTGTTGCGATTAGCCTCCATGGGCCGGGCAACAATGAAGGAGAAAACAGATGGCAGATGAACAGCGCGGTGGCTCCGGAAATTTCGCCAACGATCCGCAGCGTGCCTCGGAAGCCGGCAAGAAGGGTGGCGAGCACAGCCGCGGCCAGCAGGGTCAGCAGACGCAGGGCGGACAAAAGCCCGGTCAGCAAGGCGGCAGCTCGTCGGACAATCCCGGCAACTTCGCCAATGATCGCGACAAAGCCAGTGAAGCCGGGCGCAAAGGCGGTCAATCCTGAGAACGTTCCGCAATGAACCAGCGAGGCCAGGACGTCGACAGGATGTCCTGGCCTCATTTCTTTCACAGCTCTTCTTCAAGGCCTTCGCCCGCCCCGCTGCTACGCACCGAACTTCAAAGGTCGCTTGGCCGCCATCTGCCGAAGCTGATCCATGCGGCACTGCGCCGGCTTCTTGTCAGGTCGCCGGCGGATGATCTTCGTGCAGGGCCGAAGCCGATCGCCGTTATGTGATCGTAGGACACGTCAACGACGTAGGTTGAGAAGTTCTGAAGGTTGTGCCGGGAGGCCCGTGAATAGCCGATCTTCCAGGGCCGTCGACAATCACAACGTCTTCCAAAGAAGGCTAGACTAACCGACCTCCGGCGATCGTTAACATTTTTGAATCGCATTGCGCGAGAACGCGGTTATAGTGAGACTTTCCCTGCTTTGGGGGCAATTCATGTTTGATACGGCAACCACCGCGCTTTTGCGCGCGGTCCTCGACGAAGTCTGTGAAAGCGTTTCGCATTGCGAGATCGGAGCGCGTACCCATGTCGCCTCGAAGATTTTGGAGGCGGCTACCAGAGGCGAGGTGTCGCCCGACGAGCTCAGGCAGGTGGGTCGGGACGCCCTTTCACACGCGCCTACGATGTGGCGCTGATAGGTCGAGGCGCGCGTGAATTTCCAGGTCACGGTGCTGAAGATCCTGGTGAGCTATCCGGATGGCTTCGCCGTGATGGAGGATCTCAAGCGCGACATGGCAATCCTGGCAACCAGCGGCCGGGATTGGGCCGATCGGACCAGGCGACTGGCGGCGCGCGTGCCGGACCTCGACATCTTCTCCCAAGGGCTGGTGGACCGGGAAAGCGGCGGCTGGAAGATTACCGCGAAGGGGCGGGCTGTGCTGGAATTCATGGAATCCCGTCTAGCGGCGCCGGAACCGATCCAGGCGCCTTCGGTCGAGGAGGTAGTGCCAGCGGCGGTTCCTCCGCTGCGGCAGCCCGCGGATCGTGCCATGAGGCGCCGCGAACGCCGCGAACGTCGTCGCGAGGCGCGCGAACGGGCGAGGGCGAACGCCTCCTGAGACGAAATTGAAGAAAAGCCGCCAGCGGAGCTCGGCGGCTTAGCCGCTGACCTGTGCACCACATCCTAACACCAGGCAGCGGCGAAGAGAGGAGGGCGCGAGCAGAACCCACCCGGTATAGCTAGCCGCGACCGCTCCGCCGCCCAAACTACACGCGAGCACCTCGCATTTGAATGGGGGCCATTTTTCTCCGGCGAGAGTGCCGTTCAGGACGCAGGGTGCCCGGGGCCTGTCAGTTCTATGCTCGGCCGTGATCCCTGCCGGCGTAACGAACCCCACGCGGCGAATCGCCGAAGCGAGCTCGGAACAGGCGATTGAAATGCGAAACATCCGAGAAGCCTACCTCCAGCGCGATATCGGAAATTAGCTGCGCGCTGACGCGCGCCTCGGTTAACAGTTTGAACGCAAGTTGGAGACGTAGCTCATTCACGTGCCCGGTGAACGATGATCCTGATAACGCCATCAGGCGCTGCAGATACCGAGGTGAAATGCCTTGGCGATGAGCGACCTCCTCGACGCTAAGCCCAGGCTTCTGAAAGTGTGCCGCGATGTAGTCGAGTACGGCGCTGTGGCGCGCGGTCACGACCGCACTCGTATCGCTGTCGCCCAAGGGAGCGCACTCGCTGACCGCGAGCGCAACAAGATCACAGGTGTGGGCTACGACCGCATCACGCAGCTTGGGGGCCGCCAGAGCCCCCTCCTTAAATGCTGACTTCAGATAGGCCATGAGGAGGCGGAGTGGTTCATTTCGCTGAGGAATCGGCCGCATGGCGAGGCTCTCGATATCTGTCACGCGCTGCGCAAGCGCCTCGCGGGGTACCGCCAGACCAAATAGCATTCCGTCGATATAGGTGACGGTAGCGGGCTCCGAATGCAGAATCGAGGTTGCGTCGCCCGCGAAAAGATCGATGTCCCGGCCGCGCTGCGACAAACGACTTTTGCCGGGTAAGCAGACGATGAGGCCGATCGAGTCGTCGCCGTCAGCAACGCTCGCCCGCAAGCGCTTGAAGCGCATGGGAGAGCCTTTCAGTGCGAGCGTGCGTAGACCCTGGAGCGCCTGCAATGTTGCGTCGGCTTGAAACGGAACGTTCGTTAGAGGTTCGATATCGACGTGAACTATTCCCCGCACAAACCTCTCGCGCCATAGTGGAAGTCGCATCCGCTCCGGATGCTCGCGCGTCGAGAATCGATGCGATACGAAATTGGCTGCGTCCGTAGACATGGGGACCTCCAGCCTTGATAAGCCACTGGGTCAAAACGCTGCGGCGGTCAGCTGCCGGTATCCGTCTTTTGCAATTCGCGCACCGACCGTCTCCTCAGGTACGCAGGATTCCAAGAAGCTACTTCATTTGTCTGCTAGTCTCATTCACCTGTGATTGATGCTGATGTGAACTGGATCACGTGGCGACCAGAAAATTACGGCAATTTTTGATTGCAAATGCCGCGTGCAAATATCTCCTTTAAAGGAAGATGATTGTAATGGCTCTATTTCAAATTGCTGCCATCGGATCCGGTTTGAACGTCCCTGGCAGGCTGCAAGGCCAGATCCAACTTTATTACACTGCTCGCGACTGATCGGGTTCATCGGCCCCGCGGGCAGAAGTTCCGCAGAACAACACTGTCCTCTGATCCGATTTCCTATCGTGCCTTGATCGCCGCATCACCTTTAAGGTTCGTCGGACCCAAATTACTTCCCGGCACTGTTCCTTTTTGGCTGCCGATGAACTGGTCGAAATCTGTCGCATGGGACGTCGACCGTGGTGATCAGGAAGAGGTTCGATCATGTCCACCATACTCGACATGCTTTATCGCGAGTACTGCCGGGCCCGCCTCACCGAAATGCGAAAGCAGCTTTTGATACGGGGCGTTGACGACAAAATCCTGGCAGCGCCTTGGGAGGACGATGATCCTCCCGACCCTGGCGCTCGAAGGAGTAGCCGGGCGACGAAGGAGTCTCCATCATCCATCGGGTAGCTGGAGCGCGTTGTCGACCCCATGAGGCGCGAGCGCGGGCCAACAGATGGACGATCGAACTCAAACCTCGACACGATTGTTCGGCGAAACTCCGCCGGAGTTCAGAGCGGACGGCCGCGATCTGCGCATCGATGTCTGCCGCGGGATCGCGTTATGGTGGATCTTTCTCGATCATGTTCCCAATAACATCGGGAGCTGGCTGACACCGCGCAACTACGGCTTCTGCGATGCCGCCGAGATCTTCATGTTCCTCTCGGGCGTGACCTGCGCGCTGGCCTACGGCAGGGCGCGTGAGCGCGAGGGCTGGAGCGGCATGATCGGCCGTTCGCTGCGCCGGGGATGGGACATCTACGCGGCGTTTCTGCTGCTTACACTCGCTTGCGCCATCCTGGTCTACCTTGCGGGCAGCGATGATCTCGCCGACGGGAGCAATACGCGAATTCTGCTCGAACGTCCGGGCGCGACGCTTGCGCACGCCGCAATCCTGCAATACCGGCCTGTCAACACTGACATCCTGCCGGTTTTTGTGATTTTTCACGTGCTGTTCGCGCCGCTGCTGTGGCTGCTGCTGCGAGCGCCGAACGTCACGCTTGGGGTGTCCTTGTTGCTCTACGCGGTCGTGCACGTCTTTGGTTGGAGAGTTCCCGCCTGGCCCAACGGCGTCTGGTTCTTTAATCCGCTGGCTTGGCAGTTTCTGATTGTGTTGGGCGCATGGTGCGTCATTGAGGGAGAGAGATTCCGGCCGTGGGTGATGTCGCGCTTGACGCTTGTTCTGGCCGTTCTCTATCTAGTTTTCGGCCTGGTCCTTGCACAGAGTTGGAGCATCGAGCCGCTGGTCTCGCAAAGTTTGAGGGACCTGCCATTTCCACTGGATAAATCGAATCTCAGTCCGATACGGCTGCTGCATTTTGTGGCTCTTGCAATGGTGGCGCTACGATTCATTCCGCGGAATTGGGAGGGGCTTTCGACGCCGGTGCTGAGCTGCGCGAAGTGCTGTGGCGAGAATTCGCTGCCGATCTATTGTCTCGGCGTCCTTCTGGCGCTCGCCAGCCAGCTTACGCTGCTCGATTTCTCGGAGGGGCTTGCGATGCAGATCGTGGTTAGTGTTGCCGGAGTGCTGACGATGATCGGCGTCGCGCGGTTACTGAACGCGATCGGCATCCAGTGCGAACGGAAGTCAGCGGGGACGCAGTCGATCGGGAAAGGTCCCCCGGTTCGCTGAACTGGTAGAGCAGCCGAAGAGGCTTCTGACTCGCATTTTCGCTACCAGCTTCAGATGCTGGCGGACAGTTACATGACGTTGGCAAAGAGTACTTCGTCTTGGAGCGATCCGGCAAGGTCCTTGAGATATTGGAGCGATCCCGAAAGAAGTCTGACATGTCGGTAAAGCGCCAGCCTTCACCTTTGGTTCTACCATCGGAAAACTGAAGGAAGGCCCAACTCGCGACGCCGCGCCCGCGTGGCTGACCTCCGGAGGTGCGGAGGCGAAAGGATGCATCAAGGGAGCTATCGTCGGGGGTGTCGCCGGCCACATGGCCGGCCGCGGCAAGCTTGGTGCTGCGGCCGGCTGCGTGATCGGCCATCACGAAGCGAACAAGTCGGATCCGAACAAGGCCAACGCACAGCAGCCGGCCCGCCAGAAGTGAACGGTTCAACCGGTCGATGCTCGAACAGGCGGGTATCGCGACGTTTGTTCGGTTGAGCCGCGATGCCTCCCCGGCTGGGGAGCTGCTGCACAGCTCTGCCAGCCGAGCCGGAAGAGGGGTGGTTGAGCCGCCTCGACCGGAGCGGATTGACCGAATGTGACGCGCTGATTGTATCAGGCGAGATCGGCAAGGTCTTCCTCGGTGAGGAAGATATCGCCGGCGCCCATGTTTTCTTCCAGATGAGCAATGGACCCGGTGCCCGGGATCGCGAGCATCATCGGCGATAGGGCCAGCAGCCATGCCAGGGCGATCTGGTTGGTGGTCGCCTTGTGCCGGGCCGCGATCCGGGCGAGCCGATCATCGTCAATTTTCGTCGTCCCGCCGCCAAGCGGGAAGAAGGGACTGAAGGCGATATTTTCGGCTTCGCACGACTTCAAGAGGGCAACGTCTCCTCGCTGGGCGATGTGAAAGTTGTTCTGCACGGCGACAACGGGGGCGATCTTGCGCGCCTCCTGCAGATGGTCCTCGTCGATATTGCTAAGACCCAGGTGACGGATCAGCCCTTCTTCGCGCAGGGCAGCGAGAGCTTCGAACCGTTCAGCAACGGACTCTCCGTGGGGTGGGGCCATCGCGCCGATGCGGAGATAGACGATATCGAGCCGATCCAGTCCGAGGGTCTCAAGATTCTCCTCGACCAGTTGTCGCATCTCGGCGCCGGTGCCTGCCCGGAAGCTGCCGTCCGCGCCGAAGACAGGCCCCACCTTGGTCGCGATCACCAGATCCGAGGGATAAGGATGAAGCGCTTCGCGGATCAGGCTGTTCGCGCGAACCGTCTTGTCGCTGCTGTAGTAGAACGCGGCGGTGTCGATGAGGTTGACTCCAAGTTCGACGGCACGACGCAGCACGGCGCGGCCCGTGGCAGGATCTCGGGCTGGCCCTCGGAATCCGTTGGCAGAAAGGCGCATGGCGCCAAAGCCGATCCGGTTGACGGTCGTGTCACCGCCGATGAGGAAATTCGTCGTTTTGGTTGATGGCATTTTTTACTCTCTCGATATTTGTCCGACGACGCAGTCGTCGCGAACGTTGCGTTTGATGGATTCCGGCGTTGTCAGTTCCCAGCGGGTCAACGTCCGTCGATGCTGTATTCATCGAGCTGGACGCTGCCCGTTCCCAGGGGCAGCGGCACCGTCGCGGATATCAGCAGGGCATAGGGAATGCCCTGCAAAGCAGCCAACCGGACCGTGATCCCCGTGTTGGACATCATAAACCTCGTCGTGGTCGCGTCCGGATTGTGACCTGCGAGCGGCTTGTAGCGAACCGAGCAAACCGTAACGGGACCCTTGTACGCGCGAGACTTGACCTGCTCCGATCCTGCATAAGTAAACTCCAGGTCCGAGCGTGCCGCTCCCGTGAAAAGGCGCACGGTCCGTCTGCACATCGACGGGTCAAGATCTCCTCCGTTCTGTTGCACCGGCATGATGAGTGCACTGAGGGGATCGACGACGTTCCTTCTGTGCTCTTCCGTCAGCGGAATCCTCGGACCATCGGTCTCGATCGGCGGGTCGATTTCGGCAGCTGTGATGTTGCCGGCAGCTGATGCCACGCGGATCGTGCGTGTCTCGGCTCCAGCCTGGCTGAGCGAAAAAGACGACGGCAGGATCTGTCCGTCCTTCAATATTCCATCAGCTTTCATGCTCAAACGGTACGGCCTTGCGACGGCTGCAATGCCGCTCAGATGCGCGGTGAGATCGGCCTCGTAGCTCGTGGGACCGATGTTGCTTGTCGTCATGAGCTCGCCAACCCGGACTCCGAGATACGACAAGGAATATTTGGCGCGAACCGTGGCCGCATCCGATGCCGGTATCTGGATTGTCAGACTTGATGCCACCAGAAGCGCGCGGAACGCGCTTCGTTTGGCGGGCAAGGCGAGCCGCTTCGCCATCATAGCGCGAGGACAATTCGGCCGGGCCCGCGAAAGCCGGACTCCGCGTTTGCAATCGCGGTGAGGGCCTCGCTGAATGGCTTCTCGAGGCCGATCGTCGGCCGCAACACACCCTCATGCGCAAACTGGGCGATCTCCGGGAGATGCTCGGTTCCCATGGTCGCGAAAGCCATCTTGTAATGCCCGGACAGCATTCCACGGAGGACTCGTCCTGGAGTGGGATTGATGTCGACGAACACGCCTCCACGGTTGAGCATGGCAAGCCCTTCACTCACGGACATCGTTCCCGCCGTATCGAAGATCGCATCGAACTTCCCGGCGCTTCGGTAGGAGGAGCTGTCAGCGTAATTGAAGACCGGGTCGACGCCCGCGGCCCTGGTCTTTGGCATGGCGGCCTTGCCACACGAGCCAGACACCGTCGCGCCGCGCGCCAGCGCCAATTGCACCGCGAACGCGCCGACGGCTCCGCTACAGCCGTTGATGAATAGGCGCGATCCGCTGCGGGCTTGTGCCTTGTCGATGATTGCAGCCCAGGCCGTCGTCGCCGGGATCGGAAGGCAAGCAGCTTCGCCGAAAGAGAGCTGCGGCGGCTTTCTTGTCAAATATCGGGAGTCGACCACGATGGACTCGGCAAAAGCGCCGGCGTTCTTGAAGTCCATCGTGCCGAAGACGTCGTCTCCAAATTTTACGTTCGTCACGTCATCGCCGACCGCCTCAACGGTGCCGGCGTAGTCAGACCCGACCCCTTTCGGAAACGTTCTGCCGATGATCAGTTTCATGGCACCCTGACGGAGCTTCCAGTCGAGGGGATTGATGGCGACTGCCTTCACCTTGACGCGCACCTGGTGGCGTTCGAGCGGCGGCGGAACGTAGTTGCCGAAATACATTTGTTCCGGACCGCCGAAGCGATCGTACTGAACTCTCTTCATGGCGGGCTCTCGGTTCTGCATCAGTGTGAGGCCACAAGGCTTTCGATCTCGGCCGAGGCCGCCGCCATGGCGGCATTGCGGCTTTCCGGGCTGATGCCGAGACCTTCCGCACGGATCGCGGTAACGTCGCTGACGCCGAGGAAGGTGAAGAACCCTTTGAGATACTTCTCCTGATGATCGAGCCCGGCGGCCGGCTGACCCTCGCGATAGAAGTTGCCGCGCGAGGACGCGATGATCACGCGTTTGCCCTTTGCAAGCCCTTCGACACCGTTGGGGGTGTAACGGAAGGTCTTGCCCGCGACCGCCACGCGATCGAGCCAAGCCTTGAGCTGCGAGGGCAGGGAGAAATTGTACATCGGCGCGCCGACAACGACGACATCGGCGTCAAGGAAGTCGTCGAGAGCTTTCGCATTTCGCGCCGCGTTCTCTTTTGTGGCGGCATCCTCGGGTGTTGAGCCTCGCTGAGCCAGCAACTCCGCACCGGTCAGATGCCCGATTGGCTCGGCCGCAAGATCGTAGCGGATGACCTCGGTGGCGGGATTGAGAGCGGTCAATCGCTTGACGATGGAGTCGGAGAGCCGCCGGCTGGCCGAATGATCGCCAAGGATGCTGGCGTCGACATGCAGAAGTTTCATAGTCCGTGTCCTTTCAAATGGTCCCGCGATGGAGCTTCCGGAAATTTACAGTCTGTGTAATTTAAAATATTACAGTGACTGCGAATTTACAAGGGGTGTGGTTTTTGGTATTCGAAATGCCATGGAAAACGAATCGACGGCTCCGGAGGGATGGCGCGAGCAGAAGCGTCGTGAGACGCGGCAGCGCATTGCCGAAACCGGGCTTAATCTCTTTATCGCCAATGGATATGAGGCGACGACGCTGGAAGCGATCGCGGCGGCTTCCGGCATATCTGCGCGAACATTCTTCTATTATTTCAGGTCGAAGGAAGACATTCTGCTCGCCTGGCAGCAGGGATTGCCGGATGCCGTCCGCGCGGCGATCCTTGCAGAATCGCCGGAGCAGCGACCCCTTCACCTCGTGCGCAACGCCTTCTTGAAGCTGGCGGTGCAGTTCAGCTCCGAACAAGCCGTGGCCATCGATCGCATTTTGCGTTCGACCGAGCAGCTTCGGGCGAGCAATCAGGCGAAGTTCTTGTTGATGGAGAAAGCGGTTCTTGAAGCTCTATCCGAACACTGGCCGCAGGCGCGCCGACGCAAGGCGCTCCAAGTCGTTGCGATGGCCTCTGTCGGGGCGATGCGTCTTTCCGTTGACGCATGGGGCGACGAAGCAGGTCAAAAGCCGCTCGCAAGCTTCATCAAACAGATGTTTTCCGCGTTGGAGACCGAGCTCTAGCAATTGCGCAAGCACGCGTCGTACGAGACGTCGTGTTATTCCGAGACATCGATAGGCTCGTCGGGAGGACCACAAACTCAGCCGACGATACCATCCGCAAGAAGCCGCTCGATGCAGACCCGCTTGCCGGAATGAGACATGGCATTGCGCAGGATGAGCGGCAGCAAGCCGCCTGCACGAAGAATTGCGCATTCCAGATTGGTTTCGATCGCAGCCGTCGCGACAAACCGTCCGGTTTCCACGCCGTTCCGCAGGATACGCACGGCGACGATTGCGCGTGGGGCGATCGTCTCCGCCGAAGCCTCGATCTCGATGCCGTCGTCCGGCCGGAGGTCCAGGTCCTGCGGACGACGATCGGCAGGCAGGCGAAGCGGCAGGATTCCCATGCCGATCAGGTTGGAGCGGTGGATGCGCTCGAAGCTCACGGCAAGGACCGCACGGACACCGAGCAGCGCAACGCCCTTGGCGGCCCAATCGCGGGAGGAGCCCATACCGTAGCGCTCGCCGGCCACGATGACGACGGAGCGGCCTTCGTCCGCGTAACGCTCCGCCGCGCCCCGCAGAGACACACGCTCGCCTGAGCCGGCGTGAATCGTTGTTCCCGGAGCGATATTCGGGCCAAGCAGGTTGCCTACGCTCTTGTTCGTGAACAGTCCGCGGAGCATCACCTCCCAATTGCCTCGGCGGGAGGCGAAAACGTTGAGGTCGCGGGAGTCCTCGCCGCGAGCGACGAGATACTCGGCCGCTTCACTGTCCGCCGCGATCGCGCCAGCTGGCGAGATATGATCGGTGGTGATGTCGTCTCCAAGCACCAGCAAAGGCGCCGCCTGGTAGCGACCCAGCCGCGTGCCGGTACCGAGCCCCGCAAAAGGCGGTCGCCGGATATAGGTGGACGCGTCATTCCATGGAAATAGCGCTGTGCCGGGAGCTTCGAAAGCCGCCCACTCGGCGCTTGCTTCGGCTGCATCATAGGCATCCGCGTAATCGCCGGCGTTCTGTGCCAGCGTCAAGGCCTCGTCGATCTCCTGGCCCGTAGGCCAGATATCGGCGAGGCGGATGTCTAACCCGGCGGCATTGCGGGCGATGGGATCATGCAGGATGTCGCGACCAACGTCTCCGGCGAGTGCAAAGGCAATCACGAGCGGGGGCGATGCCAGGAACGCAAGTTCGATCTGGCCGTGCACGCGGCCGGGAAAATTGCGATTTCCTGACAGCACCGCGACGGGAGCGAACTCGCGGGCCTGCATGGCCTTGGCCATGGCGGGCGCGAGCGGTCCCGAATTGCCGATGCAGGTCGTGCAACCATAGCCGACAATGCCGAAGCCGAGCGCTTCCAGATCGGCGAGCAGGCCGGCACGTTGCAGATAGTGCTCTGCTGCGGGCGATCCCGGCGCAAGCGACGTCTTGACCCATGCCGGAGGTTTCAGTCCCAGTCGTCGCGCCTTGCGCGCAACGAGCCCTGCGGCGATCAGGAGCCGTGGATCGGACGTGTTGGTGCAGCTAGTGATCGCGGCAATCGCCACGGCGCCGTCGGCCGGCTCATCCGTGTCGGACCGATCCGGCACGGGCGTGCCGGCCTTGTTCGTCAGCACAGGCGCCAGCGCGTCGGCCGCCTTGCCGGCGGAAATACGGTCCTGCGGTCGGCGGGGCCCGGCCAGGCTGATCTCGATCTCGCCGAGATCGATCGAGACAGTCTCGGTGTAGCGAGGCATCGCGTCCGGATCGAGCCAGAGCCGCTGGCGACGTGCATAGGCCTCGATCAGCTCGAGCTGAGCAGGCGAGCGGCCCGTTTGCGCCAGATATTCGAGCGTGCGCGCATCGATGGGGAAGTAGCCGGAATTGGCGCCGAACTCCGGCGTCATGTTGGCGACGACGGCGCGCTCGCCGGCGGAGAGGCTCGACACGCCCGGTCCATGGAATTCGACGAAGCGATCCGCAAGATCGATCCGCCGCAGCCGCTCCGTGACGGTGAGGGCAAGATCGGTCGCAAGCACACCCTCGCGCAGCCGCCCCGTGAGGCGGACGCCGACCACGTCGGGCACGCGCATCGTGACCGGCATGCCGAACATCACACTCTCGGCTTCCAGTCCGCCAACGCCCCAGGCCAGCACGCCGATTCCGTTGATCATCGGCGTGTGGCTGTCGGTGCCGATCAACGTGTCCGGGACAGCCCATGCCGTCCCATCGCGCTCGAACGTCGTGACCACGCTTGCAAGCCGCTCGAGGTTGAGCGTGTGCATGATGCCGGTGCCCGGCGGATGGATGCGGACATTGTCGAGCGCGGCGCTCGCCCACTTCATGAACCGATACCGCTCGCCGTTGCGCTTCATCTCATGCGCCATGTTGAGTTTCACCGCGTCGGGGCGAGCGAATACGTCGACGCCGATCGAGTGATCGGTCGAGACGTCGACCGGCAGCACCGGATTGAGCCGCCGGGGATCGCCCCCGGCTTCCGCGAGCGATGCGCGCAGGCCCGCGATGTCGACCAGCGCCGGGCCGCAGGTGGTATCGTGCATCAGGACGCGCGAGGGCTGGAATGCGATCTCACGGTCGCTGCGGCCATGCGCCAGCCAGCCCAGGATGGCATCGATTGCCGATTGCCGATCCTCACGGCCGTTGCGCAGCACGTTCTCGAGCAGGATGCGCAGGATCACGGGCAGGCGAGGGAGCTCGTCGCGTGCAACAGTCGCGATATCGGCGATGCAATAGGCTCGTGCGCCACTGACGAACGTCGCGAATTCAGTCATCCCTGTATCCTGTCTGTCCGGTCAAGCAGGTTGCTCGGCCGGTTGCGTCTGCGCCTTGCCCTGGTTCTCCATCCTTGCGAACCAGGTCATCAAGAACGAGACGAACAGCAGAGCGCTGAGGAGCAGAAGCCCGCCATAGGTGCTGCCGGTCGCGTCCTTGATGGCGCCGATCGCGTAGGGCCCGGCGAAGCCGCCGAGATTGCCGATCGAGTTGATCGCCGCGATGGAGACGGCGGCGGTCGAGCGCGTGAGAAACAGGCCGGGCAGCGACCAGAACGGCGACTTGAAGGCGTAGATCCCGGCCAGCGATAGCGAGATCAGCGCCATCGCGATGGCCGGCTGAACCACCAGTCCCGAGAGCGCGAGCGCCACGGCGCCGAGCAGCAGCGGAATGGCCGAGTGCTTCTGCCGCTCGCCGGTGCGGTCGGAATTGCGTGACCACAACACCATCGCGACCGTGGCGAAGGCGTAAGGCAGCATCGCGACAAGGCCGACCTCGAAATTGGTCAGCGATGCGGACAGCCCCTTGATGATCTGCGGCATCCACAGGCCGATGCCGAGATTGCCGACCTGATAGATGAAGTAGATCACCGACAGGAACAGCACCTTGGGATTGGTGATCGCCGCAATGATTCCGAGATGTTGCACGTTGCCTCTCGCGGCGTGATCCTTGCGCAGCTCCTCGCTGAGCCAATCGCGCTCTTCCTTGGAGAGCCATTTGGCCTGCTCGGGGCGATCGGTCATGACGAAGTAGTTGATGACGCCGGCAATGACGGCGGGGCCGCCTTCCAGTAGCAGCATCCAGCGCCAGCCGCTGAGGCCGAAGCCGCCCACATGATCCATGATCCAGGTGCTGAGCGGCGCGCCGATCAGGTACGATACGGGAATGGCCGCCGTGAACAGCGCCACCATCGTCGCCTGCTCCTTGGCGCGGAACCAGTAGGTCAGATAGATGATGATGCCGGGAAAGAACCCGGCTTCGGCAACGCCGAGCAGGAAGCGCAGGACGTAAAGCTGCATCGCGCTCTGCACGAAAGCGCTCGCGGTTGCCACGAGGCCCCAGCTGATCAGGATCCGCGAGATCCAGATGCGCGCGCCGTATTTGTTGAGGGCGACGTTGCTCGGCACCTCGAACAGGAAATAGCCGATGAAGAAGATGCCGGCGGCAAAGCCGAAGGCCTCGCTCGACAGCGCGAGCTCCTTGTTCATCTGAAGTGCCGCATAGCCGATATTGGCGCGGTCGAGATAGGAGATGACGTAAAGGCCGAAGCAATAGGGCACGATGCGCCAGAACACCTTGCGCATGGTGGATTGCTCGACCGTCGCTGCGGTTGCGGACATTTGGCGTTCCCTTGCTGCGTTTCCGTGGGGCTTGTCGGGCAACGCCAACCTCCCCGAAAGGCGGGCGCCTTGCGGGCAGTTATGCATTTTATAATATAAAATGCAATACGGCCGAGTTTAGACCTTCGGCACCTTGATCAGGCCGGCGCCTTCGATGTGCACGCGAAGGAAGTCCGAGGCCTCCTGCCGCAGGCCTTTTTCCAGCAATGTCAGGATGTTGATGTGCTCGCGGCACTGGATGGGAAGGCGGCTGCGGTCCACGGTGATGCGGTACTCCACCAGCCGCCGCAGGCGGTTCACGCGCTTGACCGCATCGACGAAAAACGGATTTCGTGCACAGCCGACCAGCATTTCGTGGAACTCGGAGTTGGCGGCGAATATCTCGGAGCGCGAGGCGCGTTTGTAGCCGCCGTCGAGCAGCCATTGCTGCTGCTCGCGCGCCGCTGCGAATGCCGCCGGGTCGATTTCGAAGCTCGGCAGCAGCAGGGCTTGCGGCTCAAGAGCGACGCGCAGCTGATAGCCCTGCTGATAGCTTTCGCGCGACGTGAGAAGAGGGCCAAAGGCCCAGCCATTGCCGGGCAGGCGCTCGATCCAGCCTTCATCCGCGATTTTCGTGAGAATCTTCAGGAGCCGCGTGCGGGAGAGGCCATAGCGGCGCATCAGCTCGTTCTCGCTGACCTTGTCCGGAAGCTTTCCGGCAAGCCGGTCTTCGGCAATGGCAAAGTACCACTCGTCCTCGCGCTCCGGCTCGGCATCTTCCGCATCCGGCAGGTCGGGAAGCTCGGCTGCGCTCTTGACCAAAAAGAAGCCGCGATTGGGCTCGGAACGGACGACCTTCATCTCTTCCAGGATTTGCAGTGCCGCGTTGATCGGGGCGCGCGACACCCGGAGCGCGTCCGCCAGCGTCTGGCTCGGCAGATGCTGCTCGGCCTGCAAGCCGTTGGCGCGGATGTAATCGAGGATCCGTGCGGTCATCTGGGTCGCGAGATTGGGACGTGGCATGGGGGGCGACTCGGGTTGCTCCTGACCTGACGAGATGTCGCGCACCGGCGCGGCCTGCACAAGCGGGGCGCGGTCCTTGCGTCTCGTCCATAATTGTGTTTTAAAAAATAAAAAGCAATAATGGGAGGGAGCCGTGACGCCTGGAAATTCTGTTGCGCATCGCGCGCGATCGCTCCGTATCGATGGCGCGCGCCTGTCGCGGCGCATGTTCGCGCGCCTCATCGCCGCCGGCGCCCTGACGACCGCATGGCCCGGCGCATCGGCATTATCTCAGACACCGAAGTCTCACCCGGAGGACCGCATGCCCGAAGGCACTCGCTCATTCGTCTATGTCGGGGCGCGCACCACGAAGGAACGCAACGCCCGCGGCGACGGGCTCAACGTCTATGCGATGGATAATGCAACGGGCGCCTGGCGGCACATCCAGCTGCTGGGTGACCTCGTCAATCCGTCGTTCCTCGCCTTCGATCGGACGCGTCGCTTCCTCTACACGGTGCATGGCGATCTCAGCGACATCACGGCGATGGCGATCGATCCTGTGAGCGGCA
This sequence comes from Bradyrhizobium huanghuaihaiense, assembly GCF_025200885.1. NCBI lineage: Bacteria > Pseudomonadati > Pseudomonadota > Alphaproteobacteria > Hyphomicrobiales > Nitrobacteraceae > Bradyrhizobium > Bradyrhizobium huanghuaihaiense. Next base: position 6,963,161 of record NZ_CP104172.1, on the reverse strand, counting down.
AGCTCACGGTGATCAACCGCCGGAGCACGGAAGGAAAGAATCCCGTCCATCTCGCCATCGACCCGAGCAACCGGTTCGTGGTGGTGGCCAATCACATCACCTCCACGCTTGCGCTGCTGCCGCGAAACGAGGACGGCTCGCTCGGCGCCGTGATCGATCTCGTCAAGCTGGAAGGCAAGATTGGGCCACATCGCGTCGAGCAGCCCTTTGCCAAGCCGCATCAGGTCGAGTTCGACCCCTCGGGTGCTTTCATCGTGGTGCCCGACAAGGGGCTCGATCTCGTCTTCACCTACAGGATCGATGGCGAGAAAGGGAAGCTCGTGCTGGCCACCAAGCCGGTGCCGACGCGCGAAGGCGCGGGTCCCCGTCACGTGGCGTTTCACCCCGGCGGGCGGTTCGCCTATGTCGTCAACGAGCTGGACTCGTCCGTCACGGCCTATCACTTCGATGCCGCAACCGGCGCGCTTGCACCGTTCCAGATCGTGTCGGTGGTGCCGGACACCTACGCCGGAAATAGCCGGGCGGCAGAGATCACGGTGTCGGCAGACGGACGCTTTGTCTATGCGTCCAATCGCGGCGATGACAGCATTGCAGCCTTCACGATCGAGCCGGCGAGTGGCAGGCTTTCGCCCATTGGCTGGACGCCGAGTGGTGGCAAGACGCCGAGGTTCTTCGCGCTGGCGTCATCGGATGAATTCCTGTTCGCGGCCAACGAGGACACTAACACGATCAAGTTGTTCAAGCGCGACGGCGCCAGCGGCCGCCTGGTTGCGACGGAGCAGTCTGTCCAGGTGGGAAGCCCGGTTTGCATTCTCTTCCGGTAAGATCGATCCGGCACTCAACCCCAATACACGGCCCAAGCCGCGCATCCCCGAGTGCTGCGATCATAGCGGTTAATTGCCTGCTCGCCGTAGAATAAGGATATCGGGGCGTGGCGGGCCCTTGTGCTGCGAGGATGCGCGCCGCCACTTCGCCGCGCAATCCGGCTACCACACCTCGCACATCGCGTACAACCAGGGGTGGCGCGATCACCGCAGAATTGCCCAGGCGATCACATCCGGCAAATGGATTTGTGGACCCGATCCTTGATCGGAGTTGATTGATGCCCTAATACTGTTACTGACGGGCAACACAGGTGCGGACCGGTGCGGACGATCATTGCTGACGATCACGCGATCATGCGGGAAGGTCTGAAGCAGCTTCTGTCGACCGTGGACGAACTCATTGTCAGTGGAGAAGCAGCGGACGCAGAGGCTGTTCACCGGCTGCTGAACGAAAGCCCCGCCGATCTTCTCATCCTCGATCTCGGCATGCCGGGTGTGAGCGGTTTTCAATTCATAGCTCACCTGAGAACCGCTTGGCCGGAGCTGCGGGTACTTGTCCTCACCGCCAATATCGAGCCGCGTTCCGTTCGAGCAGCCTTTTCCGCGGGCGCAAACGGCTATCTGACCAAGAGCGGCGATCCATCCGAGCTCATCGCTGCGATCGATGCCATCAGAAAAGGCCATGCCTATGTGGCGGAGGAGGTTCGCTTTGCGGTGGACCACCATGACGGCCCGAGCGAAATCCCGGAGCCCTCGGCAGCGATCATATCTCCGGTCACGCTGACGAGACGTGAGCGGCAAATCCTGGCGATGATCCCTCACGGCGTCACCAACCGCGACATCGCCAGCCGTCTCGGCATCAGCCTGCTCACCGCGAGAAAACATCGCGAGAATCTTATGCGGAAGCTCGACCTGCACAATGGTGCAGAACTGACCGCCTACGCGGTCCGTCTCGGCCTTCCGGCGGGCTAGAGCATGATCCGGAAAAGTGGGCGCCGGTTTTCAGAACTATTTCATGCTTAGATGAAGCGACATGGCCGGATGACGATCAGGAAAAGCCATCACGCTCCAGCGCAGTGAAAGTTGTGAGCGGAGCCGCCGCACTTGCCGGCGCGCGGAGAGTTTCGATGCAGGAAGACAAGATACGCGAGGCGCTCGTAGAGCTTCTGTATCGCAATGCCTATGGAGTAGTGGCTTCCAACGTCCTCATCTCCCTGGCGGCGGCATACGTGATGAGGAGCACCGTACCGCCGAGCTGGTTGGTCGGATGGCTCGGTGCGCTCTATCTGCTCACCGCCATACGCGTCTTTGCGGCGCGCCGGTTCTTCAGCCGGAATCGAGAGCCAGCGTCTGTGTCGCGATGGGCGTGGCTCGCGGCCGGGTTTTCCTGCGTGTCGGGACTGCTGTGGGGAATGCTCGGCTGGGTTGGGTTCGTTCCCGAACAGCCCGCTCCTTTCTTATTCACCATTGTTGCCTTGACCGGTCTGGTCTGCGGCACGGTTCCGTCGCTCTCGGCCTTTCCGCCGGCTCTCGTCGGCTCGATCATCGCGACGGTGCTGCCGGTGATGGTGCGCTCCGTTATCAGTGGAGGTGATAATTCCGGCGCATATCTCGCCCTGCTTACGGGGCTTGTGGCCATCAATCTCTATTATTGCCGCACGACGCACCGCATGCTGCGTGAGTCCATCAGGTTGCGCTTGGAAAATGTCGAGCTGGTTGGCCACCTCCAGGAAGAACGCGACCGCGCGCAAGCCGCCGATCATGCGAAAACGCGCTTCCTCGCGGCCGCCAGTCATGATCTGCGCCAGCCGATCCACGCCTTGAGTTTGCTGATCGCCACGCTCGCGACGCTGGGTCGCCGCGGCGCCGTCCAATCCGGCGATGCGCGCGATCTCGCCGGCAAGGCAAAGTCCATCGTCGGAAACCTCAGCGCCCTTCTGAACGGACTGCTCGACATCTCGCGGCTCGATGCCGGCGTCGTCACTGTTGCGAAGGAGACGGTGAATCTCTCCCAGCTGTTCAACCAGCTCAGCACCGAATTCGCCCCGGAGGCGAAGGATCGCGGCCTTGACTGGCGGGTCGTTGAAAGCCGCCTTCACGTGGACAGCGATCCCATGATGCTGAAACGGGTCCTGGGCAATCTGCTGTCGAACGCCTTTCGATACACGGGATCCGGTGGCGTCCTGCTCGGTTGCCGCAGGCGCGGTGCTGCGGTGGAAATCCAGATTTGGGATACCGGCCCCGGCATCCCCGCAGATCAGCAAGCGATGATCTTCGAGGAATTCGTGCAGTTGCAGAACCCGGCGAGGGATCGCACACAAGGCCTTGGCCTCGGCCTCGCCATCGTTCGCCGCACTTCCGCACTGCTGCACCATCCGCTGAAGCTGGCCTCCATCGTCGGCCGCGGCTCGATGTTTTCCGTGACGGTTCCGCAAGCCAGTGCCGTGGCGCCTCCCTCGCCCGATCAACGCGCGCCCCCCGCAGACATCACCATCAGCATCATGGTCGTGGAAGACGAGGGGGATGTTCTCGATATCATGGTGCAGTTGCTCACGCTGCAGGGACATCGGGTCTATGCCGGCCGATCTGCCGCCGAGGTGCAGCGGATTCATGCGGAGGCGATGGCGGCCGGCGATGCGCCCGTCGATCTGATCGTCGCCGACTACCGCCTCGGAGATGGCGCGACTGGTCAGGACGCAATCGAGGCTCTTTGCGGCTATATCGGCCGGTCCTTGCCTGCCGTTATCGTGACCGGCGATACCTCGCCGGCGCGGATCAAGGAAGCCACCGCCAGCGGTCATCGTATTCTTCACAAGCCGATCACCGGCGAGCAATTGCACGAAGCGATCATTGCAGCCTGTGTAGATCGCAAGCAATCAATCGATAGCGACTGCTGAAAGCATGTGCAGCTGCCGCCAGATTGGCGATGATGCGGCCGCGGTTGAGATTGTGTCGCGGCGCTGGTCTCACACCGTGCCGCCACCTGCAGTAGGCTGGGCCTTTTCGACATCAACCTCCTGACCGACACCGAAATACGACATCTGCCGTATCGCTCGCGAATCAACCCGGCGATATCTTTCTCCTCAATTGAACGCGTTTGCGCACCCGCCGATCTTGAATCCGGCAGGTGGGAGCACGGCTGCGCCATCAACAGAGCCTGTCAAGACGAGCAGCTTCGCTTCGAACGGTTACAGGAAGGTCATTTGGATATGGCAATTGCCGATAGCTGCCACGCCCGGCGACCATCGTCGCCCCTCAAGGCGTGGACAATCGCTGTCCTCGCGGGCTTCGGCATTTTGCACGTCGTCGCAGGAGACATGCTGCATCACGCGCCGAGTGTTCGCCCCGCCGAAACGGCAACAATGGCGATCCACTACGACTAGATGGACTGGCTGTTGTCACGCGCGTGAGCATAGACGCCCTCACGTTGTTTTCCAGAAAGCAATGCCATGTCGGACATAGCGGTTTATTTGGTGCTAAGCGGGGCGGTTTTTGCAGGTGCGTTCGTTTCCGGCCTTTCCGGATTTGCGTTCTCGGCGGTCGCCGGCGCCATCCTGCTGCACGTGTTTCCGCCCATGGAAGCCGTGCCTTTGATGATGGCCTGCAGCATCACCGTGCAAGCGGCCAATCTGTATGCGCTACGCAAGAGCATGCAATGGAAAACCAGCCTGGTTTTCATCGCTGGTGGACTATTGGGCATTCCGATCGCGATCTATCTCCTGCAGAACGTGGATACAGGCGTTTTCAGACTTGGGTTTGGAACGCTCGTATCGCTTTACGCGGCATATGCCTTGGTGCGGCCGACGGCTGCCTACTTGCGTCAGATGGACAGCCGGAGCAGGAACGCGCTGGTCGGATTTGGTGGCGGGCTGGTCGGCGGCTTGACAGCGATGCCCGGGGCACTTCCTGCGATCTGGTGCGACATCCACGGTCTCCCGAAAAATCAGCAGCGCGGTCTGGTTCAGCCCTACATCGGCGTCATGCAACTTTTCGCCCTCGCTCTCATGCTTTCGCACCAAAGCCTCTCGTTGAAGGTCTTGATCGACTTTGGCATTTCTCTGCCCGCCTTGGCTGCGGGAACGGCTGTAGGCATCGTGCTGTTCGGACGGGTCAACGAGGCGGCCTTCAAACGAATTATCCTGGGCTTGTTGCTGTTTTCGGGACTTTGCCTCGTGATCTAGACGGGGCCCTCGTGATCTCACACCGCGCCGCCACCTGTGGCGGCGCAGGTCGTTTCGACATTGGCCTCCTGACCGACGACAAAATACGACATCTGCCGTATCGCCCAGCGAAGCAGATAAAGATATGAAGCCTGGTCGTGGTGCGAATTTCGTCTCGGGCATTTGCGTGAGTGGATAGTAGGTGAACCGCCGAAACGGTTTTCCGTAGCGCTCGAAGCATTCTCGAGAAAGACTCGAGCGCAATGTTGGAACGTCATTGTGAAGCTTGGCATTGATGAAACTGGAGATGGAATATGAGCAATACGCAGGACACCAATTCGCAAGGGCAGGCCGAGTCCAGCGAGAGCCTCAAGGACGCTGTGCAGAACAAGATCGCCTCCACGCCGGCGAAGGATGCACTCGGCGACGGCTCGCTGGACGATGTGTCGGGCGGCCTTTGGCCATACGTTATGAGCTCCACTACATACAATAAAGCCATCTGACCACGACCGATGGTCCCGCGGGCGGGTGTCGCCGGCAAGATCTGCTTGAAAAAGCGCAACTATTCCTGCCAAATCCAGCGGAGCAGGGGTCCGCGCTGGCGGGGGGCTGTATGAAACGGGGGACGGAACGAATCTTTCGGGAAGCGGCGATCGAGCGGCTTTCGAATCCCGAGCAGCTTGATCATGTCGTCGGCGTGACGCGCCCGTTCGACTGCGTAGCCGCGGCGGCGCTGGCGCTCGGCCTTGTCGTGCTCATCGCCTGGAGCGTGCTGGGCCGCATTCCGACCCGCGTGTCCGGCGACGGCATCTTGCTCAGCAGCGGCGGTCGCCTGGTCGACGCGGTATCCGCGGTCAGCGGCAAGCTCGCCGCCCTCGAGATAGGCATCGGCGACACGGTGCGCCGCGATCAGGTGATCGCCCGCGTCGCTCAGACCGAGACCGAGCAGCGGCTGCAGCAGGCGAGGGACGTGCTGCGCGAGCGCGAGCGCGAGCATGCCGAGCTCGTCGGTGCGATCTCGCGCGAGATCGACGCCAAGCTTGCAAATTACACGGCTCAGGAAGCGGGCCTCGCCAACGTGATCGCCGCCGCCGAGAAGCGCTCGGTCTACCTCACCGACGAGGTGGCCAAGCTCGAGCCTGCCGCGGCGAGCGGAATCGTGACGCGCAAATATCTCGAGGACCGTCGCGTCGAGCTGAACAACGCGCGCGAGCGTATCACCGACGCCAGGAACGACATTCTCAAGCTCAATGCGCAGCGGCTGGATCTGCAGAGCCAGCGCGAGCGCGACCGCCTGCTGTCCGAGTTCAAGATCAACGATGCGAAGCGGACGGTCGAGCATCTTGGGGCCGAGCTGGAACGGGGATCGCGGATCCTCAGTCCCGCCGACGGCCGTGTCGTCGAGCTCAAGGTGTCCGCCGGCGCCGTGCTTGCCGTGGGCACGTCAGTCATCGAGATCGAGACCGCAGGGCAGGTCCTGGAGGCAACCGTCTACATGCCAGCGGACCGCGGCAAGACCATCAGGCCGGGCATGGAGGTTCGTATCGAGCCGAACACCATCAAGCGCGAGGAGTACGGTGCGATCGTCGGCAATGTGGTTGCGGTCTCGGATTTCCCCGTGACGCCGCAAGGCATGCTTGCGGACCTGCACAACGATGCGTTGGTCAAGCGCTTCTCGCAGGACGGCGCGCCCTATGCGGCGAAGGTCGCGCTGGCGCGCGATCCCTCGACCTTCAGCGGGTATCGCTGGACCTCGGGCAAGGGGCCACCGATCCCGCTCTCGAGCGGTACGCTGACCCGCGCCGAAGTCACGACGCGCGAGCAGCCGCCGATCGATCTGGTGATCCCGTTGATGAAGCGGCTGAGCGGAATCGGCGGTTAGGATCGCCAGCACATGACCGCATCGCGCCAAACCGACGCCCAGCCGCCGCTCCTCGATCGCCTCGGCAACTGGATCGGGCGTATCCCGCTGCCAGGGCGGCGGCGCTGGGTGACGCCCACGGTATTCCAGATGGAAGCGCTGGAATGCGGCGCCGCCTCGCTTGCGATGATCCTGGCCTATCACGGTCGGTGGGTGCCGCTGGAAAAGTTGCGCGAGGCATGCGGCGTCTCCCGCGACGGCAGCAAGGCCAGTAACGTTCTGAAGGCCGCGAGAGCCTTCGGATTGACGGCTAAGGGCTTCAGGAAAGAGCCCGCAACACTCCACGAGTTGCCGATGCCGTCGATCATCCATTGGAACTTCAACCACTTCGTGGTGCTGGAGAGGCTGGATTCGAACTACGCTTATGTCAACGATCCCTCGACGGGACGCCGCAAGGTCGGTCACGACGAGTTCGACGCCGCCTTCACCGGCGTCGTGCTGGCGATCGAGCCGGGACCCGAATTCGAGCCGGGCGGGCGCGAGCCGGATTTTCTTCCGCTGCTGGTACGGCGGCTGGCGAATTCGTTGTGGGCGGTGCTGCTGCTGGTTGGGCTCAGCATGGCGCTCGTGGTGCCCACCATCCTGGTCCCGACATTCGCGAAGATCTTCGTCGATGACGTCCTGATCCGGCATGTCGAGGGCTGGTTCACGCCCTTGCTGATCGGCATGGCGATCACGGCCGCGGCGCGGGCGCTGATCACGGCGTTTCAACAGTCGCTGCTGCTGCGCATCCAGACCAAGCTGACGGTGACGATGGTCAGCCAGTTGCTGTGGCACGTCCTGACGCTGCCGATGGAGTTCTTCACCCAGCGTCATTCGGGTGATCTCGCCAACCGCATCGCCGCCAGCGAGCAGATCGCCCAGCTGCTTTCCAACGGCGTGGCTGCCAATGCGCTGAACCTGATCTCGATCGTCTTCATCGCCGTCACGATGGCGTTCTACGACGGTCTCTTGGCCGCGATCAGCATCGCTATGGCCCTGCTCAACGTCGTCGTCCTCAGGCTGGTCGCCCGCCAGCGCGAGGATCTCAACCGCAAGCTGGTCATCGAGCGCGCCAAGCTGAACGGCAGCACCATCGAGATCATCCGCACCATCGAAACGATCAAGGCCGGCGGCCTGGAAGACGATGCCTTCGCGCGCTGGGCTGGGTTTCAGGCCAAGGTGCTGAACGCCGAGCGCGAGCTCGGCGTCTACGCCACCTTCCTCGACGTCTGCCCGATCTTCCTGACCGGATTGACCACCGCGATCGTGCTCGGTGTCGGCGGCTTGCGCATCGTCGACGGCGCGCTGACCATCGGCGGCCTCGTTGCCCTGCAGGCGCTGCTCGCGAGCCTGGTCGAGCCGGTCAACGCGCTTGTGCAGCAGGCCTCGGCCTTCCTGGCGATCAAGGGCAATCTGTTCCGGATCGAGGATGTCTTCAACTATCCCACGCGTCCGCTGGTGCCAATCGAGCGCGCGCCTGCGCGCATGCCCGCGAAATTGTCGGGACGGGTCGAGCTGAAGGACGTCTCGTTCGGCTATTCCGCGCTCGAGCCGCCGTTGATCGAGGATTTCTCGCTGCTCGTCGAGCCCGGCCGCCGGGTGGCGCTGGTCGGCGGATCGGGCAGCGGCAAATCCACCATCGGCCGGCTGATCAGCGGCCTCTACCGGCCGTGGTCCGGCGACATCCGCATCGACGGCTGGTCGCTGGCCGAGATCCCTCAGGAGATCTTCACCAACTCCGTCGCCTATGTCGATCAGGAGATCCTGCTGTTCGAAGGCACGGCCCGCGACAACCTCACGCTCTGGGACGACACCGTGGCGGAGGCGGGCGTGTCCCGGGCGCTCAAGGATGCGCTGGTCCACGAGGAGGTGGCGGTCCGCGCCGGCAATTACGATTGCCACGTCGCCGAGGACGGCAGGAATTTCAGCGGCGGCCAGCGCCAGCGGCTCGAGATCGCACGCGCGCTGGCCGGCAATCCCTCCGTGGTGATCCTCGACGAGGCGACCTCGGCGCTGGACCCGATCGTCGAGAAGGCGATCGACGACAATCTCCGGCGCCGGGGAAGCACCTGCATCATCGTCGCGCACCGGCTCAGCACGATCCGCGACTGTGACGAGATCCTGGTGATGAGCAACGGACGCGTGGTGCAGCGGGGCACGCATCAGGAGCTGCTCGCCGAGGGCGGTGAATATGTCCAGCTGGTGTCGGGCGAATGAGCAGCGCCTACCAGCCGCCGTCGCTCGAAGCCGTGCCTCGCCACCGGATCACGGCGTCCACGCCAGTGGCGCTCGAGAGCCATCGGCCGTTGCCGGTCGACGACGTCGATCTCGTCCTGCATGTCGTGCGCGGCTATGTCGACCTGTTCGCCGTCAGGCAGGGCGCAAACGGCGAGCCGAGCCGGCGGCACCATCTGTTCCGGATCGAGCAGGGCGGCGTGGTTTTCGGCCTGCCCGCGATCAGCGATCCGAGCGGGGCACCAGCGGCGGTGGTGGCGGTCGGCGGTCTCGACACCGAGATCGTGATCGACCACCGTGGCCGTTTCGGCGATCGCAACGCCATCGACGCCTGGGCCGCGCGCGTGTCGGACATCATCGCGGCGTCTCCTCCGGGCGCGGTCGTGCAGCAGGCGGCGATCGGCTCGCGCCATGCCCTGGCATCCGGCGACGTTCTGCGGCTCGCCGGCCGGCATGTCGGCTGGATCGAAATCGTGCATGGCACCTTCGGCGTGATGGAGATGCCGGAGTCCCATGGCGCGCGAGAATGTCCCATTCCGATGCCGCCGGGAACGTGGATCGTCGCCCGCGAGGAGGCGACGCTGGAGGTTCGGGAGAGCGCGGCGTTTCCGTTCGACGAGATCTGGGCCGCGCTCGATCGATTTCACGCAGGCGTCATGGCGAGCCTGTGTCGCAAGCTCGACGAGGAGGCTCGTGCCGAGGCTGAGCGCCTGCGCCTGCGATCGGATCTCAACCGGCTGCGGACCACCGGCATCGTCAGCCGCCTCGCCGGCATCATCGCTGCCGGACCCGGATCGTTGCAGGCCGGTGCGGTCGGCGCGAGCGGTCTGCTCACCGCCTGCCGTGAGGTCGCGGACGTCATGGGCATTTCGCTGAAGGCTCCGCCCGGCATGCTGACCGACCGCGACGATCTCGCCGACGCCATGCGGATCGCGCGGGCCTCGCGGGTGCGCGCACGACGCCTGTTGCTGCGGGCCGACTGGTGGACCAACAGCTCCGGCCCGTTCGTCGCATGCCTCGGCGAAGAGCGGCGGGCGGTCGCTGTATTGCCGGCGGCGGGCGGCCGCCACATCATCGTCGATCCCGCGACCGGAGCGCGCCGCGAGCTGACGCGCGCGATCGCCGCCGAACTCGCCCCCGAGGCGGTGATGTTCTATCGCCCGCTGCCGTCGCGCGCCCTGGGGATCCGCGATCTCCTGACGTTCGTCGCCGCGACCGTCCGGGCCGATGTCCTGCGGATCACGCTTGCCGCCCTCTGCCTCGGCCTGCTCGCATTGGCGAGCCCGCTGGTCGTCAAGCTGCTGATCGATTCCGTGCTCCCGCACGCCGAGGCTGACCAGGTCCTGATCTGCACCATCGCACTCATTGTCGTCACGCTGGTGTCAGGCGGGTTTCAGTTGATGCAGGGCATCGCCATGCTCCGGCTGGAGAGCCGGCTGGACTTTGCCTTGCAGTCGGCGATCGTCGACCGCCTGCTGCGGATGCCGGCCGCCTTCTTCCGTGACTTCTCCGTCGGCGATCTCGCGGACCGGGCGCTCGGCATCGAAGCCGTACGCAGCATCGTCACCGGCCGGGCGGTTCGCGGCTTTCTGGCGCTGATCTCCTGCGCCTTCAGCTTCGCCGTGATGCTGTACCTCGATCTCAGGCTGGGCATGGTCGCCGCTGTCCTCGCAGGGCTGCGCGTTGCCATGGTAGTGGCGATCAACCTCGCCCGGCTGCCGAAGGAGCGCGCCAGCCTTTATCTGCAGGGGCGGCTGGAGGGACTGGTCCTGCAGTTTCTCACCGGCGTCGGGAAACTGCGGATCGCCAATGCGACCATGCACGCGCTCGCGATCTGGGTCGAACGCTTCTGCGAGCAGAAGCGCAACTTCATCGCCTCGCAGCGGCTGGGAAACCTCCAGAAGAGCCTCGAGGCAGCGTTTCCCGCGCTGGCGACGCTGCTCATCTTTGCCCTCGCCGAGAACGTGTCGAGCCTCAGGCTGCAGCATGATCTCGGCACGTTCCTGGCGTTTTACGCGGCGTTCGGGCTTGCGCTCGCTGCGATCGGCGAGTGGGCGGCGGCGATCGGGGAGCTGCTGGTCGCAATCCCCCGGATCGAGCGGCTGAAGCCGATCATCGCGGCGGCGACCGAGATCGGCGACGACCGCAAGTCGGTCGGCGAGATCAGCGGCGCGATCGAGTTTGCCAACGTCTCGTTCCGCTACGGCGACAGCGGGCCGCTGATCCTCGACGATGTCAGCCTCAGCGTGCGCAAGGGCGAATATCTCGCCATTGTCGGCCCCTCGGGCAGCGGGAAGTCGACGCTGTTCCGGCTGCTGCTCGGATTCGAGAAGCCGGCGTCCGGCGTCATCTTCGTCGACGGCAAGTCGCTCGAGACCATCGACCTTGGACTGCTGCGCCGCGATGTCGGCGTCGTCCTGCAGAACTCCAGGCTCGCCTCCGGCAGCATCTATGACAACATCTGCGGCGCGGCCCAGCTGTCGATCGACCGGGCCTGGGAGATCGCGCGGCTGGCGGGACTCGACCGCGACCTCGAGGCCATGCCCATGGGCATGCAGACCCTGGTCGCGGAGGGCGTCAGCACGCTGTCGGGCGGCCAGCGCCAGCGATTGCTGATCGCGCGGGCGCTCGCGCATCGGCCGCGGCTCCTGCTGATGGACGAGGCCACCAGCGCGCTCGACAACCAGTCCCAGGCCATCGTCAGCGATTCGATATCGCGGCTCAATCTGACCCGCATCGTCATCGCGCACCGGCTCAGCACGGTTCAGTCGGCGGATCGCATCGTCGTGCTCGACGGCGGCAGGATCGCGCAGACCGGCACCTTTGCCGAGCTGATGGCGCAGCCGGGCCTGTTTGCGGATTTCGCGGAACGTCAACTGGTCTAGGGGGCACCGATCATGCGCAAGGTCCTTTTCATCTTCGGCGTGCTGAACGATTCCGACATCGACTGGATGGCCCGCGCCGGCGCCCGCCGGAGCATCAGGCAACGGGAGGTGCTGATCCAGGAAGGCGTGGCAACCGATGCGATCGTCCTGGTGCTGCAGGGACGCATGGCCGTCAGCGTCGCCGGGGCCGGCGAGATCGCCCAGGTCGGCGCGGGCGACTTCGTCGGCGAGATGTCGCTGGTTGATTCAGCGCTACCGTCCGCGACCGTGGCGGCAAAGGTCGAGTCGGTTGCACTGTTCCTGGACAAGCAGATGCTGCTGCGCAAGCTCGTGGCCGACAACGCCTTCGCCAGCCGCTTTTATCGCGCGCTCGCCATCCTGCTGTCGGACCGCCTGCGTGCCACCGAGCGCCGGATCGCCTACGGTGAGCAGGACAGCGGTCTCGGTGACGAGACGACGCGTTTGAAGGACGAGCTTGATCCTGCGGTGCTCGACCAGGTGTCGATCGCGGGGGAGAGATTTGACCGTCTGCTCAAGCTTGTCGAGCACGTCGCGATGAAAGACGCCAGATCCTGAGGTCGAAGGCTGGGCCTTTTCGAGATTTCCCCCTTGCCCACGACGAAATACGACATCTGCCGTATCGCCCGCAAATGAATGCAGCGGTACCTTTCACGTTCAAGCGCATGAGCCAAAGAGCAACTCGAGAAACCATTTTCCCACTACCCGCATGCACCTTATAGTTTAGTTAATATAAACTGAAAGCGTAGATTGTTTAGTGGCGGACGGTGCTCATGAACTCTTCGGCCGTATTGATCCCAACTGATTTTCAGGCGCCAGACGAGACGTCCGAGAGGATGAAGCAGCTGTTTGAATTGGCCGGCCTGCAGCCTCCGGCGACCGATGACGTCACCCCGTTCAGCGATATCAAGCGTTTCGAGGAACGCTGGCATGCGGACCCGAAGTTCAGGTCCGCCTATGCCCAGAACCCGGACTGCGTTGGCGCGACATTCGGTTTGCGAGTCGATCCCGAGGTCGTGCGCCCGATATGGGACCCGGAGTATTCCGGCCGCGATGAATCTGCTTCTCTGCAAGTTTGGGTCCGGTACCGCGACTTCCAAAGGCGAGGATCGAAACATCTCCTGGATGCATGCGCTGCGGGCCAGCCGGCCGATCCGCGCTTTGTCCGCTGGCGTCAACGCCAGATTTATCGGGCGAACCTGGAGATCGGCGTGTCACTTACGCCCAACCCGCACATTCCGGCGAGCTTCGAACTGTCGCGCGGTTGCTCTGTCGGATGCTGGTTCTGCTCGTTGTCGCCGCCAAAGCTCGACGATGTATTCCAATACACGCCTGAGCACGCCCGGCTTTGGCGCGAAATCCTCAAGGTTATCGGCGTGTTGGCCGGCCCAGCGGCCCGGCGGACCATCTGCTATAGCGGTACGGAGCCTTTCGACAACCCACATTACGAACGCTTCGTCGCCGATTTCGTCTCTGCCTTTGGTGACGTGCCATTCACAAGCACGGCGATTCCAACGCGAGATGTCGAGCGCACCAGGCGCCTGCTCGCGACCTCACCGGCCTATCGGGTGCGCTTTTCGGTCCTGAGCGTTGGCGCACTTGCGAAGATTCACGCCGCCTTCTCGCCGGAGGAGACACTTCCTGTTCTGTTCGGCCTGCGCAACGAGGGAGCAACGGACGCTCGATACGTGAATTTTGCGGGCCGGGCCCGTGACAACGTGGCCAGGTATCGCAAGTATCAGCCCGGCCCGCCCGTGATCAGCACGCCGTCCTGCGAGTCTGGCTTCAAGTTCAACCTGACGGAGCGCACCATCAGGCTGGTCAGCCCATGCGCGCCTGATCATCGCTGGCCGATGGGATACCGTGTTTACGACGAGGCAAGCTTCGAGACGGGCGGCGATGTGGCGCGGATCGTCGAAGGTATGATGTCTCGTCACATGACGAGGACAGTAAGCGATTTGCCCGTTCTGCGCTTTCCGAGCCATCTGCGATGCGAATCGATCAGTACGGGATTTGCTCTGATCGGACGGCGTTTGCGACAACGTTTCGAAGATACATCCGACATGCCCTCAATGGCACGGCTTGGAGAATTGATTGCTTCGGGAAGGCACAACGCAAGCGCCATTGTAACCCTTCTCGATCGGGAGTGCGGCGTCACGCGAGAGACGGCTACGGCTACGCTGGAAGAACTATTCCATCTTGGTGTGCTGGAGGAGGACCCGCGAGAACCAGACAGGCTTTTGTCAAATTGAACCGGAAGCCACGGAGAAGATCATGAAAATCGACCAATGGACCAAATTTCTAATGAGTGTTGCCGGTGATGCATCCGCGGAAGCCATCATTCGCAGTGGCGACACCAGGCAGATCATCGGCCTCGCGAAAATGAAGGGGTTCGAATTCACCGAGATGGATATCGACGACGTTCGCGGTGGGGATGTGTCCGGGGGGCTCACCGACGAGACTCTTGAAGAGATTACGGGTGCGATGCTGGTCAATGGCGGAAAATTGATGGTGCGGTAGTTGGACCAGGGGTTCAGAGCGGAGGTCTCGGGCGATTGCGCTTTAGTGCGTGGAGAGCGACCAGAGACGGGGCTACGAAACCGTTTTTGGTACCTGTCGAAATGTTCCAGAAATGAGCTGAGCGTACGGTTTCAACCCAGGGTATAGCCGATCAGCATTTGCGAAGGTGGAGATTGAATATGACAGGCGGGCAGGACACCAATTCGAACGCGCAAGCCGAACCGGGCGAGAGCCTCAAGGACAGAGCGCAGAACCAGGCGTCCCAAATCTCGGCGACTTCTGACGCACTCGGCGACAGCTCGCTGGAGGATGTGTCAGGCGGCACTTGGCCGTTCAGCAGCACTGCGACTGCCGCCAATAGCGTCTACGGCAAGGGGGGCTGACCTGGAAAGCACCTGAATCCAACGGCGGCTTGAAGTAGCAGCGGCTAGCAATCAACATTGATGAAAGTGGGTTGAACATGACCAGCAAGCAGGATGCGCATTCGAAGGTGGGGGCAGAAGCTCGCGACAGCCTCGGGGACAACGATCAGAGCAAGCCGTCCCGGATTTCGTCTCAAAAGGATTCTCTCAGCGACAGCTCGCTGGACGAGGTGTCCGGCGGTCGCGTGCCGCCGCGCAACGACGGCGGCTGAGAAGCGTTCGCGTAAAATTGCATGGTTTTGTCTGGAAACGGAGATTGAATATGACGGGCAAGCAGGACGCGACCGCCAAACAGGACGCCATACCCGGCGAGAGCCTCAAGGACGCCGTGCAGAACACCATCTCTTCGACGCCGGAGAAGGATGCCGTCGCCGATGGCGCGCTGGACGACGTGTCGGGCGGCCTTTGGCCGGCCGTCATGACCGGCAGCACATACAACAAGACGATCTGATCTTGGCCTGGCCGCAGCGCAGCTAAGCCCTATGATTGTGCGACGATGCTCATTTTCGGGACGGGCTACGCCGAAAAATGCGCGCATCGCGCGACAGCTCAGCAGTTCGTTGTGTGAGTACGGGTTGGCCGCCCATCAACAGATGGCGGCGCACACGTGACCCGAGTTTCAGGACGTTCCGCGCCGCTATGCGACATCGGCGCGCCCGTCACTCAGGCCGGCCTTGCGTAAGCCGTCGAGGAAATGGTCGCGGTCGATGGGGTCTCGATACCTGGCGGCGCGCGTCCGGGCGAGTTCGAGCGTGTTGACCGGCAGCGCTTCACCGCGCTCAGTCAATTCCAGACCTCGCTCACGAATGAAGGCACGCACCTGGACGTCCGCCTCACTCGGTCGATCGGTTTGCGCGTAGCACGCTGCAAGGAGCGCGTGGGACCAGCGATCGCTAGATCGCGCCTCCCTGAGCACCTTGATCGCCTGTTCGTAGTCGCGCGCCGAATAGAGCGCCAGCGCGTGATACCAGTGGTAGATATTGGGTGGAAACGGGTTGAGGCGTTTGGCCGATCTGATCCATGTGAGCGCGTCCCGCCAATGTCCCCAATAGACCAGGATGTTGGCAAACGCGGCGGCGACGTCGGCATCGTTCGGGTTCAGCGCCAGAGCCCGCTTGAAATGAGTTTCGGCCTCCTGGTCACGGTTTTGCAGGAAAAGAAGCTGGGCGAAGACGCCGTGCGACCAGGCATCGTTCTCATCGAGATCGAGCGCGATCTCGATCTCGCGACGCGCATCATCCAGCGAAGGCGCGGCGGGTGATTCCAGAAACGCGGCGCAGACGATCGTCCAGGCGATATTGGTGTGAGCCCGGGCATAGGCTGGATCGAGCCCGACGGCTCTTGTGAAGCAACCTCTCGCATCGTCCATGCTCGTCACGGTCAACTGACGCCAGCGCTCGTTCCCCAACAGGACGAGATCATAGGCCGTGATGTTCGAGGTCTGTTTGCCCCTTGCGATCTCGCGGCCTGCGTCCTCGACGCGGCCGGGCAGCGCCGAGACGATCCTGCCGACGATTTCGTCCTGGATGGCGAAGATGTCTTCGAGCTCGCGGTCGTAGCGCTCCGTCCAAAGGGAGAAGCCGCTCGCGGCGTCCAGAAGCTGGACGGTCACCCGCACCCGTTTCTCGATCCGGCGTGCGCTCCCTTCCACCACATAGCGTACGCCGAGTTGGCGGCCGACCTCCCTGATGTCGGACGACCGTGCGCGGTAGACGAAGCTGGAATGGCGGGCCACGACGAACAGCGAGCGGAAACGCGACAATTCCGTAATGACGTCTTCCGTGACTCCGTCGGAAAAGTAATCCTGTGCCGGATCGCCGCTCAGGTTCGAGAACGGCAGCACGGCGATCGACGGTTTGTCGGAGGGAGCAGACGGGAGCAGCGTTTGCCGGCTGCCATCGAACAGGGCCGCTGCCGGCGGGCCGACATAGCGGTAACCGCGGCGCGGCAGGGTCTCGATCCAGCCACTGCCGCCTTCGAAGTCTGCGAACGTCCGGCGCAGCGCCGCGATCTGTACGGTCAGATTGCTTTCCTCGACAGCAAGCCCCGGCCAGGCCGCCTCCATCAGCGCGTCCTTGGCAACCGGTTTTCCAGCCTGCTCCAGCAGCAGCCGAAGCAGTGAGACCGCTCGCCCGCCGAGAGCCAGCGGTTCGGCGTCGCGAAACAGCGTGCCGGCGTCTGTCTCGAGACGAAAGGGACCAAACTCGTAGATCGTCGCCATGGCCTAGAGACACCATTTTTGGCGAAATTTGCAACTTTTTCCGGTTCGATTCAGGAAACGACCCGGCGCTCCGTGAGATGATCGCAGGGCATCAGCGGCGAGGAGCAAATCGGATGGAGCAGCCGGACAGCGATCTGATGGGCCAATCGCACGCCGAACCCTGGTCCGCCCTACAGCTGCGGCTCAAAGGCAAGGTGGTCCTCAAGGGGGACGCCGGCTACGACGAGGCGCGCAAGGTCTGGAATGGCGCCATCGACAAGAAGCCGGCCGTGATCGCCTACTGCGCGGATGCGCAGGATGTGGTTGAGGCCGTGACGTTCGCGAGATCCCACCGTTTCCGGGTGGCCGTTCGTAGCGGAGGCCACAATGTCGCTGGTCTCTCGGTCTGTGATGGCGGCATGGTCATCGACCTGTCGCGGATGAAACGCATCGACGTCGATCCGGTCCGTCGCACCGCGCGCGCAGAGGCAGGCCTCGATCTCGGCGAGTTCGATCGTGCCACGCAGGCGCACGGTCTGGCGACGACCATGGGGGTCAACAGCGACACCGGCATCGCCGGGCTCACGCTCGGCGGCGGCTTCGGCAAGCTCGGGCGAAAATACGGGCTGACCTGCGACAACCTGATCGCAGCTGAAGTGGTGACAGCCGAAGGGAAGATCTTGAGGGCCAGCGCGACCGAACATTCCGACCTGTTCTGGGGCCTCCGAGGCGGCGGCGGCAACTTCGGCATCGTGACTGCGTTCGAATACCGACTGCATTCCATCGGCACGTCATTGCTCGTCGCGTCGGCGCTTCATCCCTACGATCAGGCGCGCGAGGCCATGCGATTCTACGATGAGTTCGCCAGAAACGCTGCCGACGAGGTCAACGTCGATGCGGCCCTCGTCACGCTGCCGTCGGGCGAGCGTTTCTTCAGTATCGCCGGTTGCCATGTCGGCTCGCTTCTTGACGGCGAGCAAGCCCTTTCACCGATCGTCGAGTTCGGCTCGCCCGTCGAGACGCGCCTCGCAACTGTGCCCTATCTCGAGATCCAGTCGGGCGGCGATGCCTTGTTTCCGCGGGGACGTCGCTATTATTGGAAGGCGCAGTTTCTGCGCGAGATCGGTGCGGGTGCAATCGATGCGCTGCTCGACGCCTATGCGAGAGCGCCCAACACGTCGTCGCTATTGGTCTTCCAGCACGTCGGCGGCGCAATCGCGCGCGTTCCAGCGTCCGACTCGCCCTATGCAAACCGCGATGCAGCGTTCGACTGCTTTCCGGTCGCGATCTGGGACGATCCGGCCGGCGACGACGCGAATATGCGTTGGGCGCGGGAGCTGTGGAGCGCCGTCAGGCCCTATTCGACCGGCGGCGTCTACGCCAACAATCTCGGCGATGAGGGCGAGGATCGCGTCCGCGACGCCTATGGCGAGAATTATGCACGCTTGGCCGCGCTCAAAGCCAAATACGACCCGACCAATTTCTTCCGCTTGAACCAGAATATCCCGCCGACGACATAATTGAGGGCATCGGAGCGATCCCAAATGCGAAGCCGCTGGACCATTCTTGCTGCTCTGTTCGTCGCTCGTGCCACCATCGCCTTTCAGTTCCAGAGCGTCGCCGCCGTCGCGCCACAGCTCAGCCAAAGCCTGAGCGCGAGCCTGGCCGATATCGGCGTTCTGATCGGGCTCTATTTTGCGCCGGGCGCCGCGCTGGCCCTGCCTGGCGGCGCGATCGGCCGTCGCTATGGCGACAAGGTGACGGTCCTCGCCGGGCTCCTGATGATGCTGGCCGGTGAACTGCTGATGACCACGTCGACGTCCTGGAGCGTGCAGATCGCGGGTCGGCTGACTGCCGGCGTTGGCGGTGTTCTCCTGAACGTTCTGATGACCAAGATGGTCGCGGACTGGTTTGCCGGCCGGGAAATCGCCACCGCGATGGCCATTTTCATCAACTCCTGGCCGGCCGGCATCGCGCTCTCTCTGATGCTTCTGCCAGCAATCGGCACAGCGCTCGGGCTCCATGCCGTCAATCTTGCCGTCGCAGGGCTGATCCTGATCGGGCTCTGCGTCATCGCCTTGGTCTATCGCGCGCCTGATGCGGCCGTCGCGGCGGACGGCGAGCGCGGCAGCCTGACTGCCGACACGATCTGCGCCGTGATTGCCGCTGGCTTGGTCTGGTGCCTCTACAATATCGGCTTTGCGATGATCTTCAGTTTCGGTCCGTCGATGCTTGTCGAGCAGGGCTGGTCCGGTGCCGCGGCCGGATCGACCGTCAGTATCGTGCTCTGGCTCGCCGCCCTCTCGGTTCCGCTCGGCGGCTTCCTCGCCGATCGGACCAGGCGCGGCGAGGCCATCCTCGTGACGGGCTGCATTGCCTTCGCCGTCCTGACGCTTCTTCTGTCGCGAAGCGGCATGGTGCTTCCCATCATCGTTGCGCTTGGAATTCTCTGCGGCCTGCCTGCCGGGCCGATCATGAGCCTGCCCGCGCGCGTGCTCGACCAGACAATGCGGCCGATCGGAATGGGACTATTCTACACGGTCTTCTACGCCGGCATGCTGGCCGGACCGGCCATCGGAGGCAAGCTCTCGACGTCGTTCGGCTCCGCGGGCGCCGCGCTCGACTTCGGCGCCGTAGCGCTCCTGGCTTGTCCCGTCGTGCTGTGGCTCTTCCGCCGTATCGTCGCCGGTCGCTATCGGTCGGCCGGGAGCGTTCGAGCTCCAACTTAGAGCGAGCTGCCGCCGCAGATGACGAGTTGCTGTCCGGTGATGGCGGCCGCTTCCGTCGAGAGCAGGAAGGCGACGGCGCTGGCGACTTCCTCCGGGCGAATGAAGCGGCCGATCGGCGGCAGTCTCGGCGTGACATTGGCGCGCGAGGGATCCTTCAGCATCGGCGTCTCGGTTGCGGCAGGGGCGACGACGTTGACCGTGATGCCGCGAGGCGCGAGCTCGAGCGCCCAGGACCGCGCCAGCGCCACCAGCGCCGCCTTGGTCGCGGCATATTGCCCGCGGCCCGCGGCGCCCGACGCGGTGCGGCTGCCGATGAAGACGATGCGTCCTCCGTCCGGCAGGCGCGGCGCCAGCGCGTCGGCGAGGCGCCCGGCGACGTCGACATGCAGCCGCCACATCGCCGCGCCGTCGTCATGGTCGAGCGATCCGAGCGGGCCGACCTTGAGCAGCCCCGCGGCATGAACCAGCGCAGTCGGCGCGATGCCTGCCAAGGCGTCGGCAATACTGTCGACATCATCGAGGTCGAGCGACAGATGATCGAACGCCGGATGGTCGAACGTCGCAAGACGGCGGCTGATCCCGGTGACGCGCCAGCCGTCGCGCAGCAGCTGCTCGACGATTGCGGCACCAATCCCCGAGCTTGCGCCCGTCACCAGCGCGTGAGGCCTCTCGTCCATGGCCTCAGCCCCGTGCGGCGCGCGTCACCCATGGCTCGGTCACGCGGACATATTTGATGGCGCGGCGGTGGAAGGTGAAGGCCATGTGGATCGCGCCGTCGGCGGTCTGTTTGACGGACGGGTAGGACAGCTCGCGATTGGTCTGGTCGCGCGAATTGTTGGTCATGCAATAGCCGTCGCCGGTCTCGACATCGCGCCTGGTCCAGCTCCGTCCGCGATCGGCGGAGACCGCCAGCGTCATCGGCGCCCGCGGCGCGCCCCAGAACGCGGTGCGGCCGTCTGCCTTGCTGCCGTCGCCGGCGAGCACCGGTGGAAGATCATCCTCGATCTCGTCGTACAGCGAAAGGCGGCGCCCGGTCGCGTCCCTGGCGCTGGAATCGTTGAAGACGAGCGCGAGATGGCCGTTGCCGAGCCGCGTGAGCTGGATCGAGGAATTGTTGTTGGGAAGCACGGTCGGCGTTGGCGCCGACCAGGTGCGGCCGTGATCGGAGGACCTGCTCTGGTAGATGTTGTCCGCCCAGCGGCTGCGGAACATCGCCAGCAGCGAGCCGTCGTCGAGCCGCGCGATGCTCATATGCACGCAGCCGCGGCTGCCGGGCACGTCGACATCGCGCCAGGTCTTGCCGGCATCCGACGAGATCTTCACCGCGCTGGTGTCCTCGTCGCCGTTCCACTTCCGGCCCGGCGTGCTGTGACAGTAGAACACGGGCAGCAGCCAGTCGCCATTGTCGAGCACCACGATCGGCTGGCGGATGAAGGTGCCGCGGCCGCGATGCTCGGGAAACAGCGTCTCGATCGGGCCCCATGTCTTGCCATCGTCGCGGGAGATGCGGCGGCGGATCAGGGCGGTGTCTTGGTTGCCCGCGAGCTGCGCCGTCCACATCAGCCACAGCGCGCCGTCGGGGGCGGGAAACAGCACCGGGTTCTGCTCCGAACGTCCCGCATCGTCCGAGAGCTTTTCGGCCCGAGACCATTGCGTGGCGCCGCGGGGCAGGCGCGAAAAATAGACCGAGATGTCCGACATGCCCTCCTGCGTGCCGCCGAACCAGACGCAGGCGAGATCGCCGTTGGCGAGCGGCATCAGATTGGCGGCGTGGTTCTGCACGCAAGGCGAGGGAATGAAGGCGTCGAACCGGTCGGGATCGCCGGCGGCCTGGCGAAGGATGCCGTCGGCGGCGATCTCGATGTCGGTGCTCACGATCTCGGTCGCGACGGTCAGGTCGAAGTCCTTTCCACGAATGCATTGGGTTGCGCCGCCTGCGGCGCCTGGTTAGCGGCAGGAGCGCGGCCCAGCACCATGCGCTCGATCGCCATCACCGCCAGCGGCGTTGCGGCCGCGACGTACATGTTGTCGATGCCGAAGGGGTTGCCGAGCATGTACCAGACCGTGGTCGAAACCGCCGCGCCGATCAGGCCGGCGGTGGCGCCGCGGTTGCTGGCAAACAGCGGCAGGTAGAAGCCCATCATCGCAACGATGGTGATCGACAGCCGCAGCGCGCGCGTGAAGAACGACAGTTTCAGGATCTCCGGAATGAAGAACACGAACACCAGCGGCACGATGCCGATCACCACCGAGAACACCCGCGTCATCTTCAATTCGCGTTCCGGCGTGGGCTTCCAATAGGGGACATAGAAGTCGCGCACCACCAGCGAGGCGATCGCGAGCGCGACGGTGCAGACGCTGACGAAGATCGAGGCGACCAGCGAGGTCGTCACGAAGGCGGAGGCGAGCGGCGGCATCTTCTCCAAAAACACCGGCAGCGCGTAGAGGCTGTTCATGTCGGGGTAGAGATATTTCGCGGCCACCCCGATCAGCGCGAGCAGGAAGCCCAGCGGCAGGCAGAACGCCGCCGCATAGAACGTCGCCCTGCGGGCGTCGTCCGCGCTCGGGGTCGAGGAGATCGCCTGCACGATGAACTGCGTCGAGAAGATCGCGCCGACCGTGCCGAAGGTCCAGGCGAAGATGGTTGTGAAGCCGATCTTGCCGTCCCAGGTGAAGTAATAGGCCGGCAGCTTGGCCTGGATCGGCGCGATGCCACCGGTCAGCGACATCGCGACCGCGAAGATGATGAGGATGCCGACGACCTTGAAGGCGCTGTGCAGGATCGTCACCCAGGCGACGCCCTTCAATCCGCCGAACACGTAGTAGAAGGTCGAGACCACCGCGATGATGCACATCGCGACCGGCAGGCTGACATGCAGCGCGGTGGCGATCGCGGCGGCGCCGCTGACGTAATTGCCGACATTCACCAGCAGCAGCGCGTAGATCATGATCACGGACACCGTGAGCATGGTCGACTTGCCGTATTTCTGCGCGATCGCGGCGGAGATGGTGTATTCGCCGGAATTGTAGAGCTTCTTCACCATCACGAGGCCGAACAGCAGGAAGCCGATCGAGGCGCCGAGCACGGCCCACCCGGCCGCCATGCCGGACTGGAACGCTTCCTGCGCCGTGCCGACGGTCGACTTGGCGCCGACGAACTCGGACATCATCAGCACGCCGACGACCACGGCCGGCATGGCGCGGGCGGCGGTCATGAACTGGTCGCTGGTTCGGCTGCGCAGCTTGAGCGTGAGCCAGGATGTGAATGCGATGTAGACGACGATCATCGCGACGATGAGCGTGCTGTCGCCATTGAGGATGGCTTGCATCGGTGACGTTTCCTCCGGTGACGCGGATGCGGTGTTGTGAGCCCGCCTTGCGCAGATTTGCGTTGTTCGGAATGCGAACAATTGTTCTATAAGCTCATTAGACCTGCGCGGACGCGATGCGTCAAGCGCACGTGCCAAGCATGGCGGCGGATGCGCCCCATTGGGAGTGCATTGCCGCAGCATGTTCAAAGGGTTGCAGAGAGCAGACCAGGGACTTGCCGGAACCGGGAATGCGCCGCCAGTCGAACGGCTCAGGAGTGCGTCGGGCTTCGGATTGCCGCGCCGGCATCGATCGTCCGGGATTGCAGACGACGGTCGGCGGGACGCGCGACCAGAAGATAAAGACCCAGGGCGAGGAGCGACGACGCAGCCATGACCGCCGTCATCGACAGCGCGGTCCGTCCGTCGAACCGCGCCGCCACCAGTCCGCTCGATACGGCACCTGCGATCAGTTGAATGCTCCCGGCTGCCGCGCTGACGGCGCCGGCGATGTCGGGGAGGTGCTGCATCGTCGCGCTCATCACGTTCGGCACGCTCAGTCCGAAGCCGAGCGCCACCGCCATCAGCAGCACGACGACGAAGGCCGTCGGCATCCAGCCGGCCAATGTCATCGCGAGCAGGGCGACGCTGGCCCC
The DNA here is from genome assembly GCF_025200885.1 of Bradyrhizobium huanghuaihaiense. Classification (NCBI taxonomy): domain Bacteria; kingdom Pseudomonadati; phylum Pseudomonadota; class Alphaproteobacteria; order Hyphomicrobiales; family Nitrobacteraceae; genus Bradyrhizobium; species Bradyrhizobium huanghuaihaiense. The sequence goes on along the minus strand of NZ_CP104172.1, from coordinate 6,939,301 downwards.
CGACGACAGTGTCAGCCCGGTCGCGAGCATGTGGTGCGAGGATATCCCGCGCCGGCCGAGCTGGCCGTCGAGGAAGGCGCCACCCATCACGGACGCCGAGCAGGCACTGAAGATCAGTCCGTATTGCGCGGGCGAGAGCCCGACGGCGCCGACGAAGAACAGCGAGGCGCCGGTGACGTAGGCAAACACCGTCGCGCCGCCGGCGGCGCCGACCAGGATATAGGCGAACGACACCGGATGGGTCAGCACCCGGCGGTAGCTGTCGGTCACGGCGGACGGAACGAGGCGCGCGGAAGCTGCGAACGTCGCGGTCTCGGCGAAGCGAAACATCACCGCCACCAGCAGCATGAAGCCGATCGCGGCCTGGATCGCATAGATCGATCGCCAGCCGGCCGCGGCCAGCAGGGCGGCGCCGGCCGTCGGTGCAATGACTGTCGCGACGTTGACCGCGACCATGACGTTGGCGATCTTGCCGCGCGCGGCGTTGCCGTCGAACAGATCGCGAATGATGGCAAAGGTCGTAGCCGTCGCGGCGGCGCCGATCCCCTGGAAGAAGCGGCACACCAGCAGAAGCGGCAGCGAGGTGGCAAGCGCGCAACTGATGCTGGCGGCGACGAACAATGCGAGTCCGAATGCCAGGACCGGCTTGCGTCCGAGGCGGTCGGAGACCGGTCCGTAGATCAGCGGCGCCGTGGCGAGGCTGAGCATGAAGGCACTCATCGTCAGCCCGACGTCCGAGGCGCTCGTGCCCAGCGTGGCGCCGGTGGCTGCCAGTGCCGGCAGATTGATGTCGATGCCGGAATACGGCACGGCCGCGAGAGCGCCGAGCAGCACCGTGAATGCAAAGGTATCTGGTTCGATCCGCATGGACGACGATCCCAAGGCGACTATCCGAAGGCGTGAGGCGAAGTTTCACGAGGCAATGGAGCGCGGTCGCGCCGCGCTCCATCATTCCCTCGAGCGGCAGCGATCAGGCGCGCCGGCCGGCACGCCGCCCCTGGCTCGCAGCGGTCGCGCGCAGGCGTGAGACCTCGGTCTCGTCGGTCACGAGCTCGTTGATGATCCGGACGATCTCCGCGCGCGTATCGATCTCGGCGAATTCGTCCGCGATCCGCGTCGCGCGCCGCTGATAGCGCGGCTGGTCGAGCACCGCCCGCACCGCATTGCGTATGGCTTCCGGCGTCGGCTCGTTGGTCCCGAGGTCGATGCCGACGCCGGACCATGCGACCCGCGCGTTGACGTCGGCCTTGTCCTCGGTCAATCCCGCTGTGACCAGCGGGATGCCGAAGCTCATGGCCTGGTTTACGCTGCCATAGCCGCCATTGGTGACGAGCACGTCGACGTTCGGCAGCAGCCATTCGAACGGCAGATAGCGGGCGAGACGCGCGTTGGACGGCACCTTGCCGGGGATGGCGTTGACCGGACGGCCGCCTGCGGTCGCGATCACCAGGATGTCGGGCTCGTCGGCAAGCGCTGCCAGCGTCGGGGCGACCAGCAGGTTGAAATTGTGGTTGGCCACCGTTCCCTGCGTCACCAGGACGACCTTGCGCGAACCGTCGAGATCCTCGGCCCATGGCGGCGGCGGGACCTGGTTGGCAATGATCGGCGGCGTGCCGACGAAATGCACGGACGACGGAATCTCGCGGGGAAATTCGAAGCTCGGCACGGACAATTGCAGATAGGCATCGGCAAGGGCGACCACCGAATGGAACAGCGGCATCGATATCGGCCCGACGCCGAGGGACTTCAGGGCCCGGTTCAGCCGCAGCGACACCGGTTGATCGACGGCCGCATCGAACTCCCGTGCCTTGGCAGCGTATTGATCGCGCTGTTCGATGGTCTGTGCCGGCGGCAGGCCGAGGAAATTCGGCGCGCCGTCCTCGCGTGCCCAGTGCAGGAACGAGGTTCCGCAGAGCGCGATCGGCGGCCGCTGCGAGCGCGGTCCGAGCAGCATCGGCAGCACGCCGAACAGCATGTCGTCGCCGACGATGATGTCGGCGGGAAATTGCCGTAGCGCCTGCAGCAGGCCCTCGTGCTGGGCGGGGACGGCGTCGACGAAAAAGCGCTCGCAGGCAATGCGGAACCACTCGAGTCCCGGCGGGATGGACTTGAGCTCGGGGACCAGGGCGAAGACGTCGTTCGGATCGAAATCCGCCCCCTCCGGAAGCGGAAAGAACTTGACGCCGCTGGCCTCGACGCGGGCACGAAAGGCGGTGCCCGTCATGAAGGCAACCTCGTGGCCTTCGGCGACGAGGACCTGCGTGATCGCCAGCATCGGATTGAGATGACCCGTCGCAGGCGTCGAAGCGATAAGAATCTTCATGGGAGATGACCTCTTGATGATCGATGCTCGGTCGCCAACAGGGCGGCCGCTCGATGAGCAGAGGCAATTGAGGGTATCGCCGTTACACCGAGGCTTCCGATGATCGTCAAATGGTTACGCCGGAAACGCATCGTGGCGCGGCCAAGGCCGACGCCGAGCGGCAGGGATGGTGCCGTCGCGCAAGCGTTACAGTTGTAACGCGAGCGGTCGCTCGTGAAACGGGGCGGTAATGCCGCGCTCGTAATCCGGCAAGGCGCCGTTTGGCGCGCCGCGGGCATTCAGCGGCGGTCTGAGTCGAAGTTGATTATCGACGGTCGGGATATCGCGCGAATTTGACCGCGCCGAATTCGTTGAGGCAGCATTTTTTGAGGAGAACGCCATGCAGAATATTGTCGCCCTGGCTGCAATGGTCGCTGTCGTTGTGCTCCTGGTCTGGTCGGGCGTTCGCGCCTGGCAGACGAAGAATTCTCTGTTGAAATGGTGCGGCGTGGTTCTGGCGGCACTGCCGGCCATTGCGCTGTCCGGCGTGAGCGCGCTGATGGCTGCCGGCATTGTCAGGCAGCACTCGCGTTCCGCGCCGGTCCCCTATCTCGAGGTCGGGGCGACACCGGAGCGGATTGCCCGCGGCAAGGCGGTCGCCGACAGCTTCTGCGCCGGATGTCACTCGAACAGCGGCGTGCTGTCGGGTGGCGGCGACGTCGGCAGGGACCTCCCGCTTCCCATCGGCTCCTTCGTGCCCGCGAACCTGACCCCTGCAGGAGCGTTGAAGCATTGGTCCGACGGCCAGATCTTTCGCGCCATTCGCAATGGCGTCGACGCGCGCGGGCGATGGCTCGCGATCATGTCCTTCACCAATGCCGGCCGGCTCAGTGACGAGGACACCCATGCCGTGATCGCCTATATCCGCAGCCTGCCCGCGAGCGGCGTGCAGACGCCGGAGCCTCCGGATCGCTTCAGCCTGCTGGGTCTGGCAATGCTCGGCGCCGGACTGCTGCCGGATGCCAAGCCGGTGTTCACCGGTGTGATCATTGCGCCGCCGAAGGGGCCGACGGCCCGTTACGGCAGGTACCTGCTGTCCTATCAGGATTGCCGTGAATGTCACGGCAAGGATCTCGCAGGCGGCGTGCCCGGACAATTGCCGCCGCTCGGGCCCGACCTCGGTGTCGTCAGGGAGTGGAGCCAGGCGCAGTTCATCGCCACCATGCGCACGGGTGTCGATCCGAACGGACACCGGCTCAGCGAGCAAATGCCGTGGCGACCGATCGGGCGGATGGACGACGACGAGCTCGCTGCGATCTATCAGTATCTCGTGGGTCTGACCCGCTCCTGACGCATCCCGGCGAATGATCCGTGCGGCCGGTCTCGCCCGGCTGCACGTTCGCGACTTGCGTGCACGCTGAACGCACGCGGGCATGGCGCGCGGCTGCAGGCCAACGCCGCGCCCCGGGAAGGTGCACGCGGGTCGAGTTGCCGTCAGCGACGCGGCCCGTCGTCAAGGTCAAACAGTCCCTTCGTCACCGGCGAACAGTCATGCAGGCGCAGAGACTGGAATCGCTCAAAAGTAGCATTAGCTAGGATCACAATGCTTCACGTCTGCGATATCCAGCGCACTTGGCCGCAGAAATACCGGGTTACAGCGTCATCAAGGCGCTATGGACGCCGTCGCGCACAGCGAGGTTTTGGCAGTCCCCTGTACTATTCGAGTGATTGCAAATCTTATGATGCGACTCTGTTGGTGACGACAGATTTTGAGAGAGAAGTATGCTTGCAGATGTTGGCCACATCGTCGTCGTCGACGACGATCCCACCTTGCGACAGATGGTGATCAGATATCTGGAGGAACACAACGTCCCGACCAGGGCGGCGTCCAGCAGGTCTGAACTGAATCACTATCTCGAAGCCAGTCAGCCCAGCCTGATCATTCTCGACCTTCGCCTCGGTCAAGAGGACGGTCTGGATCTGCTGCGGGAAATCCGCTCGCATTCAGACGTGCCCGTCATCATCACGACCGGTCACCGCCCCGATGAGATCGACCGCATCGTCGGGCTCGAGCTCGGCGCCGACGACTACATCATCAAGCCGTTCTCGCTGCGGGAACTGCTGGCGCGTGTCCGGGCGGTGTTGCGGCGACAGGAGATGGGCCGGGCCGCGCGCGCCCGCGACCCCGAGCGCGGAGGCTATCGCTTCGGCGGATGGAAGCTGGAACGCCGCGGCCGCAAGCTCATCGATCCCAGCGAAGCGCCGGTTGCGCTCAGCAAGGGGGAGTACGCCCTGTTGCTGGCCTTTCTCGAGGCGCCGCAACGCCCGCTGACCCGCGAGCATCTGCTTCAGGCGACCCGTATCCATGAGGACAACTTCGATCGCAGCATCGACGTTCAGGTGCTGCGGCTGCGGCGCAAGCTGGAGGCTGATCCGAGTACGCCGCGCGTTATCCAGACCGAGCGCGGCGTCGGCTATGTCTTCGCGGTTCCCGTAGAACCGTTCTAGAGCATGATCCGGACCCGAAGGGGCGCGCCCGCGCAAAGGACGCAGCGACTTTCCGAAAAGGTCACGCTCAGGCAGAAGCGCGGCCGCCGGATTGCAACTGTAACCCCTTTGCCGATGACGGTGATTTCGCTGTAACGCCGGCCTTGCACATTGCCTCCCACGAACAGCGTGTGGGAGATTTACGATGAAGACGCATTCTCGCAGTGTGGTCCGTTCCGTTCGGCCGGATGACGCGGAGCCCGGCGGGCAGGGGCGGGTCGCCTGGTCCGATGGCCGCGGCATGGCTCGTCTCGGTCCTGACCGTACCACGAGGCTGGGCCACGCGGAGACCCGTTCGCCCCCGACGCTGCAAGCTGCAGCGCCGGGCTCGCAGGTCAGCCTGTTCCGCTCGGTGGCCTTTGCCTTCATGGAAGGGTTTGCCCTCTATGGCGCCGCATTGCATCCGTCCGCTTCCATGCCGGTTCACGCAATCCTCGCGGCCCGGCGGGAGTGGGAGCCGTACCCGGAAGCCGACGAGCCGGCGAAGCCGGTGCAGAACGGCGATGGCCGCGGAACCTGCAGCAGCGGCAACGTCGTCAAGTTCGATCGCGTCCTGCCGCCCGACGTACAGCCGGAGCGGCGCTGGAGCTGGCTGCGGTCGGCCGGTGAAACGCTGACGGTTCTGCTGGCGCATTTGCGCCGGGAGCGCGAGATCAGGAGGGCCGTTGCGGCCTTGACGGAACTCGACGACCGGACATTGCGCGATCTCGGCATCCGCGGCCGATCGGACGTCGAGCGGATGGTGAGGTACTGTCGTGATTGCTGACGTGGTCTACCTCGCCTTCGCCGGGCTGGGCGTGTGCCACGCTGCCTGCCGCTCGATGGTGTCGGACGGCTTCAAGGCCGGCATGTTCGGCCTGCGTCCCCTCGTCTGGCGATGGTCACGTTCACGAAATCATCGCGCTTCCATCAAAAGCCGTTGAGCGGACGCCGTCGCTTCCGCTCCCACCCCCATATGACTGGCAGTGCGACTATTGGCTGGATTTCGTGGAGCCGGGCCAGGCGCCGGCTATCGGGGCGGGGTGATCGCGATCTGCGCGGTCTTGCTGTGCTGCCTGGAAGTCACGCCCGCGCCGTCGCAGTCGCCGCCGGCACCGGTGCTCGACCGCGGCGAGCCGATCACGCCGATTCCGCCGCCCCCCGCCGTCGATCCGCTGAAGGCGGCGCTCGGCGAGAGGCTGTTCGGCGATCGCCGGCTCTCGCACGATAATTCCCGCTCCTGCCAGTATTGTCACGATATCGCGACCAACGGCGCGAGCCAGAGGCGGCACGATGTCGATCTCGACGGGGTGGAGCTCGCGCTCAACACGCTCACCGTCTTCAATTCGACGCTCAGCTTTCGTTTCAGCTGGGAAGGAAAATTCCGCACCGTCGAGGCTGATATCAAGGCATCGCTGGAAAGCCGGCACACGATGGGCAGCAGCGCGGCGGAGATCTCCGCAAAGCTCGATGCCGATCCCGACATGCGCGATCGTTTCGTGGTGGCCTATGGTCGGCGCCCCGACGGCCGCGACGTTGTCGACGCGCTCGCAAGCTATCAGCGCACGCTGCTCACGCCGGGCGGCAGGTTCGATCGCTGGCTGGAGGGCGATGATGCAGCCTTGTCGGCCGAAGAACTGGACGGCTACCGCCTGTTCAAATCGCTGGGGTGCTCGGCCTGCCACCAAGGCGTCAACGTCGGCGGCAATCTGTTCGAGCGGCACGGCATATTCCACCCGCTGGCGTCGCCCGAGCCGAAAATCCTGCGCGTGCCGAGCCTGCGCAACGTCGCGACGACGGCCCCCTATTTTCATGACGGAAGCGCGCCGACGCTGGAGGACGCGGTTCGCAAGATGGCGCTGGCGCAGTTGAACGCAACGCTGACGGACCGGCAGGCCAGGGCGCTCGTCGCCTTCCTCAACAGCCTGACCGGTACCTGGCGCGGTGCGCCCGTCGGTGGCTCGCCATGAGATCAGCTCCTGCCGTTGTCAGTGTCGCGTTCGTGCTCGCGCTTCTCACCTGGCTCTTGTTGAACGGGCTGAACGTCAATTCGGCGCGTTATGACAGCCAGCTGGAGGCGCTCGGGGATTTCACCCGGTTCGAACGCGGGATGACCAGGGAAGTCCTCACCGCGCGCGCCGGCCTGTCGCGCAATTACGACGCGCTGGTGCAGATGGTGAATGCCTATGACGATGCCTTGACGCGGCTGCGCGACACGGCGGGCCTCGACGCCGAGCAGACGAGGGCCATCGACGTCCTGTCGGCGCGGGCCGGCCGGCAGGAGAGCCTGATCGAGCGGTTCAAGAGCAGGAATGCGCTGCTGCAGAACTCCTTTGCCTATTTCGGCCTGTTCAGCGACAAGCTGGCCGAATCGGACTCCCGGCCGCTGGTGACGGCCGCCTCCGCGCTGGCGGCCGCCATGCTGCGCCTGACGCTCGATACCTCGGACGCCGCTGCGCGCCAGGTCGAGGACCGGCTGGAAGAGCTGGCGCAATTGCAGCCGCCGCCGGTGGAGAAGGATTCGGTCCGGGCGCTGCTGACCCACGGACAGATGCTGCATGATTTGCTGCCCGATATCGACACCATCCTGAAGACGCTCGTCGCCGATTCCAGCAACCGCGAGCAGGATGCCATGCTGGCGGTCATCCTGAAACGCCAGCACGCCGCGCGCGCCTCGGCGCGCAAGACGCGTTTGCTGCAATACATCACCTCGCTGCTGCTGCTCTCCGGCATCATCTATTTCGGCATGCTGCTCCGCAAACGGGCCATGACGCTGCGCCGCCGCGCCGCGTTCGAGCATGTGATCGCCAACATCTCGATGCTGTTCATCAATTCGAGCAGCGAGCGGATCGCCGCGGATGTCGAGATGGCGCTCCACCAGCTGGCCGGATGTATCGGCGCGGACCGTGCCTATTTTGTCTGCGAGGTCGGCGCGACGACGCACAGCTATCGGTGGTCCCGCGACGGCGTCGGGTTCGAACAGGGCTGGCCGCAACGGGTGCTGAGCCTCGCGGCGCGATCCGACGGCGGCGACGACGGCATCGTCTACATCCCCAAGGTGAGCGCATCGCATCCCCACGAGGCGATGAACCTGCTCGCCGAAGCCGGCGTGAGCGGCTGGCTCTGCATCATGTCGGCCCAGAAAAGCCGCGATGGCATTCTCGGCTTCGACGCCCTGCATGGAGGCGCACTCAGATACTGGTCTGAGGTCTCGCTGTTTCGCATGGCTTTCGATGCGATTCGCAACGCGATCAGGCGGGCCCGGCTCGAGGGCGAGAAGGAGCGTCTCCAGGCGAGCCTGCAGCAGGCGCGCCGCATGGAGACCATCGGAACCTTTGCCAGCGGCATCGCCCACAACTTCAACAACATCGTCGGTGCAATTCTCGGCTACGCCGAAATGGCCGACGCGCGGATCCCGTCGGGAAGCCGGCCCGCCGCGAGCCTCGCCGAGATCCGCCGGGCCGGCGAGCGGGCGCGCGAGCTGGTCGAGCAGATTCTCAGCTTCGGCCGCCGCGGCGAAGGCCGGCGGGAGAGCGTATGCGTCAAGACCCTGATCGACGAAACCAGGTCGCTGCTCGCCGCGTCACTGCCTTCGTATGTCAGGCTCGAGGTGAGCGAGGTGGCCGAAGCGTCCGTCGTGACCGGGGAGCCTGGCCAATTGCAGCAGGTGATCCTGAATCTCTGCAACAACGCGGCGCAGGCGATGAAGGAGCCCGGCCGCATCGAGCTCCGCATCAAGACATGCGATCTCGCAAGTCCGCTGCCCGTCGGGCGCAGCGACGTCGGCCCTGGCCGCTTCATCGTCATTTCCGTCACTGATCCCGGGCCCGGCATGGACGAGGCGACGCTGGAGCGGATCTTCGAGCCGTTCTTCACCACCCGCCCGGACGGCAACGGCCTTGGGCTCGCGACGGTGCGCGAGATCGTCGAGCAACATGGCGGCGCGATCGCGGTGCGGAGCCGGCCGGGCGCCGGCACGCGTTTCGACGTCTGGCTGCCATCGGGCGAGTCCGACGAGCCGCAGCCGCCTTCGCACGGCTCCGATCCGGCGCTCCTTGGCGCCGGCGAAACCGTGCTCGTGATCGACACCGATCGCCACCGCCTGTTGCGCTATGAGGAGATCCTCGCGGCGCTGGGTTATGAGCCCGTCGGCTTCACCAGGCTGGCGGAAGCCATCACCGCCTGCCGGGCCGCGCACGCCCGCTTCGACGCGGCACTGGTGTGTCATCTGCCCGGAGGCTCCTCGCTCGATGTCGCGGCGGCGTTGCATGATGCCGCGCCGGCTCTGCCGATCATCCTGGCGGCGCCCTCGACACGCGATCTGGCGATGCCCTCGCTCGAGACGTCGGGCATCACCGAGCTCGTGCATCATCCGCTGGTGTCGGCGGAGCTCGCCGGCGTGCTGGCGCGGAGCCTTGCCTCGTCCGCGACGGGCGGCAGATCGAGGCGAATAGCCGGAGTTTCCTGAAGCATGATCCGCAGGCGGTTTCAGCCGTAACGCGATAGCGTCGCGGGCGACATGGCCGGGTAGCCGGCATCTCCTATCCAGCACAGGCGCGGCTTCGCAAATGTCACCGCGATAGGAGAAGAATGATGTCGATCAGACTTGGTGTGACCATCGTCGCAGCTACGGTATTGTTCTGGCCGGTTTCGAGCCTCAGGGCGGGAGAAGGCGCGCGCGCAGGCGCTCGCTCGACGATCGTCCCGCCCGGCAGTCTCGCCCCGACAAGGTTCGCGGACCTGTTCCGGCAAGCTCCCGTCGGACACCGGCAGCCGCGGCCCAGCGACTTGCTCGCGCCTGTGCAGGCCTTGCCCGTCGACGCCGAGCTGCGACGTCTCGACGAGGAGATCGATCGCAAGCTGGTCATCTGTCGCGGCTGTTGATCATGCGGAAGGGCGGCGAGCATCAGGCCCGCCGCCCTCCGCATGCTAGTTCGCGCTCAGCGCCGTCTTGGCGACCTCGGCCATCCAGCTGGAGGCGACGGGAAGGATGGCGTCGTTGAAATCGTAGCGCGGGCCGTGCAGCTCGGCGCCGTCGCGCAATTCGCCGTTGCCGATCCAGACGAAGGCGCCGGGGCGGTGCTTGAGGTAGAAGGCGAAGTCCTCGCCGGCCATGCTCGGTGCGAGGTCGCGGCGAACGCGCGCCTGCACCTTCTCCGCGGCGAGGCGCGCCAGATCGGCCTCGGCCGGCGTGTTGATCACCACGCCGACGCCCATGACGATCTCGGGCGTGACCTTGACGCCGAAGCTCGTGGCAATGCCGGCGCAGGCCCGTTCGATCCCGCCCAGGATGGTGTCCTTGATCTCCTCGCGATGAAACCGCAGGGTGCCGCGGATCACCACTTTGCCCGCGATCTGGTTCGGCGCGGTGCCGCCCTCGATCGTGCACAGCGAGAGCACCGCGGTGTCGAGCGGATCGACGCTGCGCGACACGATCGACTGCAGCGCCACGATCAGATGGCCCGCCGCCATCACCGGATCGCGCGTCAGATGCGGCATGCCGGCGTGTCCCGCATGGCCTTCGATGGTGATGGTGACGCGTCCGCCGGAGGCCATGACGACGCCGTCATGGACCGCGATGCTGCCGGCCTGAAGGCCCGGCCAGTTGTGAAAGCCGAACACCCGCTGCATCGGAAAGCGCTCGAGCAGCCCGTCTGCGACCATCGTGCGCGCGCCGCCATAACCTTCCTCGGCCGGCTGGAAGATGAAGTGGACCGTGCCGCTCCAGTCGGTATCGGCGGCGAGCAGCGCGGCTGCGCCGAGCAGCGAAGCGGTGTGCCCGTCATGGCCGCAGGCATGCATCACGCCGGGACTGGTCGAGGCGTAGGGCAGGCCGGTGTCCTCGGTGATCGGCAGCGCATCCATGTCGGCGCGCAGGCCGACGCGGCCCTGCGCCGATCCGCGCGTCAAGGTCGCGACGATGCCGTGGCCGCCGACATCAGCCTCGAAGGGAATGCCGAGCTCGGTGAGCTTGTCCTGCACGAAGGCGGCGGTCGCCTTCTCCTGGAGGGACAGTTCGGGGTGGGCATGCAGATGCCGGCGCCACGCGGTCAGTTTCTGGTGCAGTTCGGGTGTCAAGGCAGGGGATCTTTCGCTGGGAGGGCCGGCTTGCAGCCAGCATAGCCGAATATCGGGCCGCCGCATCAGGCGCCAGCGAATGCCCCGCGTGCAGCAATGCGCGTTTGCTTGGCGTGCGCGATCAAGCCGGACAGCTTGCAGCAAAGGCGCTGCGCTCCCTCCCCCGCTTGCGGGGGAGGGTTGGGGAGAGGGTGTCTCCGCATCGGGATTGTCCCACTGCGGAAAGAGCCCTCACCCGCGCCTTCGGTGCGACCTCTCCCGCAAGCGGGAGAGGTGAGCCCACTCCTACGCCGCCAGCTTCGCCAGCCCCTTCCAGTCGAAGCCGATGCCGTGGCCCGGACGGTCCGGCGCCAGTGCCTTGCCGTCCTCGAGCACCAGCGGGTGCTCGATATATTTGTCGAGGCCAAAACCATGCGCCTCCAGATACGACCGGTTCGGGCACGCCGCGAGCAGATGCACCGTGATGTCGTGCGCGCCGTGGCTGGTGACGGGCAGGTTGAAGGCCTCCGCCAGCCGCGCGATCTTCATGAAGGCGGTGACACCGCCGCAATTGGTGACGTCGGGCTCGGGATACGACACCGCGCCACTGGCGATGTAGTTCTTGAACTCCCACAGCGAGCGCAGATTCTCGCCCGCCGCGATCGGCACAAGCCCTCCTGCATGATGCGGGCATGGCCCGCGACGTCGTCAGGAATGATCGGCTCCTCGAGCCAGGTGAGATCGTAGGGCTGGAAGGCGCGGGCGGCGCGGATGGCTTCCTCGACCGTCCATTTCATGTTGGCGTCCGCCATCAGCGGAAAGCCGTCGCCGAGATGCTGTCGCATGGCGGCGACGCGCCCCACGTCGGATTTCAGGTCGGGCCGGCCGACCTTCATCTTGATGGCGCGAAACCCCTTCGCGAGATTGCCGTCGGTCTGCTTCAGGAGCGCCTCGACGGAGAGATCGAGGTCGATGCCGCCGGCATAGCAGGGCACGCGCGCATCGAAGCCGCCGAGCAATTGGTACAGCGGCAGCTTCGCGCGCCGCGCCTTCAAATCCCACAGCGCGATGTCGAGCGCGGAGAGCGCCAGCACGGTCGGCCCGCCGCGCCCGCCGTAATGCAGCGCCCACCAGACATGATGCCAGATCGCTTCGGTATCGTCGGCCTCGCGCCCTTCGACCAGCGGCGGAATCTCGCGTCCGAGGATGTCGGCGACAGCCCCGCCATTGCGCCCGACCGTATAAGTGTAGCCGACGCCTTCAGCGCCATCGGCATCGCGGATGCGGCAGGTGATCAGCTCGAACGCCGCGATCTCGCCATGCGTGGAGTCGGACAGCGTGACGGGGAGGGGGATCCGGTAGAGTCCGGTCTCGATGCTTGCGATGCGTGCCATGTGGCCTCCCTTTCTTTTTTCGTAGGGTGGGTTAGCCGAAGGCGTAACCCACCTCTTTACTTTCCGCGCGGGCAGAGAAGTGGTGGGTTACCCTGGCGGTTTGCGCTTCGCGCAATCCGCGGCGCTAACCCACCCTACGAATCCAGCTCACCGCATCGTCGCGACCTGCAGCGCCAGCGCACACGCCCGGTCGTATTCGTCGAGATTGATCCATTCGTCGACCGTGTGCGCCTCGTTCTGGCCGGCGCCGAAGGTCACGGTCGGAATGCCGTGGCGGACCATCCAGTTGGCGTCGAGGCCGCCATTGGCGGCGCGCACGTTCGGGGTGCCGCCGACGGCAGCCACCGCCTCGATCGCGCGTTTGACGACCGGCAGGTTCTCCTTCATGCGGAACGGATAATAGTCGGTCTCGGCCTTGAACTTGACCTTGCCGGACTTGCCTTGTGCGTTCGTCACCTTCTTGGCCGCCTTCTCGAACGCGGCCTTGTAGGCCTTGGTGATCTCCTTGAAGAATTTTCCGTCATGGCTGCGGCATTCGCCGCGCACATGGACGTAGTCGGTGACGACGTTGGTGGCATCACCTGCGGGGCGGCCTTCGCCGCCGGTGACGGGGCCGACATTGCTGGTGCCTTGCTGCTTGCCCTTCACCACCTTGCCGAACCAGCCGCCGGCCTTCACCTCGGCGAGCGCGAGGGCCATGATCATGGTCGAGGAGATGCCGCGCTCGGGCGCGACGCCCGCATGCGAGGCGCGGCCGAAGATCTCGACGGTCCAGCGGTCGGCGCCGACGGCGCCGATCACGACGTTGGAGGCCGAGCCGCCATCATAGTTGAACGCCATCACCGGCGAGCCGAGCTCGTCCAGCTTGACGTGGCGCGCGCCATAGAGCCCGCTCTCCTCGCGCACGCAGAACAGCAGCGTGATCGGCGGATGATCGAGCTTCTGTTTTGCCAGTTCGGCGGCCAGCGTCACCAGCACGCCGCAGCCGCAGCGATTGTCGCCGCCGAGCGCGGTCCTGGCCTCGTTGACGATCTTGCGTCCGGATTTCTTGGGCTTGGCGCCGGCGCACAGCGGCACCGTGTCCATGTGGGTCATGAACATGATCCGCGGCTGGTTGTGCAGTGCGCCGCGGCCGGGAAGGTCGACGATGAGGTTGCCGGTCTCTGTCGGCACGGGAATGCGCGTGTTGGCATCGTCGAGCCGGATCGCCTTTGCCGGCACGCCGGCCTGCTTCAGCGCGGCGGTGAGCTCACGCCCGATCGCCGCCTCCTGTCCGGTGACGCCCTCGACGGCGAGGAAGCGCATGAGACGATCGGTGGCGGCTTTGTGGTCGACAGGCATGGACTGGAATTCCCTTGATGCGCGAATGCGTAGGATGGGTAGAGCGCAGCGAAACCCATCAACTCAACGAACGCCGCTGATGGGTTTCGCTTCGCTCTACCCATCCTACGAATGCGACGAGGTATAAGTCAAAAAGATCAGCACGCCGAACGCCAGCGCGGCCGCCATGAACAGCAGCACGGCCGGCAGCCCCGCGAGCGCCGCCACCGCGCCGGTGACGGATTGCATCAGCGCGGTGCCGAGAAAGAACGCGAGGTTGACGGCCGCGAGTGCCTTGCCTGCGACCTGCGCGTCGACGAGCTGCCTGGACATGCCGAACAGCAGCGGCTGGGCGGAGGTGAAGAGGCCGATCAGCACGAACAGTGCCAGATCGTAGGACGGCGGCATGACGTTCACGCCGAACAGCCATGCAACGGGAAAGTGCGGCGCTCCCAGTGCCATCAGCGCGAGCAGCAGCGCCGCGACCGCGTGCGTACCGGCAACCAGTTCGCGACGGCGGCCGAGCCTGCGGTCGATCATGCCGACCAGCAACGGGCCCACGATCATCGCCAGCGTGAACGCACCGAGCTGGTTGCCGGCCTCGATCCGCGTCAGTCCCTTGATCTCCATCAGCCATGGCCCGCCCCACAGGCCGCGGAGCACCAGCGTGCTCGCCAGCGACACCAGCGCCAGCGCGATCACGCCGCGCAGCGGCCGCGACAGGCCGAGCCTGACCACCTCGATCATCTGCGACAGCGGCGAGGAGTCGTCCTTGTGCTCGGCCGGCTGGCTCGGCACCAGCACGAACACCGCGAGCGCGACGAGAATGCCGCCGAGAGCTGAGATCCAGAACCCGGCGCGCCAGCCGAAATTGTCGATCACGAAGGCGAGCGGGCTCGATGACAGCAGCATGCCGATATTGCCGATCGACAGGATCGCGCCCGACCACAATCCGAACCGCGCGGCGGACAATTGCTTGGCCGCGAGCGTCATCGGGCACATCAGCATGCCCGAGGTCGCGACGCCCAGCATGAACTGCCCGACCGCAAAGCTCGCAGGTCCCGTCGCAAACCCCGAGGCCACCGCGCCGAACACGGTTCCCGCCAGCAGGCCGAGCGACACCGGCCGCACGCCGAACCGGTCCATCGCCGCGCCGACCGGGATCTGCGAGGCCGCGAAGGCGAAATGATAGACGGAGGTCAGGCTCGCCAGCGCCTGCGGCTCGATGCGGAAATCCGCCGCCATCAGGTCGAGGCTGACAGCCGGAATCGTGCGCAGCAAGGTCGAGAGCATGTGCCCGCAGGCGAGCGCTACCAGCGCGAAGATCAGCGCGCGGCTGGCATCGCCCGCGTCGTCGGTCGCAGCAGTCCCCATCAGCGTTCCGTCCCGGCAATTTTACTGTGGCGTTACACGATCGGAACGGCCGTGCCAAGCCGGGGCGATGGCCTGGACACGCCTCTGGCGCTCTGCGTGATCAAATGTCTCGCGAGGGCGCGCAACAGCCGCTTGCCTCGGTTACCCCTTTGTGTTGGCATGCCGAGATCGACCGGGAGAAGCGTCATGCAAGGATATGTCGCTCGCGCCAACATCGACCACTATATTGGCCTTCTGAACGGGAACGATCTGCCGCCTCATAACCGGGACACGATCCTCAAGCTGCTGATCGCGGAAGAAGACACGCTCAGCCATGACCTCGAGCATCTCGAATTTGCGGAAAGCCGGGCGGCGAGCGGCCGCCAGCGGCTGAACCATCTGATGGGCCTGCGCAGCGCTTTCGCGCCCGGCACGACCGAGCGTGCGCAAGCCGACCGGCTGCTGGTCAACTTCGAAAGGCTCCAGACGCTGCTGGACGAGCTCTGTCATCGCCTGCGCGACAAGGTGAGCTCGCGGGGCGTCTAGAGCATGATCCGGAAAAGTGTGAAGCGGTTTTCCGAAAAGATCATGCTCAAACAATAACCTAGAGCGCGATGACGAATCGTCGCAATCTCATCGCGCTGTAGGCGCCCGCTCACCCGACCCGCGGATTCACCACCGCATAGCCGCGCAACGATCGCGCGTGAATGCGGGTGGCACGGCCTCCTGAATTGCCGTCATACGCCATCCACACGTCTCCGCCGACATGCTGCTCCAGAACGAAGACGTGTCCGTGCCGCGCGGCGACCATCCCGGGCGCCGGCGAGGTCCGCGGAAAGCGCAGCCAGTTCGCAGCCAGATTCAATCCCGGCACGATGTGGCCAAACACGCGGATCGACGCCGCGCAACCGCAGAAGGAGCGCGGGCAGCCGGATGGACGGCCGCCGACGACCTGGGCTGCGCCTTCCGTTGTCGCAACCCGCATGACGGCAACGCGACCCGTCACCTCTTGCGGCGCGCGAAGGCGCGATGCCGTCGTGCGCATGTTCGAGCCGGCGAAGTCGCAGGGCATGATGACGTTGCACTCGGGCGGCGGCGCCGCGCGGAGGGATCGCGCGGGGCGCGCATCGGCAGCGCCCGATGAAATCGCGACAATACAAGTAAAAGCAAACGCAAACGCAACATGACGGCGCATCGCAGGTCTCCAGGTTCATGAAGCCTGCCCCGCCGCAGAGAAGGAACAAAATCCTGGACCAAAATACGACGGCGAACCCGGGTGAAATGAGGCTCTTTTGTGACCCCAGAACGCAAGTTAAGTGAAGGCCGGGCGGACGCTATCACGTCAGCTCGCGCAGCAGCTCCAGGGGAAGGCGAACGCTATGCCCGCTCGAAAGTGTCGACGTTGGTTGTCACGGCGCGCCACCAGTTCAACGGCTTGAGCTTGGCGGGATCACCCTCGCTGGCGGCACTCAGCGCCTGGTCGGCGACCACGAACCAGGCGGTCTCCATTTTCCCGTGACGCAACAATCCCGTGTACGAAACGACGCGGTCGCCCGTCGCAGACGAGCCCACGGCGACAAAGCCGATGCAATTGCCCCGATGAAACCCGGTGACCTGCACCGTTTGTCCGTAGAAGCCGCTGTCTTCGAGCGCCGTCTCGAACGTGCCTTCGATGCGCTCCTCCGTCTCGCTGATGATGCGAAGGAGGGAGCCGAACTGATTTCGCCAACTGCCGACCCATGACATCCCGGTTCTCCCGCGTCACTTGCCCGGCGCGACGCGCAGCCGGTGCAGTCGATGCAGCTCGCCGGCGGCGTCCTTCATCAGGCCGTGCGCCGCCTCGCGCTCCCGGCCGACGATGAACCCCGACGCGAAGGCCTGGGCGCGCCGGTTGGCCGGCGGCGCCGCCAACGCCGTCTCCGTCGCCAGCTCGCGATGCGTCATGAAGTCGTTGAGCGATCCCAGCGCGGACTGAATCGCCTTCAGCTGGCCGGAGAGGTTTGCGAGCTGCCCCTGGTCGCGATCGCTGTAGAGACTCCCAAAGAAGTCGACGGCGTAACGGATCTTCTTGATCCTGATCCGCAGCTTGTGACGCTGCATCGGGTCGAGATCGTCCAGATGCTTGCCCTGCTTGCGCGCCGTCCTGATCCGGCGGTCGAGCACCGCGGCGGCGTAAGCAGCAATCGACCGATTATCGTCGGCGGGGGACTGTCCGGTCTCGATCCACTCGATCACGTCGATCAGCAGGCGGCGGTAGCGGGGCGATTCGACCGCCTCGCGGGCGCGCGCAAAGGCGGCCCTCCGCTCCGCGGAAAACTTCTTGGCGATCGCGCGAGCGCCGCGTTTCGGGACGCCTTGGCCCGCGATCGGCAGAATGCTTTCCGTGAGGAAGACGTCGACCTCGCGCGCCGGCGCCAGCTCGCCCGTGAGCCATTTGAGCTCGGTCTTGATCCGCTCCGTGCTGGCGCGCGGCAGGGTGTCGGAGAACAGCGAGATCGCGGCCCGCAGGCGCCGCAGGCCGACGCGCATCTGGTGGACACCTTCCGAATCCATGTCCCGCACCGGATCGGCATTCGCCGTGATCTGGCGAAGCGTCGAATGCGCGATCACGCCGAAGGCATTGCGCGGCGAGAGCTCGCATTTGAGCTCGATCGGCTCGGCGTGCTGCGCGCCCGCGCTGTTTCCCGTCACGAGTTGGAAGCCTCGCTCGGCTTTCGAGCGCAGATCGAGCTCGGCGCCCGTCCTGCGTTCGAGATTGCGCGCCAGCCGAAACAGATCGGCGACCTGCCCGGATTTCAATTCCAGCTCGAACTCGGCAACCGGCCGCGAGCGCCGCCCGGCGCCGATGCGGCCACGGTCGACGGCGAGCTCGATCTGGCTCTTTCGCACCCGCCTCGCCTCGGTGGTGCGATGGACCTCGGTCCGAAACACCGGCCGCAGCCTGCGCGGAAGTTTTTTGGATGCGAGGTCCGCAAGAGGGGTGTTCTTGATCTTCTTGAAGTCGGGCCTTGCGCCCGCGACCTCATGCTCCCATTCGCCGCGCGTCACGGTTCCGGAGCCGCCCGCCTTCACGGTCTGGACGTAGCGATCGCCAATCTTGCGGACGCGGAGCGTGAGACCATGTCGCTTGAGCTTCTGCTTGCTCGTGTCGTAATAGGTCGACACCAGATCCTGCTCCGACCGGTCGCCGCGTCGTCCGCTCGAAGCGGCGGCGCGCAAGACGGATGACAGCTTTCGCGGCGCAAGGCGGAATTTGAGTTCCGTTTCGGCATTCATCGGGCATGCTTCCGTTGCCCATTCAAGTGGCGCCAGTGCGAGAAGTTCCGTTTGCAACGGGCATTTCGAATCCCGCGACGTCCGCCCGTGATCCACGCCGGCCGGACGCCATCACGTCAAGTTCCGCAGCAGCTTCAGCGCGTCATCCAGCAAAGAACCGATCTGCTTTCGCTCATCGATCGCTTCCCCAGTGAATAGTCCATGCTTGCGCGCATTGCGGTTTCCGAGCGGCGCGCCACATCCCGGTGTGCCGCCGTGCATGCGGCATCGCGCCTTGCCGTGCGCGGCCGGCGAGCGGCACGCGGCGCCATCGCGCGTCCTGGCGCCGCAGCGGGGGCTGGCCCGCATCGGGATGGTGTTGCGCGTGTGGCCGCCGGTCATGCGACTGCACCCTGCCTTCCGTCGTTCGAGCCGGCTTCCGCGACGATCATGTTCGCATGCTGGGTGAGGTTGCCGACGATCGCCTTGCCGCCGTCCTGGACCGACAGGTTCTGCACGGTGATCGCGCGCTCGCCGCTGTTGCGATGGCGGCTCAGGGCCTCGGTCTGCGCAGCGAAGGTGCGGGCCAGCCGGGTCAGGGCGCGCGTGGCGCTTTCCTGTTGCGCAAGGTCGTCGATGAAGGCCAGGCGGCAGGCGGAGCGCATCGCCATGGCGTGGACTGCCACCATCTGCGCCGCGAGCATCGCCTCGATGGAATCCCTGGGGGCGATGCTCTTCATCATCGAGACCATGAAGGCGAGATTGGCCTCGTCCGG
Source organism: Bradyrhizobium huanghuaihaiense (assembly GCF_025200885.1). Classification (NCBI taxonomy): domain Bacteria; kingdom Pseudomonadati; phylum Pseudomonadota; class Alphaproteobacteria; order Hyphomicrobiales; family Nitrobacteraceae; genus Bradyrhizobium; species Bradyrhizobium huanghuaihaiense. The sequence continues at coordinate 6,920,318 of NZ_CP104172.1, read as the reverse complement.
CTTCTGCCCGATCGCGCTCGCCTTCATGAGCTGCTTCAGGATGCCGTGCAGCGCGTCGCGGTCGACCGCGCCGAGGGCATCGGCGAGCAGGCGCTCGCCGGCCTGCTGATCGGGGTGGTCGATCGCAATGCGCCGTCGATGCAGCCTGATCCGCGGGCTTGCAGGTCTGCCGTAGCCGTTCGCCGCGATGGATGTCGTGCCGTTGCGTTCCGGAGCTGTCGTCATGTCGATGTGTCCCTTGCCGGCGCAGGCGCGTGGGCCCGCCGTGAGCGGAGCCCATCGCGCTTTGCGCGGCAGTTGCGATTTTCAGATGTGGATGAGGGGTTTACGCGGAGCCGCGGCCTGGCGCCCATGTCGGGGCGGGATGGAGGCTTGCGGTTATCGCGATCATGCCATTCTGCCACTGTTTTGCCCGACGGGTCAAATCGATTTCGAAAAATCAGAAAGCGTGGGTCTGCCTCGCAAGTCCTTGATGCGACTGGGGCCGGCTACTGTGCATGGGGTTGTTTTCGCACTTTTTTTGTTGAGACCGCTCCTCACGTGCCGCGCGGCGGAATTGCCTGGCATCGGGCGGATGCAAACGCGATTGCGAAATCCGGTGTGGCCGCTCATCATGGTCCTCGCATGCGCCGCACCAACAAACATGCACAAGCGGCGCACGAGGTTGGGGAGAGAACGAATGCAACGAACGGCCCGCCTGCTGGCGCTCATCGCCGGACTCTGCGCCGCGGCGCTGACGACCGAGGCCCTCGCGCAGAAATATCCGTCGCGGCCGGTGAAGATCTTGGTCGGCTTCAGCGCCGGCGGCCCGGTCGACGTGGTCGCGCGCATCGTCGGCGATCGTCTCGCCAACAAGCTTGGACAGCCCTTCGTGGTCGAGAACCGTGCCGGCGCCAACGGCATGATCGCGGCCGAAGGCGTCGCGCGCGCCGACGCGGACGGCTACACCATGCTTGCCTGCAACTCCTCGACCATCACGCTGAACAAGACGCTGTTCAAAGACATCCGCTACGATCCGGAAAAGGACTTCGCGCCGCTCACCACCGTCGTGTCGGCACCGCTGGTGCTGGTGGTCAATCCGGAGAATCCAAAGACCGCCGACATCAAGACCGTCGCCGATCTCGTCGCGGCGGCGAAGGCGGCCCCCGGCGCGCTCGCCTATGGCTCGGGCGGCAACGGCAACCTCGCCCATCTCGCCATGGAGCTGCTCGCCCAGAAGGCCGGCATCAAGCTGATCCACGTGCCCTATCGCGGCGGCGCGGCGTCCGAGGTCGGCATCCTCGCGCAGGAGGTCTTGGCGGTGTTCGATCCGCTCTCCGCCGTGCCACTGGTGAAGGCCGGCAAGCTGCGCGCGCTCGCGGTGTCCTCGGCCGAGCGGTTGCCGGCGCTGCTCGACGTGCCGACCGTCGCGGAGGCAGGCTATCCCGGCTTCGACATCTCGTTCTGGGTCGGCTTCTTCATGCCGAAGGCGACGCCTGCGCCGATCCTGCAGACGCTGCACCAGGAGATCGTCACGGCTGCCAAGGATCCGGCGGTCGAAGAGAAGCTCGGCTCGCAGGGCGTCGTCAGCGTGCTGAGCCCTGCCGACTACGCCGCCAAGATCGCAAAGGAGACGAAGGAGCTTGCCGAGGTCGTCGCTGCCGCGAACATCAAGGCGGAGTAGGGCGCCGGTGGCGCTGCGGGCTCACCTCTCCCGCTTGCGGGAGAGGTCGGCGCGTCCCGGGCGATGCGAAGCATCGTCCCACGCGCCGGGTGAGGGTTCTTTCCTCCTGGGGGGATTGCCCCGTTGTGGAGACACCCTCTCCCCAATCCTCTCGGCGCGAGCGAAGCTCGTCGCGTCCCGCAAGCGGGAGAGGGAGCCCAGCTCCTTCGCGGCAACGATCACAGCCACAAAATCTGCTTGCTGGAGGATGATCCCGAACGCCATTGCCAGTGTCGACCGGCAAAATCGCCGCCTGCGCGGGGTTCAGACTTTTTTGGCGAACGCCTTCTGCGCACGATCCTTGGCGCCGAACTCGACCGAGAGGCGGTCGGCGGCGGCTTGCACGATCTGCGCGCCGTCGTGCAGCGCCTGGTTGGAGAGGCGCCAGATCGGGCCCGAAATCCCGAGTGCGCCGATCACCTGTCCGGTGAAGTCGGTGACCGGCACGGCAACGCAGCGCACTTCCGGATTGAACTCGCCGTCGTCGAAGGCGACGCCGGTGCGCTGCACCTCGGCGATCTCGCGCATCAGCACGGCGGCATCGGTGATGGACTTTGGCGTCGACGGTTTCAGCTCGGCATGATCGAGGAATCGCTTCAGTTGTTCGGGACGGAGCGAGGCCAGGATGATCTTGCCGAGCGCGGTGCAGTGTGCCGGGCGCACCACGCCGACGCGGTCGGTCAGCTGGAACGCGCCGGGGCCGCTGGTGCGCGCGATGACGACGACGGCATCGCCCATCCGCACGGCAAAATGGCTGCTTTCGCTGGTCTGGCGCGACAGCTCCTCCAGCACCGGCGTTGCGACATTGACCATCTCGATCTCGTCGAGCGCGGATGCGGCGAGCGCGAACAAGGGGCGCCCGATGCGGTAGCGCTTGTTGTCTTTCTCCTGGCGCAGATAGCCGAGCGAGACCAGCGTCTTTGCCAGATGGAAGGTGGTGGAGTTGTGCAGGCCGACGAGCTTGCTGAGTTCTGCGAGGCCAATGCCCTCGCGATGCCGCGCGACCTCTTCGAGGATCGAGAAGGCGCGTCCAAGCGACTGCACGCCGCCGCCGCGCTGCTTGTCGTCGGACTCGACATCGCCCTCGGCGCGCGGAGCAGGGACCAGTTTGGCAATCGCCGCCTTGCGCGGGCTTGCAGGCTTCTCGGTCGTGGGCTTGGTGCGCGATTTCAAGGACAGGCCCCCTTCTCGTGAATCGTCGTGACTCCGTTGTTGCTACACTAGCACGCAGCCGGCGCGACCGTCGGCACGGCGCCCGGTGTTTCCTCGGGACGTAGGCTATCACAGTATAAATTGACGTACAGCATCACGAGATGACCTCGACGGTGACGGACGACGACAAGCCGGTGTGAGCGGCGCGCGGCCTATCCGTCGCCGACCAGCTGCGCAAGGCGTTCGAGCAATGGGCGTTGTCCTGCGTTGATCTTTTGCTGCGCATCTTCGACCGTGAACCATTCGGCGCGGTCGACTTCCGGAAAGTGCTGCCGCTTGCCGCTGCGCGGCGGCCATTCGATCTCGAACGTGTTGCTGCGAATGCTGCCGACGTCGATATCGAGCTCGGCCGCGAACGCGGTGACGATCTTGCCGCCGCGCTGCCTGATCTGACCAAGCGCGATCAGCGGATTCGTCACCTCGAGTCCCAGCTCCTCGGCAAACTCCCGCCGGGCGGTGATCTCGGCGTCCTCTCCGTCCGCGTACTCGCCCTTCGGGATCGACCATGCGCCGAGGTCCTTGTTGCGCCAGAACGGCCCTCCGGGATGCACGAGCAGAACCTCGATATGGTGGCGCTTGCGGTAGGCGATGATCCCGGCGCTCTTCGATGGCATCGCAAGTTCCCTGCAGCCTTGGGTCGGGAAAAACTGGAACCGAGCTTCCCAGCGCCGGTTAGTAGCCAAAGTTGAACCGGACAAAGGGAGACAAGCATGATCCGACTGTTGGCAACAACCGCACTGGGGCTGGTGCTGGCAAGCGCCGCCTTTGCGCAATCGCCGAGTACGAACACGAAGCCCGAGCAGACGCCGCAATCCCAATCGAATTCCGCCGCTCCGTCCACCGCCGCGCCGTCAGGCGCTGCTGGCCCGCAGCAGTCCACATCGCAGCCGCAGCAATCACCGACATCGGCGCAGAACGCACAGAGCGCCACACCGCCTGCCAACACCGGCTCCGGCACCTCAAACGCTGCCAACAGCACCGACACGTCCTCGCGGCCGCAAAGTGGGGCCGCAAACTCAAGCACGACCGGAAACCAGCCTGCGACCCAGCAGAGTGCCAATCCACCGGCAACGAACCAAGCGCAGGATCGCTCCAATCCGCCGTCGGCCAACAGCAACCAGGCGCAGCAGGCGCCCGGCGGGACCGGAACCAACCAGGCTCAGCAAGCGCCGAATGCACCAGCGAGCAACCAGGCCCAGGGCGAGCGGTCGGGAACCAGTTCACAGGCTGCCGCCGACGTCAATCTCAACCGCCAGCAGGAAACCAAGATCAGCGCTTCGATCTCGCACCTGAACGTGCGGCCGCTGACGAATGTCAATTTCTCACTGAACGTCGGCACGGTGGTGCCTCGTGACGTGCACCTGTCGACGCTGCCGCCTGATGTCGTCGAGATCGTGCCGCAATATCGCGGCTACAGCTTCGCGCTGGTGAAGGATCAGATCGTGGTGGTCGATCCTGCGAGCTACAAGATCGTGACGGTCCTTCCGTATTCCGGACAGTCCACGGCGACGACGACCACGCGCGAGCGCAGCGCCAGCAAGTTCTCGGATCGCGATCGCGAGGCGATCCGCAAGCATGCGAAGACCCGCACCGAGGGGCGCAGCGAGGCGCGGACCACCGGCAGCACGGCACGCACCGAGATCCATGTCGGCGACCGCGTCCCCGAGACTGTCGAGGTCGAGGAATTCCCGAGCACGGTCTATCGCGACGCGCCAGACCTGCGGGAATATCGCTATATCCATCGCGATACGCGCACCTACGTCATCGAGCCTCGCGAACGTCGCGTGATCGAGGAGATCGACTAGTCTGAAAAATCCCGGGAAGCCGCTCAACCGAGCGGCTTCCGGCTCGCATCAGCTCGAGGAACGCTCGCGCGATGCTACACGGATGGCTCGGGCCTTGGCGCTCTTTCCGGCCGCGCGCGCCGCAATCATGCTTCGCGCCTTGCCGTGGACTGAGGCGCTCTTGCGCAGCAGGGACGCAAACCGCTTGCGCGCACGGTTTGCCGAGAGGCGCGCCGCCAGGTGCTCGGCCCTGCGCATGATGGTGACGACGGACGGCGTCAGGTTCACCGGAACCCAGGCAACGTCCTTCGTCTTGGAGAGGCTGCCGATGCCTTCGCATGGCGCCTCGCGCGGCAGGTCGATCCTGATTGCGAGGGCCTCCGAGCGTTCGGTCCAGTCCTCAGCCCGGGTGCCGGTGATGATGCGGACATAGTCACGCGTCTCGCGCGGCAGCTCGCTCTCCCTGGCGAGCCATTTCTGGATGCGACCAGGCCCAGCGTTGTAGGCGGCCGCGGCGAGACCGAGATTGCCGAAATCGTCGCGGAGCTTGCGCAGAAACTTTGCCGATGCCGGCAGCGCCTTCATGGCATCGAAGGGATCATCGAGTCCGACTTCGGCGGCCGTGTCCGGCATGAACTGCGCGACGCCCTGCGCGCCGGCCGAGCTGACCTCGCTGGAACGAAAGCGGCTCTCCTGCCAGAGCAGGCGCGCGAAGAACGGCACGGGAATGCCGCTGGCCTCAGCCGCTTCCCTCAGCGCGTGACAGAATCGGTCGGTTGGCGAAGGCGGGGCCTGCACGACGGTCTCGACGGTGTGCGCCGGTTCGATCGTCTCCTCGTAAGCCGCGCGTGCATTCGCCAGCTCAATGGCCTGCACGCTCGCGAGGAAGAGGTCGACGAGGGGAACCAGCGAAGGCGCGCGATCCTCCTTGGGAGCTGCGTGGTCGAGGCTTGGCGTTTGCCAGGACGGCGACGAGCCGACGTCGCACATCAGAATCAGGAACGCAGCGCAAGCCGCGACGAGAAATCGCATCTCGGTAAGAGTCCTCGAACTGTGGGGGAACGACCGGCGCCTGCGCCGGTGACGAGGACTTCATTAACCGTAATTGCGGCGAAGCTGCGATTCCGAAGGGCGCACGGTGTTAGTACGGTGTTCCCGCCGCAGACCGATGCACCATCGGCCCGCGGATCTACGGGAACCGCGACGCTGTCACGCTAGTGTGCGCAGAGCGCTTACGCCTTGGGGAAATCCTTGCGCATCGCGATCTCGGCGGCATCGCCGGGCGACAGCACGGTCTGGTCGAAGGCGGCCTGCGGCTTCGTCATGATGTCATAGAGCGAGATGCCCTTGATCGGCTTGTCCATGAGCTCGCGGACGCAGTCGGCGAGCGTGCCATTGTAGACGAGATAGGGCGGGCCCCGATCCTTCTGCCGCTCGCCCTTCAGCGACGGCCACTTCTTCAGCTCGGCCGGCGCGTCGTAGGCGATCGGCGATCCCTCTTTGAACATGCGTCTGGTCCCGGCGACTTGGATGGCCTGGAATCCTAGAGCCGCCGGGTAAACACACGTTAAAGAATTAGTTCAAATCAGCCGGCAATGAAGGCGAGCAGGGTGCCGTTGGCTTTGGCCGGCGGCACGCAGATCGCGGTCCCGCTGCGCACCGCGGCTGACCCCAGCGCTTTCTCGGTCGCTGCGAGATCGCCGCTGACCAGCACCAGGGCCGCACCGCCGCGCTCGGAGAGCCCCGCGAGCGGGACGCCGGGATAGCGCTTTCCGAGCTGGTCCAGCGTCAGATAGACGAAATCGGCGCGCTCGCCACCGGAGGGCACGGTCACGGCGCCGTCGGCCTCGGCCTTCGGCTCGCGGTCGATCAGCCGGCCGAGATGGGCGGCGTCCTTCGCCGGCTCCGGCGTTGCGATCAGCGTCTGCTTGATTCGCGTGGCCGCATTGGCGTGCTTCATCAGCTCGGGGATCCACACGGTCTCGCGGGTCTTGTGCTGGCAGGCGAAGATGCGCACGCCGCCCGGCGCCTCCGCGGTCGGCCACATGAAGGTGCGGAATTTCGCCGCCGAGATCGTACCGTCAGGCAGCGTGACGGGGCGTTCGAAATCGGTCGGGCCGATCGGCGTCAGGCCGCGGGCGCGGATCTCCTCCGCGCCGGCTGCGGAATCGATCGCAGTGAAGGCGATGCGCTCGATGCCCTCGCCATGCCGCTCGACGAAGGCGCGGGCGGGTGCATTGTGCTCGGTCGCCACCAGCACGCCGAGCAGCTCCATATAGTCGGGGTCGAACATGATGGTGTAGTTGCCAGTGCCCATATGTGCGCTGTGCGTGCCGCGCGGGGAGATGGTGAAGCCGAGCTGGCGATAGTTCTCGGCGGCCTTGTCGAGATCCTTCACCATGACCACGGCGTGGTCGATACCGATGACGTTTTTGAGGGCCACTGTTCTTTCCCCGAATGCAAACTGACTTGGACAGCGACCCAGGGCCGCTGGTCCTGTCTACGCCGGATAGGCGGTCAAGTCATTTTCAATTCCGTGGGAGATGCGGAATTTCATTTCGCGAAATGCGCGATCGACGCATGACGGCCTCAGCGCGCCTGCTCGATATAGGCTGCGAGGACGGCGCGCTCCTCGCTGGTCATCTCGGTGATGTTGCCCGGCGGCATTGCATTGGACCAGGCGGCGACGCGGCCGATCAGGCGAATGTTGCGCTGGATGTGCTCGGGCGCATCGAGCAAAATGCCTTTTGGCGCGGTGACGATGCCGGCCCAGACCGGTTCGGCCGCGTGGCACATGCTGCAGCGGGACATCACGATCTCCTCGACATTGGCGACCGTGACCGGCGTCGACAATGCGCCCGTCTTCACCTCGCGCGGACCGGCGGCGGACAGGAAGAGGATCGCGATCACGCCCACGGCGGCCACGCCCCACACCCACCATGGCGATTTGCGCCCGGCATGCCCCTCGTTGAAGAAGTGACGGATCACCGGGCCCAGCGCCAGGATGAGCGCGACGATGATCCAGTTGAATTTTGTCGCGTAGAGCAGGGGATAGTGGTTGCTGATCATCAGCACGACCACGGGCAGCGTCAGATAGTTGTTGTGGACCGAGCGCTCCTTGCTGGCCTTGCCGAGCTTCGGATCGGGCGCCTGTCCCGCGACCAGCGCCGCCACGATCTTCTTCTGGTTCGGGATGATCAGCGTGAAGACGTTGGCGACCATGATGGTGCCGATGATCGCTCCGATCTGGTTGAAGGCGCCGCGGCCGCTCAGCACATGGGTGAAGGCATAGGTGAGTGCGACCAGGAACAGATAACCGCCAATGGCGAAAGGCAGCTCGCGCTGTGCCAGTCCGCTGCGGCAGGCGGCCTCGTAGAGCAGCCACGCCAGCGCCAGGCTGCAGAAGCTGAACAGGCCGGCCTGGAACGGCGTGAGATCGAGGATCGACTTGTCGACCAGGAACAAATCGGCCTCGAGATAATACACCACGACCATCAGCGCGAAGCCGGATAGCCAGGTGGTGTAGGCTTCCCATTTGAACCAGGTCAGCTCGTCGGGCATCTGGGTGGGCGCCACCAGATATTTCATGATCCGGTAGAAGCCGCCGCCATGGACCTGCCAGGCCTCGCCCTGCACGCCGTCCGGCAGGTCAGACCTCGGCTTCAGGCTGAGATCGAGGGCGATGAAGTAGAAGGAGCTGCCGATCCAGGCGATCGCCGCCACCACGTGCAGCCAGCGGAGCAGCAGGCTCGCCCATTCCGATATGATGGATCCCCACATGATCACCCCATCAGGTGCGACATTGACGCCGCAGCTTTGATGACCGCAACCGGCGGCCGTCGCCCCTGCAATGTGTCGCACCGATCAGCCGCATTTTCCAGTATGATGGGCTGCGGCTGATGCACATCGTGCGGGCATGAGCTGATGTGGGATTCGGCAGGCGTTTGACCTGCCGCAGAACGTTTGCGGGTCGACCAACGTTGACGTTGGCGACGTGCAGGCCGGGAGGATGGCGACGTGAAGAACAGGATTTCGTCCGTGGCGATGTCCGCGGGGTTGCTGGTCGTTGTTGCGTCTGGCGTGCAGGCCGACCCGGTGCTGCAGGGCAAGGACGCCTATGGCGATTGGCGGGCCGACAAGCCCGGCGCGGTCAGGCTAATCCGGCCGCAGGACCTCGCCAGGCCCAATGCGACGCCGTCGGTTGCCAGCTTCTCGCGCGTGGTGCCGCGGCCTTCGCAGGCATCGCTCCTGGTGCCGGCCGGCTTCAAGATCGAGCTGTTCGCCGAAGGCTTGCGCGCGCCGCGCATCATCAGGGTCGCGCCGAACGGCGATGTCTTCGTCGCGGAAACGCGGGCCGGCACCATTCGCGTGCTGCGCACTGGGGAGGGCGGCAAGGTCGCGACCAACGAGGTGTTTGCGAGCGGCTTGAAGCAGCCGTTCGGCATCGCCTTCTTTCCAAATGGCGACAACCCGCAATGGGTCTATGTCGCCAACACCGACAGCGTCGTCCGCTTTCCCTATCAGGCCGGCGATCTCAAGGCGCGTGGCAAGGCGCAGACGATCGTGGCAAGCCTGCCGCATGACGGCGGCCATTCCACGCGCGATATCGTCTTCACGCGGGACGACAAGCGCATGCTGGTGTCGGTGGGTTCGCTCAGCAATGTCGCCGAGGGCATGGGAACGCCGCCGGGCGGAATGGGTGCCTGGTCGAAAGCGCAGCCGCTCGGCGCGGCCTGGGCGAGCGAGACGGAGCGCGCCACCGTGCTGGCCTTCAATCCCGATGGCAAGGAGCGGAAGATCTACGCCACCGGCATCCGCAACTGCGTCGGGCTCGCGGTCCAGCCGCAGACCGGTCTGCCCTGGTGCTCGACCAACGAGCGCGACGGCCTCGGCGACGATCTCGTGCCCGACTATGTGACGAGTGTGAAGGAAGGCGCGTTCTACGGCTGGCCGTGGTTCTATATCGGCGGCAATGAAGACCCGCGCCATGCCGGCGCGCGGCCTGATATCAAGGACAAGGTGACGGTCCCCGACGTGCTGATTCAGCCGCACTCGGCCTCGCTCGGCATGACGTTCTACCAGGGCTCGCAGTTTCCGACTGAATACCAGAACGATGCTTTCGCCGCCGAGCACGGCTCCTGGAACCGCTCCAAGCGTACCGGCTACAAGGTGATCCGCATCCGGATGAAGGACGGCAAGCCGACCGGCGAGTATGAGGATTTCGTCACGGGGTTTGTGCTGAGCGACACGGAGGTGTGGGGGAGGCCGGTCGGTGTTGCCGTGGCGAAGGATGGATCGCTGCTGGTGTCGGAGGATGGCAACGGCACGATCTGGCGGGTGACGCACTGATCTTACCCTCCCCTGGAGGGGGAGGGTCGATCGCGCGCAGCGCGAGCGGGGTGGGGTGATCTCTCCGCACGGAAACTGTTGGACGGGGAGGGACCTTCACCCCACCCCGCTACGCATTGCGCTACGCTTCATGCGTAGCGACCCTCCCCCTCCAGGGGAGGGTAAGAGCAGCATGCTCGCTTCTACCCCCGCCTCACGCTGGCGCCGCCATCCACCGGCAGCGTCACGCCCGTGATGAAGCCCGCCTCGTCCGACGCCAGAAACAGCGCGGCGTTCGCGACGTCCCAACCCGTTCCCATCTTCTTGCGCAGCGGCACCTTGCTGTCGCGCTCGGCTTCGACCTCGGCGCGGGTCTTGTGCCATTCGCGGGCGCGGGTATCAACCGCCATCGGCGTGTTCATCAGGCCGGGAAGGATGACGTTGGCGCGGATGCCGTATTCGGCGTTCTGGTAGGCGAGCTGTTCGGTGAAGGCAATCATCGCCGATTTGGTCGCCTTGTAGGCGACATAAGGATACGTCGTGATCGCCGCCATCGAGGAGATGTTGATGATGGCGCCGCTCCTTTGCGCGCGCATGATCGGGATCACCTCTTTCGCTGCGAGGATGCAGCTCTTCAGGTTGATGGCGACGACGCGGTCGAAGGCCTCCTCGGTGAGTTGAAGCAGCTCGGCATCGCCGCCGGACAGGCTGACGCCGACATTGTTGTGCAGCACGTCAATCCGGCCCCAGCGCATTTGCGCGTCCGCGACCATTGACTTGATGTCGGCTGACTTGGTCACGTCGGCCTTGAAGGCCGCGGCGGTACCGCCTTTTGCGGTGATCATCGCAACCGTTTCCTGCACCGACTCCAGGTGGTGATCGACGCACAGCACCTTGGCGCCTTCGCGCGCGAAGGTCAGCGCGGTGGCGCGGCCATTGCCCATGCCTTCGCCCGGGCTCTGGCCGGCGCCGACGACGATGGCAACCTTGTCCTTCAAGCGCATTTCAGCTCACTCCCTGGATCGGTACATCTCATTATTTTCGTGCAGATTAGCAATCGACCAGACCGGCGAGAAGGGCGCCGCTCCTGCGTTCATGTCATTGACATCACATGGAATTGCATGCTGCGGCCGGCTCAACGGGCATGGCTCCCCTTGCGGTTCAGGAACCGTTCCGAAGTCGCGGCGTTTGTTGCGGAGCCTTTTCCGCGCTAGGCTCCCTCCCGGGGCTTCCCAATCGCCAGTGGCTTGCCGATGAATCTGCTCGACCCACAAGGGCCCGTGGCTGCGGCCAACAGCACCATCCTGGGCGATTCCGTCTTCATCATGCTCGTGATCGTGGTGCCGACCATTGTCGCGATCCTGGCCTTTGCGTTCTGGTTTCGCGCATCCAATACAAAAGCGCGCTTCCAGCCGGACTTCGTCTATTCGGGCCGCGTCGAAATGGTGGTGTGGTCGATACCTGCGCTGACCGTCATCCTGCTCGGCGGCGTCGCCTGGATCGGCTCGCACCAGCTCGATCCCGCAGCGCCCGTGCCGGGGACCGGCAGTCCGGTTCGCATCCAGGCCGTCTCGCTCGACTGGAAATGGCTGTTCATCTATCCGGACCAGCGCATCGCCACCGTCAACACGCTGACGGTGCCGGCCGGCGCCGAGCTGAATTTCCAGCTGACGTCGTCGAGCGTGATGAACACGTTCTTCATCCCGCAGCTCGGCAGCATGATCTACACCATGAACGGCATGGTGACGCGGCTGAACCTGCGCGCGGACAACGAGGGCAAGTTGCAAGGGCTGTCGGCGCATTTCTCCGGCGACGGTTTTCCCGACATGATGTTCGACGTCAACGTGATCTCGCCGCTGGCGTTTCCCGACTGGGTCGCGACCACGGCGAAGAGCGATGCCGTGCTGAACGAGGCCAGCTACAAGGCATTGATGCAGCAGGGCATCGAGCGGGGCCGGCCGACCTACCGCCTGGAAGACCCGCGTCTGTTCGACCTGATCGCAACCCAGCACATTCCGCCAGGGCCCGGCCCCGAGCTGATATCGGCTGCCGGCCGCGCACATAGTGGAGGTCACGATGCTCGGTAAGCTCGACTGGTCGGCCATTCCGTTCGACCAGCCGATCCCGCTCGTCGCGGGCGCGGTGGTGCTGGTTGCGATCCTCGCCGTGCTGATCTGGGTCGTGGTGAAGGGACATCTGCCTTATCTCTGGGATGAATGGATCACCAGCGTCGATCACAAGCGCATCGGCGTCATGTACATCCTGCTGGCCTCGGTGATGCTGCTGCGCGGCGGCAGCGACGCCATCATGATGCGGATCCAGCAGGCGGTCGCCTATCAGTCGCAGGGCTATCTGCCGCCGGAGCACTACAACCAGATCTTCTCGGCGCACGGCACCATCATGATCTTCTTCGTGGCGATGCCGTTCGTGATCGGGTTGATGAACCTCGTCGTGCCGCTCCAGCTCGGCGTCCGCGACGTCGCGTTTCCGACGCTCAATTCGGTCGGCTTCTGGCTGACCGCGACCGGTGCGCTGCTGGTCAATATCTCGCTGGTGGTCGGCGAGTTCGCACGCACCGGCTGGCTCGCGTTTCCGCCACTCTCCGGACTGTCCTATTCACCCGGCGTCGGCGTCGACTATTACGCCTGGTCATTGCAGATCTCCGGCGTCGGCACGCTGGTCGCCGGCATCAACCTTGTCACGACGGTGCTGAAGCTGCGCACCAGGGGCATGAACTATCTGCGCATGCCAATGTTCTGCTGGACCACGCTGGCCTCGAACCTCTTGATTGTCTCAGCGTTCCCGATCCTCACCGCGACGCTGGCGATGCTCTTGCTCGACCGTTACCTCGGCTTCCACTTCTTCACGAACGAAGCCGGCGGCAACGTCATGATGTTCATGAACCTGATCTGGGCCTGGGGACATCCGGAGGTCTACATCCTCGTGCTGCCGGCCTTCGGCATCTTCTCCGAGGTGGTGTCGACCTTCTCGGGCAAGGCGCTATTCGGCTATCGCTCGATGGTACTCGCGACCATGGCGATCTGCGTCGTCTCCTTCATGGTCTGGCTGCACCATTTCTTCACCATGGGCGCGGGCCCGGATGTGAATGCCATCTTCGGCATCGCCAGCATGATCATCGCGATACCGACCGGCGTGAAGATCTACAACTGGCTGTTCACGATGTATGGCGGCCGCATTCGGTTCGCGACGCCCATGCTGTGGTCGGTCGGCTTCATGGTTACCTTCATCATCGGCGGCTTGACGGGCGTGCTGGTCGCGGTGCCGCCGGCGGACTTCATGCTCCACAACAGCATGTTCCTGGTCGCCCACTTCCACAACGTCATCATCGGCGGCGTGCTGTTCGGGGCCTTTGCCGGCTTCGAATACTGGTTCCCGAAGGCATTCGGCTTCCGCCTCGACGAGCGCTGGGGCAAGGCCGCATTCTGGTTCACCTTCACAGGCTTCTACGTGACCTTCATGCCGCTCTACATCGCCGGCATGCTCGGCATGACCAGGCGCCTGCAGCATTACGACGTCGCGGCCTGGCGGCCGTGGATGATCGTCGCGGCAATCGGAATGGCCGTGCTGTCGATCGGGGTGATCTGCCAGATCATGCAGCTCGTGGTCAGCATCCGCAATCGCGAGGCGCTACGCGATCGCACCGGCGATCCCTGGGACGGCCGCTCGCTGGAGTGGGCGACCTCGTCGCCGCCGCCGGTGTTCAATTTTGCCTTCCATCCGGATGTTCGCGGTGAGGATGCCTATTGGGATATGAAGACCCGCGCACAGCAGCAATCGTTCGAGCACGACGTGCCCGAATATCAGGACATCGAGATGCCCCGGAACTCGCCGACTGGATTCATCTGCGCGTTCTTTGCCTCGATCATGGGCTTTGCGCTGATCTGGCATATCTGGTGGATGGTGATCCTGGGCGGCCTCGGCGCGTTCGCGACATTTGTCGTGTTCGCCTGGCGCGACCATGACGAATACGTCATTCCGGCCGAAGAGGTCGCCCGCATCGATCGGATCAATCTCGAGGAGCGGCGCAGCCTCGTCAGCATGGCGGGAGCGGTCTGATGTCTATGACAGCAGCCGTTGGCCGTGCGCACGCCGATCCCCATCACATCGGGGTCGTCATCGAGCATCCCGGGCCCGCATCGAAGCGGATCGTCACTGCCTACGGTTTCTGGGTCTTCCTGCTCTCCGACATCGTGATGTTTTCCTGCTTCTTCGCGGCCTATGCGGTGCTGTCCGGCCAGACCGCCGGCGGCCCCAGCGGGGCGGAGATCTTCGAGCAGCGGAACGTCGCGATCGAGACGGTGTGCCTGCTGCTGTCGAGCTTCACATGCGGCATGGCCAGCATTGCCGCCGACGTGCGCAACCGGTTCTGGTTCTATCTCGGCATGGCCGTGACCTGCGTGCTCGGCGTGATCTTTCTCGTCATCGAGTTCCGCGAATTCGCCGATCTCGTCGCGCGCGGCTATGGCCCCTCGCGCAGCGCCTTCCTGACGTCGTTCTTCTCGCTGGTCGGCTGCCACGGCCTGCACGTCTCCGCCGGCGTGCTCTGGCTGCTCACCATGATGGCCCAGGTCTTCGCGAAAGGCTTTCGCGCCGACGTGTTGCGGCGGATGATGTGCTTTGCGCTGTTCTGGCACGCACTCGACATCATCTGGGTCGGGGTGTTTTCCGTCGTCTACCTGCTTGGGGGTGCCCCATGAGCGATCAGACGCATATTCCAACCGGGCACGATCTCGCGCCGGGCGAGGAAGAGCAGCACAGTGTCGGTGAGCGGATTCTGGGCTACGTCGTCGGTCTTGTTCTGGCGCTGTTGCTCACGGCGACCTCGTTCTTCATCGCCGGCACCGACCTGGTCTGGCAGCCTTCGATCCCGGTTGCGCTGATCGTGCTGGCGATCGCGCAGATGGGCGTGCACCTGGTGTTCTTCCTGCACATCACCACGGGCCCTGACAACACCAACAACGTGCTGGCGCTGGCGTTCGGACTGCTGGTCGTCTTCCTGTTGGTCGGCGGCACCGTCTGGATCATGTCGCATCTGAACGGGAACATGCCGCCGATGGACCAGATCATGCGGATGCGGACGTAGGGACCCCCAAAAAGAAGAGCCGCTTGTTGTGACAAGCGGCCCAAGTCTAGGGAGGAAACGCCCGAGCAAAGACAATCCGATGAGGATCGTCTGCCAAGGAAGCGCTCGCGCAAAGCGCGTGCGCACTTTGATAAGTGCAGCAACTCCCGCCGAAGTTCAATTCCGGATCAATACGGTCTCGGACTACCACTCACGCGTGCGTGAAGGAATTTTTCACTTTGGCCGGCGGCAATTATAGGCCTTGCGGAACCCGGCGGCCTGGGCGTCGTCCTCGGAGCAGAACCAGCGGTCCGGCTTGGTGGTTGCGGGATAGCTCGGGCAGCCCCGCAAATGATAGATGCCGATATTGCCGGTGACGCGGGCGCGCACCGCGAGCTTGCCCTTGATGCTGCAGCTCGGCGGCATCGTCAGCTCGTCCGGGAACAGCACGGCGCGGATCTCCTTGTCGCGGTCGGAGCGGCAGGCGGCGCCCAGCAGCGCACCGTCCTTCTTGCCGCTGCGGAATTCTTGCGGCGCAACAAAGCAGCCCTTCCAGATCCCGGCAGAGGCGGTCTTCGCCTCGGCCGCCGCCGGCTTGACGTTCGCCTTGATCGGCTCGCGAGCGATGGCATAGCCGAGCTTGACCAGCTGCTCGTTCAAGGTCGCCTTGTCGCCCTCGGCCGTGCAGATGGCGCGGTGGCGTTTGCCAAAACTCTTTTCCGGCCCGACATCGTCGCAACGCACGGAGCGCTTGTTGATCAGCTTCGCCAGCTGGTCGCGGGCCTCGATGCCGCAGGTCCAGGGATCGGCGTGATCGTCGATGCAGACCTGGTCCAGTTCGGGCGCGTCGACGCCGTCGAGCCGGTAAGTGACGTCGCCGAGCTGGATGGAGTTGCCGTCGCGGGCCGTCGCGGCAGCGGTCAGGGCGGAGGCCGGCTCGGAAGACGCCAGAACTCCGGACAAGACAAAAAACAAAACGAGCGCAAAAGCGCGGGCGGCGGCAAAGAAATTTCGAAAGGACATGCGGTCTCGCTATCGATGGCTCGTGCGTCCTGTTCCTAGCATCCGGACGTGGCGATACCAATGGTCTGCGCCCTGCGAAGTGCGACATTCCGGGCCGGCGGCTTTACTCGGCCGCAGCTCTGACCCTATCGTTTGCCGGCCTCGCGGAGCGCGAAAGGCCGAATCGCCCGGTAAGCGGCGAGGGGGGGAGGACAAGGTTGCGATGAAAGACTCCGTGGACGTCCTGATCATCGGCGCCGGCGCATCGGGCGCGGCGGTGGCGTGGTCGCTGGCCGAAACCAAGATGCACATCGTCTGCCTGGAGCAGGGCGGCTGGATGAACCCGGCGGAATATCCCAGCACGGGCCGGGACTGGGAGGCCAAGTTCTACGGGGAGTGGTCGTCGAGCCCCAACGTCCGTGGCCGGCCCGAGGACTATCCGATCAATGACGACGATTCGCCGATTAAGGTCGTCAACTACAATGCGGTCGGCGGCTCGACGGTGATGTACACCGCGCACTGGCCGCGGCTGCATCCCTCCGATTTCAAGGTGAAGACGCTCGACGGCGTCGCCGACGACTGGCCGATCGACTACGACGCGCTGACGCCGTTCTTCGAAGAGAACGACCGCATCATGGGCACGTCGGGTCTATCCGGCGATCCGCTCTCGCCACTGACGCACCCGCCGATGCCGCAGCAGCCGATGGGATTGTCCGGCGCCATCATCGGCAAGGCCATGAACGAGCTCGGCTGGCACTGGTGGCCGTCGGACACGACGGTCGCGACCATGGACTATGAGGGCCGGGCGCGGTGCATCAATCTCGGCCATTGCACGCCGGCCTGCGCGCAAGGCGCAAAGTCCTCCACCGACATCACCTATTGGCCGCATGCGATCCGCGCTGGCGTCGAGCTGCGCACCCATTGCCGGGTGCGCGAGATCACCACCGACGAGAATGGCATGGCCTCGGGCGTGGTCTATTACGACAAGGACGGTGTCGAGCAGTTTCAGCCCGCGCATGTCGTTATCATCGCCTGCAACGGCGTCGGTACGCCGCGGCTGCTGCTGAACTCGGCGTCCGGCCGCTTCCCGAACGGCCTTGCCAATTCGTCCGGCCTCGTCGGCAAGAATTTGATGTTCCACCCCTATGCGCAGATCTACGGCTATGTGAAGGAGCCGACCGACTCTAACCGCGCGCCGCCGACCTGCCTGTGGAGCAAGGAATGGTATGACACCGACCTGTCGCGCGGCTTCGTGCGCGGCTACGGCGTCCAGTTCGTGCGCGGGGCAGGGCCGGTGTTCGAGGCCGTCGTTAGCGAGCAGAAGGGCATTCTGCCCTGGGGCGAGGATCATCATCGCGTCTTCCGCAAGCTCAACGGCCATCGCCTAGGCTTCTCCGCGATCTGCGAGGACCTGCCGGAGGAGCACAATCGCGTCACGCTCGATCCGGTTCTGAAGGACAGCCACGGCATTCCCGCGCCGAAGATCGACTACACGATCAGCGAGAACAGCCGGAAGATGATGGAGCATGCGCTGGCGCGCGGCCGCGAGTTTCTCGAGACGGCGGGAGCGAGTGACATCTGTGTCAACTCGCCGATCCCGTGGGGCGGCTGGCATTTGCTCGGCACGGCGCGGATGGGCACCGACCCCGAGTGCTCCGTCGTCAACGAATGGGGCCGCTCGCACGACGTGAAAAACCTCTTCATCGTCGACGGCAGCATCTTCGTCACCTCCGGCGGGGTGAACCCGACCTCCACCATCCAGGCCCTCGCGCTCTACATCGCCGACCAGATGAAGCAGCGCCTCGCCAATTTGTTCGATTGATCATGATTGCATTCAAACGCAGCCGCGCGCTCCCTGCACCTCTCCCGCTTGCGGGAGAGGTCGGCACGAAGTGCCGGGTGAGGGCCTCTCCTCTGGGGGAGCCCCTCTGTGGAGACACCCTCTCCCCAACCCTCCCCCGCGAGCGGGAGAGGGAGCGCACCGTCTTTGCGGCGGGAAAGAACCAATGAGAGCACGCCATGACTGATCAGTTCACCCTCACGCCGCGGCAGCGCCAGAACTTGCGCGCCATCGCCGCGATGATCATTCCACCGAGCGAGGAATATCGCGTCCCCGGCGCGGATGACGAGATCATTCAAGCCGACATCCTCGCAACGCTTGGCCGGGACACCAGGCCGGTCGCGGCGGCGCTCGACCATCTGGCGCGGCTTGCGGGGATGCCGCTCGCCGACCTCGCGCCCGACGCGCGCGACGGCGTCGCGCAGCAGTTCCGCAGCTCGGGCAGCGTGCCGGCCGCAACTCTCGTCCGCGTCGTCCTGCAATGCTACTACCGCGACGACCGCGTGCTGCGTTCGCTCGGGCTGGAGCTGCGCGCGCCATTCCCGAAGGGCCATGTGCTGCCGGACGGCGACTGGTCCCTGCTCGACCCGGTCAAGGCGCGGGCGGGCACGTTGCGGCGGGCGCCCTAGCCAGTTGGGCAGTCCACTGGGCAGCCCAGCCCTGCGCTCCAGACGGATCCCTTGCGCTGGAGGGAACAGGCCACCATCTGTGTGAGCCTCAAGGACTCCTACCATGCTGGATTTCACATCAGATATCGCCGGTGACGCCCCGTCATCGCGAACGGCGGCGGCTGCCCCGGCTGACGACCGGGCGCTGCTGGACGCCTATTCCAATGCCGTGATCGACGTCACCGACCGCGTCGGCCCTGCCGTCGTGCGCGTCGAGACCGGACCAAAAGTGCCGAACGGCCGCGAGCGCGGCGGGCTGGGCTCGGGCATCGTGATCTCGCCTGACGGGCTCGTGCTCACCAACAGCCACGTGGTCGGCACGTCGAAGGAGATCCGGCTGCGGGATGTCGAGGGCCATGTCGGCGATGCCCGGGTGCTCGGCGTCGATCCCGACACCGATCTTGCGCTGCTGCGTGCCAATGGCGTGCGCGATCTGCCCTATGCCGCGCTCGGCAATTCCAAGACCTTGCGGCGTGGCCAGCTCGTGATCGCGATCGGCAACCCGCTCGGCTTCGAGTCGACCGTGACCGCCGGCGTGGTTTCGGCGCTCGGGCGCTCGATCCGTTCAGTGAGCGGGCGCACCATCGAGGACGTGATCCAGACCGATGCCGCGCTCAATCCCGGCAATTCCGGCGGGCCGCTGGTCTCCTCGAAAGCCGAGGTGATCGGCATCAACACGGCCATCATCAACGGCGCGCAGGGCATCTGCTTTGCGGTCGCCAGCAACACCGCGCAATTCGTGCTGTCGGAGATCATCCGCCACGGCTATGTCCGCCGCGCCTATATCGGCGTCGCCGGGCAGACCGCGCCGGTCCCGCGGCGCCACGCGGTCGTGGCCGGCGTCGAGAACAAGATGGGCGCGCTGTTGATGCAGATCGAGCCGGACGGCCCCGCGGCGAAGGCGGGCCTGTTGCCCGGCGACGTCGTGATCAGGCTCGATGGCGTCGAGATCAACGGCGTTGACGATCTGATCCGCGTGCTCGACCGCGACCGGATCGGCCGGCGGCTTGCCATGGACGTGCTGCGGCTCGGCCGTCTGCGGGCGATCGACATCGACCCGGTCGAGCGCAAGCCAGCCCGCTAGCTGCCGGCCGGTCGGCGGGGTATGACGGTGTCATGCCCAGCTTTCGGACACTTGCCGCATGATGCCGGCGCACGAGATCTACGACGTCATTGTCGTCGGCGCCGGTGCCGGTGGCATGACGGCGGCGGCCGTTGCGGCCGCAGAAGGCCTGCGCGTGCTGGTCATCGAGAAGACCGCTTTTGTCGGTGGTACTACCGCGTGGTCCGGCGGCATGGTCTGGATTCCCGCCAATCCCAAGATGAAAGAGGCAGGGCTCTCGGACAGCATCACAGACGCCGTCCGGTATCTGTCGAGCACGGTGCCTGAAGCTGCCAATGCCGGGCTGCGCGCGGCCTTTCTCGCGCGCGGGCCGGAGGCGGTCGCCTGGCTCGAAGCCAACACCGAGGTGCGGCTCCAGCCCGTGAAGGTCTATCCGGACTATTATCCGGAACGGCTGGGTGCAACATCGGGCGGCCGCGTGCTCGAGCCGGTGGCTTTCGACGGCACGCGGCTTGGTCGGGCTTTCGCGCGGCTACGACCGCCGCTGCCGGAGTTCACGCTGTTCGGCGGGATGATGGTCAACCGGCTCGACATTCCGCATCTGCGGCGTGTCGGAAAATCGCTGCGCTCGACCCTGCGCGCGGCGCGGCTTGTTTCTGCATACGCGTTGCAGCGGCTGCGCAGCCCGCGCGGCACGACGCTGCATCTCGGCAATGCGCTTGCCGCGCGGCTATACGTCTCGCTGCTGGCGCGGCAGGTCGAGATCCTTTTCAGCGCCGATGTCGAAGATCTGTCGATGCAAGGCGATCGCGTCGCGGGCGTGGTGATCCGCCACGGCGCCCGTGATCGTCTGATCGCAGCGCGACGCGGCGTGGTGCTGGCGACCGGTGGCTTCTCGCATGACGCGACGTTGCGCAAACGCTTCTTCCCGCCTGCCGCCGGATTCGTCTCGGCGACCAACACAGCAGGCACTGGTGATGGGCTTCGGCTTGCGTCGACGGCCGGTGCTGCCCTCAACACGGACGTGACCAGCCCGGCCTATTGGGTGCCCGCCTCGCTGTTCCGCCGCGCCGACGGCAGCCGCGGCGTGTTTTCGCACACGGTGACCGACCGCGCCAAGCCCGGCGTGATCGCCGTGAATGCGGCGGGCCGCCGCTTCGTCAACGAGGCGCTGTCCTACCACGAGTTCGTGCTCGCGATGCTGCGTGATGGCAATGGCGAGCCGGACCGGCCGTTTTACCTGATCTGCGACCGCGCGTTCCTGTGGGCTTATGGTCTCGGTCGCATCAAGCCGTTCAAGCGCAGTGTTCGGCGCTATGTGGCGAGCGGCGAGTTGGTCGAGGCGCCTGACATCGCGCGGCTGGCGGCGGAGATTGGCATCAAGCCGTCGACGCTCTCGGCGACGATTGCGAGCTACAACGAAGCTGCTAAGGAAGGGCGCGATCCCGAATTCGGCCGCGGCAGCACCGCCTATCAGCGCCACCTCGGCGATGCCGCGCACAAACCGAACCCCTGTGTTGCGCCGATCGTGCGCGCGCCGCTCTTCGCGATGCGCATCTATCCGGCCGATCTGGGCACGGCGATCGGCATGAAGGTGGATGCGCAGGCCCGCGTGCTGCGCGAGGACGGCACGCCGATCGCGGGCCTCTACGCCTGCGGCAACGACATGGGCTCGATCATGAACGGCAATTGTCCGGGGCCGGGGATTACGCTGGGACCGGCACTCACGTTCGGATACATCGCGGGACGGCATCTGGCGGAGGGGGCGGTGATAGCGCCGAGTGCCGCGAAGGCGTCGCTCTAGCAATTATCACCGCTGTCATGCCCTGCGAAGGCGGTGCATCCAGTACGCCGCGGCTTCTCGATTCAATCACAACCGTCTCGGAGTACTGGATCGGCCGCTTCGCGGGCGATGACAGCGCGTGTGAGGCGAGCGCGTGCCACAATCTCCGTCATTGCGAGCGCAGCGAAGCAATCCAGATTTTGGCCGCAGTGGCAGTCTGGATTGCTTCGCCGCAAGAGCTCCTCGCAATGACGCGGACAGAGTGCGTCCGATCCGCTACTCCGCCGCCGCCGCAAAGCGGCTGTTCTCCAGCTCCGCTTCCAGCCGCGCCGTTTCGGCCGCCGCCAGCTTGATGTTGGCTTCCTTGACGTGGCCGAAGCCGCGGATCGTCTCGGGCACGCGCGCGAGCCGTGCCAGCAGCGGGATCTGCTCCGCCTTCAGCCCGGCGACCCGCCCATCGATCATCGCCAGATAATCCTCGATCAGCTTGCGCTCGGTTCGCCTCTCCTCGGTGCGGCCGAACGGATCGAACGCGCCGCCGCGCAGGAATTTCAGCTTCGCCAGCACGCGGAAGCCATGGACCATCCAGCCGCCGAACTCCTGCTTCTGAAGATGCCCCGTCGCCTTGTCGCGCTTGGCGAAGATCGGCGGTGCGAGGTGGTACTTCAACGTGAAGTCGCCGTCGAATTTTTCGGACACCTTCTTCGCAAAGCTGCCGTCGGTATAGAGCCGCGCGACCTCGTACTCGTCCTTGTAGGACATCAGCTTGAACAGGTTCTTCGCGACCGCCTCGGTCAGTTCCGTCGAAGCCGGCGCGGCGGCTGTCTCCGCCTTGCGCACCTTGGCAACCGCGGCGAGATAGCGATCGGCGTAGGCCTTGTCCTGATACCCGGTCAGGAACTCCGCGCGCGTCGCGATGATGTCGTCGAGCGATTTCCCCGGCGCTGCGGCCCGGGCCTTGAACTGCAGCACGCTGCGCACCCGCGACATGTCGTGGGCGGCAAGGCGGCCCCAGGTGAAGGCGAGCTTGTTCATCTCGATCGCGGCGCCGTTGATCTCGATGGCGCGGTGCAGGGCCTCCAGCGACAGCGGGATCGCGCCCTTCTGGAAGGCGAAGCCGAGCATGAAGGGATTGGTCGCGATGCTGTCGCCCATCAGCGCGGCGGCGATGCCCGTGGCGTCGATGATGTCGAGGTTCTTGTCGCCGACGGCGTCGCGCAGCACGGTCTGCATCGTGCCCATCTCGAAATCGAGGTCGGGATTCTGCACGAAGCTCGCGGTCGGCTGCAAATCGGCGTTGATATAGGCCTTGGTCACGCCGCGCTCGGCGCGGCTCAGCGCAGTCGGCCCGGCCGAGACGATCATGTCGCAGCCGAGGATGACGTCGGCGCCGCCAGTGGTGATGCGGACCGCCGAGATGTCCTCCGGCTTCGGCGCGATGCGCACGTGGCTCATCACCGCGCCGTTCTTCTGCGACAGGCCGGTGAAGTCCAGCGCCGAGCAGCCGCGGCCGTCGACATGGGCGGCCATGCCGAGCAGGGCGCCGATGGTGATGACGCCGGTGCCGCCGATGCCGGTGACGAGAATGTTGTAGGGTCCGTCGAGCTCACGCGCGGGCGGCAGCGGCAGATCGGCGAACAGCTGCCCGGAATCGACCGCCGAAGTCCTCATGCGCTTGAGCGAACCGCCATGGACGGTGACGAAGCTCGGGCAGAAACCTTCGACGCAGGAAAAGTCCTTGTTGCAGTTCGACTGGTCGATCTGGCGCTTGCGGCCGAATTCGGTTTCGAGCGGCTGTACCGAAACGCAGTTGGAGGCCTGCGAGCAGTCGCCGCAGCCTTCGCAGACCAGCTCGTTGATGAAGGCGCGCTTGGCGGGATCGGGATAAAGGCCGCGCTTGCGGCGGCGGCGCTTTTCCGCCGCACAGGTCTGGTCGTAGATGATGACCGTGAGACCCTTGATGTCGCGCAGCTCGCGCTGCACGGCGTCGAGCTCGCGGCGGTGATGGATGGTTGCGCCTTGCGGGAAGTAGTTGCCTTCAGGGTATTTGCCGGGATCGTCCGAGACGATCGCGAGGCGCTTGACGCCCTCGGCCCAGACCTGATGCGCGATCTGCGCGACGTTGAAGGCGCCTTCGGCCGGCTGTCCGCCGGTCATCGCGACGGCGTCGTTGTAGAGGATCTTGTAGGTGATGCTGATGCCGGCGGCGGAGGCGGCACGGAGCGCCAGCAGGCCCGAATGCGTATAGGTGCCGTCGCCGAGATTCTGGAAAATGTGCGTCTCGGTGGTGAAGGGCGACTGGCCGATCCAGTTCACGCCCTCGGCGCCCATGTGCGAGATCAGATCGGTGCGGCGGGTCGGCATGCTCAGGGCCATGCCGTGGCAGCCGATGCCGGCCATCGCGCGGCTGCCCTCGGGCACGCGCGTCGAGGAATTGTGCGGGCAGCCCGAGCAGAAGAAGGGCGTGCGCGCCAGCTTGATCGGCGCGCTCGTGGTGACGGGATTGTCGAATGCTTCGAGCCGCGCCAGGCGCTGCTCCAGCACCGGGCTGTGATGGCCGAGCTTGCGCAGCCGCGCGACGAGGGCGGAGGCAACGATCGTCGGCGTCAGTTCGCCTTCGCTCGGCAACAGCGGCGCGCCGCGCTCGTCGCGCTTGCCCGTGACCGTCGGACGCTTTGAAGCGTCGATGTTGTAGAGGATGCGCATCAGCTGGTCTTCGATGAAGCCACGCTTCTCCTCGACCACCAGCACGTCCTGCAGACCTTCGGCGAAACGCCTGGCGCCGCTTTCCTCCAGCGGCCAGGTCAGCGCGACCTTGTAGATGCGAAGGCCGAGGTCTTGCGCGTCCTTGTCGGTGATGCCGAGATCGGCGAGGGCCTGGCGCAGATCGAGATAGGCCTTGCCGGTCGCGACGATGCCGAGCCGCGCAGGTTTTGAATCGAGCACGATGCGGTCGAGCTGGTTGGTGCGGGCGAAGGCCTGCACCGCTTCCATCTTCGGCCCGAATAGGCGCCTCTCGGCGTCCAGCGGCGGATCGGGCCAGCGGATGTTGAGGCCGCCGGGCGGCATCTCGAAATCGTCCGGCAGCTTGATCTGGATACGCTCGGGATCACTATAGATCGACGCCGAACTCTCGACGGTCTCGCTGATCGCCTTGAAGCCGACCCAACAGCCGGAGAAGCGCGACAGCGCGAAACCGTAGAGGCCGAGGTCGAGATAGTCCTGCAGCGTGGCGGGATTGATCACGGGGATCATCGCCGCCGCGAACACCTGCTCGCTCTGGTGTGCCAGCGTCGAGGATTGGCAACCATGGTCGTCGCCGGCGAGCGCGAGCACGCCGCCATTGAGAGAGGTGCCGGCCGCATTGGCGTGCTTGAGCGCATCGACCGAGCGGTCGACGCCGGGGCCCTTGCCGTACCAGATGCCGAACACCCCATCGACCTTGGCACCGGGGAACAGGCCGACCTGCTGGCTGCCCCAGACCGCGGTCGCCGCGAGGTCCTCGTTCAGGCCGGGGACGAAGGCGATGTCCTGCTGTTGCAGGAATGACTTCGCGCGCCACAGCGCATGGTCGTACATGCCGAGCGGGGAACCGCGATAGCCGGAGATGAAGCCGCCGGTGTTGAGGCCTTGGAGCCGGTCGCGTTCGCGCTGCAACATGGGCAGGCGGACCAGGGCCTGCGTGCCGGACAGGAAGATCCGCTTCGATTCGAGCCGGTATTTGTCGTCCAGCTCGACCTGCATCAGCGTCATTTCGGAGGTCCTTGTTCTTCTTGGTTTGGCGGGGATTTTGCGCCGCGGAAAGAGAGGCGGCTTGCGAAGCGGGTGTTGCCAGTCAAAAGCATGGACAGGCGAAGTCAATATCGCTGGCCGCATCCGTGGCGGTCCTGTTAGTCATGGCTGCCTGTGGAGAAAAGCCATGACCGCAAATGCATTCGAGACCGAGATCACCGAGACCGCGGAGACGCTGATCGGCCCGTGGCGCAAGCCGCGCCAGATGCTGCAGGCGCAAACTTACGATGCGCACGCCTCCATCCATGACGATGCCACCGCCCAGAAGCTCGGCTTCAAGGGCGGCACCATCGAAGGCCCGACGCATTTCAGCCAGTTTGCCCCGCTCGGCGCGCGGCTCTGGGGGCAGGCCTGGTTCGAGAGCGGCTGTCTCTCCGCGCACTACCGCAGCGTCTGCTACGAGGGCGAGGAGGTGCAGGCGATCCTGTCAAAGCCATTGCCGGGCACAAGCCAATGCCAGGTTCAGATGGTCAAGCGCGACGGCACCGAGGTGCTGCGCGGCACGGCCTCAATCGGCGACGCGACGGTCGCGACTGCGCTCGAGACCCGCCTCGGCGAGCTCAAGCCGCTGGCCGATCCCGTCATCCTGCGCGACGTCAAGGTGGCGCAGACGAGCAAGCGGCAGACGGTGAGGATGGCGTTCGACCAGAACATGGGCGACCTCTATCCGTTCTCCCTGAGGCAGAAGCTCGCCGTCATCACCGAGAGCTCGCCGTACTATTCGGGCGCGGACAATGCTTCTTCGAATCCTTGGCGCAAACCGATCATCCCGATGGAGATGCTGAGCGTGCTGTTCCAGTACCGCTCCAAGGAGGATCCGCTGCCGGCCAGGGGACCGGCCGTCGGCCTGTTTGCCGACCAGGAGATCCGTCTGGTGAAGGGACCGCTCTTCGTCGACGAGGAATACGAAGTCGAGCGCGAAGTGGTCGCGCTCTCCGGCAGCCGTCGCACCGAAAGCGCCTGGGTGAAGACGCGCGTGTTCGACAAGGCGGGGACGGTGGTTGCGACGATGCTGCTCAACATGGCGACGCTGAAGGATTCTTATGCGCCGTATGAGGAGGAGCATCGGCGGCTGTATGGGGCGGGGCGGTAGTCTCTGCTCGTCATTCCGGGGCGCGCGTAGCGCGAGCCCGGAATCCATTTCACCTCATACATTTCGGTCAGATGGATTCCGGGTTCGACGCTTCGCATCGCCCCGGAATGACGGCGGAGAGAGTGTCCACGTCCGCTCATCCCTTGGGCAAATGCACGTCGCAAAGCCGTCGCATAGAGAATAAGCAGGCCTCGATCGCCGACGTAACCGTCTGACTAAACAGCAAATTCGTTCACCGCCCGCGCTCTCCCGCAATTGTACACAATGGCACGGCGCTTGCAGAACTCCTGGCAAAGGGAGTTCTCGCGGGGGCCTGCGTCATGTTGAACTCAGCCAAGCCGACACCGGGCGTCATCAACGCCGAGCCCGAGCCGATCAGGCTCGACTGGCCCGCCACCGCGCTTCTCATCATCGACATGCAGCGCGACTTCATGGAGCCCGGCGGCTTCGGCGAGACGCTCGGCAATGACGTCAGCCAGCTCGCGCGCGCGGTGAAGCCGATCGGCGCGGTGCTGAAGGCGGCGCGCGACACCGGCATGCTGGTGATCCACACCCGCGAGGGCCATCTGCCCGATCTCTCCGATGCGCCGCCTGCGAAAGTCGAGCGCGGCGCACCGTCCTTGCGCATCGGCGATCCCGGCCCGATGGGCCGCATCCTCATTCGCGGCGAGGCCGGCCACGACATCATCCCCGAGCTCTATCCGCTCGACAGCGAGGTCGTGATCGACAAGCCGGGCAAGGGCGCGTTCTACGCCACCGAGCTCACGGACGTGCTGGAGAAATACGGGATCGAGAATCTGCTCGTGTGCGGCGTCACCACCGAGGTGTGCGTCAACACCACGGTGCGCGAGGCCAATGACCGCGGCTATCGCTGCGTCGTCATCTCCGACGGCTGCGCATCCTACTTTCCCGAGTTTCACGAGATGGGCCTGAAGATGATCAAGGCCCAGGGCGGCATCTTCGGCTGGGTCGCGGACTCAGCCGCAGTTCTGGAGGCAATGAAGGTTTCGACCACATAGGGGTATTATCATGAGCACATTGACGGGGACGGCAGGCAAGTCTGAGTTCAAGCCGGCACTATGGACATCGGGCGACTGGAACGCGTTCTTCGGCTTCGGCACCAACATCCTCGTCAACATGCTGGTGCTCACGGGCCTGTTGCGCTTCGTCTTGAAGATGCCGGACAGCCTCGTGTTCGGCCGCATCCTGCCCGCGCTCGGGCTGATGATGTGCCTGTCCACCTTCTATTACGCGTATCTCGCCTATCGTCTCGCCCAGAAGACCGGCCGCAACGACGTCTGCGCGCTGCCGTCGGGCGTCAGCGTGCCGCACATGTTCATCGTCACCTTCGTGATCATGCTGCCGATCACGCTGAAGACCGGCGATCCGCTCAAGGGCTGGTCGGCCGGCCTCGTCTGGGTGTTCTTCCAGAGTTTTATTCTGATGATCGGTGGCTTCATTGCGCCGTTCATTCGTAAGATCACGCCGCGCGCGGCGCTGCTCGGCACGCTCGCCGGCGTCTCCGTCACCTTCATCTCGATGCGGCCGGCGCTCGAGATGTACATGACGCCGCAGATCGGCCTCGTCTGCTTCGCCATCATCCTGGTGAGCTGGTTCGGCGGCGTGAAATACTGGCGCGGCATTCCCGCAGGCCTCGTCGCCATCGCAGCCGGCATGATCATCGCCTGGGGCTCCAACCTGTTCGGGCTCGGCCTCGGCGGCTTGAGCATTGCAGGCGTCGGCGCGGCCTTCGCCAATTTCGGCTTCTCGGTGCCGATTCCCGCCGTGGGCTACGTCTTCTCCGGCTTCGAATTCCTCGGCATCATCCTCGTCACCGCTATTCCCTTCGGCATCTATGACCTCGTCGAGGCCATGGACAATGTCGAGAGCGCGGAAGCGGCCGGCGACGAATATCCGACCACGCGCGTCTTGACCGCCGACGGCGTCGTCAGCCTGATCGGCTGCCTGATGGGCAATCCCTTCATCAACGCCGTCTATATCGGCCATCCCGGCTGGAAGGCGATGGGCGGCCGCATCGGCTACTCGGCTGCGACCGGCATCATGGTGGTGGTGCTGGCCTGGTTCGGCATCATCTCGGTGCTGCTGGCGCTGGTGCCTGTCGTCGCGATCTCGCCGATCCTGCTCTACATCGGCATGCTGATCGGTGCGCAGGCGTTCCAGACCACGCCGGTCAAGCACGCGCCCGCGATCGTGCTGGCGCTGACGCCGCATCTGGCCGCCTGGGCCAAGCTCCAGATCGACACCATGCTGGCCTCGACCATGACGGCGGCGGCAACCGTCGGCGGCATGGCGGCCGACAAGGCCGACGCGGTCAAGACCGCTGCGGTCGCAGCGCTGCCGCAGCAGGGCGTGTTCTATCACGGCCTCGAGGTGATGGGCGGCGGCTCCATCCTCGGCGGCCTCATCCTCGGTGCGATCGGTGTCTTCATCATCGAACGCGACTTCGAGAAGGCATCAAGCTTTGCGCTGGTCGGTGCGGTGCTGACCTATTTCGGCTTCATGCATGGCGAAGCCGTCGGCATCGGCGGCGGCTTTGGCGTCACGCCCGCGGTCGCGCTCGCCTACGCAGTGATGGCCGCCGGCCTGTTCGCGGCCAGCAAGCTCGGCACCGCCGAGCACTATGCCGCGCATCCGGAGATGCACGCCGCGCCGGCGGAGTAGGGCACACGCATTCGTGGCGGCCGGGCGACGTCGTGTCGCCCGGCCGCTTCATTTTACCCGCCCTTCACCGCTCCCGCCGTCAGCCCGGCGACGATCTGCCGCTGCGCCAGCACCGTCAGCAGCAGCACCGGGAAGGTGACGATCAGCGCGGCGGCGGCCAGCGGGCCCCAGCTGAGCTGGTCGAACGAGATCATGTTGTAGACCGCAACCGGCAGGGTGCGCGTCTCGCGCCCCGCCAGCACGATGCCGAACACAAAATTGTTCCAGGAGAAGATCACGGCGAGGATGAACGCGACGGCGACGCCGGGTTTTGCGATCGGCAGCGCGACGTGGCGGAACACCTGCCAGCGCCCGGCACCGTCGATCAGGGCTGCTTCCTCCAGCTCCATCGGCGTCGTCTCGAAATAGCCGATCATGATCCAGATCACGATCGGCACGGTCACGACGAGATGGATGATGATCTGCGGCACCAGCGTGCCGAGCAGACCAAGCCACTGGAACAGCAGGAACAGCGGGATCAGATAGGACAGGCCCGGCGTGATGCGGGCGATCAGGATCACGATCGCGGATTTGTGCGCGGCCATGCGGGCGATGCCGTAGCCGGCGGGGACGCCGACGATGAGCGCCAGCAGCGTCGAGCTGCCGGTGACGATCAGGCTGTTCGTGAAATAGGTCAGGAAGCGGTTGGAGGCGAGCACGTCGGCATAGTTCTTCCAGGCGATGCGATCCGGAAAGAACACCGGCGGGTAGGCGGCATTGTCGACCTCGAACTTGAGCGACAACGAGATCATCCAGAGGAAGAACAGGATCGCCGGCGAGACGATGACGAAGACGGAGAGCCACAGGCCGATTTTGCCGATGATCTGACGGGGTGTCATGCGCCGCTCGCGATTTCGGTCCACAGCATGCGCTGACGAGCGTAGAGCATCACCGCCGCAAGCAGGACAATCAGCAGGAAGAACACGACCGCGATCGCTGAGCCGTAGCCGAGGTCGTAATAGGTGAAGGCGACGCTGTAGAGATAGATGTTGATCGTCTCCGAGGCCGAGCCCGGTCCGCCCTGCGTGATCGCGAAGATGATGTCGAAGCTCTTCACCGCGTCGATCATGCGGATCATGCCCGCGATGAACAGGAACGGCATGATCAGCGGCAGCGTGATGAAGCGGAATACCTGCCAGAAGCTGGCGCCGTCGATCTGCGCGCTCTCGTAAGGCTCGGTCGGGATTGCGGCAAGGCCCCCGAGCACGATCAGCATCACCAGCGGCGTCCATTGCCAGGTCTCGACCAGCACCAGCGAGGGAATCACGGTTGCGGGGTGGAAGACCCAGAGCTGTGCGGGGATCCCGACCAGCGACAGCAGATAGTTCAGCACGCCGAGCTGCGGGTGGAACATCATGGTCCATACCAGCGCGATCGCCACCGGCGTTGCCATCATCGGCATGATGAAGACGCCGCGCAGAAATCCGCGGCCGGCGAAGTTCTGGTGAAACACCACGGCCGAGAGTGTGCCGAGGATCAGCGGCAGCGCCACCGACAGCACGGTGTAGACCAGCGTATGGCCGACCGCCTCGAGAAAGCGCGGATCGCTGGTGAGCCGCAGATAGTTGGAGAACCCGACGAAGGTGGTCGGCGAGCCGACCTTCCACTCATTCAGGCTCATCCAGATCGTGAAGACCCACGGGAAGATGATGATCGCGAGCACGACGACCAGCGCCGGCACCACGAAGGGCCAGTAGGATGGCGGCCGCAGCTCCTTCTCCGGCGCGGCATCGGACCGTGCCGCGGCCGGAGTCGATTGTGTCAACGCACTCACGCCTTTTCGCTGCGCTCCAGGATCGGCCGGAATTGATCGTGAGCCTTTTTCAGCTCTGTGGCGGGGTCGGTACCTGTGATGGTCGAGGTAATTGCGGCGCCGACAAGATCGCGGAATTCGGCGACCGGGATGATCACGGGCAGGCCCAGCTTGCTGATCTTGGCGGAATCAATCACCGACTGCAGCCATTCCTTGGGCATCTTTACGCCGCTCTGGACCTCGGGGTCATTCAGGATTGAGTTGCGGAACGGCACGCCGCCGCCGGCCTGCAACAGCCGCGCGCCTTGCTTCTTGGAAACCACCCACTGGCAGAGCAGATAAGCGGCTTCCTTGTTCTTGCTCGCCGCGGCAATGCCGATGCCGTCACCATAGGTGGCCGAATATTGTCCCTTCGGTCCGGCGGGAACGACGGTGTAGCCGACCTTGCCGACGACGCGCGAGGCGGCAGGATCTTCCAGCGGCGGCGCCCAGCCAACGCCGTCGATCCACATTGCGGAACGTCCTTGCGTGAACGAAGCCATCGACTCCATCCAGTTGAAGCCGACGACGCCGGGCGGAGCGACCTTCGTCAGCAGCGTCTGGTAGATTTTTGTTGCCTCGATCGCTTCCGGACCGTCGGTCAGGATGTTACCTTTGGCGTCGAGGAATTCCCCGCCGCAATTGAGGAAGAAGTTCGTCCACAACGTCATGTTGGCATTGCGCAGGCCTCGTCCGACGAAGCCGAAGGTGCCTTCCTTGGGGTCGGTGAGCTTCTCGGCAGCCGCGATCATCTCGTCGAAGGTCTTGGGCACCGCGACGCCCTTCTTCTGGAACAGCTCCTTGTTGTAGTAGAGGATGAAATAGTCGACCGACCAGGGCAGCGACAGCATCTGGCCCTTGTCGTTCTTGGCGTATTGCAGGCCGGCGGCCGAGAAATCGCTCTCGACGAGATCGGGCGCGGTCAGCGTTGGATCCTTCATGAAGGGCGTTATGTCGGCGAGCCAGCCGGCTTTCTCGAACTGCCGCTTCTGCACGTGATAGCTGAGATGCACGACGTCGAAGCTCGGCCGTCCCGAGGTGAGCTCGATCACGACCTTCTGGCGCTGCTGCTGCTCGGGAATCTGCTCGGATTCCACTTGGATGCCGGTGAGCTCGGTGAACTCCTTGATGTTCTTTTGCAGGTTGTCGCCGCGTGGACCCTTGGCGAGGATCACCTCCAGCTTGGTCCCGGCGTATTTCTTCCAGTTGACCTCGGCGCGTGCCGGCAGCCCGGTCAGGCTGAGCGCGCCGGCCGCGGCGGTGCCCTTCAGCAGCGTGCGGCGCGAGATGTTGTGGTTGGCCAATGCAGTCCCTCCCTCTGATTCATCTTCTTTGGGAGGGATACTAGCGGCCGTACCACGCCTGCCTAGTCCTAATCTACGATCAGGGACGTACGGCCGGCGTCTCCATCGGCAGGCCGCGCGCTCGCGACATCAGGTAAAGCTCGAGCGCGACCAGCTCGGGCGAGCCGTAATCATAGGCCTGGGCTCGGACACCGCTCATGCAGCTGCGCAACCGGCGCTCGATCGACCCCAGCGTTTGCCACTCCAGGCGGTAGAGCGGATAGCCGGTCGGCTGCGCTTGCGTGATCGGGGCGCCCGCGAGGCGCTTGTCGAAATTATCGTCGTGGCAATTGGTGCAGGCGAGGTTGAGCTGCCCTTCACGTTGCATGAAGAGGTCGCGGCCCTGGTCGACGAACGGCTTGAGCTGCGGATCGTCGCCGGCCGTGATCGCGACGCCGCGCGACTGGTGCGCGACATAGGCCGACAGCGCCAGCAGGTCGCGGCTCTCGTAAGGCAGCGGCGTTGCCTGCTGATGATTGGCACGGCAGAGATTGATGCGTTGGTCGAGCGTGACGGGGCGCGCCAGCGCCTTGTCGAAGGCGGGATAGCGCGCCGCGACGCCTTTCATGCTGGTCGCAGCATCGCCGTGGCAATCTGCGCAGGCTTTGCCGGCGTCGCCCGTCTTCTTGCCCCAGAGCGCCTCGCCGTCGAGCACGAACAGCATGCCCGGATTGGACGTATCGTCATCCTGCATGGCGCGCGTGTCCGGCCCCATGAAGGAATAGCCGGAGCGACGCGCATCGGGCGGGATCTCTCCGGCGAGCAGGGCGGGGCCCGTGACGAGCAGCATCGCCGCCGCTATCGCGCGCCAAAAAATCATTCGACCGTGATCGATGCAGAGGCGGTGGATGAATAGCCGTTGTCGCCGGTCCATTCGAACTCGAACTTGCCGCTCTCCTTCGCGACGGTGAAGAAGGACAGGTATGGGTTCGCGGCGATCGCCGGAAACAGGTCGGCGCGAAAGATCTCGGCGCCGTTGTAGCGGCAGGTGAAGCTCGTGATGATGTCGCGCGGCACCAACTTGCCGTCGGCGGTGTGGCGGAAGCCGGTCTCCATGATGTGCGAGGTCAGGGTGCGGATCTCGATGACGTCGCCGCGTTTGGCCTTGGCCGGGACGTTGATGAGCGCGGCCATCAGTTCATCTCCTCGGTGCAGGCGGCCAGCGTCACGACGATATCGGCCGCGACCTGCCAGAACGTGTCGTCGGAGAGCCGCGCGACCGCCACGACCTTCTGGGTGTCGGCCAGCCGGATCCTCGTCGAGACCTGGGCGCGGCCGGAGGAAGGATTGAGATAGAAGTTGCCGATGTTCGGCTGCGGGTTCTTCTCGTTGAAGACATGGATGCTCTTGACGTAGTCGTTTGCCGTCATCGGGCTGGCGACGCTCACGGTCATCGGCACCGTGTTGCCGTTCTCGACCAGGGGCGGAATGTCGAGCTTGACCCTGCCGGTGCGGATCTGTGCTTCACCAACGACGTTGCGGATCGCGGCGGTGAGCATCGCCGGCGTCGCCTCCAGCGGCCGTATCGTGACGATCGGGATCGTCCCGGCAACCGTGGCGCCACCGGCAAGGCTCAAAAATTGTCGTCGCGTGGTGGGCATGAACGGTCTAGTCCCGAAGCGTTGCAAGAAAGGTCACGATGTCCTCGATCTCCGCAGCCGACAAGATCGGCTTGCCGGCAAAATTGCGCCCGACGCGGACGAGGCCATCGTTGCGATAATAGGACGGCATGATGGTCTCCGGGTTGAAGCGCGCTGCGTCGACCAGACGAAGCCGCAACTGGCTCACCGACCACCGGTTCCCGGCGCCGCTGAGATCGGGCGCGAGGTCGCCCTGGAACCGCGTTTCCGGAAACGGGCCGGAATGGCAGAGGATACAGGTGGTCGTGCGCGCCAGCACCAGCGCGCGCCCGCGCGCGGCATCGCCGGGCGCGCCGGTGAGCGATTGTGGAATGCCGTCGCCGGCGATCCTGTAGGGCACGAGCTCGTCGGCTCGTGCGGGCAAGGCCAAGATCGACACGAACAATGCTGAAATCGCCAGTGCTCGATGGAGTGACTGAGATTGCCACGAGCTCTGCTCACCTCTCCCGCTTGCGCGAGAGGTCGCCGCGCAGCGGCGGGTGAGGGCTCTATCCTCTTGGGGGTTCTCGCGTGCGGAGACACCCTCTCCCCAACTCTCCCCCGCAAGCGGGGGAGGGGGCGCACTATGGTCGTGGCGGCGGCTTCGTCTCAGCATGTCTTAGCCAAAGGTGTCCGCCGTGATGGTTTGAAACCAGCGTTCCGCCTCGGCCGCTTCGCGGGCACGCAACTCGCGCGGCGCATCGACCGGGCTCGTCGTGCCGCCCTCGACCTCGGCGAAGATATCGCCCCTGGGCTGGTAGTTGCCGGCGAGCGAGAAGCCGTCGCCCGGCGCGACGGTGTTGTAGCAGACGCCGGTCAATCGCGGCGCCTCCGGCGCGCGGCCCGCGAGGAGGCCGATGATCGCGCTCGCGCACGCCTTGCCCTGAGCGCTCGCGGCTGATGCCGATTTCGGGATGCCGCCGCCAAGGCAGGCATCGCCGATGACGTGGATGTTCGGAACGAGTTTTGACTCGAAGGTGACAGGATCGATCGGGCACCAGCCGGTGTGGTCCGCCGCGCCTGCGATATCGGCAATGCGACCGGCGCGTTGCGGCGGGATGACGTTGGCGACGTCAGGCGTGTAATTGCCAAACTCGGTGACGATGGTTCTGGTTGAAGGATCGACCGAGGTCACGCGGCCGCCTTGCGACAGACCAATGCGTTCGATCATGTCGCCGTAGAGCTCCTTCCACGCCTTCTCGAACAGCCGCTGTTGGGAGAAACTGTCCTTGGCGTCGAGGACCAGCACTTTCGAGCGCGGTTTTTTCGTCTTCAGATAATGCGCGATCAGGCTGGCGCGCTCGTAAGGCGCCGGCGGACAGCGCGACGGATTGGCGGGGATCGCAATGGCGACCGTGCCGCCGTCTTCCATCGCCTCCAACTGTCGGCGCAGCAACAGCGTTTGCGCGCCGGCCTTCCAGGCATGCGGCATCTTTTCCGATGCGGCGTTGTCATAGCCGGGCAGGGCCTCGACGTGGAAGTCGATGCCGGGCGACAGCACGAGACGGTCGTAAGGCAGCGCGACGCCGTCAGTCGTCATGATGCTGCGCCGTTCCGGCTTGATCGCGGTTACGGCCTGGCCGATCACCGTGACGCCCTCGGCGGCGAGCTTGTCGTAGCCGAACTGCTGCGCGTCGATGTCGCGCAGGGCCGCAATCACCTCGTTGCTGAAGGGACAGGCGGTGTAGACCGCGTTGGGTTCGATCAGGATGACCTGCAAATCTCCCTGCGCATGCTTCAGCGCGCGGGCGCAAGCCGCGCCGCCGAAGCCGCCGCCGACCACGACGACACGTCCCGTGGACTGCGCGCGCGCAATCGATGGCCGCGCCAACGCTGCGGCCGCCAAGGTGATGCCGAACACGGCATTCCGCCGTGTCACCGGGCGCGTGGTCATCAGGGGCATCTGGAAAAGGGCTGCGGCGGCAATCTCTCGCCGCCGCAGCATGTTGCTCTAGGCGAAGGTGATGTTCTGGTCGCGCAGCGGCACAGAGCGGATGCGCTTGCCGGTCGCCGCGAAGTAGGCATTGAGCACCGCCGGCGCCGCAACGCCGATGGTCGGCTCGCCGACGCCGCCCCAGAACCCGCCGCTCGGCACCATCACCGACTCCACCTTCGGCATCTCGTTGATGCGCATCGAATTGTAGGTGTCGAAGTTGCTCTGCTCGATCTTGCCGTCCTTGACGGTGCAGCCGCCGTAGAACAGCGCCGAGAGGCCATAGACGAAGGAGCCGGCGATCTGCCGCTCCACCTGCGCCGGGTTGACGACGTAGCCGGGATCGGTGGAGGCGACGATACGATGCACCTTGATCTTGCTGCCGTCGGTCACCGAGATTTCGGCGGCGCCGGCGACATAGCTGCCATAGCCCATCACCTGCGCGATACCGCGATAGACGCCTTGCGGCGCCGGCGTGGTCCAGCCGATCTTCTCGGCGACCGCATTGAGCACCGCCAGATGCTTGGGATGGTTGCCCATCAGCTTGCGGCGGAACTCTAGGGGGTCCTGGCCTGCGGCATGGGCGAGCTCGTCCATGAAGCATTCCATATAGATCGCGTTGTGATTGACGTTGACGCCGCGCCAGAAGCCCGGCGGAACGTGCGGGTTGCGCATCGCATGCTCGACCAGCAGGTTCGGCACCGAATAGCCGAACGCGGCTTCGCCGGATTGGGCGACGCCCTGGAATGCCGCCGGATCCATGCCGTTCTGCAGCGCTTCGGGGCGCAGCGAGAACAGGATCGATTGCCCGGACAGGCGGTAGTGCAGCGCGACCAGGTTGTTGTTGGCATCGAACGCGCCGGTCATCTTGCACTGGGTGATCGGGTGATACCGGCCGTGCGCCATGTCCTCTTCGCGCGACCACAGCAGCTTGACCGGTGTGCCCGGCATCTGCTTGGCAATCATGACCGCCTGGCGGACATAGTCGGTCTGGCCGCGCCGGCCGAAGCCGCCGCCGAGCATGACCTTGTGCACGTCGCACTTCTCCGCCGGCAGGCCTGACGCCTCCAGCACCGCCGCGAAGGCGGCTTCGCCGTTCTGGGTGCCGCACCAGACCTCGCACTTGTCCGCCGTGTAGACCGCCGTGGCGTTCATCGGCTCCATGGTGGCGTGGTTCTGGTAGGGATAGGAGTAGACGGCCTCGACCTTCTTGGCGGCGCCGGCGATCGCCGCCTTGGCGTCGCCGTTCTTGTTGCCGACATAGGCCGGCTGGTCATTGTCGAGACCTTCCGCCAGCCACTTTGCTATCGACTCGCTGGAGACCTTGGCGTTGTCGCCTTCGTCCCAGACGATCGGCAGCGCTTCCAGCGCGGTCTTGGCGTGCCACCAGGTGTCGGCCACGACCGCAACCGCGGTATCGCCGACCTTGACGACCTTCTTGACGCCTTTCATCCCGGCGACCTTGGCCTCGTCATAGCTCTTCAGCTTGCCGCCGAACACCGGGCAGTCCTTGATCGCGGCGTTCAGCATGCCCGGCAGCTTGACGTCGATGCCGTAGATCATCGCGCCGGTGGTCTTGTCGGCGGTGTCGAGCCGCAGCAGGCCTTTGCCGACGATGGTCCAGTCCTTGGGATCCTTGAGCTTGACGTCGGCTGGCGGCGTCAGCCTTGCGGCGGCCTCGGCGACCTTGCCATAGGTCGTGGTCCGGCCTGATCCCTTATGGGTGATGACGCCCCTGGCCACGGTGCATTCGGACGCCGGCACCTTCCACTCATTGGCGGCGGCCTCGATCAGCATCACGCGCGCGGTGGCGCCGCCCTTGCGGACATAGTCCTGCGAGGAGCGGATGCCGCGGCTGCCGCCGGTGGAGAAATCGCCCCAGACGCGTTTGCGGGCAACGCTCTGGCCGGGGGTCGGATATTCGGTGGTGACCTTCGACCAGTCGCATTCGAGCTCCTCGGCGACGAGCTGGGCAAGGCCGGTGAGCGAGCCCTGGCCCATCTCGGAGCGGGCGATGCGGATCACGACGGTGTCGTCGGGCCTGACCACGACCCAGGCGCCGATCTCGGGCGAGCCGTCGGCGGCGCGCACCACGGCGGGGCCGCCGAAGGGGATGTCGAGGCCGACTGCGAGGCCTGCGCCGACAGCAGCGCTGCCGATGACGAAGGCACGACGGTTCATCTTGGGAGAGACGTGCTTGTTCATGGGGCAGCTCCTTACGCGGCTGCGATCGTGTGGATCGCCTCGCGCACCTGCTGGAAGGTGCCGCAGCGGCAGATGTTGGTGATGGCCTCGTCGATATCGGCGTCGGTCGGCTTCGGCTTCTCGTTCAGCAGCGCCGCGACCGCCATGATCATGCCGCTCTGGCAATAGCCGCATTGCGGAACATCCTTCGCGATCCAGGCTTCCTGCACCTTGTGCAGCGTGGCTCCGGAGGCGAGCCCCTCGATCGTGGTGATCTTCTTGCCCTCGGCCTCGGCGACCGAGACGCCGCAGGAGCGGGTGGCGACACCGTCGATGTGAACCGTGCAGGCGCCGCATTGTGCGATGCCGCAGCCATACTTGGTGCCGGTCAGACCGACATTCTCGCGGATCGCCCAGAGCAGCGGGGTGTCCGGCTCGACGTCGAGTGTGAGGTTTTTTTCCGTTGATTGTTAGGTTTGCCATCGCAGTCCCCTGATTGGCCCAATCCACCGATTGGACTCAGGGGCGCAATGTGTCCGGCAAATTGGAACTGTTCAAATCAAGAGTCCGCGGGTGGCCGTCAAAGAGATCGAAACGCGCGGGGAAGTATGTCGGGTGCGCGGTGTCGCGGCGTGTGAACGGCCGTGCATGGCCGCAGCCCTTGGCCGCACAGAATTAATTTGACTAACCCAAGGCGTTGTACAACCTTTGCGTTTGATGGACCATTAGTCCATCCTAAGGGAGAAGTGCCATGGGCCGCATCGTCACGATTGATCTCGAAAAAGTTCTCGCGTCAGGTAACGATCTCAAAGCCAAGTCGCCTTCTGGACTCACGACACACGCAGACCTGCTCGGCCTTGCCAGCGACGTCAGCAAGGATCCCGTCTCGTATCTGAGCAGCGTCGGCGTTCAGCTCGACGACCAGACGGCAACGATGTTGCGGAGCAAGCTCGCCACGCGAAGCGGCGGCGTGCAGGCCGGAACGATCCATATCGACATCCTCTGATTCCGCGTCGGCATATCTCGTCGGCAGATCATGATGGCCGGCTGACCGGCTCGCCGGGCAGCCGGGATATGAGGTCGTCGGCCATGGCGCTCGGCGCACAATTCTTATCCGATTTTCGCGCGGCCAGGGTGACGCCCAGCAATCTCGTTCTCAACGTCACCTTGAAATGCCCGCTCAGATGTTCGCACTGCTGCTTTTCGTCTGACATGTTTCACGGCGGCCATTTGTCCGCCGCGGACGTCCACCGCTGCATCCGGCAAGCGGCGCAGATCCCGTCAATGGAGATCGTCCATTTCGTCGGGGGCGATCCGATGCTGCATGCGGACATCGTGGCCGAGGCCGTGGCGCTGGCGGCATCGCTGGGCTTGCGCGCCGGCATCACCACGAGTGCGTTCTGGGCCAAGTCGCCCGAGCGCGCGACGGCGGCCGTCCGGCGATTGCGCACGGCCGGCCTCACCGAAATGACGTTGTCGTACGACGATCCCCATGCCGAGTTCGTACCGCTGAACTTCATTGCCAACGCGGTGACGGCGGCGCGCGAGTGCGGCCTGATGCTGCGGATCGCGGTGGTGGTTGAAGCAGGCTCGAAGATCACCGCCGCCAGCCTGCGCGCCGATCTCGGCCTTCAGGACGAGTCCGGCATCAACATCTATGAGACCGTCGCCAACTCGACCGGCCGCGGCGAGGGCACGGATGAAAAAACGCAGGCCGGGCGCGTTCAGCACGCGTCGGCCTATCGCGGTCCCTGCGAGTCCGTTCTCCACACGGTTTCGATCGATCACGAGGGCGGCATCCGGCCGTGCTGCGGCGTGCTGCCTCATTACGATTCACTGAAGGTCGGGCACATCGCGAAGGAGGGGATCGAGGCCGCCATGCGGGCGGCCGCCGACGATCCTCTCTACCGATGGATCAGGCTCGAAGGGCCCATCGCCATCCTGGCCGCTGTCACGGCCGATGACCCCGTGCCGATGCGCGCAGGATTTCGACGGCATCTGCACCGCATGCGATCGCATCTTCCGCTCGCCGGACCTGTTGGCACGCGTGCGCGAAGCTGCCGAAACGCGTCGCAGCCAGATCGAGACCTGTGAGGTCCTGCTGGACGGGCAAGCCGCGCCTGCCAACATGGCGGCCGTCCCATGAGCACCGATGTCCTCTTCTGCTCGGCACCGGTGATGTCCGTGGTCCGGCCGTCGGCGGCGCTCGGTCTGTTGCAGGCGCTGCTGCGGCAGAAGGGTATTCGTGCCGAGACGCTCTACCTCAATCTGCTCTTCGCCGATCGTATCGGGCTCGATCTGAACGAACAGCTTGCGGAGAAGCTGCCGAGCCATCTCCTGGCCGGCGACTGGTTGTTTGGTGATTGCCTGGGTACGCGGCCCGACCGGCCGCAGGTGCAGCGCCACAGCCACGAGCTCGGCGCCGCCATCGCGCGCAAGGGGCTGGAGCAGCTCTACGAGATCCGCCGCAACCTGATCCCATCTTTCGTAGCCGAGGCAGCCGACCGCCTGCTCGAACGAAAGCCCAAGATCATTGGCTTCACCTCGATGTTCGAGCAGACGGTCGCTTCGCTCGCGATCGCGGCTGCGGTCAAGGTGCGGGATCCCTCCGTCGTGATCTGCTTCGGCGGCGCCAATTGCCACGGGCCGATGGGCGCGGTGCTGCTGAAGAACTTTTCGCAGATCGACTACGTCTTCAATGGCGAGGCCGATACCGTGTTCGGCCCGGCCGTGGAGGCGATCCTGCGCGGCGAGCAGCCCCGCGGCCTGCCGGGATGCGTGTCGCGCGACCAGCCCGCAACGGATGCAGCGGCCGGTCCGACCGCGATGGATGCGCTGCCGATTCCCGACTACGCCGATTATTTCGTGCAACTGGCCGAACTGTCCGACGCCGCGCGCGTGCGCCCCTCGATTCCGTTCGAGTCCTCGCGCGGCTGCTGGTGGGGCCAAAAACACCATTGCACGTTCTGCGGCCTGAACGGGCAGGGCATGGCGTTCAGGGCCAAGTCGGCGCCGCGCGTGCTCGAGGAAATCGAGACGCTGCATGCGCAGTTCGGAATCATCAGGTTTGCCGCGACCGACAATATCCTGGGCATGTCCCACATCGACGGCGTACTCGGAAAGCTCGCGGAACGCCCGGTGGGTGGCTTTCGCTTCTTCTACGAGATCAAGGCCAACATGGACGAGGCGCAGCTCGAGACGCTGGCGCTTGCGGGGACGGTCTGGTTGCAGCCCGGCATCGAGAGCTTGTCGGATCCGGTGCTGCATCTCATGCGCAAGGGCGTGAGCGCTCTGCTCAACCTGCGTCTATTGCGCAATTGCCGCGAGCTCGGCGTCGGACTGGTCTGGTCGATCCTCTATGGTTTCCCCGGAGAGCCGCGCGAGGCCTACGACACCGTCGCCAAGATGGTCCCGCTGCTGGAACATCTTCAGCCGCCGGTCGGCTGCGGCCGGATTCGCCTCGACCGCTTCAGCCCCAATTTCGAACGCGCCGCGGAGATCGGTTTTCGCAATGTCACGCCGATGCCGGCCTATGGCGCGATCTACGACGTCCCGGACGAGGATATCGCGAGCCTCGCTTATTTCTTCGAGGGCGATGCACCCGATGCCGCATGCGAGCAGGACTTGGTGTTGCTCAAGGACGCGAGCGCGGCATGGCGCGCGCGCTGGTTCGACCAGCCCTTCGCGCCGCAACTGACGATGACGGCCGTGGGCACCGCGCATCTTGTCAGCGATACGCGGGCCTGCGCGCTCCAGCCGTTCTATTGCCCGGCACCGGCCGAGATTGCCGTGCTCAATCTGCTGCGCAATCCCTGCACGCGGCCAAGCGCCGTTGCGCAGCTCGCAGATCGCTTCGACACTGTAACGGTCGAGGCTGCAATGGACGCAATCTTGACGCGGCGGCTTGCGGTCGAGATCGACGGCA
This sequence comes from Bradyrhizobium huanghuaihaiense, assembly GCF_025200885.1. Taxonomy (NCBI): domain Bacteria; kingdom Pseudomonadati; phylum Pseudomonadota; class Alphaproteobacteria; order Hyphomicrobiales; family Nitrobacteraceae; genus Bradyrhizobium; species Bradyrhizobium huanghuaihaiense. Next base: position 6,878,451 of record NZ_CP104172.1, on the reverse strand, counting down.
GGATGCTGTCGCTCGTCACGGAGGCCGGCCGCGAGATCTTTGACGCCGATGCGCGCGCCGAGTTTCCGCTCGGATTCGTCCTGCCGCGCGAGCGCGCGACAGCTCGTGCGGCGTTGACTGAAGTTCGCGAAGAGCCGGCTGGCCTGGAACGGGTGCAGCCATGACCGTCGAAGTCCGCCCGCTCGGCGACAAGTGCAACATCAAGTGCCGCTACTGCTATCAGGAGGGCATTCGCACCGCCGGCAACGTTCCGACGCGCTACGATCTCGACGCGATCATGGCGACGCTGGACAGGCTGGCGGAGCCGTTCAGCCTGTTCGGCGGCGAGATCATGATGACCCGCCGGTCCGATCTCGAGCGCCTGATGCAGCTCGGCTTCGACCGTCACGGCGGCGTCGGCATGCAGACCAACGGCACGCTGATCGAGGAGCGCGACATCGAGCTGTTCAGGAAATATCGCGTGCGCATCGGCATTTCGATCGACGGCCCGGGACCGCTCAACGATGCCCGCTGGGCCGGCAGCCTGCCGGCAACGCGGCGCGCGACCGCGCGGATCGAGGCGGTGATCGAGACGCTGTGCCGCGAGGGCATGCCGCCGAACGTGATCGTGACGCTCAACCGGATGAACGCTGCGCCGGAACGGCTGGGCGTGCTGTGCGATTGGATCGGATTCTTGGGCGGGCTCGGTGTGTGCAAGCTGCGCCTGCATTTGCTGGAGCAGGACGAAACGGAAGGCGGCGAGGGGCTCGCACTTACCGCGCAGGAGAACCTGGCGGCCCTGCGGCGATTGCGCCGGCTCGAACAGGAGCTGCCGTCAATCCAGTTCGACATTTTCGCCGAGATGGCCGCGATGCTCCGGGGCGACGACGCGCGCACCTCGTGCGTCTTCCACGCCTGCGATCCCTATGCGACCCGCGCCGTGGTGGGCGTCGAGAGCGATGGCCGGCTCGGCAATTGCGGTCGTACCAACAAGGATGGCGTGACCCATCTGCGCGCGGGCCGCGAGGCGTTCGAGCGTCAGCTCTCGCTCTACCGGACGCCACAGGCCGAGGGCGGATGCCAGGGCTGCCGGTTCTTCCTGGCGTGCAAGGGCAATTGTCCGGGTACTGCGATCGGCGGCGACTGGCGGATGCGCTCGGTCGACTGCCCGGTATGGTTCGGCCTGTTCGAGGACATCGAGACCGAGCTTCAAGCGAAGGGAGAAACCGCAATCAGCCGGTCGGAGCGCCGGTCCGACCTTGAAGCGAAGATGATCGCGGCTTGGTCGATCGGTGACAATCCGACCTTGCATTCGCTGATCGAGCAGGTGGACGCACCATGACGTCCGCTTGGTTGACCTGGCCGCGCCCTCCGCTTGCGGCGACCCCGCGCGAGCCTGTTGTCGCCAAGGCGGCTACGCAGCGCATCAGCTTCAGCGGCCCGCAAGCCCGTAGCCTCTGGCAGCCGCGTCTGGAGCGTCTTCGGCATGCGGCGCTCGCGATCGAATTCGAGAAGGTACGCCAAGGGCGCATCCCGGCGACGCTGGTGTGGACCGACTATGATGGCGTCGACGCCTTGACGGAACGGGCGCGCGCGATCGCTCTCGACGCAAAGCCGGTCAAGGCCTCGCTCGGCTATGCCGCAGACTGGCCGCCTGAGGCGTCGATGGACGAACCGAAGCGGCTGCTCGACTATGCGTTCCTGATCGGTGCTCGGCCGCTCGATGCATCGATCGCGGAGCCTGCGGCGGATGGCCTGGCGCAGGCGGCGATGCGGTTCGGCTATCCCGCATGCTGCGCAAAGTCCTGGGCGAATGACCTCCGGCACGGCGGAAGCGATCCGCTGGCGAGCCTCCTCGCGCGCGATGACAAGGCGGCGATGCCAGCCCACGTCGCGCTCGCGGTTCTGGGACTGGGGCCGCTGCGGCACGCGCCGTGTTCGGCGGATTGTCTCGCCTCGCGGGAAGGCTCGCGCGCGTTCCTCGATCTCGGCCGCGAACTCGGATTTGTCGAAGAGATGGCGTGGCTCGAGGAGATCGCTGATTGGGCGGTCGATGCGTCGCTGGTCAATGGCATCGCCGAGATCACGACGGCGGCCTTCCGCTGCACGTGGCTCTCGGACGAGGGGGCGGCGCGGGCTCGGCCGCTGCGTCGCGCAGTGATGCGCCCCGAGAAACGAAAGGCCGCGCCGGTCGAGCCCGCGGACAGCGCCAACATCCTCGCCGAATTCGGCAATGGTTTTGAAGCGGCTGGATTCGAAAGCCCCTTCGCCATGCGCTCGCGCTTCAGCACGGTGGTGTGGGAGCAGACCGCTGCGTTGCGCCGCGCCACATCAGCCGTGCATGTCGGGTGCCGCGAAGGGCTCCTGCTGGAGCTGATCGCGCAAACGAAGCCCAAGCTGAAACTGTACGGCACCGAGGAAGATGCTGCGGCAGCGGAGGCCGCGCGCCGGCGCCTCGGCGCGTCCTTGCCGGTGCTCGGCGGGGCCGGCCTCGAGGCGCTTGCGGCGCTGGCGCGCCTCGTACCCGAAGGACTGGACCTCGCCTTCGTCGATCCGGAGCAGCTTGGCGGTCCCGACGCGCTGGCCGCCGTCCGCGCGGTCGCAAGAACGGTGATCCTGATTGGCACCGACCGCTCGCTGCACCGGTTCAAGGACATGAATGCGTATGCCGCGGCGATGGGGCTCGCCTTGTTGCCTGGACGGGCAGCGAGAGTCTCTGCGGCGCTCTCGACGGCGAATGATCGCCTGCACTGACCGGTTCGAAGGAGTACGCGCCATGAATGCGACGTCGATTGACTGGGAACGCACGGCACGCCCGCAGGCCGACGGCTACGACACCGCCGTCGCACTCGGCCTGATCGAAACCGAGCCGACGCCGTGGCGCCCGCTGCCGCCGCAGCGGCCTGCGGTGAACGGCGCGCCGTCGATTGCGGAGGGCAGGGTCGCCCTGCGCACCGAGGATCCGTTGCTTCCCGCGCCGCGGTTCGTCCCCGACGCGCAAGCGGTCCCGGCGATGGAGCAGGCGCTCCACTACGTCCGCCGCTGGCCGCTCGCTGCGAAACAATGGCCTGATATCGTGCATACGATCCAGTGCTATCACGACACCGAGCAGCCGACCGAGGGACCCGGCCGCCTCGGTTCGGCCAGCCACTCGGTCGATGCGCGCTTCGGCGTCATCGGTCTGACGGTGAACTGCCCGCTCGCGACCGCGCAGGCGATCGTCCATGAGATGGCGCATCACAAGCTGAGGGCGTTCGGCGTCGCCAACGAGAATGCGATCCGGATCATCAGCAATCCGCAGGAGGAGCTCTATCCGAGCCCCATCGTGGTCGACCGGCCGCGCCCGATGACGGCGGTGCTGCACGCGCAATATTCGTTCATCCACGTCACCCAGCTCGACGTGCACATGCTGGAGCAGGAGGAGGATCGGCACGTGCGCAGCGACATCCGCCAGCTGCTCGCGCGCAACGCATCGCGGATGGAGAAGGGGTTCGAGACCTTGCGGCAGCACGCCCGCACCGACGGGCCGGGCCGCGAGTTCCTCGGCGCGTTCTTCGCCTGGTGCAGTGATGTCCTGGCGACCAGCCGAAAGATGCTTGCGACCGAGCGCGCCTGATCGGCTCGGTCCGCGGCAGGCCGGGTTCCAGCCCGAAATGCCAGATAATGCGGCCTGAAGCGACGCCCGGCGGTGAACGCGGGTTCCAGGCCCCGACCACCGCTGCGTTGCGGCGACAGTTTGTCCCTTTTGCAGGGGTGCAAGACGGAAATGCTTTGCTACACTGCACCCGAGTCAAAAGGAGTTCCATGAACGTGCCGGGTCCCAACGTGCTAATGCTCTATCCGCTGTTCTCGGCAGAGTCCTTCTGGAGCTTTGGCGAATCCTGCAAGGTGATGGGCGTCAAGCGCCCTGCGGCCCCTTTGGGCCTGATCACGGTCGCCGCGATGTTGCCCAAGGACTGGACGGTCCGGCTGATCGACTGCAACACGCAAGCTTTCGGCGACGAGGATCTCGCCTGGGCCGATGTCGTCTTCACCGGCGGCATGTTGCCGCAGCAGGCCGACACGCTGCACCTGATCGAGCTCTGCCGCGCCGCCGGCAAGCCGGTGGTCGTGGGCGGGCCCGATCCCACCTCCAGCCCCCACATCTACGAGAAGGCCGACTTCCGGGTGCTCGGCGAGGCCGAAAGTGTCATTGACGAGTTCATCGCAGCCTGGGAGGGCGGGGCCCGCGCCGGTGTGTTCACCGCGCCGAAATTCCAGGCCGACGTCACCAAGACGCCGGTGCCGCGCTTCGACCTGCTCAAATTCGAGGACTATCTCTATATCGGTGTGCAGTATTCGCGCGGCTGCCCGTTCACCTGCGAGTTCTGCGACATCATCGAGCTCTACGGCCGCGTGCCCAGGACCAAGACGACCGAGCAGATGTTCGTCGAGCTCCAGACGCTCTACAACATGGGCTATCGCGGCCATCTCGACTTCGTCGACGACAATTTCATCGGCAACAAGAAATCGCTGCGGCAGTTCCTGCCCCAGCTCGCCGAATGGCAGCGCGCTCACAACTATCCCTTCGAGCTGTCGACCGAAGCTTCGGTCAACCTCGCCGACGATCCTGAACTGCTGGAGCTGATGGGAGCCGCAAATTTCTTCGGCATCTTCGTCGGCATCGAAAGCCCGGACCCCGCGACGCTGGTCGCGATGCGCAAGAAGCAGAACACGCGGCGCAACATTGCCGAGAGCATCCACAAGATCTACGCCGCCGGCATGCTGGTCACCGCGGGCTTCATCGTCGGCTTCGACAACGAGAAGGTCTCGATGGCGGAGGCGATGATCGATTTCATCGAGGAGGCCGCGATTCCGGTCGCCATGGTCGGCCTGCTCTATGCGTTGCCGAACACGCAGCTGACGCGCCGCCTCGAGCGCGAAGGCCGGCTGCATACGGGCCACGATGTGGCGCCGACCATCGGTGCCGATCAGTGCACGGCCGGCATCAACTTCGATCCGGTCCGCCCGTTGCGCGACATCCTGATGGACTACAAGCGGGTGCTGGAGCACATCTATAGCCCGGCGGCGTATGCGAGGCGCGTCGACCGCCTGATGACGCTGCTCGACCGTTCCAGGCAGCGCCCCGAACTCGCCGAAGGAGACATCCGCGCCAGGCTCGGGGCGATGGAGACGGTGCACCGCGTCGTCACCGCGCTTCCCGAGGCGCGCGGGCCGCTGTGGCAGACCTTCATGAACTGCGCCAAGCGCGACACGTCATCGGCGCGCATTGCGGTGCAGATGATTGCCGCCTATGCGCATCTCGGGCCGTTCTCGCGCAAGGTCATCGAAGCCATCGACACGCGCCTCGCTGCGCTCGATGACGAGTCGGTCGTCCCCGCAGCGACGATCGACGTGACTGCGGCGCGGCACCTGGCCTGAAGCCTTACTTCACCGCGAGCCGCAAAAAGCTCATGACGCTGCCGAGCGCGGCAAAGCCCGCGCCGAGGGCCAGCGCGACGGTTGCGCCGTCGTGGCCGGCAAGGGCAAAGCAGAGGGCGGCGAGCGCCGCGCCCGTGGTCTGCCCGGTCAGGCGTGCGGTGGCGACGATGCCGGAGGCGCTGCCGCTGCGATGGGGCGGGGCGCTCGACATCACCGCCTTCATGTTCGGCGCCTGAAAGAAGCCGAACCCCATGCCGCAGATCACCATCCGCCAGATGATGTCGGGGATGGCAGGGTTGGACGGAAGCATCGCGAGCAATGCCATGCCCAGGCCAAGCAGCACGAGGCCGATGCCGCCGAGCAGGCCGACCGCGTGGCGGTCGGACAGGCGTCCTGCGATCGGCGCCATGATGCCGACCACCAGCGGCCATGGCGTCATGAAGAAGCCGGTCTCGACCTGCGAGCGCCCGAGCACGTCCTCGAAATAGAACGGCAGCGAGACGAAGGCGAGGCCCTGGACGGCAAAGGAGCACACCGCGGTTGCCGCCGACAGCGCGAACATCGGCCGGGCGAACAGGTCGATTGGCAGCATCGGCGCGGGATGGTCGGCATGGCGGCGCGTCAGGATGAAGCCGAACGCGATGGCCGCGACCAGCTCGATGCCCACGACAACCGGCGACAAATTGTGCGCGGCGCTGCCGATGCCGGTGATGAACAGGCCGAGGCAGGCCGATGCGAGGATCGCGCCGAGGAAATCAAAACCGTGATCGGCGCGCGGGGTCTTCGGCAACATCGCAAAGCCGATGCCGATCGCGACCAGGCCGAACGGAATGTTGACGGCGAACAGCCAGGGCCACGGGCCGAGCGCGAGGATGGCGGAGGCGATCGAGGGGCCGAAGGTGAAGGCGGTCGCGACAACAAGCGCGTTGTGGCCGAAGCCGCGGCCGAGCATGCGGCCGGGATAGACGAAGCGCACCAGCGCCGTGTTGACGCTCATGATGCCGCTGGCGCCAAGGCCCTGCAGCGTGCGCGCGACCAGGAGGCTGTCCAGCGACCACGCGACCGCACAGAACAGCGAGGCGATGGTGAACAGGATCAGGCCGCCGAGATAGATGCGCTGATGCCCGACGATCTCGCCGAGCGCCCCGAGCGGCAGCAGGGTCGCCACCAGCGCAATCTGATAGACGTTGACCACCCACACCGACTGCTCCGGCGTGACGTGCAGATCGGCGGCAATGGCGGGCAGTGCGATGTTGGCGATCGCGGTGTCGAGCGAGGCCATCGCCAGTGCGGTGAAGATCGCAGCGATGGCCCAGCGCCGCTGCGCTGCCGGAAGGCCATCGGCGGTGATGTGGTCGGGCTCGCGCGTGGCGGCAGGTAACGTGATTGTCATTGCGTGAGCGCGTTGCTCCGGCGGCCGAGGGGACATTTGGCATGTACTACGCCGAAGGCAGCTTCCACAGGCATATGCTTGCATGCTGTGTATGCGCGAAGATGAGGCGATGTTGCCTTGCGCCGGCGTATGATCGCGCCGGCTGCCGCAATATGGGGAAACGCCATGCAAATCGTCGTTCTGCCCGGTGACGGCATTGGTCCGGAGATCACGACCGCGACATCGGGCGTGTTGCGCGCGGCCTCCGAACGCTTCCAGCTCAATCTCCGCCTCGAGGAGCATGCGGTCGGGCATGCGAGCCTGAAGCTATCGGGCACGACGGTGCGCCCCGAGCTGCTCGACATCGCCCGCGCCGCCGACGGCCTGATCCTGGGGCCGACCGCGACCTTCGACTTCAAGGACGAGGCGCATGGCGAGATCAATCCATCCCGGCATTTCCGCAAGAATCTCGATCTCTATGCCAATGTCCGGCCCGCGCGCACCTATGAGGGGCGGCCCGGCCGCATCGGTGATTTCGACCTCGTCGTGGTGCGTGAGAACACTGAAGGGTTTTATGCCGACCGCAACATGGAGCACGGCAATGGCGAGATGCTGGTCACGCCCGACGTCGCGATCTCGCTGCGCCGGATCACGCGCCTGTGCTGCGAGCGCATCGCGCATGCCGCCTGCCGCCTCGCGATGAAGCGGCGCAGGCATCTCACCATCGTGCACAAGGCCAATGTGCTCAAGATCGGCGACGGCATGTTCCTCGAGATCTGCCGCGCGGCGGCGAAGGGCTATCCCGGCCTCGCGGTCGACGACATCCTGGTCGACGCCATGATGGCGCATGTGGTGCGGAGCCCCGACCGTTTCGACGTGATCGTCTCGACCAACATGTTCGGCGACATCCTGTCCGATCTCACGGCGGAGCTGTCAGGCAGTCTCGGGCTCGGCGGCTCGCTCAATGTCGGCGACCGCTACGCGATGGCGCAGGCCGCGCACGGCTCGGCGCCTGACATCGCAGGCCAGGACGTCGCCAACCCGGTCTCGCTGATCCTGTCGACGGCGCTGCTGCTGGCCTGGCACGGCGAGAAGACCAGCGCCGTGCGCTATGAAGAAGCCGCGCGTGCGATTGAGTCGGCGGTGGCGAAGGCGCTTCGCGAGGGCAGGGCGACGCGCGACGTCGGCGGCAAGCTCGGTACCATCGCGATGGGGGCGGCGATCGCGGAGATCCTGCAGGCGGAGTGAGAGGCCTCTTCGCTTGTTCTTGGGGCCCAAACAAAAAAGTCGAAAAACAACCCCATGCACAGTAGAACGGCCCTTGATCGATAAGAGATTTTCGCGATACGTCGCGACGGCATCTGCAGCTGCAGCTGCGATCAAGTTGACCCGTCGGGCAAAACACTGGCAGGATGCGATCGTGGCGGATCGCGGCGCAAATGCATCTGCGGCGACGGCACGTACTTCCAGCGGGTTGACCTATGAAGTCTGAGACGGATGGCATCAACCTCGCAGCCAAGCCAAGTGGAACGGGTTGCGTGGAATGCTCGGCTGCAGGCGGGTGGTGGCTGCATCTTCGCCGATGCGTCGAATGCGGTCACATCGGCTGCTGTGATGCTTCACCCAATCAGCATGCATCGAAGCACAACGCGGCGACAGGGCACCCGATCATCACGAGCTTCGAGCCGGGCGAACGATGGTTTTACGACTATCGCACAGGAGAGGCTTTCGCCGGCCCGAAGCTTCAAGGCCCGCAATCGCATCCGTTGGATCAGCCGGTGCCCGGACCCGCCGGAGCGGTGCCTCCGGACTGGCAAACACGGCTGCATGAATAGGCGATAGGCGGCCCCCGGCGACATGGCCCCCGCCCAGGTACCGCGGGATGGCGGCATCCGAACAAGCGCAGCCTCGGGATGAGCCCGGCCCACGTCGTGGGACCGAAGCCGATGGACCTGCAGTTCTGGCCGGGTGTCGTCACCATGGTGATGATTGCAACGGACGCTCGGCATGGTTCGTCGGCGCGCTGATGATCTTCATCTACGCGGTCTTCGCGCTGACGCTGTATGTGGTCCCGCCGGCGGGCCAGGGATGAAGTGCTGCTGCCCGTCGGCGCGTGCATTGGCTCATCGGCGGACGGCGGCCAGTGAATAGCCATCTTCCGAAGACGCGAATACGTTTCCGCTAGTAAGCCCAGTAGCTGCCGGAGGGCGCGCAATAATCGCCGCCGTAACCATAGCCATAGTCGCCGCCATACCCGTAATAGGACGCGGCCGGATAGCCGTAGGCGGGATAACCGCCATAGTAGCCGCCATAGCTTCCATAATAGGCGCTTCGCGCGATCGCGCCGCCGACGACCGCGCCGGCGACGCCGTAACCGAGGCCGCGATATCCGTAGCCGCGATAGCCCCAGCCTCCACGATAGCCGTAACCGCCACGGTAACCCCAGCCGACGCCGCGATAGCCGTAGCCGCCACGCCAGCCGCCGACCCAGCGCACTTCGGTCGCGGCCTGATCGACCATCGATTTCATCGTCGAAAGATGCGTCGGGATCGGCCCGGCCTGGGCGCCCGTACCGAGCAGCACGGCGCTCGCAGCTGCGAGAACGAGGCTACGCAGGGAATTCGAGGAGGTCATGGTCGATCATCTCCTGGGCTAGGGCGGCGCGTTCTGCGCGGCCATCGAGCTTATTCCGTTGTGGCGCTGCCGTGGCGGCGTTGATCTGGATCAAGCATCTGAGTGACGCATCAGTGCGACTTCGGCACGTAGGATGGGTAGAGCACTTGCGAAACCCATCAGGCTCTATGGCGGACATGGTCGATGGGTTTCGCTGCGTTCTACCCATCCTACGGGCTGAGGGCCCCATGAAACGGCGCAAGTTCATCACTGTCATTGGGGGGCTGGCTGCCACGTGGCCGTTCGCAGTTCATGCTCAGCAATCGAGCAGGCTTCGCCAGATTGGTATGCTTTCACTCGGCCGCGGCGACAAATCCGACGCCAGTCTGAAGACGCTCGATGCGTTTGTCCCGGCATTGCGTGAGCTCGGCTATGCCGAAGGAAAGGATGTCGCATTTCATCGCAGATTCGCGGACGGCGATGCCGACAAGCTCAGCGAGCTCGCGCAGGAATTCGTGGCGCAACGGGTCGATGCAATCGTTGCTTTGGCTACACCGGCCGTCCGCGCCGCCAAGAAAGCGACTTCCACCGTTCCTATTGTCGGCATAGGCATGGCCGACCCCGTCGAGGACGAACTCGCTTCCAGCCTGGCGCGACCGGGCGGCAATGTGACCGGGACGACATTTCTTGGCCCGGAGCTGGTGTCCAAACGGCTTCAATTGCTCAAGGTGATCGTTCCCGGTCTTTCGCGCGTCGTCGTACTGTGGCACCCCCGGGCATACGGTGAGCGCACGATGAAGGGGATGCTGAACGAGATCGAGCGTGCCGCTCAATCTCTCGCAGTCAAGCTTCAACTTGTGCCGGCGGAAGGTCCTGCCGATCTCGAAGGCGCGTTCGCGGACCTGGCCAAAGCGCGCGCCGATGGCCTCGTCCTGTTTCCCAGCCCGATGCTGTACAGCCAGTACACGCGGATTGTGCCATTTGCCGAGAAGAACCGACTGCCGGCCATCTACGCCGCCAGGGAAGCAGTGGATCTCGGGGGCCTGGTCTCCTACGGCGTCAACCTGCCTGACTTGTCGCGTGCCACCGCCGGCTATCTGGCCAGAATTCTCAAAGGTGCAAGGCCGGCCGAATTGCCGATACAGCAGCCGACCAAGTTCGAGCTGGTCATAAACCTTGCAACGGCCAAAACGCTTGGCTTGTCGATTGGTCGGGACTTTCTCCTGGTCGCCGACGAGGTGATCGAATGAGCAGCCCGCAGAATGGGTAGGCCCGCAGGAAGGGTAGAGCCCTTGCGAAACCCATCTCGCTTCATGTCGGATACTGTCGATGGGTTTCGCTGCGCTCTACCCATCCTGCGGGCTACCTTGCTTTCGTTCACCTTGCCTCGATCAGGTTGTGGCTTCGCACTAATGAGTCCACGTCCTAGTCAGCCTCAACGTAGCGAATGATGCTCTGATCTTGAACGCTTGCAACCAATTCATCCGCGCGGGACAAAAGCCGGTAGAGCAAAGGAGAGGAATTTGCCTGGTTGTAGCCGAGAGTGAGATCGACGGTTGGTGGGACGCCCTCGAGCGCTCTAGCAACAACGTTTGGCGCCAGCATATTTTGCGCATAGAGCGGAACGAGAGTCACTCCGCCCGTGGATGCGACCAGCGACATGGCCGACGATATGTTCTCGCCTTCATACTTTGCCTTGAGCACGATCCCAACCTTCGACGCATAATCCTGAATCACAGCGTGCAATACCGGAGACGTTCTCGCCGAGCTGACATAGATCTCGCGGACAAGATCCTGTGGGCGAATCCTTTTGCGCGAGGCCAAGCGATGGTCTGCCGGCAGCACTGCGATCAAGGGCTCCTTCGCCAACAACTTGAAGGTCAGGCCTGCGTTCTGTTTCTCAGGGCGGAGAAAGGCTATGTCCAGCTTCCCGCGCGTTAATGCGAGGGCGAGTTCTGGCGAGGACTGACTACACAGGGTAACTTCGACCTCGGGCTCTTCCTCGCGGAGGATACGCAATAAGTGGGGGAGCCACATCACCTCCAGCCCGACCATGAACCCCATGGAAAGTGCGGGCTTTTGCGGCTGCGCGGTCCGCCGCGCACCATCTGTCGCCGCTTCGACTTGCGACAGCGCCAGCCGCGCGTGATCGAGAAAAACTCTTCCGGCATCGGTAAGCGTCACCCCACGCGCCTGGCGCTCCAGCAACTGCACGCCAACTTCGGATTCCAAATCACGAATCTGCCGGCTCAGCGACGGCTGCGAAGTGTTCAGGCGCCGTTGGGCAGCGGTCAAAAAGCTACCTTCCTCTGCGACTGCAATGAAATAGCGCAAATGCCGAAGTTCCATCCGTCCCTCGATATGCTTCCGAGGCATACATCGCAGCCTACTAGGTCTTTGTTTTTACCGGAAGCAAGACCTACCTTCGCGGCTCAACCAAAAGGGGATAACAGCCATGCCTTCAACTTCCAAGCCGGCAATCGTTTTTTGCCATGGCCTTTGGGCCGACGGATCATGCTTCAGCAAAGTCATTCCGGCCTTGCAGGCGGATGGGCACGAAGTGCTCGCCGTCCAGTACGGGCTCAACAACTACGCGGATGACGTGGCCACAGTGAAGCGCACGCTGGGTCGGGTCAACAGCCCCGCGATCCTTGTCGGTCACTCCTACGGCGGAGCCACCATCACGGGAGCGGGGACCGACGACCGCGTAGCGGGACTGGTTTACATCGCCGCCGTTGCCCCGGATGTGCAGGAGACCGTGCAAAGCGAACTGAACAAATACCCCACCGAAATCTTCTCCCAGATCGAGGTCGCCGGCGGACGTGTCTGGATCAAACCGGAAGGCGTCAAGTACTTCGCGGGAGACCTTTCCGAGCAGGAGCAGAAGCTGGTCTGGGCAACCCACTACCCACCCGCTGCCGACCTGCTCGAGCAGCAGAAGCTCGACGAGGTTGCCTGGAAGTCGAAGCCGAGCTGGTTCATCCTCGCGCAGAAGGACCAGACGGTGCATCCGGAACTTCAGCGTTTTCTGGCGAAGCGCATGAACGCGACGACAATCGAAACCAACAGCAGCCACGTCATCATGCTCTCACAGCCTGATCTCGTTATCGAGGTCATCCGCAAGGCCGTTGCCGCGGTTCAAAAAGGTTAGTCGAAGTAAGTTTACGTTTCTGCGCGAAGGAGATGCCGTTTGCAAGGCGGCCTCTCCTTCCAGTTCAAGAGACGGCAGCGCGCACGGCCTCGCCCAACTCTATACTCAAGCGTGCCCTTGCTTCGAATGGGTCCTGAGCTTGCGCAACGAACGGCACCATCGGCAGAACGATGGTAAGTACGCGCACGATGGCTCCTTGCTCCATTTCTTGTTCGTCATCGTGCGGATCGCCCGGGGTCAAGGCCATCTTCTTCATTCTCTCCCAAATACCGGGAGTATGGTCCTCCAACGCCGCAATCGCTTCCTGCATCTGCTCGTCGGTAAAGAACGTGCCCATGAGAAACTCGCGGCGCAGTTTAGACGGGATAACGGCACTTCAGAGCACGCCGCATGACAAGCAAGGCCACGATGACTGCAACAACGGTGAACCAAACCAAGGGCGGAACCGGCGATTGATGGTGGATGTGGGCAATGTATATCACAAGCGCCAACAAAACGAGCACGAGCGCGTTCGACAACCAATAAAGGGGCGAGCGTAACAGTCCGGTTGGCGCGAGTTCTGTCGCGCGTTCAGTCGCCCGCCTAGTGAGCCACCAGCAAAAGCCGAAAGAGGCGAGGGCAATGATCCAGGACATTCTCAAGCTTTCTCATGCAGCTTTATAGATGGCCCTACCGCGAATACTCAAATTGAATGGATGAGCTTAACGCAACCGACCTCGCCCAGCATTTCGCCTTCTGGCCCTTGGCTGACTTCCGCTCTTCGCCTGGCACGGTCCGCTTCAGAGAGCTGAGCGGACCACCGTCGTGGAGCTGCCGAGGGCAGCCTTTGACCCAAGCGGACCTTGCAGGGCCAGTTTAATTCGGTCGGCGATCGTCAGGCACTTGGCTTGCTGCCGATGAGGCATCCAGGGCCACGACAATGTGTGCTCGTTAGTCTTCCGACCTGATCGAGGCACTGCTCTTGCGCAGCGCCTCTAGTGCGATGCGGGTGTGGTGGACAGCTTCTTGGCTGCCGGCCTTTTCGAGCGCTTCGAGAGCCCAGATCAAATACTGCATAGCGGTTTCAGCGTCAGCATTCGGGTTGGTGGTGGTCATGCAACCAGTTCGTAGCGCATTCCATTCTGTTCGTCCCCGGCATCCGCGCATGGACAGCATGCAACTGCGATCGGCCGATGAGTGCAAAAGTGAACGGTCCTTGGATTGTGGAAGCAAGCAGCCGGTCAGTGGCCCGAGGCTGCCTCTCGGCGCTCGTCCAGGCGTCGGGTGTCGAGTGTAGACGGGAAGCGGCTTGCAGGGATCTCGGGAAATTCACCGCGAACTCTAAGGGTATGATCGGATCATCATTCGGAGCGCTGAAGTTATAGTCGATCCTGGTCTTGGCGCCTTTCCAACTCAAGTGGAGCACGGGTGAGCACTCACCCAACGAGTAATACAGGAGGACTCCGATGCGCCGTATTCTGTTTGCTGCGGTTTCCGCCATTTTGATCTTGGTCACGGTCGGATCGCTCTCGCCCGCAGTCGCAGATCGCTACTGCCTGCAAGGCCGCCGCTGGGGCCATCCCGGCAACTGCCAGTTCGAGACTCTCCAGCAGTGCAGGGCAGCTGCCGCCGGCACCCATGCGTCCTGCGGGATCAATCCGCGCTATGCATTCGGACGCTCGCGGCAGGGCAGACAGTAATCGAGCGCCGCGCGGGCTCGTGGTCCTTGGTGGACTTGCGTCAGTTTCGGCGGAGGTACTGCTCTTGCGCGAAAGTCGCGCAGGCGGTGCAGCGATACGCTGCCCCTGTGATCGACGAAGGGCGTGATGTCGCCTGTTGGCCCATAGCAGGCAAGCTCGTGGGAAGGGTAGAGCACTTGCGAAACCATCAGCTCCATGTCGGATGCTGCGGATGGGTTTCGCTGCGCTCCACCCATCCTACTGGCTACGGGCCTGCTCCCCGGTAACCACTGGCGGCTTACATTCCGCGGATCACGCGTCGTCGAATACGCCATCCGCATCTGCAAATCGGCCTCGCATAAACGAGCCTTAAGCTTTTAGATCCGTGATCCTCATAATTGCGACCACGTTTCCGTCATTGTACGCCTGCTCTTTCGTGTCCTTGTTGCAGGTCCAGACAAAGTTCTTCTTGCCCGTAAAGACCTTTCCGTCCTGATCGAGCCGAAGCTCCCCTTCGGTGATGTGGCAAACCATGGCATTCATCATCGGGGGGCCCATGGTCTTCGACCCCGGCTGCATGATGACGTCGCGCATCGAGACGGTCTTGAAACCGGGGATGAGGGATGGTGTCTCGCCCTCGTATTCGCGCACCACCACTCCTGGCCACGGCGTCGTATCCTTGTAGCCCGCGGTTTGAGCGGAGGCGGGCTTCATCACGGCTGCGGCAGCCGCTGCCAACCCGATTCCCAATGCAGACCTTCGATTGATCTTGCTCATCGCTTTCTCCTGAAGTTACTGCAACGCCGCCGCAAAAGCGGCTCACGCATTCGTGGACTGTGAATGGTCATGCGAGACCGAAAAAGGGGCGGTCTCTCAAGGATGCATACCTGCCGACAGCATTAGCTCTGCTCGTTCGTCCCGAACGGCGACTTCGGCACATCCCGCTTCAACGGCAACTGCATTCTACGCCACCTGAGGTGCTTGAGAAACAGGTGGTTTCGTCTGAAGACGCCGATTGGCGTACCGTCAAGAGCAGGGGACTGCGGCTCCAGGGAATGCCCGGAGTTGGGCTGAGCTGAACAGCGCAGAGCCCTTGCGAAACCCATCACGATTTACGTCGGCCGTATCGATGGGTTTCGCTGCGCTCTACCCATCCTACGCGCGCTGAGGTTTGCGACGAGGCAAGCGCCAGTTTGGCGCCCCTTCCCAGCCTGGAACTTTGCCGATGCTTTGTCGTTCCCGGTGAGCGGGCGCAAATGTAGGCGGAAGCCATGAAATGGATGCTTGTGGTCCTGGTTGGCGGCGTCTCGCCCGTCAATACCGATCTGGTGTTCGACAAGTTCAGCGAATGCCTCGCCGCTGAGGAACAGATGCGGCAGCACTACGCCGATGCGTTCGATGCGTGGGATCGTATGGCTGCGACAAGAATTGACCGGCGCAGGGACTACAAGAAAGCGCGCGAGATTGAGGCCAAACGGCTGTTGAGCAACGTGGGGACGTGTGTCCCGCATGGTGGCGGTGAGCAGCAGCCCGTTACCTCGCAGCAGCAGCCTCCCGCCACACCATCGCAACAGCCTGCTACGCCATCCCCGTCGCAGCCGGTACCGCGAACTTAGCAGCAGTGATGGACTGACACCTCGGACGCCAGACGTCGAAGGTCTCATCGTACGACTTATCGCCAGCCGGCGCGCCGCGTCAGGCGGCGCGCTGGTTGCGTCGCGAGGAGAGATCCGGGCACAGCACGAGCTTGCCCTCGAGACCGCCAGCCTCGAGGCGGCGGTGAGCATCGGCCACCTCCTCGAAGGAGATCCGCCCGGCGATGCGCGGCCGGATGGCACCACTTGCCAGAAGCTCGAACAGTTGCTCCAGGTCCTCCTTGAACCAGGCGGGATGTCGCGCCCGCATGGCATTGACCGAGTAAAAGCGGGCTCGCTTGCCGCCGGGCAACAATCTCCACAAGTACAGGCGCGCGATCTCCATCACGATAGGAAGCATTCGACGCTGTGCCTGCACGCTCGCCGAGAAGCCGATGGCGCAGAGCAGGCCACCTGGCTTGAGCGCTGCGTATGAGCGGCGATAGCCGTCTTCGCCGACGCCGTCGACAATGACGTCGAACCCGCCCGGCAGAATCCGCGTGAAGTCCTCGTGCTGGTAGTCGATCGGCGCTGCCCCCAGGTTTTGGACGAGCGCCATGTGCTCGCTGCGCACAGTGCCCCACAGCTCGAGGCCGGCCAGTCTCCCGAGCACGAGCAGCGCCTGGCCGACCGCGCCGGCGGCTCCGTGAACGAGAACGCGCTGGCCCTGCAGAACCTTGGCCGCGCGGTGCAGAAGCTGGTAAGCGGTCGTCCAGCTCAAGATCAGCGCGGCCGCTTCAGCGGCGTCCACGCCCACCGGCACGCGGGTGAGGTCGTTCGCGCGAAGCGTGCGATACTCGGCGTTCGACCCGACCACCGTCATGTCGGCCACGCGGTCGCCGATCTGAAAGTCGTGCACGCCTTCGCCGAGCTGATCGATGACGCCCACCACGTCGTAGCCCATCACGAACGGCGGCCGGAGGCGCATCGTTTGCGGGTAGAGATGCCGCCTGATCAACACCTCGGTGTAGTTGAGGCTCGACGCAAGGACGCGAACGCGCACCTCGCCGCGGCCGGCGGTCGGCAGGCGAGCGTCGACGATCTCCAGTGCCTCGGGATCACCGAAGCGGCTGACCTGAACAACCCGATTGCGCTGCTCCATCATGGGCGATCTCCACGCAATGCCGTCATTCAGCGCAAGGGCGGCAGACTGCCGTCCGGCTCGAAAAATTGAATTGATCCAGATCAAGCTTGAGCGTGCACCGCTTGGAATTCTCCTCGGGCCAAATGACCAGCCGGGTCATCTGGCGCCATCATTCATATTTTTTTATTGGAGGAGAAAATGCCTGCAGTCATTATGCAGTTCGTTTCGCATCCAAGACCCGGTAGCGATCTTGCGACCGTCCTACAGCTGGCAAAAGAGGGTGCGACACTCTGGAAGAAACACGGGGCCGATGTCAGCTATTGGTCGGTGATCGGCGGCGAGGTCGGAAACTATGCCTTCGTTGCTCGCTTCGATAACGTGGAAGCTTATGGTCGTACCTTGGCATCGCTGGGCGCCGATCCGGCTTTCGTTGAATTTCAAGCCAAGCGGCTGAAGGCCGGGCAATCGGATTGGGTGCGCTCCAACGTGGCCATCCAGGTTGATCTCTGACCGAGCGCCTTCTCTCCCGCGTGCGAGACCGCCTTCGGGCGGTCTCCTGCTGTGCGGCCGATGTCGCCTGCCAGGCCCGATACTGACGTCAAGGACATACTTGTTGAAGGCCGGTCAGCAGGTCGTGCCGGACCGTCCACCGCTGGCGGAGGTCGGCATCATCCGGGCGATCGTATGCCTCGCGGGTCGGTATCCCGGTGCGAGGCCACGTAGTCGATCTCGCCATACGTAATCCCGATATCCATCAGCTCCCGATCACTCAGGTTGCAAAGATCGCGCCGCAGCCGCTCCCATTTGCGCCACTCCTGAAAAGCCGTCCAACAATTCTTGAAGGCGCTGACACTGCGCCGCTGCGATACGCCCGTCTGGACCAAGCCCGTTGTCTGGTAAATCGTGCTCATGGCAGCATCCTCGGGTGCCTGTTTCCACCCCGGACAAGCTGCCAGGATCCGGCCCAGCACGCTTGACCGGCAACTTACATTTTCCTCACCGCCAGCTTATTCTTGCGATTTCCACCGGGGCCAAAGCGCTGGCCGGTGACCGGGACCTCTGAATTCAGGGAGTTTCGCAGCTTGCGCTATCTCTTCGAGGACTATGCTCTGGATCCCGACCGTCGCGAGCTGTATCGCGGCGCGAATGTCGTCCCCGTGGCGCCGCAAGTCTTTGACCTGCTGGACTACCTCATCCGCAACCGGGAGCGGGTCGTCAGCAAGGACGACCTCATCAACGCCATCTGGAATGGGCGCAGCGTCTCGGATGCGGCGTTGACGACGCGCCTGAACGTTGCCCGGAGCGCGGTGAGCGACACCGGAGACGAGCAGCGTCTGATCAAGACGTTGCCGCGGAAGGGCTTCCGCTTCATCGGACCAGTGCGGGAGGAAGGGCGCGATGGTCGGGCGCTCGCCGACAGCGGGGGCGAACCAGAAAAACCGGCCCTCGCGCTCCCCGATAAACCCTCGATCGCCGTGCTCCCGTTCGCCAATTTGAGCTCCGATCCGGAGCAGGAGTATTTCGCAGATGGCGTCGTGGAGGATATCACCATGGCGCTGTCTCTCTTTCGCTGGCTGTTTGTGATCGCACGCAATTCGAGCTTCACCTACAAGGGCCGGGCCGTGGACGTGAAGCAGGTCGGCCGCGAGCTTGGCGTGCGTTATGTGCTCGAAGGCAGCGTGCGCAAAGCCGGAAACCGCGTTCGTATCGCGGGTCAGCTCATCGATGCCGAAACTGGAGCGCATCTCTGGGCGGACCGCTTCGAAGGGCCGATCGAGGACATGTTCGATCTGCAGGACGACGTGACGTCCAGCGTCGTGGGCGCAATCGCCCCGAAGCTGCAGCATGAGGAGATCAAGCGGGCCAGGCGCAAGCCGACCGAAAATCTGGATGCGTACGACTATTACCTGCGCGGGCTGGCGAAAGCGCGTTGGACCAAGGGCGCGAACAGCGAGGCGCTCCAGCTCTTTTACAAGGCGATCGAGCTGGACCCTCATCTTGCCTGTGCCTATGGGATGGCCGCCTGGTGCCACGTTCGGCGCAAGGCGCTGGGTTGCATGAACGATCACGCTGGAAAGTGCGGAGGCCACGCGGCTGGCTCGGAAGGCCGTGGATCTGGGGGCGGATGATCCATTCGCGCTATGTATGGGTGGATACGCACTCGCGTTTCTGGCCCATGAGTTCGATGACGCCGCGGCCTTCATGGATCGGGCACTGGCCGTCAATCCAAACCTGGCCAGAGCCTGGATGCTCAGTGCCTGGTTGCGCGTCTGGAGAGGCGAGCCGGACCTCGCGCTCGAGCACGCTGCGCATGCCATGCGCCTGAGCCCGCGCGATCCGTCCATGTACTACACCACGTACGGAGCCATGGCCTATGCTCATTTCCTGGCGAGCCGCTACGATCTTGCGTTGGCATGCGCCGAACAGGCCGTGCGCGACAATCCGGGTTTTCTGCTGTCGGTCTGCATTTTTGCGGCCAGCAATGCGATCGCCGGACGGCGTGAGCAGGCGCAAAGAGCCATGTCACGCGCGCTCGAATTCAATCCCGATCTGCACCTCTCCAACCTAAGAGATTTGGCGCCATTTCGCCGCACGGAGGACTTCGCGATCTTTGCCAAGGCTCTCCGTGACGCGGGCCTGCCACAGTGACGCGCTCTGCCGCACGCGGCAGGGCGACGGCCGTCAACTTGGACGGCTTGTGTGACTGATATCACTTACGCCGCGCTTGCCTTTCATCAGGCTCCGCATAGGCTGCGCACATATATTCGGGGCTGCAATGGGCGCTTTTCGCTGGTTTTCATTGATCTTTTTCATCTGGTTTGGTTGCGGTCCGGCCCATGCCGAGCGCCGGGTTGCGCTGGTGATCGGCAATTCCGCCTACAAGAGCGTGGCGAAGCTCGCCAACCCCGCGAACGATGCCGTCCTGGTCGGCGGCATGTTCAGGAAGGCCGGGTTCGACTGGATCGATACCCGGACCGATCTCAATGCCGCGGACATGCGAAAAGCGTTGCGTGAATTCGGCGCGCGGGCCAGGGACGCCGAGGTTGCCGTCATCTACTACGCCGGGCACGGCATCGAGCTGGACGGGACCAACTACCTGATTCCGGTCGACGCGGCGCTGGAGACGGACAGTGACGTTCTCGACGAGACCGTGGGGCTCGACCGTGCGCTGTTCGCCGTCGAGCCGGCCAAGCAGCTTCGGCTCATCATTCTGGATGCGTGCCGCGACAATCCCTTCGCCAAGACCATGAAGCGGACAGTGGCGGCCCGCGCCATCGGACGCGGCCTTGCCAAGGTCGAGCCGACCAGCCCGAACACGATGATCGCTTATGCAGCGAAGGCGGGCTCGACGGCCTCCGACGGCGACTCCAGAAACAGCCCGTTTGCCGCGGCCCTCGTCGAGCGGCTGCCGACCCCCGGCCTCGATCTGCGCAAGGCCTTTGGTTTCGTCCGCGACGATGTGCTCAAGACCACCGGCTACAAGCAGGAGCCTTATGTCTACGGCTCCCTTGGCGGAGATGACGTGCCGCTGGTCGCGGCGAAGCCGGTCGTCACCGCGCCGCAGGCAAATCCGCAGGACGCGGTCCGCCGCGATTACGAGCTGGCGCTCCAGATCGGCACGAGGGAAGTCTGGACCGCGTTCCTGGCTGAATATCCCGAAGGCTTTTACGCCAGCCTCGCCAAGGGCCAGCTCAACCGGATCGCGGCCGAGGAGACGCGTGCGGCGGCTGCGGAGAAGGCGCGGCGGGCCGAGGACGAGAAGGCTCGGCTCGCAGCGGATCGGGCGCAGAAGGCAGAGCAGGACAAGGCCGCCGCTGCGGCGAAGGCCGCCGAGGATGCGCGGATCGCCGCGGAGAAGGCCAAGCAGATCGAGGAGGCCAGGGCTGCCGCGGCAGAGCAACGGCGCAAGGAGGCGGAAGCCGCGGTGGCAAAGGCTTTGGCCGACAAGGCGGCTGCGGAGAAAGCGCTCGCCGACAAGATCGCCAATGAGAAGGCCGCCGCCGAAATGGCCGCAAGGGATGCGGCCGCGACGAAGGCGCAGGACGGCGGCGAGCTGAAGGTCGCGGCCGCTGCGCCGACGTCGTCACAGCCGAGCCTGTCGCCGCAAGAGGCGGCGAAGGCGGTGCAGTCGGAATTGCGGCGGGTCGGATGCCTCTCCGCACCTGCCGACGGCGACTGGAAGGTGTCCTCGCAGCGATCGCTCGCGATGTTCAACAAGTATGCGGGCACCAGGCTCGACCCGACCGCCGCCGGCCTCGACGCGCTGGACGCGATCAAGGCGAAGCCCGGCCGGGTTTGCCCCCTGGTCTGCGACCGCGGTTTCAGGGCCGACGGCGATGCTTGCGTCAAGATCGCCTGCCGTGCCGGCTACCGCGTCAATGACGACAACGAGTGCGAGAAGATCCAGGACAAAAAGCCAACCGCGAGCCGCGAGCAGTCCAGGGCTCGCGATGCCGAGCGCAAGAGCGACGAGGCTGCACCCGCCAAGCAGCAATCATCCGGCCAGATGATCTGCAATCAGGCCGGCTGCCGTCCCGTCGCTCGCGGGTGCAGGCTCGTCGCCGACACCTCGGCCGGCATCGGCAACGCCGCCGGGATCAACGGACGAACGCGCGAAGTGTGCAACTGATGCGGCGACGGGGCGTTCTCAGATCTGACGAGAGCAGCAAGATAGAGTCGAGCGCTACGTAACCGTGCGAGTTCGCAGGACGGGTAGGGCGCCTGCGGAACACATCACGTTGAAGCTATCGATGGGTTTCGCTGCGCGCGGTCTGTCCTGCCCGCTGAGCGATGCAAGCCCCGGAAGCCTCCGCCAAGGACTCGAAGAGAGGCTGGTCCAACTGCCGTCGTCCTGGCTTGAAATTCCGGTTTCGGAGACCGAAATTCGATCTGGCCGCACGCTCCCCGTTTGAATTTCGAACGGACGGCAAACTGGCTTGCGCGGCCAACACTTCAATGACTGCAAGCGCTTAAATCCAGAAATCCGGTCTGGCACGCAATCTGCGTTTCTCCCCTTGCGTCTCCCACGCTCTGCGGCGGGGAGCAGAACAAAGTCTGACATTGGGAGGGAATGCATGAGTGAGTCCAAGAGTAACGGCGCGGGCAGGCACGAAAGCCTCGACGCAGTGGTGATCGGCACGGGCGTTGCCGGCCTCTACCAGCTCTACAAGCTGCGCGACGAGCAGGGCCTGAGGGTCAAGGCCGTCGATACGGCCACTGGCGTCGGCGGCACCTGGTACTGGAATCGCTATCCCGGAGCGCGCTTCGACTCCGAGGCCTATATCTACCAGTATCTGTTCTCGGAGGAGCTCTACAAGGGCTGGAGCTGGAGCGAGCGTTTCCCGGGCCAGCCAGAGATCGAAAAGTGGCTCAACTACGTCGCCGACAAGCTCGATCTGCGCAAGGACATCCGGTTCTCGACGACGATCACGAGTGCCGTCTTCAACGAGGCAACGCAGCGCTGGACGATCACGACCGACAAGGGCGACACCATCGATGCGCAGTTCCTGATCACCTGCTGCGGCATGCTGTCCGCACCGCTGACCTCGGTGTTTCCCGGACAGGAGACGTTCAAGGGCGTGCTCGTCCACACCGGCCGCTATCCGAAGGAGAAGCTCGACCTTGCCGGCAAGCGCGTCGCCGTCGTCGGCAACGGCGCCACGGGCATTCAGGTGATCCAGACCATCGCCGGCGAGGTCGGCAGCCTGAAGGTGTTTGTGCGCACGCCGCAATACATCATTCCGATGAAGAACCCGAAATACGGGCCGACGGAGGTCGAGGCCTACAAGGCGCGGTTCGAGGAATTCCGAAAGACCCTGCCTCGCTCGTTCACCGGCTTCGAATACGACTTCACCAACGGCGCCTGGAAGGATCTCACGCCGGAGCAGCGTCACGCCGTGCTGGAGAAGATCTGGGATGAAGGTTCGCTGCGGCTGTGGCTCGCCTCATTCGTCGAAATGTTCTTCGAGGAGGATGTCAGCGAGGAGATCTCCGAGTTCGTTCGCAAGAAGATGCGCGCGCGCCTGAAGGACCCCAAGCTCTGCGAGGCGCTGATCCCGACCGATTACGGCTTCGGCACGCATCGTGTCCCGCTCGAGACCAACTATCTGGAGGCTTTTCACCAGGCGAACGTCGAGCTGGTCAGCGTCAAGAACAACCCGATCAAGCGAATCACGCCGCAAGGTATCGAGCTCAGCGACGGAACTTCGTATGGGCTGGACGTGATCATTCTTGCGACGGGCTTCGATGCCGGCTCGGGCGCGCTCACCCGCATCGATATCCGCGGGCGCGACGGCCGCTCCCTGAAGGACGAATGGAGCCGCGATATCCGCACCACGATGGGACTGCAGGTCCATGGCTATCCCAACATGTTCACGACCGGAGCGCCGCTGGCGCCCTCGACGGCGCTTTGCAACATGACGACATGTCTTCAGCAGCAGGTCGAATGGATCAGCGACTGTATCGCCTATCTCAAGAAGAATCACCTGAGCGTCATCGAGCCCACCAAAGAGACGCAGGACGCCTGGGTCGCGCATCACGACGAGATCGCGAACACGACCCTCGTGACCAAGACGAACTCCTGGTACATGGGCTCGAACGTCGAGGGGAAGCCGCGCCGTCTGCTCTCCTATATCGGTGGGGTCGGGACCTACCGCCAGAAGTGCGATGAAGTCGCCTCTTCGGCCTATCCCGGCTTTGCCAAGCAGTGAACGACGCAAGGGGCACGCAAACGCGGCCCCCTTCTTTTTCGCAATTCCAAAATTCGACGGAGGAAACACATGTGCAGAGAATTTGCCGTAGACGCCGACGCAATCCTCAACGAGACCGTCGCGACGGGGACAGGTGTCCCGGGCGTCGTCGCCATGGTGACTGATCGCAACGGCAATATCTATGAAGGTGCTGCCGGCAAGCGTCGGACCGACCGGCCGGAGGCGATGACGACGGATACGAACTTTGCGATCTTCTCGACCACCAAGGCGATCACCGGCACCGCCGCTCTTCAACTGATCGAAGAGGGCCGGCTCGACCTCGATGCTCCAGCGAAGAGATATGCGCCCGACATCGGCAAGCTGCAAGTGATCGACGGCTTCGACGCCGACGGCCGGCCGAAGCTTCGCGCGCCGAAGCGCGACGTGACGACACGCATGCTGCTGCTGCACACCGGCGGCTTCGGCTACGACTTCTTCAACGAGAACTATCTGCGCCTGGCGACCGACCACGGACAGCCGAGTGTCATCACGTCGTCGAAGGCTGCGATCATGACGCCGCTTCTGTTCGATCCCGGTTCGAAATGGGAGTACGGCACGAACATCGATTGGGTCGGGCAGGTCGTCGAGGGCATCACCGGCAAACGGCTCGGCGACGTCTTCACCGATCGCATCTTCAAGCCGCTCGGCATGGCGAACACGACGTTCGAGATCAACGACACGGTGCGCAGCAGGCTCGCCGGCGTGCACGCCCGTAACGCCGACGGCTCCCTCACGCCGATGGACTTCGAATTGCCGTCAAATCCGGAGGTTCATATGGGGGGACATGGCCTCTACAGCACGGTCGGCGACTACATGCGCTTCATTCGGATGTGGCTGAACGACGGGAATGGCCCGCACGGCCGGGTGCTCAAGGCGGAGACCGTGAGGATGGCGGAAAAGAACCATCTCGGCGATCTCAAGATCACGGCATTGCCGGGGGTGATCAAGTCGCTCTCTAATGATGCCGAGTTCTTCCCGGGCCAGTCGAAATCCTGGTCGTTCACGTTCATGGTCAATGACGAGGAGGCCCCGACGGGGCGGCCGGCCGGAGCGCTCGGCTGGGCTGGCCTCGCAAACCTGTTCTACTGGATCGACCGGCAGAACGGCTTCGGCGGCTATTGGGCAACCCAGATCCTGCCGTTTGGCGATCCGGCTTCGTTCACCGGGTATTTGCGCTTCGAGACGGCCTTCTATGACACCCTGCACCGCCGCAAGGCAGCGTAGGGACCTGGCAGGTCCAGACATCAGGCGCGCCTTTCGGCTTCACGGCTTTCGCAGTGCGGCCGGAGGCGCGCCAAAGTTGCGCCGCGATCCGATTGTCAGTTGCGCGTTGGCATGGAATGATCTCAAGATCGGCCGATCAAGCTCGGGGTCCCTCAACAACAAGAAGATCTTGGACCGCTCAGCGCGTCAAAGGAGGAAGCGTGTTGGGTCAGACGCCAGAGGAAGCTTTTGCGAATCCAGGCATTGAACGCGACGTCCTGACGAGCTGGGAGCACTTCCTGTCCGGGACCGGCGCCGGCGGCCGGGTCGTTCGGCCCGCGATCAACGATTCCTGGCTGCGGAGCCGGAAATCGGCCGTGGACTACCGACGCAGCCAGGCTCCAATGCCGATGAACGACGAACGGCTGCACTGCCTGCTCGACAAGCGCACCCGCCTGGTCCACGCCGGCGCCTCGACCATGGCCCTGGCGCGCGACTACATGCGCGAAACAGGCACGGTCATGGTCCTGACCGACGTCGACGGCATCGTGTTGCGCCTGGAAGGCGATACCAAGCTCGCGCTGCGCAATGCCGTGGAGAAGACGCACCTGCTGCCCGGCAGCAATTGGAGCGAGGCGACCTGCGGCACCAACGCGATCGGCACGGCGCTGGAAACCGGCCAGGCCATCCAGGTGCATGCCACCGAACATTTTTGCTCGGGCATCCAGCGCTGGACTTGCTCGGCTTCCGTCGTCCACGATCCCATCGACGGCGCGGTCATCGGAGCCATCGACATTTCCGGGCTGTCGGATTCCTACGGACGACAGGCACTCGCATTGGCGATCTCGGCGGCTGCGCGCATCGAGGCGCATCTGCTCCAGATGGAGCTGGACGCCCGTTACCGGCTTCTCGATCAATGCTTTTGGATGCTGCCTCCTTCGGACCGCCACCATGCCGTGTTGTTCGATAGCGCCGGGCGGCCCTTCAAGGCGAATGGCGAGATGGCGCAGATCTTACGCGACCTCGGTGCGCCGCAGAGCCAGTCGAATTTCCCGCTCCTTGGAAGCAGCGAGGATCGTCCCGGGACCAATCTGCGGCCGGCCTGGATCAAGGAAGAATGGCTGAGACCGGTGGCCTATCAGGGCGAACATCTTGGAACGGTCATGGTGGCGCCGAAGCCATGGGTTTCGAGCAGGTCCGTTTTGCCATCCGCTCAAGGTGAAGCCAAGGCATTCACCAACATCATCCATGCAGAGCCCAAGATGCACGCGGTGGTCGAAAAATGCCGCCGTGTCGGCACGACCGCAGCTCCCGTCCTGTTGCTTGGTGAGACCGGTGTCGGCAAGGAGGTTTTCGCTCAAGCCATCCATTCGGCATCTCCGCGCCGCGGCGGCCCGTTGGTCGTCGTGAATTGTGGCTCCGTCTCGCGCGAGCTGCTGGCGAGCGAGCTGTTCGGCTATGTCGACGGCGCGTTCACTGGCGCACGGCGTGGCGGCATGGCCGGAAAGATCGAGGCTGCGTCCCGCGGCACCCTTTTCCTCGACGAAATCGGCGAATTGCCGCTCGATCTCCAGCCCATGTTGCTGCGGGCTCTGGAGAATGGCGAGATCAGCCGGGTCGGCGACGCCGTGGCCCGCAAGGTGGACTTCCGCCTCGTCGCCGCGACCAACCGCGATCTGCAAGCCGAGGTTGACGCACAGCGCTTCCGCAGGGATCTGTACTACCGTCTCGCGGTCGTGCCCGTCGTCATACCGCCGCTGCGGGAGCGCTGCGATGACATTCCGCTGCTGGTCGATTATTTCGTCGCCCAGGCAAGGTCACGCTACGGCCTTGCCGATCGCCGTTTTGCGCCGGAGGTGCTCGAGCGCCTGCGCCGGTATGGCTGGCCCGGCAACGTTCGCGAACTGCGAAACTTGATCGAGAGCCTGATGCTGACCAGTGACGGCGACCCGATCGAACCGTCGGATCTGCCTGACAGCATCCGGCGGACGGAAGATGCATGCGAACCGGGCCTGTCTCTGGCTGAGTCAGCCGAACGTGACTTGATATCGCGCACGCTGCGGTCGTGTAGCGGCAATGTGACGGCGACCGCGTCCGCGCTCGGTCTCGCCAAAAGCACTGTCTATGCAAAGCTGCATCGTTACAACATCCGCTTGGACCCGAGCTCTGCAAACCCCGCACGTTGATGTCGCCGCAACGTCCGCCGCGGCGTCGGGCGTTGCGCTCCTAAAACTGATACCTCCGCAAGCCCCCATCCACCGGGATCACCGTGCCCGTGATGTAGCGCGCCACCGGCGAGGCCAGGAACACCGCGAGTGCGGCGAGGTCCTCCGGCTCGCCCCAATAGCCGACCGGGATCTCCTCTTCCGCAAAGCGCTCGCGATAGTCAGGCGGATAGTTGCGGCGGATCTGCTCGCTCATGATGCGGCCGGGCGGGATGCAGTTGATGGTGATGCCGTGCTCGCCGATCTCGCGCGACAGGCCCTTGGCCCAGGCGTGCACGGCGGCCTTCGCGGCGAAGGCGGCGTTGAGGCCTTCGGGCTCTGACTTGCCGGTGATGTTGACGATGCGGCCCCATTTGCGCGCGATCATCTGCGGCAGCAGCGCATGCGCGATGCGACGGTAGCTCGTGAAGTTCAGCGCGATCGCCTCGTCCCATTTGCTGTCGGGCGCATCGACGGGCAGGGGACGGCTGCCGCCGGCATTGTTGACGAGGATGTCGACATGGCCGAGCTCCTTCACCGCGCAGGCGGCGATCCTCTCGGCCGCGTCGCTGGTCATCACATCCTGCTCGAACGGCGTGATCAGCCCGGAGCCAACTTCCTTCACCAGCTCGGCGAGCAGGTCGGTGCGTCGCGCCACGCCTAGGACACGGACGCCTTCGGCGGCGAGGCCCTTGGCGATGGCGCGGCCGATGCCGATGCTCGCACCCGTGACGACAGCGGTTTTCGATTTGAGTCCGAGGTCCATGGTCGCACGCCCTCTTGTCTGTTTTTTGCTTGTTCGTTTCCTGCCCTGTCCCCGCCGGGTCATTTGCCCGACCGGGACGAGCAGTGGTAACCAAGAGCCTCTGTGAAGGAAACACGAAAAAGAAAAAGGCGTTGAGCGATGGTCTGGGATCCGCAGCAATATCTGAAATTCTCCGGCCACCGGCTCCGGCCCGCCCTCGACCTCCTGATGCGGATTCCGGATTTCGCGCCGCGCGAGATCGCCGATCTCGGGGCGGGCGCGGGCAACGTCACCAAGCTCATCAAGGAGCGCTGGCCGGATGCGACCGTGACCGGCGTCGAGGGTTCGGCCGAGATGGTTGCCGCCGGCCGCAAGGCGGCGCCTGACGTGGAGTGGTCACATGAAGACCTCGGCCGGTGGCGCCCGACGAAGCCATATGACTTGATCTATTCCAATGCCGCACTGCACTGGCTGCCCAATCATGCGGCACTGTTTGCGTCGGTGATGGAGAAGGTGAAGCCCGGCGGCATGCTCGCGGTGCAGATGCCGCGCAATTTTCTCGCGCCCTCGCATGTGCTGATCGGCGAGACCGCGCTTGATGGTCCCTGGCGCTCCAAGGTCGAGCATCTCGTCACCCCGCCGCCGGTCGAGGGGCCGGCCTTCTATCACGATGTTCTTGCTCCGATGTCCGCCAATATCGACATCTGGGAGACCGAATATCTGCAGGTACTCGAAGGCGAGAATCCCGTGAAGGAGTGGACCAAGGGGACGTGGCTGACGCGCTATCTCGACGTCCTGCAGGGCGACGAGAAGGCCGCGTTCGAGGCGGCGTATGGGATGCGGGTCGCGAAGGCGTATCCGAAGAATGCGGCGGGGCAGACGCTGTTCCCGTTCCGGCGTCTGTTCATCGTTGCCCAGCGCAAGAGCTGATGGCATTGCCGCAATGCGGCATAAAGTTCGCTTCGTCGTAGCGGAGCGGGTGCCGGGTTGCGCATGCAGCTCTCGTCAAGATAGCTTGGCCGCAGAAAATTGGGCTTAGGTCTAGTTGTTCGGGTGGCGGATTGCTGCCACTACTAATGTGCCAAACCGGACTGCAAAACAAAAAAGACCCGGTTTTAGAGGTTGTTGGGAGGTTCTTCATGCGCAAGCTGCTCCTTGCGGTTGCCGCCGCGGCCATTCTCATGATGCCAGCGATCGGCCAGGCCCAGAACCCTATCGTCATCAAGTTCAGCCACGTCGTCGCCAACGACACGCCGAAGGGGAAGGGCGCACTGAAGTTCAAGGAGCTTGCGGAGAAGTACACCGACGGCAAGGTCAAGGTCGAGGTCTACCCCAACTCCACGCTCTACAAGGACAAGGAGGAGATCGAGGCGCTCCAGCTCGGCTCGGTGCAGATGCTCGCGCCCTCGACCGCGAAATTCGCGCCGCTCGGGATCAAGGAATTCGAGGCGCTCGACTTGCCCTGGCTGTTCAAGGACGACATCACCTATTCCAACGCGATGAAGGGCACGATCGGCAAGTGGCTGTTCCAGAAGCTGGAGGCCAAGGGCATCACCGGGCTCGCTTATTGGGACAACGGCTTCCATATGGTCTCCGCCAATCGTCCGCTGACGAAGCCGACGGATTTCCAGGGGCTCAAGTTCCGCATCTCAGGATCGAAGGTTGCCGATCAGTATTTCCGCCTGGTCGGCTCGATCCCGCAGATCATGGCGTTCTCGGAAGTCTACCAGGCACTGCAGACCGGCGTCGTCGACGGCTGCGAGAACACCGCGTCGAACTACCTGACGCAGAAGTTCTACGAGGTGCAGAAGGACATCACCGTGTCCTATCACGCCCATCTGCAATATGCCGTCATCGTCAACTCGAAATTCTGGTCGGGCCTGCCGCCTGACATCCGCCCCCAGCTCGACAAGGCGATGGCGGAGGCGACCGAATACACCAACTCGATCGCGCGCCAGGAGAACGAGGACGCGCTGGCCGAGATCAAGAAGACGGGCAAGACCAATCTGCATTATCTGACCGACGCCGATCGCAAGGCGTGGCAGGAAGCGATGCAGCCGACTTATAAGTGGGCAAAGGGCCGGGTCGGGCAGGAAGTGCTCGATCTCGTTGCCAAGGAACTCGACGTCAAGATGAACTGACGGTTGCGTTCGAACAAGAACAACATGAACGGTCGGGAGTGATCGCACTCCCGACCGTTTCGCTCTTGAAAGACTGGCTAATTCCGGGGGGCTGAAGTTGCTGCGCGTGCTGAATCGTTTCCTCGATCATCTCGAGGAGTGGCTGATCGCGACGATGATCGCGGCCGCAACGTCGCTCATCTTCGTCGCCGTGCTGCACCGCTACGGTGCCGGGCTGTCGATCGACATCGCCAAATGGGCGGAGGCCCGCAGCCTGAGCTTCATTGCCGTGCCCGCGCGCGCGACGTTCGTCTGGCTTGCCGCCCTCGACCTGTCCTGGGCGCAGGAGCTTTGCATCTACATGTTCATCTGGATGGCGAAGTTCGGCGCGGCCTATGGCGTGCGCACCGGCATCCATGTCGGCGTCGACGTGCTCGTCAACGTCCTTCCCGGCGGCTCGCGCCGCCGCGTCATCACCTTCGGCCTGCTGTGCGGCGCGCTGTTTACCGCGATCGTTGCCTATTTCGGCGGCGCCTTCGTCAGCCAGATGTGGCAGACCGGCCAGCAGTCCAACGACCTCGAAGCGCCGATGTGGATTGTGTATCTCACGATCCCGCTCGGCTCCGGTTTGATGTGCTTCCGCTTCCTGCAGGTCGCATGGTCGTTCTACCGCACCGGTGAGCTGCCGCATCACGACATGGCGGGTGTCGAAGGCGTCGAGCCGGACCCGGTGCACCCGGCGCCGGTCACGCGCAGCCAGGTCGTCCGCGACGAGCGCAGCCCGCTCGGTTGGATCCTGATGCTGCTGCCGGTCCTGATCGTCGCGGTATGTTTCGCTCATGCGGGCCACGTCATCACGCTGCCGCAAGGTCTGCGCGTCGCCATCGTGTTCGCGCTCCTGCTCTCGTTGATGCTCACGGGCATGCCGATCTCGATCGCGCTCGGCCTGACCGTGCTCAGCTTCATGTTCACGCTGACCGACGTGCGAACGGAATCGGTGGCACTGAAGCTGTTCACCGGCATCGAGAATTTCGAGATCATGGCGATCCCGTTCTTCATTCTCGCCGGCAACTTCCTGACCCATGGCGGCGTCGCGCGCCGGATGATCGCATTCGCGACCGCGCTGGTCGGCCACTGGTACGGCGGTCTGGCCTTGTCGGGCGTGGTGGCCTGCGCGCTGTTTGCCGCGATCTCCGGCTCCTCGCCCGCCACCGTTGTGGCGATCGGCTCAGTGATCCTGCCCGCCATGATCACGCAGGGGTTCCCGCGGCGGTTCGGCGCGGGCGTGATCACGACCTCCGGCTCGCTCGGTATCCTCATTCCGCCGTCGATCCCGATGGTTCTCTATGCCGTCTCGACCAACAGCTCGGTGGGCAAGCTGTTCATCGCCGGCATCGTGCCGGGCCTAGTGCTCGCGTTCCTGCTCGGAGCTACGACCTTCTACCGCGCCTGGCGCAACGACTATCCGAGGATGCGCAAGGCGACGTTCGCGGAGCGCTTCGACGCGTTCCGCAAGTCGATCTGGGGCATCCTGCTGATCGTGATCGTGATCGGCGGCATCTACAGCGGCCTGTTCACGCCGACCGAGGCCGCCGCCGTCAGCGCGGTCTACGCCTTCATCGTCGCGGTGTTCATCTACAAGGACCTGAAGCTGCGCGACGTGCCGCGGGTGCTGCTGTCGTCGGCGAATCTCTCCGCGATGCTGCTCTACATCATCACCAACGCCGTGCTGTTCTCGTTCCTGATGACCTACGAGAACGTGCCGCAGGCGCTGGCGCAATGGATGATCGACCAGGGCCTCGGCTGGATCGGCTTCCTGCTCGTCGTCAACCTCCTGCTGCTGCTGGCCGGCAACGTGATGGAGCCGTCCTCGATCATCCTGATCATGGCGCCGATCCTGTTTCCGGTCGCGATCAAGCTCGGCATCGACCCCATTCATTTCGGCATCCTGATGACGGTCAACATGGAGGTCGGGCTGTGCCATCCGCCCGTGGGCCTCAACCTCTATGTCGCCTCGGGCATCGCCAAGATGGGAATCACAGAGCTCACGGTCGCGGTGTGGCCGTGGCTGCTGACGATGCTGGGATTCCTCGTGGTGGTGACGTACTGGCCGGGCCTGTCGCTGTGGTTGCCGCGGCTGCTGGGGATGTAGAGCCAGCATGTTCAAGTGAGCGTCGGAGCCCGGATGGAGCGAAGCGTAATCCGGGGCCGATTCGCTTGTGGCACGATTCCCGGATTGCGCTTCGCTCCATCCGGGCTACGCACCTCTTCTCCCGGCGATGGCAATCACGCGCAAGATGCGGTTAGATGCCTGCAACCGGCCGGGAGGACATAGGCATGACCGACATCAGCAACGAGCCCAAGGACGCGTCGCCGTCCGTTGTCGCGCAGCATGATGCGATGCTGAACGCGCTGCCGTTTTCCGACACGCAGGATTTCGACGATGCCGCGCGCGGCTTCCTCGGCACCATCGACAACGCGGAGATCACGAACGCGCAGGGGCGGACGGTCTGGAGCCTGAAGCCCTACGGCTTCCTGTCGGAAGAAGCGGCGCCGCCCACGGTCAATCCCAGCCTGTGGCGGCAGGCGCGGCTCAATATGCATCATGGGCTGTTCGAGGTGGTGCCCGGCGTCTACCAGGTGCGCGGGCTCGACATCGCCAACATGACGCTGATCGAGGGCGACAGCGGCGTCATCGTCGTGGACACGCTGACCTCGATCGAAGGCGCGCGCGCCGCGCTCGATCTCTACTTCAGGCATCGGGGCCCGAAGCCGGTCGCGGCCGTCATCTTCACGCACACCCACACCGATCACTGGGGCGGCGCGCGCGGCGTGCTGGAGGAGGACGCACTCGCCACCGGCGGCGTGCCGATCATCGCGCCGAACCTGTTCATGGAGCATGCGGTCTCCGAGAACATCATCGCGGGACCTGCGATGCTGCGCCGGGCGCAATATCAGTTCGGCCCGTTCCTCGCCAAGGGGGCGCGGGGGCAGGTCGACAACGGGCTCGGCAAGTCGATGGCGGCAGGCGGGGTTGCGCTGCTGCGCCCGACCGATCTGATCATGGCGACCGGCGACAAGCGTGTGATCGACGGCGTCGAGTTCGAATTCCAGATGGCGCCGAACAGCGAAGCGCCGGCGGAGATGCACTTCTTCATCCCGCGCCACAAGCTCTTGAACTTGGCTGAGAACTGCACCCACAATTTCCACAATCTGCTGCCGTTCCGCGGCGCCGACGTGCGCGATGCGCTGGCGTGGTCGAAGTATCTGGGCGAGGCCCTGCAGCTGTGGGACGGCAAGGCGGAGGCGATGTGCGGCCAGCATCACTGGCCGGTGTGGGGACGCGAGCGCATCGGCGCGATGATCCGCCAGCAGCGCGATCTCTACAAATTCGCGCATGACCAGACCATTCGGCTGATGAACCATGGTCTCAACGCCGCCGAGATCGCCGAGACGATCCAGCTGCCGAAGAGCCTCGAGGGCGCCTGGCACGGCCGCGGCTATTACGGCCACATCCGGCACAATGTGAAGGCGATCTACCAAAAGTATCTCGGCTGGTACGACGCCAATCCGGTCAATCTCGATCCGCTGCCGCCGGTGGCGTCGGGCAAGAAGTACGTCGAGTATATGGGCGGCGCGGACGCCATCCTCGCACGGGCGCGCGCGGATTTTGACAAGGGCGAATTCCGCTTCGTCGCGCAGGCACTCGGCCATCTCGTCTTCGCCGAGCCCGACAATGCGGCGGCGCGTCACCTGCTGGCCGATACGCTGGAGCAGCTCGGCTATGCCGCCGAGAGCTCGACCTGGCGTAACACCTATCTGTTCGGCGCGCAGGAATTACGCCAGGGCATGCCCAAAACCCCGCCGCGCCCGCCGATGCTGCGCGAGACGCTGGCGGCACTGCGCACCTCGCAGCTCTGGGACGTGCTCGGCATCCGCCTCAACGGGCCCAAGGCGGAAGGCAAGCACATCGTGCTGAACTGGAGCTTTTCCGATACCGGCGAGACCTTCGTGCTCAATCTGGAGAATTCGGCGCTGACCTACACCGAGGGCGTGCAGGCGGAAGCCGCGGATGCCAGCTTCACGCTGGCGCGTGCGACGCTGGACGAGGTGATCGCGAAGCTGACGAGCTTTCCGGAGGCGGTGGCGGCCGGCAAGGTCAAGCTGTCGGGCAATCCGATGAAG
Organism: Bradyrhizobium huanghuaihaiense; assembly: GCF_025200885.1. Taxonomy (NCBI): domain Bacteria; kingdom Pseudomonadati; phylum Pseudomonadota; class Alphaproteobacteria; order Hyphomicrobiales; family Nitrobacteraceae; genus Bradyrhizobium; species Bradyrhizobium huanghuaihaiense. The sequence continues at coordinate 6,844,333 of NZ_CP104172.1, read as the reverse complement.
CTCGCCGAGCTGATGGGCCTGATGGACGAGTTTCCGAGGATGTTCGAGATCGTGGAGCCGAAGCGGGTGGCGGTGGGGTAGCCATCGCCGCTGCGTCACACTCCGTCATTGCGAGCGCAGCGAAGCAATCCAGGATCTTTCCGCGGAGGCAGCCTGGATTGCTTCGCTGCGCTCGCAATGACGAGTTGATAGAGTAGGGCGCAACATACTGGGTGTCGTCCCGGCCTGCGCCGGGACGACGACTGAGATTGTAGCTGCTTACTCCGCGCTGCTCACCAGCTTGATCCGCGGCGCTTGCTCTTCGGTCAGGCTGCGATAGGCCGCGAGATAGTCCAGGGCCATGCGCCGCGCGGTGAAGCGCGTCTCGAACTGCTTGCGGATCGCGGCGCGGTTCAGTTGCGGAAGGCGCTTGACGACGCCGGCGGCGCTGATGACGTCCTCGACCACGAAGCCGGTCAGGCCCTCGTCGATGATCTCCGGCACCGAGCCGCGGTTGAAGGCGATCACCGGCGTTCCGCAGGCCATGGCCTCGATCATCACGAGGCCGAACGGCTCCGGCCAATCGATCGGCAGCAGAAGTGCAAGCGCGCCGCTCAGGAAGTCGGACTTCTCGTGATCGCTGATCTCACCGATGAACTCCACCAGCGGATTGTTCTCGATCATCGGCTTGATCAATTCGTCATAGTAATCCTGGTCGGCGCGATCGACCTTGGCCGCGATCTTCAGCGGGATGCCGCAATGAGTCGCGATCTTGATGGCGCGGTCGACGCCTTTCTCCGGCGCGATGCGGCCGAGCACGGCGAGGTATTCCTGCTTCACCGGTTTCGGCATCAGCAGGTTCTCCGGCAAGCCGTGGTGGATCGTCGTCACCCAGTTCGCCTGCGGCACCGGCCGCCGCTGTGCGTTCGAGATCGAGATCACCGGCATCTTGGAGAAGGTGTTGAAGACGGGCTGATGCTCCGGCAGGTCGAGCCGGCCGTGCAGCGTGGTCACGAACGGCGTCGGCTGACGGTAGAACAGCGACCACGGATAGTAGTCGAGATGGAAGTGGAGGAAGTCGAACTCCTCGTCGTCACATTTCTGCCGCACGCGCTCCAGGAGCACCATATGCAGTGCATTGGGATCTCGTACGGAACCGTCGAGGCGAAGCGCCCGCGGCCATAATGCATCGAGCTTTGCAGATGTCTGCGAGTCGCCACTGGCGAACAGCGTCACGTCATGCCCCAGGGCCACCAACTCTTCCGTCAACCAATGCACCACCCGCTCAGTGCCGCCATACAGCTTGGGTGGAACAGCCTCCGTCAACGGAGCTACCTGCGCGATGCGCATCTCACCATCTCCTCTGCGATCATGAATGTTGAAACCCCCACCTATGCGGCACTGGCAATGCCAGCCAAGGGAACGTTCCCGCAGTTGCGAAGTTCCTTCTCCCGAACGTTACTTATTCGACACGTTGGGGAATGGTCGCGATGCTGCCATCACATCTTCGCAGATCGTCCGCATCCGCATGTCGTGATCACCGCGCCCGGGAACCGGGACGGAGCGGTCGATGTTCAATCGATCAACACCAAAATCGAAAATCACGATGGGGCGACAGCCATATGGATCAGCTTTCTGGATACGCGCGCAGACCATTTGCCTTTGTCTTGCGCTATCTCCGGCGTCGCCTCACATCACATCTGGTGATCCTGACCGCCGTCGTGGCGGCCGTTGCCTGCTCCGTGGGCACGCAGTACGGCGTCAAATCCCTGGTCGACAGTTTGTCGGCGGGAACCGCGCATGGTGGCAGCGTATGGCTGGCATTCATTCTGCTCATGTCACTGATCGCCGCCGACAACTTCCTGTGGCGGATCGCGAGCTGGACGGCGAGCTTCACCTTCGTTCGCGTCACCGGCGATCTCAGGCGTGACATCTTTCGCCATCTGACCGGGCACGCGCCGAGCTATTTCTCCGATCGCATGCCCGGCATGCTGACGAGCCGTATCACCGCGACCTCGAATGCGGTGTTCACGGTCGAGAACATGTTCGTCTGGAATGTCCTGCCGCCGTGCATTGCCACAATTGCGGCAATCATGCTGATTGGAACCGTCAGTCCCTATATGGCGCTCGGCCTGATCGTGATCGCCGGCGGCATGGTGATCGCGATGTTCCATTTGGCTGCCGCCGGCAAGCCGCTGCACGACGACTTCGCCGACAAGGCCGCTGTCGTCGACGGCGAGATGATCGACGTCATCAGCAACATGCCGCTGGTCCGTGCCTTCTGCGGCATCAGCCATGAGCACGAGCGGTTCGATGCGACCGTCAATCGCGAGCTCACCGCGCGCGGCCGCAGCCTGCGCTATCTCGAGAAGCTGCGGCTGACCCATGCCGGCGTGACCGTGCTCCTGACGGTGGCGCTGATGGCCTGGGCCATCACGCTCTGGCAGCAGGGCGAGGCGACCACCGGCGACGTCGTGCTGGTCTGCACGCTCGGCCTCTCCATCCTCAATGCGACGCGCGATCTGGCGGTGGCGCTGGTCGACGTCACCCAGCACGTCGCCCGTCTGACCGAGGCGATTGCGACACTGCTGGTGCCGCACGAATTGCGCGACCATCCCGAGGCCGAACCCCTGGTCAAGAGCGGCGCCGCGATCGCATTCAACAACGTCACCTTCGGCTATCCCGGGGGTGAGAAGATCTTCGAGCGCTTCAGCCTGCGGCTGCAGCCCGGCCAGCGCGTTGGTCTGGTCGGCCATTCCGGCGGCGGCAAGTCGACGCTGTTTACCCTGCTTCAGCGCTTCTACGATGTCGACGAGGGCAGCGTCACCATCGACGGTCAGGACATCTCCAAGGTGATCCAGCTGAGCCTGCGCGAGGCGATCTCGGTGGTGCCGCAAGATATTTCCTTGTTTCATCGCTCGATCCGCGAGAATATCCGCTATGGGCGGCCGAACGCGACCGACGACGAGGTGCTGCGCGCGGCGATTGCGGCGCGCTGCGACTTCGTCGAGAGCCTGCCTGAGGGCCTCGACACCATGGTCGGCGACCGCGGTGTCAAGATGTCCGGCGGCCAGCGCCAGCGCATTGCCATCGCGCGCGCCTTCCTGAAGGACGCGCCGATCCTGCTGCTCGACGAGGCCACGGCCGCGCTCGACAGCGAGTCCGAGGAGGCGATCCGCGAGGCGCTGACACGCCTGATGCGCGGCCGCACCGTGGTTGCGATCGCGCATCGCCTGGCGACGCTGCGCAATTTCGATCGCGTGGTGGTGCTCAAGGCCGGCAGGATCATCGAGGACGGCGCGCCCGACCGGCTGATGCAGGGCCACGGCCCCTACCGTGAGCTGGTGACGCAGGAGATGAGCCGGCTCGCGAAAGTCGCCGCGTAAGCCCGACAGTCGCGTTCGCGTTGGTTGCGTCTCGAAACAAGCGCAGGGGAGCAGCTCATGGCAGGCGAAGTCATCACCAAGTTCGTCTCAGTGACGCGGACCGTGGAGCAGGTCGTCGAGCAGCCCTTCTATATCCCGATGACGGGGCCGTCGGCGCGCCCGCGACGCTCGCTCAAGCACGATGACACCTTCATCGTGCTCGACAGTCATGGCGACATCGGCGCATCGGCCGGCGGGCCGGACGGGCTGTTTCACCACGACACCCGCTATCTCGCGCGGCTGGAGCTGGTGCTCGACGATCTCCAGCCCCTGCTGCTCGGCTCCAACCTGCGCGACGACAATTCGGCGCTGACCGTCGATCTCACCAACCCCGACATCTACCGCGAGGGCAGCCTCGTGCTGCAAAAGGACCTGCTGCACATCGTGCGCACGGTGTTCCTGTGGCGCGGCACGGCCTATCAGCGCATCGGCGTGCAGAACCACGGCGACCGGCCTGCCGGCTTCGAGCTGACGCTGCTGTTCGACAACGACTTCGCCGATCTGTTCGAGGTCCGCGGCGAGCGGCGGCCGCGCCGCGGGACGGGTACGAGCCGGCTGCTCGGGCCGACCGACGTGCTGTTCGAATATCGCGGGCTCGACGATCGCGAGCGCACCACCGGCCTGCATTTCGATCCGCGTCCGACGCGGCTCTCCGTCAATGCCGCCACCTGGCAGCTCGAGCTGGATCCGCACCAGTCGAAATCGCTGTTCGTGGCAGCGTTGTGCAACCGGCCGGTCACCGAGAAGCCGGCGCGCTTCTTCAGGGGCCTGCTCGCACACCGCCGCGAGATGCGGCAATCGACCATGGGCGCGGCCAGCATCGAGACCTCCAACAACATCTTCAACGAGGTGCTGTGCCAGGCCATGGCCGACCTCAACATGCTGATGACGGAGACGCCGCAGGGCCGCTATCCCTATGCCGGCATTCCCTGGTACTCGACGACCTTCGGGCGCGACGGACTGATCACCGCGCTGCAGATGCTGTGGATCGATCCGCGGATCGCCAAGGGCGTGCTGAGGCGGCTCTCGCATTTCCAGGCCAAGGCGATCGATCCACTGGCCGATGCCGCGCCCGGAAAGATCCTGCACGAGATGCGCGGCGGCGAGATGGCGGCGCTGCGCGAGGTGCCGTTCGCGCAATATTACGGCAGCGTCGATTCGACCGCGCTGTTCGTGCTGCTCGCCGGAAGCTATTTCGAGCGCACCGGTGACGAGAAGACGCTGATCGAGCTGTGGCCCGCGATCGAGGCGGGGCTCGCCTGGATCGACGGTCCCGGCGATCCCGACCACGACGGCTTCGTCGAATACCAGCGCGCGACGGAGAAGGGGCTCGCCAACCAGGGCTGGAAGGATTCCTACGACGCCATCTTCCATGCCGACGGCCAGCTCGCGGAAGGCAATATCGCGCTCGCGGAGGTCCAGGGCTACGTCTATATGGCAAAGCAGCTGGCGGCGCGCTGCGCGCTGCGCCTCGGCAAGCCGGACCTCGTGCGCAAGTTCGAGGCCGAGGCCAAGGCACTGGCCGAGCGCTTCGAGCAGGCGTTCTGGTGCGAGGAGCTCGGCACCTACGCCCTGGCCCTCGACGGCAAGAAGCGGCCCTGCAAGGTGCGGACCTCCAATGCCGGGCAGGTGCTGTTCAGCGGCATGATCCGGGAGGACCGCGCCCGTCTCGTCGCCGCCGACCTGATGCGGCCGCATTTCTTCTCGGGCTGGGGCATCCGCACCGTCGCCGTCGGCGAGGTGCGCTACAACCCGATGTCCTATCACGACGGATCGATCTGGCCGCACGACAACGCGCTGATCGCGCTGGGCCTCGCGCGCTACGGCCTCAAGCATTCGGTGGCGCATGTCTTCAAGGGGCTGTTCGATGCCGCCACCTATATGGACCTGCGCCGGCTGCCCGAATTGTTCTGCGGCTTCCGGCGCGAGAAGCGGCGCGGGCCGACGCTCTATCCGGTCGCCTGCGCGCCGCAGGCCTGGGCCAGTGCGACGCCGTTCACGCTGCTGGAGGCGGCGCTGGGCATCGAGTTCGACGTGGCGCGCGGCGAGATTCGCCTGCGCAATCCGCATCTGCCGGCGTTCCTGAACGAGGTCATCCTGCGCGATCTGCGCCTCGGCGATTCCAGCGTGGATCTGCGCGTCAGCCGCCACGGCGACGACGTGGCGCTGGAGGTGTTGCGCACGCGCGGCCAGATCCAGGTCTCGATCGTGCTGGCGCGCTAGCGGCGCGCCGTGAGGAGGGTGTTATGCGTGCGATCGGAGCGCTAACCCGAGCGCTAATCTTGGGCGTGGCCGTCGTGGCGGGCCTGGCGGTCGCCGCCACGCGCGCCGCCGACGGGCCGCCCGCGGGCCAGACTGAAGCAAACGCGCCGCCGACGGCCCAGCCGCCGGCTTCGACCGTTCCCGTCACGCCGAAGGACGCCGCGCCGCCGCCGTCGGTCACCATCATCGGCGCGAGCGATGCACATGGCGTGCTCGGTCGCGACGTGCGCAGCGCCGCCGACGAGGACATGGGCCGCATCGTCGATGTCATCGTCGACCGGGACGGGCACGTGCGCGCGGCGGTGATCGATTTCGGCGGGTTCCTCGGCGTCGGCAGCCGCAAGATCGTGGTGGACTGGAACGCGATGCGGTTCGGCAAGATTGCCAACAAGAAGGACAGCATCACGCTGGAACTGACCAAGGCGCAGGTCGCGGCTGCGCCGGAATACAAGGAAGACACGCCGATGGTCGTGCTCGGCGCGTCCGGCAGCCTTCAACCGCTGCAAGCGATCCAGTGAGGTGCCGGGAGGGCTGACCGCCTGTGCTGTTGTCCAGGAAGCCGAACCATGCAGATCGCGATGGCCACGTTGAACGGGACAACGTCGCCGCGCTGCCGCCTGCGGGCATTCCGGCGCCATCGCGTCAGAGCCTGCGCGGCCTCGACTGGTTCATCTTCTTCCTCGCCGACGTGCAGACCGGCTTCGGTCCCTTCATCGCGGTCTACCTGACGACGCAGAAATGGACCCAGGTCGAGATCGGCCTCGTGCTGTCGATCGGCGGCATCGTCGCCCTGATCGGACAGATGCCGGGCGGCGCGATCATCGATGCGGCGAAGTCCGAACGGCTGGTCGCGGCGCTCGCGATCGCGACCATCGGCGCCTGCGCGCTCGCCTATGCCGCGATGCCGGTCTTTCCCGTGGTGGTGATGGCCGCCACCCTGCATGCGATGGCGAGCTGCGTGCTGGGGCCGGCGATTGCGGCGATCAGCCTCGGCCTGGTCGGCCCGCTCGCGATCGGCGAGCGGCTCGGCCGCAACGCGCGCTTCGCCTCGCTCGGCAACGGGGTCGCCGCTGCCGTGATGGGCACGGCCGGATATCTGCTGTCGAGCCGCTCGGTGTTCCTGGTCACCTTCCTGCTCGCGATCCCGACCCTGATCGCGCTGTCGCGGATCCGCGAGGAGGAGGTCGACATCAGGCGCTGTCACGGCGAGATGCCGCCGGAAGCCGCCGACCGCGGCGACACCAATGTCTGGCATCTGATCCGGCAGCGTCCGCTCATCGTCTTCGCGCTCAGCGTGCTGCTGTTGCAGCTCGCGAACGCAGCGATGATGCCGCTGATGGCAAGCGCGGTGACGGCGCGGTCGAGCCAGTGGGCGACGGTGCTGGTCGCGGCCTGCATCATCGTGCCGCAGGCGATCGTGGCGCTGCTGTCGCCGACCGTCGGGCGCAAGGCGCAAGCCTGGGGCCGGCGGCCGCTGCTGTTGATCGGATTCGGCGCACTGACGATTCGCGGTCTGCTGTTCGCGACCGTGCGCGATCCCTATCTGCTGGTTGCGGTGCAGGTGTTCGACGGCATCACCGCGGCGGTGTTCGCGGTGATGATTCCGCTGATCGTCGCCGACGTCGCCTTCGGAAGCGGTCATTTCAACCTGGCGCAGGGCATCGTCGGCACCGCGACCGGCATCGGCGCGTCGCTGAGCACGGCGCTTGGCGGCTATGTCAGCGACAAGTTCGGCAACGCCACCGCCTTCATCGGGCTGTCCGGCGTCGCCGCGACGGGGCTGTTGCTGATCCTGCTCGTGATGCCGGAGACCCGGCGCACCGGCATGGCCGTGACGAAAGAAATGGCCGGCTGAAGAATTTCAGCCGGCCAAAGTAGGCAGGGAGGAAGAATATCAGGCGTCGAGATTGTGCAGGCGCTGGCGGTTGCGCAGCACGATCTGGCGGGCGCCGGAGAAGCCGAGAATGCCCTGGGTGTGCAGCTGGGACAGCGCACGCGAGACGGTTTCGAGCGTGAGGCCGAGATAGTCGCCGATGTCGCGGCGGCACATCGGCAGCGCCATCATGCCGGCAACCGCGAGGCGGCGGTCCATTTCGAGCAGGAAGGTCGCAACGCGCTCCATCGCGGTCTTGCGGCCGAGCAGCAGCATGTGGTCTTCGGCGTGACGCAGCTCGGAGGCCGTCATGGCCCAGAGCTTGCGGGCGACCTGCACGTCGGTGCCGGCCGCCTTCTCGAGGCTGGCGCGCTTCACGAGGCGCACATTGGTGTCGATGATGGCCTCGGCGGCGAGGCGGTGGGTGGCGCCGGATTCGAGGCCGAACACGTCGCCGGGAAGATGGAAGGCGCCGATCTGGCGGCGACCGTCTGAGAGAAGCTTGTAGCTGCGCACCGCGCCCGACACGACCTGGTAGACATATTCGGCGGGCTCGTCCTCGCCATAGATCTCCTCGTCCTTGCGATAGGAGAACTCGGTGGCGACGAGGCCGACATGGCCGGTGACCGCGCCGAACTGGTCGGAAACGGGGTGGGCAGGAGCAATGCCACCGATCTGGGTGTTGATCGCCTGGGTCTTGAGTGTCTGGGTCAGCATCTGCGCCATCTCCGTTGTGATGGAACATCGCTACCCGGGTTTGCGCAATCCGGAAATTTCGCGCGTTATCTTAAGGACGTTTACCTACGTAGAATCCCGTAGGTCAATTACCGCGGCGGTCCTGGATGGCGTGGCGGATGCACTTGACCAGGTTTTCATCGAGAAGCGGCTTCAAAACCACGTCCTTGACGCCCACTGCAGCCGCCCGGGTCGAGATGTTCTCGTCCGGATAGCCGGTGATCAGGATCACGGGCGTGTCGCTGTCGGACTTGCGCAGGCGGCCGGCGAGGTCGATCCCGTTGATATCGGGCATCTTGTAGTCGATCACATAGCAGTCCGCGCCCGGCGCTCCGGCGGCATTGAGCAGCGCCGTCGCATTCTTGAAGGTCCGCACGGCGAAGCCGTCGGTTTCCAGCAGGAAGCGCAGGGAGCCCAGCACGGCGGCATCGTCGTCGACCACGTAGACAGTGGGCTTTGCCGATGACGCCATCGGGACACGCTGAGGGTGCGAGCCAATCTCGATCATTCTGACTGGCTAGCACAGGTGGCCACAACCGCCTTGACTTGCCTCAAGCCGATTTGCCTCAAGCCGGTTCGGCTCAATCGTTGAGCATGCCGGCGCGCATCGCGAGGCGGACCAGCTCCGAGAGAGAGTTGGCCTGCATCTTGGTCATGACGTTGGCCCGGTACACCTCGATGGTGCGCGGGCTGATGTCGTATTCGCGGGCGATCAGCTTGTTGGAAAGACCTGCGATCAGTCCCTCCATGACCTGGCGCTCCCGGGGACTCAAGGATGCGACCCGGGCCGCGATGTCCTGCGCCACGGCCTCGTTCTTGGCGGCCGGCTCGGCCTGGCGGATCGCCGTCTCGATCATCGCGGTGAGACGATCGTCCTCGAACGGCTTCTCCAGGAAGTCGACCGCCCCGAGCTTCATCGCCTCGACCGCGAGCGGCACGTCGCCGTGCCCGGTCATGATCAGGATCGGAAACGGGCTTTGCTGCGCCTTCATGCGCTTCAGGAGCTCGATGCCGTCGAGGCCCGGCATGCGTACGTCGGAGACGACGCAGCCGAAGGCAAGGCCGGGCAGGGCGTCGATGAAGCTCTGCGCGTTGTCGAACAGCGTGACGCCGAAGCCGGAGGAATCCAGCAGAAAGTTCAGCGAGTCCCGCATCGCGTCGTCGTCATCGATGACGTAGACATGTCCCTTGGTCGTCATGCATCAATTCTCGTCGGCTGCCGGGAGGGTGAAGCGGAATGTCGCCCCGCCCGATGCGTTGCTCTCGGCCCACATGCGCCCGCCGTGAGCCTCGATGATCGAGCGGCTGATGGACAGTCCCACGCCCATGCCGGTGTCCTTGGTGGTGAAGAAAGTCTGAAACAGGTTTGGAATGACGTCGTCCTGGAAGCCGGAGCCGGTGTCGGACACCTCGATCTCGATCATGTCGTCGGCGACGGGCGTGTTGGTGACGACAAGCTCGCGCCGCGGCGACTGCGCCATCGCCTCCAGCGCGTTGCGGAACAGGTTGACCAGGACCTGCTGGACCTGCACCCGGTCGGCGAGAACGAGGTCGGCTTCCGGATCGAGGCTGAAGCGGAGCTGCACGTTCTGCTCGCGCGCGCCGGCGAGGCCGAGCGCGCCGGCCTCCTCGATCAGCTTGGACAGGCTCTCGACCCGCTTCTCCGATTCGCCGCGGGCGACGAAGTCGCGCAGGCGCCGGATGATCTGGCCGGCGCGCAGCGCCTGCTCGGCAGCACGGTCCAGCGCGCTCTCGATCTTCGGTGTGTTGGGGTCGACGCTACCCGCGAGCAGCCGCCGCGAGCCCTTCATGTAGTTGCTGATCGCCGCCAGCGGCTGGTTGAGCTCGTGCGCGAGCGCGGACGCCATCTCGCCCATGGCGCTCAGCCGCGAGACGTGGACCAGTTCGGATTGCAGCTCCTGGAGCCGCGCCTGAGTCTGCTGGTGCTCGGTGAGGTCGCGGACGAAGCCGGTGAAATAGGGCTCGCCGCCGGACTGCATTTCGCCGATCGACAGGTGCATCGGGAAGGTGGTGCCGTCGCGTCGCTTGCCGGTCACGATGCGGCCGATGCCGATGATGTGGGGATCGCTGGTAGTGCGGTAGCGTGCAATGTAGCTGTCATGCCGGGAGCGGTCCGGCTCCGGCATCAGGATGCTGACATTCTGGCCGATCGCCTCATGCTCGGACCAGCCGAACAGGCGCTCGGCCGCCGTGCTGAACAGCTGGATGATGCCGTGGCCGTCGATGACGATCATGGCGTCGGGGATCGTGTGGAGGATCGAGCGGAGGTGCGTCTCGCGGGTCCGCAGCGCACTCTCGACCTGCTTCTCCTGGTCGATATCGAGGAAGATGCCGCTGAGATGGCGGGCCGAGCCGGCTTCGTCGCGAATGACGCCCGCCCGGGCGCGGATCCATTGTCCTCCGTTGGAGGCGCCCGCGACCTTGAAGGATACGTCGAAGCCGCCGCCGCGTTCGCTGACGTGCTCGATCGCGCTTTCCACGCTGTCGCGATCCCGGGGCTCGAGCTGCGACAGGAAGAGGTCGTAGCTCGCCGGCTGGCCCTGGGCGATACCAAGCAGGGTCCTGGCGGTGTCCGACCAGTCCAGTTCCCGCGTTGCGAGGTCGAGATCCCAGGTGCCGACGCCGAATCCCTCGATCCGGACCCGGAAATGCTCGCCGCGACCATCGTCCGGCGGATGCGTTACGCGGGTCGGCGACAATCGATGGCTCCCATTCTGGTGCGGCGGGCACGGTGCCGCCAGACATGAGGGCAATTTCGCCCATGGGCGGGCCGGAGGCAAGTTCGGATGTCTGATTCCATTGCGGGATTTCCCGCAAGCTGGCACCCGGCAATTTGATCTACCTCATCCTGCCTTGCAGCGGCGAGGCTAGATTTCGCGCCAGTTCACAGCCGTGCGGAGAAGCCCGATGACATACGCGACCGTGATGGTCAGCCTGGCGCTCGATCAATCCAACGAGGCGCGTCTTCAGGTCGCGGGCGAGCTCGCCGAGCGATTCGAAGCGGCCATCGTCGGGGTCGCCGCGGCGCGGTTCGCGCCGCCGCTCTATTTCACTGACGGCGCCGAGGCCCAGGGGCTGATCGACGAGGGCGAAGCTTCCATCAAGCGGCGCCTGGCGGGTCTGGAGGCGCAATTCCGCGCCGCGACGAAGAATCGTGGCGGGCTCGCGGAGTGGCGCAGCGCCCAGGATTTTCCGACGCGCTTCGTCCTGGCGCAGGCGCGCTGCGCCGACATCGTCGTCAGCGGCGGCCAGAGCCCGGCCTTCTCCGACGCTTTCGCGCTGGCAAGCCCCAAGGATCTGGTGATGCAGCTCGGTCGTCCGCTTCTCGCCGTGCCCGACCGGACCAACTGGCTCGATCTGCGCAGCGTGCTGGTGGCGTGGAAGGATACGCCGGAGGCGCGGCGGGCGGTGGCGGACGCGCTACCGATGCTGCGCAAGGCGAGGGACGTCACCATCGTCGAAGTTCCGGAGCCGGACGACGACCGTTCGCGCGTGATGGCCGGCGTCACCGACGTCGCCGCCTGGCTCGCCCGTCACGGCGTCACCGCGGCCGCGCGCGCCTCGGAGGCCGCGCGGAACGAACCCGCCGCCGTGCAATTGGAGAAGGTCGCCGGCGACGTCGGAGCCGGCCTGATCGTGGCGGGCGCCTACGGGCATTCGAGGTTCCGTGAGCTGGTCCTGGGCGGCGTCACCCAGTATCTTGTCACGCAATCCACGCGTTGCGTGCTGCTGTCGCACTGACGGCCGGTCGGCCATAGCGAGTTGAGGAGGACGCGCCGTGTACAGATTTCTCGAGCAGACCGCCAGTGGCTACATGACGCGCAGCGTCAAGACGGTACAGCGCGACCGCAACATGCTCGAGCTCAGCGAGATGTTCGAGCGCGACGATTTCAACTCCTATCCGGTCGAGGACGACGGACAGGTGGTCGGCATCGTCACCAAGTTCGACATCCTGAAATGCTTCGCCTTCACCCCAAACCAGATGCTGCCGCGCTATCATGACCTGATGAGCCGCAAGATCGGCGACGTCATGACGGCGGAGTTCATCTATGTCAGCCCCGACACGCGCCTGACGCGCGTGCTCCAGATCATGGTCGAGCACCGCATCAGGAGCATCATCGTGCTCGACGGCGCGCAGAAGCTGGTCGGAATCATCGCCCGCGAAGACGTCATCAAGGCGCTCAAGGCAACCGCGGGGGATTGATGCTGCCTTGAAGTCGGCAAGTGCTCGGCCTGCATGGTTCGAGACGCCCGCAAGGGCGGGCTCCTCACCATGAGGGTGTAAGACTTCGCCGGGAAACAAGACCTCATCCTGCGGAGCCCGCCCTTGCGGGCGTCTCGAAGGATGGCCACAGGCACGCTGCCTGCCACGTGACTTCCCCGCAGTCGTAGGGTGGGCAAAGCGAAGCGTGCCCACCGTTTCTGTTGCGGTGTTGGATGGATGGTGGGCACGGCGCAAGTGCGCCTTTGCCTACCCTACGATTTCTGGGCTCGCGGAGCCAACCCCTCACCCAAGTGAGTTTGACGTGCTGTCCTCGCTGCCCTCTCCCGCAAGGGGAGAGGGCGCATCAACTGGCAGCCGTCCCACATTAGCAGAAATCCATTTGTCTTGATTTCAATCAATTCCCCGCGAGGGTCAATGTGGTTTCTGGCTCCGTGTTCTTTCAGAGAGAATCCGCATGAGCCAGCCCTCCATCTCCAAATCCATGACCATCGGTGAAAGCGGCCTGGCTGTCGTGTTCGCAGCCACCGCCTTCCTCTGCGTGATCGCCTCGGCCAAGGCGCTCGACGCGCCGTTCGCCTTCCATGCGGCGCTCAGCGCGGCGGCGAGCCTGGCCGCGGTGTTCGTCATCATCAACCGCTACTTCGAGCGCCCGGCGGCGCTGCCGCCGGCGGAGATCAACGGCCGTCCCAACTACAACATGGGGCCGATCAAGTTCAGCTCCTTCATGGCGATGTTCTGGGGCATCGCCGGCTTCCTCGTCGGTCTCATCATCGCCTCGCAACTGGCCTGGCCTGCGCTGAACTTCGATCTGCCCTGGATCCAGTTCGGCCGGTTGCGGCCGCTGCACACCTCGGCCGTGATCTTCGCCTTCGGCGGCAACGTGCTGATCGCGAGCTCCTTCTACGTCGTGCAGAAGTCCTGTCGCGTTCGCCTCGCCGGCGATCTCGCGCCCTGGTTCGTCGTGATCGGCTACAACTTCTTCATCCTGGTCGCGGGCACGGGCTATCTGCTCGGCGTCACCCAGTCGAAGGAATATGCCGAGCCGGAATGGTACGCGGACCTGTGGCTGACCATCGTCTGGGTGGTCTATCTGCTCGTCTTCCTCGTCACCGTCATCAAGCGCAAGGAACCGCACATCTTCGTCGCGAACTGGTTCTACCTCGCCTTCATCGTGACGATCGCGGTGCTGCATCTCGGCAACAACCCGGCGCTTCCCGTCTCGGCGTTCGGCTCGAAGTCCTACGTCGCCTGGGGCGGCATCCAGGATGCGATGTTCCAGTGGTGGTACGGCCATAACGCGGTCGGTTTCTTCCTGACCGCCGGCTTCCTCGCCATCATGTACTACTTCATTCCGAAGCGCGCCGACCGGCCGATCTATTCCTACCGCCTGTCGATCATCCACTTCTGGGCGCTGATCTTCCTCTACATCTGGGCCGGTCCCCATCATCTGCACTACACGGCGCTGCCCGACTGGACGCAGACGCTCGGCATGACCTTCTCGATCATGCTGTGGATGCCCTCCTGGGGCGGCATGATCAACGGCCTGATGACGCTGTCGGGCGCCTGGGACAAGCTGCGCACCGACCCCGTGCTGCGCATGCTGGTGGTCTCCGTCGCCTTCTACGGCATGTCGACCTTCGAAGGCCCGATGATGTCGATCAAGGTGGTCAATTCGCTCAGCCACTACACCGACTGGACCATCGGCCACGTCCACTCCGGCGCGCTCGGCTGGGTCGGCTTCGTCTCCTTCGGCGCACTGTACTGCCTGGTGCCGTGGGCCTGGAATCGCAAGGGCCTCTACAGCCTGAAGCTCGTCAACTGGCACTTCTGGGTCGCCACGCTCGGCATCGTTCTCTACATCTCGGCGATGTGGGTGTCCGGCATCCTCCAGGGCCTGATGTGGCGCGCCTACACCTCGCTCGGCTTCCTCGAATATTCCTTCATCGAAACCGTCGAGGCGATGCATCCCTTCTACATCATCCGCGCCGCAGGCGGCGGCCTGTTCCTGATCGGCTCGCTGATCATGGCCTACAATCTCTGGATGACGGTTCGCGTCGGCGAACGGGAAGTCCAGATGCCCGTCGCTCTTCAGCCGGCGGAATGAGGAGCTCAAGCAATGTCGTTCTGGACACGCCACCAAATCTTCGAAAAGAATTCGATCATCCTGATCGTCGGCATCCTCCTGGTGATCTCGATCGGCGGTCTCGTCGAGATCACCCCGCTGTTCTACCTCAAGAGCACGATCGAGAAGGTCGACGGCGTGCGGCCCTACACGCCGCTGGAGCTGGCGGGGCGCAACGTCTACGTCCGCGAGGGCTGCTATCTCTGCCACTCGCAGATGATCCGGCCGCTGCGGGACGAGGTCGAGCGCTACGGCCACTTCTCGCTCGCCGCCGAGAGCATGTTCGACCACCCGTTCCAGTGGGGCTCCAAGCGCACCGGTCCGGACCTTGCCCGCGTCGGCGCCAAATATTCCGACGACTGGCACGTCACCCACCTGATCAATCCGCGCGCGATCGTGCCGCAGTCGGTGATGCCGGGCTATCCGTTCCTCAGCCAGGCCGAGGTCGATCCCGACACGATCGCCGACCACATGCGTACGTTGAGAGCCGTGGGCGTGCCCTACACCGACGAGCAGATCGCCAACGCAGGCGCCGATTTGAAGGCCCAGGCTGATCCCGACAATGCCGGCTCCGACGCTTTCACCAAGCGCTACGCCAAGGCGGTGGTGCGCAACTTCGACGGCAAGACCGGCACGCCGACCGAGATGGACGCACTGATCGCGTACCTGCAGATGCTCGGCACGCTGGTCGACTTCAAGATCTACAACGAGAAAGCCAATCTTCGCTGAGAAGGCATCAACGATGAAAGCCATCCTGACAGCCCACAATCTTGCGTCCGAGCTGGTGACGACGATCTGGACGCCGGTGTTCGTCGCGATCTTTCTCGCGATCATCGCCTACGCATTTTGGCCCCGTAACAAGGCCGCGTTCGACGAAGCGGCACGCCTGCCGTTGCGGGAGGAGTGAGAGACCATGACCGATCATAGCGAAGTCGATACCGTCACCGGCAAGTCCACGACCGGACATGAATGGGACGGCATCAAGGAGCTCAACACGCCGCTGCCGCGCTGGTGGGTGATCAGCTTCTACCTCACCATCATCTGGTCGATCGGCTACTGGATCGTGTATCCGGCCTGGCCGCTGATCTCGAGCCATACGACTGGGCTGCTCGGCTATTCGACGCGCGCCAGCCTCGCGGTGGAGCTCGCCAATCTCGAGACGCTGCGCGGCGAGAAGATGGCGGCGTTGGCGGCGGCGCCGCTCGCCGACATCGAGAAGGACCCGGCCCTGCTGGCGCTCGCGCGCGCCAAGGGCAGGACCGTGTTCGGCGACAATTGCGCGCCGTGCCACGGCTCCGGCGGCGCCGGCGCCAAGGGCTACCCGAACCTGAACGACGACGACTGGCTGTGGGGCGGCACGCTCGACCAGATCATGCAGACCATCCAGTTTGGCGCGCGTTCCGGCCATGCCAAGACGCATGAGGGCCAGATGCTCGCCTTCGGCAAGGACGGCGTGCTGAAGGCCGACGAGATCGTCACGGTCGCCAATTACGTGCGCTCGCTATCGGGCCTTCCAACCCGCAAGGGCTTTGATGCGGCCAAGGGCGAGAAGATCTTCACTGAAAACTGCGTCGCCTGCCACGGCGACGGCGGCAAGGGCAACCAGGAGCTCGGCGCGCCTGATCTGACCGACAAGATCTGGCTCTATGGCTCGGACGAGGCCGCCCTGATCGAGACCATCAGCCAGGGCCGCGCCGGCGTGATGCCGGCCTGGGAAGGGCGGCTCGATCCCGCCACCATCAAGGCTATGGCGGTTTACGTGCATTCGCTGGGCGGCGGAAAATAGCAGGTATGGAGGAAACGGGGGCGAACAAAAGCGCCCTCGTTTGAGCTGGATCAAGCGATGCGGCGGCGTCGGCTCTAGGTTTAATCGCACCTTTTCGAGACAAACTTCGCGATGAACAAGACCGTGAACCCGAACGAGCTCACATCGGACGACGATTACGGGCCGCTCTACGCAGCCCACAAGAAGGTCTATCCCCAGAGCGTCTCCGGCACGTTCCGCCGGATCAAATGGGGTCTGATGGCGTTCTGCCTCGGCGTCTACTACTTCCTGCCCTTCGTGCGCTGGAATCGCGGCCTCGGCGCACCCAGCCAGGCGGTGCTGATCGATCTTCCCAACAGCCGCTTCTATTTCTTCTTCATCGAGCTGTGGCCGCAGGAGGTCTACTACTTCACCGGCCTCTTGATCGTCGCCGCGGTGGCGCTGTTCCTGATGAACTCCATCGGCGGCCGCATCTGGTGCGGCTATCTCTGTCCGCAGACCGTCTGGACCGACCTGTTCTATGCCGTCGAGCGCCTGATCGAGGGCGACCGGCGCGAGCGCATGAAGAAGGACGCCTCGTCCGACCCGATGAAGCTCGAGCGCATCTCCGAGATCGTGCTCAAGCATTCGATCTGGCTGCTGATCGCCTGGTGGACCGGCGGCGCCTGGGTGCTCTACTTCAACGACGCGCCGACCCTGGTGAAGCAGCTCGTCACCTTCCAGGGGCCGATGATCGCCTATGTCTGGATCGGCATCCTCACCGCAACGACCTATCTGCTCGCCGGCTACATGCGCGAGCAGGTCTGCACCTATATGTGCCCGTGGCCGCGCATCCAGGCGGCGCTCACCGACGAATGGGCGCTCAACGTCACCTACCGCTACGATCGCGGCGAGAAGCGCACGTCGGTGAAGAAGGCGGCCGAGCTGCGCGCGCTCGGCCAGCAGGTCGGCGACTGCGTCGACTGCTACCAGTGTGTCGCGGTCTGCCCGACCGGCATCGACATCCGCAACGGACCGCAGATGGAATGCATCCAGTGCGGACTCTGCATCGACGCCTGCGACAACGTGATGGCCAAGATCGGCCGGCCGAAGCGGCTGATCGGCTACGACAACGACATCAACATCCATCGCCGCCAGGAAGGCAAGGCGCCGATCTACCGCATCGTGCGGCCTCGCACCATCGTCTACAGCGCGATCATCGCCGCGGTCGGCGGCATCATGATCTACACGCTGGCGACCCGCAGCCTGCTCGACGTCAACGTGCTGCACGACCGCAATCCGGTCGCGGTCAAGCTCAGCGACGGCTCGATCCGCAACGCCTATACGGTGCGGCTGCTGAACAAGAGCGGCTACGACCGCGTCGTCGCGATCGACGCGGACGGCCCGGCCAACTTGACCGTCCATGTCGTCGGCGTGGATTCCGTGACGCCCGACCGGCCGATGGTCGTGATCCCCCGCGATTCCACCAGCGAGCTGCGGCTGCTCGTCACGGCGCCGGCGGAAAGCAATCCGGAGAAGTCGGTCCCGGTGCGCTTCCACGTCACCGATATCGGCCTCGGCGAGGTCGCCTCCGCCACCGACAATTTCGTCGCGCCGTAGGAAGGAGACTGCCATGGCATCCAAGCCGCTGACCGGAACCAAGGTGCTCCTGATGCTGGTCGCTTTCTTCGGGCTCGTGATCGGCGTCAACGTCACCATGATGAAGCTCGCGATCGCGACGCTACCCGGAACCGATGTCGACAGCCCCTATGCCGCGGGCCTGACCTATGACCGCGAGATCTCGGCGGCGCAGGATCAGGCCGCGCGCAAATGGCAGGTCAGCGCCCATATCGAGCGCCGTACCGACGGTGGTGCCGCGATCCAGGTCGAGGCGCGTGATGCGAGCGGCCAGCCGCTCGCCGGATTGAAGTTCGGCGGACGCCTGGAGCGGCCGACCGACAAGCGCGCCGATCTCCAGGTCGAGCTCGCGGAAGCCGGCATCGGCGTCTATCGCGGCAATGCCGCGTCCGTCGCGCCGGGGCAGTGGGATCTGGTGATCGAGGGTGAGGCGCGAGGGGCGCGTGTGTTCCTCTCGCGCAACCGCGTGATCCTGAACTGAGGGATCTCGTCATGCAGGTCACACGCGATTTCTCTCACTATGTTCGCGACGCCGGCGCGGGCCTCCGGCATATCGACCTCGCGGTCGAGGGCGTTCACTGCGCCGGCTGCATGGCCAAGATCGAGCGCGGGCTTTCGGCCATTCCTGACGTCACGCTGGCGCGCGTGAACCTGACCGACCGCCGTGTCGCACTGGAATGGAAGGCGGGCACGCTCGACCCCGGCCGCTTCATCGACCGGCTCGAAGAGCTCGGCTACAAGGCCTATCCGTTCGAGACCGAGAGTGCGGAAGCCGCCGAGGTCGCCGAATCCGGCTTCCTGCTGCGCTGCCTCGGGGTCGCCGCGTTCGCCACCATGAACGTGATGATGCTGTCGATCCCGGTATGGTCGGGCAACGTCTCGGACATGCTGCCGGAGCAGCGCGACTTCTTCCACTGGCTGTCGGCGCTGATCGCGCTGCCGACGGCGGCCTATGCCGGCCAGCCGTTCTTCCGCTCGGCCTGGCGCGCGCTGTCGGCGAAGACCACCAACATGGATGTGCCGATTTCGATCGGCGTGATCCTGGCGCTCGGCATGTCCGTGGTCGAGACCATCCACCACGCCGAGCATGCCTATTTCGACGCGGCGATCATGCTGCTGACCTTCCTGCTGGTCGGCCGCTTCCTCGACCAGAACATGCGGCGGCGGACCCGCGCGGTGGCCGGCAATCTCGCCGCGCTGAAGGCGGAGACCGCGGCCAAGTTCGTCGGGCCCGACGAGATATCGCAAGTGCCGGTGGCGGCGATCCATCCCGGCGATATCGTGCTGCTGCGGCCCGGCGAGCGCTGCGCGGTCGACGGCACCGTGATCGAGGGCCGCTCCGAGATCGACCAGAGCCTGATCACCGGCGAGACGCTCTATGTCACGGCGGAGCAGGGCACGCCGGTCTATGCGGGATCGATGAACATCTCCGGCACGCTGCGGGTGCGGGTCTCGGCGGCCTCCGAGGCGACGCTGCTCGCCGAGATCACGCGGCTATTGGATAACGCGCTGCAGGCGCGCTCGCGCTACATGCGGCTCGCCGACCGCGCCTCGCGGCTCTATGCGCCGGTGGTGCATGCCACAGCACTGCTGACCATTCTCGGCTGGGTCATCGCGGGTGCGTCCTGGCATGATGCGATCGTGACCGGCGTCGCCGTGCTGATCATCACCTGTCCCTGCGCGCTCGGGCTCGCGATCCCGACCGTGCAGACGGTGGCCTCGGGCGCGATGTTCAGGGCGGGTGTGCTGCTCAATGCGGGCGATGCGATCGAGCGGCTGGCGGAAGCCGACCATGTCATCTTCGACAAGACCGGCACGCTGACGCTGCCCGATCTCGAAGTGATGAACGCGGGCGATATCCCTGCCGACATCTTCGAGCTCGCCGGGCGCCTGGCGCTGTCGAGTCATCATCCGGTGGCCGCCGCGGTGGCGCAGGCGGCCGGTGCCAGATCGCCCATCGTCGGTGCGGTCGAGGAAGCCGGGCAGGGCGTGCGTGCGGTGATCGACGATGTCGAGATCCGTCTTGGGCGGCCGTCCTTTTGCGGAGCCGAGGGCCTCGTCGGCCTGACCGACGACCTCGATCCCGAAGCGTCCATCGTCGCGTTCAGCAAGGGGACCGCAAAATTCATCCTCTCGGTGCGCCAGGGCCTGCGTCCGGACGCGCAGGCCGTGATCGCGGCGCTGAAAGCGCGTGGCATCGGCATGGAGATCCTCTCCGGCGATCGCGAGCCGGCCGTGACGGCGGCGGCGCACGCGCTGTCCATTCCCGAATGGCGCGCCGGCGTCACGCCGGCCGACAAGATCGCGCGGATCGAGGAGCTGAAGCGGCGCGGAGTAAAGGTGCTGATGGTCGGCGACGGCATGAACGATGCGCCCTCGTTGGCGGCAGCCCATGTCTCGATGTCGCCGATCTCGGCCGCCCATCTCAGCCAGGCTACCGCCGACCTCGTCTTCCTCGGCCGGCCGCTGGCCCCCGTGGTCGCCGCCATCGACGCCTCGCGCAAGGCGCTGCATCTGATGCGGCAGAATCTCTGGCTCGCGATCGGCTATAATGTGCTCGCCGTGCCGGTTGCGATCAGCGGCGTCGTGACGCCCCTGATTGCGGCGGCCGCCATGAGCGGATCGTCGATCCTGGTGATGCTGAACTCGCTGCGCGCCCGCAGCGCCGAGCGGGAGATTGTGTGATGGAGATCCTGGTCATCCTGGTGCCGCTGGCCTTGATGCTCGGAGGAGCCGGTCTCGTCGCCTTCCTCTGGTCGCTCAGAAGCGGCCAGTACGACGATCTCGACGGCGCTGCCTGGCGCGCCATCGCCGACGACGAGCCGCCGCAGGAAGCGCCGGTCAAGCGCTAGGCTTCAGGGCGAAGGTGAGCAGGGCCGCCAATGCGAGGGCGGCGCCGACGCCGGCGACGCAGGCGTGCCAACCGAATGCGTCGAACAATCGCCCGAGCACGGCCGTGCCGACCAGCCCGCCGCAGAAGTAGCAGGCAAGATAGGTCCCGCTGGCGATGCCGCGGTTGTCGGTTGCCGCCTGTCCGACGAAGCCGGTCGCGGCGGCCTGCGCGAAGAACGTGCCGACGCCGACCAGAACCATGCCGGCGAGCACTTCGCCCAGATGCGGCGCCAGCATCAAGGGCAGGCCGAGCCCGGCGACCGCGAGCGATAACCAGATCGTGGCGCGCGTTCCCAGTCGCGCGGCCACCTTGCCGGCCAGAAGCGTCGTGACGACCGAGGGCAGGAAGACGAAATAGACGAGGCCCAGATCCATCATGCCGAGCGACAGCGGAGGCTGCACCAGCACGAAATTGACGAATGTGAAGGTGCCGATGAAGGCGAACAGGATGCAGAAGCCGATGCCGAAGGCCGCGCGCAGGTGCGGATTGCGCCAATGCGCAATGGTGGCGGCGAGCGGCGAAGCCGTCGGCATGATCGCCTGCATCGGCTGCACGCGTCGAATCGTGAAATACACCAGCACCGCGCCGGCCAGATTGAGCGCCGCAAAGAAGTAGAAATTCCAGGCGAGGCCGAGGCCGTCGGCGACCGCCGCCGAGATCAGCCGGCCGACAAGGTTGCTGGCGACATTGCCGGTGATGTAGGCGGCAAAGGCGCCGCCGGCGTCCGTGGCGCTGCATTGCTCGCCGAGATAAGCGAGGGTGAGCGCGAAGGCGGAGGCCATGCAAAGGCCCTGCGCGACCCGCAAGGCGGTGAAGACGGCAAGATTGGGCGCCGACGCCAGCAGGCCGGTTGGGATCGCCAGCAGCGTCAGGCTGAGCAGGATACCGGTCCGCCGGTTGATGTGCGGGCTGAAGAAGCCGACGACGAGGCTGGCTACGGCCATGCCGAAGGTGCTGGCGTTGACGGCAAAGCCCATCGCTGCCGGTGTGACGCCGTAGTGCCGCGTCAGCGAGGGCAGGATCGCCTGCGTTGCGAAGAGATCGACGACGGTCAGGAATGCGGTGAGGCCGATCACGAGCGAGCGCAGCACGAGGCCAGGCGAGTGCGCCTCCATCGTCATCGCGGCCGGTTTGATCGACGCGGAAAGATCGGTCATGGCGTGCATCTCCCGAACGGTGGTTGTCATTCCGGGGTGGTGCGCGAGCACCAGACCCGGAATCTCGAGGTTCTCAGGTGCGCAACTGCGCACCGGAGTTCGCTTGATGCGCTCGTTACATGTGATGGTCGTTGGGATCCTTGCGGACGTCGCCGACATAGAGGATGACCGTCTCCCTGCCGAGGTTCTTCCACCAATGCGAGGTGCCGTAGACTTCGGGGCGGATGTCGCCGGCCTTGTGCACGATCGGATCGACGCAGTTGGAGGCGTATTCGACGATCTCGCCCTGCTGCACGAAGATCAGCGCGGGGCGGTCATCATGGCTGTGCCAGGGCACGATGCCGCCGGGCGCGATGGTCAGCTTGCGGAAGCGCAGCTCGCGGCCCTCGATATGAGCGGGCTGCTTGCCGAGATCGATTGCGCCGAGCGTGACGTCGGTGACGCCGACGGGCTTATAGTCGACCATCTGCTGCGCGTTCGGCTTGATCTTGTCGGCGGGACATTCGCCCGCGAGCGCCGGCTGCGCCGCAAATGTCAGTGCACCGAGAACGGCTGCGCCCGACCAGACCAGGCGCGACAACATGTGCTGCTTGAACATGGGAAGTCTCCTCTGTTGGCCGCAACCTCGCTGGTCGCCGGCTATGGCAGGAGCTTCGTCGAGACGGCGTCGATATTGAAATGCCGGCTTGCTTTCGATGCGATAGCCCTGCGCTATCTTGATGCGCGGCGGCTATCGAACCGATTGGGCAACGGCATTTCCGCTTCCGGGGGATATGGCGTCCGATGACGGGCGCCCGATTGGCGGGCGTTCACGTCAATCCGGAGGAGCATCTCATGACGAAAGTGTCAAGAACCCTGATCTTTTCCGCCGCCTTCGCGGTGATCGCCACATCGGCCTTCTCGGAAGCGGCCTGGGATTTGAAGGCCGGCATGGCCTATGTCTATGGCGGGCCTGGCAAGATGTCGGCGATGGCCATGGCCCCGGCCGAGAAGAACCACGAGTCCATGATGAAGAACGCCAAGAAGGTGCCCGCCAACACCGTCTTCTTCATGGACAACGGCACGCTGTACTCCACCTCGGGACGGCTCGATCCCACCGGCAATTTCTACGTGAATTGAACCGGCCCTCGCGCAACGGCCGCCCCTTGCGGGCGGCCGGACCTGGAACCTAAGATCGCCCTTCTAACGCCGGAGTGGAAGATGACGTCTCTCTCACCAGCCGACGCCGATCGACTGAGGCTCGCCTTCCAGCGCTGCCGCGACATGGAGGGGACGCTGAACGAGCAGCTTCGGGCCTATGCGGATGCGAGCCGTAAGGTTTTTCCGGCCTATGGCGAGGCGGTCGACCGGCTGGTGGCGAGACTGAACGGCAACGGCGGCGGCGAGACCGCGCCGCTCCCTGGCGATGCGATGCCGCCATTCATGCTGCCGGATGAAAGTGGAAGTCTGGTCGCGCTGCCCGCGCTCCTGCAGCAAGGCCCCGTCGCGGTGATGTTCTTCCGCGGACACTGGTGCCCTTATTGCCGGCTCAATGTCCGCGCCGTGGTGCAGGCGCAGGAGCGCATCAAGGCGATGGGCGCACAGGTCGTCGCGATCATGCCGGAGACGCAAGAATACACGAGGCAGGTCAAGGCCGACTCCGGCGCGCCGTTTCCGATTCTCACCGATCTCGACAACGGCTATGCGCTGTCGCTCAATCTCGCGATCTGGCTCGGCACCGAGATCCAGAGCCTGTTGTCCTATCAGGACATGGCGAAATTCCACGGCAATGATGGCTGGATGCTGCCGATCCCCGCGGTGTTCGTCGTCGGCCGTGACGGGATCGTCAAGGCGCGCTTCGTCGACCCGGATTTCCGCAAGCGCATGGAGATCGACGATCTGATCGAAGCGCTGGAGAGCGCGAGCCGGGAGAACTGAGTTTCGGGCCCGGCAGTAGTGCAGCTACCCCGCGATCTCCCGCCAGTCCGCGCCGCGTAGCATCCGCATCACCGCATTGGCGACGGCCGTGCGCTGCCGGCCGGCGACGCCGTAGAGGCTGACGGTGCGGCGTGCGTCGAGCCCTGCGACTGCCGCGCGTTTGACGCTCTCCGGCACCGGCGAGGTGTGGGGCATCATGGCGATGCCGATGTCGGCCTCGACCAGCTCGATCAAATCGCGCTCGCTCGAAATCTCGTGGCCGTGATCGACGTCGATGCCGTGTTCGCGCAGGCTCGCGGAGATACGCCTGGAATGCTCGCAGTAATTCCGGCCGAGCAATTGCTCCGCGCGCAAATCATCCGGCTCGACCGTGTCGTGTCCGGCAAGACGGTGCTTCCTGCTGACGACGAGATCGAAGTCTTCCGTGAACAGCGGCCAGACGTCGAGCCGCTCCCAGGCCTCGTCGATCTCGGCGGCGATGCCGAGCTCGGCTTCGCCTTTCTTGAGGAATTCGCCGACCTCGCGGCTGGTCCCGCGCAGAAAGCGGAATTCCAGCCGGTTGAACTGGCGTCTGATCGCGTTCAGGTGTGGGATGAGCAGTGCCAGGTCGATCGAATGCGTCAGCGCGATGCGCAGCGCGCCGATCTCGCCGCTCCTGAACGAGGAGGCGAGCGAGCGCGCGCCGGTGGCGGCGTCATAGCACTGCTTCAAGAGCGGATGCATGCGCTGGCCGAGCTCGGTCAGTTGCGCGGCCGGTCGTTCGCGGCGGAACAGGTCGCCGCCCAGCTCGGCCTCGAGCTGCTTGATCGCGCGCGTCAGCGACGGCTGCGTCACGTTGCATTCCTCGGCGGCGCGCGTAAAATTCAACAGCTGCGCCACCGCGAGGAAATAGCGAACCTGGTGCATTTCCATGGATCGGCTCCCCAGCTGGATCGGCCTCAAATCTAGCCGATCAGGGCGGGAAATGACATCCCGCCAGCGATAGCGCGGACGTATGGACTCGGAAGCCAACCGGCATTTCCGCAAACCCCGGTGATCCCGCACATTTCGCTCCAGCCACGGCGCGGCGTCGCGCCCAGAAGAGGTCAGGATCATGAATATCCCCATCAAGACGCAGACGTCCGCTTCGTCACGCGTGCTGGCCGGCAAGGTGGCTCTCGTCACCGGGTCGACCAGCGGCATCGGCCTCGGCATCGCGCGGGCGCTGGCCGCTTCAGGCGCCGACATCGTGCTCAACGGCCTTGGTGTCGCCAGCGAGATCGGCCGGACACGCGAACAGCTCGCCGCGGAATTCGGCATCAAGGCAAGCTATTCGCCGGCGGACATGACGAAGCCGAAATCGATCGCCGAGATGATCGCGGCGACGGTGGCCCAATCCGGCCGGCTGGACATCCTGGTCAACAACGCTGGCATCCAGCATGTTGCGCCGCTCGACCAGTTTCCGGTCGAGAAGTGGGACCAGATCCTCGCGATCAACCTGTCCTCGGCGTTCCACACCACGCGGCTCGCGTTGCCGGCCATGCGGCAGAACGGCTTTGGCCGGATCGTCAACATTGCCTCGGCGCATGGCTTGGTGGGCTCGCCGTTCAAGGCGGCCTATGTTGCGGCCAAGCACGGGATCGTCGGTCTGACCAAGGTGACGGCGCTGGAAACCGCGGAAGAAGGCATCACCTGCAATGCGATCTGCCCAGGTTATGTCTACACGCCGCTGGTCGAGGCACAGATCGACGGGCAGGCCAAGGCGCACGGCATCTCGCGCGATCAGGTCATCCGCGACGTCCTGCTGGCGCAGCAGCCGAACAAGCGATTTGTCACCGTCGAGGAGCTCGGCGCGCTCGCGGTGTTCCTGTCGACGGAGGCTGCCGCCTCGATCACCGGCGTCGCGCTGCCGGTCGACGGCGGCTGGACCGCGCATTAACATGAGCCGGCGTAACAAGCCGCAGCCGGCAGCGAATATCCGAGCAGTGCAGGCTGATCAGGAGCGAACCATGAACGGCACGCAGAACAACATACAGCGCAAGGACCTGCCGGGGCAGGTCGTCCTCGTGCTCCAGGGCGGCGGCGCGCTCGGCTCGTACCAGGCCGGGGTCTACCAGGCCTTGCACGAAGCCGGCATCGAGCCGGACTGGATCATCGGTACCTCGATCGGCGCGATCAATGCGAGCCTCATTGCGGGTAACTCGCCCGAGCACCGGCTCGCGCGCTTGCGGGAGTTCTGGAAGCGGATGGAGCAGCAGCCGGTCTGGGACTGGCGCGCCGCGTTTCCCGGCTTCAACGAGAAGCTGGCCTATTGGTCGACCGTGACCCACGGCATTCCCGGTTTCTTCCGGCCCAATCCGCTGGCGCATGCCGGCGATTCCTATCCGCTGGGTGCCGATCACGCCGGCTTCTATTCGACCACTCCGCTGGAGAAGACGCTGAGCGAGCTGGTCGATTTCGATCTGGCCAATCGCTGCGCGCCGCGCCTGACGGTCGGTGCGGCCCATGTCGGCACCAGCGAGATGCGTTATTTCGACAGCCGTGACGGCGAGCTGACGGTGAAGCATGTGATGGCGTCGGGCGCGCTGCCGCCGGCTTTCCCGGCCGTGCGCATCGACGGCGAGCTCTATTGGGACGGCGGCATTCTCTCGAACACGCCGACGGAGGCGGTGTTCGACGACAATCCGCGCCGGGATTCGCTGATCTTCTCCGTTCATCTGTGGAATCCCGTCGGGCCGGAGCCGACCACGATGGCGGAGGTGCTGAACCGGCACAAGGACGTGCAATATTCCAGCCGCATCGCGAGCCAGATCGTGCGGCAGCAGCAGGCGCATCGCCTGCGCCATGTCATCAACCAGCTCGCGGCGCGGCTGCCCGAGAGCGAGCGCAGCGATCCCGCGGTGAGGGAGCTGACGAGCTACGGCTGTCCGACCCGCATGCATGTGGTGCGGCTGCTGGCGCCGCAGCTCGAGCACGAGACCCATACCAAGGATATCGACTTCAGTCCGTCGGGGATCACGCGGCGCTGGCATGCCGGCTACGCTCACACGCGATCGGTGCTGGCGCGCAGGCCCTGGATCGGCGAGTTCGATCCGCTCGCCGGCGTGGTGCTGCACGAGCATACGGACGAGATGCCGATTGCGGCGGAGTGAGGGCTCTGTCCGTCATTTGTTTCGGGCCGTGACGATGTCAAGAGCACGCGGTCTGGGCTATGATCGCGGCGTCTTCGTCGCGAGACTCGCAAAGTGGTCGTTGAGAAAGATCTGGAAGCGGCACTCGATCAGGTCCGCGCTGACGCGGCGGGCCCGGTTGCCGGCGTGTTCGGCCCCGCCTCGGTGACCTGGCAAATCGACCGGGAAGCCCTGAACTTCCTCGGCGCCGGTCGCGCACTGCTGCTGCAACTCTCCCATCCCTGGGTCGCCGCCGCCATCGCCGAGCATTCCACAACCTTTGCCGATCCGATCGGTCGCTTCCATCGCACCTTCGACATCGTCTTCGCCATGGTGTTCGGCTCGCTCGACCGTGCCATGCTGTCGTCGCGGCAATTGCACCGGCGCCACGGCATGATCGTCGGGCGGATGCCGGAGACGGTCGGTCCCTTCGCGGCGGGCTCGCGCTACTGCGCCAACGACATTCCATCGCTGCGCTGGGTTCACGCCACACTGGTCGACACCGCGCTGATGGCGCATGATCTCGTTCTGCCACCGCTCTCGGCGGAGGAGCGCGAGCGCTATTGGGCCGAGAGCCGGACGTTCGGTGCGCTGTTCGGGCTGACGGCGGACGACCTGCCGGCGGATTGGTTCGGCTTCGCCGCTTACACCGCGGCGATGGCGCAATCGGACACGCTGACGGTCAGCACCGCGGCACGCGAGATCGCAACGCAGATCTTCACGGGTGCGCGTCCGTGGTTGCGTCCGCCTCGATGGTACCGCGCACTCACGGCGAGCATGCTGCCTGAACGTCTGCGCGCGGGTTTTGGTTTTGAGCTCGACGAGGGCGAAGCCAGATCCGCCGACAATGCGCTGCGATGGATCAGGCGCGTCTATCCGAAACTGCCGGACAGGCTGCGCTATGTCGGCCCCTATCAGGAAGCGCAGGCGCGGCTGCGAGGCGAGGCGCAGCCGGACTGGATGACGCGCTGCCTCAACCGCGCCTGGATCGGCCGGTCGCAGATGGACGTGCGTCGCTAGGAATCATGTCCCGGACAAGCTGCAACGCGTGAGCGTTGCGGCGCCGAGCCGGGACCCAGAGACCACGAACTCCTGTTCAGAATGGGCCCCGGCTCAGCAGCGCACCACGTCGCAAGGGCGACGCGCTGCGCCGCGTCCGGGGCACGAGACGGGAGCGAGGCGATACTCTCTCCTCCTCGTCATTGCGAGCGTAGCGAAGCAATCCAGAATCCCGCCGCGGAAAGGCTCTGGATTGCTTCGCTTCGCTCGCAATGACGGAGAACCTAGCAACGCCTCGCCCTCACACCGACGCCAGCTTCCGATACAGCGCGCTGTAGCTGCCGGCCGAGATGCTCCACGAGAACGAGCGTCCCATGGCGCTGCGGCGCATGGTGTCGAGCTGGTCTTGCGCCATGAAGGCCGAGAAGGCGCGGCGGACGCCGCCGAGGAAGGATTCGTGCGACGGTTTCGAGAACAAGAAGCCGGTCTCGCCGTCGCTGATGGTCTCGGCAAGGCCGCCGGTCTGGTGACCGATCGGCAATGAGCCGAAACGCTGGGCGTACATCTGGCTGAGGCCGCAGGGCTCGAACCGTGACGGCATCAGGGTGAAGTCGCTGCCGGCAAAGATGCGCCGCGCCTGGGCGTCGTTGAAGCCGATCGCGACACCGATGGCATCGGGACGGCGACGATGGGCGTTGATCAGCGCCTGCTCGAGCGCGGGCTCGCCGGAGCCGGTGACCACGATCTGCCCGCCGGCATCGATGATCTCGTCGGCCGCCGCCAGCACGAGGTCGATGCCCTTCTGGTGCACGAGGCGGGCGACGATGCCGAACATCGGTCCGCGCGACACCGCAAGCCCGAACTGCTTGCGCACGTAATCCGCATTGGCCTTCTTGCCGACCCAGTCGCCGGCGCCGAACTGCTGGGCGAGCTGCGCGCAATAGCGCGGGTCCCAGCTCTCGTCGATGCCGTTGAGAATGCCGGTGAGCTCGGCTGCGTCCGAGCGCAGGCGGAGCAGGCCCTCGAGGCCGCAGCCGAATTCGGCCGTGGTGATCTCCCGCGCATAGGTGCCGCTGACGGTGGTGAGGTGCGAAGCGTAGACGAGGCCCGCCTTGAGGAAGGAAACCTGGTCGTAGAACTCGACGCCGTCGATGTGGAAGGAGCTTTCCGGTGCGCCGATCCGCCGCAGCGCCTCCTTCGGGAAGAGACCCTGATAGGCGAGGTTGTGGATGGTCAGGATCGACGGCAGCCTGGCGCCGCGCCAGGCGAGATAGGCCGGCACGAGGGAAGCCTGCCAATCGTTGGCATGGATCAGGTCCGCTGCCCAATTCTTGTCCAGCTTGCCCATGGCCAGCTCAGCGGCTGCCGAGGCGAAGCGCGCGAAGCGGATGTCGTTGTCGGGCCAGTCGTGCCCGGACTCATCGCCATAGGGATTGCCGGGCCGGTCATAGAGCTGCGAGCACAACAGTACATAGACCGGCAGGCCGTCCTTGGTCGCGGCACGGCCGAGCGAGCAGGCCGGCATCTCCGCGAACGGCGGGCAGCGGCCGACAATCTGGATATGCGTGAGTTGCTCGATGATGTCGCGGTAGCCGGGCAGCATGATCCGGATATCGGCAAAGGGGCGTAGCGCTCGGGGCAGGGCGGCGGAAACGGCTCCGAGCCCGCCGACGCGGACGAAGTCGTCCATCTCTGTCGTGACGAACAAGACCCTCAAGAACTGCTGCCCTCATCCGATCCCGTTTGCTGCTATGCAAGAACGGGTCCAGTTGTCCCGGAAATTCTCAAGCCCGCCGCAAGACGCGTCTGCTCGGTAAAGACTTTCCTACTCAGCCGCCGCCCTCTAGGGTCGCCGCACCAACAAGAGAGAACATCCATGGTTCCTGAGGGGGCCCCAGGGAGACGCGGCACGCATGCAGCTACCAGACAAGCATGAGGGGACGACGACGAAGGCTTTCGCGGGCCTGCGGGTCCTGGATTTTTCGACCACGATCGCCGGTCCCCACTGCGCGCGCATGCTAGCCGACATGGGCGCCGAGGTCATCAAGATCGAGACCGACGGCGGGGAGACGATGCGGACCCGGCCGCCCCTGCGCAAGGGGTGCAGCACCGCGTTCGGCCAGCAATGTCGGCAAGAAGAGCCTGGTGCTCGACCTCAAGTCCGACGACGGCAGGGACGCCGTCTACCGGCTGGCCGCGACCGCCGACATCCTGGTCGAGAACTTCCGTCCCGGCGTGATGCACCGGCTGCGGCTCGACTATGACAGGCTGCGTGCGGTCAACGAGAGGCTGATCTACTGCTCGATCTCCGGCTATGGCCAGACCGGCCCCTCGGCCGAGCTGCCGGCCTATGCGCCGGTGATCCACGCCGCCTCCGGCTACGACATGGCGCATCTCGCCTATCAGCCCGGCCGTAACAGGCCCGACTATTGCGGCATCTATCACGCCGACGTCGTCACCGGCACCTACGGTTTTGGTGCGATCGCGTCCGCACTCTATCAGCGCAGCGTGACCGGGCTCGGCCAGCACATCGACGTCTCCATGCTGGAATCGATGCTGACCTTGACCCTGACCGAGTTGCAGAGCTCGCAATTCGCGGTGGCGCCGCCGCCGCGCCCGATGTTCGGTCCGACCGAGACGGCCAGCGGCTATGTCACGATCACGGTCGCCAGCGAGAAGACGTTCCAGGCCCTGATGGGGGTGATCGGCCGCCCCGAATGGGTCTCCGATCCACGCTTCGCCACCTACGCCCCGCGCCGCGAGAATTGGGCGGCGTTGATGGACGGCGTCGAGGTCTGGTCGCGGCAGCTCTCGACCGATGCGTGTCTGCTCGCGCTTAGCGCTGCCGGCGTCCCGGCCTCGGCCTATCGCACCGTGTCGGATGCGTTGGCCGATCCGCAGCTTGCGCATCGCCAGGCACTCTCCGAGGTGCGGGACGAGGGCGGTTCGTTTAGGGTGCTCAACCTGCCGTTCCGGATGTCGGGGGCCGACACCACGCCGGCCAGGACGGTGTCCGTGCTCGGCGCGCACACGGACGCATTGCGCGACGAGATTGGCCTTGCCGACAAGGCGCCAATTCCGTCAGGCAAAACGGCCGCGACATCCTGAGCAACATGACGCCGCGCGCATGCGGCGTTTGATCTCTCGTGTGTTCCTCTTGCCGTGGCGAGCATTTGTCGCCAAGCTCGCTTTCCGAGTCATCAACGATCCGAAACATCGGACGAGGGATCCCGGGAGGAACCATGACGAAGACTGCTGCCGCGGCGCGCAAGCACGTGCCGATTTTCCTTGTTGCGGCATTTGCGCTTGTCTCGCCTGCGCAGGCGCAAAAATCGGGCGGCAGCATCACCGTCGGTCAGGAGCTCGACATTCCCGGCTTCGATCCGCTCAAGGTCGGCGTCTACGACACCTCGACCAACACCGCCGCGGCCGCGATCTTCGACACGCTCACCACACTCGATGAAAAAGGCGAGGTCGCGCCGAAGCTCGCGGTGTCATGGACCCATTCCGACGACTACATGATCTGGACCTTCAAGCTGCGCGAGGGCGTGAAATTCCACGACGGCACGCCGTTCAACGCACAGGCCTTCAAGGAGAATTTCGACCGGCAGAAGGACCCCGCCAACAAGTGCCGCTGCGCGTTCTACATCACCAACGTCAAGGAGGTGCTGGCGCCGGACGACTACACCGTCGTCTATAAGCTCACCGATCCTTCCGTGAACCTGCCGGCGGTGATCACCATCCAGAGCCAGAACAACGTCATTCACTCGCCGACCGCCTGGAAGACCAAGGGCGACGACTACAATCGCAATCCCGTCGGCACCGGCCCGTACATCCTGAAATCATGGACCGCCGGCGACCGCATGGTGCTGGAGAAGAATCCCAATTACTGGGACAAGAGCCGTCCCTATCTCGATCGCATCATCCTGAAGCCGCTGCCCGACGCGCAGTCGCGCTTCGCCTCGCTGCAATCGGGTGAGGCCGACATCATCTGGGACGACGAGAACGACGCCGACAACATCATGAAGGCGCAGAAGGACTCCAAGCTCACCGTGCACACCTACAAGGGCTCGGGCGCGCAGGTCTACGCCTTCAACACCAAGGTCGCGCCGTTCGACGACGTCCGCGTGCGCCAGGCGCTGGTGATGGCGATCGACCGCCCGAAGATGTCGCAGGCGATCAGCAACGGCCTGAGCCGGCCCGCGACCAATCCTTATGGCGACGGCTCCTGGGTCAAGTGCAAGGACGACGGCCCGCTGCCGTTCGACGTCGAGAAGGCCAAGGCGCTGATCAAGGATTATGGCAAGCCGGTCGAGTTCAAGATGCTGGTGAGCGCGACACCGCGCGGCCGCATGATCGGCCAGGTGCTGCAGCAGTTCTGGAAGCGCGCCGGCGCCAACATGGAGATCGAGCAGGTCGACCAGGCCACCATTCCGTCGCGCGCCTTCACCCGCCAGTTCCAGCTGACGCCGTGGCGCATCGTCGACCTCGCCGATCCCGATCCGCAGATGTACGCGAATTTCCGCAGCGGCAGCCCGCTGGCGCTCTCCAGCTTCTCAAATCCCGAGCTCGACAAGCTTCTGGACCACGCGCGCGTCACCGCCGATCTCGGCCAGCGCACCGAGGATTACTGCGCCATCAGCCGCCTGATCAACAAGGAGGCGATCTGGTTCTGGACCTTCCAGAACACGTACTACGCGCTGTCGAGCGCAAGGCTGAAGGGCTTTCCAAAGATCTACAACGGCGTGATCGACGTCTCGACCACTTGGCTGGAATGAAAACGCGATGCTGAACTTCGTCGTTCGGCGGCTCCTTGCCATCCTGCCGGTGCTGCTTGCCGTCTCGCTGCTCACCTTCCTGATCGCCTCGCTGCTCCCCGGCGATCTCGCCTTCGTCATCCTCGGTGACCAGGCGACGCCGGAGAATGTCGCGGCGCTGCGCCGTGACATGGGGCTCGACCAGCCATTGTGGTGGCGCTACCTGAGCTGGCTCGGTCACGTGCTGCAAGGCGATCTCGGCCGCTCGTTCCGCACCGGGCAGACCGTGCTGCAGGCGGTCGCCGAGCGCATTCCGGTCTCGCTCCAGCTGATGCTGATGGCCGAGTTCATCGGGCTGCTGATCGGCGTTCCCGTCGCGATCGCCTGCGCCGCGCGCGCCGGCGGCGCCTTCGACCGCTTCATGACCGGCAGTGCCTTCGCGATGCTGTCGATGCCGTCCTTCCTGATGGCGATCCTCCTGATCTACCTGTTCGCGGTCGAGCTGCATTGGCTGCCGGCGACCGGCTATGTGCCGTTCACCGAGGAGCCGTTGGCCAATTTGCGCTTCTTCGTGCTGCCAGCGTTGACGCTGGCGCTGGCGGAATGGCCCGGCATCATGCGGGTGCTGCGCTCCGACATGATCGCGACCTTGCAGGAGGACTATATCGCGCTGGCCAAGGCCAAGGGGCTCAAGCCATCACGCATCCTGTTCGTGCATGCGCTCAAGCCTTCGTCGCTGACCCTGGTGACGGTGACCGGCATCAATATCGGCCGCCTGCTCGGCGGCACGCTGATCGTGGAATCGATCTTCGCGCTGCCCGGCATCGGCCGGCTGCTGGTCGGGGCGATCTACACCCGCGACCTCGTCATCCTCCAGGGCGTGGTGCTGCTGGTGGCCTGCGGCTTCGTCATCGTCAATTTCATCGTCGACATGCTCTACGCCGTGCTCGATCCGAGGATCCGCCATGGCCACGCTTGAGCTGTCGATGCAGGACGAGGCCGTATCTACGCCGGTGCGACGCGGGCGCAAGCTCGGGTTGCTGTTCTGGCTCGCGAGCGGCTGGCTCGCGATCATCCTGACATTGGCGATCCTGGCGCCGGTGCTGCCGCTGCAGAACCCTGTAGATATGGACATGCTGGAGCGCCGCGCCGCGTTTTCGACCGAGCACTGGCTCGGCACCGACGGGCTCGGCCGCGACGAGCTCGCCCGACTGATTTTTGGCGCGCGCGTTTCGCTGACGGTCGGACTGATCGCGCCGATGATTGGCCTCGTGTTCGGCGGCGCGCTCGGCCTGCTCGCGGGCTATTTCCGAGGGCGGTTCGAGACGCTGGTGGTCGGCAGCATGGACGTGCTGCTGGCGTTTCCGCCGCTGATCTTCGCGCTCGCGGTGACCGCCTATCTCGGCCAGTCCATTCCCAATCTCACATTGATCCTCGGCGTGCTCGGCATTCCCGCCTTCATGCGGGTGGCGCGCGCGGCGACACTGACGCTGGCGCGGCGCGAGTTCGTGATCGCAGCCGAGGCGCTGGGTGCGAGCCATGCACGCATCCTCTTGCGCGAGTTGCTACCGAACGTGATCCTGCCACTGCTGGCCTTCTTCCTGCTCGGCGTCGCCGTCACCATCGTGGTCGAGGGCGCGCTGTCCTTCCTCGGCCTCGGCGTGCCGCCGCCGATGGCGAGCTGGGGCAGCATGATCGGCGAGGGGCGCGAAAGTCTCGACGTCGCGCCACGGCTCGCCTTCCTGCCGGCAGCGGGCCTGTTCCTGACCGTGCTGGCCTTCAACCTCGTCGGCGACACCTTGCGGGCGCTGACCGACCCGCGTCAGGGGGCGCTGTGAGCATGCCGCTCCTGACCATCGAGGACGTCGCAGTCGAGCTGCCGACCCCGCGTGGAAACTTGCGCGCTGTCGATCACGTGGATCTGTCACTGGATGCGGGGCGCACACTCGGCATCGTCGGCGAGTCCGGCTGCGGCAAGACCATGCTGTCGCGCGCGGTGCTTCAGCTGCTGCCGAGGAAGGCGAAGCTGACGGGACGCGTGATGTTCGACGGCCAGGATCTGGTGCGGCTCGATCGCGAGAGCCTGCGACAGCTGCGCGGGCGCGATCTCGCGGTCGTGTTCCAGGATCCCATGACCTCGCTCAACCCGGTGCTCACCATCGGCACGCAACTGATGGAGACGATCCAGGAGCATCTCGAGCTCGATGCGCCCGCGGCGAAGGCGCGCAGCATCGAGCTGCTGGCTGCCGTCGGCATTCCGGCGCCGGAGCAGCGGCTCGCGCAATATCCGCATCAATGCTCCGGCGGCATGCGCCAGCGCATCGCGATCGCGATCGCGCTGTCCTGCGAGCCGAAGCTCCTGATCGCGGACGAGCCGACCACGGCGCTCGACGTGACCATCCAGGCGCAGATCCTCGATCTGCTCGCGCGCGAGCAGCAGCGCCGTCACATGGCGATGATCATCATCACCCACGATCTCGGCGTCGTCGCCGGCCGCGCCGACGAGGTCGCGGTGATGTATGCGGGTAGGGTGGTGGAGCGCGCGCCGACGCCAGCATTGTTCAAGCGCATGCACATGCCCTACACCGAGGCGCTGCTGGCGGCGATCCCGAAGCTGGAAACCACGCCGCACACGCCGCTGCCTGCGATATCCGGTCGTCCACCCGATCCGACGCGGCCGCTGCAGGGCTGCTCTTTCGCGCCGCGCTGCCGCTATGCCACCGGCCACTGTCGCGAAACCAAGCCCGGGCTGAAGGGCGCGGAGATGCCTGATCATCTCTACGCCTGCTTCCATCCGATCCGGATGACTGAGGGGATCGGCGCATGATGCAGCTGGCGGTGCGCAACGAGGCGCTTCTCAACGTCGACAATCTCGTCGTCGAGTATGGCCTCGGCAACAAGACGGTTCATGCCGTCTCCGGCGTCAGCCTCCAGGTCGCGCGCGGCGAGACGCTGGGGCTGGTCGGCGAATCCGGCTGCGGCAAGTCGACGCTCGGGCGCGCGGTGCTGCAATTGCGCCGCGCCAAATCCGGCCGGGTGCTGTTCGACGGCGAAGACCTCACCGCGATGGAGGGCGAGGCGCTGCGCAGGATGCGGCGCCGCGTGCAGCTGATCTTCCAGGATCCGATCGCCTCGCTCAATCCGCGCCGGCGCATCGGCGACATCGTCGCCGAGCCGCTGATCATCGCCGGCGTCAAGAATGCTGCGGAGCGCAAGCGTAGGGTTCACGAGGTGCTCGCGGCGGTCGGGCTCGATCCTGATCTCGTCGTGGGCCGCCTGCCGCACGAATTCTCCGGCGGCCAGTGCCAGCGCATCTGCATCGCGCGGTCGCTGGTGCTCAACCCCGAGTTCATCGTCTGCGACGAGCCGGTCTCGGCGCTCGACGTCTCCATCCGCGCACAGATCCTCAACCTGCTGGAGGAGATGAAGGCGCGCTTCGGCCTCACGCTGCTGTTCATCGCGCATGACCTCGCGGTGGTCAAAGCCGTCAGCGACCGCGTCGCAGTGATGTATCTCGGTCGGCTCTGCGAGGTCGGGCCCTCGGAGCAATTGTTCGCGCGGCCGGCGCATCCCTACACCAGCCTGTTGCTGCAGGCGATCCCGGTGCCCGATCCGGATGTGCGTCCCGCCGAGAGTGTGGCGACCGGCGAGCCGCCATCGCCGATTGCACCGCCGTCAGGCTGCCGCTTCCGCACCCGCTGCCCACGCGCCGATCAGCGATGCAGCGCGGAGATACCGGAGTTGCGCGAGGTCGCCCCCGGCCAGTTCGCCGCTTGCCACCATCCGCTGGCCTGAACTAAGACCGGTTTGTCTCGTCTCGCCGGCCATGGCATGGTGAGGCCGAGAACGACAAGCATGCCGGGAGGATTCCAATGAAGAGTTTCAAGGTTGCCGATTTCAAGGCGCCGCTGCAGGAGTTCGACGAGGCGACGCCGCAGCCCTCGGGCACGCAGGTGCTGATCAAGGTGAAGGCCGCCGGCGTCTGCCACAGCGACCTCCACATCTGGGAAGGCGGCTACGATCTCGGCCACGGCCGCAAGCCGCTATCGCTGAAGGACCGCGGCATCAACCTGCCGCTGACCATGGGCCACGAGACCGTCGGCGAAGTCCTGGCCTTCGGCCCGGACGTGAAGCCGACCGACCAGGGCGATCTCAAGCTGGGTGATGTCGGCCTCGTCTATCCCTGGATCGGCTGCGGCAAGTGCGCGACCTGCCTTGGCGGCGACGAGAACATGTGCCTGACGCCGCGCTCGCTCGGCGTCTATTGCGACGGCGGCTATTCCGATCACATGCTGGTGCCGCATCCACGCTATCTGCTCAATCTGAAGGGCCTCGATCCCGCGACCACAGCGCCCTATGCCTGCTCGGGCGTCACCACCTACAGCGCGCTGAAGAAGGTCGAGCAGCATTTCGACACGCCGATCGTGATGTTCGGCGCCGGCGGCCTCGGCCTGATGGCGCTGTCGCTGCTCAAGGCGATGGGCGGCAAGGGCGCGATCATGGTCGACATCGACGCCAGGAAGCGCGAAGCGGCCGAAAAGGCCGGCACGCTCGCAACCGTCGATCCCAAGGCGCCGGATGCGCTGGAGCAGCTTGCGAAGAAGGCGGGCGGGCCGATCCGCGCCGTGATCGACCTCGTCGGCAACTCCGCCACGACGCAGCTCGGCTTCGACTGTCTGACCAAGGGCGGCAAGCTCATCATCGTCGGCCTGTTCGGCGGCGGCGCGACCTGGGCGCTGCCGCTGATCCCGATCAAGGCGGTGACGATCCAGGGCAGCTATGTCGGCAACCTGCGCGAAACGCAGGAGCTGCTCGACCTCGTGCGGGCGAAGAACGTGGCGCCGATCCCGGTGACAAAGGCCCCGCTCAGCAAGGCCAACGACGCGCTGGTGCAATTGCAACAGGGCGCGGTGGTCGGCCGCACGGTGCTGACGCCGTAGTTTCTCTTTACGTCATTCCGGGGCGATGCAAAGCATCGAACCCGGAATCTCGAGATCCCGGGTTCGGCTCTTCGCGCCGCCCCGGGATGACACCTCCTCCTCTCAGGAACCCCCATGTCCGCAAACAACGCCTTCCACATTGCCGTGCTCGCCGGTGACGGCATCGGTCCCGAAGTCATGGCGCCGGCGCTCGAGGTGCTGCGCAAGGTCGGCGACAAATCCGGCCTCAGCTTCCGCTTCACCGAGGCGCCGGCCGGCGCCAACAATTATCTCGCCACCGGCAAGTCGATGCCTGATACGACGATCAAGCTGTGCGAGGAGGCGGATGCGATCCTGCTGGGCGCCTGCGGCCTGCCGTCGGTGCGCTACCCCGACAATACCGAGATCGCGCCGCAGATCGAGCTGCGCTTCATCTTCGATCTCTATGCCGGCGTGCGGCCGGCGCGCCTCATTCCCGGCGTGCCGAGCCCGATCGTCGGCGCGGACAAGCGCGGCATCGATCTCGTCGTGATCCGCGAATCCACCGAGGGCCTGTTCGCCTCGATGGGCAAGGGCGTCGTCACCCACGAGGACGCGCGCGAGACCATGGTGATCACGCGCCGGACCTCCGAGCGTCTGTTCGAGTTCTCGTTCCGTCTTGCCGAGCGGCGCAAGGCGCGCGGCAAGCCCGGGATGCTCACCTGCGTCGACAAGGCGAACGTGTTCAAGGCCTTTGCGTTCTTCCGCGGCATCTTCGACGAGATCGAGAAGAAGCATCCCGGCGTAAAGACCGACCGGCTCTATGTCGATGCCTGCTCGGCGATGCTGGTCAAGCGTCCCTGGGATTTCGACGTGATGGTGATGGAGAACATGTTCGGCGACATCGTCTCCGACATCACCGCGAGCCTGATCGGCGGTCTCGGCATGGCGCCGTCCGCCGACGTCGGCGACAAATATGCGGTGTTCCAGCCCTGCCACGGCACCGCGCCTGATATCATGGGGCAGGGCAAGGCCAACCCCACCGGCATGATCCTGTCGGCCGCGATGATGCTGGACTGGCTCGCCGACAAGCATGGTGTCGAAAGCGCCGCCGAGGCCGGCGAGCAGATCGAGCGCGCGGTCGACCAGATCTATGCCGGCGGCATCAAGCCGATGGAATTTGGCGGCAGCAACGGCACGGCCGACATCACGAAGGCAGTGATCGCCGCACTCTGAAAGGAAGCGGATGAGCAGGCAGGTCCCCGAACGCTATCGACATCTCCGGACGTTTGCTTTCGGCGACAGCCCCGGGCTCGCGGACGAATTGCTCGATCTCGTCGTCAGGGGCATCAAGACCGCGACCTGCAGCACGGAAGACGAGCCGAACACATCTACGCCCGGCGAGCGCTGGGTCGTGCTCGATGGACGGGGAGAGCCGCGCTGCGTCATCGAAAGCACCGAGGTCACATATCGGCGCTTCCATGACGTCGACGCCGCCTTTGCCTTTGACGAGGGCGAAGGCGACCGAAGCCTGGACTATTGGCGCAGCGCTCATCGCACCTATTTCGGCCGGCTCGGACGATTCAGCGAAGACATGATGCTCATGTGTGAGCGCTTTCGCCTGATCGAGGTGTTTGGGGAGCTGCCGGTCGCGAGATCATAGCCGAGCGGCGCAGAAGCAGTCGCACCGCGTCCGCGCCTTTTGTGAGTACAAAGCGTTGCGCAAGAAAAGGGGCCTCACGGCCCCTTCATCATTTACCAGCGGTGCCAGTGGCGGTGGCCGTAGCCCCATGGACGGGGGCCGTAACCGTAGAAGCGGCGCGGGCCGCCATAGTAGCCGTAGGCGCCATAATAGTTCGGACGCCACCAGCAGCGGCCCCAGGCGTTGCAGACCATACGCACCTGATCGACGTCGGCAGCCGGGCCTTTTGCAATCTGGTCCGCCTGCGGAATGCCGTTCGGCATTGCCGCAAGGGCCGGTCCCGAAGCGAGCGCCATACCGCCCATGGTAGCCAGGCCAAGAACAGCAAGTTTGAGTTTCATCGCAGTCTCCCTCGTTGGTTCCGGGAGAACTAGCGCCAGATCAATTGGTTGCTACCGCAACGCAGGCGGGAGAGGAATTTAATCTTCCTGAACGTTGGTTCACCTCGCTCTGCTTCGTCGCAAGAGCTCCTCGCAATGACGGCGGTGAGAGAGGCGTGTTTGCAACGACAGCCGTTCACTTGCCCTGAAACTGCGGCTTGCGCTTCTCCATGAACGCCTGTCGGCCCTCGCGGAAATCCGCCGAGTCCATGCATGCGGTGCCGATCGCCTTGATCGCGTCCATGTCGCGTGCGCTCTCGTCCTTCAAGACCTGCGCGATGGTGATCTTGGCCGCCTTGATCGCGAGCGGGGCGTTCTGCGAGATCGTCTCGGCAATCGCCATGGTCTCGCCCCAGAGCTGGTCCTCCGGGAACACGCGCTCGACGAGGCCGATGCGCAGCGCCTCGGCGGAATCGATGCGCATGCCGGTGTACATCAGAAGCCGCGCCCAGGACGGGCCGACCAGCGACACCAGGTGCTTCAAGCCGTCATAGCCATAGGCGATGCCGAGCCGGGCCGCGGGGATGCCGAACTGGCTGTCCTGCGAGGCGAGGCGGATGTCGGCAAGCATCGCGACCTGCATGCCGCCA
Source organism: Bradyrhizobium huanghuaihaiense (assembly GCF_025200885.1). Lineage (NCBI taxonomy): Bacteria > Pseudomonadati > Pseudomonadota > Alphaproteobacteria > Hyphomicrobiales > Nitrobacteraceae > Bradyrhizobium > Bradyrhizobium huanghuaihaiense. Next base: position 6,803,867 of record NZ_CP104172.1, on the reverse strand, counting down.
CCGAGGCAAAAGCCCTGGATGCAGGCGATGGTCGGCTTCGGATAGTCGGCAAGCAGCGCGCGTTGGGCGACGCTGCGCCTGGCGTATTCCTCGGACGCCGCGGCGTTGTGACGAGTCTTCTCGAACTGGCTGATGTCGGCTCCCGACACGAACGCCTTGCCGCCGGCACCGCGCAGGATCACGACCCGCACGGCGTCGTCATCGCGCAAGGCCGTCAGCGCCTCGCCAAAACCCTCCCACATCTCCAGCGACATCGCGTTGCGCTTGTCGGGATTGTTGAAGGTGATCACGCCGACGCCGTCGCCGGCGTGCTGGAGGATCTTGCCGTCGGCGTAGGATTTTTCGTTGGAGATCTCGGGCATCGCGCGCTCGCGTGTTGGTTGGCGAGGCGCAATGTGCGGCCGGTCCGAGGCCGCGGTCAACCGCGGCAGGGGACGCGGCTTTGCATCGGCCCGTGCCGCGATTGCATGGCGCGAGAAGCGCCTATTGCGTCACATGCATGTGCGCGGTCAGCGGATGGCCGGCGGCCTTGCCGAAGAACGCCGCCTCTTCGGCCGTCGCCTCCAGCAGCTGCTCGTCCTGGTTATAGACGTCGTTGCGGAACTGGATGGTCTGGTCCTTGGTCATCCACGCCGTGAGATAGATCCAGGCCACCGGCACCTTCTTCGCCATGGCGACCTCGAGATGCTGGCCGCTGGCGATTTCCGCGTCGATCGCGGCGCGGCTCCATTTCGGCTGGTCCTTGAGCAGCCAGGCGGCGAGATCGCGCACATTGTCGACGCGCGAGCAGCCGTGGGAATCGAACCGGTAGTCGTCGCTGAACAGATTGCGCTGGTTGGTGTCGTGCATGTAGACCGAATAGGAATTCGGCATGTCGATCTTGACCGCGCCGAGCGCATTGAAGGTGCCGTTGTGCTGGCGCACCGTGAAGTTCGGCGTGCGCGTGCCCGACCAGTCGACCGAATGCGGATCGATCGGATTGTCGTGGGCGTCGAGCACCTCCATGTGCATGCGCGACAGATAGGTCGGGTCTTTGCGCATATGCGCCGAGATCTCGGTCTTGGCGATCGAGGCCGGCACCGTCCAGGTCGGATTGAGGACGACGCTGGTGATCTGGGCGGTCAGCGTCGGCGAGGGCTTTTCGGTCTTGCCGACGATGACGCGATAGCGCCGCACCACGACGTCGTTCTCGACCGCTTCGGCAAAGGCGGCGGGAATGTTGACCACGATATAGCGCTGGCCGAAGCCGAAATTCATGTTCTCGAGCCGCTCGAGCGAAGCCTCGAGCTGGCGGATGCGCTTCTGCACGGAGACGTTCATCGCCGCGAGCGTGCGCGGCGTCACCGTGCCGGTCGGCGCGAGGCCGTGACGTGCCTGGAAGCGCTTCACCGCGTCGGCGAGATCCTGGTCGAAGGCGCCGCTGGTCTTGTCGGCGGAAAGATCGCCGGAGAGGATCAGCCGCTTGCGCAGGAGATCGTCGCTCGCGCCCTGGACGCCAAGCGCGAATTTGGCATCCGCGGGGATCGTCGGCCAGCCGCCGCGTACGGCGAGTGCGGAATAGCTGAACGCGGCCTCCTTGATGCGCTGGGCGGAGCCTTCGTCATAGGTCGGCTCGTGCGTCAGCGCGAGCGCCGCGGCCGAGCGGCTTTCGGGCGTCGAGGCGGGCGTCGTTGCGGTTTTCGGCGCAGCTGCGTGGGCCGGATTGGCCGCAGCCGGCACCGTCCCGGCCGTTGCCGGCTTGGGCGTGGCCTGTCCGACGGTCTCGGTTTGTGCCAGCGCAGAGGCGCTGGCGAGCACGCCGACGGCAACGATCATCGCATGGCGTTTCGACATGTGTCCCATCTTCCCCCAGGAGAGCGAGGCCCGGACGGGCGCTCGCATTGGCAATGTTCGGCCGCCGCGCTGCGTACGCCGATTCGTGAAATCGGCGGAAAATTAGGGTGCCGGTGTTGAGGTCCCATTAAGCACGGCAGTCGAAAGCTCAGCGCGTCCGCCCGCGGAGTCTCTCGATTGGGTCGCGGCAAGGGCGGAATGGGTTCGCGAAAACCGGGATGGGGAGGGGAAAAGGACAAGAAAAAAGGGCGGTCAGGCCGCCCCGAAATACGAAGTCCGCGCGCGGATGGCGCACGTCAAATCTGGTTCAGAAGATCCGATCCAGCCGATCTCGTCCAATCCGGCCGCGCCCCCGTGACGCGGCGGATTGAACGTCGGCCGTCAAGGCCAGACCGTCGATCGGCTCAGCTTTCGTTGGCCGCGATCGATTCCATCAGCGAGACGAGCTGACGCTGCACCGTCTGATCCTTGATCTTGCTGTAGGCGCGCAGCAGGCGGAGGCTGAAAGCCGAATCGAGGAAGAGCAGGCTTTCGACTTCGCGCGCCTTGTTGTCGCCGTCATAGAAGAAGGTCACGGGCACGTCGAGGGCGGACGCGATCTGCTGCAGGCGGGCTGCGCCGACGCGATTGACGCCCTTCTCGTATTTCTGGACCTGCTGGAAGCTCACGCCGAGCTTTTCGCCAAGCTCGGCCTGCGAGATCTTCATCTCGACGCGCCGCAGACGGATCCGCTTGCCAAGCTCAATGTCCGGCTTGCCGGCACTGCGCTGCTTCATTCTTTTCGCCGCTGTTTTCATAGTCGTTTCTCACCGTTCTTCGGTTGAAAATCCCCCGAAGAGCTGGGTCAGGGGTTCGCCCATATACGAGTCCTTGAATTCATGCGGGTGCACGAACTCTTCCTTAAACCACGGGAAGCGAGCTGGATTGAAAGCCTCGATCAGCCAATCAATCATGTGCCGAACGCGCGGGATGCGGCCGCTACCGGGATGGTAGGACAACCAGATATCCAGCGGTCGGTTCAATTCGACCTCCAGTGGAATCAACTTCCCGCCAAGCGCAATGGCGTAACTCGGGAATACGCCGATTCCGGCGCCATTCGCGACAGCCCAGTAATTGGCGCTTGAGACGTTCGTCTTCATGACCAGAAGGTCACGTTCCTGAACGCCCGGGAAGAAGCTCTCAAAAGTCTCCTTGGCGGCGAGCTGGTCGGCGAATTGCAGCACCAGGCGGTGCTTGATCAATTCATGGGCCGAGCGCGGCGTGCCGTGTTTCTCGAGGTATTTCTCCGAAGCCCAGAACATCAGATGCATGCGGCCGAGCCGCACCAGCTTGACGTCGAGCGCAGAAGGCCGTGACAGGTGGATGGCGACGTCGGCCTCGTGGCGCGAGACGTCGGCCGAGCGCATGGCGCAATGCAGGTCGACCAGGATCTTCGGATAGGCCTGCTGGAATTCGACCAGGCGCGGCGCGAGCCAGAACGTGCCGAGACCCTCGGTGACGGCGACACGGACCTCGCCGGACAGGGCGTTGCCGGTCGAATCGCTGGTGCGCAACACGTCGAACGCGGCTGCTTCCATCCGCTCGACGGCGGAGACGACGAGCGCGCCCTCGTCCGTCAGATGCGTGCCATGGACGTCGCGGGTGAACAGAGTGGTGCCGGTCTGGCGCTCGAAATCGTCAATGCGGCGGCGGACAGCGTTGATCGACAACGACAGCCGTTCGGCTGCCGAACGGAAACTTCCGCAGCGGACGACTTCCAGGAAGATGCGCGCCGCATCCCAATCTGAGAGGCCGCTGAGATTTGTTTTTAGGCGTTCCTCTGGAGGAACGCCCCTTTCCGCCAAGGAGTGCATACAAGTCCCTTCAGGCGGCTAAACTGGCAGAATCTGGCGCAAACCACAACCACGGCGGGTTGCGGGGTGACGAGTTTTGAACGTCATCCTTACTACCTCGCGGCTGGTATCATGGTGCGGCCACGGGCTGGGAATCGGGCAGACGATCGCCTGAATTGAGGGGTGTCGCGTGAGTTCCGTTGCGAGCCTTCAGATGGCTGCGGGATTGTCGGCGCTGTCCGCAATGGACATCCTTGCGCAACTGGCGCTTCCAACTCCCTGCATGGATCAATCACAACGCAACAGACGTTCTCTCCCCGGCTGTCTCGACGATGGCCGACGGTGCGGCGGGCCGATGTTCGTCGGAACCGCGAAATCAACGCAGAAACACATTGAAATCATGTTCAGAGGCGTCGCGGCCTCGTGTTATCCTTGGTCTCCCATGGGGGCCAAAGGGGTCGTCGCAAATACGTCTCGCAGGCCGAATTAACGGAAAGAACGCCCGGTGTCGCATTCAGACGAACAGTTGCAGTCGGTGCTGGAGACGCTCGAGGAGTGCCGCAGGGCTCTCAACGAGATGAACAGTCGCGAGTCGGCCGAGCTGCTGTCGATTGTCATCCTCGACGTGCGGATGAAACTCAAAGGAATTGACAGCGCCGATCTCAAGGCGCTGTGCGACGAAATGCTGCGGAACGCCGGAAGCGAACCGCCGCCCTCTTCCAAGCAGACGCAGGACCAGCCCCGGCGTCCGCTGCTCCGCGTGGTGAAGTAGCCGCGCCGCCTGGTCTCGCTTTTTGGCGAGGTTTGTGCGCGTCCCGATGCCGCATCTGTGATCACGGACGGCATCGGGAGGAGCCCTGGTTTTGTGCGCCTCTGTTGCGCATTCTCCGGCATCGGCTACACCAGAGCCGGTGCTCCGGGCCGCGCGCGTTTCCCGCGTGCCGCACCGGCGCCTGAGATGGCTCCGACTGCATCATGCAAAATGTTTCGATCCCGGCGGCGCTGATTGCCGGCCTCGTCAGCTTCCTCTCCCCTTGCGTCCTGCCGCTGGTTCCGCCCTACCTGATCTATCTCACGGGCGCGACGATCGAGCATGTCGAGAGCGAGGAGCCGGCCTCGACCTCCAAGCGCGCGATCATGATGTCGGCACTGCTGTTCGTGCTCGGCTTCTCCACGGTGTTCGTGGCGCTCGGGGCCAGCGCCTCGCTGATCGGCGGGCTGATCCGGGCCTGGTCGGCCGAGCTGTCGATCCTTGCCGGCATCGTCATCATCATCATGGGCCTGCACTTCCTCGGCCTGACGCGCATCGGCCTGTTGATGCGCGAGGGCCGGCTGCCGATCCCCAGGCCCGTCGGCCTCTGGGGCGCCTACATCATGGGGCTGGCCTTCGCCTTTGGCTGGACGCCCTGCATCGGCCCGATCCTGGCTGCGATCCTCTCGATTGCCGCGGCCGAAGCCACGGTGACGAAGGGCGCGGGGCTGCTCGCGGTCTATTCGGCCGGCCTCGGCATTCCCTTCCTGATCGCAGCGCTGATGATCGAGCAGTTCTCCACGCTGTTCGCGCGCATGAAGGGCCAGCTCGTCAACGTCGAACGCGCCATGGGCGTGTTGATGGTGATCACCGGCATCGGCTTCCTCACCGGCGCGGTCTCCAATGTGAGCATCTGGCTGCTCGAGACCTTCCCAGCGCTGCAGACGATCGGGTAGGGCTGTGCTATGGCGGCCCTCCGTGCGTGAGGCTTGGGAGTGCTGCGATCATTCCATGCGTAGCAAAGCCGGAAGGTCGCTCATTCGATGACAGAGGTCGTCACAGATCTCCGCTAATTCTCGCTCAGCTCCCGAATCTCCTCCGGTAAAGCCGAGGACTCTCATTCCTGCGGCCTTTGCCGCGCGGACTCCGGACAACGAGTCCTCAACAACGACGCAACGTGAGGGGCGAACGCCCAACGTACGTGCGGCATGCAGGAACAGGCCGGGGTCCGGCTTCCACGAACCAACCTCATACGCACTGAAGATGCGGCCTTCGAAATGCTCCAGCAGTTTGGTCAATCCGAGTGCATGTGTCAGCTTCGACATGGGGCCGTTGGATGCTACGCAAACCGGAACGTCGATTTCGGCCAATGCCGCATGGATTCCTTCGATGGGCTTCAGTTCGGCATCAAACGCCAGCGCGGTTGCTCGCCGAACGTCGTCGATGAAACTGTCTCGGACGCGGCGGCCTAGCCGGTGCTCGATTTCGCGCACGCAATCGGCCATCTTGACCCCACGGAAAGAACGTATGGCGTCTTCGACGCTGATCGATATGCCTTCCTCGGATGCCGTTTGAACCAGCACGGTCAGTGCAATGATCTCGCTATCGACCAGGACGCCGTCCGAATCGAAAATGACAAGTTCGGGACTAGCAGAGGTCATTCTTGCGAGGGCTCCAAGCACGTCGTTCACCGGAATGTCTCGCTATATCCGGGACAACGGACGGAGGCCATACTGGCCGTCTGGAATCGTCGCAGGCAGGTCCTTGAGGCTCTGAGGCGGGTCCTCGGATGTGTCGCGGATGCCGAGGGCGTCACTGATGATTTGAATCAGGGCGCGCACTCACGAAGGTCATGAGCACGCGCCCCGGTTTGGCCTCGCCTGACCAGCCGTCAGTAATCCCAGAACACCGGCACCCAGCGGAAGGCGTCGCCGTCGACCGCGACCCGTCCGACGGACGGGAACGGCAAATGCGTGGCGACCAGCATCTCGCCGGTCTCGGCAAGCTCTCGCAGCAGGCGGATACGAACGCGCGCCGCCTCCTCGGGGTCGTGCTCGAAGCCGTTGTGCCAGTCGGGCTGTTCGAACCCGACCGCAAACACGGCATCGCCCGCGAATGTCAGTGCGTCGCTGCCGGACGCTACGCGAACGACGCTGTGTCCGGGGGTGTGACCGCCGGTCCGACGGGCGATGACGCCGGGCGCGATCTCCTGCGTCTCGTCGAATGTCCGCAGCTGACTGCCGTACTCCTTCACGAACCGCTTGGCGGTGGCCCGAAGCGCGTCCGGGAAGCCTTGCGGCATGTTGGTGTGGGAGAAATCGGGCGCCTCCCAGAACTTGACCTCGGCGGCCGCCACGTGAATGCGCAGGTCCTTGCGCAGCCGCTGCTTCACGCCGTCGACGAGCAGCCCGCCGATGTGGTCCATGTGCAAATGGGTCAGCACCAGATCGGTCACGGCCGAAAGATCGATGCCGGCGGCCTCCAGTCGCTTGATCAACTGCCCGGCTCGCGGCAGGTGCAAGTTCGGATCGGAGCCGAGGCCGGCGTCGATCAGGATGGTCTTGTCGCCGCTGCGCACCATGACCGCATTCAGCGCCCAGTCGAACGCGTCCTGCGGCAGGAACATGTCGTGCAGCCAGGCCGCCCGCTCGGCCGGGGCCGCGTTGTGCGCCAGCATCGTGGTCGGCAGCGGCAGCACGCCGTCGCTGACCACCAGCACGTCGATGTCGCCGATCTTCAGCGCGTAGCGTGACGGCACCAGTTCTTCGGGGCCCGATGACACGGGATATGAGGTGTTGTGCAGGTTCATGTTCGTCTCCTGTTTCATGGAAGGATTCTGGCTGGTCTTGGTTGAACGGTCCGCGCAGCCAGGACGCGCGGCCGCCATCGCTTCGCGCGTCTAGAGATCGGTCACACGCTCCGGATCGGCCGAGGCGAGCGCGGCGGCGCGCTCGGCCTTCGGCGGATAGATCCAGACGGTGTTGATCTCCCGCTTCGTCTTCTTGGCGACGTCGCCGACCATCTCGACCTTGCGCTCCCAGCCGCGCGTGAACAGCGCGCCGGCTTCGCCGAGGTCGAGGCAGGTGACATAGGCCTTCTGGTGATAGGGCCTGGTCGGAACGCCGAGCAGCTCTGCGGCGGCGTTGTTGCCGGCAAAGGCGCCCATCCGCGTGGCGTGCTGGCACGACATCAGCGCATAATTGCCCTCGTCGTCGCACGCGGCCCGGGCGGCATCGCCGGTGGCGAACACGCCGGCGACACCGGGCACGCGCAGATCGCGATCCACCAGAAGCCGGCCAAAATTGTCGCGCTCGGCAGGAATCTGTGCCGTCAATGGAGCGGCGCGGATGCCGGCAGCCCAGACCACCGTCTCGGTCTCGATATGCTCGCCGGTCGAGAGCGTCACACCGGATTTGTCGAGCGAGGCGACGCAGGCCCCGAGCCGGGTCTCAACGCCGAGCTTGCGCAGGGCGTCCTCGATGAGCGGACGGGGGCCTTCACCCATATCAGGGGCGATCGCGCCGTTGCGCTCGACGATGATCACGCGCGACTTCGAATCCTTGCCGAGGATCTTGCGCAGGCGCGCGGGCAGCTCGGTTGCGGCTTCGATGCCCGTAAAACCGCCGCCGGCGACGACGACCGTGTCGCGTCCGTTGACGGCCGGCCGGTCGGCAAGGCCATGCAGGTGCTTGTCCAGCGCCACGGCGTCATCGAGCGAATCGACGCTGAAACCGTGCTCGGCAAGGCCGGGAATGTTGGGGCGGAACAGGCGGCTGCCGGTGGCGATCGCGAGACGGTCGTAGGACAGCGTTTTCTTCGTGCCCCCCGCAGTCGTGATCTGCACCGTCCGCGCCTCGGTGTTGACGGTCTCGGCGCTGCCCTTGATGTAGTTGACGTCGATCGCCTTGAGGACGTCGAGCAACGGCGCCGTCAGGGTTTCCGGCTTCGGCTCATAGAGCCGTGGGCGGACCACCAGCGTCGGCTCCGGTGCGATCAGCGCGATCTCGAGATCGTCGGGCGAGGCGCCCTGGATGTCGCGCAAACGGGCGGCGGAGAGGGCGGCGTACATGCCGGCGAAGCCGGCGCCGATGATGAGCAGTCGCATGTGGTTCACTCCTGGATTGGGTTGATCGGGACAGACGTGCGTCATCGCGGCCGCACGAGGTCGGCGGAGCCTGCTGCGATCGGCGATGACGCGAAGAGGTGAAGCGGTGGACGCTGTACCCTTACGGGGCGGTGCAGCTCGGCAGTGACGACAGCAGCGCGGGGCTTCCACAGGCCGCCTGGCAGCTTCTCGGGCTCGAGGGCCAGCCGCGCAGGGCGACCGGCACTGCAGCTTTCCTCGGCCAATCATGATTGACCAGGATTGACGCCAGGGGACTGGCGTTCTGCGCCGGCGCCTCCTCGGCTGTCGGCGAGGTGAGACGCACGGTCAGCGAGAGCCCGTAGAGGAGCGCTGTTGCGATGGCTTTGCGGCGCGGTGCAATTGCAAGGCGTTTCCAGTCCATTGTTCGTCTCCGTCCGCGTGGTCCGTTCCTGAGATATTTAGCGAACCAGATGCTCGACTGCCCCAGAGCGATTGCCGTCGCTGTCGCGGGATTGCTGCTAACGCGTCCGTCTGCGCCAATCGCTCGGCGTTTCACCCGTCAGCTTCTTGAATGCGGCGGCGAAGGCGGTCTGCGTGGAATAGCCGAGCGCTGCGGCGATCGAGACGACCGGTTCGTCGGTCTCCCGCAGCATGTTCATGGCCTGCTCGAGCCGGTGCTGGCGCAGCCAGGCATGCGGCGAGAGTCCGGTGCTCTCCTTGAAGGACCGGCAGAAATGGAAACGCGACAGACCGGCGTCGGAGGCCAGCGCAGCCAGCGAGACGTCCGCATCGCTGTCCGAGCGGAGACGTTCGATGGACCGGCGCAGGACCATTGGCGAGAGGCCGCCGATGATCGGCTGCGGCGCGGCCGGCACGCCGGCGTGGGCCGCGAGCACGCGCGTGGCGAGGAGATCGGTCAGTTGCTGCCTGAACAGCGTGTCGAGGGTGGCGCTGCCTTCGAGCGAGTCGGCTGCGCTCAGCAGCAGGCGGGACGTGATGGCGTCGGGATGCCCGGTTCTTTCCAGGAGGTCGCCGGGGCTCACCGTGCCGGCTTCATCGGCGATACGCAGCAGCGTTCGCTGCGGAAGATAGAGCTGAACGACATGCATCGAACGGTGGATGTCCCATCGCGAGGTCGATCCGGCCGGAATGATCGTGACGACGCCGGGGCGCGCCGTGCTGATCGCAGCCGATTTTCCGCTGCGCCGCTCCAGTGCCTGTGAGCCGGCGGGATAGGTCATGATGACGTGATCGGCCATGGGCTCGACCACGTCGTGCAGCGGCTCGTGCTTCCAATAGGCAATCGTGCCGCTCTGGGAATCGGAGGCCATGCGAAGTGGCTTCGTCTTGAGCACGCGCGCCATCTCCGTATCGGCAGCGCGCAGCTGGGGCGTCGCGCCATCGTCAGGCTGTGCGCCGGGTGGGGGTGGCAAGCCCTTGGGCGAGGGATTGCGCATGAGTGCGGTGCTCCCGATCATTGTGCGGCTCCTCCTGATCGTGTCAGGCTGCACATCAGTCGTCCGTATTTGTACGGGTCGGTGCGCGTTCTATGCGGGTGACGGAACAGCGTCTTTCCTGAAGCGGTCGTGATTTGTCCGATCCTGCTCAGGGCAGGCGCGCGTTTTCGCGAACGCACGCCGGGCGGCGCCGAGCTGTCGCGGTGTAGGATGGAGATTCGCGCGAGAGACGGTTAGATGCCGTCGAAATGGCTTGTGAAAGAGCGGCAAGCCGTCACACGGCGAGCTGACCAGCAGGTCTGCACCACTGCTCGATGATCCCTGTTCAGCGCGCCTCGTCCAGCGTGCAAGTGACCGTGCAGACGACGCCGCGCGGCAGGAAGTCGACGGTTGCCTCGCCGCCGAGCTGGTCGCGGGCGCTGCGCTCGATCAGGCGCGAGCCGAAGCCGCGCCGCACCGGCGCGGTCACCGGCGGTCCGCCGATCTCGGTCCAGATCAGGCGCAGCCGCGGCTTCGGTGTATCGGCGATGACCTCCCAGTCGAGCGTCACCCGGCCGGTCTCGTTCGACAGCGCGCCGTATTTCGCCGCGTTGGTGGCGATCTCGTGCACGATCATCGACAGCACCACCGCAAGCCGCGGCGACAGCGGCACCGTAGGGCCGGCCATCCGGATGCGCTCGGCGCTGCTCAGCAGGAACGGTTGAAGCGCACGGGCGATCACCTCCCTCAGCTCCGAGCCCACCCATTTCTCCTGGCTGAGCAGATTATGCGCCTCGGCGAGCGCGCCGAGCCGTCCCTCGAACTTGGCCCGCTCGTCACGACTGGCGCTGCGGAAGGTCTGCACCGCGATCGCCTGCATCAAGGCCAGCGTGTTCTTGACGCGGTGGTTGAGCTCCTCGATCAGGAGATTGTGCAGCATCTCGCCGCGCGCGATCGTGGTTGCCATCCGCACCGCGAAGGTGAGGCCGATCAGCAGCAGGATGCCGCCGATCAGGCCGGTGATCGCAATGTTGCGCCAGAGCGGGGCGATCAACGAGCTTTCGGGGACGCCCGCGGCCACCGTCCATCCCGTGAGCCGGGATCGGGTGTAGGCGGAGGCGAGCGCGACGCCGTCGAGCGAGACCGACGACAGCGTTGCCTCGGGAGCGCGAAACATTTCCCCGTGCAGCGAAGGCGATGCGCGCTTGCCGAAGTTTTCAGCGGGATTAGGCACGCGGGCGAATACCGTGCCTGTGGTGTCGAGCAGGGACACTGTCCACTTCTGGTCGGGCCGCTGCTTCTCGACCAGCTCCTGGAATATGCCGATCGGCGGGCTGAAGCAGAGGTCGTAGATCACCTCGCCGTTCCGGAACACCGGCACCTCGACGGTCAGCACCTGACGTCCATTGATCGCGCCGGTGAACAGGTCGGAATATTGCGGCGTTCTGGTCGCGAACACGTTCTCGACGATAGCGAGATTGCCACGCAGCGGCAGGCTCGCAGTATCCTCCGAGGCGGTGGAGAACAACAGCCGGCCCTTGCGGTCGGAGATCAGCAGCAGGCCGCCCTTGCCGTACTGGTCGAGGAAGCCGAGCGCGATGCGGCGAAAGTTCTGGAAGTCGTCGTTGCGCAGCGAGTTCGTCAGCGCCAGCACCTGCAAGCTGCCGGTCATGCGCTGCACCTCGGAATCCAGCACGAGGCGCATGCTGCGGACATTCTCCAGCACCCGGCGCGTCGCGTCGCTGCGGTCCTGCTTGTAATGGTAGAAGGCGATGCCGACCGCGAAGACGATCATCGGCAGCATCGTTCCCGCGACCAGGAGAGCGAGCCGGACCGGCAGGGTGAGCTTTGACAAACGCGCTTGTCCCGCTTCCGGCGCGGCGGCGCCGGCTTATGATTTTGGCGAGAACCATACGGGCAGGACTGGCAGGGCGCCACGATTTTCGCATGTGACGAGCGGTCCGGAAGGATTTTGCAGCGCAGTGCGGGGAGCCCTGCGCCTCAGCTCATGCTGATCGCGGTCAGCAGCAGACACACGACGTAGATGGCCGCCAGACTGAGCCCGGCGATCCGCGCCTCTCGATGCGGTTTCATGCGGTCAACTCCGGCAGGCGGCCGCCTTCATGGCGGCCGCTCGTCCGTCAGTCCTGATCAATCGATTTCCTGAACGACGGTCCGCGTGCCCGGATCCACCAGCATCACGCGTTCGCCGGAATAGACGTAGCGATATTTGGTGAGGGACGGGCCCCAATCGGCCGGAACCGCTTCGAGCTCCACCTCGCTCGGCACCGTTGCGCCGACGATGATCTTCTCCTTCGTCGTAACCGGACGCACCCGGTGCTCGGTGACGTAGGATTTGATCTTGGTGCGGTATTGCGGCTCGATCTGAACGACCGCGGCGTGACCGGTTCCGGTCGTGGTCACGGTGGATTGTGCGAATGCGCCGGTCGAAATCAGAACGGCCGCGGCGGATAACAGGAACAGCTTCTTCATCTTGTCCTCCTCACAAGCATAAGCGCCGCAACAACCTTTCGCCGCGAGCGACGTTCCCCGAGGATAGGAACAAAATACCATTTTTTCCCGTTTCTGAATCGACCGGACCGAAATCCGGCAATTGGAGGAGGAGACAAGATGATGCTGAAGATGGCGACTGCAGCACTGATGGTTGCTGCGCTTTCCCTGCCGGCGTTCGCGGCCGACGAGTTCTACGTGGTCCAGGACGTCAAGACCAAGAAGTGCACCATCGTCGACAAGAAGCCGATGGACGCGTCCATGACCGTCGTCAGCCCGTCGGGCACGATCTACAAGACGCGCACCGAAGCCGAGAGCGGCATGAAGACCGTCAAGGTCTGCACATCCAATTGAGGAGGACGTGATGCCAGTACTCATTCTGCCGGCGATCATCGTGATCGGCGGCGGCATCTATCTGATTGGTCATATGCACTAGGTCAGCCGTGGAAGACGCGCTGGTCGCTGCGTGCAGCGCACAGGTCCGCGCGTCTTCCCGTGTCCCAGGGAGTGAGGGGCCGCTGATGCGGCGTGCCGCGCGCCGGCAGCAACGCGAGTTGCAGTGCAGCAGGTCGTACAGGCGCAGGTCCTGCGACGAAGAGTACCTCCAGCGCGCGCGAAATGACTTCCGTCCCGCCGAGGTTTTTCATACGCTTCCCCTCGCAAGCCGCATACCGGCTGCACGCACGGCCCGGCGACAGGGCCGGAGCATCAAAGGGAGGGGAGACGATGAAGCGACGATCATTTCTCGCTGGTATCGGTGCAACCACTGCGGCGGCCGCGATCGGCATGCCGTCGATCCTCAGGGCGCAGGCGCCGATCACGCTGAACGGCGCGGTGCAGTTCAACGACGACCATGCCTTCAACCGGGCGCTGATCCGGTTCGAGGAGCTGGTGAAGAAATATTACGGCAAGCCCGTCAATTTCACTTTGCACAAGAACTCCTCGCTCGGCCTCGAGAAGCAGTATTTCGAGTACATGTCGCAGGGCAAGGCGGTCGATTACGGCATCGTCTCGCCGGCCCACATGTCGACCTTCGCCAAGGCGGCTCCGTTCATCGATGCGCCCTTCGTGTTCAAGGGCATCGAGCACATGAACAAGGTGGTCGAAGCCAATATCCTGGCGCCGATCGCCGACGAGGTCGCGGCCAAGGCCGAGGTCGTCCTGATCGGCTATTCCGGCGGCGGCATCCGCAACATCTTCGCCAACAAGCCGCTCAAGAACCTCGCCGATCTCAAGGGCCTCAAGGTTCGCGTGCAGGGCGCACCGATCTGGTCCAAGACCTTTGCGGCCGTCGGCATGAGCCCGACCGTGATCGCCTATAACGAGATCTACAACGCGATCCAGAACGGCGTGATATCGGCCGGCGAGAACGAGGCGGCGGGCGTCGAGGCGATGAAGTTCTACGAAGTGGCCCCGCATCTCAGCCTCACCCAGCACGCCGTGTCGATCCGGCCGATCTGCTTCTCGGTGAAGACGCTGAAGACGTTGCCGAAGGATCTGCAGGACGCGATCATGAAGGCCGGCAAGGAGGCCGGCGACTACGGCCGTCAGCTCGAATCGAGCGAGGAGGTCGTCAAGCTCGACACGCTCGAGAAGGCCGGCAAGCTCAAGCGCGTTCCCTTCGAGGAGCGGGACGCCATGAAGAAGCTCGCCGACCCCGTGATGGCCACCTACGCCAAGGAGATCGGCGCGGAGGGCATTTTCGAGAAGATCAACGTCGCCTGAGCTCGTTGCATCCGCCGACGGCATGTCCGGGCAAGCCCCGCTTCTTGCCCGGCCGTGGCGGATGAGCTGCCGCTGGGAGTCCCAATGTCTGACATGCCCGTCCCGTCCACACCGTCGCTGTGGCGCCGCGTCACGGCGGCCTATGCGAAACTGCTGGAAATCCTGCTCGCGGCCTGTGTCGCCATCATCATCATCCCGGTGACGCTGCAGATCATCTCGCGCTACACGCCCTTCATTCCCTCCTACATCTGGACGGAGGAAATGGCCCGCTTCCTGTTCGTCTGGACGATCATGATCGGCGCCATGGTGGGCGTGCGGGAAGCGCAGCATTTCGAGGTCGACGTGTGGCCGGACCTGTCGCGGCGGTCGGAGGCTGCGGTGCGGATCCTCGCGCGGCTCGGCGTGCTGGCGCTGGCGCTGGTGTTCGTCTTCGCCGGCCTGGAGTTCACCCGCTTTGCCTGGAACAGGACCTCGGAGCTGGCCGATCTGCCGCTTTGGCTGATTCACGTTGCCTGGCCCGTGACCGGTGCGACGTGGATCGTCTTTGCCGGCGAACAGATCGTCGATGAAATGCACATTCTGGTCGGGGCACGGCGATGAGCGGCAATGTACTCTCTGCCGGACAGGCTGCGATGGTGCTGTTCGGGGTCTTCATCGGCCTGCTCATCGTGCGCGTGCCGGTCGCTTTCGCGCTCGGCCTTGCCTGCGTGCCGATCCTGCTGATCGAGCCGCGTCTGTCGCTGATGACGCTCGCGCAGGAGACCTTCAACGCCTACAATTCATTCATCCTGCTGGCGGTGCCCTTCTTCCTGCTGACGGCGAATCTCATGAGCATCGGCGGCATCACCGACCGCCTGGTGGCGTTGTCGCGCTCCATGGTCGGGCACTGGCCGGGGTCCCTGGCGCAGATCAACGTCGTGCTGTCGGTGTTCTTCGCCGGCATCTCGGGCTCCTCCACGGCTGATGCGGCGAGCCAATCAAAAATCTTCATCGATGCGCAGACCAAGGAGGGCTACGACCTCTCGTTCTCCATCGCCATCACGGCGGTGTCGGCGGTTCTGGCGGTGATCATCCCGCCGTCGATCCTGATGATCGTGTGGGGCGGGCTGATCTCGACCTCGATTGCGGCGATGTATCTGGCCGGCATCGTGCCGGGCCTGCTGATCGCCGGCGCGCAGATGGCGACGGTGCACATCTATGCGGTGCGCCGCGGCTATCCGACCTATCCGAAGGCGACCTGGGTTGAGATGCGATGCGCCATCTGGCAGTCGATCCCGGCCCTGATGACGCCGTTCATCATCGTCGGCGGCATCCTGCTCGGATGGTTCACCGCGACCGAGTCCGCCTGCGTCGCGGTGCTCTATTCCGTGGCGCTCTCGACGTTCTTCTATCGCGAGACGGGGCTGCGCGAGCTTTACAGGGCCTTGCTCGACACCGGGCGTCTTGCCGGCGTCGCGCTGTTCTGTGTCGGCACGGCAAGCGCGTTCGGCTGGCTGCTCGCCTATTACAAGATCCCGCAGGAGCTGCTGGCCAACGTCTCGACTTGGGGCATGGGCCCGATCGCGGCCGGCTTCTTCATCGCCTTCTGTTTCCTGGTGGTCGGCTGCTTCCTCGATGCCATCCCGGCCATCATCATCGTCGGCACCGTGCTGGAGCCGCTGGCCAAGTCCGTCGAGCTCCATCCGGTCCAGTTCGCGATCATATCGATCGTATCGCTGGCCTTCGGGCTGGTGACGCCGCCTTACGGCCTGTGCTTGATGATCGCCTGTTCGGTCGCCGGCGTGCGGCTGCGCTATGCGCTGAAGGACACGGTGATCATGCTGGTGCCGATGCTGCTCGTGCTGGCGGCGCTCATCGTCTGGCCGAGCGTGTCGTTGTTCCTGCCGCGTCTGATCGTGCCGGAGATGCTCAAATGAGCGCGCCTGGTCCCGCGACCGAGCGGCCGCGGGATCGGCCTTGCTGGTTACAGATTGCTCTCGGTAATCGCGGCATACACCATGCTGCGCAGCTCGCGGCGGAGCGGATAGGCGCTCGACGGCAGCACCTGCGTCATGAAGATGGTGATCAGCTCCTCGGCCGGGTCGATCCAGAACGAGGTCGTGGCCGCGCCGCCCCAGTTATATTCGCCGGGACTGCCGGCGATCAGCGTCTCGGCCGGGCGCATGGTCACGGCGAAGCCGAGGCCGAAGCCGATGCCGTTATAGGTCGCTTCCGAGAACAGCGAGCGCGACACTTCCGGCAGCGCGCGGCCGCCCGGAATGTGGTTGGTGGTCATCAGCGCCAGCGTCTTCGGCCCGATCAGCCTGACGCCGCCGAGCTCGCCGCCGTTGAGCAGCGCGCGGCAGAAGCTGAGATAGTCGGCGGCCGTCGAGCACAGGCCGCCGCCGCCGGAGATGAACGAGGGCGGTGACAGGAACGAGCTCGTCGTCGGATCGTCCTGAAGCGTCAGCCCCTCGCGGCGCTGGCCGGCATGGAAGGTCATGCCGCCGCCCGGGTCCGCCGAATAGCAGGCCGCGAAGCGGTGCGCCTTGGAAGCCGGCACGTGGAAATCGGTGTCGGTCATGCCGAGCGGATCGAGAATGCGTGTTTTGAGGAACTGCTCGAACGGTATGCCCGAGATCTTGCCGATGAGGTAGCCGATCACGTCGGTCGCGACCGAATAGTTCCAGGATTCGCCCGGCGAGAACTCCAGCGGGATTTTCGCCAGTCCCTCGATCATGGTCTGGAGCGTGCCCGACTTCTCGACCTCGCCGAGTTTCTCGGCGCGATAGGCGGCATCGACATTGGAGCGCTGCTGGAAGCCGTAGGTGAGGCCGGACGTGTGGCGCAAGAGGTCGACGATCAGCATCGGCCGCGACGGCGGCCGGGTCAGGAAGGACGGCGCGGTGCCGGCGACGAACACGCCGAGATCCTTCCATTCCGGAATGTATTTGGCGACGGGCTCGTCGATCGCGACGAGGCCTTCCTCGACCAGCATCATGAAGGCGACGCTGGTGAGCGGCTTGGTCATGGAATAGATGCGATAGATGGTGTCGTCCTTCACCGGCACGTTGCGCTCGACATCGGCCCGGCCCAGCACGGAGCTGTGGGCGATCTTGCCGCGGCGATAGACCAGGAGCTGCGTGCCCGGGAAACGGCCGGCATCGATGTACCGCTTCTTCAGATGCGCATCGACGCGGTCGAGCGCGGCCTTGGACATGCCGACGGATTCGGGCGAGGCGGGGGTAGGGGCGAGCATCAGTTCCTCCGGGCAGTTTCTGAAGGACGGTGATAGCCAAATGGCGGGTCCATTCCAAGCCGGTCGCGCTTAACGCGGGGCGGCCGACTGGTGTAGTGTCCAGCCTGGAACACCTCCAAGGAGCCCGCCGGGCCAACGAAAAAACGCGAGGGCAAACGTACCATGACCCAGTTCAACGAGACCGAACTCACCGAAGCCGTCGTCAAGAGCTTCGACCAGACGCCTGATACGCGGGCAAAATTCCTGCTCCAGGAATTGGTGAAGTCGCTGCACGATTACGTGAGCAAGACCGGTCTCACCTTCGAAGAATGGGAATATGCCATCGATTTCCTGACCCGCACGGGGCAGAAATGCACCGACACCCGCCAGGAATTCATTCTGCTGTCCGACGTGCTCGGCGTCTCCATGCTGGTCGACGCCGTCAACCACAGGGATCGCGAGGGCGCTACCCAAACGACGGTGCTCGGGCCGTTCTATGTCGGCGAGCACAAGGTGACCGCGCATGGCACCGACATCTCGCCGAACAATCAGACGGGCGAGCGGATGTTCGTGCAGAGCCGCGTCACCGACCTCAAGGGCAAGCCGCTTGCGAACGTCCCCGTCGACGTCTGGCATGCCGACGACGACGGCTTCTACGATTCACAGAAGGCGAACTATGACGAGGTCGGCGCCTCCGCGCGTGCGCGCTTCATCACCGATCATGACGGCCGCTTCTTCTTCCGCACCATTTTGCCGTGCAGCTATCCGATCCCGACCGATGGCCCTGTCGGCGAGATGATCCTGCAGACCAATCGCCATCCGATGCGGCCGGCGCATGTGCACTTCCTGGTCAATGCGAAGGGCTACGAGCCGCTGATCACCCACGTCTTCATGGACGGCGACAAATATCTCGATTCCGACGTCGTGTTCGGGGTGAAGGACGACCTCGTCGCCAAGGTCGAGCCGCGCAACGATCCCGCGATGCCCGACGGCACCAAGGCGAACGGGCGGTGGCATCTGATGAGCTACGAATTCCACCTCAAGCCCGGAGGCGGCATGGCGCCGAAGCCGCTGGGGACGAAGGCCGCGGAGCCGGCGTGATCCGTCGGCGCTCCTGAGGCTCGCGATCTGCGCTATTGGCGTGTCGGCATAGTTCGGCCGACCTGGAGGATTGTCCAAAATGTCCCGGTCCGACAGGCTCCTCGAGCTCATACAGTTTCTTCGAACCCGGCGACGTCCGGTTGCGGGAGCGCAACTCGCCGACGAATTCGGCGTCTCGCTGCGAACCATCTATCGCGACATACAAACGCTGATCGCCAGAGGCGCGCCAATCGATGGTGAGGCCGGCGTCGGGTATGTGCTTCGGCCCGGCTTCACGGTGCCACCGCTCATGTTCTCGCGTGAGGAAATCGAGGCACTGGCGCTCGGCTCGCAGATGGTGGCGCGGAGCGCGGACGCAGCGCTTACGAAGGCCGCGCGCAACGCATTGGCGAAGATAACAGCGGTCTTGCCTGCGGAGAGAAGCGATGAGGCCAACGCCTCCGGCGTTCTTGCAGGTCCCGTCAGATGGATCGGAGCCGAGATCGTCGACATGGCACCCGTTCGGGACGCCATCCGGCAGGAGAGCAAGCTGTGGATCCATTACCGCGACGAAGCGGGCGTGCTGACCGAACGCAGGATATGGCCCATCCTTCTTACCTTTTGCGCAACAGTGCGACTGCTTGCCGCGTGGTGCGAACTGCGCGAGGGCTATCGGCAATTTCGTACCGACCGGATCGTGGCGTTCACCGAGACCGGAGAAGCATATCCGAGACGCCGCCACGCACTGGTGAAGGAATGGCGGGAAATCGAGGGATTGCCCGAACCCGCCTGATCTGCTGCTGACGGAATCTGTCAGTTTGGCTCCGCTAGGATTGCGCTGCCATCCGGCCGCATCGGCCGCGATACGGAGAGCGCACATGCCGACAGAACCTCAATACAGCCAGCTTACCCTTCAGGACGCCGAAGCAGTGCTCGATCGTGCCCAGCAATTGATGAGCGTGGGCGATATCGCTGCAGTGATGAAGACCTTTGCCGCGGATGTCGTCGTCAGGTTGCGGACTTTCCCGAAACCCGCGGCAGGCCGCCGCTCGAGAAGTTTCTGCTCGCGCGTTTTGCGCGTCAGAAGAATTACCGGCTGCAAAAACAACTGCGCGCCGTATCGGGCAATGTGATTGCATGCTCCTGGGTGGGGGAATGGGACGACGGGCGAAACGGCTGCAAGATGCAGGGGCGTGGAATTGAGCTCCTCACCATGCGCGGCGGCGAAATCGCCGAATGGGAAGCGACGTTCAACGTCTGGGCAAAAGGCAGCGCGCCGTCGTTGCCCATCGTCTAGCCGGCCGGAAGCTACGTCAGCGCCTTGATGAGCACGTGCAGCTACCGCGCGTGCAACAGCGCCAGCAGCACGACGACGGCGCAGGCGAGCGCCGCCGAAATCAGCTTCCAGAACATCAGTGGGTTGCGCTCTAGGAGAGGCGTGATACGCGTGCTCAAATAGGCCGGGTTGGGCGTACGAAGCTCGAACACGAACTCGGACATGTCTTCGTGGCGCTTGTAGGGATCGGGATGGAGCGCCTTCCTGAGCGCGCCGTCGATCCAGCCCGGGATACCCCGCTCGGCGTCGATCGCGGGGCGGTATCTCAATTTCCACGCGTCCGATCGTCCCCGGATCTTGGCCAGCTGGGCGCCGTAGGGCAGATGCCCGGTGAGCATCTGGTAGCAGATGGCGGCCAGCGAAAACATGTCGGACCGGGGCGATCCGCCCTCGCCGAGAAAATACTCCGGCGCCGTGTATTGGACCGTGCCGAGAATTTCCGCGTCGGCCGATCTCGGCGCAGCTTCAGCGACGCCCGCGACCCTGACCGATCCGAAGTCGATGATCTTTGCGGTGCCGGTCTTGTCGATCAGCACGTTGTCGGGCCTGAGATCCTGATGCAGCATCTCCATCCGGTGGAAGGCGCGAAGCCCGGTGGCGATCTGCTCGATGATCCTGCGCACGGTCTCCAGATCGGGACGCGGGTTGTCGAGCATCCACTGCCGCAGCGTCTGTCCCTCGACGAATTCGGTCGCGACGTAAAGATAGTTGCGCCGCGTCGATCGCGATCGCGGCTTGAGCACGTACGGACTGTCGATCCGCCGCGCGATCCATTCCTCCATCAGGAAGCGTTTCAGATAGGCCTGGTTGTCGCGCAGGTCGATCGACGGAATCTTGAGCGCGACCGTCTCCTCGGTGTCCGCATCGACGGCGAGATAGATGTGGCTGCGGCTGCTGCCGTGGATCTCCCGGATGATCCGGTAGCCATCGAACATCGCCCGCGGCTCCAGCAGGGGCGGCAGGGGCAGCGCCGAGCTCTGATCGAAGACGCCGGATTCCTCCGGCACCGCATCGATGCGCAGGATCTGCACGGTGATGTTGTCGTCGCTGCCGCGCCGATAGGCTTCCTCGACGATCGCCTTCGCCGCGCCGTCGAGCTCGGCTGCATGCTCGTTGATCGCGTTCGTGACGAAACGCGGGTCGACGAATTCGTACGCACCGTCGGTTGCCAGCAGGAAGGTGTCGCCGGCCTGGACCTCGACCGTCTGGTAGTCGATCTCGAGCTGCGGATTGATGCCGAGCGCGCGGCCGAGATAGGTCTGCTCCGACGACACGATGATGCGATGATCGTCGGTCAGCTGCTCCAGCGCCTTGCCGGCAACGCGGTAGATACGGCAGTCGCCGACATGGAAGATGTGCGCGGTGGCTGCCTTGATGACCATGGCGCTGAGGGTGCAGACATAGCCCTTGTCGCGGTCATAGGCATATTGGCTCTTGCGCGTCTGCGCATGCAGCCAGGAATTGGTCGCCTCCAGCACGCGGCGGGCGGAGGTCTTCACCGTCCAGGATTCCGACGTGCAGTAATAGTCCATCAGGAAGCTCTTGACCGCCGACTCGCTGGCGATCTGGCTCACGCTGCTGCTGGAGATGCCGTCGGCGAGAACCGCCGCGATGCCCTTCAGGCTGAGCAGCGGCTCTTCCGGAATGAGGACGCCGTGAAAATCCTGGTTGATGGGCTTGCGACCCCTGTCGGAGTGCTGGCCGATCGAAATCTGGAGTCCGCGGGACATCGTCATCACCGGCAAGGGGGAGCCTCACCCTGATCGGGCGAGGCTCCCCTGTCGAGACGTATTCGATCAGGCCGCGACGCGGGGCTTCGCAGCCTTGTCGGCCTGGCGCTTCGGCAGGGTCATGACGTGCGTGGTGTAGAGGGTCATGCCGGTGAAGGCGAGGCCGCCGACGAGGTTGCCGAGCACGGTCGGGATCTCGTTCCAGATCAGATAGTCCATGATCGAGAACTTCGCGTGCAGCATCAGGCCCGACGGGAAAAGGAACATGTTCACGACGGAATGCTCGAACACCATGTAGAAGAACACCAGGATCGGCATCCACATCGCGATGACCTTGCCGGGAACCGAGGTCGAGATCATGGCGCCGACGACGCCGGTCGAGACCATCCAGTTGCAGAGCATGCCGCGCATGAACAGCGTCGCCATGCCGGCGGCGCCATGGGCGGCATAGCCGAGCGTGCGGCCTTCGCCGATGTTGCCGATCGCCGCGCCAACCTTGTCGGGCGCCTGGGTGAAGCCGAAGGTCGTCACGAAGGCCATCATGAAGGCCACCGTGAAGGCACCGGCGAAGTTGCCGACGAAGACGAGGCCCCAGTTGCGCAGGACGCCACCGATGGTGACGCCCGGGCGCTTGTCGATCAAGGCGAGCGGCGAGAGCACGAACACGCCGGTGAGCAGGTCGAAGCCCAGCAGATAGAGCATGACGAAGCCGACCGGGAACAGCAGCGCGCCGACCAGCGGCTGGCCTGTGTTCACGTTGATGGTGACGGCGAACCAGGCGGCGAGGGCGAGGATCGCGCCGGCCATGTAGGCCCGGATGATGGTATCCCGGGTGGACATGAAGATCTTGGACTCGCCCGCATCCACCATCTTGGTGACGAATTCCGAAGGCGCGAGATACGACATCAATGGTTCCTTTTGCTTCGTAAGTGAGATCGACACGCCCCCTCAGAGGACGCGGCTGAACGTCTTGGCCGTGCGGACGGTTCTGCCGCGCACGAGGGCTATGGAATGTCTGGAAGCTTTGGGAATCGCGTCACGAGGACTGAGCCGGAAGGGCCGCGAAGCAGATGAGCTTCCAAAATGCAGCCGCCAGAGGCTGCAACGATGCGGCAAGCCGCAGTCTTCGTTGACGCCCATAAAGAAGCAAATTGCGTGCCGTCGAGAGGCGCAAGAAAAGTAACGTTATATCAAGCTGATACGTCCCTCGCCGAATTCGGCCCGAGGCGCTTGGCAGCCTCCTGCTTAAGCGACTGCACAAGTTTTGTGCGCCGCACAAGGATTGGGCAGCGCGCAAATTTCGCAAGCGGGGCCTGCCTGCGACAGTCTGGCGCGGACTAGCTAAGTCACTAAAATTCTTGGTGTTTTGGCAGTGTCGAGCTTGGCATGAAGCTTGAATAGTTCCATGCCGACGCCATTGAAGCCGTCCCGCGAGACTTCTCATCCGATTTGCTGACGCCACCAGACGGGGGTCTCCCCCGTCGTGCGTTCGCATGCGCCAAAGACGGCGCCGCCGGACGGACGGGCTGCTCGTGTGCACTGACGCCATCAATTCTGCAACGACGCAAAGGACGACACCAACGATGACCAAGCGCATTCGCCGGCCCGCCGAGACTGGCCTCAGCCGCCGTCAACTATTGAAAGCCGCCGGCTCTACTGCAGCTCTCCTCGCCGCCGCCAAGCTCAATTTCCCCGCCGGCGCCTTCGCGCAGGATTCAGGCCCCGAGGTCAAGGGCGCCAAGCTCGGCTTCATCGCGCTCTCCGATGCCGGGCCGCTGTTCGTCGCCAAGGACAAGGGCCTGTTCGCCAAATACGGCATGCCTGACACTGACGTGCAGAAGCAGGCGTCCTGGGGCACGACGCGCGACAACCTCGTGCTCGGCTCCGAAGGCAACGGCATCGACGGCGCGCATATCCTCACCCCGATGCCGTACCTGATCTCGGCCGGCAAGGTGACGCAGAACAACCAGCCGACGCCGATGTACATCCTGGCGCGGCTCAATCTCGACAGCCAGTGCATCTCGGTCGCCAACGAATATGCCGACCTCAAGCTCGGCGTCGATGCCGCGCCGTTCAAGGCGGCGCTGGAGAAGAAGAAGGCCTCGGGCAAGGCGGTGAAGGCCGCCATGACCTTCCCCGGCGGCACCCATGACCTCTGGATCCGTTACTGGCTCGCCGCGGGCGGCATCGACCCCGACAAGGATATCGAGACCATCGTCGTGCCGCCGCCGCAGATGGTGGCCAACATGAAGGTCGGCACCATGGACTGCTTCTGCGTCGGCGAGCCCTGGAACCTGCAGCTGATCCACCAGAACATCGGCTACACCGCCGTCAACACCGGCGAGCTCTGGAACAAGCATCCGGAAAAATCCTTCGGCATGCGGGCGGCCTTCGTCGACAAATATCCGAAGGCTGCCAAGGCGCTGCTGATGGCCGTGATGGAAGCCCAGCAGTGGTCGGACAAGGCCGAGAACAAGGCCGAGCTTGCCGCCATCATGGGCAAGCGGCAGTGGATGAACTGCCCGGTCGAGGACGTGCTCGACCGCACTGCGGGCAAGTTCGACTACGGCATTCCCGGCAAGGTGGTCGAGAACTCGCCGCACATCATGAAGTACTGGCGTGATCACGCCTCCTATCCGTTCCAGAGCCACGATCTCTGGTTCCTCACCGAGGACATCCGCTGGGGCAAGTATGAGGCGAATTTCGACACCAAGGCGCTGATCGCCAAGGTCAACCGCGAGGACATGTGGCGCGATGCGGCCAAGACGCTCGGCGTCGCTGCCGCGGAAATTCCCACCTCCACTTCGCGCGGCAAGGAGACCTTCTTCGACGGCAAGGTGTTCGATCCCGAAAATCCGGCTGCCTATCTGAAGTCGCTCGCGATCAAGCGGGTCGAAGTCTGATGGAGCCTCGCGGCCGCCCACGGGCGGCCGCATCCTCTTTTGCAGCCGGAGAGATATTGCGATGAATATGCCTGCCACGAAGATTGAGGTTGAGACCGCGACGCCGGCGGCCACCGCCGCGCCTGTCGTCGCGATGACGCCGAAGCGCCCGCCGCGCAGTGAGGCCTACGCACGCATGGCAAGGGAAACCGCGGTGCGTGTCATCCCGCCGCTGGTCGTGCTCGCGCTGCTGACGCTGGTGTGGGAGCTGGTTTGCCGGAGAGCCGGCTCGGCGCTGCCGCCGCCGTCAAAGGTCTTCAAGGACACCAAGGAGCTGATCGTCGATCCGTTCTTCGACCATGGCGGCATCGACAAGGGCCTGTTCTGGCATCTCTCCGCCAGTCTCCAGCGCGTCGCGCTCGGCTATTCGCTCTCGGCGATCGCCGGCATCGCGCTTGGCGTGCTGGTCGGGCAATCGGTCTGGGCGATGCGCGGGCTCGATCCGCTGTTCCAGGTGCTGCGCACCATTCCGCCGCTCGCCTGGCTGCCGCTCTCGCTCGCCGCGTTCCGCGACGGCCAGCCCTCGGCCATCTTCGTCATCTTCATCACCTCGATCTGGCCGATCATCATCAACACCGCGGTCGGCATCCGCAACATTCCGCAGGACTACCGCAACGTCGCCGCGGTGGTGCAGCTCAACCCGCTCGAGTTCTTCTCCAAGATCATGATCCCGGCGGCCGCACCCTACATCTTCACGGGCCTGCGCATCGGCATCGGCCTGTCCTGGCTCGCGATCGTCGCGGCGGAAATGCTGATCGGCGGCGTCGGCATCGGCTTCTTCATCTGGGACGCCTGGAACTCCTCGCATATCAGCGAGATCATCCTGGCGCTGTTCTATGTCGGCATCGTCGGCTTCGTGCTGGACCGCCTGATCGCGAGCCTCGGCAAGATCGTTACCCGCGGCACCGCGACAAGCTAAGGGGAAGGGACACATGACCGCCTATCTGAAGCTCGACCACATCGACAAGATCTTCACCCGCGGCGCTGCGACGACCGAGGTGCTGAAGGACATCAACCTGACCATCGAGAAAGGCCAGTACGTCTCGATCATCGGTCATTCCGGCTGCGGCAAGTCGACCCTGCTCAACATCATCGCCGGGCTCACGACCGCCACCACCGGCGGCGTGCTGCTGGAGAACCGCGAGGTCAACTCGCCGGGGCCCGATCGTGCGGTGGTGTTCCAGAACCACAGCCTGCTGCCGTGGCTCACCGTCTACGAGAACGTCAGGCTCGGCGTCGACAAGGTGTTCGCCAGGACCAAGACGAGGGCCGAGCGCGACGCCTGGGTGATGCACAATCTCAACCTGGTGCAGATGGCCCATGCCAGGGACAAGCGTCCCTCGGAAATCTCCGGCGGCATGAAGCAGCGCGTCGGCATCGCGCGGGCGCTGGCGATGGAGCCGAAGGTGCTGCTGCTGGATGAGCCCTTCGGCGCCCTTGATGCGTTGACCCGCGCGCATCTGCAGGACTCGGTGATGGCGCTGCATCAGAAGCTCGGCAACACGATCCTGATGATCACCCACGACGTGGACGAGGCCGTGCTGTTGTCCGACCGCATCGTGATGATGACCAACGGGCCGAGCGCTCGCATCGGTGAGGTGCTGGAGGTGCCGCTGGCGCGTCCCCGCAAGCGGCTCGAGCTCGCGACCAACACCACGTATCTGAAGTGCCGGCAGCGCGTGCTCGAATTCCTCTACGAGCGTCATCGTTTCGTTGAGGCCGCGTAAACCAAAGTTTAATGCGCGAAACGTTCGCGCCTAAATAATCGACATCACGCTCAATCCTTGTGCGCCGCACAAGGATTGAGCGGATCGCAAATTTTGCGAGCGAAAAAGCCCTGCAAAAATTTCGGGCGATGCGAATAACGTGCTGAAATCCCTGTATTTCCAGCATGCGCGCAACTGGCACGGAAATTGAAGTGTACTTGCGCGACGCCAACGACGACGTCCCTCAACATCATCAATCAGCATCGTGAACTCGCCACCGGGGTGAAGCCTCGGAGCGCGCCTCCACGCGGAGGCTGAGCCTGCAACGACGCAGCGGTGAGCCTGGAAGGGATAATGTATGACCAAGAATTCGACTCTAAGTCAGACTTGGATTTCTGACTGGCGCCCCGAAGATGAGGCGTTCTGGAATGCGGGCGGCAAGACCATCGCCCGGCGTAACCTGATCTGGTCGATCGTCGCCGAACATATCGGCTTCTCGGTGTGGCTGATCTGGAGCATCGTCACCACCAAGCTGCCGCAGGCGGGCTTCCACTACACCACCGACCAGCTGTTCCAGCTCGTCGCGGTGCCGGGGCTGATCGGCGCCTTCATGCGCTTTCCTTATACATTCGCGGTCACGACCTTCGGCGGCCGCAACTGGACCATCTTCAGCGCGGCGATCCTGTTCATCCCGACGCTGTCGCTGGCCTATTTCGTCAGCCAGCCCGACACGCCGTTCTGGCTGATGCTGCTGGTCGCCTCGACGGCCGGTCTCGGCGGCGGCAATTTTGCCTCCAGCATGACCAACATCTCCTTCTTCTTCCCCGACCGGATGAAGGGGTGGGCGCTCGGCCTCAATGCCGCCGGCGGCAATATCGGCGTCTCCAGCGTGCAGCTTCTGACCCCGATCCTGATGACGCTCGCCGTCATCAACCTGTTCCAGGCAAGCCCGGTCGACGGCATCTTCCTGCAGAATGCCGGTCTGATGTGGGTGCTGCCGATCGCGATCGCGGTGTTCGGCGCGGTGTTCTTCATGAACAACCTGACCACGGCCAAGTCGTCGATCAGGAACCAGCTCGCGGTGGTCAAGCGCAAGCACACCTGGATCATGGCGTACCTCTACATCGGCACGTTCGGATCCTTCATCGGCTACTCCGCGGCGTTCCCGCTGCTGCTCAAGACGCAGTTTCCGTCGGTGACGATCTCGATCGCCTTCCTCGGCCCCCTGGTCGGCTCGCTGTCGCGCCCGTTCGGCGGCTGGCTCGCCGACCGGATCGGCGGCTCGGTCATCACCTTCTGGAATTTCATCGCGATGGCGGCGGCGACGGTCGGTGCGCTCTACTTCGTCGGGCACAAGGACTTCATCGGCTTCCTGTCGATGTTCCTGATCCTGTTCGTGACGACGGGCATCGGCAACGGCTCGACCTACCGCATGATCCCCTCGATCTTCCGTGAGCAGAACCTGTTCAAGGTGCGCGGCAAGGGCGATGCGGCACGTAGCGCCGCCCTGAAGACGGCGAGCATCGAGAGCGGTGCGGCGGTGGGCTTCATCGGCGCGATCGGTGCCGTCGGCGGCTATCTGATCCCGAGCGGCTTCGGCAAGTCGATCGCCCTGACCGGCGGTCCGCAGCTCGCGCTCGCGATCTATCTCGGCTTCTACGCCTCGTGCCTGGCTTTGACCTGGTGGTTCTATCTGCGTCGCAGCCCGCAGGGCGAAGGCGCGGCAGGCCTCGCCGAAGCGCGTGTCTGAGCATGATCCGGAAAAGTGTGAAGCGGTTTTCCGACCAGATCATGCTCAAAAAATAAGACTTGGTACGAATCTCGCTTCTCCCCGTACGCGGGGAGAAGACTCTCTGATGACGTTTGACCCATGAACCTTGTCCGCAACGGCGCGGACAAAGGCAGACCGAAACAGACAGGAGAACATCATGACGCCCGAACAGATTACCCTCATTCAGCAGAGCTTCGCCAAGGTCGCGCCGATCTCGGAGCAGGCCGCTGTGCTGTTCTACGATCGCCTGTTCGAGGTGGCGCCGCCGGTGCGCGCGATGTTTCCCGAGGACATGACCGAGCAGCGCAAGAAGCTGATGGGCATGCTCGCCGCCGTGGTCGGCGGCCTGTCGAACCTGGAGACGATCCTTCCCGCGGCCTCGGCGCTCGCCAAGCGCCACGTCGCCTATGGCGCCAAGGCCGAGCACTACCCCGTGGTCGGTGCGACCTTGCTGTGGACCCTGGAGAAGGGCCTTGGCGAAGCCTGGACGCCCGAACTCGCTGCCGCCTGGACCGACGCCTACGGCGTGCTGTCCGGCTACATGATGTCCGAGGCCTACGGCGCACAAGCGCAGGCCGCCGAATAGGAGATGCCTTGTGAGTGAACCGCTGGTCATCGTCGGTAACGGTATGGCGGCCGCGCGTCTGGTCGACGAGCTCGCCAAGACCGCGCTCGGCCGCTACGCGGTCGCCGTGATCGGCGAAGAGCCGCGGCTCGCTTACAATCGCGTGCTGCTCTCTTCCGTGCTGGCCGGCGAGACCGGCTCGCACGAGATCGAGCTCAGGCCGGCCGACTGGTGGCGCCATCGCGGCGTCACGGTGCGCTACGGCTATCGCGTCACCGAGATCGACACCGGCCGCCGCGAGCTCAAGATCGCGGGCGAAGAGAGCATGGAATATTCCAAGCTCGTGCTCGCCACGGGATCGACACCGCTGCGGCTGAATGTGCCCGGCGCCGATCTCGCCGGCGTGCACACGTTTCGCGACACGCGCGATGTCGACCTGCTGCTGACGCTGGCGGCGGCGAAGAAGCGCGTCGTCGTGGTCGGCGGCGGGCTGCTCGGCTTGGAGGCCGCCTACGGCCTCGCCAAGGCCGGCGCGCCGGTGACGCTGCTGCATCTGATGGATCGGCTGATGGAGCGTCAGCTCGATGCGCCCGCGGCCGACCTGCTCAAGACGCTGGTCGAGCGCAAGGGCATCCGCGTCCTGCTCAATGCCAGCACGAAGTGCATCCATGGCGACGGCCAGGTCGAGGCCGTCGAGCTTGCCGACGGCAGCCGCATCGAGGCCGATGCGGTGATCTTCGCCGCCGGCATCAAGCCCAACGTCGCGCTGGCGAAAGAGGCGGGGATCGCGGTTAATCGCGGCGTCGTCGTCAACGATGTGATGCAGACCTCCTCGTCCGACATTTTCGCGCTCGGCGAATGCGCCGAGCATCGCGGCACCTGCTATGGCCTGGTCGAGCCCGCTTATGAGCAGGCGCGCGTGCTGGCGCGGCATCTCGCCGGCCGGCCCGCCGCCTATCAGGGCAGCGTGGTCTCGACCAATCTGAAAGTCTCCGGCGTGAGCGTGTTCTCCGCCGGCGACTTCATGGGCGGGGAGGGCAGCGAGAGCCTCGTGCTGTCGGACCGCAGGCGCGGCACCTACAAGAAGCTTGTCATCGCCGACGGCCGGCTGACCGGCGCGGTGCTGATCGGCGATACCGTCGATGCGCTCTGGTATCTCGAGCTGATCCGCAATCGCGACAAGGTCGCGGCGATCCGCACCGACATGATGTTCGGCCGCGCGCTCGTGCAGCCTTCGAAAGCGGCTTGATATGACGGCGATCGACCCAAACCTCCGCACCACCAAAACGACATGCCCCTATTGCGGCGTCGGCTGCGGCGTGCTGGCGACACCCGATGGCAAGGGCGGTGCGGCGATCGCGGGCGATCCTGACCATCCCGCCAATTTCGGCCGGCTGTGCTCGAAGGGCTCGGCGCTCGGCGAGACCGTGGGGCTCGAGAGCCGGCTGCTCTATCCCATGATCCGCTGCAAGGGCGTGCTGGAGCGCGTCGCCTGGAGCGATGCGCTCGACCACGTCGCCCACCGCATGCAGCACATCGTGGCCCGCGATGGCGCCGATGCGGTCGCGTTCTATCTCTCCGGCCAGCTCCTCACCGAGGACTATTACGTCGCCAACAAGCTGATGAAGGGCTTTGTCGGCACGGCGAACGTCGACACCAATTCGCGGCTCTGCATGTCGTCCTCGGTCGCCGGCCATCGCCGCGCCTTCGGCGCCGACACCGTGCCCGGCTGTTACGAGGATCTCGACCAGGCCGATCTCTTGGTCTTCGTGGGCTCTAACGCGGCCTGGTGCCATCCCGTGCTGTTCCAGCGCATGCTGAAGAACCGTGGGGAGCGCGGCGCGCGCATGATCGTGATCGATCCGCGCCGCACCGATACCGCCAGCGACGTCGATCTGTTCCTCGGTCTCAAGCCCGGCACCGACACCGCGCTGTTCTCCGGCCTGTTCGTGCATCTCGCCGACAATGGCGCGCTGGACCGGGACTACATCGCGCAGAATACCAGCGGTTTCGATGACGCGCTGGCGCGCGCGCGCAACATCGCCGGCAGCGTGACTGCGACCGCGCTTGCCACGGGCCTCTCCGAGCAGGACGTCGCCACCTTCTTCAAGATGTTCCGCGACACTGAGAAGGTCGTCACGCTCTATTCGCAAGGGGTGAACCAGTCGGCGCAGGGCACCGACAAGGTCAATGCGATTCTGAACTGCCATCTCGCGACGGGCCGCATCGGCAAGCCCGGTGCCTCGCCGTTCTCGCTCACCGGCCAGCCCAACGCGATGGGCGGCCGCGAGGTCGGCGGCCTCGCCAACATGCTCGCCGCGCATATGGGCTTTACGCCGCCCGACATCGACCGTGTCAGGCGATTCTGGAAGGCGCCGCGCATCGCCACCCATGAGGGGCTGAAGGCGGTGCAGCTGTTCGAGGCCATCAACCGCGGCGAGGTCAAGGCTCTCTGGGTGATGGGCACCAATCCCGCGGTGTCGCTGCCCGATGCCGACTTCGTGCGCGAGGCGCTGAAGAAGCTCGAATTGTTCGTGGTGTCCGAGAACGTGCTCTCCAACGACACCGTCGAGGCCGGCCCGCACGTGCTGCTGCCGGCGCTCGCCTGGGGCGAGAAGTCGGGCACGGTGACCAATTCCGAGCGGCGCATCTCACGCCAGCGTTCGTTCCTGCCGGCTCCGGGCGAGGCGCGCCCCGATTGGTGGATCCTGAGCGAAACCGCAAAGCGCCTCGGCTTCGGCGACAGCTTTAACTACAAATCCGCGGCTGACATTTTCCGCGAGCATGCCGCGCTCTCCGCTTTCGAGAATGACGGCAGCCG
Source organism: Bradyrhizobium huanghuaihaiense (assembly GCF_025200885.1). Taxonomy (NCBI): domain Bacteria; kingdom Pseudomonadati; phylum Pseudomonadota; class Alphaproteobacteria; order Hyphomicrobiales; family Nitrobacteraceae; genus Bradyrhizobium; species Bradyrhizobium huanghuaihaiense. Next base: position 6,772,524 of record NZ_CP104172.1, on the reverse strand, counting down.
CGATTTCGACATCGGCGCGCTGACCACGCTGTCGGATGACGCGTTCGACGCGTTGAATCCGGTGCAGTGGCCGGTGCGCGAAGGCGGGACGCCTGGCGAACGTTTCTTTGCGCAAGGCGGCTTCTTCACCAATGACGGCAAGGGCCGCTTCATTGCGCCGGAGGTGCCGACGCTGCGCGGTGAGACCGGTCCGTCGCGTCCCCTTAGGCTCAACACCGGGCGCATCCGCGACCAGTGGCACACCATGACGCGCACCGGCCTCAGCCAACGGCTGGGTGCGCATCTGCCCGAGCCGTTCGTCGAGATTCATCCCGATGACGCCGGCAAATACGGCATCGCCCACGACAGCTTTGCCCGCATCACCACCGATTACGGGCAGTGCATCCTGAAGGCCGTCGTCAGCGAAGGGCAGCAGCGCGGCACCCTGTTCGTGCCGATCCACTGGAGCGCGATGAATGCCTCGCACGGCCGCGTCGGCGCGCTGGTGCAGTCCTTCACCGATCCGTTCTCGGGGCAGCCGGAATCCAAAGCCACGCCGGCCGCGATCGCGCCCTATGAATTCGTCTTCCGCGGCTTCGCGCTGTCGCGCAAGCCGCTCGACCTGCCGCAGAACCTGTTGTGGACCCGCGTCACGGTGGCCGGCGGCTTCGGCTCCCTCTTTGCCGACAATGCGGACCTCGCGCGCTGGCCGGCCTGGCTCGATGGTGTTGCCGGTGAGGACGTTGCCGAGTACCGCGATTTCGGCGGCGGCGTTTATCGTGCCGCCTCGTTTGCAGGCGACCGCATCGAGACCTGCCTGTTCGTCGGCCCCGCACATGACGCCGGCGACTGGGAGGTGGTGAAGAGCCTGTTCGTGGCCGACCACGTCACCGACGATCAGCGGCGCATGCTGCTGTCGGGCAAGTCCAGCGAGGGCGCCGCTTCGACCGGCCCGATCGTCTGCGCCTGCTTCGGCGTCGGCCGCGGCACCATCTGCGACACCATCGCTGGCGGCGCACGCACCGCCGCCGAAATCGGCGCCAAGCTCAATGCCGGCACCAATTGCGGCTCGTGCATCCCCGAGCTGAAGCGCCTGATCGCGACGACGGAGGTCGTGCCGGCGAAGCAGGCAAAGGTCGCGAGCGCGGCGGGGTAGGTCCGGCTCTTTCCATCGTCATTGCGAGCGTAGCGAAGCAATCCAGAGTCTTTCCGCGACGGGATTCTGGATTGCTTCGCTGCGCTCGCAATGACCGTGTTGATGCAGGCGTGCCAAAACCATGGTCTCGTGCCCCGGACGCAGCGCAGCGTCCCTTCGACGGTGCGCTGCAGAGCCGGGGCCCATCCAACAGCGGAGTGTTTGGCTTTTCTGGGTCCCGGCTCTGCGCAGCAGCGTTTCACGCTGCAGCGCGTCCGGGACACGAGAGAGGTGGGGACGCAGCCATGCACTCCGCCTAATCGACGCGACGTCGATTGTCGCCTATGCTGCCGCGCGCTCCCCCTCAACAACCATAACAACAATGATGTACCTGGAAACGCCGCCGCGCCTGATCGAGACCAGGCTGTTCTCCGCGATGCCCGACAAATTCCGCCGCAACGGCGAGCGGACCGATTGGGCTGACGCCAATCGGCCGGGTGTGCCGACGGACTCCTTCATCGAAGGCCCGTCGTTCGACACGGACGGTAATCTCTACATCGTCGACATTCCCTTCGGCCGCATCTTCCGTATCGCGCCGGACGGCGAATGGTCGCTCGTGATCGAATATGAGGGCTGGCCGAACGGGCTGAAGATCGCAGCCGACGGCCGCATTCTTGTCGCCGACTACATGCATGGCATCATGGAGCTCGATGCGAAGGCCGGGCGCATCAAGTCGATCCTGACCGCGCGCAATTCGGAGTCGTTCCGCGGCTGCAACGATCTGCATCTCGCCTCCAACGGCGACATCTATTTCACCGATCAGGGCCAGACCGGCCTGCACGATCCGAGCGGCCGCGTCTATCGGCTGGCACCGAGCGGCCGGCTTGATTGCCTGCTCGACACCGGCATCAGCCCGAACGGTCTCGTGCTCGATCCAACCGAGACGGTGCTGTTCGTTGCGATGACGCGCGACAACGCGGTGTGGCGGCTGCCGTTCATGAACGACGGCAGCGTGTCGAAAGTCGGCCGCTTCTGCGCGCTGTTCGGCACCAGCGGTCCTGACGGCATGACCATGGATGCGAAGGGGCGCCTGTTCGTCGGCCATGCCTCGCTCGGACACGTCTTCGTGTTCGCGCCGAACGGGGAGCTGATCGCGCGGATCAAGTCGTGCGCAGGCCCGAACTGCACCAATGTCGCCATCGGTGGCGAAAACAGGGATCGACTCTATATCACGGAGTCTGCGACCGGCAGCGTTCTGGTGGCGGATATCGGCGGTCTCTAGAGCATCTGAAGGAATAAACATGAACACAAAACCCTTCGGCAAAACCAACGCCAACGTCTCCGTCATCGGGCAGGGCACCTGGTATCTCGACCATGGCGACCGCAAGCGCGCGATCGCGGCGCTTCAGCGTGGGCTCGATCTCGGCATGACCCACATCGACACCGCCGAGATGTATGGCGATGCCGAGCTCGTCATTGCGGATGCGATCGCGGGCCGCCGCGATGAAGTCTTCCTCGTCTCTAAGGTGCTGCCGAGCAACGCCTCGCGCCGTGGAACCATCACGGCGTGCGAGCGCTCGCTGAAGCGGCTCAAGACCGATCGGCTCGACTGTTATCTCTTGCACTGGCGCGGGTCCTATCCGCTCGAAGACACCGTCGCCGCGTTCGAGGATCTGGTGACATCGGGCAAGATCAAATCCTGGGGCGTCTCGAATTTCGATGCCGATGATCTCGACGAGATTCTCGATGTCTCGGGCGAAGGGCGGATCGCCTGCAATCAGGTGCTCTATCATCTGAAGGAACGCGCCATCGAGCATGCAGTGATTCCGTGGTGCGAGCAGCATGGCGTTGCCGTCGTCGCTTATTCGCCGTTCGGCCACGATGATTTCCCGGCGAGCAACAGCAAGGGCGGCGCCGTGCTCGCGCGCATCGCGGAGGCGCGTCGTGCGACACCGCGTCAGGTCGCGCTGAGCTTCCTCACCCGTGCGACTACGGTGTTCGCGATTCCGAAGGCCTCGTCCGCGGAACACGCCGGCGAGAATGCGGCGGCTGGTAATCTCGTGCTGACGAAAGAGGAGATTTCGGCGCTCGATGCGGCGTTTCCGCGCGGTCCGAAGCCGCGCAGCCTGCCCATGCTGTAGTGCACAAACGCCCATTATTAATGGAGTATTGACGCGCGCGGCGATCAGCGCATATCGGCATCCTGTTTTCGGAAGTTGTGAAAGCGGCACATTTGTCGTTTTTTACAAGCGCACTCGATTCGCATTTTTCCCGAGTTCCAGCCGTGACCCCGCCGCCAGCCGCAGCCGCAAGGCTCGATAGTATTTCCGTGCCTATGCCCGAGAAGAAGCATGTTGGTCGCCGCGCGCCCGCGCGCGTCGATCATCCCTTCAAGGGCATCGCACTGATCCTGCTGTCGACGGTATTCCTCGGCTGCTCCGACACCGCCGCGAAATATCTCTCGACCAGCCTGCCGTCGATCGAGATCACCTGGATCCGCTTTCTCACCTTCGCGCTGATCTTCACGCCGGTGATGCTGCGGTCCTCGCCGTATTACGCGATGCGTACCGATCGTCTCGGATTGCACGTGATGCGCGGCGCGGTGCTGCTCGGCTCCTCGCTGTTCTTCATCACCGGCCTCGGCTTCCTCCCGATCGCGGAGGCGTCGGCCACAGGCTTCGTCGCGCCGCTGTTCGTCACTGCGCTCTCGATCGTCTTCCTCGGCGAGAAGGTCGGCATGCGCCGCTGGTTCGCCACCGCGCTCGGCCTCGTCGGCGTGCTGATCATCCTGCGCCCGGGCACCAGCGCGTTTCATCCGGCGGCGTTCTTCCCCGTCGTCTCGGCGGCCTGCTGGGCCGGCACGCTGATCCTGACGCGGATGATGAGCGGCCGCGAGGCCGTCGTCACCACCATGGCCTATTCCTCGCTGACCGGCCTTGCGATCCTCACCGCAATCGTGCCGTTCGTCTGGGTGACGCCGTCCTGGACCGCGATCGCGCTCGGCATCTTCATCGGCGTCGCCTCGACCGCGGGCCAGTGGATCGTCGTGCTGGCCTATCGCTACGGCGATGCCTCGGTGCTGGCGCCGTTCTCCTACTCGCAATTGTTGTGGGTCAGCATTCTCGGCTTCTTCATCTTCGGCGAGGTGCCGAGCATCTGGACCATCGTCGGCGCGGCCTTCATCGTCGCCAGCGGGCTCTACATCGCCCATCGCGAGCGCGTCCGCCGCGCCCAGCTCCTGGTGCTGGAAGAGCGCTCCCCGAACGCCTGACACAATACGCGCCTGCCGCTTCGTGCTATCAACGGCTCCAACAACACGGGAGGAGCCGGATGCGCGCCGCGATTTTCAGGGATGGTGAGATTGTCGTTGGCCAGATGGCGGATCCGAGGCCCGGTCCCGGCCAGGTTCTGGTCAGGACGCTCGCCTGCGGCATCTGCGGCTCCGACCTGCATGCCCGCCAGCACGCTCCCCGCATGGTGGAGATGGCGAAGAAGACCGGACGCACGCCGATGGATTTGTCGCGCGATGTCGTGTTTGGTCACGAGTTCTGCTGCGAGATCGTCGATTACGGCCCGGGCACTGAACGTCGGCTCCAGCCGGGGACGCATGTCTGCTCGCTGCCCGCGCTGCTGACGCCGGAGGGCATCAAGGGCATCGGTTATTCCAATGAATTCGTCGGCGGCTATGCGGAAGCGATGCTGCTGAGCGAGCCGTTGTTGCTCGAGGTGCCCAATGGTCTTGCGCCGGAACACGCCGCGCTGACGGAGCCGCTTGCGGTCGGCGTTCACGCCGTGGCCAAAGCCAACATAAGCGGCGGCGAGGTGCCGCTGGTGATCGGCTGCGGGCCGGTCGGGCTCGCGGTGATCGCGGCGCTGAAGATCCGGGGCCTGCATCCGATCGTTGCCGCCGACTATTCGCCGGCGCGGCGCGCGCTCGCGGCAAAGCTCGGTGCCGACGTCGTCGTCGATCCCAGGGTGTCGCAGCCCTATACGACCTGGGCCGAGCATGCGCAGATGTCGAACGCGGAGAAGGCGGCGCGGCCGCCGTTCCAGGCCATGCTGCCGGCGCTGAAACCAGCGATCATCTTCGAATGCGTCGGAGTGCCCGGCCTGTTGCAGCAGGTGTTCGAAGGCGCTCCGCGCGATGCGCGCATCGTCGTGGTCGGCGTCTGCATGGAGAGCGACAGAAGCGAGCCCATGCTCGGCATCATGAAGGAGCTGAACGTCCAATACGTGCTTGGTTACACGCCGGAGGAGTTCGCGGCCTCACTGCGCCTGATCGCGGAAGGGCAGGTGGATGCCGCGGCGATGGTCACGGCCGAAGTCGGCATCGACGGCGTCGCAAAGGCGTTTGCCGATCTCGCCAATCCGGAAGTCCACACCAAGATCATCGTGCAGCCGTGGCGATGATGGTGCCGTAAGCTTCGTAGGGTGGGTTAGCCTTGCGGCTGCGCGAAGCGCAGTCCGCATGGCGTAACCCACCACTTTTCTTGCCGCGGTGACAGAAGAGGTGGGTTACGCCGATCAGATGCGCTTCGCGCATCTGCCCGGCTAACCCACCCTACGAGACCTCCCTCAATACTTCGCCGGCACGTACATCTCCGGCGGGACCGGGCCGCGGTGGTAGTCGGGGTTGCGCACGCGCGCCGGCAGCACCACCGGGACGTGCGCGACCTCCTGGTAGGGGATCTGGGTCAAGAGATGCGAGATGCAGTTGAGCCGGGCGCGCTTCTTGTCGACGGCATCGACGATCCACCAGGGCGAGTCCTGTAGGTGGTGTACTCCAGCATCGTCTCCTTGGCCTTGGTGTAGGCCTCCCAGCGGCTGCGCGCCTCGACGTCCATCGGGCTCAGCTTCCACTGCTTGAGCGGATCCTTGATGCGCATGGTGAAGCGGAACTGCTGCTCGTCGTCGGTGATCGAGAACCAGTACTTGACCAGGATGATGCCGGAGCGGATCAGCATCCGCTCGAACTCCGGCACGGTCTTGAAGAACTCCTGGTATTGCTCCTCGGTGCAGAAGCCCATCACGCGCTCGACGCCGGCGCGGTTGTACCAGCTGCGGTCGAACAGCACGATCTCGCCGCCGGCGGGCAGGTGCGCCACGTAGCGCTGGAAGTACCATTGCGACCGCTCGCGCTCGCTCGGCGCGGGCAGCGCGGCGACGCGGCAGACGCGCGGATTGAGACGCTGCGTGATGCGCTTGATCACGCCGCCCTTGCCGGCGGAATCGCGGCCCTCGAACAGCACCACGACCTTCTTCTTCTCGGTCTGCACCCAGTCCTGGAGCTTGACCAGTTCGCCCTGGAGGCGGAGCAGCTCCCGGAAATAGAGCCTGCGATCGACCGTCGGGCTCAGTGTGTCGGTCTCGTCGAGCAGTTCGTCGAGACGGGCATCATCCAGCTCCATCTCCAGTTCCTCGTCGAGATCGTCGGCCATCTCCTGGATGATGCGCTCGCGCTTGGCGGTCTGGGCGGTGCGGTCGGATGCGGTCATGGCTGCGGCTCTCGGGTGGGAACGGTTGTCAAATGACCATCGGTGCCCTTTGTTTCATCCATGTGACAACGTCGGCTTCTGCTACCTCGGATGAGGTGTCGGGAACTGCTCCCTCCGCCGTCATTGCGAGCCAACGGGTCCGCGCGGAGCGCGGCCCGATGACAGGCTCCGCGAAGCAATCCAATGTCCCTCCGTTGAGGCAGTCTGGATTGCTTCGTCGCATCAGCGCAAAATTGCTACGCAATTTTGTCGCGAGCTCCTCGCAATGACAATCCGTCACACTGGCAGCGCGATCGAATATTTCACCTGGCTCAGTGCAAAGCTGGACTCGATGGAGGCGATGCCGTCGAGCCGGGTCAGCTTGGTCTTCAGGAACGTCTCGTATGAGGCGAGGTCGGCGGCCACCACGCGCAGCAGATAGTCACGGTTGCCGGTCATCAAGTAGCATTCCAGCACCTCATCCCATTTCGAGATGGCGCGGGCAAAGCGGTTGAGGTCCTCCTCCTTCTGCCGCGCCAGCTTGATCGAGATGAACACGCTGACGTGGAGGCCGAGCGCCTTCTGGTCGACGGTTGCGACATAGCGCGAGATGACGCCGCGCTCCTCCAGCAGCTTGACCCGGCGATGGCAGGGCGAGACCGACAGCCCGACCTTGTCGGCGAGCTCCTGCATGGTCAAACGGCTGTCGTTCTGGAGGTAGCTGAGGATCTTGCGGTCGATGGCGTCGAGCTCGGGCATTGGGATGGAACCTGTTCTCAGCGGGCTATGTTGGTAAAATATCCCAATTCTTTGGGGTATGGCGCGAAAAATTGAGAAGTTTGGCCCCGCTCGCAGGCGTATGATCCCGGAATCAGATTTCCGGAGCATTGCCATGCCCGTCGATTCCGCTCGCCTCGACACGTTGACCGCTCTCAGCCGCAAGGCGCTGTGGCTGTCGTCCTGGACCATCCACCACGCCAACCACATCCGCCCCAATGCGGACGGCCTCAAGGTCGGGGGACACCAGGCCTCGTCCGCCTCGCTCGCCACCATCATGTCGGCGCTGTATTTCCATGTGCTGCGGCCCGAGGACCGCGTCGCGGTGAAGCCGCATGCGAGTCCGGTGTTCCACGCCATCCAGTATCTGTTCGGCCGGCAGAGCCGCGAGAAGCTCGAGAACTTTCGCGGCTTCAAGGGCGCGCAGTCCTATCCCTCGCGCACCAAGGACGTCGACGACGTCGATTTCTCCACCGGCTCGGTCGGCCTCGGCGTCGCGCAGACGCTGTTCGCTTCGCTGGTGCAGGACTACGTCAAGGCGCATGGCTGGATGAAGGACCGCCGCGAAGGGCGGATGATTGCCCTCGTCGGCGATGCCGAGATGGACGAGGGCAACATCTTCGAAGCCCTGGCAGAAGGGTGGAAGCACGGCCTGCGCAACACCTGGTGGGTGGTCGACTATAACCGCCAGTCGCTCGATGCCGTGGTGCGCGAGGGTCTGTGGGAAAAGTTCGAGACCATGTTCCGCAATTTCGGCTGGGACGTCGTCATCGTGAAATACGGCCGGCTGATGCGCGAAGCCTTTGCCGAGCCCGGCGGCGAGGCGCTGAAGCGCTGGATCGACAATTGCCCGAACGCGCTCTACGCGGCGCTGTGTTTCCAGGGCGGTGCGGCCTTCAGAAAACATCTGCACGACGAGATCGGCGATCAGGGGCCGATCACCAAGCTGATCGACAAGCGCAGCGACGAGGAGCTGCTCGCGCTGATGTCGAATCTCGGCGGTCACGACATGGCGAGCATGCTGGAGGCGTTCGAATCCATCGACCACGACCGCCCAGTCTGCTTCATCGCCTACACCATCAAGGGCGTCGGCCTGCCGTTCCAGGGCCACAAGGACAACCACGCCGGCCTGATGACGGTCGCGCAGATGGAGAAATATCGCGACAGCCAGAACATCCGTCCCGGGCACGAATGGGACAGATACGAGGGCCTCGCGCAATCCGCCGCCGAACTCGATGCCTTCCTCGCGCGCGTGCCGTTCAACCAGGACGGCCGCCGTCTCACCGCGCCTGTCATCGAGGTGCCGCCGCAGCTCAGCTTCAAGCCGTCGCCGCAGATGTCGACCCAGCAGGGCTTTGGCCTCGTGCTGAACGAGATCGCCCGCGGCGACAGCGAGCTCGCAAAACGCATCGTCACGACCTCGCCGGACGTCACCGTCTCGACCAATCTCGGTCCCTGGGTGAACCGGCGCGGCCTGTTCGCGCGCGCCGAGAAGGCGGATTTATTCCGCAGCGAGAAAATTCCCTCCACCTTCAACTGGGATTTTTCACCCAAGGGCCAGCATCTCGAGCTCGGCATTGCCGAGATGAACCTGTTCATCATGCTCTCCGCGCTCGGCCTGTCGCACCAGATCAACGGCGCGCGGCTGCTGCCGGTCGGCACGCTCTACGATCCCTTCATCGAGCGCGGGCTCGATGCGCTGAACTATGCCTGCTACCAGGATGCGCGTTTCATGGTGGCGGCGACGCCGTCGGGCATCACGCTCGCGCCCGAGGGCGGCGCGCACCAGTCGATCGCAACGCCGCTGATCGGCATGGCGCAGGACGGGCTCGCCTCATTCGAGCCGGCCTTCGTCGACGAGCTCGCCGTGATCATGGGCTGGGGCTTTGACCACATGCAGCGCGATCCGGGCGAAGGCGGTTCCGTTTATCTGCGGCTCTCCACGCGCAGCATCGAGCAGGCGCAGCGGATCATGACGCCTGAACTGCAGCAGGGCATCACCGACGGCGCCTATTGGCTGCGCAAGCCCGGTCCGAATGCCGAGGTCGTGATCGCCTATACCGGCGCAGTCGCGCCCGAGGCGATCGAGGCGACCGGCTTCATCGGCGAAAGCCGCCGCGACGTCGGCCTGCTCGCGATCACCTCGGCCGACCGCCTCCATGCGGGCTGGACCGCCGCACGGAAATTGCGCCGCGACCGGCGCGGCGTGCAGCATCTCAGCCACATCGAGAAGCTGCTGGCGCCGCTGCCGCGCGACTGCGGCATCGTGACCGTGATCGACGGCCATCCTTCCGCGCTCGGCTGGCTCGGCAGCGTCCGCGGCCACCGCGTCGAGGCGCTCGGCGTCGAGCAGTTCGGCCAGACCGGCAGCATCGCGGACCTTTATCGCCACTACGGCATCGACGCGAATGCGATCATCGATGCGGCCGAAAGCCTCACCACCGGCGCGCCGGTGCTGCACCGGAAGATGGCGGTGTAGTCGGGGTAACCGGCCGCATGGGCCCCGGCTCTGCAGCGCACCGCTGAAGAAGCGCTGCGCTGCGTCCGGGGCACGAGAGTGTTTGCATCCGTTCTAATCTCGTGTCCCGGGCGCACTGCGGCGCGAAGTGCCGCGGTGCTGAACCGGGACCCATGGCCGCGCTTGCCTCAGTTCAAACCACGCCCCATATTCCGCGCGTCCGCCGCAACGCTGGCCCCGCATATGGCGGGTTCAATTGCCGGCGCTTTCGTGCAAGGATGCCTGCCGAAACGCCCCCTCCAAGCCCCCAAGAAGAGGTTAACGATGGTCAATCGCATGCAATTCTACATCGACGGCGCCTGGGTCGATCCCGCCGTCAAGAAGTCCACCGCCGTGGTCAATCCCGCGACGGAAGAGGCGATGTACGAGGTTGCGCTCGGCTCCAAGGCCGATGTCGACAAGGCCGTTGCCGCCGCCAAGCGCGCCTTCGCAACGTTCTCCCAGACCAGCCGCGAGGAGCGCGTCGCGCTGCTCTCGAAGGTCATCGAGGTCTACAAGGGTCGTCTCAAGGAGATCGGCGCCGCCGTCTCCGACGAGATGGGCGCACCGCTGCCGATGGCGGAAAAGCTGCAGGCCGGCGCCGGCCTCGGCCATCTCATGACCACGCTCGACGTGCTCAAGAACTATCATTTCGAGGAGCCGGTCGGCACCGCCATGGTGCTGCGCGAGCCGGTCGGCGTGGTCGGCATGATCACGCCCTGGAACTGGCCGCTCAACCAGATCGCCTGCAAGGTCGCGCCCGCGCTCGCCGCCGGCTGCACCATGATCCTGAAGCCCTCGGAGTTCACGCCGACCTCGGCGCTGATCTTCGCGGAAATCCTCCATGAAGCCGGCGTGCCGAAGGGCGTGTTCAACCTCGTCAACGGCCTCGGCCCCGAGGTCGGCGCCGCCATGAGCGAGCATCCCGACATCGACATGATCTCCTTCACCGGCTCGACCCGCGCCGGCATCGATGTGGCCAAGCGCGCGGCACCGACCGTGAAGCGCGTCAGCCAGGAGCTCGGCGGCAAGTCGCCGAACGTCATCCTCGACGGCGCCGACCTCACGAAGGCGGTGACCGGCGGCGTGATGCACATGTTCAACAACTCCGGCCAGTCCTGCAACGCGCCCTCGCGCATGATCGTGCCGCTGTCGAAGATGAAGGAGGTCGCTGCGATCGCGAAGGCGGTCGCCGACAAGACCAAGGCCGGTGATCCGCGCGGCGAAGGCACCACCATCGGCCCGGTCGTCAACCGCGGCCAGTGGGACAAGATCCAGGCGCTGATCAAGAAGGGCATCGACGAGGGCGCAACGCTCGTCGCCGGCGGCCCGGGCCTGCCCGAAGGCGTCAACAAGGGCTTCTACGTCCGCCCGACCATCTTCGCCGACGTCACCCCCGAGATGACGATCGCCCGCGAAGAGATCTTCGGACCGGTGCTGACCATCCTCGGCGCCAAGGACGAAGCCGAGGCCGTGCACATCGCCAACGACACGCCGTATGGCCTCGCGGGCTATGTCTCGGGCGCGACGGTCGAGGACGCCAAGCGCGTCGGCCGTCAGATCCGCGCCGGCAACGTCAACCTCCAGGGCGTGCCCAACGACCGCACCGCGCCGTTCGGCGGCTACAAGCAGTCGGGCAACGGCCGCGAGTGGGGCAAGTACGGCCTCGAGGATTTCCTCGAGGTGAAGGCCGTCGCCGGCTTCAACGCGGCGTAGGCTTTATCGCTTGAACGAATGTGACGCCGGAGCGGGCAACCGCTCCGGCGTTTTTTCGTCATTGCGAGGAGCGCTTGCGACGAAGCAATCCAGGCTGCCTCCGCAGAGACAGTCTGGATTGCTTCGCTTCGCTCGCAATGACGGAGGAGAGACCTCGTAGGGTGGGCAAAGGAGCGTAGCGACGTGCCCACCATCGCGAGCCGAGCAAGAAGTGGTGGGCACGCTTTCGCTTTGCCCACCCTACGAGACCGTGCTCACGCGGGAAGAGAATCGTAGCCCGCATGGAGCGAAGCGAAATGCGGGGACACTTTCCCGGATTACGCTGCGCTCCATCCGGGCTACGGGAAAGCAGCGCCTATCCCCCCAGCGCGCCCTGCGTGTTCACATACAGCGCGTAGATCGACTGGCTCGCAGCCATGAACAAGCGGTTGCGCTTGACGCCGCCGAAGCAGAGATTGGCGCAGCGCTCGGGCAGTGCGATGCGGCCGATCATGACGCCGTCGGGCGCGAACACCACGACGCCGTCGAGTTCGGGATCGCCCATGCCCCAGCCGCACCAGAGGTTGCCGTCGATGTCGCAGCGCATGCCATCGGGCGTGCCGGGGCCGGCATCGATGTGAACGCGCTTGTTGGAGATCGCAGTGCCCTCAGGCGAGACGTCATAGGCGAGGATCTTGCGGTTCGGTTGCCCACGCGATTCCACGACGTACAGAATCTTCTCGTCCGGCGAGAAGCACAGCCCGTTCGGTCCGAACACGCCCTCCGCGACGATGGTTGCCTTGCCGGTCGCGGGGTCGAGCCGATAGACGTTCGGCTCGATCTCGGGCTCGGCCTTGTAGCCCTCGTAATTGCCGAGCAGGCCGAAGATCGGATCGGTGAACCAGATTGAGCCGTCGGATTTCACCACGACGTCGTTCGGCGAGTTCAACTGTTTGCCGTTGAATTGATCCATCAGCACCGTGATGCTGCCGTCATATTCGGTACGGGTCACGCGGCGCCCGCCATGCTCGCAGGTCACGAGCCGGCCCTGGCGATCCCTGGTGTTGCCGTTGGCGAAATTGGAAGGTTTCCGGAACACGCTGACCGCGCCGGTCTCCTCCTCCCATTTGATGATGCGCTGGTTCGGGATGTCGCTGCACAAGAGATAGCGCCCGTCGCCGAACCAGACCGGCCCCTCGGCCCAGCGCAGCCCGGTCGCAATCCGCTCCACCGCCGACAATTTCAGCCAGTATTTCTCGAAGCGCGGGTCCAATGCCCTAATCGCCGGATCCGGATAATAGCTCGCCGGCCGCCAGCCTGGCCGCTCCTGGGAGTGGGACGATGCCTCATTCATGTCGGTTCTCTCGTTTCGTTCCCTCTGGACAATTCTGCTATCATTAGAGACACGTGACCGCAAATCGGTCACTAACGGCGAGGGACAACATGCCGCGTATTTTGATGACGGGAGCTTCGGGCGGAATCGGCACGAGCCTGCGAAAACTGCTGCCGCCGATCTATCCGGATCTCCTGCTCTCCGACATCAAGCCGCCGGCCGATCTCGGCGCGAACGAAAAGTTCAAGGCGGCGGACCTCGCCGATCTCGCGCAATGCGAGGCGATCTGCGAGGGGGTCGACGGCATCATCCATTTCGGCGGCTATTCGGTCGAAGGTAGTTGGGACCAAATCCTTCAGGCCAACATCATCGGCGGCTACAATCTGTTCGAGGCGGCGTACCGCAAGGGCGTCAAGCGCGTGGTGTTCGCCTCGTCGAACCACGCCGTCGGCTTCTATCCGCGTCACCACAAGATCGGCACCGACGTCACCCCGCGGCCCGACGGGCGCTACGGCGTCAGCAAGGTGTTCGGCGAAGCGGTCGGCGCGCTCTATGCGGACAAGCACGGGCTGAAGGTGACGTGCCTGCGCATCGGCAATTTCGGCGACATGCCGCTCGACCAGCGCCGGCTCGCGATCTGGCTCAAGCCCGACGACCTCGTGCAGCTCTGCTGCATCGGGCTCGAGCATCCCGACATCCATTTCGAAATCTTCTACGGCGCCTCCCTCAACGAGCGCGCCTGGTGGGACAACCATCGCGCCTATGAGCTCGGCTATCGTCCCACCGGGCGCGCCGAGGATTTCCGCGAGCACGCGATGGCCGAGCAGGCCAAGCTGAAGCCGGATCCGGTCGGCGATTATTTCCAGGGCGGTACGTTCTGCAGCATGGAGTTCGACGCCGATCCGAGCCGCATCATCGATTGGAAGAAGCGGTAGCGTCGACAATGCAGGCGCGCCCTCCCGGCCCGGCTTGCGGGGCCGGGAGAGGGCGCACGATCGCGATGACGGCGGAGCTTTTTGAACGGCCCCTTGCGTCTAACGTCTGAATTCACACCGTAGAGTTCCGGATTTCCGTTTTCGGAAATAGGCGTTCTATTGTCGGAACACGTGAAGCGTTTCTTCTATGCATTGCGTCGCGGACGTGACCGCCTTTTCATTCTAGCGATTGTGGAAGCAAGATGCGCAAGATGGTTCTCTCAGGGGCCGCGGTGTTGACCGTCGTCCTCGTCGCCGCGGTATCCTGGCCCACGCCGCGCCCGGACGTGGAGCGTTTCGGGGACAGTGTCTACGAAACGATCTGGTTCTGGCGCATCCCGGCCTACGCCCACAATTCAGCCTGGAGCGTGCGCTGGATGTGGAACGATCCGCTGCGCGCACAGGCAAGATGCTGCCGGGCCACGCCGCAGCCGATCTCCGAACCGGGCTCGCAGGTTCCTCCGGCCAGTCAGGCGATCGCGCGCCTGGCAGGCAGGTAAAACGGCCGCGTAGTTTCTGGTTGAAGTGCTGCATCACGCGCTGTGCCAGCTGGACGCACATGGTTCCGCAGATAGTTCGCATTTCTCTCAAATGAGTTCCTTGCTTTAAGCTTAACCAGAAACCTAATCCTCGATTTACAGCTGCAATCTACAGTTTACCTTGTTCTTGAATCGGTCATTCAAGGACGCCAAACAATGCGCCGCTTAGCGCTCAACTCATGTCTCGTGATTGTTCTGGCGGCATCGGGTTTCAGCGCGTCCGCCGACGAGAAGGCCGATGGCGGCAGCTCGGCGTCGCTGGCTCCGCGTACGAAGATCGAATGTTCGCTCAAGCGCAAGCCTGGCGAACCGCTCGATCCCCCGTCAACGGCTGCCATCCCCTCGGCCGAATCCTTCGTTGCCGGCGAGTATTTCAGGGAGGACATTACGCCGACCGCGCGCGTCAAGATTTCGTGGCTCGGCGCGACCTTCGCGCGCCGGTTCGCCGTCAAGGTCGAAACCACGGACGACACGTCTCTGCAGACTCATGTCTTGAACAATCCTGCAAATGCCGCGCAGATCGTCGATGAGCTGGGCGCTCGCGCCGAGAGCAAGCTTGCCGATGTCTGGTGTCTGTTGAAGCTGCAGGCCAACGGCGAAAGCGGGGCGCTGCAGACCAGCTCCGCTCCGAACCTCTTCTTTGTCCGTGACGGCACGGGCGATCTCGGCGTGGTTGACGCCCTGTGGGGTGGCGCGGGCTGGGAAATTGGAGCCAGTCCCATCAGAAACCCGCGGGCATGGACTCCCGGCACGCGCGTTTTCTCTCACTGAGACGAGACGTCCTCGGTCTTCGCAGGCGGGGCGCGGCGGCCGATCCTTCTCGGCCTGCTGCATCCGTGGTGATGCCTTGCGCGCGCTTCAGCGCGCCGTCATGTGGCCTAGTCCATGCCTTCGTCGGGAATATTCAGGATGGTCCCGCAGGCCTTGCAATGCACCGCGTCCACGTCATGGCGCTGCAGGCCGCAGACCGGGCAGGGAAAGCGCACCTTGGACGGCGCGAGCAGGGCCTTGGCGAGATTCAGGAACAGGGTCACGCCAAAGATCATGATCACGACGGTGATCAGGCGTCCGACCGTGCCGGGCAAGGTGATGTCGCCGAAGCCGGTCGTGGTCAGTGCGGTGACCGTGAAGTAGAGCGCGTCGGCATAGTTGGTGATCTGTTGGTTATGGGACCTCTGGGTCTCGTAGACGACCCCTGTCATCACGAAAATGAACACGCCGAGGTTGGCGACGGCAAAGACGACTTCCTCGTTTCGCCGAAAGAAGGCGCTGTCGATCCGCAAGCGCGCCACCATCTGGTAGTCGCGCAACAGCCGCAACGTTCGAAACGCGCGCAGGAATCCGCCGGCTTCGCCGGCAAGCGGCGCGAGGAACGAAATGATGACGACGATGTCGGTCCAGGTCGAAAGCCGCACGAGCTCATGCAGCGGCCGGCGGCTGATAATCATCCGGGCAGCGAAATCCGCGAGGATCAAGATGCCGAACACGACGTCGAGTGCCTCGATCGTCCTGGTGCGGGGCAGAAACGAGGTCGCGATGATGAACAGAACCGTGACGATATCGAGCGCGAGCAGGACGTAGCGAAATCTGACGCACCCGAACGTGTCGCCTTCGTAAAGCTGCCGGATCCTGCCCTTCAGGCGCTCGAATGGGACAGCGACGGCGTTGAGCAGCCCATGTCCCTTTGTGTTGTTGCGATGAACCTCCATGGTCAGCGACCGCCGGGCTTGTGGCCTATCCCTCCGAAGGATCGAGCATTTCGCCGAGCTTGCGAACGGCGACATTGATCGACATGCCCAAGTAGTCGCCGGAATCGCCGAACCACGAGCCGGCCAGCGGCACGGCCTGCCCCGGATGCCGCGCTATGGCCACCGGGATGAGGTCGAAGCCGTCGCTCAGGCTGTTGGTCGGATCGTAATCGAGCCAGCCGGCGCCGGGCAGGAACACCTGCACCCATGCATGGGTGGCGCCGGAGCCGGTCATCCCCACGGCGCCGCCATCGAGCGCGGCGTCATAGAGATAGCCGCTGACGAAGCGCGCGGCAAAGCCGAGGCGGCGCAACGTCTCGATCATGAGCCAGGCGAAGTCCCGGCAGGTGCCGGATTTCGTACGCAGCGTCTCGCCGGGGGACTGGGTGCCTTCCGCATCTCTTCCGCGATAGCTGAACTCGCTGCGAAACAGGCCCTGCATCCGGCGCAGCACGTCGGCGGTCCGGTCCTGATCGCCGGCAACGAAGCTCTTGGTCCACGCCGCATGGCTGCCGTCCGGATCGTCGGCATGCGGACGCAAATATCCTGCAAGATCGGTCCACTCATCCGGCGTGTACTGCACGGGGACTTCCTCGGCCCGCGGCTCCAGCGGAAACGTCTCCAATCCCTTGATGCCGAAATAGATGCCGCGAACCTTGAACGTGAAGGTCAGCTCGCTGCCGGGCTCGCTGAAGTCCATCACGGTGACGGCATTCGAGCGGGCGTCGGTGACCCAATGCACCTTTGATGGCAGACTGGTCGAGGCGGACCAGCGAAGCAGCCGGGTGGAGGCGCCGCGCTGCGGCAGGAACATGGCCCGGTGCGTGCCGAACGTCACCGGCTTTGCATAGCGATAGGTCGTCGTGTGCGTGATCTCGCCGATGATCGCCATGCATCGATCCGATTCGCGTTGCGGGGCTCGTTGAGCGCCTTCCGCACAAGAAAGAGCAGGCTCCAGCTTTCGGCTCGGCCGCTTCCGCCCATTGATCTAGATCAACGTCGCTCCGGGGATCGTCTGGCCCATCAAACGACATTCCTTCAGACGTTGATGTGCGAATTGACCGAATGGAGCGATGGACATGGGCATCCTTTGGACGATCATCATCGGATTTATCGTAGGACTGGTCGCGAAATTCATCATGCCCGGCGACAAATCCGAGCCCAAAGGGTTCATCTTGACGACGGTCCTGGGAATTATCGGCGCCTTTGTTGCGACCTGGCTCGGTCAGGCCGTGGGATGGTACCGGTTCGGTGAGGGCGCGGGCTTCATCGGAAGCGTGGTCGGTGCCATCATCCTCCTGTTTCTGTACGGCCTTGTCATGGGTCGTCAGGGGCGCGCCTGATCGATCACATGATCGGCTGAGCATGAACGTCAGGCTGCCAGCTGTCGCACTGCTCGCGATGATCGTGCCAGGGCCGGCGCAGGCCGCAGCGCTCAGCGAGGCCGAAGCGACGTTCCTCGACCAGCTCGTCACCGCATCCGCGGTTCTGGAGCAGCGATGCACCGGCTATGAGGTCGACGGTAGCGGCAGCGTTCAGCTCGGCGCCCGGCTGCTCGGCAGCCCTGATGCGGCGATGGCGATGATCGATGCCTATGCTGCGGCCATCAAGGCCTTTTGATGGCGAGAGCTACGATCCGGGAAAATTCCGCCCAGAGGTGGCCGAGGCCGCCAGAAGGACATTCCGGCAGGTCCGGACGGACTTGATCAGGAACCCGACACGGGCCTGCGCCGATCATGGCGAGACCAGCGTGGCGCGCGGCCTGCTGAGACGGTACTGAACGGACTTGCGTGACATCAGCCGCGGGCGATGTCCTGACTCATCTTTTGCAGTCGCGTGAAGGCAGCCCACGCTTTTGGATAGTCGGCGTCCTTGGAATCGATCGTGAGCAGCGCGCGGCAGGCTTCGTTGATCTCTTCCGGCGAAGGACGCATCGAGCTGCCGGCCGATGACTCCGCCTTCTTCCAGCGGTCCTCGACGTCTTTCGCCAGGGCCAGCGCTTCGGACGGAGTTCGTTTCCGGGTTGATCGCGCCAATGCGTGATCCGGAGGGAATGTGGGCCAGGCGGCCGGAGGCCGATCGGCTTGCCACTCACTCTCCTTCTCCTTGGCAGCCCCACGGGCCGCGGACGAATTTGACCCCTGTCTATTTGCAGCATCAGGCGGAACGGTCTTGGCGGCGAGGTCGCGGACCTGCTGCTCCATCGTGCCGCCGGACGACGATCCGCCCGCTGAAGCTGCAGGCTTCGTCAGGCCGGGGGCGACCGACGTCTGCACGTCGGGGGCGACCTTCTGAACGGTCTTGACGACCGCCGCCACGCCGGGTGACACACCCGGCCGCTGCTGCGCGACCTTGTCCTCCTCAGTGGGGCAGGGTCTGTATCCCGAACGCTGATGCGTGATCCGTCCGTCGTCATCGATGCGGGCAAAATCAATGGCCACGGTGTAGACGAAAGCGACATCGACAGACTGGCCGAACTTGTCCCTCGCTTTGACGCCGCCGCAAACATACCTCGCCGCACCGGCCTCGACCGAACGCAATGTGCTGAACTTGGCCGAGTCCGGATCGATCAGCGCATGCTTGACGGCTGCGCGCGCTTTCGAATGTTCAGAGGAGAACGTGCTGAACAGGACGTCCGGGTCGAGGAAAGCGGGTTGGTAGTACCACACATACTCCGCGGCGAAGAATGCTCCGCCGAAGGCCACTGCGATCAGGAAACCAGGTACATTCATGGGATTGCTCCGGGCAATGCAACCCGGCATGGTTGTTATGTATTTCTGAAACCATTTGGGATAGAGTCCTCTAACAACCGGTTAATCGGTTGAGTGACTGGACGTCATCTACCAGAAGATTATTTGTCTGATTGGATGAGTTCCGCGGGGTTCCATGACCCGGCGAATTCTGCGCATCGCTGTCGCCGATGCGGCCCGCAACGCCAAGCGATGCCGAGGCCACGTTCCTCGACCAGTTCGTCACCGCATCGGCGGTGCTGTCGTACGTCATTTTGCAACGCGCGCTTCCTGTTTCTTGGTCACATGCCAGAGCACCACATGGTAATGCGGCATATCCACGCCGGGGTGACCCGGGTTGAAGTAGAGGCTGACGTGGTCAACTGGTCCTGCTGACCCCGCCGCCTCCAATGTCTTGTGATCGTCGATGTCCTTGTTCGGGACCATGTACACGGTCGCGACCAGACGGTCCCTGCGATCGAAGCTCAGGAACGGCCCCAGTGGCAAAGTGTCGGGCTTGACGAAGATTATGCCGAGGCCTGGAAAGAACCTCGGGAAGTTCACGAGATCGCTGACCCGCTTGTATCCGTTTTTTTCCGCGACCTCCCGCTGATTTGGCGGCGGCCGAACGACTTCGTGCTTCCTGTGCGCCTTGCTCTTTCGGTGAGGGGCGGCCCTGGTTTGCTTGACCTCATCGGTCGGTGGCGCGGTGGCCGGGGGGAGCAGCTGCGGCGCTTGTGGCCAGAAGGGAGCAAATTGGGCGGCGGGGCGCCTCACATCGGCGATCAAGGCGAGCAAAGCAACCAGGGCTGCCGTCACCACGGCTTTGCGCATCGACAACTCCCGAGGTTTGTGTTTGCCAAAGTTTGCTCACTTGACCGGATTGCGTTCTCTCCAGCGCAGGAAATCCCGGAACAATTCTTCGTGGTCGGGTAGATCGGCGGTGGGCTTTCCCTCGAGGAACCGGCCGAACGCCTTGCGAAGCGCGGCTTCGCCTCCCGATTGCTGCTGGAGCCAGCGCTCTGCCGGTCGGAATCGTCGCCATCCGGGGAGCTGCGCGGCCAGGTTTACCTCGCGCCATTTAGGGTGATGGGCGTCGCTCAGAAATTCGGGAAAGCGCGTGAACAATGTCTGGACGAAGAATTCCAGCAACCGAAATCGCTCGTTGCCCCTCGGCCAGTTGTAGGCGAAGAGAGCTGATTTGATCGCAATCGTGTCGACGCTCGCTTCGGCGGCGATCAAATTCGGGTAGTCCTTGTGGCGGAGCGTCGATGGCAGATAATCCTGTTGCAGCAGCTCCTTGAAGTAGGGGATCGGCACTATGTGAATACGATCGAGTTGCGAGACCTGCGTCAGGAAGCTGACCGGTTTTCCCGAGACCAGCAGAGCGGCGGAGAGATCTCCCTTCCTGAGACCATCCAGCGCGGCCTCCGGCCCCAGGTTCGACTCGATGATCTTGACGCCCAGATGGTTCAACACTTCCCGGCCGAGAATGGCGCCGGCACTGCCCTCGTCCCCAAGATTGACCCTCTTTCCCGACAGCTCCGCCAAGCTTCTGATATCCGCCCGCGCGAGAAGATGGAACTCCTCGATATGGAGCGGGACAATGTAGGTCAGCCTGTCAGAGATATCCCCGAAGGTCCTTGTCTCCCGGAGCCGGTCGACCAGGACGACGGGCGCGATCGCCACGTCGGCACCCGCGAGGGTGAGTACATCAAGGACGTTGCGGACACCGCCGTTTCCCACGATGGGCAGGACCCTCAATGCGACCTGGCCACGAGGACCGGTCTCCTGGCCGCTGGCGAGGGTGGTCGCAATGTCCTGAGCGATCGCGAATTCAGTGCATTGCGGCGAACCGGTTACGAATCCCACCGTATACGGGTCCGCAGGTCGTCCCGTTTCCTTCTTGGGGGTGTCTTCCTTTCTCGGAGACACCTTCGTGGATTCGCTCGGAGAAGCAGGCGGCCGCTTTTGCGCCAAAGAATCCTCGACCTGTCCGCCGAGCCAGGCTGCTGCAATCAATGCGATGAACAAACCGGTCCGCATCGCTCCGCAGACCCTCATTGTTCAACCCGCCCGGTCAGTCCTCCCTTGGGGCGACATGCTTCGAGAAACTGCCACCTACCGCGTCCGAAGTAAGACCGAGGCCAATGCTTGGCCTTCCAACGCGGCCGGGGCAGCGGCGTTCCGTGATGGATGCCTGCAGCAGAAGTTGCCGACTAGCGCCCGGCCTCACCCGCGATCCTTGCCAGATAATCCGACTTGCTGAACTGCATGTGATCGACGCAGAGCTGGGCCAGCGCCCAGCTGTCGCGGCCTTTGAGCAACTCGATCATCAGCTCGTGCTGGCGGCGCGATTGCGCGAGGCCCTCGCGGTCGGCGAGGTTTTTTGCGCGCATCGGCAGCGTCAGGTTCATGTAGTCCTGCAGCGAGCGCACCAGATAGGGATTGCCGCAGGCGGAGAACAGCGCGAGGTGGAAGGCGTCGTTGGCCTCGTGGATGCCGCGCAAATCCTGCACGTCGGCCTTGACGCAATATTGACGTTGCAGCGCGCTCAGCTCGTCGATCAGGCCTTGCGGTGCGGGCAGGGGGATCATCAGCGCGGCCTGCCGCGTCAGCATCTCCCTGACCTCGTAGATCTGCCGCACCTCCTCGGCCGAGTAGAACCGTACGGTGGCGCCGACATTCTTCTCGCGGCGGACGATGCCGCGCCGCTCCGCGTCCACCAGCGCCTGGCGGACGAAGTGCCGCGACGTGCCATAGCGCGACATCAGCGCGTCCTCGGTGAGGCGCGCGCCGGGCGCGAGGCGGCCGAAGATGATGTCTTCCTCCAGCCGCGCGACCACGTCATCCGGATCGTCGCGCCGGACCGTCATGGCGTCTGCGGTGTGTATGTCGGACATGCCCTCAGCCTCCCGGCCTCGAGCCGGTCCCGACTGTGGAGCAGGGAAGGCGAGGATTGTCAATAATCTGGTTGTTTGGCGGTGCCGCGGTCCAGAAAATGGCAATGCTGGCGCCTGTCTTATTGACAATCAGGGGGCAGGCTGTACCACAATGGCAACTTCAGGAGTGGCATGATGACGAGTGGTTTGCGCAAGGGTCTGACGAGCTACGGCGATGCCGGCTTTTCGCTGTTCCTGCGCAAGGCGTTCATCAAGGCCATGGGCTATTCCGACGACGCGCTGGAGCGCCCGATCGTCGGCATCACCAACACATATAGCGACTACAATCCCTGCCACGGCAACGTCCCGCAGATCATCGAAGCCGCCAAGCGCGGCGTCATGCTGTCGGGCGCCATGCCGTTCGTGTTCCCGACCATCTCGATTGCCGAGAGCTTTGCGCATCCGACCTCGATGTACCTGCGCAACCTGATGGCGATGGACACCGAGGAGATGATCCGCGCCCAGCCGATGGATGCGGTGATCGTGATCGGCGGCTGCGACAAGACGCTTCCCGCACAGGTGATGGCGGCGATCAGCGCCGACCTGCCGACCGTGGTCATCCCCGTCGGACCCATGGTGGTCGGCCATCACAAGGGCGAGGTGCTGGGCGCCTGCACCGACTGCCGCCGGCTGTGGGCGAAATATCGCGCCGGCGACATGGACGATGCCGAGATCGAAGCGGTGAATGGGCGCCTCGCGCCATCCGTCGGCACCTGCATGGTGATGGGCACCGCTTCGACCATGGCCTGCATGATCGAGGCCATGGGCCTGTCGCTGCCGATGAGCGCGACGATTCCCGCGCCGCATGCCGAGCGTTTTCGTCTGGCGGAAGCCAGCGGCAAGGTCGCCGCCGAGATGGCCAAGACCAAGGGCCCCAAGCCGAGCGAATTGCTCACACCCGCGTCTTTCAAGAACGCGCAGGTCGTGCTCCAGGCCATCGGCGGCTCGACCAACGGCTTGATCCATCTGACCGCGATGGCGCATCGCTCGCCGCACCGGCTCGACCTCGAAGCGTTCGACCAGATCGGCCGCGAGGTGCCGGTGCTGGTCGACCTCAAGCCATCCGGCGAGCACTATATGGAGCATTTCCATCATGCCGGCGGCGTGCCGAAATTGCTGGCGCAACTCGGCGACCTCGTCGATCTCGATGCCAAGACCGTCAGCGGCCAGACGCTGCGCGAGGTCGTGGCGAATGCCGAGGACGTGCCCGGTCAGGACGCCATCCGTCCGCGCGACAATCCGATCAAGAAGGAAGGCGGTCTTGCCGTCCTGCACGGCAACCTTGCGCCGCGCGGTGCCGTCATCAAGCAGTCCGCGGCGAGCCCAAAACTGTTGAAGCACACCGGGCGCGCGGTGGTGTTCGAATCCGTCGAGGACATGACGTTGCGGGTCGACGATCCCGACCTCGACGTGAACTCCGATGACGTCCTGGTGCTGCGCAATGCTGGCCCGAAGGGCGCGCCGGGCATGCCCGAGGCAGGCTACCTGCCCATCCCGAAGAAGCTCGCGCGCGGCGGCACCAAGGACATGGTGCGCATTTCCGATGCGCGCATGAGCGGCACCGCGTTCGGCACCATCGTGCTGCACATCACCCCGGAATCCGCCGTTGGCGGGCCGCTGGCGCTGGTGAAGAACGGCGACATGATCAGCCTCGATGTGGCCAAGCGCAGCATCGAGCTGCTGGTCGACGCCGCCGAGCTGGAGCGCCGCCGCGCCGCCTTGAAGCCGGCCGCTGCACCCGAGGAGGCGCGGCGCGGCTACGCCTGGCTGTTCAACGAGACCATCATGCAGGCCGATGAGGGCTGCGATTTCGACTTCATGCAGAGGACTGGGAAGACCGAGAAGGGCTGATAGCAAGCGAACGCTCAGACTGCACAAGCGGCGGGCGATAAAACAGGGGGAAACGATGATTGCACGATCCATGCGTGGGTTGGTGGCTGTGGCCGCCGTACTTTTCGTCACGGGGGCCGGGGCACAGGAGGTGAAGCATTATCGCTTCGCCTATGACCAGCCGCGCAACACCGGCTATTCCATCGCGGGTGACCTCTTCGCCGAGAAGCTCAAGGAACTGAGCAAAGGCACCATGATCATCGACCAGTATCCCGGCGCGCAGCTCGGGCAGGAGCCGCAGGTGCTCCAACTGGTGAAAGCCGGCGACGTCGAATTCGCCATCATCTCCTCCGCCAACACCGCGACGATCTCGCCGCAGGCCGGCGTGATGTCGCTGCACTTCCTGTTCCGCGACGAGAACCATGTCATCAAGGGCCTCGCCGATCCCCGCGTGTTCGAAGCGCTCAAGACCATGATCGACGAGACCACGCAGGGCCTGCACGTGATCGCAACCGGCTCGCAGGGCGTGCGCCACATGTACTCCAAGAAGGAGATCCACAATGTCGGCGACGTCAAGAGCCTGAAGGTCCGCGTGCAGGCGACCGCGACCGAGGACACCATGTTCCCGGCCTACGGCGCCCAGACCGTGCACATGCCGTTCGGCAGCGTCTACACCAGCTTGCAGACCGGCGTGGTCGACGTCGCCGAGAACAGCATCAACGTCTACCTCGTCAACAAGCACTACGAGGTCGCGCCCGTCCTCAACATCACCGAGCACGAAGCCAACAATGCGCTGGTGTTCATCTCCGACAAGCTCTGGCAGAGCCTGTCGGCCGAGCAGAAGCAGTGGGTGCAGGCCGCGGCCAACGAGATCAGCACCAAGGAGCCTGCAAAGGCATTCGAGCTGGAGCGTACGGCGGCCGACAAGCTTAAGAAGATGGGCGTGAAGATCGTCGACAACGTCGACAAGAAGACCTTCACGGCGATCGCCGATCCCTATCTCGACAAGCTCGCCAAGGATCTCGGCCCGCACGCCGAGAAGATCAAGAATTTGATCCGGTCGATTAATTAGGCCTCTTGCTCCGAGTCGTCCCGGCGAAAGCCGGGACCCATACGCCGCAGCGGAGCTTGGGGCACGACAACAGTCAGCTTGCTTTCATCATAACGGCCTGGGGTTATGGGTCCCGGCCTTCGCCGGGACGACATTGAATGGCCATCGCCGACAAACTGCTCGTTCAACGCCAACGCCACCTGAAATGGCGCGCGCTCGATTGGCTCGAGCTTGCGTTGATGATCCTCTGCGGCGTGCTGTGCTTCGGCTTCTCGCTGTCGGTGACCGCCGACATCGTCACCCGCACCATCGGCCATCCCTGGCTGTGGCTGCAGGAGGTGACCTCGACGCTCTTCATCTACGCGATCTTCGTCGGCACGGCGGCCGCGACCCGGCGCAACGACCACCTCTATCTCACCGCCATCTCCGAGGCGATGCATGGAACGCCGCGGCTGATCGTCGAGGTGATCATCCGCCTCGTCGTGCTCGGCGTTGCCTTCTGCCTGATCTGGTACGGCTATCAGAACTATCTGCGCGGCTTCGGCAGCTTCCGTCTGCCCTCGGGTACGCCGATCGCCTCGCTTTACGCGATCATTCCGCTCTCGGGCGTGCTGATCGGCCTGTTCACCATCGAGCAGCTCGTCAACGGCCTGCGCAACGGCTTTGACCACCCCGAGCCGCCCGAGGAAGATGCTGCGCCAGGTCTCACCGAGGCACAGATGAGGGCGCAGCCGTGAGCGCACCTGTCGTCCTGGCTTTGATGTCGATCTGCTTCCTGTCGTTCGGCTATCTCGGCGTGCCCGTGCCGTTCTCGCTGATGGCCGGCGTCTTCATCGGCGCGATCCTGTCCGACGTCTCGCTCGCCGCCATCATCCAGAAGATTTTTGACGGCGTCGATTCCGAGGCGCTGCTGGCCATTCCGTTCTTCCTCTTGGTCGGCGAGCTCATGAGCTCGGCCAACGTGGTGGTACGAATAGCTAATCTGTCGGTGTCGCTGGTCGGGCATATCAGGGGCGGGCTGTCGCAGGTCGTGGTCGTCTTCAGCATGTTCTTCTCGGAAATGTCGGGCTCGACCACCGCCGACGTCGCGGTGATGAGCCGCGCGCTGGGCGGCCCGATGAAGCGCGAGGGCTACGAGCCGGCCTTCATCGCCGCGATCATCGCCTCCGCCTCGACCATCGCGGCGCTGGTGCCGCCGAGCATAACGGCGGTGGTCTACGGTGCCGTCGGCAACGTCTCGATCGCCGGCCTGTTCATGGCGGGCGTGGTGCCCGGCCTGATGATCGGCTTCGGCCTGATGATCTATTGCTATTTCTTCGGCCCGTCGGGCCTGCGCAAGCCGCGCGCGCCGCTGCGGCAGGTGGTGTTCGCGGCGGGCGACGCGGCCCTGCCGCTGATGATCCCGGTCATCCTGTTAGGCGGCATCCTCACCGGCTGGTTCACGCCGACGGAGGCGGGCGTCGTCGCCGTGGTCTGGATCATCCTGGTCGTGATCCCCGCGCTCAACCGCGGGCATATCAGGAAGATTCCTTACGATTTCTGCCTCGCCGGCCTGATCTTCTCGCTGCCGCTGATCACGATCGGCGCCGCCAATGCCTTCGGCTGGATGCTCGCTTACTTGCGCGGCGCGACCTACATCGCCGAGTGGATCACCTCCATTGCCGGCAACGATCCGCATCTGATCATGCTGCTGATGGTGCTGCTGTTCACCGTGGTCGGCGACTTCATCGAGCCGGTCCCGACCATCATCATCTTCATGCCGCTGGTCAACGCCCTGACGGAGGCCGGCGACATCAACGCCGTGCACATGGGCGTGGTGCTGATCGCAACTCTCGCCTTCGGCCTGATTACGCCGCCTTATGGGCTCGTCTTGCTGATGGCCTCGAAATTCGTCGGCATCAGCTTCGCCAAGGCGCTACGTGCGGCATTGCCGATCTACGTGGTGTTCCTGGCAACGATCGCGTTTGCGATCTATTTCCCGAGCGTGGTGCTGTGGCTGCCGCGGCACGTGCTCCCTGAATCGGTCGGCTGCTTCAAGTCGCCGGCGGGGACGGGCTATATCTGTCCGCAATAGCGACCTGCTCGACACGCCATTGCGCCTGCTCGTGCACGTAGCGGAACGGCGTGCCGTGGCTGTTCTTGAAGTAGCTGCCGCACAGCGCGTTCGCCATGCCCTGCATCACCGCGTCGTGGCAGACGAACAGGAGGTTGTCGTCAGGATGACGCGCGAGCCACGTCGAGACGCAGGCCAGCGAGCGTCCGGTCATGGCGTCCCAGTTTTCGCCGTCGGCCGGCAGGATCGAGACGAGGCCCGTCGCCGAGGTGACGCCGTGCTTGATCATGAGGTCGCGGACGGGCAGGCCCTCGAAGCTGCCGAAATCGAACTCGATGATGCCGTCGTCGATCGCGAGCGGAACCGAGATCGCGGCCGCGATGATCTCGGCCGTTCGCGCCGCGCGCACCAGCGGGCTTGCGACGATGCGGCTGATGCCGGCCCCGCGCAGCATCTCCGCGGCCTCGTGCGCCTGCCGCAGGCCGTCCTTGTTCAGCGGATTGTCGGTGCGGCCCTGGAACAGACCCTTGCGATTCCAGTCGGTCGCGCCGTGACGCAGGCCGTAGAAACTGCGCGCGGGTCACTTCGACTTGCTCGTGAACTTCTTCACGGCGGTGCGGAACGCTTCCGTGTTCATCGCCATGATGATCTTGTGCTCCTCGGCATCGAGCTGCTGTTTTACGGGCGTGGTGGTGGCCGCATGGACCAGCGACTTCGTGCCGGCGATTGCCGCCGGCGGATTCTGCGCCAGCCGCTCGGCGAGTTGTCGCGTCGCCGCCTTCAATTCCGCGGCGGGAACGGTCTTGGCGACGAGGCCCCATTCATAGGCCTGCTGCGCGGTAAAGTTGTCCTCGGCGAGAAAGATCTGCAGCGCGCGGCGGGAGCCGACCGTGCCGACGATCCCGACTGTGGAGCCGCCATCCGGCGACACGCCGATCTTGGCATAGGCCGGCGTGAACTTGGCATCGTCAGCGGCGATGCAGAGATCGGTGACGAAGGCGAGGCCCATGCCGGCGCCGGCGGCTGAGCCGTGCACGCTCGACAGCGAGATTTTTGGCATGCGCCTGACGATCTCGATGAAGGCATGATAGTGCTTGAGCAGCTCGCCGACGACAGGCGTCACCGTGCCCGCTTCGGCAGCGGCGCCGATCGTTTGCAGATCGCCGCCGGCTGAGAAAGCGCGGCCCTCGCCCTCGATCACCAGGACCCTGATGGCATCGTCGCCTTCGATATAGGCCGCGAGCTGCTCGAGCTTCTCCGCGATCGGAAGATTGATCGAGTTGAACGCTGTGGGGCGGTTGAGCGTGATGGTTGCAATCGGGCCGTCGATCCGCAGCAGGGCGGGATCGTCGGGCTTTGAGACGGGAGCTGGCATCTGGAATATCCCCGGCATGAGGTTCGTTGCTGCAACTAAATCGCAGAAGGGGAGGGGTGACAATCCCCGGCCGCCGCTCTTGCGCCGGGCGGAACGATAGGCTCAAATGGGCTTGCCTTCGCCAAGGGACGGACACGAGCGCCGGCTCCTCGAAAGGCCCGCAAACCAAAATCAGTGAGAGAGGAGACGACATGGGTCACGCTCGTGTCTCCGGAAGTGGGCTGCTGCAATGACTGGCGGTCCGGTGATCATCGTCGGTGCCGGCCATGGCGGCTACCAGGTCGCGGCATCCCTGCGCCAGGCGGGCTTTTCCGAGCGCATCTGCCTGATCAATGACGAGGCGCATCTGCCTTATCAGCGGCCGCCGCTGTCCAAGGGCTACATCAAGGGGGCGGCCGGGCCGGAAAGCCTGATGTTCCGTCCCGAAAAATTCTACCAGGACCAGAAGATCGAGCTGATCGCGGGCCGCGCCGTGTCGATCGACCGCGCCGGGCACAAGGTGCTGCTCGCGTCCGGCGAGACGCTGCCTTACGGCCATCTCGTGCTGGCCACCGGCGCGCGCAACCGGTTGCTCGATCTGCCCAATGCCAATCTGCCCGATGTGAAATATCTGCGGATCCTCGACGACAGCGAGGCGCTGCGGGCGATCATGCCGTCGAAGACGCGCGTCGTGATCATCGGCGCCGGTTTCATCGGGCTCGAATTCGCCGCCACCGCGCGGATCAAGGGGCTCGAGGTTGACGTGCTCGAGCTCGCCCCGCGCGTGATGGCGCGCGCGGTGACATCAGAGGTCTCCGAGTATTTCCAGGAGCGCCATCGCGAGGCCGGCATCCGCATCCATCTCGGTGTGCAGGCCACCTCCATCGAAGCGGAGGGCGGCAAGGTCACCGGCGTCTCCTTGAGCGACGGCCGGCATCTGCCCGCCGACCTCGTCGTGGTCGGCGTCGGTGTGCTGCCGAACATCGAGCTCGCGGCCGAGGCGGGGCTCCCCGTCGCCGCCGGCATCATCGTCGACGAATATCTGTCGACGACCGATCCGAACATTTCTGCCATTGGCGATTGCGCGCTGTTCGCAAGCCCCCGCTTCGGTAGCTCGCTGCGGCTGGAATCGGTGCAGAACGCCACCGACCACGCCCGCTGCCTCGCCGCGCGGCTGACTGGCGACAAGAAACCGTACGACAGCCATCCCTGGTTCTGGAGCGACCAGGGCGACGACAAGCTCCAGATCGCCGGCCTCACCACCGGCTACGACCGCGTCGTGCTGCGCGGCGATCCCGCCAGGAAGGCGTTTTCCGCATTCTGCTATCACGGCGACAGGCTGCTCGGCATCGAATCCATCAACCGCGCCGGCGATCACATGTTCGGCCGCCGGCTGCAGGCCATGGACCGCTCGATCACGCCGGAACAGGCCGCGGACGAAAGCTTTGATTTGAAGAGCGCGCTGGCGTGAGATTTTCTCCCTCTCTCCGCAGGCGGCAGGGCAATCGCATCTGACGCGCACGATGCTGCGGCATCGGCGCTGGGCTCCCTCTCCCGCTTGCGGGGGAGGGCTGGGGTGGGGGTGTCTCCGCGTTGGGATTGTTGAATTGAGGAGGGCGTCTCCGCGTGGCGAGAGCCCTTACCCGCCGCGCTCTGCGAGCGCGTCGGCCTCTCCCGCAAGCGGGAGAGGCGGAGCTAGCTCGCGGCCAATCTTCGTGAAATCCATATGCGATAGCCCTGCCGCAGGCGGGGAGAGGCGAAGAAAGTGCCGCGATCTACAGAACAGCCGCAACCTCCGCGGCCGTCGGCATCGACGGCCCGGCGCCCATGCGCTGCACGGAGATCGAGGCGGCGGCGTTGGCGAAGGTGAGCGCGGCACGTAAAGGCACGCCATCCGCCAGTTGCGCCGCCAGCGCGCCCACAAAGCAGTCGCCGGCGCCGGTGGTGTCGACCGCCTTCACCGCGCGGCCTGCCACTGAAAGCTCCTCGCTGGCAGCGAGCGCCAGCACGCCGCGCTTGCCGAGCGTGATGCAGATAGTCTGGTCTTCGCGTGCCTGAAGTTTTCTTGCGACGTCCATGATCCGCGCCGCGGTATCGTCTTCAGTCAACTCGGCGCCTGCGAGGAGGCCGAGCTCGGTCTCGTTCAGCACGAGGGTGTCGACGAGCGCGAGCAGCCCGCTCGACATCTTCTGTGCGGGAGCCGGGTTGAGCACGGTCACGGCGCCCGCCTCACGCGCCCGCGCAAAGAACGCGGCAATCGTCGGCAGCGGGATCTCGAACTGGCTGACGGCAACATCGCCCTTCGCCAGCGGAACGGTCGCGACGTCCTCCGCGCGGACCAGCGCGTTGCTGCCGGGAATGACGACGATAGTGTTGTCGGACTCGGCGACCGTGATGATCGCGGTACCGGTATGCGTGTCGGCCTCGCGCACCGAGCCGAGATCGACGCCCTGAGCACCCAGGAATGTCCTCAGCTCTGCCCCGAACGAATCCTTCCCCAGTCGCCCGATCAGCGTGGTCTTCGCACCCAGCCGTGCCGCCGCTACCGCCTGGTTTGCGCCCTTGCCGCCCGGAAAATACAGCACCTCGCGGCCGGCGATGGTCTCGCCGACTTTCGGGTGGCGATCGGCCGTCGCCACCACGTCCATGTTGATGCTGCCGGCCACGAAGACGCGCCCCATAACGTCCCCTCGCGAAATCTAGACCCGAACCTCGAACTCGTGCCTGACCTTGGCGATGTCGACAAGGGTCGGCAGGCCCGCCTCGTTGCCGAGGCGCTGGATCTTGAAGGTGGAGGCGGCGCGCGCAAAGTCAAAATGCTCGCGCCAGCTTTTGCCGGGATGGGCGAGGTAGGAATAGACATAGGCGCCGTGGAACACGTCGCCGGCGCCGTTGGTGTCGATCACGCGCTCGCGCGGGATCGGCATCGCCGGCATGGTCTCGACCGCGCCGGTCTCGTTGTACCAGAGCAGGCCCTTCTCACCCATGGTGACGCCGCCGATCTTGCAGCCGCGGCTCTTCAAATAGTCCAGCATCTTCTCCGGCGTCAGGTCCATCTGCTCGCACAGGCGCTCGGCGACGATGGCGACGTCGATATATTCCAGCAGCTCATGCGTGTTGGTGCGCAAGCCGCCGCCGTCGAGCGAGGTCAGGATGCCGGCCTCGCGGCACACCTTGGCGTAGTGGATCGCCGCATCGGGCTGGTGCCCGTCGACATGCAGCGCGCGGCAGCCGCCGAGATTGAGCATCGGGAAGGGGTGAATGTGGTGGTCGTCGCGGCAGCGGACGATGGCGCGCTTGCCGTCCTTGGGCATGATGAAGGACAGCGAAGACTGGTTCACCTTCCGCGCATGCAGCGAGATCGCGTATTTCGCGCACATGTCCTGGAACATGCGCCCCAGCCAGTCATTGGCGGCGGTGGCGATCAGATCCGGCACGATGCCGAGCTTGGCGCAGCAGAACGCCGCCGTCACAGCATTGCCGCCGAAGGAAACCGCGTAATCCGAGGCCACGTGCTTTTCGTCGCCGGTCGGCATGTGGTCGGTGATGAAGACGACGTCGATATAGGTCTGTCCGATAAAGAGAGCCTGCATTGTTTGTCCGTGATGCGCTGGGTGGTCCCGACCGGCTACTTACCTTAGCACCGCTTCGGCGGGAGCCAAAATATTCGCAAAGTCATGGCGGTAGACGCTTGAGGTCGGCCTGGGGGCGGAATACGACCGTGGCTGGGCGAGCTGCCCGGGCAGAGCCAACGACCTCGCGGGCGCTTCGGTTCCGGCCCGTTGCGGAGGAGGGAACATGATCAGCGGCCTCGATCACATCGTCGTTCTGGTCAGGGATATCGGTGCGGCCAGGGCGGCCTATCAGACGCTGCTCGCCCGCGCGCCGGCCTGGCAGAACTCGGGCGAGGGCGCCGACCGGGTGCTGTTCACTCTCGAGAACATGACGATTGAGCTGATGGCGCCGAGCGGCTTCAGCGTTACCGCCGACCGCATGCGCACGCTGCTGGACGACCAGGAGGGCGTGCTCGCCAGCCTGTGCTTTCGTGTCGCGGACATCGGCAAGATGCATCGCCGGCTGGAGCGGGTGGCGCTCAAGCCCGATCCGGTCGCCGAGGTCGAGAGCAGCGATGCCGCGACCGACGCCGTCCTGCACTGGAAGCGCACCCGCGCCGCCACGGAGCTGACGCGCGGCGTGCGCATGTTCTTCCTCGAGCTTGCCGAGGAGCGCCCCAAATCGGTTGCGACCGACATCGCGCCGATCGACGGGCTCGATCATGTCGTCATCACCACGGAGGATTCCGAGCGCGCCGCCGCGCTCTATGGCGCGCGGCTCGGGCTCGATCTCGCGCTCGACCGCTCGCACCAGGATTGGGGCCAGCTGATGTTCTTCCGCTGCGGCGACCTCATCGTCGAGGTGGTGCGCCGGCCTGTTGCGGGCGGCGATGCCGCGCGCGACCGTCTCTGGGGCCTGAGCTGGCGCGTCGCCGACATCGACGCCACCCGCGCCCGCCTGATCGCGGCCGGCCTCGACGTCACCGAGGTCCGCAACGGCCGCAAGCCCGGCACGCGGATCATGACGGTGCGGAGCGGGACGTGCGGGATCCAGACGGTGCTGCTGGAGCGCTCGCCGAAGCCGGTGGAGTGAGCGCAGGTCCGTCCACCCGTCATTGCGAGCGAAGCGAAGCAATCCAGAATCCCTCCGGGGTGACAATCTGGATTGCTTCGTCGCAAGGGCTCCTCGCAATGACGGCTTCCTCGTGCTACACGCTGACCCGAGACCACCCAGCGAGCACCCGGTTTGGCAAAGGCAAAGCGAACTCTGAAATGGCAGCGCGATCCCGAGGGGATGCGGCTGCGCATTCTCGAAGCCGCCAAGCAGGAGTTTTCCGCCCACGGGCTCGCCGGCGCGCGCGTCGACCGCATCGCGGCCAAGGCCGGCGCCAACAAGCGCATGCTGTACTACCACGTCGGCAACAAGGACGAGCTGTATCTGGCGGTGCTCGAAGGCGCCTATGACAAGATCCGCAGCGAGGAGCGCGGGCTCGATCTTGAGCATCTCGATCCGCCCGAGGCGATCCGCCGCCTGATCGAGTTCACCTGGAATTACTTCCTGCGCAACCCCGAATTCCTGTCGCTGCTGCAGACCGAAAACCTCGCGCGCGCAAAGCACCTGAAGAAATCGACCAAGGTCAAGTCGATGCATTCGCCCTTCGTCGAGATGATCCGCACCGTGGTGCGGCGCGGCGTCGACAGCGGCGACTTCCAGGTCGCGGTCGACCCGGTCCAGCTCTACATCTCCATTGCCGCGCTCAGCTTCTTCTATCTCTCCAACTCGGCGACCCTCAGCGTGATCTTCGGCCGCGACCTGCTCGACAAGAAGGCCAAGGACGAGCGGCTCGCCCACATGGCCGGCCTCGTGCTCGCTGCGCTGACCGGGCGTTCGGTGGAGCTGTTCGAGATCGCGAAAGCGCCGAAATCGCGCAGCGCGGTGGCGCAGACGGTGTAGTCCGTAGCCCGGATGGAGCGCAGCGCAATCCGGGACTCCTGTCGCTGGTGGCACCGACCCCGGATTACGCTTCGCTCCATCCGGGCTACGAGGCAATGACCTCGCACCTTGCTCCGTCATTGCGAGCGTAGCGAAGCAATCCAGAATCTTTCCGCAGCGGCAGTCTGGATTGCTTCGCTGCGCTCGCAATGAGGTGGCGGCGGCGGGCCCAAATCGTGCTCTCGTGCTCCCGACGTAGCGCTGCCGCCACAAACGCCGGAACCCGGCGCAAAACGTCACAGGGAGACCCCTAGACAGTATTTATCCAACGGGTTAATTTCTCCCCACAACGAAGAAGACTGCCGGGAGTGAAAATTGGCCGAGCCGAAGCCACAGGGTGCGATCTCCAAATTGCTGAATGCGGCCTGGGTTCGGCCGTTCTTGTTCCTCGTCTTCATCGTCGTCGCCTGGGATCTCGCGATCCGGCTGTTCAGGATCCCCGCCTACCAGATCCCGTCGCCGGGCGATGTTCTCGCCGTGCTGCGCACGGAATGGCCGGAACTGCTGCGGCAGTCCTGGCCGACCACCTATGCGACCGTCTGCGGCTTCCTGCTATCGGCGCTGTTCGGCATTCCCGTCGCGATGCTGATCGCGGGCTCGAAGACGGTGGAGAGCTACGTCTATCCGCTGCTGGTGTTCTCCCAATCCGTGCCGAAGATCGCGATCGCGCCGCTGTTCGTGGTGTGGTTCGGCTTCGGCATCATTCCCAAAGTCATTTCCGCCTTCCTGCTCGGCTTCTTCCCGGTGGTCGTCTCCGCCGTGCAGGGTTTCAAGTCGGTCGACCCCGACATGGTCGATCTTGCCCGCGCCATGCAGGGCAGCCGCCTGCAGGTGTTCCGTGCGGTGAACCTGCCGCATGCGCTGCCGGCGATCTTCTCCGGTCTGAAAGTCTCCGTGACGCTCGCCGTGGTCGGCGCCGTCGTCGGCGAGTTCGTCGGCTCCAATTCCGGCATCGGCTACGTCATGCAGCGCTCGATCGGCACCTTCGACCTGCCGACCATGTTCGCAGCGCTGGTGATCCTGGCGCTGCTCGGCGTGATCCTGTTCTGGATCGTGGACCGGATCGAGAAGCTGGTCATTCCCTGGCATGTGAGCCAGCGCGAGGACGTGATTTTCGCCTCTTAACTCAAGCAACGGCCATTAACGGCCGAAACATAACGACAAAGGGAGAGTGACGATGAAGCGGTGGATTGGGGCTGCATCTTTGGCGCTGATGGCGTTCGCGGTGTCGCCGGCGCAGGCGGCCGACAAGGTCGTGCTGATGCTGAACTGGTACGTCTATGGCGAGCACGCGCCGTTCTACTACGGCAAGGCCAAGGGCATCTATGCCGCCGAGGGCATCGACCTCGAGATCCAGGAGGGCCGCGGCTCGGCCGCGACCACGCAGGCCGTCGCCGCCAAGACCGCGGACTTCGGCTATGTCGACGTCCCCACCATGATGCGCGCCGCCATCAAGGGCGCGCCCGTGGTTGCGACCGGCGTGCTGCTGCAAACGAGCCCGATGTCCGCCATGGGCTTCGTCGACAAGAACATCAAGAAGCCCGAGGACATCAAGGGCAAGACGGTGGCGATCACGCCGGCGGACTCCATGACCCAGATCTGGCCGCTGTTCCTGAAGAAGACCGGCCTGAAGGAGAGCGACTTCCAGACCGTCGCCGGCGACGGCCAGACCAAGCTCAACGCCGTCATCAACGGCCAGGCCGATCTGCTGCTCGGCTACGTCATGGACCAGTCGATGAAGATCAAGGATGCCACCGGCAAGGACGTCTATCCGATCAAGTTCGCCGACTACGGCATCAACATGGTCTCCTCGGGCATCATCGCCAACGCCGACTATGTGAAGGCCAATGCCGATCTCGTCCGCCGCTTCATGTCGGCGACGACCAAGGCGGTCGAGGCCGCCGAGAAGGAGCCGAAGGCCGCGGCGCAGGCGATCCTCGATGCCAATCCCAAGGGCGGCAAGATCGACACGCTGACGCAGGGCTTTGAGCTGACCATTCCGCTGTACCGGACCGCGGAGACCAAGGCCAAGCGGCCGTTTCAGGTCACCGACCAGAACATGACCGAGACCGTCAACCTGCTGGTCGAATATGGCGGCCTCGACGCCAAGGCCAAGGACAACCCGAAGGCCTTCTACACCAACGACTATCTGCCGAAGAGTGGCTCGTGAGCGACAAATTTCCGCTGTCGTCCCGGCGAAAGCCGGGACCCATAACCACCGGCTTTGATTGTTGCGGAAGGTCTCTCCCCGCGTGCTCGGACGCGCCGGCACGGCGTATGGGTCCCGGCCTTCGCCGGGACGACGGGCGGAGAGGGCTGTGATGAACCCTGCAACCAAACCGATCGACGTGCAGCCGGCCGCGCATCTGAGACTGGTGAGCGACCGGGCCGGCGATGCGTCGGGCATCAAATTGTCCGGCGTGTCGAAAACCTACCGGACGCGCGACGGCGACGTGCCGTCGCTGCGGCCGCTCGATTTCCACATCAATGACGGCGAGTTCTTCGTCGTGGTCGGCCCTTCCGGCTGCGGCAAGTCCACGCTGCTCAAGCTGATCTCGGGCCTCTTGCCGCCGACATCGGGCGAGATCCTGGTCGAGGGCGAGAAGGTGACGACGCCGCACGGCAATGTCGGCATCGTGTTCCAGAACGCGCTGCTGCTGCCATGGCGCAACATCCTCAACAACGTGATGCTGCCGATCGACATGAAGCGGCTGCCGCGGCAGGAATATCTCGATCGCGCCAGGTCGCTGTTGAAGCTGGTCGGCCTCGAAGGTTTTGAGAAGAAGCTGCCCTGGCAGCTCTCCGGCGGCATGCAGCAACGCGCCTCGATCTGCCGCGCGCTGGTGCACGATCCCAGGATCATGCTGATGGACGAGCCGTTCGGCGCACTCGATGCGCTGACGCGCGAGCGCATGAATGTCGAGCTGATGCGGATCCAGCGCGAGACGAAGAAGACCGTGCTGCTGATCACGCATTCGATTCCCGAGGCCGTGTTCCTCGCCGACCGCGTGCTGGTCATGACCGAGCGCCCCGGCGCGGTCGCCGCGATCTACGACGTGCCGCTGCCGCGCCCGCGTTCGCTCGACGTGATGGCCGATCCGGTCTTCACCGAGCTCGTGCAACGCATCCGCAAGCATTTCTTCTCGCAAGGTTCGCTGGACTAAAACCATGGCGCCGCGCCTGAAGCTGCGAGACATCGCCTTCTTCGAACGCCCCGTGCATTTCGCGCGACCGTTCCGCTTTGGCGCGATCACGATCAACGCGACGCCGCAGCTGTTCGTGCGGGTCGAGATCGAGGTCGAGGGCAGGGGCGTTGCGGTCGGCGCCAGCGCCGAGCTGCTGGTGCCGAAATGGTTCGACAAGCGGCCTGAGCTGTCGCCGGCGCAGACGGTCGATGGCCTGCGACGGTCGCTGCAGATCGCGCGCGGACTTTATCTTGCGCGGACCGGATTCCAGACGGCGTTCGATCTGCATGCCTCGTGCATCGGAGCCCAGATCGCGACGTGCGCGAAAAAGAACATTCCGGCACTTGCTGCGGCTTATGGTCCCGCAGAGATCGACAAGGCGATCCTCGATGCGCTCTTGCGCGGCGTTGAAGCCAACTTCTTCGACGGCATGGCGGGCAACATCGCCGGCATCGATGCGCGACTTTCGCCGGATCTGAAGGACGCGGATCTCACGACGTTTCTCGCCGTGCGCAAACCGCTGCCGCGCGTTGCGATCAGGCATACCGTTGGCCTCGACGACACCGTCGAAGGTACGGGCGGTGTTGCCGATCCACATGAGAACGCCGGCGCGAGCCATTTCAAGCTGAAGCTGTCGGGCGATCCCGCAGCCGATGCGGCGCGGCTGGTACGTGTCGGCAAGGAGCTCGACACGCTCGGCCGCCATTACAAGGTCACGCTCGACGCCAACGAGCAGTATGCTGATCTCGCTGGGCTGCAGGCGCTGATGGATCGGCTCGACCGTGATTCGGCGCTGCGTCCGATCGCCTCGCACCTGCTCTATGTCGAGCAGCCGATGCCGCGCGACATTACGCGGCAATCGCCACTGGGTTCGCTGGCGGCGCGTGGCTTGATCATCGACGAGGCCGACGATTCCTACGATGCTTTCCCCGCAGCGCGGGCGCTCGGCTATCGCGGCATTTTCCTCAAAGTCCTGCAAGGGACTCTACAAGTCCATCGTCAACGCAACGCGCGCGGCGAAGTGGAGCACGGGCGGCGAAACCTTCTTCGTCACCGGCGAGGACCTGACCTGCCAGGTCGGCCTTGCCGTGCAGCAGGATCTCGCGCTCGGCGCCTTCATCGGTGTGACCCACGCCGAACGCAACGGCCACCACTATGTCGACGGTTTTGGCGAGACGCCCGCCGCCGAAGCCGCGGCCTTCGCCGCCGCGCACCCCGATCTCTACGCCGATGCCGGGCAGGGCATCCGCCTCAAGATTCACAACGGCGATCTCCTGACGGGATCGCTTCATGCAACGGGCTTTGCGACTTCGGTCCATCCGGACTGGTCGGCGCTCCGCCCGCTCGAACAGCCAGGATCACTTCAGGAGCAATTGGCATGACCACCCAACGCCTCGGCCTCATCATGAACGGCGTCACCGGCCGCATGGGGCTCAACCAGCATCTGATCCGCTCGATCGTCGCGATCCGCGAGCAGGGCGGCGTCCGCCTCAAGAACGGCGACCGCGTCATGCCCGATCCGATCCTGGTCGGCCGCAGCGCCGAGAAGGTCGAGGCGCTCGCCAAGCGCTACAATATCACCCGCTGGACCACCGATCTCGACGCCGCACTCGCCGACAAGAACGACACCATGTTCTTCGACGCCGCGACCACGCAAGCCCGGCCCGGTCTGCTGACCCAGGCCATCAACGCCGGCAAGCATGTCTATTGCGAGAAGCCGATCGCGACGAATTTCGAGGAAGCCGTCGAGGTCGTGAAGCTCGCCAACGCCAGTGGCGTCAAGCACGGCACGGTGCAGGACAAGCTGTTCCTGCCCGGTCTGAAGAAGATCGCCTTCCTGCGCGATTCCGGCTTCTTCGGCCGCATCCTCTCGGTGCGCGGCGAGTTCGGCTATTGGGTGTTCGAAGGCGGCTGGCAGGAGGCGCAGCGGCCGTCCTGGAACTACCGCGACGAGGACGGTGGCGGCATCATCCTCGACATGGTCTGCCACTGGCGCTACGTGCTCGACAACCTCTTCGGCAATGTCCAGAGCGTGGTCTGCATCGGCAACACCGACATCCCCGAGCGTTTTGACGAGCAGGGCAAGAAGTACAAGGCGACCGCCGACGATTCCGCCTACGCGACCTTCCAGCTCGAGGGCGGCGTCATCGCCCACATCAACATGTCCTGGGTGACGCGCGTCTATCGCGACGACCTCGTCACCTTCCAGGTCGACGGCACGCTCGGCTCGGCGGTCGCGGGACTTTCCGACTGCATGATCCAGGCGCGGCAGGCGACCCCGAGGCCGGTGTGGAATCCCGACGAGAAGCGGCTGCACGATTTCTACGGCGACTGGCAGAAGCTGCCCGACAACGTCACCTACGACAACGGCTTCAAGGAGCAGTGGGAGATGTTCATCCGCCACGTCTACGAGGATGCGCCCTACAAGTTCACGCTGCTCGAAGGCGCCAAGGGCGTGCAGCTCGCCGAATGCGCGCTGAAGAGCTGGAAGGAGCGGCGCTGGATCGACGTCGCTCCAATCAAGGTCTGAGGTTGATTGGATAAATGTCTGCTGAGCCGTCATTGCGAGCGAAGCAAAGCAATCCAGAGTCTTTCCGCAGAGGCAGTCTGGATTGCTTCGTCGCTTCGCCCCTCGCAATGACGGGGAGAGGTTCGAAATCATGAACAAGCCCGTCCCACCCATGTCGTCACTGTCACTCAAGCTGCCGAAGACCGATCGCTCGATCGAGACCTATCGTCTCGCGGCCTCGCGCACCTTTCCCGCAAAGCTCGAGGGACCGCTGAACCGCATTGCCTTCTCGGCCGTGCACACCGTCGCCGATCCCTTCGCGGACAACGATCCCTGGCTCTCGGTCGCGGTCGACTGGGACAAGACCATCGCCTTCCGCGAACACGTCTGGGACCTTGGTCTGGGCGTCGCCGAAGCCATGGACACCGCGCAGCGCGGCATGGGGCTGGACTGGCCGACCTCGCTCGAGCTGATCACGCGCTCGGTCGGCGCCGCCAAGCGCCGCAATGCGCTGGTGTTCTCCGGAGCCGGCACCGACCACCTCGCGGTCGAGGATGCCAGAACCATCGACGACGTCATCCGCGCCTATGAGGAGCAGATCTCGGCAGTCGAGAAGATCGGCGGCCGCATCATCCTGATGGCCTCGCGCGCACTGGCCAAGCTTGGCCGCAACGCTGACGATTACGCAAAAGTCTATGACCGCGTGTTGTCGCAGGTCCGCGAGCCCGTGATCATCCACTGGCTCGGCGACATGTTCGATCCGGCGCTGACGGGCTATTGGGGCACCAAAGACCTCGACAAGGCGATGGACACGGCGGTCGCCATCATCAACGGCAACGCCGCCAAGGTCGACGGCGTCAAGGTCTCGCTGCTGGACAAGCAGCGCGAGATCGATATGCGCCGGCGCCTCGACAAGCGCATCAAGATGTACACCGGCGACGACTTCAATTACGCGGAGCTGATCGCCGGCGACGAGAAGGGCTTTTCGC
The DNA here is from genome assembly GCF_025200885.1 of Bradyrhizobium huanghuaihaiense. NCBI lineage: Bacteria > Pseudomonadati > Pseudomonadota > Alphaproteobacteria > Hyphomicrobiales > Nitrobacteraceae > Bradyrhizobium > Bradyrhizobium huanghuaihaiense. The sequence continues at coordinate 6,732,184 of NZ_CP104172.1, read as the reverse complement.
ACGCGCTGCTCGGTATCTTCGATGCCATCGCGCCGGCAGCGTCCTACGCGCTGTCGCGGCTGGCGGCGGGTGACGAGGCCGGATTCCACGACGTGCTGGGGCCGACGGTGCCGCTGTCGCGCCACATCTTCAAGGCGCCGACGCGCTTCTACAAGACCGGCGTCGTGTTCATGGCTTACCTCAACGGCCACCAGGACCATTTCACCATGGTCGGCGGTCAGGAGAGCACGCGCTCCACGTTGCATCTGGCCGAACTGTTCCGTCTCGCCGACAAGGCCGGCCTGCTCGCCAATCCCGAACTCGCGACGCAACGGATGAAGACCGTGCTCGCCACCCACGGTATCGAATCCTGATGCGCGATTTCTCGTCTGACCACAGCTGGATGTCGCTGAACACGGCGACCGTCCGCAAGCAGGGTGACCTCGTCGAAATCATCGATGCCTGTGCGAGGCACGGCATCCGCGCCATCGATCCCTGGCGCGACCAGGTCGCTGCCGTCGGTCTCGACCGCGCCGCGCGCGCGGTGCGCGATGCCGGTCTCGATCTCTCAGGCTATTGCCGCGGCGGCATGTTCACCTCCGACACCTCGCGCCGGGGCGAGGTGCGCGACGACAACCGGCGCTGCGTCGATGAGGCCAAGGCGCTGGGTGCGTCCTGCATCGTGCTGGTCGTCGGCGGCCTGCCGCAATATTCGCGGCCGGGCAGCGAGGTCTCGAAAGATATCGCGGGAGCGCGCGGGCAGGTCGAGGAAGCCCTCGCCGAGATGCTCGACTACGCCAAACAGGCCAACCTGCCGCTGGCCATCGAGCCGCTGCATCCGGCCTATGCGGCCGACCGTGCCTGCGTGAACACCACAAAGCAGGCGCTCGACATCTGCGACCGGCTCGACCCCGGCCGCACCGGCATGCTCGGCGTCGCGCTCGATGTCTATCACATCTGGTGGGACCCGGAGCTGATGGGACAGATCGCGCGGGCCGGCAAGGATCGCCTGCTCGCCTTCCACGTCTGCGACTGGCTGGTGCCGACCAAAGACATCCTCAACGATCGCGGCATGATGGGCGACGGCGTCATCGACATCAAATCGGTGCGTCAAGCGGTCGAAGCGCAGGGCTTTGCCGGCTATTCGGAGATCGAGATCTTCTCCAATGACTGGTGGGGCAAGCCGATGGACGAAGTGCTTCGCACCTGCATCGCGCGGCACAAGACGGTGGTTTAGGCTCCGCGAGCGCGGCCCTGACGGACTGCGGCCCGTTGCAGCGTGCCTTCAGCTCACCCAGCGAGGCATGGAACTGGTCCAAGGCACCTCGGCAGGATTGCGCTCGTTCACGTCTGCGTCGGCGGGATTGTCATGCGATGGACTTCCATCTTTTGACCGATACCCTTCAGGTTCTCGTAGTCGCGCGACACCGAGCGCGAATTGACGATATCACCGACGCCAGGCGCCTCCATCGCGGTTGCACTGATGCAAACTTCGTTGACATCGGCGAGACCTTGCACGCGTGCGGCGATATTCACGTCCTGTCCGAAATAGTCGATCCGGTCGTTGAGCGTCACCGCAATCGCCCGACCCTTGTGGACGCCGACCTTGAGGCCCAGCGGCCGTGAAGCGGTCCGGTTGAATCGCGACAGTTCTTCGATCATCTCGACTGAGGCGCAAACGGCGTCCTGGGGACGCTCGAACCCGGCCATGACTGCATCGCCGATCGTCTTGATAATGGTGCCGGATCGTTCCCGGATGATCCTGTTCAAGATCTCAAAGTGCTGACGGACCAGGAAATACGCGTTCACGTCACCAACGCTTTCATACAGCGGGGTCGACTGCTTCAGATCGGTGAACAGGAAAGTCATGTCCGAGACCTTGATGCTCTCGCCCTCATCCACCACCTGCGCCTTGTACAGTTCGCGGAAGCTCGGGGTGAGCAGCAACCGCTTGCCGGACAGAAACGGTTCATATTCGACCCGATGGGGCTCGAAACCGAAGGGGTACTGGACGAACCAGAAGCGGCCGCGATCGCCAGTACGGTTCTCGATCCGGATGGTGTGCTTGCCCGGGCTGAGATCGGCCGTCTGCCGGAACGAAAACCGTCCGTCGCCGAGGACGATGTCTCGCGGTGCCGTTGGCCGGTCCGGTAGCAGAAAGCGACCCGACTCGAGCTGGACCAGCGTCTCCTGCGGCTCTGCTGGCGCCCCGTTCGCGAAGAAGACCAGAAGGAGTTTGTGGCTCAAATCCAGCACCTCGAAGCGGCCAGGCGTGACCTCGAAGTCGAAGCTGCGGTGCTCATGCGCCTCGATATCGGCGAATCCCCGTGAGAGCGCGGCAACGAGCTGCTGGTGCGTCATTCCGTGCGGAGCGATGAAGCCTTTGGAAAAGTTGTAGCGCAGGTAAAAATCCTCGACAGACAGCCTTTCGGGATGGCGGAATATGATGTCGCGGACGCCGCTCGAGACTGTAAATGCGACCTGGATGTAGTCGTCCAGCGCCACATCGTTGATCGCGTTGCAGAACGCGCACTGAAAGCGTGGATGGACCTGGTCGAGCTCGCGGAAGCTGCCGGCGACCTGCGGGCAATAGGCGCAGATCAGCAACCAGTCCATATCGAACAGGCCCACCTTGGCAGCGTGCACGAACAGCCCGATCGCGTCTGCCTCGGACATGCCGACGGCGCGGCCGTATTGGATGGGATTGACGCGAAGAAGATCGTAGTCGCCGGCGGTCCGGATGAAGCGCTCGAGCTCCGGCAGAACATTCGGTGCCCAGCTTCTTGCCGCTCCGAGCGCGGCGAGCCGCTGGCTCAGGAGACTCTCGTTGACTGGAGACGGGACATTCATCTCACGCTCCCTACCTGATGGGCTGACGACGCTATTGGTGTCTCCGGGTGCGGCTATACCTTCGCGAAGTCCTGGCTGTGTCGCTGCGCACACCTGGAAATTCAGCGATCGATACGTGCTACGGCCTCCTGTGTCTCGGCAGGTGCGGCTTCATTGGTCCGCACGAATACAAAACGGGATGCCATGGAGATCTGTGCGTCGGGGCTGCCATCCTGGCCGATGAGAATTAGTCCCGCTCCGCCATTGGCTACATTCAAGATGACGGGAGCACCCTTCCACGTTCTGATTGGCTCCATTCCGATGATGAGAAATTCACCGATCGGCTGGTCAAAATATTGAAGCCTCAGCTGTGGCCCGACTTCTGCCGCCGCAAGTCCGAAACCCAGCTGCTTGGCGCGCGCATAAATGTCCGCCAGCGACGCAGTATCGGTCTGAAAGCCGAGTTCGGCTGCCGACACCGCAAATAGCTCTACGTTTGCTTTCGCGCGGCGAAGGGTAAAGCTCGGTCGTGCGAGGATTTCGCCAGCCGAGCTTCCGATACCGCAACCCGCCGTATCCAATGCGTTACTGAGGGCAAAGAAACTTGCGAACGTCCCGATTGTGATCGTCTTCCACACCTGGACTTCGACGGCGGATTTGATCGGGATTTGCGGCCTGTCGGCTGACGAGGCTTTCTTGAGCCTTAGCTGGTTCTGCAGGACATCTCGCGCCGTGCATTGAGCGCTGGCTTCGCTGGCAAACAGGAGAGTGCAAGCGGTGCAGAGCACCGCAACAATATGAATTCCACAGCGGCGCCATCCTGGGGAATGACACCGTATGGTATGGCAACTGACTTTCTTGCCAGCTGTAAGGTCCATAACGGACCTCTCTTGCGCTATTGCAGCGCCAAAAAAATCAAACTGTCACTTCGCAATGGTCGGGCCGGTTCACGGCAGAAAAGCCGTCGTTCGCGCAGCTTATAGAGTTTGGTCCCGGAAATCCCGAAAAGGTTCAGCGGCGATGACGCCGGATGACGAAGCGTGGGTGCACGTTTTGCGAAGCGACCAGCTCGTGCGGGTCAGCGAGCTTGTGGGAGTACCACCAATGATGAGGTGGACTGCCATCAGCTTTCAGGCAGAATATCATCATCCCGATGCCGCAGCCTCGCCACAGTCTGTGCCAGATCGGATGTGGTAATAAGTGGCATCAACGATCAGCAGGTAGGGCGGATGTACCCATTGCCTGTTGATCTTGAATGGCCCCGACGTGCAAACGTCGGGGCCATTGCTGTGATCGGCGCGACAAGGCTGGCGAGCTTCGCCGAAGTCGCCGGCGCGCTTTATTGCGGAGCGCCAGGGACGATCCTGCAATTCAATGCGCCGGCCAAATTGGTTTCGAGGTCAAATTTTTTCGGGCTGGCGGTGAAAAGTCAGACGATTGCGCTATCATCGATCACCGTCAAACACCGGGCTATCACTCGTCAATTCGATCTGCGAAGCTGTGACAACACAAATGCGCTTGCAAGCAAGCAAGCGCGAAGGGAGGTTCGCAGTGGATAAGGTGCGACGCTTGCGTGCGATGAGCTCACTTTGCCGCCAACAGGCCGCGTACAACAGCATGAACAAGTGGAAGCTGCTCGCAGAAGCAGAATACTGGGATCATCTGGCCGAGCTTGCGTTGTCTTCGCACTTCCAGCAATGCAACGCCATTGGCTCGAATGAGATAGATCAGCCTCAAGCGGTCGCTAACACGAATGATGCTGGGCGGAAGACGATTTCCGCGTGAGTTCTGAAATGGGGCTGTAGCTGCGTTACGTGCCGCTGCACCCATGCAGAGAGTGCGCGGCAGCGACATCCATGTTTAGGACCACGGCGGCTCTTCGCCCGCCGCGGCTGCCTCGTGGTTGATCGTGACACCCGCCGAACGCAATCCAGTCAGAAATACAGTTCTTACAGAGGCAGTATCAAATCCAATATCCTTGGCGTTTGGTGGATGGGCCTCGCTGTCCTTCAATCGGAGCGCCAAATGCAATTGCTCGCAAAGGTGCCGAACGACGAGATTGACTTGATCGTCAGTCATCATTGTCTTCTCCTGCTATCCCAACCCTACGCTCATGGTTGCGGGGCTGGTCCGTCTGGCACACCGGAAGTGACCAAGCGGCGATTGGGGCGACGCTTTGACCTTTCGGACATTGAATCCGATCAGCACAATGCGGATGAGCTTGACTAGTGACGTTCGGCTTCGGCTTCTTGTTCCAACTGCGAGATGCGTACCCGTAGCGCGTCGAACGTCTCTTCGGCCGCCTCGCTAAACAGCGGATCCTCAGGATTGGACATAGCTGAAGCGATCTCCGTCCAATCTTGAGGCTCGAGAGCCTTCACGGCAGCGGGAAAGAAATCGCGATCTTCCATCGTGATGTGGCGTCGCTCGTGCTCGATGAAATCGTGAACGATGGCATGCACATCTTGCCGAAGGAGTTCGCGGCCCGCAAGAACATTGCCAATCTCCTGAGCGACTCGGCGCAAAAGTTCGGCCCCTCTCTGGTGCTCGCGAGCGAGATCACCGATCTTCGCAGCCGCACCGGGATCGCGAATTTTTAACTTGGCGAAGACCAGGTCTTCCTGAGGGTGGTGGTAAATCTCGGGGTAAAGTTCGAAATAGCTAATGACCGCGCCAATAACCTCATAATCGGGGCGGTCGCCCAGGTCGAAAACCTGAAGCTCCCGCTCAAGGATCGCGAGCAGTTTCTCGATATTGCGGTGCTCTTGGCTTAAGCGCTCAATGATCATTGCTGTGATCCACAAAGTGACCGATTGAGAAGCTTTGAAAGCTTAGCCCGAAGTCGCCTCAGCTTCTTGCGCTAAATCAAGTCCCGGGCACATGGTGCGCCATCCGCTCTTGGGCCGCCGTTGGGAGTTACCGGACACCAGTCGGCCAGCCGCTTAATGAGTACACGCCCGAGTCACCCCCGCTTCGTTCGACCGCTGCGCAAATCGCAACGAGAGAACGCGACGCCCTCATTGGCCTGCGACCTGTTGCAGCGTGTTGAAGCGCGCCTTCTGCTCGCTGCTCAGCGTGGCATAGAACTCGTCCAGCGCAGGTTCGACCAGCTTGGCGGCCGTGAGCATCGCCTCGAGCCGGCGCTGCATCGCCTCCAGTCGTCCGACCGGCGTCTGCGGTACATCGTTCGGGCAAGCCGCCTGCAGGCCTTCAACGCCCTTGGCTGTCGCTTCACTGAGGCGGTCGAGCGCCTCCTTCTGCTTGCCGGCGGGGTGCAGCACAGCTTCGATCCTTTGGATCGGCAACTGGGTCAGGCCGGATTTCGGATCGCCACAGCCGTCGGTATTGGCTTGGGCGTTGGCCTGCTGCTGCTGCGGCGAGCGCTCGCCGACATTGGGACCGAGCGCATTGAAGCTGGCCTGCTGCTCGTCACTGAGCGAGTTGTAGAAATTCTCCAGCGCCGGCCGCACGATCTTGACGGCTTCCAGCGTCGCGCTGACGCGGTTCATCATCGCGCGCAGGCGGCCAGGCGGAGTGAGTGCATAGGTCTCCGCGCAGGAGTCCTTGAACACACCGGCAGCGTTGGCCGCCGCGGTCTTCAATTCGTCGAGCAGCGCGCGTTGCTCCGGTGTCGGCCGCACGGCCCGCGCGATATCGGCAAGCGGCCAGGCGGTCACGCCCTTGTCCGGCGTGCCGCACAATTGCTGCAGCGTTTGCTGACTAGCGCTGGCGCGCGGACGGCCGCGGCCGCCGGCTCGTGGGTAGTCATACGGGTTGACGCTGGCATAGGCGGAATAGGGGCCGTCACCACCCCAGAACACGGTGTCGACGAAGTCGTCATACGCGTACGCCCAATAGCCGGGCTCGTAGGCATAGGACCAGAACGTGTAGTCGAAAATGTCGGAATAGGCATAAGGCCAGAACACGGGCCCGAGCCAGGCCACGAACACCGCGGGATGGCGATGACGCCAGGCCTGCCGGGGAGCCCAGCCGCTCTGGCGGGTGGTGAGCGCCGCCTGGGCTTGTTGCGCAGGGGTCTGTTCGCGGAAGCGCTCGGCAAACCGCCCGCTCCGGGCGGCCTGCACAGCGGCTGCGGCCGCGGCTGTCGTCGCTGCCGCCCGCCCGGCCGGAGCCTGGAGGCCAAGCCGCTGCTGGCGCGCCAGGTCGCTTTGCTGAGCGCGCTGCTCACGCTGAAGCAGGCGGTTCTGGGTCTGGAGCGTCCGTTGCTGCTCGCGCAACGCCCGCGCGCCTTCCGGTTTCTGCGACTGGAGCTGCTGCACGCGCTGCTGCAGGCGATCGATGCGGGTCTGGCGTTCCGTGGTCTGGCGCGACAGCGTCTCGCGCTGCCGCTGCTGCACCATCTCCTGGCGCTGCTGGACTTGCTGCTGGCGCTGTTGCGCGCGCTGTTCGATCTGATCCCGCCGCGACAGCCGCTCGCTTGCGGCCGGCGGTCCGCTGGGCCGCGCCGGAGCGGCCGAGGGAGCGGCGATGTGCGGCGTCGGCCGGGGTGCCATGGCCGGGCGTTGCGGGGATGTCGGCGCCCGATGGAATTCAGGCCGCGGTGCCGCCACGTGCGGAGCCGCTCGCGGCGGCGGTGCAGCGAAATGTGGGGTCGGGCGGGGTGGCGGTGCGGCAATGCGCGGTGCAGGATGTGGTGCCATGGCCGGTCGCTGCGGCATGGCCGGGGGATGGAATGCCGGTGCGGCGGGACGTGCCATGGCTGGCGGCGCCGCCGGCCGGGCCATGGCCGGTGGTGCTGCAGGCCGTGCTGCCGGCGCTGCGGCTGGGCCGGGTGGCCCGCCCCTGCCATGTCCCTGGCCGGGTCCTTGGGCGAACGCACTGATGCTCGTCGCCAGCACCGAGGCACCAACTAAAACCGCCGTCAGGCAAACGCCACGCGGAAGCATGTTTGTCGCTCCCAGCTCGTAATCGCCCACGACGTTCCAACGCACGGCTGGCGGAATCGTTCGTTGTTGACCACCGTCGGCATTGCGATCTTCCGACGCAGGCGCCTCAGGAGAAATCCTGCGTCAGGGGTGGCCAGCCGCTCCAGCGCCCAGTCGATTTCACTGACATTGGTCGGACTTACTGCTGGCTCCCGGTCCGGCACGCTAGGACGCGCGGTTGAGAAAGATCGGCAGCCCCTGCTTGTTGGCGTAGATGGGGCGGTAGCGCTCCGTGTTGTAGCTGCTCGCAACGTCCAATTTGCGCGGACCGAGCTTGGCGTCAGGGATGGGCACGAGGTCGTAGCGGCCCTCGACCAGCGCCGACATGAGGCCGGTCTTGCTTTCCAGCATGGCATCGTAGGCCATGTTACCGAAAGTCAGGGCCACAAGCTTGTCGATGAAGTCCGGATCGCCCGATCGTAAATCGTAGGTGAGATCGGAGGTGATCGTCTCCTCGCCGGTGCGCTGCTTGATCTCGTCGGCAAGCGATTCCGCCACGTTGGCCTTCTTGCGGTGACCGTAGGCGTCAGGCTCGCCGTATTCCCGCAGCTTGTAGCCTTCCCACTGAGCTCCCTCGCTGAGCACGATCAGCGCGTAGTTGCTTGGATTGGCGCGCTTGTCCTCGATGAGCAACTGGATCAGCTTGTTGAGGTCGACCTTATACTCCGGTATGACGCATCGTATCGAGGTCGCATACGCGGTGTACAGTGCCGTAAATCCGGCATCGCGACCAAAGACGCGGAAAATGCCAATTCGCTCATGCGAGCCGACGGTGGTGCGCTGCCGCTGGATGGCATCGCTGGCGCGGGTGATCGCGGTCGAGAAGCCGATGCAGTACTCGGTGTTGCGGACGTCATTATCCATCGTCTTCGGGATGGCGATGATCTTGACGCCGAGTTCGTTGAGGTTGGCCGCATAACTGAGCGTGTCGTCGCCGCCGATGGCGATCAGGTGTTCGATGCCAAGTCCCGAAAGGTTGGCGAGCACCCGGCTGGTGAGGTCCCACGTCTTTGTCGCGATGCCGCCGTTGGTGCTCAGCGAGACTGGAACATCATTCCCGACGAGATGATCGGGCAGCTTTTTTATTTTGGAGGGATTGACGCGGCTCGAGTGCAGCACAGTGCCGCCGCGCCGGTCGATGGTTCGAGTGTTTTCACGGTTCAGCGGGATGACGTAGTGGGACCTGCAGTTTGGGTCGTCGAGGTTCAGGTGCGTGAGGGCCTCCCAACCACGGCGCAGACCGACAACCTCGATGTCGTCCTCGCTGCCGCGATAAGTCACGCTCTTGATGACTGCATTGAGGCCGGGGACGTCGCCGCCGCCCGTGAGAATGCCGATGCGTTTTTTGGCCATATCCACCTCCCGGATCGGCATGTCGTCATAGCGCCTGCATCTGTCGATTGAACGATGAACGTCGCTCCAGCTTCTGATTGGAGACGGTCGCTACTCGGCCGCTTCCGGCTTGCGGTCGTCGCGTAGTCGAAAACGCTTCAGCAGTCCGGACACGGTGTCGCGGAAGCCGCCATATTCCAGTTCGGAATAGGGCAGCATGGCGGCGCCAGACCAGCCTTGGCTGCGCATCTCAATGGCCTTGCGCTGGGCGCGCCGGCGGACCTCATCCCATGCCGGGTTGTCGAAGAAATCGGTGTAGGACTCGGCAAAGCGGCCTTCCCTGTCGATCGAAAAGCCGACGCAAGAAACGATCGGCAGGCAGTACATGCCGGTAACGGGCGTGTTGAGTGGCACCGGCATGAGCGGCATCACATGTGAGCCGCGTGCATCGCCGCCCACGAAGTGCGCCTTGGCGAACGGTGAGACTATTTCCTCCGGAGCTGGGAAAATTCCCTGGTTCCTGACGATCGCGACTGGATCATCCTTGCCGGTGTACTTGCCTGCGATCGCGTGGAGGCGCTGTGCCGAAACGGCCACGACGACCTCGCCATGGGTTCGAGAAATGATGCGATCGATGCCGAAGCGCTCGTTGTCGCGAAGCAGGGCGGCAATGTGGTAGCAGTCGGCGGGTGCGTCGAGCTCGATCAGGCTGTCGCCGGCTGTGTTGTCCATGTCGATGACATGGAAACGGAATCCCTTGATCATCGGAGGCAGCATCAGCCCGGCGCAGTACATGGGGTCGGCAAAGGCGAGATAGAGCGGCAGGTTGTAGGCGCCGGGGCCGCATTTGTCGGCCGCGAACACCATGAAGGACTCCGCGGGCCGCACGCCGGAGAGGCTGTGGTCGAAGCTGAGCTCGGCGACGCCTGGGCCGGCGCCGCGAATGTTCCCGGAAGGCGCGTCGGCGAGAAGATCCTGGCCAGCGCCATAGAGCCCGGAGGTTTTCGCGACCGAGGTGGCCGCGAGGAACGTCCTCCAGGCGAGTTGATGGACCTCGGAGCTTCCTTCGCCCCGTGTGTGCGTCATGATGATCGCAATGTCGTCGCCGGTGTGGCAGATGAAACCGTCGATCAACAGACCATTGCAGATCGCCTTGGCAACCTCGCCCTCGACAGTCGCGATCATGCGTGAAGACGGTTTCGTATGCCCGCCAACGGAGCCAACGTCAGCTTTGATGACTGAAAGAGTGAGTCTCATGAGCATTTCTCCCGCGCAGCTCAGCGCCTCCGGCCTCGGCGCTTGCTGCGCCGGGCACGGCGCTGCTCATTCGCGGACCCAAACGTCCGTCGCTCCGATAAGTTCCTTCCGACGCAGGCAGGCTCAGGAGAAATCCTGCGTCAGGGTGGTGGCGAGCCGCTCCAGCGCCCAGTCGACCTGGTCGCTGGTGATCACCAGCGGTGGCGCGATGCGGATCGTTTGCTCATGGGTATCCTTGGCGAGGATGCCCTTGCCCTGAAGCGCCTCGCAGTAGCGGCGCGCGCGGCCGGCCTCGGGATGCAGCTCGACCGCCAGCATCAGGCCGCGCCCGCGCACCTCGCGGATCGTGTTGGCGCGAATGTCCTTCAAGCCTTCCAGAAAGCGCGCGCCTTGCCTCGCCGCGTTCTCGATCATGCCTTCCTCGACCAGCACCCGCATCGCCGCCCGCGCCACCGCGCAGGCAAGCGGGTTGCCCCCGAAGGTCGAACCATGCTGCCCGGGTCTCAAGGTCCCGAGCACGTCGTTGTTCGAGAGCACGGCCGACACCGGATAGAAGCCGCCGGACAGGGCCTTGCCGAGCAGCGTCACGTCCGCCTCTATCCCCTCGTGCTGTTCGGCGAGCAGCTTGCCGGTGCGGCCGAGCCCGGTCTGGATCTCGTCGAGGACCAGCATCACGTTGTTGGCGGTGCAGAGCTCCCGGACTTTCGTGAAATAGCCGGCGGGAGGAATCACGACACCGGCTTCGCCCTGGATCGGCTCGACCAGGAAGGCAACCGTGTTTGGTGTGATGGCCTGCTCCAGCGCCGCGGCGTCGCCGAACGGGATGATCTTGAAGCCCGGCGCGAACGGCCCGAAGTGCCCGTGTGTCTCGGGGTCGGTTGAAAAGCCGACGATGCCCAGCGTGCGTCCGTGGAAATTGTTGGCGCAGACGATGATCTCCGCCTGGCCGTCCGGCACACCCTTCACCTCGTAGCCCCATTTGCGGACCGACTTGATCGCGCTTTCGACCGCCTCCGCGCCGCTGTTCATCGGCAGCACCTTGTGGGACCCGGTGAGCGCCGCGATCTCCTCGTAGAACAGGGCGAGCTGGTCGTTGTGGAAGGCGCGCGAGGTGAGCGTCAACCTGTGCGCCTGTTCGACCATCGCCGCCAGGATCTTGGGGTGGCAGTGGCCCTGGCTGACCGCCGAATAGGCCGAGAGGCAATCGAGATAGCGGTTGCCGTCGGTATCCCAGACCCAGACACCTTCGCCGCGCGACAGGACGACCCCGATCGGCGCGTAATTTTGGGCCCCAAAGCGTGCTTCCGTTGCGATGAAATCAATGATCGACGAGCTCATCTGTCGTCACTCCATTGCTGCGCGCGGGGGCGTCAACCGACTGCACCGGCGGCCTTCAGCTTGATTTGGGGATCAGCCGGCCGCCTTGGAAGCCTTCCCGCGCCAATGGCGTGGCGCGGCCCGATTTGCCCGAAAGGTCAGATGGTTCTGTGGAATCACATGATGTCGTCCGCCGATCCGGCTTCTACTGTGCATGGGGTTGTTTTCGACATTTTTTGTTTGGGGCCCTCAGCCAAGCGCGCACGGCACGCTCAAGAACCCGCGGAACCGCACCCGTCCGCCCCGCACCGGCTGGCCGCTGACGGCATAGTTCGGGAAGCGCGCCAGGAAGCGGGAGATCGCAATCGCCCCTTCCAGCCGCGCCAGCGCCATGCCGGCGCATTGATGCGCGCCGGTGGCGAAGGCGAGGTGCCGGTTCGGCGTGCGCGCGATATCGAAGCGTTCGGGGTCGGCAAACTGCGCGGGATCGCGGTTGGCCGCCCCGATGCACAGCGTTACCGACGTGCCGGCCGCGAGCATGACACCGCCGAGCTCGACCTTCTCGGTGGTCATGCGGTTGCCGAGCTGGTTCGAGCTCTCGTAGCGCAGCATTTCCTCCACCGCGGTCTTGATCAGGTCGGGCGTGTCGATCAGACGCTGCTGCTGGTCCGGATTGCGGTCGAGCGCGACGAGGCCGTTGCCGATCAGATTGGTCGTGGTCTCGTGGCCGGCATTGAGCAGGAAGATGCAATTGTGCAGCAACTCCTTCTCGGTCAGCCGCTCGCCGTTCTCCTCGCCTTGAATGAGGCGCGTCAGCACGTCGCGCTCGGGATTGCCCGGCTTTTCGCGCCGCCGTGCGACCAGCGTTTCGAGATAGGCGAGGAAGTCCGTCACCGCCTTGTTGCCGCGCGCGGCCACGTCAGGCGACACCACGGGTTCGAGTGCGCCGAGGATCGCCAGCGACCAGTCGCGCAGCGGTCCGCGCTCGTCATGGGGCACGTCGAGCAGATTGCCGATCACCTCGATGGGTATAGATGCGGCGAAATCCTCGATCAGCTCGCAATGGCCCTTGGCGGCGATGGCATCGAGCAGGCCGTCGACCAGCTTGATGAGATCGCCTTCCATCCCCGCGATCGCACGCGGCGACAGCGCGCCCATGATCAGGCGGCGCACGCGGGTGTGGGACGGCGGATCGTTGAAGACGAGGCTGGTGGTGTGGTGCTCGTAGAGCGGGGTGTCGCCGTATTTCGGCGCGAACTCGCGCTTCTTGTCCGAGCTGAACGACTTGGTGTTCTTGTAGGTGGTGACGAGATCGTCGTAGCGGGTCAGGAACACGGTGCCGTTCGGCAGGCGCTTGACCGGCTCGTTCTCCCGCAGTGCACGATAAGTCGGATAGGGGTTGTCGTAGAATTCCGGCGTCAGCTTCTCGAGGTCGAAGCTTGCCGCCAGCGCCTTCGCATCTGCGTTCATCCCGTTATACTCGCCGGTTAAAGCCGTTATGCCGTTTTTGTTGTTCTGGTCGGCGCATGCATGCGTCTACAGTCTTTGCATCTTGCTAGCCGACCGGACAGGAAAATGCACGCACGCGCTGACGCTGCCGACACGGTGCCGAACTGGCCCGACGATATTTTCGCGACCTTGCAACGCTTCGACGTCCGGCAGGTGCCGTACGTGCCCGATGCCGGTCATTCGAAACTGATCCAGCGGGTGCTGGACTCCTCCACCATGCGCGGCATTCCGCTGACGACGGAGGAGGAGGGCGTGGCGCTGCTCGCCGGCGCCTGGGCAGGCGGCCAGCGCGGCGTGCTGCTGATGCAGTCGAGCGGCGTCGGCAATTGCATCAACATGCTGTCGCTGATCCCGATCCTGCGCTTTCCCTTCCTCACGCTCGTGACCATGCGCGGCGAGTGGGGCGAGTTCAATCCGTGGCAGGTGCCGATGGGTTCGACCACGCAAGGCGTGTTCGAGCTCTCGGGCGTCCAGGTGCTGCGCGCCTCCAGCGCGGCTGAAGTTCCTGCGGTGCTCGAAGCTGCTGCATCGCAAGCCTACAACGCGCTCACGCCCACCGCCGTCCTTCTGTCGCAGCGCCTGATCGGCGCCAAGGTTTTCACCAAATGAGCAAGGCCAATCTCCTCGACCGCCGCCAGGTGGTGTCCACCCTGCTGGCGAACCGCAAGGACGTGGTCGCGATCGGCGGCCTCGGTGCCTCCACCAACGACATGTGCGCCGCCGGCGACCATGCCCGCAACTTCTATCTTTGGGGCGGCATGGGCGGCGCGGCGATGATCGGCCTCGGGCTTGCCCTGGCGCAGCCGAAGCTGCCGGTGCTGGTCATCACCGGCGACGGCGAGATGCTGATGGGCCTCGGCAGCCTTGCCACCATCGGCCTGCAGAAGCCGGCCAACCTCTCGATCGCCGTGCTCGACAACGAGGCCTATGGCGAGACCGGCGGCCAGACCAGCCACACCTCGGCCGCTGCCGACCTGGTCGGCGTCGCCAGGGCCTGCGGCATCAAGGACAGCCAGTCGATCTCGACCATGGCCGAGGTCGAGGCCTTCGCCAAAGCCGTCCATGACGTGTCGGCGGGCCCGCGATTTGCCAATGTGAAGATCGACAGCGCCAATCTGGAGCGAATTCTGCCGATTCGGGATGGGACCTACATCGTCAACCAGATCCGCGGGGACCTCGGCTTCCAACCCATCTAGGCGCCGGGTCTGCCCCATTCTGTCGACGCTCTGCACGCAGGCCGTGTAGACTGGATCAATTTCCACTAAATTAATGCCGCATGCAGGTTGCGGTGCAGTATAGTGCTTGACTTTTGCGTGGGTGAGTGCTTACTCACTAAAATGAGCTCATTGCGTATGACGAGCGACCTGAGGCGTCAATTGATCCTCGGTGCCGCGAAACGCTGCTTTGCCCGCCACGGATATAACGGCACCACGACGAAGAGCGTGGCGGCCGCCGCTGCCATTTCCGAGGCGCTGCTGTTCAAGCATTTCCCGTCCAAGGCGGCGCTGTACGCCGAAATCCTCAGCGACGAATGCGAGGCGGATCCGGCCTTGATGGAGCTGCTCGAGCGCGAGCCGTCGACGGCGGCTCTGGTCGAGCTGATCCGAGGCATGGTCCAGCACTTCCTCCACATCGCCGACGGTCCCGACCAGGAAGAAGCGCAGCGCCTGCGACTGATGGCCACGAGTCATTTGGATGATGGCGAATTCGCCCGTCTGCTATATGCCAAAATCGAGAAGCTGATCGGGGCGGTCTTCGTCGCCTCGCTCGAGCGTGCGGTTGCCAGCGGTGAGGCGCGGCCTTTCAGCGGCGATCCGCTCAACCTGTTCTGGTTTGCGCATCACACGGTGATGATGGCTGCGCTGACCAGGCTGCCGGCTGCGCCCTGTCTCGCTTACGGCAAGGCGAACGATCTGGAGCGGCAGCTCTGTGAGTTTCTCCTGAGGGGTATCGGACTTAACGACGCCGCAATTGCTTCGCATTTGGGCCGCGATCAGGCCGCGGATGCGGGCAAGACGGCGATTGCAGAAAGTGCATGACATGAACATCGTAGCCGAACACAAGATTTCGGGCGAACCGATCGACAACAAGGCTCCCAAGCGTCCGGTCCGGCCGGTGCGCTGGTTCATCATCGTCGGCACGCTGCTTGCCGTGCTCGTTGGTGGTCTCGTCTGGTTCAATAATTTCCGCGGCCAGATGATCAAGCAGTTCTTCGCCAACAACAAGCCGCCGCCGACGGCCGTCAGCGCAGCCGAGGCGAAGTCGGAGGTGGTGCCGAACCTGCTCACGGCGGTCGGCAGCCTCGTCGCCGTGCATCAGGTCGACGTCAGCGCCGACGTCAACGGCCGCGTCACCGAGATCAAGTTCGAGCCGGGTACGCGTGTCGAAGCCGGCACGCCGCTGGTGCAGCTGTTCGACGCGCCGGATCAAGGTGACCTCGCCAACTACAAGGCGCAGGCGACCGTCGCGCAGCTCTCGCTCGACCGCGCCAAGCAGCTGGCCTCGCGCCAGTTCGGCCCGCAGGCGACCGTCGATACCGCGCAGGCTGCCTACGACCAGGCGCAAGCGGGGATCGCAAAGACCGAGGCGCTGATTTCGCAGAAGCTCGTGCGCGCGCCGTTCTCGGGTGATCTCGGCATGCGCAAGGTGGAGGTCGGCCAGTATCTGACGGCCGGCACCGCGATCGTCTCGTTGACCGACCTGTCGGAGCTGTGGGCCAACTTCACCGTCACCGAAAAGGATTCCGCCAGCCTCAAGGTCGGCCAGACCGTTCGGCTGAAGGTCGACGCCTATCCCGGCCGCACCTTCGAGGGCAAGATCACCACGATCGAGCCGCAGATCGCGACCGATACCCGCAACATCCGCGTGCAGGCCACGATCGCCAATCCCGAGAAGATCCTGAAGCCCGGCATGTTCGTGACCACGACGGTGGTGTTGCCGGAGAAGCCGGCGGTGATCACCGTTCCGGAAACGGCGGTCGACTACACTCTGTATGGCGACTCCGTGTTCGTGATCACCGAGAAGAAAGAAGAGGACGGCAAGACCAGCCTCTCCGCGGTGCGCACCTTCGTGCAGACCGGCAGCCGGGTCGAGGGCCGCGTCGAGATCGTCAAGGGTCTGAAGGCGGGCGACAAGGTCGTCGCCGTCGGCCAGCTCAAGCTGCAATCGGGCGCGGCGGTCGCGATTTCGACCGACCCGGCTCCGCAGATCCCGGCGCAGCCGCCGCGCTACTGACAACATCCTCGCGTGATCCGGCTCGGCCGGATCACGCTTCTTGAGACAAAGAAATCGAGATCGCCGCGATGGCCTTTACCGATATTTTCATCAAGCGCCCGGTTCTGTCGGTCGTCGTCAGCCTGCTGATCCTGCTGATCGGCCTGCGTGCGGCCATGGTGCTGCCGATCCGGCAATATCCGAAACTGTCGAACACGGTCATCAACATCACGACCGTCTATCCCGGCGCGTCCGCGGACCTGATCCAGGGCTTCATCACCACGCCGATCGAGCAGGCGGTCGCCTCCGCCGAGGGCGTCGACTACATCACCTCGTCCTCGGTGCTCGGCACCTCGACGATCCAGGTCTACATCAAGCTCAACTTCGATCCGAACCAGGCGCTCACCGAGGTGTTGGCGAAGACGAACTCGGTGAAGTACCTGATCCCGAAGGAGTCGAACGACCCGATCGTCACCAAGACCACGGGCCAGACCACGGCCGTGATGTATCTCGGCTTCTCGTCGGAGGAGCTGTCGGGTTCGGCGATCTCCGACTATCTGACGCGCGTGGTGCAGCCGGTGCTGTCGACGGTCGACGGCGTCGCCTCGGCCGACATCCTGGGCGGCCAGACCTTCGCGATGCGGCTGTGGCTTGATCCCGTGAAGATGGCCGGCCGCAACGTGTCGCCGGCCGACGTTGCCGCTGCCATCCAGGCCAACAACTTCCAGTCCGCGGCGGGCCAGACCAAGGGCTACCTCATCGTCTCGAACGTGTCGACGAATACGGGCCTGACCGACGTCAACCAGTTCAGGAAGATGATCGTCAAGGCCAAGGACGGCGGCTTCGTGCGGATGGAGGACATCGCCACCGTCGAGCTTGCCGCCCAGAGCACGGACGCCAGCGTCGCCTTCAACGGCGAGCACGCGATCTTCATCGGTGTGCAGGCAACGCCGCAAGGCAACCCGCTGACCCTGGTCAAGGGCGTGCGCGCGCTGTTCCCCGAACTCGAACGCAATCTGCCGCCGTCGATGAAGATGAAGGTCGCCTACGACTCGACCAAATTCATCCAGTCCTCGATCGACGAGGTGGAGAAGACGCTGGGCGAAGCCGTGATCATCGTGATCGTGGTGATCTTCCTGTTCCTGGCCTCGCTCCGCTCGGTCATCATTCCCGTCGTCACCATCCCGCTGTCGATGATCGGCGTCTGCACCCTGATGCTGGCGCTCGGCTTCAGCTTCAACCTGTTGACGCTGCTCGCGATGGTGCTGGCGATCGGTCTCGTCGTCGACGACGCGATCGTCGTGGTGGAGAACATCCATCGCCATCTGGAGGAGGGTAAGACGCCGGTCCAGGCGTCGCTACAGGGCGCACGCGAGATCGTCGGGCCAGTCATCTCGATGACCATCACGCTCGCGGCGGTGTACGCGCCGATCGGCTTCCTCGGCGGCCTCACCGGTTCGCTGTTCCGCGAATTCGCCTTCACGCTCGCCGGCTCGGTGATCGTGTCGGGCGTGATCGCGCTGACGCTGTCGCCGATGATGTGCTCGGTGCTGCTCAAGAACACCGAAGAAGGCCGTTTCGCCAAGCTCGTGAACCGGGTGTTCGGCGCCCTGACGCGCTGGTACGGGCGCAAGCTCGACCGCACGCTCGACTACAAGGCGATCACCGGCCTGTTCGCGATCACGATCCTCGGCCTCGTCGGCTTCCTCTACATGCACACCTCGAAGGAGCTGGCGCCTGAGGAAGACCAGGGCATCGTGTTCGCGGTGACCAAGGCGCCGAAATACGCCAACATCGACTATGTCGATTTCTACGGCGAGAAGCTCGACGAGAAATTCCAGAAATTCCCCGAGACCGATCTGCGCTTCGTGCTGAACGGCATCAACGGTCCGCAGGGCGGCATCGCCGGCATGCTCCTGAAGCCCTGGGACGAGCGCAAGCGCTCGTCGATCCAGCTGAAGCCGCTGGTGCAGGCCGAGCTCTCCAAGATCGAGGGCGTGCAGGCCTTCGCGTTCAACCTGCCGCCGCTGCCGGGCGGGCCGGGCGGCCTTCCGGTGCAGATGGTCATCAACTCCACGGCCGGTTTCCAGACGGTCTATGAGCAGATGGAGAAGCTGAAGGACGCCGCGCGCAAGAGCGGCATGTTCATCGTCTCCGACAGCGACCTCGCCTACAACCAGCCGAACGTGAAGGTGACGATCAACCGCACCAAGGCGCAGGATCTCGGCGTCAACATGCAGAACCTCGGCTCGACGCTCGCGGTGCTGCTCGGCGGCAACTACATCAACCGCTTCAATCTCGAGGGCCGCTCCTATCAGGTGATCCCGCAGGTTCCGCGCGGCCAGCGGCTCTCGCCGGAATCGCTCGGCGGCTACTATGTGACGACCAACACCGGCCAGCAGCTGCCGCTGTCGACCGTGGTGTCGATCGAGACCAGGACCGACCCGAATTCGCTGACCCACTACAACCAGCTCAACTCGGCGACGTTCTCGGCCGTGCCGATGCCCGGCGTGACCGTCGGTGCTGCAGTCGACTTCCTCGAAGGCGAGGCCAAGAAGCTGCCGCAGGGTTTCAGCCACGACTACCTGGCCGACTCCCGGCAGTATGTGCAGGAAGGCAACCAGCTCGCGATCACCTTCGGCTTCGCGCTGATCATCATCTTCCTGGTGCTGGCGGCGCAGTTCGAGAGCCTGCGTGACCCGTTCGTGATCATGATCTCGGTGCCGATGGCGATCGTCGGCGCGCTGATCCCGCTGTTCTTCGGCGTGGCGACCATGAACATCTACACCCAGGTCGGTCTGCTCACCCTGGTCGGCCTGATCACCAAGCACGGCATCCTGATGGTGGAGTTCGCCAACGAGCTCCAGGTCAAGGAGCGGCTCGACCGCCGCTCGGCCATCGAGATGTCGGCGCGCATCCGCCTGCGGCCGATCCTGATGACGACGGCCGCGATGGTGACCGGTCTGATCCCGCTGCTGACCGCGACCGGCGCGGGCGCGGCCAGCCGCTTCTCGATCGGTCTGGTCGTCGTCGCCGGCATGTCGATCGGAACGCTGTTCACGCTGTTCGTGCTGCCCGCGGTCTACGTGGTGCTGGCGACCGACCATCGTGCGGCGGCCGATTCCGAGCGGAACAAGCAGGTCAACGAACTCGACCTCGGCGCCAAGGCGCTGCGCCCGACCTGAGGCCGGAAGCAAGCAAATCGGAGGGCGGCAGCGGCGAGTCCGCTGCCGCCCTTTTTCGTTGGGTCCCGCTGCGGCGGCCGCAACCTTGGGGCTGGCCCTTGGCCGCGCTGGCGAGAGACAAGGTCCGGTCTTCTTGCTAGGTTCCGCGGGATGAGCCTTTCCCTCCATCCCGACACACCGCAAGCCAGGACGCTGCCGAGTGCGGCGCAGGATGGCGTCGCGCCCGGCGCGGCGGCGGGGAAGGGAATCAGGACCCGGCTGTTCGCCAAATACGTCGCACTGTTCGTGGCGGTCGTCGCCATCGCGTTGCTTGTCAACGGCCTGTTCGAGGTCTTTTTCTATTACCGCGAGCACAAGGCTTCGCTGATCCGGGTCCAGCATGAGCAGGCCGAGGCGGCTGCGGCCAAGATCGGGCAGTTCGTCAAGGAGATCGAGAGCCAGCTCGGCTGGACCACGCAGCTGCCATGGTCAGCGGGCTCGATCGAGCAGCGTCGGTTCGACGCGCTGCGGCTGCTGCGCCAAGTGCCGGCGATCACGGAACTCGCCCAGGTCGATGCGAGCGGCAGGGAGCGGCTGCGCGTGTCGCGGCTGGCGATGGACGCGATCGACAGCGGGATCGATCTGTCTGACGACCCCAAATTCACCGAGGCGGTCGCGCACAAGGTGTTCTACGGGCCGGTCTACTTTCGCAGGGACTCCGAGCCCTACATGACGCTGGCGCAGGCCGGGTCGCGCAAGGACGCCGGCGTCAGCATCGCGGAAGTCAATCTGAAGCTGATCTGGGACGTCGTCTCCCAGATCAAGGTCGGCCAGCACGGGCACGCGTACGTCGTCGGCCCGGAGGGGCGGCTGATCGCGCATCCCGATATCAGCCTCGTCCTGCGCAACACCGACATGTCGAACCTTGCGCAGGTGCGCGCCGCGCTGGCCGGGGGCGGGGGGACTGCTGACGCGCTCTCCGAGGCGCGCAACATCCAGGGCCAGAAGGTGCTGACCGCATCGGCCCCGATCGAGCCGATGCACTGGACCATGTTCGTCGAGCTGCCGGTCGAGGAGGCCTATGCGGCGCTCTATGCCGCGCTGGAACGGCTCGCATTCGTGCTGCTCGCGGCCTCGGTCTTCGCGGTGCTGGCCGGGATCTTCCTGGCGCGCCGCATGGTCGGGCCGATCCAGGCGCTGCGCATCGGCGCCGAGCGCATCGGCGGGGGCGATTTCGCCCAGCGTATCTCGATCAAAACCGGCGATGAGCTGGAGGGGCTCGCGGACCAATTCAACCACATGGGCGAGCGCTTGCAGGAATCCTATGCCGGCCTCGAGAACAAGGTCGAGCAGCGGACCGCCGAATTGCGGGAAGCGCTGCAGCAGCAGACCGCGACCGCCGATGTGCTGAAGGTGATCAGCCGCTCGACCTTCGATTTGCAGACCGTGCTCGACACGCTGGTCGGTTCGGCCGCCCGCCTGTGCGACGCCGATGAAGGAACGATCTTCCGGCCGCGCGATGGCGTCTTCTACCTGGCGGCAAGCTGCGGCCTCGATGCGGAGCAGGAGACAAAGCTTCGGACATTCGCGTCCGTGCCGGAGCGGGGAAGTGTCGTTGGACGTACCTTGCTCGATTGCAGGACAGTTCATGTCCCGGACGTGCAGGCCGACCCGGAATTCGCCCCTTCGTCCGCGCGAAGACGTTCCAACGTCCGCACGATGCTGGGTGTCCCGCTGCTTCGAGAGGGGACGCCCATCGGCGTGTTCGTCCTGACGCGGCATGTCGTGCGTCCCTTCAGCGAAAAACAGATCGAGCTCGCAACGACCTTCGCGGACCAGGCCCTCATTGCGATCGAGAATGTCCGGCTGTTCGAGGAAGTCCAGGAGCGCACCAGAGAACTGTCGCGGTCCCTGAACGAATTGCGCACCGCCCAGGATCGCCTGGTGCAGACCGAGAAACTGGCCTCGCTCGGCCAGCTCACCGCCGGGATCGCCCACGAAATCAAGAACCCGCTCAACTTCGTCAACAATTTCTCCTCGGTCTCGACCGAGCTGATCGACGAGCTCAACGAGGTCCTGCAATCGGCCTCGCTCGACGACAAGTCCAGGGAAGAGGTCGGCGAGCTGACCGCAATGCTCAAGGGCAACCTCGAGAAGGTGGTGCAGCACGGCAAGCGCGCCGACTCCATCGTCAGGAACATGCTGCTGCACTCGCGCCAGGGCTCCGGCGAGCATCGGCCCGTCGATATCAATGCGGTGGTGGAGGAGAGCCTCAATCTCGCCTATCACGGCGCGCGCGCCGAACGACCCGCATTCAACGTCACGCTTGAGCGCGCCTTCGATCCCGCCGCCGGCTTGGCCGACATCTATCCGCAGGAGATCACGCGCGTTCTTCTCAACCTGATCTCGAACGGCTTCTATGCCGCGGCCAAGCGCAAGGCGAGCGCAGCGGGAGGTTTCGAGCCGACCCTGAGCGCGACAACCAGGAGCCTCGGCGACAGGGTCGAGATCCGGATCCGCGACAACGGCACCGGAATTCCGCCCGAGGTGCAGGAGAAGCTGTTCAACCCGTTCTTCACGACCAAGCCGGCCGGCGAAGGCACCGGGCTCGGCCTGTCCATGAGCCACGACATCGTCGTGAAGCAGCATGGTGGCACGATCGACGTGAAGACCGACCCCGGTGTATTCACCGAATTCATCATCACGCTGCCGCGGACGATGGCAGCGGGCGACACCCCCGGAGGCAAGACTTGAACGTTTACATTCTGGTCGTCGACGACGAACCCGACGTCGAGCCGCTGTTCAGGCAACACTTCCGGCGCGACCTGCGCGCCGGCCGTTTCCAGATGGAGTTCGCGCCCTCCGCGGCCGATGCACTGAGGCGTGCCGCCGAGGTCCGCGATCCCTCGCTGATCCTGATCCTGTCCGACATCAACATGCCCGGCATGAGCGGGCTCGACCTGCTGCCGAAGGTGCGCGCCGACTATCCGCATGTCCCCGTCATCATGATCACGGCCTATGGCGACGCCGAGACGCGCCGGAAGGCGATCGAGCGAGGCGCCCACGGGCTCCTGACCAAGCCGATCGACTTTGCGCTGCTGCGCCAGGAGATCGATACGAGGCTCGAGCAAGCCGCATGACTGCGACAATCCTCTTCGTCGACGACGAGCCGGATCTCGAAGCGCTGATCCTGCAGAAGTTCCGCAGGCAGATTCGCGATGGGCAGTTCGCCCTGATGTTCGCCCGCGACGGCCTCGAGGCGCTGGAGTCGCTGGAGCAGAATCCGCATGTCGACATGGTGGTCTCCGACATCAACATGCCGCGGATGGACGGGCTGTCGCTGCTGGCGAAGCTCCAGGAAGCCGAGGACAAGAAGTCGACCATCATCGTCTCGGCCTATGGCGACATGAGCAACATCCGTACCGCCATGAACCGCGGCGCATTCGACTTCCTGACCAAGCCCATCGACTTCGCCGACCTGGAAACCACGATCCAGAAGACCATCCGCCATGTGGAGATGCTGCGCGACGTGCGGCGGCGCCAGATGGAAGCCGAGCGCGCCCATGCCTCGCTGTCGCGCTTCTTCTCGCCGGAGATCGCAAGACGCCTGGCGGCGGATGTCGAAGGCGACGGCATGGAGGTGCAGTGGCGCGATGTCGCCACCCTCTTCACCGACATCACCGGCTTCACCTCGCTGGTCGAGAGCGCGCCTCCGCAGACACTCGGTCAGCTCCTCAACGAATATGTCGGCGGGATGACCGAGATCGTGTTCGCGCATGAGGGGACGGTCGCCAAGATCATCGGCGATGCGATCCAGGTGCTGTTCAATGCCCCCGGCGACCAGCCGGATTATGCGACGCGTGCGGTCGCCTGCGCGCATGCTCTCGACGCCTGGGCGCAGGATTTTTCGGCGCGCTGGCAGGCGAAGGGCGTGAATTTCGGCACGACCCGCATCGGTGCCCATGCAGGTCCCGCGCTGGTGGGCAATTTCGGCGGCAATCGTTTCTTCGACTACACGGCCTATGGCGACTCGATCAACATCGCGGCGCGGCTGGAAGCCGCCAACAAACACCTGGGCACGCGCATCTGCGTCAGCGCCAACGTCGCCAAGGCGGCTGAGAATTTTCAAGGACGTCCCGTCGGCGAGCTGATGCTGCGCGGACGCAGCGAGCCGCTGCGCGCGTTCGAGCCGTTGTCGCCGAACAAATTCGAAGCGCCGGAGACGGCGATCTATTCGGAGGCTTTCGCCAAGATGGAGGCTGGCGACGCCGCAGCCATGCCGGCCTTCGCCGCGCTGGTCGGCATGCATGCCGATGATCCGCTGGCCGGTTTTCACCTGAAGCGCCTGCTCAACGGCGCCAAGGGCATTCGCATGCAACTGGAATAGGAGCCCGTCATGACGCGTGAATTCTCCGCCGGCAATTATCGTTTCATTCCCTCCGTGTTCCAGTACTCGGCCGGCGCGGCCGCGGATGACGGCTACGAGATCGAGCGTGTCCGTTTCGATCGCCTGGTGCCGCTCGCGGGGGGCTTCGCGCTTGCGGCGAAATTCATCCAGGAGGCGGGGCGTCCGCTGACGGCGTTCTGCGCCTGCGAGCTGCGCTCGCCGGCGGCCTTCAGCGAGGAAGGGTTCCGCGCCTTCAACCTGCATTATGTGAAGACGCTATCGGAATGGGGCATCTTCGACGGCACCACCAATCCGGTGGCGCGCAGCAACGTCTGTCCCGAGATCGATCCGCCGTCCGAGCCGTCGTTCTACGCGTTCTCCTTCACGCGCCCGACGCGGTCAAGCGCACCGAGCTTCGTCATTGCCGGCGGTGCGGAGGCACGCGAGGGCAGCGGCACCTATGTCGAGCGCACGGTGCGCTACCGCGATCTCAGCCCGGAGGGTCTGCGCGAGAAGGTGCGCTTCACCACGACCTCGCAGATGGAAAACCGGATGACGGCGTTCGGCTTCGGCTGGAAGGACACGACCGGCGTGCAGGCCTATTCGGTGCACGACTTCCACCATGTCCTCGTCGATGAGCTGGTCCGCCGCGGCGCGCTGCGCTCCGGCCTAACCTGGCATTTTGCCCGGCCGCCGGTGGTCGATCTCGAATACGAGATGGATTGCCGCCGCGTGATGCGGGAGGTGGTGATCTGAGGTCCTCATCCTGAGGCCGTCAGGCTGCGTCTCGAAGGATGGCCGCGGGTTGCAGTGGGGCCTTCTTGGTTCGCCCGGCGATGCAAAGCATCGTCCGGAGACGCGCGTAAGAACGCGCTCCTCACCATGAGGAATAACTAGCGCTGCCTGGGGTCGAGCGCGTCGCGCAGGCCGTCGCCGAGCAGATTCAGCGACAGCACCACGAGGAAGATCGCAAGGCCCGGCCAGATCGCCATCCACGGCGCCTGGGTCAGGAAGCGTTGTGCCGCGTTGAGCATGCTGCCCCAGGACGGCGCCGGCGGCTGCTGGCCGAGGCCGAGGAAGGACAACGCGGCCTCGGCGATGATGGCCGCGGCGATCGACAGCGTCGCCTGCACCAATAGCGAGGGCAGGATGTTCGGCAGGATATGCGAGAACGCGATCCGCCAGGGCGGGTTGCCGAGTGCACGCGCGGCCTCGACATAGTCCTCGGCCTTGACGCTCAGCACCTGGCCGCGGGTCAGCCGAATGAAGATCGGCGTGGCCGAGATGCCGATCGCGATCATGGCGTTGCCGAGACTCGGACCGAGGAATGCGGCGAGCGCGATCGCCAGGATCAGGAACGGGCAGGCCAGCATCGCATCGGTGATCCGGCTGATCAGCGCATCGACAAAACCGCCGCGATAGCCGGCGAGGAGGCCGAGCGGCACGCCGATGCCGAGCGCGATCGCGACCGAGATCAGGCCCGCGAGCAGGGAGGCGCGCGCGCCGTAAACGACGCGGCTGAGGATGTCGCGGCCGAGCTCGTCGGTGCCGAACCAGTGCGCCGCGGTCGGCGGCTTGCGCACCAGGCTCCAGCTCGTCGCGATGGGATCGTAGGGCACGACGATGGGCGCAAGGACCGCCAGCGCGATGAACAAGGTGATCACGACAAGCCCGAACACGGCGGCCTTGCGTTTGAACAGCCGCCGCCGCGCGCGGCGCGCGGGGCTGTCGAGCTCATAGCTCTGCGTGGCGGAGGGGGCGGCGGGCAGCGCGGCGTCGGTCATGGCGCTAGCTCCGCAGCCGCGGATTGACGAGGATATAGGCGATGTCGGCAACGAGGTTCAGCGTGATGTAGACGGTGGCCGTCACCAGCACGACGCCCTGCACGACCGCGTAGTCGCGATTGAACACTGCATCGACGATCAGCTTGCCGAAGCCGGGAATGGAGAAGATCTGCTCGGTCAGCACGGCGCCCGACAAGAGCGTGCCGAGCTCGAGCGCGCCGAGCGTAATGACGGGCGTCAGCGCATTGCGCATCGCGTGCTTGAGGATCACCGAGCGCTCCGACAGGCCCTTGGCGCGCGCGGTGCGGACATAGTCGCTTTCCAGCACCTGGAGCATCGCGCTGCGCGTATGCCGCATCAGGATCGCGGAGATCGCGTTGCCGAGCACGAAGGCGGGCATGATGGTGGCGGCCAAGCTCGCGCGCCAATTCTCGGTCAGCGGGACGTAGCCAGAGGCCGGCAGCCAGCCGAGCTCGATCGAGAACAGGAAGATGAGGAGAATTCCGAGCCAGAAATTCGGTGTCGAGATGCCCCACAGCGCGAACAGATTGGCGCCATAGTCCCAGGCCGTGCCCTTCTTCACCGCGGAGACGATGCCGGCGGGAATGCCGATGAAGAACGCGATCAGGATGGCCATCGAGCCGAGCTGCAGCGTCACCGGCAGCTTCTGCGCGATCAGCTCGCGCACCGGCATCTTGTTGCGCAGGGACTCGCCGAAATTGCCCGTCAGCACGCCCTTGAGCCAGTAGACGTATTGCACCGGAATCGGCTGATCGAGCTTGTATTGCTGGCGGATCTGCTCGATCACGGCGGGATCGCGCTCCTCGCCGGCCATCACCAGCGCGGGATCGCCCGGGAGCAGTTGTTGCAGCGAGAAGATCAGCACCGACACGAAGAACAGTGTCGGCACGATCTGCGCGATGCGGCGGGCGAGGAAGTTCAGCATGGTTCGACCCGTGTCCCGGACGCTGCGCAACATGCAATGTTGCGCTGCTGAACCGGGACCCATCTATCCTGATGAGCAGTTGTCATGGGTTCCGGCTCTGCGGTGCAGCGCTTACGCGCTGCGCCGCGTCCGGAACACGCACTCATCGTCAGCTTTGTCACTTGAACTTCAGCCCGACCACGCGCACCAGCCCGTCGGGCATCTGCCGGTAACCCTCGAGCTTCTTCGTGTGCGCGATCAGCAGCGTGCGGTGATAGATGTAGATGATCGGCAGGTCGTCGAGCAGGATCTTGGTCAGCTTGGCGTAGATCGCCTTGCGCTCGTCGACGTTGGATGTCGCCCGGCCCTCTTCCAGCAGCTTGTCGGCCTCGGGGTTCGAATAGCCTCCGTCGTTCTGCGGCGCCTTGCTGCGCATGAAG
The DNA here is from genome assembly GCF_025200885.1 of Bradyrhizobium huanghuaihaiense. Lineage (NCBI taxonomy): Bacteria > Pseudomonadati > Pseudomonadota > Alphaproteobacteria > Hyphomicrobiales > Nitrobacteraceae > Bradyrhizobium > Bradyrhizobium huanghuaihaiense. The sequence continues at coordinate 6,705,102 of NZ_CP104172.1, read as the reverse complement.
ATGTAGGAATTGCCGTCGGGATCGATGCGGCCGCTCCAGGGGATCTGGAACGCCTGGAATTCGCCGGCCTGGGCCTGCTTGAAGGTGGTCGCGAATTCGACGGCGCGGATCTTGATCTCGAAGCCGGCTTCCGCGGCCATGGACTGCACGACCTGGGCGACGGCCTCGTACTCGGTGCCCTTGGGGACCATGTAGTCGACGGTGATGGGGAGGCTGACGCCGGCTTCCTTCAGCAACGCCTTGGCCTTGGCGACGTCGCGGCCCGGAATGGGAAACGCCTTCTGGTAATAGGGATGCGTCGGGCTGACCCACTGATTGCCCGGCGTGAACTCGCCGTTGAACACGACCTGGTTGATGGCCTCGCGATCGATCGACAGGCTGAGCGCCTGGCGCACCTTCGCCGACTGGCTGAGCGGCCCCTTGGCCTTGTCGTTGCCGATATTGATGGTCAGGCCCTGATAGCCGAGCTCGGGTGCGGTCGACAGCACCAGCTTGGGATCGGTGCGGACATCCTTGATGTCGGTCGCGAGCACGCGTTCGATCAGGTCGAGCGCACCGGATTTCAGGTTCGCAAGCCGCACTGTCGAATCGATGATCGGCTGGAACACGACGCGGTCGATGTGAACGTTGTCCTTGTTCCAGTAGTCGGCGAACTTCTCGAACACCATGCGGTCCTGCTGGACGCGCTCGACGAACTTGTAGGGGCCGGCGCAGACCGGATGCAGGCCGAACTTGTCGCCTGCTTCCTTGGCCGCCTTGGGCGACACCATCATGCCGGAACGATCGGTGAGCTGGGCGATCAGGGGCGAGTAGGGAGTCTTGAGCACCAGCTTGATGGTGAGGGGATCGACCACCTCGACGTGGTCGACGCTGGCAAGCTCGGATTTCCGGAACGAAGTCGGCAGCGTCATGTGACGCTCGATCGAGAATTTTGCGGCCTCCGCATCCAGCGGCTCGCCGTCGTGGAATTTGACGCCCGGCCGGAGCTTGATCGTCATCTCCTTGCCGTCGGCCGACGTCTCGTGGGACAGCGCCAGCTGCGGCACGATGTTGAGCTTCTCGTCGATGTCGAACAGCTTGTCGCAGAAGGCGGAGAACACGATGCGGCCGACATAGGTGCGGCCGATGCTGGGATCGAGAATGTCGGGGTCTTCGGCGATCCCGATGCGAAGTGTGGTCTGAGCCTGGGCGGTGCCCACGAGCGACGTCAGCAGGGCCGACGCCAGGATTGTCAAACGCATGAAACTCATCGCTCTCAACCTCTGTTTCGCGGGCTAGGCCAGGTCCGTTCCCAATGAACTAACCCCGCTGCCGCGGACTGCTTCCGGGCCCCCGCTGAAGGCGGCGACCAATTTTTCAAGGACCGGCGAAAAGCCGCCGTCGGACGGGACGATCGCCGCGGAGGACGGCAGTTCCGACGCTCGGTGGCAGGCCGTTGCATGTCCGATGCCATCCGCCACGAGCCGGGGCATTTCGCTGCGGCAGCGGTCGACCACATAGGGGCAGCGGGTGTGGAAGCGGCATCCCGCGGGCGGATTGAGCGCGCTGGGGATCTCTCCCTGCAGCACAATCCGGCTGCGCTTTGCCCGCGGTTTGGGCACGGGGATCGCGGACAGCAGCGCGCGGCTATAGGGATGGCGCGGCGCGGCGAACAGCGCGTCGGCCTCTGCGGTCTCGACGATCTGGCCGAGATTCATCACCGCGACGTGGTCGGCGATGTGCTTGACCACGGCGAGATCGTGCGAGACGAAGATATAGGCGAGACCGAGCCGGTCCTGCAGCTCGCGCAGCAGGTTGAGAATCTGCGAGCGGATCGAGACGTCGAGCGCCGAGACCGGCTCGTCGCAGATGATCAGCTTCGGTTCGACCGCGAGCGCGCGGGCAATGGCGATGCGCTGGCGCTGGCCGCCGGAGAACTCGTGCGGATAGCGCCGGGCGAGGCGCGGCTCCAGCCCCACCAGCCGCAGCAACTCCGCGACGCGCTCGGGCCGCCGCGCCGCCGGAACGAGACCGTGCAGCACCAGCGGCTCGGTCAGGATCTGACCGACCGTCATGCGCGGATTGAGCGAGGCGTAAGGATCCTGGAAGATGATCTGCGCCTCGCGGCGGAAGGCGCGCAAGCCGCCGGCATCGAGCGAGAGCAGGTCGCGTCCGTCGAAGCGCACCGTGCCGGCATCCGGCTCGATCAGCCGCAGCACGAGGCGGCTGACGGTGGACTTGCCGCAACCGGATTCGCCGACGAGCGCCAGCGTCTTGCCGGATTCCAGCGAGAAGGACACGCCATCGACGGCTTTGACATGCGCCAGCGCCCGGCCGAACAGCGAGCGCTGGGCGACGAAATGCTTGACCAGGCCGTTGACCTCGAGCAGCGCCATCAAGACACCAGCAGTTCGAGCGGCGCGCGGATGCAGCGCGAGAGGTGGCCGGGGCTGACTTCGACGAGCGGCGGCGGCGCCATGGTGCAGGCGTCCAGCACGAAGGGACAGCGCGCGGCGAAGCGGCAACCGGCGGGCGGCTGTGCCATGTTCGGGACCATGCCTTCGATCGTCGCCAGCTGCTCGGCGCGGTGGTCGAGCCGCGGGATCGAGCCGAGCAGGCCGACGGTGTAGGGATGCTGCGGCTTGGCGAACAATTCGTCCACCGGCGCGCGCTCGACGATCTCGCCGGCATACATCACTGCGACCTCGTCGCAGACCTCGGCGACGACGCCGAGATCGTGGGTGATCAGGATGATCGCGGCGCCGCTCGCCGCCTTCAGCTCGCGCATCAGCTCCAGGATCTGGGCCTGCAGGGTGACGTCGAGCGCCGTGGTCGGCTCGTCCGCGATCAGGAGCCGCGGATCGCAGGCGAGTGCCATCGCGATCATCACGCGCTGGCGCATGCCGCCGGAGAGCTTGTGCGGATATTCATCGATGCGCCGCTCGGGCGAGGGGATGTGGACCCGGCGCAGGAGCTCGATCGCCCGCTCGCGCGCGCTCTTCCGCGAGCCGCCACGGTGACGCAGGATCGTCTCGATGATTTGGTCGCCGATCGTAAAGCTCGGATTGAGCGAGGTCATCGGCTCCTGGAAGATCATCGCCAGCCGATTGCCGCGCAGATCGCGCAACGTCTGGTCCGGGGTCTTCAGCAGGTCAAAACCGTCGAAGCGGATCGCGCCAGTGATCTCCGCGCTCTGCTTCGGCAGCAGGCCCATGATCGCCAGCGAGGTCACGCTCTTGCCGCAGCCGGATTCGCCGACGAGGCCGAGCGTTGCGCCGTTTGCGACGCTGAGATCGACGCTGTCGACGGCGTGGGTGACGCGGCCATCGTCGCCGTGGAAGCGGATGCGCAGATCGCTGATCTCGATGAGGGGGCTCGCGCTCATGATCGTCTCGTGCGCGCCGCAGCGATGCTGGCGTCGATGACACTCCGATCGGTGTTGCCGGCCGGGTTCTGCCGCGTCGGCATGGAGGGGCGGAAGTGAACCCAGAGCTCGTGGCTGACGCGCTCGAGCCGTTCGAGTTCGCCGAGCGGATCGGGATGGTCGTCGGCGCGAATGTCGAGCGCCGGCCATTCTTCCTCGCCGTGGATCAGCAGCGCGGCCGACTGCTTGCCGCGCTTGTCGCCGCCGGCGGCTTCGCCTGCGCGCATCGCGGCGAGCAGGCGGCGCGGGAAGGGCAGGCTGTCATTGGCGATAAAAGTCTTGGCGGTCTCGTCGAGCACGTCGGCCCCGGCGAGCATGTTGCCGGCGATCGAGAAGCCGCTGCCGGCGATGTGGCCGCACCAGTCGACGCAGTCGCGCCCCGTATGCGCCGCGATCTCGCCGCTGGCGTCCATGATGTGCATCTGACGGCTTTCGCGCCCGTCGTCCGTCGCGAGCAGGGTGGCGAGCACGTCGTGGACGTTTAAACCTTCGCGCAGCAGCTTCACGCCGTCGATGCCATAGTAGGGATTGACGAAAGCCTGCGTCGCGATGGCGCCGACGCCGGCGGCGATATAGGGCACGCGTGCGCCGACGGCGAAGAAGCGGGTCGCAACCGCGATGCCGAACTGGCCGGTGGCAGGATCGCGTGCGATGATCGACCAGGTCATGTGCTGCCTTCAGCGTCCTGCGGCGTAGCCCTGCATGCCGCGCGGATTGGCGGCGGCGCGCCGGCGTACGCCGACGCGCGAGGCCGCGGTGAGGCGGCCTTCCGACCAGTCTGGGCCGACCTCGACGATGTGCCCGCGTTCGCGCAAATTCTCGATCGTCGCCTTCGGCACGCGGTTCTCGACCACGAGCACGCCGGGCCGCGCGGTGCGGGGCCAGAACGAGATCGGGAAATGCTCGGAATGCCAGGCCGGCGCGTCGATCGCCTCCTGGAGATTGAGATTGCAGTGGACGTGGCGCAGGAAGAACTGCGTGATCCACTGGTCCTGCTGATCGCCGCCGGGCGAGCCCCAGGCGAGGTAGGGCTCGCCGTCGCGCAACGCCATGGTCGGCGACAGCGTCGTGCGCGGCCGCTTGCCCGGGGCGAGCGAGCCCGGCTGGTTCTCCTCCAAATCGAACATTTGTGCGCGGCTGCCGAGGCAGAAGCCCAGTTCGGGAATGACCGGCGAGGATTGCAGCCAGCCCCCTGAAGGCGTCGAGGACACCATGTTGCCAGCCTTATCGATGATGTCGAAATGCACAGTGTCGCCGCGCACCTCGCCGAAGCGCCCGACGGTTGGTTCACCGGCGCCGAGCGCGCCAACGGCCTCACGTTGGCCCTCAGCGCGGCGCAGCTTGACCACGCCGCCGAAGCCCTCGACCGTGCCGGGCCGGAGATCGAGCGAAGCCTTCTCGGTGACCAGCTTGCGGCGCTCGTCGTTGTAGGCATCCGACAGCAGCGTCGCGATCGGGATCTCGCCGAATTTGGGATCGCCGTAGAATTTTTCGCGGTCGGCGAAGGCGAGCTTGGCGCATTCGATCTGGAGATGGATGAACTCCGGCCCGGTCGGATCGAGCCCGTCGAGCGCAAAGCCCTTCAAGAGTGCAAGCTGCTGCAGCGTCACCGGGCCCTGGCTCCAGACGCCGGCCTTGCAGACGGTGTAGCGGCCGTAATCATAGGTGAGGGGTTCTTCGACCGTCGGCTGCCAGCGTGCCATGTCGTCGGCGGAGAGCACGCCGCGATGCGGCGAGCCGCTGACGTCCATCACCTCCTGCGTCCGGCAGAACTTGTCGATAGCTTCGGCGACGAAGCCCTGCGACCACGCCTTTCGCGCGCGCTCGATTTCGGCATCGCGGCCACCGCCGCCGCTTTCGGCTTCGCTCAGGATCCGGGCGTAGGTCGCAGCAAGCGTCTTGTTGGTGAAGAGCGTGCCGGGCTTCGGCACTTCACCGTTCGGAAGATAGACCGCGGCCGATGTCGGCCAGTGCTTGCGGAAGAGCTGCTCGACGGTCTGGATCGTGGCGCAGGCGCGCTCGACCAGCGGATAGCCGTCGCGGGCGTAGGAGATCGCGGGCTCCAGCACATCGCGCACGCGCATCGTGCCGTAGTCGCGCAGCAGCATCATCCAGGATTCGAAGGTGCCGGGGACGCAGGCGGCGAGCAGGCCGGTGCCCGGCACCATGTCGAGGCCTTCGCTCTTGTAATGCGCGATGGTCGCACGCGCCGGCGCCGGACCCTGGCCACAGATCACCTCGGTGCGGCCGCGCTTGACGTCGTGCACGATAACAGGGACATCGCCACCGGGACCGTTCAGATGCGGCTCGACCACCTGAAGCGTGAAGGCCGTCGCAACGCCGGCATCGAAGGCGTTACCGCCCTTTTCCAGAATACCCATGCCGACGGCGGTCGCGATCCAGTGCGTGGTGGCGACGACCCCGAACGTGCCCTCGATCTCGGGCCTCGTCGTGAACGGATCGGGATTGATATTGCTGCCCATGGGACTTCACCACCTTATTTCCGGCGCGCGCAATTGATCACAGCCGATGCCGCGCCGCCAATGCGCAGGCTGCATGGCACGCGCGCGTCACGCCGGGACCGGCGCGGTGTTGACTGCGTGGCAGGCGACGCCGTCGATCAGTTCCGGCGTTTCCTTGCGGCAGAGATCGAACGCCAGCGGGCAGCGCGGATTGAAGGCGCAGCCGGGCGGCGGATTGATCGGGTTCGGGATCTCGCCCTTCACCGGAATGCGCTGACGGCCGCTCATCGCGAGGTCAGGCACGGCCCCCAGCAGCATCTTGGTGTAGGGCATGCGCGGCCGGGAAAACAGCTCGCGTCCCTCCGCGATCTCGACGATACGACCGAGATACATCACGCCGACGCGGCTCGCCATGTGGCGGACCACGGCGAGGTTGTGGCTGATGAACATGTAGGTCAGGCCGAACTTGTCCTGGAGATCGCGCATCAGATTGAGGATCTGCGCCTGCACGGAGACGTCGAGCGCCGAGGTCGGCTCGTCGCAAACGATGAATTCGGCGTCGGATGCGAGCGCGCGCGCAATTGCGATGCGCTGGCGCTGGCCGCCGGAGAACTCGTGCGGAAATTTCAGCCGGTCGTCGGGATGCAGGCCGACGAGGCTGAGCAACTCGCCGACGCGGGCCTGGATGTCGCGCTCGCCCTGGATCAGGTCGAAGGCGCGGATCGGCTCGGAGATGATGGCATCGACGCGGAAGCGCGGGTTCAGGCTCGCATAGGGGTCCTGGAAGATCATCTGGATGCGGCGGCGCAGCTTGCGCCGCGCGAGGGCCTGCCTGGGATCGCCCATCGAGACGCCGTCGATCAGCACGTCGCCGGAAGTCGGCGGCAACAGGCCGACCACCATCCGCGCCACCGTGGTCTTGCCCGAGCCGGATTCGCCGACCAGGGCAAAGGTCTCGCCCTTCCTGATCTCGAAGGAGACGTGATCGACCGCCTTGAGATATTCGAGATGCCCGCCCTCGAGCACGCGGTTGAGCCAAGGTTTTGAGACGTCGAAGACGCGACGCAGATTTGTGGCCTGGACGAATGGCGTGCTCATGCCGCGCTCTCCGCCGGCATGGTGTCGTAGAGATGGCAGGCGACCGATTGCGCGCCGCGCGGCAGCGGCTCCGGCCGCTCGACACGGCAACGATCGAACGCGAAGGCGCAGCGCGGGTTGAACGAGCAGCCGCGCGGAATCGCCGACAGGCGCGGCATCGAGCCCGGAATCTGCACCAGGCGCTTGTCTTCGCCGGCAAGCGTCGGGATCGCGCCCATCAGGCCCTTGGCATAGGGATGCAACGGGTTCTTCACGACGTCCTGCACCGGGCCGATCTCGGCGACGCGTCCGGCATACATCACCGCGACGCGGTCCGAGGTTTCCGCGATCACGCCCATGTCGTGGGTCACCAGCATCACGGCGGTGCCGTGGTCGCGGCCGAGCCGCTTGATCAGCGAGATGATCTGCGCCTGCACGGAAACGTCGAGCGCGGTGGTCGGTTCGTCCGCGATGATCAACTCGGGCTCCGCGCAGATCGCGAGCGCAATCACCACGCGCTGGCGCATGCCGCCGGAGAATTCGTGGGGATAGCCGTCGATACGCTTTTCCGGCGCGGGAATGCCGACCTCGGCGAGCAGGTCGATGGCGCGGCGGCGGGCGGCGGATTCGGACAGATTGAGATGGGTCCGGATCGTCTCCACGATCTGGTCGCCGACCTTGTACAGCGGATTGAGCGATGTCAGGGGATCCTGGAAGATCATGCCGATGCGCTTGCCGCGGACGCGGCGCATCTCCTCCGGCGGCAGATTGTCGATGCGCATGCCTGCGAGGCGGATCTCGCCGCCGGCAATACGGCCGGGCGGATCGATCAGGCCGATCACCGCGAGGCCGGTGACGGATTTGCCGGCGCCGGATTCGCCGACCACACCGAGCACCTCGCCCTTGGCAATGTCGAAGGAGACGTCGTCGATGGCGCGCAGCGTGCCGCGGCGGGAGGCGAACTCGACCTGGAGATTACGCACGGAGAGAACGGGTTCGGTCATGGGCGAGGCGTACTCATCGAAGCTTCGGGTTGAGCGCGTCGCGCAGCCAGTCGCCGAGCAGGTTGATCGACAGGATCAGCGCGGCCAGCGCGAGCCCGGGGAAGGCGACGATCCACCATTCGCCGGCGAACAGATAGTTGTTGCCGATCCGAATCAGCGTGCCGAGCGAGGGCATGGTATCGGGCAGGCCGACGCCCAGGAAGGACAGCGTCGCCTCCGTGATGATGGCGAGCGCGAGGTTGATCGTGGCGATGACCAGGATCGGGCCCATCGTGTTCGGCAGCACGTGGCGCAGCATGATCTTCGGCGCGGGCAGGCCGATCAGCTGCGCGGCGGCGACGTAGTCCTTGTTCTTCTCGACCATCACTGAGCCGCGCACGGTCCGGGCATATCCGACCCAGAAGCTGAGGCCGATCGAGATCACCAGCACGAACAGCATGCTGGTGGCGTCCAGCCGGTTGCCGAGGATCGACTTCGCGATGCCATTGACCAGCAGCGCGATCAGGATGGCGGGGAAGGTGAGCTGCACGTCGGCAATCCGCATGATGACGCCGTCGACGGCGCCGCCGAAATAGCCGGCGATCAGGCCGAGCGCGATCCCGAGGGCGCCGGCGAAGATCACGCCGGCAACGCCCACGGCGAGCGAGATGCGCATGCCGTAAAGGATCGCGGAGAACACGTCGCGGCCCTGCTCGTCGGTGCCAAGCAGGAACGGGCTCTGGCCATCGGCGGTCCACAGCGGCGAGATCCGCGAGTTGATCAACTGGAGCTGCGCCGGATCGAACGGGTTCTGCACCGCAAGCACGGATGCAAAGATCGCAAGCAGGAAGAACACGACCGTGATGGCGGCCGCAACCATGGTGAGCTTGGAGCGGCGGAACGAATAGAACACGTCGCTGTCGAGCGCGCGGCTGAGCCAGCTGCGGGCGTGGGGCGGCTGCGTGCTCTGCCGATCGGAATTGGAGACGACTGCGTCGGACATGCAGGCTGCCTTACGTGGCGCGGCCAACCGTCGCGCGCAGGCGCGGGTCGACCACGGTGTAGAGGATATCGACCACCAGGTTGATGGTGACGAAGATCAGCGAGACCATCAGCAAATAGGCGGCCATGATCGGGATATCGACGTTTTGCACGGCCTGGACGAACAGAAGTCCCATGCCCGGCCACTGGAACACGGTTTCGGTGATGATTGAAAATGCAATAACCGAGCCAAACTGCAGTCCGGCCACGGTGATCACGGGAATGAGGGTGTTCTTCAGCGCGTGGCCGAAATGGATCGCACGGGTGGTCAGCCCCCGCGCGCGGGCGAAGCGGATATAGTCGGTCCGCAGCACCTCCAGCATCTCCGCGCGCACCAGCCGCATGATCAGGGTCATCTGGAACAGGCCGAGCGTGATCGAGGGCATGATCAGCGCCTTCAGGCCCGACAGCGTGAGCAGGCCCGTCGTCCACCAGCCGAGCTTCACCACCTCGCCGCGGCCGAACGAGGGCAGCCAGCCCAGCGTCACCGCGAACAGATAGATCAGCAGGATGCCGATCAGGAAGGTCGGCAGCGAGATGCCGATCAACGAGACCGCTTGGAATAATTTGGCGAGCACGGTGTCGCGCTTGAGCGCGGAATAAACGCCCATCAGGATGCCGAACACCATCGCAAACACGGTCGCGCAGATCGCCAGTTCCAGCGTCGCGGGCATGCGCTCGCTGAGCAGCGCCGAGACCGGCTGGCGGAACTGGTAGGAGACGCCGAACTTGAACTGCGCGGCATCGGCGAAATAGCGCACGAACTGCACCGGCACGGGATCGTCGAGGCCGAGCGACTTGCGCACGATCGCGCGCTCCGCCGCCGAGGTGTCGATCGAGACGATCTGGTTGACGGGGTCGCCGGCGAAACGGAACATCGAGAACGCGATGATGCCGACGGCGAACATGACGCCGATGGCCTGAACGGCGCGGCGAAGCGTGAAAGCGAGCATGCCTTCCACTTTCCTTGGGTGTGCGTACGGCCGACGTCCTTGTCAGCCGGAAGAGGAAAGGTCCCGGAAGCCTGACGCTGCCGGGACCTCGTGTTCAAATAACGCTATTCCTTCTTGGTCGCCCAGTGGAACATGACGAGATTGTCGGCGCGCTGCGGCAGGTTGACCTTCTTCGATACGCCCCAGGCCAGAGCCTGCTGGTGCAGCGGGATGTAGGACCAGTCCTTGATGCCGATCTCGTAGGCCTCCTTGATCAGCTGGTTGCGCTTCTCGGTGTCGGTTTCGACCAGCACCTTGTCGGTGAGGGCGTCGAACTCCTTGTTGCAGTAGCCGCCGAGATTGGCCTCGCCGCGCGAGGATTTCGCATCGTCGCGGCAGCCCATGATGTCGTAGAGCACGTTGTGGGAATCCATCGTGCTCGGGGTCCAGCCCAGCAGGTAGAACGAGGTCTGGTAGCCGCCCTGCTTGAGCACCTTGGCGAAGTACTGCGCCTTCGGCTGCGCCAGCAGGTTGATCTTGACGCCGATGCGGGCAAGCATGCCGACCACGGCCTGGCAGATCGCGGCGTCGTTGACGTAACGATCGTTCGGGCAGTCCATGGTGACTTCGAAGCCGTCGGGGTAGCCGGCCTCGGTCAGCAGCTTTTTGGCGCCGTCAGGATCGAATTTCGGCCGCGTGAAGCTCTTGGACAGTGCGAACAGCTCCGGCGCGATCATCAGTGCCGACGGCGTCGACAGCCCGCGCATCACGCGCGTCTTGATCAGCTCGATGTCGATCGCCTTGTAGAAGGCCTCGCGGACACGGGCGTCCTTGAACGGGTTCTTGCCCTTGATGTTGGAGTAGAGCAGCTCATCGCGCATCTGGTCGAAGCCGATGAAGATGGTGCGCAGCTCCGGCCCCTTCAGCACCTGGGCATTCGGGCTGGAGTCGACGCGGGAGATGTCCTGGATCGGAACCGGCTCGATGACGTCGACTTCGCCCGAGAGCAGGGCGGCGACGCGGGTGGCGTCGGAGGAGATCGGGGTGAAGATGATCTCCTTCAGATTGCCTTCAACCTTGCCCCAGTAGTTGGGATTGGCCTTGAACACCGTCTTCACACCGGGCTGATGGCTCTCGATGATGAAGGGACCGGTGCCGTTCTCATGGAGCGAGGCGTAGCTCGGCGTGGTCGCCGCCACCGGCGTCGGATCGACGACGTTGTTCTCCTCGGCCCATTTCTTGTCCATGATGTACCAGACATCCCACGAGTTAAGCAGGATGGGATTGGGCGAGGACAGGACGAAATCGACGGTGTAGTCGTCGACCTTGATCACCTTGACGTCGGGCGCAAGGCGGGTCTGCATGTTCGACCCCTTCTTGCGGACGCGATCGGCGGAGAACACCACGTCGTCGGCGGTGAATGGATCGCCGTTGTGGAACTTCACGCCCTTGCGCAAATGGAAGCGCCAGCGGGTCGGCTCCGGAGTTTCCCAGCTTTCTGCCAGCGCCGGGATGATCTTGAGGTCCTTGTCGCGCGCGGTGAGGCCTTGATAGACGTGCCCGAGATGGGCGTGGGTGGTGCTCTCGTTGAGCGTATAGGGATCGAGCGACTTCAGGTCACCCTGGTTGGCATAACGTAGCGTCTGGCTCGACGCCGGCGAGACCGCCAACGCAAGCGTACCGGCGAGCGTCGCCGCAAACAGACTTCGACCGACTGACATTCTTGACCCTCTCCACATGCCACGCCGGTGATTTTTGATTGTTCGGCGGGGCTGACTGATCCATGTTACCCAGAGTTCACGACCCGTGCAAGCGCCATTCCAGCAAGGAACGCGCCAAGTTGCACCGCTGTGCAGCAATGCTGCCCGGCAATCTAGGGGAGGCCGGTGCGCGAACGACATTCGACTTTCGACCTGTGAAGTCTCCGGAAGCAGGGACATGGGCCTGCCGGCCCCCGGCATTTCAGTCGTCCGCTGCGGTCGCGGCCGGGCGATTTGATTGACCATACCCGTCGATTGCGGAAGCCGGTCCTAGCCGCTTCCCCTCAGGTCGCTTGCGTTGCACACCGTGTCGCGGTGATACTGCCAGCAGGCCGCTCGAATCTCATCCGGAGGGGACATGAAGGTTAACATCGAAATCGACTGCACCCCCCTCGAGGCCCGCCAGTTCTTCGGATTGCCCGACGTGGCGCCGATGCAGACGGCGGTGATGGACAAGCTGCAGCAGCAGGTCCTGAGCAACATCGAGAAGGTCTCCCCGGAATCGCTGATCCAGAGCTGGTTCACCTTCGATCCCAAGATCGCCGAGCGGTTTCAGGACATGTTCGTCACCATGGCCGGTCTCGGCAGCCCGCGCAGCAGCGACAAGAAGAAATAGTGCAGTCCGGGCGGGACGGAGCGCAGGATCCAGGCCGGCTTCGTCCGCCGGCTCTCGGCCTGCTGCTGGCCGAAGCCCGTGGACTGTTCGAGTTCAACGCGAGCCTGCTGCTCTCGCCGCTCCTGATGCGTGCGCCCAAAGGCGACGGCCATCCGGTGCTGGCGCTGCCGGGCTTTCTCGCCAGCGATCTTTCGATGGCGCCGCTGCGGCGCTATCTCAGTGAGCTCGGCTACGAGGCACACGCCTGGAGGATGGGCCGCAATCTCGGCGGGCTGGAGCGGATGCGGGAGGTATTGCGCACGCGTCTCGCCGAAATCCATGCCGCGACCGGGCGCAAGGTCAGCCTGGTCGGATGGAGTCTCGGCGGCGTCTATGCCCGCGATCTCGCGCTTCGGGCGCCCGACATGGTTCGCTACGTCGTCACGCTCGGCAGCCCTTTTGCCAACGACGTGCGCGCGACCAACGCCACGCGACTCTACGAGGCGCTGTCCGGCGAGCGGGTCGAGGATTTCGCGGAAGCGCGCGAAGCGATCGCCGGCGAACTGCCGGTGCCGGCGACGTCGATCTATTCGCGCGCCGACGGTGTCGTGAACTGGCGGACGTGCCTGTTGCATCCCTCCGACCGCGCCGAGAACATCGAGGTGCACCTGGCGAGCCATATCGGGCTCGGCGTGAACCCCGCGGTGCTGTGGGCCGTGGCGGACCGCCTGGCGCAACCGGAGGGAGAGTTCTGGCCATTTGACCGGGCGGGGCCCTTTGCCATTGCATATGCCCCGCCGGAGCGGGCAGTATCGGCCTGACGAGAAGCGCCGCCAAGGCGCCCGTCGAATATTCGGGAGGGAACTATGGCTGACGGTAAGAAGCTGTCGTCGCTGGACGCGTCATTTCTGTATCTGGAAACGCCGGAGATGCCGATGCATGTCGGGAGCATGGCGATCTTCCGCCTGCCCGACGACTACAAGGGCGACTTCTTCGAAGACTTCAAGGCGATGATCGTCTCGCGCCTGCACATCGCTCCGATCCTGAAAGCACGCCTGGAGAAGGCGCCGCTCGACATCGACCATCCCTCCTGGGTCGAGGACGACCAGTTCGATATCGACCGTCACATCTTCCGCGCCAGCCTGCCGCAGCCGCGCGACCGCGCCACGCTGGAGCGCATCGTCGGCTGGATGCATGCCAAGCTCTTGAACCGCGCCCGCCCGCTCTGGGAGTTCTACGTGTTCGAGGGCATGAAGGACAACGAGGTCGGGCTCTATTCCAAGATGCACCATGCCGCGATCGACGGCGGCGCCGGTGCGGCGCTGACCAACATGATCTACGACATCTCGCCGATCCCGCGGAAGGTCGAGCCGCCGACGGGAGGCACCAAGCCCGGCCAGGAGCCGCGCGACATCGCCGCGAACCTGCTCGATTCCTACCAGCAGCTGTTCAGCCAGCCGCTCGATGCTTCGCAAGCGGCGAAGAACCTGCAGTTGCCGCGCACCGGCAAGAGCGATATCGGCTCGATCCTGTTCGACAACGCGATGTACCAGATCGAGAGCGCGGTGCGCTTCGCAGGCAACATCCCGACCGTGCTCAAGAGCGTGTCCGATGTGCTCGGCAAGGTCGCCGATCCGAAGTCGCGCGAGAGCCTCGCCAGCATGGTGTCGCCGCCGACCATGCTCAACAAGACGATCTCGTCGGAACGCAGCTTTGCCGGCGTGTCGATTTCGCTGTCGCGGGCGAAGGCGCTGGCCAAGCAGGCCGGCGGCAAGCTCAACGACGTCGTGCTGGCACTCGCCTCCGGCGTGGTCCGCCGCTATCTGCAGCAATATGGCACGTTGCCGGCGAAATCCCTGACCGCCGCGGTGCCGATCTCGCTGCGCGAGGAGGGCAACACCGAGGCCAACAACCAGGTGTTCGGCATGATCTGCGCGATCGCGACCAACATCGACGATCCCAAGGCGCGGCTGGAGGCGATCATCGCGCAATCGACCAAGTCCAAGGAGATGTCGCATCCGCTGCGCGCGCTGATGCCCCAGGTCTCCAACATCTCGATGCTGGGCGCGCCGATCATGGTGCAGATCCTGGCGCTGCTCTACAGCCGCTCGAATCTCTCCGACGTGCTGCCGCCAGCCGCCAACATCACCGTGTCCAACGTGCCCGGGCCGCGGCAGACGCTCTACGCAGCCGGCGCGGAGTTGCTGCACATCTTCCCGGTGTCGATCTCGACGCACGGGCAGGCGCTCAACATCACCGTGCAGAGCTATCGCGACCAGCTCGATTTCGGCTTCATCGTCGGTGCCAACATCATTCCGCACGTGCAGGTGATGTGCGACATGCTGCCCGAGGAGTTCGCCGCGCTGGAGGCGGCCTACATGCCGCCGTCGGCGGACATCAAGGGTGCTGCCGAGTAGGAGTGTTGCAATGATTGAAATGCCGCCGCTCAAGTTCGCGCAGACGAACGGAATCCGCATGGGCTATTACGAAGCGGGCCCGGCCGACGACAAGCCGCCGGTGGTTCTGTGCCACGGCTGGCCCGAGCTTGCCTTCTCCTGGCGTCATCAGATCAAGGCGCTCGGCGAAGCCGGTATCCGCGTGATCGCGCCCGACCAGCGCGGCTATGGCGCGAGCGACCGGCCCGAGCCGGTCGAGGACTACGACATGGAGCATCTGACCGGCGACCTCGTCGGGCTGCTCGATCACCTCGGAATCGACAAGGCGATCTTCGTCGGCCACGACTGGGGCGGCTTCGTGGTCTGGCAGATGCCGCTGCGGCATCCCACGCGCGTCGCCGGCGTCGTCGGCGTCAACACCCCGCACTGGGATCGCGCGCCGATCGACCCGATCGCGCTGTTCCGCCAGCGTTTTGGCGACCATATGTATATCGTCCAGTTCCAGGATCCCGCGCGCGGACCGGACAAGATCTTCAGCAGCCGTGTCGAGCAGACCTTCGATGCCTTCATGCGCAAGCCGGCCGCGCGCCCTCCGGGTGCGCCCGAGGAGCAGCCGATTGCCGGCATCGGTGCTTCGCCCCGCATCAACCTGGCGTTTCCGCAGATGATCGCGAATTACGACGCCAGACATGATCCGCGCACGCCGATCCTGTCGGCGGAGGAGAAGAAGGTGTTCGTCGACACGTTCTCGGAAACCGGCTTCACGGGCGGCATCAACTGGTATCGCAACTTCAGCCGCAATTGGGAGCGCGCGAAGGGGCTGGATCATCACATCCACGTGCCGTCATTGATGATCATGGCCGAGAACGACGCGGTGCTGCCGCCGTCTGCGGCCGACGGGATGGAAAAGCTGATCGCCGACCTCGAGAAGTACCTGGTGAAGGACAGCGGCCATTGGACGCAGCAGGAGAAGCCGGAAGAGGTCAGCGCCAAGCTGATCGAATGGCGTAGAAGGCGGTTTGGCTAGCTCGTCATTGCGAGCGAAGCGAAGCAATCCAGGAATGCGTCCGCGGAGACACTCTGGATTGCTTCGTCGCAAGGGCTCCTCGCAATGACGACGTTGAATATCGAGGCAGGGGGAAGCGCATTTAATGTCGTCATCCAAGAATCGACTGGACCCGATCCCGCAGCCGCCGACCAAGCCGGTGGTCGGCAATATGCTGTCGCTGGATTCGGCGGCGCCCGTGCAGCACCTGACGCGGCTCGCCAAGGAGCTCGGTCCGATCTTCTGGCTCGACATGATGGGCTCGCCGATCGTCGTCGTCTCCGGCCACGATCTCGTCGACGAGCTCTCTGACGAGAAGCGTTTCGACAAGACGGTGCGCGGCGCGCTCAGGCGCGTGCGTGCGGTCGGCGGCGACGGCCTGTTCACCGCGGATACCAGGGAGCCGAACTGGAGCAAGGCCCACAACATCCTGCTGCAGCCGTTCGGCAACCGCGCCATGCAGTCCTATCACCCGAGCATGGTCGACATCGCCGACCAACTCGTCCAGAAGTGGGAGCGGCTCAACGCCGATGACGAGATCGACGTCGTCCATGACATGACCGCGTTGACGCTGGATACGATCGGCCTGTGCGGCTTCGACTATCGCTTCAATTCGTTCTACCGGCGCGACTACCATCCCTTCGTCGAGTCCCTGGTGCGTTCGCTCGAAACCATCATGATGACGCGGGGCCTGCCGTTCGAGCAGCTCTGGATGCAGAAGCGGCGCAAGACGCTCGCGGAAGACGTCGCCTTCATGAACAAGATGGTCGACGAGATCATCGCCGAGCGCCGCAAGAGCGCGGAGGGGATCGACGACAAGAAGGACATGCTCGCTGCGATGATGACCGGCGTCGACCGCTCGACCGGCGAGCAGCTCGACGACGTCAACATCCGCTACCAGATCAACACCTTCCTGATTGCGGGGCACGAGACCACCAGCGGCCTGTTGTCCTACACGCTCTATGCACTGCTCAAGCATCCGGACATTCTCAAGAAGGCCTATGACGAGGTCGACCGCGTCTTCGGCCCTGACGTCAATGCGAAGCCGACCTACCAGCAGGTGACTCAGCTCACCTACATCACGCAGATCCTCAAAGAGGCGCTGCGGTTGTGGCCGCCCGCGCCGGCCTATGGCATCTCGCCGCTGCAGGACGAGACCATCGGCGGCGGCAAGTACATGCTCAGGAAGGGCACTTTCGTCACCATCCTGGTGACGGCGCTGCATCGTGATCCCAGCGTCTGGGGTCCAAATCCCGATGCCTTCGATCCCGAGAATTTCAGCCGCGAGGCGGAAGCAAAACGGCCGATCAATGCCTGGAAGCCGTTCGGCAACGGCCAGCGCGCCTGCATCGGCCGGGGCTTTGCCATGCACGAGGCCGCGCTTGCGCTCGGCATGATCCTGCAGCGCTTCAAGCTGATCGATCACCAGCGCTACCAGATGCACTTGAAGGAAACGCTGACGATGAAGCCGGAGGGCTTCAAGATCAAGGTGCGTCCGCGTGCCGACCGCGAGCGCGGCGCCTATGGCGGACCTGTCGCAGCGGCTGCGACGCCAAAGACGCAGCGCCAGCCCACCACGCGGCCCGGCCACAACACGCCGATGCTGGTGCTCTACGGCTCCAATCTTGGCACCGCCGAGGAGCTCGCGACGCGCATGGCGGACCTCGCGGAGATCAACGGCTTTGCCGTGCATCTCGGGCCGCTCGACGACTACGTTGGCAAGCTGCCGCAGGAGGGCGGCGTGCTGATCATCTGCGCCTCCTATAACGGCGCGCCGCCCGACAATGCGACGCAGTTCGTCAAATGGCTTGGCGACGACCTGCCGAAGGAGGCCTTTGCCGGCGTGCGCTACGCCGTGTTCGGCTGCGGCAACAGCGACTGGGCGGCGACCTATCAATCGGTGCCGCGCTTCATCGACGAGCAATTGTCGAAGCACGGCGCCCGCGCGGTGTATCCGCGCGGCGAGGGCGATGCGCGCAGCGATCTCGATGGACAGTTTCAGAAATGGTTCCCGGCGGCAGCCCAGGTCGCGACCAAGGAATTCGGCATCGACTGGAATTTCACCCGCACGGCGGAAGACGATCCGCTCTACGCGATCGAGCCGGTCGCGGTGACCGCCGTCAACACCATCGTCGCCCAGGGCGGCGCGGTGGCGATGAAGGTGTTCGTCAACGACGAGCTCCAGAACAAGAGCGGCCCCAATCCGTCGGAGCGTTCGACGCGCCACATCGAGGTGCAGCTGCCGTCCAAGATCACCTACCGCGTCGGCGATCATTTGAGCGTCGTCCCGCGCAACGATCCGACGCTGGTGGATTCGGTCGCCCGCCGTTTCGGCTTCCTGCCGGCCGACCAGATCAGGCTGCAGGTCGCCGAAGGGCGGCGCGCGCAATTGCCGGTGGGGGATGCCGTTTCGGTCGGACGCCTGCTCAGCGAGTTCGTCGAACTGCAGCAGGTCGCGACCCGCAAGCAGATCCAGATCATGGCCGATCACACCCGCTGCCCCGTCACCAAGCCGAAGCTGCTGGGCTTTGTCGGCGAGGAGCCTGAAACGCTCGAGCGGTATCGCACCGAGATTTTGTCCAGGCGCAAATCCGTGTTCGACCTGCTGCTGGAATATCCGGCCTGCGAATTGCCGTTCCACGCTTATCTGGAAATGCTCTCTCTGCTGGCGCCGCGCTATTACTCGATCTCGTCCTCGCCGTCGGTCGACCCGGTGCGATGCAGCGTCACGGTCGGCGTGGTCGCGGGGCCGGCCGCGTCCGGGCGCGGTGTCTACAAAGGCATCTGCTCGAACTATCTCGCCAATCGCCGCG
Source organism: Bradyrhizobium huanghuaihaiense (assembly GCF_025200885.1). NCBI lineage: Bacteria > Pseudomonadati > Pseudomonadota > Alphaproteobacteria > Hyphomicrobiales > Nitrobacteraceae > Bradyrhizobium > Bradyrhizobium huanghuaihaiense. The sequence goes on along the minus strand of NZ_CP104172.1, from coordinate 6,686,595 downwards.
CGGGCGATACGATCTATGCCACCGTGCGCGAGACCAAGGCGGGCTTCCGGCTGCCGGATGATTCCTCCGTGCCGATCATCATGATAGGCCCCGGCACCGGACTTGCGCCGTTCCGCGGCTTCCTCCAGGAGCGCGCGGCGCGCAAAGCGAAGGGGACCACGCTCGGTCCGGCCATGCTGTTCTTCGGCTGCCGCCATCCCGATCAGGATTTTCTCTACGCGGACGAGCTGAAAGCGCTGGCGGCAGCCGGCATTGCCGAGCTGTTCACCGCGTTCTCGCGCGCGGACGGACCGAAGACCTATGTGCAGCATGTGCTCGCCGCACAAAAGGACAAGGTCTGGCCGCTGATCGAGCGGGGCGCGATCATCTATGTCTGCGGCGATGGCGGGAAAATGGAGCCCGACGTGAAGGCCGCGCTGGTCGCGATCCATGGCGAGAAGAGCGGCAGCGATGCCGTCGCCGGCGCCCGGTGGATCGAGGAGATGGGCACGAAGAACCGCTATGTGCTCGACGTCTGGGCGGGTGGGTAGCCCAAGGCGCGTTCTTGTAGCCCGGATGGAGCGTAGCGAAATCCGGGGCGGTCTTTCCTCACGAGAGCGTTTCCCGGATTGCGCTTCGCTCCACCCGGGCTACGAGCCAAATCGTCCTAAAGCTCGCTCATGATTCCCTGGGAAAAGATCGACACCGCCAAGATCCCCGGCTCCGACGAAGAGCTCCGCCTGATGCGGCGGGGCAAGGAGTTCTCGATCAAGCTCGGCAGCAACGAGCTGATGAACAGCCGTTTGTCGGGCTCGGAAGCGGCGCTGGCGACGCTCGCGGCAAAGCAGATCGAGAAGGTCGCTAAGCCCGTCATCCTCATCGGCGGCCTCGGCATGGGCTTTACGCTGCGCGCGGCGCTGGCCGTGCTCGGGCCTAAGGCGAAGATCGTGGTCTCCGAGCTGGTCCCGTCGGTCGTCGCCTGGGCGCGAGGGCCGATGGCGGAAGTCTTCGGCGAGAGCCTCGATGATGCCAGGGTGAGCATCCGCGAAATCGATGTCGGCGAGATCATCCGGGCGCAGCGGTCGGCGTTCGACGCCATTCTGCTCGACGTCGACAACGGACCGGAGGGGCTGACCCGGAAGGGCAATGATACGCTCTATAATGCGAGCGGGTTGACGGCGGCCAAGACTGCGCTGCGGCCGGGCGGCGTGCTCGCTGTCTGGTCGTCAGGACCCAATCCGGCATTCACCAGGCGCCTTCGGACCGCCGGCTTCGATGTGAACGAAGTCAACGTCCGGGCCACCGGAAGGGGCGGCGGCGCGCGCCATGTGATCTGGATGGCAAGGAAGGGTTAGGCGGCTTCTGTAGCCCGGATGGAGCGCAGCGCAATCCGGGACAGTCGATCGGCGGAAGGTGGTCCCGGATTACGCTGCGCTCCATCCGGGCTACGTCTCCCGGCTAGAACATCGTGTTGCCGTTCGCCGAATTTTCAGGAATCTCCTGAACGACGTCCCAGTGCTCGACGATCTTGCCGTTCTCCAGCTTGAAGATGTCGACGATCGCGCGGCCCCTGGCGCCGGGCTCGCGAACGGAGTGGACGTGCAGGATGACGTAGTCGCCGTCCACGAAGCTGCGCTTGATCTCGCTGTGCGAGTTCGGAAACTTTTCACGGAGGAAGCCGATGAACTTGCGGAAGCCGTCCGGGCCATCGGCGGCATTTGGATTGTGCTGCACATAGCGGTTGCCGATATAGGCGATGGCTGCATCGGCGTCCTTCTGGTTGAGGCCCTTCTCGTAGAAGGCGAGCACAGCAGTGCGATTGGCTTCTTCCTGCGCGCTGCCGGCGATTGCGGCGCCGTTGCCGAGGAACAGCATGAGAATGGAAGCCGCAATCATGGCGACCGGGCGGACGATGAGATGCATGTGAGCTCCGAGAGGCCGTAGCCTCTTTTGTGATCGAGGGAGGCCTCTATAGCTTTCGTGCCGGCTTCCGTTAAGACAGTCACCGGCAGCTCACATGGTCACCGCGGAGAGACCGCCCGCGAGTCTACGCCGCCCGCGCCGCTGCGCCACGCGCGTGCTTGTCGATGGCGCCGATGATCTCCGGCCAGAAGCGCATCGGCAGCGCGTGGCCCATGCCCGCGATCATCAACAGCTTTGCGTTCGGAATTGACGCCGCCGTGTCCTTGCCGCCTTCGGGATGGACCAGCGGATCGACGGTGCCGTGAATGACGAGCGTGGGCGCCGTCACGGCGTGCAGCCGCTCCTTGCGGCTGCCGGAGGCAAGCACGGCGCGAAGCTGGCGGCCGACGCCGGCCGGATTGAGCCCGCGCGCGAACACGCGCTCGGCACGGTCAGGGTCGAGCGCTTCCTCTTCCGGAAAGGAGCCTGCGCGCAGCACCTTCCAGGTCTGGCCGAAGCGGACCATGAACTCCTCCTTGCTGCGCGGCGGCGGCGCCATCAGCATCGCCGCGGCTTCGCGGGTCGGCGGCGGTATGCGCGGGTTGCCCGTGGTCGACATGATCGAGGTCAACGAGCGCACGCGCTGCGGAAACGACAGCGTCACCTCCTGCGCGATCATGCCGCCCATGGATGCCCCGACCAGATGCGCCGACTTGATGCCGAGCGCATCCATCAGGCCGACCGTGTCCTTGGCCATGTCGATCAGCTTGTAGGTCGCGGCCACGGGAATCCGCAGGAAGCGCAGCTTCAGCAGCTCGAGCGGCGTCAGGCGCTTGCCGCCGGTGAGATGGCTCGACTTGCCGATGTCGCGATTATCGAAGCGGATCACTCGGAAGCCGTGCGTGGCGAGCTGCTCGCAGAACGCATCGTCCCAATGGATCATCTGCGCGCCCAGACCCATGATGAGCAGCAGCGGCTCGGCGTTGTCGTTCCCGAAGATCTCGTAACAGATGTCGATGCCGTTGGCGCGGACGGTCTGGGGCGGCTGATGGGCGGTCACGGGTCCCTCCTGCTGATCGCTGCTGTATCGCACGGTTTGCCGCCGCAAAGAAGCGCATGCGCGACGACGCGTCCGCCGCTTGCCGGTTGACCGGCCCCGCGCAACGGTGTGGTATGGCGAAAAAGAAGGGCGTCGCAGCTCTCGATACCAGGAGGACGCCGATGACCGACAAGACCAATGACCCCGTCGCCATGTGGCAGAAGATGATGGGTGAGATGGAGAAGGGGTTCAACTCCTTCGCCAACCAGGCCATGTCGTCGCCAGAGTTTTCTCAAGCGCTGAACCGGGCGGGCGGCGTTGCTGCAGGTGCTCAGAAGCAGCTCGGCGAGCTCATGGAGAAATATCTCGTCACGATGAATCTGCCGAGCCGCGAGCAGGTGACGGCGCTCGCGGAACGGCTGCAATCCATTGAAGGCCAGATCGGCGAGATGAAGTCGATGCTGAGCCAGATCGCGGCAAGTTCCGGAATCTCGCAAAGCTTCGATGCTGCGCCGCGGCCGCCGCGGACGAAACGTCCGCCCTCCGAAAACGGAGGACAGACATGAACGCGCCGGCGGCACTTGATTTCGCGTCCATCCCGGAGCGCATCCAGTCCGAGGTGCAGCGCGCAATCCAGCGCAGCATCAAGGGCGTCGAGTATTTCTCGAGCTCGGGCCCTTCGCTCGGCTCGACGCCGAAGGACGTGCTGCATTCGCGCGGCACCATGAGCCTCTACCACTATCGTCCGATGTCGGACGAGATCTACCGCGTGCCGGTGCTGATCGTGATGGCGACCACCAACCGCGGCTACATTCTCGACCTCGTGCCCGGCCAGAGCTTCATCGAGTTTCTGCTGAAGCGCGGCTACGACGTCTACATGCTCGATTGGAGCGCGCCGCGGCCGGAGGAGAAGAGCCTGCGGATGGAGGACTACGTCCTCGACTTCATCCCGGATTGCGTCCGCCGCGTGCAGCAGGATTCGGGCGAGAAGGACGTTTCCGTCATCGGCTATTGCTTCGGCGGCGTGCTGTCGCTGCTCTACGGCTCGATCCACCAGGACGGGCCGATGAAGAACCTGATCTGCTTCACCACGCCGATCGATTTCCGCGAGATGAAGCTGTTCTCGAATTTCTCCGACCGCCGCTATTTCGACGTCGACCACCTCGTCGACAGCGTCGGCAACGTGCCACCGGAGATGATCCTGTCCTCGTTCGAGATGCTGCGGCCGGCCTCGCGCACGGTGAGCCAGATCCAGCTCTGGGAGAACATCTGGAACGACGAATTCGTGAAGTCGTACCGGATGTTCGACCGCTGGGCGACCGACACGCTGCCGCTGGCCGGCGAGTATTTCCGCGCCATCACCAAGGACCTGATGTGGGACAACAAGCTGTTCAACGGCACCATGTCGGTCGGCGGCCGTGCGGCCAGGCTCGAGAACATCAAGGTGCCGATCTTGCACGCGGTCGCCGAGCACGACCACATCGTGCCCTATGACGCCGCAAAGCACCTGATCGCCAAGATCGGGTCGGCGGACAAGGAAGAGGTGATGTTGAAGGGCGGTCACGTCTCGCTTGTCGCCGGCGCCAATGCGGTAAAGCGGCTGTGGCCGAAACTGGATTCCTGGCTGGGGAAGAGATCGACATGAGCGAGCAGCGTTCCTATCCGCGCCACGTCAAGACCGACGCCGGCGATATCGAGATCCGTTTGATGTCGCCCGCGGACGAGGCCGCCGTGCTGGCGTTCGGCAAGGGCCTGCCGACCCATGACTTGTTGTTCCTGCCGCGCAACATCAGCGAGCCCAAGGTGCTGTCGGCCTGGGTCAAGGAGATCGAGCGGGGTGCGATCACGAGCCTGCTCGCGGTCAGGGACGGCAAGGTCGTCGGTTGCGGCACGCTGGTGCGCGATCCGCACTCCTGGTCGCCCCATGTCGGCGAGATCCGGATGGTCATTTCGCCTGAGGTCCGCGGCCAGGGCGTGGGCAAGGCGCTGTCGCAGGAGACCTTTGCCTTCGCGCTCGGGGCGGGCCTGGAAAAGCTCTCGGTTCAGATGACCGTCGACCAGCAGGCGGCCATCGCCCTGTTCGAGAGTCTCGGCTTCAAGGCCGAAGCGCTGCTGCGGGATCATGTCCGGGACGTCGACGGCAAGACCCACGACATCGTCGTGCTCGGCCACAACATCGCGCAGGTCCAGGCCCAGATGGAGGCCTACGGGCTGCCAGGCGCGGTCCAGCACTGAGGCGGCCGCCCAGCGTTAGGTCCAAATCGGGCCGATCGCGGGGCAATTGGCTAGGGAGGCATCACGATGCCTGCCGCTAAGGCTGTTCACGATTTCGTGATATCGCACTGCAATACGAATATTGCGTCGCACAATTAACCGTGCCATATAAGCCGTGCCCCGGGCCAATGCGGACGGGGTGAGCCCATAGCTCAACCCAATGAGGATGGAGAGAACCCCATGACCACTGAAACCAACACCGCTTTCGAGGGCTTCAAGGACGCTTTCAAGAACATCCAGAACCTGGAAGTTCCCGAGGCCGCCCGTGAGTTCGTCAAGAAGACCGCCAACACCGCCAAGGACCGTGCTGCCGAGGTGTTCGCTGGCTCCGAGCGCGTGACCGCCGCCGTCGAGAACGCGGTGACCGAGTCCGTTACCGAGGCCGGCAAGATCAGCCGCAACATCCAGCAGGCGATCTACGAGGACGCCGAGGCGTTCTTCTCGGGCATCGACAAGCTCGCGTCCGCCAAGTCGTTCAGCGAAGCCGTCGAGATCCAGTCGAGCCTGCTCCGCTCCCGCGGCGAAGCGTTCGTCTCGCGCGCCAAGGCGACCACCGACTATCTCGGCAAGCTCGCCGCCAACGGTGCGAAGTCCGCCCAGGACAACTTTGCCAAGGTCTACAACAAGACCGCCTGATTTGGCTGTCTGAGTAGCAACTGAATTTGAGGCCCGCTTCGGCGGGCCTTTTGTTTGGTTTGCGCTGCCGTCATCGTGACTGTCATTCCGGGGCGCCCTTGCGCACCTGAGAATCTCGAGCTTCCGGGTTCGATGCTTCGCATCGCCCCGGAATGACGTAGTCTCCCATTCGCCATGAACGCACCCGCCACCTTCTCCTTCGACACCCCCGGCGATGCCGAACGTGCGGCCGAGCTGCGCCGCGTGAAGGCGCTGGCGACGCTGGTCCTCGCCTCGACGCTTCTGCTCTTCATCGTCGCGAAATGGCTGCTGCCAGTGCATCCCGTGTTCGGCTTCATTGCCGCCTTCGCGGAAGCTGCGACCATCGGTGGCCTCGCCGACTGGTATGCGGTGGTCGCGCTGTTCAAGCGGCCGCTCGGCCTGCCGATCCCACACACCGCGATCATCCAGAGCAACCAGGCCCGCATCGCCGACAAGCTCGGCGAGTTCATCCAGGTGCATTTCCTCGAGGCCGGTCCCGTCGAGGCCAAACTGAATGAGATCGATTTCGGCTCCTTCGTCGCGGACTGGCTACGCGACCGCAAGCGCAGCGATGACCTCGCGCGCTTCGCGCTGCGCCTCTTGCCGGAGGCGGTGTCCGCGACGGAAAGCTCCGGCCTGATGACCTTCATCATCCGCCGCATGTCCTCGCAGCTCCAGGCGATCGACCTCGCCCCGCTCGCGGCCGGCACGCTGCGCGGCTTCGTTGCGGAGGGGCGGCACCAGATCCTGTTCGACGATCTCTTGCGCGTGATGCACGAGACCTTGAACCAGAACGAGACGATGGCGATGATCCGCGAGAAGGTGCGCGCGGAGTTGCCGACCCTGCTCAATCTCTATCGCGCCGACAAGTTTCTGGTGAACAAGATCGTCGCCTCCGCCACGGCTTTCTTCAACGAGGTGCGCAGCGATCCCAAGCATCCGTTCCGCGGCGAGTTCGACCGCATGGTGCTGAACTTCGTCGACCGTCTCGGCACCGATCAGGCTTATATCGACCGCATCGACGGCTTGAAGCGCGACCTGCTGGCGCGGCCGGAGCTTGCCGATCTCGCCCGCACCGTCTGGGCCAATACGCGCGCCTTCATCGAGCGCAGCGCGAGCGGCGAGACGCAGGTGCTGCAGCATCATCTCGCCGGCATGTTCGTCTCGGCAGGCGAGGCGCTCGCCGGCGATGCCGAGCTGCGGGGTGAGATCAACAAGGGCCTGGTGACCGTGCTGCGCAGCTTCGTCGCCGATCAGAAGAGCGGCGTCTCCACCTTCATCTCTGACCAGGTCAAGGCGTGGAATATGACGCAGCTGATTTCGCTGATCGAAATTAACATCGGCCGCGACCTGCAATACATCCGCTTCAACGGTTCGCTGATCGGCGGGCTCGCCGGGCTCGCGCTCTACTCCGTAGAATTCCTGCTCCGATGGCTGTGACTTTTGCGTCACGGCCGTTAGCATTAACGCGCGGGCCTATTGTCGGCCATCGTCTCTCCCGCTTGAATATGCGGAACCGGCCGCCTAGCTGATTCATGTTGCGCTGCGGAACGTTCGCGAAGCCGGCGTATTGGAATTCATGCCCATTTGCCGGCATCGCAGCCGGCGCCTTCTCAGGGGAAATCTTGATGACCGCTACTGCCCAGACGCTGCGTCCGCCGTCCCGTACCCTGATGTTTCTGGAAGGGCGCGCGATCCACGAGTTCGGCGCGTTCCTCGGCGCACTGCCGCTGCTGAGCCTCGCGCCGCGCGGGGACGGGCATCCGGTGCTGGTGCTGCCGGGCCTCGTGGCTTCCGATGCGTCCACGCGCGCGCTGCGCTCGTTCCTGACCAGCAAGGGCTACGCGGTGAGCGGCTGGCGCCAGGGCCGCAATTACGGCCTGCGCCCCGGCGTGCAGCACGCGATGGTCGATCTGGTCGAGGAGCTGAGCGACACGCACGGCCGCAAGATCAGCCTGGTCGGCTGGAGCCTCGGCGGCCTCTACGCGCGCCAGCTCGCCAAGATGATGCCCGAGCGTGTGCGCCAGGTCATCACGCTCGGCAGCCCGTTCGCGGGCGATCACCGTTCGACCAATGCCTGGCGGATCTATGAATGGGCGAGCGGCCGCAAGGCCGACGAGGTCGATCCCCGCTTCGGCGGTGAGCTCGCCGTGCCGCCGCCGGTGCCGACCACCGCCATCTTCAGCCGCACCGACGGCGTCTGCGCCTGGCAGGGCTGTATGGAAAAGTCGGGCGCGCAGACCGAGAGCATCGAAATCGAGAGCAGCCATTGCGGCATGGGCCATCATCCCGCCGCGGTCTACGCAGTCGCCGACCGGCTTGCGCAGAAGGAAGGCCAGTGGCGCCCGTTCGACCGCAGCGGCTGGCGCAGCTTGGCCTATCCCGATCCGCATCGATAGCGCTCCTCTTCACCTCGCCCCGCTTGCGGGGAGAGGTCGGATCGCATCGGAGATGCGATCCGGGTGAGGGGGACTCTCCGCGAGTCCAATTCTCACCGAACGCGCGGAGGCTCCCCCTCATCCCGACCTTCTCCCCGCAAGCGGGGAGAAGGAGAAGAGCGTCGCTCCCGTCCATTGTCGCAGCCGCACCAAACGCGCTATGCCTCGCGCATGGCGCATCCGCTCTCCCGCATCATCGACCAGCTCAAGCGCGAACCCTCGCGCACCGGCTCCATCGTCATCACCGTGTTTGGCGACGCCATCGTGCCGCGCGGTGGCTCCGTGTGGCTGGGGACGCTGCTGGAATTCTTCGAAAGCCTGGACATCGATAGCGGTGTCGTTCGCACCGCGATGTCGCGCCTTGCGGCCGATGGCTGGCTGACGCGCGAAAAGGTCGGTCGCAACAGTTTCTATCGCCTGGCCGACAAGGGCCGGCAGACGTTCGAAGCTGCCACGCGCCACATCTACGATCCGCCGCCATCGGACTGGACCGGGCGCTTCGAGCTGCTGTTGATCGGCAATGGCGAGGACCGCGACGCCTCGCGCGAGGCGCTGCGCAATGCCGGCTTCGGCAGTCCATTGCCGGGGGTCTGGGTCGCACCGTCAGGCGTGCCGGTGCCGGACGAGGCTGCGGGCGCGATCCGTCTCGAAGTCTCCGCGGAGGACGACAGCGGCCGCCGCCTGCTCAGCGCGAGCTGGCCGCTGGAGCGCACCGCAGACGCTTATCTGAAGTTCATGAAGACGTTCGAGCCGCTCCGTGCCGCTCTCGCGCGCGGCACGGATCTGTCCGAAGCCGACGCCTTCACCGCGCGCATCCTGCTGATCCACTACTATCGCCGCGTCGTGCTGCGCGATCCGCTGCTGCCCGAAAGCCTGCTGCCGGCGGATTGGCCGGGCAGGGCGGCCCGCGCGCTCTGCGGCGAAATCTATCGCGCGCTGCTTGCTCCGTCCGAGCAATGGCTTGACGGCCATGGAACCAATGAAAAGGGGGCGCTGCCGCCGGCGCGGAAGCTGTTGGAACGGAGGTTTGGCATCTGATTTTTATGTTACAGAAATATCTTGCATGATGTAATTCTTGTTATATATTGCCTCCCAATAAAACGGGAGGACGCGCATGTATACCCAGGCGCTGAACACGGCCGAGACCGATGATCGCGGTCTGGAGGACGCAGGCAAAGCTGCGCAGTTTCAGGCCCGCGTCGATGCGGAGGAACGCATCGAGCCGAACGACTGGATGCCGGCGGCCTATCGCAAGACACTTACCCGCCAGATCTCCCAGCACGCGCACTCCGAAATCGTCGGCATGCTGCCCGAGGGCAACTGGATCACGCGCGCGCCGACCTTGCGCCGCAAGGCGGCGCTGCTTGCCAAGGTGCAGGACGAGTGCGGCCACGGGCTCTATCTTTACGCCGCCGCCGAGACGCTCGGCTCCTCGCGCGAGGAGCTCGTCGACGCCATGCTCGCGGGGAAAGCAAAGTATTCCTCAATCTTCAACTATCCGACGCTGACCTGGGCCGACATCGGCACGATCGGCTGGCTGGTCGACGGTGCCGCGATCATGAACCAGATCCCGCTGTGCCGCTGTTCCTACGGGCCCTACGCCCGCGCGATGATCCGCGTCTGCAAGGAGGAGTCCTTCCACCAGCGCCAGGGCTACGAGATCATGCTGACGCTGTGCCGCGGCTCGGACGAGCAGAAGGCGATGGCGCAGGACGCGCTGAATCGCTGGTGGTGGCCGGTGCTGATGATGTTCGGCCCACCGGATGCGACGAGCCAGCACAGCGACACCTCGACGAAGTGGAAGATCAAGCGCTTCTCCAATGACGAGCTGCGCCAGAAGTTCGTCGATGCCACCGTGCCGCAGGCGCAATATCTCGGCCTCACCATCCCCGATCCCGGCATGACGCAGGATGCGGATGGCCACTGGCGCTACAGCGAGATCGACTGGAGCGAGTTCAAGCAGGTGCTCGCCGGGAATGGCCCCTGCAACCGCGATCGCATCGCCGCGCGCCGCAAGGCGCACGAGGAGGGGGCATGGGTGCGCGAAGCCGCCGCCGCTTACGCCGCGAAGCGCGCGCGTCGCCAGACCGCGCAGGCAGCCGAGTAGGGAGATCACGATGGCCACGCCGAACACGCCGCTGTGGGAAGTCTTCATTCGCAGCCGTAACGGGCTCGCGCACAAGCATGTGGGATCGCTGCATGCGAACGACGCGACGATGGCGCTGCAGGCGGCCCGCGACATCTACACCCGTCGCGGCGAAGGCCTGTCGATCTGGGTCGTGCCGTCCACCGCGATCACCGCGAGCGATCCCGCCGAGAAGGGCATGATGTTCGAGCCGGCGGAATCGAAGATCTACCGGCACCCGACGTTCTATGAAGTGCCGGAAGAAGTGGGGCACATGTAGCGCTCTCTCTCCTCATGGTGAGGAGCCGCGAAGCGGCGTCATCGGACGATGCTCCGCATCGCCGAACGAACCATGAAGGCCCGTGACTCGTGGCCCATCCTTCGAGACGGCGCTTCGCGCGCCTCCTCAGGATGAGGTCGGAACAAGTGGGAAGATGGATAGGACAGATGCCGGTCGCCAACATTCAGGTCTCCGAAACGCCGCTGGTGCTCTACGCGCTGCGCCGCGCCGACGATGCGCTGATCCTCGGTCACAGGCTGTCCGAATGGTGCGGGCACGCGCCGATGCTGGAAGAGGACATGGCGCTCTCCAACATCGCGCTCGACCTGATCGGCCAGGCGCGCGAGCTCTATAGCTACGCGGCCAAGGCCGAAGGCAAGGACAATGACGAGGACAAGCTCGCTTATCTACGCGATGTCAGACAGTACCGCAATCTGCTGCTGGTCGAGCAGCCCAACGGCGACTTTGCCCAGACCCTGGTGCGCCAGTTCTTCTATTCCGCTTTTGCCGACCTCTACTGGCGCGCGATGATGACATCGCGCGATGCGACGCTGGCGGCCATTGCCGCCAAGTCGGAGAAGGAGAGCGCCTATCACCTGCGTCACGCTTCGGAATGGATCATCCGGCTCGGCGACGGCACGGACGAAAGCCATCGACGCGCCCAGGCCGCGATCGATCATTTCTGGGCCTTTACCGGCGAGATGTTTGCCGTCGACGACGGCGAGCGCGCCCTGATCCATGCCGGCATTGCCATCGATCCCGGCACCTTGCGCGGTCGCTGGCTGACGACGCTCTCGGATGTCACCCGTGAAGCAACGCTCACGTTGCCGCAGAACGACTGGATGCAGCAGGGCGGCCGCTCCGGTCGCCACAGCGAGCATCTCGGTCATCTCCTGTCCGAGCTGCAGTCGATGCAGCGCACATTTCCGGGGCAGGCATGGTGACGGTGCTGGACCACGACAGCGAGCTGCGCCGGCGCGCCTGGGATGCCGCCGCGAGCGTGGTCGATCCGGAAATCCCGGTGTTGAGCATTGCCGATCTCGGAGTGCTCCGTGATGTCGTGCTCGACGGCGAACATGTCGAAGTCGCGATCACGCCGACCTATTCGGGCTGCCCGGCCATGAACATGATCGCGCTCGAAATCGAGATTGCGCTGGAGCGCGCCGGTTTTCGTCAGCCAAAGGTGCGAACCGTGCTGTCACCGGCTTGGACCACGGACTGGATGAGCGAGGAGGGGCGCGAGAAGCTGCGCGCCTACGGCATCGCGCCGCCGCAGGCCTCGGGCTCGCGCCGCGCGCTATTCGGCGAGCAGGCCGTCGTTTGCCCGCAATGCGGCTCGGACAAGACCGAGCTGCTGTCCGAATTCGGCTCGACCTCCTGCAAAGCGCTGTGGCGCTGCCAGACCTGCCGCGAACCTTTTGATTATTTCAAGTGCCATTGAGAGACGCACGATGCCAACCCTGTCGTCATTGCGAGGAGCTCTTGCGACGAAGCAATCCAGACTCTGGATTGCTTCGCGGAGCCTGTCGTCGGGCCGCGCTTTGCGCGGACCCGGTGGCTCGCAATGACGACGGAGAGACCGAACGAGGATGCCTGTAATGTCCGCAGCCGCACCGCGCTTCCACCGTCTGGCCGTCAGTGACCTCCGCCGCGAGGCGTCCGATGCTGTGTCGATGACCTTCGCTATTCCCGGCGAGCTCGCCGGCGATTACGCCTTCACGCCCGGCCAGTACCTGACGCTCCGCACGACGCTCGACGGCGAGGAGGTGCGCCGCTCCTATTCGATCTGCTCCGGCCCTGACGACGGCGAGATCCGCATCGCCGTGAAAAAGGTCGACGGCGGTGCGTTTTCGAATTGGGCGGCGGACGAATTGAAATGCGGCGACGAGCTCGACGTGATGACGCCGACCGGACGCTTCGGCGCGGTCCCGGCGGCGGATCGCGCGCGGATCCACGTCGGCTTCGCCGCCGGCTCCGGTATCACACCGATCCTATCGATCGTGAAGGGCATCCTCGCGCGCGAGCGGGACAGCCGCTTCTTCCTGTTCTACGGCAATCGCACCACCGATAACATCATGTTCCTCGAAGCACTCGAGGAGCTCAAGGATCGCTTCATCGATCGCCTCTCGATCTTCCACGTCATCTCCGGCGAGGAGCAGGACATTCCGATCCTGCATGGCCGGCTCGACGGCGACAAGGTGAGGGTCTTGCTGCGCTCGCTTGTGCCGGCGGGAAGCGTCGATCACGTTTTCGTCTGCGGTCCCCTTGGCATGAGCGAGGAGATCGAGGTGACCTGCCGCGATCTCGGCATTGCTGACGAGCGTATTCACGTCGAGCGCTTCGTCTCCGAATTCGGCGGCAAGCCGCGGCCGAAGAAGGCCGTTGCGCCCGACGCGCCGCCGAAGGCGATCGCCTCGCTGATCATCGACGGCAAACGCCGCGACGTGCCGGTCGCCGAGGACGAGGCCATTCTCGATGCCGCGCTGCGCGCCGGCGTCGATCTGCCCTTCGCCTGCAAGGGCGGCATGTGCTCGACCTGCCGCGCCAAGCTGGTCGAGGGCGAGGCGCCGATGGACATCAACTATTCGCTGGAACCGTGGGAGCTCAAGGCCGGTTTTGTTCTCACCTGTCAGGCCAAGCCGTCCACGGAGCGGGTCGTCGTCGATTACGACCATGTTTGACAGTGTGGGCCAACCAGCAGAACATTGCGTGCAAACAGCCGGGAGAAGCGCGTGAACGTCAAAGCCGCCCTGTCACCTGAGGATGTTGCCCGCGCCTGCGCTCAGGCGATGTGGGCCGAGGACGATGCTTCCAAAGGTCTCGGCATGGAGATCGTCGAGATCGGCCCCGGTTATGCGACGCTTGCGATGACGGTGCGGCCGGACATGGTCAATGGCCAGCGCATCGCCCATGGCGGCTTCATCTTCACCCTCGCCGATTCCGCCTTCGCCTTTGCCTGCAACTCGCACAACGAGCGCGTCGTGGCCGCGCAGGGACAGATCACCTTCATCAAGCCGGGAAAGCTCGGCGACCGGCTCGTCGCGAAGGCGCGTGAGGTGACTCGAGGTGGACGCTCCGGCATCTACGACGTGCGCGTCACCGTTGGCGACACTGTCATCGCCGAATTCCGCGGGCATTCGCGTGTCATTCCCGGCACGTGGCTGCCGGCGCAAGATCAATAAGACCAAATAAGAAAAAACAAACCAATGTGGGGAAACGAGAATGGCTCTGACGAGGCGCAAGGAAGGTGCCAGCAGCTATAGTGCCGAGATGGATGCGCATGAGCGCGCATCGCGCGACGAGCTCATGGCGCTGCAGACGCAGCGGCTGGCCTGGTCGCTGAAGCACGCCTACGACAACGTCGCGCACTACCGCAAGGCGTTCGACAAGGCCGGCGTGCATCCGTCCGATTTTCGCGAGCTCTCCGATCTCGCAAAATTTCCGTTCACGGTGAAGACGGACCTGCGCGACAACTATCCCTTTAACATGTTCGCCGTGCCGCGCGAGAAGCTGGTGCGGGTGCATGCCTCTTCCGGCACGACCGGCAAGCCGATCGTGGTGGGCTACACCCAACGTGACATCGACACCTGGTCGGAGGTGATGGCGCGCTCCATCCGCGCGGCCGGCGGCCGCACCGGCATGATCATCCACAATGCCTACGGCTACGGGCTCTTCACCGGCGGATTAGGGGTGCATTACGGCGCCGAAAAACTCGGTTGCACGGTTGTGCCGATCTCCGGCGGCATGACCGAGCGGCAGGTGCAGCTCATCAACGATTTCCGGCCCGACATCATCACGGTGACGCCGAGCTACATGCTGGCGATCCTCGACGAGTTCAAGCGCCAGAAGCTGGATCCGCGCCAGTGCTCGCTCAAGGTCGGCATTTTTGGTGCCGAGCCCTGGACCAATGCGATGCGCGGCGAGATCGAGGACGCCTTCGACATGGATGCGACCGACATCTATGGCCTCTCCGAGGTGATCGGCCCCGGCGTCGCGCAGGAGTGCATCGAGACCAAGGATGGCTTGCACATCTGGGAGGACCATTTCTACCCCGAAGTGATCGATCCCCAGACGGGTGCGGTGCTTCCGGACGGCGAGAAGGGCGAGCTGGTGTTCACCTCGCTCACCAAGGAAGCTTTCCCCGTGATCCGCTATCGCACCCGCGACCTGACACGGCTGCTGCCGGGTACGGCGCGGCCGGGCATGCGGCGGATGGAGAAGGTGACGGGCCGCTCGGACGACATGATCATCCTGCGCGGCGTCAATCTGTTCCCGACCCAGATCGAGGAGGTGCTGCTCGCCACCGACTGGTGCGGCGGCCATTTCATCCTCGAACTGACCCGCGAAGGCCGGATGGACGAGCTGACCATCATCGCCGAGGCGCGGCCCGAAAGCTGGGACGGCCGCGGGCTCATCGATCATGCGGACCGGATCGCGACCCACATCAAGAATACGATCGGCGTCAGTTCGAGGGTTCAGGTGGTCGCGCCGGCCACGCTGGAGCGCTCGCTCGGCAAGGCCAAGCGGCTCTACGACAAGCGGCCCAAGGACTAGCTCTCAACCCTCATGGTGAGGAGGGGCGTCAGCGCCGTCTCAAACCATGCAGGCCCGGCTCTCGCAGCGGGGCCTTCATCCTTCGAGACGCCTGCTTCGCAGGCTCCTCAGGATGAGGGGAGGCGGTTGACTCGACCGGCCCCAAAGGCGACAAGGCCCGCGAGAAAACGCGGGTCTGTTCATGTCGCCAGCCGATGCCAAAACCGTCGAAGCGCGCTGTGTGCGCCTCAACGCCAAAGCTGAAAACGCCGCGGCGCTTGCACCTGGCGTCGAGCGCCAGATGCTTATGCGCGGGCCGAACGATCTGCTGATCGAGGTGAAGGCCGCCGCCGTCAATCCCTCCGACGTCAAGGCCGCGACCGGGCTGATGCCCTATGCCGTGTTCCCCCGGACCCCTGGCCGCGATTACGCCGGCGTGGTGATCGATGGACCGGCCGGCACGGTCCGCCGCGAGGTGTTCGGTTCCTCCGGCGATCTCGGCATCCGCCGCGACGGCACCCACGCGACCCATCTCGTCGTCGAGGCCGATGCGGTCGTGGAGAAGCCCAAGACGTTGTCTTGGGAAGAGGCCGCCGGCATCGGCGTGCCCTTCGTCACCGCGATGGAAGGCTTTCGCCGTGCCGGGGTGCCGAAGAGTGGCGAGACCGTGCTGGTGTTCGGCGTCAACGGCAAGGTCGGCCAGGCCGCGGTGCAGATCGCGACCTGGCAGGGCGCGCGCGTCATCGGCGTGGTGCGCAAGGCGGAAGCTTATGAAGGTCACGCCAACGCACCCATCGAGGTGATCGACGCCTCCGCCACCGACGTTGCCACGCGCGTGCGCGAATTGACCGGCGGCAAGGGCGCCGACATCGTCTTCAACACGGTCGGCGATCCCTATTTCCAGGCCGCGCACAAGTCGCTTGCCTTGCGCGGCCGCCAGATCCTGATCGCCGCGATCGACCGCATCGTGCAGTTCAACATCCTCGAGTTCTATCGCGGCCAGCACACCTATGTCGGCATCGACACGCTCGGCCTGTCCTCGACCGCGACGGGCGCGGTGCTGCGCGATCTCGGGCCCGGCTTTGCGAGCGGCCATCTGAAGCCGTTTCCGATCAACGCGAATGCGATCTATCCGCTGGAGCGCGCCAAGGAGGCGTACGTCGCCGTCGCCGGCTCGTCGCGCGACCGCGTGATCCTGAAGCCGTAACACACCGTCATTGCGAGCGCAGCGAAGCAATCCAGAAATGCATCCGCGGAGACAGACTGGATTGCTTCGCGGCGCTCGCAATGACGGAGAATGGCGAGAGGTCTGAGAACAACCGATGGAATCCACCCAGCTCGTCATTCTCGCCGGCCTCGTCATTGGCCTCGTCTACGGCGCCGTGGGCCTGCTCAGCGGCTTCTGCCTGATGAGCAGCATGCGCGGCTTTCTGGCGGACGGCGACGGGCGGCTGGTGCGGACCTATGCGCTGGCGATTGCGGTCGCGATTGCCGCGAGCCAGCTCCTCGCCGGCAGCGGCACCGTCGATCTCGGCAAGTCGATCTACTTGCAACAGACCTTCTCGGTGCCGGTGCTGTTCCTCGGCGGCCTGCTGTTCGGCTACGGCATGGTGCTGTCGAATGGCTGCGGTTCGCGCGCCCTGGTGCTGCTGGGGCGCGGCAATCTCCGCTCCTTCGTCGTGGTGATTGTGCTGGCGATTGCTGCGCAGATGACGCTCAAGGGCTTGATCGCACCGGCGCGCATTGCGCTGGTCCAGGCCTCGCAAACCACGGTCAACGCCAATTCGCTCCCGTCCGTGCTGGCGACGCTCGGTCTGACGGAGGCGCTTTCGCGTGCGCTTGCCGCCGCGACGATTGTCGTGGCGCTGATCCTGTTTGCGTTTGCCCATCCGGCGTTCCGCCGCTCGCCCGGCCAGATCGCTGCCGGTGTCCTTGTCGGCCTCCTCGTCGCCGGCGGCTGGTACGTCACCGGCTATGTCGGCGCCGACGACTTCAATCCCGTCCCGGTAACCTCGCTCACCTTCATCGCGCCGATCGCCGATGCCCTGCAATACGCCATGCTCTCGACCGGGCTGACGCTCAACTTCGGCATCGCGACGGTGGCCGGCGTCTTTGCCGGCAGCCTCGCGACGGCGCTCGCGACGGGCCGCTTCAAGCTCGAGGGCTATTCCTCGCCGCGCCACATGCTGCGCTCGGGCAGCGGTGCCGCGCTGATGGGGATCGGCGGCGTGATGGCGTTCGGCTGCTCGATCGGGCAGGGGCTCACCGGCGTGTCGACGCTCGCGCTCGGCTCGTTCGTCGCGCTTGCCGGCATCCTGCTCGGCACGACGGCCGGCCTGCGCGGTGGGTTGCGCGTTCAGCCGCTCGCGGTGGCCTGACCGCGCAACAGCCTGTCGCCTAACGTGGCAAGACCGATGCCGGTGACGATCAGCCCGGCCGCGACAGCGAGGCTCATGTCGATCGGCTCGCCCAGCAGGATCGCCGCGCTGGCGATGCCGACGAGCGGCGTTCCCGTGGTGCCCAGCGCCGAGATGCTCTTGTTGACCATCGACATCGCCCAATAGGCCAGCGCGGTCCCGATCAGACCGGAATACAGGAACAGCAGGATGAGCCTCCACGACCATTCCGCATGCGGCAGGCCGTTCGTGACCATCGCCGACGCTGTCAGCACGATCGTCGCCACGAGCACCTGCCAGATCAGAAGCTGGAGCGGCGAGGCGATCCAGCGATGCGCGCGGATATAGATGATGTTCGCGGCCCAGGAGATCGCGGCCAGGATGACCATGCCGGCGCCGAGCACGACGTTTGCATTGGTCCAGTCGATGGACGCGGGGTTCAGGATCACGGCAAGGCCGATCAATCCGAGCAGGGCGCCGGCGAGCTTTGGCGCGGTCAGCGTATCCTTCCCCAGCAAGGGCGCGGCGATCGCGACCCAGAGCGGCGTGGTGTAGCCGAGCACGATGGCCTTGCTCGCAGGCAGGAAGCGCACACCAGCCGCGACCAGGACCGAAAATATCGTCATGTGCAGCAGCGCCACGCTCAGGACCACGGGAATGTCGCGCCGCTCCGGGATCACCAGATTGTTGCTCAGTCCGAGGATCACGAACAATCCGGCCAACGCGATCCAGCTCCGGATCGCTGAAGTCCACAACGGCGGAAGCAACTGGACGAGCTGCTTCGTCACCGACCAGTTCACGCCCCAGGCCAGCACGACGATGAGGAACAGGCCGACGGCGGCGCGAGGGGACAGGGAATTCATCTCGGTGGTCCTTGAAGCAGTCCAGTGCGGCGGATAGCATCCTGTCTGGCACCAGAAAAAGTGCCAGATTGGAGAAGAACAAGGTGCCAGTTTCAGAAGGCATGATCGCGGGCCTGATCGATCTGAGGCGGGCCGACGAGGAGGGATTGGCAAGGCAGCTGACGGGGCAGCTCCGAAGCCTGATTGCGAGCGGTCGCCTCGGCAGGGGCCGTGCGCTGCCGTCGAGCCGCCGGCTCGCGAGCGATCTCGGTGTGTCCCGCAACACCGTCACCTACGCGTTCGAGCAGCTCGCCGCGGAGGGGTATTTGGCAGCGTCGCACGGGCGGCGCCCGGTCGTGACCGTCGACGGCGCCGAGCGGATCGATGCAGCAGGGGCAGCTGCATCCCGTCCACGCTCCGGTAAGCCGCGGCTCTCGCCCTGGGCCTCAAAGCTCGGGCAGACGGACTGGCCGATGTCTTATCTGGCGCCGTTAAAGCCGTTGCGTCCGGGGCATGGCGACGCAAGGGAGTTTCCGAACGACATCTGGGGACGCTGCCTGCGCCGCAGCGCCATAGGGGCAGCCAGGCGCGAGCTCGGACCGGTCAACCGGCCGCGCCTGCGCGAGGCGCTGGCGCATTACCTCGCGACCAACCGAGGCGTTCGCGCCACGGCGGAACAGATCCTGATCCTGCCGAGCGCGCAGGCGGCGCTCATGTTGATCGCTGCTGTCGTCATCACGCCCGGCGATGAGGTCTGGGTCGAGGATCCCGGCTATCCCGGTGCCGCGGCAGCCTTCCGTGCGTCTGGCGCGCGCGTGACCGGCATCAAGCTGGACGAGCAGGGCATGCAGCGGATGCCGGGGCCCGCAGCGCCAACACTGATCTTCATGACGCCGTCGCACCAGCATCCGACCGGGCGCCTGATGTCGCTGGCCCGCCGCACCGAGTTTCTCAGGGCGAGCAGGCCCGGCAGGACCTGGATCGTGGAAGATGACTACGACGGCGAATTCCACTACGACAGCCGGCCGGTGCCGGCGTTGCAGGGCCTCGATGCACACGGCCGCGTGTTCTATGTCGGCACCTTCTCGAAGGCGATGACGTCGGATATCCGGCTCGGCTATCTCGTCGCGCCGCCGGCACTGGTCAGTACGCTGGAGATCGCGCAGCGACATATCGGGCTGATCGCGTCCAGCCACATCCAGGAGGCGTTGGCCGAGTTCATCGCCGACGGGCATTTCCTCGCGCATCTGCGCCGGATGCGCCGGCTCTATCACGCGCGCCGCGATCATCTCGTCGTGGGGCTGGAGCGCCATCTCGGCGATGTGCTCAGGGCCGAAGTGCCCTCGGGCGGCATCCAACTCGTGGCGCGTCTCAAACGCGGTCGTGCCGACCAGGCGGCGGTCAAACGGCTGGTCGAGGCGGGCGTTGTCACGCGAGCCATATCCAGCCTGGCGCTCGGCAAGCCGCGCGATCACGGCCTGCTGCTCGGCTTTGCGGCGTGGCGCGAGAACGAGATCAGCGCGGCGGTGCGGACGATGGCGTCGTGTTTCTAGAGCATGATCCAGACCCGAAGGGCCGCGTTAGCGCAAAGTGTGGAGCGGTTTTCCGAATAGATCATGCTCAAACAATAACGCTTCACTCCACGGCCTTCGTCACGATGCGGATCTCCGATGTCAGCGTGCGATGCACCGGGCACTTGTCGGCGATCTCCATCAGCTTCTTGCGCTGCTCGGCATCGAGCGCGCCGTCGATTGCGATGTCGCGCTCGATCTGGTCGAGCATCCCCTCGCGCGTCTCGCACTCCGCGCAGTCCTTGGCATAGATCTTGGAGTGCTTCAGCGTGACCGTGACGAGATCGAGCGGCAGCGACTTGCGGTCGGCATAGAGGCGCATGGTCATGGAGGTGCAGGCCCCGAGCCCGGCGAGCAGGAAATCGTACGGGCCGGGGCCGGCATCCTCGCCGCCGGCCGCCTTCGGCTCGTCCGCCACCAGATGGTGCGGGCCAACGGTGATGAGCTGGTTGAACTTGCTCTTGCGGGTCTCCTGCACCACGACCTTTCGCGGTTCCTCGGGGAGATCCATCGCTTTTGCGGGTTTTGCGGTGTCGATGTAGCGGCTCGCCCAGGCCACGACCACGTCGGCCGCGTAGAGCGCGTCGGGCGGCCTGGTCAGGAGATGATCGGCGTGGTCGAGCGAGACGAAGCTCTTGGGATGCTTGGCCGCAACGAAAATCTTTGTCGCGTTGTCGATGCCGACGGTGTCGTCAACGGGCGAATGCATCACCAGCAGCGCCTTGTGCAGGCCGGTGACATCCTTCATCAGCTCGTGCTCGACGATGTCGTCGAGGAATTCGCGCTTGATCCGGAACGGGCGCCCCGCGAGCGAGACTTCGACCTCGCCCTGCGTGCGGATGTTGTCGATGTGCTCTTTGAACAGGCCGGTGACGTGGGCGGGATCGGAGGGCGCCGCGATGGTGACGACCGCTCTTGCCTCGGGAATCTTTCCGGCAGCGGCAAGGATAGCGGCACCACCGAGGCTGTGACCGATCAGGAGCGACGGTGCCTTGCGGACACTGCGCAGGTGATCGGCGGCGCGCACGAGATCGGCGACGTTGGAGGAAAAGGTCGAATTGGCGAAATCGCCCTCGCTGGAGCCGAGCCCGGTGAAGTCGAAGCGCAGCACGGCGATGCCCCTGGCCGCGAGGGCGACCGAGATGCGCTTGGCCGCCAGCGTGTCCTTGCCGCAAGTGAAGCAGTGCGCGAACAGCGCGTAGGCGGCGGGCTCGCCGTCGGGCAGCTCAAGCGCGGCAGCAAGCTGATGGCCGCCTTCGCTGGTGAACTGAAAGCGTTCCGTAGGCATGGGCTTCCCCCGTTGCTGTTCGAACCTAATCGTCTGAATAGCGCTGCTCGGCCCAGGGATCGCCGCGGTTATGATAGCCGCGGACTTCCCAGAAGCCCGGCGCGTCCTCGGTCAGGAATTCGATCGCCTGGAGCCATTTCGCGCTCTTCCAGAAATAGAGATGCGGCACCACCAGCCGCACCGGGCCGCCATGCTCCTCGGTCAGCGGCTGGCCGGACCAGCTATGGGCGAGCAGGGCATCCTCGGCGGCAAAGTCCTCCAGCGCGAGGTTGGTGGTGTAGCCGTCGTAGGAATGCAGCACGACGAAGCGGGCATCCTCGCGCGGCCGGCAGGCGGCGAGCAGCTCGCGCGTGGCGAGGCCTTCCCATTCATTGTCGTAGCGCGACCAGGTCGTCACGCAGTGGATGTCGGAGGTGAACTGCTCCTGCTTCTGCGCGGTGAATTCGGCAAAGGTCCAGAACAGGGGATTGTCGACCGCCCCGTAGACGTCGAGCCGCCAGCGCTCGCGTGAGACCGGCGGCATGACCCCGAGATCGAGCACCGGCCAGTCCTTGGTCAGGTGCTGACCGGGCGGCAGGCGCTGGTCTTCCGGCCGCGTGACCTTGCCGGTGAGGAAGCGGCCCTCGCGCGCCCATTTCTCCTTGGTGCGCGTCAGCTTGCTGTCGGGCGGCTCGTTGTCGTCGGCCATGGGTTACTCGTGGCGGTGCATTGCGGAAGCGTGCTTGGTGTCGCGCATGGTGGAATAGATGATCAGCGACAGGCAGATGATGCCGGCGAGATAGTAGTAGAACCAGTCCTCATGCCCGATGCTCTTGAAGTAGAGCGCGATCGCCGGCGCGGTGCCGCCGAAGATCGAGACCGTGATGGCGTAGGGCAGGCCGACGCCGAGTGCGCGGACATTGGTCGGGAACAGCTCGGCCTTCACCACGGCGTTGATGGAGGTGTAGCCGGCGACGAACAGCCAGGCGCAGCAGATCAGGATGAAGGCCATGAAGGGCGACTTGGTCTCCTTCAGGGTCATCAGCAGCGGAACGGTCGCGAGCGTGCCGGCGACACCGAAGAAGATCAGCAGCGGCTTGCGGCCGATCCTGTCGGAGATGGCGCCGTAGATCGGTTGCAGGATGGTGGCGAAGATCAGCGTGCCGAAGATCACGAAGGTGGTTTGATCCTCGGTCAGCCCGACCGAGAGCTTGACGAAGGTCTGCATGTAGGTGGTGAAGGTGTAGAACGCCGCGGTGCCGCCGGCGGTGAGGCCGACCACCAGAAGCAGCTCGCGCGGATAGCGCAGCAGATTGGTGATCGAGCCGGTCGGCTTCACCACCTTCTTGGCTTCCTCGAAGGCCTCGGTCTCGTGCAGGCCGCGCCGCATGACTGCCGCAAAGATCGCGAGCGCCGCGCCGATCGCGAAGGGGATGCGCCAGCCCCAGGCCTTCAGCTCTTCCGGCGTCAGGAAGACCTTCTGCAGGAGCAGCAGCACAATGATCGCGGTGAGCTGGCCGCCGATCAGCGTGACGTACTGGAAGCTCGAATAGAAGCCGCGATGCCTGGGATCGGCAACTTCACTCAAGTAGGTGGCGCTGGCGCCGTATTCGCCGCCAAGACTTAAGCCCTCGATCACGCGCGCGACCGCCAGGATGGCCGGGGCGGCAAGACCGATCGAGGCATAGGTCGGCGTCACCGCGATGATCAGCGAGCCGAAGCACATGAAGACGACGGAGAGCGTCAGCGAGATCCGGCGCCCGAAATGATCGGCGAGATAGCCGAAGAACCAGCCACCCAGGGGGCGCATCAGGAAGGTCGCCGCGAACACGACGGCGACGTTCAGTTGCTGGACGACGGGATCGTTGCCGGGGAAGAAGGCGGGGGCGAAATACAGCGCGAACGCGGTGTAGGCGTAGAAGTCATACCATTCGACGAGATTGCCGATCGAGCCGATGAAGATCGCCTTGATGCGGCGTTCGGCGTCGGCAATGTCGAAGTGCTCGGAGGCCGGCTTGATTGCTTGGTCTGTCATCGCCGGCCTCCCAGGACATTTGCTGTCTCGAGGCTAGATGGCCTTTCCAAGCAGAAATGGCAACTGGCGGGGGCCGCGCACGGTCCCTTGCGACCAGGTCACGGTGCCCGCCGGGTCGAGCCGGAAGTCCGGGATTCGCTTCAACCATTCCTCGATTGCGACCTGCATCTCCATGCGCGCAAGGTTGGAACCGACGCAGCGATGGATGCCGAGGCCGAAGGCGGCGTGGCGGTTCTCCCGGCGGTCGATCACGACTTTGTCAGCGTCGGGAAACATCTTTGGGTCGCGGTTGGCGGCCGGGAAGGACAGCAGCACCATGTTGCCCGCCTTGACCGGGCAGCCCGAGATCGTGGTTTCCTTGACTACCTCGCGGGCCATGGTCACCGGCGAATAGGCGCGCAGTAGCTCCTCCACGGCGGTCGGGATCAGGGCGGGCTCTGCGATCAATCGCTCGCGGTCGGCCGGTGTCCGGGCGAGATGCCACAGCGAAGAACCGATCGCGCTCCAGGTGGTGTCGATGCCGGCGATCAGAAGCAGCCGCAGCGAGCCCAGCACGTGCGAATCCTCGAGCGGGTTGCCCTCCTTGTCCTTGGCGTTCATCAGATAGGAGATGAGATCGTCGGTCGGCCTCGATCTGCGCGCCTCGATATGCGTCCTGAAATAGTCGCTCATCTCGTGCACGGCCTGGAGCAGCATGTTCTCGTCTTTGATGCCGAGCTCCAGGATCATGTGGATCCAATTGATGAAGAGGTCGCTGTCGCTCTCGGGGATGCCGAGCATGTGCGCGATAGCCTGAACCGGGATGTATTTGCTGTAACGTGCGGCAGCATCCACCTTGCCGTCCGCGATGAACCCGTCGATCAGCTCGTTGCAGATCGCGCGCATCCGTGGTTCCAGCTTCTTCATCGCGTCCGGCGTGAACGGCGGCAGCAGCAACTGCTTGGCCGGCTTGTGCACGGGCGGATCGGACGTGATCGGAGGGGCGGCGTTCCTGGAAATTTCCGGCCGCACGTCGCGGACGATGATCCGGCGCGAGGAGAAATGCTCGGTGTCGTTGGCGATCTCGCGCACCGCCTCGTAAGTCGTCGGCATGTAGCAGCCGAGGAACCGCTCGGTGCGCACGACCGGGCTTGCGGCGCGCAGCTCATCCCAGATCGGGAAGGGATCGTCCGTCCATTGCGGATCGGTGTGGTCGAAGTCGTTGACCCAGTCGGTGACGGGCGGATGGGCGACAGGCTGGCTGACGTCGGACATCTCGAAAGATCCCTTGGGGCTCGTGTGCGCTGAAAGCATGCGGGACGGCCGGAGACCGCGCTATTCCTCGATCACATCGATGGCGATTTCCGGGCAGTTGGATTTGGCAAGCCACGCCTTGTCTTCGAGTCCCGGCGGGACCGCGCCATCGCCGGCTTCATGCGCGTTGCCGTATTCGTCGAGCTCGAACAGCTCCGGCGCCAGCGCCTTGCAGCGCGCGTGGCCCTGGCATTTGTCGGGATCGACGTGAACCTTCAGTCGCTCTGCCATGGCGGCGTCCTCGGTCGTTTTGCGTGCGCGCGAAAGGCGGCCCGCGTTCCTCGTGTCAATTTTGTCGGCGGCATTTGCCGCTCGCTTTAAGTTATATGCTATTACATTCGCGGCGGGCTTCCCCTGTCAAGCGCAAACTTATAGGCTTCGCCGTAACATGCGTTCACAACTCGCTCGCAAGCCCGAGAACACCTACCATCACGGCGACCTCCGGGACGCCCTGATCAAGGCGGCGTTGCGCGAGGCGGAGCGGGGCGGCGTCGAGGCGATCAGCATCAAGGCGCTGGCAAAACAGCTCGGCGTCTCGCAGCCGGCGCCGTATCGGCACTTCGCCGACCGTGATGCGCTGCTAACGGCGGTGACGGCGGAAGCATTCCGGCAGCTCAGTGCAACCTTTCGGGCGGCGATGGCGAAACCGTCAAAGCAGTCGAAGCTGTCGTTGCTGGCGCAGGCGATGCTGGACTTCGGATTGCGCCGTAACGGCATCTATCGCCTGATGTTTGCGTCCCGCACAGTGTCCTGCGCCGCCAAGGGCAGCGAGCTGCATGAGGCCACGCGCGAGACGTTCGGGCTCGTGATCGAGGCCCTGGAAGTGCCGGCCGTCGGCTATTTACGCGAGCGGCAGGCCCTCAAGATCTGGGCGGCGCTGCATGGCGTGGTGATGCTGGCCGAGCAGGGGCTTTTCACCGGCGAAGCTGCGCATACCACGCGTGAGGAGCTGGTCGAGGATTTTGTCAATGAGACGAAGGCCGCGCTGACGACCGCGATCAAGGACGCGCGGCGTCGGAAAAAGGCTGGAGCTTAGGCCTTCACCTTCAGCAGCCTCATCAGCTTCTCGACCGCGCTGTCCGGCGTCGTCACGACCGGGCGATCGGTGGCCTCCGCGACCAGCGGCGCCGTCGCCGCGATGCTGAACTGCGCCAGCGCGATGACATCGCAATCGCGCAAGTCGCGCGAGGCTTCCGCGATCAGCCGGTCGTGGGTGGCGCGATCGCCGCGGTCGAGCGCGGCCAGCGCGCCCTCGGCGAGCTTTGGCACGACCTGGACCGCGGCGGGGAATTCCGGCGGCATCGAGACCAGCGTTGGCGGGAAGGTGGAGAGCAGGCCGATCCGCTTGCCCATCGTCACCGCGCGCTCGATCATCGCTTCGTTCGGCTTCAGCACCGGCATCGGCGCATGCGCTTGTGCGACGGCCTCGATGCAGGGGCCGAAGGCCGAGCATGTGAACAGGATCGCGTTCACCCCGGTTGCCACAGCGTAGCCGCCGAGCGCGAGGAAGCGCTCGGTCATGGCGTCGGTGAGCTCACCGTCGCGCGCCAGATCCGCAGACAGGCTGTCGTCGAGCAGGTTCATCAGCCGCGCCTCGGGCCACGTCTTCGCGAACGCCGCTTCGATCGGGGCGATGGAATGCTTGAGGGCGTGGATGAGTGCGATGCGAGGGGGCGTCGTCATTGAACGTGACTACCTGGTAGGTCTCGCGCCCCGGACGCAGCGCAATGCGAAGTATTGCGTTGCAGAGCCGGGGCCCATTGTGGCCGCTGGGTTCCGGCCCTGCGCAGCGCCGTTGCACGGCGCAGCGCGTCCGGGACACGCGTGCTGTTTACTTGAACGGCACGGCGTACATCACGCCGCCCTTGCTCCAGAGGCCGTTGAGGCCGCGGTCGAGCTTGAGCGGGCTCGCCTTGCCGACGTTGCGCTCATAGATCTCGCCGTAATTCCCGGTGGCCTTGATCGCCGTGACCAGCCATTTGTTGTCCAGCCCGAGCCGCGAGCCGAGATCGCCGGAGGCGCCCAGCAGGCGCTGGATCGCGGGGGTCTGCGACTTCGTCATCTCCTCGACATTGGCTTGCGTCACGCCGAGCTCCTCGGCCTCGATCAGGCCGTAATGCAGCCAGGTGATGATGTCGCTCCACACCTCGTCACCGTTGCGGGTGAAGGGCCCGAGCGGCTCCTTGCTGATGGTCTGCGGCAGCACGACGTAGTCGGCCGGGTTCGGCGCCGCGGTCGTCACCGCGCCGGCGAGTGCGGAGGCATCCTGGGTCATGGCATCGCAGCGGCCGCCGAAGAAGGTCTGGTACATGGTATCGACGCGGTCGAACACCAGCGGCTTCCAGTCGATGCCGTTGGCGCGGCCGTAATCGCCGAGCGTGACCTCATGCGTCGTGCCCTGCGCGACGCAGACGGTGGCGCCCTTGAGGTCCTTCAGCTCCTTCACGCCGAGGTCCTTCTTCACCACAAAGCCCTGGCCGTCGTAGAAGTTGATCGGACCCTGGCGCAGGCCGAGCGTCACGCCGCGCAAATAGGTCTGCGTCGAGTTGCGGTAGAGCACGTCGATCTCGCCCGATTGCAGCGCGGTGAAGCGGTTTTGCGCCGTCAGCGAGACGTAACGTACCTTGCTGGCATCGCCGAGCACGCCGGCGGCGAGCGCACGGCAATAGTCGACGTCGAGGCCCTTGTAATTGCCTTGCGAGTCCGGCGCCGAGAAGCCGGCAAACCCGGCGCTGACGCCGCACACCAGCGTGCCGCGGCTCTTCACCGTATCCAGCGTCGCCGCCGACGCAACGACCGTCGATGCCGCGAGCACGCCCGCTGCGATAACCACGTTCCTCATATTACTCTCCCCTCAGTGATTGACACTACGCAATACGTTGTCGACGGCCGTGCCGAGCTTGTCGACGATCTGATCGATCTCATCTGCCGATGCGATATAGGGCGGCGCCAGCAGCACATGATCGCCGCGCACACCGTCGACGGTGCCGCCACCGGGATAACAGCCGAGCCCGTTCGCGAAGGCTTCGGCCTTGATCTTCTGATGCAGCTTGAGCGCCGGATCGAACGAAGCGCGCGTCGCGCGATCGGCGACCAGCTCGATCGCCCAGAACAGCCCGCGGCCCCTGATGTCGCCGACATGGCGGTGATTGCCGAAGCGCTCGGTCAGGCGCTGCTCGAGCTGCTTGCCGCGTTCCTTGACGCGGTCGAGCAGGCCGTCCTCGCGGATCACATCCTGCACCGCGAGCGCGGCCGCGCAGGCGAGGGGATGTGCGAGGTAGGTATGGCCGTGCTGGAACGCGCCCGACCCCGCGCGGATCGTGTCGATGATCTTGCCGCTCGCAAGCATCGCGCCGATCGGCTGGTAGCCACCGCCGAGGCCCTTCGCGATCGCCTGGATATCCGGGGCGACGCCTTCCTGTTCCCAGGCGTGCGTCGTGCCGGTGCGGCCCATGCCGCTCATGACCTCATCGAGGATCAGCAGCGCGCCGTGCCGGTCGCAGATTTCGCGCACCGCCTTGAAGTAGCCGTCCGGCGCGGTCACCGCGCCGGCGGTGGCTCCGAGGACGGGCTCGGCCAGGAACGCCGCCACAGTGTCAGGGCCAAGCCGCTGGAATTCGGCTTCGAGCTCCGCGGCCAGTCGCGCCACGAACTGTGCGTCGGATTCCTCCTCGCGCTTCTCGTGATAGGCAAAGGCCGGCGTGACGTGGCTGAATGCAGAGGAAAGCAGCGGTGCATAGGGTGCGCGCCGCCAGGCATTACCGCCGGCGGCGAGCGCGCCGAGCGTGTTGCCGTGATAGCTCTGCCGTCGCGCGATGAAGTGCTGCCGCTGCGGCTCGCCGCGCTCGATGAAATATTGCCGCGCCAGCTTGATGCTGGCCTCGATCGCCTCCGACCCGCCGCTGACGAAATAGGCGTAGGCGAGGCCCCCCGGCTCGTGCCCGACCAGCCTCTCGGCCAGCGCCTCCGCCGGCTCGGAGGAGAAGAAGGCGGTGTGGGCATAGGCCAGCGTCGAGGCCTGTTTCGCCATTGCGGCGATCACGCGCGGGTGCTGGTGGCCGAGGCAGGAGACGGCCGCGCCGCCGGAGGCGTCGATCACACGGCGTCCGTCCTCGGCAAACAGATAGACGCCTTCGCCGCCGATCGCCTTTGGCGGTGTTTCGCGCAGCGAGCGATGCAGCACGCGGCTGGTGCGAGTGCTCATGGATCAACCTTTCTCTGAGACGTAAGTCGAGGCCGCGGCAAGCCGCGCTTCGGTGTTTTCCAGACGCTTCTTCGCGGCGACGCCGCCAAGCGAGAACGTGACCGCAGCGAGCGATTGCGCGATGGCGATCGCGCCGGTGAGGCTGGGAAAGAAACCGGGGGAGGAGGCCGCTTCGAACAGCAGCACATGGTCGGCGCCCTCGGCCATCGGCGCCGCGGGGCTGTCGGCGATCGCGATCAGCGTTGCGCCGCTGCGATGAGCGGCCTGCGCGACGCGGACGCTCGCATGCGTGTAAGGCAGGAAGCCCACGACGATGACGGCTTCGCCGGGACGGAACGCACCGAGATCGAGATCGTCGGGGCCGGATGCGCCTACGAGTTGCGCCTGCTCGGGCCGGAACAACCGCAGCTCGTAATTCAAGAGCTCCGCCACGCTGCGGCAGCTCCGATAGCCCGCGATCCATATCCGCTTCGCATCGTGCAGCGCGCGGGCCGCGTCCGCAATGGGGTGTGCCGGAATGCGCGGCAGGCCGGCGGCCTCGGCCTCGAGCTTGTCGATGACGAGCGCGACATCGGCGTTGGGGCCATGACGCCGGCTTTTTGCGCGGCCGGAAAAGGGCGAGGTCTGCGACGGCCGCCGCGCCTCGGTCAGCGCCGCGCGCAGCTCGTCCCAGCCGGAATAGCCGATCGCCTTGGCGAGCCGGGTGAACGCCGCGGGATCGGCGCCGGCAACGGCTGCAAGGTCGCGCATCGAACGGGTGGTGGCGTCGTAATCATTAGCGGCGACGAAACGGCCGACCTCCTGCAGGCGCAGGGGGAGCGATGGCAATGCGATGCGCAGTTCGCTCAGGGGCGAGGATTTCGCGGGCTCGGCCATGAAACATTTGTTGCATGAAACGAGGTTTGGTGCAACAGTTGACGTGCGCCGCCGGAAATCGCTGCATTTGAGAAGGATTTTTGTGCTGTGACCGCCGATCATCCCAGACCGCCGCCGCGCCGCCGCTTCCTCGCGCTCGGGCGCAACGAATTGAAGGGCCTGTTCTGGCAGGTGCTGGTGGTCGGGATCGCGGTCGGAGTGATCGCCTTCCTCTGGTCCAACACAGTCACCAACCTGTCGGCCCGTCGCATCACCACCGGCTTCGCCTTCCTCGGCCGCGAGGCCGGCATGCCGATTGCCGACAGCCTGCTCGCCTACAATCCGAGGGATACGTATCTCTGGGCCTTCGTCGTCGGCATCGCCAACACGCTGCGTGTCGCAGTGATCGGCATCGTTCTGGCGACCGTCCTCGGCACGCTGATCGGTATCTCCAGGCTGTCGGCCAACTGGCTGCTGTCGCGGCTCGCCGCGGTCTATGTCGAAACGCTCCGCGATATCCCGCTGCTGCTCCAGCTCCTGTTCTGGTACGTGCTGATGCAGGCGCTGCCCGCCGCGCGCGCCGCGTGGCGGCCCGTCGAGGGCGTGTTCCTCTCCAATCGCGGCCTGATCCTGCCGGCGATCCCATTCGGGCCGCCACAGCTTTGGGTGCTCGGCACGGGGGTGCTGGGTCTGGCTGTGTTCTATATCATCCGGCGGCGGCTGATCGCCCAGCAGATGCGCGACGGCAAGCCGCGGCCGGCCTGGCCCTTTGCGCTCGGTCTCATCGTTGCGGCGCCGGCGGCCGTCTCGCTGGTGCTCGGTGTCTCCTGGACGATCGAATGGCCGCAGCTGCGCGGGTTCAATTTCGTCGGCGGGCTGACGCTCGCGCCGGAATATTTCGCGCTGCTGATCGCGCTCGTGACCTACACCTCGGCCTTCATCGCCGAGATCGTCCGCAGCGGCATTCAGTCGGTGCCGCGCGGCCAGTGGGATGCCGCCAATGCGCTCGGCCTGCGCCGCAGCTTCATGCTGCGGCAGATCATCCTGCCGCAGGCGCTGCGTGTGATCGTGCCGCCGATGACGAGCCAGTATCTCAACCTGACCAAGAACTCCTCGCTGGCGGTCGCGATCGGTTACCAGGACGTGGTCTCGGTCGCCAACACCACGCTGAACCAGACCGGGCAGGCGATCGAGGCTATCGCGCTGATCATGGCGGTGTTCCTGACCATCAGCCTTTCCATCAGCTTCTTCATGAACTGGTACAACGCGCGCATCGCGCTGGTGGAGCGCTGAGCATGACTGCGATCACCGACATCCCCGATGCACCCCGCGCCGCCCGCCGGCCGCAGACGGGTAATCCGGTGCTGCGCTGGCTGCGCAAGAACCTGTTCTCGTCGATTCCCAACGGCATTCTTTCAATCGTGCTGTTGGCGATTCTCGCCAAGGGCATTTTCAGCTTCGTGCAATGGGGCCTGGCGAACGCGGTCTGGCTGACGCCGGCGAACGATTCCAGCGCTTGCCGCGCCGTGCGTGGCGTCGGTGCTTGCTGGGCCATCATTCCCGAAAAGTACCGCTTTATCTTGTTCGGCACCTATCCGTTCGACGAGCAGTGGCGACCGGCGCTGGCAGTGCTGCTGTTCATCGCGCTGTACTATCTCTCGACCCGCCGCGCGCTGTGGCGGCGCGAGCTGATCTATCTCTGGATCGGCGCGCTGGCGCTGATCAGCGTGCTGATGTGGGGCGGCGTGTTCGGCCTGTCCTTCGTCTCGCAGGACCGTTGGGGCGGCCTTCCGGTGACGCTGATCCTGGCGACGTTCGGTCTCGCCTTCGGCTTCCCGCTCGGCATCCTTGTCGCGCTCGGCCGGCGCTCGAAGCTGCCGGCGATCCGCTCGCTCAGCGTGCTCTATGTCGAGCTGATCCGTGGCGTGCCGCTGGTCAGCCTGCTGTTCATGGCGAGCGTGATGTTTCCGCTGTTCATGCCCAGCGGATTCAACATCGACAAGCTCTTGCGCGCCCAGATCGCGATCATCCTGTTCGCCGGTGCCTATCTTGCCGAGGTCATCCGCGGCGGGCTCCAGGCCGTGCCGCGCGGGCAATATGAAGCCGCCGACGCGCTGGGACTGTCCTACTGGCGCAAGCACCGGCTGATCGTCCTGCCGCAGGCGATCCGCCATGTCATCCCGCCGCTGGTCAACACCTTCATCGCCTTCTTCAAGGATACCAGTCTCGTCCTGATTATCGGCATCTTCGACCTGCTGACGACGGCCAAGACCGCGATCATCGATCCTGCCTGGCAGCAGTTTTCGGTCGAGGTCTACATCTTCGTGGCGGCGATCTACTTCGTGTTTTGCTTCGCGATGTCGCGCTACAGCCGCAGCCTGGAGACGCATACGGCATCGAGGTAACGCTGGACCACGAAATGCCTATGCGACGCCTATGACGCGAGCCCGGATTCAGACTGGAATTCCTACGTTGCCAAAGCCATCTCCAGTTTGCTGGTGGCATTCAACAAGAGGCACGTTGAATCATGATGAAGTCTGTTCTTGCCGCGTCGGCCGTTCTGGTCGCGCTTTGCTCCGCCGCCGCCGCGCGCGAGGTGGTGCACCATCCCTATGCGAACTCGGAAGCCGCCGTCCAGGTGTCGCAAGTCCATCCGGGCTCCATGGGCTATTCAGCCATGGCCGAGGACGCCGGCTATGATGCGCACCAGTACCACGGCGGTCCCAAAATGAACGACTAGGACTGACCTTGGCGGCCACGCGGTGGTGACTGGCGGCCTACCAATGGTTTGATGGCGGAGATGCCGGCACCGGGGGACAGTCAAGGTCCCGCCGGTGCGGCGTATCTTATGCCTTCACCTTCGGGGCGATCGGCGTCGTTCCGCGCAGGCCGAGAATGTCCTCCAGCACCTTTGCGCCGGCGATCACCTGCGCGTCGGCGCGCGGGGCGCCCACCACTTGCACGCCGACCGGCAGACCCGACGCCGTGAAGCCGCAGGGCAGCGACAGCGAGGGGCAGCAGGCGAGCGTGATGGCGTAGACGATGCCGAGCCATTCGATGTAGTTCTCGAACCTCTTGCCGTCGCATTCGGCGACGTAGCGGTTTTCGATCGGGAAGGGCGGCACGATCGTCGTCGGTGTCAGCAACAGATCATAGGTCTTGAAGAACTCGACCGCGCGGGCGGTCATGCCGACGCGCTGCGCCTCGGCGCGCGCGAGCTGCTCGACCGTGAGCTTGAGGCCCTCCTCGATGTTCCAGATCACCTCGGGCTTGAGCAGGTCGCGCTTGGTGCGCAGCAGATTGGCCTTGGTGATCGCGAAATCGAAAGCGCGCAGCACGTGGAAGCATTCATGCGCCTCGCGCCAGTCCGGATGCGCCTCCTCGACGATGGCGCCGGCTTCCGCGAAACGTTCGGCGGCCTTGCGCGTGATCGCCTTCACTTCGGGATCAACAGGGGTGATGCCGAGATCGGGCGAATACGCGATGCGCTTCGGTCTCTTGCCCGCCTGGGCCGCCGACAGGAACGAGGTTGCGGGCGCCGGCAGCGATAGCGGATCGTCCGCATAGTCGCCGCTCATGGCATCCAGCAGCAGCGCGAGATCCTCGACGTTGCGTGCCATCGGGCCAACCACGCCGAGATTGCGATCGATGCCCGATTTGGGGGTATGCGCGACGCGCCCGATGCTCGGCCGCATGCCGACGACGCCGCAGAATGCTGCCGGGCTGCGCAAAGATCCGCCCATGTCGGAGCCCTGCGCCAGCCAGGCCATGCCGGTCGCAAGGGCCACGGCCGCGCCGCCGGAGGAGCCGGCTGCCGATTTCGTCGTATCCCAGGGATTGAGCGTCGCGCCAAACACCTCGTTGAAGGTGTTGGCGCCGGCGCCGAACTCCGGCGTGTTGGATTTGGCGTAGACCAGCGCGCCGTTGGCTTCGAGGTTCTCGACCATGAGGTCGGACTTCGCGGGAATGTTGTCCTTGAAGATCGGCGAGCCCTGCGTGTTCAGCACGCCGGCGACGTCGGTCAGGTCCTTGATCGGCACCGGCAGGCCCGCGAGCAGTCCGCGCGCACCGGCCGGTTTCTGCATCATGGCTTTCGCATTGGTCCGCGCGCGATCGAAGCACAGGATCGGCAGGGCGTTCACCTTGCCGTCGACCTCACCGATGCGCTTCTCCAGCACATCCAGCAGCTCGAGTGGCGAGACGTCGCCGGAGCGCAGCTTGTCAACGACGGTGCTGGCGGTTTCACGGGTCAGGTCTTGAGACAACTATCTTACTCCTGTGCTTATTTTAGTTCGTCATTGCGAGCGTAGCGAAGCAATCCAGACTGCTACCCGCGGATACAATCCTGGATTGCTTCGCTGCGCTCGCAATGACGAGGATAGGGCTAGCCCCAGCCTGCGCTGATGCCGCCGTCGACCGTGTAGATCACGCCCGAGGTATAGCCGGCGCGATCCGAGGCCAGGAACGCCATGAGGTCGCCGATCTCGCGCGCGTGCGCGGGGCGGCCGAGCGGCAGGCTCTTCTGGAATTCCTTGTAGCGGCTCTCGTCGCCGAACTGGTGCTTTGCGCGCGTCTTGAGCAGGGTGACGTGGCGGTCGGTGCCGACAGGACCGGGATTGATGCCGACCACGCGGATGTTGTCGGCAAGGCTCTTGCCGCCGAGCGCACGGGTGAAGGCCATCAGCGCCGCATTGCCGGCGCTGCCGCAGATGTAATTGGCGTCGAATTTCTCGCCGGCCGCGCCGATGTCGTTGACGATGACGCCGCCGCCCTTGGCCTTCATCTGCGCGTAGATATACCGCGTGAGGTTGATGTAGCCGAACACCTTCAATTCCCAGGCGTGCCGCCAGGTTGCCTCGTCGATCTTGTCGATCGAGCCGCCGGGGATATCGCCGGCGTTGTTGACGAGGACGTCGATGTCGGCGGCTTCCTTGGCCAGCCGCGCCACGTCCTCTTCCTTGCGCAAGTCGACAATGCTCGTCGTGGCGTCGATCTGGTGCGCGGCGCGCAGGCGGTCGGCCAGCGCTTTCAGCGCCTCGCCGCTGCGGGCTGCCAGCAGGAGATGCGCGCCTTCCTCGGCAAACGCCTCGGCGGCGGCTGCGCCAATGCCCTTGGATGCGCCGGTGATCAGGACGCGCTTGCCACGCAGATGCAGATCCATGGGGAGTACTCGCAGGATGGGAACAGGATAAAATCAGTAGGCGCCCGGCTGCGCCATGGTCAACATTGCAGTGCAGCGTTGCACTGCCGCCGACTTTGGTTCATTGCAGTGCGGTCAAAAAAGACGGCGCTGCCGGACCAACCAAGGACGTTCTCGATGAGCAAGAAACAATACCGGATCGCGGTCATTCCCGGCGACGGCATCGGCAAGGAAGTGATGCCGGAAGGCCTGCGCGTTCTGGAGGCGGCCGCGAAGAAGCATGGAGTTTCCGTGCATTTCGACCATTTCGACTTCTCGTCCTACGATTATTACGAGAAGCACGGCCAGATGATGCCCGATGACTGGAAGGAGAAGATCGGCAAGCACGACGCGATCTATTTCGGCGCGGTCGGCTGGCCGGCGAAGATTCCCGATCACGTCTCGCTGTGGGGCTCGCTGATCAAGTTCCGCCGCGAGTTCGACCAGTACGTAAATTTGCGTCCGGTGCGGCTGATGCCCGGCGTGCCGTCGCCGCTGGCGGGCCGCAAGCCCGGCGACATCGATTTCTGGGTGGTGCGCGAGAACACCGAAGGCGAGTATTCCTCGGTCGGCGGCCGCATGTTCCCGGACACCGACCGCGAGTTCGTCACCCAGCAGACGGTGATGACCCGCACCGGCGTGGATCGCATTCTCAAGTTCGCCTTCGAGCTCGCGCAGTCACGGCCGAAGAAGCACCTGACCTCGGCGACCAAGTCCAACGGCATCTCCATCACCATGCCCTATTGGGACGAGCGTGTGGAGGCGATGGCCAAGAAGTTCCCGGGCGTGAAGTGGGACAAGTACCACATCGACATTCTCACCGCGAACTTCGTGCTGCATCCGGACTGGTTCGACGTCGTGGTCGGCTCGAACCTGTTCGGTGACATCCTGTCCGATCTCGGCCCCGCCTGCACCGGCACGATCGGCATCGCGCCGTCCGGCAACATCAATCCCGAGGGCGATTTCCCCTCGGTGTTCGAGCCGGTGCACGGTTCGGCGCCTGACATCGCAGGGCAGGGCATTGCCAACCCGATCGGTGCGATCTGGTCAGGCGCAATGATGTTCGAGCATCTCGGCGAGAAGGAAGCCGGCAAGTCGATCGTCGAGGCGATCGAGCGCACGCTCGCCGAACGCACGCTCCGCACCAAGGACCTCGGCGGCAATGCCGACACCACGGCCTGCGGCAAGGCGGTCGCGGATATGGTGGATTGAGGCGGGGCGACACTGCGTAGGGTGGGTTAGCCCCGCGGCCGCGCGAAGCGTGGTCCGCTGGGCGTAACCCACCTCTTGTGTTTCCGCGGATACGAACAGTGGTGGGTTACGCCGCGCAGATGCGCTTCGCGCGTCCGCACGACTAACCCACCCTACGCTTCAAACATAAGTCTTCCGCGCCGGATCGAAGATCGGCGGATAATCATTCTCGTCGAGCAGATCGAGAAACGGGTCGAGACCCCTGGTCTTGATGAGCCCGAGCTCCTGATGCGAGATCAGGTTCACGGTCAAAATCTCCACGGGATCGCCCGCGATCTCCAGCGCCTCGGCTATCTGCTTATCAGGGCCGATGATCGGTGTGAGAAACAGGAACGTCTGGAAGTCCGTTCCTGCAACCGGCGGCCACGGCAGCGCGACGCGATGGCCGAAGCCGAACCAGGTCGTGTCGACGAACGGCAGATTGGCCAGCCAGCGAAGATTTGCGCAAACCTCCTCTGTCGGTTCGCGGACATACCACATCAGCTCGGCACGCGGCTTTGCGTCCCCAGGTACCCCCGGCATCCGTTGCTCGCTCATGCCGTTGGTCAGAAGCACGTAGCCTTCGTCAGATCCCTCCTGGCACACCGGCACGAAATCACGGCCAAAGGCGTGGATGTCGATGCGGCGCTCCGCGCTTTCCTTGAAGCTGTGTTCGGGCTCGCCCAGCTCGTTTTCATAGATGGCGAGCCGATGCCGGTAGAGGTCGGCTGCGGGTAACGGCTCGCTCGAGCCGGACATGAGCTTTGCAAGACGGGAGAACATGTGAACCTCGGGGCGGATGTGGACCGGGATATCCGCGTTGTCGCGAGACGACGCGGGCCGGTTCAAATCCGCTCCACGAGGGCGGCGATGCTGCGCTTTAGTCCAGACCTACTTGCGCGATAGTGCAGTCGGCCGGGCTATTCTCAGCGATGCGCTTCATTCGGTCAGCCCACAATCTTCTCGATCGCCGCCTGATCCAACCCGAACTTCTTCCCGGCCTCCAGAATCTCCTGCCAGGTGGTCGGATCGACCGGAATGCCCTGGGCGAGGCGCTTCTTCTTGGTCTCGCGCTCGGGATCGCCGGCGATCAGTACCTTGTCGACGCCGGGGCCGGGCGGTGAGCCGGTGTGCCAGGCAACAAAACTCTCGACTTCGCGCGCGAGATTTTCGCCGGTGCCGAGCTTGCCCGGGTCGATGATGATCGAGAGCATGCCGTTGAGGACGTTGTACTTGCCGTCGGACGGGCCCTTGACCACTTGCCCGCCGGAGAGCGCGCCGCCGAGGATTTCGCACACGAGCGCGAGCCCCGAACCCTTGTGCTCGCCGAACGGCAGGATCGCACCGTATGGCGGGATCACGGTGTAGCGCGGATTGGTGGTCGGCTTGCCTTCATTGTCGATGATGGTGCCGGGCTCGAGCTCGACGCCCTTGTTGTGGGCGACGCGGGTCTTGCCTTGCGCGATCCTGCTGGTGGCGAAGTCGAGCACGATGGGGTCCTTGCCCCTGCGCGGGATGCCGACGCAGAACGGGTTGGTGCCGTGACGGGCATCGCTGCCGCCCCAGGGCGCCACGATCGGGCGCGAGATCACGTTGACGAAGTGGATCGAGACCAGCCCGTGGTCGATGCACTGCTCGGCCCAGTGGCCGATGCGGCCGATATGGTGCGAGTTGGAGAGGCCGACGAGACACACGCCGTTGCGCTTGGCGCGCTCGGCCGCCAGCTCCATCGCTTCATGGCCGATCACCTGGCCGTAGCCGGTGAGACCGTCGAGGGTGAGAAGCGGACCCGTGTCGAGCACGATCTTGACGTGCTGGTTCACGGCGAGGCCGCCGTTGGTGACGCTCTGGACATAGCGCGGGATCATGCCGACGCCGTGCGAGTCGTGTCCTTTAAGATTGGCCTCGACGAGGTTGCTGGAGACGAGATCGGCTTCGCGGTCCGAGGAGCCGCCCGCCTTGACGATGGCGCGGATGGCGTTGGTGAGAGGCTCTGCCTTGATGGTGCGATAGTCGGCCATTGTTGTTGCTCTTATCCTTTCACGATTTGATGGCGGCGTAGGGTGGGTTAGGCGGAGCCGTAACCCACCTCTTCCGTCTCCGCGGAAGTAGAAGTGGTGGGTTAGGCCGAGCAGATGCGCTTGCGCATCTGCAGGAGCTAACCCACCCTACGAATTTACGATCCGGCGGCAGTGAACCCACGCCGCTTCAATCAGGTTTTCGCTCGCCTCCGGCGTGCGGAACGCCGAATGCGCCGACAGCGTCACGTTCGGAATCTTCGTCAGCGGATGATCGCCGGGCAGCGGCTCGATGTTGAAGACGTCGAGGCCGGCATGGCGGATATGGCCGGACTTCAGCGCGTCGATCATCGCGGCTTCGTCGACGATCGCGGCGCGGGCGGTGTTGACGAGGATGACGCCGGGCTTCATCGCAAAAATCTTCTCGCGGGTGATCATGCCGCGCGTCTCGTCGTTGAGCAGCAGATGCAGCGACACGACGTCGCTCTTGGCGAGTACAGTATCGAGATCGGTGAAAGTGACGCCGGGATAGCTCTTCGGCGAGCGGTTCCAGGCGATCACCTTCATACCGCTGCCGATGGCAATGCGCGCGACCTCTGCGGCGATGCCGCCGAAGCCGATCAGGCCGAGCGTCTTGCCGGTGAGCTGCATGCCGTCCTCGCGCAGCCAGCTGCCGGCGCGCATCTCGCGGTCCATCATCGCGATGACGCGGGCCGAGGCCCACATCAGCGCGATCGCGGATTCCGCCACGGCGGTGTCGCCATAGCCTTTGATCAGATGCACGGAGATGCCGAGCTCGGCGAGTTCCTCCGGGTTCATGTAGCTGCGCGCGCCGGTGCCGAGGAATACGACGTGCCTCAGGCGGGTGCATTGCTTCGCCACCTCGGTCGGCAGCGCAGTGTGGTCGACGATCGCGATCTCGGCTCCGTCGAGGATCTCAGGATATTGCTCGGGCTTGATATCGGGATCCCGGTGGATCCGCACCTTGGGGTCACCGGGCTTCTCCAGCCGCTCCATGATCACGGCGAGGGCTTCGTTGGCGTCGACGAAAACTCCGCGCATGACTGTCTCCAATCAGGAAGCGACGCCGGCGATCGCCAGCACGGTGTGCATGAGGACGTTGGTGCCCGCAGCGCAGTCCGGCTGCGTAGCATCTTCCAGCTCGTTGTGGCTGATGCCGTCCTTGCAGGGCACGAACACCATCGCTGCCGGCATGACGGTGTTGAGATTGCAGGCGTCGTGGCCGGCGCCGGAGGTAATGCGGCGGGAGGAATAGCCGAGCGTCTTCGCCGCGTTCTCGACGGCCGCGATCAGCTTCGGATCGAAATGCGTCGGCGGCTTGCGCCAGACGAGATCGATCTTGACCTCGACCTTCCGGCGCGCGGCGATCTCGGCGATGGCGGCGCGCAGGTCGCGGTCGAGCGCATCCATGATGGCGCCATCCGCGCTGCGGCAGTCCATGGTGAAGGCGATCTCGCCGGGAATGACGTTGCGCGAGGGGTTTGCGATCACGGCCTCGCCGATGGTGCCGACTGCGTTCGGGCCGTGCTTCTTCGCAATCGCCTCCATCGCCAGCACGATCTCCGACAGCGTTGCCAGAGCATCGCGACGCAGCGGCATCGGCGTCGAGCCCGCATGGCTCTCGAAGCCGGAGATCTTGCCGTCGTACCAGAGCACGCCCTGGCCGGAATCGACGACGCCGATGGTCTTGCCTTCGGCTTCCAGGATCGGGCCCTGCTCGATATGCAGCTCGACGAAGCAGCCGAGCTTCTGGAAGCCGACCGGCTTGTCGCCGCGATAACCGATGCTATCGAGCGCCTGGCCGACGGTGGTGCCGTCGATGTCCTTGCGCGACAAAATGTCGTCGGTGGTGAAATCGCCGACATAGGCGGCGGAGGCCATCATCGCCGGCGCGAAGCGCGAGCCTTCCTCGTTGGTCCAGTTGACGACGCAGATCGGCGCCTCGGTCTCGATGCCGGCATCGTTCAGCGTGCGGATCACTTCCAGCGCGCCGAGCGTTCCCAAAATGCCGTCATACTTGCCGCCGGTCGGCTGGGTGTCGAGGTGCGAGCCGATGCCGACGGGCAGCTTCGACATGTCGCGGCCCTTGCGCAGGCCGAACTGCGAGCCGAGCGCGTCGACATGCACCTCGAGGCCGGCATCCTCGCAGGCCTTGCGGAACCAATCGCGCACCTGCTTGTCTTCGCCGCTCAGCGTCAGCCGCCGCACGCCGCCCTTGGCCGTCGCGCCGAACTGCGCGGTCTCGTGAATGGAGCCCCAGAGGCGGGCGGAATCGATTTGCAGGTTGGTGGCGGCTCGGCTCATGCGGTCAGTCTCTCAGTTGTCATTCCGGGACGGCTCGAAGAGCCGAACCCGGAATCTCGAGATTCCGGGTTCGATGCTGTCGCATCGCCCCGGAATGACGTTGAAGGTTGCCCGGCTCTTTTTCAATGACGCGCCAGCGCGGGCGCGTCAACCGCGAGGCTGCTCTGCGCAATCTGACATGCAAGCTCGGCGACGCGCTCCACGGCGACGACGTCGGGTGAGGCGAGCCAGCTTGCCGTGAACGTCAGCGGTGCGATCGCAAGATCGGTGTCGAGCAGCTGCAACCGCCCGTCGGCGAGCTCGTTCTCGACGATGGCATCGGGGATCACGGCGATGCCGAGCCCCTCGACCGCCATGTGGATGACGGTCGCCAGCGAAGCGGACGCATGCAGCCGGATCGGCGGCAGCTCCGGCCGGTCGAACACCTCGCGCACGACCTCATAAGGCTTGGTCTTGCGCGGGAAGGTGATGATCGGAAACCGCGCGAGCTCCGCCGGCGTGACCGGGCCCTTGCCGAGCCCGAGCGAGGGGCTTGCTAGGAATCCGATCGGGTAGTCGGCGAGCACGCGGTTGTGCACGCCGGAGGCCGACAGCGGCCCGACCACGAAGGCGAGTTCGATCTCCTGCGCGAGCAGGCGCGCGGTGAGGTTCGGCGTGATGTCGACCTCGATCTCCAGCGAAAGGTTCGGATAGATCTCGTTCACGCTCTTCACGAGGCGCGGCAGCCAAGTGTGCACGATGGTTTCGGCGACGCCGAGCCGCATCACGCCGCGCATCGCCGAGCGGTCGCCGATCTCTGCCATCATCTGCGCGCGCAGGCCGATCAGCTTCTCGGCATAGACCATCATCTGCCGGCCGCTTGGCGTTGGCGAAGCGACGCGATGATCGCGGTTCAGCAGCTTCACGCCCATCTCGCGCTCGAGCTGGGCGATGCGCTGGGAGATCGCCGGCTGGGTGGTGTTGAGCCGTGCGGCGGCGCCGCGAAAGCTGCCGAGCTTCACAACCCAGAGGAATGTCTCGATCGACCTGAAGTCCAGCATTGGAAGGATTTTCCCAGTCGATAAATTGGATTTATCGAGATTGATTAGAAAGGAAGATTAGACTTTATAGCACGCTTGGTGTTGGCTTGTCTT
Organism: Bradyrhizobium huanghuaihaiense; assembly: GCF_025200885.1. NCBI lineage: Bacteria > Pseudomonadati > Pseudomonadota > Alphaproteobacteria > Hyphomicrobiales > Nitrobacteraceae > Bradyrhizobium > Bradyrhizobium huanghuaihaiense. Next base: position 6,645,020 of record NZ_CP104172.1, on the reverse strand, counting down.
TGTCGAGTTTATAGGCAGGTCAATCGCATGACTGTTTTGGTGGCAGCGCAGCAAACTGAAACACCTGACGCCCTCCCGAGCCGCCAGGCGCGGCTCGCCTATCGCGCCGGCGAGGTGGGGTCGACCGCCGGGGTCGCCCCCGGCTTCGTCCAAGGCAATCTGGCGATCCTGCCTGCCGAATATGCCAGCGCCTTTCACCGTTTCTGCCAGCTCAATCCGAAACCGTGCCCGATCATCGGCATGTCCGACGCCGGCAGCCCGCATATTCCGGCGCTCGGCGCCGATCTCGACATCCGCACCGATGTTCCCCGCTACCGCGTCTGGCGCGACGGCGAAGTCGTCGACGAGCCGACCAATGTGAAGAGCTACTGGCGCGACGATCTCGTGACCTTCGTGCTCGGCTGCTCGTTCTCGTTCGAGGAGGCTTTGCTCGACGAGGGTATGCCGATCCGCCACATCGAGCAGAACGTGCGCGTGCCGATGTACCGCACCAACATCGCCTGCGGCGAGGCCGGCCCGTTCGCGGGCCCCATGGTGGTGTCGATGCGCCCGTTCAAGCCGGCCGATGCGATCCGCGCGGTGCAGATCACCTCGCGCTATCCCGCAGTGCATGGTGCCCCCGTGCATCTCGGCCATCCACACCTGATCGGCATCAAGGACATCGCCAAGCCCGACTACGGCGACCCCGTACCTGTCGCCGATGACGAGATTCCGGTATTCTGGGCCTGCGGCGTGACGCCGCAATCGGTGATCAACGCGGCGAAGGTACCCTTCGCGATCACGCATTCGCCCGGCCTGATGCTGGTGACGGATCTGAAGAACAGGACCATGGCCGTGATTTAATGGGCAGCGTTTGCTGCTTCTTCAGGCTTTACGCTATCTGCCAATCGCTTCATTCGATACGCGCAAAATTCGGATAACAGGGGACTTTGCCAATGACGATCACTCGCCGCGACGTTCTGCTCGGAGCCACCGCCGCCGCTGCGCTGCTGCCGCTAGCTGCGCGTGCGCAAACCTCTGAAGTGGTGATCGGCGCAACCTATCCGCTGTCGGGCTCCGGTGCCCAGGTGGGCGTCGATGCGCAGCGTGCGTTCGAGACCGCGATCGACATCATCAACAACGACCAGGACTTCGAGCTTCCGCTGGCAAAGGGCGTCGGCTTGCCGGGCCTCGGCGGCGCCAAGATCCGTATCGTCTATGCCGACACCCAGGGCGACCCCCAAAAGGGACGCGCCGAAGCCGAGCGCCTGATCACGCAGGAGAAGGTCTCCGCCATCCTCGGTTCCTACCAAAGCGCGGTCGCAGTCACGATCAGCCAGATCTGCGAACGCTACCAGATTCCGTTCATGTCGGCGGACAACTCCTCCCCGAGCCTTCATCGCCGCGGTCTGAAGTATTACTTCCGCGCCTCGCCGCATGACGAGATGTTCTCGGCCGGGATGTTCGACTTCCTCGATGCGATGAAGAAGAAGGGCGACAAGGCCCAGACGCTGGCGCTGTTCCACGAAGACACCATCTTCGGCACCGACTCCGCCAACGCCCAGACCAAGCTCGCGACCGAGCGCGGCTACAAGATCGTCGCCGACATCAAGTACCGCGCCAACTCGCCGTCGCTGTCGGCTGAGGTGCAGCAGCTCAAGGCTGCCAATGCCGACGTGCTGATGCCGTCGAGCTACACCACGGACGGCATCCTGCTGGTCAAGACCATGGCCGAGCTCGGTTACAAGCCGAACGCGATCGTGGCCCAGGCGGCCGGCTTCTCCGAAAAGGCTCTCTACGACGCCGTCGGCGACAAGCTCGAGGGGGCGATCACCCGCGGCAGCTTCTCGCTCGATCTCGCCGCCAAGCGGCCGATGGTCGGCAAGATCAACGATCTGTTCAAGGCGAAGTCGGGCAAGGACCTCAACGACAACACGTCGCGGCAGTTCATGGCCATGATCATCATGGCGGACGCCATCAACCGCGCCAAATCGACCGACGGCGAGAAGATCCGCGATGCACTCGCCGCGACCGAGATGCCGGGCGAGCAGACCATCATGCCCTGGAAGCGCGTCAAGTTCGACGAGTCGGGCCAGAACAACGATGCCGATCCGGTCCTGCTGCAATATGTCGGCGGCAAGTTCGTCACCATCTTCCCGTCGCAGGCGGCGGTGGCCGACGCAATCTGGCCGATGAAGTAAGCGATCAGATTGCGGGCGGGGGACGAAGCGACGTGACAGCTGAAACGATTATCCAGAGTCTTGCGAGCGGCCTACTGATGGGGCTGCTTTACGGACTGATTGCCGTCGGCCTGGCGTTGATCTTTGGCCTGATGGACGTCGTCAACTTCGCCCATGGCGAATTCCTGATGCTGGCGATGTACGTGACATTCTTCCTGTTCACGTTCTTCGCGATCGATCCACTGCTGTCGGCGCCGCTGGCCGCTGCCGCCCTGTTCGTTCTGGGGGCGGCGGTCTATCTCGTCATCGTGAGGTTTGCGATGCGGGCCAAGGCCAATGTCGGCATGGTGCAGATCTTCGCGACCTTCGGCCTCGCGATCGTGATGCGCGGCCTGGCGCAGCTGTTCTTCACGGCCGATTATCGCAGCGTCCCCAACTCATGGCTCGGCGGCAAGACGGTATCGGTCGCCGGAATCTACCTGCCGCAGCCGCAGCTGTTCGGCGCGCTGGTCGCGATCGCCGCGTTCGGCGGGCTCTACCTCTTCATCAACCGCACCGACTTCGGCCGCGCGCTGGAAGCGACCCGCGAGGATCCCGGCGCGGTGGCCCTCGTCGGCATCGACAAGAACCGCGTATTCGCGCTTGGCTGGGGCCTCGGCGGTGCGCTGGTCGGGCTTGCCGGCGCCATCATGGCGACGTTCTTCTACATCTATCCCGACGTCGGCGCGTCCTTTGCGCTGATCGCTTATGTCACGGTGGCGCTCGGCGGCTTCGGCAGCGTGTTCGGCGCCTTTGCCGGCGGCATCGTCGTAGGCCTGGTCGAAGCCACCACTGCGTTGATCCTGCCGCCATCGCTGAAGTCGGTCGGCATCTACGCGGTCTATCTGCTCGTCGTGTTCATTCGGCCGCGTGGCCTGTTCGGGTCGATGTGATGGACAAGCAATTCGTCGAGCGGCGCCGCCGCGACCTCATCACCGCCGCCGGTCTCGCCGCCGTCGCCGCGATCGTGCCGCTGTTCGTCAAGGACGTCTACGTCCAGAACATCATGGTGCTGACGCTGATGTACGCGGCGTTGTCGCAGAGCTGGAACATCCTGTCCGGCTATTGCGGACAGATATCGCTCGGACATGCGCTGTATTTCGGGCTCGGTGCCTACACCACCGCGCTGCTGTTCACCAAGTTCGGCGTGCTGCCTTGGTTCGGCATGATCGCCGGCGGGCTGATCTCGGCCGCAATCGCGATGGCGCTGGGCTATCCCTGCTTCCGCCTCGGCGGCCACTACTTTGCGATCGCCACCATCGTGATCGCCGAGATCGGATTGCTGCTGATCCAGAACTGGGATTGGGCGGGCGCGGCCCTCGGCATCGACATTCCCGTGCGCGGAGACAGCTGGCTGAAATTCCAGTTCACGCGCTCGAAACTGCCATACTTCTACTTCGCGCTGGTGCTCGCCTGCGTCGCCTGGTTCGTCACCTGGTGGCTGGAAGATTCCAAATGGGGCTATTGGTGGCGCGCGGTGAAGGACAATCCGCAGGCGGCCGAGAGCCTCGGCGTCGTCGTGTTCAACTCGAAGATGGGCGCGGCGGCGGTCTCCGCCTTCCTGGTCGCGGTCGGCGGCAGCTTCTATGCGCAGTTCGTTTCCTACATCGATCCCGGAAGCGTCATGGGCTTCCAGTTCTCGCTCTTGATGGCGTTGCCGGCAGTGCTGGGCGGCATCGGCACGCTGTGGGGGCCGATGCTCGGCGCCGTCATCCTGATCCCGATCACCGAGCTGACGCGGTCCTATATCGGCGGCTCCGGCCGCGGCGTCGACTTGATCGTCTATGGCGCGCTGATTGTCCTGATCGCACTCGCGCGGCCGGAGGGTCTGGTCGGCCTGTTCTCGCGCCGGCGCAAGGAGGCCACGCGATGACGGCGCTCCTGGAAACCCGCGGCGTCTGGCAGCGCTTCGGCGGCCTGATCGCCAACAGCGACGTCTCGATCTCGGTCGGGCGCGGCGAGATCGTCGGCCTGATCGGCCCGAACGGCGCCGGAAAGTCGACGCTGTTCAACCTGATCGCCGGCGTGTTGCCGCCAACCCAGGGCTCGATCATCTTCGACGGCGAGGATGTCACCAATCTGCCGGCGGCCGCGCGCTGTCAGCGCGGAATCGGGCGCACCTTCCAGGTGGTCAAGAGCTTCGAGACCATGACTGTCATCGACAACGTCATCGTCGGCGCTCTCGTGCGCAACACCGTGATGCGCGAGGCCCGCCGCAAGGCGCATGAGGTGCTGGAATTCACCGGCCTGGCCGCGCGCGCCGACGTGCTCGCGAGCGACCTCGTGCCGGCCGAGAAGCGCCGCCTCGAAGTCGCGCGTGCGCTCGCGACCGAACCGAAGCTGTTGCTGCTCGACGAGGTCCTCACCGGCCTGACGCCCACCGAGGCGCAGACCGGCGTGGCCCTGGTGCGCAAGGTGCGCGAGACCGGCGTCACCGTGCTGATGGTCGAACACGTCATGGAAATCGTGATGCCGCTGGTCGATCGTGCCATCGTGCTCGACCTCGGCAAGGTGCTGGCCGAGGGCAAGCCTTCCGACGTCGTCCGCGATCCCAACGTGATCAAGGCATATCTGGGAGATCGTCATGCTGTCGGTGCATGAAGTCACGACCGCCTATCAGGGCCTGGTCGCGATCTCCGCGGTCTCGATCAATGTCGAGAAGGGCGAGATCGTCTGCGTTGCCGGCGCCAATGGCGCGGGCAAGTCGACGCTGCTGAAATCCATCGCCGGCGCCGAGCGTCCGCGCTCGGGCACGGTGACCTTCGACGGCAAGCGCCTCGACGGCATGGCGCAGCATCTCATCACCGCAACTGGCATCGCCTATGTGCCGGAGAACCGCCGCCTGTTCCCGCGTCTGTCCGTGCGCGACAATCTTCGTCTCGGCAGCTACCTCTACCGCGGCGATGCGAATCGCGAAGGTCCGCTCGATCTGGTCTTCACGCTGTTCCCGCGTCTCCAGGAACGTTTGGAGCAGCGCGCCGAGACGCTCTCCGGCGGCGAGCAGCAGATGCTCGCGATCGGTCGCGCGCTGATGACGCGCCCGCGGCTGTTGATGCTGGACGAGCCCTCGCAAGGAATCATGCCGAAGCTGGTGGACGAGATCTTCCAGGCGGTGAAGCGCATCCGCGACGCCGGCATGACCGTGCTGATCGTCGAGCAGCGCATGGCCGAGTGCCTGGAGATCGCCGACCGCGCCTACATCCTGCAGACCGGCCGCGTGCTGATGCAGGGCCCATCCGCGGAGATCAAGGGCAATCCGGACGTCAGGAAGGCGTATCTCGGATTGTAGCCGCTCGCTACGATCCCTATCCCGATTGCTTCTTGTTCCGGTTCTTGCTTGCGCCGCGCAGCGTTGACGCGGGCGCCGAGGGTTGCCCGAAGCCATTCATCTGGATGCAAGAGAGCAGGTCGACATAGCTTTCGATGCCACCGGCGGAGGCCTCGGCGTAACATTGGGTGCGAATTGTCTCGGGCGTTGTCGTCCAGATGGACCCGAGCTGCTGCTGGGCGGTTTGCTCGTCGTTCATGCAGGCCTCGTAGGACTGCGGCTCGGTCAGCGACTTGTCGATCTCCTGAGTTGCCTTGCAGTTGGCCTCGACCTTGAGATCGGGGACGCCGCCGCGCGCGGACGTCTGGGCGTTTGCGGAAAGTGACAGGGCAATAAAGCAGGCGGCAGACAGGACGGTGCAGGATACTTTGAAATCCATGACAATTCTCCTGGCGATCGATGAAACAACTCCTTCAGTCAATTACAGGGGGATCATGTGCTCGCGATCCCGCTGATGCAAATCAATTCCGGCAGTGTCAGACGGTGTCGTAGCCCGGATGAGCAAAGCGATATCCGGGGCCGCTGGTCCCGCATATCGCTTTGCTCATGCGGGCTACGATCGTCTCGTTCCACAATCTCTGCCGTCATCCTGAGGTGCGCGCTCTTCGCGCGCCTCGAAGGATGGGCCGTGAGCGCCTGTAGCCCCATCCTTCGAGGCTTCACCTTGCGATGCGTTTGCATCGCAAGGCTCGCACCGCAGGATGACGGCGGAGTATGCGGCTAATGGCCGTGCCCGTGCTCCGGCAACGTCACCCCGAACACGTTCGCCAGATCCTTCACCTGCTCCGGCGACAGATACCGCGGGTTCATCCCGCGCAGCAGCAGGTACAGCTTCGCCGTCTCCTCCAGCTCTTCCGTGGCGAACACCGCGGCCTCCAGCGTGTCGCCGGCGACGACCGGGCCGTGATTGGCGAGCAGCACGGATGAATACTTCCCCGCCAGGCCCTTGATCGCATCCGCCACCGCCGGATCGCCCGGGCGATAATAGGGCACGAGCGCGGTGGCGCCGCACTTCATCAGGTAATAGGCCGTCATCGGCGGCAGCGCGGCGCGCGGGTCGATCTCGGGTAGCATCGAGAGCGCGACAGAATGGGTGGAGTGCAGATGCACGATCGCGCGTGCGCTGCCGCGCGTGTCGTAGAGCGCAGTGTGCAGCGGAACTTCCTTGGTCGGGGCATCGCCCGAGATCAGCCGGCCGGCTTCGTCCAGCCGCGACAGCTTTGCGGGATCGAGGAAGCCGAGCGAGGCGTTGGTCGGCGTCACCAGCCAGCCGCCGCCGTCCAGCCTGACACTGATATTGCCGGAGGATCCCGGCGTCAGCCCGCGCTCGAACAGGGACCGTCCGAAGCGGCAGATATCCTCACGCAGCCGGGTCTCGTTGCTCGTTTCAGTTCTCATGGCCGTCATGTCCGCTTGTCTCACGCTTTGGCAGCGCGGCCAAGCCGTGTTATTCGGTTGCCAAGCTGCCGCAAAGGGCGGCTATTCGGGAAACGTTCGCAAGGATCAGTTGCATATGTCCGCCACCACGTCACAAAATCAGCGTATCGCCGTCGTCGGGCTCGGCTCGATGGGATTTGGCATGGCGACCTCGCTGCAGCGCGCCGGCCATGCCGTCACCGGCTGTGACGTCTCGGCTGACGCGGTGGCGCGCTTCGTGAAGGACGGCGGCGCCGGCGCCAAGACGCCGGCCGAGGCGGCCAGGAGCGCCGATATCGTCGTCAGCGTCGTCGTCAATGCCGCCCAGACCGAGGCGATTCTGTTCGGCAAGGACGGGGCCGCCGAGACCATGCCGAAGGACAGCGTGTTTGTGTCCTCCGCCACCATGGATCCGGAGGTGGCGCGGCGCCTCGCCAAGCAGTTGGAGGCGACTGGCCGGCATTATCTGGACGCGCCGATCTCCGGCGGGGCGCAGCGCGCCGCGCAGGGCGAGCTGACGATCCTGGCCTCCGGCAGTGCCGCTGCTTTTGCGAAAGCGCGACCAGCGCTCGATGCCATGGCGGCAAAGCTCTACGAGCTTGGCGATGCCGCTGGCCAAGGCGCCGCCTTCAAGATGATCAACCAATTGCTGGCAGGCGTGCACATCGCCGCCGCGTCGGAAGCGATGGCGTTCGCGGCCAAGCAGGGGCTCGACATCCGCAAGGTCTATGAGGTGATCACCGCCTCTGCCGGCAATTCCTGGATGTTCGAGAACCGCATGCCGCACGTGCTCGACGGCGACTACGCGCCGCGCAGCGCCGTCGAGATCTTCGTCAAGGACCTCGGCATCATCCAGGATATGGCGCGCAGCGCCCGATTCCCGGTGCCGGTCTCGGCCGCCGCGCTCCAGATGTTCCTGATGACGGCAGCCGCCGGCATGGGCCGCGATGACGACGCCTCGGTCGCGCGCATGTATGCGCAGGTCACCGGCGTGAAGCTGCCCGGCGACAAGTAAACCAGAGGATTTGCAATGCCCCGTTTCGCCGCCAACCTCTCGATGATGTTCACCGAGGTGCCGTTCCTCGACCGCTTCGATGCCGCCGCGCAAGCGGGCTTCACCGCAGTGGAATTCCTCTTTCCCTACGAGCATCCGGCCGAGGTGGTCGGCGAGCGTCTCAAGCGCAATGGCCTCACCCAGGCGCTGTTCAACCTGCCGCCGGGGGACTGGAATGCCGGCGAGAAGGGCTTTGCGGCGCTGCCGGCGCGCTTCAATGATCTCAAGGCGAGCCTGGAGACCGCGCTGCCTTACGCCAAGGCAACCGGCGTCAAGCGCCTGCACCTGATGGCCGGCATCGCCAATCGCGGCGAGCGCGTCGCGATCGAGGCCTTCTACAAGTCGGTGGCGTGGGCCGCTGAATTCTTCGCGCCGCACGGCATCGACATCGTGCTCGAGCCGATCAATGCCCGCAACGTGCCGGGCTACTTCCTCAACGATTTCGGCTTCGCGCGCGACCTGATCCAGGAGCTGCGGCTGCCGAACCTGAGGCTCCAGTTCGACATCTATCACTGCCAGATCATCCACGGCGACGTCACCATGCGCCTGCGCGAGATGATGCCGATCATCGGACACATCCAGATCGCCAGCATTCCCTCGCGCAACGAACCCGACGGCGAGGAGCTGAACTATCCATTTCTGTTCGAAGAGCTGGACCGGCTCGGCTATGCCGGCTTCGTCGGCTGCGAATACAATCCGCGCGGCAAGACCACCGACGGCCTTGCCTGGTTCAAGCCCTATGCGGGAGTGAAGCCGTGACCCTTGCAGCGAAAATTTCTCTGGGCTGCATCGCCGATGACTATACCGGTGCCTCCGACCTCGCCAACACGCTGACGCGCGCGGGCCTGCGCACGGTGCAGACCATCGGCGTACCTGCCGACGATCTGGCACTGCCCGAGGTCGATGCCGTCGTGGTGTCCTTGAAAAGCCGATCGATCGAGGCCGGCCTTGCCGTTTCGCGCTCGCGCGCAGCGGACAAATGGCTGCGCGGCCGCGGCGCGAGCCACGTGCTGTTCAAGATCTGCTCGACCTTCGATTCCACCGACGCCGGCAATATCGGCCCCGTCATGGATGCGCTGCGCGCCGACTGCGGCGAGGCGAACGTGCTGGTGACGCCGGCCTTTCCGGAGACCGGCCGCACCGTCTACCAGGGCAATTTGTTCGTCGGCGCGGTGCCGCTGAACGAGAGCCCGCTGAAGGACCATCCGCTCAACCCGATGCATGATTCCAACCTGGTGCGCGTGCTGGCGCGTCAGAGCAGGACGCAGATCGGCCTCGTCGATCTCGCCACCGTCACGCGCGGCGCGGATGCCGTGCGGGCGCGGCTGGCCGAGCTCGCGAGCAAGGGCATCGGCGCTGCGATCATCGACGCTGTCTTCGACCGCGACCTCGAGACCATCGGTCTCGTCGCCGCCGAGCACCGGTTGTCGGTCGGCGCCTCCGGCATCGGCCTCGGGCTGGCGCGGGCGCTGGTCTCGACCGGCAAGGTCAAGTCGGCTGCGGCGAGCGGAGAGACCGGCGCCGCCGTCGGCGGACCGGCGGCATGTCTTGCCGGAAGCTGCTCGCAGGCGACGCTTCAGCAGATCGCGAATGCCGAGCGTGTCATGCCGGTGTTACATCTCGATCCGGACCGTATTCTTACGGGAGCAGATGAAGCGCAGCGTGCGCTGGACTGGGCAAGGCCGCGACTGGCTGAAGGTCCGGTGCTGATCGCTTCGAGCTCGACACCCGATCAGGTCGCCGCGCTTCAGGCGCGTCACGGTCGTGATGCGGCCGGGCATGCCATCGAGCAAACGATGGCCGACATTGCTGAAAGCCTTGTACGATCAGGTGTCCGGCGTTTGGTCGTTGCCGGTGGCGAGACATCCGGTGCCGTGGTCGATCGGTTGAAGATTCCCGGATTTCTCGTAGGGGTAGAAATTGCCGCCGGCGTTCCTGTGCTGCGTGCAGTTGGTGCTGGCGGCGCGATGTTGCTTGCTCTGAAGTCCGGAAATTTCGGCGGCGCGGAGTTTTTCTCGGACGCGCTTAGGCTCATGCGCTGAGCGCAGAGCATTCTTAGCTGCCTGTTCATTTGTTTCGGGCTTTCGTACTTGTACGGAGTCGTAGTTAACATCTGCGCAGGCGCTCTGGTGTTGGATGTCGGTGCTGCTCCCTTTGGTTGATTCGTAAAACTTCCGGCCGCGCCACCGCGCCAGCACAAAGAGACCCGATTATGCTCGCCACCATTTCCATCCGCGCCAAGATCATCAGTGTCCTGGCGTTCCTGCTGGTCGCGATGGCCGGCATGGGCCTGCTCGCTGTCATGAAAATGCGGTCGATGAACGCCAACTCGGTCGACATCACCACGAGCTGGATGCCGAGCGTGCGGGTGCTGGGCGAGCTCCGGGCCTCGGTCATCACCTATCGCAGCGTGGTCCGCGAGCACATGCTGGCCGAGACCCTGGAAGAAAAGCTCGCGATGGAAAAGACTGCGGTCACCACCAGCGAGACCCTGGCCAAGGCCCGCCAGAGCTACGAGACCATGATCACCTCGCCGGAGGAGCGGGCGCTCTACACCGAATGGTCAAAGTTGTGGGACGACTACAAGAAGAGCGCCGACGAGGTCTTTGCGTTGTCGCGCAAAGAGGTTGGCAAGGTCCCGCACGAGTCGCATGAGCTGAACGTCAAGACCGCCAACAAGATCGGCATCCAGTCCGACGAAATCCTGCGCAAGGACATCGATCTCAACACCAAAGGTGGCGACCAGGCCGCCCGGGACGCGGACAGCAGCTATTCCTTCGCGTTCATGCTGCTCTCGATCATCCTCGGCGCCGCCGTCATCGCCGGCGTCGGCGTCGGCTTCTATCTCGTCCACGACGTCTCCAGCGGCATCAACTCCATCACACTGCCGATGCAGGCGCTGGGCAGAGGCGATCTCTCCGCCGAGGTCCCGCATCGCGGCGAGAAGACGGAGATCGGCGCCATGGCTGACGTGCTCCAGGTCTTCAAGGAAGCGCTGATCGCCAAGAAGGCTGCTGACGAGGCCGCCGCGGCCGACGCCGAAGCCAAGATCGAGCGCGGCCGCCGTGTCGACAACATCACCCGCGAATTCGAGACGATGATTGGCGAGATCGTCCAGACGGTGTCGTCGGCCTCGACCCAGCTCGAAGCTTCCGCCTCGACGCTGACCTCGACCGCCGATCGCTCCCAGCGGCTGGCGACCACGGTGGCCGGCGCGTCGGAGGAGGCCTCGACCAACGTGCAGTCCGTGGCCTCGGCCACCGAGGAGATGGCCTCGTCCGTGGGCGAGATCAGCCGTCAGGTGCAGGAATCGGCGCGGATGGCGGGCGATGCCGTCGGCCAGGCCCGCGCGACGACCGAGCGCGTCAGCGAGCTCTCCAAGGCGGCCTCCCGCATCGGCGATGTCGTCGAATTGATCAACACCATCGCCGGCCAGACCAACCTGCTGGCGCTGAACGCGACCATCGAGGCGGCGCGTGCGGGTGAAGCCGGCCGCGGCTTTGCGGTGGTCGCCTCCGAGGTGAAGGCGCTCGCCGAGCAGACCGCGAAGGCGACCGGCGAGATCGGCCAGCAGATCTCGGGCATCCAGGCGGCGACCAACGACTCCGTCGGCGCCATCAAGGAGATCTCCTCGACCATCGAGCGCCTGTCGGAAATCTCCTCGGCGATCGCAGCGGCCGTGGAAGAGCAGGGCGCGGCGACCCAGGAGATCGCCCGCAACGTGCAGCAGGCGGCGCAGGGCACCCAGCAGGTCTCCTCCAACATCACCGACGTGCAGCGCGGCGCGACCGAGACCGGCACGGCCTCCTCGCAAGTGCTGTCGGCGGCGCAGATGCTGTCGAACGACTCGAACCGGCTGAAGAACGAGGTCAGCAAGTTCCTGACCAACGTCCGCGCGGCGTAGGCTAAGTTGCAGCCAACTCCGTCATCCTGAGGTGCGATCCCTGGGGCGCACTTGCGCACCGGGGTGAGCCTCGAAGGATGAACGGCCCGCGATGCAGCCGGGCCGTCGCCCTTCGAGGGCCGCTGAAGAAGCGGCCACCTCAGGGTGACGGTGACGCAGTGGCGCGGCATCCTCCGTTTCCCCTCGCATGGCTGCGATGCCAATTTCGCAGTGCGGTAGCAGGGAAGTGAATGCAGGATAGTGCCTGGTAATTAGCGTTTCCGGCGGTGCTCGGGTAAAGGGGAATGAGGATCCCCATGGGGGCGGACTCCGTATCCCTGCTTGACCTGGAATTGCCTGGCGCATGATTGCTCTGGTCCGTATTGCCCTGAGCCGGCCCTATACGTTTGTCGTGCTGGCGCTCCTGCTGCTGATCATCGGACCGCTCGCAGCGCTGCGGACACCGACCGATATCTTCCCGGACATCCGCATCCCCGTCATCGGCGTGGTCTGGCAGTACACCGGCCTGCCGCCGGACCAGATGTCCGGCCGCATCACCACGCCGTTCCAGCGCGCGCTGACGACGACCGTCAACGACATCGAGCACATCACGGCCAATTCCTATAACGGCTTCGGCATCATCAAGATCTTCTTCCAGCCGAACGTCGACATCCGCACCGCCAACGCGCAGGTCACCGCGATCTCGCAGACGCTGCTCAAGCAGATGCCGCCTGGCGCAACGCCGCCCCTGATCCTGAACTACTCGGCTTCAACCGTGCCGATCATCCAGGTGGCGCTGTCGGGCGACGGCCTCACCGAGCAGAACCTCGCCGACATCGGCATCAACCAGCTTCGCACGCCGCTGGTCACCGTGCCTGGCGCGGCGATCCCATACCCCTTTGGCGGCAAGCAGCGCCAGGTCCAGATCGATCTCGATCCGACCGCGCTCCAGGCCCGCGGGCTATCAGGCCAGGACGTCGCCAATGCGCTCGCCGCCCAGAACCTGATCACGCCGGTCGGCACCCAGAAGATCGGCCAGTTCGAATACAACATCCAGCTCAACAACTCGCCGCTCCGGATCGACGAGCTCGGCAACCTCCCAATCAAAACCGTCAACGGCGCCATGGTCTATGTGCGCGACGTCGCGACCGTGCGCGACGGCAATCCGCCGCAAACCAACATCGTCCATGTCGACGGCAACCGTTCGGTGCTGATGATGGTGCTGAAGGCGGGCGCGACCTCGACGCTCGATATCATCGCCGGCATCAAGCAGAAGGTGATCGAGGTCAAGGACCAGCTTCCGGACGCCTTGAAGATCGGCATCATCGGCGACCAGTCGGTGTTCGTCCGCGGCGCGATCGAGGGTGTCGCCTTCGAGGGCGTGATCGCGGCGCTGCTGACCAGCGTCATGATCCTCCTGTTCCTCGGCAGCTGGCGCTCGACCATCATCATCGCGGTCTCGATCCCGCTCTCGGTGCTTGGCGCCATCATCATGCTGTCGGCGATCGGCGAGACGCTGAACATCATGACGCTCGGCGGCCTCGCGCTCGCGGTCGGCATCCTCGTCGACGACGCCACCGTCACCATCGAGAACATCAACTACCATCTGGAGCAGGGCAAACCGGTCGAGCAATCGATCCTCGACGGCGCCAACCAGATCGTGACGCCGGCCTTCGTCTCGCTGCTCTGTATCTGCATCGTGTTCGTGCCGATGTTCTTTCTCACCGGCGTCGCGCGCTTCCTGTTCGTGCCGATGGCGGAAGCCGTGATGTTTGCGATGATCTGGTCGTTCATCCTGTCGCGCACGCTGGTGCCGACCATGGCGAACTACCTTCTCAAGGCGCATGTCCATCATGAGGGGGAGCCGCCGAAGTCGCGCAATCCGTTGGTCTGGTTCCAGCGCGGTTTCGAGAAACGCTTCGAGCGCATTCGCGGCGGCTACCACGATTTCCTCGGCCTGGCGCTGGCGCATCGCGGCGTGTTCGTGATCGGCTTTATCTGCGTGGTCGGCGCGTCCTTCGCGCTGGTGCCGTTCCTCGGGCGTAACTTCTTCCCCGCGGTCGATGCAGGGAACATCCTGATGCATGTCCGCACCCAAGTCGGCACGCGCGTCGAGGAGACCGCCAACCAGCTCGCCGACGTGCAGAAGGCGGTGCGCAAGCTGATCCCGGGCGAGATCGAGACCATGACCGACAACATCGGCATGCCGATCTCCGGCATCAACATGACCTACAACAACACCGGCGTGATCGGTCCGCAGGACGGCGACATCCAGATCAAGCTGAAGGAGGGACACAAGCCGACCGAGGAGCATGTGAAGGTGCTGCGTGAGCAATTGCCGCGGCTCTTCCCCGGCGTCAGCTTCGCCTTCCTGCCGGCCGACATCGTCAGCCAGATCCTGAATTTTGGCGCGCCCGCGCCGATCGACCTGCAAATCCGCGGCGCCAATCTCAGCGCCAACTTTGCTTACGCCAACAGCCTGCTGGCGAAGGTCCGGCGCATTCCGGGCGTCGCCGATGCGCGCATCCAGCAATCGCCGAGCAATCCGACCTTCAACATCGACGTCGACCGCACCCGCGCCCAATATGTCGGCCTGACCGAGCGCGATGTCACCAACAGCCTCGTGGTCAACCTCGCCGGCTCATCGCAGGTCGCGCCGACCTACTATCTCAATCCTGACAACGGCGTGTCCTACTCGATCGTGATGCAGACGCCGCAATACCAGATCGACTCGCTCAGCGCGCTGCAGACGCTGCCAATCACCGCTGCCGGCAACGCGCAGTCGCCGATCCTCGGCGGCATCGCCGACATCAAGCGCTCGACCTCGAGCGCGGTGGTGTCGCAATACGACATCCAGTCGATGGTGCAGATCTTTGCGACGACCTCGGGCCGCGATCTCGGCGCGGTCGCCGCCGACATCCGGAAGGTGATCGCCGACACCGCGAAGGAGGTGCCGAAGGGTTCTTCCGTGGTGCTGCTCGGTCAGGTGCAGACCATGAACAGCGCCTTCACCGGCCTCTTGTTCGGCCTGCTCGGCGCGGTCGTGCTGATCTACTTCCTCATCGTCGTGAACTTCCAGTCCTGGTCCGATCCGTTCGTGATCATCACGGCGCTGCCGGCCGCGCTCGCCGGAATCGTCTGGATGCTGTTCATGACGGAGACCACGCTGTCGGTCCCGGCGCTCACCGGCGCGATCATGTGCATGGGCGTTGCCACCGCCAACAGCGTGCTCGTGATCTCCTTCGCGCGCGAGCGTTACGAGGAGCTCGGCGATCCCGTTGCCGCGGCGCTCGAAGCCGGCTTCGTCCGGTTCCGCCCCGTCCTGATGACTGCGCTCGCCATGATCATCGGCATGGCGCCGATGGCCCTGGGGCTGGGCGAGGGCGGCGAGCAGAACGCGCCGCTCGGCCGCGCCGTGATCGGCGGCCTGATCTTTGCAACCTTCGCCACGCTGATGTTCGTTCCCGTGGTATTCAGCATGGTCCACAAGAAACAAGGCGCCAAAGCCGCCGCCTCATTGGAGATTCCGCATGTCGCGCACTGAATCCCGCTCGGCGGTGTCGCACCGGAAACTGGGCATTTTCGGCGTGGTGGCGCTGATTGCGGCAGGCCTTGTCGTCGGCACCGGCATTCGCGCTCGTGAGGAGCAGGGCAGCAAGCTGAAGGAATGGACCGATGATCAGGCGGTTCCCAGCGTCGCGGTGACCCTGCCGAATGCCAAGGCGCTCAACGCCATCCTCGATCTGCCGGGACGGCTCGAGGCCTACTACCGCGCGCCGATCTTCGCCCGCGTCAGCGGCTATCTCAAAGGCTGGAGCGCCGACATGGGGGCCCGCGTCAAGGCCGGGCAGGTGATCGCTGAAATCGAGGCGCCGGATCTCGACCAGCAGCTGTTGCAGGCCCGCGCCGACCTTGCCAGCCAGCAGGCCAGCGCCAGGCTGTCGGAAGCGACGCTGAACCGACGCAAGACGCTGGTCGCCTCCAATTTCGTTTCCGCGCAGGAGATCGACGAGCGCACTGCCGATCTCTCCAACAAGAACGCCGCCGTCAATTCGGGCAAGGCCAATGTCGAGCGGCTGGAAGCGCTGGCCGGCTACAAGAAGATCACCGCGCCGTTCGATGGCGTGGTCACCGCGCGCGACACCGACGTCGGCGCGCTGATCAATGCCGGCGGCGGCTCGGGGCCGGCTATGTTCGTGATATCAGACATCACCAAGCTGCGCGTCTACGTCAACGTGCCCCAGAACTATGTGCCGGCGATCAAGATCGGCGCCAAGGCGACGATCACGCTGCCGGAGTACCCAAACCGGACTTTTCAGGCGACAGTGGAGGCCTCCTCGCAGGCCGTCGACGTTGCCTCGGGCACGACACGCATGCAGCTCGGGCTCGACAATTCCAGCGGCGAGCTGATGCCCGGCGGCTATGCCAGCGTGAAGCTGAACCTCCAGCGCGACTCCGCCCCGCTCAGCATTCCCGCCAGTGCCCTGATCTTCAACGGCAGCGGCCTGCGTGTCGCAACGGTTGGTGCGGACGACAAGGTGCTGTTCAAGACCGTGACGATCGCGCGCGATCTCGGCCGCGAGATCGAGCTCGCCTCGGGCATTGCGCCGGACGATCGCGTCATCACCGCGCCGCCGGATGGTCTTGCGGATGGCGATGCGGTGCGCGTCGTCGGCGCCAAGGGCAAGCCGGCGACGGCGTCGGAGAAGCAGTCGCCGAAGAGTTGAGGCGCGGTCTCGCGCCCCGGACGCGGTCTTGTAGGGTGGGCAAAGCGAAGCGTGCCCACCATCTCATGCGATCCACAAAGAATGGTGGGCACGGCGCAAGAGCGCCTTTGCCCACCCTACGAGAGCGACTGCGGAGCGGCAATGCATTCCGCCGCTGCGTTCGGGGCACGAGACCTACGCCACCCGCCACTCCGGCACACCATCGACAGCCATCGTGATCTCACCGAGCGAGCCGACCGGCGTGTGGTCCATGTTGAGCAAATGCGCCAGCGTCGCGCTATCGCTCGCCGGAATCCGCGCCAGCGTACGCCGATCATCCGCAGTGCGCAGCATCACCACGCCGTGCTCGACATCGCCGCCGCGGCCGTAGAGCACCGTGAAGCTCTCGACCTTGCCCTTGCCCGAAGCCTCCGTCACGAACTCCGGCACCGCGCGCTTGTTGCGATCGGCCTCGCCTTGCACGCTCGTCTCCTGCGCCAGCGCCTCGCGCGTCGCCGCCTTCGAGACCACCAGCGCGTGATGCTTGGTGACGAAGCCGCCTTGCCCGTAGAGCAGGCCGAGTTTTGCGCCATCGCGCACACGCCGCACCATCGCGCAAGCCGCATGCGTCATGTAAGTGTTGAGCGGCGCGCCGAAGAAGGTGAGACCGCCGGTCACGGTCGGCTGCACGTCGGCACCCAGGCCCAGCGTCCGCCGCGCCATCTTGGGCACGCAGGGGAAGCAGCTGTAGAGCTCGATCGCGTCGAATTTTCTGCCATCGCCCCCGGCGAGGTCCATCACCGCTTTCAGCACGGCGTTCTGTGGATGGCTCTCGTAGAACTGGTCGCGCAGCAGATAGTCGCGAGGTTCCTCCGCCGAGGCGCCGCCGAGGGGATAGACCAGCTTATCCTCGGCGATGCCTGCCGCGCGCGCCTTGGCAAGGCTGGTCAGCAGCAGCGCGCCGCCCATGTTGACACTGGGATTGGCGACCATGAGCTTGTTGTAGGGCCAGGCGATCAGCCGGTTGTCCGCCGTCGGCGTCGTGATCTCCTCAGGCGCATAGCGCCGTTTCAGCCAGGCATTTGGATTTTGCACCGCGGCTTCCGAATAGCGCGACCACAGCGTGCCTGACTCCGCCATCGCGTCGCGCGGCGTCTGACCCCAATGGGCGGACGAGGCGGCCTCGTAGAATGGATAGACCGTGACGGGCCGGAACACGCCGAGCTTCACCGCCAGCGGCTTCTGGAACGCCGCGCCGCGCTTGGGCTCCTCGACGTCATGGGCGAAGGGCGTCCACGGCAATTTTGTCCCGGCGCGCTCCGCCTTGGTCGCGGTCGACTGCGCCTCCGCGCCGCTCTCCGGATCGCGATAGCGCCAGCTCAGGAAGTTGACGACGTCGAGCGACTGCACCTCGCCGAGCAGCTTCGCGCCGGCATCCCGCTCGGCGCGCCGCAACGCCTGCTCAAGCAGGTCCAGCGGTTCCAGGCCCTCGGTGATCTCCTTGGGGCGGTCAACGATCTCGCCGATGCCGACGATGACGGGGATGCGGTCTTCGGGGGTATTTGCCATTTCTTCTTGCTTCAATTCACGATGTCAGTTGTTTCGTCATTGCGAGCGCAGCGAAGCAATCCAGGATCTTTCCGCAGAGGCAGTCTGGATTGCTTCGCTGCGCTCGCAATGACGAGAGGGCCATCACTCCGCCACCAGCGCGTTCATGTGTTCGACGGCTTCGGCAAAATCTTCCTTGAACTCCTGCACCACCGCGCCGGCCGATTTCACGCTGTCGATCAGTCCGACGCCCTGGCCGACGAAGTAGCTGACGAGATCGCGCGCCTTGGCGTTGCCGCTTGCGGCCGCGCGATCGATCGCGTTGAAGGCGTCGCGGCTGACGATGCTTTGCAGCGGCATCGGCAGCGCGCCCGGGCTCTCGGGCGCACGGTCCCAGGCATCGGTCCAAACCGAGCGGAGCTGCCGTGCCGGCTTGCCGGTGCGTCCCTTCGAGCGGACCGCGTCACGCGAGGACGCCGCGATCATCTTCTCGCGGAAGATTTCAGTGGTCTCCGCCTCCACGGTCGCAAGCCACACCGAGCCGGTCCAGGCGCCGGCCGCGCCCATCGCCATGCAGGCCGCCATCTGCCGTCCCGTCATGATGCCGCCGGCCGCCAACACCGGCACGTCGCGGATGGGCTTGATCGCCTTGATCACCTCCGGCACCAGCACCATGGTCGAGACCTCGCCGCAATGGCCGCCGGCCTCGGTGCCTTGGACCACGAGGATGTCGACGCCGGCCGCGACCTGGCGCAGCGCATGCTCCTTGGCGCCGACGAGGGCGGCAACCGGCACGCCGTGCCTCTTGCCCATCTCGATCATCGGCTTCGGCGGCACGCCCAGCGCATTTGCGATCAGGCGGATCGGATGATTGAAGGAAACTTCGAGCAGTTGAAGTGCGGTCTTCCCGTCGAATGGCTGCGGCTGATTGTCTGCCACGTCGGTGACGGTCAACTCGATATCGTATTTCTTCAGTAGATCGTGCGTGTAGTCGCGGTGGGCCTGCGGCACGCGCGCTTCCAGGCTCTTCCAGGTGACGTCCTTCTCGCCCGCCGTGGAGATGTTCTCGGGGATCAGAACGTCGATGCCGTAGGGCTTGCCGTCGACGTGGTCGTCGATCCATTTCAGCTCGCGTTCGAGCGTGTCGGGCGTGTGCACGGTGGCCCCTAACACGCCGAAGCCGCCGGCGCGGCTGACGGCGGCGACGACGTCGCGGCAATGGCTGAAAGCGAGCAGCGGGAACTCGATGCCCAGCATGTCGCAGATCGGCGATTTCATGGCTCTCTCCCCGGCATCTTCGCGTTGCTGTTGTTGCTTTCGCTGCGAAGACCGTTCGACGCTAGCTCATCATTGCCTGCGATGCCATGCCGGATTCGGTCGCGCATCTTGCGTGCAGGCGCCGTGTGCCGGTTGAGCCATTCCGCTGCACAAAATAAGCAAGCCTGGCCGTGCCGATTTGCCTCTTGCGCTTCGGCATGCCCCGGAGAATGCTGGTGCACAACAACAGAAAACAACGAGGGAGCGCCAACCGATGTCGCCAGCGCAGTCGAGTCCGGCCGAGGCCGCGGAGACCTACGATGTGGTCGTCGTCGGCGCAGGCTTTGCCGGCATGTACATGCTGCATCGCCTGCGCGGGCTCGGCTTCTCGGCACGGGTCTATGAGCAGGGCGGCGGCGTCGGCGGCACCTGGTACTGGAACCGCTATCCCGGCGCGCGCTGCGATGTCGAGAGCATGCAATATTCCTACTCCTTCTCCGAGGAGCTCCAGCAGGAATGGGACTGGAGCGAGCGATACGCGCCGCAAGCAGAGATCTTGAAATACGCCAACCATGTCGCCGACCGTTTCGATCTGCGCCGCGACATCCAGTTCGACACGCGCGTCGAACGCGCAGTGTTCGATGAGCGCGGCAAGCGCTGGTCGGTGACGATCTCCGACGGCCGGACGGTTCAAGCGCAGTTCGTCGTGCTCGCCACCGGCTGCCTCTCGAACGCGCGCAAGCCCGACATCAACGGCCTCGAAAATTTCAAGGGCCCCGTCTACCATACCGGCAACTGGCCGCATGAGCCGGTGGACTTCAGCGGCCAGCGCGTCGGCCTGATCGGCACGGGATCGTCGGGCATCCAGTCCGCACCCATCATCGCCGAGCAGGCGAAACATCTCACCGTATTTCAGCGCACCGCGAATTTCTCGATTCCCGCCCGCAACGCCGCGCTCTCCGCCGGGGACCGCGATGCGTTCCGCAAGAACTATCCGGAGGTCCGCCGCTTCGCCCGCGAGGTCGCGCGCAACGGCATTTTTGCAGAGCAGCCCAATCGGGGCGCGCTCGACGACAGCGACGATACCAGGCGCGGCAAATACGAGAAGCGTTGGGAGCACGGCGGTCTCACCTTCATGTATGCCTATAACAATCTGGGCCTCGACCGAACTGCGAATGACACCGCCGCGGATTTCGTGCGTGGCAAGATCGCGGAGATCGTCAAAGATCCGGCGATCGCAAAGCTGCTGCAGCCGAACAGCCATCCGATCGGGACCAAGCGCATCTGTATCGACACGGATTATTTCGTGGCCTTCAACCGGCCGAACGTCTCGCTGGTGGACATCAAGACAACGCCGATCGAGGAGATCACCGCGCATGCGGTTCGTGTCGCGGGGAAGGATCACGAGGTCGACGCGCTGGTGCTGGCCACCGGCTTCGATGCCATGACCGGATCGGTTGCGAAGATCGACATTCGCGGCCGGAAGGGTTGGACCTTGAACCAGAAATGGGCGGAAGGCCCAAAGACCTATCTCGGGCTGATGAGCGCCGGCTTTCCGAACCTCTTCATCATCACCGGCCCCGGCAGCCCGTCAGTGCTGTCGAACATGATCGTGTCGATCGAGCAGCATGTCGACTGGATCGCCGATTGCCTGACCAACATGCGCAAGCGCGGCCTTGCGACCATCGAAGCGGGAGGGGACGCGGAGGAGAAATGGGTCGCGCACGTCAACGAGGTCGCCCAGGGCACGCTCTATCCGCAGGCCAATTCCTGGTACATGGGCGCCAACATCCCCGGCAAGCCGCGCATCTTCATGCCCTATATCGGCGGCGTCGGCACTTACCGGCGGATCTGCGACGAGGTCGCGGCGAAGGGGTATGAGGGATTCGTGATGGAAGCCGATGCAGCCGCGCCAGGCCGTGACGGGGTAGGTCAAGGCTGCATGACGCCGGCTTGAGGCCCGCGCCGGACGCAGAGCCGGCAGGGCTTGTCATCGGCCCTCCCAGGGCTAATTAATGCAGGCGCATCTTTCCGCCGGAGCCCCGCATGACCGACGCCCCCGCCTACGTGCCGCCCAAAGTCTGGACCTGGAACAAGGAGAATGGCGGGCAATTCGCCAGCATCAACCGCCCGATCGCCGGCCCCACCCACGACAAGGAGCTGCCGGTCGGCAAGCATCCGCTCCAGCTCTATTCGCTGGCGACCCCGAACGGGGTGAAGGTCACGGTGATGCTGGAGGAGCTGCTGGCGCTCGGCCACAAGGGGGCCGAATACGACGCCTGGCTCATCAGGATCGGCAATGGCGACCAGTTCGGCAGCGGCTTTGTCGACATCAACCCGAACTCCAAAATCCCGGCGCTGATGGACCGCTCCGGTCCGGAGCCGATCCGGGTGTTCGAGTCCGGCTCAATCCTGTTCTACCTCGCCGAAAAGTTCGGCGCTTTCCTGCCGAAGGATATCAAGACCTGCACCGAAGCCATGTCCTGGCTGTTCTGGCAGATGGGCAGCGCGCCCTATCTCGGCGGCGGCTTCGGGCATTTCTACGCCTACGCGCCGTTCAAGATCGAATATGCCATCGATCGCTTCGCCATGGAGACCAAGCGCCAGCTCGACGTGCTCGACCGCCGCCTCGCCGACAACGAATACCTCGCGGGCAAGGAGTACACCATCGCCGATATCGCGGTGTGGCCCTGGTACGGCGCGCTCGCCAAGGGGCTGGTCTACGGCGCCGGCGAATTCCTCTCCGTGCAGGACTACAAGCACGTGCAGCGCTGGACCGACCAGATCGCAAAGCGCCCGGCCGTGAAGCGCGGCCGCATGGTCAACCGCGTCTCCGGCGATCCCGCCAGTCAACTCCACGAGCGCCACGACGCCGGCGATTTCGAGACGAAGACGCAGGACAAGCTCGCGCCCGCGACGTAGCCCTTCTTCGCCTCTCTCCGCGTGCGGAGAGCTCGTGGGGTGGGCAAAGCGAAAGCGTGCCCACCACTTCTTGCGAGGCCCGTGATGGTGGGCACGGCGCGCGAAGTGCGCGCCTTTGCCCACCCTACGGCATCTCGCGCCTTACGCCATGCTCAGCTCGTGGCGGCCGACCACCATCCAGTGCACCTCGTCAGGACCGTCGGCAAAACGCAGGTGCCGCACGTCCTGGTACATCTCGGCGAGCGGGGTCCAGTGCGAGATGCCGGTGGCGCCGTGCATCTGGATCGCCTGGTCGATGATCTTGCAGGCGCGCTCGGGCACCATGGCCTTGACCATGGAGACCCAGACCCGGGCCTCCTTGTTGCCGAGCACGTCCATCGCCTTGGCGGCCTTCAGCACCATCAGCCGCATCGCCTCGATCTCGCAGCGCGCCTGCGCGATGATCTGCATGTTGCCGCCGAGATGGGCGATCTTCTTGCCGAAGGCTTCGCGGGTGAGGCCACGCTGCACCATCAGATCGAGCGCCTTCTCGGCCTTGCCGATGGTGCGCATGCAGTGATGGATGCGGCCGGGGCCGAGGCGGAGCTGCGAGATCTCGAAACCGCGGCCTTCGCCGAGCAGCATGTTCTCCTTCGGCACGCGCACATTGTTGAAGCGCATGTGCATGTGACCGCGCGGGGCGTGGTCCTGGCCGAACACGTACATGGGGCCGAGCACCTCGACGCCGGGCGTGTCGCGCGGCACCAGGATCTGCGACTGCTGCTTGCTCGGCGCCGCGTCCGGATTGGTCTTCACCATCACGATGAGGATCTTGCAGCGGGGATCGCCGAGACCGGAGATGTAATACTTCTCGCCGTTGATGACCCATTCGTCGCCGACGAGCTTTGCCGTGGTCGAGATGTTCTTGGCGTCGGAGGAGGCGACGTTCGGCTCGGTCATGACATAGGCGGAGCGGATCTCGCCGTTGAGCAGCGGCTTCAGCCACTTCTCCTTCTGCTCCTTGGTGCCGACGCGCTCCAGCACCTCCATGTTGCCGGTGTCCGGCGCCGAGCAGTTCATGGTCTCGGAGGCCAGCGGGCTCTTGCCGAGCTCGACCGCGATATAGGCATAGTCGAGATTCTTCAGGCCCTGGCCGGTGTCGTCATCGGGCAGGAAGAAGTTCCAGAGGCCTTCCTGCTTGGCCTTGTTCTTGGCCTTCTCCAGCACCTCGAGCTGCTTCGGCGTGAAGCTCCAGCGATCCTCCTTGCCTTCGCCCGCCTTGGTGAATTCGATCGACATCGGCTCGACGGTGTCGCGGATGAATTTCCTGACGTGATCGTAGAGCGGCCGGACCTGGTCCGACATGCGCAGATCGTTGAGCTCGTCGCCCGGATTGAGCGTGTAGTTGGTGGTGCGGGGAATGTAGGTGTGTTTTGTCATTGGTCCTCCCGGGGGCGCTGAGTTCGCGTTGGCCGGAAGAATAGTCGTAGCGACGCCAAAGTGCGAGCGCGTATTTTCTCGCGCGGGGCCATGCCACGCGATGGAATTTCGCGAGGGCGTTTGAAATGTTGTTTGAATGGCGAGATATCTCACCGACGTCGTCCCGGACAAGCGCGCCTGAAGCGCGCGCAGATCCGGGACCCATACGCCGCAGCAATCGTTTTACGAAGGCTCGGAGTTGCCAGCTAGCGCCATAACCACTCCCTGTGGTTATGGGTCCCGGCCTCCGCCGGGACGACACCGAGTATGTGGCCGCAGCTCAGTTCGGCATCCGGTGCATCGCGCAGATCTTGTTGCCGTCGAGGTCGCGCAGATAGGCGAGATAGAGCTTGTTGCCCGCGCCCTCGCGGATGCCGGGCGGATTTTCGATCGGCGTTCCGCCGGCAGCGACGCCGGCTGCGTGCCATTTGTCGACCTGCTCCGGCGAGTTGGCGGCAAAGCCGATGGTGCCGCCGTTCGCACAGGTCGCCGGCTCGCCGTTGATCGGCTTCGTCACCGAGAACACGCCGGTCTTGGTGAAGTAGAAGATGCGATGGCCGTCGACCTTGGCCGGCCGCACCTCGAGCGTGCTCAGCAGGCTGTCGTAGAACGCCTTTGCCTTGTCGAGATCGTTGGTGCCGATCATGATATGTGAGAACATTTGCCCATTCCCCTCAGAGTTTGTAGCCCGGATGGAGCGCAGCGAAATCCGGGTCTTGCTTGCTTTTGGAAATCCCGGATTGCGCTTCGCTCCATCCGGGCTACGAAACTCAAAACGCCGTATAGCCGCCGTCGATCACGAACGTATCGGCCGTATGATACGACGACGCCTTGCTCATCAGGTATACGGCGATGCCGCCGAAATCGGAGGCTTCGCCGAAGCGGCGCTGCGGAATCCGCGGCATCACGTTGGCGACGAATTTATCGTTGGCCATGAGACCTGATGTCATGTCGCTCTTGATCCAGCCGGGCAGGATCGCATTCGCGGTAACGCCGTGCCGCGCCAGCTCGACGCCGAGTGCGCGCACCAGCGCGTTGATCGCGGCCTTGGTCGCGGCATAGTGCTCATTGCGCGCGGTGCCGAAGATCGAGGCGAGGCTCGAGGTCGCAACCAGCCGGCCGAAGGGATCGCCGGCATTGGCGCGCTCGGTCATGTGTTTCGCGGCGGCCTGGAACGCGTGGAAGACGCCGTCGAGATTGGTCGCAAACATCGTGCGCCATTCCTCCTCGGTGCGCTCGATGAAGGAGCGCCGGCCGCCGCCGCCGATGCCGGCATTGGCGAAGCAGCCGTCGACCCGGCCGAAAATGTCGAGCGTCGCCTTCATCGCGGCATCGACCGAGACAGGATCGGTGACGTCGCAGACACGGCTATCGACCTTGCCGGATAGCCCCGCCATGCTCGCGGCAGCAGCCTTGTTCTTGTCAGGGTTGCGGCCCCAGATCGAGACGTTGCAGCCCTGACCGGCAAGCGCCTGTGCGATGCCGAGCCCGATGCCGCCATTGCCGCCGGTGATCACGGCGACGCGGCCGGAGAGGTCGAAAATGTTCATGGCGCGTTTCCTGGTCCTGGCGAGGTTTCTTGGCAAGGTTTCTTGGCAGGGTTTCTTGGTATGGCGCGCGTCAGCCGGTGCGCGCAAGATCGTGCGATATGACGGTGGGGTACGCTTTCGTCACCATGGACAAGACCGCGCCAAAAATCAAATATGCGCCCCGGCAAAAAGTAATTCCGGTCTGCGAAACTGACGCAGGCCGCAACTGACGAGGAAACAATGCAGTTCAAACACGTCACGCTCGATTTCGATGGCTCGGTCGCGATCCTCCGGCTCGACCATCAGGAGGTGATGAACGCGGTCTCCATGGACATGCTCGGCGGTCTTGCCGAGGCGCTCGACACGATCGAGGAGAAGAAGGACGAGGTGCGCTGCGTCGTGCTGACTGGCGCGGGCCGCGCCTTCTGCACCGGCGCCAATCTGCAAGGGCGCAACAACCAGTCGAAGAAGACCAAGGCCGGCCTGACGCTGGAGACCGGCTTTCACCCGTTCCTGCGCCGCATCCGCAATCTGCACTGTCCGATCATCACCGCAGTCAACGGCCCGGCCGCCGGCGCCGGCATGAGCTTCGCACTGCTCGGCGACATGATTTTGTGCGCGCGCTCGTCATATTTCCTGCAAGCCTTCCGCCGCATCGGCCTCGTGCCGGATTGCGGCTCGACCTGGCTGCTGCCGCGCCTGATCGGCAAGGCGCGCTCGATCGAATTGTCGCTGATGGGCGAGCGGCTGCCGGCCGAGAAGGCGCTGGAATGGGGCCTCGTCAACCGCGTCTATGACGATGGCGTGCTGATGGAGGAGGCGATGAAGCTCGCGCGCGAGCTTGCCAGTGGCCCGACGGTGGCGCTGGCGCTGATCCGCAAGCTCTATTGGGACAGCCCGGAGAATTCCTTCGAGGATCAGCTCAACCTCGAATTCCAGTGCCAGCTCCGCGCCGGCGACACCCAGGATTTTCGCGAGGGCGTCGGCGCGTTCCTGGAGAAGCGTCCCGCGCAGTTCAAGGGCAAATGATCGAGACGGAGCTTTCCCGCAGCGTTCAGCGCTGGTGCAACGGCGCGACCGGCGTCACCGGCGCGGCAAAGCTCTCCGGCGGCGCCAGCCAGGAGACCTGGCGCTTCGACATCGTGCATCCCGATGGGCCGATCGGCGCGATCCTGCGCCGCTCGCCGAAGGGCTATGGCGCAGCCCCGACACGCGCGGCAGGCCTCGCCGCCGAGGCGCAGCTGATGCAGCTTGCCTTTGAAGCCGGTGTGCCGTCGCCGCGCGTGATGCACGTGCTGACGGCCGAGGACGATCTCGGCACCGGCTTCATCATGCAGCGGATCGAGGGCGAGACCATCGCCCGCAAGATTCTTCGCGATGAGGAGTTTGCCGCGGCGCGGCCGCTGCTCGCGCGGCAGATCGGCGGCATTCTCGCGGGCCTGCACAGGCTGCCGCAGGACAAATTGCCCGAGCTGCGCAGCCGCGGCGCGACCCAGGAGATATCTGAGTTCGAGCGCGACTATCGTAGTCTGAACTGGCCAAAACCCGTGTTCGAGCTGGCGCTGCGCTGGCTGCGCGACCACGATCCCGGCCCCTCAGTCGAGACCACGCTGGTGCACGGCGATTTCCGCAACGGCAATCTCATCATCGGCCCCGACGGTGTCCGCGCCGTGCTCGACTGGGAGCTTGCCCATCTCGGCGACCCCATGGAGGATCTCGGCTGGGTCTGCGTGAACTCCTGGCGCTTCGGCGAGATCGACAAGCCCGTCGGCGGCTTTGGCTCGCGCGAGGAGCTGTTCGCCGGTTACGAGGCCGCCGGCCGCAAGGTCGACGCAGCGCGCGTAAAGTTCTGGGAAGTGATGGGGACGCTGCGCTGGGGCATCATGTGCGGCGGCATGATGCAGCGTTTTCGCGAGGGCCCGGACCATTCCATGGAGCGCGCCATGATCGGCCGCCGCGCCTCCGAGACCGAGATCGATCTGTTGCGGCTTTTGGCGCCGCGCGGGAGTTGATACATGCAGGACGAGCCGACCCCGGTCGAGCTGACCAAGTCAGTCGCCGATTTCCTCCGCAGCGAAATCACGCCGCTGATCTCCGGCCATCAGGCCTTCAAGCTGCGCGTCGCCATCAACATCCTCGATCTCGTCACGCGGCAGCTGACGCAGGAGGAGGGGAGCGCTGCGAAGGAGGTTGAACACCTGCGCGCGCTGCTCGGGATCGACGGCTCGGTGACCGAGCTCAACCGCGTGCTGGCGGAGCGGATCGCCAAGGGCGAGCTGGATCTCGCAACGCCGGGACTCGCCGAGCATCTCTGGGCGACCACGATGGATAAGCTGGCCGTGGATCAGCCGAATTATGCGTCCTACAAGCGGGAGCTGGGGCGCAATCCGTAGGATGGGTAGAGCGAAGCGAAACCCATCATCTCGCACCTTGCCCTGCCATTGATGGGTTTCGCTCCGCTCTACCCATCCTACGCACTCTATCCGCCGTCATTGCGAGGAGCCCTTGCGACGAAGCAATCCAGACTGCCTCCGGGGCGAGATTCTGGATTGCTTCGCTGCGCTCGCAATGACGATGGAAAAACCGCGTTACTTCCCCACCCATTTCGGCGGCCGCTTCTCCGAGAACGCTTTCGGGCCCTCGATATAGTCCTGCGAGGCCGCCATCGCCTGCACGGCCGGATAGTCGCGCTGCTCCGCGATCGCCTGTTCCAGCGACACGCCCAGCCCGCGCTGAATGGCCTGCTTCGACGCCCGGATCGACATCGGCGAGTTCTTGCTGATCATCTCGGCCCAGCGCAGCGCGGCGACGAGCGCTTCGCCCTGCGGCACCACCTCGTTGACGAAGCCGAGCTCAAGACCTTCCTTGGCGCTGACATGGCGCGCGGTGAGGATCATGCCCATGGCGCGCTTCAGCCCGATCTGCCGTGGCAGCCGGTGCAGGCCGCCGGCGAGCGCGGCGAGGCCCACGCGCGGCTCGGGCAGGGCGAAGGTCGCATTCTCCGCGGCGATGATCAGGTCGCAGGCGAGCGCGATCTCGAAGCCGCCGCCCATCGCAACGCCGTTCACTGCGGCGATGATCGGCTTGTCGCAGTCGAATCGCGCAGTGAGGCCGGCAAAGCCGCCCTTGTCCCAGCCGCGTTTGCCGCCGGCCGCCTGCCATTTCAGATCGTTGCCGGCGCAGAACGCCTTGTCGCCGCTGCCTGTGACGATCGCAATCCACTGCTCGGGATCGGTCGAGAAATCGTCGAATACCTTCTGCAGCTCGAAATGCGCATCCGTGTGCAGCGCGTTGTAGACCTCGGGCCGCGACAACGTGACGATCGTGATCGGTCCCTTGCGTTCCACCTTGGAAAATTTCAGCTCCATCGCGCGCTCCCGCATTTTCTCGTGAAGGAATATTGGCGTCATACTACCGCGCGCCGACGCCGGAGCACCATCGAATTGCGCAAAGCGCTTTGCGCGGCCGGCACGTCTCGGCTTGCTTGACTTGCATGGGCTCTTCTCACCTTAATCATGCGAAGCAAAAATCTGCGTAGCGCCTTAACGCAAAACGATAAAATCAATCCGGGAGAGAACCGTGGATTTCTCATTGCCTGCCGACCTCGTCGCCTATCTCGGAGAGCTCGACCGTTTCATCGAACGCGAGATCAAGCCGCTGGAGGAGGCCGACGACAACATCCGCTTCTTCGACCACCGCCGCGAATGGGCGCGCACCGATTTCGAGAATGGCGGCCTGCCGCGGCACGAATGGGAAGCGTTGCTGCGCAAGGCCAAGGATCTCGCGGACGCCGCCGGGCATCTGCGCTTTCCGGTGCCGAAGCAATATGGCGGCAAGGACGGCTCCAACCTCTGGATGGCCGTGATCCGCGAGCACTTTGCCGCGAAGGGGCTCGGCCTGCACAACGATCTCCAGAACGAGCATTCGATCGTCGGCAATTTCCCCGTCGTCACCATGCTCGACCGCTACGGCCGCGACGACCAGAAGGCGATGATCGACGGCTCGATCCGGGGCAAGTATCGCATCACGTTTGGCCTGACCGAGCCGCATCACGGCTCGGACGCCACCCACATGGAGACGCGCGCGGTGCCCGCGACCCGCGATAACGTCAAGGGCTGGATCATCAACGGCGAGAAGATGTGGACCACCGGCATGCACGTCGCAACGCACTGCGCGCTGTTCGCGCGCACGTCGGGCAACGACGGCGATGCCCGCGGCATCACCTGCTTCCTGGTGCCGGCAAAGAGCCACGGCGTCAAGGTCGAGGAGTACATGTGGACCTTCAACATGCCGACCGACCATCCACGCGTCAGCTTCACCGACGTGTTCGTGCCCGAGGATGCACAATTCGGCGAGGTCGGCCGCGGCCTGTCGCTGGCGCAATGCTTCGTGCACCAGAACCGCATCCGCCAAGCCGCGAGCTCGCTGGGCGCCGCCGTCTACTGCATCAACGAGAGCGTGAAATACGCGCGCGAGCGAAAGCCGTTCGGCAGGGCGCTCGCGGAGAACCAGGCGATCCAGTTCCCGCTGGTCGAGCTTGCCACGCAAGCCGAGATGCTGCGCCTTCTGATCCGCAAGACCGCCTGGGAGATGGACCAGCTCAGCGAGGAGCAGATCGAGCGCACGCTGTCGGACCGCGTCTCCATGTGCAACTATTTTGCAAACCGCCTCTGCTGCGAATCCGCCGACCGCGCCATGCAGGTGCATGGCGGCATGGGCTACTCACGCCACAAGCCGTTCGAGCACATCTACCGCCACCACCGCCGCTACCGCATCACCGAGGGCAGCGAGGAAATCCAGATGCGGAAGGTGGCCGGATTCCTGTTTGGGTATATGGGGCCGGGGAAGCATTGAGGCGCACAGCTATCGTAGGGTGGGCAAAGCGAAGCGTGCCCACCACCTCTCGCTAATGTGGAGGAAACGTGGGCACCGCCATTGTTGCGCGTTGTCTCTCCCCAGCGTCGTCCCCGCGAACGCGGGGACCCATAACCCCAGAGAGAGGTTTGGGGCGATTTGGTAACTCCGAGTCTTCGTCAAACCTCTCCCTGTGGTTATGGGTCCCGGGCTCGCGCTGCGCGCGCCCCGGGACGACCTCGCGATCAATTCACCCGTCGATCCTTCCCCGCCCAATACGGCTCGCGCAACTGCCGTCGCAAAATCTTGCCGCTTGGATTGCGCGGCAGCGCCGGCAGGAACTCCACGCTCTTCGGTGTCTTGTAGCCGGCGATGCGCTCACGGGTGAAGTTGATGATGTCGGCGGCGCTCGCCTGCTTGCCGGGCTTCATCACCACCACGGCCTTCACCGCTTCGCCCCATTTGTCGTCGGGCACGCCGATCACGGCAGCTTCGGCGACATCTGGATGATCGCACAGTGCGCTCTCGACCTCGGCGGGATAGATGTTCTCGCCGCCGGAGATGATCATGTCCTTGATGCGATCGTGGATGTAGAGATAGCCGTCCTCGTCCATGTAGCCGGCATCACCCGTGCGCAGCCAGCCGTCGCCGCGCAGCGTGGCGGCGGTCGCCTCCGGCAGGTTCCAGTAGCCGGCCATGTTGGAGCCGGAGCGCGTCGCGATCTCGCCGACCTCGCGCGGTGGCAACGGCTTGCCGTCCGCATCCAGGATCGCGATCTCGACGCCCGGCAGTGCCTTGCCGGCCGAGCGCATCCGCTCCAGCCCCTCGACGTGGTCTTCCGGCGGCAGTGCGACGATGGTGCCCGTGGTCTCGGTCATGCCGTACATCTGCACGAAGCCGCATTTGAAGACCTCAATGCACTCCTTCAGCAGCGCCGCCGGAATCGGCGAGGCGCCGTACAGCATGTATTTCAGCCTGGAGAAATCGACCGTCCTCGCGCGCGGCTGCCGCACCACGAATTGCATCGCCGCCGGCACCATGAACAGCTTTGTGATGCCCGACTGCTCGAAGAAATCCAGCACCTTGGTCGGATCGAACTCGCGTGCGATCACGCCGCGGGCGCCGTGATAGAGCCCCATGACGCCCCACCCCGAACCGCCGATGTGGAAGATCGGCATCGCGACCAGCGAGACGTCGTCGGTCGACCACCGGTTCCACTCCGGCTTGTCTTCGGCGTTTCCAGTCTGCACCAGATTGAGGAAGTTCGCATGCGACAGCATGGCGCCTTTCGGCTTGCCCGTGGTGCCCGACGTATAGAGCTGGATCGCGATGTCCTTCGTGTCGATCGGCACCTTCGGATCTTCGCCGCTCTGCGCGTCCCGCCAGGCCGTGAAATCCCGCCATTCCGGCGCGCCGCCCTCGGTGGTGATGATCGTGCGCACGCCCGGGATCTGGTGCTTGATTTGCCGGACCTGCGTGATGAACTCAGGTCCGACGAACAGCACCGGCGCCTTGCAATCCGAAACGATGAAGGCGACCTCGGGCCCCGCGAGCCGCCAGTTCACCGGCGCCATCACCACGCCGGCCTTCATCGCGCCCATCAGCAGCTCGAAATAAAGGTCGCTGTTCTTGCCGAGATAGGCGATGCGATCGCCCTTGTTCACGCCCATGGCGATGAGTGCGTTCGCGACCTTGTTGGTCTTGATGTCGAATTCGGCAAAGCTGGTGGCGCGGCCCTCGAACTCATAGGCAATGGCGCTGCCGCGGCTTCTCGCGCGCTCGCGCACCATGTCGGCGAGGTCAGCCAATGGCTGTGTGGACATGTTTCTCCCGTACGTCTTGTTCTTATGCCTGGGAGTGTGGCGTCATCCGCGGACGAAGACAAGATGGGCCCAGCTGTCGTCCCGGACAAGCGCGCGTAGATCCGGGACCCATAGCCACGAGACGCAATTTGGCGAAGACCGGTCATGACCAATCTTCGCCAAACGGCATTCGGTGGTAATGGATCCTGGCTTTCGCCAGGACGACGATTGGGGAATCTTCGTTGTCCGGGGCAAACGCGGTCTCGTGTCCCGGACGCGCTGCAGCGCCCTTGCGCTGCTGCGCAGAGCCGGGACCCATGCTGCTTACGCGTTTGAAGAGAGATGGGCCCCGGCTCAGCAGCGCACCACGCCGAAGGCGTCGCGCTGCGCTGCGTCCGGGGCACGAGAGAGCATCACCCCCGCTTCGCCCGGTCCTTCTCGTTCTGCGCCATGATGCTTTCGCGCGCGGTTTTCCAGTCGTCGTCGCTCCAGTCGCGGAGCTGGTAGAAATTGCCGCCCATGGCGAGCGCCTGCGCACCATCCATGGCGATGGTTTCGCCGTTGATCCAGTCGCAGCCGCCGGAGATCAGGAACACCGCGAGGTTCTGCAGTTCCTCCATGGTGCCGACGCGGCCCATCGGGTTCATCGCCCTGGTGCGCGCGCCGGCCTCATCGCCCGGCTTGATGCGCTTGCTCATGCCCTCGGTCGGGATTTCGCCCGGCGCGATGGTGTTGAGGCGGATGCCGTAGCGGCCCCATTCGGTCGCAAGCGACATCGTCATGGCGTGGATCGCCGACTTGCTCATCGCCGACGGCACCACATAGGGCGAGCCGTTGCGCACCCAGGTCACGGTGATCGAGACGACATTGCCGGGCTGCTTCAACGCAATCCAGCGCTTGCCGATCGCGTGCGTCACGTAGAACGTGCCGTGCATGACGATGTTGGCGACCGCATCGAAGCCGCGCGGCGACAGCTCCTCGCTGCGCGAGATGAAATTGCCGGCAGCGTTGTTGATGAGATCGGTGAGGGGGCCATCGCGAAAGATGTTCTCGATCATCTCGTCGACCGCGAGCGCGTTGCGGATGTCGACGCCGTGGCTGGTGACGCGCCCGCCATAGAGATCCATCAGCTCGGTCGCGGTCTCGTCGCACACGATCTTGCGCCGGCCGCAGATATGCACCTCGGCGCCGAGTTGCAGGAAGCGCGCCGCCATCGACTTGCCGAGCCCGGTGCCGCCGCCGGTCACGAGAATGCGCCGTCCGGCCAGAAGATTTTCCTTGAACATCGCCGTTTCTCCCGTACGGATTGTCAGTTAATTGGTCGATTGACTAAATCGGGCCGTCAGCTTTCTGTAAAGCGGCACCGAACAAGAACAGGGAGAATTCATCCATGGAAGAGCGCGTCTCGATCTCGATCTCGGAAGGCGTCGCCGACGTGCGCCTGGTGCGCGCGGACAAGATGAACGCGCTCGATCAGGCCATGTTCGAGGCCCTTGTGGCCGCAACGGACCGGCTTTCAAAGGACAAGAGCGTGCGCGTCGTCGTGTTGTCGGGTGAAGGCCGCGCCTTCTGCGCCGGTCTCGACATGGGGCGTTTTGCCGCCATGAAGGAGAAAGGCGGCAATGGAATTCCGGGTGGCGAAAATCGCGACCTCACCGTGCGCACGCATGGCCAGGCGAACTTTCCGCAAGCCGCGGTATGGGGATGGCGCCAGCTTCCGGTTCCCGTGATCGCGGCCGTGCACGGCGTCGCCTTTGGCGGCGGCTTCCAGCTCTCGCTCGGCGCCGACATGCGGTTCCTCAGCCCGGATGCGCGGATGTCGGTGATGGAGATCAAATGGGGCCTCGTCCCTGACATGGCCGGCACGCCGATCCTGGCTTCGCTGGTGCGCGACGATATCTTGCGCGACCTCACCTATACGGGCCGCATCTTCTCCGCGCAGGAGGCGATGACTTACGGCCTCGCCACGCGCATCTGCGACGACCCGCGCGCGGCCGCATTGGAAGTCGCGCGCGAGATCGCGGGAAAAAGCCCCGATGCGATCCGCGCCGCCAAGCGGTTGCTCAACAACCTCTCGGTCGATCCGGGGCCCGCGCTGCTCGCCGAATCCGTCGAGCAGCAAAAGCTGATCGGTAGTGCGAACCAGACCGAGGCGGTGCGCGCCAATCTTGAGAAGCGCGCGCCGAAGTTTGCGGATTAGTCTCTCCGTCGTTCCGGGATGGTCCGAAGGACCAGACCCGGAACCTCGAGATTCCGGGTTCGGCTCTCCGAGCCGCCCCGGAATGACAAACACAACAACAAAGAAAAACAAAAATGAGCGAAACGTCCCAATTCTTTGGCATCGTCTCCGGCGATCGCCGCCGTTCCCATGCGGAGGTCACCAATCGCGCCGACCGCATCGCAAGCGGCCTCGCCAGGATCGGCGTCCGCCAAGGCGATTGCGTCTGCATGCTGATGCGCAACGACATCGCCTTCCTCGAAGCCGCCTACGCGGCAATGCGGCTTGGGGCCTATGGCGTGCCGATCAACTGGCACTTCAAGCCGGAGGAAATCAACTACATCCTTGGCGACACTGGCACGTCCGTGCTGATCGGGCATGCCGATATGCTGCATGCGCTGCGCGATGCGATTCCAGCGGGCGTCACCGTGCTCAGCGTGCCGCCGCCGCCGGAGATCCTGTCCAACTACAAGATCGATCCGGATCACCTGACCACGCCGGATTTTGCGATCGATTTCGAATCCTGGCTCGCGCAGCAGCAGCCCTATGATGGTCCGATCGTGCCGCAGCCCATGAACATGATCTACACGTCAGGGACAACAGGCCATCCCAAGGGCGTGCGGCGCAACGCGCCGACACCGGATCAGCAGGCCGCCGGCGAACGCATGCGTGCGATGATCTACGGGCTCAAACCCGGCGCCCGCGCGCTGCTGCCGGGGCCGCTCTATCACTCCGCGCCGAACTCCTTCGGCATCCGCGCCGGCAAGCTCGGCGGCGCGCTGGTGCTGATGCCGCGCTTCGAGGCGGAGGAATTTCTGGAGCTGATCGAGCGCTACAAGATCGACACCATCTTCATGGTGCCGACGATGTTCATCCGCCTCATGAAGCTGCCGGAGGAGGTCCGCAGGAGGTACGACGTCTCTTCCTTGCGCCACGTCATCCACGCCGCCGCGCCGTGCCCGGCCGACGTCAAGCGCGCGATGATCGAGTGGTGGGGGCCGGTGATCTACGAATTCTACGGCTCGACCGAATCCAGCGCCGTGACCTTCGCGACGTCCGAGGACGCGCTGAAGAAGCCCGGCACCGTCGGCAAGATCTCGCCCGGCGCCGAGCTGCGCTTCATCGGCGAGGACGGCCGCGTGCTCGGTGTGGGCGAGATCGGCGAGATCTATTCCCGCATGGCCGAGCTTGCCGATTTCACCTACCACAACAAGCCGGAGAAGCGCGCCGAGATCGACCGCGACGGCTTCATCACCTCGGGCGATGTCGGCTACATCGACGAGGACGGCTACGTCTTCATCTGCGACCGCAAGCGCGACATGGTGATCTCGGGTGGCGTCAACATCTATCCGGCCGAGATCGAATCCGTGCTGCACGCCGTGCCCGGCGTGCATGATTGCGCGGTGTTCGGCATCCCCGATGCCGAATTCGGCGAGGCGTTGATGGCGGTGGTCGAGCCGCAAGCCGGCGTCACGCTCGATGCCGCCCATGTTCGCGCGCGGCTGAAGACCTCGCTCGCCGACTACAAGGTGCCAAAGCACATCGAGATCCGCAGCGGGCTGCCGCGCGAAGATTCCGGCAAGATTTTCAAGCGCCGCCTCCGCGATCCCTATTGGGAGCAGGCGGGTCGGAAGATCTGACACTGCGTAGCCCGGATGAGCGAAGCGATATCCGGGACAGTGCGAGTTAAGGTCCCGGATGTCGCTTCGCTCATCCGGGCTACGAGAACCGGCAAGAGGAGGCAATGGAGTAGCAATCATCGGTCGGCTCGGCTAGGTTGCGGCTATCGTTGTCTGCAGCTTGCATCATTCATGCCGTCTTACCGTGCCAGTCCCGGCTTCTTCGAAGTCCCCCATGCCGCCGTCTACGCGCTGATGACGGTCACGGTCCTCGCATCGGGCTTCTGCTTCATCCAGGCAGGCGGCCCGGCGGCGCCGGCCGAGTTGCTGTATCGCTACGGCGGCATGTATGCGACCGCGATCGCGCGGCACGAATACTGGCGCCTCGTCGCCTATGGCTTCCTGCACGTCAATTTCGTCCACCTCACCATGAACATGTTGTGTCTGGTGCTGTGGGGCGGACATCTCGAGCGGCGGGTCGGACCGGCCTATTTCCTCATCATCTATCTCTGCGCCATGGTGTTCGGCGCCGTCATCGGCAATGGCATCCATTCCACGCCCTATTTGACGGTCGGCGCGTCCGGCGCCACGTCGGGCATTTTGGGCGCGCTGCTGTGCCTGTGGATCCTCGGCAAGCTCGATGTCAGGTTCGACTTCTTCGCGATCAACATCGGATTGAACATCGCGTTCGCGTTCGGCAATTCGCGGATCGACTGGGGCGTCCATCTCGGCGGCTTTGCGGCCGGGCTGATCGCCTGCGCCGTGCTGGACCTGATCGAGAAGGCGAATGCCTGGGTGCTTCGCTGCAAATTTCCCGAAACGGTGAAGGTCAATCTCACCCTGCTTGGATGTGTCGTTGCGCTGTGGGCCTGGAGCGGCCCGGCTCAGGCGATCGCAGCCCGGGGTTCTGGATGGGGCTTGGCCATCGTTGTCGTGGTCGCATGTTGTGCCGCCGTGAAGACGATTGATCTCGTACTCTCCATGAAGAAGGGCCTTGCGATCGTCGTGGCGATTTTGGCCGGAGCGAACGCCGCCGCCGTGATGCTTTCCGGTTGGGCGCTGGCATCGTCTTGCAGCCCGCGCTGGCCGACCGGTTCCGTTCCCTTCGATAATGTCCTCGTCACATTCTGTCCCAATCCTGTTCTCATTTCGGGGCTGGCCGCGATCGGCGCCGCCGCGCTGACGCTTTGGCTCTGTTCGAAGGAGATCTCGCGCGGGATCGAGGATGTCGGGTTTGTCGGCGCCTCGCTGCGTGCCGAACGCAGCCGGCGTCATGGACTATGACCGCGGAGGTCGTGCTATAAGAGGGCTCATCGACCGCGGATCGTCCCATGACCCCCGTTTCCATCCTGCTCAACATCCTCTGGATTCTCATCGGCGGCGCCTGGATGGCGTTCGGCTGGCTGGTGGCCGCGGTGATCATGGCCGTCACCATCATCGGCCTGCCCTGGGCGCGGGCGGCCTTCAACATCGCCGTCTATACGCTGCTGCCGTTCGGCTCCCGGGCGGTCAACCGTTACGACGTCACGGGTGTCGAGGATATCGGCACGGGTCCGCTCGGGGTGATCGGCAACATCATCTGGTTCGTGCTGGCCGGCTGGTGGCTGGCGCTCGGCCACCTCGTGACCGCGCTGGTGCTCGCGATCACCATCATCGGCATTCCCTTCGCCTGGGCCCATCTGAAGCTCGCCGGCATCGCGCTCTGGCCGATCGGCAAGGTGATCGTGCCGGCCTGATCACCCGGCCTGTTGTGGGACGCGTAGCACGGATGGAGCGAAGCGCAATCCGGGGCCGCTGTATCGCGTGTGCGCCGCCCCCAAGTTCACCTTGCACTGCGGTAGAAAAATATCGCACACTCCTCTGGACCGGGGAGCCGTAGAGCGCTCGAACCAGGGAGCGAGCCGATGTCCCTCCAGACCGCACCATCCGACGCCACTGAACATCGCTCCAACCGCCCTGAGGACGCCCAGGCGCTGGAAGCGGACGCCCGGCTGCGCGACGATATCCGCCTGCTCGGGCGCATCCTGGGCGACACGGTACGCGACCAGGAGGGGGCCGACGTGTTCGACCTGGTCGAGAGCATCCGCCAGACCTCGATCCGGTTCCACCGCGACGAGGACCGGCTCGCACGCCGCGAGCTCGAGCAGATCCTCGACAGCATGTCGACCTCCGAGACGGTGCGGATCGTCCGCGCCTTCAGTTATTTCTCCCACCTCGCCAATATCGCCGAGGACCACAACAACATCCGCCAGATGCGGGCGCGCAGTGCCTCCAAGGGCGCGGGAGCTGGCGTGCTGGCGGAGACGCTGGCCCATGCCAAGGCCGCCGGCATCAGTCCCGACCAGCTCCGCAACTTCTTCAAGACCGCCCTGGTCAGCCCGGTGCTGACCGCGCACCCGACCGAGGTCCGCCGCAAGAGCACGATGGACCGCGAGATGGAGGTCGCTAGCCTTCTGGATCGCCGCGAGCGCGTGGCCATGACGGCTGAGGAGGCCGCCGCCAGCGACGAGCAGCTCCGCCGCGAGGTGCTGACGCTGTGGCAGACCAACCTCCTGCGCCGGACCAAGCTCACCGTGCTCGACGAGGTCGCCAATGGCCTGTCGTTCTACGATTACACCTTCCTGCGCGAGGTGCCGCGGCTGGTCAACGTGCTCGAGGACCGGCTGGAGGATGGCGGCGAGCAGGCGGCCGGCGAGCTCGCCTCGTTCCTGCGCATGGGCAGCTGGATCGGCGGCGACCGTGACGGCAATCCCTTCGTCACCGCCGACGTCATGCGCGGCACGCTGCGGCTGCAGTCGAGCCGGGTGATGCAGTTCTATCTGAACGAGCTGCACGTGCTCGGCTCCGAGCTGTCAATCGCAGCCCATCTCGCCGACGTCTCCGAGGAGCTGCGCAATTTGGCGGAGCGCTCGCCGGACACCTCCCCGCACCGGAGCGGCGAGCCCTATCGTCTGGCGGTATCAGGCATCTACGCGCGCCTCACCGCAACGGCCGAAGCGCTCGAGGTCGAAATTACCCGCCGGCCGGTCGGCAAGGGCAGGCCTTACGAGAGCGTCAGGGAGTTGCAGGCCGATCTCGACGTGCTGCACCGCTCGCTGATCTCCAACAACGCCCGCGTCATCGCCCGCGGCCGGCTGCGGCTGCTGCGCCGCGCGGTGGACTGCTTCGGCTTCCATCTGGCGCGGCTCGACATCCGCCAGAACTCGGCGGTGCACGAGCGCACCATTGCCGAGCTGATGGATGCCGCCAACCCCGGCATGTCCTATCTCGCGCTCGGCGAGGAGGCGCGCATCTCGCTGCTCACCAACGAGCTGCGCTCGACGCGCTCGCTGGTCTCGCCCTTCGTCAAATACAGCGACGAAACCATGGGCGAGCTCAACGTCTTCCATGCCGCCGCGGAAGCGCATGCGAAGTTCGGCTCGGACGCCATTCCCCAATGCATCATCTCGATGTGCAAGGGCATGTCTGACATGCTCGAGGTCGCGGTGCTGCTCAAGGAGGTCGGCCTCGTCCATCCCTCCGGGCGCAGCGCCATCAACATCGTCCCGCTGTTCGAGACCATCGAGGATCTGCAGGCATCCAGCGGCATCATGGACCGCATGCTGTCGCTGCACGATTACCGCCGCCTGGTCGACAGCCGCGGCAGCGTGCAGGAGGTCATGCTCGGCTACTCCGACTCGAACAAGGACGGCGGTTTCGTCACCTCGGGCTGGGAGCTTTACAAGGCCGAGATCGGCCTCGTCGAGGTGTTCGAGCGTCATCACGTCCGGCTTCGCCTGTTCCACGGCCGCGGCGGCTCGGTCGGACGCGGCGGCGGGCCGAGCTATGACGCCATCATCGCGCAGCCCGGCGGCGCAGTGAACGGCCAGATCCGCATCACCGAGCAGGGCGAGATCATCTCGTCGAAATATTCCAACGCCGAAGTCGGCCGCAATAATCTGGAGATCCTGGCGGCCGCGACGCTCGAAGCAAGCTTGCTGCATCCGCGCCAGAGCGCACCGCGCCGCGAATATCTGATTGCGATGGACGAGCTTTCGAATCTCGCCTTCAAAGCCTATCGCGGCCTCGTCTACGAGACCGAAGGCTTCGTCGATTATTTCTGGGCTTCCACGGTCATCAACGAGATCGCGACGCTGAACATCGGCAGCCGCCCGGCCTCGCGCAAGAAGACCCGCGCGATCGAGGACCTGCGCGCCATTCCCTGGGTGTTCTCCTGGGCGCAATGCCGCCTGATGCTGCCGGGCTGGTACGGTTTTGGCAGCGCGGTCGAGCAGTGGATCGCGGAGCATCCGCAACAGGGCATGCCGTTCCTGAAAGAGCTCTACAAGGAATGGCCGTTCTTCCGCATGCTGCTCTCGAACATGGACATGGTGCTCGCGAAGAGCTCGATCGCGATCGCCTCGCGCTATGCCGAGCTCGTTCCGGACGAGGCGCTGCGCGAAAAGATTTTCGGCCGCATCCGCCGCGAATGGCATTCCTGCATCGAGACGCTTTTGGACATCATGGGCCAGGACCGGCTGCTCCAGGGCAACCCGCTGCTGGAGCGCTCCGTGCGCCACCGCTTCCCCTATCTCGATCCGCTCAACCACGTACAGGTCGAGCTCTTGAAGGAGCACCGCGCGCAGAATCCCGACGAGCAGGTGCTGCGCGGGATTCAGCTCACGATCAACGGCATCTCGGCGGGGTTGAGGAATACGGGGTAGGGCAGCGAACAGGCGGGCGTGCCGCCTCTCTTCGTTACCCCACCCGCTATTCGCTCAAGGCTTCATCGCGCCCTGCACACTGGTGTAGACGGCATAGAGCGATGTCGAGCCGCAAATATAAAGCCTGTTTCGCTGCTGACCGCCGAAGGTCAGGTTTGCCACGGTCTCCGGAATATGGATCTTGCCGAGCAATTCGCCCGATGCCGTATAGCAGCGCACGC
This sequence comes from Bradyrhizobium huanghuaihaiense, assembly GCF_025200885.1. Classification (NCBI taxonomy): domain Bacteria; kingdom Pseudomonadati; phylum Pseudomonadota; class Alphaproteobacteria; order Hyphomicrobiales; family Nitrobacteraceae; genus Bradyrhizobium; species Bradyrhizobium huanghuaihaiense. The sequence goes on along the minus strand of NZ_CP104172.1, from coordinate 6,604,304 downwards.
CGTCTTCGTTGGTGTCGCCCCAGCCCACCGAACACCAGACGCGTCCCTCGGTGTCACAGCGGACGCCGTCGGTGATGCCAGGTTTTGGCATATCGGCGAAGACCTTGCTGTTCGAGACCTTCCCGGCGGCCACGTCGAGGTCGAACACGCGGATATGGGATGGGTTGTCGGGCCCATCGGTGAAGCCGGTATCGCAGATGTAGAGCTTCTTCTCGTCGGGTGAGATGGCAAGCCCGTTGGGCTCGACAAAATCATCGACGACGACCTTGACCTCTCCGGACTTGGGGTCGACCCGGTAGACGTTCTTCTTCTCTTGCTCGGCGTCGGCTTTGATACCCTCGTAGAAGCCGCCGATGCCGTAGGCGGGATCGGTGAACCAGATCGCACCATCGGCAGTGACGACTGCATCGTTCGGCGAATTCAGTCGCTTGCCGTTGAATTTGTCCGCAATGATGGTGATCGAGCCGTCGAGTTCGGTCCGCGTCACGCGCCGGCCGCTATGCTCGCATGTGATCAGGCGTCCTTCGCGATCGATGGTGTTGCCGTTCGAGTTCATCGAGGGCTGGCGGTAGACGCTGAGGTGACCGTCATCCTCGGAGAAGCGCATGATGCGGTTGTTCGGAATATCGCTGAACAACAGGTATCGTCCGGCTGGGAAGTACACCGGTCCCTCAGCCCAGCGAAAGCCGGTCGCGACGCGCTCGACGGCCATGGTGCCGGCGAAGGCCGGAAAACCGGGGGGCCCGAATGACGGCGGTCCCTTTTTGGCGGATTCCAGGTGGGAGTCAGGGTAGCGGCTCCCCGGCAGTGGTCCCAGGGGCAATGGCGCCGTCGATCTCGTCGGCGCGCCGGTCTGGCCCAAGGGCGCGACGGAGGCCGCCAAGGTCGCATTCACGGTAACGCCCGTCGCCGCAACTGCGGCCGCCGCGCCCTTCAACAGGGTGCGGCGCGCGAGAAAGGGCTCGCTGGGTTCGGCAGAAATGGTCAGTGGCTTCGTCATAGTTGCCTCCCATATTTTTGTTTGGGAGGAAACCATCCGCTGGCAATCGGGCGTAAAGCGGGCGATCCCCGGCCGGGCAACCGGAGATCGCAATGCAGCAAAGCTGGGACCGGCTAGACGGGATCCCAGGTGAAGATGTCGGCGGAGCGGTCGAGCTTGTAGAACGAGCCCTTCAATGCCGGCATGCCGTGTTCCGCGATCGATTGCGGCGTCCAGCCTTCGCTCCGCTGCACCGAGCGGATCGGCCGGTTCTGGCTGAACAGGAAGATCTCGTTCATGCGCACGCCGAAGATCTGGCCGGTGACGTCCTTGGCGGAATCGCCGAGCAGATAGCCGCACAGCGGCGCGATCTTCTCCGGTCCCATCTGCTTGATCTTCTCGACGCGCGCCTTCTCGGCGTCGGTCTCGGTCGGGATGGTGCCGATCATGCGGGTCCAGGCGAACGGCGAGACGCAGTTGGAGCGGACGTTGAAGCGGCCCATGTCGAGCGCGATCGACTTCGACAGCCCGACGATGCCGAGCTTGGCGGCGGCGTAATTGGCCTGGCCAAAATTGCCGATCAGTCCCGAGGTCGAGGTGAAGTGCACGAAGGAGCCCGACTCCTGCTCGCGGAAGATGCGCGCTGCGGCGTGGCTGACGTAGAACGAGCCCATCAGATGCACCTTGATGACGGCCTCGAACGCTTCCACGCTCATCTTGTGGAAGATCATGTCGCGCAGGATGCCGGCGTTGTTGACGACGCCGTCGAGCCGGCCGAAATGATCGGTCGCGGTCTTCACGATCTTGCTGGCGGGGATCGCTTCTGCGACCGACTCGAAATTGGCAACGGCGGTGCCGCCGCGCTTCTTGATCTCCTCGACCACTTCTTCGGCCGGGGCCGCGTTCGAACCGGCGCCGTCGGAAGCCCCGCCGGGATCGTTGACGACGACCTTGGCGCCTTCGGCTGCGCACAAGAGCGCGATCTCGCGCCCGATGCCGCGGCCTGCGCCGGTGACGATGATGACCTTGTCTTGCAGTGATTTGCTCATATAGATGCCTCCTGTTGTCTCTGTCATTCCGGGGCGTGCGAAGCACGAACCCGGAATCTCGAGGTTCCGGGTCTGGTCCTTCGGACCATCCCGGAACGACGAGAAATTACCTCTCGTTCGTAAACACGATCGTGCCCGACGCCGCGAACATGCCGCCGACGCCGTGACACACTGAAATCTTCGCATTCGGCACCTGCGCCGGTGCGATCCCGCGCATCTGGCGCACGCTCTCCTGAAGCGCGTACATGCCGTACATGCCGGAATGCATGTAGGAGAGCCCGCCGCCATTGGTATTGAGCGGCAGTTTCCCGCCAGGCCGCGTATTGCCGTCCGCGATGAACTGGCCGGTCTCCTCATGCGGCATGAAGCCGAGGTCGCCGAGCCCGAACAGCGGCAGATGCGCAAACGCGTCGTAGATCATGAGATGATCGACGTCCTTGTGGGCGATGCCGGCCTCCTTGAACGCCAGGGGCCCCGCGACCTTGAAGGCGCGCGAGGAATTGAACGTCTCCATCTGGCTGACCATGGGCGTCTCGACGCTCTCGCCGGTGCCCATGATGTAGACGGGCTTGCGCGGAAAATCCTTGGCCCTGTCCGCCGAGGTCAGGATCAGCGCGCCGCCGCCGTCGGTGACGAGGCAGCACTGCAGAAGCCGGAACGGATAGGCGATCATGCGCGAGTTGAGGACATCAGTGACCGTGATCGGATCCTTCATCATTGCCCGCGGATTCTTCGCCGCCCATTCCCGCTGCACCACCGCAACCGAAGCCAGCTGCTCGTGGGTGATGCCGTAGGTCTTCATGAAGCGCAGCACGGGAATCGGGAACATGCTGGGCGGGCCGTAGACACCGTAGGGCGCCTCGAACTGGCCCTGCAGGCTGTCGGCGGGGATCGAGCGCGGCAGCTTGCCGATCATCGACTTGCCGCTCTCGGCATGGGTGATCAGCACTGTCTTGCACAGGCCTGCCTCGATCGCTGCCGCCGCGTGGCGGACATGCAGCATGAACGAGCAGCCGCCGACCGAGGTGCCGTCCACCCAGGTCGGCTTGATGCCGAGATAATGGCAGACCTGCTGAGGTGTCTCGACCGCGGTGGCAAAGCCGTCGATGTCGGAGAGCTTCAGCCCGGCATCGGCAATGGCGTTGAGCGCCGCATCCGCGTGCAGCTGGAGCTGGGAGGCGTTCGGGATGACGCCGAGCTCGGTGGTCTCGGCCGCGCCGACGACGGCAACCTGGTTCCTGCGCATCGTCTACCCCTTCGCCGGACGGAACACGGGAAGGGTGATCTTGTCGTCGAGTGCCTCGAAAGCGACCTCGAGCTTCATGTCGAGCTCCAGCGCCTCCGGCGTCTGCGGGCAGTCGATGATGTTGCTCATCATCCGCGGCCCCTCGGCGAGCTCGACCACCGCGATCGCGTAAGGCGGCGTGAAGCCGGGCGCGGCGGGCCTGTGGTTGATCACGTAGCTGTAGAGGAAGCCCTTGCCGCTCGCCTTGAACACCGAGACCTTGCGCGAGGCGCAGGATGGGCAGAACGGGCGCGGCGGGAAGTAGACATGCGCGCAGGCGTCGCAGCGTTGCAGGCGCAGTTCGCCGGCCTTGGCGCCGTCCCAGAAATGCTGCGTTTCCGGCGTCGGTTTCGGTCGCGCGCGCTGCGGTTCGGCCATCTCGGAACGCCCTCCCAGGACTTCTTTTGACAAGGGGCAGGCTTCGCGCCCGCCTGTTTCGATCTTGATGCGACAATCGACCATCGTGCGTCAACGGTCCAGCAATGCGCATGCATGCCATCATGCGCACAATGCTTGTGTCGGACTGAGCCAGCGCTATAGATTGCGCGCGCCAATATTCCGTGAGACAGACATGCCCGATTTTCCGACACTGGCGAAGCTCGCCGACGACCTCGAAAGCGGCCGCACCACCTCCCGCAAGCTGGTCGAAGCGTGCATCGCCAGGATCGCCGATCCCGCCGGCGAGGGCCAGCGCACCTTCATCCATGTCGACAAGGACGCGGCGCTGACGACCGCCGACGCCATGGATGCCCTGCGCAAGGTCAAGGCGGCGCCGTCTCCCTATGCCGGCATCCCCATCTCGATCAAGGATCTCTTCGACATCAAGGGGCAGACGACGCGCGCCGGCTCCCGCGCGCTCGACGATTCCGATCCGGCGGAGCACGATGCGGCGGCGGTCGCGCGTCTGCGCAACGCCGGCTTCGTGCTGATCGGGCGCACCAACATGACCGAGTTCGCCTATTCCGGCATCGGCATCAATCCGCATTACGGCACGCCGAAAGGCGCCTGGAACCGGACCGCTGGCCATGTGCCCGGCGGCTCGTCCTCGGGCGCCGCGGTCTCCGTGCTCGACGGCATGGCGCATGGCGCGCTCGGCACCGACACCGGCGGCTCCTGCCGCATCCCGGCGGCCTATAACGGCATCGTCGGCTACAAGCCGACGCAGCGCCGCGTGCCGCTGGACGGCGCGGTGCCGCTGTCCTTCTCGCTCGACAGCATCGGGCCGCTGGCGCGATCGGTCAGCTGCTGTGCCATACTCGATGCCGTGCTCGCGAGCGAGCCGGTCAAAGCGCTGAAGCCGCGCCCGGTGAAGGGCATGCGGCTCGCGGTGCCGACCACGATCGCGCTCGACGATCTCGACGCGGAGGTCTCCGAGACCTTCGAGCGGGTGCTGAAGACGCTCGCCGACCATGGCGCCATCATCGAGCGGATCGAGATGTCCGAATTCCACGATATCGGCCCGATGAACGCCAAGGGCGGCTTTGCCGCCTCCGAGAGCTATGCCTGGCACCGCTATCTCATCGCGGCCAAGGGCGACGTCTACGACCCCCGCGTGTTCGTCCGCATCATGCGCGGCGAGGCGCAGAGCGCGGCCGACTACATCGATCTGCTCAACGAGCGCCGTTCGCTGATCGCCCGCGTCAACGCGCGCATCGCGCCCTATGACGCCCTGGTGCTGCCGACCACGGCCAACACCCCGCCGAAGATCGCGGACCTTGCCGACGACAAGGCGTTCACCACCCAGAACCTGCGCGCGCTGCGCAACTGCACCCTCATCAACATGATCGACGGCTGCGCCATCTCGCTGCCCGCACATCGCGCGGGCGACGTCCCGGTCGGCCTGATGCTGGCGGGCGCGGGCGGCTCGGACCGTCGTATCTTTGAACTTGCTGCCGGCATGGAGGCCGTCATTCGTGTTTGATCTCACCTTTACAGTCGACGCCCAGGACACCACCACGCCGCTGACGCTGGCGATCGACCATATGGTCATCGCCGGCTGGACCGGCCGCGATCCCGTCGCGCGCGACAAGCACATCGCCGAGCTGCAGGAGATGGGCATCGCCCCGCCGGCCTCGACGCCGATCTACTATCGCGCCTCGGCGCGGCGGCTGACCCAGGAAGACCGCATCGAATGCACCGGTGGCGATTCCAGCGGCGAGGTCGAGTTCGTGCTGATCGGCTGGCAAGGCCGCATCTTCGTCGGCTGCGGCTCCGACCACACCGACCGCAAGGTCGAGGCCTATAATGTCACGGTGTCCAAGCAGATGTGCGACAAGCCGATGGCCTCCACGCTGTGGGAGCTCGAGGAGGTCATCGGCCACTGGGACAGGATGATCCTGCGCTCCTACGCCACCATCAAGGGCGAGCGCGTGCTCTACCAGGAGGGCACGCTGGATGCGATGCTGCCGGTTACTGACCTGATCGCGCGCGGCTTTGACGGTGGTAAGTTCCCCGACGGCTGCGCCATGTTCGGCGGCACGTTTGCAGCCAAGGGCGGCATCCGCCCGGCGGAGCGCTTCGACTTCGAGCTCGAGGATCCCGTGTTGAGGCGCACGATCAGGCACGGCTATGACGTGGTGACGTTGCCGGTGAGGGGCTGAACGCTCTCCGGCGTCATTGCGAGCGCAACTCTCCCCGCCGTCATTGCGAGGAGCCCTTGCGACGAAGCAATCCAGACTGGTTCCGCGGAGGGATCCTGGATTGCTTCGCGGAGCCTGTCATCGGGCCGCGCTTCGCGCGGACCCGTTGGCTCGCAATGACGGGGAGAGAGTCGGAAATCGGGTGGCGGAGGGCGAGTCTGCTTTGCGAAGGTCGCAGCCATGACAGCAACAGCACGCAAATCGCCCCAGAAGCCGTCTGCGGACCTCGCCGCCCACGTCGACACCCTCGACTGGCCGCAGATCACCGCCGAGCTCGACACCCAGGGCTGCGCCGTCCTGAAGAGCCTGCTGACGCCCGACCAATGCCGCGCCATCGCCGCGCTCTACCCGGACGATGCGCACTTCCGAAGCCGGATCGTCATGGGCCGCCACGGTTTTGGCCGCGGCGAGTACAAGTACTTCTCCTATCCGCTGCCCGATCTGATCGCGCAGCTCCGCCCGGCGCTCTATGGGCATCTTCAAGCCGTCGCCAATCGCTGGAACGAGGCGATGGGGATCGACATAAGCTATCCCACCGCGCATGCGGCATTCCTGAAGCGCTGTCACGAGGCGGGACAGCCGCGGCCGACGCCGCTGCTGTTGCAATACGAGGCGGGCGACTACAACTGCCTGCACCAGGACCTCTATGGCGAGCACGTGTTCCCGCTCCAGGTCGCGATCCTGCTCTCCGAGCCCGGACGCGATTTCACCGGCGGCGAGTTGGTGCTGACCGAGCAGCGCCCGCGCATGCAGTCCCGCGCCGAGGTGGTGCCGCTGATGCAGGGCGATGCGGTCGCCTTTGCCGTGCATCACCGCCCGGTGCAGGGGACACGCGGCACTTACCGCGTTAATCTTCGCCACGGCGTCAGCCGGATTCGCTCTGGTCAGCGCCACACGCTGGGTGTGATTTTCCACGATGCCAAATGAGTGTCGCGATTGACGGGTGATCTGTTCGACACGGTCGCCGAGGCGCAGCCGTCGCGCGAGGAGATCGCGGACGGCGCCGTGCTGCTGCGCGGTTTCGTCAAGCCAATCGAGAGCGAGTTGATCGAAGCGGTGCGCGCGATCGTGGCGCAGTCGCCGTTCCGGCGGATGACGACGCCCGGCGGCTATCAGATGTCGGTGGCCATGACCAATTGCGGCGAGCGCGGCTGGATCACCGACCACACCGGCTATCGCTATGATCCGATCGATCCGCGCACGGAGGCGCCGTGGCCGGCGATGCCGCCGGTGTTTTGCGATCTCGCCCGCCGCGCGGCGGAGCAGGGCGGCTTCGACGGCTTTTCGCCTGATGCCTGCCTCGTCAACCGCTACGAGCCGGGCACGCGGCTGTCGCTGCATCAGGACAAGGACGAGCTGGATTTTTCCGCCCCGATCGTCTCGGTCTCGCTCGGCCTGCCCGCGACCTTCCTGTTCGGCGGCCTCGCGCGCGCCGACAAGCCGCGCCGCTTCCGGCTCGTCCATGGCGACGTCGTGGTCTGGGGCGGGGCCAGCAGGCTCGCCTATCACGGCGTCGCGCCGCTCGCCGAGGGCGAGCACGCGCTGCTGGGACGGAAACGGATCAATCTGACGTTTCGCAGGACGCGGTGACGCTTCGCGTCATTCCGGGGCGATGCGAAGCATCGAACCCGGAACCTCGAGATTCCGGGTTCGCGCTTTCGCGCGCCCCGGAATGACAAAATCACGGCTTCGGCGGATGAATGAACGCCCACGGGCTGACCTCGGAGTCGCGCGTCACCTCGACCGAGATCAGATACGGCCCACCGTGGATAAGCGCCTTCTCTATCGCCGCCTTGAACTGCTCCGGCGCCGTCACACGCGCTGCGGCCACGCCAAAGGACTCCGCGAGCTTGACGAAATCCGGATTGACGAGGTCCGACGCCACCACGCGGCCGTCGAAGCGCTCGCGCTGGTCGCGGCGGACATTGCCGTAGGCGTTGTTGTTGAACACCAGCGTCACCACCCCGATGTTGAACTGCACGGCGGTGGCGAGCTCCTGCACGCCGAACATGAAGCCGCCGTCGCCCGTGATCGCCACCACCGGCTTGTCGGGGTTCGCGACCTTGGCGCCAAGCGCGGTCGGGAAACCCGAGCCGAGCGTGCCCTGGTAGCCCGACGTGATGAAGGTGCGGGGCTGGTAGATCGGAAAGCCGTACCAGGAGGCGAAGCCGACCTGCGACAATTCATCGGTGACGATCGCATTCGCCGGGAGAACCTCGCGCAGGATGTTGAGATACGCCATCTGCGGCTGGACGCGCTGGATTTCGGCTTGCGCGCGCGCGGTGGCCTCGCGGATCGCGCCGCGGCGGCCGGCGGTCTTGCTGTAACCCACCTTGCTGACGGCGGCGGCGAGATCGGCGGTCGCGGCCTTGGCGTCGGCGACGATTGCGGTGTCGGACGAGAACCGCCGCATCTCGACCGGATCGATGTCGATGCGGATGCTCTTCAGGCCAGCGGGCTGATACGGCCAGCGGGACATGGTCGGCAGCTCCAGCCGCGTGCCGATGCCGATCATGAGATCGGTGTTCGGCCACAATTTGTAGGCGGCGGCCATGGTGAGCCCGAGCTCGTGCGCATTGGAGACGATGCCGCGGCCGCTGCGGAAGGCGACCACGGGCGCATCGATCATCTCGGCGAGCTCGAGGATCTCCTCGCCTGCATCGATCGCGCCGCTGCCGACGAAGATCATCGGCGCCTTGCTCGCCTTGATCAGCGCGGCCGCCTGCTTGATCATATCAGGATCGGGCAGCGGCGCGGGCAGCGGCTCCAGCACCTTTGCTGCGGCCGTGTCCGTGCGCTGGGTGAAAATGTCCCAGGGCATCTCGACCGAGGCGGGGCCGCGCCGGCCGGAGATCATCTCCTGGAACGCGCGGGCGACGGTGGTCGGTGCATTGCCGGGTGTTTCGATACGGTCGGCCCATTTCACATAGGTGCGCAAGGTCGCGAGCTGGTCCGGCATCTCGTGTAGATGGCCGCGGCCCTTGCCGAGGAACTGCGTCGGCACCTGGCCGGTGACGCACAGCACCGGCTCGTTGCAGCCATAGGCGGTCAGCAGCGCCGCGCTGGCGTTGAGCACGCCGGGGCCGGGCACCACGCTGAACACGCCAGGCCGGCCGCTGGCGCGTGCATAGCCGAACGCCATGTAGCCGCAGGCCTGCTCGTGCCGCGCGCCGATCACCTTGAGCTGCGCCTGGCGAAAGGCGTCGAACAGGCCGTAGATTTGCGCGCCAGGCAGGCCGAACACGGTGTCGACGCCGTGGGCGACAAGCCCGCTTACGATCGCTTCGCCGCCGGTGAGGGTGGTCATTGCATCATTCCACTTCGGTTGTTGGTCAGGCTTCGTCGACGACGCCGTTGCGTAAAGAGCCGATGCCCTCGGCCGCGACCTCGATGACATCGCCCGGCTTGAGATAGCGCGGCGGATCGAACCGCGCACCTGCGCCGGTCGGCGTGCCCGTGACGATGACGTCGCCGGGGACGAGCGTCGCGAAGGTCGAGATATAGCTGATGAGATAGCGGAACGGAAACATCAGCCGGCTGGTGCGGTCGTCCTGCCTGAGCTCACCGTTGACATGCGTGGTAAGCCGGATGTCGGCGATCTGCGCTTCCCGCGTGTAGGGCACGAGCCACGGACCCAGACTGCCGCTGGAATCGAAATTCTTGCCCTGGGTCACGTTGAATTTTGCGTGGCGCAGCCAGTCGCGGACCGAGCCTTCGTTGCACAGCGTCAACGCGGCGATGTGGCCGAGCGCTTCGTTCTCGGCGATGTGCCGGCCTTGCTTGCCGATCACCAGCGCGATCTCGCCCTCATAGTCGAGCTGGGCGGATGCGCGCGGGCGCACCAGCGGCGTGTCATGGCCGACGAAGGAGCGTGGGCTCCGCATGAACATGCTCGGATATTTCGGCGCGTCCTGGCCGTCCTTGTACTCGGCGTTGCGGTCGGGATAGTTGACGCCGATGCAGATGATCTTTTCCGGCGCGGGCACCGGCGGCAGCCAAGTGATCTCGCTGAGTGCGTGATCCGGCGCGCGGCCGGCAGCTTCCTCGGCGAAGCTCACCAATTTGCCGGCGGCGATCACCTCGCGCAGCGTCGGATAGTCCTTTGCATAGCGCGCGGAGAGATCGACGATGCCGCCCTCGAGGACGGCGCCGTAGCTGATATCACCCTTGACGGAATAGGTGGCGAGGCGAGGGAGTTTCATTCGCTGCTCTTCATTTCTCGTCGTCCCGGCCTAGTGCGCAATTGCACGGGGGCCGGGACCCATACCGCGTGATCTCTCGATAGCGCGCGATGACAATCCCGAACGACCAGTCTTCGCCAAACCACTCCCTGTGGTTATGGGTCCCGGCCTTCGCCGGGACGACCGCTTGGCCGGCAACCAACATCAATCCGCCACCAGCACGTCGGCGACAAACTTCGGGTCACGCACGTCCTGCCCGCTGAACGGCGAGCCCTGCTCGAACCAGGAGCGCGGCGCGGGCGCGCCCCACAGCGTCTGGCGGCGCGGATCGCGGAGCGACCAGCGCAGCGGCTCGTGGTCGTGATCGCCCGTAAAATAGTCGCTGGTGTAGAGCTCGAGGCGGTGCCCGTCAGGATCGCGCACATAGAGGAAGAACGCATTCGAGATGCCGTGACGTCCCGGGCCGCGCTCGATGTTCTTCACAAAGCCCTGCGAGGCCATGACGTCGCAGAGATGGATGATGTTCATCGCCGTCGGCGTCCAGTAGGCGAAATGGTGCAGCCGCGGCCCCTTGCCGTTGGTGATCGCAAAATCGTGGACGTTGCCCTTGCGATGCATCCAGGCCGCGGCGATGCGCCCGTTCGGGCCGTCTTCTTCGGCGTACTCGGTGAGGCGGAAGCCGAGCCGCGCGTAGAAATCGACGGTGTCCTGCACCTCGGCGGCGAAGACGTTGAAATGGTCGAGCCGTTGCGGATGGCAGCCCCGGTAGAGGTCGTAGCGGCGGAGCAGATGCGGCCGCCGGTCCATCGCCGCATAGAGCTCGATCTGGAAGCCGAAGGGATCGGTGAACTGAAGTGTGCGGCCCTGGAAGGCCTGGTCGACGAAGGCATAAGCGAGGCCGTTCTCGGAGAGGAACGTGGCGGCCTTGTCGAGATCCTTCTCGTTGCCGACCTTGAAGCCGAGCCGGGCGCAGGCCGGTGCGGCCGCTTTCCGCAGCACCAGCGAGTGATGCTGGTGCTCCTCCGCCGCGCGCAGGTACACGACCTTGTCGTCGGCATCCTCGACATGCATGCCGACGGTGGTCTCGTAGAACTCGCGGCTCAGCTTCAGATCGGTGACGTCGAGCACGACGTGGCTGGAACGGATGATGTTGAACGGCGGCTCGAAGACGTGTTGCGGTACGGGCATTGGCGTTTCCCCTCTGGCTCGTCATCCCGGGATGGCCCGAAGGGCCAGGCCCGGGATCCATAACCCCGGCTGGTGGATATGGATTCCGGGCTCGCGCTCCGCGCGCCCCGGAATGACAATCAAATTCCCAGCTTCTGAATCTTGTGCGTGCCCCGCGCCAGCGAGACATGCTTGGTTTCCATGTAGAAGTCGAACGAGTAGTCGCCGCCGTCGCGGCCGATGCCGGAGGCCTTCATGCCGCCGAACGGCGTCGGCAGATGGCGGACGTTTTCCGAGTTCAGCCAGATCATGCCGGCCTCCAGCGCGTCGGCAACGCGCAAGGCGCGGCCGACATCGTTGGTCCAGACATAGCCGGTAAGGCCATAGCGGATGTCGTTGGCGATCTCGACGGCGTCCTTCTCGTCCTTGAAGGGCAGCACCGTGAGGAACGGCCCGAACACCTCCTCCTGCGCCACCCGCATCTTGCCGTGCGCGCCTGTCACCAGCGTCGGCTCGACATAGTGTCCGCCGCCCGGGCCGTCATGGGCCTTGCCGCCGACCGCAATCGTCGCACCGTCCTGGCGCGCGACGTCGAAATAGGAGCAGACTTTTGCCAGGTGCCGTTCGTGGATCAGCGGCCCGATCTCGGTGGCGGGATCGAGGGGATGGCCGACCTTCAGCGCCTTCACGCGCGCGGCCAGCTTCTCCACGAATTTGTCCGCGATGCTCTGCTGGATCAGCAGGCGGCTGGATGAGGTGCAGCGCTCGCCGTTGAGCGAGTAGATCATGAACACGACGGCATCGAGCGCGCGGTCGAGGTCGGCATCGTCGAACACGATCACGGGGTTTTTGCCGCCGAGCTCGAAATGCACGCGCTTCAAGGTCGGTGCGCCCTGAACCATGATCGCCGAGCCGGTCGCGCTCTCGCCAACGAAGCCGATCGCCTTGATGGCGGGATGCTCGGTCAAAGCCTTGCCGGCCTCTTCGCCAAAACCGTGCACGGTGTTGAGCACGCCGTCAGGAATGCCGGCTTCCTTGGCCAGCTTCGCCAGAATGGAGGCCGTCACCGGCGACCACTCGGCCGGCTTGTGCACGACGGTGCAGCCGGCGGCCAGCGCAGGGGCGATCTTCCAGGTCGAGAGCATGAACGGCGTGTTCCACGGCGTGATCACGCCGACCGGGCCGATCGGCACGCGCGTCGAGATATTCCAGTGCTCGTCGCTCGGCGTGTTGAGACCGTCTCTAGCCTCGGCGCATTTGTCGGCGAAGAAGCGGAAATTCTCGGCGGCGCGGATCGCGGCCTTGGCCATGAAGCGATAGGCCTGGCCGGTGTCGATGCATTCGAGCACCGCGATGTCGTCGGCATTGTCCTCGATGGCATCCGCGACGCGATGCAGCAGCTTGCGCCGCATCGCCGGCCCCATGTCGCGCCAGGATTTAAAGGCGAGGGAGGCAGCGGTGGCCGCCGCGTCGATGTCCTCGGCATTGCCGCGCGCAACGGTTGCGAGCACTGCGCCATCGACCGGCGACTTGGTCTCAAAGGTCTCGCCGGAGATCGAGGCGACGGTCTTGCCGTCGATCATGTGGCCGATGCCGTCCGCGCGCAGCTTTTTCAGCAGCGGCGCGACGCGGTCGCGGTTGGCCTGGAACACATCGGCTTTCGGGGCGGGCTTATCCATGGGCGGCTTCCACTTTCAGGGCGTCGTGGATGTTGTTGCGCTTCCAGCTGGTATCCTTGTCGTTGAGCTGCATGTCGAACGACAACGCGAACTTGCTGACGGCGAAGACGGGATCGAGATGTTTTGAGAGTGCCTGGAAGACGTGCTCGCCGGCTTTCTGGCGGGTCGGCAGGTCGCGGCCCTCGCCGATGCGCAGCACTATGTCGAGAAAGCCGTAATCCTGCCGCGCGTCCGCGATCGCATAGTGCTCGCACCTGACAGCGCGGACACGGATGCCGCCGAGCGGGAAGATGCCGGTCTCCACCGCCGCCTTGCGCACGACCTCGCACACAGTGTCGATGTCGAGACGGCCATCGAGATTGGCCGAATATTCGATCGTGAAATGCGGCATCGCGGTTTCACTCCCTGTCTTCTTTGTTCGTCTAAGCGAAGTAGCAGCTCACCGAGCCGTAGGCGCCATAGTCGGCTTGAATTGTGTCGCCCTTGCGGGTCTCGATCGGACGGATGAAGGAGCCGGCGAGCACGACCTGACCGGGCTCCAGCGCGAGGCCAAGCGGCGCGATCTTGTTCGCAAGCCAGGCCACAGCGGTTGCAGGATGATTGAGCACGCCGGCGGCAAGGCCGGTCTCCTCGAGCTGGCCGTTCTTGAAACAGAGCGCACCGATCCAGCGCAGGTCGGCATCGAGCGGGCGGATCGGCCGCCCCCCGAGCACGATGCCCGCATTCGCCGCATTGTCGGCGATGGTGTCATAGATTTTTCGCGTCGCCTTGGTTTTGGGATCGACCCGCTCGATGCGCGTGTCCAAAATCTCCAGCGCCGGCGCCACGAAGTCGGTGGCGTTGAGCACGTCGAACATGGTGCAGTCGGGGCCGCCGAGCCTCTTGCTCATGACGAAGGCGAGCTCGGCCTCGATGCGCGTCGCGATGAAGCGCTCGGTTGGAACGAGGCCTCCATCGGCGAAGAACATGTCGTCGAGCAGCACGCCGGAATCCGGCTCGTCGATATTGAGCGCGCTCTGCATCGCCTTGGAGGTCAGGCCGATCTTGTGGCCCTTGACGATGCGCCCCTCCGCGATCTTGACGTCGACCCAGGCCTTCTGAATCGCGTAGGCATCGGCAATGCTGATTCCGGGGAAATCCTGCGAGAGCTGGCGGATCTGCGTGCGGGTCTTCTCCGCCTGGTGCAGACGCCTCGCGCAGGCCTGGATATCGTCGTTGGAAAGCGCCATTCGTGTTCTTACAAATCGTGGTGCCCGGAGATACTTAACATGTTAAGTGAATGCGTCAAACAGAATCTGGGTTTGCTGCACTGCAAACGTTTTGCGGTCTGAAAGGGCGTCATGACCAAGAGACCGGCCGATCCCGCGAATGGAAGCGCGCCTGCCGCGCGGCAAGTGCCGATGCGCGACTTCTCGCGCTCGCTGCCGATGTCGCTGCTCAGGGCGCGCGAGGCCGTGATGCGGCAGTTCCGTCCCTCGCTGCGCGAGCACGGTCTCACCGAGCAGCAATGGCGCATCCTGCGCGCGCTGGCGTCCATCGAGGCCGCCGAGGTCACGGAACTCGCGCGCACCGCGTTCCTGCTCGGCCCGAGCCTGTCGCGCATCCTGCGCGATCTCGAGGCGCGCAACCTGATCGAGCGCAAGACGGCGAAGGCGGACCAGCGCCGCAGCATGGTCTCGATCTCGAAGGAGGGCGTGAAGCTGATGGCGTCCGTGGCGCCGACCTCGGAGGCGATCTACGCCGAGATCACCAGCCGCTTCGGTGCCCGCAAGCTCGCTGAATTGCAGGAGATGCTCGGCGAGCTCGAACAGAGTCTCGCTGGCCTCGGCGCCGGCAACGAGGCAAGTGCCGAGGAGTGACAGCAGATATGCGCTCCCGCGCGGCAACTGTCATGGACATGGCCGCATTTTTTCGCTCAAAGTGCCGCCCAAGCCGATCGCACGAAAGTCGGCGCCGGGACGGATGAGGCCCTCTTGCCGGATGACATCTTGCGTCATCGCGAGCGTAGCGCGGCGATCGGGTTCGCGGTAATAACGGCGCCGCCTGTCGCGGCGCTCGTCATGGTGACGACGGTCCAAACAACAAAGAAGGAAGGCAACGTGGCGAACAAAGTCAAAGAGATCTGGAAGTCGGGCAAGGCCGTGGTCAATGCGTGGCTGGCAATTCCCTCCGGCTTCTCGGCCGAGATGGTCGCGCAATGCGGCTTCGACAGCGTCACGGTCGACATGCAGCACGGCGTGCAGGACTATCTCTCGATGGTGCAGTGTTTCCAGGCCATGGACAAGCACCCGGTGACCCCGATGGTCCGCGTGCCCTGGAACGAGCCCGGCATCATCGGCAAGGTTCTCGATGGCGGCGCCTATGGCGTGATCTGCCCGATGGTCAACACGCCGCAGGAAGCCCGGAACCTCGTCTCCTATGCGAAATATCCGCCGAAGGGCGTGCGCTCCAACGGCCCGATCCGCGCCGGCATGTACGGTACCGCCGGCTCCTACCAGAAGACGGCCAACGACGAGATCGTGCTGCTGCCGATGATGGAGACGAAGACCGCGGTCGAGAACATGGAAGCGATCCTCGACGTCGAAGGCATCGACGGCGTCTATATCGGCCCGTCCGATCTCGGCTTCTCCTACGGCCTCGAGCCCAAGCTCGACCGCAGCGAGCCCGAGATCCTCGCGATCTACGAGAAGATCATCAAGGAATGCGGCAAGCGCGGCCTCAACCCCGGCATCCATTGCAGCGGCGCGGAAGGCGCGGCACGCGCCATCAACATGGGCTTCAAGCTGGTGACGCTCTCGAACGAGGTCGGCCTGATGACGACCTATGCCAAGATGCAGGTCAACGCGACCCGCAAGGATTCGGCCGGCAAGGCCTGAGCTCTCGTGTCCCGGACGCGATGCGGTGCGTAGTACCGCTTCGCAGAGCCGGGACCCAGAAGCTTACGAAGACATGATAGATGGACCCCGGCTCAGTAGCGCACCGCTTCGCGCTGCGCAGCGTCCGGGGCACGATAGTTTCGATACAGGAGACCTCCCATGACCATCAGCCCCGTCATCCGCCTGCATCCCGATGATGGCGTGGTGATCGCGCGCGCGAGCCTGCCGCCGGGAACGGTGGTGGCCGACGGCGTGACCACGGTCGATCGCATTCCCTCCGGCCACAAGATCGCGATCAAGCCGATCGCCGTCGGCGAGCCGGTGATCCGCTATGGCCAGATCATCGGCTTTGCGACCATTCCGATCGCGCCGGGCCAGCACGTGCACGTGCAGAACTGCGGCATGGGCGACTTCGCCAAGGACTACGCCTATTGCGCCGACGTCAAGCCGACGCCGAATTTCGATCTGCCCGCGACCTTCGAAGGCATCCGCCGCCCGGACGGCCGCGTCGCCACGCGCAACTATATCGGCATCCTCACCTCGGTGAACTGCAGCGCGCATGTCGCAAGCCTCGTCGCCGACGTCTTCAAGAAGAATCCCTTCACCGGCGACAATCCGCTGGCCGATTTCCCCAACGTCGATGGCGTGGTCGCGCTGACCCACAAGACCGGCTGCGGCATGACGCAGAACGAGCCGCTGGCATTGCTCCGCCGCACCCTCGGCGGCTACGCGCGGCACGTCAATTTCTCCCATGTCATCGTGCTCGGCCTCGGCTGCGAGGTGAACCAGATCGGCGGGCTGATGGAAGAGCAAAAGCTCGCGGGACGCCTGCGCGCGATGGACATCCAGGAGGTCGGCGGCACCCGCAAGACGGTCGAAGCAGGCATCGCCTTCGTGCGCGAGGCGCTCGCTGATGCCAACAAGGTCAAGCGCGAGACGGTGCCGGCGAGCGAGCTCACCGTGGCGCTGCAATGTGGCGGCTCCGACGGCTATTCCGGGGTCTCGGCCAATCCAGCGCTCGGCGCCGCCAGCGATCTCGTCGTCCGCCACGGCGGCACCGTGATCCTGTCGGAAACGCCGGAGACCTACGGCGCCGAGCATCTCTTGACGCGCCGCGCCGTCAGCCGCGAGGTCGGCGAGAAGCTGGTCGACCTCATGCGCTGGTGGGACGAGTACACGACGCGCGAAGGCGCCGAGATGAACGCAAATCCGAGCCCCGGCAACAAGGCCGGCGGCCTCACCACCATCCTGGAGAAGTCGCTCGGCGCGATGGCGAAGGCCGGCACCACCAACCTCGTCGAGGTGCTGCGCTACGCCGAGCCGGTGACCAAGCGCGGCTTCGTGTTCATGGACACGCCGGGCTACGACCCCGTCGCAGCGACAGGGCAGGTCGCCGGCGGTGCCAACCTCGTCTGTTTCACCACAGGGCGCGGCAGCGTGTTCGGCTGCAAGCCGGCGCCCTCGATCAAGCTCGCCACCAACACGCCGATGTACAAGCGTATGGAAGAGGACATGGACGTCAATTGCGGCACCATCCTCGAGGGCGAGGAGAGCGTCGAGCAGTGCGGCAAGCGCATCTTCGACCTCATCCTCAAGACCGCCTCGGGCCAGCCGACCAAGAGCGAAAGCTTCGATTTCGGTGGCGCCGAGTTCGCACCCTGGGTGCTGGGCGCGACGATGTAACGTTGCCGATGCACCTCGATGCAGGACACCGACACCTACGTAGTCATACGTAGGTGTCATATGACCGCGGGAGTCCCCGCGGTCACTTGGGATTAACATTTCGCACCGTAATCGTGAGGCGATGCGGGCTACCCTTCGAGGGCGCTGCCCTTCGACAGGATTCGTCAACGATGACGCGTGCGATACGGCCGACTGGCGTGGAAAACCTCCTCGGTGAAGAGGAGCTGATCGTGTCCAAGACCGATCTCAAGGGCCGCATCACCTACGCCAACGACGTCTTCATCCGCATGGCGAAATACTCTTACGCCGAGCTGATGGGCGCGCCCCACAGCCTGATCCGCCATCCCGACATGCCGCGCGCGGTCTTCAAGCTGCTCTGGGATACGCTGCAGTCCAGGCAGGAGATCTTCGCCTACGTCGTCAATCTGGCGAAGGACGGCAGCCATTACTGGGTGTTCGCCCACGTCACGCCGACCTTCGACGAACGCGGCAACATCGTCGGCTATCACTCCAACCGTCGCAAGCCCGATCCGGCGCAGATCGAGCGGATCAAGCCGATCTACAAGACGCTGTGCGCGGAAGAAGCGCGGCACGCCAATGCCAGGGACGGCATGCATGCTAGCTTCGAGGCGATGGTCGGACTGCTCAAGCAACAGGGTGTTTACGATGAATTTGTGCTCTCTCTCTAAGGCGCAGGGAGCGACCACGCTCGCGTGTGGTCTTGCCGTCGTTGCATTCGTCCTCTCGCTTCTCGGTGTGACCGGTATAGCCAGTGCTGTCGTTCTCGGCGCGACGGTGGTGCTGCTCGGCTACGCCGTCTGGTGCCAGCATCGCACGGCGGTGGCCGTCGATGAGGTCGCCGATGTCTGCCGCAAGGCGGCGCATGGCGATCTCGAGGCGCGCATCCTCAGTGAGCGGCAGGCCGGGCGGATCGGCTCGATCCAGAAGTCGGTCAACGACATGCTCGACATCACCGATGCCTTCCAGCGCGAAGCTTCGGCATCGATGGAGTATGCCAGCCGCGGCAAGTATTTCCGCAAGATCCTGGCGCGCGGGCTGCCCGGCTCGTTCCGCCGATCGGCCACCGTCATCAATTCCGGCACCGACAGCCTCGGCCGCCGTGTCGTCGAGATCGCCGATCTCGCAAAACAGTTCGGCACGCATCTCGACGGCGTCGCCGGCACGCTGATGGGCGCAGCGACCGATCTCGAATCCGACGCCCACCAGATGGCAGCGGCAGCCGACAAGACCAGCCGGCAGACCTCCGGCGTGCTCAGCGCCTCCGACCAGGCCTCGCGTAACGTCGCCACCGTCGCCAGCGCGGCGGAGCAGCTCGCATCGTCGATCGCCGAGATCGGCCGCCAGGTGACCGGCTCGACCGCGAGCACGGGGCGGGCGGTGAACGAAGCCAATCGCGCCGGCAGCGAGATCCGCGCGCTCGCGGACGCGGCGATGCGGATCGGCGACGTCGTCAAGCTGATCAGCGAGATCGCCTCGCAGACCAATCTCCTCGCGCTCAACGCCACCATCGAGGCGGCGCGGGCAGGCGAGGCCGGTCGCGGCTTTGCGGTGGTGGCCTCCGAGGTCAAGAGCCTCGCCAACCAGACCGCGAAGGCGACTGAGGAGATCAGCGCCAAGGTCGGCGAGATGCAGCAATCGACCACCAATTCGGTCGCGGCCGTCGAGGCCATCGCGCAGACCATCGCCGAGATCAACGGCATCACCGCCTCGATCGCGACCTCGATCGAGCAGCAGGGGCTTGCCACCCGCGAGATCGCCCGCAACGTCCAGGAAGCCTCGGCCGGCACCTCCCAGGTCTCCTCCAACGTCACAGGCATCAGCGATGCCGCCGCCGACACCGGCCGCGTCGCCAGCCGCGTCAACAGCGCCTCCGAGCGCGTCCACGGCGAAGTCGAGACGCTGAGGCGCGAGGTCACGCAGTTCCTGCAGCGGCTGACCTCGGCGGCGTAGGGCTTTCTCACGAGTCGTAGGGTGGGCAAAGGCGCACTTGCGCCGTGCCCACGTCTTCGCATCAATTGGGCAAAGGCGTGGGCACGCTTCGCTTTGCCCACCCTACGGATACTGCCCGCGTAGCCCGGATGGAGCGCAGCGCAATCCGGGGCGGTCCATCCGCGGACGAAGGATCCCGGATTACGCTTCGCTCCATCCGGGCTACGGGGCCACGACGGATACTTCCTAGGCACCCTCTGCCCGTTGTTAGTGCTTGATCGCGTTGACGTCAGGTGTTCTGCTCAAAAAAGCTGCTGGAGCACCGCACCCCGTGTCGATCTACGTCGCATTACACCACGTCACGCACTACAAATACGACCGCCCGATCGATCTTGGCCCGCAGACCATCCGCCTGCGGCCGGCGCCGCACACGCGCACGCCGGTCCTGAGCTATTCGCTCAAGGTCACGCCATCAAATCACTTCGTGAACTGGCAGCAGGACCCGCAAGGCAACTGGCTCGCCCGCTACGTCTTCCCGGAGAAGGCCACCGAGCTGAAATTCGAGGTCGACTTCACGGCGCAGATGACCACGGTCAACCCGTTCGACTTCTTCGTCGAGCCCTATGCCGACAGCTTTCCGTTCGAATACCCGAAGGATCTGAAGACGGAGCTGGCGCCTTATCTCGAGACCATCAAGCCCGATCGCCTGTTCGCGAAATTTCTCGACACGATCCCGCATGAAGCTCCGAACACCGTCAACTTCCTGGTCGATCTCAATCGCGAGCTTCAGAAGCACGTCCGCTACATCATCCGCATGGAGCCCGGCGTGCAGACTCCGGAGGAGACGCTCGCCTCCGGCGCCGGATCATGCCGCGATTCCGCCTGGCTGCTGATCCAGACGCTGCGCCATCTCGGCCTCGCCGCGCGCTTCGTCTCGGGCTATCTGATCCAGATCCGTCCTGACATCGATCCGATCGAGGGCCCGCCGGAAGTCGAGAACGATTTTACCGATCTGCACGCCTGGGCCGAGGTCTATCTGCCGGGCGCAGGCTGGATCGGGTTCGACGCCACCTCCGGCATGCTCGCGGGCGAGGGCCACATCCCGGTCGCCGCCACGCCGCATTATCGCTCGGCCGCGCCGATCTCCGGCGGCGCCGGCTTTGCCGAGGTCGAGTTTGCCTTCGACATGAGCGTCAGGCGCATCCGCGAGGCGCCGCGCATCACAAAGCCGTTCTCCGATGAATCCTGGGCGCGGCTCAACGATCTCGGCGAGCAGGTCGACGGCGATCTCGCCGCGCAGGACGTGCGGCTCACCATGGGCGGCGAGCCGACCTTCGTCTCGGTCGACGATCTCGAAGCGGCGGAGTGGAATACGGAGGCGGTCGGTCCCACCAAGCGGGCGCTCGCGGACGATCTGATCCGCCGCCTGCGCACGCGCTTCGGACCCGGTGGGCTACTGCATTACGGCCAGGGCAAATGGTATCCCGGCGAGAGCCTGCCGCGCTGGGCCTTCGGGCTCTACTGGCGCAAGGACGGCGTTCCGATCTGGAAGAACGCCGATCTCATCGCCAAGATCGAAAATCCGCGGCCCGCGCAGGTGAAGGACGCCGAGACCTTCATGGAAGGTACGGCGGCGCGGCTCGGCCTCGATCCCGGCTACATCATGCCGGCCTACGAGGACACAGCGCTTTGGCTACAGAAGGAAGCCGAGCTCCCCGTCAACGTCGATCCGACCGACTCCAAATTGTCCGACCCGGAGGCGCGTGCGCGCATAGCGCGGGTGTTCGAGCAGGGCCTCAACACGCCGCGCGGCTTCGTGCTGCCGGTGCAGCGCTGGAACGCGCCGCCGCGCTGGCGCAGCGAGCGCTGGCAACTCCGGCGCAATCACCTGTTCCTGACACCGGGCGATTCACCGCTCGGCCTGCGCCTGCCGATCGGTTCGCTCGGCTACGTTCCGCCCAACCAATATCCCTACATCATCGAGCGCGACCCAATGGAGCCGCGCGGCAAGCTGCCGGTGTTCACCCTCGCGGCGCGCCCGGAAGCGCCGCCCAGGGTTGCGCCCGAGCACCTCAACACATCCGTCCCGGTCCGCACCGCGATGTCGGTCGAGGTCCGCGATGGCGTGCTCTGCGCCTTCATGCCGCCGGTCGAGCGCATCGAGGATTATCTCGAACTGATCGCGGCGCTTGAAGCCACCGCCGAGGAGATGCAGCTCCAGGTCCATGTCGAGGGCTATCCGCCGCCGTTCGACCCGCGCATCGAGGTCATCAAGGTGACGCCGGATCCCGGCGTGATCGAGATCAACATCCAGCCGGCGAAAAGCTGGCGCGATGCGGTCGAGATCACCTCCGGCCTCTATGAGGACGCCGCCAAGGTGCGTCTCGGTGCCAACCGCTTCCTGGTCGACGGCCGCCATACCGGAACCGGCGGCGGCAACCACGTCGTGGTCGGCGGCTCGAGCCCGCAGGACTCGCCGTTCCTGCGCCGGCCGGATCTCTTGAAGAGTCTGGTCTTGTACTGGCAGCGGCATCCCTCGCTGTCCTACTTCTTCTCCGGCTTGTTCATCGGTCCGACCAGCCAGGCGCCGCGCATCGACGAGGCGCGTCACGACAGCATCTACGAGCTCGAGATCGCGCTCTCGCACGTGCCGCCGCCCGGCTACCAGACGCCGCTATGGCTGGTGGACCGGTTGTTCCGGCATCTGCTCGTCGACATCACCGGCAACACCCACCGCGCCGAGATCTGCATCGACAAGCTCTATTCGCCGGAGGGGCCGACCGGCCGCCTCGGCCTCGTCGAATTCCGCGCGCTCGAAATGCCGCCGGATCCGCGCATGTCGCTGGCGCAGCAGCTCCTGATCCGCGCGCTGATCGCAAAGTTCTGGCGCGAGCCGCAAGCCGGCAAGTTCGTGCGCTGGGGCACGGCGCTGCATGACCGCTTCATGCTGCCGCATTTCATCTGGGAGGATTTTCAGGACGTGCTCTCCGAGCTCAAGCAGTTCGGCTATCCGTTCGAGCCGGAATGGTATCTGGCCCAGCTCGAATTCCGCTTTCCCGCCTTCGGCCGCGTCCATCATGGCGGCGTGACGCTGGAGCTGCGGCAGGCGCTGGAGCCGTGGCACGTGCTCGGCGAGGAGGGCTCGGCCGGCGGCACCGTGCGCTATGTCGATAGCTCGGTCGAGCGGCTCCAGGTCAAGGCGGAGGGCTTTGTCGAGGGCCGCCACATCGTCACCTGCAACGGCCGCCGCCTGCCGATGACCTCGACTGGCCGCTCGGCGGAGGCCGTGGCCGGCGTCCGCTTCAAGGCCTGGCAGCCGGCCTCCGGCCTGCACCCGACCATTCCGGTCCACGCACCGCTGACTTTCGACCTCATAGATACCTGGAATGGCCGCTCGCTCGGCGGCTGCGTCTACCACGTCGCCCATCCCGGTGGGCGCAACTACGACACCAAGCCGGTCAACACCTATGAGGCCGAGGCGCGGCGGCTGGCGCGCTTCCAGGACCACGGCCATACCCCGGGTCCGATGCAGCCGCCGCCCGAGGAACGCACAAATGAATTTCCGCTGACCCTCGACTTGCGGACCCCGCTCCTGCAATGAGTATGAGGGTGGGAAAGGGAAAGGCCCATGGGCGAGGGCGCAGCGGAAGACAACGACCAGGCGGGCAGGGCACAGGCCCGGCAGCGGATCGCGCAATGGGTTCGCGACTATAGCCGTCTGCCGGGTATTCCCGACGAGTTCCTTGGGCCTGACGGTGCGCCGCGCGCGGTCTGGAGCCGCTTCTTCGACGCCTTCGCCGCGCTCGCGCCCGACGAGATCGAGCGGCGCTTCGGCATGGCCGACCGTCACCTCCGTGAAGCCGGCGTCACCTACCGCGCCCCCGGCGACAGCGCCGACCGGCCCTGGTCGCTGAGCCATCTGCCGCTGCTGATCGACGAGGCCGACTGGCAGCAGCTCTGCGCCGGCATCACCCAGCGCGCCGAGCTGCTCGAGCTCGTGCTGCGCGACATCTATGGCGAGGGCCGCCTCGTTGCGGAAGGCGCGCTGCCCGCGGCCGCGATCGCCGGCAGCCCCGAATATCTCCGCCCCGTCTGCGGCGTGCCGCCGCCCGGCGGGCGCTACCTTTCGATCTATGCTGCCGATGTCGGCCGCGGTCCCGACGGCCGCTGGTGGGTGCTCGGCGACCGCACCCAGGCGCCGTCAGGCGCGGGCTACGCGCTCGAGAACCGCCTGGTGCTCTCGCGCGCCTTCTCCGATCTCTACAAGTCGATGAACGTGCCGCGCGTCGCCCCGTTCTTCGAGGCGTTCCGCGACAGTCTGCGCGCGCGCGCCGATCGCGACGAGCCGCGGATCGGCGTGCTGACGCCCGGCAGCTTCAGCGAGACCTATTTCGAACATGCGACGCTGGCGCGCTATCTCGGCTTCCTCCTGGTCGAGGGCGACGATCTCGCCGTCAGCGACAATCGCATCCACATCCGCACCGTCGCCGGCCTGAAGCGGCTCGACGTGCTCTTGCGCCGCGTCGATTCCAACTCGCTCGATCCGCTCGAGCTCGACGCCTCCTCGCGGCTCGGCGTACCCGGCCTGATCGACGTGCTGCGCAAGGACGGCGTCGTCGTCGCCAATATGCCGGGCTCGGGCGTCTTGGAGGCGCGGGCGATGCTCGGCTTCCTGCCGGCGCTGGGCCGCCGCCTGCTCGGCGAAGAGCTGAAGATGCCGCACATCGCGACCTGGTGGTGCGGCCAGCGCAGCGCGCGCGACGAGGTGTTGTCGCGGCTCGACGAGGTCGCGATCGAGGGCGCCTATCGCCGCGGCGTTCCCGGCTTCTATTCGAGCGGGCCGGTGCTGGCGAGCGAGCTCGATGCCGCCGGGCGCCAGCGCCTGATCGACGCCATCGCCGCGCGCGGCATGGACTATGTCGGCCAGGAGGTGGTGCGGCTCTCGACCATGCCGGTGTGGGAGCAGGGCCAGATCACGCCGCGTCCCTTCGTGCTGCGCGTGTTCGCAGCCGCCACGGCCGACGGCTGGGCTATCATGCCCGGCGGCTTCTGCCGGATCGCCGAGCAGGCCGACGCGCGCGCGGTGTCGATGGGCGACGGCGCGCGCGCCGCCGACGTCTGGGTGGTCTCCGACAAGCAGGTCTCGACCGCGACGCTCTTGCCCGCGACCGACAAGGTCCGCATCCGCCGCATCGCCGGCGTGCTGCCGAGCCGCGCCGCCGACAATCTGTTCTGGCTCGGCCGCTATCTCGAACGCGCCGAGGCGACGCTGCGCCTGGTGCGCGCGCTGGGATCGCCCAGCGGGCCCAACAAGGGCACCGCGGCCTCGCTGCAATCGTCCGAACGCATCCAGCGCATGCTGGTGGCCTGGGGCGCGATCTCGCAGACCTCGCGCGCGGCATCCGGGCGCATCGTCGCCGAAGCGTTGCAGAGCGAGGCGCGCTTCGGCTCGGCGCTGTCGCTGGTGCGCGCGGCGCAGCGCACCGCGACGTCGTTGCGCGAGCGGCTGTCGCCGGACGCCTGGCAGGTCATCACCGAGATGGCCGAGCGGCTCGCTTACGAGGTCGAGGACGACGACAGCGTGCTCAGCGCCGCCGAGTTGACCCTGCAGGAGCTGGCGAGCTTTGCGGGCCTTGCGCAGGAGAACATGAACCGCGCCGCCGGCTGGCGTTTCCTCGACATCGGCCGCCGCACCGAGCGTGCCATCAACACCACGCGCTTTGCACGTCAGTTTGCCTATGACGAGGCCGGCGACGAGGATCTCGACATCCTGCTGACGCTGGTGGATTCCCAGATCACCTACCGCTCGCGCTATTTGCTGGCGCCGATCCTGGCGCCGGTGCGCGACCTCGCGGTGCTCGACAGCTACAATCCGCGCTCGGTGGCGTTCCAGGTCGCGACTCTGAACGAGCACATCGCGGCGCTGCCGAGCCTGAAGGAGCACGGCCTGATCGAGCAGCCGCAGCGGCTTGCCGTGGCGGTGCAGGCGATGCTGGCGACGGCCGAGGCCGAGAAGCTCGAGGTCAAGACGCTGTTCGCGCTGGAGCAGGATCTGCTCAGCCTCGCCGAGGCGATCGGGCTGCACTATTTCCCGCACGGTCCGAACGCCAGCAGGCCGGAAAAGCTGACGGGGCTGGCGTGATCTACGACATCCGTCACGTCACGACCTACGAATACGAAAGTCCGGTCAGCTTCGCCCGCTGCACGCTGCGGCTGGAGCCCAGAAGCGGCAACGGCCAGGAGCTGATCTCGCACCGGGTCGAGATCCGTCCGCGCCCGTCCGAGCGCAACGTCCGTCGCGACTTCTTCGGCACGCTGACCGAGAGCGTCGTCATCGAGGCCGCGCATCGCAATCTGCGCATCGACTCGCGCTCGCGCGTCTCCGTCTTGCGCCAGCCGCCGGCGCGCGATGCGGACAGTCCGCCCTGGGAGAGCATTCGCGACATCGCGTTCGAAGCGACCAGCCTCGGGCCGTCCTCGCCGGTCGGCTATGTCTTTGCGAGCCCCCTGGTGCCGGTGCTGCGCCCGGTCAGCGCCTATGCGGCGGAGAGCTTTCCACCCGGCGAGGGCGTCCTCAAAGGCGCGGTCGATCTCATGCATCGCATTCGCAACCAGTTTCGCTACGACCCCAAGGCCACCGTGATCTCGACGCCGCTGAACGAGGTCTTCGACAAGCGTCACGGGGTCTGCCAGGATTTTGCCCATGTGATGATCGCTGGGCTGCGCGGGCTCGGTCTGCCGGCGGCCTATGTCAGCGGTTACTTGCGGACCATTCCGCCGCCGGGCCAGCCGCGCCTGCAGGGCGCCGACGCCACCCACGCCTGGGTGTCGCTGTGGTGCGGGACGGAGCTGGGCTGGGTCGATTTCGATCCGACCAACGATCTCCTGGTCGCGAACGACCATATCGTGCTTGCGGTCGCACGCGACTTCTCCGACGTCTCGCCGGTCGACGGCATCATCGTCGGCTCGCCCAAGCAGAAGCTCGGCGTCGCCGTCGACGTGCTGCTGGTGGAGTGACGGCGCGCTCCGCCGTCCCGGCCGCGAAGACGATGCAGGCGCATGCGCCAGGCTGCGGTGCATTGCGCCAGCCTTGCGCTGACGTCCGATAAAGCGAATTTGATTTCCGCGCCTGGGCGGAGCCCAAGACCGGTCGGGTCCGGCTGTGTCGAGCCGTGACCGCAACCACGATCTCGCAGGGCACAAGAGTAACTTAATTTACGGATTTTGCGCCCGGGATTTGGTCCCTCGGCCCAAGTTGGGCTATGCTGGCCCTCGCGTCGAGGACAACAATGGGACGTCGGGAGCTGGCGTGGGACACCACCGACAAGCGGGGCTGCATCCATGATGACGTTGCCAAGACTGGCGGCTGAATCCCTGGAGAAGTTGCTGGGCACGTTCATGCGTCGGCGGTACGACGAGGACTCTGCAAGGATTGTAGAGGGGGCGACGCGTACGGCACTTGAGTGCATTGGCAACAGTGACGCGCTCTACCACAATATCGAGCATACCATGCTGGTGACGCTGGCGGGCCAGGCGATCCTCCAGGGCCGCCATCTGCATGCGCACCTCTCGGCGGAGGATTACACCCACATCTTGGTCGCCTGCCTCGCCCACGACATCGGCTATGTCCGTGGCCTGTTCGAGGAGGATGACGAGGACGGCTTCGTGATCGATGCGGCCGGGACCAAGGTCTCGTTGCCGCGCGGTGCATCGGATGCCAGTCTCATGATGTATCACGTTGATCGGTCGAAGCTTTATGTAGAGCAGCGGCTTCAGCCCGTCGAAGGCCTCGACAGTGAGCGCATTGCCCGCGCCATCGAGGGAACGCGTTTTCCGGCCCGCGAGGGCCAGGACTACGACGAGGACGCCTCGATCCTGCGCGCCGCCGATTTCATCGGCCAGCTCGGCGATCCCAACTATCTGCGCAAGGCCAACGCGCTTTACTACGAGTTCGAGGAAGTGGGCATGAACCGGCAGCTCGGCTACGACTCGCCCGCCGACATCGTGAACCGCTATCCACAATTCTACTGGAACAGCGTCGCCCCGCACATCCAGACCGAGATCGGCTATCTCAACAAGACCGAGATCGGCCGGCAGTGGATCGCCAATCTCTACAGCAACGTGTTCCGCGCCGAACGCGACATCTCGCTGTCAGGGCCGCAGAAGTAGGGCTCTTGTAGCCCGGATGAGCGAAGCGATATCCGGGGCCGGCGGCGCGAAGTCCCGGATGTCGCTTCGCTCGTCCGGGCTACAAATGTCCGACCCCGTGAGCAAAGCATGCAACAAAAAACCATCACCACGGATGTCCTCGACATCGCCTATCTCGACTACGGCGCCGCCGATGGCTGGCCCTGCATCATGGGCCACGGCTTTCCCTATGATGTGAACGCCTATGCCGCGGCCGCGCCGATCATCGCGCGGGCCGGCGCACGCGTGCTGGTGCCCTGGCTGCGCGGCTATGGGCCGACGCGATTTCGTTCCGCTGCAACGCTGCGCTCCGGCGAGCAGGCGGCTCTCGGCGCCGATCTCCTTGCCTTCATGCATGCGCTTCACATCGAACGCGCAATCGTCGGGGGCTACGACTGGGGCGGACGCGCGGCCTGCGTGGTCTCTGCGTTGTATCCCGAGCGCGTCGTCGGGCTCGTCTCCGGCAATTCCTACAACATACAGAACATCGCCCGATCCATGGAGCCGGCCTCACCGCCGGAGGAGGCCGCGCTCTGGTATCAATATCTCTTCCACAACGAGCGCGGCCGCCGCGCGCTGGAAGCAACCGGCGCGGCTTCGCCCGCCAGCTCTGGTCGATGTGGTCGCCGACATGGGCCTTCGACGATCCGACGTTCGAGAACAGCGCTGTGTCCTTCGACAACCCCGACTTCGTCGACGTCGTGATCCACTCCTATCGCCACCGCTATGCGCTGGTCGAAGGCGATCCCGCCTATGCCGCGATCGAAGAAAAGCTCGCCGCGCAACCTCCGATCCGCGTCCCGACCATCGCGATCGACGGCGACAGCGACGGCGTCAATCCCGGCACCGCGCACCATGCGCGCAAGTTCGAGGGCTTCTTCGAGCGCCGCGTGTTCGCCGGCGCCGGCCATAACCTGCCGCAGGAGCGGCCGGCCGAATGGGCGCAGGCCGTGCTGGATGTGCGCGCAGCCGGGTCCTGATTTTCGCGATCGCGGGAACTTTTCGCTCATCCCGCCGTCCAATTCCTGAGTTGCGCGTAAGGCTGTCAGGAGGTGACCATGAGCGAGGACAAGAAGCCAAGCGGGCCGGATCTGACCACGGGCGTATCGCTCGCCGACTTCAAGGACGGCAAGCTGCTCGGCCATGTCGGCGAGGAGGAAGTCCTGCTGGTGCAGGCCGGCGGCGAGATCTTTGCGATCGAGCCCGCCTGCAGCCACTATCACGGTCCGCTCGCCGAAGGCCTGGTCGTGGACGACACCATCCGCTGCCCCTGGCATCACGCCTGCTTCTCCTTGCGCACAGGCGAGGCTAGCCGTCCGCCGGCATTGAATGCGCTGGCGGTGTGGGAGGTGACACGGGACCAGGACAGGATTCTGGTTCAGCGCAAGCGTGAGGCGCCGAAGCCGTCGGCAGCGCATCGTACTGCGCCGACATCCGAAAAGTTCGTCATCGTCGGCGGCGGCGCCGCAGGCTTCGCCGCGGCCGAGACGCTCCGGCGCGAAGGCTTTGCCGGCGCCATCACCATGCTGAGCAACGACGGCGCGATGCCGGTTGACCGGCCCAATCTCTCCAAGGATTACCTTGCCGGCAACGCGCCGGAGGACTGGCTGCCGCTGCGGGGCGAGGACTACTATCAGAGCGCCGGCATCGATCTCAGGCTCAGCACCAACGTTGCGGCGATCGATCCAAGAGCACGCAGCGTGACCCTCGGCAATGGCGACAAGCTGCCATTCGACCGCTTGCTGCTCGCGACCGGCGCCGAGCCCATCAAGCTGCAGATCCCGGGCGCGGAGCAGCCGCACGTCCATACCTTGCGCTCCGTCGCCGACAGCCGCGCCATCATCAAGGCCGCCGGCAGCGCGAAGCGTGCTTTGGTGATCGGCGCCAGCTTCATCGGCCTGGAAGTTGCGGCGTCCTTGCGAGCGCGCAAGCTGGAGGTGCATGTCGTCGCGCCCGAGGAGCGACCGATGCAGAAGGTGCTCGGGTCCGAGATGGGCGACTTCATTCGCACGCTGCATGAAGAGAATGGCGTCAACTTCCACCTCAAGGACACGGTGGAGAGGCTCGACGGCGCCCACGCCACGCTGAAGAGCGGCGCCGTGATCGAGGCAGACCTGGTCGTGGTCGGCATCGGCGTCAGGCCGCGCCTTGCGCTGGCCGAGCAGGCGGGGCTTGCCGCCGATCGCGGCGTCAGCGTGACTGAATTTCTCGAAACCAGCGTCGCCGGCATCTTTGCCGCCGGCGACATCGCGCGCTGGCCCGATCCGCATTCGCGGCACACCATCCGCGTCGAGCATTGGGTGGTCGCGGAGCGCCAGGGCCAGACCGCGGCGCGCAACATGCTCGGCAGGCGCGAACGCTTCGACGCCGTGCCGTTCTTCTGGTCCCAGCACTACGACGTCCCGATCAACTATGTCGGCCACGCCGAGAGCTTCGACGACGTCGCCATCGACGGCAGCATTTCCGGCAGGGACTGCCTGCTGAAGTACCGCAAGGGCGGCCACGTGCTTGCCGTCGCTTCAATTTATCGCGATCTCGACAATCTCAGGGCCGAGCTCGAGATGGAGCGCTCGCGCGGCTGATGCACCGCATTCGACCTTGATTTGCGTCAATGTTGCTGCCGGTACCGGTGCTCTGCTGGCTGTCGTCCCGGCACGGTACGTGCTATTCTGGCGCGTGCCCCCGGGCTACGCAAGCAGGAGTGGCCGTCATGACCAGTGCTTCGGACACGTCTCATCACCCAAGTCTCGGCTCCGGCATCGCGGCGCTGCATGCCAAATGGGGCTGGATCGTCGCGCTCGGCGTCGTCTATCTCATCGCCGGCTTTGTCGCGCTCGGCAGCATGGTGATGGCGACGGTGGCAAGCGTGATCGTGGTCGGCGCCATGATGATCGTCGCCGGCGTCACCGAGATCATCGGCGCGTTCCAGATGAAGAGCTGGGGCAAGTTCCTGATCTGGGCCTTGCTCGGCGTGCTCTACGTGATCGCGGGCTTCCTGACCTTCGAGAATCCGCTGTTCGCGGCCGTCCTGCTGACGCTGTTTCTCGGCGTCTCGCTGATCGCCTCGGGCGCCGTCAGGCTGTTTCTCGCCTTCAGCATGAAGCGCGAGAGTCCGTGGATCTGGGTGGCGCTGTCGGCCGTCATCACGCTGCTGCTTGGCCTGCTGATCGTGGCGCGCTGGCCGGTGAAC
Organism: Bradyrhizobium huanghuaihaiense; assembly: GCF_025200885.1. Taxonomy (NCBI): domain Bacteria; kingdom Pseudomonadati; phylum Pseudomonadota; class Alphaproteobacteria; order Hyphomicrobiales; family Nitrobacteraceae; genus Bradyrhizobium; species Bradyrhizobium huanghuaihaiense. Next base: position 6,573,439 of record NZ_CP104172.1, on the reverse strand, counting down.
AGCGTCTATATCCTCGGCCTGTTCCTCGGCATCGATCTGATCATGGCCGGTGCCGGCTGGATCGGCCTCGGCTTCAGCCTGAAGCGGCGCGGCTGAAACCTCCGGCGAAGTGCGCGGTGCTGAAGCGCGATCAGATTCGGATGGATCGTCATCGCGCTTCGGGGTGACGTTTGCGCATGACCTTTCCGGTCAACCGCTTCGCACCTTGCCGGATCATGCTTTGGCAGATCAATCCAGTGGCATCTCGTCGAGCGGCCAAATCGGGCGGCGAACCTTGCGATAGGTGAGGGTCGTGTAGTCATTCGTGGCAAGGCCGCCGCTGTCGGCCAGGATCACCTCCTTGGCCATCGGTCCGAAAGCGGCGCGGAAGTGGTGGGCGGACTTGACCGCGACGACCCGAAACCGCGCCGGCTCCGCGCCGAGAATTCGGAACATTTCCTGATCATAGGTTTGCAGCGTGTTGGTCGACAGGGCGATCGAGATGCCGTTCACCTCGAGCAGGGCGGAGGGGCCGAGCGTCATGGGCTGCCCGGCATTCATCGGTCCCTCGCAGACGAAGGCACCGCCCGACAGCGCGGCGACGCGTCCGGCCAGCGCGAGTGGCGGCCCGTAGCTCGCGGGATCGCGCTTGGCGCCGACAACGACGTCGAGGCTGGCTCCGAGACCTGCGGCATGACAGCGGGCGGCGGCTTCGGGATCGCCGAGGACGCCGAGGAGCACGCCTTTGACGTTCGCCTTCAGCAGCGCCTCCAACAGCCGGACGCCGTCGCCATAGGCGCCTGAACCGGGGTTGTCGCTGTAGTCGGAAATGACAAGGGGACGGGTATCGGCGACATCGGCTGCGGCCTCCACGGCAAGCCTGGTCGCGGTCGGCAAATCATACACGGCGACAGTGACCTCGGCGCGGCGACGGTACATCTCGTCATAGAGCGCGGCCGCAGCCTGCCGCGCCGCCGTCTCGGCGGCGTTATGCGAGGCATCGTAGGTCACCTGCACGCTGGGGCCGACCTCGGCAATGTCCGAGCGGCTGAAACCCGCGCAGACGTCGACCGACAACAAGCCGGGCGTTTGTGCCTCCATGCCTGCTGCGCGCGCCAACAGATCGCTCATCACGCCGCCCTGGGTTCGTCCGTGATTGCATCCGTCGAGCAGCGGTCCTTGCAGGTGGACGACCTTCGGACGGATCTTGCCGTCCATCGCCGATTGCAGCAGATCGGCTGCGCGGAGTGCGGTCTCGTATTGGTCGATATGCGGATAGGTCCGGTAGGGCAGCATGATGTTGGCCAGCCGACCCATGCGTTCGGTGACGTTGGCATGCAGGTCGAGCGTCACCGCGATCGGAATCGTCTCGCCGAGCCGCTTGCGCAATCCTTCCAGCAGCGCACCCTCGGCATCCTCGTCGGTCTCGGTCACCATCGCGCCGTGCAATGCGAGGATGACGCCGTCGAGCGGTCCCGTCTCGCAGGCCTCGTAGACCAGGCGTTGCAGTTCGGCCCAGCAGTCGGCCGTCACCTTGCCGGACGGCGTGGCCGAGGCTGCAATCGGCTGCACCAGGGTCCAGCCGTAGCGTTTGGCCGCAGCCAGATGCCCGGCAATCTCCATCTTGGTAGCGCCGAGCGCGGGGGCGATCTCGGCTCCCAGGAGAAACAGCCGCTTGCGATAATCATCGAGCGTGGTCGGAACGATCGAGAACGTGTTGGTCTCGTGGGCGATCTGCGCGGAGAGCACACGTCGCGTCTGGCTCATGGGGGCTCCTCGTTGTTCATGGAAGCCGCGGGGCCTGATCTCGCGTCCTCACAAGGCACTTCGCTAGCATCGAATCGGGCTGCCCCACCAGCAACTCGACGCAAGACCATCTTGCGGAACTCCGCTGATCTGGCGCGCTGACAAAAGCAGCGCGCAGCGCGGCCGCTTCGCCGCGCGGCGATCATCATCGGGGAGACACCATGAGAGCCGCTTTGGCCCTGGCCGCAGCTTTGGCTGCCGCCTGCCTGTCCACGCCTGCTTCCGCACAAAAATCCTACGGTCCTGGCGTCAGCGACACCGAGATCAAGATCGGCAACACCATGCCCTATAGCGGGCCGGCCTCGCCGCTCAGCATCACCGGAAAGGTGATCGCGGCCTATTTCGACGAGGTCAACGAGAAGGGCGGCGTCAATGGCCGCAAGCTCAATCTGATCTCGCTGGATGATGCCTTCTCGCCGCCCAAGACCATGGAGGCCGCGCGGCGCCTCGTCGAGGGCGACGGCGTCGCCTTCATCTTCGCCACCATGGGCACTGCGCCGAGCTCGGCGATCGCAAAATATCTCAACAGCAACAAGGTGCCGCAGCTCTTTTTGATCAGCTCGGCCTCGAAGTGGAACGATCCCGCCAACATGCCCTGGTCGATGGCGCTGCCCTGGGCGCCGAACTACACCAGCGAGGCCGCGATCGACGTCGCCTATGCCCGCGCCAAGAACCCGCATGCGCGCTTTGCGGTGCTCTATCAGAACGACGACGCCGGCAAGGAATATCTGCGCGGCGTCAGGGAGGCGCTCGGCGCCGACGCCGACAAGGCGATCGCAATGGCCTCCAGTTTCGAGGTTGCCGATCCCACCGTCGATTCCCAGGTCCTGACGCTCGCCAACACCAAGGCCGACGTCTTCATGATCTACTCCGTGACGCCGCGCGCCTGCGCGCAGGCAATCCGCAAGGCGCACGAGGTCGGCTGGCAGCCGACGCGCTTCCTCGCCTCGGGCTGTGCCAACAAGGCGACCGTGATGGCGCCGGCCGGCCTCGATGCCGGCAAGGGCGTGCTGTCGCTCGGCGCGCTCAAGCCGTTCGTCGAACAGCCCAAGGACGACCCGGCGATGACGGCCTATATCGACTTCATGAAGAAGCGCCTGCCCAACGCCGACATCAACAACGTCGCCGGCCTCTACGGCTACACCGTCGCCGAGGCCCTGGTGGTGCTGCTGAAGCAGTGCAAGGACAATCTGACGCGCGAGAACATCATGGCGCAGGCGGCCAACCTGAAGAACGTGCCGCTGTCGCTTCTGATGCCCGGCATCACCCTCAACACCACGCCGCAGGATTTCCGCCCGATCAAGGACGGCTACATGCTCCAGTTCGACGGCAACGACTGGGTCGTGGCGAGCGAGCTGTTGCGCGGGACGTGAGGCGGCGCTCTCTCCGCGAACTCGGAATCGTAGGGTGGGCAAAGGCGCACTTGCGCCGTGCCCACCACCTATCAATGATTATCGAGAGAAAGCGTGGGCACGCTTCCGCCTTCGCTCTTCGAGCTACGGCGGACAAGTCGCTTTGCCCACCCTACGGACTGACGCGCGCGTCGGCGCGCGGGAGGATTAAGATGGACTTTCAACACTCCGCCCGTTCGCTGGAGCTGCAGGAGCGCGTGCGCCAGTTCATGCGAGCGCATGTCGAGCCGGTCGAGGAGCTCTATTACGAGCAGCTCAAGCCGGAGGCCGCGCGCTACAGGACGCCGCAGGTGCTGCAGGACCTGAAACGGCTCGCGCGCGAGCAGGGGCTCTGGAACCTGTTTCTATCCGGCGAGCACGGCCCGGGTCTCTCCAATCTCGAATACGCGCCGGTGAAGGAGATCATGGGCCGCATCCTCTGGGCGCCCGAGGTCTTCAATTGCTCGGCGCCCGATGTCGGCAACATGGAGGTGCTCGCCAACTACGGCACGAAGGCGCAGCAGGAGCGCTGGCTGACGCCGCTGCTGGAGGGGCGCATCCGCTCCGGCTTCTCGATGACGGAGCCGCAGGTCGCCTCCAGCGATGCCACCAACATCCAGTGCGAGATCAAACGCGACGGCGGCGATTACGTCATCAACGGCCGCAAATGGTTCACGTCAGGCGCGATGAACGAGGATTGCGAGATCCTGATCGTGATGGGCAAGACAGCGCCCGACCATCCTGACCGCCATCGCCAGCAATCCATGATCCTGGTGCCGAAGGCGACGCCGGGCGTGCGCATCGTCCGTGACATGCTCACTTACGGCTATGACGACGCCCCGGTCGGCCACCCCGAGATCGTCTACGACAACGTCCGCGTGCCCGCGGAGAACATCCTGCTCGGCGAAGGCCGCGGCTTCGAGATCGCGCAAGGCCGGCTCGGTCCCGGCCGCATCCACCATTGCATGCGCCTGATCGGCTGCGCCCAGCGCGCGCTGGAATTGATGTGCCGGCGATCGGTCTCCCGCGTCGCGTTCGGCAAGCCGCTCGCAGACCAGGGCTCGGTACGCGAGGACATCGCGAACTCCTTCTGCGAGATCGCGCAGGCGCGGCTGCTCACCCTGCAAGCCGCCGACAAGATGGACTGCGAAGGCAACAAGGCCGCGCGCGATCTGATCGCGGCGGCCAAGATCGTGGTCCCCAGCATGGCCGCCCGCGTCATCGACCGCGCCATCCAGATCCACGGCGCCGCCGGCGTCTCGCAGGACACGTTCCTCGCGCGCGCCTACGTCTACGCCCGCTTCATTCGCATCGGCGACGGGCCGGACCAGGTGCATCTGGCGGCCTTGGGCAAGGAGCTGATCAGGCGCGGCGGAGTGATGGTGGGGTAGAGGTGTTGCCCCGCGCCCGGATTCATGGATGTAAGCATAGAAGAACGCCGCGGATCCGGGCAAGGAACTGCGTGTTTCGGCTTGTAGCGGAAATTAACGTTGTGCGGTCAAGATGCCCGACATGCACTCCGAACGGCTTCGTCAGCTGCCCTATCTGGTCCACACCAACAGAGAACTCGGCCTGATGCTGAGGGGTGCGAAGCCTCTCGCATATTTCATGGATATCGTTGGTCGTGAGCCGGACGTCTGTCTTCGGTATTGGCGCATGTTCGACAGGCACGTTGCCGTAGGTCGCCTGATGAGACGCGAGGTGATTGAACCATGTCCGGACCTGCCGCAGCTCGAATATCGGATGCTGTTCTACACCTTGCCGGGCCACGAGTGGCGGGTTGATGCCATGCTCGCGCTCCTGAAGGAATCCGGCGCCTGGTCCGACGATCGCGAACGGCGCTTTGGCGAATTGCTCGGCTACGAGGGCTGGCAGATCGACTACTGGCTGACCTATCGTCGCTCGCATGCTTAAGCGGTAGCTGACTGCCGCTCATTCACGGCCTCGGCGCGCGGCCGGTCGCCGGGGCCTGGCTAATTTTTCATCGCGATGGCCGTTCCGAGTGTTTCGGAGAGTTACCACTTTTGGGAAGGCTTGCCGCGCCGGGTCCATTCGGCGACACTGCTCGTATTTCAAGTAGTTGTTTTAAAGGGGGCCTTTGATGCCCGAGACATTGGAAAGCCTGTTGTGGTGTGCCGCGCTGGCGACGTGGCTGATGCTTCTCTTCGGGATCATGGCTGAGCGCTTGAAGCCGCTCTCGAAACGCTTCGGCCATCTGCTCGAAGTTGCCTTCAGGCCAAAAGCGAAGTGATGCGGTAACGGCCTTCCTTCAAGGCCACATCGTGCTGCCCCAGCGCATTCGCAGCTCCGCGAGTGGCGAAGACATTTGCGCCGCGATTCCAGGCGGGTTCGGGCAAGTTGTCGGCCGCACACCGCGGAAGCGGCCGAAACGAACGTCGCGGCTAGCCCAGTCTCCGATCGAGGGAGAACCGGCCCCCTCCGGTGACAAACATCAACAGAGCGCCGCCCATGATCGTGATGTTCTTCAGGAAATGATTGTACTGCCCGATCTGTTGCGCGCCGGCCGGATATTCCCAGTAACGATGTCCGATTGCAGTCGCCGAGAGTACGAACAAGAACATCACGACTGCGCAGTAGCGCGTGCCGATGCCGAGGATCAGACAAGCCGACATCACTATTTCCAGCGCGACGGTGAAGGTCGTGAACAGCACGGGCGCGGGAACGTTGAGCGACCGGAAATAGCCTACGGAGCCGCTGAAGTTGGTAAGCGCGCCGTACGCGCTGCCGACGAAGACCCAGGCCAGCAGGATGCGGCCGACCAGGATCAGCAGGTCGGCACCGCCGGTGGCGACCTTGTCGATCGCAGATGTGGACCAGGTAGAGCGCAATAACATGGTGGCTGCCTTATCGCTGAGGACGGCACCTGAATATCGATGATCGTAGCACGATCGGCGAACCGCATGAAGGGCGCCTGGCGGATGCATGATGCGCTGCAAGCGCCCCCCTTGCTGATGCTTGTGCGAGCGCGAGCCGCCGACAACTTCGCAAGGCCGCGTCCGCGTCGTGACGACCCCGGCGAGGCGACCCTCCGCATTCCCCGGAGCGAAGCGACGGGAACTCCAGCGCTTTGGCCCTGAAGCAATATTGTTTCAGATTATTGTAGGACAATAGTAACGACTACTGATTGAGAGTAGCGCATCCTGCACCTTGCGAGTCTACGCAAGTTGAACGAGAGCAAGCCGCTTCCGCGCGACGAGAGGGCTTTGCCTGCGTCGGAGGAGGCAGTCCCTGGACTATGCCTGGAAGCAGCTACGGCATGAATCAGCGTTGGATCATCGTGGCCGCGATCCTCCTGACGGCCCTGCTTGTTCAAATACCCGCCGTTCTCAACCCGGACTTGAGCTGCCTGCTTTCTGAAGGAGAGCAAATTCTCGATGGCCGGAAGTTGGGGGGCGACCTCTTCGAACTGAACCCGCCGCTATCGATCTACCTGTACATGCCGGCGGCGCAGCTTGCGCGATTGACCGGCATCGCGCCCGAGATCATCGTGATCGTCCTGGTGATGATCGAGATCATTGGCTCGCTTGTCGTGGTCGATCGCGCCGCTGCGGCGGCAAAGCTGGGTGAAGAGCGAAGTATTTGGACGTGCCTGCTCGCTTTCTTGTTCGCAGTCCTTCCGAGTGCCGTATTCGGGCAACGTGAACACATAGCCGTCATTGCACTGACTCCCTTTGTCGCCGTCACTGCCATTCGCTGGCGTCGGCTTTCCCCCGGACCGGTCGCGATCCTGGCAGGACTGGGGGCCGGTCTGGCCATCAGCATCAAGCCCCAGCTTGCTCTCGTGGCAGGGCTTCCGATCATCCTTGGCGCCATCCACCAACGTTCTCTCAGGCCGTTGCTCACCCCTGAAGCGTGCGCAGCCGCCGCTGTTGTCATCGGTTATGGGGCGCTGCTCGTTGTCGTCTTTCCCGACTATCTGTTGACCCATGCCCCGATGGTCGCTGCCGCCTATCTGCCAATGAGGCGCGATTTAGCGGGCCTGCTTCCTTTCCCGATCGTCGTGATAACTGCCTCCATTTTGTTTCTGCGCCAGGTGGCGCCGCAAGGCCTCAGAATGGGAGGCGATGCAACCCCGTGGCTGGCAGCAGCCATTGGCGGTGCCGTGAGTTTCGTTCTTCAGGGCAAGGGCTGGACCTACACGCTCTACGCGCTTTGCGTGTTCGCGATTGCCGCACCGTTGCTGCATGTTCGCACCAGGACGTTGCCGGCCTCGGTCAGGATCGGCGGCTTTGCTGGCGTTGTGCTCATCGGATTCTGCCTGTCCTTGTCGGTCCGCGAGTTTCCGTCGCTGGAGCGGCACATTCAGGCGCTTGCAAAACATCCGAGGCTGCTCACGATCACCGATCACATCGCGCTGGGGCATCCGCTCGTTCGCCAGATCGACGGGACGTGGGTGGGCAGTTCGTGTGCCCAGTTGCTGACGGCCGGCGCAATCTTGGCCCAGAACGGCTCCCAGCCGACCCAGGGAGAGCGGGCAAAACTCGACGGCATCATCCATTTCGAGCGGCGGCACTTGTTGGCAGACCTGCGAAACGGTCGCCCGGACGTGATTCTCGTGGATACCTATCTGCAGAGCTCGGTCCCGTTCGATTGGCTGGCTTGGGCCAATAAAGATCCCGAGCTCGAAATCGAGTTGCGTCGCTATCGTGAGGTTGAGGATGTCGGCCGCGTTCGAATATTCGTCGATCAATCGAGAGCGGAGCGACAACCCACTCTTGCTCGACGCCTCGAGGGCGAGGAAGGTGCGCAGTAACGCCCAATGGCCATGCTGACATCATGCCAGTGTTTTGCCCGACGGGTCAAATCGAATTCGTAAAATCAGCAGCTGTCGGGCCGGCGGCCAAGCCATTGATAAGGCTGCTGCCGGCTACTGTGCATGGGGTTGTTTTCGCACTTTTTGTCTGCGCGCGAGCCGCCGATCTTTCGCGCGCCCTATCCCGCCCTGGCGATACGATCGTCCGCCGCCCCCGCGCGCAGGTTCTGGAAGAACGTCTCCACCTCCCGCGACAGCGTCTGCGCCGTCTCGGTCAGGCTGCTCGCCGCCGTCAGCACGGATGCGGCCGCCGTATCGGTCTCGCCGATGGCGTCCCGCAGCGAGGTGATGTTGGCGACCAGAGTCTCGTTGCCCTGGGCTGCGCTTTGCGCGTTGGACGAGATCTCACGCGTGGCTTGGTCCTGCTGGCCGACGGCACCGGCAATGGCTGACGTGACCTCGTTGATCTCGCGCACCGCGCCGCCGATCTCGCGCACGGCGTCGACCGCGTTGCGCGTGGAGGCCTGGATCTGGCTGACGTTCTCGCCGATCTCCGCGGTCGCCTTCGCCGTTTGCCCCGCGAGCGCTTTCACTTCATGCGCGACCACGGCAAAGCCGCGGCCGGCTTCGCCAGCGCGTGCGGCCTCGATGGTGGCGTTGAGCGCGAGCAGGTTGGTCTGCTCGGCGATCGCCTGGATCAGGTTGAGCACGCCGTCGATGCGCTGGGTGGCGGCCGCAAGGCTCTCGATCTCCGCGATCGATTTCTCGGTGCGCTGGCCGGTCTGCTCGACCGCGCCGGCGCTCTGGCGCACCTGGCGGCCGATCTCCTCGACCGAGGCCGACAGCTCCTCGGCCGCGCCCGCGACCGCAGTGACGTTGTGCGAGGCTTGCTCGGTGGCGCTCGCCGCCGTGCCGGCGCGGCTGCTCGCGTCCGCCGTGACGCGGGTGATGGTCTGTGCGGTCTCGCGCATGACGGAGGCGTTGTCGCTGAGGCCGCGCATGATGGCGCCGATCGCCTCGCGGAAGGCTTCGACGGATTGCTCGATGTGACGGCTGCGCGCCTCGCGCGCGGCCGAGTCCTGTGAGACCTGCGAGGCGAGGTTGCGGTTGCGCCCCATCGCGTCCTGGAACACCTGGATCGCGCGGGCGAGCGCGCCGATCTCGTCGGCGCGGCCGGAGTGCGGCACCTCGACGTTCTCGGCGCCGTCGGCGACCTGCTTGATGGTCGCGGTGATCGCGGCGAGCGGCCGGGCGATCGAGCGGGCGATGATGACGATGCCGATCACGACGAGGGCCAGCGCCACGCCGCCGAGGCAGGTCAGGACGAAGGACAGGGTGCGGTTGGTCTCGGTTTGCTGGGCGATCTGCCTGGCGCGCTCGGCATAGACCTTGGAGAGCGCCTCGAGATCCTTGTTCAGCGCCGAGCGCACCGCGCGGTTGGCGTCGTTGTCGCCCCATTCGCGGCCCGCGGCCGCGTTGATCTCGACGCCGCGGCGCACCAGCTCCTTGCGAAACTCGACGAACTGCTCGATGCGCTTCTTGAAGGTCGCGAACTGCTCGGCATCGTCGGCTTTGACGATGGTCTCCCAGCGCTTCACGACATCGAGGATCTGGGCGTTGAACTTGAGCAGGCCCTCGCCGTATTTCTTCACCACGGCGGGCTCGGTCGACATGTAGACGCCGCGCGATTCCATCACCACCGCATAGACCAGCGAGTTGACGCGCTCGACGTTCAGCGCGGCCGCATTCGCGGTCTCGATCGCGCTGGTCAGCTCGGCGCTGCGGCGGCTGTTGTAGTCGGACAGCATCGCGATCGCCGCCGTCAGCAGCGCGAACAGCGCGAAGATCGCGTAGAGCTTGGTGGCAAGCGTAAAGCGGCCCGCCAGGGTGGCGGCATTCCCAGATCGGTCGGATGTCATGGTGTTCAAGGGCCCGGAATGGCCGGAAGCGGCCGGTGAGCGCGGTCGTGCGGAATTGATGCAAAACTATGCGAAACGAAGATGGACGCGGCGTTAACGCGCCGCTTGGCGCCCTTCGTCCTTAGTCGAAAGAAAGGTAAGTTATTTCAGCGTCTTGATCAGGAGGTATAGTTTCAGGATAGTGCTGGAGTCGGCCGTTGGCCGACGAGCCCCGGAGAGGTCCTTGGTCTACCGCCACACCATCGACGCCACGACCTACACTTTCCCTGACCTGCGCGACCTGCTCGCCAAGGCGACCCCGCCGCGCTCCGGGGACCGGCTGGCCGGAATTGCCGCTGCCAGCTCCGAGCAGATGATCGCGGCGCGGATGGCGCTCGCGGATGTGCCGCTCGGGCAGTTCCTGCAGGAAGCCGTCATTCCCTACGAGACCGACGAGGTCACCCGTCTCGTCATCGACAGCCATGACGCCAGGGCCTTTGCGCCGGTGGCATCGCTGACCGTCGGGGCCTTCCGCGACTGGTTGCTGTCCGATGCCGCAACGCCCGACATCCTGCGCAAGCTGGCCCCCGGAATCACCCCGGAGATGGCGGCCGCAGTGTCAAAACTGATGCGCAACCAGGACCTGATCCTGGCGGCACGGAAATGCGAGGTCACCACCGCCTTCCGCAATACCGTCGGCCTGAGGGGGCGGATGAGCACGCGGCTGCAGCCCAACCATCCCTTCGACGACGCCAGGGGCATCACCGCCTCGATCCTCGACGGCATCCTGCTCGGCGCGGGCGATGCCTGCATCGGCATCAATCCGGCCAGCGACGATCCGGCCGTCATCGCCCAGTTGCTGCGGCTGCTCGACGAGATCATCGCGCGGCTGAAAATCCCGACGCAAGCCTGTGTGCTCACCCATGTCACGACAACGCTGTCGCTGATCGGGCAGGGCGTGCCGGTCGATCTCGTCTTCCAGTCGGTCGCCGGCACCGAGGCTGCCAACCGCAGCTTTGGCATCGACCTCGCGCTGCTGAAGGAGGGGCAGGCGGCCGGGCTGTCGCAGGGGCGCGGCACGGTCGGGCAGAACGTGATGTATTTCGAGACGGGCCAAGGCTCCGCGCTGTCGGCGGGCGCCCATCACGGCGTCGACCAGCAGACCTGCGAGGCCCGCGCCTACGCGGTCGCGCGCGCCTTTTCGCCGCTGCTCGTCAACAGCGTGGTCGGCTTCATCGGCCCGGAATATCTCTATGACGGCAAGGAAATCATCCGGGCGGGCCTGGAGGATCATTTTTGCGGCAAGCTGCTCGGCCTGCCGCTCGGCATCGACATCTGCTATACCAACCATGCCGAGGCGGACCAGGACGACATGGACAATCTGCTGACGCTGCTTGCGGCCGCCGGCGTCACCTTCATCATGGGCGTGCCCGGCGCCGACGACGTCATGCTGAACTACCAGTCCACGTCTTTTCACGACGCGCTCTATGTCCGCGACGTCTTCGCCTTGCGCCGCGCGCCGGAATTCGACGACTGGCTGGTGCAGTCGGGGATTGCGGGCGCCGATTTCCGCCTTGTCGGCGATGCAGGCCTGCTACCCGATTTCGCCTCGCGGCTGATCGCGTGACGCGACGCCCCGGGGCCGTGAGGAAACCATTGGTCCCTCTCGGAATTATGCTCACGCCACAATATTGAGAAATTCCGGCGACCGCATTACGCTATGTGTCTGGCTGGCAATTTCCGCAACCAGGTCGAGCGTGGCGGGGGAGCTTAGATGCGAGCTGAAAACAACGGTACGTCCCGGCGGATTCTCTGCGTGTTTCCGCGCTACACCTCTTCGTTCGGTACCTTCGAGCATTCCTATCCCCTGACCGATGGCGTCCGCGCCTTCATGCCGCCGCAGGGCCTGCTGCTGATCTCCGCCTATCTTCCGAAGGACTGGCAGGTCAAATTCGTCGACGAGAACCTCCGCCGCACGACCAAGGAAGAGTTCGAATGGGCGGAAGCCGTCTTCGTCAGCGGCATGCACATCCAGCGCCAGCAGATGAACGACATCTGCCGCCGCGCCCATGAGTTCGATCTGCCGGTCGCGCTCGGCGGTCCCTCCGTCAGCGCCTGTCCGGACTACTATCCGTCGTTCGACTATCTCCATGTCGGCGAGCTCGGCGATGCCACCAACCAGCTGATCCAGATTCTGTCGCGCGACGCCTCGCGTCCTGATGAACAGGTGGTCCTCACCACCAAGGACCGCGTGCCGATGACGGAGTTTCCGATTCCCGCCTACGAGCTTGCCGACGTGAAGAAATACTTCCTCGGCAGCATCCAGTATTCCAGCGGCTGTCCCTATCAGTGCGAGTTCTGCGACATCCCCGGCCTCTACGGGCGCAATCCGCGCATCAAGACGCCGGAGCAGATCATCGCCGAGCTCGATCGGCTGCGCGAATGCGGCATGACCGACACGGTCTACTTCGTCGACGACAATTTCATCGGCAACCGCAAGGCGGCGATGGATCTGCTGCCGCATCTGATCGAATGGCAGAAGCGGACGGGCTACGTGGTGCGGCTCGCCTGCGAGGCGACGCTCAACATCGCCAAGCGGCCCGAGATCCTCGAGAAGATGCGCGAGGCCTTTTTCATCACCATCTTCTGCGGCATCGAGACGCCCGACCCCGATGCGCTGAAGGCGATGCACAAGGACCACAACATGATGGTCCCGATCCTGGAGGGCGTGCACACCATCAACTCCTACGGCATGGAAGTGGTCTCGGGCATCATCATGGGGCTCGACACCGACAAGCCGAATACCTCGGACGCGCTGCTTGCCTTCGTCGAGGAGTCGCACATCCCGCTGCTCACCATCAACCTGCTCCAGGCGCTGCCGAAGACGCCGCTGTGGGACCGGCTGGAGAAGGAAGGGCGCCTGGTCGAGGACGACGGGCGCGATTCCAACGTCGACTTCCTGTTGCCCTATGACGAGGTCGTCGCATCCTGGAAGCACGCCATGGCGGTCGCTTACGAGCCCGAGAAGGTCTACGCGCGCTTCCAGTATCAATGCGACCACGTCTATCCTCACCGCCTCAAGGTGCCGGTGGCGGACGAGATGAAGACCTGGCCCAACATCAGGCGCGGCCTCGTCATGCTGCGCAACATCTTCTGGAAGGTCGGCGTGCTCGGCGACTACAAGCGCGTGTTCTGGAAGTTCGCGTTCGGACGCATCAAGCGCGCCGACATCGAAGGCCTGATCGGCTGCACCCTCATCGCGCACCATCTCATCACCTTTGCGCGCGCGGCCTCCAGCGGCAAGCAGAACGCCTCGAACTACTCGATCCGGCTGCGCGAGGCCGCCGTTCCCGCCGAATGAGTGACAAGCCCGTTCCGGCCCGTCCGACCCTCGACCTCAGGTCGTTCACGCCCGCGCGCGTTGCGCTGGGCCGCAGTGGTGCGAGCGTGCCGACAAAGCCGCTGCTCGATTTTACGCTGGACCATGCCCGCGCCCGCGATGCCGTGCATGCGGCCTTTGACGCGCCGCGCCTGGTCGCCGATCTCGGCGCGCTCGGTCTCACCGTCAGCGAGGCGAGGAGCCAAGCCGTCGACCGCGGGGACTATCTGCGGCGGCCGGATCTCGGACGACAGCTCGATCCAGGGTCCGCCGAAGCCCTCGCCCGAGACGCTGCCGGGCCATGCCAGCTCGCGCTCGTCATCGGCGACGGCCTGTCGGCGGCGGCGGTCCACGCCCATGCGGTGGCGCTGGTGGCCCGTCTGCTGCCGCTGCTCGCGGAGGGTGATGCTGTCGCGCTCGGCCATGTCGTCGTCGCCTCGGGCGCCCGGGTCGCGCTCGGCGACGAGATCGGCGCGATTCTCAGCGCCCGCATGGTCGTGATGCTGATCGGCGAACGGCCCGGCCTGTCCGCACCCGACAGTCTCGGCGCCTATCTGACCTTCGCGCCGAAGCCGGGCCGCACCGATGCCGAGCGCAATTGCGTGTCGAACATCCACAATGCTGGGTTGAGTCATGACGAGGCTGCCTTCAAGATCGCCTGGCTCATCCGCGAGGGCCTGGCCCGGGAGGTCACCGGCGTGGCGCTGAAGGACGAGAGCGCGGACCGGGCGCCGCGTCGAATTGGCACAACGCGGCCGGAATGACGGGCATTCCGGCAAAATCGCCGCATCTTGATCGATTCGGCCACCCTCCGCCTGCTTGCGAAAAGGCCTTTTGACCTGCTAAACCGCTGCCGGCGATTTTCCGCGCATTTTCAGGGGGCAAGCCTCCCATTGGTATGGCGTTTTCAAGCCGTTCGCGGGGCGCAATAAGCTCACAAGACCGAGCCGATTTAGGAACTGGATAAGGCATGCTCGAAAAGCACCGCGAGAATGAGGTTCATGTCGACAAGGTCGAGCAGGGACCTGCGTCCTCCATCGCCTTCGGGCTGGAGCGCATCGGGCTGATCGCCGTCCGGGCCCCGATCCTCTCCTGCGTCGTCCTGCTCGCCCTGATTGTCGGTGCCGTATTCGGCATCTACCGGATCAAGATCGACGATTCGCTGTCGCAGCTGTTCCGTTCCGACACACGCGAATTCAAGCAGTATGAAGAGGTGACCAAGAAGTTCCCGGCCGAGGAATTCGACGTCCTCGTCGTGGTCGAGGGCAAGACCCTGCTGGCGCGGAACAACCTCGAGAAGCTGCGTGACTTCGTCACCGACCTGCAGCTGGTCGAAGGCACGCGTGGCCTCGTCTCGCTGTTCTCGGCGCGCCAGGCCCCGGCGCCGGGCAAGCTGCCGGCGGCGCTGTTCCCGCCCGAGCTGCCCGAGGGCGCGGCCTATGACAAGTTCATCGAGACCGTCAAGAACAACGAGATCATTCGCGGCAAGCTTCTGTCGGAGGACGGCACGCTGGCGCTGATCGTGCTCTCGCTCGATCCCGAAGTGGTCGCCTCCAGCAAGCTGACCAAGACCGTCGCCGACATCCGTGCGCTGATGAAGGAAGATCTCAGCGACACCGGGCTCAACGTGCAGCTCTCCGGCGTGCCGGTGATGCAGCTCGAGATCCGCAACGCGGTCGAGCGCGACGGGCTTACCTACAACATCCTCGGCATTCTCGCCGGCTGCGTCATCGCCATCATCTTCTTCCGCAAGATCTCCTTCATGATCGCGGCGGCGTTCCCGCCGATGATCGCGATCTTGCTGGCGCTCGGCGCGCTCGGCTGGGCCAATTTCAACCTCAACATGTTCCTGAACGTGATGACGCCGCTCATCATGGTCATCAGCTTCTCGGACTCGATGCAGCTGACCTTCGCCGCACGCGACCGGCTGATCGCCGGCCAGGACAAGTTCACTGCGTTCAAGAACGCAGTGCTGGTGGTGGGGCCGGCCTGCGTGCTGACGCACGGCACCGCCGGCATTTCCTTCATCGCGCTGCAGTTCTCCGACTCCGACCTGATCCGCAAGTTCGGCGAGGCGGGCCTTGCCGCGACCATCATCGCGCTGGTCGCGGTGTTGTCGCTGGTGCCTGTTTTCGGCGTGCTGTTCGTACGCAACGAGAAGGTCTTCGCGGTCAAGTTCCAGGGCGCCGATGCCGGCGTCCAGGCGCTGCGCAACTTCTGCTACTGGATCGCGGTGCGCATGGTAGGCCGGCCCGGCCTGTTCAGCCTGATCGCAGTGCTGTTCGTCGGCGGCCTCGGCGTCATCTATGCCAATCTGGAGCCGCGCTACCGGCTCGCCGACCAGGTGCCGGACAAGCGCCAGGCGGTCGCCGCCAGCGACCGGCTCGATGCCAAGCTGACCGGCGCCAACCCGGTCAACGTGCTGATCGCGTTCCCCAAGGGTGAAACGCTCTATTCGCCGGAGACGCTGCAGACCATCGCGGACGTGCATGCGACCGTGGAGAAGGCGGCCGGCGTTGGCAACGTCTGGTCGCTCGAGACCCTGCGCCGCTGGCTCGCGGAAAAGGCCGGCAGCGCCGACGTGGCGACGCTGAAGGAATATGTCAGCGTCATCCCCGAGCATCTGGTGCGGCGTTTCATCGACGCCGAGCAGGATGCCGTCGTGGTCGCGGGCCGCGTGCCGGACAAGGATTCCAGCCAGCTGCTGCCGATCGTCGACAAGCTCGATACCGAGCTCGATGCCGTCCGCAAGAAGCATCCCGGCTACGAGATCGCGGTGACCGGTCTTGCCGCCATTGCCGCGCGCAACTCGGCCAGCATGATCGAGAAGCTGAACCGCGGCCTGACCGTCGAATTCGCGCTGGTCGCGATCTTCATCGGCCTTGCCTTCCGCTCCTGGGTCGTGATGCTCGCCTGCATCCTGCCGGGCATCTTCCCGGTGGTGATGTCGGGCACGGTGCTGTGGGCGATGGGCGAGGGGCTGCAATTCGCCAGCGTCGTCGCGCTCACCGTCTCGTTCGGCCTGGGCCTCAGCGCCACCATCCACTTCCTCAACCGCCTCCGGCTCGAGAGCAAGCCGGGCGTCGGCTCGGCGCTCGCGGTGGAGCGGGCGACCGTGCTGGTGGGACCTGCGCTGATCCTGACCACGGTGGTGCTGGCCTGCGGCCTCGTCGTCACCGTGTTCTCCGACCTGCCGTCGCTGCGGCTGTTCGGCTGGCTGAGCGCCTTCTCGATGGTCATGGCGCTCGTCGCCGACCTCTTCATCCTCAGGCCGACGGCGATGTGGCTGATCAACCTGCACGGCAAGCTGCAGGGCCCGGACAAGCCGGCGATCTGAGGGAGGGGCGGCAGACGCCGCCTCGCACTCACGTCTCGATCCGGACGATCCCGTACGGATTGAACTTGAAATCGTCCTCGGCGTAGTCCTGCTCCCGCGAAAGCGTGAGCTTGCGGTCGCGCAGCGTCGCCTCAACGCCGTACTCCGCCATGGCATTGGCGATCTCTTCCATCAGCATCACCGCGGACCATTCGTTGCCGCGCGATTTCGCGACATAGACCTCCGGCAGGCCGACGAGGTGATAGCCGACGGTCTCGTAGTAGCGATCGCCGCCGAGCGGCCGCTTGGCCAACGCAAGACGACAGGCCTTTACGACGGCGAGGGTCATGTTGAGGCCCTGGCTGGTCTTCGCGCCCTTGCGCGCCTGATCGGCGAGACTGCGCCACCGCGCGATGCCGTGGGCGACGCCGGCGCTTTCGCCTTTCGCAGCGATGGCGCCCGCGTCGAACATCTCGTCCACGATCTGCAAGGCGGCCGCTGAATAGGCTGTCGCCTTCTGCTGATCCATCGGTGGGCTCAGCACGTAGAGCACCGCCTTGTGATTGACGACGGCCGCTTCGTCTGCCGCGGACCACGCTTTCGGGAAGACGCGGTCCCAGCACACGCCGAACGACCGCTCCATGTGCTGATCGGGCTTGGCTTGCGAATAGGTGCGGTCGATCTCGAAGCCGAAATCGGTAATCGTCTTGGCCACCGCCTTCGGTGGTTGCAGCAGGCTTTCATTCTTGCCGAGGAAACAGAGCACGTGACGCGGCTTCACGGACGAAGGCTGCATGTTCGTTTCCCGCTGAGTTGGCGGTTTATCGTCGGCGAAGGCGCGACCGGCCACCACGAAGAGCCCGGCGGCTTTCAGCAGATGTCTGCGAATTGGATCCATCTCAGCAGGTCCATCCGGGCAAGTTCATGTCAGCAAAAAGCCCCCGGCTCGCGGAGAACCGGGGGCGTGTTCCTCATCGGTGGGGAAGGGCAATCAGCCCTTCGTCATCGTGATGTTGACGCCGCGAATCTCGCCCTTGGAAGAGATCTGCACCGTCTGCTTGGTGCCGTTGGTGCGCAGCGACAGATTGGCGGCGAAGCCGTTGGCCTCGACGAACACGTCGATCTGGCCGCCGCCGGCGGTGCCCTGCAGATTGCCGAAGATGTTGCGGCTCGCCTCGCTCCAATTGCCGGAGATGCGGTCGCCCTGGCTCGTCACGTCGCTGGTGAGGTCGAACTTGTAGCTGTCGGAGGCGCAGTGCAGGGCCTGCTTGAGGTTGAGGCCACTGCCGGCGACCTTGTAGTCGGCCTTGCAGCGGATGCGTTCGGTGGACCCGTCGGACAGCGAGACCGTGCCGGTGCCGGTCCACGCGCCGTCGAAGCCGGCAAACGGTCCGGACGACTGTGCGTGGCTCGCCGAAACCGAGAAGAGCAGCGCAGCGCCAATGCCGGCCGCGGTGATTGCCAGTCCAGATCGCCCAAAGAATTTCATCACAAATATCCCGTTTTGGAACGACGTCCGTTGAGGGTTAAGGACGTCTCGCCACATCGAAGGTTTAGTGTTCCGAGCCTGTGTCAGGTTCAACGCGCCAGGACCAGAGATGGCGGCTCATCGGGCGCCGGCGAGGGGCCCGGACCTTGCGATTTGCTGTGTTTCGGCGTGTTTCTGGCCGAAACGGCGGGGCGGAGAGATGCAGCGCTGCAACAGCCGTGCAGTAAAATGCGAACCTTCTGAATTATGACGTAGTATCAAACCCTTACATCTGCCAATGAAGGTGCAGGGAAGACCTGATTTGGTGGGGACGGCGCCAATTTGGCCGCATTTGCCAGTGCTTGTGCCTTCTCTGAGGCCGCTACCCTGCGGCGACTTGCCATCAGAACAATCGGTTACGGTCCTCCGCCCAGTGCTGTCCGGGATTGGTGCGATTCTGCCGTCAGAATGAAGGAATACAATGCGTAAGCTTCTCGTCGCTCTCACCCTGCTGTCGGCATCCCTTTCGACGGCGGCGTTCGCCCAGCAAGGGCGCGGCACGGACGCCGAGCAGAAGGCCTGCACGCGCGATGTGCAGAAGTTCTGCCGTCCGGTCATCGACCAGGGCGATTTCACCATCCTGGCCTGCCTGAAGGAGAACCGGGCCAAGATCTCACAGGCCTGCGACCAGGTCCTGAAGAACCACAACCAGTAAGCTCGGCCACTGGCCCACCCAAGGCGGCCCCCGGGCCGCCTTTTTCGGGCCGGATCCGCGAAGGGCAGCCATCGAGAGCAGGATTGGTTTTGCGGCCGTATTCCCCTATATGGGGGCCGCGGCGGCATCGCCGGCATGAGCCCGCGCGTGCGAAAAAGCCCTTCCTGTCCAAACGATTGTAAACCAGCCCTCGATGACCTCTGCGAGCGAATTGCGATCCGGCAAAGGTGACCGCGACGAGAATTTTCCCGTCGCGTCCTGGATCATTCATCCGCGTCATCGCGCCCTGATCCTGGCCTATTACAATTTCGTCCGCACCGCCGACGACATCGCCGACCACGCCACGCTGCCGCCCGATCAGAAGCTCGCTTATCTCGACCTGCTCGAGGCGGAACTGCTCGGCAAGGGCGATACCCAGGCTGAGGCCGTCACGCTGCGCCGTGCGCTGGCCGAGCGCGGCATGGCGCCGCGCCACGCGCTCGACGTGCTGATCGCGTTCCGCATGGATGTGACCAAGCTGCGCTACGAGACTTGGGACGAGGTCATCCATTATTGCCGCTATTCGGCGATGCCGGTCGGCCGCTTCATGCTCGACGTTCACGGTGAGAGCACCTCGACCTGGGCCGCCTCCGATGCGCTCTGCGCAGGCCTCCAGATCAACAATCACCTGCAGGATTGCGGCAAGGATTTCCGCGAGCTCAACCGCGTCTATCTCCCGCGCGACGCGCTGGCCGCGAGCGGCGCCTCGGTCGAGCAGCTTGGGCTTGCGCAATCGCCGCCGGCGATGCTGGCCTGCCTGCAGTCGCTCGCCGCGCGTAACGAGGCGCTGCTCGACGAGGGCAGGTCGCTAGCCGCGGAGATCCGCGATTTCCGCCTCGGGGTCGACGTCGCAGTGATCCAGGCCTATGCCGACCGCATCGTGCGCCTCCTGAAGGTGCGCGATCCCCTGCGTGAGCGCGTGCATCTGAACAAGTTCGAGCTTCTCACCTTCAGCCTCGCCGGCATGATCGGCGAAGTCGGCCGCCGCGCGATCGGACGCAAGGCCATAACCAGACCGGGGACTGCACATGACGCTTGAGGCGGCCACGCCCGGCGCCAGTTATGGCTCGACCGCATCCGGCAGCTCGTTCTATGCCGCGATGCGCATCCTGCCGCACGACCAGCGCGAAGCGATGTTCCAGATCTACAGCTTCTGCCGCCAGGTCGACGACATCGCCGATTCCGACGGTCCGCGCGACGAGCGGCTCGCTGCGCTCCAGCAATGGCGTAACGACATCGACGCGCTCTACCAGGGCAATCCGCCGCCGCGGCTGAAGGACTACGTCGCCTCGGTGAAGACCTTCGCCCTCAAGCGCGAGGATTTCCTGGCCATCGTCGACGGCATGGAGATGGACGTGCCGCAGGACATCCGCGCGCCCGACATGGCGACGCTGGATCTCTACTGCGATCGCGTCGCCAGCGCCGTGGGGCGTTTGTCGGTGCGCGTGTTCGGCATGCCGGAAGAAGACGGCATCCTGCTCGCCTACCATCTCGGCCGCGCGCTTCAGCTCACCAACATCCTGCGCGACATCGACGAGGACGCCGGCCTCGGCCGGCTCTATCTGCCGCGCGAGGCGCTGCTGCATGCCGGCATCACCTCCAATGATCCGAGCCGTGTGATCGCCGAGCGCGCGCTGCCGAAGGTCTGTGTGCCGTTGACGCAGCGCGCGAAGATGCATTTCGAGAAGTCGGACGAGATCATGAACCGCAACAAGCGCCGCGCCGTGCGCGCGCCGCGGATCATGTCGAAATACTATCATTCCATTCTGGACCTCCTGATCGCGCGCGGTTTCAACGCGCCGCGCGAGCCGGTGCGTGTGTCGAAGATCACACGCATCCTGATCCTGCTCCGTTACGCTTTCATCTGATGCAAAACACAGCTCACATCATCGGTGCTGGAATTTCCGGCCTCTCCGCCGCCGTGCGGCTCGCCAATGCCGGCTTCAAGGTCGCCGTGCACGAGGCGACGCACCAGGCCGGCGGCCGCTGCCGCTCCTATTTCGACGGCGCCACCAATCTCACCATCGACAACGGCAATCATCTGCTGCTGTCGGGCAACAGCCACGCACGCGCCTATGCGCGCGCAATCGGCACCGAGGCGGGACTCGTCGGGCCGGATCGCGCACAATTTCCGTTCGTCGACATCAAGACCGGGCAGCGCTGGCAGATCGATCTCGGCGATGGACGATGGCCGACCTGGGTGCTCGACGAAGGCCGCCGCGTGCCCGACACCGGCCTCACCGATTATCTCAAGCTGGCGCCGCTGGTCTGGGCGTCGGAGGAGACGCTGGTCGGCAAGTCCATTCCGACCGAAGGCATCCTCTACCAGCGCCTGGTGCAGCCGCTGCTGCTCGCGGCGCTCAACGTCGATCCGCCCGAGGGATCGGCCGGGCTTGCCGGTGCGATCGTGCGCGAGACGCTGCTTGCGGGCGGGAAGGCCTGCCGTCCCCTGATCGCGCGCGACGGTCTCAGCGCCGTGCTGATCGAGCCGGCGGTGAAGTTCTTGGCTGAGCGTGGCCACACCGTTCAGCTCGGCCATGAGCTGCGTTCGTTCGTAAGCACCGACGGCAAGGTGACCGCGCTGAACTTCGGCGGCGAGGATGTGATCCAGCTCGGTGCAGGTGACGTCATTGTGATGGCAGTGCCGCCGCGCGCGGCAGCTAGCCTGCTGCCGGGCCTGAAGACGCCGACCGAATTCCGCGCCATCGTGAATGCGCATTTCCGTTTTGAGCCGCCGCCGGGCTCGGCGCCGATCCTCGGAGTGATCGGCGGCGTCGTGGAATGGCTGTTCGCGTTCCCGAACCGGCTCTCGGTGACCATCAGCAACGGCGACCGTCTCGTCGACATGCCGCGCGAGGAACTCGCGCAGCAGATCTGGAGCGACGTCTGCAAGGCCGGCGGTGTCTCCGGTGATCTGCCCCCTTGGCAGATCGTGCGCGAACGCCGCGCCACATTTGCGGCGACGCCTGCTCAGAATGCCCTGCGTCCGGGGCCGGTCACGGCGCTGAAAAACCTGTTCCTCGCCGGCGACTGGACTGCTACGGGATTGCCGGCAACCATCGAGGGATCGGTCCGGTCCGGTGACCGCGCCGCCGATCTGGTTCTGGCCGCCAAAGGATCCTGAAAAGCGGCCCTGACGGGCAATGTCCCGGTCAACTTTCAATCGACTATCGGAGCAATCGAGCGACATGGATTCCGTGAACGCGACCAGCCGCGAAGCTTTGGAATCGAGCATTGCGTCGGCGACGCAAGGCGTCATCGGCTTCCAGCAGGCCGACGGCCATTGGGTGTTCGAGCTCGAGGCCGATTGCACGATTCCGGCCGAGTACATCCTGCTGCGCCACTATCTCGCCGAGCCGGTCGACACCGTGCTCGAGGCCAAGATAGGCAATTATCTGCGTCGCGTGCAGGGCGCCCATGGCGGCTGGCCCCTCGTGCATGACGGCGAGTTCGACATGAGCGCCAGCGTGAAGGCGTACTTCGCACTGAAGATGATCGGCGACTCCGTCGACGCCCCGCACATGGTGCGCGCGCGCGAGGCGATCCATGCCCGCGGCGGCGCGATCAACAGCAACGTCTTCACCCGCTTCCTGCTGGCGACGTTCGGCGTCGTGACCTGGCGCGCGGTGCCGGTGCTGCCGATCGAGATCGTGCTGCTGCCGTTCTGGTCGCCGTTCCATCTCAACAAGATCTCCTACTGGGCGCGCACCACCATGGTGCCGCTGATGGTGATCGCCGCGCTGAAGCCGCGCGCGAGGAATCCGAAGGGCGTCGGCATCGACGAGTTGTTCCTGCAGGATCCGCGCTCGATCGGCATGACCGCGAAGGCGCCGCACCAGAGCATGGCCTGGTTCCTGCTGTTTCGTTCGCTCGATGCGATCCTGCGCGTGATCGAGCCGCTGTTTCCGAAGAGCCTGCGCAAGCGCGCGATCGACGCCGCGCTCGCCTTCACCGAGGAGCGGCTCAACGGCGAGGACGGCATGGGCGCGATCTATCCGCCGATGGCCAACATCGTCATGATGTACGACGCGCTCGGCAAGGACGAGAACTTCCCGCCGCGCGCGATCACGCGCCGCGGCATCGACAAGCTGCTCGTGATCGGCGACGACGAAGCCTATTGTCAGCCCTGTGTCTCGCCGGTGTGGGACACGACGCTGACCGCGCACGCGCTGCTGGAAGCCGGCGGCGACAAGGCGGTGCCTGCGGCGAAGCAGGGCCTCGACTGGCTGATCCCGAGGCAGGAGCTCGAGGTGAAGGGCGACTGGGCGGCGAAGCGGCCCGACGTTCGCCCCGGCGGCTGGGCCTTCCAGTACAACAACGCCCATTACCCCGACCTCGACGACACCGCCGTGGTGGTGATGTCGATGGACCGCATGCGCCGCGAGCACGGCGCGACCGGTTATGATTCCGCGATCGCCCGCGGCCGGGAATGGATCGAGGGCATGCAGAGCGACGACGGCGGCTGGGCCGCCTTCGACGTCAACAACCTCGAATATTACCTCAACAACATCCCGTTCTCGGACCATGGCGCGCTGCTCGATCCGCCGACCGAGGACGTCACCGCGCGCTGCATCTCGATGCTGGCCCAGCTCGGCGAGACCGAGAAGACCAGCAAGCACGTCGCCGACGGCGTCGCCTACCTCAGGAAGACCCAGCACCCCGAGGGGTCCTGGTACGGCCGCTGGGGCATGAACTTCATCTATGGAACCTGGTCGGTGGTCTGCGCCCTCAACATGGCCGGCGTCCGCCACGACGACCCCATGATCCGGAAAGCCGCTGACTGGCTGGCCTCGATCCAGAACGACGACGGCGGCTGGGGTGAGGACGCTGTCAGCTACCGCCTGGACTACAAGGGCTGGGAAGCCGCCCCGTCGACCGCCTCGCAAACGGCATGGGCCTTGCTTGCCCTGATGGCGGCAGGCGAGGTTGATCACCCGGCCGTCGCCCGCGGGGTGGAGTACCTGATTGCAACACAGAACGAAAAAGGACTGTGGGACGAGCAGCGGTATACCGCCACAGGCTTCCCCCGCGTGTTCTATCTACGGTATCATGGTTACCCAAAGTTCTTTCCGCTGTGGGCGTTGGCGCGGTATCGGAACTTGCGGAACACCAACAGCAGGGTGGTAGGGGTCGGAATGTGACTTTGGGGATGGGGGACTATATTACCGCGGGTAATGCCATCGACCCGCGGCCGATACTGATCGTGACCGGATTGGTGCAGGAGGCCCGTATTGCGGCCGGTCCTGGCATGGCGGTCATCTGTTCATCCAGCAGCCCGGCCCAGTTGCGGGCGCTGCTGACGGTGGTGGACCCTGAAACGATTCGCGGCGTGATCTCGTTCGGCGTGGCCGGCGGGCTCGACCCGACGCTGCGCTCCGGCGACGTCGTGCTGGCGACCGAGGTGCTGTCCGGCGACACCCGCTGGGCCGCCGGCCTGTCGCTCGGCGACGACCTGATCGAGCGCCTGACCTCGGGCCGCCGCCGCGTGGTGCGCGGCAGCCTCGCCGGCGCCGAGGAGGTGGTCACGAAGCGGTCCTGCAAGGCGGCGCTGCACTCCGAAACCGGAGCCTCCGCCGTCGATATGGAAAGCCACATCGCGGCGGCCTACGCCGCCGAGGCCGGGCTGCCCTTCGCCGCGGTCCGCGTCATCAGCGACCCCGCCCACCGCGCGCTGCCGGCGCTCGCCCGCGCCGCGATCAAGCCGAACGGCCAGATCGACCTCGCCGCAGTGCTGCGCGGCATCGTCCGCAATCCGGCAACGCTGCATGCGCTGGTCTCGACCGGCATCGACTTCAACCGCGCGCTGCGCTCACTGCGCGGCTGCCGCGACTATCTGATCGGCACTGAGCTCGTCGACAGCGAGGCTTTGGTCTCCAAGGCGGCCTGATCTCTTGATGCGATAAAACAAAAGGCCCGGTCATCATTGGCGACCGGGCCTTTTGCGTTTTGGTGCATGCTCACTCGGTCGCCTCCATGCGGTTTCGGTCCACGACCCATAGGGTCCGTCGCACCATGCCCTCGACGATTGCCGCCGACTCGCTTGGACGCAGATAGATCGCCGTGGACTTGAGCAGCCACGGCAACACCGCTTGCTCGAGCCGCTCCTCATAGGCGCGGCGCATCATGTCAAATGCCTGCAGGCCGGGTCCCGCCAGGATCACATGGTGTGGGCGCAGCACCGATATCGTTGCCGCGACCGCCTCGGCAAGCGCGCGACCTGCCTGCTGGAAGACGTGCTCGAGACGGGGATCGCCGCTCCGCGCTCGCTCGCGCAGGAGGGCCATCTGCACCTCGGAGGGCTGTTGCGCCGCCGCCGGCGGCAAGTCGAGAAAGGTGCGAGCGTCGCGGTAGAGCGCATAGTCGGCGAGATGGGCCTCGATGCAGCCGCGCTGGCCGCAGCGACATTGCGGCCCGTTCGATCCCAATTTGATATGGCCAATCTCGCTGCCGGCGCCGGCGCCCCAGCGCGCTTCACCGTCGACTACGACGCCCATGCCGACGCCGTGGCCGACCATGATGGTGGCCGAGAGGCCCTGCGCCAGTGACGGCTCCGCGGCGGTGAGGGCGAGCGCAACCGCGACAGCGTCATTCGCCATCACGACTTCGGCGTCGAAAGCCTGGCGCACCGGCTTCACCAGATCGACATCGGTGACGGACAGCGCCGGACTCCACAGGTGCCGGCCAGTGTCCGCGTTCACGATTCCTTGGAGGGCAATCCCTATTCCCAACAGGCGATGGCGCGGTGTGGCCGTCGCCTCGAGCATCGCATCGATCTGCGCAATCACGAGATCGCATAACGCGCCCGTATCGAGAGCCCGCGTCGCGATTTCGAGCCGCGATTGTGCCAGGCCGGAGCCGCTGAAATCCGCGATCAGTGTTTCAATCAGATTCATGCGGAGCGAGACCGCAATGATGCGGCCGAACTCCGGATTCAGGGTCAGCAGCACGGCCGGCCGGCCACGGCGGCGGCCGTTCAGCCCGTCCGCATCGTCTTCGTCCGTGTCGTCGGACCATGAGGTTGCCGCCGTTTCCGTCTCGCACAGCAACTCTTCCGCGATCAGCCTCGACGTCAAGCCAGACACGGCGGGGAAGCTCAATCCCGTGCTCCGGGCGAGTTCCACACGCGGCAACGGCCCCTGGCGTCGCAAGACCTCGACGAGGCGGCCGCGATTCGAGCCGCGGGACATGCCTGAAATACGTTTCGGGGGCTCAATTTGGTCAGCCATGTTGTCTCTTTAATTCAGTAGGTGAAATTAATAGGCGCGCATCTCATGAAGTGTTGTTGAAAAGGCACAGCTATGGTGCGTCGTTACGTCGCTATATTTACTATTATCATACCTCATGTACTATTTCCGCTTGAAGAAGGAGCCAGTGCATCCTGATTTTGATGTTTTTGCTCTGCGACATTTCTTCGCTTCGTGAATAAAACAAGGCGCAAAAGCGTCGTGAAGCCCCTCATCCGGGGCACCAAAGGGAGGTGCACATGAACGGATCGATGAAGAAATTGCTAGTGCCGTTGCTCGCGACCGCCGCGCTCGCGATGGCGACGGGGATGGCGCAGGCCCAGCAGAAAAAGACCATCGCGCTGGTCACCAATGTTGCGGCCGACTTCTGGACCATCGCCGGCCGCGGGCTCGAGAAGGCTCAGAAGGAGCACCCGGACTACAATATCGAATTGATCGTCACCAACGAAGGCACGGCGGCGGGCCAGCGGCGCGAGCTGGACGACCTGCTGGTGCGTGGCGTCGCCGGCATCTCCATCTCGGTCGACGATGCGCCGCACGCGACCGAACAGCTCAACAAGGTTGCAGCCAAGACCGTGTTGATCACGACGGACAGCGACGCGCCGCAGAGCAATCGTCTCGCCTATATCGGCACCGACAACGTCGCGGCCGGGCGGCAAGCAGGCGAGGAGATCAAGAAGGCGCTGCCGAACGGCGGCAAGATCGCGCTGTTCGTCGGCACGATGGACGCGGACAATGCCCGCGAGCGGGTGCAGGGGATCAAGGACGCGATCGCCGGCACCAAGGTCGAACTGGTCGACGTGTTCACGGACCAAGTGGATTTCGCCAAGGCCAAGGCGAATATGGAGAACGTGCTCGTCAAATATCCCGACATTGCGCTGTTGTCCGGTCTTTGGAGCTACGAGACACCGCTGATCTATGACGCGGTCAAGGCGGCGGGCAAGGCCGGCAAGGTGAAGATCGTCGGCTTCGACGAGGACCAGCGCACGCTGCGGGGAATATCCGACGGCACAATCGAATCCACGGTCGTGCAGCAGCCGTACGAATTCGGGTATCTCTCCGCCACCAACATCATCAAGACGCTGAACGGCGACAAGTCCTGGATTCCGCCGGGCGGCAAGCTGATCGTGCCAACGCAAGTGATCAGCAAGTCCAACGTCGCGGACTTCACCGCAAATCTGAAGGGGCTGCTGAAGAAGTGACTTTCAGCGCCTTTCGACGCCCGGCTGGCACAGTCGGGCGTCGTGCGGGAGGAAACGAATGGCGGAAATCCTGTTCGAACTCGCCGGGATCAGCAAGTCCTATCCCGGGGTCATGGCCCTCGACGATGTCAGCCTGCGTGTGTACCGCGGCGAGGTCTTGGGCCTGATCGGCGAGAACGGCGCCGGCAAATCGACGCTGATGCGCGTGCTGGGTGGCGTGATCGCGCCGAGCGAGGGCGTGATCCGCATCGGCGGCACCGAGCGCGTCCGTATGACGGTGAACGAGGCGACGCAGGCCGGCATCGCCTTCGTGCATCAGGAATTGAACCTTTTCGAAAATCTCGACGTCGCCGCCAACGTCTTCATTGGACGCGAGAGGCTCGTCGGCGGCCCGCTGAAGCTGGTGGACGACGCGGAGATGCGCGCCCGCGTGACGCCGCTGCTGGAGCGGCTGGGCGCCGATTTCACCCCGGACACGCTGGTCGACAATTTGTCGATCGCCGAGCGTCAGCTGGTGGAGATCGCCAAGGCGCTCTCGATCGACGCCCGCGTAATCATCATGGACGAGCCGACCTCCAGCCTGACGATTTCGGAGACGGAACGGCTGCTGGAGGTGATTGCCGATCTGAAGGCGCACGGCATCTCGGTGATCTACATCTCTCACCGGCTCAGCGAGATCATGACCTGCGCCGACCGCGTCGTGGTGCTCCGCGACGGGCGCACGGTGGGAGAGCTGGCGCGGGACAGGCTGAGCCACGCCGCAATGATCCGGCTGATGATCGGTCGCGACCTGAAAGCGCTGCATACACCGCCGAAGCGGCCGCCGCAGCCGGGCGGCTGCGACATCGTCGGCCTCGTGACATCGGCCTTTCCCGACCGGCAGATCGATCTTTCCGTGCGGCATGGCGAGATACTCGGGCTGGCAGGGCTCGTGGGCGCCGGTCGCACCTCCCTGGCGCGCGCGGCTTTCGGCATTGACCCGCCGCTGGGCGGCGAGATCAGGATCGACAACGCGCCGGTCAATGTCGCATCGCCGCGGGACGCGATCAGGCAAGGCATCTATCTGATGCCGGAAGACCGCAAGAAATCCGGGCTCGTGCTGGAGCTGCCGATCCGGGAGAACGTGACGCTGGCCAACCTGCTGAACTATGCGCGGATGTGGCTGGTCAGCGGCCCGGCCGAGCGCAAGGTCGCGACAGAGCAGGTGAGGCGCCTCTCCATCAAGGTGCCGAGCATCGATATGGAGGCCGTGACGCTCTCCGGCGGCAACCAGCAAAAGGTCGTGCTGGGCAAGTGGCTTTCGATGCAGCCGCGCGTGATGTTCTTCGACGAGCCGACCCGTGGCGTCGATGTCGGTGCCAAGAGCGAGATCTACGCGCTGATGCGAGAGCTCGCCGACCAGGGCGTCGCGATCGTGATGATTTCTTCGGACATGGAGGAGGTCATTGGCGTCTCCGACCGGATCGCGGTGATGCACGAAGGGAGCGTCAGCGGCGTGCTGGAGCGAGCGCAGTTCAGCGAATACAACGTGTTGCAGCTTGCAATCGGCCAGGCGCTGGAAACCGTGGAAGCGGCTGCGCCATGAACAAGAAAGAACTCGGCCTGGGCCTGCTGCTCCTGGTGATCGCCGCCGTCACGGGCGCGATCAATCCGGCCTTCCTGTCGCTGGTGAACTTGCTGAACATGGCCAACCTGATCGGCCTGTTCGGTGTGTTTGCGCTCGGCGAGGGGCTCGTAATCATCACCGGCGGCATCGATCTCTCGCTTGGCTCGATGTTCGCGCTGCTCGGCGTCATCTTCATCGACCTTCTGACGACGTATCAGGTTCCCTGGCCCTTGGCGCTGCTGGCCGTGTTGCTGGGCGGGCTGGTGCTGGGAGCAATTCAGGGTTTCCTCGTCACCCGGCTGAAGATGCAGCCCTTCATCGTGACGCTGTGCGGGTTGCTGATCTATCGCGGCGCCGCCCGCTACTATACGTCCGACTCGACACGCGGCTTCGGTTACGGCGACGAGGCCGCGACGTTGAGCAGCATTGCCTCCGGCAATGTGGCGGGCATCCCGAACACCTTTATCCTTCTGATCATCCTTGCGCTCGTCCTCGGCGTGGTGCTGCACCGCTCGGTCTACGGGCGCTGGCTTTATGCCGTCGGCAAGAACGAGGAAGCGGCGCGCTTCTCGGGCATCAACACCGATCTCGTGATCGCAACCGCCTACATCATCAGCGGTTTGCTCGCCGGAGTTTCAACTGTCTTGTTCGTGTTCTACACGAACTCGGTGTCTCCGAGCTCCTTCGGCAATTTCTATGAGCTCTACGCAATCGCGGCTGCCGTCCTCGGCGGGTGCAGCCTGCGCGGCGGCGAAGGCTCCATCCTCGGCATCGTGCTGGGGACTGCGCTGCTGCAGGTGCTGCAGAACCTCGTGAATATCCTGGGCATCCCCAATTCCCTGAACTTTGCGGTGATGGGGACGGTGATTCTGATCGGCGTGTTGGCGGATCATCAGTTGCAGGCCCGGCGGCGGCGCAAGATGGCGCTGGCCGGCCTCGCCCGCACGGCGCCGAGATCGACACTTGAAGGACAGCAGGGCGCAGCACCGCGCGGCGTGGGCGCGCTGCCGGTGAGAACGGGCGACCAGGCATGACGGATCCAGGCTCCAGTTGACACAAGGCAGCTTCGTGGGCGCGCGGCTGTGACGATGTGTGCTGGGGAAGGAGCACGTTCCAGGCTCGAGGGCTTGGCGGGAACGTGAGGCAAGAACGACAAAGCCTGAGACGGCGGGAGGACGAGTAAAATGTTGCGCTGGTTAGTGAGCACTGCACGTGTGTGCGGTGTCGGGATCGCTTTGTCATCGCTGATGGCTGGTGGAGTGCATGCGGCGGATATGGTGACGAAAGCTGCGCCTGTTCCTTATGCTGAAACCGATGATTTCTGGACGAGGCCATACCTGTTCGGCGATCTCGGCAGGACAAAGCTGAAGGAGCAGGGCATCGAGCTGGGCCTGACGCTGGGTAACGAATCCGTCGGCAACGTCACGGGCGGAAGCAAGAACACTGCGGCGAACGCTGGTCAGTTGTGGTTCGGCGCGAAGCTCGACATGGGGAAGCTCGCCGGCATCCAGGGCGGCACCGTCGGCCTTACGCTGGTCGATCGCTTCGGCCGCAACCTGAATGATCAGGCGGGCATTCCCGCCTTGCAGCTGACCAACGAAGTGTTCGGCCGCGGCAACATTCTGCGCCTGACCCAGCTCTACTATTCGCAGAAACTTTTCGATGACCGCCTTGAACTCAAGGGCGGCCGTCTTCCCGTCGGCTCCGACTTCTTCTTCGGTTTGTGCGAGTTCATCAACCTGACCTTCTGCGGCGGCCAGCCCGGCAACATCCAGGGCGGCTACATCTACAACTGGCCAGTGAGCCAATGGGCCGGCGTCGTCCACTACAAGCTGGCGCCGGAATTCACGATTTCGGTCGGCGTCTACGACGCCAATCCGAATTACCTGACGACGTCAGACCCGACCGTCTACTTCTTGCCCGGCGTCCCTCACTCGACCCCCGCCAGTGGCGTGATGGTCCCCGTGGAGTTGGTCTGGGCGCCGACGGGGCCCTTGAACGGGACCTGGAGGTTTGGCGGCTGGTACGACAGCGCGTCGACCATTGATGGTGGCCTTCCCGGTATCATCTCCACCATCCCCGGCGTTGGAGGCGTCCCGGATCAAAATCTCGGAAGTCAAAGGGGCCGCTACGGCGTCTACGAGTCGATCCTGCAGCGGCTGACCGTCGACGGCCCCGGTGCGGTGGGTTGGTATACCTTCCTCAATACGACCGTTGCCGATCACCGGACGTCTTACCAGGACTACCAGATCGCCCTCGGCTTCCGGCATACCGGAACGTTCTCCTGGCGTCCCCAGGACGAAGTCGGCTTCGCGGTGGGCACGACCCACGTGAATTCGGCGGCCTTCGGCCCCAACGCCGGCGGCAACGAAGTTCCGCTCGAAGTCTGGTACGGATGGCAGGCCACCGGCTGGATGAACCTCAAGTTCGACGCGCAATATGTGATCAATCCCGGCGGGCGCGGCTACAACGCCGCGGGCGTGAAGACCGACAATGCCGTGGTTCTCGGCATGCGCACCGAGGTCCACTTCTGATGTGAACGCGAAGCCGCCTGATGCGAAAGCCAGGGCATGCCCGTCGACGGGCATGTCAGGAAGCATCGGAGCGTAAGCAACATGCGGCGGCCCCGCCCTTGGCGAAGCCGCCCTGCAAGTGAGATTTCAGTCATCCCGCACGTTGTCGCTGCCGGTGCAACCCATGCGACGAACGCGAAGCTGAACAAAGCAAAAGGCCCGCTCGCCATTAGCGACCGGGCCTTTGTGTTTCGATGTTCGTAGCCGGCGCTTACGCGGCCGTCGAAGCCTTCCGTGCAGCCTTCTCCTGCGCAGCGGCGGCCTCGTCCTTGCGGATCTCGGAGAGCTTCTTCTGGACCTGCTCGGAGAAGATGTACTGCGCCGGGCGCTGCTTGCTCATGTCGATCTCCGGCACCATCGGGCCAGTGGTCTTGATGCCGCGCAGCGACACCCACATCGCCTTCAGCGGGTTGTTGAGGGCCGCGGTCGCCGCCGTCGGCTCGTAGCCGCAATGGGCCATACAGTCGGCGCACTTCTCGTACTTGCCGGTGCCGTAGGTTTCCCAGTCGGTGGTGTCCATCAGCTCCTTGAAGGTTTTTGCGTAGCCTTCACCGAGCAGGTAGCAGGGCTTCTGCCAACCGAAGATGTTGCGCGCGGGCATGCCCCAGGGTGTGCACTCGTATTCCTGGTTGCCGGCGAGGAAGTCCAGGAACAGGCCGGAATGCATGAAATTCCACTTCTTGCCCTTGCCCATCGCGAAGACGTCGCGGAACAGCTTCTTGGTCTTGGTGCGGTTGAGGAAGTGCTCCTGGTCCGGCGCGCGCTCATAGGCGTAGCCCGGCGACATCGAGACGCCGACACCGAGCTCGACGGTGAGGTCCAGGAACTTCGCGATCTCCTCGGCCGGATGGCCGTCGAAGATGGTGGCGTTGACGTTGACGGTGAAGCCGCGCGCCTTGGCCGCCTTGATCGCGGAGACGGCGCGGTCGAACACGCCCTTCTGCGACACCGCCTTGTCGTGGTGGTCGCGCAGGCCGTCGAGATGCACCGAGAAGAACAGGTAGGGCGAGGGCTCGAACAAATCGAGCTTCTTCTCCAGCAGCAGCGCGTTGGTGCAGAGCGAGACGAACTTCTTGCGCGCGACGAGGCCGCGCACGATCTCGCCGATCTCCTTGTGGATCAGCGGCTCGCCGCCGGGAATGGCGACCATCGGCGCGCCGCACTCGTCGGCGGCGTCCCAGCACTCCTGCGCCGTCATGCGGCGGTTCAGGATCGCGTCGGGATAGTCGATCTTGCCGCAGCCGACGCAGGCGAGGTTGCAGCGGAACAGCGGCTCCAGCATCAGCACGAGCGGGTAGCGCTTGCGGCCAAGCAGTTTCTGCTTGAGCAAATAGCCGCCGATACGCATTTCCTTGAAGAAGGGGATTGCCATTACACGTTTCTTTCTGGGCTTGAAATTCGGGTGGGTCAGCTCGCGGCCAGTTGGGCCGGAAGCCGGAATTCGATGTTTTCCTCGCGACCGGGGAGCACCTGGACCTTGACCGGTCCGATCCGCCGCATCGCTTCGATCACGTCATCCACGAGTACCTCAGGCGCCGAAGCGCCGGCCGTGACGCCGACGGTCCTGGCATCTTTCAACCACTCCGGATTGAGCTCGCTGCCGTCGGCAATCAAATAACTCGCGACGCCGGCTTCAGTGCCGATTTCGCGGAGCCTGTTCGAGTTCGAGCTGTTGGCAGCGCCCACCACCAAGATCACGTCGACCAGCTTGCTCAAGTCCCTTACCGCAGATTGGCGGTTCTGTGTCGCATAGCAGATATCCCGGATATCCGGGCCTTGAATATCTGTAAAGCGGGCCTGGAGGGCCGCGATGATGTCCCTTGTGTCGTCGACCGACAGGGTGGTCTGGGTGATGTAGGCCACTGGGCTATCCGCCGGCAGCGTCAGGGCGTTAACCTCTTCAACGCTTTGAACAAGTAGCACCGGCCCGGGGACCTGGCCCATCGTGCCCTCGACTTCGGGGTGGCCGGCATGGCCGATCAGGATCAGGGTGCGGCCCTTGGTGATGTAGCGCTTCCCCTGATTGTGAACTTTCGTGACCAGCGGGCAGGTGGCATTGAGCACCGGAAGGTCGCGCGCGGCGGCCTCTTCCTCGACGCTGCGGGCGACGCCATGGGCGCTGAAGACCGTGACCGATTTCGGTGGAACCTCGGACAGCTCCTCGACGAAAATGGCGCCTTTGTTCTTCAGGCTCTCCACCACGTATTTGTTATGCACGATCTCGTGGCGCACGTAGACGGGCGGGCCGTATTTCTCCAGGGCCCGTTCCACGATCTCGATTGCACGCACCACACCCGCACAGAAGCCGCGCGGCTGCGCCAGATAAACTTCCATAGGACGCCCATCACGCAAGTTGCACCAATCCGCTTCCTTGTCCCCAGCGGCACCCAAACCTGACCAATGGGTTGCAATAAACGCACCACTGGCCTCGCGCACGCGGTAACTGCCCACCCCAACTGGGCCCGACGCATGGAGGCACAGCACTTTGTGTCAAAAAATCGGCAGAAAGGAAAGCTCAGATGAAACTATAGTTCCCCGCCAGCTGAGTTTTGCGGTAGCATAGTATAGGAAATGCCGTGAGCAGAATGGCGACATTTGTGCTCACCCCTTCGTCACTTTCCCGCCTCAACTGCACGGCTATACCGACCGCCCCGCATGATTTTGCCACGGTCTTCCGCCGTTTACCTCGAACCTTCTTGCGGCGAGAACCACTCAAAACAGCAATAGGTTTCGCCCGGGAACTCCGATAAACAGCGGGCGTTTCCGGCAAGCTGTTAACCGCAGAAAGAAAAGAAGTGCTGCAAAGCGTAGTCGTTGCCATCGTCAGGGCCTGCACCCGGCTTGCCTCCCTCGTCGTCGTTCTCGGGCTCCTGCTGTCGGTGGCCGCGGGCTATTACGCTGCGCGCCATTTCGCCATCAACACCGACATCAATTCGCTGATTGCCAAAAATCTCGACTGGCGGCAGCGCGACCAGCAGTTCGACCGCGCCTTCGACCGCGATGCGACGATTCTGGCGGTCGTCGAGGCGAGGACGCCGGAGATGGCGACCGCCGCGGCGGATGCGCTCTACGCGAAGCTGAAAGACGACAAGACCAATTTCGTGTCGATGCAGCAGCTCGGCACCGGCGAGTTCTTCGAGCGGAATGGCCTGTTGTTCCTGCCGACCGAAGAGGTTGCCAAGGCGACCAGTCAATTCGAATCCGCAGCGCCCCTGATCGAGATCATGGCGGGCGATCCCTCGATCCGCGGCCTGACCGGCGCGCTCGAGACCGGGCTTGCCGGCGTCAAGCGGGGGCAGGTGAACCTCGACGGCACCGCGCGACCCTTCAACCAGATCGCGCAGACCGTCGAGACCGTGCTCAACAAGGGCAATGCGAGCTTCTCCTGGCGCGAGCTGGTCAGCGACGAGCCGCTGTCGGATTCGGACAAGCGGGCCTTCATCGAGTTCAAGCCGATCCTCGACTACAACGCGCTGGAGCCCGGCAAGGACGCCACCGACGCAATCCGCAAGGCGGCCGCCGACCTCGATTTCCCGACCAAATTCCAGGCACGGGTGCGCCTGACCGGTCCGGTCCCGATCGCGAACGAGGAATACGCGACCGTCCAGGAAGGCGCTGTCGTCAACGGCGTCGGCACCGTCCTCGTCGTGCTGCTGATCCTGTGGCTGGCGCTGCATTCGGCGAAGATCATCTTCGCCGTGTTCGTCAATCTCTTCGTCGGCCTCGCGATCACGACCGCAGCCGGCCTGATGATGGTCGGATCGTTCAATCTGCTGTCGATCGCGTTCGCGGTGCTGTTCGTCGGCCTCGGCGTCGATTTCGGCATCCAGTACAGCGTCCGCTATCGCTCGGAGCGCTACAAGCACAACGACCTCTCCGGTGCGCTGGTGCTGGCTGCGAAACGCTCGGCGGTGCCACTGTCGCTCGCGGCGATGGCGACCGCAGCCGGCTTCCTTTGCTTCATGCCGACGGACTACCAGGGCATCGCGGAGCTGGGCCAGATCGCCGGCGTCGGCATGCTGGTGGCCTTCCTCTCCTCGATCACCGTTCTGCCGGCGCTGCTGAAGCTTCTGAACCCGCCCGGCGAGATGGAGCCGGTCGGTTACGCCTTTCTGGCACCGCTCGACCACTTTCTGGAGAAGCACCGCGTGCTGGTCGTCGGGGGCACGCTGCTGCTCGCGCTCGCCGGCCTGCCGCTGCTCTACTTCATGAAGTTCGACTTCAACCCGATGAATCTGCGCAATCCGCACGCCGAGTCGATCGCGACCTTCCTCGACCTGCGCAAGGATCCCAACACCGGCGCCAATGCCATCAACGTGATGACCACGACGGAGGAGCAGGCAAGACAGGTCCAGGCGAAGCTGGAGAAGGTGCCCGAGGTGCTCCGGGTGATGTCACTCGACAGCTTCGTGCCGCAGGACCAGCAGCCGAAGCTGAAGCTGATCGCGCAGGGCGCCAAGGTGCTGAACCCCGCGCTCAATCCTGATCAGATCGATGCGGCGCCGACGGACCAGGAGAACGTGGAATCGCTGAAATCGTCGGTCGACAATCTGCGCCGGACCGCCGGTGACGCGAAGGGCCCGGGCGCGGTCGCCTCGCGCCGGCTCGCCGATGCGCTCGAGAAGCTCGCCAATGGCGACGAGGCCACGCGCAACAAGGCGCAGGACGTCTTCGTCACGCCGATGAAGATCGTGTTCGACCAGCTCAGGAACGCGTTGCAGGCAGGCCCCGTCACCCTGAGCTCACTGCCGCCCGACCTCGTCAGCGCCTGGAAGAGCAAGGACGGCATCATCCGCGTCGAGGCGCTGCCCAAGGGCGATCCCAACGACAACGACACGCTGCGCAAGTTTGCGGCGGCGGTGCTCAAGGCCGAGCCGACCGCGATCGGCGGGCCGGTCTCGATCCTGAAGTCCGGCGACACCGTGGTGAAGGCGTTCATCCACGCCGGCATCTACGCGCTGCTCGTAATCGGCCTCTTGCTGTGGATCACGCTGCGCCGGTTCGTGGACGTGCTGATGACACTGGTGCCGCTTCTGGTTGCCGGCGCCGTGACGCTCGAAATCTGCGTGTTGATCGGTCTGCCGCTCAACTTCGCCAACATCGTCGCGTTCCCGCTGCTGCTCGGCGTCGGCGTCGCGTTCAAGATCTATTATGTCGTGGCCTGGCGCTCCGGCAGAACAAACCTGCTTCAGACCAGCCTGACGCGCGCGATCTTCTTCAGCGCGCTGACGACGGCGACCGCGTTCGGCAGCCTGTGGCTGTCGAGCCATCCCGGCACGTCGAGCATGGGCAAGCTGCTGGCGCTCTCGCTGGTGACGACGCTCGCCGCGGTGCTGCTGTTCCAGCCGGCCCTAATGGGCAAGCCCCGCAATGTCAGGGAGTAGGCAGATGTCGCCGACGGGATCGGCGGCGGCCTTCTGACCGGGCTTGGTCGCGGCGGTCTTCGCGGCCGGCGCAGACGCTGTGGCGCCCGTGGTGGCTTGGGGGGGCGGGGCTGCTTGTTGCGCTGCCTGTTGTGCTCCCTGGGCTTTCGGCGCCGCGCCGGCGGACTTCGGCGCGCCCTTGGCCATGGCATTGGCGGGGCTCAAGGGGATCGGCGGCCCGACTCGGGTCCAGGTCTCGCCACCACAGAGGAAGCCCATCACGCAGCCCTTGATTTCGAGCTGGTCGGTGCCGACAGGTGTGATGGTCGCACTGTAGGTCTGGCCGTCTTGCGCGTTATAGACCTGTCCTTCCCACTGATCGGCGCCGGGCTTCTTCTTCATGTCGATCAGGGTCGGCATGCCCAGCGTGGGCCTGTTCTTTTTCGAGACATCCGGGTTGTTCTCGTCGCGACCGCCGGGCTTCTTTTCCCAGGAAACCGCGCCCCACATGCTGCCATTGCACTGGGCGACGCGGATGTTGGCGACGCCGTCGGCGACCCGCCAGTCGCCGGTGGGATCGGCGGCGAGGGCCGGAGTCAGGTAGGCGTAACCGCCAGCCAGTATAATTCCGGTGTAAAGGGCCAAACGCATGAGTGTTCCTTGGCAGTGCAACATGATCTAAAAGCTGTGCTTGCGAAGATGGTCCGAAAAAGGGCAAAAGGCCGCACAGACCGTTTACAGTAACGGTCCGTTTTCCAGTTGACGAGACGGCCCTCAACCGAAGTATGTAGCGGATGCACAGTCCAAATCCAGACATGTCTCAGCTGTTCGCGGACCGGCAGGCCCAGCGCAGCGCCCTGCATAATCGGTATCTGAACGAGCAGTTCGTCCGGGTCCTGAAGACCATCGGCTACGATGTCGGCTTTCAGAAGGGGCAGGGGCAGTACCTCTACGACCGCGAGGGCGCGCGCTACCTAGACCTGTTGTCCGGCTTTGGCGTGTTTGCGATCGGGCGCAACCATCCGGTCATGCGCGAGGCGCTCAAGAGCGTGCTCGATGCCGACCTGCCCAACCTCGTCCAGTTCGACGTCTCGACGCTCGCCGGCGTGCTGGCCGAGCGCCTGCTGAAATACGTCCCCTATCTCGACAAGGTGTTCTTTGCCAATTCCGGCGCGGAATGCGTTGAGGCCGCGATCAAGTTCGCACGGGGGGCCACCGGCCGCCCCGGCATCGTCTATTGCGCCCACGGCTATCACGGCCTGACCTATGGCGCGCTGTCGCTGACGGGTGATTCGAACTTCCGCACCGGTTTCGAGCCGCTGCTGCCGGGCTGCACCCCGGTCCCGTTCAACGACCTGGCCGCGCTCGAAAAGGCGCTGGCCTCGCGCGAGGTCGCGGCGTTCATCGTCGAGCCGATCCAGGGCAAGGGCGTCAACCTGCCCACCGACGAGTTCCTGCCCGGCGCCGCCGCGCTCTGCAAGAAGTACGGCACGCTGTTCGTTGCCGACGAGATCCAGACCGGCATGGGCCGCACCGGCCGCTTCCTCGCGGTCGAGCACTGGAACGTCGAGCCCGACATGGTGCTGCTGTCGAAGTCGCTCTCGGGCGGCCACGTGCCGGTCGGCGCGGTGCTGACGCGCAAGAGCATCTTCGACAAGATCTTCAACCAGATGGACCGTGCGGTCGTGCACGGCTCCACCTTCTCCAAGAACGACCTCGCCATGGCCGCGGGCATCGCCACGCTCGACGTGATGGAATCGGAGAAGCTCATCGATGCGGCCGCCAAGCGCGGCGCCGAGCTGCGCCTGGCGCTGACGCGCATGGTGCCCGGCTACGAGCTGTTGAAGGAAGTCCGCGGCAAGGGCCTGATGATCGGCATCGAGTTCGGCCCGCCGAAATCGCTGCGCCTGCGCGCCTCGTGGAACGTGCTGGAGGCCGCCAACAAGGGCCTGTTCTGCCAGCTCATCACCGTGCCGCTGTTCAAGGATCACAAGATCCTCACGCAAGTCGCCGGCCACGGCAGCCACACCATCAAGCTGCTGCCGCCGCTCACCATCACCGAGGAAGATTGCAGCTGGATCGAGAAGGCGTTCGACGACGTCATCGCCGGCAGCCACAAGGTCCCCGGTGCGATCTGGTCGCTCGGCAAGACGCTGGTGGACAACGCGGTGCGGCGGTCGGCCTGAGGCTCCGCCGCGGCCTGGTGTCGCGACCTGCGACCTGCTGAAGCAGTCCGCCTCCTGAAACTCCAAATCGGCCTTACCTTCCCGGCATTGGCCTGACCGGGAGAGGAGTGAGCCATGCCCGTGACTGGCGGCTGTCATTGCGGTGCGATCCGCTATGAAGTGAACGGCGACATGATAGTGCACGCACTCTGCCATTGCGTGGATTGCCGTCGTCACGCCGGAGCACCGATGGTCGGCTGGGCGATGTATTCGCTCGATGCAGTCAAGGTGGTCCGCGGCCAGCCCAAGATCTATCATTCCTCCGAGCACGGACGCCGGCACTTCTGCGCCGATTGCGGCACGGGGCTGTTCTACATCAACGAGAACCTGATGCCTGGCGTCATCGACATCCAGAGCGGCACCTACGACGACCCCGACGCCGTTCCGGCGACGATGCACATCCAGGTCGCCGAGCGGATCGGCTGGATGGAGCAGGTTCATGAGCTGCCGGTGTTCGAACGGTTTCCTCCGCTCGAATGACGGCGTGTATCGGCGCAGCTACCCCTCCACATTCGCCTTCATTGCCGCTTCGAACTTGTCGACGAATTCGGCGAGCTCGTCGGCGCCGAGATCGCTGACGGCCCAGAAGTTCAGGCCGCGGCCGCCCCAGCGGCGGCAGTTGAAGCCCTGCATGGTCTGGGTCTTCGGCGGGCGGTGCTCGGTGCTCGCGGTTTGCGACACGAACAGATTGATCACGTGTTGCCGGCGCCGGTAGACCACCGCGCCGATCGCGCGGGCGTCGATGTAGTCGAGCCGGCCGCCGACCAGCGTAAAACCTTGGGCGGTGAGGTCGATCACCGGCGGGGCGACGTCGAGCTTGCCGTTGAACCAGGGCTTGACGGTGTGCTGGTCGGTCGAGACCACGTCGGTGAGGTGTCCGGCCTGGAGCGAGCGCAGATGCGCGGAGACGACCTCCGACAGGATGCGCTGCTGGTCGTCCTGGCGTAGCACCACGGCGACCACGCCGGAGGCGGCAAGCGCAGAGACGGCCGAGCCCATCGCAAAGCCGCGCAGCACGGAGCGGCGGCTCGGTTGCTGGCGTTGCGGCTGCGGCAGCGAGGCCTCGATGCGGGCGCGCAAGTCCGCCGGCGCGGTGTAGCGCAGATTGGTATCTGCCAGCGCGCGGTGCATCTCGCGCTGCGCGGCAAGCTCGGCGGCGCAGGCCGGGCAGCTCGCGATATGCGCTTCGACCTCGCGCGCATGGCCGGCGTCGAGCTCGTTGTCGAGCAGCGCGTGAAGCAGGATCCTTGCTTCGTCGCAGGTC
The DNA here is from genome assembly GCF_025200885.1 of Bradyrhizobium huanghuaihaiense. Classification (NCBI taxonomy): domain Bacteria; kingdom Pseudomonadati; phylum Pseudomonadota; class Alphaproteobacteria; order Hyphomicrobiales; family Nitrobacteraceae; genus Bradyrhizobium; species Bradyrhizobium huanghuaihaiense. Next base: position 6,533,197 of record NZ_CP104172.1, on the reverse strand, counting down.
ATTTCGCTTGCTCCTCTTCCGCCGTCCAGGCTGCGCGCAGCATGGCGCGGGCGCGGGCGAGGCGGGACATCACGGTGCCGACGGGGACGCCGACGGCCTCGGCGATTTCACGATAGGACAGGTTGTTGATCTCACGCAGCACGAGGGTTTCCTTGAATGGCTCGGCGAGCGCGTCGATCAGCTTGCGGATCGCGCCGGCATCGCGGCTGCGCAGCACTTCAGTCTCGGGGCTCGCCTCGGTCTCCTGCCAGAGCGGCGTCTGCTCGTCGGCGCCGGGCGTGTCCTCGATCGCGCTGGGCCGGTGCGCGCGCCTTGCGTATTCTGCGTTGCAGACGTTGCGCAGGATCGCGAACAGCCAGGGCTTCATCGCCGGCCCGCGGTAGCTGTCAAAATGCTTCAGCGCGCGCAGATAGCACTCCTGCACCGCATCCTCGGCGTCGGAAGCATCGCGCAGCAGATAGCGCGCGAGCGTGTAGACGTCGTCGAGATAGGGCAGCGCCGCCTCGCGGAAGCGCCGTGCCTTCTGCACATCGTCGGTGGCGGGCATCGCTCCTCGCTTTGCCTCTGGTTCTTCTTTTGCCGTGACCGCGGGCGCATGCGCCCGGCCGGCGTGGGACCACCGGCCGGGCAGGACGTTGATGCCTTGGTTGGAGACGTTACTCAACCTTGATCATCCCCGTCATGTGCGGGTGCAGCGAACAAAAATATTTGTAGTCGCCCGCATTGGTGAAGGTGAAGGAGAACTTGTCGTCGGTATCCAGGGTCTTGGACCTGAACTTGCCGGCGGACACGATGGTGTGCGGAATGTCGTCCCGGTTGGTCCAGGTCACGGTGGTGCCGACCTTGATCTTGAGCTCGGCCGGCTGGAACACGAAATTATCGATATGCACGTCCAGGTCGTCGGCGCGGGCTTTGGTTGCGGGCAACAGCATGGCCGCGGCCAGCGCGAGACCGAGGTCGACACCGAAGTCGCGGCGGTTGAGTGTCTTCATTGTTAGCGTCCGTTCAACCTTAGCCCTGCAGCGGCGTGTCGATGATCGCGAGCCGCTGCTCGTTCTGCTTGAAGTTGATGCTGGCTACCCCAAGCATGGAGCGGAGCTTTGCGTCCTCGACCTTCATCGGTCCGGGTGAAGGGGCAGCTCCCGGCGCCGGCTGCGGGAAGGCGGTGGAGCGCGCGGTGTGGAAGGTGACGTTGCCCTCGACCTTCTGCATCACCTGGTGGATATGCCCATTCAGCACGGTGACCGAGCCGAAACCCTTGACGTGTTCCAGCGCGCGACCGCCGTCCTCGGTGCCCCAGCCCCATTCGGGATAGACGGTCCAGAGCGGGATGTGGGCGAACAGCACGATCGGTGTCGATTTCGACTTGCCGCGCAGGTCGTCCTCGAGCCAGGCGAGCTGCTCGGCGCCGAGATTGCCGAGACCGCCGGCCTTGAGGTCGACGACGTTGACGAGGCCGACGAAGTGCACGCCGCCGGCGTCGAACGAGTACCAGCCGTGGCCCTTGGTGCCGCGGCCGTAGCGCTCACGATAGAGCTTCACCTCCTCATCGATGAAGTCGTGCTCGCCGGGAACGTAGTGCACGTCGAGCTTGGTCTGCGAGATGATGCGCTCGGCGTTGTCGAATTCGGCCGCTTTCGACAGATGCGTGATGTCGCCGGTGTGGATCATGAACGATGGCTTTGCCGGCATCGCGTTGATCTTGTTCACGGCCTCCTCCAGCGTGCCGAGCGCGTTGGGATTGGCCGGCTTGTCGAAGCCGACATGGCTGTCGCTGATCTGGAGGAAGCTCATGCCGGGCGTCGCCGCCGTTGCGGCCTCGGCGGAATCGATGATGCCGAGCGAGCGTGGCACGCCGCCCGTCACGGTCCAGAGCACCCCGGTGCCGGCCCAGGTCATGCATTCCAGCACCTTGCGGCGGCTGACGCCGTCATCCCCGTGATCTTGTCCGCTCATCGCGCATCTCCTCTCACCCGGAATTGGGCTTCGGGGAGGTGATTGCGGAAGCGGGGGAGTTATTCCCGGATGCGATGACGATTTCGTGAGGGGGATTTCGTGTCCCGGACGGGGTGCAGCGCCTTTTGGCGGTGCGCCGCAGAGCCGGGACCCACGCGGCTCGGGCGGTCTAGGCCCCGGCTCTGCGCAGCAGCGTTGCACGCTGCAGCGCGTCCGGGGCACGAGATCTATTTCGCGAACTCATTCACGGCCTTCACCACGGCCGCGGGCACTTCCTGCGCCACACAATGCCCGGCACCTTCAAAGACCAGCGTGCTGACCCGCGGTATCAGCGACACGGCGCGTTGCACCATCTCCTTGTAGATTGGCCCCGATTTTGTGGCGGTCGTGATGCGCACCGGGCAGTCGATCTCGGCCAGCCCTCCAAACGGATTGCCGCGGGCATCGCCAACGTAAACCTGCGTCATCGCCTCGTAGATCGGACGCAGCATCGCGAACTCAATCTCGGGCGTGCAGCAAAGCCGTACACGGCCATCATCGAGGGGCACGAAGCCGTGTTGCACATAGGCGCGCAGCGAGGCCTCTGTCCAATCCGCAAATGCCGGTGCCGCGCGGTAGCGGTTGAAGACGGCATCGGGGCTGTCGAATTCTGCCTGACGGCGCAGCGCGCCTTGCACGCGGGACAGGGAGTCTTCGTCCAATCCGCCGGAGCGTGCCACGCGCGGGTCCATGATGGTCGGCTCCATCACGAACAGGCGTGTGAAACGGCCGGGCAATAGCGTTGCCGCCAGCACAAGATCGGTCGCGCCGGCGCTGTGGCCGATGCCGTAGATGTCGCGCAGCCCGAGCGCATCGATGACCCGACAGACGTCCTCGGCAAAGTCCAGGAAGTGATAGGCTCCAGGCTTGTGGCTAGCGCCGTGGCCGCGGCGATCGAGTGCATAGACGGTATAGATCGATGCAAGCTCGCGCGCGACCTCGTCCCAGACATCGGCGACGAAACCGGTGCCGTGCACGAGCAGAGCAGGTGGTTTCGCGCTCTCGCCCCATTGCAACACGGCGATCTCTCCGCCGGCGGGGCCGATTGAAAAGCGCTGGCTGACCATGGGGACGGATGCTACTTCGCATCCTCCAGGATCATGGTCGCGCCCTTCTCCGCAATCATCGCCGTCGGCGTGTTGGTGTTGCCCGAGGTGATGGTCGGCATGATCGAGGCATCGACGATGCGCAAATTGCCAAGGCCGTAGAAGCGCAGGCGTTCGTCGACCACGGCCATCGGGTCGTTCGCCGTGCCCATCTTGGCCGTGCCGACGGGGTGGAAGATGGTGGTGCCGATATCGCCGGCGGCCTTCGCGAGCGAGGCGTCGTCGTCGCCGACGGAGGGGCCGGGCAGATATTCGCTCGGGCGATATTTTGCCAGCGCCTTCTGCTGCATCAGGCGCCGCGTGGTGCGGATGGCGTCGGCGGCGACCTGGCGGTCGTCCTCGGTCGACAGGTAGTTTGGCGCGATGATCGGCTTCTCATCAGGCGTTGTCGCGCGCAGCCGCACGGTGCCGCGGGAGGTCGGCTGCAGATTGCAGGCGCTGACCGTGATGGCGGGGAAGCGGTGCAGGGGATCGCCGAACTTGTCGAGCGACAGCGGCTGCACATGGAACTGAATGTTGGCACGGGCGCGCGTCGCATCGGAGCGCGTGAAGATGCCGAGCTGCGACGGCGCCATGGTCAGAGGACCGCGGCGGCGGAAAGCATAGTCGAGCCCCATCAGGCCGCGGCGGAACAGATTGTAATAGGTCTCATTCAGCGTGCGTACGCCCTCCACCTTGTAGATCGCGCGCTGCTGCAGATGGTCCTGCAGATTGCGGCCGACGCCGGGCTTGTCCATGACGATGTCGATGCCGAGCGGCGAGAGCCAGTCGGCCGGCCCGATGCCGGAGCGATGCAGCACCTGCACCGAGCCGATGGAGCCTGCCGAGAGCACCACCTCGCGTTTCGCGCGCGCCTCGATGATCTCGCCGTTCTGGATGAAGCGCACGCCGACGGCGCGGCCCTGCTCTATGATGAGGCGGTCGACCAGCACGTGCTTCTCGAGCCGCAAATTGGGGCGGTTCAGCGCGGGCTTGAGGAAGCCGCGCGCCGAGGACCAGCGCCGTCCGCGCTTCTGGTTGACGTGGAAATAGCTGGTGCCTTCGTTGTCGCCGGTGTTGAAGTCCGGGATGCGCTTGATGCCCATTTCTTCCGCGGCGTCCCCGACGGCATCGAGAACGGCCCAGGACAGCCGCGGTGCCTCGATGCGCCAGCCGCCGCCGGCGCCGTGATGTTCGCTGGCGCCGAGGAAGTGGTCTTCGAGGCGCTTGAACAGTGGGAGAACGTCGTCATAGCCCCAGCCGGTCATGCCGAGCTGACGCCAGTGATCGTAGTCGGCGGCCTGGCCGCGCATCGAGATCATGGCGTTGATCGCCGAGCAGCCGCCGATCACCTTGCCGCGGGGATAGGCCAGCGCGCGGCCGTTCAGGCCCGGTTCGGCCTCGGTCTTGAACATCCAGTCGGAGCGCGGATTGCCGATCGCGAAGAGGTAGCCGACGGGGATGTGGAACCAGATCCAGTTGTCGTCGCCGCCGGCTTCGAGGATGAGCACCCGGTTGCGGGAATCTGCCGAGAGCCGGTTGGCGATGACGCAGCCGGCCGTGCCGGCGCCGACGACAATGTAGTCAAATTCACCTTCGAGCCGTCTCGGCATTCTGCTTCCACCCGTCGCTTAACGTTCCGTCCTAATAGGCAGACCTGCCGGACCGGGACAAGCCCGGCCATGTCTGTTCGTCAGGGCCAGACCCCGATCGCAGGGAGTTGGGTGGACTGACGCTTGCATGGTAGACAGTCCTGTATTCCCAACAAAGCTTGAGACCCTCCATGCCCATCGTGAACCGTGTCGCCGACCTTCAACCCGATATTCAGGCCTGGCGCCGGGACATCCACCAGCACCCCGAGCTGCTGTATGACGTCCACCGCACCGCAGCATTCGTGGCGGACCGGCTGCGCGAGTTCGGCTGCGACGAGGTCGTGACCGGCCTTGGCCAGACCGGCGTGGTCGGCGTGATCAAGGGCAGCAAGCCGGCCGGCGAGGGGCTCAAGGTGATCGGCCTGCGCGCCGACATGGACGCGCTGCCGGTCGAGGAGCAGACCAACCTGCCTTACGCCTCCAAGACCCCGGGCAAGATGCACGCCTGCGGCCATGACGGCCACACCGCGATGCTGCTTGGTGCCGCCCGCTATCTCGCCGAGACCCGCAACTTCGCCGGCGATGCGATCGTGATCTTCCAGCCCGCCGAGGAGGGCGGCGCCGGCGGCGCGGCCATGGTCAAGGACGGCCTGATGGAACGCTTCGGCATCGAGCAGGTCTACGGCATGCACAACGGTCCGGGCATCCCGATCGGCTCGTTCGCGATCCGGCAGGGGCCGATCATGGCGGCGACCGACGAGGTCGACATCATGATCGAGGGTCTCGGCGGCCATGCCGCGCGCCCGCACAAATGCATCGATTCCGTGCTGGTCGGCGCGCAGGTGATCACGGCGCTGCAGTCGATCGTGGCGCGCAGCGTCGATCCGCTGGAATCGGCGGTGATCTCGATCTGCGAATTCCACGCCGGCAACGCCCGCAACGTCATTCCGCAGACCGCGACGCTGCGGGGCACCATCCGGACGCTGTCGCCGGAGGTGCGCAAGCTGGTCGAGAAGCGCGTGCACGAGGTGGTGGCGGGCGTGGCGCAGATCACCGGCGCCAAGATCGACCTGCACTACAAGCGCAATTATCCCGTCGTGAACAACCACGCCGCCGAGACCGAGGTGGCGCGGGGTATTGCCAAGCAGGTCGCAGGCGATGCCAACGTGCACGAGATGCCGCCGCTGATGGGCGGCGAGGATTTCGCCTACATGCTGGAAGCGCGCCCCGGCGCCTTCATCTTCTGTGGCAACGGCGACAGCGCCGGCCTGCATCACCCCGCCTACAATTTCAACGACGAGGCGATCGTGTTCGGCACGTCCTACTGGGTGAAGCTGGTCGAGGAACAGCTGGCGGCGTCGTAAGGTCTCTTGTTCACCTCGCCCCGCTTGCGGGGAGAGGTCGATCGCGTAAGCGATCGGGTGAGGGGGACTCTCCGCGAGCCCGTCTCTCACTGTGATCGCGGAAGCAGCCCCTCACCCCAACCCTCTCCCCGTAAGAACGGGGAGAGGGAGAGGAACTCAGAAGATCCGTGAGAAGATCACGTAGAGCGTGGCCGACAGCATGATCGCGCAGGGCAGCGTCAGCACCCAGGCCATCAGCAGGTTGCGGATCGTCGACCATTGCAGGCCCGAACCGTTCGCGGCCATGGTCCCCGCGACGCCCGACGACAGCACATGCGTGGTCGAGACCGGCAGGCCGAACACGTCGGCGGCGCCGATCGTGGCGGCGGCCACGAGCTCGGCCGAGGCGCCCTGCGCGTAGGTGAGATGGGACTTGCCGATCTTCTCACCGACGGTGATGACGATGCGCTTCCAGCCGATCATGGTGCCGAGGCCGAGCGCGATGGCGACCGCGATCTTCACCCAGTTCGGGATGAACTTCGTGGCAGAGTCGAGCGAGCCCTTGTAGGCGTTGAGGGTCGCGATCTCCTCCTTGTTGAGATCGTTCTCCTTGTCCTTCATCAGGAAGCGGATCGCTTCCGACGTCATGTACATGTCGTTGCGGGTGTTGCCGACGGCTTCCGCCGGGACCTTGTTCAGCGAACCGTACTTGGCAACCTGGTCGCCGACGTCCTTCACCAGCACGGCGAGCGAGGGATAGGTGCCCTCGTTGATGTGGCGCAGCGTGATGTACTGCGTCACCGCCGGACGGGGATCGCCGATGATGCTGTGGCCGGCGCCTTTCGCCGAGATCACCTTCGAGGCGGCTTCCGAGGTCTTCTGGAACTGGGCGACCTGGGATTCCGGCAGCGCGCGGTTGAGCGCGTAGGCGGTCGGCACGGTGCCGATCAGGATCAGCATGATCAGGCCCATGCCCTTCTGGCCGTCATTCGAGCCGTGCGCGAAGCTGACGCCGGTGCAGGTGGCGATCAGCAGCCCGCGGATCCAGAGCGGCGGGGCCTTGTTGCCCTCGGGCGCAGAGTACAGGGCCGGGTTGCGTACGATGAACTTGAGCAGCAGCAGCAGCACGGCGGCGCAGATGAAGCCGAACAGCGGCGACAGCAGCAGCGCGTAGCCGATCTCGGTGGCTTTGGTCCAATCCACGCCCGAGGTGCCGTCGCGGCCGCGCATGACGGCGTTGGCGATGCCGACGCCGATGATCGAGCCGATCAGCGTGTGCGAGGAGGAGGCGGGCAGGCCGAAGAACCAGGTGCCGAGATTCCACAGGATCGCCGCGATCAGCAGCGCGAACACCATGGCGAAGCCGGCGCTGGAGCCGACCTGGAGGATCAGCTCGACCGGCAGCAGCGAGACGATGCCGAAGGCGACGGCGCCGGAGGACAGGAGCACGCCGAGGAAGTTGAAGAAGCCCGACCACATCACGGCGACTTCGGCTGGCAGTGAGTGGGTGTAGATCACGGTCGCCACCGCGTTGGCGGTGTCGTGGAAGCCGTTGACGAATTCGAAGCCGAGCGCGATCAGCAGCGCGACGAACAACAGGATGTAGGGCAGGAAGGTCGTCACGCGCGTGCCGGTCGCGTTGACGTCGATATAGATGCTGTAGGCGACGAACAGCAGGCCCGCGGCGAGGATGCCGAAGAACAGGATCATCGTCAGCGGATTGAAGCCCTTGTCGAGATTTGGCCGCGAGGCCGGCTGGATCGGCGCGGGATCGGCTACCGCGCGGTCGAATGCTACATCGGTCATGTCAGGACGCCCCTTAACTTTCAGGTAAGGGTATTGTCCGCGATGGATTTGAAGGCTGGATGACAAGCGGTGGTTGAAAAGCGTTTTCCCGCCAGTATTTAGGCGGCGCGCGCGGATTTCCTCTGCAGGCTGGCGGCGATCTTCAGGTCTTCGACAAAGCGCTGATATTCCAGCATCTTGGCCTCCGGATCGGGCAGCCGCAGCAGATAGGACGGGTGCACCGTCACCAGCGCCTTGCGGCCGTCGGGAAGGTCGATCAGCCGGCCGCGGTTCTTGCCGATAGGCGTGATCTTGCCGAACACACTCTGCGCGGCGGTCGCGCCCATCGCGACGATGAGGTCGGGCTGGAGTGCCGAAACTTCCCGCTCATACCATTGCCGGCACGCCCGGATCTCCGGCGTATTCGGCTTCTGGTGCAGGCGGATCTTGCCGCGCGGCACGAATTTGAAGTGCTTCACGGCGTTGGTGACATAGACCTTCTTGCGGTCGACGCCGGCCTCCTCCAGCGCGCGGTCGAGCATCTGGCCGGCCGGGCCGACGAAGGGGTGGCCGGCGAGGTCTTCCTTGTCGCCGGGCTGCTCGCCGACCAGCATGATATTGGCGTTCTTCGGACCCTCGCCGAACACGGTCTGCGTCGCGTCCTTGTAGAGATGGCAGGCGCGGCAATGAGCGGCTTCCTCGCGGAGCGCTTCGAGATCGTCGGCAGCAATTTTGCGTGTCATCGGAGCCTCCGGCCGCTTCTGAGGCTTGTGCGGATCGGTTGCGGCATGGGCGATCATGGCGCCGGTCATGCGCTCGGCATCCTCGATCAAGGGCTTAATGATCGAAGCCTCGGGCAGGTTCCTCCAGTATTTCTTCGGCATCTCGGTCTGCATCGCCTTCACCTTGAGCCGGGCCGGATTGAAGATGCTGGCATAATAGCGCCGCCAGGTTTCCTCCAGCCGGTCTTCGCCGGGCGCTTCGCTCTTGCTGACACCTGATGTGAACGAGAGCGCATGGCCGTCCCAATGCGCGCACAGATCGGGGGTGAGGATCGACCAGGGCATGTCGGCAAAGCGCTTGGCGAAGAACGGGGCTGCGAGCTCGACGATGTGGTGCTCCGGCTCGAACCAGGCGACGTAATGCGCTGCGCGTTCCCTTCCGATTTCGCGGAAGCGCACGAAGGCGTGCATCTTGTGCTCGTCGCGATGGACGGCTCTTGCCATCGCCGTCACCTGCGCGACGTCAGGATCGGTCGCGACCTCGATGAGATCGTGGTTGTCCTTCAGTCGGAACAGCAGGCGATAGAGGATGGCAAAGCGTTGGAGATCGCGATGCAGGATCGCGGCCTTCGCCAGCTCGACGAATTTTGCCGAGACGTTGAAGGTGCCGTCGTTCACCTCGAGGATCGGAGACGGCGCGGGCGGTGCAAACAACTCCGCTTCGCCGCCTTTCACGGTCCAGGTGACATCGCTGGGCTGCACGTGGTGAAGCACGAGGCTACGCGCGGCTTGGCGCCAGCCGTCGAAATCGGTTTCGGTATCGAGGGTAATGTACTGCATCAGAAGCCAAATCCCAGTTGCGTTGCCTTCGGCTTGAATCGTTCGATCAGCCCGGCAGCGTCGAGCCGATGTGGTGAGGGACGGTGATCGCTGAGGACGATGAACGGCAGCGCCTTGTTGCGGGGCACGTGCAGCCGCGCGAGATCGGCGAGGCGGATCGTGGTGGTACGCCGCGTTGCGATGATGCGTTCGACCGCCTTGGTGCCGAAGCCCGGCACGCGCAGCAGCTCCTCGCGGCTGGCGCGGTTGACGTCCAGCGGGAAGCGGTCGCGATGGCGCAGCGCCCAGGCGAGCTTCGGATCGATGTCCAGCGGCAGCATGGCGCTGTCGTCGACAATCTCGCCGACATCAAAGCCGTAGAACCGCATCAGCCAGTCGGCCTGGTAGAGCCGGTGCTCGCGCAGCAGCGGTGGCTGTACCAGAGGCAAAGCGCGGCTCGCATCGGGGATCGGGCTGAAGGCGGAGTAGTAGACGCGCCTCAACTTGTATGAGCCGTAGAGATTGGCGCTGGTGTGGAGAATGGTGTGATCGGAGGCGCTATCGGCGCCGACGATCATCTGCGTGCTCTGGCCGGCCGGCGCGAAGCGCTGCGGCTTTGCCTTCGTCTTCGCGCTACGATCTTCCTCGGCCTCGTCGAGCTTCAGCCGCAGCCGGCCCATGGTGCGGCGGATCGCGCGGACGTCCTTCTCGGGCGCGAATTGCTTAAGGCTCGTTTCCTCAGGCATCTCGATGTTGATGGAGAGACGATCGGCATATTTGCCGGCTTCCGCGATCAGGGCGTCGTCGGCCTCGGGAATGGTCTTGAGGTGGATATAGCCGCGGAAGTGATGCTCCTCGCGCAGCTTTCGCGCGACGCTGACCACCTGCTCCATGGTGTAGTCGGGGCTGCGGATGATGCCGGAGGAGAGGAACAGGCCCTCGATGTAATTGCGCCGGTAGAAGTCGAGCGTCAGCTTGACCACCTCCTCGATGGTGAAGCGGGCGCGCGGCACGTTGGAGGAGGCGCGGTTGACGCAATAGAGGCAATCGTAATTGCAGGCGTTGGTCAGCAGTACCTTGAGCAAGGAGATGCAGCGTCCATCGGGCGCATAGGAATGGCAGATGCCCATGCCGGGCGCGGTCGAGCCCATGCCCTTGCCGTCGCTGGAATCCCGCGTCTCGGTGCCGCTGGAGGCGCAAGACGCGTCGTATTTGGCGGCATCCGCCAGAATCTCCAGCTTGCGTTGTACGTCCATCCTGGAATCCCTTTGATTTAGCTCATGAATCCCTGGCCCGCCAATTCGATTGACTCTTCGGCCGCCGTTAGCTTTATATTAGAACATATCATGAACAAATGAGCCAGTCGTTGGTTCTCTTTTGGAGAGCCATTGGCAATCACCCCTGAAGGAGCGGCGAGCATGAGCGGCGCACGGACAAGCGCGCTTGCGACCTTGCGCGGCCAGATCGAGCGCATCGAGACGGCGGAGGTCGTGCATCAGCAAGACCGCGTCGCCCTCGGCCACGGCGAAGTCGATCGCGTGCTGAAGGGCGGGCTCGCGCGCGCGGCGGTCCACGAGGTGTTTTGCGAAGGGCGCCAGGGCGCGGCCGCGACCGGCTTCGTCATGGGGCTTGCGGGGCGTGTCTCAGCGCGCCGGCCGCTGCTGTGGGTGCGGCAGGATTTTTCGGAAGTCGAGGCCGGCGCGCTGTCGATGAGCGGGCTCGCCGAGCTCGGCCTCGATCCGCGCCGCGTGGTGATGGTGCGCGCCGCCGATGTCGAGAGTGCGCTGCGCACCTCGGCCGATGCGCTCGCCTGCGATGCGCTCGGCGTCGTCGTGCTCGAGCTCTGGGGCGATATCAGGCAGTTCGATCTCGTGGCGAGCCGCAAGCTGACGCTGGCTGCGCAAGGCTCCGGCGTCACCGGTCTGATGCTGCGCATGGCCGCCCAGCCGCTGCCTTCGACCGCGGAGACGCGATGGATGCTGCGCGCGGCGCATTCGCCGCCGGGCTCAGCTTCAATGCCTGCGGCGCCTTGGAGCGCCTGGGGCGCGCCGCGCTTCGATGCCGAGCTCTTGCGCAATCGTCATGGCCCGTGCGGCCGGTGGATCATGGAATGGAATTGTGATGAGTGCCAGTTCAGTGAACCCTCGACGTATTCTCAGCCTGTGGCTGCCGCGCCTGCCCATCGACCGGATCCAGCGGTTCTTCAACAGCGCCGGGCTGGGTAAGGCCAATCATGAGCCGAGCATTGTCGTCATCAAGAACAACAATGCGCTGGTGATCCATGCGGTCGACGAAACCGCCGAGCGTCTCGGCCTGTACATCGGCCAGCCGCTCGCCAATGCGCGGGCGATGTGCCCGGACCTGAAAGTGTTCGACGCCGATGTCGTGGCCGATGCCAAGACGCTCAGTGACATCGCCGACTGGTGCGACCGCTTCACGCCGCTGGTGGCGCTCGATCCGCCGCATGGGCTGTTTCTCGACATCACCGGTTGCGCGCATCTGTTCGGCGGCGAAGCGGCACTGTTGCAGACACTGGTTCGTGCCCTCGCACGTCAGGGCTTTGCCGTCAGCGCGGCGATCGCCGGCACTTCGATTTGCGCGCGCACGCTGACACGGCAGGCATCCGGCACCATCGTGGCCGATGGCGGGGAGGGGGCGGCGATCGACCGGTTTCCGGTGTCCGCGCTCGGTGCGGGCGAGGCCATCACCACCGGCCTGCGTCGTGCCGGCCTGAAGACCATCGGCGATGTCGCCTCGCGCAGCCCCTCCGAGATCACGGCACGGTTCGGTGCGCGGTTTTCGACTTTGCTCGCGCATGCGCTGGGGCAGGGCGATGCGCCGATCAATCCGCGCAAGCCGCTGCCCGATTACATCGTCGAGAAGCGCTTTGCCGAGCCGATCGCGACCGACACCATGATTGCGATTACGCTGTCGCGGCTTGCGGACACGCTGATCGCGTCCATGGAGAAGCAGGGCAAGGGCGCGCGGCGGCTGGAAGCCGCCTTCTTCCGCACCGACGGCGCGGTGCGCGCGATCATGGTCGAGACCGGGCGTCCGGTGACGCGCAGCGCGGTGATCGACCGCCTGTTCCGCGAGCGTCTCGATGCGCTCGCCGATCCCTTGGATCCCGGGTTCGGCTTCGACATGGTGCGCCTGTCGGCGAGCCGCACCGAGATCGTGGTGCAGGAACAGCGCGACCTCGACGCCCATGTCCACGACAATGACGAGCTCGCCGCTTTGATCGATCGCATCGCCGCGCGCATCGGGGGAAAACGCGTCGTCGTGCACCTGCCTGAGGATACCCATATCCCCGAAAGCGCGGTGCTGGCCGCGCCTGCACAGCATCATCTCGCCGCCGCCATGCAGGCCGAATGGCCTGTTCGCACCGAGAGCGAGCCGCCGCTGCGTCCCTTGCGGCTGTTCGACAAGCCGGAGCCGATCAAGGTGCCGTTCGCGACCGTACCCGACGGCCCGCCGCATCAGTTCACCTGGCGCCGTGCGCTGCATGCGGTGGTGCGGGTGGAAGGACCCGAGCGCATCGCCATGGAATGGTGGCGGCAGGACGGCAAGCAGCTGACGCGGGATTATTTCCGCATCGAGGATGCCGAGGGCCTGCGCTTCTGGATCTTTCGCGACGGTCTCTACGAGGGAGAGGTGTTCGACGGTGACGGCAAGCCCGCGTCTCCCGGCTGGTATGTGCACGGTCTCTTCGCATGATTACGTCCGCCTATGCCGAGATCGGCATCACCACGAATTTCTCCTTCCTGTGCGGCGGCTCGGATCCGCGCGCCTATGTGCATCAGGCGAGCGCTTTGGGAATTCCGGTGATCGGCATTGCCGATCACAACACGCTCGCCGGCGTGGTGCGGGCCTACAAGGAGCTCGACAATGACAAGGTGCTGCACAAGCCAAAACTGCTGATCGGCGTGCGCATCGTTTTCATCGACGGCACACCCGACATTCTGGTCTATCCGCGCGATCGCGCGGCCTATGGCCGGCTCTGCCAGCTCCTCACCCGGGGCAAGCGCGGCGACGACATCACGCGGATCGAGAAGGGCGAGTGTCATCTCACCTTTGCCGATCTCCTGGAGTTTTCGCAAGGCCAGCTCCTGGTGTTGACGCTACCCCATCGTTTCGAGCCGGCGCAGGCGCTGGATGTCCTCGCCAAGCTCAAAGCCAGCCGCGCCGAGGGCGTATGGCTGGCGGCGAGCCTGCTCTATCGCGGCGACGACCGGCGGCGCCTGGCGCGGCTCGACGATCTCGCCGCCAAGGCAAAGGTGCCGCTGCTCGCGACCAACGAGGTGCTCTATCACGACCCCGGCCGCCGTCCGCTGCAGGACGTGCTGACCTGCATCCGGGAGAAGACCACGATCGAGGCGGTCGGGCGGAAGCTCGAGGCCAATGCCGAGCGCTTCCTGAAGGAACCCCGCGAGATGGTGCGGCTGTTCCGCGATTTCCCCGACGCCATCGCGGAGACCATGCGGTTTGCGGACAGGATCGACTTCTCGCTCGATCAGCTCAAATACCAGTATCCGGACGAGCCGGTGCCGCCGGGCAAGACCGCGCAGGGGCATCTGGAGGACCTGACCTGGGCGGGCGTGCAAAAGTATTTCGGCGGCGAGATCGACGACAAGCTGCGCGCCACTCTGAAGAAAGAGCTCGCGCTGATCGCCGAGCTGAAATACGCGCACTATTTCCTCACCGTGCACGACATCGTCCACTATGCGCGCAGCCAGAACATCCTGTGCCAGGGCCGCGGCTCGGCGGCGAATTCGGCCGTCTGCTACGTGCTCGGCATCACCTCGGTCGACCCGACCAAGGTCGACCTGCTGTTCGAGCGCTTCATCTCCAAGGAGCGGCTGGAGCCGCCCGACATCGACGTCGATTTCGAGCATTCGCGGCGCGAGGAGGTGATGCAATATGTCTATCGTCGCTATGGCCGCCACCGCGCCGCGATCATCGCCACCGTCATCCATTACCGCCCGCGCAGTGCCATCCGTGATGTCGGCAAGGCGCTGGGTCTGACCGAGGACGTCACCGCTGCGCTCGCCGATACCGTCTGGGGCAGCTGGGGCAAGGGCCTCAACGACATGCAGGTCAGGCAGGCCGGGCTCGATCCGCAAAACCCGATGATCAACCTCGCGGTCGAGCTTGCGACCGAGCTGATCGAATTCCCGCGCCATCTCTCCCAGCATGTCGGCGGCTATGTGCTGACCCAGGACCGGCTCGACACCTATGTGCCGATCGGCAACGCCGCGATGGACGACCGCACCTTCATCGAATGGGACAAGGACGACGTCGATGCGCTCAGCATGATGAAGGTCGACGTGCTCGCGCTGGGCATGCTGACCTGCATCAGGAAATGTTTTGACCTGATCGATCTGCACAAGGGCAAGCGTTGGGTTCTGGCGAGTGTCCCGCAGGATGACCCCAGGGTTTACGACATGCTGTGCGCCGGGGAGTCGCTGGGCGTGTTCCAGGTCGAGAGCCGCGCGCAGATGAACATGCTGCCCCGGTTGAAGCCGCGGACCTTCTACGATCTCGTCATTGAAGTTGCGATCGTGCGGCCGGGTCCGATCCAGGGCGACATGGTGCATCCTTATTTGCGGCGGCGAAATGGGCTCGAGAAGGTGAGCTATCCGTCTCCGTCGCCGGACCAAGGCGACAAGGACGAGCTTTACAATGTGCTGCACAAAACCTTGGGCGTTCCGCTGTTCCAGGAGCAGGCGATGCGGATCGCGATCGAGGCCGCACATTTTACGTCCGAGGAAGCCAACGGCCTGCGCCGCTCGATGGCGACCTTCCGCAATGTCGGCACCATCGGTCAATACGAGGAGAAGCTGATCGGCAACATGGTGGCGCGCGGCTACGATCCCAACTTTGCCAGAAGCTGCTTTGACCAGATCAAGGGTTTTGGCTCCTACGGCTTTCCGGAGAGCCATGCCGCGAGCTTCGCGCAACTGGTCTACATCTCGTCGTGGCTGAAGCATTACCATCCCGACGCCTTCTGCTGCGGCCTCCTGAATTCGCAGCCGATGGGCTTTTACGCCCCGGCGCAGATCGTCGGCGATGCCCGCAAGAACGGTATCGAGATCCGCGACATCGACGTGTCCTTTAGCTTTGCGCAGAACACGCTGGAAAATGCAGAAGACAAGTATTGCGCCGTGCGCCTGGGCTTCCGCCAGATCGACGGCTTCCATTGGCTGGATGAAGATGAAGAGAGGCTAAAACGTTCTCAGTCGTCATTCCGGGGCGCGCCGTTCGGCGCGAGCCCGGAATCCATTGGGCCGCATACGCCTGGAGGAATGGATTCCGGGCTCGACGCTGCCGCGTCGCCCCGGAATGACAGGAGAGAAGACTGGGCCGACCGCATCGTCGCGGCCCGCAACCGCCGCCCCTTCACCTCGCTGGAAGATTTCGCCCGCGACACCGGCCTGCCCAAGCGCGCGCTGATCCTGCTGGCCGATGCCGATGCGTTCCGCTCGCTCGGGCTCGACCGCCGCGAGGCGTTGTGGCAGGTGCGGCGGCTGCCCGACGACGTGCCGCTGCCGCTGTTCGAGGCGGCGACCGCGCGCGAGCAGCCGGACGAAGGCGCAAAGCCGCTGCCGGCGATGCCGCGTTCCGAGCAGGTGGTCGCGGACTACCAGACCATCCGGCTGTCGCTGAAGGGCCATCCGATGGAATTCTTGCGCGAGATGTTTACGCGCGAGCGCGTCGTCGCCTGCAAGGATGTCAGCCACGAGAACGAGCGGCGCCGCGTCCGCTGCGCCGGCGTGGTCCTGGTGCGGCAGCGGCCGGGCAGCGCCAGCGGTGTCGTGTTCATGACGCTGGAGGACGAAACCGGCATCGCCAATGTCGTGGTCTGGCCAAAGATCATGGAGCAGTACCGCAAGGAGGTGATGGGCGCGCGGCTCATCCTGGTCGAGGGCTATATCCAGAGCAGCCCCGAAAAGGTGACGCATCTCATCGCCCAGCGCATGATCGACCGCTCGTACGATCTGGTCGGCCTCGCCAACGATGCCCTAAGCGGCAAACATCCGGTGCCGGCAGGCGCCACCGTCGTCGAGCCGCTCAACGAAGACCCCCGCGCCCTCGCGGACATGCCCGCACAAAAAATCCGCCACCCCCGCAACGTCCGCATCCTGCCGCCGTCGCGAGATTTTCATTGAGTGTTGTAAGGCGGGCTGCCCACTACGCCGTCATTGCGAGCGCAGCGAAGCAATCCAGACTGTTACCGCGGAAAGATTCTGGATTGCTTCGCTACGCTCGCAATGACGAGTGTGTCGCAGCGGTGCGCGCCACACTTTCAGTCGTCAAGCCCGGCCATGACGGCAGAGGGAGCCTGAGCGATCGTACTAAAAATTCACCCGGTTCGAAATTGCGCCGTCCACGACGAGGTTCGACCCCGTCGTGAACCCCGACACCGGGCTCGCCAGAAACACCGCCGCGCTGGCGATCTCCTGCGGCGTCGCCATCCGGCCGGTCGGGTTGCGCTTCATCGCGTCCTGGTAACGCTCGGGCATGTTCTTCTCGACCATCTCCCAGACGCCGCCCTTGAAATAGACGGTGCCGGGCGACACGACATTCACGCGGATCTTCTTCTTCGCATGTTGCCGCGCCAGTCCCTTGGCCATGTGGATCAGCGCGGCCTTGATCGGGCCGTAGGAGCTCGCCGTGTCCGCCTGCG
The DNA here is from genome assembly GCF_025200885.1 of Bradyrhizobium huanghuaihaiense. Lineage (NCBI taxonomy): Bacteria > Pseudomonadati > Pseudomonadota > Alphaproteobacteria > Hyphomicrobiales > Nitrobacteraceae > Bradyrhizobium > Bradyrhizobium huanghuaihaiense. Next base: position 6,516,169 of record NZ_CP104172.1, on the reverse strand, counting down.
CCGCGGAGATCGACGAGATGATCACGAAGGCCGCATCGCCGCTGCTCGCGCCACTTGTCTCGAGAAACGGCCGCGCGGCGTCGAAGGCGTGCACGGCACCGAGCACGTCGAGCCGGAAATTCTGCTCCCAGGACGCGGGATCGCCGCCCTGCGCCATTGCGCCGGCATTGGAGAACAGCATGTCGATGCCGCCGAGCTCTTTTGCGGCACCCTCGATCCAGCTTTTCAGCGCCGCGCCGTCGGTCACATCCACCGGGCTGCCGGTGGCTCGGATTCCGCTCGCCTTCAGCTCCGCGACCGTTGTCGCAACCTGATCCGCGTTGCGCGCGCACACCGCGACATTGCTGCCTTCACCGGCCAGCGTCGCCGCAATCGCCCGCCCAATGCCGCGCGTGCCGCCGAGGACGATGGCGTTCTTGCCTTTGAGACCGAGATCCATTGTTGGTTTTCCTTGTTGTTGGTGCAATGAGTGTAACTGTTTCAGAAGACCCGCAGAAGCCTCCACATCGTCATTGCGAGCGCAGCGAAGCAATCCAGAAATGCATCTGCGGAAACCAGTCTGGATTGGTTCGTCGCAAGGGCTCCTCGCAATGACGTGGAGAGAGGCGGGCCCCCCCTCATTCCGGCGACGCCCCAACTGGCGGGCCGCCGGGCGGCCGGTGCAGGAAGGTCAGCGAGGCGTAGGCGCCGGCCCATGAGCCGATTGCAGCGAAAGCGACATAGAACGGGTTCTCAGTGTAGCTGATCACGGCGTAGGAGGAGAGCATGTACCAGACGGCGCTCCAGTTCGCTGCTGACATGCGCTTGCGCGCGATCACGGCCGAGGTGAACATGACATAGACCGCGTCTGTGGCCGCCGTTGCGATGAACACGGCACCTGCGGTGAGAGGGTCGATGGCGGCCATTGCATTTCCTTATGTGCTAATAGGATGCTGAAGGCTAAAGGGAGAGAAGGGTCATGCAAAGCCCCGCCGATATTCTTAGGGATATCTGGACCTCTGCCGGTGGTGACGCGGCTGCGCTCGACCGCGTGCACCTGACCGGGGACGAGCCGCAAATCCCGTCCTCATTTCGTGTCGCCGTTGCCGGACAAGCCACGATCGCTGCCGCCGGCCTCGCAGCGGTCGAAATCTGGCGCTTGCGCAGCGGCGAGGCGCAAAATGTCACCGTCGACATGCGCCACGCCGTCGCCGAATGCCGTTCCGAGCGCTATCTGCGCCTCGACGACAAGCCACCGCCGCCGGCCTGGGACGCGATCGCCGGTGTCTACCGGACCGGCGATGGCCGCTTCGTCCGCTGCCACACCAATTTCCCGCATCACCGCGAGGCCGTCTGCAAGGTGCTTGCTTGCGAGCCTGAGCGCGAGAAGGTGCAGGCCGTGCTGATGCAGTGGAAGGGCGAGGATTTCGAGACTGCGGCTTACGCCGCGGGCGGCGTTGTCGCGCTGATGCGCTCTCACGACGAATGGTCGGCGCTGCCGCAGGCGCGTGCGCTCGCGGAGTTGCCGCTGATCTCGATCGAGAAGATCGGCGAGGCCCCGCCAAGGCCGTGGCCGAAAGGCGATCGTCCACTCGCGGGCCTGCGCGTGCTCGATCTCTCCCGCGTCATCGCTGGCCCCGTTGCCGGCCGCACGCTCGCCGCGCACGGTGCGGATGTGCTGCTGGTGTCCGGGCCCGAGCTGCCGGCCATTCCCTGGCTCACCATCGACACCGGCCGCGGCAAGCTCACCACCTTCATCGAGCTCAAGAGCGCGGCGGGCAGGGCGCAATTGCGCGAACTGCTGAAGGACGCCGACATCTTCTCGCAGGGCTATCGCCCGCGCTCGCTCGCCGCCCTCGGCTTTGCGCCCGAAGAGGTCGCCACGATCAGTCCCGGCATCGTCTACGTCACGCTGTCAGCCTATGGCCATGCCGGCCCCTGGGCCGAGCGGCGCGGTTTCGACTCGCTGGTGCAGACCACGACCGGGTTCAACCAGGCCGAGGGAGAGGCCGCCGGCATCCACGGTCCCAAGGAATTGCCGGCGCAGATGCTCGACCACGCCACCGGCTATCTGATGGCGTTCGGCGCGATGATGGCCAAGACACGCCAAGCGCGCGAAGGCGGCAGCTGGCACGTCCGCGTGTCGCTGGCGCAGACCGGCCGCTGGCTGTGGAATCTCGGCCGGCTCGACGGCGGACTGAACACCCCGGATCTTACGGGTGAGGCTGTACATACGGCGTTCATCGAGCCCATGCCATCTGGCTTCGGCACATTGAAGGCGGTGCAGCATTCGGCACTGCTGTCCAAGACGCCGGCGCAATGGAGCCGTCCGGCGATGCCGCTCGGCAGTCATTCGGCACAGTGGCCGGCCCGAAACTGACGTGGGGCTGACGCGTCGCAAAATTTTAACGCAAACGGAAAGGCGCGAAGCGTTTTTTAGGTTGTTTGAACTCTCAATTCGGCACTATTAGCGCGACCGATGAGGCTATCGTTTGCCGACATCGTCGCAGACAAGACCGGGCCCTATGGTAGTTGAAAATACCAAGCGATTGCAGGTGCTTACAAAACAGCGGGTGATCACATCCGTAGTTTTACTAGCTCTTGCCGGCGGTGGGGCCTACGGCTTTCTCCGCGCGGGCGCCAAGGAGAAGAGCCACTCCGAGATTTCCAGCCAGTCGCGCAGGAATGCGCAGAATTTCACGCCGACGCCGTCCGAGTGGGCGACGCTGACGATCGAGCCGGTCAAGGCCAAGACCTTCCGGGCCGAATATGTCACCGAGGGCAAGGTCGCGGTCGATGAGGATCGCTCGACGCCGGTGTTCTCGCCTTATGCGGGTAGGGTCACCAAGCTGCTCGCCAAGCCCGGCGAGACCCTGACACAAGGTCAACCGCTGTTCACAATCGAGGCCGCCGACACCGTGCAGGCCCAGAACGATTTCATCGCCGCGATGACCGCGCAGAACAAGGCGAAGTCTGCGATCGATCTCGCCGACATCCAGTTCAAGCGCGCCAAGGATCTCTATGAGGGCCACGCCATCCCGCTGAAGGACTATCAGCAGGCGGAAGCGACCCAGGTCCAGGCGCAAAACGACATGCGCTCCTCGGTGACGGCGCTGGAGGCCGCACGCAACAAGCTGCGCATCCTCGGCTTCACCGACGACACCATCAAGGCGTTCCAGGACAAGGGCACCATCAATCGGGAGATCACGATCTACTCGCCGATCTCCGGCACGGTCGTGCAGCGCAAGATCGGCCCGGGCCAGTACGTCAATTCCGGCGCCAGCGATCCGGTGTTCGTGATCGGCGATCTCTCGACGGTCTGGCTCACCGCTTTCGTGCGCGAGAGCGATGCGGCCGCGGTGTGCATCGGCCAGGACATCACCGTCAACGTGATGGCGCTGCCGGGCCGCCCGCTCACCGCGAAGATCAACTACGTGGCCGCGGCGATCGATCCGACCACCCGCCGCCTCTTGGTCCGCGCCACCATCGACAACAAGGATGGCCTGCTCAAGCCGGAGATGTTCGCCAACGTCACGATCTATTCGGCCGGCGACCGTGCCGCGCCGGCGGTGCCCAAGCAGGCTCTGATCTACGAGGCCGACAAGGTCCGTCTCTGGGTCGCGCGCGAGGACAAGTCGGTCGAGCTGCGCGAGATCAAGATCGGCCTCATCAACGGCAATCTCGTCGAGGTCACCAGCAACCTGAAGCCCGGCGAGCAGATCGTCGTCAAGGGCAGCCTGTTCATCGACCGCGCGGCGTCCGGCAGCTGATCGACGACCCAAGAAACAAGACAAGCTGAAGACCTGAATGGATCGCCTCGTCGCCCTTGCCGTCAACCGGCGCTACCTGATGGTCGGCATGTTCGTCGCTGTGCTGATCGGCGGCCTGATCGCGTTCAACCAGCTCAATATCGAGGCCTATCCCGACCCGACCCCGCCGATGGTCGACATCGTGACGCAGAGCCCGGGTCTGTCGGCCGAGGAAATCGAGCGTTACATCACGATCCCGATCGAGACCCAGGTCGCGGGCCTGAAGAACATCACCACCATCCGCACCATCTCGCTCTATGGTCTCTCCGACGTCAAAATTCAGTTCTCCTTCGCCTATACCTATGACGAGGCGTTGCAGCAGGTCCTGAACCGCCTGGCGCAGCTCGCGCCGCTGCCGGGCAATGTGCAGCCGCAGATCTCGCCGCTCAGCCCGATCGGCGAAATCTTCCGCTACCGCCTGGTCGGCCCGCCGAACTACAGCGTGCTCGATCTCAAGACCATCCAGGACTGGATTCTGCAGCGCCGCTTCCGCGCCGTGCCCGGCGTCATCGACGTCACCGGATGGGGCGGCAAGAGCAAGACCTACGAGCTCCAAGTCGATTTCAACAAGCTCGTCGCCAACGGCCTGACGCTGCCGCAGCTGCTCCAGGCGGTCGGCAATTCCAACGTCAATGTCGGCGGCAACACCGTCAATATCGGCCAGCAGTCGGCCGTGGTGCGCGGCGTCGGCCTGATCCGCTCGATCGACGATCTCGCCAACACCATGGTCTCGCAGACCAACGGCAACCCCGTGCTGGTCAAGGACGTCGCCACCGTCACCGTGGGGCAACGGCCCCGTCTCGGCATCGCCGGCCTCGATGATTCCGACGACATCGTGCAGGGCATCGTCCTGATGCGCCGCGGCGAGCAGAGCTCGCCGACCATCAAGCGCGTCCACCAGCTGGTTCAGACCATCAACAACTCCAGCATCCTGCCGCCCGGTGTGCGCATCGAGCGCATCTACGATCGCGGCGACCTGATCGAGCTCACCACCCACACCGTGCTGCACAACATGGTGGTCGGCATCCTGCTGATCGTGCTGTTGCAATGGATCTTCCTCGGTGACCTCCGCAGCGCGCTGATCGTCGGCGCCACCATTCCGTTCGCGCTGTTCTTCGCCGTGATCATCCTGGTGCTGCGCGGGGAATCGGCGAACCTGTTGTCGGTCGGCGCGATCGATTTCGGCCTGATCGTCGATGCCACCGTCATCATGGTGGAGGCGATCTTCCGCCGCCTGACGCAGACGACGCCGGTGTCGGAACACGAGCATATGTCGAACGAGACGCTGTTCGGCATGAAGAGCCACGCCATCCTCAGCGCGGCCGCCGACGTCTCGCGCTCGATCTTCTTTGCCGCCGCGATCATCATCGCGGCCTTCCTGCCGCTGTTCACGCTCTCCGGCGTCGAGGGCAACATCTTCGGGCCGATGGCGCGGACCTATGCCTACGCGCTGGCCGGCGGCCTGCTTGCCACCTTCACCGTCACGCCTGCGCTGTCCGCCATCATCCTGCCCGCGCATGTCGAGGAGACCGAGACCAAGGTCATGCTGATCCTGCACCGGATTTACATGCCGGTGCTGAACTGGGCCGTGGCCAACCGCAGCATCGTGCTTGGCGGCGCGATCGGCCTCGTGGTGATGACGGTGGCGCTGGGCCGCCTGCTCGGCCTCGAATTCCTGCCGAAGCTGGAAGAGGGCAATCTCTGGATCCGCGCCACGCTGCCGCCGACCATCTCGCTCCAGGAAGGCAACAGCTACGTCAACGAGATGCGCAAGGTGATCCGGGCCCGGCCCGAGGTGGAATCCGTGGTGTCGCAGCACGGCCGCCCCGACGACGGCACCGACGCCGCCGGCTTCTTCAACGCCGAGTTCTTCGCGCCGCTCAAGCCCGTCAGCCAATGGCCGGGCACGCGCGACAAGGAAGAGCTGACCGCGGAACTGCTCAAGCAGCTCGACGACCGCTTCCCCGGCGTCGAGTTCAACTTCTCGCAATATCTGCAGGACAACGTCTCCGAAGCCGTCTCCGGCGTGAAGGGCGAGAACTCGATCAAGCTGTTCGGCAGCGATCTGCAGGCGCTCACCGACACCGCCAACAAGATCAAGCAGGTGCTGTCGACCGTGCAGGGCGTCACCGACCTTGCGGTGTTCACCTCGCTTGGCCAGCCGACCGTCCAGATCGACATCGACCGCGCCAAGGCCGCGCGCTACGGGCTCGCGCCCGGCGACATCAACGCCACCATCAAGGTCGCGATCGGCGGTGACACCGCGGGCGATCTGTACGAGCCTGGAAGCGACCGCCACTTCCCGATCATCGTTCGCCTTGCGCCGGAATTCCGCAGGAGTGCCGAGGCGATCCAGAATTTGCGCATCGGCGCGCCCGGGCCGAACGGCACCGTCACGCAGATCCCGCTCAGCGAGGTCGCCACCATCAGCCTTGTCTCGGGCGCGGCTTATATCTATCGCGAGCAGCAGGAACGCTATTTGCCGATCAAGTTCTCGGTGCGCGAGCGCGACCTCGGCAGCGCGATCCGCGAGGCGCAGCAGAAGATCGCCGACCAGGTGCAGTTGCCCCCGGGCTCGCACATGGAATGGGTCGGCGAGTTCGGCAATCTCCAGGACGCGATCCGGCGGCTGTCGATCGTGGTGCCGATCTCGCTGGCGCTGATCGGCGTCCTGCTCTGGTTCAATTTCGGCTCGATGACCGACACGCTGCTCGCGATGAGCGTGATCCCCATGGCGATCTTCGGTGGCGTGCTGGGGCTGCTGATTACCGGCACTGCGTTCAGCGTGTCCGCGGCGATCGGCTTCATCGCGCTGTTCGGCATCGCGGTCATGGACGGCATCATCATCCTGTCGCAGTTCAACCAGCTGATCGAAGAGGGCATGGACCGCATGAGCGCGGTGATCCGCACCGGTGAGCTGCAGCTCCGCCCCGTGCTGATGACCTGCGTGGTCGCGGGCGTCGGCCTGCTGCCGGCGGCGCTGTCCGAAGGCATCGGCTCCCAGGTGCAGAAGCCGCTCGCGGTCGTCGTCGTCACCGGCATGATGCTGGCGCCGGTCGTGATCCTGGTGACGCTGCCGGTGCTGATCTCCTTCTTCTCCCGCCGCGCGCGCTGACGTCAGAAACCGTAGAGTCGCGCCGGATTGTCGACCAGGATCTTCTTGCGCACATCCGCATCCGGCGCCCACACCGGAAGCTGATTGAGCAGGCGGGCGTCGTCGATCTGGTAGAGCGGGGCGATGTCGGTGGCTTTGCGTCCCTCGACACGGCTCGAATCCGGATGCGGCCAGTCGGTGCCCCAGACGATGCGGTCCGGGTTGGCCGCGATCAGCGCCCGCGCGAACGGCACGATGTCCTGATAATCCGGCGCGAGCTTCGACGAGCGATAGGCGCCGGAGATCTTCGCATAGGCCTTGCCGGACTTCACCAGCGCAGCGAGATCGGAGAAACCCGGCTGCTCCAGGCCGAGCGAAGCTTCCAGCCCGCCGAAATGGTCGAACACGACAGGTACCGGCGCGCTCTCGACGAGGTCCTTGATCGCCGAGATCATGGGAAGCGTGGTGTAGAGCTGCACGTGCCAGCCGCGCGCCTTCATGCGCTCGACGGCGGTGGTGAAGCGTGACCTGCCGACATTGGGGTCGTTGACGCCGCCGGTTGCGAGATTGAGGCGCATGCCGCGGAAACCGTCCGCCTGCATCGCATCGAGCTGCGCCTCGGTCGTCTTGTCGTCGATCACGGCGACGCCGCGCGCATTGGCGCCGCGCGCCTTCATGCCGAACAAGGTCGCCGAATTGTCGGTGCCGTAGACACTGGGGGTGACGATCACCACGCGTTCCATATGCAGCGCCTTGTGCAGTGCAGCCATTTCTTCAGGGCTTGCCGGTTCCGGCGTGTAGACGCGCCCGGCAAAGAACGGAAACTTCTCGACATCGCCATGAATGTGAGTGTGGCAGTCGCAGGCATGCGCGGGGACGTCGAAATTCACCGGCGTCGCAGGCTGCGCCGCGCGGGCGTGGGCTCTGTTGGTCATGGCTACTCCGGCGGCAAGGGAGGCAAGCAGGACGCTGCGTCGGTTGAGCACGGTTCTCTCCCTGGTTGTTTTATTTGGCAGTGTGCCGGGACGGTATCACATCAGCCGGACAGAAGCTGCGCTTCGTTGCATAGCTGCTCGACAAGGTCCGCAAGCAGACGTGAGCCGTCGACGCGCACGACCGGGCAGGGCAGGCCCGCGAGCCAGGCCTCATCTCTTGCGAGACTGCGGCCCTCGCGATCGCCGGCTTCGTAGCGCGAGGCCCATTCGACGAACGACTCCGTCTCCTCATGACGCCAGCCGCCCTGTGCGACGGCATCAGCTCCGAAATGCGCAGCCTCGCGGCCACGGAGGCGCTGCAAGCGAAGCTCGCGCGGCGTCGTCACAAAGACGACGAGATCGAAGAACGGGATGAGCTCGTTGCCCCAGCCGGTGACGGTACCGCTCAGCACCCAATCGAGACGCGGCAGAAACATCTCGCGCATCAGGCGCAGACGATCGGCGGCGGAGCGCGTCGTCTGGTAGGGCGGCACGGTCGGCAGCCAGAAATAATCGTCGCTGTCGTGATGCGGCAGTGCAAGCCGGCCCGCCAGCGCCCGGCCGAGCGTCGTCACGCCGGAGCCCGAAGCTCCCATCAGATGGATGCGGCGGCTTTTCATATTCCCATCTCGAGGACTCGAACCGGTTTGGTGGGCGGTGACGGCGACCACGACGTTTTGGAGCGCCGGACCGTGGCGCGTTCCCTCAAGCGGCGCGACGGCGCTTTGGCGTTCGTCCGCTTGTCGCGGGTTGGGCTGATAGTGTCAGACCCAACGCTCCGACAATGCGCATGACCGTGCCGAACTCGGGATTTCCGGTCTCTCCGAGGGCCTTGTACAGGCTCTCGCGGTTCAAGCCGGCTTTCTTCGCGATCGCACTCATGCCGCGCGCACGCGCGACGAGGCCAAGCGCGTCACGCACGAAATCGGCGTCGCCGGTTTCGAGGGCCGCTGCGATATAGGCGGCCTGACGCTCTTCGGTGTTGAGATAGTCGGCGGCGTCGAAACGCGTCGTCTTGGATGCCGTTTTGGCCGTCGTTTTTGCTGCCTTTGGCATCACGATGTCTCCGCCAGTTGCTGGGCTAGCTCGATGTCTTGTCGTTGTGTGCGCTTGTCGCCGCCACACAGCAGGATCACGATCTGCGCGCCGCGCTGTACATAGTAAATCCGGTAGCCCGGGCCGTAATCGATGCGCATTTCCCGGATGTTGCGGCCGACGCTCTTGCTGTCACCGGGATTGCCCATCTCCATGCGGCGAATCCGGACGGTGATCCTGGCTACCGCGCTGGCGTCCCTGAGGCGGCTCAGCCACTCCGAGAAATGCTCAGTCTGCCTCACCTCGACCATGAAGCGAGATTGTAGCTCATGGGCTACAGAATGTCAAAGAGGCCGCGCGGCGCATCGAGATGGCGAGCGGTGCAGAGAGCTTTGAAGGCGCTGTGGGACGCCTACTGCCCCGACGGCGTGCGCAGGCCGTGCCAGGCGTCGCGGACCTGCTGGTAGTGCACCTCGGGCAGATAGTCCGGGGTGTTCAGGTTCAAGGTCTTGACGTCGAGGTGGCCGACGGCGCTGAGCAGCGTGTAGGAGGCAATCACGCGGTCGCGCAGTGCGCCGATCAGGCGGGCCTTCGCCTGGATCAAATCGGCCTGCGAGTTCAGCACGTCCACAGTCGTGCGCTGTCCGCCGGCGGCTTCGCGCTGCACGCCCTGGAGCGCGACGGTTGCCGCCTTCACCTCGGACTCCGAGGCCGAGACCGCGATCTTGGCGCCTTCATTGGCGACCCAGGCGCTGACCGCCGCCGTGCGCGCCTGGTTGCGCACCTGGTCGAGCACGAGCCGGCTCTGTGCCGTGACCTCCTTGGCCTGCCGGGTCTGCGCGGCGGCCTGGCCGCCGTCATAGATCGGCACGGTGACATTGGCGACGATCGAGGCCTGGTCCTCGGCGAAGGTTCCGAGCGTCGGGTCGTTGTTGCGGCTCTTGCTGGCGCTGCCCTGGACGCTGGCGCTCGGCAGCAGCGCGCCTTCGGCGACGCGGATGTTGGTGGAGGCGACGTCGACGTCGAAACCTGCGGCCATCACTGCCGGGTGCTGGCGGATCGCCACCGAGAGCGCATCCTCGCGGCTCTTCGGCAGATAGCGGTCGACCACCTCGGCGGGCTTGAGCTGCGACGGCGCGTTGCCGATCACCTGGGCATAGGTCGCCTGGCTGACCGCAAGCGCGACCTCGGCGGCATTGAGGTCGGCGAGGCCGCGGTTGAGCCGCGCCTCGGCTTGCGCGCTGTCGGTCGGCGTGACGTCGCCGGCATTGAGGCGGCGCTGGGTGACCGCGAGGGTCTCGCGCAGGAAAGCCACGTTGGAGCGCTGCGCCTCGACCAGCGACTGGTTTGCCAGCACGTTGGTATAGGCGGTGACGGCGTCGAGCAGCACGCCCTGGCCGACATTGCGCAGCGCCTCGCGGCCCGACTGCACCTGGAGCTCGGCGGCCCGCACATTGTTGGCGGTGCGGAAGCCGTTGAACAGGGTCTGCGTCACCGTGACGCCGATGACCCACGGCTTCAGATCGGCGGTCTGGATCGTGTTGTTGGGCAAGAGGTTGCGCACCGATTGCAGGCCGGCGCTGAGGCTCGCCACGAGCTGCGGCCGGTAGCCGGCGAGCGCCTGCGGCACGTTCTCGTCGGTCGCGCGCTGGCGCGCGCGCTCGGCATTGAGCTGCGGGTTGGTCTGGTAGGCTTTTGCCAATGCCTCCGGCAGGGCCTCGGCAGTTGCGGCCGAGGGCAGGGCGCACGAGAGCGCCAGCGTGGTCCATGTCGCAAGCACAGGACCCACGCCCGATCGACGCCGCGTCATCACGCGACCAGCTCTGGCGGCACGCCCAATCATGTAATCCCGCTAAACCCCGGCTGTCCGCCCCCGCCGACGGTGGCCTCTTAACTGTTTAACCAGCCGGGGTCGCGCAGGCAAACTGCCGCGGGGAAAACTCCCATCTATTCCGTGCTTGTTGCAGGTGCGTCACAGCATTTTTGCGAAAAGACGCCAGAGCCTTACACCAGCCTGACCGCGCGCTCGCGTCACCGGTTCTTGTTCACCGGCTTGCGCTTCTCGATGAACGCCGCCATGCCCTCGGAGCGGTCTTCGAGTGCGAAGGTCGAGTGGAACAGGTTGCGCTCGACGCTCATGCCCTCGGCAAGCGTCGTCTCGAAGGCGCGGTTGACCGCCTCCTTGGCCATCGCGGCTGCCGGGCGCGACATCGACGCAATCTTCTCGGCGGCGGCCATGACCTCGTCCATCAGCTTGTCCGCGGGCACGATGCGGCTGACGAGGCCCGAGCGCTCGGCTTCGGCTGCATCCATCATCCGCCCGGTGAGGCAGAGGTCCATCGCCTTGGACTTGCCGATGGCGCGGGTCAGGCGCTGGGTGCCGCCGATGCCGGGAATGGTGCCGAGGGTGATTTCGGGCTGGCCGAACTTGGCGGTGTCGGCGGCGATGATGAAGTCGCACATCATGGCGAGCTCGCAGCCGCCGCCGAGCGCGTAACCGGCGACCGCGGCGATGGTCGGCTTGCGGCAGCGCGCGACGCGGTCGCCGCCGATCGCGGCGAAGTCTTCGGAGAACATGTCGATGAAGCCCTTCGGCTGCATCTCCTTGATGTCGGCGCCGGCGGCAAAGGCCTTCTCGCTGCCGGTCACCACGATGCAGCCGATGGCGTCATCGGCCTCGAGATCGTCGACCGCAGCGGCGATCTCGCGGAAGACGCCGAAGGAGAGCGCGTTGAGCATCTTCGGCCGGTTCAGCTTGACGATGCCCACCGCGCCTTTGCCTTCGACGATGATGTGTTCGAACGTGCTCATGCTCCACCCACGCTTTTTGATTGGGCGGGCAATGTGCCTGCTGGCGCGGTGGGCTTCAAGAGCCCAAGGAAGCCTTCGGAACAAGGCCGGAACACGCTGCAAGTCGCGCGTTCCAGGCCAGGAAACTTAGGCCGGGAAACTTAGGCCATGAACATGCGCGCGGCGGACGCCAAGGTCAGCAGCGTGCCGACGCCGATGAAGATCTTGCCGATCAAGGAGCTCTGGTCCCAGGCCGAGCTCTGATGGCTGCTGGCCATCACCGGCGCGGGACGCGGCTGCGCCTCGGTTGCGGCAAGCACCGCCTTCTGGGCGGGTGGGTTGTCCTGTTGCGCGGCGCGGTCGAGATCGTTCGGCTGGTCGGGGGCGACGATCTGGCTCTCGGCATTCGGGGCCGCGGTATTATCGGCTGCGGCCTGGACGTTGTCGTTAGCGCGGCCGGTCATGGCGGAGGCCGCAGCCGCGGGCGGCGTATCGGCGGCGGCAAGCTGCGCATTGGCGTTGGCGACCTCCTGCGGCATCTGGCTCCATGCGGGCAGGCCGCTATCGGCCTTATCGGCAGTCTTGGCCTCGCCGGCCTTGGCCGCGGTGTCCTTGCTGTCGGCCTTGTCCCCGGAGGACTTCTGCGCCGTCTTGCTGCTGGTGCGGCGAGAAGACTGGTGCCGGTGCTTGCTCGGTTTGACTGCATCGGCCTGTTTGCCCGCGCTGTCCGATTGGCTGCTCGCGGTCGAGGCTGGCGCCGCCTGTGCAGCGCCTCCGAACAGCAGGAAAAGCCCGGCAAGAAGAATCAGGGCAGCGCGCCCGCTGGTATTCATCATGTGACGATCTCCCCAATTCACCCCTCCCCAGGACCGAACAGAGACGCCGCGAGGTGACGACAGCGGGGCAGAAAAGGGGAATCTTCGGGCCACACGGGGCGAAAGCGGGGCAGGCCGTCCGTTGCGGCCGGCCGCCGGGTGCGGACGGGACCGATCGGTGTTATGAGCCGTCGCGAGTTTTCGCGGCCGCATCGGAGCACCGGTTCTCAGTGTCGATCACGAGTTCGTGATCGTACGGGTCCGGCGTAACAAATTGAAAGAGCGGCCGAATTGCATGGTGAGGGGCGCGCGTGCGCGGACGTGAGGACGAATGGACCGGCCTGATGCGGTCGGCCATGGCAGGCGATGATGCGGCGTATCATCGCCTGTTGAAGGCGGTCACGCCGGTGCTGCGCGCTGCCGCGAGGCGCGGCCTGGCGCGGGCCGGGCAGCCTCCCGACCAGGCCGAGGATATCGTGCAGGAGATTTTGTTGGCGGTGCACCTGAAGCGGCACACCTGGGACAGCGAAGCGCCCTTCGCGCCCTGGCTGTTCGCGATCGCCCGCAACAAGCTGATCGATGCGCTCAGGCGCCGCGGCAGGCGCGTCTTCGTCAACATCGACGATTTCGCCGAGACGCTGCCGGGCGAGGCGCCGCAGGAGACGGCTTCCGCGGGCGAGGTTGCGGCGCAGCTGGGCGCGCTGCCGCAGCGCCAGCGCGACGTGCTGCAGTCGATCGCGGTCGAGGCCGCCTCGATCAAGGACACGGCGGCGAAGTTCTCGATGAGCGAAGGTGCCGTGCGGGTCGCGCTGCACCGCGGCCTTGCCGCACTGACTGCCAAACTGCGGGACCACTAGTCATGGATACCGATCAACTCATTCGCTCGCTCGCGGCCGACAACGCCCATCGCGCGCCGCGCGTCGGCGCCGTGCTGACGATGGCGCTGCTGGTGGCCGCGCCGCTGTCGATCCTGATCTTCGCGACCTTCCTCGGTGTGCGCGCCGACGTGATGAGCGCGATGGGTAATCCGTTCTTCGACATGAAGTTCGCGGTGACGCTGTCGCTCGCGATTCCCGCGATCATCGTCAGTCTGCATCTGTCGCGGCCCGAAGCCCTGCTGCGCGGCTGGGGCTGGCTGTTGCTGCTTCCCGTCGGCCTGCTTGCAGTTGCGATCGGCAGCGAGGCGATGATGGCGCCTGCCATGCCGATGACGATGCGGCTGATGGGCAAGAACTCCAGGACTTGCCTGATGGCGATCCCCGCGATGTCGCTGCCGCTGCTTGCGGGGGCGCTGATCGGCCTTCGCCACGGCGCGCCGTCGCGCCCTGCGCTTGCCGGTGCACTCGCCGGCCTGGTCTCGGCCGGACTTGCCGCGACGCTCTATGCCTCGCACTGCACCGACGATTCACCGCTGTTCGTCGCGACCTGGTACACGATCGCGACCGCGGTGGTGACCGTGATCGGCGCGGCGATCGGCTCCAGGGTTTTGCGGTATTAGAGCGTTTTCGAGTGAAGTGGATACCGGTTCGCGTAAAGAAAACGCATCAAAACAAGAACCGACCCGGCGGCCTCAAGCCGCCGGCGTGGCGCCCTGCATGCGGTGGAAGCGCAGCACCTGCTGCGCGGTGGAGCTGCGCAGGGCCTCGTAGGTGTCGCGCAGCGCCAGCATGTCCGCCGTCGCGCCGCCTGCCAGTTTCTCGCGCATCGCGATGATCGCGCGCACGCTCGACCATTGCATGCCCGCGACCTTGGCGAGGATCATCACGCCCTCGGTGCGGCTTTCGATCATCATGGTCTCGGCGGTCTCGACCGCGACGCCCGCGAGCGCGGCGAGCCCGGCATTGGTCTCGTCGAACTTGCCCTGTTCGGCGAATGTGGTGACCTGGAATTCGTTGAGGCGGCCGTCCTCGTGCAGCGACTTCACCAGCGCGCGCGCCATTTCCGTTTGCCTGGTCATGGCGGCGGCGCGGACCCGCTGAGCCGCCTCCTGCACCACGCTCGATACCTCGTCCGCGAGCTCGGGATGGGCAGCCTCCAGCTTCCTGCGCACGCTCAAGGACGCCTTCGCAACCAGCTTCAGGTAGTGATGGCGCGGCAGGCTGGGCCGCAGGCCGATGCAGGTGGCGAGGCCGTCGTCGCGCTCGGCGCGCGTGACGAGGTCGGTGAGACTTTCCTCGGAGAGCCGCGCGCCCGGATTGCTGACGGTCGATTGCACGACGTCCTCGTCGCCGCGCGTCACCAGCACGTCGGTCAGCGCTTCCGACAGAACCCGCCGCAGCGAGATCGCCTTCAGATGGGCCTGGCCGCGCGTGCGCGCGATCTGGATCAGCGTCGCCTCGTCCAGCCGTTCCGATTTCGTCAGCACGGGTCCTGCGACCTCGATGACCTCGTCGAGCGCGAGCGTGCGGATGATCTTGGGCGGTGCGGCCGCGATCGGTGCGAGGCGGTCGGCAAGCAGCGCCCTGGCCGACGTCTCGATCTGCTCGATCAGGCATTCGAACACGTCGTCGAACACGCGAATGTGGTCGTCGGAATAGTCCACCGCGTTGCCCACGAAGAGATCGGTGACGCGGCGCAATGTCTCGACTCGCCGCGCGACGGTGCCGTGCGAGAGCGCGGCCTGCAATTCTTCAAGCAAATTCTCGGATGATTTCTCGGATTTGGATCTCATTGCCCTGTCCTGGAGCGTTCGGTCCGGTGGAGCCTCTGGCGCCCCGGGAGAAAATGGATTGGTCAGTTCGTTACGATGCGGTTGCGCCCTTGCGCCTTTGCGGAATAAAGCGCGCTGTCGGCGCGCGCGAGAAACGTGTCGGCAGTATCATTGTCGCGAAGCGTCACGACGCCCGCTGAAATCGTCACGTGCATGCCCGGAGAAAATGCGCTCCAGTCGAGCTCGGCGACGACGCGGCGCAGGCGCTCGAGCATGCGCGAGGCGGCGCCGCCTTCGGTATCCGGCAGCAGCAGCAGGAATTCCTCGCCGCCGTAGCGGCCGAAGCTGTCGGCCGGACGGATGTTGGCGAAAATCGTGATCGCGAAGGTGCGCAGCACCTCGTCGCCGACGGGATGGCCGTGGGCGTCGTTGATGCGCTTGAACCAGTCGAGGTCGATCAGCGCGATCGCGCAAGGCCTCGATGTCCGCCGCGACGTTTCGATCTCGGCGTCGAGCAGACGCATGATGCAGCCGCGGTTGTAGGAGCCGGTCAGCTCGTCGAGCTCGGCCAGTTCCTCGATGCGCTGATAGGCGGCCTTCAGCTCGATGCTGCGCTGATACAGGATCTTGCGCAGCGTGGCGCCGAACAGGCCGAGGAAGGCGCACTGGCCGATCACCAGCACGAAGCACAGCATCGAGGCGGTCCGCTGGAGCTTCGTCGCAACGGGCATGCCGATCGGCAGGTCGGAGGCGAGGAACACGGCGGCAAGGCCGACGGTCGCAAGCGCCCAGGTCAGCATCGCCTGGGTCGAGGTCATGCGCAGCGTGCCGAAGGCGAAGATCAGGAACAGCACGCTGATGAAGGCGATGCCGATGGTCGGGGCCGACAGCAGGAATACGAATTGCAGCGCCATATGCGCCGAGATCTGGAAAACGGTGAGATAATGGTCGGTGAATTTGTCGCCGATGCCGGCCTCCGACAGCACGGTGAAGGTGCCGATGATCAGCAGGCCGCCGACCCAG